>NZ_JAYEFD010000001.1:0-2142373 GCF_035117725.1 Microbulbifer magnicolonia | reverse complement strand
AGAGTGCCCTAAAATGCTTTTCGTCACCCCAAATAGAGCCAGAATTCACGTAGGCACGCGATTTTCTGGGTGAAATACAATCAGAAGGAAGGGGCCGGAGTTTTTCTACAGCCTCGTTATGTCATTTGGAGGAACCCATGAAAATAATAAGAAAACTTGTGTTGACTCTATCGTTATTCTCTGGGGCGGTTTCAGCGCAGGTGATTCCGGCTTTTGAACCAGTTACGGCGCTATTTTCCGCAATGTCGGAAATTGACCACTCAGGTATGAGGGCGGCAGTAACGGATAAATTCGAACTCCTTGAAAACGGAGAGGTTTGGGGTATTGATGAGCTTGTCGCTGTTGTCGCTCCAAGTGAATACAAGAGAGAAAATTTCTTTAGCCTAATTTCTACTGATGTGAGAGAAGATATCGCACTTATGAATTACTGGAATAAAGCCGTATTTTCTTCAAAAAAGTCCACGCAGAAGGTTGCGTGGCTGGAAAGTGTGGTGGTAGTCAAGGAGAACGGAGGCTGGCGCCTACAGCAGATGCATTCTACGCGCGTTGACCTACAAAAGGTTCCGGATTCTGTAGTATTTACCGAGATGCGCTAAAAACATAACAAGCGATTGTAATCGCCGCGAAATGCGCGGCTGGGATGGCTTACGCTACGCTCCAGTCGCCCCTAAACCGAGCGTTATACATCACTGGCATTGTTGAAAAAAATGAATAAAGAAGCGGTTAAAAAATCTAGAAGTTACGCTTTGATTCCACTCGGCGTTGGGGCAGGGCAGTATTTGGCTGGTCTGATTTCTGGTGAGCAAAATACCTCCGTTATTTATATCGCCATTTTTTCAGTTCTTACGAGCCTGGCAACATTTGCCATTCTGATGGTGTTTTTTCCGTGGTGGGAGTCAAAAAGAAGCAATCTGGGTGAATCAAGCCCTATGTCAGTTTATCAGTCTCCTGTTTTGTGGGTGCCGCTAATTCTTGTGGCATTGTATTTATTTCATCGCATTGCCAATGCATAACAATCACAGGCAGGTTGCTACGGAACCTAGCCCGCTTTTACACGCACCTCCATCTAACCGACCTGGAGGTGTCAAATGGATAAGATAGCAAAGTGAACGTCCAGGCATCCTTAATAGAAATCGTGGCAAAGGGATGGTTTAGTTTCTGCTATTTCTTCTCTCTATTGTTTTTGCCGTTTTTTCCGTTTGTCACAACGGGTTTTGACTGGAAGATTGCGCTTGCAATTATCTTTGGCTGCCCGGTGCTGTTTCTTGTGCAAGGGCTGCTGATCGGCGCTATGGTCTGGCTGGGCTTGCAGATATATCAAGTTTTTGGACGGTTGATTGGCGGCGGATCACGCTGAGCTGTGGGCGAGTCAGTGGACGGTGCGTGTCGCCCGTTGAAATGGCTAAAGCTTGCGCGATATGAGTGCCGCATTGCACCGCTCGCCTGTTACGAAATTGTTTTAAAGGCGCTGACTGGAGGTGAAATCGAAAATGGATCGAGAGGCCTATATCGACGAAGTGAAAAGGAGGCTGACGTTAATGTTCAGGGCTTCCAGGGACGGCTATAAAGCGCCCGCGACCGAGCGCCACCGGCTGGAGGGGTTTATGCAGGCCGGTATCTTTCTGGGGCTTGCCCGCAAATCTGAACTGGCACAGATCATGAATGAGATTCACGTCGAGATATTTGGCAAGACTATCGAGGAGCGAAAGTCTGAATCGGCCGCATTGTGGATCTCGGAGGACGTTGACTACGGCCAGTACGAACAGCCTGCCTATCAGCGCGTTCGCAGCTGAACCGGGGAGTTGCTGTGAAAATTTGTGTGGCACAAACCAGGCCAATCAAGGGCGATATCGCGGCAAATATCGACAGCCATTGCGGGATCATCGATATGGCTGTTGCCGCCGGTGCGCAGGTGATTGTTTTTCCGGAGCTGTCACTGACCGGTTACGAACCCGCACTGGCGGAGGCGCTGGCGGTAAATCCCGACGACAGGCGCCTGGATGTCTTCCAGCAACTGGCCGACAGGGAAAAGGTGGTCATCTGTGTCGGCGCGCCGACCAGAGCGGATGCTGGCGTCTGTATCGGTCTGCTGGTGTTCCAGCCGGAGAGCGACAGGCGGGTCTATTCGAAACAGATTCTGCATCCGGACGAAACCCCGTTCTTTGTCAGCGGTGAGAGTTCTATTCGCGCCCTGGGCGCCGGGCCTGTGGCGGCGCTGGCGATCTGCTATGAGATTTCCGTGCCCGAGCATGCGCAGCGAGCCGAGGCTGCGGGCGCGGATATCTATATCGCCAGCGTGGCGAAGTTTGTGGGCGGTATCGGCAGGGCGGAGGCGCGCCTGGCGGTGATTGCCGGCGACTATGGCATGCCGGTGCTGATGGCCAACGCGGTGGGCGAGGCGGACGGCAATACCTGTGCGGGCCAGTCTGCAGTCTGGAACCGGCAGGGCCAATTGATCGGGCAGCTGGATGGTGTCAGCGAGGGCATACTGATATTCGATACCGAGTCGCAGGAAATATTTCAGGCCGTTATTTGACTGGCCGGCTGTATGAGGGTGGCCCGCAGAATAAAAAAAAGCCGGCCAATGGCCGGCGAGAGAAGCAGACGTCGAAAGGAGAGTAGACGTACGCAAACTACTTGGGGGTTGATAGGTAGAAGCGCCCCGGCGGACGAATGGCGGTTCTGGCGCCGGGGCACTTCTGAAACTTTTAAATATCTTCTTAAGTTGCTCAGTTCTTCTTCAGGTGCAGTACCCGCGCGCCGGCTACCGGCAGCGACAGCTTGTCGCCGTCGGACTGGCCGCCGAACAGGGGCGGGGTGATGTCCTCGGCGCCGACAAACTCGGCCGGCAGCGCGAAAGTCTCCGCGGCCTTGCCCAGGTTCAGTACCACCAGATATTCCTCACTGTCCGTGCGGCGGGTGAATGCCAGCAGGTCGCTGTCCGTGTCCAACACCTGCTGCGACGCAGTGGCGAGGGCCGGCGACAGTTTCCGGTGCCAGTCGATCAGCGCGCGGAACTGGTTCAGCATCGAGTGGCTGTCGCCTTCCTGCACGCTCACCGCCAGGTGGTGATGCGCCTCGGGCACCGGCAGCCAGGGTTTGACCTTGGAGAAGCCGGCGTTGATCTCGCCATGGTTCACCCAGGGCATGGGCGTGCGGCAGCCGTCGCGGCCCTTGAATTCAGGCCATAGATTGATGCCGTAGGGGTCCACCAGGTCCTCGAAGGCGATGTCCGCTTCCGGCAGGCCCAGCTCCTCGCCCTGGTACAGGCACACGCTGCCGCGCAGGGTCAGCTGCATCAGCAGGAACAGGGGCGCGCGGGCCAGGGCCTGTTCGCTGTCGAAGCCCTTGTTCCAGCGGGTGATGGAGCGCGGCACGTCGTGGTTGCTGATGGACCAGCAGGGCCAGCCCTGTTCGATCACGGCGCGGTTCTTCTCCAGCGTATTGCGTAGAAACTGTGCGCTGCACTCCTCGGTCAGCAGATCGAAGGAGTAGGCCATGTTCAGGCGCTCGCCGGTGGTGTACTCGGCCATGATCTTGTGGGTGTTGTCGTCGCCGACTTCGCCCACGGTGATGGTGCCCGGGTACTGCTCCATCAGCTGGCGCACGCGCTGCAGGAAAATCAGGTTCTCCGGCTGCGACTTGTCGTGGATATGCCACTGGTACTGATAGGTGTTGACCGGAGGCAGGCCTTTTTCATCCAGCTGCAGCGGGCGCGGCGGATTATTGGCCAGCGACTGGTTGTGGAAGGCGTGATTGATCGCATCCAGGCGGAAGCCGTCCACACCGCGATCGAGCCAGAATTTCAGGTCGGCCAGCAGCTGCTCCTGGACTTCCGCGTTGTGCAGGTTCAGGTCCGGCTGCTCCTTGAGGAAGTTGGTCAGGTAGTACTGGCGGCGACGGGTGCACCAGCGCCAGGCGCTGCCGCCGAAATTGGACATCCAGTTGTTGGGCGCGCTGCCATCCGGCTTGGGGTCGGCCCAGACATACCAGTCGGCCTTGGGGTTGTCGCGGCTGCTGCGGCTCTCTTCAAACCAGGGGTGCTGGTCGGAGGAGTGGCTGAGGATCTGGTCGATGATGACCTTGAGGCCGCGCTCGTGCGCCGCTTCGATCAGCGTATCGAAGTCCTGCAAGTTGCCGAAGATCGGGTCCACGTCGCGGTAGTCGGACACGTCGTAGCCGAAGTCCGCCATCGGCGACTTGAAGAAGGGCGAAATCCAGATGGCGTCCACACCGAGGGACTGCACATAGTCGAGCTTGCGGGTGATGCCCGGCAGGTCGCCGATGCCGTCGCCGTTGGCGTCGCAGAAGCTGCGCGGGTAGATCTGGTAGATAACGCCGTTGCGCCACCACTCCCCGTTGTTGCCGCTCTTGGTGTTGCCGCTCATAGGTTACTGCCTATTTCATTATTCGAGATTGCGGGCGGACCCACTCCTATAAGGATAGGGTGAGTATGGCGTCGCTGGCCGGGTGCTGCCTCCTCCCCGCCGAGGGGGGAGGGGGAAGGATTGGCAGGTTTGGGTACACGCTGTAGGAGCGGCCCATGGCCGCGACAAATTTGCCGGGAGCAAATTTGGGCGCCGAAGGCGCCCGAAGGGTGAGCGCCATGGATGGCGCGAGTCAGCGATGTCCGGACGCACCCGAAAGCCCGATCGCGGCCACCGGCGGATGGCCGCCCCGCCGCTCCTACAGGGCGTCTGCGTCGGTTCAGGGCTGATCCTGCACCGACCTCAGCATCTGCTCCGCCAGCGCGATGGCCTCCTGGCGGTCCTTCACGTCCAGCTTCTGGTACAGGCTGCGGATATGGGTCTTGATGGTGCTCGGCGCCACCTTGAAATGGCGCGCGATGCGCTCGTTGGAGAGGCCCGAGTGGATGGCGTTCAGCACCTGCCACTCCCGCGGCGTCAGCGGCGAGTGGCGCAGGAAATCCGGCACCGCGTCGCTGTCGAGGATTTCGCGGATGATAGTCTCGTCCAGCTCGATGCGGATGCCGCCGTCCAGCTCCGGCTGCTGCTGCGCCAGGCGGATCAGTTCCTGCGCCTTGTCGGCCTCCGCCTCGCTCAGCCCGTCCTCCAGCGCCGCCTTCAGGATAACGATCAGCGGTTTGCCGATCTGCAGGAAGCTGGCGCTGAAGTCGCGCTCGACGGCGATACTCAGTGCCTCGCGGATGGCGTTGACGGCGCCATCGCGCTGTTCGCGCAGCCACAGCAGGTGCGCCTCGAGCACCAGGTTGCGCAGGCAGTCGGTGATCAGACCGCACTCGCGCGCCACCTGTTGCAGGCGGCTGAGCAGGCGGTTGGCATCGGACCAGCGGTGCAGCTCGATCAGCGCGCGCACATGGTTGCGGCCGTGGCACTGCTCGAAGTGGTTGCTGGGCCTGTCCGCTACCGGCGCCGCCTGTTCGAGCCAGGCGGCGATGGCCGGCTGGTCGGTCAGCGCGCGCCAGGTGCGCATGCGCGCGGCGTCGGCATTGGCAACCCAGTCGCGGTGGTAGCGCTCGCCGGCCAGCAGCCGGTCGATGCGCGCCAGCCACTCCAGCGATTCCTCTTTTTCCCCTCTGGCCTGGGCCACTTTCAGCAGCAGCGTGTACTCGGGCAGCAGCCAGCGCTCGCCCACCTTGCGGTTGATCTGCATGCCGCGGCGGGCGCAGGCGGCGGCGGCATCCAGGTCGCCCTGTTCCCACATCAGCTGTCCGCGCAGGCGGCAGATAAATTCGGAGATCGGCAGGCCGGTCAGCAGGTGCTCCTCGATCAGTCGCTGGGCGCGCTCCTGCAGCGACGCGGCCTTTTTCAGCAGCCCCTGGGCGATGGCGATCTCGGTCTGCTGGCAGATGGCCCAGGCGGCGCTGGGGTAGTCCTGTTCGGCGAGCGCCAGGGCCTCCACCTCCTGCATATGCGCGCTGGCCGGCTCCAGCTCGCCGAGGCAGAAACCGGTTTCGCCGACCACCAGCAGGGCGGCGATGCGCTCGCCCGTCTGCTCGTCGCGCAGCAGTCCCAGCGCCTCCTCGGCGTACTCCTTGGCCAGCAGTGTCTGGCCGCGGGCCACGGCGGCCTGGGCGCGCGCGGCGGCGAAGGCGCCCTCGTATTCGCGCCAGCGCTGCGGGTCCTCTCGCTGCAGCCAGCTCTCGGCGGCGGCCAGCAGCTTTTCGCAGCGGTCGTGCTCGAAGTTGTCCCGCGCCATTTTGGCGGCGATCAGGGTGAAGCGGGCGTTGCGCCGCAGCTCGTCGGCGCCGAGCCAGTCGAGGCAGTCGTTCAGTATCCGCGTCTGGCCCTCGCGCAGCAGCTGCTCGCCCTGTTCGCTCAGCAGCTGGCGCATCCGCTCCTTATCCTCCGCCGCCAGCGCGTGGCGCAGCGCCTCCAGCGGCTGGCCCAGTTGCTGCCAGGTGTCGCAGGCGGTGCGGTGCAGTTCCAGCAGGCGCGCCGGGTCGGTGAGCTGGCGCTGCAGGAAGCGGGCAAACACCGGGTGGTAGCGGAACCACTGGCGGCTCGAGTCCTGCGCCTGCAGGAAGAGCCCCCGGCGCGCCGCCTGCTCCAGCAGCTGCTGGCCGCCGTCGAGGCCGCTGAGATGCTCCGCCAGGTGGGCGTTGACGCGGGTCAGGATAGAGGTGCAGGCGAGCAGCTCGCGCAGTTGCGGGTCCAGCCGCTCGAGGACCTCTTCCGCCAGGTAGTCGAGGATATGGCTGTGGCCCTGCTCCAGTTCGCCCAGGTAGCGGTCCACTTCCTCGCGGTCGCGCACGGAAAGTGCGAACAGCTGCACAGCCGGGGGCCAGCCCTCACTGAGCTGGTGCAACTGTTCCGCGCGGTCGCTGTCGAGGGTAAAGGGCAGCCGCTGCCGCAGCAGTTGCGCGATCTCTTCGGTATTGAGGGCCAGCTCGTCACTGCCCAGTTCCAGCAGGCGCCCCTGCACGCGCAGCGACGCCAGGCCCAGCGGCGGCTGGCTGCGGCTGGTCAGCACCACGCCGATACCGGCCGGGGCGTGGCGCAGCAGGAAGCGGGTGGCGTCGTGCACCGCCTCGTTGTCGATCTGGTGGTAGTCGTCCAGCACGATGCGCAGCTCGCTGGGCAGGCCGCGCAGTTCCGCCAGCAGCTGGCTGATCACCAGCGCCGGATCCGGGCGCTGCTGGGCGGTGAGCAGCTTGTGGGTCTCCGGCACGCCGTTGCCGGTGGCGCGGTGCACGCTCTCCACCAGGTAGCGGCAGAACTGGCTGGGCTCGTTGTCGCTGGCATCGAGGGAGTACCAGGCCACCGGGTTGTCCTGGGTTGCGGCCCAGGAGGAGATCAGGGTGGTCTTGCCGTAACCGGCCGGCGCCGTGACTAGCAGTAGCTGATCGCTGTGGCTGTCGTTCAGCAGTGACAGCAGCCGCGGGCGCGCCAGTGTGTGCTCCGGGCAGTCCGGCAGGCTGTATTTGGAGGTCAATAGCATCGCTGAATGCAGGTCGTCTTTAGTGATTGAATTTTATACAGACGTGATTATGCACTATGAGGGTGGCAGGGCGACAGGCTTGTGACATCCCCCCCGGGGCGGGGGGAGGGGACGCGCTCTTTGCCAGAGGCAGTACCAAGTGGTAGCTTCCCACTGATCAGCGGTGCCCGATTCACGATAAAGACCGGCGCTTTTTTGGCTATAAGTATCTTGAGCGTCGTAGACAGAACAATAAACGGGGACAAATATGGCGGATATAGTGATTCTGGCGGCGCCGGGTATGGGGGCGGTGGGCGAAAGTTTTGCCGAGCCGTTGTTCACGGCCCTGCGCGAGGGCCTGGGCGACGACTGGTCGCGGCTGCACTGCGACACCATTTTGTGCCAGGGGCACCTGCAGACCAATATCGAGCGGGTGTTCGAGGGCATGCAGAAGCGCGATATGGATTTTCTGCGCGCGCGCAAGTTCATGCTCTATGGCATGGCCGAGAGCGCCGCGCAGATGGGCGATATCCAGCAGCGCGGCGGCATCTACGAAAAGACCCAGCAGGCGATCTACGCCACGCTGGAGAAGGCCGCGGCGGCCACCTCCGACAATGCGCCGGTCGTGCTGGTCAGCCACTCGGTGGGCTGCATCAATCTCTCCAATTTCCTGTGGGATGCGCAAAAGAACAGTATCAGCCACGGCCTCTGGCGCGATGGCGGCCCGCGCGGCGTACACAAGGGCTCCGGCCGCGACCTCTTCCTGCGCCTCAAGACCCTGAGTCACTGGTACACCCTCGGCGCCACCAACCCGCTCTGGTGCGCGAGCATGCCGCGCGACCAGATCCAGGCGGTGACCGCCGATACCCGCGGCTACAACTTCCGCTGGAAGAACTTCTACCACCCGGACGACCTGTTCGGCTGGCCGCTGAAACCGCTGAGCCCCTCCTACAACCAGGCGGTGTATCGCGACTATGAGACGCGCCCGCTGGCGGACTGGAGCGCGCCCAGCTGGGGGCCGCAGCTGGTGGCCCACGACGGTTACTGGGGCAATCCCCTGGTGCACCAGCAGCTGCTCGAGGACCTGCGCGAACTGCTGAAGAAGAATCACAGCCGCCGGCCGCTGACCAGTGTGCGAACTCCCGCGGCGGTCACGGTATAATCCCGCGCTCATTTTCCGAAGTGGTGGGTTTTTCCTTATGTCGCTGCAATTTCACACGGTTCCGGTCACGCCCTTTCAGCAGAACTGCACGCTGCTCTGGTGCGACGACAGCAGGCGCGCGGCGGTAGTGGACCCGGGCGGCGACCTGGACCGCATCCTGGCGGCGGTCGAAGAGCGCGGCCTGCAGCTGGAAAAGATCCTGCTGACCCACGGCCACCTGGACCATGTCGGCGGCACAGCGGCGCTGGCGCAGCAGCTGCAGCTGCCGGTGGAGGGGCCTCACGAGGAAGACAGATTCTGGATCGAGCAGCTGCCGCTGCAGACGCAGATGTTCGGCTTTCCGCCGGTGGAGGCGTTTACGCCGGACCGCTGGCTGGTGCAGGGGGACACGGTCACCGTCGGCGACGAGGTGCTGGAAGTGCACCACTGTCCGGGCCACACGCCGGGCCATGTGATCTTCTTTCACCGCTCCAGCAAGCTGGCGCTGGTGGGCGACGTGCTCTTCGCCGGCTCCATCGGCCGCACCGACTTTCCCAAGGGCGACCACGACACCCTGATCCGCTCGATTACCGAAAAACTCTGGCCGCTCGGCGACGACGTGCGCTTTATCCCCGGCCACGGCCCCATGTCCACTTTCGGTCAGGAGCGGCAGACCAACCCGTTCGTCGCCGACAAGCACTTCGGCTGATGCGGCCGGGGGCGCAAAGACAAGAAACGTAACCGATACCGCGAGAACTCCGCCATGCCAACCGCCAACAGATTGCGCCTCCCACTGCTCGCCCTGGCCGCGCTGCTGTCAGGCTGCGCGGTGGTCTCCGAGGAGGAGTGCCAGGCCGGCCTCTGGTACGAGCGCGGTATTCAGGACGGCGCCCGCGGACGCGGCCAGTCGCTCGTCTACGACATAGCGCAGAAGTGCCAGGAGTACGGCGTGCGCGTCGACAGCGAGGCCTGGTTGCGCGGCCACGAAGAGGGCGTGGAGCAGTTCTGTACGCCGGAGAACGGCTACTTCCAGGGCCGCCGCGGCCACGGCTACGAGGGCGTCTGCACCGGCCCCACCGCCGACCTGTTTATGAATGGATACCGGCGCGGCCTGGCGGATTATCAGGTGGCGCAGGAGTACCGCCGCCTGGTCGACCGCCGCGACTATCTCGAGCGCGAGCTCTACTCGGTGCGCGCCGCGCTGTCGGGCACCCAAAACGAGGAAACCATGCGCGCCCTGCGCTTCCAGCGCGGCGCACTGGCGCGGGAGCTGCAGCTGCTGGATATGCAGCTGCTCCGCTACGGCGTGTTCGGTTTCGATTTTTTCTATTGACCCTGACCGCTTGGCCAGGGTGAGCGCAAGATGTACCCCTATACATTCGGGCGAGGCAAAAATCTCGATGCAAAGGCGCAGCTGCCGGTGGCCATCCGGGAAAAGCGCCTGTGGCCGGTAAACAGTACCGATGAGGTTTTTTCCCGGATGGCCACCGGCAGCTGCGCCACCGCGAATTTTTTCAATCTGGAAGTAACCCAATGACAATCTGGCACACAACCCCTTCCCTGGAACAGTTGAACGAGAGCGCCGCCGGCTGTATGCCCGGTTATATCGGCCTGCAGATCACCGAGATCGGCGATGACTACCTGGTGGGTACACTGCCGGTGGATCACCGCACCCGCCAGCCGTTCGGCATACTGCACGGCGGCGCCAGTGTGGTGCTGGCGGAGACCCTCGGCTCCATCGCCGCCAATCTGGTGGTGGATACCGGCAAATTCTACTGCGTCGGCCAGGAGATCAATGCCAACCACCTGCGCCCGGTCGCGGAGGGTGAGGTAACCGGCACCGCCAGGCCGGTGCATATCGGGCGCAGCAGTCAGGTGTGGGAAATCCGCATCACCGATCCCCGCGGCAAGCTGAACTGTATATCCCGCATCACCATGGCGGTGGTGGCCCACGGCGGACAATGACAGAGCAGCAATTTCTCTACGAGGATATCCCCTACCGGCTGGTGCGCTCGCGCCGGCGCAAGCGGCTCGGGTTGGTACTGGCGGAAGCCGGCGTGGAGGTGCGTATTCCCGAGCGCTGCGCGGCGCGATACGGGCACCAGTTCCTGCAGGAGAATATCCAGTGGGTGCGCGCGCAACTGCTGCGCGCCGACCAGCGCGCGGCGCAGGTGCCCGAATACCGCTATGTTTTCGGCGAGCGTTTTCCGTGGCTCGGGCGACAGCTGCCCCTGCTGCGCGCTGCTGGTCCCCGCGACAGCGGCATCGGTGAGGCAATCAATCTCTATACCCGCTACCGAGAAGCGGAAGAAGTCCAGCTGCAGGCGGCCCTGCAGCGCCTCTATCAGCGCGAAGCGCTGACACTGCTCAGCGAAAAATCGGCGCAACTCGCGCAGCGGCTCGGCCTCGAATTCAGCGCCGTGCGCGTGCGCCGCACCAGGAGCAAGTGGGGGCACTGCAGTATCCGCGGCGAATTGCAGTACAACTGGCTGGTGTGCCTGGCGCCGGAGCCGGTGGTGGATTACCTGGTGGCGCACGAGGTTTCCCATCTGCAGCACCACAACCACAGCCGCGCTTTCTGGCAGCTGGTGGAGAGCGTCTGCCCGCGCTATAGGGAGCTGCGCCGCTGGCTGCGGGATAACGGTCACCGCCTGGTGATCTGACAGCACCCTACGACTACTCGATTTTCTTTTCTTGTAAAAATTTATGGCCAAAAAGCCCCGTTTCTTCTCCCCATCCAAACCGCCGCAGAAACCGCTGCCCGCGCGCGCCGAGGCGGTCGTGGAAAAGTTCAGTCACGATATGCGCGGTATCGCCCGCGTCGGCGGCAAGACGGTGTTTATCGACAATGCGCTGCCCGGCGAGAAGGTCAGCTTCCAGTACATTGCGCGGCGCTCGCGCTTTGACGAGGGCACCCTGCTGGAAGTGCTGCAGGCATCCCCGCAGCGCTGCGCGCCGCGCTGTCCGCACGTGGATCTGTGCGGTGGCTGCGCGGTGCAGCATCTGCAGCCCGAGGCGCAGATCCTGGAGAAGCAGCAAATCCTGCTGGAACAGCTGGCGCGTTTCGGTGATATCGAAGTGCCCGAAGTGCTGCCGCCGCTGGCGGCTGAACCCTTCGGCTACCGGCGCAAGGGGCGGCTCGGTATCCGTATGGTGAAACCCGGTCGCGAGGACAGCCGCGAGCACAAGCGTGCGGGCAGGCAGCTGATATTCGGCTTCCGCCAGAAGCGCTCCAACGATCTGACCGATATCCGCGAGTGCCATGTGCTGCACCCGGCCATTGCCGCGCAGATTCCGCGCCTGAAACAGCTGGTTAACGACAGCGATGGGCGCGCCTGTTTCTCCCAGCTGGAAGTGGCGGTCGGCGATGACGCCGCGGCCATAGTGCTGCGTCACCTGAAGCCGCTCACCGCAGCGGACCGCGAACGCTGGCTCGCGTTTGCCGCGGACACCGGCATCCACCTGTATCTGCAGCCCGGCGATGTGGCCAGCGCGCACAGAATCTGGCCCCAGGGTGATGGGGATGAGCGCGGCGACGAGCTGCTCAGCTACACGCTGCCGGAATTCGATCTGACGCTGCGCTTCCACCCGCTGGACTTTGTCCAGGTCAATTTCGCGATCAACCGGCAGATGGTCAGCCGCGCCGTGGCGCTGCTCGACCCGCAGCCGCACGAGCGGGTGCTGGACCTGTTCTGCGGTCTCGGCAACTTCACCCTGCCGCTCGCCCGCCGCGCGCGCGAAGTGGTCGGGGTGGAAGGCGAGGGGGCGCTGACCCGCCGCGGTGCCGACAACGCGGCGCTGAACGGCCTGCACAATGTGCAGTTTCACGCGGCCGACCTGACGCAGGACATCCGCGCGCACGCCTGGGCCGCCGCCGGTTTCGACAAGATACTGCTGGATCCGCCGCGCGGCGGCGCCTTGGAGGTGGTGCGCGAACTGGCGCGCTTTGGCGCCAGGCGGATCGTCTATGTGTCCTGCAATCCGTCCACCCTCGCCCGCGATGCCGGTGAGCTGGCAGTGCTGGGCTATCGCCTGGCCCGGGCGGGGGTGATGGATATGTTCCCCCACACCGCACATGTCGAATCCATGGCCGTGTTTGAAAAGGGATAAGGGCCGGCAGCGCCTGCGACATATCTGGCGGCCGTTCGTTGGTGGCTCCGGTAATCTGGCGTAAACTGCGTTCCTGTCCATTTCCATCCGTTCCCTTTCCAGAGTGCCGAGGCAGGAAGTATGCAAGTCGAACCCCTGAGTGACGATTTCGAGGAAAACTGCGCGCGTTTTCTGCCCGAGGCCGCTGAGCAGGGCTGTGTCTGGGCGCTGGAGGGGGACGAGGGCTTCGCCCTGTGCGAATCCGAGAAGTATCCGCAGACCGAGGTGATGCCCTTCTGGTCGCAGCGCGAATTTGCCGAAATGCACGTCGACGGCGACTGGGAAGGCTACCAGGTGGTGGCCATCGACCTGGAAGAGTTTATGGACGACTGGCTGACCGGTATGCACGACGATGTGCTGCTGGTGGGCATCAACTGGAATTCGGAGCTGGAGGGCATCGAGCTGGAGCCGCTGGACCTGCTCGAGCAGCTGGAGCACGAGCTGCAGTGATCTCCCCCTCGCACAGTATCAGCAGATAACGACGGGAGTCTCAGCATGGGACAGTTACTGGGCCTGCGCACCGTGATCTACGGCGTCACCAATATCGCCGAGGCCAAGAGCTGGTATTCGCAGCTGCTGGAACAGGAACCCTATTTTGATGCCGAGTGCTATGTGGGCTTCAATGTCGGCGGCTTCGAGCTGGGGCTGAACCCGGACGCGCGCAGCGTCACCAGCCGCGCCGATGGCGTCATCGCCTACTGGGGCGTCGCAGACCTGGCCGCCCAGGTGGAGCGCCTGGGAGCCATGGGCGCGCGCCAGCACACCGAGATTGTCGACGTGGGCGAGGGCATACTGATGGCCAGTTTCCTCGATCCCTACGGCAATATCTTCGGCCTGATAGAGAACCCGCACTTTCAATTACCGGATCAGGGCCCGTGAACAAACCGCCGGTGACGAGGTTCCGTCCCTCCGATCAGCTATTCGCCGCCGAGAGCCTGGCGCAGATCGGCCGCGGCTATGTGGTGCCGGACCGGGTGGCGCTGATCACCGGCTGCTCCAGCGGCATCGGTCGCGAGCTGGCACTGGCCCTGCACCGCCGCGGCACCATCGTGATCGCCACGGCGCGGCGCCCGGAAAGCCTGCAGGAGCTGGCCGACCTGGGCATCGCGACCGAGGCGCTGGACGTCAATTCCCAGGCGGATATCAACCGCGTGGTGCACGCGCTGAAGGCCGCCTACGGCCGCCTGGATATCCTGGTCAACAACGCCGGCTACGGCCAGATGGGCCCGCTGCTGGAAGTCGATACCAGGGCGCTGGAGAACCAGTTCCGCACCAATGTCTTTGCGCCCATGGCGCTGATCCGCGCCTGTGTGCCGCTGATGCGCTCCGAGCGCCGCGGCCTGGTGTGCAATATCGGTTCGGTGTCCGGGGTTATGCCGACGCCTTTCTCCGGCGCCTACTGCGCGTCCAAGGCGGCCCTGCACACCCTGTCCGAGGTGCTGCGCCTGGAACTGAAACCCTTCGGTATCCGCGTGATGACGGTGCAGCCCGGCGCCATCGCCTCCGAGTTCGGCCGCCATGCGGAGGTCTCCCTGCGCGGCCTGCTGGCGCCGGACTCCTGGTACAAGCGCCAGGAGGAAGCGGTGCGCGCGCGCGCGCAGGAGTCGCAGCAGAATGCGACCCTGGCCAGTACCATGGCGAAAAGGCTGGTAAAGGAAATGCTGCGCAAACGGCCGCCGGCGACGGTACGGATCGGCAACAAGAGCCGCCTGCTGCCGTGGATGGCGCGCTGGCTGCCGCGGCGGCTGCGGGACTGGATTATTGCGCGACGTTTTCAGTTGCGGCGGGTTTCGCTCAATACCTGAAGGGCTCCTTTCCCATTTGCGGGCGCGTGCTCGAATCTGGCGCTACCTGGCCCCCTTGTAGGAGCGGCCCATGGCCGCGATAGATCTCCCGGCTGGCAACTTGTCGGCCACTCCTATCGCGGCCACCGGCGGACGGCCGCCCCGCCGCCCCTACAGGGAGTAGTCACGTACCAGCCACTCCTCGACCTCTGAATAGCTGCCGCGAAACAGCACCTCCCCCTCGCGCTGCTCCATCAGGTATTCGTAGGTGCCGTCGTAGTATTCTGTCAGCAGGCTCATCACCAGCGGAATATAGGCGTCGGCACTGCCGCTCGCGGCCAGCTCGCGGTTTGCGGCCTGCAGTTGCTCGTCCAGCTGCCTGTAGCGCAGTCCGCCCAGGCGCTTCTGGATCCGGCCCAGGTTGTTGCGCAGCTCCTCTCCCAGCGCTGCCGCCGGGCCCTGTTCCGAGCCGGCGAAGCGCGGCAGCGCCTCATTCACATAGTCGCGTACGATACGCCGCGCCCGCGCCTCCACCGGCTCCTCCACCAGCACCCGCGGTGCGCCTTTCATTGCCGTCTGCAGCACCGGCGGCAGGGCGCAGCGGCCGATCAGGCGGCTCTCATCCTCGATAAACACCGGCCCGGGCCGCTGCGCCAGCTTGAGCAGATCGATGCTGACGCGGTTTTCGAAATCGATCTGCGCCGGCTGCGCGCGCCCGGTGCGGCCGAAGCTGGAGCCGCGGTGGCGGGCGATCGCCTCCAGGTCCAGGGCGCGTGCGGCGCGCTGGATCAGCTCGGTCTTGCCGCAGCCGGTATGGCCGGCGATGACGATCAGCGGCAGCTGCGCGCACTGATAGTCCAGCTGATCCAGTAAAAAGTTGCGCATCGCCTTGTAGCCGCCCTCGACCAGCGGATAGTCGATATCCGCGGCGCGCAGCAGCTGCTGGGTCGTGCGCGAGCGCAGGCCGCCGCGGAAACAGTAGAGATAGCCTTCCGGGTGGCGGCGCACGAAGTCGCTCCAGGCCGCGAGCCGCTCGGCGCGCACCTCGGCGGTGGCGAGGCGCCAGCCCAGATCTATGGCGGCCTGCTGACCGGCGCGCTTGTATTCGGTGCCCACCAGCTCGCGCTGGCGGTCATCCAGCAGCGGCAGATTCTCCGACTGCGGGAAGGCGCCGCGGGCGAACTCCACCGGCGCGCGCGCGTCCAGCAGCGGCACGTCGTGCAGAAAGAGGTATTTGTAGTCCGCGGTGTTCTGGCGCAAATCCTGTCTCCCGAAATTTTGCGCAGTGTAACCTGAATATTCAGGCGGCCGATGTTTTGGCCGGGTTAACGAGCGGCACCGGGATGTGCCGCCGCTGGCTGCAGGCCAGCGCGAGACCGCGAAATACCAGCAGATTCGCGTATCTGCGCCAGTATTTTGCGGGCGACCATCAAATGGTTCAGGAGGAACCATTGATGGGTGATCAGTTTTACAGCTGGCAGTGGATTGTTCCGTTGCGCCGCCACTCGCCGGGAAGCCTCTCTCTATGACTGTCGATCAGCTGACGATTCTCATCATTCTCGCGGTTACCGTGGTGCTGTTTATCTGGGGGCCATGGCGGCACGACATGGTGGCGCTGGCGTCGCTGCTGGCCTGTGTCTTCGCCGGGCTGATCGAACCGGAAGATGCGTTCGCGGGCTTCGGCCACCCGGCGGTGGTCACCGTGGCCTGCGTGCTGATCCTCAGTCGCGGCCTGCAGAATACCGGTGCCATGGATGCGCTGGCGCAGCGGGTGGTGCCCAAGTCCGGCAATATCGGCCTGGCCATCTTCGCGCTGACCGGCCTGGGGGCGCTGATGTCCGGGTTCATGAACAACGTCGGCGCCCTGGCACTGCTGATGCCGGTGGCCGCGGACGTGGCGGAAAAGCACGAGCTGCCGCCGGGCAAGGTACTGATGCCGCTGTCTTTCGGCACCATCCTCGGCGGCATGACGACGCTGATCGGTACGCCCCCGAACCTGATCGTGTCCGGCTTTCGCGCCAGCGCCGGTGCCGGCAGTTACGGCATGTTCGATTTCACGCCCGTGGGGCTGGTGGTGGCGCTGGTGGGGGTGCTGTTCGTGACGCTGGTCGGCTGGCGCCTGGTGCCGGCGCGCCCCCAGGCGGGCGCGGCGACTTTCGATACCGGCACCTACCTGACCGAGGCGCTGGTCGGCGAGAAGAGCGCCGCCGCCGGCAAGAGCCTGCGCGAGATAGCGCAGATGCTGGAGAGCGAGGATGCGCAGGTGGTCGGCGTGGTGCACAACGATGCCCGCGTCTCCCCGGCCACCCCCTGGCACCGGGTGTACAGCGGCGACATCCTGGTGATCGAGGCCGAGCCGGAAGCCCTGTCTTCCGCCATTTCCAGCCTGGGCCTGAAGCTCGCCGGAGAGCCGGCCAAGGAGGAGGAAGAGGGCAAGGGCAAAAGTGAGGAGAAGGCCGAGGAGCAGCGGGCAAAGAAAAGCCGGGAAAACCGCGAGTCGAAGGACAAGGAAAAGGAAAGATCCGGCGGTGATCGCGCCGACATACAGCTGCGCGAACTGGTAGTGATGCCGGACTCAGCCCTGGTCGGGCGCACCGCGCAGTTCCTGCGCCTGCCGGCGCGCTACCAGATCAACCTGCTGGCACTGTCGCGGCAGGGGCGCCGCTCGGTGCGCAGGCTGCGCTCCACGCCACTGCTGGCCGGCGATGCGCTGCTGATGATGGGCACCGATGACAACCTCAGCACCTTCGCCTACGAACAGGGCTGCGTGCCCCTGGCCCAGCGCGCCATCAGTATTCCCAACAAGGAAAAGGCCGTGGTGGCGCTGGTGGCCATGGCCATCGCCGTGAGTGGCGCGGCCTTCGGCCTGCTGCCCGCGGCCATCTCCTTCTCCGCCTGCGCGCTGGCGTTTATGGCGCTGAAGGTGGTGCCGCTGCGGGGTATGTACGAGGCCATCGACGGCTCGGTGATCGTGCTGCTGGGCGCGCTGATTCCGGTGGCGGGGGTGATGGAGACCACCGGTGCGGCGGACCTGGTCGCGCAGGGGTTGCTGAAAAACCTGGCGCAGGGGAGCGCGGTGGTCGCCCTGGCGCTGATCCTGATCATCACCATGACCCTGTCGGACTTTATGAACAACGCCGCTACCGCCGCGGTCATGTGTTCCATCGCGCTGAGTACCGCTGGCCAGCTGGACGTTAATCCAGACAGCTTCCTGATGGCGGTGGCCATCGGTGCCTCCTGCGCCTTCCTGACGCCGGTCGGTCACCAGAACAACACCCTGATCCTCGGCCCCGGCGGCTTCGAATTCCGCGACTACTGGCGCATGGGATTGCCGCTGGAAATACTGGTGGTGCTGGTCGGTATTCCCACGCTGCTGTGGGTGTGGCCGCTCTGACTCGCGGGCAGTGTTGTGCAGGCGCGAGCCCGCGAGTGCCGAATCAGGCCACGGAGTCGTCGACCTTCTGCGCCAGTTCGGCCAGCAGTTTGCCGCAGAAGCGCAAGGCATCGGTGACGGTCACTATGCCCGCCAGCTCCCCCTCCCGCATCACCAGCACGGAGCCGATACCGGTATCCGCCATCGCCAGCAGTATCCTGTCCAGCGGATCGTGAATATCGGCGATATAGGGGCGGCGGGCGCAGAGATCGTGCACATAGAGCTGCTGCTCCTCCAGCCGGTGCCCCGGCGCGCTGGCCCTTTCGATATCGCCGCGGGAGATCACGGTTTCCAGATCGCCGTCGCGGGTCACGGGTAAATGGTGCACCCTGTGCTCCTCCATCAGTGCCAGCGCCTGCTCCACGGTGGCATCGATATCGATATGGTAGGGGAAGGGGGTCATCAGCGCCGCCAGCGTCGGCATATGGTGAAAGTCGCGGGATTTGCTCATGGAACTAAAGCCGGGTTTAAAGGGTCACAGGAAAGTCACTCGGCGCCCCTATTAACCGTCAGTTATTCGGCCGGCGGTGGGCCCCGCTACAATATAGTCAATAAACGGTTGATATTTGGCGGCGAAAGCTTATTATTCGCCGCCGCAGTCGAGAGATATATGCGGCGCCCGTAATTCGCCGGCGGCCCGCCTTTCTCGACTAATCTTAATTCCAGTAATTGCCGTTATATCCTGCGCGCATTTCCGCGCTATACGGCTATCTGCGTAGATATATCGGCTGTCTCGCCAGTATGTCGAATACACCACCGTTTGATGCCAATCAGCTGGTTGTTGGTGTTATTTAAGATTTAGACATTCCGATATCCGGAACCTAATTCTGTGTCGTTTATCGCCACAGGCAAATCTCTGTGTTTCTCATATTCGCCGTTGAGGTTTATTCAATGTTTCAGGATTACGATCAGATTGAACAACAGATCGCCGAGCACCAGGCCAAGATCGAAGAGCTGCAGGAGCAGATGGCCCGCGCCGAGCGCAAGAAAGATGGCGTAATTGCCTTCGACAAGGCGCTGGTCAACCTGGCAGCCGAGTATCAGATGGACGAGGAAGAGCTGTTCGTCGCCCGCGGTCCGCAGATCGTCGACTGGCTGGTGGGCCAGCTGAACGACGAAAATGCGCCCGACTTTGTCCAGACCCTGAAGGCCCGCGTTGCGCGCGCGCTGAAGAAAGAGGGCGAAGCACCGCGCCGCGCCCGCCGCGCGCAGTCCGCCAAAGTCAGCGAGCCGAAGCTGGAAACCGGTCACTACCGCAATCCATACACCGGCGCTACTGTGGAAAAGAAGAAGCGCAACCCGAAGCCGCTGAGCCAGTGGATCGAAGAGCACGGCCTGGAAAAAGTGAAGGAGTGGAAGATCTGATCCGGATCTGACAATACCGCTTGCCCGGCACCGCACTCCATGGTGCCGGGAACACTTTCTTAAATCCCCCCCCAATTTTTCTGTTCTCTCTCGTCAGGCGTGATGTCGTATCGGCATCGGGCGGACTGATTTGTCCGCACAGGTACTGCTAAAATCAACGGCCCAATAACGATAGGGAGAAACCATCAGTGATACCGCGCTTTGTCAGTATTATTTTCCTCTGCCTGGCCGGCTCCGTGTGGGCCGGGGCACAGGACAGTGAACAATTGCCGCAACAGCAGGTGATCTATCTGGTGCGTCACGCGGAAAAGGTCGTTGACCCGGGTGCCCACGATGCTGATCCGGCGCTCAATGAAGCGGGTCTGGCGCGCGCACAGCAGCTGGCACATGTGCTGGGTGAGGTCGGCATTGACAGAATTTTCTCCACGGACACTGTGCGCACGCGCAACACGGTAGCACCTCTGGCGAAGAAACTGGGCTTGCGAGTGCAGTCCTACGATCCGCGTGCACTGCCGGAATTTGCCCGGCAGTTGCAACAAAGTGGCGAACGCATCCTGGTGGTTGGCCACAGCAATACCACGCCACAGTTGGTCGAGCTGCTCGGCGCCGATGGCGGGGCGCCGATCGTCGAGGCGACGGAATACGACCGGCTGTATATCGTGATCAGGGATCGGGGCAGGGTGACCACGCTGTTGCAGCGATACGGCGCCGGCGCACAAGCCGAGCTGTCAGCGCAGGATTAGTCCCCGCTATTTCGGGCCCGCTAATAGTCTGCGCACAAAATCCGTGACCACTTCCGAGGCGGGCCCATAGCGGTGCTCCGCAAAGGCATCGCCGACCGTACTGCGCTCCATATTCAGTTCCACACTGTGGGCGCCGGCCATATTGGCCCATTCGACGAAGCCCGCAGCGGGGTAGACATTGCCGGAGGTGCCGATGCTGATAAACAGGTCGCAGGCGCTGAGCGTGTCGTAGATGCGGTCCATTTCCAGCGGCATTTCCCCGAACCAGACGACGTGCGGCCGCAGGGTGCCGCTGCGCCGGCAGCATTCGCATACCGACGCCGGGCTCAGGTCGGAGCGGAGCGGGAACAGCTCTCCGGAAACACTGCAGCGGGCCTTCAGCAGCTCGCCGTGCATATGGATCAGGTTGCGGCTGCCGGCGCGCTCGTGCAGGTCGTCGATATTCTGGGTGACCAGCAGAAATTCACCGGGAAACTCCGCTTCCAGTCGCGCCAGGGCCAGATGTGCGGCATTGGGCGCGACCTGTGGCGACAGCAGCTGCCGGCGCCGCTCATTGTAGAAGCGCTGCACCAGTTGCGGGTCGCGCACAAAGGCGTCGGGTGTGGCCACGTCTTCCAGCCGGTGGTTCTCCCACAGGCCGTCGGCGCCGCGGAAGGTGCGGATGCCCGACTCGGCGGAGATGCCGGCGCCGGTCAGCACGACGATGCGGTGGTATTTCATTGTTTTCTTTCGATCTGTGTTCGCTTGAGCGGGCCTGCGGCCCGCGTTCCCAGCCGGGCGTCGCCAGCTAGGCGCCCCAAGTTAATGCATTTTCAGTCGTGGCTTCACGAAGCGGTTGGCCTGGCCGACCAGATAGATAAGCATCGCCTTGGGCCAGCCGTGTACCGCCGCCAGGTGCATGCGGTAGAGGGAGCGGTAGGCGAGGCCGGCGATGCGGCCCTCGATCGTGAGGCTGCCCTTGACCAGCGTGCCCATCAGGTTGCCCACCGCGGTGTGCTTGCTCAGCGATACCAGTGAACCGCGATCTCGATAGCGGAAATCCCGCAGCGGCCTGCCCTCGATTATGGCAATCAAATTGTATTCCGCCACGCCGGCCATCTGCTGCGCCGCCTGGGCCCGCGGCGGCACTCTCTGCGCGGCGATATCGACACAGCCGGCGCAGTCGCCGATGGCGAAGATATGGGAATCGCTGGTGGATTGCAGATCTGCTTTTACTTCAATCTGATTGAGTTTGTTGGTGGCGAGACCGTCCAGCCGGGCGAGGAAGTCGGGCGCCTTGACGCCCGCGGCCCAGACGCGGATGGACGCGGGAATCTTCTCGCCGTCCCGGGTGATCAGTCCGTCCGCAGTGGCTTCGGCGACGGCGCAGCCGGTCAGCACGCGCACACCCAGTTTGCCGAGTTCGCGCTCGGCGTTGTTGCCGAGCCGCGGCGGCAGCGCCGGCAACAGGTGCGGCCCCGCCTCGATCAGTGTGACCTCGAGGGAATTCCGTTTGATATGGCCGTAATTGCCCATCTGCAGGCTGGCGTCCACCAGCTCCGCGGACAGCTCCACGCCGGTGGCGCCGCCGCCGACGATGGCCACCTGGACCTTATCGGCGATATGGGTTTCCAGTTGCAGAAAGCGGTCCAGCAGCAGGCGGTGGAATCTCTGCGCCTGCTCGCTGCTGTCGAGAAATACACAGTGTTCGCGCACACCCGGGGTGTGAAAATCATTGCTCTGGCTGCCGATGCACAGCACCAGGTAGTCGTATTCCAGCTCCCGCGGCGGTACCAGTTGCCGGCCCTCGTCGTCCGCTACCGGCGCCAGTTCGATCACGCGGCGACGGCGATCGAGTTTCTGCAGGCTGCCCAGCTGGAAATTGAAGCCGTTGGCGCGCGCGTGCACCTGATAGTTGAGCGCGTCCAGGCTCGAATCCAATGCGCCGGTGGCGACCTGGTGCAGCAGCGGTTTCCAGATATGGGTGCGGTTTCTGTCGACGAGGGTGATCTGTGCGGCGGGGGAATTGCGGCGGCGTTTCAGGAAGGGCGAGAAACTGAAATAGTGTCCGAGCCGAGTGGCCAATTGCAGGCCGCCGGCACCGCCGCCAACGATTACGATTTTCTTCATACTGTGGTCTTCCTGTCGATTGCTAAAAGCCCGACTCCCCAATCTGTGAAGACCATTTTTTTTGTGGCGCCGATGAAACCTCAGTGCGGCGCATTTATGGCGGGCAGTATCTCGCGGCGGCCTCGGTTTGGCAATTCAACTCTGCACGGTTTCCGCCTCGCGCGCGATCAGCTCGCGCCAGTCGGCTTTGCGCAGCAGGTGCACGGGTGCCAGCGGCCGCTCGGCACCGGTGACCACGCCGATAATCGCGGCCTGGGTACAGCCGGCCTGGCGCAGCGCCTGCAGGCAGTTCTCCGCATATTCCGCCGGCACCGCGGCGAGCAGTCCGCCACAGGTCTGCGGGTCGGCCAGCAGTTCCCACTGCGGCAGTTTCTGCCACTCCTGCGGGTTGTCGACATAGGCGTAGGCGGCGGCATTCTGCGGCTGCAAGCTGGACAGCCAGCCGCGCTCGACACACTGGGCGGCGCCGGGAATCAGCGGCAGCTGCTCGGCAATCAGCGCTGCGCCCAGTTGCTCGCCGCCGTCCAGCATTTCCAGCAGGTGGCCGAGCAGGCCGAAGCCGGTGATGTCGGTCAGCGCGCGGGCGCCGTGCTGGGCGAACAGGTCCGCGGCCGCGGCATTGCTCTGCAACATGGCTTCCACGGCCTTCTGCAGCCAGCGCCCCTGCGCTTCACCCATGCCCTCGGCGGCGAGAATGGTGCCGATGCCCAGGGGCTTGCTCAGGATCAGGCAGTCGCCGGCGCGGGCACCGCTCTTCTCCAGCAGTTGGTCCGGGTCGGCGAGGCCGTTTACCGTCAGGCCCAGCTGCATCTCCGCCCCCTCGGCGGTGTGACCGCCGGACAGGGCGCACTGGTGGCGGTTGAGTTCGTACACGGCGCCAGCGAGCAGCTGCTGCAGGTCGCGCTGGGTAATTTCGGCCGTCGCCAGCGGCAGTGTGACCAGCGCCTGGGCGGTGACGGGGCGCGCGTGCATTGCAAACAGATCCGACAGCGCGTGCAGGGCCGCCAGGCGCCCGAACAGCCAGGGATCGCCGACGGGGGCGCGCAATTGGTCGGAACTCTGCACCAGCAACTTGCCCTGCGGCAGCTCCATCACCGCCGCATCGTCGCCGGCGCCGCGCAGCAGGTAGGCCGACTGCTGCGCCGGGAGTTTCTCCAGCGCGCGGTGCAATACCTCGGCGCCGACCTTGGCACCACAGCCGTTACAGCGCATCGCCGACAGCGACACGCCGCCGCGGGCGGCGACGATCTCCCGCGGCCGTTTCGCCGGCGTCTCATCCATGGCGATCGGCAGCTCGCTGAAGCGCCGCATAAAGCCGCGGTCGATGTGATTCTTCCAGCGCCACAGGGCGCCGCCCACTGCGGCGACGCCGTTGCGCACGGCCACGGCGCGCTTGTCACCGCAGGAGAGCAGGCTGAGGAAGTGTTTCTGTGGCCGGAAACTCTTCGGCGCGCTGCCGGTGAGCGCCGCGCGCAGGTTGTGGAACAGCACCGGCCCCTGGCGCACCGCGTAGACACCGGCCTTCGGCAGCGGGTGTGCGGCAAAGCTGGCCACATCGCCGGCGGCAAACACATTGTCGCAGCCCTGTGCGCGCAGCTGCTCGTCCACCAGCACGAAGCCCTGAGTGTCCAGCGCCAGCCCGGCAGCCGCCAGCCAGGGCGGGGCGCAGGCGTTGGTACACAGCAGCACCTGGTCGAGTGCCAGTGTCGCGCCGCTGGCGCTGCGCACCCCTTGTTCGGTGATGGCCGCCACCGGCCAGTGGCGGTGCAGGCTGACGCCGAGCTTTTCCAGTTCCCGCGCCACCAGTCTGCGGGCCAGCAGCGGATAGCCCTCCGGCACCTTATCGCCGGCGTGAATCAGGTGAATCTGCACGCGGCCGGAATAGACCTGCTCCTCCAGCGCGTGCGCCATGGCCATCGCCAGCTCACAGCCGCCGGCGCCGCCGCCGACCACACCCAGCTTCATCGGCGCGCGGGTCTTCTGCACGCGTTTCTGCAACTGCAGCCAGTAGCGATGGAAGTGGCCGATGGGCTTGATCGGGATCGCCAGCTCCGAACCGGGCAGGTCCCGCGCCGGCGTCGCCCCAACATCCAGGGACAGGATGTCGTACTCGAGATCCGGGCGCCCCAGCAGCGAGACCCTGCGCTTCAGCGGGTCTATATGGTGGGCGCAGGCCTGCACGAAGCGGGCGCCCGCGGCGCGGCACAGGCGCACCAGGTCGATGTGGGTTTCATCGAGGCGGTAGTGGCCGGCCACGAGGCCCGGCAGCATACCGGAATAAGCGGTCTGGACCTGTGGTGAAACCAGCGTCAGGCGCGCCCCCGGCAGCGGATTCATGGCCCACATCTGCAGCACTATTGCGTGTGTGTGGCCGCCACCGACCAGGACTATGTCCTGGTAATTGGGGTACTCCTGCATGGTTTCTCACTGGCTAAGCGGTTGATCAGGCGCGGCTGATGTCGAGGCTGACGTCGAGATTAAAGTCGCGATGGGAATTCGGCGCGACAAGCCGCGGATGCCGGGCAGGCCGCAGGATAAATAGTAGACAGTCTGCCAGAGGGGAAAATTAATTGCGCGGCGCATTATTGCCAATCGGGGCGCCAGCATAAAAAAGCAGCAGGGCTGCTGGTCTTTACTTAATGAGCACAGCTGCAGCTCGAAGTTTCGCTAAATTCATTTTTCGGCGCCGTTTTCATTAATGCCACAAACACCCACTCAGCCAACCGATTCGATTCGCCGCCTGCTCTGGTGGCTCGTGGGCGGGTTGCTGCTGCTGGGCGCGGCTTCCATTGCTGCCTCGACGATATTGACGGGAAAAATCGAGCAGTGGCTGGCGCAGCGCGGCCTGGAATCCGACATCGATTACCTGCAGGTATCGATTCCCCGGCTGCAGCTCATCGCGCGCGGTGTGCGCGCGCGGAACAGCGATGGCCGCGGTTTCCACGCGCGCGAAGTGATGCTCGATTACAGCTGGTGGCAGCTGCTGCGCGGGCGCTGGCGGCTGCAGCGCGCCTATCTGGACGGCGCCGCTTTCGACCTTGAATCCGTCGCCACCGAGCGCGGGCGCCAGTGGGAGGTCGGCGGCTGGGCACTGGGCCAGGGCGAGCGGCGGGACCGCGACTTTGAACTGTTGCTGGACTGGGTGCGCATCCGCGACAGCCGGCTCTGCTATCGCCACCTTCCGGTCTGGCCGACACCGAGTTGCGTGCGCTTTGGCGACCTGCAGTCGCGCGACTTTCTGCTGGCTATGCAGCGCAGCGGCGACGAGCCGCTGCAGCTGACCATCGGTGCCGACGAGCTGAGCCTGCGCGATCTGCTGGCGAGTGAAAAGGACGCGCCCACCTACAACACTGCGCTGGTGGAGCTGGATTTGTCCGCCGGGCGCTTCGTGCGCCCGGGCAACCGGATTACCGCCGAGCGGGTCGCCGTCGGTCAGTTCGGCAGCTGCCCGCCGCAGCGCTGGGCCGAGGCGCTGCCCGGGCTCGGACGCCTGATCGGCCACTGCGGCACTGCGCGCCGCCTGCAACTGGAGGGCGAGCTGCTGTTCAGCTTCGGCGGCGGCGCCGAGGTGCGCTGGCGCCGCGCCAGCGGTCAGGGCATCCAGCTGCGACACAGCGACCGCCGCTGGCAGAACTGGCGCGCCGAGTCCCTGGCGATGCGCGATTTCGACTATGTGCGCGAACAGCAGCGATTGCGCTGGCAGAGCGCCGGCGCCAGCGCCTTCGACTGGTGTCCCGACGGATTGCGCAATCGGGATCACCACCACTGTGTGCGCGCCGGTACCCTGCAGCTGCCGGATCCGGTGACCTTCGACTGGAGTGACCGGCTGACTGTGGCCGCCGGCCCCAGCCGCCTGCAGCAGGTACAGCTGCTGGACGTGGCGGGGCAGAACCGCGATCCGCTCACCGCGCACCTGGCACTATTCGGCGCTCTCACGTACAGCGGCAAGACCCGCACGCTGGAATTCGCCAGTATCGATCTGGAAAGCGCCAGCGGCTGCGTGCCCGGGCAGTTGTGGCAGCAACCGGACACCTGCGTGCGTCTTATCGGACTGCACGCTGCCGAGCCGCTGCAACTGCGCTTCGCCGCGCGCGCACCGCAGCAGCCCTGGGGCTTTGCCAGCGGGCCGCTGAGACTCGCCCAGTTCAGGGCCAAACGCGACAATCGCCCGCAGCTGCAGTTACAGCAGCTGCACTGGCAGCGTATCAATCTGGTGGGCACCGCGAACGGCGCCGAGGCGCCGCTGTTGCTGCAGGATTTCGGCCTGCAATCCCTGTCCGGCTGCCTGCCGGCAGGGATACTGCCGACCCAGGGGCAGCCGCTGTGCGCCGAAGTGCAAAGCCTCGCCGGGCGCGGCAATTTTGCCTGGCAGGGCGGCAGCGAGGGCTATGCCATTCTCGGTGAACTGCGGCTGCAGCGGCTGTTGCTGTCGGATCAGTTGGATGGCGATCGGGGCCTGTTGCTGGAGCAGCTGCACACCGGTGAGGGCTTTATGCGCCGCGATGCCGATGTCGACCACCCCTGGATCGACACCGATCAAGGTGCCCCTGTCGCCGCGACCGTGACGCCGCCCCCGCCGCCGGTGGCTGACATCGGCGACGAAAAGGGCCTGCTGCCACAAGAGCTGGCGCGGCACCGCGGCCGCGACAGCACAGGCGCTGCCGATGGCATACCGGTACCAGACGTCGCCAACCCCAATTTGCATCTGCAGCGCAGCTCGCTGACACGCCTGCAGGGCTGCCTGCCGGTATCCTGGGCGCGTTTGCTTTACTCACAGCCACAGCAGATGCCGGGCTGCTTCGATCTGCGCAACCTGCGCCAGCAGAGCCCGTTGGCCATCGCCTGGCAGGGCGGGCTGGACCTGGCCGCCGGGCAGCTGACCCTGGAGCGCGCGCTGGCGAAAACCCCGCGGGAACAAACGCTGCTGGACCTGTCCGAACTGCGCCTGCCCGACGCGCGGATACGCATCCTGCCCGCGCCGCAGCGCAGCATATTCTTGTCCCTGCCGGATTTTTCCCTGCAGGCGCTCCATTTCTGTCTGCCGGAAACTGTGCCGTCGCTGGCGCTGGATTCCCGCTGCGCCGATGTGCAGAAAGTGCGCGCGGGCAAAGACTGGCAGCTGAGCATAGACAGCCAGCAGGTGGCGGCGGACTTCAGCGGTACGCTGGCCGAGCGAATTCTGCTGACGGGTGGCGGGGATCAGGTGGTCGCGGAGGTGCAGCAGCTGCTGGCTCCGCAGCTGCAGATCCGCTGGTCGCGCAGCGGCGAGCGAGCCGCGAAACTCGATCTGCACAATGTGTCCGCCGCCGCTGCTTTCGCCTGCCTGCCGCAGGACAGCGCATTGCGCGCGGGGCTGCCGCGCTGTGTCGCCACCAGCGACCTGCGCACAGTGGGGGCAAGCGGTCTCGCCCTCGGTGAAACCCTGTTCAAGGCCGCGCCCGTGGCGGAGCCGCTGTGGCGCATCGACGCCCTCGCCGTCGAGCGCGTCTCGCTAACGCCCGACACCCTGGGCCTGCACGGGCTGGATATCCGGCAGTTGCTGTTCTGCGGTCTCCACGAGCTGCTGCCGGAGGATGCCGGCACTCGCGGCATCGCCGACTGTATCAGCGCCAAACGGCTGCAATTCGCCGGTACCAGTCGCATCGGGCTGACGCCCGCGGCGGCGCGGGTCGAGCTGGGGCGCCTGGTCACTGAGCCCGTCGCCTTCTGGCAGGAAGGGGCGGGCGAATACCTGCAGGCGGGCTTTCGGCGCCTGAGCTGGCAGAGGCTGAGCTGGGACGGCGGGCCGCTCCTGTGGGTGACGGACCTGCAAGTGGCGGGCCTGCGCGGCTGTGCCGCCGGACCGGTGCAGAAGGTGACCCTCGAGCTGCTGGAGGATGTGGCGGAGCGCGCCCTCGGCAATTGTTACGGACTGCGCCGGCTGCACCTGCCCGGCACCCAGAAAATTTCCCTGGCCGCGCCATTTTCCACCGACGGCTCCGTCGAAATGGTCGGCCTCAGCATCGGTCGGGGCTCGGGTGCACCACTGGAGATAGCGCAGGTACAGCTGGATCAACTCGCGTTCGGCGGCGCGCCCCTGGGCAGGCTGTCGGGCGCGCGTGGTTGTCTGGCGCCGGGCATGTTCGGCGATTCGCGCCTGGCGCCCTGCTATCGATTCGGCAGGGTCGAGCTGCAAAGTGTGGAGCGCGTCGACACACCGTTCGGGCGTACGACGCTGCTGCACGGCCTCGAGATCGACGGTATCGAGCTGAGCCAGCCGGATTACGCCCAGGCGCTGCCCGCGCAATTGCTGCAGGTGGAATCTTTCTCAGCGCTGCGGCTGCTCGTCGGCGCCGGCGAAATCGATGCGCAACAGCTGGAACTGGAAGGCATCGCCAGCTGTATCCCCCGGGGCTATTTGCCGCGCCTCGATCACTGCTTCGCGCTGGACAAGCTTATGGTGAGCGGCAGCTACATCACCAGCGATGAGAGATTCGCGATGTCGCGAGTACAGCTGCAGGGCGTGCAGGTCCTGAGTGGCGACGGGCGCGGGCTGGTGCGCGGGGAAAGTGTCACGGTAGAGCAGCTGCTCAGCGACAGGACACAGTTTCGCTTCCTGCGCGCAGAGGCCGCGGACTTCGAATTCTTCGACCGGCGCGAGGACGCGCCCGAGTACGAACGCCATTCCGTGATTGGCCGGCTGGCGGGGTTGCAGGTCGATCAGCTCGGGTACGACCGGATCGCCCGGCGGCTGGATATCGCCCGTGTCGACGCGCTGCGGCCGCGCCTGATACTGATGCGCGATCGCGCGGGGGAGTATCCGTTCCTGCAGGAGCTCGCCGCCCTGACCGGCGCGGATCAGACGCCGCTGGTGCGCGCGGCGGAAGCCGTCACTGAGGCGCTGCAATTCCGCTATCTCATCCACGAGTTCCACGTGCGCCACGGTACCTTCACTTGGGTAGACCGCCAGGGCCAGTTCCGGGCGCGGCTGCCGATCAGGGCGATCTACCTGACCATGCGCAACACCAGCAACCTCCCGGAGCACCCGCCCGCGACAGTGCTGCTGAACGGCCGCCCCGGCGGCTTTGGCGAGATACAGCTGGCCGGCACCATCGACTACCTGGATACGCGCAAGTGGAATGCCGATCTGACCGGTTATATCGTCAATACCAACCTGATTCCGGCCACGCCCTATATGGCGCAGCTGCTCGGCTACAAGGTGCTGCAGGGGCAATTGAACGCGACGCTCGACATACGGGTGCGGGAAAATGCCGTTCAGGCGCACGCCGATATGGAACTCGAGCGCATCCGCGTGCGCCGGGTGCGCGATGAGGACCAGATCCCGGTCAAGTCCACGTTTATCCCGCTGAACGTCGCGCTCATCTTGCTCAGGGATGGCAACGGCGATGTGCGCTTCCGGATGCCGATCAGAGGCGACCTCTACGATCCGAAATTCTCCTTCAGCTATATCTTCAGCGACCTGCTGCAGAAGGCGATCATGGAGGCGCTGTTCAGCTACTTCACGCCGATCGGCTTCTATACGCTGGCCAAGTTCGCCTGGGGGCGTTTCCGCGCGGTGCACTTCGATCCCATCCTGTTTGCGCCGGGCAGTGCCGAACTCGATGCCGACGCGCGGGAGCAGCTGCAGGAGATGCTCGCGACGCTGCGCGAGCGCCCCGATGCGCGCCCCGGCATTTGCGGCATATCGAATCCGCGCGACTGGCACGCGCTCTATCCCGGTGCGACCCCGGGACTCGGCGGCAGCCGCCGGGCGCGGGAATCCTTCTACCGCCACCCGCCGCTGATGCTGTTTGAGGAATTCGAACGACTGGCGCTGGAACGCAGCCGGCAGATAGAGCGCTATCTGCTGGACGCGGGAATCAGCGCCGCCGAACTGATCCCCTGTGCGCCCGACTACAATGGGCGTGACTTCGGCCAGCCGCGGGTGGAGTTTTCCAACTAAGAGGCAGCAAACATGGCAATGAATCTCGCGCAAAAACTCATCGACAGCCACCTCGTCAGCGGCTCACTCGAGCCCGGCAGCCCGATCGAACTGAAGATCGACCAGACCCTGACCCAGGACGCCACCGGCACCATGGTGATGCTGGAATTCGAGGCGCTGGGCCTGCCGCGGGTGAAGACCGAACTGTCGGCGCAGTATGTGGACCACAACCTGCTGCAGACGGATTTCAAGAACGCCGACGATCACCTGTTCCTGCAGAGCGCCTGCCGCAAGTTCGGCCTGTGGTACAGCCGCCCCGGCAACGGCGTCAGCCACCCGGTGCACATGTCCTGCTTCGGCATTCCCGGCAAGACACTGCTCGGCTCCGACAGCCACACCTGCGCCGCCGGCTCCATGGGCATGCTGGCGATCGGCGCCGGCGGCCTGCAGGTGGCGATGGCGATGGCCGGTGTGCCCTTCGCGCTGAAGATGCCGAAGGTGCTCGGCGTGCAGCTCGAAGGAGAGTTGCCGCCCTGGGTCAGCGCCAAGGACATTATCCTGGAAATGCTGCGCCGGCAGACGGTCAAGGGCTGCGTCAACAAGATCGTCGAATACTACGGGCCGGGCCTGAAAAAGCTGACCGCGATGGACCGCCACGTGATCGCCAATATGGGCCAGGAGATGGGCGCCACCGCCAGCGTCTTTCCCGCCGATGAGGAGGTGCGGCGCTTCCTGCGCCAGCAGCAGCGGGAAAAGGATTTCATCGAACTGAAGGCCGATGCCGGCGCCGGCTACGACGAAGAGGACAGTATCGATCTGTCCAAGCTCGAGCCGCTGATCGCCTGCCCGTCCAGTCCCGACAAGGTGGTGCCGGTGCGCGAAGTGGCGGGCCGGCCCATCTACCAGAGCTATATCGGCTCCTCCGCCAACCCGGGCCTGCGCGATTTCGCCATACCGGCGCGCATAGTCGCCGGCCGCCGCGTCGACGACGGTGTCTCCTTCGATATCAATCCGACCTCGCGCCAGCTGCTCGAGGAGATCAGCCGCACCGGCGACCTGGCCAGACTGCTGGAGGCGGGCGCGCGCCTGCACCAGACCGGCTGCGGCGGTTGCATCGGCATGGGGCAGGCGCCGGCCAGCGGCCGCATCAGCCTGCGCACCGTGCCGCGCAACTTCCCCGGGCGCTCCGGCACCAAGGAGGACCAGGTCTATCTGTGCAGCCCGGAAACCGCCACCGCCAGCGCCCTGACCGGTGTGATCACCGACCCGCGCGATCTGGATATGGACTACCCCACCTTCGAGGAGCCGGAGCAGCTGCCGGATATGCGTCCGCTGCTGCAGCCGCCGCAGGAAATCCCGGTCGCGATAGAGTTGGTCAAGGGCCCGAATATCCAGCCGCTGCCGGACTTCGAAAAACTGCCGGACGTGTTGCAGGGCCCGCTGCTGCTGAAGGCCGGCGACAATGTCTCCACGGACGAAATCCTGCCCGCCGGCGCCGAGATACTGCCGCTGCGCTCCAATATTCCCGCCATCAGCCGCCACACTTTTTCGCGCATCGACGAGGATTTCTACCAGCGGGCGATGGACCTGAGTGGCGACTGCTTCGTGGCCGGTGGCGAAAACTACGGCCAGGGCTCCAGCCGTGAACACGCGGCCATATCGCCGCGCTTCCTCGGCGTGCGCTGTGTGATTGCCAAGAGCATGGCGCGCATCCACCGCCGCAACCTGATCAACTTCGGCGTACTGCCGCTGCTGTTCGAAGACCCGGGCGACTACGACCGGCTGGAGCAGAATGCGGTGCTGGAAATCGACGATCCGATCGGACAGCTGGTGCCGGACAAGCCGGTAGAGTTGAAGATAGTGCCGGACGGGGAAGTCATCAGGCTCAGGCACGACCTGTCGGATGCCGAAATCGAAACCCTGCAAGCGGGTGGCTTGATCAACGAGGCGCGGCAGAAACACCTCACCAATGGCGAGTAGCGTGAGGCGTGCGTCGCTGCCCTGGCGAGACCGGTTCACGCAACAGTTCGACGAAACGGAAAGGGAAATTGTTGGAGTCAAATTATGAAAGTGGATCCACTGTCTATTGTGCTTGGCATAATTCTCGGAATCCTGTTTACCCTGGTCGCGCCGAGCAGGACGGATGTCGACGCCAAGTTTGAATACTGCATGGAGTTATACGAGAAGGAAAAGTCAAAGACCGAAGCAAAATATATCTGCAGGCGGCTGATTTTGAAGGGCGATGATTGAGTGGATTGACGCTCGGCAAGCGCAGCCTGCTTGTTCCCAATCCTCTAGATTTATCAGGAGAACTCAGTGGTGAGCAGCGAAGAGAAGATTTCAGGGTGGCTCATCATTGCCTATTCTTCGTTTATGGTGCTAATGCTGAGCGCTGCTTTTTCAGTATTTTTCGGCAGTTTTACCGAGGTGGTTGTTAACGCCCCGAATAGCCTGTTTGGCATATATGGTACGGTTCTACTGTTCTTTATTTTGATCAATCTGTTAGGTGTGATTGCGGGCATCCTGGTCGTTATGGGGAAAAATTATGCTTCAAGACTGGCGCTGCCATTTTCAATTGTCAGCATACTGAATGTCCCGGTTGGGACAGTTGTCGGTGGATTTTACATCTGGCAGTACATGCGAAAGCCTTGACAAATTAACGCGTTTTGCGCGAAAAAGCACGGGCCGGGCAGGCTTCGCCTGCCGGTTATGGCAACCTTAGATTTTTTCTTGGCGAATCCGAAATGAACCACGTCGAACCAGCTTCCCGATTCGAAGCAAAACTGCTTCGCCCTGCGAAATCCGGTAGTGATGCCTCCTGGGCGTTCGTGGTTTTGCCGAAGCATGCGAGTGAAAAACTGCCGCGGCGAGGAAGAACGACTGTGGAAGGCACCATCAATGGCTTTCGTTTCCAGGCTACGCTCGAGCCGGATGGCCAATTGAGCCACTGGTTACAGGTGGGCAGGGAGCTTCAGGAAGCCGCGGGCGCGGACGTCGGCGACATGGTGGCGTTAGAAATCAGGCCTGTGGAGAAAGAGCCCGAGCCGGAGATTCCCGCCGACTTGCAGGAAGCCCTGGCGGCAGCGCCCGAGGCGAGCGCCGTTTGGGACGCTACCACCACCATCGCGCGCCTCGACTGGATACATTGGATTACGTCGGCCAAGCAATCCAAGACGCGGGCAAAACGGATTGGCGACGCCTGCGATATGCTCGCCAGCGGAAAGAAGCGCGTCTGCTGTTTCGACCAGTCGGGCTACTACAGCAAGGCCTTCCGCGCGCCCGAGGCGGCGGATTGATCAAGCCGGGCATGGCGTTGACAGCGCCCTGTCAGCGGCTGTGATGACCAGGCTTCTCTACTTCTCTACTTCTCTACTTCTCTACTTCTCTACTTCTCTGCTTCTCAGCGCCGTCTTCAAACTAACCAGCCTCAATCACCTGCGCCGTTAGTCAATCGATCCAGGCGCAGCCGCTCGCGCCCGTCGAACAGCCGGCGCGCGCAGATGGCGACCGCGGCGAAGGTGCCGAAGCCGGTGCCGGCGGCGATGGTGAACATGATCAGTATCTGGTATTTCACCGCCAGCGCCGGCGGGCTGCCGGCGAGTATCTGGCCGGTCATCATGCCCGGCAGGGAGACGATACCGGCCGCGGCCATGGAATTGATAATCGGCATCAGCCCGGCGCGCATCGCATCGCGGCGGAAATCACCGCAGGCCTGCTGCCAGGGCTCGCCCAGCATCAGCCGGTTTTCAATAATTGCGCGTGAACGCCGGGCGCTCTCGGTGAGCCGGTCCAGGGCGAGCGCCACGCCGGTCATGGTGTTGCCGAGCAGCATGCCCAGCAGCGGAATTGCGTACTGCGGCCTGTACCAGGGCTCCGGGCCTATCACCGCGACCAGTGTCAGCACGGTGACGCTGAAGGCGGAAATAAACATGGACGTGGTGCCGATGGCGAAGCTCCAGCCGCCGCGCAGCCGGTGCTTCTGCCGCGCGACCACTTCGCGTCCGGCGAGCAGCAGCATCGCAACACCCATCAGCGCCACCCAGTGCAGGCTGCCTATGGCGAACAGTACCTCCAGCACCATGCCGATCAGCGCCAGCTGGATCGCGGTGCGCGCCGCCGCCACCAGCAGCGACTTGCTTACTTCGAGGCGCGCGGCGTGGGTACAGGCGGCCAGTGCCAGTACCAGGGAGGCGGCGAGGGCCAGCTGCCACCAGGACAGCTCGATGGCGCTCATCCCCGCAGCTCCCGTTCCACCAGCTGCGAGCCCTCGATATGGAAGTGCCGCTTGGCAACCCGGCGGATCTGCTCTTTGTCGTGCGCCACCCAGAGCACCGGGCACTGGTGTTCGCGAATCACCGACTGCAGCCACTTTTCCACATGCCGGCTGGTCTTTTCGTCCAGGTTGGCAGTGGGTTCGTCCAGCAGCAGCGCCTGCGGTTCGCGGGACAGGGCCCGCACCAGGGCCAGGCGCTGCCGTTCGCCGGAAGACAGCCGGTCTATCGACCAGTCGGTGGTGTCTTCATTGAACCCCAGCGCGCGCAGCGCCTCCGGCATGGGTTTGTGCAGGTGCTCGCCGACGCTGCCGAACCACCAGGCGCTCTCCGTCGGCACCATCATTACTGCGCGCCGCCAGCGGTGGCCAGGCACCGAGACCTGTTCCATATCGCCGAGGCGCACTGTGCCGCCATGGGGCTCCAGGTCCGCAATCGCCCGCAGCAGCCGGCTCTTGCCGGCACCGGAGGGGCCGGACAGGCAGACGATCTCCCCCGCGGCTACGGTCAACCCGACATTTTCCATGGTGCCTGCCGAGACCTTGTCGAGTGTGAGGTCCGTCACGGTGATTCTCCGTTGTTCTGCCGGTGCCGAATGAGTGCTACTATAGTAGCACTTTGCGGATTTGCGGGAGATTGAGATGAAGGCCGAACTGGTGACAACCCTCAAGAGACAGGCCACCCGGATTCTGGCGGAACTCCATGAAACTAAGGAGGCTGTGCTGATCACTGAACACGGTGAGCCCTCCGCCTACCTGGTGGACGTGGAGGATTACGAGTTTATGCAGCGCCGTCTGATGCTACTGGAGGCCTTGGCCAGGGGCGAGCGCGCAGTGCTGGAGCAGAAAACATTCACCCATGCGGAGGCCAGGGAGCGCATGCAGAAATGGCTCAAATAATCTGGACTGAGCCAGCTCTGGATCAGCTAAATGAAATTGCTGAATACATCGCCCTCGACAAGCCAGCGGCGGCGAGCGGGCTTGTCGAGAGGGTGTTTGCGAGCGCGGACCGCCTGGAGCAATTCGCCGACTCCGGGCGCCAGCCTCCGGAATTGCCGGATTCCATATATCGGGAAGTAATTTGCAACCCCTGTAGGATTTTCTACCGGCATGACGAGGGGCGGGTAATGATCATCCATGTGATGCGGGATGAAAGACAGCTACGGAAATACCTCCTTGAAGACTGAGTGCTTTCGCCATCGCGCCTCTCTTCACCTTTGAACAGTCCGGCAATCGCCGCCATAATCCGCTCCTTCCGAACAGAATAACGAGAGCTGTATGACCGACACCTCCGTCTATGAGGCCACCGAGCGCCTGCCGCTGAAGGAGTACACCGAGAAGGCGTACCTGGACTACTCCATGTACGTGATTCTGGACCGCGCCCTGCCGAATATCGGCGACGGTCTGAAACCGGTGCAGCGGCGCATCGTCTATGCGATGAGCGAGCTGGGGCTCAAGAACACCGCCAAGCACAAGAAGTCCGCGCGCACCGTCGGCGACGTGATCGGTAAGTACCACCCGCACGGCGACAGCGCCGTCTACGAGGCGATGGTGCTGATGGCGCAGCCGTTCAGCTACCGCTACCCGCTGATCGACGGGCAGGGCAACTGGGGCTCGCCGGACGACCCGAAATCCTTTGCCGCCATGCGTTACACCGAGTCGCGCATGGGCAAATACTCCGAGGTGCTGCTGTCCGAGCTGGGGCAGGGCACCGTGGACTGGCAGCCGAACTTCGACGGCACCATGGACGAGCCGGCGGTGCTGCCTTCAAGGGTGCCGAACATCCTGCTGAACGGCACCACCGGCATCGCCGTCGGCATGGCCACCGACATACCGCCGCACAATCTGCGCGAAGTGGTCAACGCCACCGTGGCGCTGCTGGAAAACCCCAAGGCCACCGTGACTGAGCTGTGCGAGTACATCCAGGGCCCGGATATGCCGACCGAGGCGGAGATCATCACGCCGCGGGCCGAGATCCAGAAGGTCTACGAGACGGGCCGCGGTTCGGTGAAGATGCGCGCACTCTGGAGCAAGGAGGACGGCGATATCGTCATCACCGCGCTGCCCTACCAGACCAGCGGCGCCAAGGTGCTGGAGCAGATAGCGGCGCAGATGCAGGCCAAGAAGCTGCCGATGGTGGCGGATCTGCGCGACGAGTCCGACCACGAGAACCCGACGCGCCTGGTCATAGTGCCGAAATCCAACCGCGTGGACATGGATGCGGTGATGAACCACCTGTTCGCCACCACGGATCTCGAGCGCAGCTACCGCATCAACATGAACATGATCGGTATCGACGGCCGCCCGCAGGTCAAGTCGCTGGACCGGATCCTCGGCGAGTGGCTGAGCTTCCGCACCGTTACCACAAGACGCCGCCTGCAGTTCCGCCTCGACAAGGTCGAGCGGCGCCTGCACTTATTGGCGGGCCTTTTGATCGCCTTCCTCAACATCGATGAGGTGATCGAGATCATCCGCACCCAGGACGAGCCGAAGCAGGCCCTGATGGACCGCTTCGAGCTGACCGACGTGCAGGCGGAATATATCCTCGATACCAAACTGCGCCAGTTGGCGCGCCTCGAGGAGATGAAGATACGCGGCGAGCAGGCGGAGCTGGAGAAAGAGCGCGACATGCTGACCAAGACCCTGGACAGCGCGCGCCGCCTGAAGAACCTGATCAAGAAGGAGCTGCTGGAAGCGGCGGACGAGTTCGGCGACGAGCGCCGCTCGCCGATCGTCGCGCGCGAGGAGGCCAGGGCCTTCAGCGAGGCGGAACTGCTGACCTCCGACCCCATCACCGTCGTGCTGTCGGACAAGGGCTGGATCCGCGCCGCCAAGGGCCACGATATAGACCCGACCGCACTCAGCTACAAGGCCGGCGACGGCTTCAAGTTCGCCGCCCGCGGCAAGAGCAACCAGCCGGCGCTGCTGCTGGACAGCACCGGCCGCAGCTATGCGATCGCGTCGCACGCGCTGCCGTCCGCGCGCGGCCAGGGCGAGCCTCTGTCCGGCCGCATCAACCCGCCCTCCGGCGCCACTTTCGAGGGGCTGTTGATGGGCGCCGACGACCAGCGCGTGCTGCTGGCCAGTGATGCCGGCTACGGCTTTATCGCCAGACTGGCGGACCTGCAGTCACGCAACAAGGCGGGCAAGGCGATGCTGTCTCTGCCGAAGGGCGCGCGGGTGCTGCCGCCCTGCGTGGTGGAGAATCCACAGGAGGCGCTGCTGGCCGCGGTGACCAGCGAGGGCCGCATGCTGGTGTTCCCGGTGTCGGAGTTGCCGGAATTGGCCAAGGGCAAGGGCAACAAGATCATCAATATCCCCTCGGCCCGCGCCGCCAGCCGGGAGGAGATAGTGGTCGGTGTCGCGGTGCTCGAGGGCAATGCCCAGCTGGTCATCCACGCCGGCAAGCGCCACACCAGGATCAAGATCGCCGAACTAGACCACTACCACGGCGAGCGCGGCCGCCGCGGCAACAAGCTGCCGCGGGGCTTCCAGAAGGTGGACAGGATAGAGGTGGTTTAAATAAATGCGGAATGCGGAATGATGAATGCGGAATACGCGATTAAGCATCGTGTATTCCGCTGGAGCGGGGGCCGCGCCCGAGCTTCGGAAGGGGCGGTTTGACGGCTAGGCCCAGGCGGCAAACGCTGTTCCGCATTCCGCATTCCGCATTCCGCATTCCGCATTCCGCATTCCGCATTCCGCATTCCGCATTCCGCATTCCGCATTCCGCATTCCGCATTCCGCATTCCGCATTCCGCATTCATGAGGCGCGTCCCTGCGCCTCACCCGCTTCGCGGGCAGCCCCGGGCGGGCAGCCTTCGGCTGTGCAAATCTGCTCCCGGCAGATTTGTCCGCATTTCTCCCGCATTGCGCTTATTGTAAGCATGCTTATAATAAGCGCCCTTCAAAGGGGGAGCCATGTCCGTCAAATCCATACCAGTCAAAGACAGTGCCGCTCAGATGAGCTTCGAGCTGCACAGTGCCGCGCGCTTGCTGCGGCGCAACTTCGACCGCCGCGCCAAGTCGCACGGTCTCAGCCGTTCGCGCTGGCAGGTGCTGTGGCACCTGGCCAAGGAGGAGGGCCAGAAGCAGGCGGAGCTGGCGGAGCGCATGGACGTGGCACCCATCAGCCTGGCCCGGCAGGTCGACAAGCTGCAGGAAGAGGGCCTGGTGGAGCGCCGCCCGGATCCGGGTGACCGGCGCTGTTTCCGCATCTATCTCACCCCGGCGGCGGAGCCCGCCCTGGAGACGCTGCGCGATCTGGCGCAGCAGGCCCGCACCCAGGCGCTGGCCGGCTTTTCGGCGACGGAAGTGCAGCAGTTGCAGGGGCTGCTGGAGCGGCTGCGGGAAAACCTGACCCGCGAGGAGGCCTGACATGAGAGGGGAGAGCGTGAAGGAAAAACTGGGGCAAGTAACCGCAAAAGTTTCCGCCCGTCGTCTGGGCTTCCTCGCCGGTATCCTCGCCGCCGTGGCGGTGGCCGGCTGGTGCCTGTTCGGCGGCGGCAGCATCGTCGAGACCGAGAACGCCTATATCAAGGCGGACAAGATTTCCCTGGCGCCGGAGGTCAGTGGCGTGGTGGTGCAGGTTATGGTCCGCGCCAACGAGGCGGTGACCAAGGGCCAGCCGCTGGTGCAGCTGGACCCGACCCCCTTCGAACTGGCGGTGGCCGAGGCGGAGGGGCACCTGGGGCAGGTGCGCAACGAACTGCTGGCGCGCCGCGCGGAATACGCCGAGGCGGACGCTGCGCTGCAGCAGGCGCGCCAGGACGCCGACTTCTACCGCCGCCAGCTGGAGCGCAACGAGAAGCTCGGCAAGGTGGCGGTGTCGGAAGCGCAGCTGGACGAGGCGCGCCAGCAGATGGAGCGGGCCAAGGCGCAGATCGCCATCAACACCGAGAAGCTCTCCAGCCTGCGCGCCGAGCTGGGTGGCAACCCGGAGATACCGCTGGAGGATCAGGCCGACCTGAAGGTGGCCCAGGCGCAGCTGGACAGGGCGCGCTATCAGCTGTCCCGCACCCGTTTGGTGGCGCCGGCGGACGGTGTGATTGCCAATACCGTGCCGCAGGCGGGCGAGATGGCGCCGGCCGGTATCGGTCTGATCAGTATGCTCGGCGCCGACGGCATCTGGGTCGAGGCCAACCTGAAGGAAACGGAGCTGGCGCAGGTGCGCGCCGGCCAGCAGGCCGAGGTCACCCTGGACGCCTATCCGCAATTTAAATGGCAGGCGCAGGTGGACAGCCTGAGCCCCGCCAGCGGCAGCGAGTTCGCACTGATTCCGCCGCAGAACGCCAGCGGCAACTGGGTCAAGGTGGTGCAGCGGGTGCCGGTGCGCCTGCGCCTGCTGCCGGCCAAGGACGCGCCCGCGCTGCGCGCCGGCATGAGTGCCAGGGTGCGCATCGATACCAGCGAGGACGACAAACTGGTGGCCGCGCGCGCGACCGGCGGCGAGGCCGGCCGCGTCGTCCTGGCGCCGTGAGTGTGACGGCATGACGGCAGACCCCGTGACAGACGGGCGCAGAAAGATGATCACGGTCAGTATCATGCTGGCCACGATCATCCAGGTGCTGGACACCACCATCGCCAACGTGGCCCTGCCCCATATGCAGGGCAGCCTCGGCGCCGGCGGCGACCAGATCACCTGGGTGCTGACCTCCTATATCGTCGCCGCGGCGATCATGACCTTGCCGGTGGGCTATCTGTCCCAGCGCTTCGGCCGCCGCAAGCTGTTCCTCTGGTCGGTGGCCGGCTTTACCGTGACCTCGATGCTGTGCGGCCAGGCCGGCAGCCTCAACGAAATGATCTTCTGGCGCCTGATGCAGGGGGTGTTCGGCGCCGCGCTGGTGCCGCTGTCCCAGGCCACGCTGCTGGATACCTATCCGCGCGAGAAGCACGCCTCGGCCATGAGTATCTGGGGCGTGGGGGTGATGATCGGGCCGATTCTGGGGCCGACCCTGGGCGGCTGGCTGACCGAGTACTACTCCTGGCGCTGGGTGTTCTATATCAACCTGCCGTTCGGCATCCTGTCGCTGATCGGCATCTATCTCTATGTGCCGGAAGGCGAGACACGCAAGACCCGCTTCGATGCCCTCGGTTTCGGCCTGCTGGCGCTGGCGGTGGGCGCGCTGCAGATGCTGCTGGACCGCGGCGAGCAGGTGCACTGGTTCGAGTCGCTGGAGATACAGCTGTACGCCATCGCCGCGGTACTCGGGCTCTACCTGTTCGTGGTGCACTCGCTGACGACCAGGAATCCCTTCCTGTCGCCGGGCCTGTTCCGCGATCGCAACTATGTGTCCGGGCTGGCGTTCATCTTCGTGGTGGGCATAGTGCTGCTGGCCACCATGGCGCTGCTGCCGTCCTATTTGCAGCAGTGGAAGGACTACCCGGTGGTGACCACCGGCCTGGTGCTGATGCCGCGCGGGCTGGGGGTGATGGCGGCGATGATGCTGGTCGGCAGGCTGCTGCGCACCGTCGACGCCCGCGTGCTGATCTTCGCCGGCATGCTGGCGGTGAGCCTGTCCCTGCACCTGATGGCCGGCTTCAACCTGCAGGTCAGCCGCGGCGCGCTGGTGTGGACCGGCATACTGCAGGGCGTGGGGCTGGGGTTGGTGTTCGTGCCAATTTCGACCCTCGCCTACGCGACACTGCCGGCGCCGCTGCGCGGCGAGGCCACGGCCCTGTTCAGCCTGTCGCGCAACCTGGGCAGCAGCATCGGCGTGTCCATCGTGATGGCGGTGCTGACCCGCAACCTGTGGATCAACCAGCAGCAGCTCGGCGAGCGGCTGCAGCTGACGCCGGATCTGCTCGCGGGTTCGCCGGCTGCGGGGGAGCTGGGTGCGCTGCCGCTGAATGTGTTCCACGAACTGTCGCGGCAGGCGGCGGAGATCGCCTATATGAACGATTTCCAGCTGCTGATGTGGATCAATCTGGCGGCGATACCGCTGGTGTTTCTGTTGTCGAATCCGGGGAATAAAACGGAAGTGATAGCCTAACGTAGGATCGGCGGGGCGGATGGCCGCCCCGCCGATCCTACAGTGGGATTTCGGGGCTGTTAATTGACTCTGTGCCAGGTCTGGGTGCGGTAGAAGAAGCCCAGATAGCCGCGCACCTTCAGCTGGTTGCCCTCGAGCCAGAACTTGCAGTCGTAGATCTTGCCCTTGGTGGGGTCGAGAATCTGGCCGCCCTCGTAGATATCGCCGTTCTTCACCATACCGGTGATCACATCCATGCCGACAATCCGCTGCCCCTTGCGGTCGCCGGGGCACTTGTCGCAGATGGTGTCGTCGGGCTTCATCAGCAGGTCCACCACGCGGCCGTAGTATTTGCCGCCCTTCTGGTAGATCTCCACGATGGATTTCGGCTGGCCGGTCTCGTCATCGATGGTGCGCCACTTGCCCAGTACGTCCGCAGCGCTGGCCTGCAGGGCAAACAGCAGGCAGCAGGCTGCCAGCAGCAGGTTTCTCATCATCTCCAGTTACCCCTTGTTGAGTCTGTGACCCGGATGTTACACCAAGTCATACAGAGCGGCAGGAATCTATTTCCAGTGTAGCCCTGGCGTGAGAATTTTGTTTTAGATTTGTCGCTAAGAGGAGCAGCTGACGGGCATATGCTTGCCGGACTCCGGCGGCGCCACCGCCCAGGTCTCGTGTTCCGGGTGCTCCTCGAAGGGCGACTGCAGCAGTTCGACCATCGTCTGCAGCGGCCGGTAGTCGCCGGCGCCGGCGGCGTCGATGACTCTCTGCGCCAGATAGTTGCGCAGCACGAACTTGGGGTTGGCGGCGAGCATGGCGCGGTTGCGCGCGCGGGAGTCGCTGTCCTCCCGCGCCAGGCGCTGGTCGTAGTGGTCGAGCCAGTGGTCGAGCGCGTCCTGCTGCGCCGGTGGCAGCAGTGCCCGCAGGGCGGCCGGCGGCCGCTCGCCGCGGTAGTGGGCCAGGGCGCGGAAGAACAGTGTGTAGTCGGCGCTGGCATCCGCCAGCAGCTGCAGCAGGTCGGCGCACAGTTGCTGGTCGCCGTCCTCCGCCGCAGCCAGCCCCAGCTTGCGGCGCATCTGCGCGGCGTACTCGTCGACCAAGCGCGGCTGGAATTCCTCCAGGCAGTCGCGCAGCGCCTCGACACTGACGAAGGCGGAAAAGGCGTGGGCCAGCGCGTTCAGGTTCCACAGCACCACGCCCGGCTGCTGCTCGAAAGCGTAGCGGCCGGTGTGGTCCGAGTGGTTGCAGATAAACGCGGGCTCGTAGTCGTCGAGAAAGCCGTAGGGACCGTAGTCGAAGGTGTCGCCGATGATTGACATATTGTCGGTGTTCAGCACGCCATGGGCGAAGCCCACCGCCTGCCAGCCCGCCACCAGCTCCGCGCTCCTGCGCGTCGCGAAGCGCAGCAGTGCCTCCGCCTGTTCGCTGACCGGCAGTGCCTCGGCATCGGGCACGAAGCGCCGGCAGATAAACTCGGTCAGTTTCTGCAGCGCCTGTAACTGTTTCGTGTAGAAGAAATACTCGAAGTGTCCGAAGCGCACATGGGTCTCGGCGACGCGGATCAGCATGGCACCGCTTTCAATCTGTTCGCGCACCACCGGCTCGTCGCTGCCGACGATACACAGGGCGCGGGTACTCCTGATACCGAGACCGGCCAGCGCCTCGCCGGCGAGATATTCGCGGATGGTGGAGCGCAGTACCGCGCGGCCGTCGCCGAAGCGGGAATAGGGCGTCTTGCCGGCGCCTTTCAGGTGCAGCTCCCAGCGCTTGCCGGCGTGATCGATTTCGCCGAGCAGCAGTGCGCGGCCGTCGCCCAGGTCCGGGTTGTAGACGCCGAACTGGTGACCGGTGTATTTCATCGCGAAGGGGCGGCTGCCGTGAAAGCGCTTTTTGCCACAGCCGAGCTGTGCCCAGTCGGGGTTGTGCGCCTCGCTCTTGTTGATGCCCAGCAGTTGCAGCACGGCGGGGTTGACGTGAATCAGCCGCGGGTGCTCGAACGGCGTCGGATCTATGCGGGTGCCGAAGGCGTCGCCGAGATCGGTGTAGTGGTGGCTGAGGGTGACTTCGCTGAGTTTCATAGATATTTATTGTAGGGGGTTCCATTGTGGGAGCCTGCCGCGCCGCGGATCGATGCAGACCTTAGACAGCATCCAGCCTGAAGCGCTGCGACTGGGACTGCCAGTGCTCCATCTCCTGATGGAGCAGGTCCTCGATGGCGGGGTGCTGGTCCAGCCAGTCCTGCGCGACGCGCAGGCGGTAGTCGTCGTCCTTTGTGGTCAATTGCAGGCCGGCGATGGCGCGGTCGGTGTGGTCGCGGTGGATGATGCAGGCCAGGCGCAGGCACAGCAGCAGGTCCGGATTGGGGTGGAAGCCGTAGTGCTCCCGCGGCGGTTTGATGCGGCCGCGCTGGTTTCTGACCAGGTGGGCCAGGTTCTCCTGTTCCGTTTTTGAGAAGCCCGCCATATCCGCCTGCTCGATCATATAGGCGCCGAGCTTGCGGAAGTTGCTGTGGGACAGCGCCAGCCCGATCTGGTGCAGCTGCGCCGCCCAGCGCAGCCGCTGTCGCTCCTCGGCGCCAGTCTTCGGCCGCAACTGAGCCAACAATTCGAGGGCCGTGTCGCCGACGCGCCGCGCCTGCGCCGCGTTTACTTTGCCGCCCTGCATCATCGCGGCGACGGTGTCGGCGCGCCGGTCGCCACCGTGGAGGCGCCCGGCCAGGTCGTGGACTATGCCCTCGCGAATCGCGTAGGGCGACACCTGCATGCTCTGGATATCCAGTTCGCAGAAGATGGCGTGCAGTATCGCCAGGCCGGCGGCGAATACCGGGCGCCGCTCCTCGTCCAGATTGGGCAGCTTCAGGTCCGCGATATGTTTGGCGCCGGCCACCTTTTCCGCCAGCCGGTCGATGTCCTTGCGCTTGATCTCCGTCAGCTCGCCGTCGTTCAGCACGCGCGCCACCGCCTTGATGGTGCCGGAGCAGCCGACCACTTCGGCATTTTCCGCCAGATGCTGCAGCTCCTGCAGTTCGGCGCGCGCGGCGCGGCGGGCTCGGTTGAAATGATTGACGGTGTTCTCGGTGATGAGTCCGTCGGCAAAGAAACGCTTGCTGAAGGACACACAGCCCATGTACAGGCTCTGCAGCTGCTGTGGTGTCTCGTGTCCGCGCACCAGTTCGGTGGAGCCGCCGCCGATATCGACCACGCAACGCAGTCGCGGCGGGCCGTCGGCCGCGGCCATGGCGCCGCTGTAGATCAGGCGCGCCTCCTCGATACCGCTGATGATCTCGATCGGGGCGCCGAGAATGGCTTCGGCGGTCTCCAGGAAGCCGTCCGCATTGCTGGCGGCGCGCAGCGTGTTGGTGCCCACGACGCGGATATGATCCACCGGCAGTTCCGTCAGCACCGGGCGGAAGCGGTGCAGGGAGGCGAGCGCCCGCTCGGCAATCGCCGGGTCGAGATTGCGCGCCTCGTCCAGGCCCTCGGCCAGGCGCACCATGGCGCGGTCGGTATGCAGGCGCACCATGCGCTGGTCGCGAAACTCCGCCAGCAGCAGGTGAAAGCTGTTCGAGCCCAGGTCCAGGGCGGCGTAGCGTTCGCTGTCTGGCACTAATTGTTCCCTGTCAAAAAACTGTCATTTTAATGTAGCAAACTGCTCTACTATTTAATGCCGCCGTCTCGAAAGGCCGGCGGACGCGCAGAGATCCGCAAGGACGTAAAGCAGTCTGTACATGCCTAATAATACGCCCGTATATCCTAAAGAGCTAAGTTGGCTCTCATTTAACGAACGCGTGCTCCAGGAAGTGGAGGACGAGAGCGTGCCCATCATCGAGCGGGTGCGCTTCCTGGGGATCTTCTCCAATAACCTGGACGAATTCTACCGCGTGCGCGTGGCCGACGTGCGCCGCCTGGCCTCCTTTGCCAGGGGTGCGGAACCGAAGGAGCAATTCGCCGAACTGCTCTCAGCCATCAACGAAAAAGTCATGCGCCTGAATCGGCGCTCCCATGCGGCCTATACCAAGGTGCTGTCGGATCTGGACAGGCACAGTATTCACCTGGTCAACGAGTCGCAGCTGGACGACCGGCAGCGAAGTTTCGTCGTGGACTATTTCCACCGCGAGGTGCTGCCGGAACTGGAGCCGTTTTTTATCGACGATCGCGACACCATGCCGCTGCTGAACGAGGCGAGTATTTACTTCGCGATCTACCTGCAGCTGGAGGATGGCTCCGAGCGCTTCGCCGCCCTGGAGATCCCCACGGATACCCTGCCGCGTTTCGTCGTGATACCGCCGCGGCAGGGTAAGAAAGAAAAGGTCTATATCGTCCTCGACAATATCATTCGCGCCTGTCTGGCGGAGGTGTTCCGCTATGTGCTGCCGATCGCCAGGGCGCAGGCCTATATGTTCAAGATCAGTCGCGACGCGGAGCTGGAGCTGGGCGAACATATCACGCAGAACATCGTCGACAAGGTGGCCAAGTCGCTGAAGAAACGCAAGCAGGCGGAGCCGGTGCGCATGGCCTACGACGCGCAGATGCCGGAAGTGCTGCTCAACCTGGTGAAGAAAAAGCTGAAAATGGGGCGCTACGACAGCTTTACCCCGGGTGGGCGTTACCACAATTCCAAGGATTTCATGAGTTTTCCCGCCGATTCCGCGCGCGACTGCTACAAGTCTCTGACTCCGCTGGCGACACTGCCGGAAAATGAGAGTGTGTTCAACCTGCTGCGCGCCGGCGACCAGCTGTACTACTACCCCTATCACGACTTCCGCGCGATAACGAACCTGCTGATCTCCGCCGCGATCGATCCACAGGTCAAGGAAATCCGCATCAATCTCTACCGGGTGGCGAAGAACTCCCGCGTGGTCGCGGCGCTGGTCAATGCGGTGCGCAACAACAAGAAGGTCATCGCGGTGGTGGAATTGCAGGCGCGCTTTGACGAGCTGGCGAATATTCACTGGTCCAACGAGCTGCGCGATGCCGGCGTCAATGTGATCTACGGTGTGCCCGGCCTCAAAGTGCACTGCAAGCTGATATCCATCGTGCGCAAGGAGGAGGGCGAGGAGCGCTTCTACAGCCACCTGGGTACCGGCAATTTCAACGAGAATACGGCGCGCGTCTACTGCGACTTCAGCCTGCTGACCAGTGACCAGGAGTTGGGGCGGGACGCCTACAATGTTTTCGAGTTTATCCAGTACCCCCACCTGCGGCCGGATTACCGGCATATCGCCGTGTCGCCCTATACCAACCGCCCGGCACTGTTGCGGGCGATAGAGCGGGAAATCAGCGCGGCCAGGGCCGGCAAGAGAGCGGAGCTCTTCTTCAAGTGCAATAACCTGGTGGACAGCGAACTGATCGAACACCTGTACCAAGCCAGCGCCGCCGGTGTGAAGGTGCGCATCATCGTGCGCAGCATGTGCGCGCTGGTGTGCCAGACCCCGGGTCTGTCCGACAATATCCAGGTGATCAGCCTGGTGGACAAGTATCTGGAGCACGCGCGGGTCTATATATTCCACAACGGCGGCGAGGAGCGGATGTGGATGTCTTCCGCCGACCTGATGACGCGCAACCTGGATCACCGCGTCGAAGTGACCTTTCCGATCACCGATGCCGAACACAAGAAGACGGTGACACAAATCATGGAGCTGCAGTGGAGTGACAACCAGAAGGCGCGGGTGCTGGATGCGGAGCAGAGCAACACGCGCATCGCCCGGAACGCCGACAAAGGCTGTCGCGCGCAGGACGCGATCTATCGGCTCTTGAAGAGGCAGTCATAGGGTGCGCCGCGCGCACCATTTGGACTCCATCGAACTATCGGGCCTAATTGGTGCGCATGGCGCACCCTACCCGCTCACCGCCGGCTGAAGCCCACCAGCTGGCCGCGACTGAAGGAAAAGCGGTAGCGCTCGCCGACCTTGAGTTGCTTCTGGCACTGGGATTGGATGGTGATGCGGGGAAACTGCGGTGTGACTACCCAGGTACTGAAATCGTTGCCCGGGCCGCGGCCGATCAGCCAGTAGTGATCGCCCTGATCGCAGGTGCCTCTTTTCATGCAGTTGTCGAAGCCCCAGACATAGGCGTTGACGTCATACTGCGCCGGCGTATTGTAGGCCTCGCGAAAGGGGTGTTCCGAATCGTCGGTAAAGGCGAAGAGATCGTCGAACTTCACCCGGCGGAAGCCCCGTGCCGGGGTCGTGCAGCTGACGGTATGGAGTTTGGCGGTGACACGCGCATGGGGGCCGGACTTGCCTTTGCCGGGCGCCTCCAGCTCACTGGGCAGGTAGCCGCAGCCAGCCGTGGCCGCCAGCGCGAACGCGCCGATAGTCGCCGCCAAGCCAAACAAACGCACTCGCCACACCTCACGCTCACGGATCCCTTCTTCCACTATAGTCGCAAAATGGTCGCAAACGCCCCGGATTACGGCGTTGGTGGCGGTGGCGGACTGCGCAGGGGCCGAACCGACAGCGCCGGATCGTCAGCGCCTGGCCGCACCGGTGGAGCGGCGTTTGAAGCGCCACTTGCGCCGGTAGGGGAAGGCGCTCTCGATATGCCCGGCGCGGATACGCTCCTGCAGTCGCTGCCAGTAGCGGTAGTCGTAGAGATCGCTGTGCTGGTCCTCGAACGCCTTGCGCGCGGTGGGATTGCCGGAGAAGAACAGGCGGAACTCCTCCGGAAACACATCCATTTCATCGACCGTATACCAGGGCCTGTCCGACAGCTCCTGCTCGGCGGTGCGCGCCTCGGGGATCGCGCGGAAGTTGCAGTCGGTCAGCGGGCACAGCTCGTCGTAGTCGTAGAAGACCACGCGCCCGTGGCGGGTGACACCGAAGTTTTTCAGCAGCATGTCGCCGGGGAAAATATTGGCCGCTGCCAGCTGTTTGATGGCATTGCCGTACTCCTCCATCGCCTCGCGCGTCTCCTCGTCGCTGGCGTTCTGCAGGTAGAGATTCAGCGGCTCCATGCGCCGCTCCACATACAGGTGCTTGATGATCACCCACTTGTCGTCTATGTGCAGCTTGGACGGCGCCAGTTCCTGCAACTCCCGCAGCAGCTCGTCGCTGAAGCGATTGCGGTAGAAAATAAAATTGGTGTACTCCTGGGTGTCCGCCATGCGCCCGACGCGGTCGGAGCGGGACACGAATTTGTACTTCTCGCGCACTATCTCCTCGGTGACGGTTTTCGGCCGGTCGAACTTGTCCTTGATCACCTTGAACACCACCGGATAGGACGGCAGCGTGAAAACGCTCATGACCATGCCCTTGATGCCCGGCGCAATGATGAACTTGTCGTTGCTCACCTTCATATGCGCGAGGATATGGCGGTAGAACTCGGTCTTGCCGTGCTTGTGGAAACCGATGGAGTTGTACAGCTCGGAGCGCTCCTTCAGCGGCATGATGGTGGACAGGAAGCGCACGAAGCGCGACGGTATCGGCGCGTCCACCATGAAATAGGAGCGGGTGAAACTGAAAATGATGCTGGCGGAGTCGTTGCTGTAGAGCACCGTGTCGACGAAGATGCCGCCGCGGCCGTTGTTCAGGCAGGGCAGGATCAGCGGGATCACCTCGCCGCCGAACATCATGCGTCCCACCAGGTAGGCGGCCTTGTTGCGGTAGAACACCGACTCGAGCATGTCCACGCGCAGGTTCTTTATATTTTCCAGGCCGGCCAGTGGCGTGGCGCGCAGCGCCGCGCAAATATGCTCAATATCACGCTGCTGGTTTTCCCAGGGCACCGAGAAGCCGTAGTCGTTGAGGATGTCCTCGATCATGTACTCGAGGCCGTCGCGCGCGCTGTAGCTGATATAGATGCTGTAGTCCCGCAGTGGCTTGTCGTCCGGGGTGCGCGAGGGTTTTACGAAGAGGTTGCTGTCGTGGATATGGGCGTGCTGGAACTGGCTGCAGAATACCGAGTTGAAAAACGTCTCGGCAATTTCGTAGTTGCTGTGGTTGGCGATCAGCTGCGCATAGGTGGCGCGCGCCTCGCGCCACAGCGCCAGCATGCTGGTGTCCTTGCTGGTCACCGTGTGCACCAACTTGAGCACCTGGTTGACCTTGGTCTTGTAGATGTCGATGCGTTCCTTGTTGGCCTGGTGTACCCCCTGCCAGGCCGCGGTCTCGAAACGCGCCTTGGCGCCGAGTGTGATGTTCTGGAAGTCGGCGAAGTAGGCATCAAAGCCATTGAGAATGGTCTTGGCGATGCGGCGCGCGGTCGGTGAGTGATTGGTCATGCACTAGACTTTGGTTCTGGAAAGCGGTTTCTGCCTTACTGTAGGAGCGGCCCATGGCCGCGATCGATCTCTGGTTTTCCCCAGGATCCGATCGCGGCCATGGGCCGCTCCTACAATGGAAGCTAAGCCGATAGTAGCACGGTGCGCCGGAGCATCCCTTGAACGATTGGATCAGCAGCTTTGTCTTTTTCTTCGCGGTGATTGATCCGGTCGGCACGCTGCCGGTGTTTATCGCCGTCACCGCCCGCCACGCCGATTGGCAGAAGCGCAAGATAGCGATACTGGCGGTGGCAGTGGCCACCGGCATCCTGTTGTTCTTCCTGCTCGCCGGCCAGTACCTGCTGGAGACCATCGGCGTGCCGCTGTCGGCCTTCCAGGTGGCCGGCGGTGTGGTTCTGTTCCTGTTCGCGCTGACGATGATCTTCGGCGAGGGCAAGCCGGAGCAGGAAATGGAGATCGTGCAGGAGGGGCACGAGACGGCCATCTTCCCGCTGGCAGTGCCGTCCATCGCCTCGCCCGGCGCCATGCTGGCGGCGGTGGTGCTGACCGACAATTACCGCTTCGACCCCATCCACCAGTTCCGCACCGCCAGCGCAATGCTGGCGGTGCTGGGCATAGTGCTGCTGCTGCTCCTCGCCGCCAACTGGATCTTCCGCTGGATCGGCAATGCCGGCGCCAGTATCGTCAGCCGGGTGATGGGCCTGATCCTCGCCTCGGTGGCGACCACCAATGTGCTGCTGGGCATCCAGCAGTTCTTCACTGTGTGAATGTCATCTGCTGTTAAACCCGTATTTGGTACCAGTGACCTGGCCGCAGCGCATTGCCGTTGCGGGCCGTGGCTGTAGAATCGAGGGACTCTGAAGTCGCGGATATCGCTGGAAAGGGAACACGGGCGTTGCATCACAATATCACTCTGATCACCACCATTTCCGTTGCCCTCGGGCTGGCGTTGATCCTCGGCTTTGCCGCGGTGCGCCTGCGTCTGCCGGCGCTGGTCGGCTACCTGATCGCCGGTGTACTGATCGGCCCGGCCACGCCGGGATTCGTAGCAGACGTAGAACTCTCCCAGCAGCTGGCGGAAATCGGCGTGATATTGCTGATGTTCGGCGTGGGGCTGCATTTTTCCATCGACGACCTGATGTCGGTGCGCCGCATCGCGATCGTCGGCGCCCTGGCTCAAATTGTCGTGGCCACCGCGCTCGGTGCTTCCGTGGCAAGTTACTGGGGCTGGTCCCCGGGCGCTTCGCTGGTATTCGGACTGGCGCTGTCGGTGGCGAGCACAGTCGTTCTGTTGCGCGCCTTGGAGGCGCGCGGCCTGCTCGACTCCATCAACGGCCGCATCGCCGTCGGTTGGCTGCTGGTGGAAGATCTGGTTATGGTGCTGGCACTGGTGGTATTGCCGCCGCTGGCCGGCTGGCTCGGCGGCAGCGGCACTCCCCAGGCCGATACCGACCTGTTGACCACAGTGCTGTCCACCTTCAGTAAGGTGGCCGTATTCGTGATGTTGATGCTGCTGGTGGGTCGACGACTTTTCCCCTGGCTGCTGTGGCAGATCGCGCGCACGGGCTCGCGGGAGCTGTTCACCCTGAGTGTGATTGCCACCGCCATGGGTATCGCCTTCAGCGCCTCGATGGTATTCGGCGTCTCCTTTGCGCTCGGCGCCTTTTTCGCGGGCATGGTACTGCGCGAATCAGCGCTCAGCCATCGCGCCGCCGACGAGTCATTGCCGCTGCGCGACGCCTTCGCGGTGCTGTTCTTCGTGTCTGTGGGCATGTTGTTCGACCCGATGATGCTGGTGGACGAGCCGCTGCGGGTATTGGCGGTGCTGGCGATCATCATGCTGGGCAAGACGCTCGCCGCCTTTGTGCTGGTCCTGCTGTTCCGCTATCCGCTCAATACCGCACTCACCGTATCGGCCAGTCTGGCGCAGATCGGTGAATTCTCGTTTATCCTCGCGGGCCTCGGTGTGACTCTCGGGTTACTGCCAATCGAAGGGCAGAACCTGATTCTGGCCGGCGCCCTGATCTCTATCGCGCTCAATCCGCTCCTGTTCAATGCGATCGAACCGCTTAGGCGCTGGATAGTTTCCCGTTCAAAGCTGGCGCGCAGGATGGAGAGGCCCGCCGATCCACTGGCCGAACTGCCGCTATCGACGGATCTGCGTCGATTGACCGGGCATGTGGTGGTCGTGGGCTATGGGCGGGTCGGCTCGCGCATCGGCGAGGCCCTGATGGCGCAGGGGGTACATATAGTGGTGGCAGAGCAGAGCCGCGAGCTTGTCGAGCAGCTGCGCGCGCGGGGTATTGCTGCGGTTTCCGGCGATGCGGCGGAGCCCGATGTCCTGATCCAGGCGCATGTTGCGCGTGCGCGAATACTGGTGATCGCCATACCGGACAGTATCCGCGCGCGGCGGATGATGGAGACGGCGCGGCTGCTCAAGCCCGGTATAGCAACCGTTGTGCGAGCGCACTGTGATGAGGACGCGGCCCTGCTCGGCAGGGAAGGGGCCGGCCGGGTGTTTATGGGGGAGCACGAACTCGCCCAGGGCATGACCCGCTATGCGCTGGAATGTCTGGATAAGGAAACCGTGCACTCGGGAATCGGATAGACCGCTGACGTTCCGATACGGCTTGAGATAACCCGGCACTGTCGCGGCGACGGCTTTGTGGCTAGTATTGGGCGCCCGCAAGTCCGGCGGCCCGACGCACGACAATAATGACAAGCTGTAACCCGCGATGAACGCTCAAGGCATCTCTTTCCACCACCCCGTGGCCTTCTGGCTCGGGTGTATCGCCATCACCCTCGGTGTGCTGGCGCACATTCCGATGTTTGTGCATGCCGCGCACATGAGTTACCACATGGCGGGTATGCCGATGGATACCAACATGTTGGTGGGGATGGGACTGATTCCACTCGGTATTCTGCTCGCGGGCTATGGCCTGATGCCGCGCCTGCCCGCGCTGAAAAACCCCGGCGAAGTCCACTTCCATGTGGCCGACAGCATCCCGCTCAATCGCGAGCACTGGAAACTGGTGGTGGTGCTGCTGGTCACCGTGGCGGTCGATGTGATGAAGCCGGCCACCCTGGGCTTCGTGATGCCCGGGATGACGGAAGAGTACGAAATCAGCTCGCAGAGTTCCGGTACCCTGGCGCTGGTTGCGCTGACCGGCACCACGGTCGGCTCGGTGCTCTGGGGCCTGGTGGCGGACAGCTTCGGCCGGCGCGCCGCGGTGCTGCTCGGTGCGCTGATGTTTATCGGCACGGCCATCTGCGGCGCCATGCCCTCGTTCACCTGGAACCTGATCATGTGCTTCCTGATGGGTTTGTCCGCCGGTGGACTGCTGCCCATCACATTCGCGCTGATGGCGGAGTCCATTCCGGCGGCGCACCGCGGCTGGCTGCTGGTCGCGCTGGGGGGCGTGGGCACCGCTGCCGGCTATCTGCTCGCCTCGGGCTCCGCGGCGATTCTCGAACCCCTGTTCAGCTGGCGTGTGCTGTGGATGCTGGGGCTGCCCACCGGCCTGCTGGTCATTTTCCTCAACCGCTTTATTCCCGAATCGCCCCGCTACCTCGCCAGTCGCGGGCTCACGCGCGAAGCGCGCAATGTGCTGGCGCGGTTCGCGGGCCGCGACAGCCAGGCCGGCGAGGGTGTGGTCAGCGAACCGCTGCCGGAGCCGGCAAAGGGCAGCTTCAGGCTGTTGCTGCGCGGGCAATATGCCGGCATTACCTTCGGTCTGGTGGCTGCGGGGCTGGCCTGGAGGCTGGTGAATTTCGGCTTCCTGCTGTGGCTGCCCACCAATCTGCGGGCGCTGGACCTGGCGGACGAGGCCGATGCGTTGCTGGCTCGCTCGGCCATCATCGCGCTGCCGGGCGTGTTGCTGGTGATCTGGCTGTACCACCGCTGGAGCAGTATCTACGCACTGGCACTGTTTGTCGCCTTCACCGCGGCTTCCCTGCTGGCTTTCGCCGTTTGTATCTGGCTCGGTTTCTACTCCATCTGGAGTGTTTCGGCGGTAACGGCGCTGCTGCTGGTCAGTGCCAGCGGTGTCATCGCCATGCTGATCCCCTACGCGGCGGAAATCTACCCGGTACATTTGCGCGGCACCGGCGCCGGCCTCGCCGCGGCCAGCTCCAAGGCCGGAGGCATACTGGGCGCCGGGTTGGGCGTGATGGGGCTGTTTGAAAATATGGTCGTGTCCGCCCTGTTGATTGTCGTACCTCTGGCCGCCGCGGCGATCAGTCTGTGGCGCAACGGCATCGATACCCGCGGCCTGCGCCTGGAGGATATCTATACACTGATGGCTGATCGAGCAGTGACTTTGACCAAGTGAAGGGTGATTTCCGGTCCAATTCCACAAGCCCGCACGGCTATCGCCATACGGCAGGTACGGGGCATGGAATTGCTGACTCTGCCCATTGAGAACGGGCTATTTCCCTGGCCCGTTCCTTTCCGTCCAGGCGGTTTAATGTAGGAGCGGCCCATGGCCGCGATCGAACTATCCGATTGCGTCGGAGATCGATCGCGGCCATGGGCCGCTCCTACGAGGGAAATCAATCCCAGCAGGGCGGCGGCGGTTCGGAGCCGTCGGCCGGCCGGTACTGCGGATCGAAACAGCGCGGCAGCGGCCAGGTCGGTTTCGTGCGGTGGAAAACCTCGGACAGGTCGCAGTCATTCCCGCCCTCCAGGCACCAGCTGTCCGGCTCGGATGCCGCGGCGCCGTTCTCCCGGTGACGGAACTCCGATACCGCGTGGTAGACCAGGCGGCGGGCCTTGTTCAGGCTGCCCAGCGGGCGCCAGTCATCGACGCCGTGCCAGGGGTTCATGGACAGGTTTTCGCAAAACTGCTGCTGGGCCTCGCTGTCGAACGACTGTGGCGGAATGTTGATTCTCGCTACCGGGATAAATGGCGAGTCCTGCTCCGACCAGATCACCGAGGCGTCGTCGATCGGCATGTCGGCGCCGGCCACCTTCTCCTGCAGCATGAAATCAAAGCAGGCGCCGCCCCGGTCGAGCTGCTGCGCCATGGCGTCGGTGAGGTAGTCCGCATCGTCCCTGTCCACGTCGAATTCGAAACGCATCCCCGGGCAGGGGCGCGCGGAGAATTTCAGCCGGCTGTCGCCCAGCTGGTAGGGCAGCATGGAGAAATACTGCGGTTGCAGCGGTGTATCGATTTCCGATGAGACCGTCTGCACGGCGCGGTAGAACAGCTTGGGGTGAAAGCGCGGCGGCCACAGGCTGATAAACCAGCTGGTGCGCTCCAGCTCGGCCAGGTGGCTCATGTTGTCGACATAATCAAAAATATTCCGGTTAAAGAACGCCGGCGTATTGGTCATGATGAAATCCTGCGTCCCGGGGCCGTCCAGCTCCGGCGCAATCTTCTGCCCGTCGACGTCGAGCAGTTTGATCGCCATGCCCCGCGCGTCCGGCTTCTCGTCCGCCTGCACGGTCATGTCGCCATTGGAAAAGCGGATCCAGGACTTGTACTCGCGCCCGGGCTCGGCAAAGACACTGTGGCGGAAGTGCGCCGGAATATCGCCGTTGACCGAAAAGGTCGCGCGCAGGCAGCCGGTCGCCTTGGCGTGGGCGTCGCGCCTGTAAGGCGCGCCGTTGATTTTCTCCGCCCTGCGGGAAATCTCGCGGCCGAACTCCATCGCCCGCTGGATCGCCTGCATCTCCGCTGCGGACAGTTCCATATCCAGCGCTATCTGTTCGAACTCGGAGAGTTCACCGGTGCCGGTGGCGAGCGCCGGCGCGGCGCACAGGCACAGGCCGGCGACGAGCGACCCGAGAGCGTTTCCAATCAGTTTCCGCTTCATTGCACTGTCTCCTGTGCGAGCAGCCGGCTGGCATCGTTACCGTGTCCGATACCGAGACTGCGGTGGGCGCTGATGCAGGCCTGCTGCGTCGAGTCGACGGCCGGCGCCTGGCTGTAGTTGTTCCAGTTCATCGGGTCCCCACCCAGTGCCGCATCGAAGTCCGGATTGCCCATCACCTTCAGGTACTCGATCAGCGCGTAGCGCTCGGCTTCGCTGAGCAGTTTGCCGATGCGCCCGGGCGTGTCCAGGTCGGTGAACAGGTGGCCGCTGTTGCGGTTGCCGGGAATGGTCGTGTCCATCCGGAAGCTGCCGGGCGAGTGGTCGGTGACATAGCCGAGTTTCTGCGGGTCGTACTCGCGGTTGCCGACATAAAAGCTCTGCGGGCGCGCGCGCTGCGGTGACAGCAGGTCGTAGATGCTCGGCACAGAGCCGTTGTGCAGGAAGGGCGGCGTCGCCCAGACGCCGTGCAAAGGCCGCGATTTGTAGGCGCGCTGGTTCTCGATGCGGAAGGGCACATTCAGGCCGTCGAAATCCGCCACCCGCTCGGCGTCGTCGATATCCCACTGCCGGTAGAGCTTCGGCACCAGGTCGTTCAGCAGCAATTGCAGGCCGTAGCCGGCGTTGACCGGTTGCGCGTCCGGGAGCAGTTTGCTGATGTCATAGCGGTTGTCGACAAAATTGTCGGCGAGCTTCGAATCCGTGCCGATCACGTCGGTGGCGATCCAGGGCAGGGACCAGATTGTCTCCCGCCAGTCGGCGCGGTAACTGCGCCCGTCTTTGCGGGTCACCTCACCGGCCATGTCCCACTGCCAGTTCACTGCCAGCTGCCCCGGCAGTTCTGCACCGGGGCTGTCGGCAAGCTGCCAGTCGTAGGGCTCGGATATATGGGGGCCGTGACAGAAGGCGCACTGGTCGGCGAACAGCGCCTTGCCGGTTCTCGCCTTGGCGATATCGATATCCCCCAGAATGGCCTCGGGCCACTTGGGTGGCTGCAGCTTTCTGAGCAGCCCCTCCACGCAGTGCATGCCTTCCAGGTCCACTGCGGTCTCGCCGAACTCACTGCCACTCAGCACCTTGCCCTCGGCATCCACCAGTTTGATCGGCGCCAGCACGCCGAGACTCTCGCCGACGTTGCGGGTCATGGCCTGGTTGGTGAAACCGGTGTACTGCACCCAGTCGAAACGCCAGATATCCCACAGGAACGGATAGCTGGCGGGGGCATCGGCCACTCTGTAGTTGGCGGGCTCCTGCAGGTCATAGCCGAACACCACATTGCCGATGCGGCCGATGGCGTCGGTGCGGCCGCGGCCCTCTTCCACCGGATAGTATTTACTGGCGCCGGCAGTGACACCGAACTCTGCCATTTTCTTGAAGAACTGCCACAGCTGCCCGCGCAACTCCTCGCGCCGGGCGCCGTCTTCGCCGGCCAGCCGTGTGGCGAAGCGGTCCCACTTCGCCGGGTTGAACAGGGTTTCAAACACCGATGCCCCGAGGGTGGTGATGAACTCGCCGCGCCTGGACGTGGGGATACTCTGCAGCGCCTGGCCGCCGTCGACCCGCAGCGCCGTGCCGCGGTAGTGCAGCTCGCCGGTATGGCAGGTGGCACAGCCGATATCCAGGCGCTCGCGGCCGGAGTCCGGGTCGATATGCCGGGTCAGGCCGACCGGCAGGTTGCCCGGATTCAGCGGGCTCGGGCGCTGGCCCGGATCGACGATAAAGCCCCAGCCGCGCATCGTGTTCTCGCTTGCCAGCAGTTCGTCGGAGAAGGGCAGTTCCAGGTTGACGAACCATTCGTAGTCGATGCCCAGCAGTTCCGTGCCCTGGGGCGTGTAGTAATAACTCTGGCGCTGCTGTGCGTCCCAGCCCTCGTTCAGGTAGTGGACGCGATAAACGGTCTCCTCGGTGAGGTTCGGCTGCAGATAGCCGGCGAGCGCGCCCCGCAGCAGCACTGCAATGGCGAGTACCGCAATACCGATCCTGAGCCAGCGGGGCCCCAGGGCCCGCCACAGATTGGCGACGGCGCGGAGCAGGCCGGTAAGCCAGCGCCAGAAATGAAAAGCGGTGCTTTTCGCAAAGCCGATTATTTTCCCGGCCGTGCCTTGCAGCAAAGCGATAAACCTGTATGCGCTGCGCATAACAGAGTCCCCCAAGATCAAAGTTAGCAATCGATAGCGTTTTCGCGCTGGCTGTAGGAAACCTCTACGGCGTGGGCCAGCTTTGAATTGATATTGTGCAGGTAGTGCTGCATGAAGTGCGCGCTGATGCTGGTTTTGCCCAGGTTTTTCCAGAAGGAATCAATGGGCGAATGGCGGGCGGTGTGCGCGTCCTGATAGACGTAGTACTCGCCCTCGAGCAGCATCAGCTCCGGCCCCAGGTGCTGGTAGCCGCCGTGGATGAGGTCGATCAGGTCGTTGGGCGGGACCAGCGGCACCAGGTCGTTTTCATCGACGACCCGCAGCAGGGGCAGCAGATCGTATTTTCTGACCCCCTGGTGATTGGTGACCTTGGGTTGCCCGAAATTGATTGACCTCCCCAGCGCGAAGCCCTCTTCGTGCAGGTACATCATCAGCAGGGTGGAGATCGCCGCGCCCAGGGAGTGGCCGGTCAGAATGACCTGCAGTGACTTGTCGAGTCTGGGGAACAGGGCATCGAACACCTGCATGGCGTCCTCGTCGAAGCCGCTGTGCACATAGATACCCAGCCGGGGGTTTTTGGACGGCACATACTCGGCATCTTCGCGCGCATTGCTGAGATTGGCGGTGCCGCGGATACTGACGATCTGGCGCCGGTTCGCGGCATCGCACTCGAGAAAGAACTGCACATCGTTGCTGGTGGTGGTTACCAGCGTGGTGTCGGGAAACGCCTGGCGGATCTCGGCCTCGGCCTGATAGGCGGCCGCCGCGCGCTGCGCGTACCAGCTGACCTGGTGAAAATCGATCGATTGCACATCTTGTAGTTCTTGCACCTCTGCCTCCTTTCGTCGGTGCCCGCGCTTTATTCGGGGGATTATGTGCCCTGCCTGGATTGCGCCGGCGAAACTGCGGTTTGGCCCGGTTTCGACGCCCACTGTTGTTTACACTGACATATCCAGCCTTTATAAAGACGGCGATTTGCAGCCTTTCCACAAATAAAATGAACAAAAAAAGATTGAACAGGTCCGCTCGCCGGGGAATCCGTGGCATTCTTCGGCCGCTGTTTGCGGGCCAGATAATAATTAAATCCCTCGCGACAGTCATATTCTTGTTGCCGCTGCTCTGTTTCGCGCGCACTCCGATCGAGGTGGGAGCGCACGAGGATGGTCGAAGGCTGACCGGTCTCGCCGAGATATGGCACGACGCAGAAGGCGGCAGCGATCTGCCGGCGGCGCTTCGGGCTTATCGGCGGGGGGAGTTCAGGGCGCTGCAGAGTGCCGGTTCGACGGGGCTGCAACCGGGCGCCTTCTGGTCCCACTTCGCCCTCGCCAACAGCACCGATACCGCGCTCACCCTGCACATCGAATATATCGATCACCAGCTGATCGGCCTGGAGGCCTTCGCGCGGGATCTGGCGGGCGGCGGGGATTATCAGCAGATTGGTCTGCTGTCACTCGCCGATCCGTTCAGCCGCAGAGCGGTACCGCACAATCGTTTCGTCTTCGAAGTGACACTACCGCCGGGCGGAACCACCGAGCTGATGGTCAGGTTCAGCTCGGATGAGTTGGGCGTTGTCTTCCCGAGCATGCGCATCTGGGATCCGAAATCCCTCCAGGCGAGCAGCAAGTTCGAAACCGCCGTGGTGGCCTTTCTGCTGGGCGGTTATTTCCTGATGTCGATCTTTGCCCTGATCGGCGGCGTCACGACCAGGGGCAGAATCTTTTACGTCTACTCCATCTACTCGGCCTCCAAGATCACTATCTGGTGCACGATTCTCGGTTACACCCACCAGTATTTTGTGACCGACCACTTCCACTGGAGTTACATGTCGTTCACCTGCGCGGTCACCATCCTCTGTGGGCTGATCTTCGCGCGCATGTTCCTGCAGACGAAAACGCATACGCCCAGGCTGGATCACCTGCTGAAATTCATGATGGCGAATGCCGGCTTCCTGCTGGTCTGCGCCCTGCTCAAACTGACCGCGCTGTCGGTGATATCGATCACCATCGCGCTGCTGCTCTACCCGCTGATTGCACTGGTCGCTTTCGTGCGCTGGCGCCAGGGCTACAATGAGGCCGCGGTATTCGCCCTGGCCTGGAGCCTGCTGGTGATGGGCCTAGTGGTGCAGGCGCTGCGGGACCTGGGCTATGTGGAGCACAACTTCATCAATTACTACTGGCCTCCGGTGGCCTCCTTTTTCGAGATGCTGACCATCATGGCCGCCATCGGCCTGCTGGTGCAGCGGTTGCGCCTGCTCAAGGAGCAGGCCGAGAAAAAGTACATGCAGCAGCTGGAGGTCACCAAGGGGGAGCTGGAAGACCAGGTGCGGCTGCGCACCCGGGAACTGGAGGCCGCCAAGGCGCGAGCGGAGCGGGAGGCGAGAACCGACCCGCTGACCGGCATCTACAACCGCCGCAGTTTTTTTGCCGAGTCGGAGCATCTGCTCAAGCTGGCGCAACGGAAGGCGCTGCCCCTGAGCCTGTTGATGCTGGACATAGACCACTTCAAGTCCATCAATGACATCCACGGCCACGGGACCGGCGACCTGGCCCTGCGCGCGTTCAGCGAGGCGATCGCGGCTCACATTCGCGATACCGACGTGTTCGGCCGCATCGGCGGCGAGGAGTTTGCGATACTGCTGAGCGAAGCGCGTCGGGATGCGCAGGGCACCGCGCAGCGCCTGCAGGGAGAGATCGGCGGGATAGTGATAGAGACGGCCGACGGCCCGCTGCAGTTCACCGCCAGTATCGGCATAGCCCACCTGCAGGGTGAGAGTACGATCGACGATCTGTTGCACAAGGCCGACTGTGCCCTGTACCAGGCCAAGCGCCAGGGCCGCAACCGGGTTGTGGAATACAGCGATGCCTGGCAGGCAGCCGAAGTTGAGATCAGCGGATAAAAGCGGTGGCCGCGCGGACTTTGTCGCGGACAGATTGCGGCAGTGGCACAAAACCCTGGTCAGGGGCCTGGCTCTGCGCCTCATCGCTTAACATATACGACAGCAGCTGTCGCAGCGCTGCCGCCTTGTCGTCCTCCTGGTCGGCGTAGAGCAGCAGCCAGGTAAAGCTGGTGATCGGATAGGCATTTTCCGTTTCGGGATCCCACGGCCAGGCTACCAGGTCGGGCGCGTTGCTCCCGGGCAGGGCCCTGTCCCGGAACTCAACATCGGCCAGCGCCGCAGCGCCGCCTTCCGTGCCCGGAGACACAAAGTTGCCGGCGCGATTCTGCAGCTGTGCCACCGTTAACTCCACCAGTTTGGCGAAGCCGTATTCGACATAGCCGATGGCGCCGGGCGTGCGCTTGACCAGCGCCGCCACCCCCTGGTTGCCGGGCGCCTTCCTGAAGTTGGCGGTGGTGGGCCAGGAGGTCGTTCTGCCCTGGCCGATCGCTTCACTGAATTCCTCACTGATGCGGGCCAGATGTCCGGTGAGTATGAATGTCGTGCCCGAGGCATCCGACCGGGTGACTACTGTGATTTTCAGGTCGGGCAATTCCGAGCCGGGGTTGGCGCCGGCGATTCGGGGGTCATTCCAGTTGGTTATTTTGCCACTGAAAATATCGACGTAGGCGTCGCGGGGCAATTTCAGCGCAGTTAGGCCGGGAATGTTGAACACCAGCGCAACCTCACCGGCGGTCACAGGCAGCAGCACGACGCCCCGTTTGACCCGAACAATTTCACTGTAATCCATCGCCGCATCGGACCCGGCGAAATCCACGGTGCCGCCGATAAAATCGCGGATCCCCTCTTCGCTACTGGTCATGTCATAGTCGACGAAGATGTCGTTTTCCTTGTCGGAAAAACTCCTGAACCACTCGGTGTAAATCGGGTAGGGAAAACTTGCGCCGCTGCCCCTGAGCGTGATTTCCGCACGCGGCAGCTGTGCGTAGCTCATTATCGCGATACCGATAGCCAGTGCCGCGGTCAGCACACTGCCGGCTAGTATTGCATGCCTGAATGTCATGGCGTCCCCTCGACAGCTCGGCTGGCCCGGATGCTGCAGGTTTTCAACAGCGCGGATTTGAAAATTCTAGCAGGCCGCTCCCGGATGCGGAGGCGGCCGGGCAGACGCCGGGCCCGCGCTCAGTTCCACGCAGCTCAGCTGCCGACCTCCCCACCATCCCGGCGATAGATCGCCAGCACCGACGGCCGCGGCGGCAGTGCCGGATCGTTGTCCGGCCAGCGGTGCATGGGATTGTCGAAGGTGGAAGCGCCGCCGCTCGCCGGGTGCTGCACCGCGACGAACAGGGTCCTGCCGTCCGGTGTGAACTCCGGCCCGCACACCTCGGCGCCCTGGGGGCAGCCGAAGAAGTGCTTGGGCGCCGCGCGCAGCTCGCCCTCGGTGGCCATGGCCCAGAGGCCGTCGTGGAAGCCGAAGCTCTCGCAGCCGTCGGTCGCTACCCACATATTGCCGCGCGGGTCGAAGGCGACGTTGTCCGGGTTGGCGAACCAGCCGTGGGCGGAGATGGTGCCGGGGGCTTGCTGGCCGTAGGCGCCGCGCTCGTGCGGATTCTCCGCGTTGGGGTTGCCGCCGAGCAGGAAGGTGTTCCATTTGAAGGTGTCGCTGGCGTGATCGCGCCGGCCGTATGCGCCCGGCGGCACGATTTCCAGTACGTGGCCCATGACATTGCGCGGGCGCGGATTGGCCGCGTTCAGATCCTCGGCGTTGCGCTTCTTGTTCTTGGTCAGCATTACGTAGGTGCAGTCGTTGACCGGGTTGGTCTCCACGTCCTCCGGGCGGTCCATCGGCGTGGCGCCGAGCAGCGTCGCCGCGCGGCGCGCGTCGATCAGCACGTCCGCCTGGTTGCGGAAACCGTTGGCTCCGGTCAGCGGCCCCTCGCCAAAGATCAGCGGCAGCCAGCGGCCGCTGCCGTCCTCGTTGAACTGGCCCGCATAGAGGGTGCCCTCGGTCAGCAGGTCGCGGTTGCGGGCATAGTCGCCGGGTCGGTACTTTTCCCGGGATACATAGCGGTAGACGAACTGGTGCTCGTCGTCGTCACCGCCGTAGGCGACGATCGGCTGATTCGGTTTGCTCACCAGGGTGAAGCCCTCGTGTTCGAAGCGGCCCAGATTGGTCAGCTTGCGCGGTATCGAATTCGGGTCATAGGGATCGTATTCCACCATCCAGCCGAAGCGGTTGGGCTCATGGGGCTCGACGGCGATATCGAAGCGGCGGTCGTGATCGCCCCAGTTACGGTTGTCGGGCGCTATGTCGAAGGTGTGGTGATTCACGGATTCAATCGGGTCGGCGATGTCATCCGGGTCGCCCTGAAAGGCGCCGCCGAAGCCCTCTTCGGCGATCAGCACCGTGCCCCAGGGCGTCTTGCCGCCGGCACAATTGCCGACGGTGCCGAACACGCGGGTGCCACTCGGGTCTGCGGCGGTTTGCAGGCGGCTGTCACCGGCGGCGGGGCCGACGATATCCATCGCCGTATTCAGAGTGATGCGGCGGTTGTAGGGGCTGTCCAAAACCGGTTGCCAGCCCGCCGCCGTTTTCTCGATTTCCACGATCGCGTGGCCACAGGCCGCCTGTTCCACGGCCACGTGCGCGGCGCTGACGCCGCGGGTGGCGCTGTATTCATCGCTGTAGCCGGAGAACATCAGGTGCGGCTGCGTGTATTCGTGATTTACGCATAGTAAGCCGCGCTCGCTGTTGCGGCTTTTGCAATGGCGCTCGCCTTCACCCGGGCCCGCCTGCCCATTGAGCGGCATAAAGGCAATAAAGTCGTTGTTGTAGCCGAAGCGCCGCTCCTGCTCCGCGGCGGTCAGTGTCTGCGGATCGAAGGGCGTGGCGCCGGCGACGATCGGGTCGCCCCAGCGCAGCAGCACGTCGGCGCGATAATCCTCCGGCACATGGTGTTGATCGTCCAGTGTATGGGGAATCTCGGCAAAACCCAGGTTTTCCTTGGCGCCTTTTTCACTCTTGCCGCAGCCCGGCAGCAGGCTGGCGGCGGCGCCGGCGGCCGTGGCGGCGCCGAATGCCTTGAACAATGTGCGCCGCGCGGGGCTTTTCAGATCGTCGCTCATGATTTTCTCCGGCATTAACTTTTCATTGATTATCGCGATGCCGCCCATCTTATGGCGCGGATATGACAAATTTAAAAAAAGCGTAACGCAAGATTCACATCTTGCGACTAGCCTGCGGCCCCATAAAACAATCACCAAACGGTAATGGGGACACTATGAAGAGCAGGATAACCAATATACCGATGCTGGCGCTGGCTGCCGCCATCATCTCTGTCAATGCCTCGGCGCAGGCTGACAGCACAGCGGCGGCCGACGCCAAAAAAATGGCTGCCGGCAGCATCGAGGAAATCGTGGTTACCGGCACCAACGTCTACCGGGACAGAACCGACGATATCAACCCGACTCTGGCCTTCGACCTGGACTTCTTTCAGCGCTTCGAGCCGCTGACCGTGGGTGAGATGCTGAAGCGCACGCCGGGCGTCACCTTCACCTCCGATGTGCTGGAATACGACGCGGTGCAGCTCCGCGGCATGAACGCCGAATACACCGAGGTGCTGGTCAACGGCCGCCCGATCCCGGGGCAGGGCGCGGACCGCACCTTCTTCGTCGACCGCATTCCCTCGGAACTGGTGGAGAGCATCGAAATCATCCGCTCTCCCTCCGCGGACATGACTTCCCAGGGTGTGGCCGGCTCCCTGAACATCAAGCTCAAGGACGGCGCGCAGCTGGACGGCATCACCACCCGCCTCGGCAGCACCTACTACGCCGATGAGGAAGAGTTCCGCACCACCGGTTCTGCCGCTATCGCCAAATCCGGCGAGACCTACGACTTCTGGCTCGGCGCCAATATCCAGGAGCGCCGCAACCCGAAGCAGAAGGTGGAAGAGTACTATCCCGGTGAAACAGCCGGCGACGAGGAACTGGAAGGCTACGCCTTTGAGCAGGACACCCGCGACGGCACCGACAGCTCGCTGAACGGCTCCGTCGGCTTCCGCCTGGACGACATGTCCGAGCTGCGCTTCAACGGCTATTACGTCTACACCGACCGCACCGAAAACGAGATCGTCGACGAATACGAAGGCTCCCTGGTCAGCCGCACCGAGGGCGACCTGGTGGCGATCGCCACCCAGGAAGAACAGATCGACCAGACCAGCTGGGGTCTGGACGGCGTCTACAGCACTGCCGTTGGCGCCGGCGAGCTGGAATTGTCCGCCGCCATCTCCCACTTTGAGGAGGACACCATCAATTTCGAGACCGAGGAGGAGTTCGAGGACGGTGTGTCCGCCGGCGTCGAAGAGGACGACGAGCAGCTCCTCATCGAGGACGACAATTATTCTCTCGAGGGCAGCTACAAGGTCATGCTGGGCTCTGCCGAGCTGAAGAGCGGTCTCTTCTACGGTTTCAGCGAGCGCTCCGGCCTGCAGACCGGTTTCTTCGATGTGGAAGCCGATATCGAGGAAACCCGCATCGCCCCCTACACCAAGCTGACCCTGGCGCTGGCGGAGAACCTCAGCCTCGAGGGCGGCCTGCGCTACGACATCTACGAGCGCGACGTGTCGAACGAAGACGGCAGCGCCTCCAGCGACAGCAACGAACTGCTGCCGTCCCTGAGCCTGCGCTGGGATGTGGATGGGGAAAACCGCGTGACCGCCTCCGTGGCCCGCACCCTGCGCCGCCCGGAATTCGACCTGGTCTCCCCGTTCGAGGAGGACGAGACCCCGGACGATGAAGACGTCACCGTCGGCAACCCGGAACTGGATTCCGAACTCGCCTGGGGTTTCGATCTCGGCTTTGAGCACCGCCTGCCGGGCCGCGGCATCGTCGGCGTCAACTTCTTCTATCGCGACATCGACGACGTGATCGAGCTGACCGATACCGGTGTGGACACCGAGGCGGGTGGCGCGCTGTTCACGCCGCTGAATATCGGCAACGTTACCTCCCGCGGGGTCGAATTCGATATCTCTATGCCGCTGGCGTTCATGGGCCTGGAGAACACCGGCTTCTACGCCAACTACGCCTACCTGGATTCCGAGATCGAAGACCCGTTCACCGGCGACAAGCGCAGCTTCCGCAACCAGCCGGATTCCGTGTACAACATCAGCCTGACCCAGGATATTCCGGGCTTCGGCGGCGCCGGCGTTTCCTACCAGAAACGCAGCGAGTCACTGGCTACCGAGTTCGAGGAGTATGTGGTGACCGAGTACGACGCCAACCTGGAGATGTTTGTCGAATGGAACATCAATCAGGACTCGGTATTGCGCCTGAGTGGTACCAACCTGCTGGATCAGGAGAAGGTCGAGTACATCCGCGACTACGGTGAGCCGGTCAACGAAATCCAGTACGAGGAGAGCAGTCCGACTTACACCCTGACCTGGCGCTCCGCTTTTTAAGGCGCGCCTTTCGCGGTAATCGCAGCCCGGTCCCGTAATTTTACGGAACCGGGCTTTCGCATATTAAGTCGTGCGGTGAGGTCGTGCGGATGGGGATGGCCATCCGCCGGCCACAACGCCCGTTTGAATTTGTCACAATGGTGATGACGCTTTCGAGAATGAGTCGAAAAAATGAAACAAAAACTATTCCCAAGCCTTGCCCTGGCTGCCGCGCTTGGCGCCTCACTGGCGGGCTGCGGTGAGCCGACTGAAACCGTTTTTCAGCAGCGTGAAGTGCTGAAGCCGCAGCAGTCGATGTCCCTGTCTCAGGTGGTTTCCAGCCAGCTGGCGCCGCTGACCCTCGGTGGAAAATCCTATGTATTGCTCGCCAGTGAAGTGCGCGGTCTGGTACTGATCGGCGCGGGCGGCAGCGAAGTCGCCGCCCTCGACGGCGGCAGTGTCGAGCGCTTCGCGCTGCAGGCGCAGGACGATGGCGCCTGGCTGGTGGCGACCTACGACGAGGACAGCGGTGAAATCCAGCTGCGCCAGCTGCGAGTCGATGCGAACAGCGGCGAGCCGGGCCTGCATTATCTGGGCGCGCTTGTGAGCGCCGCGCCCCAGGCGGCGCTGTGCTTTTCCCGCCAGAACGGCCGCACGCATCTGTTCGCCATCGATGAAACCGGGCTGGGGCACGAATACGTGGTGCACCCGCGCGCGCAGGCGTGGGCTTTCAGCGAGGTGCGCCCGCTGTATTTTGGCGAGCAGGTGAGCGGCTGCGCGGTGGACGATAGCCGGGACCAGCTGCTGGTGGCGCAACCGCCGCTCGGTATCTGGAGCCTGAATGCGGACGCGGAGAAGGACGAAGAGCGCCGCGTGTTCGCCGCCGCGGCAAACCTGGGCGAAGAATTCGGCGGTCTGTGGATAGACACTGCTGCCGAGCATCTGTGGCTGACCGCCGGTGACACAGTGCGGGCTTACAATCTGCAACTGCCGCAAGCCGATGCGCTGTTCTCCCGCACGCTGGATGGACTCGAGCCCGTCTCGGTCGCACTCGGTGACGGTGTGCTGCTGGTGCTGGAGGAGGAGAGCAATTCCGTGCAGCGCTTTGATGTGGCGTTGCCGCAACCTGCGCCGGGCGCCCAGGCGGCGCGCCCAGATAAGGAGATCCCACGGGTGCCGGCGCGCTCACAGACTGAGCCGGTGGCGTCCGGCGGCGATGCCGCCGACGATCCGGCGATCTGGGTCAACCCACGCGATGTTGCCGCCAGCCTGATTCTCGGCACCGACAAGAAGAGCGGCCTGAATGTCTACGACCTCGGCGGCAAACTGCTGCAGCAGTTCCCGGTCGGCCGCGTCAATAACGTGGACCTGCGTAGCGTCGAACACCCGCACTACGCCGCGCTGGCCGCCGCTTCCAATCGCACCACGCCCGGCGTCAGCCTGTTCGGTATCACGCACGCCGGCGCTGTCGAGAGCCTCGGCCTGCGCGAGGTGGACCTGAGCGATCCGTACGGCTTGTGCATGTATCAAAAGGCCGGCAAGCCCTTGGTCTGGATTTCCGACAAGGACGGCGATCTGCATCTGGCGGAAATCGCCCTGGGCGAGAATCCCCGCGAGTGGCAGCTGCGCCGCCGCGCCAACCTGCAGGTAAACAGCCAGGTGGAAGGTTGTGTCGTCGATGACGAGCGCGAGATGCTGTTCTTCGGCGAGGAGGATGGCGGTGTCTGGCGACTCGATATCGCCGCATTTTCCGCCGGCGAGGGCTTGCCGCAGCTGGTGGCGGCGGTGGACGGCGACAGGCTGGTCGCCGATGTCGAAGGTATCGGCCTCTATCTCAATGAAGAGGGCAGCGACGAACACAGCTACCTGGTGGTCTCCAGCCAGGGCAACAACAGCTACTCGCTGTTCAGCCGTGACGGCAGCGAGTTTGTCGGCCACTTCCGCGTGGATATGAATCTCGACAAGGGCGTCGACGGCAGCTCGGAAACCGACGGCCTCGAAGTCACCAGCGCCGCGCTCGGCGCCGACTACCCGCAGGGACTGCTGGTCGTCCAGGACGGCCGCAACCGCCTGCCGAGCGGGGCGCAGAACTTCAAACTTGTGTCCTGGGCGGATATTGCCGGGAAGTTGCAGTTGCAGTAACGGCGAGATCGATCGCGGCCATGGGCCGCTCCTACTAAGGAGAATACTGCGCCTGTAGGAGCGGCCCATGGCCGCGATCGGACTCAGACTCACAACCAGATCGCATTCCAATAGGGATAATCGCCGACTCTCTTAACCAGCCCCGCCCGCAATGGATTGGCGACAATGTATCGCGCGGTCGCCGCTATATCTTCCTCTTGGCGCAAGGCGCGATCGTGAAAGCCCCTGTCCCAGACTGGTTCTTTGCGATTTCTGGTGCGATTAATTTCGCGGGCAGCAGCAGACTTGATTCGCATCATCAAGGCGCCTAACTCGAGTTGTGTTCCCAGTTGAACGAGCCAGTGCGCATGGTCGGGCATCAAGACCCAGGCGAGCATAGTTGCGTCTTTTAATAGAAGATCTTTTTCGAAATTGCGACAGGCAATACTAGCCAGTCGCCATTCCGAGAAAAGAGGATTGCGATTTCGGGTGGTGCTGGTTACCAGATAGATCTGATTGCGTATAGAGGCTCTGCCCTTTCGCAAGGCCTGGTATCCGGATTTATATTGGGCCATTTGCGTCCCTGCGAGACCGATCGCGGCCATGGGCCGCTCCTACAATAGAAGTTTCTTCCCCTGTAGGAGCGGCCCATGGCCGCGATCGAACTCAGTTCAGAAGTGCATACTCCACCCCAAAGACGCAGCCTCCACATCGAACCCACTGCGGAAATCATCGCTGCCGACGTCGGAGAAGCTCTCCCACTCGGCGCGCAGGGTCCACGCGTTCTGGTGGCGGTAGCTGATGCCGACGCCGTAGCCCCAGTGGAAGCCATTCGCGCGATCCTCGACGCGGCCGCTGACCTCGGTGAGGCGCTCTTCGAGAGCGTCTTCACCCACCAGGTATACGAACAACAGTTCGCCGGACTGGCGTTCAGAGATTTTCGAATTCCACAGGCCGCCACCGAGCTTGCCGAACAAGTTGATGCCCTCGACCAGTGGCCAGTGGGCGACGGCGAACACATTGATCAGCTGGGTTTCGATCTCGTCCTCGAATCTCAGGTATTCTCCGTTGTCGGCGTCAACGCGGAAATCCAGTTCCGCATTTGCCAGCTGCTGATAGCTGGCCTCCACCGCCAGGTGCGGCGTCCAGCGCCAGCCGCCGTAAATCTTCCAGCCATCGCCATTCTCGCTGCACGCGTTGGTGGTAGACGTCTGCTGGGGGCTGTTGAGGCCCTGCACGAAGCCAGTGGCGCCGCGGCAGAAACCCGCCAGCTCCGCATCGCTGAAGGCGACACCGCCGTATCGGTGGGAGTAGAAATCGGCCTGCGCCTGCGCACAGACAGTGAGGAGGGGTACCGCTAGCAGAATGAGTGGCCGGTTCATGGCGTTACCTGCTGGGTTGGAGTGAATTATTTTATACAGCTTTTCCGAAACTGCTTTGGTCTGGCGTGATTTTGTAGGAGCGGCCCATGGCCGCGATCGATACAGCATACCGGCAGAGATCGATCGCGGCCATGGGCCGCTCCTACCAAGGAATATTAGAGATCGAGTTCTGCGCGCAGCGCCGCCATCTTCTCCGCATTTTCTTCTTTCGACAGCGGTTTGCCGGGATTCTGTTCCAGCTTCAACTGCTCCGGCGCCGCCAGTTTGGTGCCCTCAAGCACTTGCGCACAGATCTTGCGGTAGTGCTCGGCGAATACCGGGAAGGCCACCGGCTCGGAATTATTCGCCAGGAAGAACCAGTTGGATTCACGGCCGGCGTGATAGACCGCGGGGTGGCTCCAGTTGTGATTGCTTTTCGGGCTGGGGGCGTTGCAGGCCTCGCGGTAGGCGGCGCGGGCATCGGGCAGGCCGCTGTCGCCGGCGGCGCACAGCTGCAGCATCTTGTGTATCGTGGGCAGATACTCGCTCTGCTTGATGGCGCGCTTGGCGCCGGCGACGATTTCCGCCGGCGAAAAGGCGTTCAGGGACTCGAGCCACAGGCGCTTGGCGTGGTTCAGCGTCTCGGTGTCCGGGAAGGCCGCGTTGAACTGGTTATGATAGCCGAGTTTGAGCAGGCCGAAGACTTCGTTGAGCGCGCGCTTCTTGTCATCCAGCGCCTGGTTGGCGTCTCCGCTACCAGTCCGTGTCCGTGACGATGTCGAGGACGGACCTGTCCCTTGTTCTCTGGTTGTCGCTGCGCTGGTTGTCGTTGTTGGTGTGTTGCGGCTTGCCATTGGAGTGTCCTATTGCCAGCTTGTTGCGCTCCGCCCACTGGTGGCGCGCGTGACGCACGAAGACGGCGTCCCAGCTCTTGCGCGCGGTATTCTGCCCGCGCCAGTAGATAATGAATTCGGGTACTAAACTGAGCGCGAAATCCCGCTCTATTTCACACTGATTAACCAGGTGACTCAAGCAGTCGCCGCCTGGCTGCCAGTTGCGCGGAATGGGCTTGGCCACCGGGTTCTTCTCGATCCCCTGGCAGTAGTAGGCCCACTCCTCGCGCGCGTATTCGATAAACAGTTCGCCCCAGCGCGCGCTGTGGCCGCCGCGCTCGAGCCACTTGTAGATAAATTCCGGCAGCAGTTCGGCGGCAAAGTTGGGGTTGATCGCCAGGCGCCTGAGCTGCTCCCAGGTGTGCTCGCTGGGCTGCCAGTCGCGGGTCATGGCGGTAGGTTTGCGCTTCTCGATAAAGGGCGCGTCCTGCTTCTCCCAGTCCTCCATCACCCAGTCGTTGAACTCCAGGTCCCAGGAGATGGACTGTTTGCCGCTGGATCTATGGTAGTCGACAAAGCGCTGTAGGCCGCGGCGCACGAAGGTGCTGGGCACGCCCTCGTCGGACAGCTTGCGCAGTGTCTCCTCGCCCGGGCGCCAGTGTTCCGGCAGCGGCTGCTTGCGCTGTGCGGTGGCGCGGAAGGCCTCCCACTTGCTCTTCACCTGCTTCAGGAACAGGGAGCCGAAGGAGTGGCGCGACTCGCCGCGCTCGCGCCAGTAGGTGACGAACTCCGGCAACTGCTCGCGCACGAAGTGCTCGGGAACCCCCAGCTGGGCGATACGCGCCATGGTCTCCGCGTCCGGCTGCCAGCCGGGGCCGATGGTGTTGGCGCTGCGGTTGGCGGGTGCCTGTGGGGACCGCTCTGGACGGGTGTGCTCGCCGGGCAGGGCGAACTTGAGTATCTCGCTGCTGCCGTAGGGCGCCGCGCCCAGCAGCAGTGCCCCCTGGTTGCGCAGGCTGGTGGCCACCCGCTGGATATCCGCCGGCTGCCAGAAGGGCAGCAGCTGCTGCAGCTGTTCGCCCTCGGCTGTGTACCAGTCGCGCCCCGGGTGGGCCTCCACTGGCAGGAACGGCAGCAGGTCACCCAGCGCGGTCAGCAATACCGCCTCCTCCAGGCCGAGGGTGGCGGCCAGGGTGGGGGAGATGCAGAGGGGTCTTTCCGGGAGCAGAGGGTGTTTCATGGCGGCGATGATAACACCTGGCCGGGGTGGTCGGGAGGGGCGCAGGTGGCAGACCCGCGGGCCTGGCCCGCGCCTGCTGCGGCCAGATTGCCGAGCGCAGCGCGGACGGTTTGCCCGGTCTGGTCAGACTATATGGTCGCGACCGGGTTGTCAGGACGGGCAGAGTGCCGCTGCGGCGCTTAAAAGCTGGCGCGAACTCCGAGCTCGTATTTGCTGATATCGCCGCCTAACACCAGCTCTCCCAACAGACGCCAGGTTTTGCTGAACTTGAATTGCGCGCCCAGGGTTGCAGAAAACTCACCGCTGTCATCGCCCACATCGGTGTAATTGGCCTTGGCCAGGGCCTCCAGGCGCGTGAAAAACTCGCCGCGCAATCCGGATGAAACCCGGTATCCGCTGGCGCTGTCGCTCGCAGATCCGAAGAAATCCCGGAAGCTAATGTCGCGGGTTATATAGCTCGCCTCTGTGAGAAAATCGACGCCGTCGGAAAGTCTGCGACGGAGCCCGCCACCGAGTTGCAGCTGGGACACTTCTGTTGCCGGCGCGCCGATCCAGTTGCTATCGGTGCCCGATTCATAGCCGGAGAGCAGGTAGAAGGATTCCCCTATGGCCAGTGAACCTCGCATAAATCCTCCGATCAGGACGGCATCTTCGAATTCGCTGTTGAGCTCCATATCGGTGCGGCTGACGCCGGCTTCGACATAGGTGTAACTGAGATCTGCGGCGGGGGCCGCGAGCGGCGCTGCTGATAGCGCCAGTGCCAACACCATATCCATTTTCATAGACACCCCGTCATTTCTGATTAGTGATTCTCTCGGCGCTGTATGTACTCCCCGTGCAGCCAGTTGCGTGGGAATTTTGTGGCTATTGCCCGGGCCTTGTACAGGTATATTTTCCGGTGTGGATGCGGATCTGGGCGCTTGCCTTGCCCCGGGGGCAAGCCTTTACTCTGTGCGCCAGTTGTCGATGGTTAGGTATGGCTAGGATGGAAACATGAGTAAACAGCAGCAGACTTTCACCCTGAGCGGCGTCTCCTGCGCCGGCTGCGTTAGCAAGATCGAAAAGTCGGTGAAAGCCGTGCCCGGTGTGGACGAAGCGCGAGTCAACTTGGCGGACCGCACGCTGCAGGTGAGCGGCAGCGTGGACGCCGGCGATATACAGAGCGCGATAGAGAGCGCCGGCTACGGCGCCGAACCGGTACGCCGCAGCGAGCGCGAGCTGCGCGAGCAGCAGCGCGCCGAGGAACAGCGCCATTACCGCCAGTTACTGTGGCGCTCCGGCCTGGCGCTCGGCCTCGGTGTTCCGCTGATGGCCTGGGGCCTGCTGACCGGCGAGATGATGGTGGATTCGCCGATGCAGCAGTTACTCTGGGGCGCGGTCGGACTGCTGACCCTCGGCGTGCTGCTCTACTGCGGCGGGCACTTCTTCAGCGGCGCCTGGCGCGCCTTCCGCCACCACAATGCCAATATGGACACGCTGATCGCGCTCGGCACCGGCACCGCCTGGGTCTTCTCGATGCTGGTGGTGCTGCTGCCACAGTTGTTGCCGGAGGCGGCGCGCCACGTCTACTTCGAGGCCAGCGCGATGATCATCGGCCTGATCAACCTGGGGCAGGCGCTGGAGGTGCGCGCCCGCGGCCGCACCAGTGCGGCGGTGGAAAAGCTGCTGCAGCTGCAGGATCCGACCGCGCGCGTAGTGCGCGACGGCCGCGAAGTGGATATGCCGCTGGAAGAAGTGCAGGTGGGCGACCGCTTGCGCGTGCGCCCGGGAGAGAAAATCCCGGTGGACGGCCGCGTGCTGGACGGCAGCAGCCTGGTGGACGAGTCGATGCTGACCGGCGAACCGGTGCCGGTAAAAAAAGCCGAGCGCGATACGCTGTCGGCGGGCACGCTGAACAAGAACGGCACGCTGCTGTTCGCGGCGGAGAAAGTCGGCGCCGAGACGCGGCTGGCGCAGATTATCGAAATGGTCAAGAACGCGCAGAGCTCGCGGGTGCCGATCGCGCGGCTGGCCGACAAGATCTCGGCGATCTTTGTCCCGGCGGTGATGATCATCGCCATCGTCTCCGCGCTGATCTGGTTCAACTGGGGACCGGATCCGCGCGCGGCGCATATGCTGGTCGTGCTCACCGCGGTGCTGATCATCGCCTGCCCCTGCGCGCTCGGCCTGGCCACACCGATGTCGGTGATGGTCGGCGTCGGCAAGGGCGCCGAGTACGGTGTGCTGGTGCGCAACGGCAAGGCGCTGCAGCAGGCCAGTAACCTGACCACGCTCGTGGTGGACAAGACCGGTACCCTCACCGAGGGCGCGCCAAAGCTGACGGATCTCGAAACTGTCGGAGATGGCGATGCCGATGAACTGCTCGCGCTGCTCGCCAGCCTGGAGCAGGGCTCCGAGCACCCGCTGGCGGAAGCGGTGGTCGCCGCGGCGCGGGAAAGGAACCTCGATTTGCTGCCACTCAGCGAGTTCGAGGCGATCACCGCCCACGGCGTTTCCGGCACCGTGGACGGCAAGAAAATACTGCTGGGCAACCGCAAACTGATGCAGCGCGAGAACATCGATATTGCCGCCTGGCACGAGCGCGCCGACGAACTGGCGGACCTGGGCCGCACGGCGATGTACGCCGCCGTGGATGGCGCGGCCGCCGGAATTATCGCCGTGGCGGACCCGATCCGCGAGGATGCCAATGCCGCCATTGCGCGGCTGCTGCGGCTGGGGCTGCGCATCGAGATGCTGACCGGCGACAGCAGCGCCACGGCCGATGCGGTGGCCCAGCAACTCGGCATCGACCGGGTGCACGCGGAACTGCTGCCGGAAGACAAGGAAAGAATCGTCGGCGACTTGATGGCACAAGGCCAGCGGGTCGGCATGGTCGGCGATGGCATCAACGATGCCCCGGCACTGGCGCGCGCGGACGTGGGCTTCGCCATCGGCGCCGGTACCGACGTCGCCATCGAGACCGCCGATATCACCTTGATGCGCTCGTCGCTGCACGGCGTGGCGAATGCGATTGAGCTGTCCCGCGCGACGCTGCGCAATATCAAGCAGAACCTGTTCGGTGCCTTTGTTTACAACACCCTCGGTATTCCTATTGCCGCCGGCGTGCTGTACCCGTTTACCGGCGCGCTGCTGAGCCCGGTGATCGCCGGCGCGGCCATGGCCTTCTCCTCGGTCACCGTGGTCAGCAACGCGAACCGCCTGCGATTCTTCCAGGCGACGGAGGTGCAGTAATGCTGGCGCTACTGATCAATGGCATCGGACTTGTGCTGATTGCGGCAATTCTGTGGTGGTTCTGGCTGGGACCGCGGCGCCAGACGGCGGCCGCTGTCAGCGGTGCGGAGCGACTGCAGATCCTGGTGAAGGACGGCGTCTACGAGCCGGACCACATCCGCCTGCCAGCCGGCGAGGCGGCTACATTGCACTTTCGCCGCGAGGATCCCAGCCCCTGTGCCGAGTGGGTGCTGTTCCCGGATCTGGAAGTCAGCGCGCAGCTGTCGGTGCACAGCGACACCGCGGTGAAAATCCCCGCGGCGGAACCGGGCGAATATCCGTTCACCTGCCAGATGCAGATGTATCGCGGCACGCTGGTGGTGGAGTAAGAGCTTGTTTACTGGGGGATTTCCGGCTCGACCAACATGGCGAGGTACTCCAGTGATTCCTGCCAGCCGAGGTAACATGCGTCGGTGGGAATCATTTCGGGGATTCCCTCCTGGGTCACCTGCAGTTCGGTGCCGCAGGAGACTTGTGTCAGCGTGACCGTGGTCTGCATCTGCCCGGGCAGATTCGGATCGTCGAATCTCGCCGTATAGCGGATGCGGCTGTAGGGTTCCAATTCCTTATAAGTGCCACCGAACGAATGGCTGTGCCCGGTGGTGAAGTTGGTAAATGACATCTTGTAATTGCCACCGACCCGCGCGTCCATCTCGTGCACTTTGGCGGTAAAGCCGCAGGGCGGCAGCCAGCGGGCGAAGGCATCCTGTTCGATAAAAGCGCGGTAAATTTTCTCTGGCGATGTGCGCAGCACTCGGTGCAATTCGACGGTATTGCTCATGGGACTGTCTCCTTGTGATTACTTATATGTCCCAGTCGAAGGGGACCAATTGAATTCGACAGCGGTTCATGATTATTGCCGTAAGTTGCGCGTTTCTCGACAACAAAAAAGGCGAACACGAAGTTCACCCTTACCTAAGTCCCCTTAACGGCCTGCTTGTCGCGATACGAGCGCCCGGTCAGAACCAGGCGTGCAGGCCGATCACCCAGCTGGTGATGTTGGTGTGCTCGCCCTCGTCGCGGGCGAAATCGGCGGCGTTGCCGAATTTCCGCTCGTAGTGCACGCCGACATAGGGCGCAAACTGCGGCGTGAATTCGTAGCGCAGGCGCAGGCCCAGTTCGACGTCGGACAGTCCTGAGCCGGTGCCGGCGTCGCGGTCATTCTGGCCAAAGAAATCCGCCTCGATCTCCGGGCTGAGGATCCACTGCTGGGTAAACAGCAGTTCGTACTCTGCCTCCAGACGCATGGCGGTATCGCCGTCCTCGCCGACAAACAGTGCCGAGTCCACTTCGAAGAAGTAGGGCGCCAGGCCGTTGAAGCCGATTACGCCCCAGTTGCGGCTGTCACTCTCGGTTTCGAAGTCGTGGCGCACGCCCATCTGCAGGTCCCAGTAGGGGGCTATCGCACGGCTGTAGAGCGCGTGCAGCTCGGCCTTTTCCGTCTCACCTTCGTCCCGCTCCCACTCGGCCTTGAACCAGAGCTTGTTGCGGTCGCCGCCGAACCAGACATCGCCCTTCACCGCGCCGCCGTCGTCCTCGCGCACCTCCAACTGGTCGAAGGTGACCTTGGTCAGCAGCACGTCGTGATCCATCACGTGGTCCGGGGAATCCGGCGCGTGCTCCAGGTTTTGCGTCGCACCCTGCGGGGCCGGGTAGGAAGGCGCGGGCGCGGCCGGATAGGCGTCCATAGGTGCGCCCTGATCACCGTGATCGGTGTGGTCGCCGTGATCGTGGTGGGACATGTCGTCCTGGGCCAGGGCCGCGTTGGCGGTGAGTGCGGCAAATAAAATTAACAGCGTTTTCATATTACTTTTCCTGAATCTCATGTGGAGGTCTGAAAAACGTCGCGAGCGATGGCAGCTTGGTTGCCGCCGGCGCGGAGAGACCGGAGCGTGCTTTCTGCACGTGAGGATCTCGAGCACCGCCGGCAGCCAGGATGCCGAGCGCAGTAGTTTTTCAGGCCTACACGACGCGCACTTCGCGGAACATGCCGGGCATGTGGTACAGCAGGTGACAGTGGTAGGCCCAGCGGCCGTAAGCGTCGGCAGTGACCAGGTAGCTGATCTTGGAGCCGGGCTGCACGATGATCGTGTGCTTGCGCGGAATATACTCGGCATCGCCGGTTTCCAGCTCGCTCCACATGCCGTGCAGGTGTATCGGGTGGGTCATCATGGTGTCGTTCACCAGCGTGATGCGAATGCGCTCGCCGTACTTCAGCATCAGCGGTTCGGCGTCACCGAACTTGATGCCGTCCATGGACCACATATAGCGGTGCATATTGCCGGTCAGGTGCAGCTGCAGCTCGCGGGTCGGTTCGCGCCGGTCGATGGTTGGCGTCAGGTTGCGGATATCGCCGTAGTTCAGCACGCGGCGGCCGTAGCGCTGCATATGATCGCGCAGGCCGATGCCCGGATCCTGCAGGCCGCTCATCGGCATTTCCGAGCGCATATCCACGCCGTAACCGTATTCGCTGGGCAGGTGCACGATCGGACTGTTGCTGCCGTGGCCGGCGCGGCCGAGGTTGTCGGTAAACCAGACGCCCTGCATGCCGCCGAGTTCCGGGCGGCCGCCGTGCAGGCTGTAGTTCCCCGAGCCCGCCTGGTGCTGGCTGTGGTCCATGCCGCTCATGTTGTGCTGGCTGTGGTCCGTGCCGCTCATGTCGTGCTGGCTGTGGTCCATGCCTTCCATGCCACTCATGTCGTGCTGGCTGTGGTCCATGCCACCCATGCTGCCCATGTCGTGCTGGCTGTGGTCCATGCCGCCCATGCTGCCCATGTCGTGCTGGCTGTGATCCATACCGCCCATACCGGCCATGCCGGCGTGGGCGCCGTGGCCCATCCCCATATCTCCGTGGGTCAGCACCGGGGCGTAGTCCATGGCCGGCACCGGCGCGCGCAGGCTCGGGTCCGCGGTCAGGGTGCCGCGGGCGAAGCCGCTGCGGTCGATGGTCTGCGCGAACAGGGTGTAGGCGCTGTCGCCATCCGGCTCGACGATAACGTCATAGGTCTCGGCCACGCCGATGCGGAATTCATCCACGGTAACCGGCTCTATGTTCTGGCCGTCAGAGGCGACCACGGTCATCTTCAGCCCCGGGATGCGGATATCGAAAATGGACATGGCGGCGGCGTTGATAAAGCGCAGGCGCACCTTCTCGCCCTTGCGGAACAGCGCAGTCCAGTTGGCGTCCGGCGTCTGGCCGTTCATCAGGAAGGTGTAGGTGTAGCCGGTCACGTCGGAGATGTCGCGGTCCGACATGCGCATCACGTTCCACATCTCACGGTCGCGCCAGGTCGCCGCCACGCCCTTTTCCTTGACCTCGCGCCACAGGTCGCCGGCGGTGCGACGGCGGCGGTTGTAGTAGTGGCCCTCTTTCTTCAGCTTGGCGTAGATGTCGTGGGGCGACTCGTCGCTCCAGTCGGACAGCAGCACGACATAATCGCGATCGTAGGCCACCGGGTCCGCGTCGGCCGGATCGATCACAATGCTGCCGTAGTTGCCCTGCTGCTCCTGGAAGTCCGAGTGGCTGTGATACCAGTAGGTGCCGCTCTGGTTCACCGCGAACTGATAAGTGAAGGTTTCGCCGGGCCTGATGCCGTTAAAGCTGAGTCCGGGCACGCCGTCCATATTGCTCGGCAGTATGATGCCGTGCCAGTGAATCGAGGTGTCGTGGGCCAGGTGGTTGGTGACGTTCAGCGTGACCGTCTGCCCTTCCTTCCAGCGCAGTACCGGGCCGGGCACGCTGCCGTTCACCGCCACCGCGGTGCGCTCGCGGCCGGTAAAGTTCACCGGCTGGTAACCGATATTCAGGTCGAACTGGTTGCCGCGCAGCGTCTGCGGCGCCGCGCCGGCGCGCGCCGCGCTGGCGGAGAGCCCGGCGGGCAGGCCCAGCAGCGCCGCGCCGGCGGCCATGCCGGTGACGAAACGCCGCCGGGACAGTTGCGGCAGCTCAAATTGGGGTCCGGTTGTTTTTTTCGGTGTTTTTCTCATGGCCACCTCAGTGCTGATGTTCGATGCTGTCGATGCGCGCGTAGACGCTCTCGCTGCCGTCTTTATTGAGCAGCATGACGTTGTAGGGGGTGAAGTGGCCTTCGACTTCCATGCCCGGGCTGCCCAGCGGCATGGCCGCCACCGCGAGGCCGCGGGCGCCCGCCGGCGGCTTCTGCAGGAACTGGCGGATCAGTTTGGCCGGGATATGTCCCTCGAAAACATAGCCCTCAGTCGACACGCTGGTGTGGCAGGACTGGTGGCGGGGTTCTATCTGGTGACGGTTCTTGATGCCGTTGAGGTCGTCGACATCGGTCGCGGTGACCTTGAAGCCGCTGGCGCGCGCGTGATCTACCCACTTCTTGCAGCAGCCGCAGGTGGCGCTCTTGTAGGTGGTCAGTTCGATGGCGGCGGCGTCGGCGGTCTGTAGCGCGTCCTTTTGCGCGGTCACACCGCCGGATTCCGCGTCCGCACAGGCGGTCAGGGCCAGCAGGGCGAGCGCGACCAGGGCAGACGTCATGGACTTGATGGTCATGGCTGTTCTCTCAAGTTGTACAGGCAATTTATTTGGGTGCAGTTAAAGGCTGCTGTTTTCCGGATGCATATCCGGCCTGACGCCATTGGGTGAGAAGCTCACCGCGGCGTCAGCGCTGTTCGGGAGGGGATGCGTTGACTCAGGACGCACTGATCCCGTGATCAGCCAAATCTGGGTGGCTTGATCGCGGATTCCGGCTTCGGAGAGGAGGTGATATCGCGGTAGGTATTGATCGCAAAGAGGCGCGGCAGGCTGTTGCTGCCAAGCTCGGTGGTGGGCAGTACAGACGCGCAGTGACCGGGGCAGCAGGTACAGCTCTGTCCGCAGTCGTCCGCAGCAGCCGGGGCTTCACCGCAGTGGGACTGCGCTTCCGCAGCCACTGCCATGCCGTCGCCGCAATGGCCGTCATGGTCATCGTCATCCATCGGGTGAGTGCCCATCATTTCGACACTGGCAGTCATGGTCTGCGCATGCATATCCGCGCACGGCTGGGCCATCACCTGTCCGAAGACGGTGATCAACATCAGCAACAGCAGTGATTTCGCGATCAGTTTTTGCATGTCTGGCGATGGATGACTTTCGGTGGTGAAGGTTAGAGGTTGCCCGGCAGCTTGGCAAGCGCCGGGGGCTGGTGGTCCGGCCCCCGGCGCCTGCCGCGATATCAGCAGCCGAAGTCGTCGAAGGCGATCCTGTCTTCCGCGACCCCCAGCGCCGTGAGCATGGCGATACACGCCTTCAGCATCGGCGGCGGGCCGCACAGATAGAACTCGCAGTTGTCGATCTGCGGATGTCCGCGCAGGTATTGGTCCGCAACGATGTCGCTGATAAAGCCGTTGGCCCCCGACCAGTTGTCCTCCGCGCGCGGTTCTGACAGGCCCAGGCGCCAGGAGAAGTTGTCGTGCTCGCTGGCCAGCCGGTGAAACTCCTCGGCATAGAAGACTTCGCGCAGGCTGCGGGCCCCGTACCAGAAACTGATTTTGCGGCTGCTGCCCCGGTTGCGCAGCTGATCCACGATGATCGAGCGCAGCGGGGCCATGCCGGCCCCGCCGCCGATAAACACCATCTCGCGGTCAGTATCCGTTGCATGGAAACTGCCGAAGGGACCGGACATTTTTACCCGGTCACCGGGCTTGAGGTTGAACATATAGCTCGAGCCCAGGCCGCCGGACACGGTGCCACTGTCCTGGGGCGGCGGCTGAATGCGCACGTTGAGCACTATGCGGTTGTCGCCCTCGCACCGGTCGAGGGGCATGGCTTCGCCGGGCGCCTTGGTCGTGGACTCGCGGGGCGCGTTCGCCATGGACTCACGGGGCGCGTTAGCCATGGAATAGGAGCGCCGCACCGTTTCGCTGTGTGCGGCGCCGGCCGCGGCCCGCCACTGGCGCCAGTCCGCGCGGAACTCGCTGTCTACCGGCAGGTCCGCCAGCCGCAGCTGGTGCGGCGGCACCTCTACCTGCACGAAGCTGCCGGCGCGGAAGGCGAAGCCGGCCGTATCGGGCAGGCGCAGGTGAATCTCCTTGATAAACGGCGTCAGGAAGCGGCTTGCCACCACTTCGGCACTGTACTGGCCTGCCCGCAGCAGGCTGTCATCCAGGGTGAGGCGCGTCGCCCCGCTCGCGCGCTGCTGGCAGGCCAGCCGGTAACCGGCCGCCAGCTCGCTGATCGACAGCAACGCCTTCTCGCTGGCGCTGACCGGTGCATCCGTGTCCAGGCGCACCTGGCACAGGCCGCAGCTGCCGCCGCCGCCGCAGTTGGACGGCAGCTGTATGCCGTTGGCGGCGAGGCCGTCGAACAGGTTGCTGCCGCTGACCAGCGCCAGCCGGTTGATCGGATTGGCGTTGCTGTCCAACAGCTGCACCGCCACGCGGCTGTGGCGCCCTCGCCGGTAATGGGCCACCAGGTTGAAGTCGTGGCGGGAAAAACTGCTGAACAGCAGCAGGCAGCCGGACAGGGACATCAGCAGGGCGCCGAGACCAAAGGCAATCACGAACGGATTGTTGAAGCTCTCCCGCTCACTGTAATCCATGATATGCAGCATCCAGAAGATATCGAACAGCCGCCAAGTGTCGTTGCGGCGCTCCAGCACGCGGCCGTCCGCCGCGGAGATATACAGGCTGGTGGCAAACTCGTCCGCGATGTCCACGCGCCACATGGGGCCCTGGTGGCGGCGCGCCTCCATATTGGCGTTATCCAGGCGCAACGGCTCGCCGATCAGGCTGTCGTCGCCGGCGTAATCCCGCGCGGCGATGGCCGCGGCGCGCGCACTGTCGATCACGACCGGCGCGCCGTTGCGGGCATCGCGCAGCTCCACGCCGTCTTTTGTCTGCACCCGGTAAACAGCCTGTTCGAAACCGGGCTGCAGGCGGAGATCCACAATCGAGCCTGGTGCGTACAGTCGCGCGATGGCGTCGTGGCCGACGTTCACCTGCGCAGAGCTGAGTTCGGCGGCCACCGGACCGGCGGCCAGGTGACGACCGCTGACAATATTGGAATCGAGCAGGTTGAAGGCCAGCCCGCTGGCCAGCCACAGCGCCAGCTGGAGGCCGATAACGAGGCTGAGCCACTTGTGGGCCACTTTGACAAAATTCATGCGCTGGCCTCCTGTTCTTGTTGGTGTTGTTGCCGGGATTTCGCAGTCCCGCGCTGGCCGAAGCTGTAAAACAGCAGCACCAGCCCAGCTAGAACACTGACCAGGCTGAACAGGGTGGCGATCAGCAGCAGCGGATTGTGGATATTTTCGCGCGCCTCGTAATCCATGATGTGCAGCATCCAGAAGAAGTCGAAGGCGCGCCAGTAGTCGTGGCGGCGCGTGGCCAGGGCGCCGGTATTGGGGTCGATATAGAGGCTGGTGCCGTAGCGATCATCGAAGTCCACCCGCCACAGCGGCAGTGGGCGGGACTGCAGTTCTGTCGGCGGATTTTCGCTGATTAGCACCGCGGAGGCCGCCGGCAGGTCGCCGGAATAATAGTGTTCGGCCAGCGCTATCGCCGTCTTTCGATCGAGCGGGGAATTCTCGACGCCGCTGTGTGCGTCGAGCAGGTGTGCGCCGTCACTGTCGCGCACCACATAGAATAATTTTTCGCGAATTGACATTAACTGCACGGACTTTACGTCGGTGCGATCGCGCAGCAGTTCGCTGGTAGGAAATAATCCCGCTGTCGCGGTGGGCAGTGGTTCATTCAGGTTTTTTACCAGGTGGTCGCCGTGGATAAAATCCAGGTCCATCACCACCATGTAGGCCCCGCTCAGGGTCCAGAGCAGCGCCTGGACACCGACAAACAGGAAGATCCACTTGTGGAGCTTCCTGGTAATAGAAGCTGTTTGCATTGTATTTTTTCTCTTGGTAACCGCTGTTGAGAAAATAAACAGCAGGCGGGAGTCTAACCCCCGCCGCCGTGAATGTCTCCGCTGACTCAGTCGAAGCGGTACGTCATGCGCACATAACTGCGCATACCGGCCAGATCGTAAGTCATGGTGTCGGTGTTGCCGTCAGTCCAGCTGGCGACGCGGGGTGCCTCCTGGTCGAACAGGTTGTCGATGCCCACACTCATCCGCAGTGCGTCGTTCATCGCGTAGGAGAACTGCACATTGTGGTAGAAGATGTTGGGCATACTGGAACCGATACCGCTCTCGACATTGAAGTCATCCCCCTCACCGATCATGCGGATCGAGTAGGTGCCGCTCCACTGATTGCCGCGGGTCGTCAGTGACGCGTTGGCGCGCCAGTGCGGATAGCCACCGTTGCCGCTGCCGATGAAGCCGTCGAGCACGAACGGCTCGTCGCCCTCGAAGGCGGTGGTCTCGTATTCCTGCAGGTACGAGGCCTTGAAGTCGAAGGTGTGCGACAGGCCGGCCAGGTCGAAATCGTACAGTGCGCCGAAATCGATGCCCTGCATCACTTCGTTGCCGGTGTTGAATTTCTGCGTGGACAGGTAGTTCACGTCGCCGTTGACCGGATTGCGGGTGTGCTGGTCGGGCGCACAGAAAGCGTGGCCCAGGTTGGCGGACTCGTAGCACATCGCCAGTTTGGTGGAGCCGGACACCTCGCGGATGGCGTCGTCGATCTCGATATCGAAATAGTCGAGGGTCAGCGACAGGCCGTCCAGCGGCTGCAGTACCAGGCCGAAGGTGAAGCTTTCGGCACTTTCGGGTGTCAGGTTCGGGTTGCCGCCGCGATCGGTCAGGATGGTGGTGCCGAGCTGGGTATAGTTCAGCGGCACACCCGCCGCCTGGCAGTTCTGGTACACGGTGCTGGACGGGTCCAGTGACGCATAGTCGGAACAGGGATCGGTGGTGGTCAGGTTGCCCTCGGACACCCCGCCGAACAGTTCCGGTACATTGGGCACGCGGAAGGCAGTGGTCATGGTGCCGCGCACCTTCAGCATGTCGTTGACCTGCCAGTTGAGGCCGGCCTTGTAGGTGTCCTTGCCGTCGAACAGGTCGTAGTCGGAATAGCGCAGGGCCAAGTCGAGCTCCAGGGACTGCACCAGCGGCAGGTCGGCCAACACCGGTACCAGTATTTCGCCGTAGATTTCCCGCGCCTCGGTGGAGCCGGAGATCGGCTCTTCCTGGTTACCCAGGGCGTAACCCGCCTGCACCAGCGAGTCCGGCTTGCGCCAGCCGCTGTCCTCGCGCCATTCCACACCGGCGGCCATGCCTACGGTGCCGGCCGGCAGTTCGAACAGGGAACCGTTGATGTTGGCGCTCAGGCTCTTCTGCTCGTTGCCACCGGTGCCCTCCTGGCTGAAGACGATATAGTCCAGTACATCCTGGGTCACGTCGCCGTAACCGAGATAATCGGCACAGGGAATACCGTTGCTGCCGCACAGGCTGGTATCGAGGGTCTCGCCCACGCGCTGCATATTGATGTTGTTGGCGATGCCGTCGGAGGCGGTGTTGCGTCCCCAGTTAACGGCAACGTCGTAGCCCCAGTCACCGTTGATATCGCCCTCAATGCCGGTGACCACGCGCCAGGTGTCCACTTCCTGGAAGAAGTCGCGCGCACCGTTCTCCAGCAGGCGGCGGCGTTCCAGCACGAAATCGCTGCCGGTGGGGTTGGAGGGGTGATCGGCGCTGTAAGGGAGGTCGGCCAGGCTCGCCGGGGAGGCGGGCTGCATCGACTGACGGTTGGTGTACATCAGTTCCGTGAACAGGGTGGCGGACTCGGAAATCTCGAAGTTGCCGAGGGTGGTAAAACTGAAGCGCTCGATCGGCTGCACGGCATTGAAATAGGGGTTGTAGTTGAAGCCATGCTTGAGCCCGTTGTAGGGCTCATAGAAGTCGCCGTCGCCGTTCGGGTCCTGGTTGAAGTTGACGCGGGTAGGTTCGGTCAGCACGGTGCCGTCCGGCATAGTCGCGCCGGCGGGCAGGGTGGTGCGGCCGCCGATGGTGGAAGAGCTGCCGCTGCACTGGCTGTCGTCGTCCAGCGGACAGGGCACACGGGCATCCAGTGGCGAGGGGCCGTTGTCCTGGTAACTCATATTGACCATCAGGTTGCCGCGCTCGCCGGATACGCCCCAAGTCAGGTCGAGCACAGTCTCCTCACCGTCGCCGAGCGCGGTCTGGCCGTACTTGCCCTCGATTTCCAGTCCGTCGAATTCCTTCTTGGTGATCAGGTTGACCACGCCGGCAACGGCGTCGGCACCGTAGGTCGCGGAGGCGCCGTCCTTCAGCACTTCGACACTAGAAACCAGTGACATCGGAATCATGGACAGGTCGACGCTGCTGTTGGCGCCGGTACCGCCGTTGACCACGCGGCGGCCGTTGACCATGACCAGGGTGCGGTTGGTGCCCAGTCCGCGCAGGTTGATCTGCGCCGTGCCGTAGCCGTTGGACGTCCAGTAGGCGTTGGTCTGGTTGCCGCCGAAGCCGGCCGCCGCGGGCAGGGATTGCAGCAGGTTTTCCAGCGAACTGAAACCGGTGGCTTCGATGGAGGCTTCGTCGAGCACGGTAACCGGGCCGACGCCCTCGATATCGGCCCGCTTGATACGGGTACCGGTGACATTGACTTCTTCGATCTGCGATTGGGCGCCGGCATCTTCTGCCTGGGCGAAGGTCAGCTGAGCGTAACCGGTGGCGGCAGCGGCCAGCGCGATAAACAGCGGTGTTCTTGCAATTTTGTTGCTAGGACGTGTCATCTCGAATTCCTTTATCTTTAATTTTTCGAGCCCCGCGCGGTGGTCGCGCAGGGACGACGGCGCGTGCGTATGCGATGTACACAGCGCACGCTATTGAGCGTAAGTCGTCAGTGAGGGGGAGTGCAGGCGATACCCCGGCCTACCGGAGCGATCACTCTGTCAAAGCAGTGGCAGAATGCGCTTTTGGCAGGCGCACCTATCCCCGGTCAGGCGGCAATGGGAGGCCGTAGGGCCGCTTCCGGAAGAGGAGAGGAATGGAGTTCAACGTAGATGGCGTTATCCGCTGCCGGCAGGCTCGCCGAGCCAGTGAACTCACTGCCGGGCATGGCACTGGCGCAGTGACCGGGGCAGCAGCTGCATGCCTGTTCACAGGCCTCGAGGGTTTCGCCGGCATCGGCGGAGTCGCAGTGGTGCGCAGTCTCATCGACACTACAGTGGCTAGCTGTCGCCGAGTGTTCGCTCTGGTGGTGTGAATCGTCACCGCCGCCAGCGGACGCGCAGGGCGCTGCGAAGGCCTGGCCGTTCAGTGCCAGTAGCAGAAAAAGCAGCAGAAACCGGGACAGCGCGTCATTCATGACTGGATTCGGAGTGGTCCAACGTTTTTCTTATCTGAATTGCTGCTGAGAGTACGTGCGATCAATTGCGAGGGCAAGCCCCGATACCGGCGTTGGCCTTGTCGGCGGTCATAGCGCAAGGAGCCGGCGGGGATATTTCCTCCACTGACAGGAAAGCTGGATAGCGTGCATTCGCATATTCTGCGGACCGCTATCCGCGCAGGCTATAGTTTGTGGATATGGGAGTGCTACTCCCGGATGTCGATGCCGGTGATCAGACTGAATAAATCCGATCTTGACGTGCGGCCATGGCGGCTGGCCGTCAGACTGGCGCAGGGTAAATAGGCGCGGGGCAAACATTGAGCGGCAAAAAGGGCTACAAGCAGGCACTGCGCGAACTGCAGATCAAGCTGGTGACGCTGCAGCGCCACCTGATCGAACACGATCTGCAGATTCTCGTGCTGTTCGAGGGGCGCGATGCCGCCGGCAAGGACGGCACTATCAAGCGCATTGTCCAGCACCTGAGCCCGCGGGAGACGCGGGTGGTTGCACTGGGCAAGCCCTCGGACCGGGATTGCGCCAGCTGGTATTTCCAGCGCTATGTACCGCATCTGCCGACAAAGCAGGAAATGGTGCTGTTCAACCGCAGCTGGTACAACCGCGCCGGTGTCGAGCGGGTGATGGGATTCTGCAGCGATCAGGAGTACCGGGAATTCATGGACTCGGTGGTGCCCTTTGAAGCGATGCTGGTCCGCTCCGGGATTCAGATCATCAAGTACTACCTGGATATCGGCCGGGAAGAACAGCAGCAGCGGATGAAGGCCCGCAAGGTGGATCCGCTCAAACAGTGGAAGGTCAGTCCGGTCGACGAGGTGGCGCTGCAGCACTGGAAAGAATACAGCGTGGCCCGCAACGAAATGTTCGCCAAGAGCCACAGCGAACTGGTGCCCTGGTATGTGGTGCGGGCCGATGACAAGAAGACCGCGCGACTGAATGTGATCCGCCACCTGCTCACGGCCGTGCAGTGCCCGGAATGCGACCAGCACGGCGAGGCGCCGGATCCGGAAATCGTTTTTCCCTACGATGGCACGCATCTGCTCAGCGGCAGGATCGCACCCTAAAATACCGCCCCCTACGGATCATCGGTCAGCGACATTATTCTGGGAGTTCGGGAGGTGATGCTATGCACCCGAACCGTCAGTACAGTCCGTTTTTTGCCGCGCTGGCAATGTGTCTTGTCGCGCTGCTGCTGGTGCCGGTCCAGGTGTCGGCCAATACGGCCAGCTGGTTCGACGATGAGGCCGCGGCGAGCATTTCCGGGGCGGTGTCGATTCGCGTGTCGCTGGGAGAACAGCGCGCATACCTCTATAAAGGCGGTGAGCTGATAGGCGTGTCCCGGATCTCCTCCGGCCGCGACGGCTACCGGACGCCCAAGGGCAGCTACCGCGTCAGGGGCAAGAAACTCAAACACAGATCCACGCTCTACGGCAGCTATGTGGACCGCAACACCCACCGGGTGGTGCGCGCCGACGTGGATACCCGCAAAGACCGCCGTCCGCCCGGCACCTACTATCGCGGCGCCAAGATGGACTACTTTATCCGCTTTAACGGCGGTATCGGCTTCCACGCGTCCGGCGATGTACCCGACTACCCCGCCTCGCACGGCTGTGTGCGTATGCCGCGGCACATGGCGCAGAAGTTCTATCACCATGCGCCGGTGGGTACGCCGGTGGTCGTGACCCACTGACGCCATCCGGCTGCACCGTCGGCGTTTTCCCTTGTCCGCCGCGGCGGGTAAACTCTGCCCCCTGTCTGTTCGAATTCCGGGGGAAGGGCCTTGGCCACCAAACGCAAAACCGCCTATGTGTGCAACGAGTGCGGCGCCGACTATACGAAGTGGGCCGGGCAATGCAGTGCCTGCGGCACCTGGAACAGTCTTAGCGAAGTGCGCCTCGGCCCCGAGCACCGGGACAGCCGCGCGGCCAACTTCACCGATGCCCAGAGCGGCTACGCCGGCACCGCCGTTGCCGGCCATGGCCAGGTGCAGAAGCTGTCGGAAATCGATCTCTCCGAGTTGCCCCGAATCCCCACCAATGCCGGCGAACTGGACCGGGTGCTCGGCGGCGGCCTGGTGCCGGGCTCGGTGGTGCTGATCGGCGGCCACCCCGGCGCCGGCAAGTCGACCATTCTGCTGCAGACCCTGTGCCACCTGTCCAGGACCATGCCCGCGCTCTACATCACCGGCGAGGAATCCCTGCAGCAGGTGGCCATGCGCGCCAGGCGCCTGGGGCTGCCGGCGGACGACCTGCAGATGCTGAGCGAGACCGATGTGGAGCGCATCTGCCAGGTGGCCAAGGAAGTGAAGCCGCGGGTGGTGGTGGTGGATTCCATCCAGGTGATGCATATGAGCGACGTGCAGTCCGCACCCGGGTCGGTGGCCCAGGTGCGCGAGAGCGCCGCCTACCTGACCCGCTTTGCCAAACAGACCGGCACGGCGCTCATTCTGGTCGGCCACGTGACCAAGGACGGCAGCCTCGCCGGCCCCAAGGTGCTGGAGCACATCATCGACTGCTCGATCCTGCTCGAAGGCACCCACGATTCCCGCTTCCGCACCCTGCGCGCGCACAAGAACCGCTTCGGTGCGGTCAACGAGCTGGGGGTGTTTGCGATGACCGAGCAGGGGCTGAAGGAAGTCTCGAATCCTTCGGCGATCTTCCTGCAGCGTGCGGAGGAGGTGGCCGCCGGCTCGGTGGTGACCTCGGTGTGGGAGGGTACGCGCCCGCTGCTGGTGGAGCTGCAGGCGCTGGTGGACGACAGCAGCCTCGGCAATCCGCGCCGGGTCGCGGTGGGCCTGGATCACAACCGCCTGAACATGCTGCTCGCGGTGCTGCATCGCCACGGCGGCGTGCTGGTCGGCGATCAGGATGTGTTTATCAACGTGGTCGGCGGGGTCAAGGTGATGGAGACCAGTGCCGACCTGACGCTGCTGCTGGCGGTCGTCTCCAGCTTCCGCAACCGGCCGCTGCCGCGGGACCTGATGGTGTTCGGCGAAGTGGGGCTGGCCGGTGAGATCCGCCCGGTGCCCTCCGGGCAGGAGCGATTGCGCGAGGCCGCCAAGCACGGTTTCCGCAAGGCGATAGTGCCCGCAGCCAACCGCCTGAAGAACGATATCGACGGCATGGAGATGCGCGCGGTGAAGACGCTGGCGGAGGCATTGGCGGCGATTGATATGAGTTGATTCCTGGGCGCGCCGAGCTTTTTTATCGGGCCGAGGGCTCCAGCTCGGCATTCGGAGCTATCGGTAACCACGGAGGGTTGATTTGGAATGAGCGATCATTCGGACAAGGATGCCGAGCTGGAGCTCGGCGCGCCCAGGGGCTGGTATTCCCGCGGTTATGTGCCGCATTTCGATCACTACTGCGCGCTTCAGTCCATTACCTTTCGTCTGGCAGACTCACTGCCTCAGTCGAAACTGGCGGAGTTGGGCCGGGAACTGCGGCGAGGAAACTTGCCGGAGTTTCGAAAAGAGTTGGAGAAGCGCAAGCGAATAGAGCAGTGGCTGGATGCCGGTTACGGTTGCTGTGCACTCGGCCACCCGGCAGTAGCAAAATCCGTGCAGGATGCATTGCTGAAATTTGATGGTGTCCGCTATTTGTTGATCGCCTGGTGCATAATGCCGAACCATGTGCATGTGCTGATCGATCCCAGAGAATCGCTGGCTAAAATCGTGCAATCCTGGAAATCCTATACCGGTCGCTGGGCGCTGCGGAAAAATGCCGAGCTGGAGCTCGGCGCGCCCAGGGGGAAGTTCTGGATGCGCGATTACTGGGATCGTTATATTCGGGGCCAGCGGCATTTCGAGCGTGTCATTGATTATATTCATCGAAACCCAGTGAAAGCGGGATTGTGCTCCAAGCCAGAAGATTGGCACTGGTCCAGCGCCTGGGCGCGCCGAGCTCCAGCTCGGCAACAACCAGTGCAGGAAAAAACACCGTGAAAAAAGCGCTCCTGCTTACGCTCTTATTGTTCGCCCAGCCCGTGACAGCCTACGACCGCATCGCCTCCCTGAACCTGTGCCTGGATCAAGTCCTCCTGAACTGGGTTGCCCCGGAAAAAATCGCCTCCGTCACCTGGCTCTCCGCCAACGAACACTACCGCTCGGCGCCGCTGCCGCAGCATGTGCAATTAAACCGCGGCCAGGCCGAGGAGCTGTTGCGCCTGCAGCCGGATCTGATTCTCGTCGGCCAGTACGGCGCCCAGCGCGCGGCGCGGCGGCTGCGCGACCTCGGCATGAATGTGGTGTCGATTCCCGATGCCTACAGCCTGGCACAGCTGCTGGAGCAACTGGGCGCACTGGAAAGCACCCTGGGCCAGTTGCCACCGCTGCAGCGACAAAAGCGGCAACTGGAAGAACTGCTCGCCAGACCGGTGCCGACGGACAAGGCCAGTGCGCTTATACTCTCCGCCAACAACATCACCTACGGCGGCGGCATGCTGGAACACCAGCTGCTCGAGCGCGCGGGTTTTGACAACCTGGCGGCAGCGCGGGGCATCGAGCAGCTGGGCCGGGTCAGCCTGGAGGAGGTGATCGCAATGCGGCCGGACCTGCTGGTTTTCTACGGCGGCGAACAGGACTTCGCCGTGGCGCACCTGGCCGCGCGACACCCGGTACTGAAAAACTATATCGACAGCGGCCGCACCTACACGCTGCCGGCGGAACTGGGCTTCTGCCCGGCGCTGGTGGTGGCGGACGTTCTGCAGCAGCTCACGGATAAGAGAACGACGATTTTTGAAAAGCGATAATCTAGCGCTCTCGCTGTTGTGCGCGGCGCTGCCGCTGGCACTGCTCGCCGCCCTGGCGAGCGGCCCCGTGGCCGTCGATCTGGGCGCGGCGCTGAGGGAAGGCTGGCGCGGCGACAGCAGCGACGCGGTGATCCTGTGGCAGTTGCGCCTGCCGCGGGCCCTGCTGGCGATTCTGGTGGGCGCGGCGCTGGGGCTGGGCGGCGCGGCCATGCAGGGCATGCTGCGCAATCCGCTGGCGGAACCGGCACTGCTGGGCGTGTCCAGCGGCGCGGCGCTGGCGGCAATCCTGCTGCTCTACTATGGTTCCGCCCTGCGGGCTGGTTGGGGCGCCGCCTGGCAGTCCGGCTGGCTGCTGCCGGCGCTGGCCATTGCCGGCGCCTTCTGTGCAGTCGCCTGCGTATGGCTGCTGGCGGGGCGCGGCGCCAGTGCCAGCCGGCTGGTGCTCGCGGGTGTGGCCATCAATGCCTTTCTTTCCGCGCTGATGGCGCTGGCCCTGAACTATGCGCCGAGCATGTTTGCGATGCAGGAAATCGTGTTCTGGCTACTGGGTTCGCTGGCGAACCGCGGCTGGGACCAGCTGCTGCTGGCGCTGCCGTTTGTGCTGGTCGGCGGACTGCTCCTCTACTGCGCGCGCAATTATCTGCGGGCGCTCTCCCTCGGCGAAGCCAGCGCCGCCTCGCTGGGTTTTCGCGGCCATCGCTACCCGCTGCTGGTTCTGCTGGGTATTGCCAGCGCGGTGGGCGCGGCGGTGGCGGTGGCGGGTACCATCGGTTTTGTCGGTCTGGTGGTTCCGCACCTGATGCGCCCGCTGGTGAACCAGGATCCGGGACGGCTGCTGTGGAGCAGCGCGCTGGCCGGTGCCCTGCTGTTGCTGCTGGCGGATATCGTCGTGATCAATTTTGTCGGTGCGCAGGAACTGCGCATCGGGGCGGTGACCGCCTTTATCGGTGCGCCCTTCTTTTTCTGGTTGATTGTCAGCGCCCGCAGAGGACAGCAGCTGTGACCAATCGCCGTAAGCTGGAGATTTCCTGCCTGCAACTCGGACTCGAACGCCGACACCAGCGCGTGCTCACCGATATCAACTGCACTTTCAAGCCGTATGAACTGACCGCAGTGGTGGGGCCGAACGGTGCCGGCAAGAGCAGTCTGCTGCAGTGCCTGGCCGGCGTGCTGGTGCCGAGTGGCGGCCGCATCGAACTGGATGGCCTGCCCGCGGAACAGGTATCCGCGGCAGAGCGCGCGCGCTTCGGGGCCTATCTGCCCCAGTCGGAGACGCCGGCCTGGAGCCTGAGAGCCGCCGACCTGGTGGCGCTGGGGCTCCTGCCCTGGGGCCGCCCGCGCGATCGCGAGGCGCGTGTGTCCGCGGCCCTGCAGCTGGTGGATGCACAGCCGCTGGCCGAGCGCCCGGTTACCCAGCTGTCCGGTGGCGAGTTGCGCCGCGTGCAGCTGGCGCGGCTGCTCGTCGGCGAGGCGCCGCTGCTGATCGCCGACGAACCCACCGCGGCACTCGATATCCGCCACCAGCTGCAGCTGATGCAGAATTTCCGCAGCCAGGCGGATGCGGGCAAGACGGTGGTGCTGGCCCTGCACGACCTGTCCCTGGCGGCGCGCTATTGCGATCGGATTCTGCTGCTGCAGGACGGGCGCCTGCGCGCCCAGGGCACGCCGGAAGACGTATTTACCCCGCCGCTGATCGGCGACGTCTACGGGGTCAGCTGTGAATTCCGCTGGCGCAACGGCGTGGCCGACTTCGTGCCGCTGGATCTCCTGTAGGGTGCGCACGGCGCACCCTACGCACTGACCACCAACCACTGCTATACTTGCCGCCGCTTCAGGTGCCCAGCAGTGCCAAAACCTCACGCCGATCTCAGGTCGGCAAAAAGTATTGGCGCTTGGCTGGGGTAAACGGGAAGTCCGGTGATGTGCGTTCGCACAGAGTCCGGCGCTGCCCCCGCAACGGTAAGTCGGAGACCCGCTCTCGAGCAGATCCGATAAGCCCGATACCGGCCCGAAGCGCAGAGATTGATAAAGCGGAGGGCTTTGTCTGGTCTGTGTGCCCCGCCTTTGCCGCGCACTGATTACACTCACCCTCCCTCAATCCGTTTTTCATTTCGAGATTGGGGAAACCACCATGAAAAAAACACTTGTCGCCGCGGCCATAATCGCCGTTGGCCAGCCGCTGTTGTCGTCCGCCGCGGAACTTTCAACCGCGGAACTTTCAACCGCGGAACTTTCAACCGCGGAACTTTCAACCGCGGAACTTTCAGTTGCGGAACCTCCAACCGAGAAGTTGGAGCAGATCACCGTCACCGCCAGCCGCGTCGAAATACCCCTGCGGGAAGCCGGCGTTTCCGTATCCGTACTCACCGCCGCCGATATCGAGCGCCTGGGCTACAGCAGCCTGCTGGATGTGATCCGCATCCTGCCGGGTATCTCCGTCAGCAATACCGGCGGTGCCGGCAAGGTCAGTTCCGTTTTTATTCGCGGTGAGAGCAATTACCGCACCTTGGTGCTGTTGGACGGAGTCAATATCGCCGACCCGTCTGCGCCGCAAGTGGGCGCGCAGTTCCAGCACCTGCAGGCCGCGGATATCGAGCGCATCGAAGTGTTGCGCGGCCCACAGGGCATGATGTATGGAGCCGGTGCCGGCGGTGTGATCAATATCATCAGCAAGAAGGCCAGCGAACCGCTGAGCGCACAGCTGACTGCCGAGACCGGCCGCTACGGCACACAAAAAGCCAGTGCCAGCCTGGGCGGCAGCCGCGACAACTGGAACTACGACCTGAGCCTCTCCGACGTCTCCACCGACAGCTTCAATGCGATGGAACTGGATACCCGCGGTGAGCGCGATGGCTATGACAATCTCAGCGGCAGTGCGCGGCTGGGCTACCAGTTTAACGAGAACTTCGCTGTCGAAGGGCAGCTGCGCCGCACAGAGACCGATTCCGAGTACGACAACTGCGGCTTCCTGTCCCTGATCATTGACTGCCGTAACCGCTACGACCAGAGCAGCGCCAGCCTCAGCGGCAAATATCAGCGGGATTCCTTGGGTCACGCGCTGACTATCTCCAGTCAGGAAATCGAGCGCGAGGGCATCGCGCTCGGCGAGTCGCTATACACTTTTGATGGCGATATCAGCGAGCTGAACTATGTCGGCGACAGCGCCCTGGCCGGCGGACAGTTGCTCTGGGGCGGCGAGTATGAGCAGCAGGAGTTCACCAGCACCTTCAGCAAACAGGATATCGACAGTCTGGGTCTCTTTGCCGAGTGGCGCGGCAACATTGCGGAAAAGGTTTTCTATACATTCGGCTACCGCCGCGACAGCCTTGAAACCGAAGACCACAGCAGCTGGCGCGCGTCCGTGGCCTATCCCCTGCTGTTGGATGGCGGGCTGCTGGGCAAAGACCATCAGCTGAAATACCGCGCCAGCTACGGTACCGGCTACCGCGCCCCGAGTCCCTATGAGGTCGGCCTCAACCTGTCCGAAGGCGTGCCTGCCGTCGGGCCCGAGATCAGCCGCGGTTACGAGCTGGGCCTGGAATACCAGCTGGCGCAGCTGTTGCAGCTCGAGCTGGTGTATTTCGACCAGGAAATTACCGACGCCATCGTCTATGACTACTCGCTTGGCGCCTGGGGTGCCTACGGCCAGGACGACGGCGACAGCCAGTCCGAGGGCGTCGAACTGTCCCTGGCCGGCGCGCTGGGTGAGCGCTTCGACTGGTATTTCAACGGTACCTGGCTGGACTCCCTGGACACCGCCGGCGAGCAGCGCCAGCAGGTGCCGCAGCGGGTCTACAACCTGGGGCTCGGCTACAGCCTGCTCGGCGACAGACTGATCCTGAATGGCAACTGGCAGCAGGTGGAGGACCGACTGGATTTCAGCGGTGAGATGCTGGACAACTACGGCAAGCTGGATCTGAACGCCGCCTATCGCCTGAGCGAAAATGTACGCCTCACCCTGCGCGGCGAAAATGTCCTCGACGAGGATTACCGCGAAGTGGCCGGCTACTACACCGCGGGCGCGGCCGTCTTTGCGGGCGTGCAGTTGACCCTGTAACCCACGGCCCTCTTGTAGCTTGTAGGTGGTAGGAGCGGCCGGTGGCCGCGATCGGTGCCGGTATAAACCGCTGCCTGGATCGCGGCCACTGGCCTGCCCGGCCGCTCCATGTATTCGCGGTGCCTTCGGCCCTACAATGTCCCTTTCAATTCCAGTCTCAGGTCCACCTATGAGCACCCCGGAAGAAAAGGCTGAGCGTCACAAGAAGCGCATGCAGGCACGCAAGAAGATTGTCGATGCCGGTGTTGCGAAAGCGCTGGAGGAGCGCGGCATAGTGGTGCTCTACACCGGCGACGGCAAGGGAAAGACCACCGCCGCGGTGGGTACAGTCGCCCGCGCGCTCGGCTACGGCTACAGCGTGGTGGTGGCGCAGTTTATCAAGGGTGTCTGGGAGTGCGGAGAGAAGAATCTACTGATGCAGTTGCCGCGCGAACGCTTCCCCCTGCAGTGGCACGAAATGGGCACCGACTTCACCTGGGAAACGCAGGATTTAGAGGCCGACAAGGCTGTCGCCCGCGCGCTTTGGGATAAGGCGCTGGCGGCGCTCAGGGATGAGAGCGTTTATCTCGTCGTGCTCGATGAACTCACCTACGCGCTGAACTACCACTGGCTCGACAAAGTAGAAGTGGTTAAGGCGATTCAGCAGCGCCCGCCGCAGCAGACGGTCATCATCACTGGGCGCGGCGCCAAGCAATACCTCAAGGACTTGGCGGATACCGTCAGTGAAATGCGCGCCCTCAAGCACGCCTTCAATGACGGTGTTGCCGCACGCAAGGGTATCGAGTGGTAACGTCCGGGAGTAATTATCCCGGGCGCCTGCCTGGTGCTATACCAGCGCCTCAGCCTCAGCCTCAGCTTCAGAAGGCTGCGACTGTTCCACCGCTGCGGCTTGCAACAACTGGCGCCGCACCTTCAGCGGCGTAGTGCCGAACCAGCGGCGGCAGGCGCGATTGAAGGAGCTCTGTTCCCGATAGCCGAGCAGGGCCGCAATCTGCGTCATCGGCATCTCTGCTTCCGCCAGAAAACTCTCGGTGCGCTCGCGGCGGATGCTGTCCAGCAGATCTTCGAAAATAATCGTCTGTTCGCTGAGGCGGCGTTGCAGCGTGCGCTTGTGCAGCCCCAGCCGGTTCGCCACCTCCTGCAGACTGCAGCGCTGGATCGGCATCAGGCGGTGTATCAGCCGTTCCACCTGGTGGTGCAGTTCCATCGGCTCGCCCCGCAGGGCGTCGCCGATATAGTTGTTCAGGAACTGGTGCAGCTGTGGATCGTTCTGGGCAATTTTTCGCTCGAGATGGTTTGCACTCAATACCAGCGCATCGCGATCCTGGGCGAAATAAACCGGCGCGCCGAAAAACTCCTGGTATCTATCGTGCAGCGGCTCTGCGGACTTCAGCAGCACCGCCTGGGGGCGGAAATCCTCGCCGCACAGCATTTTCAGGGCCAGGTGCGCGACGCCGAGAACCAGCTCCTGATTCTGTCGCAGCGCGGGCAGGCCGCGAACCGGCTCGAACCACAGTCTGCTATGGTTGTCAGCGCTGTCTTTTTCGAGCGCCATCTGCAGGCCGCGCGTGAAAAACTGCAGGCAGTTGATGCTCGCCCTCAGGGCGCCCCCGACCGTAGGTGCGTTAAGGGCCATGGCGGCCAGCGGGCCGAATACCTTCAACTCCTGGCAAGTCGCCAGGCGCAAGCCGAAATCTGGGCAGTCCAGCTCGCGGGCCGCCTCTTCGATCAGTTTGATGGTGGTACCGAAAGGCAGTGCGCCTTCGAGCTCTTTTACCTTTTCCGGTGCTATGTTGAAGCGGCCCAGCAAGGCTTCTGGATTTCCGTTGAGCCGAGTAACCAGTTCATAAAACCCCGTCAATGAAGCGGTTTCTATCAGCTGAGTCATTTTCCTGTGAGTTCCCAAAGTGCCCCGGAAACTGCCGGGGCAAGTGTGCTTGGTCAGTGCGACCAATCTCCACGAGTTGTTGTCGTTTTTCGTTCGTTCTTTTGCTGTTCACCGCTGCCAACCGGGCACGGCCGATCAGCTTATTAGCTTTGGTTATAAGCTAATCAGCTTTCGATGATGTTACTCGTTTTTTTCGGACAGGTTGTTTGCACTTAGTGACAGCGGGTCACGTCAGGGAGCGGCTTTCAAAACCGATAATGGGAAATTAATGCTCAAAATTTCGCAAAATATGGAATTAATTTTCTATATTGCGTTGGCATGAATTTCATTTTTTCAATTCAATAGTGAGTCTCGATAACAGCAATCCAGCGCCGTAAATGCGAACAGGAACCGGCTGGTCAGATGAAGTGAGTTTCTTCTGCGATGAATCACGCAGAATATTTGGAACTGAGCGGTCATGCCCGGAGATTCTGCAATGGCGGCCGCTTACTTTACTCGCAGCGCGTATCTGCGCAGATCCCTGGATGGTCAATGCACCCGGCCCGGCACCGGACTGCGGGGATCAGAAGCGATAGCCGATACCGACGGAGTAGACCCAGGGATCGATGTCCACGTCGGTCTTGATGACACTGGTGCCGAAGTTGGTCGGGAAGCGGATCTTCACCTCACTGTCCAGGTCCAGATACCAGACGGCGGCGTTGACCAGCCACCGGCTGCTGCGGCCGAGCGCGATGTCGACCCCGAGTTCGCCGGCCAGCCCCCAGGAATCGTCCAGTTCCAGATCCGCGCCGGCCTGAGCGCCGAGTGTCGTCATAAAGTAGTCGTTCGCGGTGCTGCTGATATTTTCATCCATGAAGGTGGTGTAGTTGATGCCCAGGCCGACGTAGGGCTGCACCCAGGATTCCACGCACACCGGGAACCACTGCACTGTAAGTGTCGGCGGCAGTTGTTCCGTGTCACCCAGGAAGACGCGTCCGAGGCGCTGGCCGTTCACCCCACTCGGCAAGCCGGATACTTGCAGGTCGTGCTCGAACGGGAAGGCCGCTAACAATCCCAGCCCCCAGTGGTCGGCAAACAGCCAGGTGCCGGTGATGGTGGCGCTTTCACCGTCATCCACATAGAGGCGCGTATCCGGGAGTTCCGTGCCGTCCAGTCGCAGCCAGTTGGAGTCGTCATCGGGATCCACCCAACCGGCGCCGATGCGCAATATGATGGTGCCCTGTTCGTAATCGGCCAGAGCCTGGGGGGCACCGAGCGCCAATGCGAGAGCGGCGGCGAGGAGATTGGCGGATTTCATGAAACGTCGCTCCGTGAACTGCTTGGGGACTTCCAATTGTCAGTTTAGACACGGGTACAGTTTGACGAAGCCATTGGGTGTATTTAGGCGCCAGTTAGACGATGTTCGCCGGGGCGAACTCGCGCACGCGAATATGCCATAATCCGCACTCTCAACCGACAACGGATAGCAGTCAATTCAGCGGTGAAATAATGAAAATTGGAGTTTTGAAAACCGACGACGTGCGCAAGGAACTGGTGGGCGAATTCGGCGAGTACCCCGAGATGTTTGCCGAGCTGCTGCGCAGCCAGGACCCGTCACTGGAGTTCACGACCTACGAAGTCCAGCGCGGCCACTACCCGGCGGACATCGACGAAGTCGACGCCTACCTGATCACCGGCAGCAAGACCGGTGTCTATGACGAGAAAGAGTGGATCCCGCCGCTGATGGAATTTGTGCGCAAACTGCACGATGCGAAGAAGCCCACTATCGGTATCTGCTTCGGCCACCAGCTGATCGCCCACGCGCTGGGCGGCAAGACGCGCAAGTCCGACAAGGGCTGGGGCATCGGCGTGCACAGTTACGAAATGCAGGAAACCCCGGCGTGGATGTCCGAGCCGATGCAGAACTTCAGCCTGCTGGTCAGCCACCAGGATCAGGTCGAGGAGCTGCCGCCGGGTGCCAGGGTGCTGGCCTCCAGCGACTTCTGCCCGATGGCGATGGTGCAGGTGGACGACCACATGCTCACCTTCCAGGCCCACCCGGAATTCACCAAAACCTACTCCAAGAGCCTGATGGAACTGCGCCGCGAGGCCTTCGGTGAAGCGCTGGTGGAAAAGGGCCACGCATCACTGCAGAACGACATCCACGAAAGCGCCGTCGCCAAGTGGATGGTGGAGTTCCTGCGCAAGTAACTCCGCTACTTCCCTCTCCCATTTATGGGAGAGGGGCCGGGGGAGAGGGCCAAACCCTCACTTCCATTTGATATTGCACCCCATCGAAGGCACCTGGTCCTCAGAGGGTTTTTCTCCCGCCAGCACCGCATCCACCGCCGCACGCAGATCGTGCCCGTTCACCGGCTCGTTATTGCCCGGCCGGCTGTCGTCGAACTGCCCGCGATAAACCAGCTTGCGCCCCTTGTCGAACAAAAAGAAATCCGGCGTGCAGGCGGCGCCAAATGCGCGCGCCACCTCCTGCTGCTCATCCACCAGATAGGGGAACACATAGCCCCGTGCAGCAATTTCTTCCTGCATACGCTCCGGGCTGTCGGCCGGGTAGCTTTCGTAGTCGTTACTGTTGATCGCGACAACGGTCAGCCCCGCCTCGCGGTACTCCCGTGCAAACTCTGACATTGCCGCGGCGATATGTTTTACGTAGGGGCAGTGGTTGCAGATAAAAGCGACCAGAATCGGCTGCTCAGGAAAGCCGTCGCTGTTGTGGAGATTGCCGGCCGGATCGCGCAGGGAAAAGCCGGGCATTGGGGTGCCGAGTGGCGCCATTGTGGAGGGCGTTAGGGTCATAGCGGCTCCGGATCATATGTTGAGCGAATAACGGCTCAGTATGGCCGCAACCCCAGGCGGGAGTGTGGAATGAAGGGTAGCTCGAAGCGAAAATCTAGCAGGTGTCAATCCTGCCGAGATGGTTCCGCATTTAGATGCATGAGTATCACTTAAATTCTGATAATGTGATCTGGTTCTCATTTCTCGATTGTGGCCCGGTGCGCTCGATTCGTCTCTACCTTTGTTGGGAGTGGAAGCGGTCATGGGGGTGACCGCTTCCGATAGCAACTCAAGGACGATCCAGTTGGGTCGACGCACAACAAAGAGAGAGTAAACAATGAAAAGGAACATCCTGTCCTCTGCTATCAAAGCAGCGTTAGGTTTGTCTGTCATTCTGGGGCCTTCTGCTCTGGCGCAAGAGTCAGTAAACGGAAGTGAAGCCGCTGATCAAGTAGAAGAGGTTGTAGTCACAGGCTCACGTATCCGTCGTGCTAACCTGGAGAGTGCCACTCCGATTACTACCGTAGACTCACAAAGCATTGAGTTTTCCGGTATGGTGAACAGCGCTGACATCCTGCGCTCGCTGCCTGCCACCGGTGTTTCAGGTCTTTCGACCACCAACTCCAACTTCTTTACTTCCGGCGGCGGTATCAACACTGTTGAACTGCGCAACCTCGGAGAAGACCGCACCCTGGTGCTGGTAAACGGTCGCCGCTATGTTTCAGGTCTGGCGGGCAGCTCTGCCGTCGACTGGAACACCATTCCGACTGAACTGATTGAGAACGTCGAGGTTATTACTGGTGGTGCGTCTGCGATCTATGGCTCCGACGCTCTGGCGGGTGTAATCAACGTTATTCTTAAAGATGATTTTGAAGGCGTAAGCGTAACCTCTTCTCATGGTGAGACCCTGGAGTTTGGCGACGATAAGACTAACCGCTTCAATATCACCGCCGGTGGTAACTTCGACGACGGCAAGGGTAATGCTGTTGTATCGATGACCTACACCGAGCAGAAGGGTGTTCTGGCGCGCGATCGCAAAAATACTGAGGTTGACGATATCGCCACTTGTCGCCTGACTGGCGACATCGCGGACTGTCAAGACAGCACTGCGCCTTTCTATTCTTCTTTCTCTGAGTACGGTCGCTTCTTCGTTCCGTCTACCGGTGCGTCTTACGTGGTCGATAATGGCGTTGGTCCCAATGGTGATGTGGTGCCTTGGGATGGGGACGCTTATGGCTTCAACCGCCAGCATTTCCGCCGTTACTCGGTTCCGACCGATCGTTTCCTGATCAGTACCAACCTGAGCTACGATATTAACGATTCGCTGGAAGCGTTTGTTGAGACTACTTTTGCGCGTACCGAGACTCAGACTGAAATTGAGCCCTACCCGCACTCTAACAGCGACCTGTTCATCACCGGTATTTCGGTCGACAACCCCTTCGTGCCCCAGGATCTGCGCGACATTATTACTGCAGCTGGGGACGACGAGATTGAATACTTCCGTCGTACTACCGAGCTGGAACAGCGCGGTTCCTATGCTGAGCGCCAGACTTTCCGTGCGCTGATGGGCCTGCGCGGCGAATACAATGACTGGAACTGGGATGCCTATCTCGGCCAAGGTCAAATGCAGGACAGTCAGCGCGGTACCGGCCAGCTGAATATCTCCAACTTCCGCAATGCGCTGAATGCGACCGTGGACGCTGACGGTAATATCGTCTGTGCGGATCCAGCGGCCCAGGCGGAAGGCTGTGTGCCGATCAACCTGTTTGGCTACCGCTCAATCTCTGAGGATGCAGCCAAGTACGTGACCGCGCCTTCTATTCGTGATCAGCGTACCAAGCAGACCATTGGCGGTATCAACCTGAGCGGGGATATTGTCGAGTTGCCGGCTGGCGCGCTGAGCCTCGCAACCGGCTTGGAATATCGGAAAGAGTATGCAGCTGATTTCCCGGATGCTCTGACCCGTTCCGGTCAGAATGCCGGTAACAAGGAAGAGCCCACTGAAGGCGGCTTTGAGGCCACCGATTTTTACGTAGAAATGGAGGCGCCGCTGCTTCAGGGGCTGCCGTTGATTCAGGAGTTGAGAGTCGGCGCCGCATATCGCTACTCCGACTACGACACCGTGGGCGATACTGATGCCTATACCGGTCGTGTCTCCTGGAGTATCAACGACGCTCTTCGCGTGCGTGGTCAGTACGCCCGCGCGGTACGCGCGCCGAATATCAGCGAATTGTTTGCGCCGGGTGGCGAGAACTTCGCTACGGTAAGCGACCCGTGTAACAATGTAACTGCCACAACTCCCGGTGTCGTAGCGGAAAATTGCCGCACCATACCGGCCGTTGCGGATCGCATTGCTTCGGAGGGCGTTTTTGCACTGAGCCAGACCGAGATTCAGGGCACCGGTGGTTTCACCGGAAAGGGGAACCTGAATCTACAGCCTGAAACTTCAGATAGCTTCACCTTCGGCGCGGTATTCGATCAGGACTTTGGTGCCGCCGGCAACATGAGTCTGTCTGTGGACTGGTACAACATCGAGATCGAGAATCTGATCGATACCGTGGGTCGTCAGACTTCCGTTGATTTCTGCTACAACTCCGCTAGCTTCCCGAACAACTTCTGTGATTTCGTGGTTCGTGATGCCACTGGCCCCGCTTTCCAGCTGGGTGAAATTACCGAAGTGAATTCTGGTTATATCAATGAAGGTAAACTGGAAACCGAGGGTGTTGATGTACAGGTTCGCTGGGGAATGGATCTGGCGATGGGGCAGCTGGACTTGAAGCTGGTTTACGGTCATGTACTGGACTTCACCCAGACCAAGTTTGGTGAGGAAGATCCACTGGTGGGTGAAGTCGGCTTCTCCGAAAATGAATGGACTGCGACCATCAACTATGCTCTGGACCGCTTCATGATCCAGTGGGAAACCAGCTACATTGGTGACGCCGCTCCGGATCTGAGCAGTGAGCTGTTCAACTTCGAAGTTGGTGAGTTTGTAACCCATGATCTCTACGCTTCTTACCAGTTCACCGACAATGTCAGCGCGAATCTGGGTATCAACAATCTGTTGGACGAGGAAGCGCCGATCATTCTGAGCGGTATTCCTGGTAATACTACTGGTCACGCCACTAATGCTGCTGTTTATAACGACTTCGGTCGCAGTGCATTTGTCGGCGTGCGTATGGATTTCTAATCCGTACGTTCTGCTTAGTTTAAAGCGGGCCGAAAGGCCCGCTTTTTTTATGCTCGAAAGGTGCGATTTGGGTGTCACCGGTGTGTTATTCAGGAGTGAATATCTACTTATGAAATGTTCAAGGCGACACAGGCGCTTTCAAAGGTTACCATCGGATACCGGTTTGCTAAATTGTCGCTATGAATATATCCATTCTAACTGCGCAGGGCTTCAGCGCACTTGCCCGCGGAGATTACGAAATTGCTGCCAGTAATGCCCGAAGAGTTCTTGAGCAGGTGCCAACCGATAGAGCAGCCCTCACTCTTCTAGGTCGGCTGGCACTAATCAGTCAGAAACCTGAGGGTGCCATTGGTTACTTTTTGCGTGTGTTGGAGCAGCCAGAGCAGGTCGCAGCAACATGGCTGGACTTGGCCCAGGCATTTACTATGCTTCGAGACACTTCGAGAGCTTTAGATTCTCTTGAACAAGCGCTACAGATCGAACCGTCCAACATTTCGGCACTTCTTGCCAAGGGCTCCTTAAAACTGTCTTTAGGCGAGGAATTGGAGGCCGCTCGTTTGTTCTCTGAGGTGCTAAACGCTGACCCGCAATGTCTTACGGCGTTGCGCGGACTGTGCGTGTTGGGAAAGGTGGTGCCTGCATCAGACATTACGAGTCGTCTCGAAAGGATTGGGTCCAATTCGGCGAATGATATTAAAGCACGATCCGACGCCCAGTACGCGCTTTCTTTAGTCTACAAGAAAGCCAAAAATAAAAAGCTTTTTATTCAGCATCTGTTCGCGGCAAACGTATTGCAGAGAACGCTCTGTTCCTGGGATGCAGAGGGTTTCTATAGAAATACATTTGCGCGTCTAGATGTTGCCTTATCTAGTGATAAGTTAGTGAAATCACAGTTTGCAAGGCCGGCTGAGCCCAGCCCCATATTTATTCTCGGGATGCCCCGCTCTGGTACTACTTTGGTTGAACAGATAATCGCCGCTCATCAGGATGTGGCCGCTGCAGGCGAGTTGGATTTTATGCGTGGGCCACTAGCTAGGGCTATGGAGAAGAAGACAGGCGATCAGTTCCCTGGCGGATTTGAGAAGCTTACGTCGAGAGAATTATCGGAGTTGGCTGATTTATTTACGGCGCGAATTGCTTCAATTGCCCGTGACAAAAAATTTGTCACAGATAAGACGCCAGGTAATTACCATATTCTGGGCCTTCTGCCGAAGCTTTTCCCTGGCTGTAAAGTTGTTCATGTCAGAAGAGATCCTGTAGATACATGTTTTTCTATCCTGCAGCAACCGTTTGATGATAAGTCGCCCCACACTTGCGATATCAATCTTTTAGCAATGACATATGGCCATTACCGTCGACAGATGGAGAAATGGGATGCTCTGATTGGAAATCAATTACTGACGGTAGATTATGAGCGCCTAGTAACGGATACAAAAAAAGAAGCGCAGCGTCTCTTTAAATTCTGTGGTCTTGAGTGGCGGGATGATTACCTTGAATTCAATCGAAAATCTGAGGTCGTACAGACATTCAGTGCTCTCCAGGTTCGACAGCCAATTTATAAGAGTAGTGTGGGATGTTGGAAGCAGTATGAGGTTGAGTTAGGTCAATTGAGACAGGCTCTCGAAAGAGAGCTGGGGAAGGCGATTTGATGAGGTCGGCTGGGTCTTGCTTTCGCGTATAAAACATCGATTTTAGTATAGGTTGTTTTCTCCTCGAGAAACCGTATCTGAAGCAACGAATCGATATTCACTGGATAAATACTGATTTTGCTCCTGCCAGCAGCTATATACAAGCTTGATGACGTGATCGTCGCGACTTCTGCAGGCACTTCTGTTTATGTCTTTCCATGCGACACTTTGTCTAGTGCTGTCGGTGGGCTTGATGTCTTTCGGTCCGGTGCTTAAGTATGCAATGGAAAGCCCAGCCCAGAAGTGCCGCATTGCAGTTTCTGAATTCGGGCAATAGGGCAATATCAGCCGCAATGCATGGCAGCCGGTCACCCCGTGCAGCATTGTGAAATCCTGCGTGCCGCGATAGGCATCGATGGCCACGCGCGCAATATCCTCCAGTCCCAACTGCTCCGGCTGAATCGGCGTCTCCAGCCAGCCGCGCTGCCGTGTCACCGAGTGCATATGGTCGGCAATATTCCCTGGTGCCAGCGAAATCAGCGGGAATCGTGCCGCCAGGCGCGGCAGTATCTCCGAGGCGTGCGCGCTGGTGCGCTCTTCGCTGGATGCCAGTGTGTGGTACTCCAGATTCCAGTAGGCCAGACCGGCGGCGACCTCTTCCTGGTGCTGGGCGTCTACGCCGTAGGCGGTGCGGATCAGCGGGTGGAAGGCGGCGGTGGCGATGGCCGGCAGCAGCGGCGGCAGTTCGCGGCGCAGACATTCGGCGATGCCGTGCTGTTTGACCTGGGTCTCGTAGTAGCGCAGCGCGGTGGGGAAGAGCTCCTCGCGGTTGCGGCATTTGGCGATGGGAATATTGGGGTCCGGTGGCAGGAATTGCGGTCTCTCCAGGTGGGGCACGGATCTGTCGAAGGCGCGTTGCAGCTGTTCGTGAGAGGCGCCCATCTTGTCCAGCGCGATCAGTACCATCGGTAGATGGTTCGCCAGGCGGTCGCCATAGCGGACGTGGTAGCGACTGGCCGCCTCGAGCAGTTCTGCACAGTAGCGGGTGATGCTCATGGATGTTGCCCTCGGCCTGCCTCGCCGGTCGCGCGGCCACTCTGTTCATAATTTCCCCTGTATGACTATAGAATGCGCCCCCAGGCGAGCAGGCGTGAGTGCCGGCGGGTATTGGCGAATGATGCGGGAGATCGGGGCAGTGCAGACGGGTTTGTTACACCAGTGGTTTCGGGTGCTGGACAACCAGCTCGCCGACCACCGCCACTGGTGGCAATTCAGGCCCTTTCACCACCGCGAGCTGGTCTGGCAGCGGACGCATCCGGAGCTCTGTGCGGCCCTCGCTGCGCTGCCGGACAGCGAGGTCGAACGCCTGGGGCAGGATCCCGCCGCGGCGGCCGTTTGGCTGTCCCGTTGGATTCCCGAGAGTGCAGCCCTGCTGGAGCAGGCCAGGCTGCCGCGATTCGCGCCCCGCGAGCTGATGTATGACACCCATCTGCATTGCGGCATCCCCGGCCGCAAATGGCAGCAGATAAACGCATTTGCCGGGTGTTTGCCGCAGGGTCCGGAGCCGGTGCTGGAGTGGTGTGCGGGCAAGGGCCACCTGGGGCGACTGCTGGCGACCTGCGATCGGCGGCCGGTAACCAGCCTGGAGTGGCAGGAGAGCCTGTGCCGCGAAGGCGAGGAACTGGCACGGCGCTGCGGCGCCGGGATGCACTTCGTTCACTGTGATGCCTTTGCGCCGGAAGCCGGCGCCTGGGTCAGGTCCGGCGAGCACGCGGTGGCGCTGCACGCCTGCGGCGACCTGCACGTGGCGCTGATGCGCCACTGGGTGCGCAATCGCGGCGGCCGTCTGAGCCTGTCCCCCTGCTGCTATCACCTTATCCGCGCGGAGGAATATGGCCCCTTGTCCGAGGCCGCGGCGCGGGCGCGGAATTTCCTGTCGAAAGCGGATCTAAACCTGCCGCTGCAGGAAACCGTCACCGCCGGCGCCGGTGTGCGCCGCCACAGCCAGACGGAGCTGCACTGGCGACTCGCGTTTGACGAGTTGCAGCGCGAGCTGCGCGGGGCGGACAGCTACCTGCCGGTGCCCAATGTGCAGAAGAGTCTGCTGTCCGGCAGTTTCGGCGATTTTGCGCGCTGGGCCGCCGCGCGCAAACATCTGCAGCTGCCATCTGCACTGAATGAAGAGCAGTGGCTGGCGCGGGGACTGCAGCGTCTGCGCAATGTGCGGCGTATGGAACTGGTGGCCCATCTGTTCCGCCGGCCGCTGGAGATCTGGCTGGTGCTGGATCGCGCGCTGTTTCTGGCGGAGCAGGGGGCCGAGGTGGCGATAGGGGAGTTCTGCGAGAGACAACTGACGCCGCGCAATATCCTGTTGCAGGCGCACTGGTAGGGGGTATCTCAATTGCGTTCGTAGGGTGCGCCGTGCGCACCGGGAAGGGGTGTAGTCCGCACCAGCTCCTACGCGGTGCGCGCGGCGCACCCTAATCACTGTTATTCGACTTCCACTCTGTCCCCGATATTGATGACTGCTCCCGCCGGGTCGGCCATGATGGGTGCCAGATTCACCCCGAAATAGACCTGTCCGTCTTCGCCGCGCCGGTACCGGGCCAGGGTGCGCAGCGGCTCCTTGCCGGCTTTGCCGGTGAAGGGGTCCAGCCCCGGTATCGCACAGCGGGCGCAGGGGTGGGTGCACTCCAGTTCCAGCGGGCCGCCGGCGGTGTGGATGCGGATCCGCTGCCAGCCGTCCTCGGCGAAGGGCGCGGCGCCCGCAATGACCAGGTTGGGGCGGAAACGCAGCATGGCGACCGGCTCGGCGAGGCGCCCGTTGAGGTCGTCGAGGGAGGCCTGGCCGATCAGCAGCAGCGGCGCGCCGTCGGCGAAGCCGACCTGTATTCCCTGCCGCGGCGCCGGCAGCGGCCGCCGAAACTCCGCGCCCATGGCGACCAGGCGCACCGGAGTTTGTAACTGCTCACTCAGCCATTGCGCGGCAATGTCGCCGGCATCGCGGGCGGTGACGGTGTCGCGCCAGACGGTGACCTGGCGTCGCACCGCGGCGTGCGGGAATTCGACCTCGACTCGTCCGCCGGCATCGTTCTCGATACGGACTCCGGTCGGCGTATTGGTGGCCTTCAGTCGCGCCATGGCGCGCAGGCTGCGCTGGGTCGCGAACTGGTCATTCTCATCCACCAGCATCCAGCGGCGGTCGCCGGCGGCGCCGAAGCGATCCAACGTCAGGGATTCGCAGCGGTGGCCCTGCAGGGATTTGATGGGGAACTGGTAGAGGGCGGAGATGTGCATGGCAATTTGTGGTCCCTTTTACTGGCGGGCCTGCGGCCCGTATGCCGAGCTGGGGCTCGGCGTTCCCAGGGGGCGCGCCTTGGGCGCGCTTGCGGAGTTGGAGCCTTCAGCGCCCCGAAATGGCGCTGCGTTCCCGGGGGCACAAAAAAGCCCGCACGGTGCGGGCTTTTTTGTATCAGGTCTTGAGCTTCTTGTAGTGCATGCGATGTGGCGCCGCGTCCTCACCTTTGCGCTTGACGAAGTCCTCGTGGTACTCGGTGTAGTTGCCCTCGAAGAAGACCACCTCGCTCTCGCCCTCGTAGGCGAGGATATGGGTCGCGACGCGGTCCAGGAACCAGCGGTCGTGCGAGATCACCAGGGCGCAGCCGGGGAAGTTCAGCAGTGCCTCTTCCAGCGCACGCAGGGTCTCGATATCCAGGTCGTTGGACGGTTCGTCGAGCAGCAGCACGTTGGCGCCCTGTTTCAGCGTATACGCCAGGTGCAGGCGGCCGCGCTCACCGCCGGACAGTTCGCCGACGCGCTTCTGCTGGTCTGAGCCCTTGAAGTTGAAGCGGCCGACGTAGTTGCGCGAGCCCACTTCGTAGTTGTTGATCTTCAGCATGTCGTGGCCGTCGGAGATGGCCTCCCAGACGGTCTTGTTGTCGTCCAGGTTCTCGCGGCCCTGTTCGACGTAGGCGATCTTCACCGTCTCGCCGATCTTGATCTCGCCGGCGTCCGGTTTCTCGGTGCCGGTGATCATGCGGAACAGCGTGGACTTGCCGGCGCCGTTGCCGCCGACGATACCGACGATCGCGCCCTTGGGTACGCGGAACGACAGGTTGTCGATCAGCAGGCGGTCGACGAAACCTTTTCTGACGTTAACGAACTCGATGACGTTGTCGCCCAGGCGCTCGCCCGGCGGGATGTAGATCTCGTTGGTCTCGTTGCGGGTCTGGAACTCCTGCGACTGCATTTCCTCCAGGCGGGCCAGACGGGCCTTGCTCTTGGACTGGCGGCCCTTCGGGTTCTGGCGCGCCCACTCCAGTTCCTTCTGCATGGACTTCATGCGCGCCTGCTCGGACTTCTGCTCCTGCTCCAGGCGCTTCTCTTTCTGCTCCAGCCAGGTGGTGTAGTTGCCCTCCCAGGGAATGCCGTGGCCGCGGTCCAGCTCCAGGATCCAGCCGGCGACGTTGTCGAGGAAGTAGCGGTCGTGGGTGATGGCCACCACGGTGCCATCGAAGTCGTGCAGGAAGCGCTCCAGCCAGAATACCGATTCCGCATCCAGGTGGTTGGTCGGTTCGTCCAGCAGCAGCATATCCGGGCGGGACAGCAGCAGGCGGCACAGGGCCACGCGGCGCTTCTCACCGCCGGACAGCAGGTTTACGTCCGCGTCCCAGGGCGGCAGGCGCAGGGCATCGGCGGCTACCTCGAGGCGGTGCTCAAGATTGTGCGCGTCCCAGGCCTGGATGATGTCCTCGAATTTCTGCTGCTTCTTGGCCAGCGCATCAAAGTCGGCGTCCGGCTCGGCGTAATCGGCGTAGACCTGCTCCAGGCCCTGCAGGGCGTCGATGGCCTCGCGCATGCCGTCCTCGACGTTGCCGCGCACATTCTTGGACAGGTCCAGCTGCGGCTCCTGCGGCAGATAGCCAACCTTGATACCCGGCATGGCGCGGGCCTCGCCGTTATAGTCCTGGTCGACGCCGGCCATGATGCGCAGCAGGGTGGACTTGCCCGAGCCGTTCAGGCCCAGCACGCCGATTTTGGCGCCAGGGAAGAAGGACAGGGAGATGTCCTTGAGAATTTCGCGTTTGGGCGGCACTACCTTGCCCACGCGGTTCATGGTGTATACGTATTCGGCCATTTAGGGTTCCGCTAAAGACGTTGGAATCGGTCAGAATTTGCGCGCAACTTATCAGGTTGCCGGAAAAGTGCAACCGCGCACTATGGGCTAAAAACCGCGACACGATCAACTGTACTCCTGACTGTGGGAGCCTGCCCTGCAGGCGACCAAATCGCCGGGAGCGATTTGGTGCAGCGAAGCTGCCCAAAGGGCCGGGCACAGGGATGTGTCCGGCAGGCGCGAGCAGGGCTCGCTCCCACAAGTGAATCTGTGTTTAACTGCGGCGCTACTTTTGGCAAAACAAGAAGCGCGATGGACCAGCTGAAAATGGGTGACGGCCCGATTTTGTTCTCCCGCCGCGGTGCCCTGGCGACCGCCACTCTCAATCTGCCCAAGGCGCTGAACGCGCTGAACCTGGACATGATCGAGTCGCTGTCCGCACAGTTGGATCAGTGGGCCGACGATGACAGCGTGGCCGCCGTCTGGATCGATGGCAGCGGCGACAAGGCGTTCTGTGCCGGCGGCGACGTGGTGGCCCTGTACCGCGGGTCCACTGGCTATGAAGAACTGCGCCGGGGCGAAACGCCGGACTACACCTTTACGACCGACTTCTTCTCGCGCGAATACCGCCTCGACTACAAGATCCATACCTATAAAAAGCCGATCGTGGTCTGGGGTGGCGGTATCGTGATGGGTGGTGGCATCGGCATCATGGCCGGCGCCAGCCACCGCATTGTCACCGAGACCACGCGCATGGCGATGCCGGAGATCACCATCGGCCTGTTCCCGGATGTCGGCGGCAGCTGGTTCCTGAACCGCATGCCCGGCCGCACCGGGCTGTTCCTGGGGCTTACCGGTGCCCAGTTCAACGGCAGCGATGCGCTCTTTGCCGGCATGGCGGACCGCATGCTGCCCGACGATCGCCGCGAAACGGTATTGCTGGAACTGGCCGGGCTGGAGTTTTTTGCCGACTGCGAGCGCAACCATCGCCAGGTCAGCGACTGCCTGAAACGCCTGCAACGGCCGCCGGCGGAACAGCCGCAGTCGAATCTGCGCGCGCACTACGACCAGATCCAGCAGCTGACTGACCACGCGACCCTGCCGGCAGTCTGCCGCGCGATTACCGCCTACGACGGCGAGGACAAATGGTTGCAGAAGGCCGCCGCCACCCTGGCAGGCGGCTCGCCGCTGACGCCGTGGATCGTATGGGAACAGCTCAAGCGCGGCCGCCACAGCTCGCTGGCTGAGGTGTTCCGCATGGAGCTGGTGCTGGCGGTCAACCTCTGTGCCAGCGGTCACTTCAGGGAGGGCGTGCGCGCGCTGCTGATCGACAAGGACCGGCAGCCGCAGTGGCAGCCGGCGACGTTGGAGGAGATTTCCGGGGAGCAGGTCGAGCGCTGTTTCGAGGCGCCCTGGAGCGGTGATAATCCGCTGGCAGATCTGAGGTAGGAGCGGCGGGGCGGCCATCCGCCGGTGGCCGCGATCGGGCTATCGGGTAATCCCAAAGATCGATCGCGGCCAACGGCCGCTCCAGGCATTCACGGCGCCTTCGGCCCTACAGGGAAATAAACGATAAACAACAAGGAATGAGCACAATGGAGAAAATAGCTTTTATCGGCCTCGGTAATATGGGCGGCCCTATGGCTGCCAACCTGGTCAAGGCGGGCTACACGGTCACCGCCTTCGACCTGTCCGCGGCGGCGCTGGAACAGGCGGTCAGCCACGGCTGCACGCGTGGCGAGAGTGCGCATCAGGCGGCCGCGGGCGCCGAGGTGGTGATCTCGATGCTGCCGAGCGGCGACGCGGTCAAGGGGCTCTACCTGGGCGCGCGTGGATTGCTGCAGGCGCTGGCAGAAAACACCTTGATCATCGACTGCTCGACGATTTCCGCCAACGATGCGCGCCAGCTGATTGCCGCCGCGAATGAGCGCGAACTGCGCGCGGTCGACGCCCCCGTCTCCGGTGGTACCGCCGCCGCCGCGGCCGGCACCCTGTCCTTTATGTGCGGTGGCGACGAAGGCGCGGTGGATGCGGCGCGGCCATTCCTGCAGGCGATGGGGGCCAATATCTTTCACGCGGGCCCGGCCGGCTCCGGCCAGGTGGCGAAGATCTGCAACAATATGCTGCTCGCGATCCACATGATCGGCACCGCGGAGGCGCTGCAGCTGGGGGTGGACAACGGCCTGGATCCGGCAGTGCTGTCGGAAATCATGAAAGCCAGCTCCGGCGGCAACTGGTCGCTGGAGAAATACAATCCCTATCCCGGCGTGATGGAAAGTGTGCCCGCATCCAATGGCTATGCTGGCGGCTTTGCCGTGGCGCTGATGCTGAAAGACCTGGGTCTGGCGATGGACACCGCCGCCGGCAGCGCTTCATCGACCCCGCTGGGGGCGCTGGCGAAGAACTTGTACCAGTTGCACGGCAGCAGCGAAGAAAGCCGCGCGCTGGATTTCTCCAGCATCCAGAACCTGTTCCGGCGCCCGGCCGGCAACTGATTTCCAGGCTCGGCGCCGGCTCAGGAATCCGGCGCCGAGTAGCGGAATGCCTTCACCTGTACGCCGCCGGCGTGGTGGTCAATGATCTTGCCGTTGTAGTTACCGCCTTCGCCGGCCAGCGCGTGCATCCAGATCTCCAGGGCCTGCGGATCGTCACCGCAGCGTTGCTCCAGCAGTTTGTCGTCGAAGTAAATGCTGGCTTCAAACCGCGGCTGTGTGAGTTCGACTGATTCGCTCACCTTGCGCCTCCAATTTTATTTGCACCATACGCAGCCAGCGCCGGGGAAGATTGATTTGGATCAAGGGGCGGCGATCTGGCGGCAGCTAACCTCTGCCGACAAACTGCAAGAGGTTAGCAAGCATGGCACAAGATCCGGAGACCGCAGGCCTTTCGGCGGAATTACTGTCGCGCTATAGCGGTCCCTGTCCGCGCTATACGTCCTATCCCACGGCAGACCGCTTCGCACCACTGGGCGACGCCGAGCCCTGGCGTGCGCTGCGGGACATCGACAGCCTGTCGCTGTACGTGCATATCCCCTTCTGCCATTCACTCTGCTATTTCTGTGCCTGCAACAAGGTCATCACCCAGCAGTACGGGCTGGCGTCCAGCTACCTCGACCAGCTATTACAGGAGGCGCAGTGGTATCGCAGCAAAGTGGCCGGGGTGCCGGTAACCCAGCTGCACCTGGGCGGCGGCACGCCCACCTACCTCAGCGACGGTGATCTGCGCCGGCTGCTTGACGGACTCGGGGAGGTTTTCGATCTGCGTGCGGGCGACGGCGTCGAGTACAGTATCGAGGCGGATCCGCGCACCCTGGAAATTGACACCTTGGATACACTGCGCGCGCTGGGTTTCAATCGCCTGAGTCTCGGTATCCAGGATTTCAATCCCGACGTCCAGCGCGCGATCAACCGCATCTGCAGCTACGAACAGGTGGCGCAACTGACCAGTGCGGCGCGCGCGCGCGGATTCAAATCCATTTCCTACGACCTGATCTACGGCCTGCCCGGGCAGAGCGTGGCCAGTCTGCAGCGCACCCTGGATAGAGCGCTCGAACTGGCGCCGGAGCGCATCGCGCTCTACCACTATGCCCACCTGCCGCACCGCTTCAAGGCCCAGCGGCTGATCGACTCGGACCTGATCCCCGGACCGGCACAGAAAATCGCCATGCAGCTGGCGGCGGTGGCGCGGCTCACACAGGCCGGTTACGAGTTCCTGGGTATGGACCACTTCGCGCTGCCCGGCGACGAACTGGCCGGGGCCTCGCGCGCGGGCAGGCTCGCGCGCAACTTCCAGGGCTATACGCTGATGCCGGCGGATGCGCTGGTGGGGCTGGGGGCCTCCGCGATCAGTTACAGCCGCGACGGCTACTGGCAGAACCTGCACCGGCTCAAGGAGTACGCCCAGGCTGTCAGCGAGCGGGGTATGGCTACCAGCCGCGGCTGGCTGCTCGATGGCGACGACCGCCTGCGCCAGTGGGTGATCGGGGAGCTGATGTGCCGCCTGCGGCTGGACAAGGACGAAGTGACACGGCGCGCAGGCGTGCCCTTCGAAGAGTATTTCGGCGATGAGCTGGCGCGGCTGCAGCCGATGTTCGACGACGGCCTGCTGCGGCAGGATGCCCGCTATCTGCACATCACCGAGCGCGGCCGCTGGTTTGTGCGCAATGCGGCCGCCGCCTTCGATCGCTACCTGAATGGCGGCGCGACTGAGGCGCGCTACTCCCGCGTGCTGTAAACATGTAATATCCGCGTTAACCCGAGAAACAACTGATGTGCGACGACCGGCCCGGTATTTCCATGACTGATACTCAGACAGCGGTAAGTTGCGGCAACTGTTCGGTCAGGCGTCTGTGCCTGCCCGCCGGCCTCTGCCAGGGCGATATCGACAAACTCGAGCAGATCACGCGCAAGAAAAAGATTGTCAAGGCCGGCGAGCCCCTGTACCGCGCCGGCGACGCCTTCTCGAACCTCTACGCGATCCGCTCCGGCAGCTTCAAGTCGGCCGTGATCGCCGCCGACGGCGACACCCAGGTGACCCATTTCGCCCTGCCCGGGGAACTGCTGGGGCTGGATGCCTACAGCGGTCGCTGCCACCCCAGTTACGCCGAGGCGCTGGAAGACAGCAGTGTCTGCGTATTGCCCTTTTCCCAGTTGGAGGGACTGGCGCAACAGGTACCGGCGCTGCAGGCGCAGATCTACAGCATCTTCTCCGAGGAGCTGAAACAGGAGAACAATATCCTGATGCTGCTCGGCAAGCGCTCCGCCGACACCCGCCTGGCGGCGCTGCTGATCAATATTTCCAGCCGCTACGCGCGCCGCGGCTATTCCGCCAGCCGCTTCGTGCTCTCCATGCCGCGCACGGATATCGCCAACTACCTGGGGCTCACCGCGGAGACGGTCAGCCGGCTGTTTACCCGTTTCCAGAAGGAAAAGCTGGTTCGTGCCAGCGGGCGCGAGGTGGAAATCCTCGACCTGGTCAGTCTCAGTGAACTGGCCGGCACCCACTGCAGTTACGACGGCGACAACTGATCTGGCGCGGGGCAGCGGCCTTGCCGCTGTCGCTGCCCCTCGGCTGCCCCTCGGCTTAGGCGAGCCAACTAGCTTTCAAGTATGCGCCGGGAATGTCGGCCGGTCTCCGCGGTCGGCGTCAGCGGATTTCGCGGGCTGTTTCGCTAGCGGCTGTGCCAGCCACTCCAGCGCCTCATCGGACTCCTCGAAATACCGCACCTCGCCGCTGACGAACCAGGCGGCGATGTGCGTGGCAATTTCCTGCCATTTCTCGTCGCCGAGTACCGCAACCCGGGCGAATTCACTGCCGTGTTTCAGGCCCAGCTTGAAGTCGTCCCAGGCCGCGCGCAGTTCCCAGCCCTCGAAGTCGCGCGCATCGATCAACGCCTTTATGCGCGGCTCCCGGACGCCCTCCAGGGCCGACTCCAGCAGCGGGGTCAGCCGTTCGTAATCCTCGTGCGTGAGGCGGCCGATGGCCTTCAGATAGAGAAAGTAGTCGGAGCCGGTGCGCTCGATACCGATTGAGATGCCGTGGCGCTTGATTTTCATGGTCCCTCCTTGGGAATTGGGGTTGTGATGTCAGGACTTGCCCGGTTACGCGAATGCCGTCGCCGGGATCGGTGCTTCCGTCAGGTACTCGTGCACGGATTCGTAAATCTTCCTGGTGCCGTCGTCGAACACCGGGTCCCGCAGCTCGGCAATTTGTGCGCGGATTGTGTTCCAGTCCCCGGCGTCCAGATACTGTTCCAGCTGCGGAAATATGGCCCGGTTTTCGAGCGCCATATGGTCGCGCTGCAGGCGCAGATAGTGATCGGCGGCGTCTACCAAAATGCGTCGCTCCACGGCGGCATCGTTGGCGACCGCGTAAAAGAGCGTGCCCATATTCCTGGTGGCGGCGGCGATCCGCTCGTGCTGCATTTGCGCCCGGTAAACGGCATCGCGGTCGTGGATGGGCTTGGTCAGCAGGCGGGCGAACACCAGGTCCTCGACGGGGTGATGCCACTTGTCGGGGTAGATCGAAAAATAATCCAGGGCGTCGAGCATCTGGGGCAGCGTGGCCGGGTCGCGATCGCGCCTGCCGAGCTGCTGCAGCAACCGCTCAAAGATGTCGAGCAGCTGCTGCATGTGTTTGTGATCGCGGCAGAGCTGCCGGTAGATCCTATCCATCGCAAACCTCCATCGAATGTCCCATGTGAACATTGTTGTCGTACCGGGGGAGGGTGGCTTGACCTGGATCAAGCCGGGTGGGGATTGGGCTGGCGGCCGGGCTATTTGTGGTTGGCCAGGGCGGCATCACTGTCGTGACCATGTGGACACTATCAGTCTGGTGGCCGGGCCCAACTCCGGGGGGCTGCAGCATCCTGGCCGGGTATCGGGCAGGCATTTGGAACAAATGTTTAGCGACGGTTGTCACAGGATGCCTTTCGACGGATACCGCCCACCTCTGTGACTCGGTAACTGGTCGGCGGGTATCAAGGCGGTTAGAATCCGCGCAACCATTTTCTCGGAACAACAATATTGGGGATTTCCTATGCGTAAGATTGCAAAAGGTGTAGCTGCACTGGCGCTGGTTTGTTCTTCTGCTGCCTCAGCCGAAGGTGCCTATTGGGGCGCGACCGTCGGCCTGATGGATATCGATCAGGGCAACGTCGACAGCCCGTTCAACGTGGGCCTGCGCGGCGGCTATAGCCTGCCGTCCGGTTGGGGCTTCGAGGCCGAATATACCAACTCGCTGATCAGCGGTGATGCCGATGTATTCGACGGCGATGTGGATGTGGACGTGCAGACCCTGGCGGGCTACGGCACCTACCGCTCCTACGGCGACCTTTACTTCAAGGGCCGCCTTGGCCTGCTGTACGAAGACGTTTCCGTCGGTCGTTTCAGCGAGGACGATACCGGCATCTCCCTCGGCGCCGGTGTGGGCTTCAACTACAGCCCGAACACCAATGTCGAGCTGGAATACACCATGATTGAGGAAGATATCGGTTTCTGGTCCGGCACCGTGACCCTGAACTTCTAAATCTCCCCTCTCTGCGACGCGGTCCAGTCCGGATATCCTACGCGGGCTTGTGACCGCGTCGTCATATCTGCGCAGGCCGAATTTCCTTGGTGTACAATGCGCGCCTTTCTATAGTTTCACCCAGTCTGTACTCAGCCCGCATTACCGAGGGAACACCATGTTTGATTCATCAGTCACACTTGCCTCCTACGACCCGGATATCTGGGAAGCCATCCAGGAGGAGGATCGCCGCCAGGAAGAGCACATCGAGCTGATCGCCTCCGAGAACTACACCAGCCCGCTGGTGATGGCGGCCCAGGGCAGCAGCCTGACCAACAAGTACGCTGAGGGCTACCCGGGCAAGCGCTACTACGGCGGCTGCGAGTATGTGGACAAGGTCGAGACCCTGGCCATCGAGCGGGCCAAGCAGCTGTTCGGCGCCGACTACGCCAATGTGCAGCCGCACTCCGGCTCCCAGGCCAACTCTGCGGTCTACATGGCGCTGTGCGCCCCGGGCGATACCGTACTGGGCATGAGCCTGGCCCACGGCGGCCACCTGACCCACGGCGCGCGGGTGAACTTCTCCGGCAAGATCTACAACGCGGTGCAGTACGGCCTGAACCCGGAGACCGGCGAGGTGGATTACGAGGAAGTCGAGCGCCTGGCGCTGGAGCACAAGCCGAAGATGATCGTGGCCGGCTTCTCCGCCTACAGCCGCGTGATGGACTGGGCGCGCTTCCGCGAGATCGCCGACAAGGTCGGCGCCTACCTGTTCGTGGACATGGCCCATGTGGCCGGCCTGGTGGCCGCCGGTGAATACCCGTCGCCGATTCCCCACGCGGACGTGGTGACCTCCACCACCCACAAGACCCTGCGCGGTCCGCGCGGCGGCATCATCCTGGCCAAGGCTAACGAAGAGATCGAGAAAAAGCTGAACAGCGCCGTGTTCCCGGGCGGCCAGGGCGGCCCGCTGATGCACGTGATCGCGGCCAAGGCCGTGTCCTTCAAGGAGGCCATGAGCCCGGAGTACAAGGCTTACCAGAAGAAAGTGGTGGAAAACGCCCGCGCCATGGCCGAGACTTTCCTCGACCGCGGTATCAACATCGTCTCCGGCGGTACCGACGACCACCTGATGCTGGTGGACCTGATCGGCAAGGAGTACACGGGTAAGGATGCAGACGAGGCCCTGGGCCGCGCCAACATCACCGTGAACAAGAATGCGGTGCCCAACGACCCGCGCTCGCCGTTCATCACCAGTGGTCTGCGCGTCGGCACCCCGGCGATCACCACCCGCGGTTTCGGCGTCAAGGAGACCCAGCAGCTGACCCACTGGATCTGCGACGTACTGGACGCGCTGGAGAAGGGCGACGCCGAGGCGACCATCAATGAGGTGAAGCAGAAGGTGCTGGATATCTGTGCCCAGTACCCCGTATACAAGGGATAGTCCGGTCTACAAGGGCGGATCACTGACTGCGCGAAACAGGCGGCTCAATCGAGCCGCCTTTTTTATATCCCTGCTCTGCACCGGCGAGCTGAGTTGCCCTTCACCCGCTCCAACCGTCAGGCCAGGTTCCGGATAGGTCCAAAGCCCCTGTTGTCACTGAAATCCGAACATAAATTCGTTTTTTGGTACCGTATGTGTAAAATGGCGCAGTTAATATTTCAAATTCTAATAAATAATTAGATCTTTATTGCGAAATATTGTCGGCGACAAGCGCCGGCAAGTGCCGGGATGCGTGTCGTGGCGCGCATCTTGCTGTTCTAGACAGCGGCCCTGCGGTTTTTGGGTCCAAAACTCAAAGACTGTAGGAAAAATAACAATGAGAAGCCGTAAATCTCTCTCGCCCATCGCTGGTCTTATGCGCCGCCTCCGCGCAGCGCAGGAATTGTCCGAGAGGACCGGCATTTCCGCCGATGAGAGTCTCGATATCATCAACGAAGGCGCCAAGCATCGCGGCGGCGGTGACGCCATCGACGGGCGCCGCCGGTTCCTGAAGCAGCTGGGCTTTGGCGCCGCCGCGCTGGGAGCGGCCGGCGCCGCCAGCACCGTATCCCGCCCGGTACAGGCCGCGGCCGGAGGTGCAACCGATCCCGGCCGTGTGGCTGTCGTTGGCGGCGGTATCGCCGGACTGCGTTGTGCCCACCGCCTTTACCAGTACAACGGCACCCGCTGTAAAGTGTTCGAGGGCAACACCCGGCTCGGCGGCCGTGTGAACACCAATCGCACGATTTTCGGCCGCCCGGTCGAGCGGGGTGGAGAGTTGATCTCCACCGAGCACACCTATGCCCGCAATCTCGCCAGCCAGCTGGGCCTGGACATAGAGGACGTCAACGGCAACGCGGTGCCTGGCGGCAGTGAGCTCTATTACGTGAATGGCCAGCAATACACTGAGCACCAGCTCAATGAGGAGTGGCGCCAGGTCTACAAAATCTTCAAGAAGACGCAGCAGGACGCGCCCTGGGTGCCGACCTTCGACAGCCACAACGCCATGCACAGGGATCTGGATTATATCGACGTGAATAGCTGGCTGGATGTCGTCGGCATCGGCGCAAATTCCAATATGGGCCAGGTGTTTCAGGCGGATGTGGTTGCGGAGTACGGCGTGCAGCCGGAGGATACGACGGCGCTGAACCTGATCTACCTGCTGGCCTGGAACCCCGTCAATACTGCCCTGCCGCTGGCGGGTACCGATGAGCGCTTCCGCATCGTCGGCGGCAACGATCAGCTCGCCGCCCGCATGGTGGAAGAATTGCCGGAAGGCACGGTGGAGACCGGCCGCAAGCTGGTGGCCATCAAGGGGGACATCCTGGGGCCCTATACCTTGACCTTCGACGACGGCTACGAATACGTCTGCGATCGGCTGGTGCTGGCGCTGCCATTCTCCATGCTGCGCGACGTGGATATCGAGCCGCGCCTCTACAACGCCTTCCGGCCTCAAAAGCGCATGGCGATAGAGCGAATGGCGTTTGGCAGCAACGGCAAGATGGCCGTCCACTGCGCCACCCGTCCCTGGGCGCAGCCGCAGGTCGTGAACGGCCAGCAGTTCACCCCGAACGGTGTCACCTACGTGGGGCGCCCGGAGCTGTTTGATACCTGGGACTCGACCTCTGTCAGCGGCACTGTCGACGGCATCCTGGTGGACTTCTTCGGCGGCGACTACGGCAAACAGATCGGCGGCAACAAGCCTTTTGCGGCGCCGAGTGGCCAGGATCTCAGCCACTTCTTCGGCATAGTGGACCAGGTGTTTCCGGGCACCAGTGCCGCCTTTAGCGGCAAATCCATGCTGTCCAAGTGGGCCGCCAACCCCTGGTCCAAGGGCTCCTACTCAACCCAGACGTTCGGTGACTACACCGAGTGGTGGGGGGCTCAGGGGTTGCGGGAAGGCAATGTGTTTTTCTGTGGCGAGCACACCGAGCTGGAAACGTTTGGCTATATCGATGGCGCCATCAGCACTGGTGAGCGCGCGGCGCAGGAGATCCACCAGGCCTGATCACTGTGCGGGCGCCCGATCGCGGGCGCCCGCGGCATGACTTGGAAGCGAGAACATCATGCGAGCATTCAAACGGCTGCTTTGCCCCCTGATGTTGGTTTTCACCGCGCAGTTGGTAGTGGCCCAAGAGCTGCATTTTGCCAACTGGTCCCATTACATCGGCGAAAACACCATCGCCGATTTCGAGGCGGAAACCGGCATCAAGGTCCACTATTTCGAATTCGACGATATCGAAGAATTGGAGCAGGTGTGGATCAATGAGGGGCGCCGCTTCGACCTGATAGTGCCGGGTTCTGACAATCTGGCCGGCTATATCGAAGCCGGCTTGCTGAGCCCGCTGGAGAGAGGCCGCCTGCCGCGCTGGTCCGCCAATGACCCCCAGTTTATGGAGCGGTTGCAGGGCTCGGATCCGCAGAACCAGTACGCCTTTCCGTACCTGTGGGGCACGGTCGGTATCGGCTACAACGTGGAGGCGGTGCGCGAGGCGTACGGCGGCCGGCTGCCGGAAGACAGCTGGGATCTGCTGTTCGATCCGGAAAATCTCGGCAAACTGGCCCATTGCGGCGTCACGCTGATGCGCTCGCCGGAAGAGATTTTCGACGTGGGCCTCAAGTATCTCGGCAAAGAGCCCAACAGCATGAGCGTTGCGCACCAGTATATGGTGGCCAACCTGCTCGCCAGAGTGCGTCTGCACGTGACGGACTTCGATTCCGGCGACTATGTGGAAAACCTGGCCGACGGTAAGCACTGTATGGTGCACGGCTGGAATGGCGATATCCTGCAGGCCCAGCAGATGGCGCGCGAAGCCGGCAAGCCGTTTGATATACGCTACATCATGCCCGGTGAGGGCTTCCCGCTGTGGATCGATGTGGTGTCCATGCCGGCGAATGCGCCGAACAGGGACGCGGCCTACAAATTCATGGACTATCTGATGCGCCCCGAGGTGATCGCGCAGGTCTCCAATGAAACGCAGTTCGCCAATGCCAATCTCGAGGCGCGCGGGCTGGTCGACGAAAAGCTGCTGGCCAACCCCATCGTGTACCCGGATCCCGCCGAGCTGGGCAACACCTGGCTCGCCAAGCCGACCAAGAGCCATGTACTGGCCCTGCGCCACAAACTCTGGAACCGCATTATCGAGCGCGAAGCGCTGTAAGCGTCTCCGCGCTTCTCGACCCGGGCCGCGCCCGTACCCGGTGCGGCTGTGGTAAACTGCGGCCCATTTTCATACCCTCAGGGCCTATCCCCCATGCACTGTCCTTTCTGCAGCGCAGAAGAAACCAAAGTGGTCGATTCCCGCCTGGTGGCCGAAGGCGACCAGGTGCGCCGCCGGCGCGAGTGTCTTGAGTGCCACGAGCGCTTCACCACCTTCGAAACCGCCGAGCTGCTGTTGCCGCGGGTGATCAAACAGAACGGCCAGCGTGAACCCTTCAACGAGGAAAAACTGCGCGCGGGTATTCAGCGCGCAGTCGAGAAGCGCCCGGTCAGCACCGAGCGGGTGGAGTCGGCGGTGTCCCACATCAAGCACGCCCTGCAGGCGACCGGCGAGCGCGAACTGCCGGCCCGCGCCATCGGTGAGCTGGTGATGGAGCAGCTGCGCGAGCTGGACCAGGTGGCCTATGTGCGCTTTGCGTCCGTGTACCGGCGCTTCGAGGATGTCAGTGAATTCAGTGAGGAGATCGAGCGCCTGACCAGCAAGGGGGCTGCCCCGCGATGAGCAGTGCCCAGGCGATGATGGCGCGGGCCATCCAGCTGGCGGAGCGCGGCCTCTATACCACCATGCCCAACCCCCGTGTCGGCTGTGTGATTGTCGACAGCAGTGGCGAGATCGTCGGTGAGGGCTGGCACAGACGCGCCGGTCTGCCCCACGCGGAGATCGAAGCGCTGAACGCTGCCGGCGCGCTCAATGGTGGGCAGGGGGCCCGCGGCGCCACCGTCTATGTGACCCTGGAACCCTGCAGCCACACCGGCCGCACCGGCCCCTGCGCCGATGCGCTGATCGAGGCCGGGGTGGCAAAGGTGGTCTACGGCATGCAGGATCCCAATCCCGCAGTGAGCGGCGAGGGGCTGCAGAAACTCAAGGATGCCGGTATCGAGGTCGAGGGCCCGCTGCTGGAGGAGCCGTGCCGCGCGCTCAACCCCGGTTATATCAAGCGCATGACCCTCGGCTTGCCGCTGGTGCGCTGCAAATCGGCGATGAGCCTGGACGGCCGCACCGCCATGGCCAGCGGCGAGTCCAAATGGGTCACCGGCCCCGCGGCGCGCGCCGACGTGCAGCGTTTGCGCGCGCGCAGCTGCGCGGTTGTCACCGGCGTGGAGACGGTGCGCTTCGACAACCCCAATCTGAACGTGCGCGCCGACGAAATGGCGCTGGAGCTGCTGGCTGGCGAGCAGGCGGATCTGGCGGCAGTGATACAAGAGGTGCAGCCTCTTAGAGTGATCGTCGACAGCCGGCTGCGCACGCCGGCGAAGGCCTTTATTTTGCAGGGTGACGCCCCCACATTGGTGGTCACCACCGAGCGGGCGGACATGTCCCGCCGCGAGCGCCTGGAAAAGGCCGGTGCCGAAGTGCTGGTGCTGCCGGCGGATAAAGACGGCCGCGTGGACCTGCTGGCGCTTCTCGAAGAGCTGGCGCGGCGCCAGTGCAACGAGGTACTGGTGGAGAGCGGCGCCACCCTGTCCGGCGAGTTCCTATACCGCGGCCACGTGGATGAGCTGATCGTCTATATGGCGCCGAAACTGCTCGGCAGCACCGCGAGGCCGCTGTTTGAGCTGCCAATCGAGCGTATGGGCTCGGTACTGCCGATTACCATTACCGATATGCGCGCCGTCGGCCACGACTGGCGCATTACCGCCACGACGGATATCGAGAGATAGTGCCGGGGGTTGTAAGTGTTTACTGGAATCATTGAAGCCATCGGCACCATCGCCGAACTGCAGCCCAAGGGCGGTGATCTGCGTGTGCGGGTGAAAACCGGCAAGCTGGATCTGGCCGATGTGCAGCTGGGCGACAGCATCGCCACCAACGGTGTCTGCCTGACGGTGGTGGATCTGCCCGGCGACGGTTACTGGGCCGACGTATCTTCCGAGACACTGGCGGTGACCACCGTCGGCGGCTGGAAGCTCGGCGACAAGGTGAACCTGGAAAAAGCATTGACCCCACAGACCCGCCTCGGTGGCCACATTGTCAGCGGCCATGTGGATGGCATCGGCGAAGTGGTGTGGCGCAAGTCCGAGGCGCGCGCCGAGCGCTTTCGCCTGCGCGCGCCGGACAACCTGGCGAAATATATCGCCCACAAGGGCTCGATTACCGTCGACGGCACCAGCCTCACGGTCAATGCCATCGACGGCGCCGAGTTCGAACTGACCATAGTGCCGCACACGCTGCAGGAAACGGTGATGGACAGCTATCGCGCCGGTACGCGCGTCAATCTGGAAGTGGACCTGATCGCGCGCTATCTGGAGCGGCTGCTGCTCGGCGACAAAGCCGCGGAGCCGCAAAGCGGTGGTCTGACGGTGGAATTCCTGGCCCAGCACGGTTTCTACAAGGCGTGATCCGGCTTCGGGGCGGCCCTGCTACCGGGTGGCCCCTTGCGGGACACGCCGTGAATACATCCCTGTAGGCTTGTCGGCCGGGTCCCTCCGGCCGACAGTCCCGCAAGGGGCCACCCGGTATCAGGGCCTTCGCATCACGTTGTGGGGCCGCTTACCGGCGACCAACAAGAGAGATTTATGGAACTCAATACGGTTGAAGAACTGATCGACGATATCCGCCAGGGCAAGATGGTGATCCTGATGGATGACGAGGACCGCGAGAACGAGGGCGACCTGGTGATGGCGGCGGAGCAGGTGCGCGCCGAGGACATCAACTTCATGGCCACCCACGCCCGCGGCCTGATCTGCATGCCCATGTCGAAAGAGCGCTGCGAGCAGCTGGACCTGCCGCTGATGTCGCGCGACAACGGTGCCCAGTTCAGCACCAACTTCACCGTCTCCATCGAGGCGGCCGAGGGTGTCACCACCGGTATCTCCGCCGCCGATCGCGCGCGCACGATCCGCGCCGCCGTGGCCAGAAATGCCAAGCCCAGCGATATCGTCCAGCCCGGTCATATCTTCCCGATCATGGCGCAACCGGGTGGCGTACTGAGCCGCGCCGGCCACACCGAAGCGGGCTGTGACCTGGCGCGCCTGGCGGGCTTCGAGCCGGCGGCGGTGATCGTCGAGATCATGAACGAAGACGGCACCATGGCGCGCCGCCCGGATCTCGAAACCTTTGCCAAAAAGCACAACCTGAAGATCGGCACCATCGCCGACCTGATCAACTACCGCGCCCTGAACGAGAAAACCGTCGAGTGCACCAACGAACGCAAGGTGCACACCCAGTACGGCGAGTTCAAACTGCGCACCTACCTGGACAAGGCCCGCCGCGAACGCCATTTCGCCTTTATCAAGGGCCAGCCGACGCCGGAGGAACCGACCCTGGTGCGCGTGCATGTGGCCAGCACGACGCGCGACCTCTTCACCCTGCGCCGCGGCGACGAGAAATTTGCGCCCTGGACGCTGCACCGGGCGATGAAGAAAGTCGCCGAAGAGGGCAAGGGCGTGGTGGTTGTTATCTGTCACAACGAGACCACCGAGGAAATCGAGGAGGGTATCGACTGGCTGATCAGCGGCAAGCAGCAGCGCCCCAGCCAGGATCTCGTCTACAAGCAGGTGGGCACCGGCTCGCAGATACTGCGCGACCTGAAGGTGCGCAAGATGCGCCTGATGAGCGCGCCGTTCAAATTCAGCGCCATCTCCGGTTTCGATCTGGAAGTGGAAGAGTACCTGAATGCTGACCAGGACTAAGTGAAGGAAACATCATGAGCAAAATCAATGTAATCGAAGGCGATTTCGTCAACAGCAAGGGCAAGTACGCACTGCTGGTCAGCCGCTGGAACAGTTTCGTGGTCGAGAGCCTGAAAGACGGCGCGCTGGACACGCTGCGCCGCAAGGGCATCAAGGACGAGGACATCACCATCTACTATGCACCGGGTGCGTTCGAGTTTCCGCTGGCCGCACAGAAGCTGGCCGAGACGAAAAAATTCGATGCGATCATCGCCCTGGGTGCGGTGATCCGCGGCGGCACGCCGCACTTCGAGTATGTGGCCGGCGAGTGCACCAAGGGCCTGGCCCAGGTGTCGCTGAACAGCGGCATTCCGGTGACCTTCGGCGTACTGACCGTGGACTCCATCGAACAGGCCATCGAGCGCGCTGGCACCAAGGCCGGCAACAAGGGTTGCGAAGCGGCGGAAACCGCGCTGGAGATGGTTTCGCTGCTGGGCAAGATTTAACGCTGGGAGCGCCGAGCCCCAGCTCGGCAATGCGGGCATAGCCCGCACCGTGGTTTAAGCATTTTTACTTTGGGGCGGCCCTGTGGCCCGCAAGCCGAGCTGGGGCTCGGCGCTCCCGGGATCGCGGCCATGGGCCGCTCCTATAGGGCAATCATCGGATTAGACAATGACAGTAACCGCATCCGCGCGCCGCAAGGCGCGCCACTTCGCCATGCAGGCCCTCTATCAATGGCAGATGGCCGGCGCCAGCCTGAATGCTATCGAGGCCGAGTTCCACGCCGACAATGACATGAGCAAGACCGACGTGGCCTACTTCCGCGAGCTGTTCCACGGTGTGGCGAAAAATCTCGACGTCGTGGAGGGTGCCTTTGCCCCGCACCTGGACCGCAAGCTCGACGACCTGGACCCGGTCTCGCGCGCGCTGCTGCGCATGTCCACCTACGAACTGCAAAACCGCGTCGACGTGCCCTACAAGGTGGTGATCAACGAGGCGGTTGCGCTGGCGAAAAAATTCGGCCCCACCGACGCCTATAAATTTATCAACGGCATACTGGACAAGACCGCGGCGGACCTGCGCGCGACCGAAGTCGCCGCGGATAAGCAGCAGTAGCGGCGGAAAAGTACGGCCGAGATGCGCACCGCTCCGGGCGAGTTTGAGATTATCCGCGATTACTTCGCCGGTGCGCCGACCGGCGAGGGTGTAGTGCTCGGTATCGGTGACGACTGCGCGCTGCTCCAGCCACCGGCACAGGGGCTGCTCGCCACGTCGGTGGACACCCTGGTCGCCGACCGGCATTTTCCGGCCGATGCGCACCCCGCGGCCATCGCCGCGCGCGCGCTGCGGGTCAACCTCAGCGATCTGGCGGCGATGAATGCGCGACCGCTGTGGTTCACCCTGGCGCTGACGCTGCCGCACAGCGACGCCGACTGGCTGCGGCAGTTCGCCGACGGCCTTCTTGAGACCGCCAGGACCTACGGCGTGTCCCTGATCGGCGGCGATACGACAGGCGGCCCGCTGTCGATCACCATTCAGGTGATCGGCAGCAGCAATGCGCCACTGCGGCGCGATGGCGCCGGTGTCGGCGATGCGATCTATGTCAGTGGTCCGCTCGGTGCGGCCGCAGCGGCCCTGCCGGTGGTGCTGGGGCAGAAGATGGTCGGCGAGCGCGACAGAAGTGACGCGGAGCGGGCTTTCTATTATCCCGAGCCGCAGCTCGCGACTGCCGCTGCCATAGGCCCGCTCGCCAGCAGCGCGCTGGATATCTCCGACGGCCTGCTGGCGGATCTCGGCCATATCTGCGAGGCGAGCGGCGTCAGTGCGGATATCGATTTGCACGCGCTGCCGGTCGCGCCGCTGGCGCGGCGGCTTGCCGGCGAGCGGGCGCTGCAGCTGGCCGCCTGTGGCGGCGACGATTACCAGCTGTGTTTCACCGTGCCGCAGGCGCGCATGGCGGCGCTGGAAAAGCTCGGTCTGGATGCGGTGCGCATAGGCACCGTTATAGAGGGGCCGCGTGAGGTGCGCTGCTGGCTGGACGGCGAGCGCTGGCTGTCCGAGTCCGCCGGCTACCAGCATTTTTGATTTTATTTCGTCGTAGGAGCGGCCCATGGCCGCGATAGGTCTGTGAAATAAACCACTACCGATCGCGGCCAACGGCGGAGGGCCGCCCCGCCGCTCCTACAGGGATACTGTTAGATACCCAAAATGAAACAGCCAGCCTTTTCAGAATTGTTACGCGATCCGACCCTGCTGCTGGCCTTCGGCTTCGGCTCCGGCCTGTCGCCCAAGGCGCCGGGCACCTTCGGCACGCTCGCCGCGATACCCTTCTGGTGGCTGATGCAGGGGTTGCCACCGCTCTGGTACCTGGCAATCGTCATCGTGGCGGCGCTGGTGGGTTTTTACCTGTGCGGCGCGGCGGCGGAGAAGCTCGGCGTGCACGATCACGGCGGCATTGTCTGGGACGAGATGGTGGGTTACTGGCTCACCATGTTTATGGCGCCGGCCGGCTGGGGCTGGGCGCTGTACGGCTTCCTGCTCTTCCGCCTGTTCGATATCGCCAAGCCGCAGCCGATCCGCTGGGCCGACCGCCGGGTGCACGGTGGTGTCGGCATTATGCTGGACGATATACTGGCTGGCATATTCGCGGCGCTGGTATTACAACTGACCGCGCTGGTAATTGGATAGGGACAGCCGATGCGCAATCTTCTCCTGTTCACACTGAGCCTCGCCTTGTCGGTCGGCGCTGCGGCGCAGCAGGTGCAGCTGAAAGCGCTGTTTGGCAGCAGCGCCATGCTCGAAGTCGACGGTCGCCAGCGGTTGCTGAAAGCCGGGCAGAAATCTCCGGAAGGCGTGCAGCTGCTCGAGGCCACCAGCGGCTATGCGCGCGTGCTGATCGACGGCCGCGAGCGCAAGCTGACCCTGGATGCGCCCGTGGCGGCCAGCTATGAACAGAGCAGCCGCGCCGAGGTCCGTTTGACCCCGGACGGCCGCGGCCACTACAGCACCAGCGCCTGGGTCAACGGCCGCAGCGTGTCGATGATGGTGGATACCGGCGCGACCAGCATCGCCTTCAACTATCCCACCGCGCGCCGCCTCGGCCTGAACCTGGAGCGCGCCCAGCCCATCCAGGTGTCGACCGCCAACGGCATTGCGCGGGCCTACAAAGTCAATCTCGACAGCGTCACCATCGGCGGTATCAAACTGCACAATGTGGATGCCACGGTGCACGCCGACGACTTTCCCCAGATCACCCTGCTGGGTAACAGCTTCCTCGGTCGGGTGGATATGGAACAGCAGGGCGGCGTACTGATACTGCGCGCGCGGCATTGAATGAAGAGGTATTAAGTTGACCATTCGCTATGTGGAATCCTCCAAACTGCCCACTTCCTGGGGCATGTTTGCCATGCACGGCTTCGAGGACACCGACGCCGGCAAGGAGCACGTGGTGCTCACCATGGGAGATATCGACACGGACGAGCCGCTGCTGGCCCGCATCCACTCCGAGTGTCTGACCGGCGATGCGCTCTTCTCCCTGCGCTGTGACTGCGGCGCCCAGTTGCAACACGCGATGCACCGCATCGCCATGGAAGGGCGCGGGGTGATTTTTTACCTGCGTCAGGAAGGTCGCGGCATTGGCCTGCTGAACAAGATCCGCGCCTACCATCTGCAGGACTGCGGCGCAGATACGGTAGAGGCCAACGAGCAGCTCGGCTTCGGCGCCGATATGCGCGACTACTCGATACTGAAGGCGATGGTGGATCACCTGGGCATCAAGTCGATCCGCCTGATGACCAACAACCCGCGCAAGGTAAAGGCGCTGGAGGAGCTGGGCATAAACGTCGTCGAGCGGCTGCCACACCAGACCGGGCGCAACCCCCACAACATCGAATACCTGTCCACCAAGAAGGGCAAATTGGGGCATCTGTTCGACGAGAACAACGAAGAGCAGGGGTAATCCACACAATTTTTTCTGTAGGGCGAACCTTGTGTTCGCCCTTTTTTGTTGTGGGTTCCGTGGTGCTTTGTTCCCACTTGGTGGCGGCAAAGCACTGGGTGCGCCATTTCAAAACCGGGCTAGGCGCCCCCCTTAAATACATCCCTGGACCCAAAGCACTCGCTGCGCTCGCGGGGCCGGCCCTACGCTCCGTCGGCGACATCCCTGTCGCCGACGGTTTTGAAATGGCGCACCCAGCACTTTGCCTTCAATTTTAATGGCCAGACGTTGTAAGCAAACATTAAAAGGGCCAGTTTTCTCCATGCGATAAGCGTCATGCGAAGGTCCTGATGCCGGGGGCCTTATGCGGGACTGTCTGCGAGAGGGACCTCGCAGACAAGCCCCCAGGGATGGGTTCACGGCGTGTCCCGCATAAGGCCACCGGTAGCAGGGCCGCCACCACAGAAACTACAGCGTGCAGAACAAAAAAGGGCGAACACAAGGTTCGCCCCTACGGATTGGCAAGTCCCTCTTTAATCCCACAGCCAGGAAAATCTCCCCTCGCCGCGACGCCGCTCCACAAACACTGCGGTGCTGCGTCCGGGTAGGGTGAAGGTGCCGCTATCGCGGTCGAAGTTCACCGCGCGCAGGCGCACGTCGGCGGAGAGCAACTGTCGCGGGTGCTGATGCAGTCGGATACCGCGCAGGCTGTCGTGGCTAAACTCGACGCTTTCGTCGTCGCCGTTGAACAGCACCAGTACGCGCTCGTAGCGGCGGTCGATCTCACCCTGCGGATCGTGCAGCTGCATCGCGATCAATCCGGGAACCTGCTCCGGGCCGGTGTTGAGGAAGCTCAGGTGCTTCTCCACCGCCGCGGCGCTGGTCAGACGGAACAGCGGCGAGCTGTTGCGGATCGCCAGCTGCTCGCGGAACAGATCGATGCTCCACAGCCGGTGCCACTGCTGCGGCGCGAGCGCCGGATCGGCCAGCAGCGGCTGCATCAGCGGCCACTTGTCCTCGTTCTTGTCGGCGATCGGCAGGCCCGCACCCCAGTTGCCGGTGGCGAAGCTGAAGTCCAGCGCGTTGAACCAGTCACCGGAGTTGTAGCTGTCGCGGTCCATCGACTTGGAACGCAGGAATTCCTGCCCCGCGTGGATAAACGGAATCCCCTGGGCGAACAGTACCAGCGAGTTGCCGAAGGCCTGCATGCGCACCCGCTCCTCCAGCGAGGCAGTGCTGTTGGCCTTGATCTGGATACCGTCGAACAGGGTCTCGTTGTCGTGGGCGGCGATATAGTTGATCGACTCCTGCGGGTCGGCGGTGTAGCCGGTGGGCTGGCCGTTGTAGATCAGCTGGCTGCCGGTAATCGCGTTGCCGTAGGCGTTGGTCAGCGGGAAGTCGGCCAGGTTGCCGGCCAGCGAGATGCGCACCTTGTCCGCCAGCGTCAGCAGGGTCGCGCGCTCGTCCCTGCCCTCGAACTTGCCATTGGAATCGGTAAACAGCCCCGTGCCGAAGCCCTGTTCCTCGTAGCCGCCAAACGGATTGCCGCCGCGCACCGAGTCGCGCAGGCGATCGTTGAAGGTGCCCACACCGGTGCCGGCCATTCTGGACTGGCGCGCCTGTACGAAGCGGGCGTCGTCGGCCACCTCGCCGAAATTCCAGCCCTCGCCGTAGAGATAGATACCGCCGCCGTCGACACCGTCCCGCTCCGGCGTCAGCGCCTGCAGGGCCGCCCTGGTGTTGAGGATATTGTCGCGGCTGTGGTGTCCCATCAGGTCGAAGCGGAAACCGTCCACCTTGTAGGCCCTGGCCCAGGTGAGCATGGAATCCAGCATCAGCTTTTCCATCATCGCGTGCTCACTGGCGGTGTTGGCACAGCAGCTGCTCATCTCCACGTCGCCGTCGAGATTGCGGCGGTGGTAGTAGCCGGGCACGATCTTGTCGAGCACGGATTTGTCGTACTGGCCGTAGGAGCTGGTGTGGTTGTAGACCACGTCCATCACCACCCGCAGGCCGGCATGGGACAAACCCTGCACCATCTCGCGGAATTCGCGGATGCGCGCGGTGCCGTCCGGGTCGGTACTGAAGCTGCCTTCCGGCACGGTAAAGTGCAGCGGGTCGTAGCCCCAGTTGAAGCCGTCGCTGTCGCGCACGGCGTTGACTGCGGCCTGCTGCTCACTGCTGTCCGGTGCGAATAGGGACAGGTCCGGTGTCTGTACCTGCTCGGTCCGTTTCTCGTTGACGGTGGCGAAGTCGAAGGCCGGCAGCAGATGCACATGCGTCAGGCCGGCGCGGGCCAGGCCAGCCAGGTGGCGCATGCCGCGGCTGCCGCGTTCGGCAAAGGCGGCGAAGGTGCCGCGCGCGTCTTCACGGACGCTGTCGTCCTCGATGCTGAAGTCGCGCACGTGCAGTTCGTACAGGCTGATGTCTTCCGGATTCTCCAGCGCCGGCTTGCGCAGCCGGTCCCAGCCGCGCGGTTTCAGGTCGGCGTCGTCGAGGTTGACGATCTGGCTCTTGCCGCTGTTGACCGACAGGCTCAGGGAGTAGGGGTCGGTGACCAGATTGGTTTCCATCCGGCGCGTGAAGTAGGAATAGACCTCGACTTCGTAGAGGTAGAATTTTCGCTCCCACTGCTTGTCTGTGACTGCGGACCAGACACCGCTGTCGGCGTCGCGCGTCATCGGCACCACCATATCCGCGGCGCTCTGCGCGGCGTCACCGAACAGGTGCAGCTTCACCGAGCGCGCGGTCGGCGCCCACAGGTCGAAGCGAATGGCGGAGTCTCCGACCCGCGCGCCCAGCGCGCCGCCGTAGTAGAAGCGGTCGTCGAGGGCACCGGCCAGTTGCACACCGGTCGCGTCGCGCACTTTGCCGTCACTGTCATAGAGCACCAGTGCCAGTTGCTGCGTCACCAGATCGCCGATAGCGGGGCTGCCCGCGGGCAGCTTGAAGGCGGAGAAAGAGGCCAGGTGCGGGAATTTCTGCTGCACCGTATCGGCGAGTTCCGCATCGGTCTGCAGCGCAATGGCATCGCCGCCGCTGACGCCGCCGGTCTCCAGTTTCAGGCTGGCATCCGCGCTGTAGTGCAGTTTGACGGTATCGCCTTCGCTCGGGGAGATGTTCCAGGCAAATGTATCGCCGTCGACCCAGTGCGCCCTGTCCAGGCCCAGGTCACCGCGGGGAATCCCGTCGCTGCTGACGACGACCTGTTTGCTGGCGCTGTCGAAGGCGAAATAGATTTCGTCGTGATCCGCGGCCACGGTGAAAGACACATTGTTGCCATAGCTGCCGTAACTCTCGCTCCAGCTTTCGTTCAGTGCCACCTTGAACTCGTAATTGCCGGCGGCGATCCTGTCGGTGACAAACGTATAGATACCGTCACCGTCGGCGTCCTGCATCCAGCTCTGCAGGCAGTCCGGCTGCCAGTCGCCGGGACAGCCCAGCTGGTACTGAAAGTTGCCCGCCACGGTGGCGATGGTGGCGTTGAGGTTGTCGGCGATCCAGTGGGATTCGTGGTCGTAAATAAATTTTACTTCGCGCCCGGCGGATAGATTGAGGGGAATATTGGCGCCGTTACGCCAGCCGCCGAGACCGTAGTTCTCATCCCAGCTGGCGTTCAGCGCCGCCTTGTACTCCCAGCTGCCGGCGGGAATAAAAAAGCTGCCCTGCCACTTGTCGTCGCTGCTGTCGTAGCCGAGCATGGTGGCGGCGCATTCAGGCTGCCAGTCTCCGGGACAGCCGAGCTGACTCTGTATAGTGCCGGGAATATTGACCGCCGAAGGTGCCGGTGTGTCGGCGGCCAGCGCCGGCAGTTGCGCGGCACAGAAGAGGCCGCCGAGTAGAATTCGCGCCCAGGTGTCCAGGTGACAGGCGCGCGGGTGAGAGGGTTTTATCGATCGCATTTTATGTGCCCCGTTGTGTCGTTATTTGGTGGGGTACGGCATACATCTCCCGCGCGCTCATTGAAGCGCAGTGGTTTTTCGTGGGCATCCCACCCCCGGGAGGCGGAGTCGCCATGTGCGGGTGGTCGGCTAACAAGCATGCGCTCTGTCACAAAATTTTTATAAAGGCGTCACGGAGCGGCAATCTGGCGGGGGCATTCTTATCCTCGAGTAAAGAATGCAGCGGAACTAAAAGTTGTGTCTATACTCCAACAATCTGGTTGTCGCGGGTCGAGAAAGGTGATGCACTCGCTGCAATCGGGTTATGAAGGCCGGCTCTAAGCCGGCTTTTCTTTTTGTGTGCGGCTGGTGCCGGCGACGACACATCCTGCGCCGTTTCTCCTGACTGCCGATCTGCTCGACGGGAGAAATGGCGCTTGCACACTGCCGGCCGCGCTGCTAGATTCGCGCCTAAATATTCACCAGCGGAGGACTCCAGATGATTGTATCCATCCTTCGCCGGGCCTCTCAGCTCTAAGCTGTCCCAGCCCGGCGACCATCCTAACCGTCGGGTTTCCCCAAACCGGAAGCCTCGTTGACCGCCTTGCCGCGGTTGTAATGCGCAATGTGCGCCCTGAGGATTTTAACCTTGAGTAAATCACTGATTTCCCGCCGCCCGAGAATCGGGCGCGGTGGCTCCGCCGTGCAGTCGGCTGGCGAGCGCCAGTTGTCATCGCTGCAGCGCCTCGGCTGGAAGCCATTCTTTCAACAGCAGCTCTCACTCGCCGAGCTGGGCGAATGCGAAGTGGTGCGGGTAATGGCCGTGCACCGCAGTCAGCTGCAGGTCGCCGGCGAGCGCGGCGAACAGCCGCTGCCCGTTACACCGGTACTGCTTGCCGAGGATATCGAACAGCGCCCCACGGTGGGCGACTGGCTGCTGCTGGAGCGCGAAAGTGGCAAGTTTGTGCGTCGCCTGGAGCGCAGCAGTCTGTTCCAGCGCATGGCCCCCGGCGCCAGACAGCTGCAGCTGATCGCCGCCAATGTCGACAGCGTGCTGATCGTGTCCTCCTGCAATGATGACTTCAACCTGTCGCGTATCGAACGCTACCTGGCGCTGGTGCGCGAAGCAGGTTCCCGGCCCTATCTGGTGCTGACCAAGGCCGATCTGTGTGCCGATACCGCGGCCTATACCGGGGCCATGCAGGGTTACCGCGATCTGCCGGTAGCGCTGGTCAACGGCCTGGACGCGGACAGCGTGGCGCAGCTGCGCCAATGGTGTCTGCCCGGTGAAACCATTGCGCTGCTGGGCTCTTCCGGCGTGGGCAAGTCGACCCTGCTGAACGGCCTGGCCGGCCAGCAGCTGGCAGCCACCGCCGCGATTCGCGAGGACGACAGCAAGGGGCGTCACACCACCCGCCACCGCGCGCTCTATCCGCTCGCTGCGGGCGGCCTGTTGCTGGACAGCCCGGGTATGCGCGAACTGGGGCTGGCGAACGCGGAGCAGGGACTCGCCGCCACCTTTGACGACATCGGGGCTCTTGCGCGCCGCTGCCGCTTCGCCGACTGCCACCACGATTCGGAACCCGGCTGCGCGGTGCAGGCGGCGATCGATTCCGGGGCGCTGGACGAAAGGCGCCTGCACAACTGGCGCAAGCTGGAGCGGGAGATAGAGCGCAACAGTCGCACGCTGGCGGAACAGCGCGCCGGCGACCGGGCCCTGGGGCACTTCTACCGCGAGGTACAGAGCCACGCGCGGGAGCGCAAGCAGCGCGGCGACTGATCCGGCCTTCCCCTTGTAGGAGCGGATGGCCGCCCCGCCGCTCCTACAATAGGGGTGGAGGCAAGATATGGCCGAGATCTATACCGAAGCACCGGAAATCGTCGCGTCCAGCTGGCTGAACACGGCGGGGCCGCTCGCGTTGCGCGACTTGCGCGGCAAGGTGGTGCTGCTGCACGCCTTCCAGATGCTGTGTCCGGGCTGCGTACTGCAGGGCACCCCGCAGGCCGCTGCGGCGGCGGAGTGTTTTGCGGGGGAGCCCTTTCAGGTCATCGGTCTGCACACGGTGTTCGAGCACCATGCGGTGATGAATCTGTTGGCGTTGCAGGTCTTTGTCAGGGAGTTCCGCCTGGAGTTTCCGATCGCCGTCGATCAGCGGGCGGAAGACAGTCCGGTGCCGGTGACGATGCAGGCGCTCGGCTTGCAGGGCACCCCCTCACTGGTGCTGATCGACAAGAACGGCTTGCTGCGCTTTTCCCATTTCGGGCGCTTGAGCGATATGCAGCTCGGCGGGATGGTGGGGCAGTTGCTGGCGGAATAGCGCCGGCCAGACTGGACGGCGCCTGAAGGAACAGAAAGGGAGGCGAACGCTGTGTTCGCCCCTCTGTGCTTTTACCGCCCGGAAACCCCGCCGAGTGCGACCGGTTTCGGTTGGGCCAGTGCCGAACCGCCGCTGCGTGCGTCGATCCAGCTGTTCATACGCGCTTCCAGGACATTCAACGGCAGGGCACCGGCGCCCAGCAGTTCGTCGTGGAAGGCGCGGATATCGAAGCGGGCGCCAAGCTGCAGTTCCGCCTTGGCGCGCAGTTTCTTGATCTGCAACTGCCCCAGCTTGTAGGCCAGCGCCTGGCCCGGCCACACCAGGTAGCGGTCGATCTCCACCGTCACATCGTGCAGCGGCTTGGCGCTGTTGTTCATGAAGTACTCGATTGCCTGCTCGCGGCTCCAGCCCAGCTGGTGCATGCCGGTATCGACGACCAGGCGCACCGCGCGCCACATATCGTAGGTCAGGGCGCCGAACTCGCTGTAGGGATCCTTGTACAGGCCGAGGTCGTAGCCGAGGCTCTCGGAGTAAAGGCCCCAGCCCTCGACGAAGGCGGTGTAGCCGCCGAGGCGGCGCAGCGGGTGAATGTCCTGCTGCTCCTGCGCCAGCGCTATCTGCAGGTGGTGTCCGGGCATGGCCTCGTGGACGGTCAACGCCTCCATCTCCCACTTCGGGCGGCTCGGCAGGTTGTAGGTGTTGGCGAAGAAGACACCGGCGCGGCCCGCTTCACTGGAGCCCGGCTGGTAATAGGCCGTGGTCTGGGATTTCTCCGTATAGCTGGGGATGGGCTTCACGCCGTAGGGCAGGCGCGGCAGCGTGCCGAACAGGGCCGGCAGCTCGCCGTCGATGCGCTTGGCGATATCCCGGTAACCGCTCATCAGTTCTTCCTTGTCGGTGTAGTAGAACTGCGGATCGGTGCGCAGGAATTCGGTGAACGCCTTGAAGTCGCCCTGGAAACCGGTCTTCTGGATGATCTGGTCCATTTCGCCGCGGATGCGCCGCACCTCGGCCAGACCGATGCGGTGAATTTCTTCCGGGCTCAGTGTGGTGGTGGTGTTATCGCGCACCTTGTGGGCGTACCAGCGCAGGCCGTCGGGCATGCTGGTGAAGGCGGTGTCCACCTTGGCAGCGGGGATATATTCGCGCTCGACAAACTCCGCCATGCCCTGCCAGGCCGGCACCAGTTCCTTGTGATACAGCGCGTAGACTCGGCTCTGCAGGCGGCGCTGTTGGGCGGCGGGAACGCCGTTGGGCATTTCGGCAAAGGCTTTCAGCAGCGGGCTCTGTTTCGGATCCGCGGGGACCAGTGCGCGGATCTGTTCCGGCAGGTCGCGCAGGGTGATCTGCGGTGGGGTGATCTTCTTCTCCAGCCCCTCGCGCATCAGCGCCTGGGTCTGGGCAACCAGCGCGGGCAGCTTTTCCAGTCGGGCCACGATAGTCTCGTAATCGGCGACTGTGCGCCTGGGCATGCTGTTCAGCACGCCCGGCACGTTGCGCTGGATGCCGTCCATATGGCTGACCGGCAGCAGGTGGTCCGGGAACTGGAAGCCCTTCACTTCGGAAAGCAGGTCCTGGTACAGCAGCTGATAGTCCAGTTGCTGCGCCTCCGGCAGCTCGCTCTCGCGGATATGGCGGCTGGCGGCGAGCATGCGACGCGTCTGTTCCCGGCGGCGCTGGATGCCGTCTTTCGAGGCGTCGGTCCAGCGGCCATTGACCCCGGGGTAGCCCTGGTAAGTGGCCCAGCCCGGGAAGCTCTCCATGGTCCAGCGGTAGCGCAGGTCCTGCAATGCCTTCAGCTGCTGGCTCGCGTCTTTTTTGGGCAGGGCGTCGAAGGCCTTATCAAAGGCCTTCTCTTCCATCGCGGACGCGCTGGCGGCGGCCAGGCCGATGGCGGCGGTAAGGCCCAGCGCCGCAACAGGATTTTTTCTGAATAAGGACATGGTCCCCCCGCATTCGAATGCAAAAATAAATACAAAAAAAGGGCCCAACTTGGGCCCCGTTACTTCAACTAGATGGCGGCCGCTTTCTCTTCAAAGCCCTTGCCGTTCAGCAGCTGCAGGCGGCGGCGGATCTGTTCCTCGATACCGCCGGCATCGAGGCCTATGGCGGCGAGCAGATCCTTGTGTTTGCCGTGTTCGATAATCTTGTCCGGCAGGCCCAGCTGTAGCAGCGGAACCAGGGTGCCGCTGCTGTTCAGGTATTCCATGACCGCGCTGCCGGCGCCGCCGGCCACGGTATTCTCCTCGATGGTGACCAGCAGCTGGTGGTCCGCGGCCAGCTCGTCGATCAGCTTCTCGTCCAGCGGTTTCACCCAGCGCATGTCGGCGACAGTCGCGCCGAGCCTCTCTGCGGCGGCCAACGCCGGTGCCAACAGGGTACCGAAGTTCAGTATGGCGACCCGGCTGCCCTCGCGCAGCAGCCGGCCCTCGCCGAGCGGCAGTGCGGTCATCTCCTCGCGAATCTCCACGCCCAGGCCTGTGCCGCGCGGGTAGCGCACCGCGGCGGGGCCCGGGTGCTGATAGGCGGTGTAGAGCAGCTGGCGACACTCGTTCTCGTCGCTGGGCGCAGCGATAGCCATATTCGGCAGGCAGCGCATATAGGTCAGGTCGAAACTGCCGGCGTGGGTAGGGCCGTCCTCGCCGACAAGACCGGCGCGGTCGATCGCGAAGGTGACGTCCAGATCCTGGATGGCGACATCGTGTACCAGCTGGTCATAGCCGCGCTGCAGAAAGGTCGAGTAGATGGCGACAACGGGTTTGGCGCCCTCGCAGGCCAGGCCGGCCGCGACAGTCACCGCGTGCTGTTCGGCGATGGCCACGTCGTGGAAGCGCTCCGGGAAGCGCTCGGCGAACTCCACCATTCCGGAGCCCTCGCACATGGCCGGGGTAATGCCGATCAGGCGCTCGTCGCGCTCGGCCATATCGCAGAGCCAGCGGCCGAAGATGTCCTGGTACTTGGGTCCGCTCTTTTTCTTCTCCCCGGGCACTGCAACCTGAACCTTGGGCTCCGGCTCCAGCTTGTTGAGTGCGTGGTAGCCGACCGGGTCTTCCTCGGCGGGGCCGAAGCCCTTGCCCTTGGTGGTGACGATATGCAGCAGCTGCGGCCCGCGCTGGGTGCGCAGGTTGCGCAGTGTGTGCACCAGGTCGTGCATGTTGTGGCCGTCCAGCGGGCCCACGTAGTTGAAGCCCAGCTCCTCGAACAGGGTGCCGGGGGTGATCATGCCCTTGACGTGCTCTTCGGTGCGTCGCGCCAGCTGCCAGGCCTTGGGAATGGCCGACAGTATCCGGCGGCTGCCCTCGCGCATGGTCAGGTAGGTCTTGCTGGCGAGGATCTTGGCGAAGTAGGTGGCCAGGCCACCCACGTTCTTTGAGATTGACATGCGGTTGTCGTTCAGTACCACCAGCATGTCCCTGCCGGTGTGCGCGGCGTGGTTCAGGGCCTCGAAGGCCATGCCCGCCGTCATGGCGCCGTCGCCGATGACCGCCACCACCTTGCGCTCGTCCGGCGAGCCCAGCGCCATGCCCAGGGCGGCACTGATGGAGGTGCTGGAATGGCCGACGCCGAAGGTGTCGTAGGGGCTCTCGCTGCGCTTGGGGAAGCCGGACAGGCCGCCCTGCTGGCGCATGGTGAGCATCTGCTCCCGGCGTCCGGTGAGAATCTTGTGCGGGTAGGTCTGGTGGCCCACATCCCAAACCAGCCGGTCCTCCGGCGTGTTGTAGATGTAATGCAGGGCGATGGTCAGCTCTACTACGCCCAGGCCGGCGCCGAAGTGGCCGCCGGTCTGGCCGACGCAGTACAGCAGGTATTCGCGCAGCTGACTGGCCAGTTCCGGCAGCTGGCGCTCGTCGAGGGCGCGCAGTTGCGCGGGCTCGTCGATCGTGTCGAGCAGTGGCGTCTGCGGCCTTGTGCGGGGAATTTCGTCGAACATCAAACGTATCAATTGCAACTGATGTGTAGGAGAGGGGGATTGTATGCCTGTGACGGCGATATTGCATCCCGCGGTCGGGACCGGGGCGGCGCAGCTTGCGCCGGGGACCGGGCGGGTAGCGCTCATCTGCCGCTTGCGGAAGAGGGCGGACCCGCGGCCCGATGCCGAGCCGGGGCTCGGCGCTCCCGGCGATCAGTGACTGCGTTGAACTATGTAGTCCGCGAGCTGGCCCAGCAGGCTGGTGTCGCGGTCCAGTTGCGCCAGGGACTCCAGTGCCTGGCGGTGCAGGCCCTGCAGTTTGTCCCTGGCACCCTCGAGGCCCAGCAGCGAGACATAGGTCGGCTTGTTGCGCGCGGCGTCGGCGCCCTGGGTCTTGCCGAGGGTGGCGGTGTCGGCGGTGACGTCGAGGATATCGTCCTGCACCTGGAAGGCGAGGCCGATGGCCTCGGCGTAACGGCTTACAGCGGCCAGCTCAGCCTCGTCTGCGCCGCCCAGCAGGGCGCCCATACGGGCACTGGCGCGGATAAGGGCACCGGTCTTGAGGCGGTGCATGGTTTCCAGTTGGGGCAGGCTCAGGGCTTTGTCGACCGAATCCAGGTCGATGGCCTGGCCGGCGACCATACCGCGGCTGCCTGCGGCCGCGGCCAGTTCCTCGAGCAGGCGCAGTTTCAGTGCGGGGGCGGCATCGCTCGCCAGCAGCAGTTCGAAGGCCTGGGTCTGCAGCGCGTCGCCGGCGAGAATGGCGCAGGCCTCGTTGAATTCGATATGGCAGGTGGGGCGGCCGCGGCGCAGGTCGTCGTCGTCCATGGCCGGCAGGTCGTCGTGGACCAGCGAGTAGGCGTGGATACATTCCAGCGCGGCGGCGGCCGCGTCGCAGCGCGCGGGCACGAAGTCAGCGCCGCGCAGCGTCTGCGCGCAGGCGTAGACCAGGCCCGGGCGCAGCCGTTTGCCCGGCCCCAGCGCAGCGTAGCGCATCGCCGCAAACAGCTTCTCGGCACCGGCGGTGGATGGTTCGAGCGCGCGCTCGATCTCTGCTTCCACGCGGGCGGCGGCCTGCTGCAGGAAGGTCTGCAGCTGCGCGGACATGGGCTCCGGCCTGGTCACTCAGGCTTCTTCCCCGCCAATGTTCGCGGGATTGTCTTCATGGGCATCGAAGGGCAGTTCGCGGATGCTGCCGCTCTCCTCCATCAGCACCTTGACCTTCTGCTCGGCACTGGCGAGCTTCTGCTGGCACTCGCGCGTGAGTTTCACACCGCGCTCGAAGTCTGCCAGGGCTTCTTCCAATGGCAGGTCGCCCGCCTCCAGCCGTTCGACCAGCTGTTCCAGCTCTTCGAGCGCCTCTTCAAAGGTCGCCGATTTCTTTTTTGCCGCCATTGCATCGCCTCGTTAACTTGCCGGGGAACCTTAGCCGCTGGCGCCTGAAGGGTCAATTGGTGCACGGGTGCCAGGGCTGCAAATCAATGTTTGGAGCTGTTGCTCTCCACCTCGAGTGACATCAGGTAGTGGGCCAGGGCGCGTTTCTGGGTGCCGCTGAATCCGTAGTTGGGCATCGGCGGCGTGGGCGTGTCGAAGTAGTTCGCCAGCGTCTGCAGGTTATACTTCTTCGCCAGGCTTCGCAGCGGCACCTGGGCGGCGTGACACTGGGTGCAATTGTGCCGCCGGTAGAGTTCCTCGCCGCGCAGCGCGGCCCCGGAATCGATGACCAGCGGCTTGTTGGGCGCCTGCATGCGCGGCTTTCCCTCCGCGGCGGCGCCCGCCGAGCGCGCCACGCCGGCACTCACCCGGTAGACGGCGCCGGCATAGTCGTCAGAAATGTAGATGTTGCCACTGGCGTCTTCGGCAATGGCGACCGGTCTGCCGTGGACTTCCGATTTGTCGTCGCTGAGGAATCCCCACAGAAAGTCCCGTTGGTGGATGTAGCCCCGTTCATCCCAGTGCAGCGAGACGACCTTGTAGCCGTCCTTGACGCTGCGGTTCCAGGAGCCGTGCAGCGCCACCAGGGCGGCGTCGCGATAGCCCGCCGGCTGCGCCGGGCTGCGCAGGAAGGTGATACCCAGCGGCGCATTGTGCGCGGGGAAATCGTGTACCGGCGGCCGCGATGCGGCGATCTTCTGCGCTATCTCGGCGCTGGCATTCGCGCCGCTCTCTTCTGGGGTGAAATGCGGGTCCGGTACGCGGTTGCCGTTGGCATAGGGCCAGCCGTAGAAGGCATTCTTTTCCACCAGATTCAGTTCGCAGGGGGGGAAATCGTCACCGAGCCAGTCGCGGCCGTTGTCCGTAGCGTAGAGACTGCCATTCTTGGGGGACCAGTCGAAGCCGACACTGTTGCGCAGGCCGGTGGCGTAAATTTCCAGACTGCTGCCATCGGGCCTGAAGCGCATGATGGCGGCGCGCCGCGGGTCTTCCTCCTCGCACACGTTGCAGGTGGAACCGCTGCTCAGGTACACCCAGCCGTCCGGGCCCATGGCGATGGTCTTGGTCCAGTGATTGCCCTCGTCGCCGAGGCCCTCGAGAATTCTCTGGTAGCTGCCGGCCAGGCGTCCGTCAGAGTGATCGAAAGGAACGCGCCCCACGCCGTCACTCTCGGCGATATACAGCCAGTTGTCGTGCAGGAAAAGGCCGTGGGGGCGGCGCAGTCCGTCGATCAACACACGCTGGCCATCGGCGCGGCCGTCGCGGTTACTGTCTGCCTGCAGCAGGGTTACCTGGCCGCGCTTGGGCTGTGAGGCAATCACGTCGCCACGGCGGGTGACCGCCAACCAGCGGGCATTCGGCACGTCATCGGCGAAGAGGTCGATCCGGTAGCCATCTGCGGTGTGTAGCTGTCGGTCGACGGTTTCCACGTCGGTGTCCGCGCCGCCGGTCAGTTGTCTCCATGGCACGCTGACGCCGGGCGCGAAAATAATTAGCATCGAGAGGACAAGACCGAGGGCAAGAAAAAAAATTAGCGTATATTTCAACAGGCTTTTCACGACAGTGATTGATCTCGTAACGAATATGGCTATAGTGACGGCTTCTTGTTTTTGCGGCGCCAGTTTTACCATAAGCGGGCGCCACCCGTCTTCGCCGCCATCCGCGCGTGGGATATTTCACCTCCTTGTGAGATATCTCGCACAAGAAAATCAGCCAATTGCCTCTACTATTTTTTCCCCTGATGTCCATAATGAAATTGCAAGGACGCACTAAGGGACTGACTTCAGCGGCAAGGGAAAAAAGGGACTGCGCCGCTCGCCCTAGGGACATGGGCACCATCCTGTGAGACGCACCGCCCGGGCCGGATTGCCCGGGCGGTGTTTTATTGGGGGTTTGCGAAAGCGGCTGCCGCCGCGCCGTCACCCAGCCCGACCCCGTCTTCCTCTCCAAAATTAATCCTGAACCCCCCGCACTGTCTGGAAATTGAAACAATTGTGCGCTTTAATCATTGTAGTTCGGCCAATAATACGGACGGCCGGCGGAGGGTGATGCATTCAGTAATCCAGTGCTAGCAGTGTCCGCTTTCCTACAGCCTCCATTCTGCTGGCGGGCGATCCCCTTCTCACCTCTGAATTCTTGCAAAAGCCCTGCCGGGAAACCGGCGGGGCTTTTTTGTGCGGCGCATCCCGGCCTTGCCCTTCGCGGGCCAGCCGAAACTGGCGGGATGCGCAACCGACGCTTCATGAATTGCTCCGGCTCACATTCCACTGATCGAATTGACTGTGATCCTTTGAACTGCAGGGAGGGACGGCGATGCAAGCGAGAATTCTGCGACTGAATCTGGCCGGGCAGCCGCTCGAATGGCTGAACTGGCAGGAGGCGGCCTGCCTGTATGTGCGCGAACTGGTCACCTGGTCGCTGGGCGGGGTAGTGCAGCGGGTGCATGGAGGGATCAACCGCTTCGGGGAGCGCTCCTGCCTGGATCTGGCTGCGATCATCGCCTGCGGCGGCGAGCGCATGGCGCGCCCGCGCCGGCGACCGCCACTGACCAACCGCGCACTCTTCTTCCGCGATGCCCACACCTGCATGTACTGCGGCAATGAATTCCGCACGGCGGACCTGACCCGCGACCACGTACACCCGGTCTCCAAGGGTGGGATGGACGCCTGGGAAAACGTGGTGACCGCCTGCCGCCGCTGTAACCAGCACAAAGGCAACCGGCTGCTGGAAGATATCGAAATGGAACTGCTGGCGCTGCCGTTCTGCCCCAACGCGGCGGAATACCTGGCGCTGATCAACAACGAGCGGATCCGCGGCGATCAGATGGAATTTCTGCGCGGCCAGTTCTCCCGCCGCAGGCAGGAGGGCTGGTTGGCAGTCAGTGGTTAGTGGTGCGTGGCTCTAGTCACTGGCCACTAAACAGTTCAGCGACAACGGAGGGCGACCTTGATAATCAGAAGTGGATCCCGGTTCAAAGTATTGCCGCAGCGGGCAATTTTCAGAGCGGCTATTGCACTGCCGCTCGAATCAGGCTGGCCAAGTAGCGCGAGAAGTCGTGGCCGGCGTTGGCCATCATCTTGGGGAACATCGAGATGGGGGTCATGCCGGGAAAGGTATTGACTTCATTGAGGTAGATTTCGCCGTCATCGGTCAGGAAGAAGTCGATACGCGATAGGTCCTTCAGCTGCAGGCCGATAAAGGCGCGCCGCGAGGCCTCCTGGATCCAGCCCAGCTGGGCTTCGCTGAGCCCCTTGGCCTCCACATGGGTGACGGCGCGACTGCCTTCTGCGTATTTTTCCTCGTAGCTGTAGAAGGTGTCCGCCGGCGCGCACACCTCGCCCGGCGGCGTAATGACCAGCTCGCCCTCGTAGGTGTAGGTGGCCACTTCCAGCTCCCGCACTTTCAGGCACTTTTCCACCAGTACGTAGGGCGATAGCGCGAAGGCCTCCTCCAGCGCGGTCTCCAGTTCCGCGGCCGAACCGACCTTGTAGCAGCCCACCGAAGATCCCTGGTTGGAGGCTTTCACGAACACCTGACCCCACTCCTGCAGCGCCATGCTGGCCTTGCCGATCTCCTCCGCGTCGCTGCTGCACAGGAACTGGTAGGGCGTGTTGTCGATCCCCAGTGCGCTGAGCCACAGTTTGGTGGTGATCTTGTTGAAGCAGATCTTGCTGGCCTCGGGACCACAGCCGTAATAGGGGATACCGAATATTTCCAGTTCGGATTGCAGGTCGCCGGTTTCTCCCGGATAGCCGTGGATGGACGGAATCACATAGTGAACATCCCAGGTCTCGCCGCTTTCATCGCGCAGCGCGCGGTCCTGGGTCAACTGGTGCACCCGGCCCTGCCGGTCGGTCAGGCGGCCGTTGCCGTCCATTTCGACGCGCAGCAGCGCAATATCGTCCAGGTGTCCTAACTGACGCTCGATAAAATCTGCGGTGCGCAGTGAGACCTCGTGTTCGCTGCCGCCGCCGCCGCAGATGAGCAGGGTATTGATCATGCTGTTATTCCTTTATCGGCCGCGCTCAGGGCGCGTCTAAAACCTGTTCGCACTGCTGCGGCATCGGCTTCGGCTTGGGCTTCTCCGGCTGGGGCGCGGTCCCGCTCAGCATTGCGTAGAATTCTTCGCTGAACCACCAGTCCAGGTCCTTACCGCAGGGATCGTTGCGCACCGGCTGCTGGGGCTTGCAGTATTTTTCGCCGTCCGGGCAGGCGAGGCGCACATGGAAATGATAGTTGTGTCCCCACCAGGGGCGCACCTTGCGCAGCCACTCGTTGTCGCTGCCCGCGATACTGCACAGTTTACGCTTGATGGTCGGGTGCACGAAGATGCGCTCCACCCGCTCATCCTCCGAGGCCAGGCGCAGTATCTGCGGGACCCTCTCATCCCAGTTTTTCTCTATTAGGCGGTGGTCGCGCTCATCGGCGAGCGGGATGGCGGAAATGTTATCCCGCTCCCAGGCGGTCAGCGGGCGCTTGGCGGCCCGCGAGTCCTGGGAGTACCAGATATCGATATCCAGACCTGTCTGGTGGCTGCGGTGGCCATACTGGAAGGGACCCCCGCGGGCCATGGACATGTCGCCGATCTGCAGCCGCCCCAGGTCGTTGCGCGCGACGCTGCGGGAGAAATCTACCAGGAACGCCACGGTGGCCGGATGGGCGAAACGGCGCCCGCGCCCGGTGCGCACCAGCTGGAAACCCTCGCCGCGCAGGGACATCTCCTCGGCGCCGCTGAGACAGCCGTTGGTGTAGGTGCCGATACTGGCGGAGACCTGGGAGGACGGACGCTCAACCTCTTCCCAGGGGTTGGCGCCAGCGCCGTCGCTGAACGCGAGGATGCCAGTGAACAAAATAGTGGCGAAAAGAAAGTGCATAACCGCTCTACTGCGAATTTAAGGACGGATGTATTCCCGCGCGGCCAGCGGCCGCTTCTATTCCTATAGCCCTATAGTCCTATAGGGGCGGGTCGGGTGCGCAGGTCACACCCCGGCGAATGCCGGTAATTATAGAGGGGCGAATCAGCTATTCTGTGACGCCATTATCTCCGCACAGGCCGACAGCAGTGCCTCCATTTCCCCGTCTGTGCCGATGGAGATACGCAAGTACTCACTAATGCGCGGTTTGTCGAAATAGCGCACCAGTATGTCCCGCTCGCGCAGTGCGCGGTACAGGGTCGCCGCCGCCAGCCGCCGGGGGCGGGCCAGGACGAAATTGGCCGTGGATGGCACCACGTCGAAATCCAGCGCGCGCAGGCCCTCGACGGTCCGCTCGCGGGTGGCGATCACCTTGCCGCAGCAGTCCGCCAGCCAGGCGCTGTCGCCGATGGCGACGGTGGCCACGCGCTGGGCGATGGCGTCGACGGGGTAGGAGTTGAAGGAGTTCTTGGTCCGGTTCAGCCCCTCGATCAGGTGTTCCTGCCCCATCGCGAAGCCGAGCCGCAGTCCGGCCAGGGAATAGGACTTGGACAGGGTGTGGACCACCAGCAGGTTGGGATAGCGGTCGATCAGCGCCACGGCACTCTCCCCGCCGAAATCGATATAGGCCTCGTCGACGACAACCACCCGTTCCGGCTGCAGCTGCAGCAGCCGCTCTATCTCTGCCAGGGGCAGGCAGCGCCCGCTGGGGGCGTTGGGGTTGGCGAGTATCACGCCACCTGCGGCGCCGCGGTAGTCCTCCACCGCCAGGCTGAAGTCATCCCGCAGCGGCACAGCGCGGTGTTCGATGCCGTAGAGCTGGCAGTAGACCGGGTAGAAACTGTAGGTGATGTCCGGGAACAGCAGCGGTTCGTCGTCATCGCGGCGGAAGAAACTGTAGAAGCTGTGCGCGAGCACCTCGTCCGAGCCGTTGCCGACGAACACCTGCGCCGCCTTCAGGTCGAAGCGCGCGGCAATGGCCTCGCACAGCGCACAGGACTCCGGGTCGGGGTAGCGGCGCAATGCATCGGCCAGCCGTGCGTCGCCCAGGACCTCCAGCGCGCGCGGTGACGGCGGGTAGGGGTTTTCGTTGGTATTGAGTTTGATCAGTGTGCGGCCGCGCGGCTGCTCGCCGGGCACATAGGGCTCCAGTTGCGCCAGCGAGGGGCTCCAGAATGGATTGCTCAAGACTCCGTCTCCGTTGTGTCGCCCGCGCCGTCCTCGGGTGCGGTGGTATCCGCGTCCTTATCGGCTTTCTTTTCCGCCTTTTCTTCCTTCTTCTTCTCGATGGGGATATCAAACAGCGCCGGGGAACTGGCGATAAACTGCTCCATCGGCACGGGCTTGCGCAGCAGCAGGTCGTCGTATTTCAGTTCGGTGGAGATCTCCGGGATGTCGCTGAAGTCGTCCATGCCGCCGATCGTCTCCGCGAGACCGAGGCCGAGGAAACCCCAGGGCAGCACCAGCGCCACCGCCCAGCGCCAGCCGCGCGACAGATTGGTAGCCAGGTAACAGGCACACCACAGCATGGCCGGCAATATGAGCGCCAGCACGACGAAATCCAGTAGCTGCACCAGGTTGCCGAGGGCGAAGTTGTAGTTCAGCAGGGTGCTGAACCAGTCCCAGCCGGTGTAGATCAGCGCGCCAATGGCAGCGATCGACAGGTGGGTGAAAAAATTGGTCTCGTGGCGCACCACCCGGCCGATAAACGCCCAGGCGCCGGCGTAAACCAGCAGGCCGATCACGCTGCCCGACAGCAGATTGACGGCGACGGTCCACTCGTAGTTGCGCGCATAGCCGAGGTAGCTGATCACCAGGGTGGTCAGGGCCACGGTCAGCAACAGGCCGATGGCACCGGCCGGGCGCGACAGATTGCCGAAAAAGCTTTCCAGTGAATGCAGCGGTACCGCCTCTGGTATCGCCGCCTCGCTATTGATCAGGCGCAGGTGTGTCTTGCCGCACTGCACCAGGTCGTCGGACTCGATCATGCGCTCGGATACGTCGCCGGACTTTATCGACTTGTCGCGCGCATTGCCCAGCAGCTGGGTGCCGTTGACGCTGTCGAGGTCGCGCAGGTAATAGCAGCCGTCCTCGGCCAGGCGGATTTCCGCGTGGTGGGCATCCGCGTGCATATCCTCCAGGATCAGGTCGTTGTCGTAGCCGCGGCCGAGGGTAAAGCGGTCGCCATCCATGCGATAGCGCGCTTGCACCCGGTTGGCGCGGTTCAGTTCTTCGATAATCAGTGCCATTGGATCTCGCTTGTGAACTTCTCGGTAAAGGCCGCGGCAGATTCCTGGGTAAATCCGGACAGGGTGAAGTGGCTGACCAGGGCGCGGTTTTTCTGGTCCACGCTCAGGCTCAGGAAGAAGATGTCGTACAGGTCCGGGAAGTCCTTGTAGCGGCGCACGCAGTAGCTGGTGCGGGCCACAATCGGCTTCTTGTTGCGCTCGGGCTTGGATGTGGGCGTCTCGCCGTCGCGCGCCTGGGACGTAAAGGCCTGGCGGCACTGGAATTTGGTGACGTCTTCCTCGCCAGCGGTATTGCCGGGATAGAAACTGCTCATCTGCTGCTCGTACTCGGCGTAGAAGCGCGACGGCAGCAGGTCGTCCGCCTCCAGCCAGAAGAACTCGTATTCCACGCGGCCGGTGTTGAAGTCCTCGGACAGGAAGACCACGTCCTGGCCGGTGCAGCCCTTGTCGATACGCGTGACCGGGTTGTCGTCGCTCTCCTGGGTGCTGCCCCAGCACTGGATGGCCGGCACTATCTCGCCGACCACCTTGGCCTCGCCCAGCGAACGCCGCTGCCAGTCGGCCTGCAGGATCGAATCGATGATGCGCTGCTGGTTGTCCAGCAGCTGCTGGTGAGTAACCGCCTTGAGATCGACGGAATTGCCCTGCTTGCGAAAGTGCTGCAGCAGGTTCGCGAGCTTGTCCACCGGCACCAGGAAACTGACCTGGTTGCCAGCCGTAGCCACGTTGATGCCCACCACCTGGCCGCGGGTGTTGATGGCCGGGCCACCGCTCATGCCGGGGTTGATGGATCCGGCGAAGTGGATGCGATCGTAGAAGCTGCCGCTGGCGATGCCGTTGTAGGTGCCGGGAATCAGCGTCATGCCCAGGTCCAGCGGGTTACCGAGGGCCACGATGGTCTCGCCCTTCTTGGGGGTGTCCTCGGCCAGTTGCAGATAGTCCTTGCCGGGCTGATCCTGGCGCAGTATGGCCAGGTCGTTGATCACATCGATGTCCAGCAGCTCGAGGTTGCCCTTGACCCCGTCCACCGACAGAAACTCCAGCTGGTACTTGTCCGGTTCCGCCACGGCCTCGGCGACGACGTGGTAGTTGGTGGCGATCAGACCGTCGGCGGAAATCTGAAAACCGGAGCCCAGCCCGGCCTTCGAATTGGAGGATTTCTCGATCAGGCGAATCTGGTACAGGCTGCCGCGATAGTCGCTGTAGAGCTGCTCGTAGCCCTGCGCTGTCACCAGGTTGGAAAAGGCAAGTCCGGTAAAACAGCACAACAACAGGGCCAGCAGGCGGGCGGAGAGGTTCAGCATTTTGTTTGATTAAATTATGGGCAGAAGACGTTTGATATTACGGGATATAGGGTAGTGCAACAAGCGCCGAACCTCTGACTCGTAATAGCGGCGCAGGCCGGTATCCAGACCTTGCAGTATCGGGCGGCTTAGAACTGGACCCCGGCCTGCACCGGGGTGACGAGTCGGAAATGATTGCGGGTCAGAGGTAGTCCGCAACGGGCGGAAAGGCCTCCGCCACCTTCTTGTGCGACTCCAGATAAAAACGCGCAAACAGCGCATCCGCCTCCTTGCCCGTCATAAAACCGTCGCTGAAGCCCGAGCGCACCGGGTCCAGGTGCAGGCGCGCACAGCTGATTGCGTGCGCCGCCAGCTGCGCCATGTTTTCGTCGCCGACGGAAATGCGGATGGTGGTGGGGAAAATACCCGCCGCCAGCATCGCCTCCGGCGACAGCTCCGAGTGGGAGGTGAGTGCCGGGCAGAGCACCATGGTGTTGGTCTGCCCGAGGCTGACCATCTGCCCGAAGGCCGGCTCCAGCGCATCGAAGAAGCGCTTGAACGCCTCGGTCGGCAACTGCGCCGCCTCCATGTCGATGGTGAACAGCGGCGTCGGCAACTGGTAGCGCAACAGCGCCTCGCGCAGTCCGCTGTTGGGGTGCGATGCCAGCGCGTGGCTGTTGACGCGGATATCCGGGTGGCTGGCGAAGAAATGGCTCAGGCTCAGGGTGTTGATGCACTTGGTCAGCATGCGCATCTCCAGTGTGCGCATACCACTGTGCACCTCCCAGGCCTTGTCCGCATCCAGGAAGGCGCCCTTGATGTAGTAAACATCCCAGAACAGGCACTGGTTCCAGTTCAGCCCCTCGGCGCTGTCGCCCTTGGGAATAAACATGCGGTGGTTCTCGCCGATCACCACGCCGGCGGTGGCCGTACCGCTGCCGTCGAGATCCTTGGTATAGGAGTGCACGACAAAATCGGGTCGTTCGCTGCGGTCCTGCCGGCGCAGCGGCTGGTACAGAAAAGGCGTCGCCAGGGTCGCGTCGAGGCTCACCAGCAGTTTCTCGCGGTGTGCGGCGCGGCAGATGGCCGGCACATCCAGCATGATGCCGTGGGGATTGCAAGGGGATTCAATGTAGACGTGGACACGCGCGCCCCCGTTTAAGGCATCGGCATGATTCTTTTGGGTCTGCCGCAGTAACTGCTCGAATTCGTCGCCGGTGGTGCCGTCGAACCAGACCAGTTCGATTGCCAGCTTGTCCTCGCGCGCATAGAAATCCTGCAGCAGCTGGTGCACGCCGCCGTAGATATTGCGCGACACAATCAATAGGTCGCCGCGGCTCAGCTGATTGGACAGCAGCGCATCGATCGCCGCCATGCCCGAGTTGAAATTCCAGGCCAGATATTGATTGGCTTCGGGCCCGCACTCCAGGTCGACGATCGCGTTGGCCAGCGAGATGGAAGTCGGGTTCAGCAGGCGCGAATAGATATCGTGGCTGGGCTCGCGGCCGCGGAATGCATCGTCGATCCACTCGGTGCAGGCGTAGATATAGGTGGCGGTGCGCGCGATCACCGGCGTCGCGGAGAAGATCGCCGGGATATTGTCGAACAGCGGGTAGCCACCGCGGGTGGTGATATTGAAATCGTCTCCCTGCAGGCTCTGGAAACTGGCGCGCAGCGGGTTCTGCAGCGTGTCCAGCAGCTTGGCCAGCTGGAAACTCATAAAACGCTTGGCATTGAAATAGGCGACCCTGTCGGAGCGGTCCAGCCGCTGCAACGTCTCCGCGGTCAGTGCCCACAGCTGGCTCAGGTTGCCCTGGGCGCGGTACAGCAGCTCGGCGGTCTCCAGCAGCAGGCGGCCGTGGTCCGAATCCGCATCGATGGCGAAGTGCTGCAACTGCTCCCGCGCCAGCCCCTCGACACTGGTGGCCTGGGTGCTGTTGCGGCGGGGAGAGAGAATTTTCGCGTCGTTCAGATGTTCTTCCATCTTGCCCCCATCATTTCCTGCTTATTGTTATAGCCCGACTGCAGCTGCCCGCTAAGGATGCGGAGGCAGCTATCCCGTAATGGCGTGTAATGCCATGTGATCGACCTGTAATCGGTGGGTGCGTACATTAGCGCGCAGGGTTGCGGGGGTAACCGCGTCTGTGGATGTACCGGCGCTCTGTCCAAGGACTGGCAGACCCCGCAACACCGGATCCGAGGGATCGGATGCCTGCGCCCCCAAGTGGCGCAGTGCGGGAGGGAGACCCATTCAGCGTAAGCTGGACAGCCAAGCCGGACTCGGCAAACACAGAGCCTAGTCTGCCGGGATTTGGGGAAGGGCTTGGCCGGGGCACGGATGCCTCATTTCGCTCTTGATAGTGTTGTTGTAACCGTCGATGGCTGGGACCATCAATTCGGGCCGGTGGTAACGGAGTTACCACCGGCATTTTTTTTTTGCTTTTTTTGTCGTTCCAAGGCAGGTCACCGTAAAAATGTGATGGAGTTCCGGTGGCGGTTGGCATTATGCTATCAGCGCGTTTTTCCACCGGCGTCTTGGGGCAGTCGGTGGGCGAAATCTATTCAATAACCCTGGGCGGTTAACAGGGAACAAGAACAAACAGGAGTGGAAAATGAGCTCAAATGCCGTAGCAGATTATTGCAGTACCTTACCGGTCTTCGAGGTGGCGTTGCCGGAAGGCGACAACAAAGCCTCTTACGACCTGGTGTTGAAGCCGGTTCCGGCGGACGATGGTGTTGACCAGTACTGGCCGCTGTACCACGAAGCGGATGAAGGTGAGCAGTTTGGCAATATGCTGTTCAAGTTCAATGGCAAGAACGGCAAGTTCACGCTGAACATTAGCCTCGACCTGTCAGAAGTTGCGGGTGCGAAGTTCGTCGACAATTCGGGCAATCTGGATGGCATCGTAGGGCTCAGCCCTAACTTCAAGCACGAGTTCAAATCTAAGGTTGTATCTGGCTCCAACGGGACTCAGCTGGAAATTACGATCAAGAATAAAGACAAAAAGAAAGACCCGGATCCGAGCAAGGATGCCTTTTCCTTCCTGTGGCTATGCGAGAGTGCGACTATCGGTGGCCAGTTCAAGTCCGGTGACCCCGAGGCACACATCGAGCCGCAGTGATCAGTCGCAGATAGCAGTCGCCACTACTTTTGATACTTGGGGCTGGGTACAGAGCTGCTGGAAGGCAGGCAGATTGAACCACTCTGCACTCATGCCCTGCTCTAAGAGTTGGGAAATATAGTAGTTAGCGGCAGGCCACTGATTCGAGATGGCGTACACTTGGGCGGAGAAGTATCGTACGTACTTATCCTGAGGGGCGGCTTGCAATAACTCCGTTACTAAAGTGATCCCCTCTGCTGTTCTGCCGAGGTGGGCTAAAGCAAGCGCCCGGTATCGGCGCTCTTTGAGGCCTGTAGAATTTCGGGTCAAGTCCAACACCTCTTGGAAAACGTGCTCCGCCTCTAGTTTCTGACCAAGCATCAAGTAAGTTTCAGCAGTCTGCGACTTGATGAATATATCGTTAGGAACTTGAGAAAGTACACTTTTTAACTCAATAAGTGCTTCATTGTAATTCCCTTGCAGAAAGTGGGTTGAACCTAGGTTCAGTTTTGTGCGCCAGCCACGTAATTCTTCAGGGATGGCGGTAATGGCCGCTTCAGCTTTAGCTAGATTTCCGCTTTCCAGCTCGATTACACCCAGTAACGAATATGAAGACCAATGCTGCGGGTAATTGTGCGTAAGTCGCTCCAGTGTCGAGCGCGCTGAATTGTAGTCACCGCTGGCGGTCTGATTGATGGCAATTAGATACAGGTTATCGGCCGAGGGATTGAACGCGGCTGCCTTCCGTGCGTAGCTCAACCCCGACTCGTAATCTCCCTCCATATAAAGAAAACGCGCATACTTAGCTAGCAAAGTCGCTGAGGGTGACGTCTGATCGTCCAGCCGCTTGAGTAGCGCATCAAACTCGCTCTTATCGTTACTGTAAGTGCGCAACCAGAGTTCCAGCTCGAGAATCAGATTCGGATCTATGCCCCGGCCTTCGGCTCTATCGACGATGTCGAGTCCGGTCTGGAGGTATTTTTGCTCATTAGTGAGCACAAACAGATCGGTTGCCACTTGAGTGAGCATCCGGTACAGATTGGGATTTTGGGGGTAGGATCCCGATAAACTATCGAGCCTAGCCAAATCCTCTACGGTGTTTTCCTTGCTCTCCAAGCGGCTAATAATACTTAGGTAGTCGGCGTAATCCCTATCGGACATCATCACCTGCTCGTCAGCAGTCTTTGCATATCCGTTCGGGAAGAGTGTGGTTGCACTGTTGCCTATGTGGTATTCCGCTTCCTGCCGCTTATCCGCAAGAAACGCAAAGCTCGTTTGCTGCTTGATCTGACTATCCGCCGGCCCAATCCTTTGCAGCTCAATTTCACAGCGCACCTGCGCACACTCCAGCTTCGCGAACAGCGCGTCGGTCACGCCCTTGTCCCGCAGTGCCTGCAACTGCGCATCGAAATCCTGCCCCTCCTTGGGGGTAAAGCTCACCAGTGCACTGGCTTTGAGCTGCGAAGCCGCATTCATCAGCGCCTGCCGCACCATGGTCGCGGTCAGCGCCTTGGCGTTGTCCTCACCGCGCACCTCGCCGTTGATCTCCACCGGCAGCACGGCGATATATTGCGGCTCCAGTCGGGTGATCTCTTTCCAGCCCCAGTAGCCGCCACTGGCCAGAACCGCCAGCCCGGCCAGTGCGCCGAAAATGCGCTTCCGCCTGTTCGGCGGCCTGCGCAGCAGCTGGGTAACGGTGGCGGAGAACTCGCGCGTGTCGGTATCGCCGCCCTGCTGCAGGAAGGCGAGGGCCTCGGCCACCTGCGCGGCGGAATCCGGCCGCTGTTCCGGCAGTTTGCCCAGCAGCCTGTCCAGCAGTACTGCCAAAGGCTCCGGCAGGTGCGGGTTGGCTGTCTGCGGTGGAATATGGGGATTGCTGACCACCTTGTGCGCCAGCGCCATGGTGCCGCCTTCGCCTTTGTCGAAGGGTTTGACGCCGCACAGCAGCTCGTAGGCGATGGTACCGAGGCTGAACAGGTCGCTTCTGGGGCATAGCGGGTAGCCCTGCAGCTGTTCCGGTGACATGGCGTCGACGGTGCCGGCCACATTGCCCTCGCGGGTGAGGGTGTCCATGTCCTGCTGCAGGGACTTGGCGATGCCGAAGTCGTTTATTTTTGCGGTAAGAGTGGCGGTGCCGCTGCCGGCGCCATTGAGGGCGATCAGGATATTGTCCGGCTTGAGGTCGCGGTGGATGATGCCGAGGGAGTGGGCTTCGCTCAGACCGTTGCAGATCTGGATCAGCAGCTCGAGCTTCTGCTGCAGGCTGGGCGTGCGTTCGCGCATCCACTGCTGCAGCGTGCTGCCCTCCACGTACTCCATCACCAGCGCGATGCCGTCACCGTCTTCGATCACGTCGTGCAGCTGCACGATATTGGGGTGGTTGAGCTGCGCCAGCAGCTGCGCCTCGGACTGGATGCGCTGGGCGGCGGTGCTGCTGGTACTGTCCTTGCGCAGCTTCTTGATCGCCACCGGGCGCTGCAGCTTGGTGTCGCGCGCCAGGTAGACGATGCCCATGCCACCGGCGCCGAGCGTGCGCTCGATGCGGTAGCGGCCCAGTTGCAGCACATCCGGTTCGGCGACTTCCATAGCCATTTATTCTTGTTGGTGGTGGTAAGGTCCGTTACATCCGGTGCTTCGCCCAACCCCGATGGCGCCGGCGAAGTGGCGCCCAGTTTACTGTGAAAATGTGACGCATTCTATTTCTGTGCAATCGCTGAGCTCTTCTGGCGCTCGGCGCAGAGCGCCGGGTAGTCGTCGCGCAAGTCGGCGAAATCGGCGCGGCTGCACACCGGTGCAAACGGCGTGGTATCGAACCAGATGGGCGAAACACCCTGTTCCAGGGTTTTGCGCACATGGGCCTTGGCGGAGAGCAGGTCGCCGGTGGTGACGTAGATCTGCGCCCGCGCGTAATTGACATAGAGGTCGTCCGGCGCGCGGCGGCGGATTTTCATCAGGTTCTCGATCGCGTGGCTGGGCTGGCCCAGCTCGGCGTAGGCGCGGGCCTGCATCAGCAGCCCCTCCCAGTCGGTCCGCTCGCGGGTCAGCTCCAGTGCCTGCTGGGCAAAGTCCTGCGCCAGTTCCGGCCGCTGTTGCGCGCGGGCAATCTCGGCCTGGTACAGCAGCGGGTCCGCATCGAGCGGCGCGCGCTCGGCCACGCCGGCAAAGCACTGCCCGGCGCGGTCGAAGTGCTTTTCGATGTAGTGGGCGAGGCACAGGTTGTAGGTGTCCATCGGCCCCAGCTGCTCGACATCGGCGCTGTTGAGCAGACGGATGGTCTCTTCGGGGAAGCCGCGGTCCAGCTCGTTGGCGGCCAGCAGGGAGATGGCGTCGATATTGCTGTCGCTCAGGGCAATGGCGCGCTGCAACAGCGGCTTGGCGGCCTCCATATCGCCACCGGTGGTCAGGGACAGGGCCCTTTGCAGCACATAGTTGAAGCTCTCGCGCTGGGCCAGCGCCTGGTCTATGGCGGCGAGAGCCTGCGGGTATTCACCGCGCTCCTGGTGGTACACGGCCAGCAGGTGGTAGTAGCTAGCCTGGTCCGGCAGGACGATCTTGAGCTGTGCCAGCAGCGCTTTGGCGCGGCTTTCCTCGGCGCGGTAAATCGCCAGGCGCAGTTTCGAGATCAGCACCGCGGGGTGCTCGGCGATGGCCTCCGGCGCCAGGTTCAGGAAGCGCTCCAGGCGATCGATGGTCTTTTCACTGCGGGTATTGAAGCGCTGGTCGATCACCAGGTCGCCGTAGAGTTCGTAGTAGGGTGGGAAGTTCGGTGTCCGTTGCTGCAGCTCTTCCAGCGCGCTCAGGGTCGCTGCCATGTTGGCGTAGTCGTCGCGGCGCTCGAACAGGTCCAGGTAGCGCTGGTAATCCTGGGCGCTGATATTCAGTCTGGACTCGCGGTCCCGCGGCAGGTACTGGGGCAGCAGGTAGTTGAGCTGCTGCAAAATGCGCGCACGGGATTCCAGGCTCTCCTCCGGATCCAGCATGGTGCCGCGGCTGGCGATGACCGCCAGGTTGCGGGTGTCGATCAGTTCCAGCGACGCTTCGCAGCGCCCCGGGTCGCAGGACAGCGACGGGTGCAGCAGCAGGTCGGCGTTCAGCGCCTGCGCCTGTTTTCGCAGTGGCTGGCCCGACAGTTGTTCCGATTCCGAGTAGGGCACCAGCAGCAGACCATCGCGGTTGGACAGCCCCTGTTTGATGGCGCTCAGCGCGTTGTTGCCCAGCAGGCGGGCCTCGGCGGTGGTCAGGGACTTTGCGTTCGGCGCGACAATGGCGATGTACTTGCCCGCCGCGCTGCTCTCCGCTGCCGGCAGCAGCGCCGCGGCTACGGCGACCAGCAGCGCGGCGCCACCGGCGAGAATGGCGCCAGTGAGCAGCTTGCGGCGCTTGCCCCGGCGCCTCTGGCTGCGGTGGTAGCCCTCGGCGGTAATCGTTACGGTGCGGCTGACGGTGTCTGTGGACCTGTCATCCAGCTCCATCAGTATTGCGTCCAGCTCCGCCGCCACCGCGGTGGCGTTGACCGGTCGCCTGTCCGGCTGCTTTGCCAGCAGCCGGTCCAGCAGCTGGCACAGTGCCGGCGGCAGCTCCGGATTCAGTTTTGCCGCCGGCGGGTGTGGGCTGTTGATGATGCGGTCGACGGTGATAAACGGGCTGTCGTGCTCGCCGAAGGGGTTTTGCCCGCACAGCAATTCATAGGCCAGCACGCCCAGGGCGAAGAGGTCGCAGCGATTGTCCAGCGGTTTGCCGAGGGCCTGTTCCGGCGACATGGCCCCCCAGCTGCCGGCGATATGCTGTTCGCGGGTCAGGTCGCTGTTCTCGCGCCAGTTCTTGGCAATCCCGAAATCCGTGATCTTGGCGGTGTTGTTGTCATCGATCAGGATATTGTCGGCTTTCAGGTCGCGGTGAATGATGCCGATGCTGTGCGCGCGGGCGAGGCCGTTACTGATCTGCCTGAGCAGCTGGAGTTTCTGTTGCAGGCTGGGATTGCGCTCGCGCTGCCACTGGCCGAGGGAGCAGCCGTCGACATATTCCATCACCAGGGCGACATCGTCCTGCTCCTCCACCACATCGTAGATCTGCACGATATTGCTGTGGTTGAGCTGCGCGAGCAGCAGTGCCTCCTGGCGGATGCGCAGGTGCGCGTTGCTGCTGGTGGGATTGCTGACCAGCCGCTTGATGGCCACGCGGCGGTGCAGGCGCTCGTCGGTGGCCAGGTAGACCACGCCCATGCCGCCGGCGCCGAGTTGCCCGGTTACCCTGTATCGACCGATGTGGAAAGGTTGCTGCTCTGACGCCATGGATCTTGCTGAGTGGCCCTGTTGTTACGCTATTGTCGCGTTGCGCCATCCCTGGCAAGCCGTCGTTGTTGTCATCCAGTGTGGCCACCCGCCTGTCCGTTGCGGGCGGCCCGCTCGATCAGTCCGTCAGTGCGCGCCTGGATAGATTTGCCTGGGCCTCCAGTTGCGAGCCCTTGTAAATTTCAAAGCGGCGGCAGCCGAGGCGGATCTCCCAGGAGCGGCGCTCTACCAGGCCGGAGGTGTCGATGGCGTCCGGCAGGGTCTCGGCGATCTGCTTGCGCGCGCGGAAAATCTGCGTGTTCAGGTGGTTGACGGTAATGCCGAGCTCGCGGGTGGCCACCTGGATGGAGACCCAGCCCTGGGCATCGGGGTCGGCGCCCCGCTCCATGTCGCGAACGCGGGCGCGCGCCAGGTACAGCAGCAGGTAGTTGTGAATGCGCGCGGGCAGGGCCTGTTTCATGTCCTCGCGGCGCAGCTGCAGCTGCACATGCTCTTCGTGATGGCTGACGGAAAAGCGCAGCTCGAAATCGGTGATCGACAGCTGCTGCAGCGAGAGTTCCTTGGTCGCGCCCTGGTTGTCGGCGAGAAACAGTTGCCAACTGTGCAGCCCGCAGTCGATGCGCTCGCCGTGCTTGATCGCGACGGCGTTGTCGATGCCGTTCGAATTGCCGGTCAGCTCGTACAGCCACTGGCCGGTGACCGGGCTGAAATGCAGGCTGGCCAGCGGTTCGCGCTCGTTCGGCAGCAGGTGGTACTGCTCCAGGGACTGCGCCTCGCCGGTTTGCAGGTCGATCAGCAGGTTTTCCGGCGCGTCCAGGTTTTCGACAATCCAGATGGGGTTGTTCGCGCGGCCGAAGGCGATACGGTCGCCCTGCTGCAGGGGATAGTTCTTGGCCGGGACCAGTTGCTGGCCATTGACCCAGGTGCCGTTGCGGCTGAGGTCGCGAATGTTCCAGTGGGTACCCGTCCACTGGATGGCCGCGTGAATGCTGGAAATCTCCGCGCTGGTAATGCGCGTGTCCACTGCCCCCTGGCGGCGACCTATGGTGTGGTGCGCCATCAGGTATACGGGCTGGTCCCTGTCTGGATGCTGCAGGCAAGCCATGCTTTAGTCCCTTTCCCCTCTGTTCGTATCGTTGGGGTGTGTGCGCGAAGGCAGCGAATGACTCCATCAGGACAGGCGGCGCAGGCGCGGGATGCATGGCCCACGGGCGAAAAACAGCTGGGGCTGTTTAGAGGTTCAATTTCGCCAGGCGCCGCACCGCTAACTGCTGTCGATATTTCTGGTCTAGCCCAGAGACACTGCATTTTTAGCGGCGCTTTTGAGATAGTTATTGCGCCCTGTCTTGAGTAAGCAGTCGCTAACGTCAAGGCGGGCGATTGCTTTAGTGTTGTCGCTCCATTTATACCGATCTTCGGTGCGAATGCAACGATTGAATGCGAACGGCCCTATTTTCGCCGGTAAATTGCGTTGGCGTCAAAAGCATCTTGCGGGCTTTATTGGTGCACCGGTGTGAACTGCCGCCAGCCGGGCGCTTATTGCTTTGTTACTGCTCGCCATGCCCGGCTCAGATTTCTTCCTGTTCCTCGTCGTCTTCGTCCGACTCTCCCGGCGGCAGTTGCCTGCTGTCCTTGCGATCCAGATCGCCGACATCCAGTACCGGCGAGGCATCTATATGCTCTGCATCCATCATCCGCGCCACGCGCTGCAGTGAGGAAATGATCATCGACTGTTCCCAGTCGCGCAGATCGCGAAACTGGCGCACGAAATGTTCCTGCAGCGGGGTCGGCGCATCGCGCAGAATCTCCGCGCCCTTGTCGGTCAGGTAGGCGTGCACCTTGCGTTTGTCCTCGGAGGAGCGCTCGCGGTAGACGAGGCCGCGCTTTTCCAGGCGGTCGAGAATGGTGGTCACCGTCGCCTGGCTGAGGCTGATCTCCTTGGCCAGTGCGCCGATGGTGACCTGGCCCTTTTCCCGTATTGCCTGCAGCAACAACAGCTGCGGGGCGGTGAGTCCCGCGGTCTTCACCAGCTGCTTGGAGTGCAGGTCGGTGGCGCGGATCAGCCGGCGCAGGGTAATCAGTACTTCTTCGATCTTATCCATCAGTTCTTCTAGCGGTGATTGGGGGCGCTGCAGATCGCGACCGGACAAATGTTTGCGGCCGACTTTAGGCGCTGCGCGACGATTGTCAATTGCTTCCCGCCCCACCTTTCGCTCGCCCCCCCTGCTCCGGAGGCGGGTGTCGTCCCCTCTCTCCTCGCGGTGTGATCTGGTTACCTCTTGATCAATTTCCATTGGGCTGGCCTTGCGATTACGCGTTTGTTTAGAGTACTATGCAAAAAATTATTTAGAGTAGTAAATAGTTTTGAGTTTAAAAGGTCAAATATGGCCTTTAAGGTGTAAAATGTTGCCGGTATGTGAACTTTTGCGCCTTATTCAACGATTTGACAACTAAAGGTATTGATTTGAACGCCACAAGCGTTGCAGCTGCCCTCAGCGAAGGTAAACAAAGTTCGAACGAGCGCTCGGACAGCCAATCGGAAGAATCTGCGGAAGAAAAGCTTCCCGCGCGGCAGGGGTCCAAAACCAGGGAAGCCCTGCTGCGCCGACCGGTCAGCGAAGATGGTGCCGCTGTGCATCGACTGATCAGCCGCTGTCCGCCATTGGACGAAAACTCCATCTACTGCAATCTGCTGCAGGCCAGCCACTTCTCTGATACCAGCGTCGCCGCCGAAGTGGATGGCGAACTCGCCGGCTTTGTCTCCGGCTACCTGATGCCGCAGCGCCCCGACACCCTGTTTATCTGGCAGGTGGCGGTGGCCTCAGAGGCGCGCGGTATCGGTCTCGCCGGACGAATGATCCGCGAGATTCTGCGTCGTCCCGCCTGCGTCCAGGTGCGCCATCTCGAAACCACCATTACTCCCGACAATACCGCCTCTTGGGCGCTGTTCCGCGGCCTGGCCAGAAAGCTCGGCGCCGGCTGTGTCGACTCGGTCATGTTCGACCGGGAGCGGCACTTTCGCGGCCGCCACGACAGCGAAATGCTGCTGCGCATAGGTCCATTTGCCGAGGCCGCTGCCGCTTCCACGGAGTAGTGCCGCCAGTTTTCCTTTTTAGTGAATAGCCAACTCATCAAACAAAGGTTGCCATCATGAAAGTTTTTGAAGAGATCGAATCAGAAGTGCAGAGCTATGCCCGCGCTTTCCCGCGCGTGTTCAACAAGGCCCAGGGGGAATACCTCTACGACGAGGACGGCACCCAGTACCTGGACTTCCTCGCCGGTGCCGGCACCCTGAACTACGGCCACAACAACCCGCTGTTCAAGGAGGCGTTGCTCGAGTACATCCAGCAGGATGGCATTACCCACGGCCTGGACCTGCATACCAAGGCCAAGCGCGAATTCCTCGAGACCTTTTATGAAAAGATCCTCAAGCCGCGCGACCTCAACTATGTAATGCAGTTCACCGGCCCCACCGGCACCAACGCGGTGGAGGCGGCGATGAAGATCGCGCGCAAGTACAAGGGTCGCGAGAACATTATCTCCTTCACCAACGGCTTCCACGGTTGCAGCATGGGCGCCCTGTCCGCCACCGGTAACTCCCACCACCGCGGTGCGGCCGGCGTGAGCATGAATGGAATCACCCGCATGCCCTACGACGGTTACCTCGGCGACGACATCGACACCACCGCCTACCTGGACAAGGTGCTGTCCGATTCCTCCAGCGGTGTGGATCACCCGGCCGCGGTGCTGGTGGAAACTGTGCAGGGCGAAGGCGGCATCAACGCGGCCAGCATCGAGTGGCTGCGCAACCTGCAGAGCGTGTGCAAGAAGCACGACGTGCTGATGATCATCGACGACATTCAGGCCGGTTGCGGCCGCACCGGCAGCTACTTCAGTTTCGAAGAGGCCGGTATCTCGCCGGATATCGTCACCCTGTCCAAATCCCTGAGCGGCTACGGCCTGCCGTTTGCGGTTGTGCTGATGCGCCCGGAGCTGGACCAGTGGAAACCGGGTGAACACAACGGCACCTTCCGCGGTAATAACCTGGCGTTCGTCACCGCCAAGGCGGCGATCGACCACTACTGGAGCGACGACAAGTTCGCGCGGGAAGTGCAGCGCAAGGGCGACTACATCGGCCAGCGCCTGGAAGCCATTGTGCAGAAGTTCGGCGACGGCAACATGACCACCCGCGGGCGCGGCATGTTCCGCGGCCTGAACTGTGTCAGCGGAGATCTGGCCGGGCAGATCACCCGCGAGGCGTTCAAGCACGGCCTGGTCATCGAAACGAGCGGCGCCGACGACCATGTGGTGAAAACCCTGTGCCCCCTGACCATCAGCGACGCCAATCTTAAGCGCGCGCTGGATATCGTCGAGGCTGCGGTGGAAAAAGTACTGAAAGGCACCGAGGTGCCGGAAGAGCACGATTTCTTTGCCGACGACACCGGCGAATCAGCACAGAAGGAAACAAAAGCTGAGCTGGCCGGCGCCGCCTGAAATTTTTGGGGGCCTAGCCGCGCGAACACAAAGCAAAGCTTTGTGCGCGGCTAGGCGCCCCGCCAGGGATGGCGGGGCAGGGGCCCGATCGGTGCCTCTGATGTAGCGCCAGGGAAGGCAGGCATAAATCCGAAACCTGGCTTTGTGCGCGGCTAGGCGCCCCGCCAGGGATGGCGGGGCAGGGGCCCGATCGGTGCCTCTGATGTAGCGCCAGGGAAGGCAGGCATAAATCCGAAACCTGGCTGTGTGCGCGGCTAGGCGCTCCGCCAAGGATGGCGGAGCAGGGGCCTGATCAATGCCTCTGAAGTAGCGCCAGGGAAGGCGTGCACGAATTCCATACCGACTCAAATTAACCGTCAAGAGAAATTCAATGATCGTAAGAACTCTGCAAGAAGCCGAAAAATCCGAACGCCGTGTAGTTTCCGAAGGCTGGGAGAGCACGCGCCTGCTGTTGAAGAACGACAATATGGGCTTCTCCTTCCATATCACCACCATCTACGAAAACGCCGAACTGCACCTGCACTACCAGAACCACCTGGAGTCCGTGTACTGCATGTCCGGTGAGGGCGAAGTGGAAACCGTGGCGGATGGCAAGGTCTACCCGATCCAGCCGGGCACCATCTACATCCTCGACAAGAATGACAAACATATCCTGCGCGCCAAAGCTGAAATGAAAATGGCTTGTGTATTCAATCCGCCGCTGCACGGCAGGGAAGTGCACAACGCCGAGGGGGCCTACGAGCTGGAAGCGGAAGAGGTTTCCGATAACAAATAAATAGATGTTGTGTTGTCGGGCCGGCGCGGAGGCGCCGACCACCCACAAAAGCTCATACATCTACAGGAAGACCATGAAACTACACACGGTGGAAAAAATCGGTGGCACGTCCATGAGTGACTATGCCGCGGTTCGCGACAACATCATTCTGAAAAACGGTGGGACCGTCAAAGGCGGGACTGCCAAGGCGGGCGTTTACCAGCGCATCTTCGTCGTCTCCGCCTATGGCGGCATCACCGATTTGCTGCTGGAGCACAAGAAGTCCGGGCGCCCGGGTGTTTTTGCCCTGTTTGCCGGCACCGACGAGGAGCAGAGCTGGAGTGAGGCGGTTGACGGCCTGCGCCAGCGCATGGAGGAGATCAACGCGAACCTGTTCGCGGATCCGGATCTGCTGGCGCGCGCCAACGCCTTTATCGGCGAGCGCCTGCAAGACACCGAACGCTGCCTCAGCGATCTCGAGCGGCTGTGTCAGCATGGCCATTTCGAACTGGAAGGCCACCTCAACACCGTCAGCGAGATGCTCGCCAGCCTCGGCGAGGCGCACAGTGCCTGGAACACGGTACAGCTGTTGCGCCAGGAGGGGATCAGTGCGCACTTTGTCGACTTGACCGGCTGGCGCGACGGCGAACACCTGGACCTCGACGATCGCATCCGCCGCGCCTTCGCCGATATCGATCTCAGCCAGGAGCTGCCGATCGTGACCGGCTATGCGCACACGCGCGAGGGTCTGATGCAAACCTTTGCGCGCGGCTACAGTGAAATGACGTTCAGCCGTATCGCGGTCATTACCGAGGCCCGCGAAGCGATCATTCACAAGGAGTACCACCTGAGCAGTGCCGACCCGCGCCTCGTCGGCGAAATGCAGGCGGTGCCCATCGGTCGCACCAATTACGACGTGGCCGACCAGCTGGCCAATCTGGGCATGGAGGCGATTCACCCGCGCGCCGCCAAGGGACTGCGCCAGCAGGAAATCCCGCTGCGGGTGATGAACACCTTTGAGCCGGAGCACTCGGGCACGCTGGTCACCGGCGACTATATCAGCGAGACGCCCTGTGTGGAGATTATCGCGGGGCGCAAGAACATCTACGCGGTGGAGTGTTTCGATCAGGACATGATGGGCATCATGACCAGCTACGATCGCACCATCAACGACATCATCGCGCGCTTCAAAGGCAGTGTCGTCACCAAGGACATCAATGCCAACACGATTACGCATTTCCTGGCCAGCAACCTGAAAACCGTGAAGCGCATTCGCAGCACCATCAGCGAACAGTATCCGGATTGCGATATCCAGGTGCGCAAGGTCGCGGTGGTCTCCGCCATCGGCAGTGACATGAAGGTGCCGGGCATGCTGTCCCGCGCGGTGGCGGCGCTGGCCCAGTCAGGCATCAGTGTGCTGGCGGTGCACCAGTCCATGCGCCAGGTGGATATGCAGTTTGTCGTCAACGAAAGCGATTACGAGAGGGCGGTCAAGAGCCTGCACCACGCGCTGGTCGAGGTCTATGAACACGGTGAGGCGATCTGCGCGGCGTGATAACGGGGCCCGGGACCGTAGGGGCCTCAAAAAAATAGCCCCCTTCCCCCGCTTGCGGGGGAGGGGGTTCCTGTCGGCGCCCCCTCTCCCTAACCCTCTCCCCAAGGGGAGAGGGGATGGAGCGTACCTTTTCCCGGATCCCGTCCCGCATCCCGAAAAATAATAAGGAAATTCCATGCTCGCCAGCTTCCTCTTCTTCCTCGCCATCTTTGCCGCCATCGGTATCAGTTCATTTCTCAAGAGCCGCGGCACCAAAAAGGATTACTACCTCGCCAGCCAGGACGTGCCGCCATTCCTCGTCGGACTCTCCGCCGTGGCCACCAACAACAGCGGCTATATGTTTATCGGCGTGATCGGCTACACCTACGCCACCGGGCTGGCCTCCATCTGGCTGATGGTGGGCTGGATTCTCGGCGACTTCCTCGGCTCCCTGTGGGTGCACAAGTCCCTGTGCCGGGCGACAAAGGAAACCGGCGAATCCAGTTACGCCGGTGTGATCGGTCACTGGAGCGGAGCGCGCTTCGCGGCCTGGCAGCGCCTGGCCGGGGTCCTGTCGCTGCTGTTCCTGCTGGCCTATGCCAGCGCACAGCTGGTGGCCGGCAGCAAGGCGCTCTATGTGCTGCTAGATCTGCCGATCTGGAGCGGCGCGGTGATCGGCGGGCTGATCGTGGCGGCCTACTGCCTGGCCGGCGGTATCCGCGCTTCCATCTGGACGGATGCGGCGCAGTCGCTGGTGATGATCGTCGCCATGGGGACACTGTTGCTGGTGGCCACAAACGCCGTGGGTGGCATAGGCGCGGCGATCGAATCCATGGGGAAAGTGGATGGTTTCCTCAGCTGGTATCCCCGGGACCTGCTGCTGCCGGGCGCCGCCGGCGGTGCGCTCTTTGCACTGAGCTGGCTGTTTGCCGGCCTGTCGGTGATCGGCCAGCCCCATGTGATGGTGCGCTTTATGGCGCTGCGGTCTGCGGATCGCATGGTACAGGCGCGGATCTGGTATTACCTGTGGTTCACCGCCTTCTATGTCATGGCTACCGGTGTGGGCATGCTGGCGCGCATTCTGCTGAGCGATCCGGGCAGTTTCGATGCGGAGCTGGCGCTGCCGATGATGGCCACCGAGCTGCTGCCGCCGGTGCTGGTCGGCCTGATTCTGGCCGGCGTATTCGCGGCCACCATGTCCACCGCGGATTCACTGGTACTGAGCTGCTCCGCCGCGCTGACCCACGATATTCTGCCGCAGCGCATCGAGAAGACCTGGATGCTGAAAGTGGCCACGCTGGTGATCACCGCGGCCGCGGTGGGCTGGGCGCTGCTGAACAAGCAGAGTGTGTTCAGCCTCGTGGTGTTGTCCTGGTCGTCGCTGGCTTCGGCCTTCGCGCCATTGCTGATCGTGCTGGCGCTGGGCGGGCGCCCGTCACAGAAGGTTTGCATCGCGATGAGCCTGCTCGGCCTGGCGACGGCGCTGCTGTGGCGCTGGCTCGGCTGGCACGGGCACATCTATGAGGGGATGCCGGGGATTCTTGCCGGCCTCGCTGTCTTCGGTTTGATGAAGTGGCTGGTGCGGGAGCCGCTGCCGAGCAGTGCCAACGCGTGAGTCTATTTATGGATCGATCGCGGCCATGGGCGGATGGCCGCCCCGCCGCTCCTACAGCGAGCCAATTCACTGTTTGCAGGAGCGGCCCATGGCCGCGAACGAAGTAAGAAAAAGCCCGGCATATGCCGGGCTTTTTCGTTGAGAGCGGAGATCAGATCTTGACGCCCTCGATGTCCAGGATCATCTCGATTTTCTGCGACGCCGGGCCCAGGTTGTAGTCGATGCCGAAATCCTTCAGCTCGAACTCGGTGGTGCCGCTGAAGCCCTGGCGGTAGCCGCCCCAGGGATCCTTGCCGCCGCCGATGTTGGTCACGTCGATGGTGATCGGCTTGGTGACGCCGCGCAGGGTCAGCTCGCCGCTCAGTTTGGCCTTGCCGTCGCCCAGCGGCTCAAAACCGGTGCTCTTGAAACTGGCGCTGGGAAATTTAGCCGTGTCGAGGAAATCCGGGCTGCGCAGGTGCTTGTCGCGCTCCGCGTGGTTGCTGTTCAGGCTGGTCACATCGATGTTGACGTTGACGGTGGATTTCTCCGGCGCCTTGTCATCGTAGAAAAAGGACCCGTCGAAGTCATCGAAGCGGCCGTAGAGCCAGCTGTAGCCCAGGTGCTTGATGCGGAACTGAATAAAGGCGTGGGCGCCCTTGGTGTCTATCTTGTACTCTGCGGCCTGGGCGGTAGCGCCCAGCAGAGCGGCGAACAAAAATACGGCCAGTTGTTTCATCTTGGTTATCCCTCTATTTGGTAGTGGTCGCGGTTACGGATGAGAGCGTTGCTCGGGTTTGTGAATGGTTGTCGGATGACGCGGCTTTGGTGCGAAGGCCCAGCATCCTGCGCAGGGTGGCATCGCGGTCGAAAAAATGGTGCTTGAGCGCCGCCAGTGCGTGCAGGGCGACCAGTGCCATCAGGGTCCAGGCCAGAATTTCATGAATTTCACCGGCGATATCTTCCTGATTGGCAAACCCCTGAATCGTCGCGGGCACACTGAACCAGCCGAAGACATCGATGGGGCGGCCATCGGCGGTGGAGATCAGGTAGCCCGAGCACATGATGGCCAGCAGCAGCAAATAGATAACGCCGTGGGCCGCGCGCGCCGCCAGCGCCTGCCAGCGCGGCGTATTGGCCGCGGCTGCCGGGCTGGGATTTGCCAGTTTCCACAGCAGCCGGAACAGCAGCAGGCCGAGCAACAGGATGCCGATGCCCTTGTGCAGCTCCGGGCCCTGGCGGTACCAGGGATCGTAGTAGGACAGCTGGCGCATCCACCAGCCGAGGGCGAACATGCCGATAATGGCCGGCGCCATAAACCAGTGCAGAACGATGGCGACCCAGCCGTACTGCTTATCGCTGTTTCTGGCGGACATCCGCTTATCTCCATGCTCTGAAAACAGAATTTCGGGGCAGCGCTGGACTGCCCGCTTTACGACAGGCTACCAATTATAAAAATTCCGATATACGGGAAAAGCGCAAAAAGCTGAAGAAACCTATCGAAAAAATTGACGGAGTTAACAGGAAATTCGCCCCGAGGCAGGGCGATTAGTGGCCAACTTTAATGCGGGGTACCGCGCACACCCTCGCGCTCGGCGGCTGCCAGAACGCGTTCGAGCGCGGCGCGGTCGATGGAGCCGGGGCGCTGGGCCAGTTGCTCGGCCAGCCAGGCGGTAGAGTGGTGGTTGCCGTCCAGGGCCAGCTGTTCCAGCTGCCAGATCACATTGAGCAGCAGCTGTGGTTCCAGTTCGCTGTCCGTTTCCTGGGTGGAGAAGAGCTGCGGTTCCAGCTGCTCCAGGTCGCTGCGCTTCAGTACCAGTTCCGCCAGGTTCGGGTACCAGCGGCTGCTGAAGGGTTCCGGTCGCTGGCGGTAGTCGAAGGTGATGCGCAGGCGGTTGCCCTCGGCGTCTTCCAGCAGGGGGGTGTCCTGTTCGTAGGCGGGCAGCGCGGGGCGATGGCGCAGAATACCGGCGATGGCACTCCAGTCACTGTGGTTCTCCGCGCAGAGGCGCAGCGGTTCGGTGAGCTCGCCGGTGCCCGGGCGGTCGAGGTAGGTCAGCTTCTGGCCCGGTCGGTACCAGTAGAGATCGAGCAGGTGCTGTTCGGCCAGGTCGGCCAGGTCGGCACTGGTCAGGGGCTCCTCGGCCACGGCGCTCAGGTGATTGACCGCCTGCTGCACACTCAGCCACTGTCTGCGGTGGAAGGGTTTGGCGATAGTGGTTCCCATGCAGTGCCCCCGGCGCCAATCGACCGGTGTTCCGTTGTTGTCGTTGAGACTTCAAGCTTAGCAGTTGCGGCATTCATTCACCGCGAAGCGGGCCCGCGGGCGCAATGGCGGGTACAATGGCGCCTTTTGCACAGTCTGGGGGCTCGCCTGTGAAACTGAAATCTGTACTCTCGTCCCTATTTCTGCCGCTCGTGGTTCTGTCGCCGTCGATCCACGCCGCGGTGTCGCCGGCGGCGCAGAGCACTGCGGACTACGCGGTGGAAAAATACGAAGCGGCGATGACCGATACCCTGGCGGCGCTGGTGCGGTTCGAGACGGTCGCCCGTGACGATGTACCGCTGGAGAAGAACGCGGAGTTCACCGGTTTCAAGCAGGCACTGCGCGACAAGGCGGGGGAACTGGGGTTGGAGTACCAGGACTTCGGTCATGTGGTGATCATCGCCCTGGGCGAGGGGCAGGAAAAGCTCGGCATAGTGACTCACGGAGACGTGCAGCCGGCCAATCCGGCCAAATGGCGCAAGAGTCCCTTCACGCTGGACCGGGTGAGCGAACCGGGCAAGCTGATCGCGCGCGGCAGCGAGGACGACAAGGGCCCCATCGCCACCGCGCTCTATGCGATGAAGGCGATCAAGGACCAGGGCGTGCCGATGAAGCGACGCATCGAGCTGCTGGTCTACCTCGCCGAGGAGTCCGACTGGGAACCGCTGAAAGCCTTCCTGAAAGATTATCCGATACCCGCCTACAACATCACCATCGACGCCAGCTACCCGGTGGTGACCGCGGAAAAAGGCTGGAGTGAAGTGCGGGTGACCGCCGCCGGAAATGAGCAAGCGATCGAGAACACTGCCGGGCCTTACCTGAGCGACTTCTACGGTGGCTACTTCCGCAGCCAGGTGCCCGACGAGGCCCACGCGACCCTGGTCAACGCCACCCCGGAACTGGTGCAGGCCATACGCGCGCGGGCCGCTGGTCACGAGTCGGTGAAATTCGAATTTGTCGAGCGCGACGGCGAGCTCGAGATCACCGCGCGCGGCGTGGCCACGCACAGCTCCGAGCCGGAACACGGTGTCAATGCGATCGCCTATCTCGCCGACGCGCTGCAGGTGCACGACTGGCCGGCCAATGCGGCCGGCAGCACCGTGCGCTACCTGAACGAGCTGGTGGGCACCGGCATACTGGCGGAGCAGTTCGGCGAAATCGCCTACAGCGACGACTTTATGGGGCCGATGACCGCTGCCGTCACCATGGTCAAGGCGGAGGACGGCGGGCTGACCAGCTACCTGAACCTGCGCCGCCCGACCGGCAAGAGCGCCGGCCAGCTGGATGGCGAGATTCGCAGCGCCCTGGCGGATTGGCAGAAGCGCAACGGCATCGAACTCGCCAATATCGAGGTGGAGCTGGGTGATCCCTACCGGGTGGACAATGCCCCGCACGTGGAGCCGCTGCTTGAAGTGTTCCGCCACTTTACCGGCATGAAAGATGCGGGCCCCATTGCCATCGGTGGTTCCACCAATGCCAAGCTGTTGCCGAACGCGGTCAGCTTCGGCCCGTCCATGCCCGGCGCCGCCTACACCGGCCACTCGGAGCACGAATTCATCACCGAGGAGCAGTTTCGCCTGAACCTGAAGATGTACACGGCGATGATGATCGAGATAGGTAACTTATAAGTCGCGCGGGCACCGCATCTTCTTTTTGTAGGAGCGGCCCATGGCCGCGATCGATCTTGCTATTTTCCGGGATGCGCCAGTAAGCGGGGGCAGTGGCGGTCCTGATACCGGGGGCTCTTTACGGGACACGCCGTAAATCCATCCCTGGAGGCTTGTCTGCGAGGTCCCTCTCGCAGACAGTCCCGCAAAGAGCCCCCGGCATCAGGACCTTCGCGTCTGATTGCGTGCCTCGCCAACTATGATCAAGCCAGTTGGTTAGTAAAGTGCAAGGCTCTGCTACCGGTGGCTATCCGGGAAATATTTACCGATTAGGTTTTTTCCCGGATAGCCACCGGTAGCGGAGCCGATCGAAGCCTCTTGCGAACCCGCCTATCCAGTCTTGCTCTACAACCATCCCTTCTTCTTGAAATACAGATAGGGCGCAATGCCGGACAGCACTATCAGCACCAGCGCAAAGGGATAGCCGAGCAGCCACTTGAGTTCCGGCATCACATCGAAGTTCATGCCGTAGATACTGGCCACGGTGGTCGGGGGCAGGAATACCACCGCGGCGATGGAAAACATCTTGATGATGTTGGTCTGCTGGATATTGATGAACCCCTGGGTGGAGTCCATCAGGAAGTTGATCTTGTTGAACAGGAAGCCGGTGTGCGCAGTCAGGGTGTCAATATCGCGGGTGATATCGCGGAAGCTCTCCTGCAATTCGTTGTCGATATGGATATGGCGCTGCAGGAACGTGATGGAGCGGCGGGTATCCATCAGGCACAGCAGCACTTTTCCGTTGCTGTCCTCCAGCTTGGCAAGCAGGTCGATGGCATCTTCCAGATCCGCGGCCACGTCCTCCAGCACCAGGTAGCTGGCCTCGCCCAGTTTCACGTGGATATCCTCCAGCGCGTCCGCCAGGTTTTCCACCTTCTGCTCGAACAGCTGGACCGTCAGTTCCTGGGCGCTGCGCGCCTCCACCTGCCGGCGGCGCGCGCGCATGCGCATCAGGCGGAAGTCCGCCAGATCGCTGTCGCGCACCGTGATCAGCCGCTGCGGCTGCAGGATAAAAGCCACCGTCGCCGTATCGTGGCGGCCCTCGCTCTGGGTCAGGAACAGGGAGTGAATATGGACCCCGGCGTCGTCGACGAAATAGCGCGCCGAGGCCTCGATCTCCTCGACGTCTTCCGATTCCGGCAGCTCGGTGCGCAGCAGCGTCTCCAGCAGCTCGCGCTCCTCCTCCTGCGGATCCTGCAGATCGATCCAGACCACTTCGGCGAGCTGCTGTTCACTGACGCCCGCGTCGCCGGGCTGCTCGACGATTTTGCCCCGTGTGATTTCAAAGAGTCTCAGCATTGCGGTATCCGTGCGGCCTAACTGCGGTCAATGAGATTGCCACATGGTTGCAATCTGTGGGGCGCAAATCAATCGTTCTTGGTTTCAAGTAATAACTGCAATTTCTGAAACTCCGACTATAACCTCCCTCTTATAACCATTCCGGCAGCTGCGCCCGGATCTCCTCCGCATCACAGTTCACCAGGTTCTTCCGCATTTCGCCGGCGATGGTGGCGCGCGTCGGCGCCTTCAGTGAGTCGCGCAGGCTGCCGACCATCTGCGGCTCGGCAACGATATAGAGCTTCTCGAAGCGCCCCTCTTTGCGGCCGCGTTCCAGCGCGTGCGCTATCTCGCGGGCAAACACCTGCCCGTTGCGACGATGCAGCTCGCTGGCGTTGCCCATGGCGTGACGCCCCAGGCCGCCGCTGTCGAAGGCGCGCCCGGGCGCATCGCTCTCCAGGTCGAGACCCTTCATGCGCGATTCCGGATGGATCAGGGTTTCGAATTCATGGAGTTTGCTGGCGCGTTTGGCGGCCTCGAACAGCCGCGCTTGAGATTGGTTGGCCACAAGGACCCATGCTAATGCCATGTTATGTATCCTCGCCGTTTCTCTCTACCTAATGCTAGTTGAAAACGGCGCCGGTGACGCGGGGCAATCGACATAAGGCGACGCGACTCTGCGCCTTTTCTTTATAAGGAATATTTAAAACCCCGCGCTTTCTTATGACGTCTCGGCCTAGGGTGAGGCCTAAAAGTACTACTCGGCGGCGGTTCGCACCCTAGAATTCACCCGCAAAGTACGGGCAGACGGCAGGTGCTTTCTCAGTTGAGCACAACTGCCGGACTACCCGAAATCAGAGCGACAGATGGAGGTTATATCATGAGCCTGATACCGAGAGGGTCCCTGCTGGACCTGGACAATATGTTCGAACAGATGATGTCTCCTGCGCGCACCGCCGGCGCCGGCGCCGGGCGCGAGGGCTTTTTCTCGCCGCGTATCGACGTCAGCGAAAACAAGGACAGCTACGAGATCAGTGCCGAGCTGCCGGGCGTGAACAGGGAGGATATCAATGTCACGCTGGAAAACGGCGTCCTGACCCTGGAGGCGGAAGTGCACCGCGAGGAAAAGCAGGAGAAGGAGGGCCGCGTGATTCGCCAGGAGCGCCGCTACGGCAAGTTTATGCGCAGTTTCAATCTCGGCGACGATGTCAGCGAAGAGGATATCGAGGCTAGCTACAAGGACGGGGTGCTAACATTAAAGGTGCCGAAACGCGAAGAGCGTCAACCGCAGAGAAAACGCATTGAAATTCACTAACCGTGTACCGGGATTTCGGTGGCCTGTCGTCACCATTACTGTACGCGGTCGGGAAAATCGTGGAGTCAGATTATGAGAGTCAAAGAAGCGATGCACGAGGGCTGTACCTGGTGTTCACCGGATACGCCCCTGTCGGAAGTGGCAAAGATACTGCGCGACGAGGATATCGGGGCTGTGCCCGTCGGTGAGAACGACAGGCTGATCGGCATGGTCACCGACCGCGATATCGCCTGTCGCGGTGTGGTCCAGGGCAAGGATACCTCTTCACTGACCGCACGCGATGTGATGACAGAGGGCATCGAGTGGTGCTCGGAAGACGATGATCTGAACGCCGTGATGCAGAAAATGGAGCAGCAGCAGTTGCGCCGTATGCCGGTGATGAACCGCGAGAAGCGCATGGTGGGAATACTGAGCCTGGGCGATATCGCGCACGCTGTGGTCCTCAAGCAGTGCGGCGAGTTCGCCTCGGCAGTATCCGCTCACCATCATTAAACCGGTTCTGGCGGCTGGTCCGATCGGCAGCGATTTGAGCGGGGCGATCCCGGCTCAGAGCAGGTGTTCGATCGGCAGCCAGCTGCTCAGGCGGGATCCCACCCGCTGCAAAAGGCTGGCATCGGGTTCGCGGTCGACACTGCGACCGTCCGCCCGGTGCCAGGTTATTCTGTTCCCACTGAGTTCGAGCCGGTAGGCATTGTTGCGCACATTGTCGGTGAAATTACCGGCTATTTCCGTCGCCAGTTGTGGCGAGTCTATGATCAGTCCGAGCTCTGTATTCAGCAGGATCGAGCGCGGATCCAGGTTGAAGGAGCCCACGTAGAGCCACTGTCCGTCGACCACAAAGGCCTTGGCGTGCAACAGCGATTTGGATTCGCCGCTCCAGTTGTCCAGCTTGTATTTCAGTGCGCTGGATAATTCGTAAAGCTGTATACCGGCTTCCAGCAGCGGCTGGCGGTATTTGCGGTAGGCGCCGTGCACCAGCACCACGTCGGTGGACGCCAGTGAATTGGTTAGTATCTGCACCTCGACGCCGCGGTTGGCGGCGGCGATCAGCTGTTGCAGGTATTCGTCCCCGGGCAGCAGGTAGGGCGAGATAACGATCAGCTGGCGCCGGGCGCCGGTGATTCGCCGCATCAGTTCACCACCGGCGAAGCGGCCATTGCTTTCACTCGGGTACGCCACCTTCTCAGGCGGATCGAACAGAGCGGCGGTTTTTCCCCAGTACCAGATACCGGCATCCCGGCTCAGCGTCTCTATTACCGGTGAGTCTTCCACACTGCGGCCGTAGTCACTTAACAGCAGTTGTGCGCCGTTGTGCTCCAGCTCATCCAGGAATCGCCGCTGTTCGGGCACGGGCCGGTGAGCGAAAACCGACTGCACCGGAAAGCTGTAGGGGCTGTTCCAGTAGAGGTCAAACTGCCGGGAGATATCCGGTACTACATCGCCGATGGCGATCAGTTCCAGATCGCCGAAGTGCACCTTCTTGTCGATACCGAAATACTTGTTACTGAGGTTGCGCCCGCCGATAAAGGTGACCCGGTTGTCCACGGTGAACGATTTGTTGTGCATGCGCCGCTGCAGGCGGCTGAAATCGGCGAAAAATTCCAGTGCGCGCGGACCATTGTGCGGGAAGGGGTTGAACAGGCGTATCTCTATATTTGCGTGCTGCTGCAGGGCCACCAGGGTCTCGCCGGCATCCCCGGTGGTGAAGTCATCCAACAGGAAGCGCACGCGCACACCGCGCTCGGCAGCCTGCAGCAGTTCCCGGGTCAGCAGCAGGCCCGTCTCGTCGCGGCGAAAGATAAAGTACTGGATGTCGATCGAGCTGCTGGCTGCGCGGATGGCCGCGAGGCGCACCGCCAGTGCATTGTGGGCCGAGGTAATCGGATAGACACCGCTCTGGCCCGGGTGTGCCGCGGTGAGCCGGCCGGTAACTTGCACCAGCGGCGCATCCGCCGGCGCTTCCAGATAGTGGCTCGATATTCTCGGGGGCGGATCGGGAAACCGCGGCTGGCCGGCGCAGGCGCACAGGCAGAGCTGAGACAGCAGTGACAGCAGCAGAAGCGGGTACTGGCGCAAGGCGGCTTCCATGCATGCGGGCCCGGGGCCGGCCGCAGCGCAATTAACGGGTTCAGAGTCGCAGTATAGAACGTCCTGCCCACTGCGATTGGCGCTTGTTCCCGCGGCTGACTGTGCTTCAAACGGCAGGTCGCCGAGAAATGAAAAATTTTTCCAATAAAGCGAATTTAAATAGAAAAAAATTGCAAGAAACTGTTTTTATACCGCAGCCCGGCCGGTATCATCTAGCGCCCATGCGAGGCGCGGCGGAGCTGAGACCGGCGCCCACCGGCTGGCGATACGATGTTGTTATACAGGAGAACTGAGTGCAAAAAACCTACGAGGGGAGCTGCCACTGCGGCGCCGTGCGCTTTGAGGCGGACCTGGACCTGAGCGCCGGGACCCGCAAGTGCAACTGCTCTTTCTGCAGTAAGTTGCGCTTCTGGGCCGCCCTGGTCCCCCCGCAGGATTTCCGCCTGCTGCAGGGCGAGGAGTTCCTCCGCGATTACCGCTTCGGATACAAGGTGCAGCACCATTTCTTCTGCAAGCGCTGCGGTGTCAGCCCCTTCGGGCGCGGCTTCGTGGAGGCGCGCGGCGGCGATTACATCGCGATCAATGTCGCGGCACTGGACGACCTGGAACCGCAGGCCTTGATTGAAGCGCCGGTCAGCTACCTGGACGGGCGCAACGACAACTGGCGATCCGCGCCGGCGGAGACCCGGCATCTATAGCTTGAGCTTGCGGGGCAGGAGCTGGTCGGGCGGGAGCTCGCCGGGCAGGATTCAGTCCAGGCCCTGAGCGGTCAGCAGGCTGGTCGCGGAAGTGTCCTGGGCCAGGACGTTTTGCAAGTAGGGCAGCGACAGTTGCAGCTGCTCGCGCAGCGGCCAGGGCGGATTGACGACGAAGACGCCGCTGCCGTACATACCGCCTGCGACGGGGTCTTTTACCCGCAGCTCCGCGTGCAGGTGGCGCGGAGACATCTGTTTCAGCTTCTTCACCATCGCCGCGACTTCGGGCCGCGCCAGCAGCGGATACCAGATCAGGTAAACCCCGGTGGCGAAACGCCTCAGCGCTGTCTCCAGTGAGCTGATCACACGCTGATAGTCCTGCTTCACCTCGTAGGGCGGGTCTATCACCACCAGCGCGCGCCGCTCGGCTGGCGGCAGTATTGCGGACAGTTGCTTGAAGCCATCCTCCCGGCACACCCGTACGCGCTTGTCCCCCGCGCCCCAGCGCTCCAGGCGGACGGCATCGTCCGGATGCAGTTCGAACAGCTGCAGCCGGTCCCGCGGTTTCAGCAGCGCGCGCGCGAACGCCGGCGAGCCCGGGTAGGTCTGCAGGCGTTCACCGTTGAACTCCCCGACCAGCTCCACATAGCGCTGCAGTGGCGCCGGCAGGTCCCTGCGCTGCCAGAGGCGGGCAATACCGGTCTCGAATTCGGCGTTCAGCTGCGCGAACTCACTGGTGAGCGAATAGCTGCCGGGGCCCGAGTGGGTGTCGATATAGCGCAGTGGCTTGTCGCCCTTCTGCAGCAGGTAATCCAGAATGAGCACTTCGGCCAGGTGTTTGAGAACGTCGGCGTGGTTGCCTGCGTGGAAGGCGTGGCGGTAACTGAGCATACAGAACTTACTTCCGGATGGGCTCTGGCAGGGCGCGCATTATTATCCCGGTTCGGCTTGCCGTCTAGAAATTGTTCAGTGTTTTTGGCCGGTCTGTTGCCGGTGCCCCGAGCCCGCCGGGCAGCGGCCGGGGATAGCCGCCCGACCTGTTCCAGGGCCCGCGGGCGGCTTGGGGCTGACAGCCGGCGGGCGTGCGCCCGCGCGGATCGTGCCAGACCGTCTAACCTGATTCGAAAGCATCGCCGAAGGCGTATAATCCGCGCCTTTTAACGGAGGAGAGCCCGGATGAGCAGTGAACAGGAACTGATGGCGCGCAGCGGCGGCCAGTGCGAACTCTGTGCCGCGAATAGTGGCCTGGCATCCTGGGACGTGCCGGCTTCGGAAGGTCGCGGGGATGTCGACATTCTGCTGTGCGAGACCTGTCGCAGCCAGCTGGATAATCCCGCGCAGCTCGACGGCGAGCACTGGCGCTGCCTCGCCGACAGTATGTGGAGCCAGGTCCCGGCCGTGCAGGTGACGGCCTGGCGTCTGCTCAAGCGCCTGTCGGGCGAGACCTGGGCGCAGGACCTGCTCGATATGCTCTACCTGGACGACGACCAGCTCGCCTGGGCCCAGGCCGGCGCCCTGCCGGCGGAGGGTGACATACTGGTGCACCGGGATTGTAACGGCGTCCAGCTGCAGGCCGGCGATACCGTCACCATCATCAAGGACCTGGATGTGAAGGGTACCAGCATCGTCGCCAAGCGCGGCACCGCGGTGCGCGGCATCAGCCTCACCGACAACCCCGAGCATATCGAGGGGCGGGTCGACGGACAGCGCATAGTCATCCTGACCAAGTTCGTCAAAAAATCCTGAGATCCCCTCTAAGAACCTACTGCGCGTGCGCCTGGCGGCGCCCGCTCGCCAGGATTTCTAGCGGTGCCCCCCATACGGGGTCGCTACGCTGGTGACCGGGCCGGGTCATCGGTTTGTCACGAAAAGTACATAGACTGGGACAATGAATCCGCTGCGCTACGACCATTACCGGGTCTTCCGGTTCAGCCGCCGCGAGCGCCCGGAGCTGAGCCGTCAATACTTCCGCGGTAAAAGGATCGGGCTGCTCAACGACAAACTCAGTCACACCCTCTAGCTGCTGCCGCTGGCCTCGCTGAAAGAAGCAGGCATCGATTTCGCGGCGGAGAAACTGATTTACTTCGACGACGCGGCCAGTCTGTACCGCGCATTCGTCCGCGGCGAAAGTGATCTGCAGGCCGCGGTCGGCGACCGGATTGACGCGGATCTGGGCGGTTACAAGACCACTGACGGTAGAGTAGTGCAATGGGGCAAGCTGTATCGCTCCGGCGTACTGGCCAACCTTACCGCAGACGATTACGAATACCTGCGCGATCGGCAGTTCAAAACCATCGTGGATTTCCGCTCTACGGAAGAGCGCACGAGGGAGCCCACCAACTGGCAGGCAGGCGATATCGAGCACCTGAGCTGGGATTACCACATGGGTAGCCGGGAGAAGGAGTTCGCCAGGGTTTTCGCCAATCCGAATTTCGGCAAGGAAGACATCACCCGCTTGATGGACAGCGGTTATGTTGGACTCGTCCCGCAGCAGGCGCCGCACTACCGGGCCAGTTCCCGGAGGGCGACTCGCCGATGCAAGGCGGCTCAGTTTCTTGCGGATTTCCCGGTTACAATCGCTATTTTGCCACCAACTGCTGCGGGAGTCGGAGTGTTAGAGGGAATCCACCACGCCGCGATAATCTGTTCCGATTACCGCGTATCCAAGCACTTCTACGCCGGTATTCTCGGGCTGGAGATCATTGCGGAAAACTACCGGCAGGCGCGCGATTCCTACAAGCTGGATCTGCGCCTGCCCGACGGCAGCCAGATCGAGCTTTTCTCATTTCCCGATCGACCGCCGCGGCCAAGCTACCCTGAGGCACTGGGGCTCCGCCACCTCGCTTTTCGGGTCGGCAACGTGGAACAGTCGGTGGCGCAGCTCGCGTCTGCCGGTGTCGAGGTGGAGCCGATTCGGGTGGACGAATATACCGGCAAGAAGTTTACCTTCTTCACTGACCCCGACGGCCTGCCACTGGAACTGTATGAGATATGAGTGCTCACTCTGCAGATGGCTTGACCCCCGGCAGGCCGCCCGCTAAGAACGCAGTGTCAGTATGGCTCCGCAATACATTGCCGGTTTGATGGCAGCAATTGGGAGCTGCGACCGGAATTCGACTGGGCGCAGTACTTTCCGGAAATCCCTGCGGGCTATTGGCGGGATGTGTCTTATGGGCCGGCTCGTCGCCGCAGATCAGGGGCGCTCCACGGCGCTGTTGCAGCTCAGCGATGGGCCGTAAGGTCCCGCCGTCGACGGTCCTGTCGCATGCGGTGCCAATTCGGCTATAGTCCGAGTATGATCTGCGCACTGCTGCCCCTGCAGTATTAAAAATCCGACCGCTGGATACGCGGTCGCGTCCGGTCTGCCTGTTTTCCAAGATCATCGAATGAAACCTATTTACGAGATCCGTAGCGGTGCCCTGGCCGGGTTCAGCCTGTTGGTGCCGCAGCTCGGCGGGGATTCATCGGCACTGCTTGTCCGGGTCGGCCTGCCGCCGGACTGTACGCGCCGCCCGGATATTTTGATCCCGATCGCAACCCTGACGGCGCTGCTGAACCTCTGTGCCGAAGAGCTGGAGTGCAGCGATTTCGGTCTGCGTCTGGCAAATATGCAGGGGGTGCGCATGTTGGGGGCGCTGGGCAAACTGTTGCTGCACGATGGCAATCTGGCCGGGGCGCTGGCGGCAACGCACCGCTATATGGTGCTGCACAATCAGGCCGATCACTGGCGCGTGCAGGTGAGCGGGGACGAACTGAGCGCGCTGCGCATCGATCACTTTGACGAACCGCTGGCCGCAGGCCAGTACCGCGAGCTGGCGATGGGGGCCGGCTACCGGCTGATTCAGGATCTGGCCGGCGCGGATATTCGCCCGCGGCGGGTCACCTTCCGCCAGGGACCGCTGTCCACGCCGCAGCGCTACCGGGACTTCTTCAACTGCGAGGTGCTGTTCGACCAGGAGCGCGACTGCCTAGTGTTTGACGCCGACATACTGGATAGGCCGCTGCGCAGTCCCGGGGCGAGGCTCAACCACTATTTCGAGGAATTTACCCAGCAGTTGCTCAGCGAATATGAAGGCGATATCGCGCAGCAGGTGCGGACGCTGATCCTGCAGACGCTCGGCGCGCAGCAGCACGGGCTGGCGCAGATTGCCGAGTTGATTGATATGCCATCGCGCACACTGCAGCGGCGCCTGCGCGAGGCCGGTACTTCGTTCAAACAACTGCTGCAGGACGCGCGGATGGAAACCGCGCGCTGGCACCTGCGCGCATCGAGTATCGATATCAACCTGCTTTCCGCCAGCCTCGGCTACACGGATATCAGTGCCTTCTCCAAGGCGTTTCGCGCCGTGCACGGGAGCTCGCCGCTGCAGTGGCGCAAGCTGCAGCGCGAGCAGGCGTAGCGGGACAGCGGCCGGGGGCGCCAGAGTCTTTGCATCCGTGGTGAGCGCCGGGCTATGCTGAGCAGCAATACCAAGATCATTCTCCAACAGGGAAAGTAACAATGAATGCAGAAACCATCCGCTGTAAAGCCGCGGTAGCCTGGAAGGCCGGCGAACCGCTCTCCATCGAGGAAGTCGAGGTGGCTCCGCCCAAGGCGGGCGAGGTGCGGGTCAGGCTGGTCGCCAGCGGCGTCTGCCACACGGACGCCTTTACATTGTCCGGCGAGGATCCGGAGGGCGTATTCCCGGCGATCCTCGGTCACGAGGGCGGCGGTATCGTCGAGTCGGTGGGTGAGGGCGTGACCAGCGTCAAGGTGGGCGACCATGTGATCCCGCTGTATACGCCCGAGTGCGGCGAGTGCAAGTTCTGCCTGTCCGGCAAGACCAACCTGTGCCAGAAGATACGCGCGACCCAGGGCCAGGGGCTGATGCCGGACGGCACCACGCGTTTTTCCATCGACGGCAAGCCCATCTACCACTACATGGGCACCTCCACCTTCTCCGAATATACGGTGTTGCCGGAAATTTCCCTGGCCAAGGTCAATCCCGCGGCGCCGCTCGAGGAGGTCTGCCTGTTGGGCTGTGGCGTCACCACCGGCATGGGCGCGGTGATGAACACCGCCAAGGTGGAACCGGGGGCGACAGTGGCCATCTTCGGCCTCGGCGGCATCGGCCTGTCGGCGGTCATCGGCGCGCGCATGGCCGGCGCCGGGCGCGTCATCTGTATCGATATCAACGAGTCGAAATTCGAGCTGGCAGAGAAGCTCGGCGCCACGGACTGCATCAACCCGAACAACTACGACAAGCCGATCCAGGAAGTTATCGTCGAGCTGACCGATGGCGGGGTGGATTATTCCTTCGAGTGCATCGGCAACGTCAAGGTGATGCGCGCGGCGCTGGAGTGCTGCCACAAGGGCTGGGGTGAGTCGGTGATTATCGGCGTGGCCGGGGCCGGCCAGGAGATCTGCACCAGGCCCTTCCAGCTGGTGACCGGACGCGTCTGGCGCGGTACCGCATTCGGCGGCGTCAAGGGGCGTTCGGAACTGCCGGATTATGTCGAGCGCTACCTGGCGGGGGAATTCCATCTGGATGACTTTATTACCCACACCATGCCACTGGAAAAGATCAACGACGCCTTTGACCTGATGCATCAGGGCAAGAGCATTCGCAGTGTCATTCATTACGGTAATCCCCCCGAAAAATAACCGGGGCAGAAGCAGCGACATGTCTTTAGAACTCGTCAGTAGCACCAAGTCCTTCGATGGGCTGCAGCAGCAGTATCGCCACCGCTCAGAGGTGCTGAACTGTGCGATGCGCTTTGCCGTCTACCTGCCACCGCAGGCGGAGGAGGCGCGGGAGCACAGGTTCCCGGTGCTCTACTGGCTCTCGGGCCTCACCTGCACCGATGAGAATTTCAGCCAAAAGGCCGGCGCCCAGCGGGTGGCGGCGGAACTGGGTATCGTGCTGGTCATTCCGGATACCAGTCCGCGCGGTGACGACGTCGCCGACGACCCGGAATACGACCTGGGGCAGGGCGCCGGTTTTTATCTGAACGCGACCCAGGAACCCTGGAAACAGCACTACCGGATGTACGATTACGTCGTGCAGGAGCTGCCGGATCTGATCGAGCGGAATTTCCCCGTCAATGAGCGGCGCGCCCTTTCCGGCCACTCCATGGGTGGCCACGGTGCCCTGGTGATCGGCCTGCGCAATCCCGAGCGCTACGCGTCCATCTCGGCCTTCAGCCCCATCTGCAACCCGATCGCCTGCCCCTGGGGCGAGAAGGCGTTCAGTGCCTATCTGGGTGCGGACAGGTCCAGCTGGGAGGAATACGATGCGACGGTATTGCTCGGCCGCGCCACCCGGCATTTGCCGATACTGGTTTCCCAGGGCGAGGAGGATCAGTTTCTGGAGCAGCAGCTGAAGCCCCACGCTCTGGAGACTGCCGCGGAGGCCAGCGGTTACCCGCTGAAGATCGAACATCACGCGGGCTACGATCACAGCTATTACTTTATCGCCAGCTTTATCGAGCAGCATCTGCGCTTTCATGCGGATTATTTGCTGAAGCACTGACGCTATGGCTTAAAAGCAATTTATCCCTTGTAGGAGCGGCGGATGGCCGCCCCACCGCTCCTACGAGGGGGGAATTTAGCGGATCCTCAGGATGAGCACAGGCGCGCGGTGACATACCCATCACATGCCGATCGGCCATTGCCCGGCGTTCCTGTTCAGCCGGCAACGCCGACCGTCAGCGTCGCCACATAGCCGTTTTCGACATCGCCGCTCACCTCCGCCAGCTGATAGGCTACGCCGTCCCTGAAGATGCCGTCGGCGGTGTTGCTCATCACCGAAGTATTCTGTCCGCGCCCGGCTGTGATTAGCCGGAATAGACACCGTCCCTGTCGCAGTGCCAGACATAAACGGACGCGCTGGTGATGGGCGCGCAGTCGCTGTTGACGTTCACCAGCTGTATTGCCAGCTTCAGCGGCACACCGGTCTTGCCCTCGGTGATATCGGAGCGCACCATGGCCGTGTTGCTCAGCACCGCAGTCAACGGGTAGGGGCCCTCGGTCTCCTGCGGTATCAGGGTACAGACATCCACGCTGCCGCCAGAGGAACCGCCGGAAGAACCGGAGCCGCCGGAGGAACTGCCGCTGTCCGTGGAAAAGTCGCTGCCGCTGCCAGAGGAGCCGCTGCTGCAGCCGGTGATTACCGCTGCGCCGGTCAGGCTGCCCAGCAGCGCCAGTGTGCGGCGGCGGTTCGGATCACTAAGGGCGTTGTCTTCGCTCATCAGTGTTCCTCCCTGTTGTCAGCCGGACGCCGTGCGGCACTCGCCGCGGATTTCTGCAGAACCGCGGTCGAAGGTTTTCTCGATCACGAACCACCCGTTGGTGCAGTAACCGGTTTCCGCCAGCACCTCCTCCAGGCGCGCCATCGCGGCCTTCTCCGAGTTGCCGCGCATCTTGCCCGCCATGCCACCGCCCGGGCCACTGCCCATGCCGCCGCCCGGGCCACTACCGTCGGGCCCACCGCCCATGTCGCCACCGGGACCGCCACCCATGTCACCGGGCCGGCCGCCCCGTTGATCCGTGCTCAGTGTGGCCTTGTAGGTAAAGAAGCGGTTGCCCTGCTCGGAGATATCGGTGATCAGGGATTCGGAAAACACCGGTGGTATTCTCGGCGTCGAGCTGCAGCCAGCGGTGATGGCAGCCAGGGTGGCTGCGGCCAGCGGGAGATGGCATTTCATTATGCGGGTCTCATCCGTTTGTCGATTCGCAGATGAGGCCACGACTGCGGCGGGGCGTTGGGTTAAGTTCGGTAAACGATTGTTAATGACGCCCGCCGGTGGGGCAGGGCTATTCGTGTCCCCAGGGCGGCGGGGGCAGTTCGGTGGCCTCGGTGAGATCGAACTCCACGCGGAATTTGCGTCCGCCCGGGCGCGTCAGTTCGTAGGCGAAGATGTTCCCGGGGTGTATTTCCATCGCCCAGGTATTTTCGACCGAGGCCTTCAGCCCCTCCCGTTGGAACAGGGCTACGGATTCCCTGTCCACCGGGAATTCCTGGCGTGTGGCGCTGCCGCTGTCGACGGTGTCTCCGCCGTATATGGTGACCTTGTCCTCACTGCCATCCTCGTGGCGGTGATCGTGTTTCAGCCGCAGGCCGCTGTCGGTGCGGGACAGGATCCAGGTGCGCGAGCGGTCGTCGCCGACGTGGAACGGGATGCGCAGTTCGCGGCTCGGCTGCTCGCAGCCGCGCACATGCATGACCAGGTTTTTGTCCGCGAACGGGTCCGCGTCTGCCGGCGGCTCGTTGGCGACCACCCGCCCGCTGAAGGCTTTACCGCAGTACTCGGCGACATTGGCGAGAAATACATCCGCCGGAGCTGCGGTTTCGGCCGGCCTGTCACAGCCGCCCAATGTTGCCCCAGCGGCGCAAATGCCGACGCAAATAGCGGCGAAAGCTGTGTGCCTGGCCATGGAATTCTTCTCTTTGGCGATGTTGTTATTCGGGGTTGGTCTCGTCGAGCAGCTGTTGCAGCTGTTGTTCGAAGGTACTCACTTCCTGGGCGCCGCTGATCGCATACTCGCGATTGAAAATAAACAGCGGTACGCCGCTGACGCCCTGGCTGGTGATCAGCTTTTCCAGTTCGCGCACAGCGCCGGCGTAGGTCTGGTTCTTCAGCACTTCCCGCGCCTCCTGCCCGTCCAGGCCGATGGCCGCGGCGGCGTCCGCCAGCACCTCGATATTGCCGACATTCTTGCGCTCGCGAAAGAAATCGTTGAACAGGCGCTGGCTCAGTTCGGTTTCGCGATCATAGGCTTTGGACCACTGCAGCAGCTGATGCGCGTTGAAGGTGTTGTACATGCGCATGTCATCACTGTAATTGAAGGTAAAGCCGACGTCCGCGCCCAGGTCCGTCAGCCGCTGGCGCGCCTCGATACTCTGCTGCGGCGTGGTGCCGTACTTATTGGCCAGGTGCTCGCGCAGGTTTTCCCCCTCTGTCGGCATCTGCGGATTCAGTTCGAATGGCAGCCAGTGGATTTCCGGCAGCAGGCGGTCTGCGTAATTTTGCAGGGCCCGGCGCAGGCGCAGATAGCCGATTACACACCAGGGGCAGACGATATCGGAGACGATTTCGATTTGCAGCGGAAGTTTGGCCATGAGACTCGCGCTTGCGTGGGCTATTCTGATCAGTTTAGCCCCGCTGCGAGTCCCTGAACACTCAGGCTCGCACAATTAGCGCCTGGGTTATCAGCAGCAGCCCCGAGGCCAGCAGCAGCGCGCGGCAGCACAGGGCGAACTGGGACTCGGAAATTTTCCCCTGTATGCGCCGGCCGAGCCAGGTGCCGAAGATGGCGATGGGTAGCAGTAGCAGCGACAGCGCAAACAACCCGGGCGTCCAGCGTCCGCTCATCAGGTAGGGGATGAGTTTGACCGCATTCATGATGCCGAAGAATATGCCGGCGCTCGCCAGCCAGGTCAGCTTGGGCAGGCGCCGCGCCAGCAGGTAGATATTGATCGGCGGCCCGCCGGCGTGGATCAGGGTGCTGGTCAGCCCGCTGATTCCGCCCCACAGCCACGCTGCGCCGCGCATGCCCCCGAGCCGCGGCGCCAGGTGGTGCCAGAGTGCGAACAGGACGGACAGGCCGCCGAGCAGTATTTTCAGCGCCTCCACCGGCATCCTGCCGAGCAGCAGGCCGCCGGCGGCGATCCCGGCCAGGGCGGCCGGCACGATTTTCCTGAGTTCGGCAACGCTGGTGTGCTGGCGATAGTACTGGATGGTCTTGATATCCATCGCCAGCAGCAGCGGCAGCATCAGGAACACCGCCAGCGGCACCGGCGTCACCAGCGCCAGCAGCGGCACCGCGACGACGCCGGCGCCACCGGCAAATCCGGATTTGGAAATGCCGGTCAGGGTCACGCCGACGAGCGCCAGCAGCCAGAAGAGCGGGGAGGCGAGCAGCGAATCCACGACTATTCGCGCGGCAGGTCGAACCAGAGTGCTTCCAGTCCCTTGGCGCCGGCGACCAGGGTCTGCTCGCGGGTCCTGGTCATGCCCGCGCCGTCGCCGGCGGCGAGCCGGGTCTTGTCGGCGTCCGCCGAGCCCTCGATGACATGCAGGTAGCCGGCGCGGCTGCCACTGCGCAGCGTAAAGCGCTCCCCGGGCTGCAGGTGCAGCCGGTAGAGGCTCGCATCCTGGTGCAGGCGCAGGGAACCATCGCGGCCGTCCGGGGTGACCAGCGGTGTCAGCTGGCCGCGCTGTTCGATCCGCGCCTGTTCATAGCTGGGGGCAATGCCCATCACGTCCGGCTCTATCCAGATCTGCAGGAAGCGCAGCGGTTGCGTGCGCGACGCATTGAACTCCGAGTGCTGGATGCCGGAGCCGGCGCTCATGCGCTGCACCTCGCCGGCCGGGACCACGAAGTGGTTACCGGCACTGTCGCGGTGCTCGATCGCGCCTTCCAATACGTAGGAGATGATCTCCATATCCCGATGGCCGTGGGCGCCGAAGCCGGTACCGCCCTTGACGGTATCGTCGTTGATCACCCGCAGCACCGAGACACCCATGTGTCGCGGGTCGTAGTAGCTGCCGAAGGAAAAGGTGTGGCGGCTGTCGAGCCAGCCGAAGTTTGCGCGCCCGCGGGCGTCGGCCTTTCTGATGTAGTCCATGATCGTGACCCTCCTGTAAAAGAAGTCATGGGCGGCATCATAGGTGCGGGACCCGCACAGATAAATCGCATAATTTGCGATGTTTTTATCAACTGATTCGAACGGTGGGCCGGGAACCCGGGTTGCGGGCCAGATCTGCCAAACCGTTGTAGAATCCGGACCGGCGGCGAGAGTTGCTCTAGAGAAGTTGTAAATTAGAAAAAAGAGATGTTGTATGAAGCGAGAATTGCTTTTTCTGCTCGGCTGCACATTTGCCGGCATTTGTTCTGCTGAACAGCTGACTATCGAGAGAATATTCTCCGATCCCGCCCTGAGTGGCACCTCGCCGCGCGCGCTGGAGTACTCTCCGGATGGCAGCCGCGTGACCTTCCTGAAAGGCCGCGAGGAGGACTACGACCGCTACGACCTGTGGGAGTACAACATCGCCGCCGGCAAAAGCCGGATACTGGTGAACTCCGATTCCCTGCACAAGGGTGAGGAGGTGCTGTCGGATGAGGAGAAGGCGCGGCGCGAGCGCCAGCGTATTTATGGCAGCGGCATCATGGAGTACACCTGGTCCGACGACGGCAAGTCCCTGCTGTTCCCGCTCGCCGGCGACGTCTACTACTACGACCTGGGCAAGAAGTCCGCGCGGCGCCTGACCGAGACAGAGGCGTTTGAAACCGATGTTCGCGTATCGCCGGCCGGCCGCTATGTGTCGTTTATCCGCGACCAGAATATTTTTGTCGTCGACCTGCAGACCGGCACGGAGCACCAGCTCACCCGCGACGGCAAGGGCCCGATCAAGAACGGCATGGCCGAGTTCGTCGCCCAGGAGGAGATGGACCGCATGACCGGCTACTGGTGGTCGCCGGACGATCGTCATATCGCCTATCTGCAGGTGGACGAGTCACCGGTGGATGAAGTCACCCGCAGCGAAATCTATGCGGATCGCATCGAGATGATCCAGCAGCGCTATCCCGCCGCCGGCCGCCCGAACGTGCAGATCAAACTGGGGGTGATGGATGTAGAGACGGGCAACACCCGCTGGGTCGACCTGGGCAAAGACCAGGATATCTATATCCCGCGCGTGGCATGGGCGCGGGACAATCTGCTCACCTATCAATGGCAGAATCGCAATCAGCAGAAATTGGAACTACGCCTGTTCAACCTGGACAATGGCAAGAGCGGCAAACTGCTGACGGAAACCAGCGATACCTGGGTCAACCTGCACGACGACCTGCGCTTCCTGAAAGACAGCGACCGCTTTATCTGGTCGTCCGAGCGCGACGGCTTCAAGCACCTGTATCTCTATGGCCTCGACGGCAAGCGGCTGAAACAACTGACCAAAGGCGACTGGGCCGTAGATGCACTGGCTTCCGTAAACGAAAAGGATGGCGTGGTCTATTTCACCGGCCGCAAGGACACCCCACTGGAGAGCCACCTGTATGCGGTCGAGCTGGACGGCGCGAATTCGGTGCGGAAGATTTCCAGGCGCACCGGCACGCATGAAATCGAATTCGCCAAAGACGGCTCCGGCTATATCGACAAGTTTTCCAATATCACCACGCCGTCCCAGGTGAGCCTGCACAAGGCCAGCGGCGAACAGGTCACCTGGCTCGAGGAAAACGCGGTGGTCGAGGGGCACCCGCTGTATCCGTACAAGAAAGACTGGATAGCGCCGGAATTCGGCTCCATCGACGCGCCGCAGGGGCACAGGCTCTACTACCGCATGTACAAACCGGCGGGCTTCGACAAAAACAAGCGCTACCCGGTCATGGTGTTCCTGTACGGTGGCCCGCACGCGCAGCTGGTGACCAACAGCTGGGACCGGGAATTCAACCAGTACATGGCGCAGCAGGGCTATATCGTCTTCACCCTGGACAACCGCGGCTCCGCCCATCGCGGCACCGAGTTTGAGAATCCCATTTACAAAAATATGGGCAAGCCGGAAGTCGAGGACCAGGTCACCGGTGTGAAATTCCTGCGTTCTCTGCCCTATGTGGACGGCGACAATATCGGTGTCTACGGCCACAGCTACGGCGGCTATATGGCACTGATGAGCATGTTCAAGGCCGGCGACTTTTTCAAAGCGGGGGTTTCCGGCGCGCCGGTAACCGACTGGTCCCTGTACGACACCCACTACACCGAGCGCTATATGGGCAACCCGACTCGCGATGGCAAGGCCTATGAGGCCTCCTCGGTATTCCCCTACGTGGGTGGTCTCAAGGGCCCGCTGCTCGTCTACCACGGCATGGCGGACGACAACGTGCTGTTCACCAATACCACCAGACTGATCAAGGAGATGCAGGACAAGGGGCTGCAGTTCGAGCTGATGACCTACCCGGGCAAGAAGCACAGCCTGCGCGGCAAGCAGACCCGCATCCATCAGTACAACATGATCAAGGATTTCTTCGACCGCCATCTGAAGGAGAGCGAATAGTCCCCACGCACAGTCCCGTGCCGAAACAGGTTTGCAGGTTTCGGGGCGGGACGTTCACTCTTTTTATTCGCGGGGCATTGCGCCGTCACGCCGCTGACGAAGACCTTCTGCCGGAAATTAAGGCAAAGTGCTGGGAGCGGTATTTCGAAACCGTCGGGTACAGGGACGTACCCGACGGAGCTACAGGGACGTATTTATGCGTTTTCGAAATGCCGCTCCCAGTGCTTTGCCGCCACCGCACCTACTCAAAGCGGAACTTGGGGTACATCAACAGTCCGCGCGGGCCATGCCCCGCCATTATTCTTGCGCATGAATCGTCGATAAATGCCGCGGGTCCGTGCTGGGGCACAGGCTTCGTTTTCATCGAATTTAGGCGCCCGTATTATTTTCTCTTGCCCAACGCGCCGAGTGCGGGAGGGGGCCGGTCACTATACTGCCAAAAATCGAATGAATGACCGCGCCAGTCCAGCACGGGGAGCATCAGCATGGCATTGTGGAAACCGGATCCCTCTTTCTACCCTTCCGCCAGGATGGCGATGCAGGCGCCGCCCGAGCGTCACGCCTATGTCGCGGCGCTGAATCCGAATGGTGCCGACAAACCCGACGCCATCTGTGTCGTGGATCTCGATCCCAAGTCCGCCACCTATTGCCAGGTGGTCAGTACGCTGGAGCTGCCGCATGTGGGCGACGAGTTGCACCACTTCGGCTGGAACGCCTGCAGTTCGGCCCTGTGCCCCTATGCGCCGCACCCGCATCTGGAGCGGCGCTACCTGATAGTGCCGGGATTGCGCAGTTCGCGTATCTACGTGATCGACACCAAGCCGGATCCGCTGAAACCGCAGATCGTCAAGACACTGGAACCGGAAGAGGTGATGGCCAAGTCCGGCTACAGCCGCCCGCACACGGTGCACTGCGGTCCCGACGCCATCTACATTTCGGCCATGGGCTCCGTCAATGGCGACAACGGCCCCGGCGGTATTTTCATGCTCGACCACTTCAGTTTCGAAGTGATCGGCCCCTGGGAGCTACATCGCGGCGACCAGATGCTGGCCTACGATTTCTGGTGGCACCTGGCGGAGGATGTACTGATCAGCAGCGAGTGGGGCAAGCCGTCGCAGTTCGAAAACGGCCTGGTGGCCGAGGATCTGCTCGGCAACAAATACGGCCACCGCATCCATTTCTGGAACCTGCGCAAACGCAGACTGGAGCAGAGCATCGATATCGGCGCCGAGCACCAGATGCTGCTGGAGCTGCGCCCGGCCCACGACCCGCGGGAATCCTACGGCTTTGCCGGTGTGGTGGTCAGCACCGAGGACCTGTCCGCATCCATCTGGCTCTGGTATCGGGAAAAGGACAAGTGGCAGATGAAAAAAGTCATTACCATCCCGCCGGTACCCGCCGAGGAAGAGGATCTGCCGGACCTGCTGAAGGGCTTCAAGGCGGTGCCGCCGCTGGTGTCGGATATCGACCTGTCCCTCGACGACCGCTTCCTGTACGTCGCCTGCTGGGGCACCGGGGAGCTGCACCAGTACGACGTGACCGACCCGCACAAGCCAAAGCTCACCGGCAAGGTGGCGATCGGCGGCGTCGTGAACAAGAAGGGACACCCCAAGGCCGAGGGCCCACTGCTCGGCGCGCCGCAGATGGTGGAAATCAGCCGCGACGGGCGTCGCGTCTATTTCACCAACTCGCTGTACAGCACCTGGGACGACCAGTTCTATCCGGACAAGATGACCGGCTGGATGGTCAAGGCGGATGCGGATCCGAATGGCGGCATCAGCCTCGACGAGGACTTCTTTATCGATTTTGGCGAGACCCGGGTACACCAGGTAAGGCTGGAAGGTGGTGACGCATCTACCGATTCCTACTGTTACCCTTCCTGACGACTGGCAGATGTGGCTAGCGATGGTGCTGTTCGGCGCCTTTCACGGCCTGAACCCGGGCATGGGCTGGCTGTTCGCGCTGACCCTCGGCCTGCAGCAGCGCAGCGAGCGGGTGATCTGGCTGTCGCTGCTGCCGATTGCGCTGGGGCACGCGCTGGCGATCATCGCCGTGGTGCTGCTGGTGCTGGCCGGCCTGCAGTTCGTTCCCTTGGCGACGGTACAGAAATTCAGTGCGCTGGCACTGCTGGCGTTCGGTCTGTACAAGCTGTTCAACTACTACCGCCACCCGCGCTGGGTGGGCATGAAGGTGGGGGCCGGCGATCTGCTGCTCTGGTCTTTTCTGATGGCCAGCGCCCACGGCGCCGGGCTGATGCTGGTGCCGGCGCTGCTCGGCGCGGGTGACCAGGCGCACGCGCATCACGGCGGGCACGCGCTGCCCGGGGGATTCAGCATGCTCGCCGCGGTGGGCCTGCACACGCTGACCATGCTGCTGGTGATGGGCGTCGTCGCCTGGATCGTGTACCGCAAGCTGGGGCTCGCGGTACTGCGCAGCAGCTGGATCAATTTCGACCTGATCTGGGCAGTGGCGCTGCTGCTGGTCGGCTCGCTGGCCCTATGGATGGCGTATTCGCACTGAGCGCCCCTCTCTCGGCGCAATTCCCAGCGGTCGATATCGACACTGGCGATATTGGCCTTACCAATGTCATAATCCTGCCTGACAATGTGGTGCTTCCACCATGTCGTGAAAAAATAATAAGTGAGCCACAGAGAGTCCCGGATAATGAGTATCTACCGCTTGTTTCTGGCCGCGCTGCTGTCCCTGGCGGGCACCGCCTGCAGCGCGGAAAGCCCCGATCAACTGCGGCCGGCCGCAACCCTGGCCGACTATCGCGAGCAGTCCCGGCAATTGCTACAGCTGGACCGGCAGCATTTCATCGCGGAGTTGCGGCGGGCCGGGCTGGAGAAGCCGCTGCCGGCTGCCTATGCCGAGCGCTTCGGTTTCGATCCGAAACAACCGGTGGACTTCTACCGCACGGAAGCGGGCAGGCGTATCGCGGATAATGTGCTGAGCTATCAGACCCCGTCCGGCGGCTGGTCCAAGCGCACGGACATGGGCGCGGCGCCGCGCAGGCCGGGCCAGGTCTATGGCGTGTCAAAAAACTATATTCCCACCTTCGACAACGGCGCCACCAGCACCCAGTTCTGGGTGATGGCGAAAGCTTTTGCGGCCACCAAGGACAAGCGCTATGCGGATGCCGCCGAGCGCGCGCTGCATCTGATTCTATTGGCGCAGTATCCGCATGGCGGCTGGCCGCAGTCCTTTCCGCTGCGCGGCGAGTACCACGACCTGATCACGTTTAACGACGAGGTAATCAGCGACCTGCTGCGCATTGTCAACGCGGTGGCGCGGGGCGACGAGGGCCTGGAATTTCTGCCCGGGCCGCTGCGCCAGCGCGCCGCGGACGGCCTGAGCCGCGCCCTGCAAATGCTGGTGGACACCCAGGTGCAAAGCGGCGGCCGCGCCACCATCTGGGGCGCCCAGCACGACCCGCAGACGCTCGCGCCCGCCGCCGCCAGGGCCTTCGAACCGGCAGCGCTGGCCACGCGCGAAAGCGCGGACTTGGTGCTCTTCCTGATGGAGCTGGAACAGCCGTCGGAAAATGTTGCGCGGGTCATAGTGAGCGCCCACGACTGGTTTCAAAAGAATCAGATCCGCGGCTACCGCTGGGAAAAGGCCGGGGAGGAATACCGGGAGCTGCTGCCGGATGAAAATGCCGGTCCGCTGTGGGCGCGTTTTTACGAAGTCGGCAGCGACAGGCCGGTGTTCGGCGATCGCGATGGCAGCGTCCACTACGATATCCGCGAGCTGTCGCGGGAGCGGACGCTCGGCTACGGCTGGTATACCGAGCACCCGCACAAGGTACTGAAAAAATTCGCCGCCTGGCGACAGCGGCACCTTCCCGCTCCGGCAATCTGATCCGCCGCTGCGGGTTCAGGCGTTATTCGCGCAGCGCGGTCGCAATGAAACTGTCGCGGGCTTCCAAACGCCCGGCAAGTTGACTCAATTGCGGCCGCCCGCGGCGCCAGTCGATGTCGGCGTGGCGGAAATCCAGGTAGGCGAGGGCGCAGGCCAGGTTGATATGGGCCAGGTTCAGCGGCTCGGTCAGCTGGCCGGCGCGCTGTTCCAGGTAGTCCAGGGTGCGCCATGTCGCACTCTCGTAGCGCTGCCACCAGAAATCCGAGCGCAGGCCCTCTTTCTCCCGCACTTTCTCCAGGCGCCGCAGCACCAGTGTGTCGAGCAGGCCGGAGCAGACGCTGTAGAAGGTTTTCAGGTTCCAGTCCGCCTCGAGTGCCCGGCTCAGACGGCCGTCACCCAGTTCCCTGTCCAGATAGGCGCAGATCACCTCGCTGTCCATGATCGCCTCACCACCGGCCAGACTCAGGCAGGGCACCTTGCCCAGAGGATTGCTGGCGATGAAGTCCTCGGCGTTGTCGAACGGGTGGGATATTTCCTCGCTGACCCGGTCCTCGAGCCGCTGCTCGCGCACGACAATTCGCGCGCTGCGCGCATAGGGGGAGGCGTGGGTGAAGTAGAGTTTCATGGCGCCATTCGCTCCGTGCGGAAAAGCGGCAGTTTGCGCAATGGTACTCGGCGAGTCCAGCGAATGACGATTAACCCGGCAGCCGTCATTGCGGTAACGATCAACCTGGCAAAAGCATTACCGGGTTGATCGTTGCCGGATTAATGGCGGGTTTGCGCGCTGTTGGTGATGCGGTGGTAGAGGTGTTGTTTGAGGTAGGCGCGTTGTTTTTTCAGGGTGGAGTAGTGCTCGTCGTCGGTGCCTATGCCGCTTTCCTGTAACCCCCGGATTTGCTTGTCCAGTTTGTGATAGGTGTCGCTTTCTTCTTTGAATTGGAGATCTTCGTTCTGTAGCCGCTGGATGGTCTCTGCATATTCGGGGAAGTCCAGTTCCAGATCGTGAGGGGCGATGGGCATAGGGGGAGCCTCCGGTTGATTGTTAGATGGGAATGCCATCCCCAAGTGTAGTTGTTACGTCTCAAAGTCGCACAAAGTGCAAATCTAAATGATAATCTGTTGCATTTAGTGTTTCATCCCCTTAAGATGCGCGCAAAATTCACAAGGGGAATGGATTGTGACGAACAACAAGCGCGTACTGGCTCGCCCCACACTGCTCGCGGTGGCTCTATGTCTGGCGAACGCTCAAGCCTGGGCGGAAACCGGGGGGGCAATCGAAACGGTCGAGGTCACCGGCGAGGCCACCGAGTCCTATCTGATCGAGGAAATGGACACCGCCACCGGTCTGGGGCTTTCCAGTCTGGAGACACCGCAGTCGGTGTCCGCCATCGGCCGCGTGCAGATGGAAGATTTCAAACTGTACAGCCTGAACGACGCCCTGCAGGCGGTGCCGGGCCTGCAGGTGGAGAGCGTCGAGACGGACCGCACCTACTACTCATCCCGGGGCTTCGATGTCACCAACTTCCAGGTGGATGGCGTCGGTGTGCCCGCCACCTACGGCAACCGGGATGGTGAGACGGATACCGCCCTGTATGAGCGGATCGAGGTAGTGCGCGGTGCCAACGGCCTCATGAGCGGCGCCGGCAACCCCTCCGCCACCGTCAACATGGTGCGCAAGCGCCCCACCGAAGACTTCCAGCTTTCCCTGGGCGCCACCGCCGGTTCCTGGAACAGGGCGCGCCTGGAAGCGGATGCCTCCGGCGCCCTCACCGATGGCCTGCGCGGCCGCATGGTAGTGGCCAAGGAAGACCGCGAGTCTTACCTCGACTTCTATGGCATGGACAAGACCGCGCTCTACGGCGTGGTGGAAAAGAACCTGGGCGAAGCGACGCAGCTGACCGTCGGTTCCAGTTACCAGAGCAGCGAGGCCGACAGCCCGCTGTGGGGCGCACTGCCGCTGGTCTACAGCGACGGCACACCCACCGATTACGATGTTTCTGCCTCCACCTCCGCCGAGTGGGCCTACTGGGACAACATCGAGAGCGAGGTCTTCGCCGAGCTGAAGCACGAGTTCGCCAACGGCTGGGAGGCCAAGGTCTACTACATCCACAGCGACATCGAGGGCGACAGCGAGCTGCTGTATATGTACAGCCTGCCGGATGCCGCCACCGATGAGGGCCTGATCGGCTACGCCAGCGAGTACACGCTCGAGGAGCAGCGCGACCTGTTCGACCTGCGCCTGACCGGCAACTACAGCCTGCTGGGCCGTGAGCACGATGTCCTGTTCGGCTACAACTGGGCCGAGGGCAGCGTGAAAGAAACTTCCCTCTACGATTACACCAACGGCTTCCCCTGGATCGGCGACTTCACCCAGTGGAACGGCCAGACCCCGGTGCGCCCGGTGTTTACCGACGGCCTCACCGGCAGTGATTTCGACGACGAGCAGAGCGCTCTCTACGCCGCTACCCGCTTCCACATTACCGATGCGCTGAGCCTCGTCGGCGGTGCCCGCGTCGTGGACTGGGAAGCGAAGGGAACCGGTTACGGTACCAGCAAGGTCACCAGGGAAACCGGCAAGGTGCTGCCCTATGCGGGCCTGGTGTATCGCATCGGCGACAACTTCTCCGTGTACGCCAGCCACACCGAAACCTTCATGCCGCAGGACGACACCGCGGTGGATCTGACCTTCATCGATCCCACCGAGGGCACCAATAACGAGATCGGTGCCAAGGGCCTGTTCTTCGACGGCAAGCTGATTGCCACCGTCTCCTACTATGAGACCGAGCAGGCCAATGTGGCGGAATATGCCGGCCAGGTGGAAGACCCCGTCAACGACCAGATCCTGATCGACGTCTACGAGGGCCGCGACTACGAGAGCAAGGGCTACGACCTGACCCTGAGCGGCCAGCTCAGCGATGGCCTGCAGGTGGATTTCAGCTACGCCGATGTGGATATCGAGAACCGGGAGGGCAACGGCCTGAACCGCGACTACATTCCGGCCCAGACCCTGCGCCTGTTCGCCAGCTATTGCCCGCCGATGCTGCAGCAGCTGAAAGTGGGCGGCGGCATCAGCTGGCAGGACGACATACAGCGCACGCACAGTGCCGGTCACCTGATCGAGCAGGAGGCCTACGCCACCCTGCAGCTGTTCGCCAACTATCGCGTGAACGAGCAGCTGAGTTTCGCGCTGAACGGCAAGAACCTGACCGACGAGAAGTACATCAGCTCGCTCTACTGGGACCAGGGCTTCTACGCCGCGCCGCGCAACGTCAGCGCGTCGGCAAACTGGCGCTTCTGACGCTTAAATAGCTAATGCGCTCTCTTGGGGGTGGCGGGTTGATAGGCCCCGCCATCCTTTTTTGCGTACTGAAACCCGGCAATTTTTTCTGCGATATTTGATCCATATGAACAAGACCCTGTTCAAACTGCACAGCTGGATGGCACTGATCGCCTTTGTGCCGCTGCTGGTGATCTGCGTTACCGGCAGCATTCTGGTGTTCAAGCACGAGATCGACGCGCTGCTGATTGCGGACAAGGTGCGGGTGGATGCCGCCGGCCGCGAGCGCCTGGACCTCGATACGCTGGCAACCTCGGTGAACAGCAATTTTCCCGGTTATGAAATCGTCGGCTGGGCGCTGTTCCAGGATCGCGACCGCGCCGATCTCGTCTACACCATGCAGCATGGCACCGATGAGTGGACCTATGCACTGCTGGACCAGTACACCGGCGAGCCGCTGCGCCCGCCCATGGGGCTGACCCATCACCTCACCGACTGGCTGCTGGATCTCCACTACACCCTGCTGGTGGGTGACTGGGGTATGCTCATTACCAGTGTCTTCTCCATTCTGCTGTGCCTGTTGGGGATCAGCGGTTTCATTCTCTACCGCAAGTTCTGGAAGAACTTTTTCACCCTGCGCTGGAACGCGCGCCTGATCGTGTATTTTTCCGATCTGCACAAAATGACCGGCATCATCGGTGCGCCCATTCTGCTGGTGCTCGGTTTCACCGGGGCCTGGTGGAACATCACCCATTTTGCCCACGAGCTGGAAGAACACGCCGGCGGCGCCGAGCACTACAAGATGGCCGAGCGCCTCTACAACGACGAGCTGTCACTGCAGGCGCTGATGGATGACACCGCCAAGCGGGTGCGGAATATCGAGGCTACCTACATCTCCTTCCCCTGGGAGCCGGGCGCCAACTTCACCTTCTGGGGGGATGTCCACTCCGGCAATCCGCTGCTCAGCCAGTACGCCAGCAATGTGACCTACAACGCCCAGAGCGGCGAGCACATGGTGAGCTACGACATCCGCGAGGCGAGCCTCGGTGCAAAGATCGTCGACAGCTATCGCCGGCTGCACTTCGGCGATTTTGCCGGCCTGGTGAGCAAAGTGATCTGGTGTGTGATCGGCCTGTCGCCGCTGATGTTGTCGGTTACCGGCATTTACATCTGGTCCCGGCGCCGGGAAAAGCGCCGTAATGCGCGCGTCAAGCGGCGCGGCAAGCGGCTCGCCATTCCAGCTGTCGGATAATTGAGTGCCCCGAGAATTTTCAGGTTGTGAATGCGCCAGCCGGCGCGAAGCGGTGCTGGCGCCGCTGTGGAAGCTCGCCGAGGTAGAGCTTCAGGTAGGCGGCCGCGGCCCGCTTGCCTTCGGCGGCAATCCCGTCAGTGATACGCCCGAACCGGGTGTAAGATTGCGACAGGAATGCGTCACTGATATTCACGGCCAGCATGAAGCGTTCCCGCCAGTCCTGCGACGGCGGCAGTTCGAAATCGCGCGAGAGGTTTTTCAGCAGGGTGTCGGCCAGGCGCCCGCAGTGCTCCAGCTGCAGCTGACGCAGCGGCCAGCTCGATTGCGGGCCGAAGTGCACCTTGAGTGCCGCTGTATTGTCGTCGTAGTAGGAACGTATCAGATCGCAGATCTGGAATAACAGATCCTGCCAGCTCTCCAGCGGCGAAAAATCCGTGCGGCAGAGCAGGGTCTCGCTGAAGTAGCGGTAATGGCGCTCGGCCAGTGCAGTGAGGCTGGCATCGACGCTGGGAAAGAAATGGTACACCGATGCGGCGGGTACCCCGGCAACCTGGCTCAGGTTGGCGAGGCTGATATCATTTGAATCCTGTTCGGAAATGAGAACTTCGAGTGCATCGAGAAGCTTTTCGTACTTCTCGCGGCCATTTTTGCGTTGCGGTTTGCGCGGACTCGCAATGTCGCGCTGGCTGGCTGCCCGTCGATCGACCTGATTCAATTCACACCCCGACTGGCGCAAGCGGCGGAACGCCGACTAAGCGCTTTACTTCCCTGTAAATACTTGTCTTTTGGTGACGGCAATTATTGGCGCTGTAGCCGCGCGGGGCAAGAGTGTTTTGCCGGAAGTGTGGTTTAGTTCCGCCTTCCACAAATAACTTCGAGGAAGCCCCCGCGCTGCGAAGGGCCGTCCAGCCCGGATATTGCACCGGGGGCGCGATCATCGCGGCCCCCTGGTGCAATATCCGGGCTAGTGGTAGCGCAGCTCCGTTGCCTTGCCGCGAAACACCCGGTAGGAGAACACCGTGTAAGCCAGGATCGCCGGAACTACGATGACCGCGCCGACCAGAATGAACTGCAGCGATTCGGGTGCGCTGGCCGCCTGCCAGATATCCAGCTTCCCCGGCACGATTTCCGGGTAAAAGCTGAAAGCCAGGCCGGTAAAACTCAGCAGAAAGACCAGCAGCACGTTGACGAACGGAATCCAGCTGTGGCGGTCGTCCACCTTTGGCAGGCGCCGCAGCAGTACCTCGTTGGCGGCGAAGGCGAAGAAGCACAGCATCGGTATCAGCAGTACGAACATCACCAGCGGAAAGGTAAACCAGCGGTCGAACACGCCCGGGTTCACCAGCGGGTTGACGAGGGAAACCGCCACTACGCCGACGAAAGCCGCCCGGCCGGCGCTGTGGGTCCAGCGGATCGCGCGCCGCTGCAGCTCGCCCTCGGTTTTCATGATCAGCCAGGCCGCACCGATATAGCTGTAGGCGGCGGTGACACCTATGGCACTGAGCGCCGCGAACAGCTGTGTGGGCCAGCCGGGCTCAAAGCCCATCACATACTGGCCGAGCATATAGCCCTGGGTCAGGCTGGTGAGCAGCGAGCCCGCCTTGAAGGTGCGGTCCCAGGACAGCTTGTGGTCCACCGCCGCCTTGGCGCGGAAATCGAAGGCCACGCCTCGCATGATCAGGCCGATCAGCATGATTGCGGTGGGAATGTAGAGGTGCATCAGCACCATGCTGTGTGCCGTGGGGAAGGCGATCAGCAGCAGCCCGACCGCCAGCACCAGCCAGGTTTCGTTGGCGTCCCAGAAGGGACCGATCGACGCGATCATCGTGTCCCGCTGGCGCTCGCTGTCCGCGTCCATCGGCAGCAGTATGCCGACCCCGAGGTCGTAGCCGTCGAGTACCGCATAGACGAGCACTGCGAGGCCCATCAGGCCGATGAAAATCACCGGCAGCCAGTCGGCGAAAGTCAGGGATTCCACACTCATGCTGCGCCCTCCTCGGTGGCTTCGGGCAGGTTGGTGAGCTTGCCGCCCGCCTGCGGCGATTCCGTCTCGAATTCCTCGACCTTGACCGATTTGCGCGCCATTACCCCGAGCGTGTGGATATAGGCCCACAACAGCACCGCGTAGACGAGCAGGTACAGGGTCAGCGAGAAGCCCACATTGGCCGGCGCCAGCGGTGTTACCGCGTCCGCCGTTCTCAGCACGCCGGTGACCAGCCACGGCTGGCGACCGATCTCGGTGACATACCAGCCCGCCAGCGTGGCGACCCAGCCGGAGAAGGTCATCGCCACCACCACCTTGAGCATCCAGCGCGGCAGTTCGCCGCGCCTGCGCAGCAGGAAACAGCCGGTCCAGGCCACGGCCAGCATCAGGACGCCCATGCCGACCATGATGCGGAAGCCGAAGAACAGCGGCTTGACCGGCGGGTGATTGCCCTCGAATTCGTTGAGGCCGCGAATCTCGCCGTCGCGCTCGTGGGTCAGGATCAGGCTCGCCAGTTTGGGAATGGCGATCTCGAAGTGGTTGGTGCGCTGCGCCTCGTCGGGGATGGCGAACAGCAGCAGCGGCGCACCTCTTTCCGTCTCCCAGACGCCCTCCATGGCGGCGATTTTCTGCGGCTGGTGTTCGAACGTGTTCAAGCCGTGCAGGTCGCCGACAAAGGCCTGGATCGGCGCCAGTATGGCGGCGAGCACCAGGCCCGTCTTCAGCGCCAGGCGCGGCGCCAGCTTGGGGTCGCCCTTGAGGATGCGGTACGCAGACAGCCCGGCCACGAAAAAGGATGCCGTGAGGCCCGAGGCCAGCAGCATATGAGTAAGTCGATAGGGGAAGGAGGGGTTGAAGATCACCGCCAGCCAGTCGCTGGCGTGGACGACGCCGTCGCGTATTTCGAACCCCGCCGGGGTCTGCATCCAGGAGTTGAGGGCCAGAATCCAGAAGGCGGACAGGGTGGTGCCGACGGCGACGACGAATGCAGAGAGGGTGTGTATCTTGCTCGGCACCCGGTTGATGCCGAACAGCATGATGCCGAGGAAGGTCGCCTCGAGGAAAAAGGCCGTCAGCACCTCGTAGCCCAGCAGCGGCCCGGCAATATTGCCCACCTTTTCCATAAAGCCCGGCCAGTTGGTGCCGAACTGGAACGACATGGTGATGCCGCTGACGACCCCTAGGGCAAAGTTCAGCGCAAACACCTTGACCCAGAAACGGTAGGCGCGCATCCACACGGGGTTGTTGGTCTGCTCGAAGCGCAGTTTGAAGAAGAAAACAATCCAGCCCAGGGCGATGGTGATGGTGGGAAAGAGAATATGAAAGCTGATGTTGGCGGCGAACTGCATCCTCGACAGGATCAGGGTATCAAGCATGGGAACCTCTACTAATAAGCGGTAATTGCTGTCCGGGCTCGCAGGAGTGATTTGCTCCGCGGAAGATTATTTGGCTCTGGACGCGCCTCCTTTTACCTTGCCTTTGAGCTCCAGCAGCTTGCTGATTCCGGAACCCAGCTTCATCAATTTAAGCAGGTCTTTCTGTTCCAGCCTGCTGAGGGTGTTGGCGAACTGATCCAGCAGCTCCAGCAGGTCATAGACCTCCTGCATCTTTTCCTGCGCCTGGGCTTCCTGTTCGTCCTGGGGATCATTCAGCAGCAGCTGGCGCAGCAGGGTCAGGGTGGGGTCCAGCTCGCGCTTGCGGCGCTCCTCGAACACCGTGCGCGCCAGGTCCCAGATGGAACCGGCGGCGGTGAAGTAGTCCTTGCGATCGCCGGGCTGGTGGTGCAGTTCCACCAGGCGCCAGGCCTGCAACTCCTTCAGCCCCATGCTCACATTGCCGCGGCTGATCTTCAGCGCCTGGGCCAGCTGGTCCGCGTTCACGGGTTCGGGGTGGATGGTGAGCAGCGCAAACATCTGCCCGACGGTGCGGTTGAATCCCCAGCGGCTGCCCATCTCGCCGAAATGCAGCACGAATGCCTGGGCCTGACTGGATAATTTCATTGATTTCTTAACTTTCAGAAATTTCTGAAAATTGTAAAGACAATTTGGCGCTTGTCAATTCCAAGTGCCGGGAGCTTGTCGTTCAGGGGTCCCTAGAGGCTGTCCAGTGCGGTCTCGTACCAGTCGTCCGGCACGATAAAGCCGCGGCTGATCTCTCTGTCCGCATCCCGGTCCGCTTCCCGGGCCGCGACACAGAGCGGCCTTTCCAGGCCGCGATCGCGGAGTGTCTCGACCAGGCTGTCGACGCTGTCGCCGTGCGCGGCCCGGTAGCCGCGGTCCGCCAGCCAGGCGCGTTTCGGCAGGTGCCACCAGCGCAGGGGCTGCCGGCGGAAGTGAAAGTGGAACTCGTCGAGCGGGGCCCACCAGTAGCGGCAGGTCTCCGGGTTGATCGCCGCATGCAGCATCGCCTGTTCCTCGCCAAGGGGCCGGAACAGGCGCCCCGGCATCAGCGCCCACTGGCGGTCGATATGGATATCCCGCTGTTGCAGTATTTCCCGCGCGGCCGGCTGACGAATCAGCGGCAGCTGGTGCTCGCGCATCCGCGCGAGTTTGATATCCAGCCGGTCGCGAATGCTCGGTCCGACCCAGTACTCGCCCTGCACCTGCAAATAGAACTTGACCGCGATTTCCCAGTGCTCGGTGGCGCCGCTCGGCAGGTGTTGCACGACAAAATCCAGTTCCCCCAGCGTGCGGCCCCCGGCGCGCAGCGGCAGGTTGCGGCAGATCAGCGTGTAGGCGGGGTGCTGGGCGAATGCGAATGCCCAGAGATTCTCGAAATACACGCCGAGCCGCGCCGTCTTCTTCCGCTCGTCATTCCGGCGCAGGCTGGAATCCAGCTGCGATGCCAGCCGCTCGCGAACCTCTGCGCGCGAGAAGTAGCCGCTCAGTTCCGCCTGCCGCTGCGACGGCAGCCACGGCAGGCCGAAGCCGCGCGCGATATGCGGGGCACCGAGTGCCCAGAGCAGATTGGCCCAGTGGTCCGGTTTCACCATCGATGCTTCCGATGACATTTGATGTCCTGCGGTCAATTCAAGCTGCATTCAGCCGGGGAGCGCGCTACGGTCAGGTTGCGAAATACACCGTGCGTTCGCCGGCCCTTGTGTTAGGGTTGAAGCAGACACAGCTACATAATAATTAGAGGAGCATTGTGTGGAATCCGGACCTATGATCTCGATCGGCCTGCCGATCTCCCTGTTTATCATCATGATCGGTATCGGCATGACCCTGACTGCCAGGGACTTTCACCAGGTGACGGTGAAGCCTGCAGGACTGATCATCGGAACTGTCGCCCAGATCCTGGTTATGCCGCTGATCGCCTTTGCACTCTGCTGGGCGCTCAGCCTGCCGCCGGCCATCGCCGTCGGCCTGGTGATTATCGCCGCCTGCCCGGGCGGCACTACTTCCAACCTGTTTACCCTGCTCGCGCGCGGCAATGTGGCGCTGTCGATCGTGCTGACGGTGTCTGCGAGCCTGATCACCGTGATGACCCTGCCGGTGCTCACCAATTACGCGCTGCGTACCTATTTCGATACCCAGCAGGCAATCGTGCTGCCGTTCGGCAGGACGGTGGCGATGCTGTCGGCGATCGTGCTGCTGCCGGTGGTGATCGGCATGCTGGTGCGCGCCTGGCGGCCAGCTCTGGCCAGCCGCGCCGAGGGTATTGTGAGTATTTTTGGCGGCCTGGTGCTGGCGGTGCTGGTGATCGGCCTGGTGTGGGGCATTCGCGATCGCATCGGCGAGCTGATGGTGCAGGCCGGCCCCTCGGCGATCGTCCTCAACCTGCTGGGCATCGGCCTGGGGCTGCTGTGCAGCCGCGCGGTCGGCCTGTCCCGGCGCGAAGCGCTCGCGGTGGCCACCGAGCTCGGCATCAAGAACGGTACGCTCGGACTGATGGTGACGCTGACCCTGCTGCATTCCAGCGAGATGTCGATCCCGTCCGCCATCTATGGTGTGCTGATGTTCCCGATCGGCTTCCTGCTGGCCGCCTACGGCCGCCGGGTGATTCCGGCCGCCAGGGAAGCCCAGCCCGACGGGGCCACAGAGGTCTCCGGGGCCGGTTGATCTTCCCCTGCTGGGTCACCGCCGCCGCGCGGTGGCTCAGTCCAGCCCTTCGATATAGCCCTGCAGTTGCGCGGGATCGGGAATGGTCACACGGCCGTAGGCAAACTCGATCAGGCCCCGCGCCTCGATATTCTTCAACACCCGGTGCACGCCCTGCCGGGTCATGCCCATCGTGTTCGCGATAAGCTCCTTCGTCAGGCGGAAACTGGCCGCGCCGCCGGCGTCGTCCGCCGGCCTGTGCATCTGCACCAGGAACAGCAGGCGCCGGCCGATGCGCGCCTCGGTACCGCGCAGCACATCATCCTGGATGATCGACATGGCCGCCCACAGCCGGCGGCTCACCAGGTCCAGTGCCACCGGGTAGGCCTCCGGATGCCGATCCATCAGCTTGCGCAGCGCCTCGCCGGGCACATCGACTACCAGGCAGTCGTCGTGGGCGCTGGCCCCGAAGACCCGCGGCATACCTGGAGAGAACACCGTGTCGCCGAACCAGGCGCCGGTATCCAGTATGGCCAGCGTGGCCTCGCGGCCAGCCGCGTTGCTGGAACAGATACGCACACGCCCCTCGGCGACGATCGACAGCTGGCTCTGCATGGTGCCGGGCAGGTAGATCACTTCATTGGCGGCATAGCGCTGGGGGCGCGCCAGCTGTGCCAGTGCCTGTTTGGCCGCCGGCGGCAGTCCGGCGAGCAGCGGACAGGCGTCGAGAATGGGTAGAAGTTCGGTCATCCGCCAAGTGTAAACAAGTTGACAGTCTTCGGGGCAGGCCTGTTTCTAGAATGCGGAGATTCAATAGAGATCCAATAACGATAAGAGAGAAAACCGATGCAAGCGCAACTGGATTCAATACCGTCCCTCCAGGGCAAGGTCAGCGATGTGGAGTGGCAGCTGCGGGTCGACCTGGCCGCTGCCTACCGGCTGATCGCCCACTACGGCTGGGACGATCTCATCTTCACCCATCTTTCCGTGCGTATTCCCGGGCCCGAACACCATTTCCTGATCAACCCTTTCGGGGCCATGTTCGACGAAATCACCGCGTCCAGCCTGGTCAAGATCGACGTGCACGGCGAGAAGGTGGGCGACAGCCCCTTCCCGGTCAATCCGGCCGGCTTCACCATTCACAGCGCCATTCACGAGGCGCGCGAAGATGCCCAGTGCGTGATGCACACGCACACCGTCGAGGGCGTCGCTGTCGCCGCCCACAGCGAGGGGCTGCTGCCGATCTCCCAGCAGTCGCTGTTCCCGCTGTCGAGCCTGGCCTATCACGACTACGAGGGCATCGCCGTGCGTGAGGACGAGAAGGCGCGCCTCGTGCGTGACCTGGGTTCCGCCAACTACCTGATCCTGCGCAACCACGGCCTGCTGACCTGTGCGCCGACAGTAGCCGACGCCTTCCTGGCCATGTACATACTGCAGCGATCCTGCGAGATACAGGTGGCCGCACTGGCCGGCAATCGCCCGCTGACGCCGGTGCCGCAGCCGATCATCGACAAGATCTGCGGTGAGGGCGACAAGGTCACCAGCAGCCAGGGCGGGCTGCTCGCCTGGCCGGGCCTTTTGCGCAAGCTCGACCGCATCGATCCCGGCTACCGCGACTGAGGAGCATCGATATGGAACATGTAAGCGAAGAACAGGCGCAGTTTACCCACATGGAGAACGGCACCGCCGAGGACTGGCAGATTATCGCCGAGGCATTCGGGCCCTTCGCACGGGAGCTGCCCGACCGCATCATCACCCACCTGAAGCTGCTCCAGGGCGACTGCGGCGGCTTCCCGGTGGATCGCCTGACCCACTGCCTGCAGACCGCGACCCTGGCCCACCGCGACGGCAGAGACGAGGAGTATGTGGTCTGCGCGCTGCTGCACGACATCGGCGATACCCTGGGCAGCTACAACCACGCCGACGTGGCCGCGGTGCTGCTGGAGCCCTTCGTCAGCGAGGCAAACTACTGGATGGTCAAGCACCACGCGATCTTCCAGGGCTACTACTTCTTCCAGTACCTGGGCATGGAGCGCACCCTGCGCGAGCAGTACCGAGAGCATCCGTACTACGGGCGCACCGTGGAGTTCGTGTCCAAATACGATGCGCCGGCGTTCGATGCGGACGGCGAAGTGCTGCCACTGGCGTTCTTCGAACCGATGCTGCGGCGGGTGTTCTCGCAGCCGCGCAAGTCGCTGTACAAACAGGCAGTCGAAGCTGCCCGCTAGCGGAGAACTGGCTCCGGGGCCGCCGCAGGGCAAAAGAGCGGCGGCCCCCGCCACCTGCCGGGGCAGACTCCTGCCCCGCCCGTAACCATCCCCACCGCCCAATTTTCAGAAATCGTAGACCAGTCCCTAGCCGAGTGAGGCACTTAAAGGCACTATAACGCGGGCTCCGAAGCCGGCTGCACCTGGCCTGGCACAGGGCCGGCTTGCGCTCCCGGCATAGGCAGCATGGCAAAGTTGGGTACAATGCTCCCCAGATCGCGAATAGACGACACCGTATGGTCCTGAATTTCCTGAAAAGGCGCCTGCAGAAGCACGATGCCAGCAACAACCTGAAACTGGAGTCCATGGTTCGCAGGCAGCTGCTGGCGCAGCAGGCCCTGGCGGGCGGCGAACAGGGAGTCGGCAACGACAAGGAACACAATATCGTTGTGTCCCTGACGTCTTTTGACAAGCGCATCAACGATGTCTATCTGTGCATCGAGAGCCTGTTCCAGCAGTCGGTAAAAGCCGATGCCATCGTACTGTGGCTGTCGACCAGGAATTTTCCCGACAAGACGCTGCCGGAAACCCTGCGCAAACAGCAGCAACGCGGTTTGCAGGTTTTCTTCGTCGAGGAGGACCTGGGGCCCTATAAGAAGTATGTCTACGCTTTCGATCAGTTCCCGGACAGCCTGATCATCACGGTCGACGACGATATCCTCTACCCGCCGGATATGATTGACATGCTGTACCGCGCCTACCGGCGCGATCCCTCCCATATCTATTGCAATCGCGGGCACAAGATGCTGCTCGACAGAAACGGCGAGCTGCTGCCCTACGCAAAATGGCAGTCCGGCGTCTTCGACGGAAAGGCCTCGCAACTGGTGTTCCCGACCGGCATGGGGGGCGTGCTGTATTTTCCCGGAGCGCTCGACCGGGACGCATTCGACAAGGAAAAATTCATGGCGCTCTGCCCGGATGCGGACGATGTATGGCTGAAGGCCATGAGCCTGAAGAAGGGCACCCTCTGCGCGCGGGTTGACGATCCGCGCTACTGGAAAAGCCGTTTCCTGACCATCTCTGGATCACAGATACAGTCCCTGAAAAAGAAGAACTGGGACAGGCGCGCAGGCAATGACCGCAAGATCCGCAAGGTTTTCTCCGAATACGGGCTGTTTGATCTACTGCGCTGAGTCGCCGCTTCCGGTTTCAAACGCCGCCGCCGGCACCCGCGACAGCAGCAGCCCGCCCGCCGCGAACAGCAGAATCAGCGCGAGCATCGAATAGCGCACATCGCCGAACCAGACGCCGAAGAGCCCGAACAGCGGCGGCCCTATCAATGCGGCGAACTTTCCCATCAGGTTGTAGAAACCAAAGAACTCGCCGCTCTGTGCGGCGGGAATCAGGCGCGCATAGCAGGAGCGGCTGAGCGCCTGCACGCCGCCCTGCACCAGTCCGATCAACACCGCGATCACAAAGAACTCCCAGGGCGCGCGGATGAATGCGCCCCAGACGCACACCAGCGTGTAGACGGCGAGGCCGAGATAGATGCCGCGTTGCGGCCCTATATGATCGCCGAGCCGGGCAAACAGGATTGCCGCGGGGAAGCCGACAAACTGCACCAGTAGTAGCGCGAGAATCAGGTGCGCGCGCTCGAAGCCCAGGGCGCGGCCATAGGCGACGGCCATGCGGATCACGGTGCCGACGCCGTCGATATACAGCCAGTAGGCCAGCAGGAACAGCGCGACGTTGCGGTAGCGGTGCAACTGGCCGAGAGTGTTGCGCAGCTGCCCCAGCGTCCGGCCAATCAGGTTGCCGTCACCGGACGGCGCCGAGGCCGGCGGCTCGCGCACCCACAGCATCAGCGGCACCGAGAAGATCGCCCACCAGAGCCCGGTCATCACGAAGGCCGCCAGCGCCGCCTGGGTGCCGTCGGTGAAGCCGAAGGCGTCGGGCTTCAGTGCGGCGGCGACACAGCCGAGGTAGAGCAGACCGCCGCCGAGATAACCCAGGCCGAAGCCGAGACCGGAGACGGCGTGCCAGCGCTCCGGTGGCGCGACGCTGGTCAGCAGCGCGTCGTACAGCAGGTTGGCGCCGAGGAAGCCGACGGTGGCGCAGACGAACAGCAGCGCTGCCGCCAGCCAGGCGCCGCCGGGCACGCCGGCGAGCAGCGCGGTGGCCAGCATGCCCGGCAGGGCGAACAGCAACAGCAGGCGTTTGCGCGCCGCGGCGGCGTCGGCGAAGGCACCGAGCAGCGGCGCGCCCAGGGCAATAACCAGTGACGCGGCGGCGTTGGCCCAGCCGAGGCGCAGATTGGCGGTTTCGGCGGCGACCCCCGCGTTCCAGTAGTCCTGGAACAGCAGCGGAAAGAAGCCGGCCAGCACCACGGTGGCGAAGGCGGAATTGGCCCAGTCGTAGAAGGCCCAGCTCCAGACGGCGCGCCGCCCGCGATCAGCCCCCGCGGGAGCCGGCTTACTCTGCCTGGTCGACACCGCTCAGCCAGCCGCGCTGGATCCAGGCCTGCAGCAGCTGTGCCAGGGTGCCGGCGGCCCGCTCCGCGGGAACCAGCTCCAACAGGTGCTCGCACAGCCGGCTGAAGTCGGCACCGTCGAATGCAGCGCGCACCGCGATCAGTTCGGCCCCTGCGACCGAGGTGAACTCGGTCAGCCGCTCGCGGTTGCGCCACAGCAGCCAGTGGAATTCCCTCCTTTCCTGAGGCGGCGGGACCTCCTCGGCGCGCAGCGCCTGCCACACCTGTACGCAGTTCCAGCCGCTGTGCCAGAGCCGCACGCTGGGGTGAAAACACAGGCGCAGCTGCGGCCAGGCGCTGGCGGGCAGTTGCTGCAGGCTGTCGAGTGACAGCCGCCCGGCGTCCGCCGCATCGAACACCGTCATCAGCAGCCGCTCGAAGCGCGCCAGCTCGGCGATGAGTGGCTGGCGGCAGAAGGGCTCGGCAGCGGCGAGGAAATCCGGCAACTGCTCGCCGAAGTGGCGCAGGGAGGGGTGCTGTGAGGGGTGGCGGTCGATATAGCCATACGCCATCTGCTCGCACAGGTCATCGCCCAGGTAGAGGCCCAGCATCGGGTGGTCCGCATCCAGGGTCTCCTGCAGGCGCTTGCGATAGGCGTTGGCGTAGATGCCGAGGCGGGTGGACTTGTCGGCGGTGCCGCCAGCGCAAATATGCGCGTCTATCGCGGCGTCCCCGTGGAGCAGATAGGCCATCAGCTGGCGCTGGCGGTCGCGCAGTAGCTCACTCACGGCGCGTATGCCGCCTCCGCGGCGCAGACCTCGGCGAAGATGTGCCGGGCCATATCCAGTTCCGCGATCATCTGCGGCAGCTCGGGGATGTGGTCGTCCCGCTCGATCAGCGTACTCACCGGGCCGAAACGGCGCAGCGCGTGCCGGTAGAGTTCCCACACCGGATCGGGCACGTCGTGGTCGTGGGTGTCGATCACATAGTCGCCGTAGTCCGAGTGGCCGGCGAGATGGAACTGCTGCACCCGCGCCGGATCCAGAAAGTCGATGTATTCGCGCGGATCGAAGCCGTGATTGCGCGCACTGACATAGACGTTGTTGATATCCAGCAGCATCAGGCAGTCGGCGCGCGCGCAGACTTCGGCCAAGAATTCCCATTCCGTCAGCGACTGTTCGGCAAAGGTCAGATAGCTGGACACATTTTCCAGCAGCAGCTGCCGGCCGAGAAAATCCTGCACACGCCGCACGCGCGCAACCACGTGATCCACCACTTCCTCGGCGTAGGGCAGCGGTAGCAGGTCGTGGCTGTTGCGGCCATCGACGCCGGTCCAGCACAGGTGGTCCGACACCCAGGCGGGCCGCACTTCTTCCGCGAGGGCCTTCAGCTGTCGCAGGTAATCGAGATTGAGCGGATCTGTGCCGCCGATCGACAGGGACACGCCGTGCATCACCAGCGGGTAGCGCTCGCCGATGGCGCGCAGAAAATATCTGGGCTTGCCACCGGCGACCATAAAGTTCTCCGACACCACTTCAAACCAGTCCACCGCCGGCGACTGCTCCAGCAACTGCTGAAAATGCTGGGTGCGCAACCCCAGGCCGAAGCCGAGGAAGGGCATTGGTGTGCACGCGCTGGCGGGGGAAGTTATGTTTTCCGGCATGGCGGTCCCGGTGCAGTCGAAACGGATCTGGTGGTGCGGGCGTGAAGTTCGGCAGCGAAGGGGCACAGCCAAAGCGTTCAGACCGGGGCGAGAAAGCGCGGGACCAGCAGCGCTAATCCGAGCTTTCTCGACACGGAGCTGGACGTTTTGGCGAAGCGGGCTGTTGCCTAGCTTGGCGCAGGGCCCGCTAGCTGCCGACCTTGCCGCCGATATTGGTGCAGGACTTGGCGGGCATCGCGACCCAGCCGGTGCCCTTGCACGAGGACTTGCCGCCGCAATCGTGCTTGGCGGTCTTGCAGTCGTTGTGCCCCTTGCAGACGTTCACGCCATAGCACTGCGCCAGGTCGGCAGTCTTGACCGAGCCTTTCCAGTCGTCCTGCACCTTGCCGCCCACATCGGTACAGGCTTTGGACGGCATGGCGGCAAAGCCCGTACCCTTGCAGGAGGCCTTGCCGGCACAGTCATTTTTGTCTGTCTTGCAGTCGTTGTGGCCCTTGCAGACATTGACGCCGTAGCAGTGAACCAGGTCGGTGGTTTCGCCGTTCTGGGCCTGTTTGCCGGCGGCCAGGCTGGCGCCGCTGGTGATCAGACTGGCGGCGGCCAATGCCAGTGAAGCGCCGGTCAGTATCCGGTTGCGCTCGCTGTTCATGGTGAAGTCCTCGGTATTTGCACTGGTGGAAGGCCGGGGCCACCGCAGGGGGCCGCACAACCTAGGATTCAGTCTAGACGGCTTCGCGTGCGCTGCCGGCCCTGTCTGCCAGCGCTACCATTTGTAGCGAAAGCCGAACACCAGTCCGCCGCCGGTGCTGTCACCGAAGTTTTCCAGGCTGGAAGTCAGGTAGATTTCTCCGTAAACGGAGCATCGATCGCCGCACTCGTCGTAGGTGGCGCCGAGAACCAGTTCGCCGAGCCAGTCGTCCGGCTGCTGGTACAGCGTAGTATTGGAAACGTTGATATGGCTCTCTTGGTCGATGTTGTAGATGGCGCTGGGCGTGACGTAGAAACTGAAGCGCTCCAGCGGAAGCTCGCCGTACATATTGGGGCCGGATTTGCGCCGGGTGGCCCGCTTTTCTATGGTCGCGCCGATACGCGCCAGGAAGCCATTGTTGTTGATATCGGTGACCTTCACGTCGTAGGAGTCGTGGAAGTCATCAGCCTCCTCCTTGGAGTAGACAAGCTGCGCCTGGGGTGTGATGGAATAGAGGTTGCGTAATTTGAAACTGCGACCCGCCTCGACGGAGAAGGCATAGCCGAAGGCATCCTCGCCCTTGGTCAGATCGCGCAGGTCGAAAGCGGTGATATCAGATTCGAACCAGTTCAATAGCAACTGTGCATCGAAGTAGGTGCCCCGGGTGCCGTACCAGGTCATAAAACTGCTGACACCATAGCCTTTCACGTCGATATTGCCGTCGCCGTAAAAGGATTCCAGGTCGTTTTCCGAATCGCCGTAATGCAATGCGACGCTGGCGATCGGCTGGGTGCCCATCACGGTGAAATTGAGCGGTACATCGACCCCAAGCTGCAGTCGGAAATAGTCCTGTTCCCACCGTGTGTACGTGGTGGACTCCATGGGGTCTACGTCAATCTGGCGGGCGCTGGCCCGCACCCAGGCACCGCCGCCGTCGATGGACCGCTCCACCGAAGTGTCATAGTTGCAGTTGTTGACATCCTTGTAGCTGGAACCCATCCAGAAGCGATTGCCGACACGGCTGCGCAGGCTGGCGGGCTGGTTCAGGGAGCGCAGCAGCTGGGGATAGGTCTCGTACATAACCGCCGCCGGCTGCCAGCGCGGTGCTTCGCCGACTTCTAAATACTCCGGGTGGGTTGCCAGCGAGCGAAGGTACCAGTCCCCATCTCCCGGGTCCGCCTTACCGCTGTGGTGCAATGTATAGGCGTAGGCGCCGCCGACTGCCGCCGGCTGTCCGTCCTTGGCGACGAAGTCGCCGTCCAGCACGAAGGCATCCGCGGGGGAATTGCCGTCTATCTCTACCAGTTTGATGCCGTCGCCGCTGGTCGCAGCGCCGATTCCGCCCCGATTGGTGACGCGGATAAACGTCCGCCCGGAGGTATCGCCGGCAACCTTGAATTGATCAGCGGGCGAGCCATCGCCGTTCAGCCTGACGTCCAGCCAAAGTCTGCCGCCTTTGCCAATGTAATTGCCATAGTTGCCATCGGCGTCTTTGCTCAGTGTCAGTGTGTCGAAGCGGTTGTTGTAGTCGAGATCGAGGGTGCCCGCGTTGGCGATATTGCCGGTGACATTAAAATTTCGCGGAATGAACTGCACCACGCCGCCGAACAGAATATCCAGGCCCAGATCGGTACCGCCGGTATCCACGCCGCCACCCACATTCAGGGCGCCGAAAAACCTCATCGTGGAGCTGCCCCAAACGACGATGCGTTCCCAGTTTCGCAGAAGGCGGCCGTCCTGCTCGTGGTCGAGGATAAACGTCAGGGTATCTACATAACCATCACCAGTGTGGACATCGTCACCCCCGTCCAGTATCGGGCCGTTCTCGTAAGCCGCGGCATCGATTGTGAGATCATCGGAACCGGTTCCGCCGCGCACTTCGTTGGCGATGCCCTCATCCCAGTAGATGATGTCGTCGCCCTCTCCAGCGTCGATATAGTTGAAGACAAAACCGCCGTCCAGAATGATGCTGTCATTGCCGATGCCGCTCCAGACGTGAATTACCAATCCATCCAGCAGTTCGATGGTATCGTCGCCGCTACCGCTATCGATGCCGCCGCCATTAAGAACGTCTCCGATTCGAGATAGGCGGTTTTCTACGATAATAGTGTCGTTTCCCGAGCCGGTATCGATCAGGTTCTCAATGGAAATTTGATGGAGATCGACTTGGATTTCGTCGGCTAATTCTTCCGCCGCATCCCTATTGTTGAAATCCCTTTCATCCAGGTCGCTGAAGTCACTTTCCGCGCCTTTTTTGATAAAGACTGTGTCGTCGCCTTCGCCGGCATACACATTGTTTATGGTTGTTACGTCGTCGAGGTTAATATCTTCGGGGTTGGAGATATCAGTAGCGTTCTCACTGCCGATATTGATAGTGTCGTCGCCTTCACCGGCGTATACGGCGCCGACGTTTGTACCGTTGATGTCTAGGGTGTCGTCGCCGCCAAGGGCATCCACATCAGCGCCTTCGGCATCATTTTCTCGGTCACAGGAAATATGGTCGCTGCCGGCAGTGCCGGTATTGCCCGGGGTGCAGTCCGCCCGGGCGCTGTCGGTGATGGCGGTAAGTGCAGCAATAGCGCAGAACCCCATGGATAAACAGCTATTGACATTGCCGGTTCTTCGAAATGCCGAAGCGCTTTTATGGTGAATTCCGCCCACGATTATTCCTGAAATTATCCGTGGCATTTGCCGCTTTCTTGAGGATCCAAGCGAAGCCGTTCCGCCCTACAACATAGCTGATAATTTTGATCTTGCCGCCACCGGCTTCGGTCGCGGCCCAACATAGTAAGTCGTAAGGGTCGTCAGAACTTGAAGCCGAAGCTTAGGTTGACGATCCAAGGGTCATAGTCAAACTGTGCATAGAGGCGGTTCTGCCCCAGTTCGGTCGGGAAGGTTACGGTAGCGTCGGTATCCGACAGGAAGTAGAGGACTGCGGCGTTGATCAGCAGCGGTGAGTTGCGGCCGAAACTCAGGTCGACACCGGCCTGCACCGCCCAATCCCAGGAGTGCCCCAGGTTGAAATTGCCCCTGCCGGTGGCCAGGCCCGAGTTGATCAGGAAATCACTGAATTCGCCACTCAGGCTGACGTCGTGGAAGTCTGTATAGTTGATCCCAACGCCGAGATAGGGACGCCCCAGGCAGGTGTCGTCGAGCATATACCAGTTGGCGAACGCGAGCGTGGACGTCGCCTTGAAGTCCCCCAGTTCGATCAATTCACGCCCGGGGGTGCCGGTGAAATAGTCCAGGTCGACATCGTATTCGGCGCCGTTGATATGCAAGAGCTCCACCCCCCACTGCTCCATCGGCCGCCAGACGCCGGAAATCTGCCAGGTGGTGGCGGTATCTATTTCCCAGCTCGTGTTGTACAGGTCCCAGTGCTGCAGCACACGGAACTTGAGGGAGGTCGATTCGTCGTCCGGGTGAATGTAGCTGCCGCCGAGCCGGACGATGAAATCGCCCCAGTCCATTTCCCGCCAGTCCTGCTGAGCGCTGGCAAGTGGCGGCGGTGCAATCAAAAAGCTGAAGAAAAATGCGGCAAAAAATCGCATCGGTTTCATGGCTAGTTCCTTCTAGTTAGAATTTGATCGTTCAATCGTTATTCGCTGTTCTGACGGCAATTTATCCTTTTGCTTGCCGGCTACTCACTGCGCCTGGGCCGCGTATGAGTGGCTAGGAGTAACACTAAAAAGTAGCAGGCCGTACCGGATTTATGGTCGTGAGTTCCTCTACGGCTGCGCGAAAATACACCAGCAGGTTACGGCGAGTGGCCGAGCGTATTTGTGTTCTACCCAGGCAGGCCCGATCGAAGATAAAAAAAGGCCCGCTACTTTTTGATGGCGGGCCATTCAGTTTGGTGCGATGGTGGGATTGAAAGGGTTGTCCAAGTTTTTGATATATCAGCGATTTCTTTTGCCGGGTTTCCTAGCTCGTTAAAAAATCCGTCAATCTATGCTGGTTAACCAGCAACTTGGCGCTAATTTCGCTTCGGTACGAAATCCTTCTTGTGTAATTTCAGTTGTGAGTGCCGCGCTATGAAGCGTGTGTCAAGACAAAATGGTTGTAGTGGGCATGTTTCAAGTCGGACCGCGTCAGGTGTCTTGCTAATCAGCCAACATCACACTTATACCAAAAATGGAGAATGTTCCGATGTCTGAAATGTTTATTCAAATTCATAAATACGGCATTGAGTATCGAAGGAGCGCTGATCATCAGGGGGTAATAACGATGGTAGGAGTACCATTCAGAGTGGGTGGCGGAGAAAATATCTATCTGACGTTGCGGTTTCGTGAAATTTGGGATGATCGCAGGGAGGAGATAGGAGAATGGGCGCGGAATGGGCGCACAGGGGACGACTACCCTGGTGAAGGTCCCGTTCAAGTACGTCCAACTATTGTAAATATGAACGATTCCGAGGTTTACGTCGATTTACCAATGCGAGATTTCGCGCATATGAGACATATGCTTCAGACTGAATCACCAGTTTATGCGAAATGGAAAGTCGAGAATTCAGGAAGTCCGAGCCATAGAGACTACTTTGCCTTGGCCTCATTTGCGGAATCTCCGGGGGAGGGGTTCTCGGATGGGCGAGATTAATTATTAGTGTCTGCTAATTGGAAAGGTATACCCCTTTCTTTGGAGGGGTATCGAAAACCCTCCAGCTGGGCGAGCGGGATTTTACGGTTTGCTATTTAAATACTGGCGTTACCCAGAGAATAGGGTCGACCTGGCCTGACCATGACCAATGCTGTGATGTACAAGTATCCCAAGGAGCGTACGCATATTGGCCTGCAGCGGATTGACGGCAGTTCCCTCGGCCATTTGAAGTAGCCCTTCGGGATATCTCTCAGCTAGTGAGGCTTGCTCGAGCGCACACAAAAATCCAGCATAAGGTATGGAAACTGGTTGATCAAATTTTGCACGTGCGCTATTGTGCCGCCAACTGAAGGAGGACGGCCTCCCCCATTCTGGGTATTGATGCCGAGGACGACCTGGCCCTGTTTGAAACGGAGCAGTCAATGTCCTGGACCTACCTTCTCGTTGCCGGAGCCCTGGAAGTTGTTTGGGCTTTCTCCATGAAGCAATCCCACGGCTTCACCCGGCTCGTGCCTTCCCTCTTCACGCTGGTCACGATGCTGGGCAGTTTTTGGCTGTTAGCCATCGCCATGAGGAGTATCCCGCTCGGTACCGCTTACACCATCTGGACGGGCATCGGCGCTATCGGGGCTTTTCTCGTGGGAATTATTTTTTTGGCGGAGCCGGTGAATGCAATGAGAATCGTTGCCGCGATTCTGATTGTTTCGGGATTGGTGCTGATGAAACTTGCCAGTGCGTGAATTCAACCGTTTTCTAATCGAGATCCAATACCATCGGAGCCCCGCGGTTTTTCTGATCCGCGGCTAGATCCAAGTCGTGTTCAAATATGGTTATGCATTCCACCACATACACTCGCCTCCGAGACCAGGAGCTTGCTAAATCCACCAAGCCTTTCCAGGCCAAAGGTAAAAGCGTAAACCGCTGTCCCGACTGCCAGATGGGCGAGTTCGCCTGTATGTGCGCCTGGAGGCCGAGCGCGGAAAGCTCGGTGGAATTTGTGTTGCTGATGCACCGCAAGGAACTGTTCAAGCCCACCAACACCGGCCGTCTGATTGTCGACGTCTTTCCCGCTACGAAAGTCTTCCTGTGGAACCGGCTCGAAGCGCCAGCGGGCCTGAAAGAATTACTGAATGACCCGGAAAGGAATTGCTTTGTGGTATTTCCGGCAGACGGATCCGAGAGCAGTTCGAGAGAAATTGTTCGGGGCCTGCCATCCGGAGCCAAAAAAACCACATTGATACTGCTGGATGGAACCTGGAAGCAGTGCAGTCGCATGGTCGGCTTGAGCCGCTGGCTGGATGGGATTCCTTGCCTGCGTTTGCCCGAGACACTGGTGAAATCTTACGCGGTGCGAGACTCCGGGAAAAATGATCGATTCTCTACCGCCGAGGCGGCCATCAGTTGCCTGATGCTGGCTGGAGAAATGCCCGCAGCGCAGATCCTGCGACACTACTTTACGGTCTTCAACGCGCACTACCTGGCAACACGCGGGTGCAGTGCCCCGGATGTGATTGAAAGCTATCAGGCGCTTCAGTTGCTGGCTGGCTGAGAAAGTATTCGCGGTTATTCGCTGGCGGGGGCAAGCGTTGCGGGTTCTGCGGTTTTCTGGAAATCCGCGGGCCGGGAGAGATTCTTCGCTGCGCTCCTCACGCCTGCGGCCATCACAATGCGCATACGCACATCGATTGAGCCCGGTGCAGTTGTGTTTAGCTTCGTCAGAGGGCTGGGGTGGGGCGCTGGTACCCCTGATGGCGGGAGTGTTCGTCGCTGCGCTCCTCACCCCTTCGGGGCAGCCTTCGGCTGTCTTAACGCGCTGCGCGCGTTGATCGAACCCTGCACTTTGCATTCCACTCGCGTCAGGTCACCAAATTAAAAAGGCCCGCTACCTTGCGGTAGCGGGCCTTTTTAATTTGGTGGGATGGCGGGAGTCGAAAAGGTATTCTAACTTATTGATTATATGGGAGTTAATGGTTGGTAAGTTTCAAAACCCGTCAAAAAACCCGTCCATCCAATCAAGCTGCCTGGTTCTATGGCGGGTGTCTCTCCCTCCTACATAGGCGCGGGCACATCGCCTTTAGGTTGAGGTACAGGTTCCTTGGCGTGTGGCTCAGGCGCCGCCTCCTCGCAGAGGGGTGATATCTCTAGGAGGTAATTACACAGGGCCGCAACGCCAGTCTACTTATTGGGCGGGCAAGGGTCAGGTGGGAAATTAACTGGTCCCTGGCAAGTGGCCACCTCGGAACTGATTTATACGCTCTCTAGCGTAGCTAGTTCAAGCGCTTCTGATAACTGACGATAATCAGAGAATAAGCCTAGCCTCTGACAGGCTTCGATAAACGGTTTTTTAAGGAAGTTACATTCTGCATAGGGTTGGCGTTTTGCCTGGCGCTGCAAGGTCGCCAGAAAGTCACCAGGATTTCGCCCATCCTCCCATTCATCAAGCACTTGGATCAGCCAGTATCTGCCGTCGTTTTCCCCGCAAAATTTGGCTTTGTAGCGTTCCTCAATGCCGTATACGTCCTTCCAAGTCTCGATTTCTTCGGTGACAGCAGCGGGACCGAATTGCATCTGCACTTCGTCGGGTTTTAGTCTCGCAATATTGAAATGCTGCAAGGCTACTTGAATATCAATGGTGTAAGTAACTGATGCGAATGGGTAGAAAGCCTTACGTCGTCCAGCAGGGTTGCGTGCAGGGTCTTTCTTGAGCTTGTAGGTGCTATTGCACTCATGGCAAGTGGGCGCCAAATTGCGAAAATTGATCGAGTTAAATGGGTACAGCGCCTTGGGCAGGTAGTGGTCGTAGGCCTCGCGCTTGCTGTGATGTGTGCCTTTGATATCGCCGATACCGCAGAATGGGCACTTCCCAGCCTTGTTTGTCTGCACGAAGGTCTGGTAGTGGTCGTCGATCTTGCCGATCTTGTCGCGCAACGCCGCTAGGCTCAGAAGCGATTGCGAGTACAGGCCCTTGAAGAATGTGCCGAGCTCGGCCGCTAGACCCTCGTGATTGACGGCGATGTCGGTGTAACGGGCAAGATGTGTTACCGGATCATTGGCGCAAACTTTCTCAAGATCATTGTTCCCCTGATACCACTGCTGAAACTGGTCGATCTGAGTAGCGGTCAGCGCCGAAAATAAGCTATAGATACGCTCCACATGACCGGAGAAGAACTCGGCACCTATACTATCGTTGTAGTGGAAAGCAGTCATCACTTCATGCAGTTCGGGGTTCGGAACGAATAAGTCCAGGCTGTATTCGCCACTTGTTGGTGCCTTGCACCATACTTCATGAAAGATGAAGTCGATGAATACCTGCATTTTCTCCATCTGATGCGGTACATAGGTGTATGGAAATAGCATCAGCCCTGCACCTCCCCATTTCCTGGCTCATCAGCGTCAATGGCCTTGATCAACAGCACCTTTTCTACGGAGTCACCAAGCTTCTGGTGAATTTCCATGATCAATGAATCCTTATCTTCGGTGCCATGCTCAAAGCGCCTGCGAAACTCATTTAGTATCGCATGCGCATGGCCGGCGATGGTTTCGCGTTTGCCGAAGGTATTCATCGTGATCTTGTTGATCGATGCACCCAGTGTGTTGTAGTTAGGGTGGCTCAAGCTCACCGCGCCGGTAGTATCGTCCTTGGCAAACATCAAAACCTTGTCCGGCTTGCTGTCAGAGATCAAAAACGGCGTATGGGTGGTGACGAGCATTTCCTGTGCGCATTCACCGTTCCCCGGCAGGCATTGGCGCAAGCGACTGATGAAGTTGGCGCGCCAGTCCGGGTTGAAATGCGTCTCGGGCTCATCAAGTAGAAATAGGCTGTTGGTGTCGCGAAACAGCAGGCACAAGCCCAGGCTGTGCAGCAACTGGTGCTCGCCGTCCGACAGTTCCTTGAGCATCACTGGCTCACCCACGCCCTGCTTGGAGATGTAAACGAACTTGAAGCGCATGATGCGCTGGTCGGACGCCAGCGTTGGTACAGTTTCGCTGACGTAGTGGCTGGTCGAAGTATAGAGATCAGCCTTGAGCGCATCACTGACCGAATACAAGTTCAGTGTCAGCAGGACCTGAAAGGCTTGGAACAGTGCCAGCGCCGAACCATCGAAGTTTTCGCGGAATGCTTGCTGGGTAGCATCATTCACCCAGTAATCGAGCACCAGCGAATCGTTAGCGTCGTCAAGGTAAATTAAGGTGGCACAACGCTTGAGGGCGCTCACCACCAGCGAGGACTTCTCGTCACCCTCCAGCAGCTGAAGCAAATTCAGGCGATAGCGGGTGTTGCCCAAATCGTCGCTCTCGGCGTACAAAGCGGGGTTACTCTTGACAATATCCTCCAGCGACTGCCGCGCATTATCGTCTTCGCTGGCGAAGGCGGCCAATTGCTCCGGCTGCAGTTCGATGCTGCGGCGCAGGATGATCCGGAATTCCCTCAGGGCTTCGATACCCACATCTTCGTGGAAGGGCTGCAAGGTAGCTTCGTCCTGAAACAGCAGATTGCACAGCAGGATGGCCTGACTGAAGCTATTGTCCAAATAGGCCAGCCGTGTCTCCGGGTGGCCGGAGTAGCTGAGTTGCCGGGTCAGTGCATTCCTGTATTCGTCGAACTGCACGAAACGCATCTTGAAGAAGGGCAGGCTGAGGATTTCGTTCTCGCCCGACGAATAACCCAGCACGTACTGTGGCAGCAGGTTGTCGACGTGGCTGCCCTTGAAGGTTTCAGACACATCCGTGCTGAATTCGCTCTGGTTTTCCCACAGAAAGCGCACTGATTCGCCGGCGTTCTTGTGTATGCCCACTTTCGCCCACTGCGGGTTATCGGGGCCGCGGTACTCAGCGGGCACGCGAATCAGGTAATCCAGCTCAAAAGCGACGGGCGATACATCCAGCGCCTCGTCTTGCAATGCCTCGGGTAGAAAGCTGCGGCGCACACGCAGCACTTCCAGTTGATAGAAGATTGCCGCCAAGGCTTCGAGCAGGTTGGATTTACCGCTGCCGTTGGGCCCGGCGCAGATGAAGGGCGCAAAGTCGTTGGGTTGCAGCAACTCGTCCTGCAAGCCCCACTCAGTGCGGAAGTGGTGCTCAAAACCGCAGGGCAGGCTGCGAAATCCGTTGGGGTCGGTGATCTTGAGGCGCAACAGCTTCAAATCTGCTCTCCAGATTTTAGCTCTATCGAATTTCCAAGGACGGTCTCTTTGGTTTCAATTGCGCAGTAAACTTGGTTTCTCTCTTGCCGCAAATGCCCCGATTCAAGTGCTTCAAAAACCCAGGCTTTCACTACATCGTAATCGTCAGCGCATAGTTCAAAATCATTGTCTGGGTGCCGTTCGGTCAGTCGGGATTGCGCGGCAGCGACGAAGCCTTCGATGGAGAAAACCGTACTACCCAACTGAGTGCGATAGGAATCCAGCCAGAAGCGTAGCAGGGGCGGTAGCTGTGCGCGGTTTTCCAGTGCTGGCAACAGCAAATCGGTTTCGGGGAGATGGATCACTGGCGTGGTGATTGGAGTAGGCGCAACCGTGGCCATGGGGCTAGCTCCTTCGATGTAAGCGGCAGGCAAGGCCACCCTCGATAAATCCAGCTCACCTTTGAAAGCCTGCTGGCTCAATGCGCCGTAGAGGCCTTCGAGATCGCTTAGGTTTTGCTGGTAGCGGGATTTGAGGGCTTCGACCTTTTCGACGATGGTAGCGAATTGGTTTTGGAGACGTATGGGTGGAATGGCTAAGAAAACTGATCTTAGGTTCGCCTTAGAAATATTTGGCATGGAGCCAGCAGCCCCCGACGCTAGCGATTGAATCACTTTGCGCTGTGAGTCATTGGTAAGTAACTTCCACATGAAAATGGGGTTTACATCTGCGTCCCGCTTAAAGGCAAAGCGGAAGATGAGATCCGGCATCAGAAGCTTTGGACGAGTCTTAAATACATAAGCACACGCGGCCACAAGATCATGGGTATTCTTCCTGCTAAACAGCAAATCCCCAGCTTTTATTTCATTACGCACTGCCGGCGCGACAGTTTGTGGCAGAGCTTTATTTTCGTGCTCATCAAATCTGCAGCGCGTTACGGCGCCGAGTTTGAGTACCCCCCATTCTTCGACGTTAGCCTCTCTTGCCTCGCATTTTGGACTTTTCCCGCTTTCAATATCGTCTAGCAGATCGGAGAACTGACGCTTGTCCCACCCCTTCTCATTTCGCACCGGGTCGCCAAACATCTCCAGAAACACGCTTTTGAGCAGGTCGTCGAGTTGATGTAGGTGTTTTTTGCGCTGGGCAATCAGCCCTTCCACTTTGCCGAGCAGGTTGGCAATACGGATTTGCTCGTTAATGTCTTCTGGAACCGGAATTTCGTAGCGCTGAATCTCACTAAGGCTGATGGCTGGATAGGCAGAGTCTTTGATGAGTCTTGAAGGTGGAAATTTTTTGAGGGCAAGCCTCAAATAATCCCTGTGAACATTTTCCTTTGGGGTTAAGATTGCCAGGTGGCTAACGACATAGGCCGGGTTTTGCAAAACATAGATGCGATCCTTGGTTGCAGACATGCCGCTTTTAGCAAAAAGAATCGAGCCCTTGGGGTACAGTTTCAGCTTTCGCTTCTTCGCCACTTCAGCAGGCACAAGCTCGAAGTCTAACTCGCTTTTGCCCGCGATCAATTCCACTAGGCTTCCAGCACGAATAAAGGGAATGCCTGTGTCAGAAAACTCACTGGATTTGGGAGCCCCTTGCCCTGCGGTGACACCCGCAAGTAAGCTGATTGGAATCTGTCTCATCCCAGCATCCCCTTCAAATCCAGTAAATCACGCACGATGCCACTTTGCAGCTTGGCCAGTTCCGCCTCATCCAAATTGCCCACTTCCGCCTGAATCAGCCGGTCTAGGATCACGTCCGGTGCGTCGTAGTGCACTTCTTCGAACACATCGGTTTTGTAACGAGAGAGTGAAAGGTCGAAGTTGTTTTTCTCGTCAGCAATCTCACTGCGCGGCACCATAAAGTATTTGGCCGTACGGTCGGTGTCGGTCGCCGCATCGCGGGCGTGGTATTGGTTGATAATGTCCTGCAGGTCGCCATACCCTTGCTGCTTGTTACGCTTGTCGTCCAGTGAATAGCCATCCGCGACCATCTCGTAAAACCAGACGTTTTCGGTGGCGGGCTTGGTGATCTTGTCTTTCGCCCCCCAAACCTTGGTAAACAACAAAATGGCGGTGCTGACCCCGGCATAGGGTTTAAACACGCCACTGGGCAGGGTGATAATGGCTTTAAGATCACAGCGTTCCACCAGGATTTGGCGCAAATCCTTGAAGGCTTTGCCGGAGCTGAACAGCACGCCCTGCGGTACGATCACACAGGCGGTACCGCCTTTCTTAAGCAGGCGATAGATGTTTTCGACAAACAGTAGCTCAGTCTTGGTGGTGGAAAGTTGCAGCGCTTCGTTGATATCGCCCTTGTCGATGCTGCCTGTAAAAGGTGGGTTGGCCAGCACTACGTCGTAGGCAGATTCTTCGCTGTAGCTTTTACTAAGGGTGTCCTGATAGTCGATGTTGGGCTCGTCGATGCCGTGCATCATCAGGTTCATAAGCCCTAGACGCACCATCGTGGCGTCGATATCGTAGCCGTAAAGGCTTTGTTGCAAAATGGCCTGCGCCTTTTCGGTCAGCGATGCTGCGACGGAGGTGCGGATAAAACCGTCTTCATCGGGCGCGAGGTCTTTGGCTCCGGCTTTCTTTGCCAGTTCAGTGATGATGTACTGGTAGGCGCCGAGCAAAAAGCCGCCGGTACCGCAGGCCGGGTCGGCAATGCGATGGCCCAGTTGGGGCTGCACCAGGTCGGCCATCAGCTTGATAATGTGGCGCGGAGTGCGGAACTGACCGTTCTTGCCGGCGGTGGCGATTTCAGAGAGCAAAAATTCATAGACATCACCCTGGATGTCCTGAAAGGCCTGGCCCTTCTCTTGTGAGTCCTTCTCCATCACGGCAAAAATGTCGTCGATGGTTTTCACCGCTTCCACCAGCAGGGCCGCTTTTGGGATGATGAATACGGCGTTTTTCATGTGGTGTGTGAAATTGGATTCGGCACCATTGAGGTCTTTGAGGAAGGGGAAGACCTTGCCCTGCACATGCTGCAACATCTCCTCGGCCTGCATGCGCTTGAATTCGCTCCAGCGCAGTGTGCGCTTGTCGATGGCGAATTTTTCCGGCTCGCTCTGGTTGCGGTATTCGGGCGGGATCCATTGGCCTTCAAATTTGGACGTGTAGTTTTCGCCAGTCCATTCGGCATCGGCTTTACGCTTCTGATCCAGCTCATCGAGCCGTTTCATGAACAGCAAGTAGGTGATTTGCTCGATGGCAGTGAGCGGGTTGCTGATGCCACCGCTCCAGAATTTGTTCCAGAGCTGGTCGATCTTAGATTTTAGTTCGGAGTTGTTCTGTAGCATGGTCTGCCTTATTTTTTAGGCAGCCAACCGTTCGGTCAGCTGCAGGATTTCGTTGATTTCAGCGGGGCTAAACACGCCGCGAATGCCTTGCGGGTGTATGACCGTGAAGGGCGCGTTGATCAGGTCCTTCTTCTCCACCTTTTCGCGCTCGATGATGAAGTTCTTCAGTAGGTTGAGAAACTCCATCTGCCGGCTGCTGAGCGTGGTGTGGGCGCGGATGAATTGGTCAAAGGCGGCACTGACTTCGTCGGGGAAGCTCTTGAGCAGTTCTATCCCCAGGATGTGGCGGATGAACTGGATGAAACGCGCCTTGCGGTTCTTGTACACCTGGCGCAGTAGGTCTTCGGTGATGTGCGGGTGTTCTTCGTGCAGCAGTTCGGCCAGTTCATTGGTCTCGTCGTTGCTCACCGCTTCGCCGTTCTTGACCTTCTGCAGTACCGGGTTGTGTTCGGTCAGCTCGGCAATCAAGGCCTCGACCATTTCGCGGTAGCGGGTGATGCTGACCGCCTCATGCTGCGGACCGAATTCAACCCATTCTTTCTTGTGCAGCTCATCGGCCAGGTCCAGGTGGGCTTGTTCCTGGCGGGCAATTTGCTCGCGGAATTTCATCAATGGGCCAAGCTTCGCGACAAGATGATCAAACGCATCTTCATCGGCCTTGGCCCAGTAGTGGCTGCTTTGTGCGGCGCGTATCAAGGCTTCTTCCTGCTTGACGAAGCCGACTGAGAGCGGTAGTTCACTGATCTGTTCGACGATGCCTTCATTGAGAGTTCCGGCTTGTTCTTTGTCTTCATTTAGCACGGCCAAAGAGTATTCGAGCAAGTCGCGTTCGAAGCGCATGGCCTTGAAGTCTGCCTCGGAAACGGTGCGAAACAGCGGTTTGATTTGGGCGCGCAGGAATTCCAGCTGGGCGTGGCTAAGGCTGATCCAGAAGTTGTCGTCATTTAGGCGGGCCAGCGCAGCAGCGGCTTCCTTGATCACCACCGATTCATTGGGCAACGCTGCAATCTGCTGGCGGAGCTTGGTGATTTCGCGATTGGCGATGTCAGCATGGCCGGTGTCCTTGGCCTTCTCGATCTTATCCAAGCGTAAGCCCACCAGCCTCACTGGCAGCGGCAACTGAGGCTTGAGTTCCTTGCCCTTAGGGTTGAGCTTGAAGTATTCGAAGTTGTCCCAGCAGTCGAGGATCAGAAAGACGTCTTTCTCAAGACACCAGGGCTTGGGCTTGCTGGTTTCCAAGAGGCGTGTGCCACGCCCGACCATCTGCCAGAACTTGGTATAGGAATAGACAGGCTTGGCGAATACGAGGTTGACGATTTCTCGAACGTCGATGCCTGTATCGAGCATGTCCACACTGATGGCGATGCGCGGCATGTCGTTGTTGGTGAATTGGTCGAGCAGGCCGCCCTTGCCGTAGACGCGCGGATCGTCCGACACCAGCACCTTGGCCAGTTCGCCGTGGTATTGCGGGTAGAGCTTGTCGAAGATTTCTTCCATGCGCCGGGCATGGGCTTTGGTGGCGCAGAAGAAAATGGTCTTGCCTGGCAGCACGCCGTTGGCATCCTTGATGGACTCTTCCATGAATTCGCGGACGATCAGGGTGTTGGTGCCCTTGTTGACTACCTGCTTTTCAAGCTGGGTGCCCTCAAAGTTGATGTCTTCGACCTCTTTGCCCTGCAGGATAAGTTTTTTCTGGTCTTCCAGTGAAATGGTGCGCTTGCTGATGCCTTCCATCTGAAACTTGGTCTGAATTTTCATGACCTGGAAGTTGCAGAGGTAGGGCGGCACGTTGTTCACTGCCTCTTCATAGGTATAGGCAAATGTGGGGATGCCGTCTTCACAGTGAAATAGTTCAAAGGTGTTGTGATCGATAATGTCGGTCGGCGTGGCCGTCAGTCCCAGCGTGATGGCCTTGAAGTAGTCGAGCACTTCTCCGAAGGTGTTGTAGATCGAGCGGTGACTTTCATCTACGACGATGAAGTCAAAGAAGTGCGGCGACAGCTGTTGCCCCTGATCCCGGATGATATTGAGCATCGTCGGGTAGGTGGCAACATACACACGGCGGTCAGTGGCAATGAGCTTTTCACCGATATTCGGCCAGCGCGGCTCATTGGGCATGTGCTCCTTGAAGGCCGCCAGCGCTTGTTCGCGCAAAGCAATGCGATCCACGAGAAACAGCACCTTTTCTGCGTGGCCAGCACGCATCAAGGCATCGACCATGGCAATGCAAGTTCGTGTTTTACCGGTACCGGTGGCCATGACTAGCAAAAAGTCGCGCTTTTTCTGTTCGATGCCTTCAAGTACGGCACGAATGGCACGTATTTGATAGCCTCGCCCGGCAATCGAAGGATTGATGAACTCCTGTGTCAGCGATTTGCGATTGCGTCGGATGTAAGCAAAGCGCTCGAGGTCGTCGCGCGTGGGGAAGCCTACGACCTTGCGTGGGGGCGAGTTTTCCAGATCCCAGAAATAGAGTTCGTGGCCGTTCGTGTAGAAGCAGAATGGTAAGTGGCCGCCCAATTGCTTTTGGATGTTGTAGCAGTACTGCTTCGCCTGCTCACGTCCAATGGCTGCATCGCGGCTGGTCTTTTTGGCCTCGATTACCGCCATTGGTTTGCGATCTTTGCCCAGCAGAACGTAATCACTGAATTGGTGGCCCTCGTAAGGTGTGCGTGGCTCTATCACACCTTCTGACGAGGCGATAAGAATGTCGAATTCCTCTACAACCTGAGTGGGGTCCTTGACATTCCAACCCGCCAGGGCAAGTTGCTGATCGATGAGTTCTGACCGAGTTTGTGCTTCGGTTTTGCTCATGCGCTATTGCCCCCTTGCTGGACTTCTTGTTCTTCGCCCGCCCCACCAGCGCGCACCCACTCGTCTACCTCCGAAAGCTGAAACTTCCACAGCCGGCCTATTTTGTGCGCAGGCAAGCCTTTGCGCTCACGCCAGCGGTAGACAGTATCTTTGGCTATGCCCAGGTGTTGGGCTACATTGCTGGCGGTGACCCAAGGTTCGATGGTCATAGTAGTGGCACGGGCTTGAAAGGCTAGAGTCGTCTAAAGTCGTTTGAAGCCTACCCAACATGCACTCAAAAAGCTATGCCAAATTGCCTATAGCTCTCTGTGGTTTTTGCGTGTTTTTTGTACAGGTTCGGGCTCTCTTATTGCGACCGGCATACACAGGTCCATGCCTCTCGGTATCGCAATGTGACGCTTTTCCGCCCCTCCTCACAGCAGTTTGCCCAACAGGAATTCATACCACTAACTTAGCAGCGATGTTAATAGTGAGGGTTGTGGCGGTGCTTAGCCTTTGTTTGCTCCAATTGTGGTTTTTAGTATCTGTGATTGGAGGCCTGCATGGCCTCAGGCTCAGTGGGACGGTGTTTGGGAATCTGGGGTGTCGAAGAGACTTCGCATTTTCTCCAGTTCCCTTGCACCTGCTCGGCGGGATTTCTCCTCTGCAGTCTTGTCAGGCAGAGCCTGGGGCTCAAATAACTTGTGAATACGTGCGGGGTTTCCTTCGATGAGGCCACTGTTTTTGATTAGTCCGATTGCCCGGTCTACATCCAAGAACTGGAATCCGTTAACCCCATACTGACGGTTCTCATGATAGGCGGCTATGCCTCTATCTATCTCTTCACGACTAAAATCTTTGAGGTGCGCCGCATATTCTCGTTTCGCTAACGCCTCGGTTCTTTCGTCTGGAAATAGTCGGTCAAATTGCTCGCCATTTATCATTCGTAGTCGGAGGAAAAAGTAGGCAACTACATCTCTTTCACGCTCTTTAAGTTCGGAGGAGCCCATGGGTGATTTGAGCTGAGTTGAAGTCCGCAGGATTGTGCTAATTGGTTTCATATTATTCTCCTAAAACTTGATCGCTCTGTCGTAATCGTATGTGGCAGAGGCGCGCTCTGAGCGTCTTTCCTGAGCCGTTTTAACTTGCGAGTAGATTTTCTTCTCGTTTCTCACCCACACTCGCCATGTGGCAAGCCAATTAAGCTTGGTGGATTTGCTACCGGTAGCTGATACCCAGTAGTCGCGAAAGTTGTCCGCGATTTCATCGATATGACCGGACAGGTCTGGTCGTACCTGCATGGCAGCCTGACGAAATTCATCAGTGAGAGTCCAGTTTTCGGTCAGGCGAGTACCTCGTTTTGAGGTTGAGGGCGAGTCTGAAGGTGTTGCACTAGTTCTATTACTGGTTCTTCCTGGTTCTATAGAGAAGGGAGAGTCACTAACTTCACCGGTTGGTGTCACAGACTTCACCGGCTCGGTTGCAAGATTCACCGGTGCATTATTCTCACTGGTGAAACTATCGCGCTGCTTTTCTCCAAAATGCAGTATGTAATTTGTGCGGCGTCCATTGGATTTTTGGGCAGAAATGAGTCCGTGCGATATCAATTCTTCGATAGCTTTGACAACGGTTCGCTTGGAGCATTGTGCAATGTTGGCGAGTCGGGTGTTGCCCGGGTTGCACTGGCCGCTTTTACCGTTGTGGCAGTCAGCTAGTGCAATAAGAACTAACTTTGCAGTTGTGGTTCGGGTGCGGCGGTTGATCGCCCATGTTATGGCGTTAAAACTCACAGTCGGTCCCCAATCGTGAGGGCGGCGAAAGCCTTTTGGCATGTATCGAGTTCAAGGCAGTTCTTATCACGGCTTCTAAATGCTCTCTGGCTGTGTCAGAGAGTGAATAGAGCCCGTGGCGTCCTGGTATGCCGTCACGGTCTACATGCTTGACCATTTTGCAGGGGATTTCGAAGCCGCGGCGCCTGAGTTGAGCTACCACATCTGGTACGTTGCTGGTGCAGGCTGCAGTGTCCAGCTCTTCGCGGCTGTGAGGGCATTTTAAGAGGGCCGTTAGTGTCCGCCGTTGGCGGTGTGTGAAGCCGAGCCACCTAGCGGGGCTATTGGTTACTGGGTCATCTGTTGACTGGGGGTAGCTCTGTACCGTGGCAGCTTTGATCTCGTCCATCGAAACACCTCTACACTTGTGTCTCTGAGATCAGCTTTTGTCGGATTTCAATGAGGTAGGAGCCTTCCCAAACCGTAGTGCGCGCTCCAATTCTGTGACCGCGTTTGATTCGCCCGTCGGCTACCCACTTCCACCATGTGCTTTTTCCTACGGAGAAAATTTGAGCGCAGGAGGCTGCTCTATAGAGTGCGTCTGGGTTGATTGCGTTGCTATTTGTGTTGGCCATATTTGGCTTCTCCTGTTGTTAGCAAGGGTCGGTGCTGTACCGGCAACTGGATAGATAAAGCCGCTCAGAGCAGCATCGGGTTGATGAATTTCGGACACAAAAAAACCCGCACTAGGCGGGTTCGGGGGCTGAATTTCGGACACAAAAAAACCCGCTCGAAGCGGGTTTGGGTGTACTTGGTGAAGTGTTCGCGTCGCTGATGTTTAATTCAGAGTCCGGGCGGATCTCCACTCATCTAATTTGATCCTATAGTGTTCGTGCAAAAGTTCAATCTGCCGGGCATGAATTGGAGTTAAATAGCGAAAATCGAACCCTTCTCAGATAAAAACTCTGAGGTGCGATGCTTTTTCAGTTTTCCAGGTGGCGCCACCCCGTCGTCATGCCATGTATTGGCGTCGATTGGTGGGTAGACTTCCATGGACTCAATTTGTTGGTTTTTATTGGTTGTTAATTGAGCTGCGTTGCTTGGCCCTATCGTGGGCAAAAATAGCGGAGACTACATTGTTGGCAGTTGCCTGCGCTTTGAGGTTGTCCAGATAGTTTGCCCACTTTTGCATCATGTCGCGTCGTTGCGCTAAGTGCTTGGTGCGGTTGTATGCACGCCCCAGGGGGTCTTTAACCTCATGCGCTAGCTGCTGTTCAATATATTCCACTCGAAAGCCCAGAGCTTCATCTAGCAACGTTCTCGCCATTGCGCGAAATCCATGGGCGGTCATGGTTTCATTGTCGTAGCCAAGTGATCTCAGAGCCGTTCTGACACCGTTATCGGATAAAGGGCGGCTCCTGCCTCGGGCAGATGGGAACACGTAAATCCCGCATCCTGTCAGTGGTTCTAGCTCTCGTAATAGCTCTAGCGCTTGCTCGGCGAGCGGGATGATGTGCGGCTCACCCATTTTCATTTTCTCGCCTGGCAACTCTATCTGGCAGTCTTCCCAATTGATTTCTGACCATTCTAGCTTGCGCAGTTCTCCTGGCCGACAGAACAGCAGCGGGGATAGCTTGAGGGCGGTTCTCACTACTGGAGTGCCCTGATACCCGTCTATGGCAACCATCAGGCAGCCAACTTCCGTGGGCTCAGTTATTGCTGCCAAGTGTTTTTTCTTGGTGGGAGTGAGGGCACCGGTCAGGTCTGTAGTCGGGTCGCGGTCGGCTTTGCCGGTGGCGACAGCAAACCGAAATACCTGGCTCGCTACCCGTTTCACTCTGTGGGCGGTTTCCTGTGTCCCCCGGCTTTCGATCCGGCGCAGGCAGCGCAGCACTTCCGGAGGTGTAACTTCCGAAATAGGGCGCTTACCTAGATAGGGGTTCAGGTCGCGGCTCAGCGCGAGGTGTGCGCGGTCTTTGGAGGACTTTGATAGGTGCGCCATTTTCGCTGCGAACCACTCTTCGGCGACAGCGGCAAAGCTGTTGCGGTTGGCTTCCAGGGCGGATTCTTTACGAGTTCGTTTAATGTCGCGGGGATCTATACCCTCAGCGACATACCTGCGGGCCTCATCTCGAAGCTCTCTTGCCCGCTTGAGAGGAACGTCAGGGTAAAGCCCCAGTGCCATCTCTGGCCGTTTACCGTGGAGGCGGAATCGGAATACCCAGCGCTTGGATCCGGTAGGGGTGACCTCGATAGCCAATCCTTTCTCGTCGGCCTCGATGTACTTCCGGTCACGGGGCTTGAGTGCCCGTATCTTGGTGTCTGACAGCGGCATGGCTGCGCCTTTCTAGCTGGGTTTGGACGGGTTGGACGGTAGCGGTGGGCTCAACCCGTCCATAAACCCGGCCAGCTTGGGTTAGATTTGGACGGGTTGTATTAGACTAACTTAGATGGTCCAGATACACAAAAGCCCCGAAAACACTGGGCTTTCGAGGCTTTTTGAGTCTGTCTGAGACAGTTATTTGGTGGAGATGGCGGGAGTTGAACCCGCGTCCGTCAGCACTCTGCCAGAGGCTCTACATGCTTAGTTCCATCTATTGATTTAGCCCGTTACAGCCCGATGGGCAGGACGTAACAAGCGAGCCTGAATAAGTTTTAGGCCATCCACGTCAGGCACGTTTCAGGACGATCCAGTTCTGTATAACAGCCTGCAGCGCGGTACTGGAACCTTGCTGAAGGCCGCTAAGGGCGAACCCTTAGTAGTGCTTCACGGGCTGCTTACGCAGCCAGTTGGGCACCGTAGTTGTCGTCGTTGGCAACTAATAAAATGCAGCTTTGGATTTACGTGACTGGCTGCCATCACGGCATGCACCCAAGGTTTCGTTACCGGCGTCGAATCCAAGTCATCCCCGATAAGAACACTCTCGTGTCACTCAATTATACCTGAAACGGCCCCTTAACAATACGTTTCGGCTGTCCGTAATTGTCCCGCCAGTCATTTACAGAATTGACTGGGCGAACGCCGCCAGTATCAGCAGCGGGCAGACGATGCGCACATACCAGGGCCAGATCTTCCAGAACAGGGTCCGCTCGATACCCGGGTGGCCTTTCTGCAGCTCTGTCAGCAGCTGGTCCCGGCGCCAGATCCAGCCGGCGAAGATGCACAGGGCCACGCCGAGCAGGGGCTGTCCGTATTCGGTGCTGATGCTGACCACCAGTCCGAACAGGCTGTCGAAGTTGACGATGATGAGGCTGCTGATGGCGAAGATGACCAAGCCGACCAGCGGAGTCGCGATCCGGCGGGGCACGCCCAGGTTCTCGATGGAGAAGGCCACCGGCACCTCCAGCATGGAGATGGAGGAGGTCAGGGAGGCGATCACCATTAGCGCGAAGAAGGCGATGGCCACGAACAAGCCGGCGGTGCCCATGGTGTCGAACAGGGCGGGCAGTACCTGCAGTATCAGGTCCGGACCGGCGATCAGCTCGCCGCCGGCGGAGAAAATCTGGGTGCCCGCTTCCTGGGCCACGTACATGGCGGGCAGGATGAGCAGGCCGGCGGTGAAGGCGATGCCGACGTCGATCAGCGTCACCAGTGCGCCCAGGCGCGGCAGGCTTTCCTGCTGGCTCAGGTAGGAGCCGTAGATCAGCATGGTGCCGACACCGAGCGACAGGGAGAAGAAGGCCTGGCCCATGGCGGAGATCAGCAGCTGTGGTGAAAACTGGCTGAAGTCCGGCATCAGGTAGACCTCGAGGCCGGTCAGGGCGCCCGGCTGGGTCAGCACATAGGCAATCAGCAGAAACAGCAGAATGATCAGTGCCGGCATCAGCAGGGTGGACCAGCGCTCGATGCCCTTCTCCACGCCGCTGGCGATGATCAGCATGGTCATGCCGCTGAAGATCGCGGTGAAAGTGAGGTTGCGCCCGACACTGTTGCCGGTGAGCCAGTCTACCGCGCCGCCGGCGCCGAACAGGCTGGCGAAGGGCTCCGCCAGGTAGGCGACCATCCAGCCGGCCACGATGGCATAGAAGCTGAGAATCAGCGAGGCGACCAATATGCCGCCGAAGCCGGCCAGGCTGCCGAAAAAGCGACTCGCGGGACCGGTGGAAATCCCGCGCAGCGCCTGCACCATGTTGCGGCGCGCGTGGCGGCCGATGGTGAGTTCTGCCATCAGTGCAGGGTAGGCGAGCATAAAGGCCAGCAGCAGGTAGACCACCACAAAGGCGGCACCGCCGTTGCCGGCAGCCTTAGTGGGAAAGCCCCAGATATTGCCCAGGCCCACAGCGGAACCCGCCGCGGCCATCAGGAAGCCGATATTGGAGCTGAATTGTCCTCGCGGTGCACTCATGATAAATCCTGTAATTATTCTTCTGCGTCTTCTGTGAACTGACGATGCGCTATTTGTGGTCGGTGCGCATCAGGCGCTGTTTCTCGCGGTCCCAGTCGCGTGCCTTTTCGGTCTCGCGCTTGTCGTGCTTAGCCTTGCCCTTCGCCAGCGCAATCTCGCACTTGATCAAATGCTTTTTCCAGTAGAGCGCCGTGGCCACGACGGTGTGCCCCTTCTGTTCCACGGCGGCGATCAGCTTCGACAGCTCGCGCTTGTTGAGCAGCAGGCGGCGGGTGCGATCCGGCTCGGTGACAAAGTGGGTCGAGGCGCTGGGCAGCGGCTGTATGCGCGCGCCCAGCAGCCAGGCCTCGCCATTCTTGAAAATGACGTAGCTGTCGGTAAGTTGGGCCTTGCCCTCGCGGCAGCTCTTCACTTCCCAGCCCTGCAGCTCCACGCCCGCCTCGAACTTCTCCTCGATGAAGTAGTCGTGACGGGCCTTCTTGTTCAGGGCAATGGTGCTGGAAGACTGGGCATTTTTCTTTTTGGCCATAAATACAACTGATGCCTAATTTAGAAGAAACTGTACCCGAAGTACTTGTCTGCCACCGTAATGATGAAGACGACCAACAGGATCAGGGGGATAAATGTCCCCAGGGAGAAATTGATATATTTCTGTGAGATCGAACCGGCGAAGGCGGGGTCACCTACCTGCAGTTCCTGATCGAAGTTGGCCTTCTTCCACTTGTAGATCACGAACAGACATACCAGCAGGCCGTTCAGTGGCAGGACCGTAGAATAAAAGATCAGCTCTACCAGATCAAAGAAAGAAAGGCTCTTGCCGGCAACCGGGACGAAGGACGTCAGCCAGTCCGCCATGCCGAAAGACATGGCACAGCCGATGGCCAGCACAACCTGGATCGCGGCCACGGTATAGATCGCCTTCTTGCGGTCCATGCCGCGCTCATCGCGCAGAGTGGCGAGCGGCACCTCGATAATGGATACGAGCGATGTGATCGCGGCGACCAGCACCAGGAAGAAGAAAATCGCCGCGACGGTGCTGGCGCCGAAATAGCCGACACTGTCCTGCAGGGCGAGGAAAATCTTCGGCAGGAACAGGAAGATCATACCGGCGGACGAGTCACTGAGGGTGGCGGTGTCTATCTGCGGATTGAAGTGGAAGACACTGGGCAGTATCAGCAGTCCCGCAGTGAATGCAACCAGGGTGTCGGTAATGGCCACTGCCCTCGCTGAGCCGGGGATTGAATCCTGCTTTTTCATGTAGGAGCCGTAAGTGATCATGATGCCCATACCCAGGGACAGCGAGAAAAATGCCTGTGCCATGGCATTGTTCACTACTCTGGCGTCCAGTTTGGAGAAGTCGGGCACCAGGTAATATTTGATCCCAAGCACCGCGTTTTCACGGGTGAGCACGAAAAACACCAGCCCCAGCAGCATCACAAACAGCATCGGCATCAGGGTCTTTGCCGCACGCTCGATACCGTCCTTTACGCCCATGGCGAGGATGCCGTTGATCCCGAGCATCAGCACCACCAGATAGAAGAACACGACCGGCGAATTGATGAACTGGCCGAAGTGGGCCTCGGTGGTGAGCTGGTCCAGGTTGCCGCGCAGGGTCTCCACCAGGTAGCCGAGCACCCAAACGGTAACCACCAGATAGAAGACCGCGATCATGAACGGCGTGATCAGCGCCATCCAGCCGGGAATGCGCCAGAACCTGGAGCCGCCGGAGAGCTGGCGGTAGGCGCCCACCGGGTCCTTGTCGGACCTGCGGCCCAGTGCCAGTTCGGCCATCATGACCGGCAGGCAGATAAAGAAGACGAAGATCGCATAGACCAGCAGGAAAGCGCCGCCGCCGCTCTTGGTGGCGGCCACCGGAAATGCCACCAGGTTGCCGATCCCCACGGCGGAACCCGCAGCGGCCAGGATAAAGCCCAGCCGCGATCCAAAATGCTCTCTCACTGCGGACATAGTATTCTCGCTATTATTTTTGTCAGACGTGCTTGTCGATGGTGTTTTTCCGGCGCGGGCGCTGCGCGACCGGCCAGTTAAAACCGCGATTGTTGCAGGAATTGCCTTGCTTGAGTAGCGCCGACTGGCAAAATTGCCCGCTCGTAGTATGGGAATAGCAGGAATGACGGAAATTGAGCGCAGCGCGCTGGTAATGCACAGTGCGGAGCAGATGTTTGACCTGGTCAACGACGTGGCCAGCTATCCGCAGTTTTTGCCGGGGTGCCGCGGCGCCGAAATATTGTACAGCGATGAGCACACGCTCGAGGCGCGCCTCGAGCTGGCGCGCGCCGGTATCCGCCAGAGCTTCGTGACGCGCAATCGGCTGGAGCGCCCGGAGCGTATGACGCTGACCCTGGTGGACGGCCCCTTCGAGGCGTTTACCGGTCGCTGGCAGTTTACGCCGCTGGCGGAGGATGCCTGCAAGGTGACCTTTTCGCTGTCGTTTCGCCTGAAGAGCCGTCTGATTGCCGCTGCCGCCGGCAAGCTGTTCAGCGATCTCGCCAACCAGATGGTGGGTGTCATGTGCGCGCGCGCCGAGCAGGTATACGGGGAACAGAACGGGAAGCCCAGATGACAGATATCAAAACAATCGCCGTGGAAGTGGTCTATGCGCTGCCCCACGAACAGCGGCTGATGCGCCTGCTGGTACAGCCGGGCACCACCGCGCTGGAAGCGCTGGTGCGCTCGGGCATTCCGGAAGAGTACCCCGAGGTGGATCCGGCCACGGCCAAGCTGGGGATTTTCGGTCAGGCCCTCGGCACCAAGGGGCTGGCCCCGGCGAATCAGTATGTGTTGCAGCCGGGGGACAGGGTGGAGGTCTACCGGCCGCTGATTGCCGACCCCAAGGAGGCGCGCAAGCAGCGCGCGGAGAAAGCCAGGCGGCGCGCAGACAAGGCGTAGCTTCGGGCGCAGTCTGGCAGGCCACCAACTGCTGCGTTACGGCCAGCCCGCCGGCTGCCAGTCGCCGCTGGTGGCGATCAGGATGTCGCCGTTGAAGTAGACGGTAAAGCGCTTCTGGCTGACTTCGCCCTGGGGATCCCGCACACGATTGACGTAGTCCCAGCGATTCGGTTTGAAGGTGTCCTCCAGCAGCGGTGTGCCCAGTACGAAACGCACCTGGCGGCGGGTCATGCCCGGTTTCAACTGGTCGACCATTTCCTGGGTAATGATGTTGCCCTGCTGCACTTCGATACGGTGCACCCCGGGGAACTTGAACATACTACAGGCACCGAGCAGGGCACACAGGCCCGCGATGGCGAGAATTCTCAGGCTAGACGGCATTCATTGCTCCATTATGCGTTGTCGGACAGCGGTGGCTCGACCCTGGCACGCGGCGGTCGTCGGCCGATTGTTTACGGTTAAACAGAATAGGCGCCGGCGGGCCGGGAAAGTTCCCGCCTGCTGGCGATCTGTCCGCCTCTCGGGTGGCCCGGAGTGCCCGGGGTTCCGCTGACTCCGTTGGGCATGGGATAATACCCGAAGTGTTCGCCCGCTGACAGACGCGCATGCGGAGTCTGGGCCGGGCTGTGGTCCGGGTGGCGAACGATCGATTACTCCAGAAAAACTAGAGAACCCTGCCGGGAAAAATTTATTCATGTCTAACGAAAATCAGGAACTGCGCAAGGCCGGCCTCAAAGTCACATTGCCCCGAGTCAAGATACTGCAGCTGCTGGAAGGTGCCAGCGAGCAGCATCTGAGTGCGGAAGATGTCTATAAAATGCTGCTGGAGGCGGGCGAGGACGTCGGCCTGGCGACCGTTTACCGGGTGCTGACCCAGTTCGAGAGTGCGGGCCTGGTAATGCGCCACAACTTCGATGGCGGCCACTCGGTGTTCGAGCTGGATCGCGGCGACCACCACGACCATATGGTGTGTACCGATACTGGCAAGGTGATCGAGTTCCACAACGAGCAGATTGAAAAGCTGCAGAGACAGATCGCCGAGGAGCACGGCTATGAGCTGACCGGGCACAGCCTGGTGCTCTACGTGAAGAAAAAAGGGAAATAAATTCCCGAATAACCATGGGCGGGCCCCGGGCCCGCCCGCCGAACCGCTCGTCGGCGGATCAGGCCGGTGGCGTGTAGCGCTCCGGGTACTTGCCGATCTTGTCCGCGTAAAAATTCCGGAATCTGGCCAGCTCGGCTGTCAGGTTCTCGCCCATCTCCAGTACCGGGCCCAGTCCCACTTCCTTCTTCGGGAAATTGATAAAGCCACAGACGACCGGCACCGAAGCGCCGCGCGCTATGTGATAGAAGCCGGTTTTCCAGCGTTCCGCTCTGCTGCGCGTCCCCTCCGGTGGCACCGCGATAATCAGTCCCTCGCTCGCATTGAACTGGTTCACCGTCGCCTCCACCAGGTTGTTGGCCTTGCTGCGGTCCACCGCGATACCGCCGAACCAGCGCATGGTGGCCCCGAGCGGAAACTTGAACAGCTTGTCCTTGCCCATCCACTGCGGGGTCAGTTTGAGCTTGAGGGCGGTGAGAATGAAGTAATAGCCATCCCAGTTAGAGGTGTGGGGCGCCCCCAGCAGCACGTATTTTTTCAGTTTCAGCGCCTGTTGATCGCAGACCACGCGCCAGCCGTGGAGCTTCAGCAGCAGCCTGGCGAGCTGGCGCAGCAGTGGGGTCACAATGGGGGTGTTGAAAATCGTTCGTTGCATGAATCGGGCCGCAATAACCAAAGGCGCTGGAGTATAGGGTGACTTTGCCAGCAGTACTCGGTCATTTTCGGCCTATTCGCGTCAATTCCCCACACAATTCGTGAACCGTGAGTCTGCTTGACCGCGGCGCCGGGCTCCGGCGGTGTGATTGGCTGCCGCGTTTAGGGCTTGCTAACTGCGCGTCAGCATTTCTTCGGCATGGGCCAGGGACTGGGCGCTGGTGCCGCCGCCGAGCATCCGTGCGATTTCCTCGCGGCGTTCGCCGTCCTGCAGTTCCCGCAGGGAGACGAAAGCGGCATCGCCGTCACTGTATTTCTCCACCAGGTATTGCCGGTGCGCCCGTGCCGCCACCTGGGCCAGGTGCGTCACGCAGATGACCTGGCCGCAGCGGCCGTTGCGCGTCTCGCCGAGCTGGCGCAGCAAGCGCCCGACCACGTCGCCGGTGGCGCCGCCGATACCCACATCCACCTCGTCGAATACCAGCGTCGGGGTGCGCGAGGTCTGCGCGGTGACCACCTGGATCGCCAGGCTCACCCGCGACAGTTCGCCGCCGGATGCAATCTTGCCGAGTGAGCGCGGCGGCTGACCCGGGTTGGTGGAGATCAGGATTTCCACTTCCTCGAGGCCGCTGGAGGCCGGCTTGTCCTGCGGCTGCAGCGCCAGTTCCACCCGCGCGTGGGGCATGGCCAGCTCCGCCAGCTGGCTGTTCACCGCCGCGGCCAGTTCGGCCGCCGCCTTTTCCCGCAACTCGCTCAACTTGCCCGCCGTTGCGCGGTACAGCGCCTCCAGCTTATCGCAGGTGGCGGCGAGCTTGTCCAGCGCATCCGGCGCGCCTATCTCGTCCAGCTCGGCCTGCAGTTGCTGCTGCAATTGCGGCAGCTCATCGGGCTGCACCCGGTGTTTGCGCGCCGCCTGGTAGATGGCGCTGAGGCGCTCCTCCACCTCGGCCAAGCGCTCGGGATCCATCTCGAAGCGGTCGATATAGCGCGACAGGGTGCTCGCCGCCTCGTCGACCTGGATGCGCGCGCTGTCCAGCATCTGCGCCACTTCCGCCAGTGCCGGCGACTGCTCGGGCATGGCCGACAGCAGCTGCAAGGCGCGGTGCAGCTGTTCGGCGATATCCCCTTCGCCACCGGCGAGCAGTGCGCCCAGCTGGTAGCTGCCGCTCAGTATCTGTCCGGCGTTGGCCAGCTGGCGCTGCTCGCTCTCCAGTTCCTCTAATTCGCCCGGCTGCAGATTCAGCTGCTCCAGCTCCTCCAGCTGGTATTGCAGCAGCTGGCGCCGCGCCTCGGTCTCCTCGGCGCTGTCGGCCAGGGCGCGATAGCGGCGGTGCTGATCCTGCCAGGTCTTGAAATGGATGCGGGTCTCGGCGGCCAGCTCCTGGGCCCGGGCGAACTCGTCCAGCAGGCGGCGGTGGGTGTCTTTCTTCAGCAGCGACTGGTGCTCGTGCTGGCTGTGGATGTCGATCAGCTGTTCGCCCAGGGCGCGCAGCTGCAGCAGGGTTACCGGCTGGCCATTGATATAGGCCCGCGAGCGGCCGTCGGCGCCGATGGTGCGGCGCAGGATCACCTCTTGTCCGGCGTCCAGCTCCTGCTCCTCCAGCCAGACCGCTGCGGACGGGTGGTCGCCGATATCGAAGGTGGCGCTGATGTCGGCGCGGTTGGCGCCGGCCCGCACCAGCTCGGCATTGCCGCGATCGCCGAGGGCCAGCCCCAGGGCGTCGAGGGTGATGGACTTGCCGGCGCCGGTCTCGCCGGTCAGGGTGCTGGTGCCGGGACCGAATTCCAGCTCCAGCTGGTCCACCAGGGTGAATTGGCTGATAGACAGGTGCAGCAACATAGAAACTGTGGCCTTCTTATCTGGAGGCGCAGGGCGCCGATTAGTGGTTATTTATACAGTAATTGGTGCTGGTTCGCCATAGGGGCAGCGGCACACTATGCTGCTGTGAATAACCGCTGCAGTAAACCCACTTGAACTGTGTGGGGTAGGCCCCATATAGGTCTGCATTGCCCGTGCGGCGGGCGAGTATCCAATTAACTGACAGTCGACGCGACGGAGAGAGCAGTGGCCAGAGAGCGCAGCGAAGAAGATCAGATTGAAGAGCCCTCAGCTCAGGGGGGAGAGCCCTCGGCGCAGGGGAAAGAGGGCGTACACCCGGAGGCGCTGACCGATGAGCACACCCCGATCGGGGAAGAGCCGGTGTCCGTCGAGATTGAGGAGCCCAGCGCAGAAGAGCGGCGCCATGCCGAGGAGGTCTTGCACGCCGAACCCGAAACCGCCCACGCCCTGCACGAGGATATCGTCAGGCTGCAGGAGCAGCTGGCCCTGCAGAAGGACATGGCAATGCGCGCCCAGGCGGAGGCGCAGAACGCCCGCCGCCGCGCCCAGCAGGACGTGGAGAAGGCGCACAAGTTCGCGGTGGAGAAGCTGCTGCAGGATTTGCTGCCGGTCGTGGACAACCTGGAGCGCGCCCTGTCCTCGATCGACGCGGGGGACGAGGCCAACAAGGCGATAGTGGAAGGCATAGAGCTGACCCATAAGGCCTTTATCGACACGCTGGGGAAATACTCGGTGGAAGTGCTGAATCCGGTGGGCGAGCCCTTCGATCCCGAGTTGCACCAGGCCATGACCCAGGTGCCCAGCGGCGATGTGGAGCCGAACACCGTCCTGGACGTATTTCAGAAAGGCTACCGCCTTAACGGCCGCCTGGTGCGCCCGGCGCTGGTGGTCGTGAGCAAGGCGCTCTCTTAGCTTTGATTCATTCGTCCTGAATGAATCAAAGCGCGCCGGGCGCGGCGCATATCCGCACCCGGTTCTCGTCAAATCAGCCTGACGCTGGCTGATTTGCGCAGGACACATCCTGTGCCCCGTAGGCGTTTTGCGGAGCCGCCCTTGAAATCACCGGGCCGGCACCAATATAGCTGACATCAGAATCTAACCGCGCGACGGTCGCCGACAGGGCAGGCGGCGCGCAAGCAAGTGAGGATTTAACAGATGGGAAAGATAATCGGCATCGACCTGGGTACCACCAACAGCTGTGTCGCTGTGCTCGAGGGTGACAAGGCGCGCGTGATCGAGAACGCCGAGGGCGATCGCACGACGCCCTCCATCGTCGCCTACACCGAGGACGGCGAAATCCTGGTGGGCCAGTCCGCCAAGCGCCAGGCGGTGACCAATCCACAGAACACCCTGTTCGCGGTGAAACGCCTGATCGGCCGCAAGTTCAAGGACGATGTGGTGCAGAAGGACATCAAGATGGTGCCCTACAAGATCGTCGAGGCGGACAACGGCGATGCCTGGGTGGAAGTGCGCGGCAAGAAAATGGCTCCGCCGCAGATCTCCGCCGAAGTGCTGAAAAAGATGAAGAAGACCGCCGAGGACTATCTGGGCGAGAAGGTCGATGCCGCGGTCATCACCGTGCCGGCCTACTTCAACGACTCCCAGCGCCAGGCCACCAAGGATGCCGGCCGCATCGCCGGTCTGGACGTGAAACGCATCATCAACGAGCCCACCGCCGCGGCGCTGGCCTACGGTCTGGACAAGCGGGGCGGCGACCGCACTGTGGCCGTCTACGACCTGGGCGGCGGTACCTTCGATATCTCCATTATTGAAATCGCCGACGTCGACGGTGAAATGCAGTTCGAAGTGCTGTCCACCAACGGCGACACCTTCCTCGGCGGCGAGGACTTCGACCTGCGCCTGATCGACCACCTGGCAGAGCAGTTCAAGAAAGAGCAGGGCATCGACCTGAAAGGCGACCCGCTGGCGATGCAGCGCCTGAAAGAGGCGGCGGAGAAGGCCAAGATCGAGCTGTCCTCCAGCCAGCAGACCGAGGTGAACCTGCCCTACATCACCGCCGACGCCACAGGTCCGAAGCACCTGGTGGTGAAGTTGACCCGCGCCAAGCTGGAAAGCCTGGTGGAGGATCTGGTGGCCCGCACCATCGAGCCGGTGAAGATCGCGCTGCAGGACGCGGACCTGGCGGCGTCCGGCGTGGACGACGTTATCCTGGTCGGCGGCCAGACCCGCATGCCGCTGGTGCAGCAGAAGGTGACCGAATTCTTTGGCAAAGAGCCGCGCAAGGACGTCAACCCGGATGAAGCCGTTGCCATGGGCGCCGCCATTCAGGGCGCCGTACTGGGCGGTGACGTGAAGGACGTACTGCTGCTGGACGTGACTCCGCTGACCCTGGGTATCGAGACCATGGGCGGCGTGGCCACACCGCTGATCGACAAGAACACCACTATCCCGACTAAGAAGTCGCAGACCTTCTCCACCGCGGAAGACAACCAGACGGCGGTCACCATTCACGTGGTACAGGGCGAGCGCAAGCAGGCGTCCCAGAACAAGTCCCTGGGCCGCTTCGATCTGACTGATATCCCGCCGGCGCCGCGGGGCGTGCCGCAGATCGAGGTGACCTTCGATATCGATGCCAACGGTATTCTGCACGTGCACGCGAAGGACAAGGCCACCGGCAAGGAACAGTCCATCGTGATCAAGGCCTCCTCTGGCCTGTCCGAAGAGGAGATCGAGAAGATGGTGGCGGACGCCGAGGCCAATGCCGAGGCGGACAAGCAATTCGAAGAGCTGGTGCATACGCGCAACACTCTCGACGGCCTGATCTCCGCGACCAAGAAAACCCTGGAAGAGGCCGGCGACAAGGCCACCGCTGACGAGAAATCCGCCATCGAGGCGGCCATCGCCGAAGCGGAGGAAGCGGTCAAGGGCAACGACAAGGCGGCGATGGAAGCGGCCACCAATAAACTGACCGAGGCTTCCGGCCCGCTGGCGCAGAAGATGTACGCCGAGCAGGCCGCCCAGGCCGCGGGCGACGCCGAGAGCGCGGCCGGCGGGCAGGCGGAGCAGCCGTCCGGTGGCGACGACGCGGTGGATGCCGAGTTCGAAGAAGTGAAGGAAGACAAGAAGGAAGACAAGTAAGCATTCGCTTACATTCCTGAGACGGGGCCCCGCCGGGGCCTCCCTTCGCAAGCACTCGAGGGCGCGGCGCCGTTTCCAGAAGGCCCGCGCCCTGTGTTGTTTCAGTTCCGCCGACCGATTTCTTCGGAAACACGGGCGGCGGTTACCCCGGATCGGGAGGGGCCCGGGGGTATGGTTAGGGACAGGAAAGCAAAAGAACAGAGTTTGGCCGGCCAGCGCGCCGGACCAGAGACCACATTGATATGTCGAAACGCGATTATTACGAAGTCCTCGGCGTCGAGCGGAGTGCTACAGAAGTAGAACTGAAAAAGGCCTACCGCCGGGTGGCGATGAAATTCCACCCGGACCGCAACCCGGACGACAAAGATGCGGAGAACAAGTTCAAGGAGGCCAACGAGGCCTACGAAGTGCTGTCCGATCCGCAGAAGAAAGCGGCCTACGACCAGTTCGGCCACGCCGGCGTCGAGGGCCAGATGGGCGGCGGCGCTGGCGGTTTCGGCGGCTTTTCCGATATCTTCGGCGACGTGTTCGGCGACATCTTCGGCGGCGGTGGCCGCCGCAGCGGGCCGGCCAGAGGTTCCGACCTGCGCTACGACCTGGAGCTGGACCTGGAGGACGCGGTGCGCGGTACCACCGTCAAGATCCGCGTGCCCACCCTTGCCTCCTGCAATACCTGCCACGGCTCCGGCGCCAAACCGGGCACCTCACCGCAGACCTGCGGCACCTGTGGCGGTATCGGCCAGGTGCGCATGCAGCAGGGCTTCTTCTCGGTGCAGCAGACCTGTCCGAACTGTCGCGGCCGCGGCACCATCATTTCCGACCCCTGTGGCAGCTGTCACGGTCGAGGCCGGGTGGAGGAGACCAAGACCCTGTCGGTCAAGGTGCCGCCGGGCGTGGATACCGGTGACCGCATCCGCCTGTCCGGCGAGGGCGAGGCGGGGCCCGACGGCCGGCCACCCGGCGATCTGTACGTGCAGGTGGTGGTGAAGGAGCACGAACTGTTCCAGCGGGACGGCAAGAACCTCTACTGCGAAGTGCCGATCAGCTTTGCCACCGCCGCCCTGGGCGGCGAGCTGGAAGTGCCGACGCTGGATGGCAAGGTCAAGCTGAAGATCCCGGCCGAGAGCCAGACCGGCAAGCTGTTCCGCCTGCGCGGCAAGGGTGTCACCCCGGTGCGCGGCGGCGCCACGGGCGACCTGCTGTGCCGCGTGGTGGTGGAGACGCCAGTCAACCTGTCCGGCAAGCAGAAGGAACTGCTGGAGGAGTTCGCCAATACCCTGAGTGAAAAGAAGAATTCGCCGCGTCAGACCGGCTGGTTCGAGGGGGTGAAGAACTTTTTCGGGGACATGAAGCTTTAGCGGCGGGTAAGCGGCAAACACAACAACGAAAAAGCGGCCTGTGGGCCGCTTTTTCGTTTTTCCGTCGTAGCTTCCGGCGGAGGAATTAGAGTTTGTCCCTGAAGAGTCGGTGGCGGAAATCCCGATGAAATTCCCGCTGGATTTTCTTCAGTTCCTCCAGCTGTTTCTCATTCAGTATTGGCACCAGCCTGGCCCGGGTGTCGGCGCCGATCGCGAGCATTTTCGCGTCAATTTCCTCTTTTTGGACGCGGCTCAGTTTTGGGCGCTTCTTGTTGGGGCTAAAGCCGTATCGTTCCAAAAGTTCGAGGCGGCGCTCGAAACCCTGGCTGATGGTGGGCAGGACAGACTCCTCCTGTTCAGGGGTCAACTTCAGGCGCAGCGTCACCCAGTCGGTGATGTCGTCATATTTTTCCCAGAAGTCGTCCCCGGTATCTTCGTCCGCTGCGCTCAATTGCAGTGCGCAGAACAACACGCTGATCAAAAACAGAAAAGCCATGAAACGGGCGATATTGCCCGGGCGCGCGAATACTTTCATGCGGGCGCTCCAGTCACCTACTTGCATAAAGATTAGCAGTGACAAGCAATGCAGTTGATCGATGACCCGACCGCTTGGTTATGCATCGGCGGCTCCTTATTTCCCGGCACGATGAATGTGGCGGCTGGTGGCCGCCCCCGGCCTGAGTCGGTGGCACCGGGCGCCCGGATTGGCCACAGCCTGCTCCGGGCCCGAGCGTGCGGATTGCAGGTCCCGCCAGCCCTGCTTCAATTGTTCGAGTCGCCGCGCGCCCATCGGTCTACCCTTGCATCTTTCCTGATTGTTCCCTAAACCTATGCCGCGGCGTTGGTCGCGGTTAGAATCCGCGGCTTTATCGGGGGCGGGCAGGAGAGAGCAGGATGGCGGTAAAAATAGCGATAACGGGATTCGGCGGGCGCATGGGGCGAGCCCTCGCAGAGGCGGTGGCACAGTCGGACATGGCCGAGCTGACGGCGGCGATAGTGCGCCCGGGCTCCAGCCTGGTCGGCGCAGACGCCGGAGAGGTCGCGGGGCTCGGGCGCAACGGGCTCGCGATCGTCGACAGCCTGGAAGCTGCCGACTTCGATGTGCTGATCGATTTCACCGCGCCGGCGGCCACGCTGGCAAATGCGGCCTGGTGTGCCGACCACGGGCGCCCGATGGTGATCGGCACCACCGGTTTCGATACGAAGCAGAAAGCCGAGCTGCTATCGCGGGCACAGAAAGTGCCTCTGTGTCTGGCCAGCAATTTTTCCACGGGCGTGAACCTGTGCTTTAACCTGCTGGAAACCGCCGCGCGCGTACTGGGCGGCGACGCGGACATCGAAATCGTCGAGGCGCATCACCGCCACAAGGTGGACGCGCCCTCCGGTACGGCGCTCAGCATGGGCGAAGTGGTGGCGGATACCCTGGGCCGGGACCTGTCGCAAGTGGCGGTTTTCGGGCGCGAGGGGCAGACCGGCGCGCGCGAGCGCGACACCATCGGATTCGCCACCGTGCGCGGCGGCGATGTGGTTGGCGATCACACGGTGATGTTCCTCGCGGATGGCGAGCGGGTGGAGATCACCCACAAGGCCAGCAGCCGCCTGGCCTTCGCCCGCGGCGCGGTGCGCGCGGCGCTCTGGCTGGCGGGCGACCGCTGGCCGGGACATTACGATATGCGCGACGTGCTGGGCCTGAAGGGCTGACAGGTTGTAGAAAAAGGGCCTTCTGTGCCCTTTTTCGCCCCGGGTCTACGGCGCATGTCCGTAAACCCTCCACGACAAATCGAGTACTTAGGTGCTCGATTTGCGGCTCGAACCTCAGTGTTCGGGTCCGCAGGCTGTTGGAAATGCATTTTTCAACAGCCTGCCAAGCGCAAAACTCTTTGAGGAGCAGGTGTTGGAAAAGAAATTAATCGTCGGCAGCGAAGAGTGGTGCAGTTTCCCCGCGCTGGGGATTCCCGCGATCAAGGCGCGGGTGGATTCGGGAGCCAAGACCTCCTGTCTGCACGCCTATAACATCCAGACATTCAAGCGCGACGGGGAACCCTGGGTGAGCTTTGAGGCGCACCCGCTGCAGCACCTGCGCCGGCCGTCTGTGCGCTGTGAGGCGCGCCTGCTGGACAAGCGCACGGTGCGCAGTTCCTCGGGCGACAGCGAAAAGCGCCCGGTAATCCGCACCTCCCTGTCGATCGGCGGCAGCGTCTGGGATATCGAACTGACGCTGACCAACCGCGACAGCATGGGCTACCGGATGCTGCTCGGGCGCGAGGCGATGCTCGGGCGCATGATGGTGGACCCGTCGGAGAGCTTCTGCCTGGGCGAAATGCCCCCCAGCCAGCTGGAAGAGTATTACCGCGATGAGCACCATATGGCCGGCACCGGCCTGCGCATCGGCCTGCTCGCGTCCAACCCGGACCTCTACAGCAACCAGCGCATCATGGAGGCGGGTGCCGAGCGCGGTCACCGCATGAGCTTCCTGGATATCCGCCAGTGCTACATGAAACTGGATCCGAACGAGCCGGAAGTGCACTACCGGGATGGTCGCATCCTCAACAATCTGGATGCGGTGATTCCGCGCATTCGCCCCAGCCAGACTTTCTATGGCTGTGCACTCACCCGCCACTTCGAGAGCCTCGGCGTCTTTGCGCTGAACGGCTCGGCGGCGATCGGCCAATCGCGGGACAAGCTGTTTTCACTGCAGCTGCTGCAGCAGAACGGCCTGAACATCCCCACCTCGGGGTTTGCCAACTCGCCGGTGGATACCAACGAACTGATCGAGATGGTCGGTGGCGCGCCGCTGATTGTGAAACTGTTGGAGGGCACCCAGGGCCGGGGCGTGGTGCTGGCCGAGACGCGCAAGGCCGGTGAATCGGTGATCAACGCCTTCAAGTCGCTGAAGGCCAACCTGCTGGTGCAGGAATTCATCAAAGAGGCCCAGGGCAAGGATCTGCGCCTGTTCGTGATCGACGGCAAGGTAGTGGCATCCATCCAGCGGGAGGCGGCGCCGGGGGAATTCCGCGCCAATATCCACCAGGGGGGCACAGCGTCGGTGGTGAAGGTGACGGCGGAGGAAAAGCGCCTGGCGATCAAGTCGGCCAGGGTGTTGGGGCTGAAGGTGGCCGGCGTGGACATCATCCGCTCCAAGAAAGGGCCGCTGCTGCTGGAGGTGAATTCCTCACCGGGCCTCGAGGGTATTGAGAGCGCCACGCGCAAAGATGTCGCCGGCGCCATGATCGTCTCGATCGAGAAAGCGCTGAAATGGCGCTCCACGATCAGAGTGGCGAACGAGCTGTCGGCCGACTAGGTGCGGGCGGGCGCCCGCAAGCGGCCTCGGCGGCGACCAGGTCATCGGGATTTGGCGCCCGGCAATGCGCTGCTTGCCGGCAATGCGGTTCCAGCGAGCGCCGGGAACGCTACAGGCACTAGTGCCGGGCGGGCGCTCGTCTATAACTAGGGCGGAACTTCACCCGCAACCTTGAGGAGCGCTGCCATGGCCATAAGAATCGGCGACGAGGCCCCGGATTTCACCGCCGACACCACCGAGGGCCCCCTGCAATTTCACCAGTGGATCGGCGACAGCTGGACGATACTGTTTTCCCACCCGAAGGACTTCACCCCGGTCTGCACCACCGAGCTCGGCTACATGGCCCGGCTCAAGCCCGAATTCGACAAGCGCAACTGCAAGATCATCGGCCTGAGTATCGATCCGGTCAGCGATCACCAGGACTGGGTCGGCGATATCGAGGAGACCCAGGGCCACGCGGTCAACTATCCGCTGATCGGCGACCCGGATCTCAAAGTCGCCAAGCTCTATGACATGATCCACCCCAATGCCAGCGGTGCAAAGGCGCGCACCGCGGCCGACAATGCCACCGTCCGCTCGGTGTTCGTGATTGGGCCGGACAAGAGGGTCAAGGCGATGCTCACCTACCCGATGAGCACCGGCCGTAATTTCGACGAGGTGCTGCGTCTGCTCGACTCGTGCCAGCTGACCGCCAGGCACCAGGTGGCAACGCCGGTGAACTGGAAACAGGGCGAGGACGTGATCATAGTGCCGTCGGTCTCCGACGAAGCCGCGCGGGAGAAGTTCCCGCAGGGCTGGAAGGCGCCCAAGCCCTATCTGCGGATAGTGCCGCAGCCGAAGGGCTGACCCGCGGCGTTCGCGACTGCCCTGTGGACCCTGGCGCCCCGACGGCCTGTGCCGGGCGGGCGCCGGCCGCGGCTCGCCAGAAGCGCCATCAAACAAACGCGAAACGGTACGCTCGTCCCTCCGCCTGGCGCCTCCACCTTGGCCGCCGCTTGGCCATGCCGTCCCGCCGAGACTAACCTTCGGAAGTAGCCGGACCCTGTATCCGGCGCTGCGTTGACCTCGGCGGGCTCTTCCGGTTATTGAGCCCCAAATTCCCGATACTGTCTGCCATGGATGGTGGAATGCGCGGGCGCGAGGATGCCTGCCCGCGCGCGGTGGCCAGATGGTGTATACCGTAAGGCTTGAAGCGGCATGAAAACGCACCGATTGCGTTGCTTACTGAACAACCTGGCACTGGCGCTTTCGCACCTGGCGGTGCTGGCGATTGTACTGGTCGTGACCAGTGCGCCGGCATCGGCACAGCTGTCCGACTCGGAAGTCGGGCGGCGGGTGATGGTGGACTACATAGTCCACTTCGCCTATCACCTGCAGTGGCCGATCGAGGCGTTTACCGGCACCGACGCCCCTTTTCGCATCTGTGTCATGGGCGGGGACAGCCTGCAGGCACCTCTGGCGGAGCGGCTGAAACACCAGCGGATCAATGGCCGGCGCGTGGAGCTGGAAAGCGTCAAGCAGGGCGAACTGATGCGCGCCCGCAGCTGCCAGATTCTCGTCCTGGGCGAAATGGAGCGGTCCAGCCTGGTGAAAGCGGTCGGAGCACTCGAGTTCTTCCCGGTGCTGACGGTGAGCGATGCGGAGAGGTTCGCCGCCACCGGCGGTATGATCGAATTTGTCGACAGCGGGGGCGGCGTGGCCCTGCAGCTGAACAAGACCATGCTGGACCGGGCGGAGCTGAAGATGGGCAACAGCCTGTTCCGCCTGAGCCGCAAGCTGGACTGAGAGCCGCAAGCTGAACTGACCGCCGCAGGCTGGCGCCATTGGCGCATTTTTGCACTGGCGCGAGCGAGCCATTTCGCGTAGAATCTGCGCCCGGTTTGGGCTGGCTTCGCGAGATCGAGTCGCGCTGCATAAAGCCCTTCGATGCCGGCGGCAAGTGCCGGCCACAGTGTGAGAGCCGCGCGTGAACAAATTCAAGAAAGCGAGATGAAGCTGCGGAGTTTCATCTCGCTTTTTTATAGGCGCACCGTTGGCACAGGTGTGCCGCTGGAATTGGCGCGCCGCTGGTTAGCGCGATTTGCGCGCGCCCTGCTCACAAACCCCCGCCCGGAAGCAGTTCTGAAGATTGGAGATCAATTTGACTAAAGCTGTCCCCACGCCTGAGGCCTCCAAGCCCCAAAACTTTATGCCGAGTACGACTCCCGCCTTGCTGGTACTGGCAGACGGCAGCGTCTTCGAAGGGCGCGCGATCGGCGCTCACGGCAGTTCCGTTGGCGAGGTAGTGTTCAATACCTCGATGACCGGCTATCAGGAAATCCTGACCGATCCCTCCTACGCCCGCCAGATAGTGACCCTGACTTACCCCCATATCGGCAACACCGGCACCAACTCGGAAGACGAGGAGTGCGCGGAGATCTGGGCGGCGGGGCTGGTGATCCGCGACCTGCCGCTGCTGGCCAGCAGCTTCCGCAACGAGCAGTCGCTGGAGGACTACCTGCGCGAGCGCAATATCGTCGGTATCGCCGATATCGACACCCGCCGCCTGACCCGCCTGCTGCGCGACAAGGGCGCCCAGAGCGGCTGCATCGTCGCCGGCGACTCGGTTAGCAAAGAGGCTGACCTGGACGCGGCGCTGGCGAAGGCGCGTGAGTTCGCCGGCCTCAAGGGCATGGACCTGGCCAAGGTGGTCTCCACCAAGCAGAGCTACCCGTTTAACGAGGGCAGCTGGGAGCTGGGCAAAGGTCACAAGCCGGCGCCGGAACAGCCCTTCAAGGTGGTGGCCTATGACTTCGGGGTGAAGCGCAACATCCTGCGCATGCTGGTGGACCGCGGCTGCGATGTCACCGTGGTGCCGGCCGAGACGCCGGCTGCCGAGGCCCTGGCCCTCAACCCCGACGGCATCTTCCTGTCCAACGGCCCCGGCGACCCGGAGCCCTGCGACTACGCCATTGCCGCGATCAGGGAATTCCTCGAGGTGGGCATTCCGACCTACGGTATCTGCCTCGGGCACCAGCTGCTCGGCCTGGCGGTCGGCGGCCGCACGCTGAAAATGAAATTCGGCCACCACGGCGGCAACCACCCGGTACAGGATCTGCGCGGCGGCCAGGTGATGATCACCGCGCAGAACCACGGCTTTGAGGTGGATGCCGACTCGCTGCCGGCCAACGTGGAAGTGACCCACAAGTCCCTGTTCGACGGCACACTGCAAGGCATTCGCCTGAAGGACAAGCCGGCGTTCAGCTTCCAGGGGCACCCGGAAGCCAGCCCGGGCCCACACGATATGGCGCCGCTGTTCGACGAGTTTATCGAGCTGATGCAACAGCGCCGCTGAGACCGGGGCGCGCCGCCGCGGCGAGTCGACCACAAGATTAAGAGACCTACCGGTAACAGGCCGGTGTGAAACGGAAGAAAGATGCCAAAACGCACAGATATCCAAAGTATTCTGATTATCGGCGCCGGCCCCATCGTGATCGGCCAGGCCTGCGAGTTCGACTATTCCGGTGCCCAGGCCTGTAAGGCGCTGCGCGAGGAGGGCTACCGGGTGATCCTGGTGAACTCCAACCCGGCCACCATCATGACCGATCCGGCCATGGCCGACGCCACCTATATCGAGCCGGTGGAGTGGAAGACGGTTGCCAAGATCATCGAACAGGAGCGCCCGGACGCGATACTGCCGACCATGGGTGGCCAGACAGCGCTCAACTGCGCGCTCGACCTGGACAAGAACGGCATCCTGAACAAGTTCAATGTCGAGCTGATTGGCGCCGACAAGAATGCCATCGAGAAGGCCGAGGACCGCGACCTGTTCGACAAGGCCATGAAGGCCATCGGCCTCGAGACCCCGCGCGCGAAAATCGTTCACACGCTGGAGGAGGCGAAGAAGGTACCGGAGGAGTTCGGTTTCCCGGTCATCATCCGCCCGTCCTTCACCATGGGCGGCTCCGGTGGCGGTGTGGCCTACAACTGGCCGGAGTTCGAGGAGATCTGCAAGCGCGGCCTCGACCTGTCGCCCACCAACGAATTGCTGATCGACGAATCCCTGCTGGGCTGGAAAGAGTACGAGATGGAGGTGGTTCGCGATAAGAACGACAACTGCATCATCGTCTGCTCGATCGAGAACTTCGACCCGATGGGGGTGCACACCGGTGACTCCATCACCGTGGCCCCGGCGCAGACCCTGACCGACAAGGAATACCAGCTGATGCGCAACGCCTCCGTCGCGGTATTGCGCGAGATCGGTGTGGAGACCGGCGGCTCCAACGTACAGTTCGGCGTCTGCCCCGAGACCGGCCGCATGGTGATCATCGAGATGAACCCGCGGGTGTCCCGCTCCTCCGCACTGGCCTCCAAGGCCACCGGCTTCCCGATCGCCAAGGTCGCCGCCAAGCTGGCGGTCGGCTACACGCTGGACGAGCTGCAGAACGACATCACCGGCGGCGCCACGCCGGCCTCTTTCGAGCCGACCATCGATTACGTGGTCACCAAGATCCCGCGCTTCACCTTCGAGAAATTCGGCGAGGCGGACGCGCGCCTAACCACCCAGATGAAGTCCGTGGGCGAGGTGATGGCCATCGGCCGCACTTTCCAGGAGTCCATGCAGAAGGCCCTGCGCGGCCTGGAAGTCGGCAGTTTCGGTCTCGAGAGCAAGATCGACCCGAGCGAAGACGGCGCCGAGGAGCGTCTGCGCCGCGAGCTTTCCGTGCCCGGCGCCGAGCGCATCTGGTATGTGGCCGATGCCTTCCGCATGGGCATGAGTGTCGAACAGGTCTACGAGCTGTCCGCCATCGATCCCTGGTTCCTGGTGCAGATCGAGGAACTGGTGAAGATCGAGCAGCCGCTCAAGTCGCTGCCGATGTCGGCGCTGACGGCAGAGCAGATGCGCTACCTGAAGCGCAAGGGTTTCTCCGACAAGCGCCTCGCCGACCTGCTCGGTGTCAGCCAGAAAACCGTGCGCGAGTTCCGCCACAAGCTGGGCGTCTTCCCGGCCTACAAGCGCGTCGACACCTGCGCGGCCGAGTTCGCCACCAGCACCGCCTATATGTACTCGACTTACGACGAGGAGTGCGAGGCCAACCCGTCCGACAAGAAGAAGATCATGGTGCTCGGCGGCGGCCCCAACCGCATCGGCCAGGGCATCGAGTTCGACTACTGCTGCGTGCACGCCGCGCTGGCGATGCGCGAGGAGGGTTACGAGACCATCATGGTCAACTGTAACCCGGAGACGGTTTCCACCGACTACGACACCTCCGACCGCCTCTACTTCGAGCCGGTCACCCTCGAGGACGTGCTGGAAATCGTGCGCAAGGAAAAGCCGGAGGGCGTGATCGTGCAGTTCGGTGGCCAGACGCCGCTGAACCTGGCGCGCTACCTGGCCGCCGAGGGCGTGCCGATCATCGGCACCACGCCGGAGCAGATCGACCGCGCCGAGGACCGCGAGCGCTTCCAGCAGATGATCATGCGCCTGGGCCTGAAGCAGCCGAAGAACGCCATCGTCCGCTCCGTGTCCGAGGCGGTACTGGCGGCCAAGGATGTGGGCTACCCGCTGGTGGTGCGCCCCTCCTACGTGCTCGGCGGCCGCGCCATGGAGATCGTCTACAAGGAAGACGAGCTGCTGAATTACATGAAAGAGGCGGTGCAGGTGTCCGACGACGCGCCGGTGCTGCTGGATAACTTCCTCAACGCGGCCATCGAGGTGGATATCGACGCGGTATCTGACGGTCAGGATGTGGTGATCGGCGCCATCATGCAGCATATCGAGCAGTGCGGCGTGCACTCCGGCGACTCCGCCTGTTCGTTGCCGCCCTACAGTCTGCCGTCCGATGTGCAGGACAAGATGCGCGAGCAGGTGAAAGCGATGGCGCGCGAACTGGGCGTGGTCGGCCTGATGAACACCCAGCTGGCCTACCAGGACGGCGAGGTCTACGTGATCGAGGTGAACCCGCGCGCGTCCCGCACCGTGCCCTTCGTGTCCAAGTGCATCGGCACTTCACTGGCCAAGGTGGCGGCGCGCTGTCAGGCGGGCATCAGCCTGGCCGAGCAGGGCTTCACCAAGGAAATCGTGCCGGATTACTTCTCCGTCAAGGAGTCCGTATTCCCGTTCAACAAGTTCCCGAAAGTGGACCCGATCCTCGGCCCGGAGATGAAATCCACCGGCGAGGTGATGGGCGTGGGCGAGACCTTCGCCGAGGCCTTCGACAAGAGTCTGCTGGCGGCCGGCGACAAGCTGCCGGAGTCCGGGCGCGTGTTTATCTCGGTGCGCGATTTCGACAAGCCGGCCGTGGTGGGCGTGGCACGGGACCTGGTGAACACCGGTTTCGAGCTGGTGGCCACCCGCGGTACCGCCAAGGTCTTGCAAGACAGCGATATTCCCGTTACAACCGTCAACAAGATGAGCGAGGGTCGCCCGCATATCGTCGATATGATCAAAAACGACGAGATTGTACTGGTGGTCAATACCACCGAGGGACGCCAGGCCATTCGCGATTCCGCCGATATCCGCCGCAGTGCGGAGAATCACCAGGTGTGCTACACCACCACGCTGGCCGCTGCCAAGGCCATGGCCCTGGCCATGCAGCAGGGCGAACCGCTCAAGGTGCGCCGATTGCAGGACCTGCACCAGCGCGTGGTGAAGCTGCCGGATTAAGGCTGGCGCCTTTCGTAGGAGCGGCGGGGCGGCCATCCGCCGTTGGCCGCGATCGGACTATGGGGAAACCCCGATATCGATCGCGGCAACCGCCATGGATGGCGGGAATGCCGATTGTGCATGGAGCACACAATCGGCCAACGGCCGCTCCTACTGGCAAAATCAAACTCTGAAACACCGACCGGGTTTCGCCCCTGAATTGCAGAAAAGAGGGCGCAGCCTGGCTTTTTAGTAAAAAAAATTGGAGGTTCCACATTGAACCGGGTACCAATGACCGTCGAGGGCGAGGAGGCCCTGCGCGCCGAGCTGGAGAGGCTGAAGAAGATCGAGCGTCCGGCCGTTGTCCAGGCGATCGCCGAAGCGCGTGAGCACGGCGACCTGAAAGAAAACGCCGAGTACCACGCCGCGCGTGAAAAGCAGGGCTTTATCGAGGGGCGCATCCAGGAGATCGAGGGCAAGCTGTCGCACGCCCTGGTCATCGATGTGAAGACGATTGAGCCCGGCGACAAGGTCATCTTCGGCACCACCGTCACCATTATCCATATCGACGACGACCGGGAAGTGACCTACAAGATTGTCGGCGACGACGAGGCGGACGTGAAAAACCAGAAGATCTCGGTAAATTCACCCATCGCCCGCGCGCTGATCGGCAAGGAAGTGGGCGATGTCGTCGTGGTGCAGACGCCGTCAGGCGCGGTGGAGTACGAAATCGACGCGGTGCAGCACCTGTAATTCATTTACACTTCCTGCAGAAAAACCAGGGCGGCATTTGGCCGCCCTTTTCTATTCCGATTGACGGTTGGCTTGCCGCGACAGAAGCAATTTCGTTAGCCGTCGTGACGCACGTTTGGCGTCCCGGTATTGCCCCTTTTACTATTCTGCTATTCGCCGCTACGAATCCATTTGCATCAGCTCCAGTCTGCCCATTGGACTTTTGGATCCTGCAGTGATTCCTATAAAAAGGGCGGCCGCAAGGGCCGCCCGGGTCTGGACTCACGAAATGAATTTACTGGGTGATAACACCGACATTGTTGTCGCCGATCTGAAGCGCAAAAGCGTTCTCGAAGGCGCCAATCTGGGTGGTGGTGTGGATGTTGCCATCGCCGAACTGCACGGTTGCGGCAAAACTGCCCACGCTAAAAAACTGGTTAATCGTGGACGTGTTGCTTTCACCGATTTGGAGGTTGACCGCAGTGTCACCGAGACTCAACACCTGATTGATGTTGGACACGTTGTCTTCTCCAAACTGCAGGCTCCATGCATCGGAACCTAAGGCGAGGACCTGGTTGTGCGTCGCCATGTTGTCTTCGCCAAACTGCAGGATGACGGAGTCGGTGGCGAGGGTGGCCACCTGGTTGCTGGTAGCGTCGTTGCCGTCACCAAACTGGCCGATGAAGGAGTTGCTACCGAGGCTCAGCACCTGATTGATGTCGGCATCGTTGAATGCGCCTGCCTGGATGACGAAAGCGTCATTTGCGATGCCCAGGACCTGATTGATACTGGCGACGTTGAGGGGACCGCCGAACTGGAGGACCGTCGCAGTGCTGCCAAACTGGGTCACCTGGTTTGTCAGTGCTACGTTTCCGGTACCCAGTTGCAGGGAAAATGCCGTGTTGCCGGCACCGCCCGACTGCAGGGTATCGGCAAAATTGAATGCCCCAACCTGGACCTGGAAGATGGCGCTGTTGTTTTCACCATCGTCCTGATCGGCAAGCTGAAAGTTCAGGTTGCCGAGCTGGGCCTGGATAGTCAGGTTGTTGTCGACACCGGGACCAGACTGGTCGAGATCCTGGAAGTTGCCAAAACCTGCCTGGGCTTGGATACCCAAGTTCGCGGCCAGAACACTGCTGCTGGCTGCCAATAGTACTGCTGCTGCTAGAGGTTTAAACGTCTTCATGAGTTGCTCCTTTACTTAAGTCAGACGTTAAAAGGAATCAGTACTTCTCATACTGCTTACTGATTTACGTTGGCGCTCATCCCAGCGCCACGTTGGATTACGGCGATTGCAGTTCATTTCCTTGACGGTAAACGTCCACGCTGTAATTAGTGCTCATTGATCCTGCCTGGGGGGCTCCTGCACCAAACCCCTGGTGGACAATTCCGGCCTGAGCCCGCCGGATAGCATCTCCGTCGCTGCCCGCGTGCATTGCAGCGAACGCGCTGCCCGCCGCCATCCCCGACTTTACCGGGCAGATTTGAGTAGTGACAGAAGACGCTTGTGAATACTTAATAATCATTCCGGGCAAGCTTTGTTCTTAATGGTTAAAAAGTGTTCTGAAGTTGTATTGAGTCTTACCGCTTAACCGGGAGGTCGCTATAGGAGGGAAGTGTCGAAAATCTAGGAAAAAAGTTCGATTTTTGATCAGCCGTTTTTTGGGGAGGTAATCGGGGGGGAAGGGAAATGCGATGCTGAAGGTGCCATTAGTCGACAGTAGGTGGTGTAGCACCACCGACAGGATCGTTGGTGCAGGCGCAGCAGGAGCTAATGTCGGCGTGTCTTGCCCGGACTGCTAGTGCAGCAAAGATACCGCGTTACCACTGCCTGACTGGGTCACAATCGCAGTAGAAGAAAAGCCGCTCTGGATAATCGCCGTTTCATTCTGGCCGCCAGATTGGCTGATGATGGACAGGTGGCTGCCGCCCATACCAAAGGCGCCGTACTGCATGATGTCAACCCTGTTGAAGTAACCGTGCTGAGTGACAGTTGCGCTGTTGTGCCAATCGTCCTGATCCACATTGGCGCCGTTGGCAAAGCCGCTCTGGGCGATATCGGATTCCTGGCCATAGCCGTCCTGCGCCGTGGCTGCCCGGTTGAACGCACCTTGCTGGGCTGTGCTGGAAAAGTGCCCGGCACCGGACTGCACGACATCGATGTCGCTGTCGGTGCCCTCCTGGATTGCGTATGCTTCCGAGTGAAAGCTGCCGGTTTGGGCGACTGCCGCATTGTGGAACAGGCCGCGCTGATCAATGGATACAGAGCTGCTCACACCTGCGATCTGGGTAGTTTCCGCAGTATTGCTGAAACCCCGCTGGCGGATTATTGCGTTGGTAGCTATGGTTGTCGCTTGCAGGCTTGAGGCCTCGTTGAGTAGGCCAGTCTGGTAAATAACCGCGCTGTTGGTGGCTCCGTCGAATTGCAGGGCACTGCTTCTATTCAGCCAGCCATCTTGTATCTGTTCAATTTTACTGTCGAACTCGTTGATCTGGCTGGTTTCGGCGGAGTTGGAGCTGCCGCCTTGTTCGCCGTAGACGCTATTGTCTTCTCCCAGCTGCTGTTGCTGGGCACTGTTGTTTTGCGCCACGACCGCGCCGCTTGTAACAAGCGTCAAAGTCAAGGCGGCAAACTTTGATATTTTCACGAATTGCGGCATGGGCTGATCACTCTCAATCGATTTGAGTGACGATGGTTTTCGTCGAAGCGCCCTTCACTGTGACGGCCGTATGTAAACCATTGCCACTCTGATAGATGCTGACATCGTGAAAAAAGCCTATCTCATTTACCGAGGCGGAGTTCTGTATACCGTATTGGGTTATCCCCGCTTTATTCCCAAATCCTAATTGGTCGAGGTAAATCGAGTTTTCAAAACCGACCTGAATCAGTCCGGCTATATTGGCGTCACCTTGCTGGCGGGAAATCACCGAGTTCTCGTCGCCTGCCTGAACGACAGACAAAATGTTTCTATGGCCGCTCTGCAGGACGGACAGCGAATTCAAAAGCCCGTATTGCCGGCCGTCCACTTGGTTTAGATTGCCTTCTTGATGAATGAGCGCCAGATTGGCTACGGAAATGACATTAGTGAAATCCAACTCGCTGCCGCCGGAAAGCTCCGACTCATTGTCCATGTCTGCGGCCCGGACATTCATCATTGACGTGCCTGTCAGGGCTGCGGCCATAGATATTCGGAAAACGGCCGCGTAAAGTAAGGACTTCATCGGATAGGCCTCTTAGCCGTGAGTTATTGCCGGTTTCGCGGTCTCCTTGCAAAAATGGATTCGCAGGCCCGCTGCTGCCAGCTTGGGTGATCGGCCAGTTACATTATGTAAGTGCTTTCATTCAGGTAATACTGTAACACCGGGTTGTTGATATCTTCCGGATTTGCCAGCGCCCATGAGTTGTTGATGATTCCCTCACCGATCAAATGAATGACCGCAGCCTCCATGGCGGACAGCATTGCCAATTGCGCTGGTTCGTTGGTTGTGGTTCCGGCTTCCAATTCGAGCAGTCGACGAAACGAAACGAAACGATAGACGTCCGCACTGATGGCTTTCGAGTATACGGTTTTTGATGTCAGAACTGAGTGCAGAATCTGGCCTGACCGGATGTCGATCGCTCGTAAATTTACGGTAACTTGGTCAACGCGGTACTGATCGTCGACACCTATGCCAAAGTATCGAGCACCGGCGCCACCAGTTTTGATATTGGTGTCGTAGGCAACAATACCGCCCTCAAGCAAAATGTTGGCGGCGACCAGTGAGGGTAGTACTAAATTATTCTCCGGTGCGTCAGGTTTGGCCAGTGCGGCACGAATGATTTTGCGTTCTGTCAGCAGGTTCTGCAGTCCCTCTCGCTCCAGCGGGATAAACCACCCGGATTCGTTCAGGACATCCATTAGCATTGATGCGCCGCCTTGAGTAACGGCAGTAGAGAAACTACTGTTTGGTGCGGGCTTATACTGTCCCGTCTGGTCTCGGAAGCTGTATACCGCAGCGAGTATTTTGCCTTTTGGTGTGGGTAAGTTGAGCAGATCCCTGAAAGTGCTGGTTCTTGGCGTAAGCTGCGCTTCGCTCCTGCCTGGACCGAACAGGGCGTCACCGGTGTTTTTTATTGCGGTGCAGCCGCTCAGAGTTATCATTATCGCCAGTGCGGGCAAAGAAAGCCTTATTATTTCATTGCGCATTGCCTATTTCTCCTGCGATTATTTGCGTGTAATCAATTCGTCGGATTGAGTCCGCTAACAATGATTTCACTCTTGTCGCCGGTATTGCGATCGGTGATCAAGACGGTCAGTACGCCGTCGTTGTCCACGATCTGAACTATGAAGTCATCGGTGACCAGTTCCCCGCTGTTGCCGTTACCTACGTCGGTGAGTAGCTGGTTTAAAAGGCGGGTTTCCAGGGAGTCCGAGAATCTGTCGAGTGCAGTGGGTTGCTCGAAGCCTAAATCCTCGCGGTCCGGATCCTTGTGGCGGTCCTGCGCCTGAGCGTTATTCAACAGATAGGCGCCGTTCAGCGGGTTGCCGCCAAAATTCGGGTTCACCGGCTCATAAATCAGTTCAGTGGCGCACGTGAGTCCGGAGGCGAGGGAAAAGGCGGGGGTGACAATAAGCCCCGCCAGTTTTGTGGGTTTCATCAGAGTTCATCCTTGCCTATATCAAAATGGTCGGTCAGAGCACTGCGCAGTTTTTCCTGCAGCACCATCTCGTGTATGTGTTTCGATGCCTCTTCCGCGAGCCGCTGGATATTGTTCGTGCTCGGGCTGATGAATCGCCGGAACACAATGTTGTCGTTGTAAGTAACCCAGATCAGATTTCCCCAGCGCGCGGACGGTCGTTCGTGGATCGTCAGGTTGTAGTCACTGTCCGGATAGTGCAGGTTGCGGTACTCACTCATGTAGCGGGCGAAGTCGTGGCCCGTGCGGGTTATGGTCTGGTCGATGTTGAAGCCGCTGATTTCGTCCTCGATACGCACGCTTTCATCTTCCAGGACGCCGCCGTTTACGTCCTTGTCGCTCTCTGCTTCCTGTGCTGACGCCAGGGTGGATAGCAGTATGAATGCGAACGCAGACAGTCTCATGCCCGCTCAGCCTGGAGGTGCATCTTGGCCCAGTTGCTCGCCTGGAGCCGGTTTTTAACGCCTATCTTCCGAAATATGTTGTACATGTGATTCTTTACCGTGTGCTCGCTCAGGTGCAGTCTCATGGCGATCACGCTGTTTGGTTCGCCGCTGGTCAGCTGCGTCAGTATCTCCTGTTCCCGCCTGGTGAGGAGAAGTGAGTTCGGGTGGTCCTCTCTAGCGCTGCTCTCTGGGCTCTGTATGGCCATGTTGAGCCTTCTGATCAGGTTTTCCTGATTGGTTGTCGCATCGCAGACGAGCTGAAAGCTTTTCCGCCTTAATTTTTCCGCCAGATGTGCAGACAGGTCTGCTGGAAAATTGATCAGGAGTATCTTTGGATGGTTAAGGCTCATTAGATAGGCGAAAAACTGATTTGACTCGTAGTTCATCCCTATCTGCCAGCAGTCGATGACGATTGCCCGGTAATGCGGCAGGCAGTGGCGCTGCTTTCCTGTTTCCGCCTTCTCCCAGCTAAATGGAAGCGACTCCGAAATCAGAGAAAACAGCAAGTCGCCGTGAAGGCCGGAATTGCTGAAGAAGAGAACCGGCATATACGTCTTACCTCTATGTTGTTTATCTGGATAGACGCCTGGAAAACTGAATCAAGATCTATTCTTTTTGCCAGTGGCGTTGGAAATTTTCCAACAGGCTTTTGCTGTTCACTTAGCGAAAGCTAGCCTGGCTTCTATGATTACGCTTAGTAAAAATAGGTCTAATAACTTACTGGATAAGAAGTTAGTTTGGAGTGTAGACGCTAATAATGCAGTTTCTAGAAAATAAGCGTCAGATTTTCAGTTTTTTTGCGGCGGTCCTGGTTGGGTATTTTCAAAAATGCTTGGGTAATTTCTGAACGGATTTATCTAGGATTGGCAGGTTGCAAAGGAGTGGCCAAATGTCGCGCCAGATTCCCGGCGGAGTGGTACGCTCGAATCCATGGGGTTCACAATATGGCGTGAGTAGAATCTCACTGTTGTTTTGGGAGAGGGTTAATTCGGGGTGACCTTGTCAGTTGATGAAGGATTCATTTCTGAAATTATTTCCGTTCGCGGCACTGCAGCAAGCTATTGCCCGGTGTTCGATACTGCTGTTCGCTTTAATCACGGCCTGTCAGCCCGGACCCGACCGCGCCCTGGGGACGCTCGAATGGGACCGGATAGCGCTGCTGGCGCCAGCGGCGGAGAAAATCGTGGCCGTGCATGTTCGCGAAGGTGAGCGTCTCGACGCCGGCCAGGTAGTGCTGCAACTGGATGACCGCAACACCCGCGCACAGTTAGCAGCAGCCCAGGCGGAGGTGGCGCGACTCAGGGCGTCTCTGGAAGAGCTGGAAAACGGGCCGCGCAGCGAGGAGATAGCGCGGGCCCGGGCCAGCCTCGCCGCCGCCCGCGCCGAGGAAAAGGATGCCCGCCAAAACTATCAGCGCCTGCGCCAGCTGGGCGGGGAGGACTTTATCTCCCAGGCGGATATCGATCGCGCGAAGGCGACGGCGGATACCGCGTCCGCGCGGGTGGAATCGGATCAGGCGGCGCTGCTGGAATTGCAGCGGGGTACGCGCAGCGAGGAAATCGTGCAGGGCGAAGCCGCGCTGGCGCAGGCCGAGGCACAGGCGGAAGCCCAGGCGGTGGTGCTGCAGAAGCTGACACTGCAGGCGCCGCGCGGCGGTTTGCTGGACAGCCTGCCGTTCAAACTGGGGGACGAGGCGCCGGTCGGCGGCCCTTTGGCCATCATGCTGGTCGGCGACACCCCTTATGCGCGGGTCTATATTCCGGAGCCGCTGCGGCCGGGTATAAAAGTCGGTGATCGCGCGCAGGTTTTCATCCAGGGTATGGCGAAACCCTTCGGCGGTCGCGTGCGCATGATTCGCAGTGAACCGAGTTTCACTCCCTACTTCGCTCTGACCGGCGACGACGTGGCGCGGCTCAGCTACCTGGCGGAAATCCAACTCGGCGTGGATGCGGTCGATCTGCCCGCGGGTCTGCCGCTGCGTGCAGAGTTCGCGGGCGAGGGACATGGTTCCGATGCCCGGTGATGCCGATATCGCGATTCGCGCGCGCGGGCTGACCAAGTGTTTCGGCGCGCTGCGCGCGGTCGACGATGTGGATCTGACCGTCGCCCGCCGCCAGGTATACGGCTTCCTCGGCCCCAATGGGTCCGGCAAGTCCACCAGTATCCGTATGCTCTGCGGCCTGTTGACGCCCACTTCTGGCGAGATTGAAGTGCTGGGCCTGCGCATTCCCGAGCAGGCGGAGGAGCTGCGGCGGCACATCGGTTATATGACACAGCAATTTTCCCTGTTCGCGGACCTCACGCTGCGGGAAAACCTGGAGTTTCTCGCCGCCGTGCAAGACATGCCCCGACATCAGGCGGTGCAGCGGGTGGATGAGCTGCTGCACGAATATCATTTCGACGGGCGCGCCGATCAGTTGGCGGGTACCATGAGTGGTGGCCAAAAACAGCGACTGGCGCTGGCCGGTAGCGTGATCCACAAACCGGAGCTGCTGTTTCTCGACGAGCCAACCAGCGCGGTGGATCCGGAATCGCGCCGGGATTTCTGGGAGAAGCTGTTCGAACTGGCCGATGCCGGCACGTCTATCCTGGTGTCCTCCCACTACATGGACGAAGCCGAGCGCTGTCACCGTCTCGCGATTCTCGATCACGGCCGCCTGGTTGCGGACGGCAGCCCGGCGGAATTGACCGGTGCTCTGGACGGTAGAACCCTGGAGGTGCGCGCGGAGCGGCCGCGCCAGGCGAAGGGTGTTTTGGTGCAGGTGCCCGGTGTACTCAGTGCGGCGCAGATAGGCAATAGCCTGCGTGTCCTGTGCGACGAATCCGGCGACTGCGGCGCGCGCGTCGAGCAAGCCTTTGCCGATGCGGGTGTCGGTGCATCGGTGCAGCCCATAGCGCCCAGTCTCGAAGACGTATTTGTCGCGGCCACCAATCGCCCGGTGGACCAGTTGACCGGGGAGGCCAGGTGAGCTGGCGCCGGCTGTGGGCCGTGGTAATCAAGGAGCTGCGCCAGCTGCGCCGGGACCACATTACCCTGGCAATGATTGTCGGCATTCCGGTCATGCAGCTGATTCTGTTCGGCTACGCCATCAACTTGAATCTCCGCCACCTGCCCACCGCCATCGCCGATCAGGCGCTGACCAGCGGCTCGCGCCAACTGGTGATGGATATGCTGGCCACCGGCGTGATCGAGCCGGTGACCAATGCGCAGAGCCCCCAGCAACTGATGGACATGCTGCGTCGCGGCGAGATCAGTGTCGGTGTGGTGATACCGCAGGATTTCGAGCGCCGCCTCGCCACCGGGGACGAGGTGGTGCAGGTACTGGTGGACGGCAGCGATACGGTGGTGCAGAGCGCCGCTATTCAACTGGCGCAGATGCCGCTGGCTTACACACCCGCGGAGCCGCGCCAGTCCTCGGTACCATTGCCAGCGGCGCGAATCAGCGTGGTGAGTTTCTACAATCCGCAGCGGGTTTCTGCGATCAATATCGTGCCGGGCCTGATCGGCATCATCCTCACCATGACCATGGTGATGTTTACCTCGGTGGCTATTGTGCGCGAGCGCGAGCGCGGCAATATGGAACTGCTGATCGCCACACCGGTAAGCCGTGCCGAGTTGATGCTGGGCAAGGTGCTGCCCTACGGGATTATCGGGCTGATCCAGACCAGCCTGATTCTGCTGCTGGGCATGCTGCTGTTTGAAGTGCCGATCCGCGGCAGTGTATTGGACGTCTACTGTTCGGCAATGCTGTTGATTCTCGCCAACCTGAGTATGGGGTTGTTGATCTCTACCCGCGCGCAGTCCCAGTTCCAGGCAATGCAGATGACCTTCTTTGTATTCCTGCCCTCGATTCTGCTGTCGGGATTCATGTTCCCTTTCGATGGTATGCCCAGGCCGGCGCAGTGGCTGGCGGAGATACTGCCGCTGACCCACTTCCTGCGCCTGATTCGAGGCATCATGTTGCGCGGTGCCGATCTGTCTGATTTGTGGCCGGAGTGGCTGGCGCTGGTGGTGTTTATCGCGCTGATGATGACCCTGGCCATAGTCCGCTTTCGCAAGAGTCTTGATTAAATTTTGTGCAAGTTGGCGAATTTTTCGGATTCCCTTCGAAATTTCCGTGTGAACTTATGGACGAATAAGTTGCCATCTACTGGTAGGATGAGGGCCAATCGGCCGCTCACGAGGAGGCATTACCGTGACACAACTTCTGGAAAGCCTGCCGCTCTGGCTGTGGTTTGTGCTGGCGCTGGCGGCATTGTTTGTCGCACGCAATCCGGTGCACCAGGGTATCTTCTCCCTGGCGCGCTTTTTTCATCAGTCCCTTCGTCTGGGCGCCAATGCGGTGGCCGGCGCCGAGCAGCGCCTGCAGGAACGCAATCGCGAGGTGCTGCTGGCGGCCGGGCGCGAGGCCGCGGAGCGGCATGTGGAGCGGGAGTTCGACCGCATCGAGCAGACGATGAAAAAAGAGCTCGCGCAGTATCCCGCACTGCACCGCCGCCTGTGCGAACAGCTGACCGTAATCGACGAGGATTACGTGCGCAGCGCCGAGGTGCCGCCCGAGCCCACCAACTGGTCCAAGGCGATCAAGGCGGTGGCCGAAATTCCGGCCAAGAGCGACCCCGTCGTGGGCGATGTCCTCGAGACCATACACCACTCGATGCGCAAGGCCGAGGCCAAGGCGCTGGAAGCCTATCGCGAATCGGCCCGCGAGCGTCACCAGCTGCTGAAACGCATGATGCCGAACTGGCGCTCGATGCTGTCCACCCTCGGCCGGGTCAACAAAAATGTCGAATCGGTGCTCAGTCGCGCCAAGGTGCTCGATGGATATATGGAGCGCTACGAGGAGATACAGCAGGGCAGCGACCGCGCTCTGCGTATGCTGTCGTCCTCTTCCCTGAGTCAGTTCTTTATCGCGGCGTTTGTGCTGGTGATCGCCGTGGGCGGGGCACTGATCAACTTCCACCTGATCGCGCGGCCGATGACCGAGATGGTCGGCGGTACCAGTTATATCGGCAGCTTCAAGGTGGCGGATATTTCCGCGCTGGTGATTATCCTGGTGGAAATCACCATGGGACTCTTCGTGATGGAGTGCCTGCGGATCACGCGGCTGTTCCCGGTGATCAGTGCGCTCAATGACAAACTGCGACTGCGCATGATGTGGGCGGCCTTCGCGCTGTTGTTTTTCCTCGCCTCGGTGGAGGCGGGCCTGGCCTTCATGCGTGAAATCCTGATGCAGGAGGATCTGGCGGTCAGTGCACAGCTGCGCGGCGGCGAAGTCGAAGCCGCCACCAGCGATGTCTACTGGATCACCACGGCGGCGCAGATGGGCATGGGCTTTATCCTGCCGTTTGCGCTGACCTTTGTCGCCATTCCGCTGGAGAACTTCATCGCCTCGGCGCGCACGGTGATCGGTCTGCTGACGACCTTTCTGCTGCGCGCGCTGTCGGTCATCCTGCGCCTGTGCGGCACTGCGGCATTGCGCACCGGATCCCTGCTGGTGCGTCTCTACGATATTGTGATTTTCTTCCCGCTGTGGCTGGAGCAAAAATACACCAGATGGCGGAATAGCACGGCCAGTGCGGTAGCTGTGGAGGAAGCCTGATGATAATTCGGCTGAGCAAACTGATCATTATCGCAAGCGCGGCATTGCTGACCGCCTGCGGCGAGCCGGTGGCGCGCAACCAGGGTGTCTATATGCTGATCGACACTTCCGGCACCTATACGCAGGAGCTGGACAAGGCGCAGCAGGTGATCAACTACACCCTGGCAAAAATGAACCCCGGCGATACCTTCGCGGTGGCCAGTATCAACACCGGCAGCTTCAGCGAAAAAAACATCAAGGCCAAGGTCACTTTCGATGACCGTCCCAGTGTGACCAACAAGCAGAAGCAGGCATTCCAGCAGTCGATCCAGCAGTTCGTCGATGAAACCCGGCCCGCGGCCTATACCGACATTACCGGTGGCCTGTTGCAGGCGGTGGAGTTTCTGAATGAGAAGCAGCCGGGGCGCAAGACCATCCTGATCTTTTCCGACCTGAAGGAGGAGATCAAGGCGGGCTATAACCGCGATGTGCCTCTGCAGCTGGACGGCTTCAACCTGGTCGCCCTGAATGTCACCAAGCTCGGCAGTGACAATATCGACCCCAACGAATACCTGGGACGTCTGCAGGATTGGCAGAGCAAGGTGGAGCAGAGTGGCGGCGACTGGCGGGTGGTCAACGACTTGGAGCGCCTCGAAAAAATCCTTCCCTGACGTTTTCCCCGTAGGGCCGAAGGCGCCGTGAATGCGTGGAGCGGCCGGGGCGGCCGTTGGCCGCGATCGATCTGCCAGAATGCTCTGCAATTCGATCGCGGCCACGGCGGATGGCCGCCCCGCCGCTCCTACAATAGGATTACTACCAAATCATACTGGTGATCGATGTTCTGGCCATCGCTCTTCTGCGCAGTACTCCTGATTCTCTGGCTGTACGCCAGGGCCCGTCCCGCACCTCCGTCACTGCTCGACCTGCCGAAAAAACAAAGCCCGCTGGTCATCGCCCACGGCGACGAATCGGGCAATGGCCTCTACCCCGGCAATACGCTGCTGTACTTGCAGAAGATGGTGGAGCTGGGCGTGGATGCGCTGGAGATGGATGTGCATCTCACCGCGGACGGGCACTTGGTGCTGATGCACGATGCCCGGCTGGAGCGCACCACTGACGGCCAGGGTGCGGTTGGCGACAAGACGCTGGAGGAGCTGCGCCAGCTGAATATGGGGCATTACTGGAGTCCCGACGGCGAAACCTACCCCTATCGCGAGCAGACGCTGCAAATAGTCACCATCGATGAAGTGTTCGCCGCGCTGCCGGACACGCCGATGATCATCGAGCTGAAGAACAGCGAGCGGCGCGCGGCCGAGGCCATGTGTGCGAGCCTGCGCAAATCGGACAAGCGCAGTCAGGTGATCGTTTCCTCATTCCACCAGGGCGTCATCGACGAATTCCGCCGCCTGTGCCCGGAGGTCGCCACCGGTGCCGCGACACTGGACGCGATGCTGTTCTTCGCCGCGCAGCTGCTGCACGCGGAAAAACTGCTGCGGCCCGCCTATCAGACCATGCAGCTGCCGATGCGCTACTACGGCATTCCGGTGTTCTCGCAACGCTTTATGCGCGCCGCGCGCAACCTCAACCTGCACGTGTCCGCCTGGACGGTCAACGACCCGGAGGATATGCGGCGCTATATCGAGCTGGGCCTGGACGGCCTGGTCAGCGACAGGCCGGATAAATTGATGGCGCTTGTCGCGCGGGAATCCCGCTAGGCGCTTGCTGTGACCGCCCACAGGGCGGCAAGAGGGATATTGAAAGGCGGCCGAGCGTCAGTGCGCCGGGCCTTTCCCTCGCCCGGCGCGCAGAACCAGGAGACCGCCGAGAATAATAATGGCGAAGCCGACACAGGCGTGTAGCCCGGGCACCTGACCCCAGATGATCCAGTCGAGGAGCGCCGCCAGAATGACCGCGGTATAGCGAAAAGGCGCAACTCTGGCCACGCTGGCGTAGTGCAGGCCGAGGGTCAGGAAATAGCTCTGTAACATGGCCATCGTGCCGAGCGCGACCACGGCGGCCAGCATGACACTGTCGATCAGCCAGGGTCGCAGCATTTCCCGCGGGGTGAACAGATGCGCCTGCCAGTTGGCGATATGGGTGCCGGTCAGTAGCCAAACCAGCAGGCACGCCAGCAGACCGACCAGCAGTGAATAAAAAGTGGTGCGCTGCTTGGGGGCAGATTCATTGAGCTGGGAAATAAAGTACATCCGCAGCGCCAACAGCAAGCCGGAGAGCAGCGCGACCGCCGCCATCGGATTGAAGATGGCGGCGTCCGGCCGCAGCACCACCAGCACGCCCAAGAATCCGATGGCGATACCCACCCATACCATTGGCGGCTCTTTTTTACCGCCCAATGTGCGCGCGATCAGCGGTGCAAACAGCGAGGCGGTATTGAGCAGCAGGGTGGCATCCAGCATGGGGATATAGCGCAGCGACAGGTAGTAGCAGAATACCGCGCCTGTCCAGAAAAGGGCCGTGGCGACCTGTTTGATCGGGTGGCAGGTTCGAAGGCCGACACGGTTAGCGGAAAGCTGGTAGATCAGCAGGAAGGTCGCCAGCCCCGAGCCCCAGCGCACCACCATCAGCAGCTCGGTGGAAAAGCCGTGGGAGGCCCATTTGACGATGGCGGCCATGATCACCACCGTTGCCATCGACAGGCTGGTATAGATGGCACCCCGGAGCAGTTGTGTTGCTGGCATATCCCGTCGGCTGCGAAATGGGAGAGTTGACAGTATAGGGGGGCGACTTTCGCCTATCACAATCCCCCCTATCTCTATCCCCTCGGCAGCTGTCGGGTAACGCGCGGCTCACCCTACGTTTTTTGAGGGCGCGACAGTTTGCGGCTCACCGACTGCCAAGCGCCGAGCAGCGGTGCAGCCAGCCGCGTAAATGCGCGGGCGGCCGTACCCGGCCGCCGCTGCTCTGGCATTTCCCCCTCTCTAACTCTAAAAAAGGCCGCATAGAGCGCCGGCAGGAACAGCAGCGTCAGTGCGGTGGCTACGATCAGGCCGCCCATAATTGCCACGGCCATGGGGCCGAAGAAGTCGCTGCGCGACAGCGGAATCATCGCCAGTACTGCGGTCAGCGCGGTCAGCACTATGGGGCGGAAGCGGCGCACGGTGGATTCGACGATGGCGTCCCAGGGTGTCAGCCCCTGCTCGATATCCTGTTGGATCTGGTCCACCAGAATGACCGAGTTGCGCATGATCATGCCCGCCAGCGCAATGGTGCCGAGCATGGCCACGAAACCGAACGGCTGGCCGAACAGCAGCAGGAACAGGGTGACGCCGATAATGCCCAGCGGCGCGGTGAGAAACACCATCGCCGACAGGGAAAAGCTGCGCAGCTGCAGCATCAGCAGCGTAATGACCACCAGCACGAACAGCGGCATGCCGGCATTGACGGAGTCCTGGCCGCGGGCGGACTCCTCCACGCTGCCGCCGATCTCCAGCAGGTAGCCCGGCGGCAGCTGCGCTCGGATTGCTGCCAGGCGCGGCCAGACCTCGCCGACCACCGTCGCCGGCAGCTCGTCGCCATAGATATCCGCGCGCACCGTCACGGTCGGCAGCCGGTCGCGGTGCCAGATAACCCCCTCCTCGAAGCCGTATGCCAGTGTCGCTATCTGATTGAGCGGCACGCTCTGGCCGCTGTCGGTCTGCACCGCCAGGTTGCCGAGTCTTCCCAGTGCGTGGCGCTCGCGCTCGTCACCGCGCACGCGCACATCGATCAGCTCGTTGTCCTCGCGGTACTGACTCACGGGGATGCCGGTCAGCGAGCTCTGCAGGGCGCGCGACAGCGAGGCGGAGTCGACACCCAGGGTGCGGGCGCGCGCCTGGTCTATGTCCAGGAGCACCGACTTGCTCGGCTCCTCCCAGTCCAGGTGCACATTGGCCACCGCCGGGTTTTCGCGCACCCTGTCCGCCACCGCGCGCGCAATTTCGCGCACCTCGGCAATATGTTCGCCGGACACGCGGAGCTGCACCGGGTAGCCCACCGGCGGCCCGTTCTCCAGCCGCGATACCCGCGAGCGCAGGGTCGGGAATTCCTCGCGCAGGGTGTCGATCAGCCAGCTGCGCAACTGCTCCCGCTCCTCCACACTGCGCGTCAGCACCACGAACTGGGCGAAGCTGGCCGCCGGCAGCTGCTGGTCCAGGGGCAGGTAGAAGCGCGGTGAGCCGGTGCCCACATAGGCCACGTAATTGTCCACCAGTTCGTTCTGTGCCAGCAGCGTCTCCAGGCGCTTGGCCTGGTACTCGGTGGCCTGCAGGGAGGCGCCCTCGGCCAGCTTCAGGTCCACCATCAGTTCGAGGCGACCGGAAGAGGGGAAGAACTGCTGCGGCACCAGGCGGAACAGCGCCAGCGAAGCGACAAACACCGCCAGTGTCAGGACAATGACGGTCTTGCGGTGCCGCAGGCACCACTGCACCAGCTTGCGGAAGCGCCGGTAGAAGGGTTTGTCATAGGGGTCGTGCACTGCACCGCTGCTGTCGCGGCGGGACCCTTTTGATAGAAAATCGGGCAGCAGTTTGTCGCCCAGGTAGGGCACGAACACCACCGCGGCTATCCAGGAAGCCAGCAGTGACAGGGTGACCACCTGAAAAATGGAGCGGGTGTATTCGCCGGTACCCGACTGCGCGGTGGCAATCGGCAGGAAGCCGGCGGCGGTGATCAGGGTGCCGGTCAGCATCGGGAAGGCGGTGCTGGTCCAGGCGAAGCCGGCCGCCTTGAGGCGGGAGAGACCCTGTTCCATTTTGATCGCCATCATCTCCACGGCGATGATGGCATCGTCGACCATCAGCCCCAGTGCCAGCACCAGGGCGCCGAGGGAAATCTTGTGCAGGCCAATACCGAAGTAGTGCATCAGCGCGAAGGTCATCGCCAGCACCAGCGGAATCGACAGCGCTACCACCAGGCCGGTGCGCATGCCCAGGGAGAAGAAACTCACCAGCAGCACTATCGCCAGCGCCTCGGCCAGTACCTGCAGGAACTCGCCCACACCGCGCTCCACCGCCGCCGGCTGGTCGGACACTTTGCGCAACTCGAGCCCCAGCGGCAGATCCCGCTGCAGCCCGGCAAAGGCCGCGTCGAGGTTCTTGCCCAGTTCGAGAATATCGCCGCCCGCTTTCATGGACACTGCTATGCCGATGGCGTCCTCGCCCATAAAGCGCATGCGCGGCTGCGGCGGGTCGCTGAAACCGCGGTGTACCTCGGCGATATCCCCGAGCCGCTGGGTGCGCCCGCCGGCGCTGATGGGAAAACTGCGAATTTCGTCCACCGAGTGGAACTGGCCGCTCACGCGGATGCGCACACGGTCGCTGACGGTATCGACAAAGCCGGCATCGGCCACGCTGTTCTGTGACTGCAGTGCGCCCTGTACCGCGGCCATGGGAATGCCGAGTGAGGCGAGCTTGGCGTTGGAGATCTCCACCCAGATCTTTTCGTCCTGCAGGCCGAGCAGTTCGACCTTGCCGACATCCTCGACCCGCTGCAGCGCCAGTTGCAGGCGCTCGGCGTAGTCCTTTTTCAGCGCGTAGTCGAAGCCGGGACCGGTCAGCGCGTAGATATTGCCGAAGGTGGTGCCGAACTCGTCGTTGAAGAAGGGCCCCCGAATGTCCGGCGGCAGTGTGTGGCGGATATCGCCGACTTTTTTCCGCACCTGATACCAGAGGTCGGGAATGTCGCTGGAGTGCATATCGTCGCGGGCGACGAAGAGTACCTGCGACTGGCCGGGGCGCGAGAAGGAGGTGATGCGCTGGTAGTCGCCGGTCTCCATCAGTTTCTTTTCGACCCGCTCGGTAATCTGCCGGGACACCTCCTCGGCACTGGCACCGGGCCAGAGGGTGTTGACCACCATCACCTTGAAGGTAAACGGCGGATCCTCGCTCTGCCCGAGCTGGGTATAGGAGATGGCGCCCAGCAGGCCGAGCACGAGCATCGCGTAGAGCACCAGCGGGCGATTTTTCAGCGCCCATTCGGAGAGGTTAAAACGCATGGCGGTTGTTCCTGGCTGAGTTGCGCAATTTCCGGAGTTCAGTGCGGGGCCGGATGGGGTTTCGCTTTCCGGGACACGCTGTGAATACATCCCTGTACGCTCTAATCGGCATCCATGCCTCATAAGGTCCCGGAAAGCGAAACCCCATCCGGCCTGGAAAGCGCAGTGCTGTAGCAGGAGTTAAAATCGGCTTTATTTACTGGCTTTATTTACTGTTGTTGCGCGAAGGATCTGTCGAGATCGATCGGCCGGTTCATCCGGTCCACCGGCCGCACTCGCTGGCCTTCCTGCAGCAGATGGGTGCCGGCGGCGACGACCCAGTCTTCCGCTTGCAGGCCGGCGAGCACCGGCACGGACTCGGCGCCGTAGGGGCCGACAGTGACCGGCGTCTTGCGCAGGGTCTGCTGCAGCGGTTCCAGTACCCAGACGTAGGGCTGGCCGCCGTCGGCGGTCACCGCGGACAGGGGCACCTCCAGCGCATCGTCGGCGGCGGCGTTGTGCACGAAAACCCGTGCGCTCTGGCCCAGCTCCGCACCCACGATCTCGTTGTCAAAGGCGACCCGCGCCTCAAAGGTGCGCGAGGTAGGATCCGCCGCCGGTGAGAGTTCGCGGATGCGGGCGGGAAAGGGCTGGCCCGGTCGCGACCAGAGTTCCACGGCCAGCAGCTGGCCCACGGCGAACTGGTCGATATCCTGTTCCGGCAGATCGATGCGCACCTCGCGCTCGCCGTCCGCCGCCAGCGCGAACACTGCCTGGCCGGCGGCGACCACCTGGCCGGCTTCCGCCAGGCGCCGGGCGATCACGCCGTCTCTTGGTGCTTTCAGTAGCGCGTAAGCGGCCTGGTTGCGCGCCACGTCCAGCTGCGCGCGGGCCTGCTCGAGCTGGGCGGCACTGGCGTCGAGGCGGGTCTGGGCCGTATCGAACTGCGAGGCGCTGACCAGCTGGCGCTCGCGCAGCTTTCGGTAGCGCGCCAGTTCGCTGCGGGCGAGGCGGTGCTCCGCCTCGGCGGCGGCGAAGCTGGCGCGGGCGCCGTCGAGCTGGAGCTGCTGGTCCTCGGCGCTGAGTTCCGCCAGCGGCTGTCCCTCCTTGACGCGGTCGCCCACGTCCACCAGGCGCCGGCTGATCTTGCCGCCGATCCTGAAGGCCAGTGCCGGCTCGTAGCGGGCGCGGATCTCTCCGGGGAAGACCTGCTGCTGGGCCCCGGCAATCTCCGGCCGCACCATCACTGCCGGGCGCGGCTTCTCGTCGTCATTGCGGGATTCCGCCGGTGCGCAGGCGACCAGTGTCAGGCAGAGGGGCAGCGCGGCGAAGAGTAGCGATCGGTACATACGGGGTTCCCTTCCTTGAGCGGGTGAGGCGACACGGTTATGCCACAGGTAAAAGCAGGCGCCGGCCGGACCGGCAATGCTATACTGGCCAGTATAGTAAATTTATTGAACTCACGAGTCCAGTATATGGAGAGCTATGTCTGAGCAGACTTCGGCGGTTGCGTCCCGCGGCCGTCCCAAGGACCCGGCCAAGCGCCAGGCAATTCTCGATGCGGCAAAGGTGCTGTTCATGACCCAGGGCTTCGCCGGCACCAGCATGGATGCGGTCGCCGCTGCAGCCGGGGTGTCCAAGCTCACCGTCTACAGCCACTTCTCCGACAAGGAGAGCTTGTTCAGCGCGGCGATCGAGGCCAAGTGCGAGAACCAGATGCCGCTGCCGATGTTTGCGCTGGAACAGGGCGATTCGATAGAGGGGGTGCTGAAGCGGGTTGGTGTGGCCTTCCTGTCCCTGGTCGACGGTGAAGAGGCCATCGGCCTGATGCGACTGTTGTGCACTGCAGCTGCCCGTGAGACGGAGATGGCCCAGCTCTTCTTTGAAGTCGGCCCCCGGCGCACGCTCGGAGAAATGGAGCGCCTGTTGCGCCGGGCCGACGAGCTGGAACTACTGCGGGTCGAGGATCCGGCGGTGGCCGCCGAGCTATTCTACGGCATGCTGATGGGATGCCGGCATATGCAGGTACTGATCGGCTGCTGCGCGCCGCCCAGCAAGGGCGAGATCCGCGCGCGGGTGGAGCAGGTGGTGCAGCTTTTCCTGCGCGCTTACCACAAGTGACTCTCTAGCTCCCCCTCGTAGGAGCGGCGGGGCGGCCATCCGCCCATGGCCGCGATCGATCTTCATCGGACAACTGTGATCCGCCGCAGGATCACAGGCTCCGATCCGGCCCCGCAACCGGTGGCCTTATGGGAAAAAACCTGATCGGTAAATATTTCCCATAAGGCCACCGGCTGCGGGGCCTCGCCTTGTGCTATCCGATTAAATTGGTAGAACTGTAGGATGGGCAATGGAGCGCAGCGACGTGGCCATCGGAACCGGTCGCTGATGGGCACGCTGCGCTTTGCCCATCCTGCAAGGCTCTCTACCTCCCCCTCGTAGGAGCGGCGGGGCGGCCATCCGCCGGTGGCCGCGATCGATCTTCGCCGAAACAAGGACTCCGATCCGGCCCCGCAACCGGTGGCCTCATGGGAAAAAACCTGATCGGTAAATATTTCCCATAAGGCCACCGGCTGCGAGGCCTCGCCATGTGCTATCCGAAGAACTCGGCGACGAGGCTGAAAGGCGGCGAATTCACTGCGCCGTTAGCAGGGCCGATCGAGGCCCCGAGATCCGGAACCTCAGGTCTTGATGCGATACCCGGTGCGGAAAATCCACCAGACCGCGGTCATGCACAGCAACAGGAACAGCAGCGTCATCCCCAGGCTGACACCCACATTCACATCCGCCACGCCGTAAAAGGCCCAGCGAAAGCCGCTGATCAGATACACCACCGGGTTGAACAGGGTGATTGTGCGCCAGGGCTCCGGCAGCATATCGATGGAATAGAAGGCGCCGCCGAGAAAGGTCAGCGGGGCGATCACCATCAGCGGGATTATCTGCAGCTTCTGGAAGTCATCCGCCCAGATGCCGATGACAAAGCCGAACATGCTGAAGGTGACCGCGGTCAGTACCAGGAAGCCCAGCATCCAGAAGGGGTGCATTATCTGGTAGTCGACAAAAAAACGCGCGGTAATGAGGATGAGCGCGCCGATAAGGATTGACTTGGTGGCCGCGGCGCCCACATAGCCGGCGACGATCTCGAAGGCCGAAACTGGTGCGGATAAAACTTCGTAAATGGTGCCGGAAAACTTCGGGAAGAAAATGCCGAAGGATGCATTGGAGATGCTCTCACTCAACAGCGACAGCATAATCAGTCCGGGGATGATAAAGGCTCCGTAGCTGATGCCATCTATCTCGCCCATGCGCGAGCCGATGGCCGCGCCGAAGACGATAAAGTAGAGCGCCGTGGACAGCACCGGCGAGGCGATGCTCTGCATCAGGGTGCGCCAGGTGCGCGCCATTTCAAATTTGTAGATGGCGCGAATGCCGTACCAGTTCATTCCTGGGCCTCCTTGGTCAACTGCTCTTCACTTTCACGGCGCGCGCCCCTGACCAGGCCGACGAAAATCTCCTCCAGGGAGCTCTCGCGGGTGTGCAGGTCGCGGAAATCGATATTGGCCTCGTTCAGGCGGCGCAGCAAATCGGCGATGCCCGTATCGCTGCTCTTGATATCGAAACGGTACACCAGCTGGCTGCCGTCGTCGCTCAGTGTCAGTGGCAGATCCGCCAGCGCTTCCGGCACGCCCTGCAGGGGCTCGGGCAACTGCAGGCTCAGCTCCTTTTCGCCCATTTTCTGCATCAGGGTGTGCTTGTCTTCCACCAGTACCAGCTCGCCGCGGTTGATCACGCCGACCCGGTCCGCCATCTCCTCGGCCTCCTCGATATAGTGGGTGGTCAGGATGATGGTCACCCCGGATTCGCGCAGGCCGCGCACCATCTCCCACATATCCTGGCGCAGCTCCACGTCCACGCCGGCGGTGGGTTCGTCCAGGAACAGGATACTCGGCTCGTGGGACAGGGCCTTGGCGATCATGACCCGCCGCTTCATGCCGCCGGACAGGGCCATGATCTTGCTGTCCTTTTTGTCCCACAGGGACAGCTGGCGCAGCAGTTTCTCGATGTAGGCCGGGTTGGGCGCCTTGCCGAACAGGCCGCGGCTGAAAGTCACCGTGGCCCAGACGCTCTCGAAGGAGTCGGTGGCCAGCTCCTGGGGCACCAGGCCTATCTCGCTGCGGGCCTGGCGGAAATCGCGCCGGATATCGTGCCCGGCCGCGCAAATGGAGCCGCCGCTGGGGTTGACGATGCCGCAGATAATACTGATCAGCGTGGTCTTGCCGGCGCCGTTGGGGCCCAGCAGGGCGAATATCTCACCGCGCCGGATTTCAAGATCCACATTCTTCAGCGCGGTAAAGCCGCCGGCATAGGTTTTGCCGACCCCTTTGACGGAAATGATCGGTTCCACTTTGTCTCCTTAACAAAAAATTCTCAGCTGTCGGACTGGTCGCCTGATCCGGCGGCCGATCGACATTGCTATGCAAAATGTTTCTGCAAATCGGTCAGGGGTCGACCGCCGAGAAACTGCCAATCTCGGCCTCAATACCATGTCGGGTCAGAAAGTCCCGCGGGCTGAACCCCGTGTCCCTGTGCATGGCCGCGACGGCCTCGCGCGCCAGCGCCACCGATTCCGCATCCTGCCATTCAACCAGTGTAACAAGGATGAATTTCTCCCCGGTAGCGGGTTTCTCCAGCAGGATATCCCGAATAAAGCCGGGCTGGCTTCTGAGCAGGGCGTGTGTCTGTTGTACCCGGGCAATAAACTCCTCCCGGGCATCACAGGGAGCCACAAATTTGTCCAAACGAAAGATTTTTGAGGGGGAGTTTGACGATGGATCCATGGCGATGTCTCACTGGTTGATGACTGTCTGGCCTTGGTGTTGATTGGTGGGCCGCGGCCAGCGCGCGGCGATCGTTGCGGCGGCGGCCAGTAGCAACAGAAACAACCCCGCAATTGCAAAGCCACTGGCGAAGCCGTGCTGCTCGATCCAGTGCTGGGTCAGCAGGGGCGAGAGGAACTGGCCGAGGAAAATACTGGTGGTAAGTCCCCCCGCGACGCGCCCGCGCAACTGTGGCGGGGCCAGCCGGATGGCGCAGGTGAAGAGGTGCGGCATCATGGTACCCATGCCGATACCGTAGACCGCGGTCGCGGTGATTGCCGTCGCAAGTGAGTCCGCCACGGATATCAGCAGCATGCCCGCGGCCAGTGCGGTGAAGCTGAAGGCAAAGACGCCCAGCGGGCCCAGGCGGGCGCCGACAGGGCGGTAAAGCAACAGGGAGGATATGGCGCCCATCAGGTTGCCGCCGGCAATGGCGAGTCCGGTGTGACTGGGCCGGGCGATGCCGATGTCCCGCAACAGGAAGGGCAGTTGGGTCGGGATCAGGTAGAAGGTCAGGCTGTGTGCCAGTGCAATCAGGAATAGCGCGGCCAGCACAAAGTGGGGCAGCCTGACCGCGGCGCCGGCACCCGCGGCAATGTCGCGCCTGCGCGGCGGCTCATAGAGAAACAAGATCGCGGCCGGCAGCAGTGCCAGGGCGATACCGTAGACTGCAAAGGGCGCGCGCCAGTGCAGGTCGGCGAGCCAGCCGCCGCTCACGAGAAACACTACGCCGCCGAAGCTGATAAAAGCACCCTGTTGCGCCATATATCTCTCCCGCTCCGCAGCGGGAAAATAATCGCCTGCCAGGGCCGTCACCGAAGTCATGGTGCCGGCCACGGCTACTCCCAAGAGGGCCCGTCCCACCAGAATGGCGGCGAGGCTGTCCTGCAGCAGGCCGGACAGTCCCGCCAGCGCGTAGAGCAGTACGGATGCGAACAGCAGGCGCAGCCGCCCGCAGCGATCGGAGATGGCGCCGGCAATGGGCGCGCAGAGGGCGATAAACAGTCCCGGCAGGGTCAGCACCAGGCGGCTCGCCAGTTCGCTGTCGGGGGTGCCGGCGAAGTGGGTCTGCAGTGCCGGCAGGGACGGCGCTATGGTCGCGCCGGCCATCACATTCAGCGCGGCCAGGCACAGCAGGGTTGTGCGGCGCAGTGGCGAAACCTGCGGCGCGAATCCCGGGAGTCCCTGGGCCGTTGGCAGCGCTTTCACGGGGCGATTTCTCCGTAGGGATTCTGTTGGCGGGCCCCGCGCAGGGCTTGGGTCCACCAGCGCAGGTGCGCCAGCATGCGCGCCAGGGCGCTATGCGCTCGCGCCGGCTCGCGCAGAGCGCCGCTGCCGTCGAACTGTTCCCAGGCATTGATAAAGCCGACGCTGTCGCGCAGGGTGACCGCATGCAGTTCGGCAAACACCTGCCGCAGCTGCTCCACGGCGCGGGAACCGCCGGAGACGCCGCCGTAGCTGACAAAGGCCACCGGCTTGGCCTGCCACTCCGCCTTGGCGGAGTCGATCAGTGCCTTGAGCGGTGCCGGGTAGCCGTGGTTGTACTCGGGGGTGATGACGACAAAGGCGTCGGCGCTGTCCAGGCGCTCGCGCAGGTCGGATATTGTTTCGGCGGGGTCGATCAGATCCAGCCGGTAGCCGCCGCGGCGTTCCAGCTGCGCGGCCAGCCAGTTGACGACGGTGTCGCAGAAGCGGCCCTCGCGGTTGCTGCCGTAGATCAGGGCCAGGCGGATTTCACTCTCTTGTTGACGCGTTGCGTTAGCCATTGCGGTTTCTCCTCCGGGTTGCAATCGAGTGCCGCGGAGTGTAAAAGCTCAAGTAAACTTGAGGTCAATCGTTAGCGGCGATTTTTGTTATCAAGAGCCGCTATGGCGAAGAATGGAGTTGGCAATGGACAAGAACTGCGGCGCGCTGCGCCGGGAAATGACGGTGGGCGAGGTGGCCGAGCGCAGCGGCGTGGCGGTATCCACGCTGCACTTTTACGAGAGCAAGGGCCTGATCAGGAGCTGGCGCACCGGCGGCAACCAGCGGCGCTACGGACGCGATGTACTGCGACGGGTGGGTATTATCAAGGTGGCGCAGAGTACCGGCATACCGCTGGCGGAGATTCGCGCGGCACTGGACACGCTGCCGAACGGGCGCACACCCAATGCGAAAGACTGGGCGCGGCTGTCCGCGCGCTGGCGCGAGGACCTGGACCAGCGCATCAGGCAGCTGACCAGATTGCGCGACCGGCTGGAGGGCTGCATCGGCTGCGGCTGCCTGTCCATGGACAGCTGCCCCCTGCGCAACCCCGGCGACAAGGCCGCGGAAAAGGGCAGCGGTCCACACTATTTGAATGTCGGCCACTGAATGTCGGCCATCGGCCACTGACTGATAGTCGCGAAAGCAGAAAGGGCCCCAAGGGCCCTCTCCAGTCTTTTAAGTGTGGTACTTCACTTCGATAAAAAATCTATTCGCCGAACAGCTTGCGATAGAAATGCGCCGCGCCGTTCCAGGCATCGGTGGCCGCGAGTTCGTTGTAGGCCAGCGGCACGGCGAACTTTTTGCCGCGCTCGGTGGCGGCGGGGTTGGTGAAACCGTGCAGGGTATCCGGGTAGCTTGTCAGTTCGAATTTGACATTGGCCTCCTGCATTTCCCGCACGAATGCCGTGACCTCGTCGGGGGGAATCCAGGCGTCGGCACCGCCGGTGTATATCTGGATCTGTGCCTTGATGGTGCCGGGTAATACCTTGATGTCGCTGCCCAGGGCGCCGTGAAAGCTCACCACGCCTTTCAGGTCCAGGCCCAGTCGCGCCATGTTCAGCGCCACGGCGCCGCCGAAGCAATAGCCCTGCGCGGCGATGCGCGCGGGGTCGACGGTATCTTGTTGCTGCAGCCATGCCATGGCGGCGCGGAAGCGCTCCTCGATGGCGCCGGGGAGCTTGAGTACGCTATTCATCAATTCCGTGGCATCGGTCGGGTTGTCCGCCCGCCTGCCGCTGCCGAACAGGTCGAGGGCAAATGCGGTGTAGCCGAGTGCCGCCAGGCGGTCGGCCTGGTCGCGCACGAAATTGTCCTGTCCCCACCACTCGTGAATCACCAGGATGCCGGGGCGCTTGCCGCCGACGCTGTCGTCATAGGCGATATAGCCGGTAAACGCGTTGTCGCCAATCGTGTATTCAATCGTTTCGCTGTGCATCTATCTCCCTCCGCTGCAACTTGTTCCATCGGTGAATTCGTTGCCACATTGGCAATTCGCATCAGGACTCCCAGGGCGGTCCTTTCAGTTCCACCACATTGGCTTCCGGGTCGCTGATATAAATGGACGGCCCCTCACCCTCGGCGCCGTAACGGGATTCCACCGGCCCCGGCGTTACCCCTTTGCTGCGCAAAAAGGCAATGATCTGCTCCGCATCGAAAGGGTCGACACGCAGGCACAGGTGATCCAGGTTTCTGCCCTCCCGGCCCGGTGCCGCGCCGCCGGCGCGGCCCAGCTTCTGATTGACCGGCACCAGGTCGATCAGGCCGCTGCCGGCGCGCAGCTGGTACAGGCCGATATCCCTTTGCTCGCGCTCCAGGCGACAGCCGAGCACATTCTGGTAGAAATCCAGCATCGGCTGCAGGTCTTTCACCCGCAGCACAATGTGGTCTATCTGTTGAATATGTAGCATCGGCGTGCCCTAGATTAACGGCTTCTGGAAGGGCTCTATGGCAACCCAGTCGCCGGTTTCACAGTTGCCGCCCTCCCGTGGCAGCACGATAAAGCAATTGGCGTCGGCCAGGCCGGACAGAATATGGCTGCCCTGGATGCCGGTGCTGGTTACCACCTGAATGCCGTCGCTGTCGCGGTAAGTGTATCCGCGCTGGTAGTCCTTGCGCCCCGGCGATTTGCGGATCGGGTTCAGCAGTCGCGCGCGGCTTTCGAACGGCGCCTGGCACTCGGCTGCGGACACGCCCTGCAGTTTTTCCAGTGCCGGCAGCACCAGTTGATAGAGTGTGACCAGCGCCGAAACCGGGTTGCCGGGCAGACCGAAAAAGAGCGCCTCGCCTTCCTCCCTGGGCAGCCGGCCGAAGGCGAAGGGTTTGCCGGGCTTGATTGCCAGGCGCCAGAGATCCAGGTGTCCCAGCTGTTCGAGCACCTGGCGGGTAAAATCCGCCTCGCCGACGGAGACGCCGCCGCTGCTGATGACCAGGTCTGCGCTGTCGCGCGCCTGAATCAGCGCGTCGCGGATTGCGGCGGGCTGATCCGGCAGACAGCCGAGATCGATGACCTCCAGATCCAGTTGCGCCAGTGCCACCTTGAGCGCGATGCGGTTGCTGTCGTAGATATCGCCGTCGCCCAGCGCGGATGCCGGCGTGCCCAGCGGGCGCAGTTCGTCACCGACGGACAGCAGTGCCGCGCGCACCCGGCGCAACACCGTCACCTCGTGGATGCCGGCAGCGGCGAGCAGGGCGACCTCCGCGACTCTTAGCCTGCGGCCGCTTTCGATTAGCGTGTCGCCGGCGCGCACATCTTCGCCGCGGCGGCGGATATGGTCGCCTTCCTTCGGCTGGCTATTCAGATACAGCTGCTCCCCTTGCAGCTGCGCCTGCTCCTGCATCACCACCCGGTCGGCGCCGGCGGGGACGGGCGCGCCGGTGGTAATACGCACGCACTCGCCGTTTTGCAGTGTGCCGGTATAGGGATGTCCGGCCAGGCTCTTGCCGGCCAGCCGATAGGGCCCGTCGCCGCAGAGGGCATAGCCGTCCATGGCGGAGTTGTCGCAGGGCGGCAGATCCAGCCGGGCCTTCGCCGGCACTGCCAATATGCGGCCGCAGGCCTGCTCCAGCGGCAGGGTTTCCGTTTCACTGACGGGCGTCATCGCTTGCCGCAACAGCTCGCGGCCCTGTTCGACGGATTTCAGGCCGGGGCCCTGGCAGGTGTCGAGAGTCATGTCGAGGGTCATGTAGTGGTGTCATTTTTGTTATTGGCAATAGCCCGACATTAGCGCGTCGCCGCATAAATGCAAATGGGCGCTGACAGTCGGGAACAGTCTGCTAAGTCTGCTACTAAGTCTGCTAAAGGGAACGCGCGCGGGAGTCAAAGGCTTCAGGCAACAATTTCGCCGGGCAGCCGGGCGCGCAGCAGGCTGGCGATCTCCGGCTTGCAGGAGCCGCAATTGGTGCCACAGCCCAGTGCGTCGCCCAGGGACTCCACCGTGTCGAGTCCGTGACCGATCGCCTCCTCTATCTGCTGGCGGGAAACCTGCATACAGCTGCAAACCATCTGTGCGCCCGGCGCTATGTTCTGCAGCAGCTGCGCCGGCTGGGGTGGCAGCGGCTGCAGCAGGTGTTCCTCCAGTGCGCGCCGGTCCGGCAGCTTGCGCCAGTCGGGGCCGGTAAAAATCAGCAGCTCCACGCGCTGCGTATGCGCCAGCCAGCGCCGGCCCTGCAGCAGTTGCAGTTGTTGCCAGTGCAGTTTCGCGGCGGCGCCCTCGAGCAGCCGTTCACCCAGTAGCCGCCCGTCCAGCATCTCGCGCAGGGCCAGCTCGTAGCGGTAGCCGCCGGCGCAGGGCAGTCGATACCAGTGCACCAGGTCGGCCTGTCGCTGCAGCAACCACTGTTGCAGTGGTTCCGCCGCTTCCTCGCGGCACAGCAGCGTCATATAACTCCGCGCCGGCAGCGGTGTGACATTGACCGGCAGCTGCTTGAACTCCGGCTGGCCGGAATGGGGGTCGATAACCGGCTCGGCCAGAGCGCTGACGCGGCTGTGCTGGGCGAGGGTTTCGCTCCAGTGGATCGGCGCGAACAGCTCGCCGGGTTTCTGTGCCCCGGTCAGCACAGCGCGGCCGCGCATTGTGCCGCGGGCGCTGCGCAGTTCCACCAGCTGGCCATCGCCGACCCCACAGAGCACCGCATCGGCGGGGTTGACCTGGATTTCCGGCAGCTCGCTGTGATCGAGCAATTTGCGCGCGCGGCCGCTGCGCGTCATGGTGTGCCACTGGTCGCGCAGCCGGCCGCTGTTGAGCCACAGGGGAAACTGATCGCTGCACCGCTGTGCGGGCGCGCGCGGTGTTATCGGCACAAAGTGCGCGCGGCCGTTCGGCGTATAGAATTTCCCCTCGCCAAACAGTCGCTGGCGGCCGCCGGGATTCTCCCGGTTGACCGGCCACTGCAGTGGTTGCAGTGTGTCATAGCCGCGGAGACTGATCGCGGAAAGCGCGGAAATATCGAAGGCGCGCCGGCCGCCATTTTCGAACCCGGACAGGGCCGCGTGTTCGCGGAATATTTCCACCGGGTGTGAATAATCGAAGTGATCGCCGTGCCCGAGGCGCGCGGCCAGTTCGCAGATAATCTGCCAGTCGTGGCGCGCCTCACCCGGTGGCGTCAGGAAGGCGCGCTGCCGCGAGATGCGCCGCTCCGAATTGGTCACGGTGCCATTCTTCTCGCCCCAGGTGGTAGCCGGCAGCAGGAGGTCGGCACAGCGGGCGGTGTCCGTATCGGCGACACAGTCGGAGACGACGACCAGCGGACATTTTCTGAGGGCCTCCGCTACCCGCGCCGCATCCGGCATGCTGACCGCCGGGTTGGTGGCCATGATCCAGAGCGCCCTGATCTGGCCGCTCTCGACGGCCCGGAACAGATCGACGGCCTTCAGGCCGGGTTTCAGGGCGACTCTGTTCGAGTGCCAGAAGCGGCTCACCCGTTCGATATTTTCCGTGGTGAAGTCCATATGGGCGGCGAGCATATTCGCCAGCCCGCCGACCTCGCGCCCGCCCATCGCATTCGGCTGCCCGGTAATGGAAAAGGGCCCGCAGCCCGGCCTGCCGATGCGGCCGGTGGCCAGGTGGCAGTTGATGATCGCATTGTTCTTGTCGGTGCCGCTGCTGGACTGGTTGATCCCCTGGGAATAGAAACTGACGACCTTTTCGGTCGCGGCGAACAGCTGGAAAAACTCTTCGAGCTTGGCTGACGGAATGCCGCAGGCGGTGGCGGTCCTGGCCAGCGACCAGTCCTGCGCGATCGCGATCGCCTCGTCAAAACCCTGGGTACTGTCGCGGATAAATTCGCGATCGATCGCGCCCCGCTCGGCCAGGTAGTTGAGCAGGCCGCTGAACAGTGCGGCGTCGCTGCCGGGTGTGATCGCCAGGTGCAGCTCCGCCATCTCGCTGGTGGCGCTGGCGCGGGGATCTATGACCACCAGCCGGGTGCCGGCGGCCTGCATGCGCTGGAACAGGATCGGGTGTGTCCAGGCTGCGTTGGAGCCGACCAGCACCACCAGGTCCGCCAGTTCCAGGTCCTCGTAGCAGCAGGGCACCGCGTCCGCGCCGAAGGCGCGTTTGTAGGCGGCCACGGCCGACGACATACACAGACGCGAGTTGGTATCCACGTTGCCGCTGCCGATAAAGCCCTTTGTCAGCTTGTTGGCGACGTAGTAGTCCTCGGTGAGGAGCTGTCCGGACAGGTAGAAGGCGACCGAGTCCGGGCCATGGTCCTCGATCGTGCGGGAAAATTCGCGGGCCATAAACTCCAGCGCGCTGTCCCAGTCGACATCTCGGCCGTGCAGCCGCGGCCGCAACAGGCGCCCGCGCTCGCCCAGCGTCTCCGCCAGGGCCGAGCCCTTGACGCACAGGCGGCCGAAATTGGCCGGGTGCCGCGCGTCGCCGCTGACCGTCACCGCCGCGGAATCACCGCGGGTTTCCGTCGTGGCGGCCACACCGCAGCCGACGCCGCAGTAAGGGCAGGTGGTGCACGCCCGCTGCGCGCGAAATCTTTCCGCTGGTGCCATCGTCAAGTCTGGTCGACGGCGATGCACACAGTGTCGCCGTCAAACGCGACGGCATAGGTGTTCAGCCGCACCGCTGCGTCTTCCGTACAGACACCGTCGCCCAGACGGTAGTGGTGCTTGTACAGCGGCGACGATACCGTGAGTTCGCCATCCACTTCCGCAACCAGGCCGCGTGCGATAACGCCGGCCTGCGCTATTGGGTCCCAGTCGTCCACGGCGTAGAGCTGCGGCTCCTGGTTGGGAAGAAAAAACAGGGCGATACCCTTTTTTTCTGCAGTCCCTGCAGAGGGATCGCCCACATGGGCACACACTCCGGAATCGGCCACCAGATCTGATCGCTGGCAGATCGGCAGCCACTGGGTGTGGGTTATGGCAACTCGGTTCATGGTTTGCTCCTGGATATTTAGCCTTAGAAGTCATTCGTCATGCCGGTGCAGAGTCTATGCCGGGCTTGATCCGGTACCGGCATGCAGTGATGCACTCCGTAGCCCTGGATTCCGGCCTGCGCCGGAATGACGATGCTCGTGATGCGAAGGCTCTGTTGCCGGTGGCTGTTTGCGGGACTGTCGGCGAGAGGGACCTCGCCGACAAGCCTACAGGGATGTATTTAGGGGGGGCGCCCAGCCCGTGTCCCGCAAACAGCCACCGGTAGCAGGGCCGCCACAGAGCCCGATTCTCTGTAAAAACTCAAGCAGGCTCGGCGATCCTGACAATTTCCCCCTGCCGCGCCGGCCGCGGCTGGCCGCGCTCCTGGACGAAGGCGATTTTCTCGTCCGGCACGTCGCTGTTCACAAACTGGCGGAAACGCTTGAGCATTTCCGGGTCCTCGATCGCGGTCTTCCACTCGCACTGGTAGGTGTCGACCACCCTCGCCATCTGTGCTTCGAGTTCCGCGCCTATGCCGAGCCTGTCGTCGATAATGACTTGGCGCAGGTAGTCGAGGCCGCCCTCGAGATTCTCCAGCCACACGGAGGTGCGCTGCAGTTTGTCCGCGGTGCGCACGTAGAACATCAGGAAGCGGTCGATATATTTGATCAGGGTCTCGTCGTCGAGATCGGTGGCAAACAGGTCCGCGTGGCGCGGCCGCATGCCGCCGTTGCCGCACACGAACAGGTTCCAGCCCTTCTCCGTGGCGATCACGCCCACATCCTTGCTCTGCGCCTCGGCGCACTCGCGGGTGCAGCCGGACACGGCCATCTTGATCTTGTGCGGCGAACGCAGGCCCTTGTAGCGGTTCTCGATCAGCAGCGCCATGGCGACACTGTCCTGTACACCGAAGCGGCACCAGGTACTGCCGACACAGGATTTCACCGTGCGCAGGGATTTGCCGTAGGCGTGGCCGGTCTCGAAACCGGCGTCGATCAGCTCGCGCCAGATCAGCGGCAGCTGCTCCAGACGCGCGCCGAACAGGTCGATGCGCTGACCGCCGGTGATCTTGGTATAGAGATCGTATTTTTTCGCCACCTGGCCGACCGCGATCAGCTTGTCCGGGGTTATCTCGCCGCCGGGTATCCGCGGCACCACGGAGTAGCTGCCGTTCTTCTGCATATTGGCCATAAAGGTGTCGTTGGTGTCCTGCAGGCCGACGTGCGGTTTCCTGTGGATATGCTCGTTCCAGAGTGAAGCGAGAATGGACGCGACTGCCGGCTTGCAGATCTCGCAGCCGCGGCCGCTGCCGTGTTTCTGCAGCAGTTCATCGAAGGTCTTTATTTCCTCCACCTGCACCAGATGGAACAGCTCCTGGCGCGTGAAGGGGAAGTGGGCACACAGGTGGTTGTTGACCTCCATGCCCAGCGCCGCCAGCTCCTCGTCGACGACATTTTTCAGCAGCGCCGCGCAGCCGCCGCAGCCGGTGGAGGCCCTGGTCGCATCCTTGACGTCGGCGAGCGAACAGCAGCCACCGGCCACCGCATCGACAATCTGCCCCTTGCTGACGTTGTGGCAGGAGCAGATGGTGGCCGTCGCCGGCAGGGCGCCGGCGCCCAGCGCCGGTGCGGCGCCGTCGACCGCGGGCAGTATCAGCCGCTCCGGGTGCTCGGGCAGATCGATAGCGTTCAGGTGATACTGCAGCAGCTGATCGTAGTCACCGGTATCGCCGACCAGCACCGCACCGAGCAGCTTCTTGCCATCGGCGTCGGTGATCATGCGCTTGTAGACACCGCTCTGCTCGTCGACAAAAGTGATGGCCGCGGCGCCCTCGGCGCGGCCGTGGGCGTCGCCGATGGAGCCCACCTCCACGCCGAGCAGTTTCAGCTTGGTGCTCATGTCGGCACCGGTGAAGACCTGGCTGGTTTCGCCGCACAGCTGCGCCAGCGCGGTGCGCGCCATGGTGTAGCCCGGGGCCACCAGGCCGTAGATAAAATTGTTGTACAGGGCGCACTCGCCGATGGCGAAAATATTCTGGTCGGAGGTGCGGCAGGACTCGTCGACGGCGATACCGCCGCGCTCGCCGATTTCGAGGCCGGCGGCTTTCGCCAGTTTGTCTTCCGGGCGGATACCGGCGGAAAACACGATCAGGTCGGTAAGGAGTTCACGCTCCCCTTGAAAGCGCATGCGCAGGCGGCCGTCCACCGCCTCGATCAGTTCGGTGGCGGTGCTGGTGTGCACGGTAACACCCAGGTCCTCGATCTTGTTCTTCAGCAGCGCCGAGCCGCCGGCGTCCAGCTGTACCGACATCAGTCCCGGCGCGAACTCGACTACATGGGCCTCGAGCCCGAGTTCACGCAAGGCATTGGCCGCCTCCAGCCCCAGCAGACCGCCGCCCACGACGACGCCAACTGAGCCGCCTGCACTGGCTGCGCGGATTGCGTCCAGGTCCTCGATGGTGCGATAGACGAAACACTTCTCGTGTTCGTGGCCCGGAATTGGCGGCACGAAGGGATAGGAGCCGGTGGCGAGCACCAGGCGGTCGTAGCTTTGCTCGATACCGCTGGCAGAAGTAACTGTCCTGTTTTCCCGGTCGATCGCGACGGCGGCGTCGTTCAGCAGCAGTTCGAAACCCCAGTCGCGGTACTGCTCGATCTTGCCCATGGCGAGATCTTCTGCGGAGCGGCCGGCGAAATATTCGGACAGGTGTACGCGGTCGTAGGCGGGCCTGGGTTCGGCGCAGAAGACGGTGACCTCGAACAGCGCCTTTTCCGGCCGCGCGGCCAGCTGCTCGAGGAAGTGGTGACCCACCATGCCGTTGCCGATAACGATAAGTTTTTGCTTGACCATAGTCCTGCCATCTATTCTGTAGTTTCGGCAGGGAAGGAGGGGGCGGTGACTTGGCACGGGCGCCTCCTCTTCTGCCGAAGAGTCCAGGCGCCGTTGCCTCATTAGGGGGTAAATTGTGTTGGTACTGAAAACTATTCAAACTTTGTGCCAAGACGAAAGACACGGTATTTCCGGCGTTGGCGGTCAATGGTGATGTTCGCATTGCGATAAGTTGGTGCGCCCGGAAAATGAATGCTCTGCGATGGTGCCTTTTCTCTTGTGGGAGCGGCAGAATTTGTAGGAGCGGTCCGGCCGGGAGCGGCCCATGGCCGCGATCGATGTCTGACGGCGCAAAGATCTATCGCGGCCACCGGCGGATGACCGCCCCGCCGCTCCTACAGCAGATAAAGCAGGTGCGACAGCAGCAGCAACAGCGCGACCATCTGCCAGAACAGCAGCGGATTGCGCTCAATCAGCGGCCGCTCCCCCTCGCGGGCAAAAGCCGGATTCGGTGTCTGCAGGTCGTGCACGAATTCCGACAGCGCCGGGTAGCGGTTTCTGGGATCCGGTGCGCAGGCCCTGCGCAGGGCGCCGTCGATCCACTCGGGAATATCGTCGCGGTGCTCGCGGGCGCTGATGTATTGCAGGCCGGCATAGCTCTTCAGCTGGTAGTGGTGGAAGCCCGCGTGCTCGCGGTAGGGGTAGTGGCCGGTGAGCAACTCGTAGGCGATAACGCCGAGGGAGAAGATATCCGAGCGGTGGCTGGGGCTGTCGCCGAAGAAGTATTCCGGCGCGGCGTAATTCTTGCTGCCCGGCGGTGCCTCGCCGTCGAGGTTCAGCTGTTCGCGCAAACCGGGACCGTCGGCACCGCCCAGATCGATCAGTTTCAGGCGGCCGTCGCCTGCCACCATGATATTTTCCGGCTTCAGGTCCCCGTGCACGATTTCCATACGCTGCAGGCGGCGCAGGGCGCTGACCAGCTGGGCGATCATTTCCCGCACCTGTTCTATGTCCGGATGGGGGTGCAACTGCATCCACTGGCGCAGGTTCTGGCCGTCGATATATTCCAGCACATGGTAGAGAAACTGGCGGCCGGGTTTGGGAGGAAATATCTTGATAATGCCCGGGTGATCCAGGCGGCGGCCGGTCCACTCCTCGGCAATAAAGCGCTCGATATAGGCGGGGTCGTCGCTGAAATTGATCGACGGGGTCTTGATCGCGCGCAACTCTCCATTTTCTCCGACCCGACCATTTTTTTCTTGGTCCCGCCCATTTTTCTCGTCCCGCCCGCTCTCCGTATCCCGCGCCAGATACAGCTGGCTGCGGCTGCTCGCGTGCAGCTCCTGCAGTATCAGGTAACCGTCGAGCCTGTTGCCCGGGCGCAGTTCCGGCGGGAAGGGCAGCTGGCGGCTGTGACTCAGCAGGTCATCTGCGCTCGGCGTTTCAACGCGCTGAACCCGGCACACCACCGCACTTAGATTGTCACTGGAGCCGCCGGCCATGGCGGCGTCCACCAGTGCCAGGGCGGCAGCAGCGCCCCTGTCGTGCAGTATTTCGCCGACGATTTCCGCCGGCAGGTAATCGTGCACCCCGTCACTGCTGAGCAGAAAGATATCGCCGGCCTGCAACTCCTCGCGGCGATAATCGATCTCCACGTGGGCATCCATTCCCAGGGCGCGGCTCAGGAAGGTGCGGCCATGGCCCAGGGTGCGGCTGTGATCGCGGGTCAGGCACTCGAGCTGGCCCGCACGCAGGCGGTAGATGCGCGAGTCGCCGATATGGATCAGGTGCGCGCTGGTGCCCTTGAATATCACCGCGGAGAAGGTGGTGAGCCAGCCCTGACGAATATCGCTGCTGCCGCCGCCCTGGCGAAACAGCCAGCTGTTCAGCGAGTGCAGAACGCGCGCGGCGGCGTACTTTACCGACCAGGTTTCCGGTGTGCTGTAGAAATCGGCGAGAAAACCGCTGATGGCGGCGCGCGCCGCCGCGCCACCAGCCTCGGCGCTGGCGACACCGTCGGCCACCGCGGCCAGGGCGCCGCGGCGGCGCAGGTCCGCGCCGTCCGCATTGCAGACGGCACAGGCGTCGTCATTGAACTTGCGGCGGCCGGCGACTGAGGCGCTGGAAAATGCCAGCGCCGCGTCCGGGCGGGCCTGCGGTCCGCACGCCGAGCCGGAGCCTTCAGCGCGCGAAGCGGAAATGCCCGGCGTTCCCAGGTCAGGCGACATCGATCAGGGACACGCTGCCGTCGGGCAGGACTTCGGCCATCTGCCCCTCGGGCTCCTCCAGCAGCAACAGAGCCGCGAAGCCGAGCATCGCGGTGGCGGCGATCACCAGGAAGAAGACCTGATAGGACACCAGGCTGAGCACCGTCAGGTAGAAGACGGCACCCACATTGCCGTAGGCGCCGGTCATGCCGGCAATCTGTCCGGTCAGGCGGCGCTTGATCAGCGGCACCACCGCAAACACCGCGCCCTCGCCGGCCTGCACGAAGAAGGAGCAGGCCATGGCCGCCACCACCGCCATGTACAGCGGCCACTGGGCGTCGATCAGGCTCATGGTGAAATAGCCGAGCGCGAGGCCCGCGGTCAGGATCAGCAGTGTCGGCCTGCGCCCGCAGCGGTCACTGATCAGGCCGCCCGCCGGGCGCGACATCAGGTTCATAAAGGCATAGGCACTGGCCACCAGGCCGGCCTGGACCGGGTCCAGCGTGAAGGTTTCGGAAAAAAACAGCGGCAGCATGGACACCACCGCCAGTTCGGAGCCGAAGGTGGCGAAATAGAGCAGGTTCAGCACCGCGACCTGTTTGAATTTGTAGCGGTGAATCGGCGCCGGCGGATGGCTGAAGATTTCGCGGTTGATACTGAAGGTCTTGCGCGCATCCAGCAGGTACAGCAGCGCGAGCCCGCCGTAAATGGCGGTCGCCCAGAAATCGGAGACGATGCCCACACCCGCCGACAGTTTCCAGGTCAGCAGGGCCAGTGCCGCGTACATCGGCACCTTCATGATCAGCAGCAGTGCGAAGTCGCCGGGGCTGGTGACCTCCATGGCGCCGATCTTCTTCGGCTTGAAGTAGGTGGAACCCTTGGGCGTGTCGGTCACCGAGGCGTAGTAGACAAAGCTGTAGACGAGCGCGATTGCACCGGTGAGACCGATCGCGTAGCGCCAGCCCTCGTGTCCGGGAGCGTCGCCGCCGAACAGCAGCGCAATGGTCGGCAGGCTCATGGCCGCGGCGGCGGAGCCGAAATTGCCCCAGCCGCCGTAGATGCCCTCGGCGGTGCCCAGCTGTCGGGCGGGGAACCACTCGGACACCATGCGGATGCCAACCACGAAGCCGGCGCCGATAAAACCGAGCAGGAAGCGCCCCAGCGCCGCCTGCGCGAAGTTGTCGGCGAGCGCGAAGATAAAGCAGGGCACACTGCCGACCGCGAGCAGTACCGAGTAGGTCAGCCGCGGGCCGTATTTATCCGTCAGCATGCCGATGACAATGCGCGCGGGTATCGTCAGTGCCACGTTCAGGATCAACAGGGTTTTCACCTGATCCTTGGTCAGCGCCAGGCTGTCGGCAATGGCCATCAGCAGCGGGGCGTGGTTGAACCAGGCAAAGAAGGTGATAAAGAAGGCCACCCAGGTCAGGTGGAGTATCTTGATTTTCCCGCGGAAGGAAAAAAGGTTCAGAGTTGTGCTGGACATGCGCATTTCCTTTTATTGGTTTTTCCGCGGGCACAAAAAAAGCCCACGGGTGCGGCCTGGCGGCCGCTGCCGGTGGACTTCGTTGTCCGTGTATGGATTTGCCTGGCGAACTGAAAAATCGCCTGTATAGATTCGACGGCGAGTGGACTCGCGAATCTCAATTTCCTTTATTCGTTATTCAATAACTGTGCCATTCCATTAATCTGCCGAATTCAATCAACGCGCCGCTATTTCTGACAGCGCAGGAATTCCACCGTCTGCTGGTACAGCTCCGGGCGGAAGGCCTGTTCGGCGCCGGCGCTGACCGGCGAGAAGTCCCGGCACAACTCCAGCATTTGCATGGCCTTGCTCGCGGTCGGGCAACCCAATTCGTTGCCGCTGTGGGCGAACAGGTGCCAGCCGGGATTGGTCGCGGCTTCGGCGTCGCGGCGCCGGTACAGCCGGTCCGCGAGTGACGGCAGCAGAAGTTCCGTCGACAGGTCCAGGTAGCGCTCCTGCGCCAGCAGCGCGGCGGCATCCCGGCGCTGGTCGCTCTCGCCGAGCCAGTTGCAGGCCAGCAGCAGTGCGGCGCGCAGCGCCAGGTGCGTTGTCGGGTTGGCGATGTGCCAGCGCTCGGTAACGGCCAGTACCTTCTCCGGCATCGCCGGCAGCAGGCGGTTGCAGGGCGTGGCGATGACGCCTATGCCCCGGCGCGCCGCCAGGGTGTTCCAGGGTTCGCCGACGCAGTAGCCGTCGATCTCGCCGCGGCGCAGGCTGTCCAGCATCTGCTCCGGCGGCAGTACCACGATCTGCAGGTCCCGGTCCGGGTCTATCGCCGCCGCGCGCAGCCAGTGGCGCAGTTGCAGCGTGTGGCTGGAAAAGGGATAGACGGTCGCCAGCCTTATTGATGCCGTGTCGTCCCGGGAGTGAATATATCCTGCGAGCGCGCGGCCGACCGCCGCGCCGTCGCACTCCCCGGCCGGCAGGGACAGCTTGCGGTACAGGGATTCCGCCAGGGTAATCGCGTTGCCGTTGCAGCTCAGTATCAGCCCACTCAGCAGTTTTTCCCCGCACTGGGGCAGTGTCTGCGCCAGGGTCAGCGGCATGGGAGCCAGCATCGCGGCGGCATCGGCGGCGCCACCGATCAGCTTGTCGCGCAGGGTCGCCCAGGAAGTCTCCCGCTGCAGTTCCACCTGCAGGCCGAAGCGGGCGAAGAATCCCTGTTCCCGGGCCACGACCAGCGGCGCGCTGTCGGTGAGGCGCAGGTAGAGCAATTTGATGTGGCTTCGTTCCGGGCACAGGGATATCGACATGACCGTCTCAGTTTTCACTCTGTAAATATTCAATGAGCCGTTCCGCCACGGCGCGCATGGTTGCATTGCTGCTCATCGCCAGGTTGCGCAGAGTCTGGTGGGCGACCTCTTCGCTGAGGTTTTTCTTTGCCATCAGCAGCCCCTTGGCCCGCTCGATGGTTTTGCGTTCGTCGAGCTGCTTCTGCGTGCGCTCGAGGGACAGCCGCAGTTGCTGGTAGCTGCGGAACTGTGCCATGGCGATCTCGATCGCGGGGGTCACCCGCTCGGCGGACATGCCTTCGGCCATATAGGCGCTGACGCCGGCTTGCACGGCGCGGGCAATAAAATCGGCGTTGCCGCGGGCAGAAAACATGGCTACCGGGGTCGGGGCCTGGCGATTGATCACCGCGAGACTCTCGAGGATGTCGCGATCGGGGGATTCGATATCGATCAGCACGATATCGGGTCGGTGCCTCTCCACCTGGAACAGCAGGCCCTCGGCGCTGCTGAGCTGCGCGAGCAGGCGATAGCCGGCCGCGCGCAGCCGCTCGCACACCATCTGCGCGCGTTCCGGCTGGTCGTCGACGAGCATTATGCCGAGAGGTCTGTCCATCGCTGTACTGTTGTCTGATCCTGGGCGAATTACCGCGAGACAAAAAAGCCCGGCCCACGCATCGGTGCAGCCGGGCTTCATTGCCAGTAGCAAACCATAATCAAGTCTTGTGCCAAGTAGGCGATGTCGCGCCATTGCCCGGCTTCCCTGGCGCCTTTTAATGATGCTGCGAGTGATGCTGTGGAAGTGGTCGCACACCCGTGGTGCAGGATTGCGAGTGGCAGCCTGTTTGTGGTGCGTTCTGCCACTGCGGCGCGCGCGGAATTCCCTCGGTGGCTGGCGCGATGGGTGGAGTGATGGATGGCACGATGTTTGCCTCAATAACGGGTGTGGCGCCGCCAGGCATTTTGGGCCGGGCGCTGTGTGAATCCATTCAGCAGCTTTTTATTTCCGGAGGCTACGGCCAGGTAAAGCGCGACTAAACTCATTGATCCACAAACACCGAGCCCCCAGGCCTAAGTTTTCGGATAGGGCCTGCGGGCCGTGAGCTTTGCTCACCAGGGTCGGCGGAGAAATCTTCCGGCCTCCCGCACTTGGAAAGGCGTTTGATGCTAGAAGACCGTTTCGGGCGCAGGTTCTACTACCTGCGCCTGTCCGTGACCGATATCTGCAATTTTCGCTGCAGCTACTGCCTGCCGGAAGGCTATAGCGCCACGGACGAAGCACCCCATCTCACCAGCGAAGAAGCCGCGCGGGTGATTCGCGCCTTTGCCGCCCTGGGCACGGAGAAGGTGCGCCTCACCGGTGGCGAGCCATCGCTGCGCGCCGACCTGCCGGAGATCATCGCCGGCGCCAAGTCCACCCCGGGCATTCGCCGCGTAGCGGTCACCAGCAACGGTTACAAACTGCCGAAAGTCATCGACAGCTGGCAGGATGCCGGGCTGGATCAGCTCAATATCAGCATCGACAGCCTGCAGCGGGACGAGTTTGCCCGCATCACCGGCCACGACTGCCTGCCGCGCGTGCTGGCCGGTGTCGACCGCGCCCTGGTTCTCGGCATAGCGACAAAAATCAACGCGGTGCTGCTCTGTGACGGCGCCGAGCGCCGCCTGCGCGACTTTCTGTGCTGGCTCAGAGACAAGCCGGTGACCCTGCGTTTTATCGAGCTGATGCGCACCGGCGACAACCGCGCGTTCTTCGCCAGCAATCATTTGAGCGGCGCCGCCATCGAGGGCCGCTTGATCGCCGACGGCTGGCATCTGCTGCCGCGCGCGCGGGACGCCGGCCCGGCGCGGGAATACGGCCACCCGGATTATCGCGGCCGCATCGGCCTGATTACCCCCTACAGCAAGGATTTCTGCCAGAGCTGCAACCGGCTGCGGGTGTCCGCCCAGGGGCGGCTGCACCTGTGCCTGTTCGCCGAGCAGGGCCTGGACCTGCGCGAGGAGATCCGGCGCGGCGACATCGCGCAGCTGGCGGAAAAGATTCGCGCGCTGGTGCTGGGGAAGGCGTCCAGCCACTACTTGCAGCAGGAGCGGGTCGGCGCCACGCGCAACCTGGCGATGCTCGGTGGCTAGCGGGATGCGTGTCTGCCCCGTAATACTGGCCGGCGGCCGTTCCCGCCGCATGGGAAAGGACAAGGCGCTGCTGAAATTGCCGGGCGGGCAGACCCTGTTGCAGCGGGCGCACGCGTTACTGAACGAACTCGACGCGCCACCGGGCGTGCAGATGTTGCCGCCGCTGGTCAGCGGCGACAGGCCGGGCGGCATCGCCGATCGGGTGTGCGGCCGCGGCCCCCTCGGCGGCTTGCACGCGGTGGCCGAACATCTGGCGGCAGAGGGCGTCGACTGCGATGCGCTACTGGTGATTCCGGTGGATATGCCGCTGCTGCAGCGGGAAATTCTGCGGCAGCTGTGCGCAGCGGGTGCCGGCGGCGCGGCGAGCGCGCTCTGCTTCGGCGCCTGTTACTTGCCGCTGTGGTTGCGGCTGGATCCCCGCAGTCGTCGTTACTTGCAGGAATTTATGGCCGGCGGGGAAGGCGGCGCTGTGCGCTCGCTGCTGCAGGCTCTGGGCGGGCGCCAGCTGCAGGCACCGGACGGCGACTGGCACACCAATGTGAACCGGCCGCCGGAATTCCAGGCGGTTTGCGCGGCGGCCCGTCAGCTGCAGCTGGAAAAAACATAAACAGAGAGGATTTCCCGATGAATCATCCCGACGACGGACCGATAAAAAATGTATCGCTCACGGTGGCGGTGCTCACGGTATCCGATACCCGCACCGAGGACACGGACACCTCCGGCCAGTATCTGGCGGAGGTAGTGAAGGCGAGCGGCCACAACCTGTGGGAAAAGAAAATAGTCCCGGACGATATCTACCGGCTGCGGGCCGTGGTTTCCCAGTGGATCGCCGAGCCGCAGGTACAGGTAGTGCTGACCACCGGCGGCACCGGCTTCAGCGGGCGGGATTCCACCCCCGAGGCGCTGGCGCCGCTGTTCGACAAGCAGGTCGAGGGTTTCGGCGAACTGTTTCGCGCGGTTTCCTTGCGGGAGATCGGTTCCTCCACGATCCAGTCCCGCGCCCTGGCGGGGCTGGCCAACCACACCCTGATCTGCTGTATGCCCGGATCAACCGGCGCCTGTCGCACGGCCTGGGAAACCATTCTCCGCGAGCAACTGGATGCGAATTACAAACCCTGCAACTTCGTCGCGCACCTGAACCGGAGGTGAGGCAATGCTGACCCATTTGAATGCACAGGGTGAGGCCACCATGGTGGACGTCACCGACAAGGCCGTCAGCGAGCGCAGCGCCCGCGCCGAGTCTGAGGTGAGCATGAGCCCCGAGGCTTTTCGCCTGCTGATACAGGGCCAGAACAAGAAGGGCGACGTGCTCGCCACCGCGCGCATCGCCGGAATCCAGGCGGCGAAGAGAACGGCGGAGCTGATCCCGCTGTGCCATCCGCTGGCGCTGACGAAGGTGCAGGTGGATTTCGAACTGGACGCGGCCCGCAATTGCGTAAAGGTTTTCAGCTTCTGCCGTCTCGCCGGCCGCACCGGTGTCGAAATGGAGGCGCTGACGGCCGCTTCGGTGGCGTCACTGACTATCTATGACATGTGCAAGGCGGTGGACCCCGCCATCACCATTCGGCACACCTGTCTGGCGGAAAAGCGTGGCGGTAAACTTGGGCACTGGCAGCGCCCGGACGGGATGGAGAAAAGCGAGGCGCTGGCGCAGCTGGAGGAGCACTGGTGATCCGCGTACTCTTTTTTGCCGGCCTGCGCGAACAGCTGGGTTGCGCCGAGATGGAGGTGGCCGCCGCCGGCGCCAGTACCCTGGCCGAGCTGCGGGAATCCCTGAGCGCCCGCGGGGATAGATGGCGCCGCGCGCTCGCCAATCCGAATATACAGATGGCAGTCAACAGAAGCGTTGCGGCGGCGGACTGCGCCCTCGCCAGTGGCGACGAGGTCGCATTGTTTCCGCCGGTCACCGGGGGCTGATGGTGTCTGTTTCTGTGGCGGTGCAGTCGGAGCCATTCGATGTCGGCGCCGAGTATACGCAATTGCGTGCGCGCAACTGCGCTGACGGCGCCGCGGCAATTTTTGTCGGCTCGGTGCGCGATCTCAGTGACGCGACACGGGTGACGCGACTGCAGCTGGAGCACTACCCCGGCATGACCGAGCAGGTATTGCGGCAAATTGCCGAACAGGCGCGGGCGCGCTGGTGCCTGGGGCGGGTGCGTATCGTGCACCGCGTCGGCAGCCTGGGCGCGGGTGAGGATATCGTCTTCGTCGGCACCAGTGCGCCGCACCGCCAGGCCGCGCTCGACGCCTGTGCGTTTGTCATCGACCTACTGAAAACCCGCGCGCCTTTCTGGAAAAAGGAGATCGGTCCAGACGGCGAGTTCTGGGTGCAGGCGCGCCAGAGCGACCGGGAGGCGCTGGAAAAATGGTAGCGGCACTGCGGCATTTGCGCCGCTGGCTGCCGTGGCTGCTGATGTGCGCGCTGGCAGGTGCCTGCAGTGACAAGGCACCAACGGAGCTGCGCATCGCCGTGGCGGCCAACTTTCGCCCCGCGCTGGAAACGCTGCGCGGGGAGTTCGAACAGGACTGCCAGTGCCGGCTGATCATTGTCAGCGGTGCCACTGGCATGCTCTACAGCCAGATCCGCGCCGGCGCTCCCTTTGATATTTTCCTCGCCGCGGACAGCCGGCGCCCACTGTTGCTGGAACGCGACGGCCTGATCGCTGATGGCAGTCGCCGGACCTACGCCCGCGGACAGCTGGCGCTGTGGGTCAGGCGGACCCTGACGAGCGCGGGCGCGGAGCAGCTGCCGGACTTTATGCCCGCGACCCTGATGACTGCGGAGCAGCTGGTGCGGCTGCTGCAGGGCTGGCGCGGCAAGATAGTGATTGCGGACCCGCAGCTGGCGCCCTACGGCGATGCCGCGGTGCAGTTGCTGCGCCGCCAGGGGTTGTGGTCGCGGTTGCGGGAACAGATGGTCTACGCGGCCAATGTGGGGCACGCGCAGGTACTGCTGCAGGAGGGGCACGCCCGGATGGGGCTTATTCCGCTGAGTCTGGCACTGGCCGCCGGTGAGCGGGGCGAATACATGCTGGTGCCGGTAAATGACTACCCGGCGATCGAGCAGCAGATGGTGGTGCTGACGCGCGCGCGCGCACTGCTGCTGGCGCAGCAGTTTCAGGCCTATCTGACGGCCCCGGCCGCCCAGGCGCGGCTGCGCCAGCTGGGCTATTTCCCGGTGACACCACCGTGAGCCTGATACCATCCGACTGGCAGGCGCTGTGGCTGACCCTGAAACTGGCCGCAGTGACAACGGCGCTGCTGGCGTTGCTGGCGATTCCGCTCGCCTGGTGGCTGGCGAACCGGAGCGGTCCGCTGCGCGCGCTGCTCGAGGTGTTGTTGTCGCTGCCGCTGGTATTGCCGCCGACGGTGCTGGGTTTTTACCTGCTGCTCTTCCTCGCGCCGCAACAGCCGCTCGGCGCACTCTGGCAGCAGTGGTTTGCGGCACCGCTGGTATTTTCCTTTACCGGCCTGGTGCTGGCCTCGATGCTCTACTCGCTGCCGTTTATGGTGCAGCCGCTGCTGGCGGCCTTCGATCAGCGCGCCTTGCCCCTGAGCCAGGCCGCCGCCGGCCTCGGGCTGCCGCCGCTGGCGCGGCTGCGCTTTGTGCTGCTGCCCGCCTGTCGCCCGGCGCTGATCGCCGCGCTGTCCATGACCTTCGCTCACACGCTGGGAGAATTCGGCGTGGTGCTGATGATCGGCGGCGGCATTCCGGGGGAGACGCAGGTAGTGTCGGTAGCGCTCTACCAGCATGTCGAGAGTCTGGACTACGGCGCCGCCAACCGCCTCGCGCTGGTACTGATGGCGCTGTCCGTACTGCTGTTGTTGTGTGGCCGCCTCTGGGGCGGGCGTTTCTTCGCTGTGACCACGCCGGCGCGGAAGCCGGCACGCGAGGTGATGCCGTGAGTGAAATACTGCGCGAAGGTGCCGCGGGGGAATCTGCCTGCGGATTGGCCGCGGCCAGAGATTCCGACAGAAATTCTGTTGCCGGCCTTGCCGTCGTGGACCTGCGCACACCGGTGCACACGCCGATCAACCTGTGCCTGCCGCCACAGGGGCTGGTCGGCATCTGTGGTCCTTCCGGCGCCGGCAAGAGCTCGCTGCTCGCTGCGCTGGCGGGATTGATGACGGCGCACGGAGAGATCAGTTGGCGGGGCGACAGCTGGCAGCGGCGGGGCGCAGCTGTGCCGCTGCACAGGAGGCCGTTATCCATCGGCTTCCAGGAGGCGAGGCTGTTTCCGCGGCTGACGGTTGCGCAGAACCTGCGGCTGGCCGACAAATATGCGCGCCGCGAGCTGCCGCGCGAAAGCCGGGAAATGCTGCTGCAGGCCCTGGAGCTGAACCCGTTACTCGCTCGCCCGGTGGAAAGCCTCTCCGGCGGCGAGGCGCAGAGGGTCGCGCTGATGCGCCAGCTGCTGAGCAATGCGCCGGTGCAGTTCTACGATGAGCCGCTGTCGGCGGTCGACCGGCCGCGGCGCATCCGGGCGATAGTCCCCGCGTTGAAAAAATACTGGCGGGAGAATTCGGCACTGGTCCTGTGGGTAAGTCACGATACCAACGAGCTGCAATTACTGGCGGACAGCTTTATCGAGGTTTGCGCGGGCAGGGTTGTTCAGCGGGACGCACTGGGCACGACCAGTGCCAGTGACAATGTTTCGCTGGACGGCATCCAGTCCCAACTGCAACTGACGGTGCGTGAATTTCTCGCCGAACACCAGCTGCTGGCACTTTCGCTCGGGCGGCACGCGCTTTACGCCGACCGCTGTATGAACCACTACCGGGCCGGCGAAACCGTGCGGGTATTGTTGGCGGCGGCGGAGATCAGCCTTTCGCTCGAGCGCCCGGCCGCGAGCAGCATCCTGAACTGCCTGCCCGTGGTACTGCGCGGCCGGTGGCCACTGCAAGACGGGCGCGTGCGGTTGCTGCTCGAATGCGAGGGGCAGGGGCTGTCCGCGGAGATCTCAAAATTTTCCTATCAAAAGTTACAGTTGCAACTGGGTCAGTCGCTGTTTGCGCAATTCAAAGCGAGCGGCCTGCAGGGGCTGTAAGTTTTTGCAGGTGCCATAAATATCACCAATCACCACTATCACATCGCGCCTCTTTTCATCTTTGCGCTGTGGGTTTACACTCGATTCTTTCGCGAATTGGTCAGACCAAAAAAAGAATTGAGGTAGATGTAGCAGTAAATCCATAACTCAGCAATTGTGAGGGAGCATAGCGGTGATCATAGCCATACCGAGAGAGACCGCACCGGGGGAGGCGCGGGTAGCGGCTACGCCTGATAGTGTAAAGCGTTTGCGCGACCTGGGCTTTTCCGTCGCGGTGGAAAAGGGGGCGGGCGCAGGGGCCAGCTTCCCGGATTCGGCCTATGCCGAGGCGGGAGCCGAGATCCGCGACGATATCAAGCAGTGCCTGGAGGGCGCCGGCCTGGTACTCAAAGTACAGGCCCCCAGCGATGAAGAGCTGCAACTGATTCCGGAGGGCGCGACCCTGGTCGCTTTCCTCAAGCCGGCACAGAATGCCGATCTCCTCAAAAAACTCGCCGACAGGAATATCAATGCCCTGGCGGTGGAGTCCATTCCGAGAATTTCCCGCGCACAGAAAATGGATGCGCTTAGTTCCATGGCCAATATCGCCGGCTACCGCGCGGTGATCGAGGCTGCGCACAACTTCGGCCGTTTCTTTACCGGGCAGATTACCGCCGCCGGCAAGATTCCGCCGGCCAAGGTGCTGGTGATCGGCGCCGGTGTGGCGGGTCTGTCCGCTATCGGTACCGCCAAGAGCATGGGCGCCATAGTGCGTGCATTCGACACCCGCGCCGAAGTGCGCGAGCAGGTGGAATCCATGGGGGCGGAATTCCTCACCGTCGAGATCGAGGAAGAGGGTTCCGGTGCGGGCGGCTACGCCAAGGAAATGTCGAAGGCATTTATCGAGGCGGAAATGGCGCTGTTCCGCGAACAGGCCAAAGAAGTGGATATCGTCATCACCACTGCGCTGATTCCGGGCAAGCCGGCACCGAAGCTGTGGCTCGCCGATATGGTCGACAGCATGGCCGAGGGTTCGGTGGTGGTGGACCTGGCCGCGGAGATGGGCGGTAACTGCGATTACACGGTCCCCGATGAGAAAGTGGTTCAGAGCGGTGTGACGATTATCGGTTACACCAACCTGCCCAGCCGCGCTGCGACCCAGTCTTCGCGGCTGTACGCGACCAATCTGGTGCACCTCGTCAGTGAGTTGAGCCCGGAGAAGAACGGCGAGATCGACATCAATTTCGATGACGAGGTGATCCGCGGCGCAACCGCAGTCAGGAGCGGTGAAATTACCTGGCCGCCACCCCCGCCGAAGATCAGCGCCCAACCCAAAGTGGCGGCAAAGAAAGAGCCTGTCGTGGTCGCCGAGGAAAAGCCGGTCCTGAAGAAATCGCCGCTGTCTTTCCTGTTGTTTTGGGTAGTGGCTGGCAGCCTGCTGTTGTGGCTCGGCAAAGTCGCGCCGCCGGATTTTGTCTCCCACTTTACCGTGTTCGTGCTGGCAATTTTCGTCGGCTGGCAGGTGATCTGGAATGTGACGCACGCGCTGCACACACCGCTGATGAGTGTGACCAACGCGATTTCCGGGATCGTCGTCGTCGGCGCTCTGCTGCAGGTGGGCGCGACGGGCTCCAGCCTGGTGACCCTGCTCGCATTTGTCGCGGTGCTGGTGGCCAGTATCAATATTTTCGGTGGCTTTTTTGTCACCTACCGCATGCTGAAAATGTTCCGGCGCTAAGGAAGGAGAAGAGCAATGACTGGTATGATTTCGATGGCTTATCTCTTTTCCGCGGTGATGTTCATCCTGAGCCTCGGCGGCCTGTCCAGCCATGAGACGGCGCGGCGCGGCAATATCTACGGCATGGTGGGCATGGCGGTGGCCATCATCGCCACCATCGCCGGCATAGTCGCCGGCGCCTACTGGATGGTCGCGATCGCCATGGCGGTGGGCGCGGTGATCGGCCTGTCGCTGGCCAAAAGGGTCGCGATGGCGCAGATGCCGCAGATGGTGGCGCTGTTGCACAGCTTCGTCGGTCTCGCCGCCGTGCTGATCGGCTGGGGCGGATTTCTCGATCCGCGCATCTCGCTCACCGGTGCCGAGCACATAGTGCACAACACCGAGATCTATCTGGGCATCTTTATCGGTGCCATTACGCTGACCGGTTCGCTGATCGCCTTCGGCAAGCTGCAGGGCCTGATCTCCGGCAAGCCGCTGATGCTGCCGGCGCGGCACTGGCTGAACCTGGCCGCGATTCTCGCCTGCGTGGTGCTGGGCGCGCTGTTTATTCCCGCCGAGCTGAACGCGGGCACGGTGATCAATCTGCTGATCATGACCTCCATCGCGCTGCTGCTGGGTATTCACCTGATCGCGGCGATCGGCGGTGCCGATATGCCGGTGGTGATCTCGATGCTGAACAGCTACTCCGGCTGGGCCGCCGCGGCCACCGGTTTTATGCTCAGCAACGACCTGCTGATCGTGGTCGGCGCATTGGTGGGTTCCTCCGGTGCGATCCTCAGCTACATCATGTGTCGCGGTATGAACCGCTCGTTTATCAGCGTGATCCTCGGCGGCTTCGGCTCCGATGGCGGCGAAGTCGCGGAGGGCGAGATCGAGGGCGAGGTGGTGGCGATCAGTTTCGACGAGATGGCGGCGGAACTGGAAGCGGCGGACAGCATCATCATCGTGCCCGGCTTCGGTATGGCCGTGGCCCACGCGCAACAGGCGGTCAGCGACCTGACCGACAAGCTGCGCAAGATGGGCAAGACGGTGCGCTTCGGCATTCACCCGGTGGCCGGCCGCCTGCCCGGGCATATGAACGTGCTGCTGGCAGAGGCCAATGTGCCCTACGACATCGTGCTGGAAATGGACGAGATCAACGGCGACTTCCCGCAGACCGATCTGGCGCTGGTGATCGGCGCCAACGACACGGTCAACCCGGACGCGGTGGAGAAGCCGGGTTCCCCCATCGCCGGCATGCCGGTGCTGGAAGTGTGGAAGGCGGGTAAGGTGGTGATCCTGAAGCGCTCCATGGCATCGGGCTACGCCGGCGTCGCCAACCCGTTGTTCTACAAGGACAACGCGCGGATGCTGTTCGGCGATGCCAAGGAGAGTTTGCAGAGCGTGCTCGGTAAGCTGAGCGGCTGAGTGCCCGACCGGCAGCAGATGTTGTCGATCGAAGCGGGCGGCGGTGGTAATCTCCGGGGCTTCTAATAAAAAAATGGAGTTTGGAGCCATGGGGATTTCTTTCCGTCGCCGGGCGCTCGCCGCTTTGCTGGCGCTCGGCGCCGTCGGTCTCGCCGCCTGCGGTGGTGGTGGCGGCAGTGGCAGCGACAGCAGCAATAGCCTGGCCGCCACCGGCAGTAACGATGGCGGCAACAGCGATACCGGCACCTGGCAGGCCGGTGAGTTTCTCCCCGCCTCGACCTTCGGCAGTCTGTGCGTCTCGCCGCGCAGCGGTACCAATCCGGCCACCGGCCAGCCCTATGCCGATGTGCTGGGCACGCGTCTGGATGAAAACAACTGGCTGCGCTCGATGAGCAACGATCTCTATCTGTGGTACGACGAGATAGAGGATGTGGATCCCGCCGATTTTGACGACTCCATCGAATATTTCGAACAGCTGAAGACCTTCGATCTGACTGTGTCTGGCAGGGAGAAAGACCGCTTTCACTATGCGGTTCCCACCAGCGAGTGGCAGTCGCAGTCCCAGTCCGGCGTCTATGTCGGTTACGGGCTGCAGTGGGCGCTGATCCAGGCCACGCCGCCGCGCAAGGCAGTGGTGGCCTATACCGATACCGAAGACGGAGCCGGGCTGCCGGCCGGCATCGGCCGCGGCGCCGAGGTGCTGTCGGTGGACGGCGTAAGGGTGGAAGATGGCGAGGATATAGACACTCTCAACCGGGGCATGTGGCCATCCACAGAGGGGGAATCGCACACTTTCGAGATGCTGCCGCTCGGCGCCTCGGAACCGGTTACCGTCACCCTCACCGCCACCGCCGTGACCTCGGAGCCGGTTCAGCATGTTAGGGTGGTGGATGCGGCCATGGGCCGCAAGGTCGGCTATATGTTGTTTAATGACCATATTGCCACCGCGGAGAAGGCGCTGATCGAGGCGGTACAGCAGCTGAAGGCGGCGGTCATCGACGACCTGGTACTGGATATCCGCTACAACGGCGGCGGCTACCTGGATATCGCCAGCGAGCTGGCCTATATGATCGCCGGCGACGTCACCGCCGGGCAGATTTTCGAGCTGGTCAGTTTCAACAACAAACACCCGGAGACCAACCCGGTTACCGGCTACCCGCTGGACCCCACACCCTTTCACAGCAAGACCCAGGGCATCGGCAACGTGCAGCCGGGCGTGGCGCTGCCGACCCTGAACCTGCCGCGGCTGTTCGTGCTGACCGGGGAGAACACCTGTTCCGCGAGCGAGGCGATCATCAACAGCCTGCGCGGTGTGGATGTCGAGGTTATCCAGATAGGCGCAACCACCTGCGGCAAGCCCTACGGTTTCTACGCACTGGATAACTGCGGCACCACCTATCTGACGATCCAGTTCAGGGGCGTCAATGCCAAGGGCTTTGGCGACTATGCCGACGGTTTTGTGCCCGATGGCAACTTCGACACCGCCGCCGACCTGCCCGGCTGCGCCATCGCCGACGACTTTACCCACCTGCTCGGCGACGAGTACGAGGCTCGCTTTGCCACGGCGCTCAACTATATCGAGACGGGCAGTTGCGGCGACGTGCCCGCCAGCGGCTACACCTACTCGCAGGTGGGCGCGCGCCTGTCGGCGGCCAACGGCAGTGTGCCCAAGGCGCCCTGGCGGAGTAACCGGATCATGGTGAGGTGAACATGCGGCCAACAGTCTTGATGCAACTGCTCGCTCTGCTGTCGGCCGTGACGGCCTGTGGCTCGCAGCCGGCGATGGGGGAGCCACAGCCGGCGCTGCTCACTGAAAGCGGACCCGAGGTGCGCGAGGAGTTGCGGCGCGTGGTCTCCGCGGCCATGTACGGGGTCGAGGTCACTCTGGCCGAGGATGCGCTCACCCGGGAGAGCCTGCTGGTCGTCGAGCGGCAGCGACAGCAGCCGCGGCTCAGCGGCCGCGAGATGGTGCCACCGACGAAATTTCAGCTGGTTGTCGGTGGCGGTGCCTGCTGGTTGATGCGGCTGGCGGACGGAGAGCGCTGGGAATTGCGCAAGGCGAGCTGCCGGCCGGAAGTGGCGGATCAGTAGCGGCGCGCTGGAGGACAGGGATTTTCCACGCGGGGGCGGCGGAGCCGCGCCACTGTCCCTTTAACGCAGCAGGTTGGAAAGCCTGGGGTCGGGCTTCTGTGCCACGCGGTAAATCAGCGCTATCTTGCCGATCTCCTGCACCAGTTCGGCACCGGACTTCTCGCACAGCTCACCGATCATTTGGTGGCGCAGTTCGCGGTCGGCCACCATCAGCTTGACCTTGATCAGCTCGTGATCCTCCAGCGCCCGGTTCAGCTCCTCCATCACCCCTTCGGTCAGGCCCTTGCCGGCAACGGTCACCACCGGCTTGAGATTGTGGCCCAGGGTGCGCAGGGCTTTTTTGCGGTCGGCGGTTAAAGGCATACAATACTCCATTACCACTTTGTGGAATCTATATAGTAGGAGCGGCCCATGGCCGCGATCTTGCCAATAGTTGACACAGATCGCGGCCATGGGCCGCTCCTACAGGAAATTTAGGAAGTATTGTACCCGATGGGCCGATCCAAGAGCAGCCACCGCTGGCTGCGTGAACATTTCAATGACCATTACGTCAAACAGTCCCAGAAGGAGGGCTACCGTTCCCGCGCCAGCTACAAGCTGCAGGAGCTGCAAGAGAAAGACCGGCTGATCAAGCCGGGCATGACCGTAGTCGATCTGGGCGCGGCGCCGGGCGGCTGGTCGCAGGTGGCCGCGGAACTGGTGGGTCACAAGGGCCGCGTGCTGGCTTCCGACATACTGCCGATGGACCCGCTCGCCGGCGTCGAGTTCGTGCAGGGGGACTTCACCGAGGAATCGGTGCTCAAAGAGTTGCTGGATCGCCTCGGCGAGGACAAGGCGGACCTTGTGATTTCCGATATGGCCCCCAATATGAGTGGTATCCGCGACGTGGACCAGCCCGCCTCTATGTACCTGGTGGAGCTGGCGGTGGACATGGCGCGCCAGGTGTTGAAGCCAGGCGGGGCCTTCGTCGCCAAGGTATTCCAGGGTGAGGGCTTTGACGAGCTGATCCGCGACCTGCGCGGCAGCTACAACAGCGTGGTGACCCGCAAGCCCGGTGCATCCAGGCCCCGCTCCCGCGAGGTCTACGTGGTGGCACGGGGCTATAAAGGTTAAAGAAGCGCTGAAAGAGGTTGACCGGGCCATTTCTGGCCACAGTCCCTAATATGGTATAAGCGTTACCTGCGGGGCGCGGACACCGCCGGCGCAAGGGTATGCGCGCCTATACTGGTGTGAACGCTTACTGGTGTGAACGCCTGGTGTGAACGAGTTTTGAAAGTGAGTGCGAAAGCGAGAGGGCTATCCCTTTGAACGATATGGCAAAAAACCTTGTACTGTGGCTGATCATCGCGGCGGTGCTGCTGATGGTGTTCCAGAATTTCAAGCCGCAGTCTCGGGATGAGGCTCTCAGCTACTCCGACTTCGTGCAGGATGTGCAGTCGGGCCAGGTCAAGAGCGTGGTGGTCAACGGCCTGGTGATTACCGGTGAAAAGGCCGACGGCAGCCGTTTCAAGACCATCCAGCCACAGATCATTGACGACGAGCTCACCAATGAGCTGGTGCGCAGCAACGTCCAGTTTGTCGGCCGCGAGCCGGAGTCTCCCAGCATCTGGCAGCAGCTGCTGGTGGCCAGCTTCCCGATCCTGATCATCATCGCTGTGTTCATGTTCTTTATGCGCCAGATGCAGGGCGGTGCCGGCGGTCGCTCCGGCCCCATGGCCTTCGGCAAGAGCAAGGCGCGCCTCCTGGGTGAGGACCAGATCAAGACCACCTTCGCCGATGTGGCGGGCGTGGATGAGGCCAAGGAGGAAGTACAGGAACTGGTGGAATTCCTGCGCGATCCGTCCAAGTTCCAGCGCCTCGGCGGCAATATCCCCCGCGGCGTGCTGATGTGCGGCCCGCCCGGCACCGGTAAGACGCTGCTGGCCAAGGCCATCGCCGGCGAGGCCAAGGTGCCCTTCTTCTCCATCTCCGGCTCCGATTTCGTCGAGATGTTCGTCGGCGTGGGCGCCTCCCGCGTGCGCGACATGTTCGATCAGGCCAAGAAGCAGGCGCCGTGCATCATCTTTATCGACGAGATCGACGCCGTCGGCCGCCACCGCGGCGCCGGCGTCGGCGGCGGTCACGACGAGCGCGAGCAGACCCTGAACCAGCTGCTGGTGGAGATGGACGGTTTCGAGGGCAATGAGGGCGTGATCGTCATCGCCGCCACCAACCGCCCCGACGTGCTCGACCACGCGCTGCTGCGCCCCGGTCGCTTCGACCGCCAGGTGTTCGTGGGTCTGCCGGATATCCGCGGCCGCGAGCAGATTCTCAAGGTGCATATGCGCAAAGTACCGCTGGACGAGCGGGTCTCCGCGCAGACCATTGCCCGCGGCACCCCGGGCTTCTCCGGCGCCGACCTGGCCAACCTGGTCAATGAGGCCGCCCTGTTTGCCGCCCGCGCCAACAAGCGCACGGTGACCATGGAGGATTTCGAGCGCGCCCGCGACAAGATCATGATGGGCGCCGAGCGCAAGTCCATGGTCATGAACGAAAAGGAAAAGGTGAACACCGCCTACCACGAGGCCGGCCACGCGATCGTCGGCCGGCTGGTGCCGGAGCACGATCCGGTGCACAAGGTCACCATCATTCCCCGCGGCCGCGCATTGGGTGTCACCCAGTTCCTGCCGGAGGAGGACAAGTACAGCCTGTCCAAGCGCGCCATCGAGTCGCAGCTGTGCTCCCTGTTCGGCGGCCGCATCGCCGAGGAGATGACCCTCGGCTTCGAGGGCGTGACCACCGGTGCCTCCAACGATATCGAGCGGGCTACCCAGCTGGCCCGCAACATGGTGACCAAGTGGGGTCTGTCGGAAAAGCTCGGCCCGCTGCACTACGGCGAGGACGACAGCGGCCAGCCCGGGCAGGGCAACCCGGTGTCCGGCAATACCTCCAACGAGATCGATACGGAAGTGCGCCGCATCATCGACAGCTGCTATGTGCGCGCGCGCCAGCTGCTGGAGGAGAACCGCGATGTTCTGGAGGCGATGAAAGACGCGCTGATGGAATACGAAACGCTGGACGCGGAACAGGTCGATGATCTGATGGCGCGCCGCAAGGTGCGCCCACCGCGGGACTGGCACGACAGCAACTTCGACTCCGGTGGCGGCAAGCCCAGCGGCGAGGCGGGCACCGACGAAGCGGAGAAGCCCATCGGCGGGCCGGTAAGCGGTCACTAATCAATAAAAGATGAATGCGGAATGCTGAATGCGGAATGGGGTGATCCCCTCCGCGTTCAGCGTTCCGTTTTTTGTATCGGCTTATGAAACTTATCTGCGGCAAGCGCACACTCGACCTGTCCCGCCCAGTCGTCATGGGCATCCTCAACACCACGCCGGACTCCTTCTCCGACGGCGGCAGCTACTACGCCGGCGGCGCGCTGGATCTGGATCTGGCGCTCAGGCGCGCGGAGCAGATGCTGCGCGAGGGGGCGGAGATCATCGATGTCGGCGGCGAGTCCACCCGTCCGGGTGCCTCACCGGTGTCGGAGCAGCAGGAACTGGACCGGGTTCTGCCGGTGGTGGAGGCCATCAGTGCGAATCTCGACGCGATCGTTTCCGTCGACACCAGCACGCCTGCGGTGATCAGCGAGTCCGCAGCCGCCGGTGCCGGTATGATCAACGACGTGCGCGCGCTGGAGCGCCCGGGCGCGCTGGCCGCCGCCGCGGGCACCGATCTGCCCGTCTGCCTGATGCATATGCAGGGTCAGCCCGGCAGCATGCAGCGGGCCCCGCACTACGACGACGTGGTGGCGGAAGTGGGCGCTTACCTGCTGGCGCGTATGCGGGCCTGCGAAGATGCGGGCATTGCGCGCGAGCGGATCATCTTCGATCCGGGATTCGGCTTCGGCAAGAACGATGACCACCACCTGGCGCTGATGAGAAACCTGGCCCGCTTTAGCAAACTGGGGAATGGGGCGCCGGCAGATATACCGCTGCTGGTCGGCGTTTCCCGCAAGTCGATGATCGGCCGGTTGCTGGACCGCGAGGTCCACGAGCGCCTCCCGGGCAGCCTGGCCCTGGCTATGCTGGCCGCCCAGCGCGGCGCGAAGATACTACGCGTACACGATGTCGCCGCGACCGTGGACGTGCTCAAGCTGCAGCAGCTGGTAGACGCCCCGGCAAAATGAACGATAGGGTGCGCCGTGCGCACTACCGAGGCTTGCGGTGCGCGCGGCGCACCCTGCGAAGCCCCCTTTAGGCGCCTGCTTGCAGGCGAATGGAACTGGCAGAGAAGTAGAAGATATGGCGAGACAGTATTTCGGCACTGACGGCATCCGCGGTCGCGTGGGTGAGGGGGTAATCACTCCGGACTTTATGCTGCGGCTCGGCTACGCCGCCGGCAAGGTGCTCGGCGAGATGGCCGGCGGCAAGCGCTCCGGGCGCCGCAGCATCCTGATCGGCAAGGATACCCGGGTGTCCGGCTATATGTTCGAGGCGGCCCTGGAAGCGGGCCTGATCAACGCCGGCGTCGACGTCGGCCTGCTCGGACCGATGCCGACTCCGGCCATCGCCTATCTGACACGCACCTTCCACGCCCAGGCGGGCATAGTGATCAGTGCCTCGCACAATCCCTACCAGGATAACGGCATCAAGTTTTTCAGCGCCGGGGGCAGCAAGCTGCCGGACCAGGTGGAGCTGGAGATAGAGGCGGCGCTGGCGCTGCCGATGACCACCTCGTCCAACCTGGGCAAGGCCTGGCGTATCGACGACGCCGCGGCGCGCTATATCGAGTTCTGCAAGGCCTCCACGCCCTGGGGCTTCTCCCTCGAGGGGCTGAAGATAGTGCTGGATTGCGCCAACGGCGCCACCTATCACATAGCGCCCAAGGTGTTCCGCGAGCTGGGCGCCGAGGTCACCGCCATCGGCGTCAGCCCGGACGGCCTCAATATCAATCTGGAGTGCGGTTCCACCAAGCCCCAGCAGCTGCAAAAGGCGGTGCTGGAGCAGCAGGCCGACCTGGGCATCGCCTTTGACGGCGATGGCGACCGGGTGCTGTTCGTCGACCGGCACGGCGAGCTGGTCGACGGCGACCAGCTGTTGTTCATGATCGCCATGCACCGCCAGCAGTTTCTCGGTGGCTGCAACGGCGTCGTGGGCACCCTGATGAGCAACTTCGGTTTCGAGCTGGCCCTGCGCGAGCGCAAGATCCCGTTCGAGCGCGCCAATGTCGGCGACCGCTATGTGCTGGAGAAGATGCATGCCAACGGCTGGACCCTGGGCGGCGAGTCCTCCGGCCATATTATCTGCGCCGACGCCACCACCACCGGCGACGGCATAGTGTCTGCACTGCAGGTTCTGCGCGCGGTGTGCGACTTCGGCGAGCCCTTGCACCAGTTGAAGGCGCGCATGAAAATGCTGCCCCAGCACATGATCAATGTGCGCCTGGCGCACCGCGAGGGAGTACTGGACCACGCGGAGGTGAAGGCTGCCGTCAGCGAGGCGGAGGCCCAGCTGGCGGACAGCGGCCGGGTGCTGCTGCGCCCGTCTGGTACCGAGCCATTGATTCGGGTCATGGTCGAAGGCCGCGACGGCGTCCAGGTGGAACAGCTGGCGAAGCAGATATCGATGGTCGTGGAGAGAGTCGGAAACAGCTGATCTGCGCGGCCCTTACAGCGACCGCCTGCCCGCCAACTGACGGTGCATGGGAGTGCAGATTTCTGGTTGTATGTTGGCGGCATTATCGCTAAGATTTGCGCCCCTTGAAGGAGCACACATGCGCACACCGCTGGTAGCAGCCAACTGGAAAATGAACGGCAGCCGCGAGTTTGCCGAGCAGTTTTTCGCAGCGCTCGATCTCGAGGGCTTGAGTTGCGCGGTGGTGATCTGCCCCCCTTACCCCTATCTGCCGCTGGTTGCGGAGAAGGCGGGGGAGGGCTTCTCGATCGGGGCGCAGAATCTCAGTGATGAGACTTCCGGGGCCTTTACCGGCGAGGTGTCCGCGGCGATGCTGCTGGACTGGGGCGTGCGCTACGCGATTGTGGGTCACTCGGAGCGCCGCAGCCTGTACGGCGAGAGCAGTGAGCTGGTAGCGCGCAAGTTTCACGCCGCCCAGGCCGCCGGGCTGGTTCCGATCCTGTGTGTCGGGGAGAGCCTGCAGGAGCGCGAGGAAGAGCGCACTCTGGAGGTGATCGCCAGCCAGTTGCAGGCGGTCACAGAAGCTGCCGGGGAGAGCGCCGGGGGCGATGTCTGGAGTCGCGCGGTGATAGCCTACGAGCCGGTTTGGGCCATTGGCACCGGCAAGACGGCGACACCGGAGCAGGCACAAGAGGTGCACAGATTTATCCGCGAGCGCCTGGGGAATGCCGGTGCGGCGGTGCAGATTTTGTACGGTGGCAGCGTAAAGGCGGGAAATGCCGAGGCGCTGTTTGCCCAGGCGGACATTGACGGCGCCCTGGTGGGTGGTGCGTCGCTGGACGCGGAAGAATTCAGTAAAATATGCCGCGCAGCCGGTTAGTGTGCCGGTCGCCGAATCAGAAAATACGAAATAACGGGTTCTCCGAACCCCGATAGAGAGTTTCCTGAAAATGGAAAAGTTGGTTTTAATCTTTCATGTCCTGACTGCGCTCAGCATCATCGGCCTGATCCTGCTGCAGCAGGGCAAGGGCGCGGAAGCAGGTGCCTCATTTGGTGCCGGTGCCTCCCAGACCGTATTCGGCAGCCAGGGCAGCGGTAACTTCTTTTCGCGCTTGACAGCGATCATGGCAACCGTATTCTTCGTGACCAGCCTCGGACTGGCACTGTTGTCAAAGCAGGGCGCCGAAGCGGATATCGATGCGGATCTGCCGCAGGTGCCCGCCGCCGTCGAACAGCCGGGTCCGAGCGAACTGCCGGAAATCGAAAGCGACGTCCCTAGCGAAATACCGCAGCTGGACGCGCAGCCCGAAGCCGGTGAAGTCCCGGAAGCCCCGCAGGCGGATGCTCCCGCAGCGGAAACAGAGACAGAGACAGAAGCACCCGCTGACGACAGCGGAGAAGAAGAACAGCAGTAACGGTTTGTAGAAGTTTTTGCCCAGGTGGTGGAATTGGTAGACACGCTATCTTGAGGGGGTAGTGAGCATAGCTCGTGCGGGTTCAAGTCCCGCCCTGGGCACCACATCAAAGTTCGGGGAAGTCCGGACTCATCCAGAAAGCCCCGCTAGTCGGGGCTTTCTGCTGTCTGGAGGGTGCAAAGCCGTCCGCCCTCGTTCGTTGTCATCCGGTGCTATCTGGTGCTACATTTGGTGCTACTCAGTTCAATTTAAAACTTGGTAGCACCACGTGCCTCTCACAGACACTCAAATCAAGCAGGCAAAGCCAGGCGACAAGGACCAGTGGCTCACCGATGGCCAGGGCCTACGCCTGCTGATCAAGCCCAACGGCGCCAAGTACTGGCGGCTCAAATACCGGTACCTCGGTAAGCAGAAGACGCTGGCGGTGGGGGTGTATCCCTCGGTCAGCCTCAAGCAGGCCCGGCAGAAAGTGGCCGAGGCAAAGCAGCTGCTGGAGGAGGGCAAGGATCCCTCACAGCAAAAGCGGGTGGAGAAGCACCAGGCGCGCGCCAATGTGGAGCGCAGCTTTGCCGCGGTTGCGGAGGAATGGTGGAACCACCAGAAGGGCACTTGGACAGAGGATCACGCCGGACGGGTGTGGACGAGGCTCCGAGACAACACCTTCCAGCGCATAGGGCAGCGCCCTATTGCCGATCTCCACCCCCAAGACGTGATAGCCATAGTCCGCGATATCGAAGGGCGGGAAGCGATGGACGTAGCGCAGCGGGTACTGCAGGACATTCGCCGTGTTTGTCGCTACGCGGTGCAGGTCGGCAAGCTCACCCATAACCCAGCCATTGAGCTGAGTGACATCCTCAAGGGGCGCAAAACCAGTCACAGGGCCTCGCTTCCGCGCGAAGAGCTGCCCGCCTTCCTGCGGGAATTGGACCTGTACCAGGAGCGGGGCCGCCAGCTCACCAAGCTGGCTATTCAGCTTTTGATACTCACCTTTGTCCGCCCTGGGGAGCTGCGCGGTGCTCGCTGGGATGAGTTCGATTTAGAGGCCGCTGCCTGGCGGATCCCGGGTGAGCGGATGAAGATGGGCACCGATCACATAGTGCCGCTGTCCCGGCAGGCGCTGACGGTCCTCGAGCATATCCGTGCTATCAGCGGCCAGTATGAGCTGCTGTTCCCCTCTGAGCGGGAGCGAGCGCGCCCTATGTCCGACAACACTATGCGCCGGGCCATTTTCAAAATGGGCTGGGACGGTACGCAGGAGGCCAAGAGCAAGGCGAATCCGCACGGCTTCCGCGCCACCGCCTCCTCCATCCTGAATGAAACAGGCTTTAACCCCGATGCCATTGAGCGGCAGCTCTCCCACATGGAGCGCAACGGGGTGCGCGCCGCCTATACCCATCATGCCCGCTATCTCGATGAGCGCACGCAGATGATGCAGTGGTGGGCGGACTATCTCGATGAGATGCGCGGTACCGGCAAGGTCATTCCAATATTCGCGCAGCAGCGCTGATCTGGTGGGATCACCCCCACTGGTAAAGGTTACCCAGGCCTAGCCCGACGGGGCGAAAGGAGCGGCTACCCACCGCTCTTGGCTTGGGTTCTATTTTGGGTTCCGTAGGGGTGCGGATTATGCGGTCATCTTTGCAGAAGGCTGGGGATTGGTTCGATCTTGAGAACTATAAGCGGCTGAACAAATGCCCTGACTTTACATTGCTCAAGTTCCTGCTTGAGCGCGCGGAGCTGTATTGGAACCTGAGTGCATTCGTTGCGGAGAATTCAGAGGACAGCGCCTTCCTCAAAGTGGAAATGGAATATATCTGCGAGAAAGAGCCGGCATATCGAAAAATAAAAGCTTTTGATGTAAATGACTATTTGGCATGTGGTCACGGCACAGATGAAGCAATGGACGCGTTCGGCTGGACGCCGGGGTGGCTTAAAGACCAGGGTTATAGCTGCTCTGCAGTAAGACCGCTGAGTGTCAGTGGTGTCATTTGCTTAGCTGAGGATGTGGCTGACGGTACTCCCGAAGGGTACTCCGAAGAGGAGTTTGTGGAGGCCGTGGCTGAGGCTAGGGAGCGCTATCGTCATGATGAGTTCCAATCTCCCGAACTGGAGTCGATCTCCATCGATCAATATTTACGTGAGGCTTACGAATATCACTCTGGGCTAGCTGCTTTGAATATTGATCTGACAGCAAGGGACGATCAGATCATTTCAGAATTGAAAGAATTGCTGCCCAGGCTAAGAAAACTATTACAGGTCGATCCTGAGCGCTCCCGTAATCCAACTCATAAAGAGCAGCTGTTTTTGGGGCCATCACCTCAGAAGCGCGATACTCGCCGGATCGATCTGACCAAGGTGAGGGACTATCGCGTGCCAGCGCTGATAGATTTGTATATCTGGTCGGCCGTAGAAGAGGTGAACCTATCTAGTGCCGATTACTTGAGGCTTGTATTCCCTGGCGATACAGGGTCAGACGCGCGAGTGAGTGAGGAAAATATCAAAAAGACGTACTTACCCTATGCTTTCCGCTGCATGGATTTCAAATTGCTCGCCGCCCTTGACCGGTCATTGGAAAGGGACCGGAAGTCAGGCGGGAAAAATAGCAATTCTTAAATTTCCGAACTTTGGAGCGGCCTAAAGTTCCGGTAATACCTCTTTTCGGTTGATTCAATCCCCACACCGCCACAGTAGTTCACCGTGGTGCACAGATGGAGATTGAATATGACCCTTCCAAACACTCACCCCCATGGCCGGGATGCTGCACCTGGTCTCCTCGATGACCCTATCCTTCGTCTGCCCGAAGTCGAGCGGCAAACCGGCCTCAAGAAAACTTACATCTACGCCCTGGTGAAAAAGGGCGAATTCCCGGCGCCGATCAAGTTGGGCGAGCGCGCCAGCGGCTGGCTCTCGTCTGAAGTCCGCCAGTGGGTGCAGGACCGCATTGCCGCTTCCCGCAATGGAGGCAAGCAATGACCCTGCGCACCTATTCCCCATACACGCCGCAGCAGGTAGCGGAGTTCGCTCGGAGCTACCGCAAGGCGGAATTCCTAGAGCTGCAACAGGAGGTACTGGCCTCGGCTTCGGCCATTCGCCCTGAGGATCGCGCCCGCTTTCTGACCGCCCTGGTGGATACCTTTGACCTGGGTTGCTCTGGGCCTGGCTGTGAATTGCTGCTCTTCCTGTGGCCTACCGGAGAAGCCGCATTCCTGGCGGTGGAGACTGACTCCCTGAGACCAGACGTTGAGCGGCAGCACGGCCTGGCTCACCGGTTCCTTTCTTGTCCGTGCACTACGGTGCTGGGGCTCCCTGATGCTGAAGTGGTGAAGCTCTACCGCCTCAGGGCCGGTGTCTCTCTCGGTGGGTGGCTTCACTGGGATGGCTGGCAGCTGAAGTACCAGCAATACGACGAGGCTCAAGCGCTGCACCTGTATGACGGGAGGTGCGCCGATGCTCTCTAGTGTGCGCGCCCTCTGCCTGCCGTACTGCCTTGATCTGCAGCCGTGCGGCCGATATGCGGTAGTGAACCGGAACTACAAGCCGCTGGGTTTCTCTTGCGGGGGATATGTCCACTACGGCGAATTTCCGGTGCTCCTGAATATCCGGGTAACGCAGCGGACGGCGAGCAAGCTCTCTGTTGCCGAGTGTTGCGACCCTCGCCGGATTTACCTCTATGACGATGGTTGCATTCCCACCGCTAACTCAAAGACCTGGCTCAGATATCAGGCCCGTCTGCTGCACCTGGCGAAACTCCGCCACTACAGCGACGACGAGCACCACGAGCGGGCAGAAGCCGAGATCGTGCGGGCCGGTAACCTCAAAGAGGTGAAGCGATTTGAAAGTATGCAGGCGATGGTCCGAGAGCATCTCGCCAAGCGGGGGCTGGCGTGAGCGGTCCCCTCACCCTCACGAGGGCCGCGAAGGCGCTGGGAGTGCCACGGAAGGAGTTGATTGCGTGGATGCTCCGGGAGCGCTGGTTGGTGCGGGAGATGCAGGGTTACGGCAAAAGCAAAGGGCCTCTCAGCCCGACGCTGGCGGCACTGGCAAACGATTACTTGATCGAGCGTTACCACGCGGTGATCGGATCCAGTAGTTACCGTCCCGGCTTCTACCAGAAGACGCATACCGGTGCCCTGGTTACCGAGCAGGGGTTGGCCAGGCTGGCGGCGGAATTCGGTCCGGCTAAAGCGGTGTAGATGAGGTTGCTCCGGCTTCCGGGAAGCTACCCCTCTCAAATAGAGGTGTTACAGGTGTGCAGGTGTAACAGCTCGGCTGTAGGCCCCGTGGTTGCTGGGTTTGCGCTGTAACACTTTGCTGTAACCCCTTAAGTGTTACAGCGAAAAGGTGTTACAGCAGCGAGGGCCCCGCAACTCTGCCGGAAGCCTTGCGGGGCGGGGGTTCAGAACAATTTAAGGAATTTTTTATGGCGCGTTTCGATATCAAGCGGGTTGCCGATCTAGCCCTAGACCGGGTTGAGGATGTGTTGGCCCACTGGGCGCCGGATGGCAGTTACCAGGGGGCGGAATATGTGGCCCTTAATCCGGCCCGCTCCGACAGTAGCAAGGGCTCATTTTCCGTGAACCGGAATACCGGTGCGTGGGCCGATTTCGCGGCAGACGAGAAAGGCGGTGATCTGGTGTCGCTGGTGGCGTATCTCGAGGGCGTGAATAACGGCGAGGCGGCGCAGCGCCTGGCGGCGTTTCTGGGGCTCTCCGAAAGTGAGGCTATGCCAGCGCATCAGAAGCCAGCGCGCAAGCCGGGGAAGGCCGCCCGGGGCGGCTGGGAAGTGGTTTTGCCCGTGCCCGCGGAGGCGGAAAAGGCCTGCCCTGCTCGCCACCCCCACAATGGCGCGCCCTCGGCGGTATGGGAATACCGGGACCAGGCCGGGGCGCTGCTAATGAAAGTGCTGCGCTTCGATGTGCAAAAGGCCGGGAAGCGGGCGAAGGATTACCGCCCGCTCACCTACTGCCGGGACAGCAACGGCAAGCATTCATGGCGGTGGAAGCAGCCGGAAAAGGACCGGCCGCTCTACGGGCTGGATCGTCTCGGCGCGCGCATTGATGCGCCGGTATTGCTGAGCGAGGGGGAGAAGGCGGCGGACGCTGCTGCAGCGCTGTTGCCGGACTATGTATGCATGAGCTGGCCGGGCGGTAGCAAGGCGCTGGGCAAGGCGGATTTCAAGCCGCTGCGCGGGCGTCAGGTGGCGCTTTGGCCGGATAACGATGAGGCGGGCACCGGCTGTATGCAAAAGCTGGCCGCCATGCTGCACGGTCTTGGCTGTGCGGTGTCTCTGGTGCGCCTGCAGGCGCTGGGTGATAGCTGGCCGGTAAAAGGCGATGCGGCAGATGCAGAGGCCCACGGGCTGACGGCGGAGCGCCTGGCGGCGCTGCTGGTAGCGGGTGAGTTGCTGGAGCCCTACGCGCCGGGAGCCGCTGAGAGCAGCAACGGCAGCGGTCAGCAGTGCGCTGCTGGGGGTGAACCTGGCGAACAGAACCGGTTTATCGTCAATGACCGGGGCGTGTTCTTCCCGGTGCAGGGCGGCGATGGGGAGCCCTCGCTCATGCGGATCTGTGATCGCCTCGATGTGCTGGCGCTCACTCGGGATCCGCAGGGCCGCAACTGGGGCACACTGGTTCGCTTCGTGGATCCGGACGGGATTGTGAAAGAGTGGAACATTCCCAGCGAGTACCTGGCCACGGAGGGCGGCGCTGAAGTGTTGAAGCAGCTATTCAGCATGGGGCTCCGCGCGGAGGCCGGGCAGCAGCCGCGGCGGCGGCTGATTCAGTACCTGCAAACGGCAAAGACGCGAGACCGCTATGTGCTGGTCAATAAACTTGGCTGGCATGGGCGGGCCTATCTCCTGCCGAATGGGACGCTGGGCACCCCCACTGAGCCGCTGTACTTCTACTCGGCGAGTCCGGACCTCAACAAGATCAAGATTCGCGGCGAGCTGGAGCAGTGGCGGGAGAATGTGGCGGCCTGCTGCGCCCACAATACGCGGCTGCTATTTGCGGTGTCGGCGGCCTTCGCCGGTCCGCTGCTGCATCTAATCGGCATGGAGACTACCGGCTTCCATTTCTTCGGGGACAGCTCACAGGGGAAAACCACGCTGCTCAAGGTGGCCGCTTCCGTCTACGGCGGGCCGGATTTTGTGCGCACCTGGCGCAGTACGGACAACGCGCTCGAGAGTATCGCCGCGGCGCACTCGGACGGCCTGTTGATCCTCGATGAGATCAGCCAGTGTGATCCGCGTATCGTCGGTGATATCGCCTACATGCTTGGCAACGGTGCCGGCAAGGCGCGCGCGAATGACCGGGGCGGTGTGCGCGGCAATGCGTTTGAGTGGCGCTTGGTGTTCCTGTCCACCGGGGAGCGGACATTAGATCAGCAGATGGCGGAGGCCGGGAAAAAGGCGAAGGCGGGGCAGGAGGTGCGCTTACTGGCGGTGCCCTCGGATGCGGGCAGCGGTATCGGCATTTTCAATGAGCTGCATACCTATGCTGGGGGTGCTGCCTTGTCCCGTCACCTGGTGGAGCAGGCCTCCAGTTACCACGGTGCACCGCTCAATGCGTTTATTGAAAAGCTGTGCGCGAGCAATCAGGAGAAGCTGGCGGGGCGGATCCGGCTTGAGCTGGTGAACTTCGCTGTGGATCTCACCGACGACGCCAGCGGGCAGGTTCGGCGGGCGGCTGAGAAATTCGCCCTGGTGGGCTTTGCCGGAGAGATGGCCTCAAAGGCCGGGATTACCGGCTGGCCTAAGGGCATGGCTATGAACGCGGCGCGCGCTTGCTTCAAGGCGTGGGTGTCGGCCCGGGGCGGTGTTGGCAATCTCGAGGACCAGCAGACCCTGACCGCGCTGCGGCTGTTCTTCGACCTGTACGGGGAGTCGCAATTCACGCGCTGGGATCGGGAGGACGCTACCGCAGATGACCACACTGTCCGCACGCTGAAGCGCTGCGGCTACCGCAAGACACTGCAGGACAGTAACGCCCTCGAGGGCTCGCCATGCTCGGAGACCATTTACTACGTCTATCCAGCGGCGTTTAAGGCGGAGATATGCAAGGGCCTCAACGATCGCAAGGCAAAGCAGCTGCTGGCGGACTGCGGCGCGCTGGAGCGCGATAACAACGGGAAATTCTCGATTCCGACGCGCCTGCCGAATAGTGGGCGCAATCCGGAGCGGGTATTGATTATCCGTCCCCACATGATCCCGGTTGACGGCGACGGGGAGCAGCTGGAGGAGAAGCAGGTGGCGTAGGGGGCCCTGGTTCAGGGCTCCCCTGCAGTGGGTGCGTAGCTGTCTCCAATCTTGAGCCAGCGGTAAGGCGGTTGATTGGCTATCCCGCCGAAACGACGGGTTAGGAAGTGCTCGCGGTGGATTGTGACGCGCCGGGAGCGGCGAAGGGGTCGGCATTTCACCGACCCTTAAAAGGATCGGCGGCGGGCTCAAAGTTTGAGTTCGCTTCGTTTGTCAGTCTCAAAACCGACAAATTATCGGTTTTAAAAAAATGCGGCTCCATCAGCCTTGGAGAGTGGACTGGCAGAGCCGCAAGGAAATCAATTCCTAATTTTGCCGGGTTGACCGGTGCCCGCTGCTTTAGATCTGGCGGCCGTGCTCGGCGGCGTAGATAACTCCGGCTAGGGCTGCGTTCACCTCCTCCCCGATCAATTCGATTAGCGCCTGTTTGGCCTCCTGGTCGGGGCACATAGCCACCCATTCCAGGCCTGCGTTTAGGCTTTTGACTCGGTGCAACTGCTTCATGTAAGGGCTGGTTAAAGTGGGCTGTTCGTGATCGTGGTTAGTCATAGGCTGGGACCTCGGTTAGTGAAGGCGGTAATAGGGGGAAGTCTTGATAAAGGGGCGGTCGAAGGCACCGCGCAGCACCGCCAGTGCGGCCTCTGCCTGCTGGCGGTCGGTGAATACTTCGTCAATCAGCGAGAGATTGACTGCGCGGGTGTTGAAACCGGTTTTCTCGTCAATGCAGATAAAAAAGAGGGTCTTGGCGTCTCCGGTGCCTGTGTTCAGCGCCTTGGCTTTGGCCTTGGCCCATGCCTGGCGCATGGCCTCGGCGATGAACGAGTGAGCGGAGAAGCCGAAGCGGCGGGAGGCCTGCCGGGCGATTCTCCACGCGTCCCACAGGATGGCGCGATGGTCGTAAGTCCGGGTGGCTCTTTGCGCTATCTGTTTCATTTTCCCTCTCCGCTTTATTTCCTTACCGATTGACCGTAATATTATTACGGTTGAGCGTAACTATCAATAAAATTTTACGCCAGAGAGTAAAAAAATTACGGTTTGCTTATGAACGGAATGCAGTGCCGCATGGCGCGGGCCGGCCTCAATTGGTCTGGCAAGGATCTGTCCGACAGGACAGGAGTGAGGCCGGCGACAATTAGCGCCTTTGAAAAGGGCGGAGCCGCCTTAACCACTACGGTGGAGAAATTGAGAGAGGCCTTCTTGGCTACTGGCCGCGTGCGGTTCGAGGGTGAGACCGGCGTATTTGTGACCCCTGCTTAGAAATTGACCATCTGTTGCTATTGATAGACAGGTATTGAGACCATGCGTACAATCCGGGGCCGTTTCAGAGGGGGCATAGTGATTCATCGAGTATTCGCGTGGCTTAGCGCCATCCTCTGGATCGTCGTTATTGGCGCCGGTGTTTACCTCTTTTTCGGGGATTTCTTAAACTCCTACCCTGTGGAAGTGGTCTATAAGGAAGTCTGCGACGAAAATGCGGAGCTATGCTCCAAGCGTCCCGATGTGATAAACATAGCGGTCCAGCTAGGGCGCCTAGATTTTATCGGCATGGCCCTAACGGTCCTCGGGGTCGGAGTTGGCCTGTCGGCGGTATTTAGTTTCCTTTACATCAAGGAAAAGTCGGTCATCGAAGCGAGAGAGGCCGCAAAGGTAGCCGCCGAATCGGAAATGGCTTCCCTGTCTGACCAGGCAAAAGAGAAAATCGATGCCGCGATTGAGAATCTCGCGGCGCAAGCTTGGGAAAAGGTAGAGGAACACTTGGAGGCCCATAAGGAATTAATGGGTTTAACTGGGGAGGTAACTGGTGATATCGGTGACGACATCGCCAGTAGCGTTGAGGATAGTGGCAATGGCAATTAGTCAAAATCAGTTGGCCGTTATCAACGATTACAGATCGCGCCTGCCTGTTGATGTTGTGGGCATGATCGAAGCGTTGGGCGTCGATTATGAAGGCTCTTTCGACCTGGATTCAGATATCTCCGGCGAAATTGAGCGCCTGAACGAAAGCAAGTTCGTTATTCGGGTGAATGCGACCCATGCTGATACGCGGCAGCGCTTCACCGCAGCGCACGAGCTCGGCCATTACATGCTGCACCGTTCGCTAATCGGTGAAGGCCTGGACGACAATAAGGCGTATCGCAGCCAGGCGGTGGGTAAGTTTCACAACACTAATATCACTGCTCGACACGAGACTGAGGCGAATCAGTTTGCTGCGGCGGTGCTGATGCCTACCGGGCTGGTCGTTTTAGAGCACGCAAAAAACTCGGATATCGGGCACTTGGCTAGTCGCTTTGGGGTATCTCATGAGGCGATGCGGATTCGTACTAAGTCGCTGAATTTGTAATTCTGTATACGGCTCTGCTTCGGCAGCCGTCTCTGAGACTATGTCTAGGTACGTCCGGCATAGCCAGCCCAGCAAAGGCGATAGCAAGCCTGTTGGCGCTGCGAGTAGGGCCCCTTTGGGGGCCTTTGCTTTTTCTGGGGGTGATGTTCTTTGCCCTGTTCCGTCACTTTGCTGTTCTATTCCCTCTCCCCTGTCGATTGTTGCGCCTTATATGTGTTCGCGGAATCTGGTAAAAATCGATAGAAAGGAAATTTCTGGACTGGTTGAATAATGAACAAAAATATAAATGTGCAATTCAAGGATGTTACAGGGAAGCAATTTAAGTTTGAGGGACTTAGGGAGCTGCGTGAGTTTCTTTCTGGTGAAGTCAGTTATTGGCGTGAGCAACATGACGAAATAGCTAAGAGCCAGAAGCAGTTTCACGGCCATGTGACTTTCTATTCCACACTAGAGAGCGCGGTACGCTCGATAGATGGCTGGTTGAAGAAAGCCGAAGAGTCGGAGCAAGAGGATCTCCAGGGGGAGATGGCTGAGTTACAGCGACAGCTCTTGCGGTATACCGCTAATAGCTTCTTGTGGAGTGGCCATCCATTAACGGCCCAGTATGTGGAAATTCATAAACAGCATAATCATGCTGTAGCGAGCAAGTTCCTGGATTACGTCGTTAAGGGTGTACCGTCCAGCCTGGAAAGCAAGGATGGCTTTCTCGGTGCGATGTACGGCTATGAGTTTGTCCACCAGGACTCTGATTTGGTCAAGCGGCGAAATGCTGAACGGATATCTCTAGGCCACCTCCGCAACCAGATGGAGGAGGCAACCACAAAGCTGATCGGAGAGGCTGAGAATTTCAAGTCTGAGTTTAAGGAGTGGGACGAAAGCGCAAGGGACGATTGGACCGAGTGGACAGGTGAGGCGCAGGGCCAGCATAGCGGAGCTCAAGACGAGCGACGTGACGAGTTTATGCGGTTCATGGATGGCTGCAATACACGGATCGACGGGCTTGAAAAGACATACGAGGAGAAGCTCCGGCTAGCCGGGCCTGCAGAGTATTGGAGAAAGGCAGGGAACAGGTACGGGATTCAGGGCGGTCTATGGATGCTTGCGCTTATCGCATCTGTGGTGCTGGGACTCGTTTATTTTTCCAGTTACTTCAATAGCTGGTTGGCCGGGAAACAGATCGGAATCCAGTTGAACACCCTGCAGGGAGTGCTGATGTTCGGAACGGTGGTTGCTGTATATGCGTTCCTGGTGAAGACTCTCTCAAGATTGACCTTCAGTGCATTTCACCTAATGAGAGATGCACAGGAGCGGGAGCAGCTTACTTATCTCTACCTGGCATTGGTGAATGATAAGAAAATCGATGAAGCATCTCGGGATCTGGTGTTGCAATCTCTTTTCAGTCGGAGTGAGAGCGGTTTGCTTGCCGGTGAGTCCGGGCCGACTATGCCAACGGTGGGTGACATGATCAGATCGGTGTCGGCTGGTAAGTGACCCTTGAGCTGAGCGTATAGCGCTAATAAGGCCCCCTAGGGGCCTTTGCTTTTTCTGGGGGTGACAATCTGCGCCGCTCGGGATCTTCTGGCCGTTCTGCTTCTCGTCAGCTCTTTCCCTCATCCTGTCGGACCTCAACCCTCTCGCGCTGCCCGGCATATCACCAGGCAGAATGACGCAGGGATCGTGCGATATGGAAAAGCCATACCGTATCGAATGCACCCGTCAATTCCGCCAATGGGCCGATCCCGACAGCGTTGTCATGTATAGCTATGCGCCGTTTGGGGTATCTCTAGTGGCGGCTTCTTTCTGCTCTCTGCAGCTCACTCGCGTGGGAAAAGGCACTGCAGCCAGTAGGCTAGGGGTGAGATTTCAAATCGCACCCTTTATGCGGGTCTGAAATCCAGAAGGTGGCGGCCTGCGGTTGCCTGTCCCGTCTGCCATGGCGAGGGGGCGTGTTTGAAACGCGACCCTTAGGGCTCAACATTTCTGGATTTGAACCGGTCTTAGATGGCGCTACCAAGGGAGTCGCGAATCACGACTCCCTTTTATCCTGCCGCCGTCTCGGCTTGCAGCCCGGGAATCCGCCGGCCTGCTCGTGATTGCTGGGCCATGCTGCTGTTACACCTTTTCGCTGTAACACTTAAGGAGTTACACCAACGTGTAACAGCGCAAACCCAGTAACCACGGGGCCTGTAGCCAAGCTGTAACACCTGTACACTTGTAACACCTCTATTTGAGAGGGGGTAGGTATTGGCCGTCCCCTCACCCCTTTGGTTGGGGTGGAGACTGCGGGGCAGGTATGACCTCCACTGTGGCAGAGGTGGGGGTGGTATGCCCTCGGCAGGATATAGGGAGAGGCATTGCTTTATTTGGTCATGGGCTACATGTGCATCGAAAGGGTCGGCAGATTGTGCCGACCCTTGATGAGAGTGGGTGTCTCTATTTCCTCTGCTGAAGGGTGGGCCGTTTGTGCTCGCTCTTCTGGTGTGGCGTTGCTATTTCCCACGTAGGGTACGCAGATTGTGCGTACCCTCGGTGGCTGGGGTGTGAGCTCTATGCATACCCATGAAGGGTACTCATATTGTGAGTACCCTGGCGCCGTGGTGCGAGTCCTTGCCAAGGTTTCGCCTGTGCGGGTAATTCGGACCGCGTTTGCGCTGCAGCTGGGAAGGCATCATGAGTTAGTTAGTCATCTGGTGAGCTGATGACGAGCAGGTTTAACTCTAAGCCTGGCTGGGGGTTGAGCATGCGTGCTCCGGCTGACTGCGTAAGTCAGACTTACGGGTTGAACGGGTCCTCCTGAGGGGGTGGTGCACACGGGTAATTCGGACCCCGGTTTCTTAACAGATATATGATTTTTCCTAGGGGGGTTATACCCCGGGCTCAGCCAGGACCAGCAGGGAGGGGCGGATCTGATACCTGGTAGCGCTATGCAGATACACCGCCGCCCCCGGTTCATTTTTATGCGTAGCGAATTGAATACAAAAAGCCCTCCGGGCTGCTGGCACGGGATGGTTATAAAGTAGTCAGTTGATCAGGGGCGGGCGCGCCGATTTAGTGGGGGTTGGACAGCTCACGTTAGAAACGCGAGTTGTCAGCACGCGCGGCGACTGAATTTTTAAGGGTGGGATTACCTAGCGGGGAGGGGGCTGATTCCTGAGGCCTCATGGCGCAGCACCGCCGCACTGGTGAAAATCTCACAATGGCCAAATTCAAGTAGGGGGGGTGGCAGCGCCGGCGCTTTCCTATCGGTTGAATATCGGTATACTCGCGACCCTCAAGCGGGAGGCTGCAAAGCAAAGTGGTGCTATTTTTGGTGCTACATTTTGCTGATAGTGTTTTGCGGGCCTTGGAATTGCTGGCTTTCCGGCAGGTTTTCAAGTCCCGCCCTGGCACCATTTTTCAGGCACTCGTGAAAGCGGGTGCCTTTTTTTATGCCCGCGTTTCGCATCGACCTGCCATAGGAATTGGGTAGCCCGGCGTTCCCCCGGCACCGGCCGCTCGGCGGCAATGATTTCCTGCTGGCTTTCACTGGCCCTCTGTTGGGGTCACCAAATCATTTCACAGTGGGCATGCAGCAGTACCTCACAATTCCGGTGTTGCTTCAGTGCGAAATGCGCACGCGTTCACTTTTTCGGGGCGCAGCGGATGCCATTGAGCGCGGTACTGTGCGGCTGATTTCTTTCACGCATTAAAAACCTTACTGGCTTTTTCTCTTCGACCGGTCGCACCGGGATGCGTGAGATTTGACTTGTCTCACATTTGGCCATGCCCCGATTGCAATACAATCCCGCTGTCTAATAGCCCCTCGTTTACAGGCATTTCCTTGCGGCCGGTCCGGGTCGTGGCGTCGCTGGCGTTCATTGTTAGAGGTAGGGTCAGAGGTAAATAGCATGGTCAGAATTCTACAAATAACAATCCTGCTGCTGCTGGCGACCGCCGGGTACGCACAGAGTGTAAGTCGGGATGAAATCCGCGGACTGGATGAGCAGATCCAGGATGTCAAAAAAGACGTGATCAATCTGACCGGCGAGCTCGCGCAGCTGGAGGAAAAATTACTCTTTCCATCCAATACGCAGGTGTCTTTTTTTGTTTCGCTCGCCGATAAGCAGCCTTTTGATCTAGAGGCGGTCGAGCTCAAGCTTAACAACGAGATCGTCGCCCACCACTTGTACACCTTTCGCGAGATAGAGGCCCTGCAAAAGGGCGGTGTGCAGCGAATTTACACCGGTAATGTGCAGACCGGCAGTCATCCTCTCGAGGTCACCTTTATCGGCAAGTCGACGTCCGGCAAAGCGTATCGGGCCAATGCCAGCTACAAGGTTGAAAAGGCCGTCGGTCCCAAGTTTGTCGAAATAAAAATTGCCGGAACCGAGTCCGCGATTAACTTCAAGGACTGGTAACAATGTATTCCCGTCTGGTACCCGCACTGCGCGGCGCTGCTCCCGCAACGCTGCGGACGGTCGGCGCCGCACTGTCGGCGCTGCCCCTGGCGCTGTGCACAAATTTCGCTGTTGCCAAGGCTGCGCAGGAGAAGCTCGAGGACCTGTTCTTCGGCGCCGCCATGTTCGAGGCCTACCAGGAAAATTACTTCGATGCGATCGTTGGTCTGGACACCGAGCTGAATCAGTATCGCAGTCTGGATGAGCCGGGACTGGATCCTTTCACTGCACACCTGGGGCAGGCGGAGTTTTCCGTGGGTGACCTGGAGCTCTCTTACCGCATGCACCGGGAGGCGGGGCGCGCTATCGAAGCGGTACTGAAAGGCAATGTGTCGCAGTCAGTGCGCAATGAGGCGGCCTATCGCCTGGCAAAAATTCATTACCACAAGCAACAGCCGCGCAATGCTTTGCATGCCCTGGAAATGATTGAAGGGCGTGTGCCCGAGCGCGTGCGCGCCGATGAACAATTCCTGCGCGCGCGGGTTTATATGGAGCTTGGCCGTTTCGAGGAAGCGGTAGCGCTGCTGCGTGACCTGAAGGGTGACGAGTCACTGGACGGCTTCGTGGAGTACAACCTGGGTATCGCCCAGCTCAAAGCCGGCCAGGAAGAGCGCGGTGTGCTGGAGCTGACGGCGCTGGGCAAAAGACGCAGCTCCGATGCGGCCAAACAGGCGCTGTATGACAAGACCAACCTGCTGCTCGGCTCCTACCTGATGGAAGCTGAGCAGCTGGAGCTGGCCAGACCCTATTTCGATCGGGTCAATCTCGAGGGTCCCTTCTCCAATCGCGCTCTGCTCGGCGCCGGCTGGGTGGAGGCGAAGGCCGGGCGCTACGATCGCGCACTGGTGCCCTGGAAGCTGCTGCAGCAGCGCAAGGGCACCAATGAGTCTGTACAGGAAGCCATGCTGGCGGTGCCCTACGCCTACGGCAAGCTGGACGTGCACAGCACCGCCGCAATCAACTACGGCCGCGCGCTGGATTCCTTTGGCAACGAAGTTGACACCCTGACCGCGTCCATCAAAAGCATCCGCGAGGGGAAATTCCTCGAGGCGTTGCGGCGCAAGGAGGCTACGCAGGTGAAAAACTGGGTCGTGGCCCTGCGCAACCTTCCCGATGCGCCCGAGACCCACTACCTGCTCGATTTGATGGCATCCAACGACTACCAGGAATTCCTGCGCAACTACCGCGACCTCAACGACCTGTTCGAGCGCAATGAAGAGTGGCTGGCAAGTCTGACGGCCTACGAAGATATCATCGAGCTGCGCCGCGCCTACTACGAACCACTGCTGCCGGGTCTGGATAAGAAATTCCGCGAACTGGACGCGCGAATCAAGCTCCGTATCGAGCAGCGGGACAAGTTCGCAGGCCGCATCGAGCAGATGCTGGTCACCCGCCGCCCCGAATACCTTGCCAGGGCGGAGGAGCAGCACGCACGGCTGCAACTGCGACGGCTCCGCAAAGTGATGTCTCAGCACCCGGGCGGGTTTACCGATGCAACCCTGCAGCGGGTAGCGCGCCTGGAGGGCGTGCTCAACTGGCGTCTGTCCACGGAATACGATCAGCGACTGACCGAGGCCTACAAGCATCTGCAGGAACTGAACATAGAAATCGAGCAGCTGCAAACCGTGTATCACTCATATGTGCGCAGCCGCCAGGCCGCCACCCATAGCTACACCGGCTACCACGACACCATTCGCCGACTGCGAGCGCAGATCGAGCAAAAGCAGGATCGCCTGGACACGCTGATGGCGCGCCAGGGCAGTATGCTGGAAACCCTGGCGATCGACGAGTTGGATCGCCGTCGCGCGCAGCTGGAGAGCTATCAGATCAAGGCCCGTTTTGCCCTCGCCGACAGTTATGACCGGGCCAACGAGCTGCAGGAGCAGCGCGCCGACCAGATGAAGGTCGAACAGCACCGCGCCAATCAACCCGAACCCCTGCCCCAGGATAATCCACCGGAACTGGATGCGCCGTCGAGCGAAGGAGGTGAGGAGTGAAGCCCTTCGCCGAGCGCACACTGGTGAGTGCCATCGTTATGCGTCGTTGCGCCACTGCCGCCTCCATGGCGTTGCTGCTCAATGCCTGCGCCGTCAACGGCGGCAAGACCATTGGCAGCCTGCAGAGTGTCGATATCGAGATCAAAGAGGAGCATATCGACGGCAGTCTGGAAAAGGCCCTGGCCAGTTACCAGAAGTATTTGCAGGAAACACCGGAATCCAGCCTCACCCCTGAGGCGATGCGGCGTATCGCCGACCTGAAAATCAAACAGGCACACCGCGCTGAGGACGCCGCGATTGACAGCGCGGTCGGCGCTGCCGCGACTAGCGGTGCGGTGGTCGCCATTGATGCCGATGCGGCCGCGCCGTCGACGCGGCTGGACGCGCCGACGCGTGCAAGCGCGCCCATTGCCGCCAGCCAGCCATCGGCAGCGGACCCTGGCGATAATGGCGCACAGGAATCCGACCGCGATTTCGAAGCGCGTGCCAGTGCGAGCATAGCAATCGAGACTGATAATACGCCGCTGCAGGTGCCCGGCGGTGATCCCGATGCGATGCTGTCCGCCAATGCGCGTGAGGCCATCAAGCTGTATCGGGATCTCCTGGCCAAATACCCGCTGTACGACCGCAATGATCAGGTGATGTACCAGCTTTCCCGCGCTTACGAGGAAACCGGGCAGATTGAAGCGGCCGTGGATGTGTTGCGGGACATGGTGGCGAAATTCCCCAATTCTCGCCATATCGATGAGTCCTGGTTCCGCCTGGGTGAGTACTACTTTACCCGCAAGAAATACCTGGATGCCGAGGAGGCCTACGGCAGGGTTATCGGCATCGGTGTGGCGTCCAGCTTTTATGAGCTGGCGCTGTACAAGCGCGGTTGGTCGCTGTTCAAGCAGGACATGTACGAGATGGCCCTGGACGACTACATCGCCATGCTCGACTACAAGGTCTCCCGCGGCTATGACTTCGAACAGCAGAGCAACGAAGTCGAGCGCAAGCATGTCGAGGATACCTTCCGTGTCATCAGCCTGAGCTTCTCCTACCTGGGCGGCGCCGAGTCGATCGTTGATTACTTTTCCCGCAAGGGTGAACGCCAGTACGAATCCCTGGTGTACAGCCACCTCGGCGAGTACTACCTCGACAAGCGTCGCTACCAGGATGCGGCCAAGTCCTATAACGCTTTCGTTGAGCGGAATCCGCTACACAAGGTATCGGCGGACTTTTCCATTCGCGTTATCGAGATCTACAAGAAGGGTGGCTTCCCCAAACTCGTACTGGACGCGAAGAAAGAGTTCGCAACCACCTACGCACTCAATGCGCAGTACTGGACCGTATTCGAAATCAACGAATACGGCGAAGTGGTTGAGTTCCTGCAGAGCAACCTGATCGACCTGGCGAGCCACTACCACGCCGCTTACCAGAACAAGAAGCTGAAGGACAATAAGGCAGAGCACTACCGGGAGGCGATTCACTGGTATCGCAGTTACCTGCAGTCCTTCAGCGACAAGCCCCGCGCGCCGGAGATCAACTACCAGCTCGCCGGCCTGATGCTGGAGAACCGCGATTATCATGGCGCCGCGCTGGAGTATGAGCGCACCGCTTACCAGTACCCCGTGCACAAGGATTCCAGCGAAGCGGGCTACGCCGCGGTCTACGCCTATCGGGAACACCTGGACAACAATCTGAAAAATGCCGCGGCGTCCCAGCGCGCGCCGCTGCTGCGGGAAATTATCCGCTCGTCCCTCAAGTTTGCCGACAGCTTCCCGCAACATGCCAAAGCGCCGCAGGTTATGGTGGGCGCGGTAGAGGAGCTATACGGCCTGAAAGACTATCCGCAGACGGTACACAACGGCAGGCTGTTGCTGGAGAAGTTCCCTGCGGCAGAGCAGGAAATTCGCCGCTCCGCCTGGATATTGGTGGCCCATGCGTCTTTCGATACCGAGGCCTTTGTCGATGCCGAAGCGGCCTACGGCCAGGCGCTCAGTCTGACCGCCGCGGATGCCAAGGACCGGGCCGGTCTGGTGGACAACCTGGCAGCGTCGATCTATCAGCAGGGCGATCTGGCGCGCAAACAGGAAGATCACGCGACCGCGGCCAGTCACTTCCTGCGCATTCGCAATGTGGCTCCGGGTGCGACCCTGCTGGCCACCGCCGAATACGATGCGGCGGCCTCCCTAATTGTCTTGCAAGACTGGACACAGGCGGCAACCGTGCTGAACGGCTTCCGCCGCAATTTCCCGCAGCACAAACTGGCCAAAGACGTCACCAAGAAACTGGCGGTGGTGTACCAAGAGAGCGGCGAACTGCTGCTGGCCGCGGCGGAGTTCGAGCGCATTGAACGCGAATCGGAAGATGACGATGTGCGTCGCGAAGCGCTCACCCAGGCTGCAGATCTCTACAGCGCGGCCAAGGACAGCGAAAAAGCACTGACCGTGTTGCGCCGCTACGTGAAGCTCTTCCCCAGTCCGATGGAGCCCGCGTTGGAAACGCGTCAGAAGATTGCCGACCTGTACAGGGCCGCCGGTGAGCAGCAGCGCTATCTGGATGAGCTGCGCGAAATGGTGCGTATCGAGCTGCGCGGCGGACAGCAGCGCAACGACCGCACGCGCTACCTGGCAGGCAATGCGGCGCTGCTCCTCGCCGAGCCCAGCTTCGATGCATTTGCCGAAGTTCAACTGGTCGAACCGATCAAGCGGAATCTGGACAAGAAGCGCCTGCGTATGAAAGCCGCCATCAGCGCCTACTCGGATCTGATCGATTACCAGGTGGCCGACGTCACCGCCGCCGCCACCTATTACCTGGCAGAAATCTACCTGCATTTCAGCCGGGCACTGAAAGACTCTGAGCGGCCCAGCAACCTCAGTGCGCTGGAACTCGAGGAGTACGAACTGGCGCTCGAGGAGCAGATCTATCCGTTCGAAGAAAGGTCGATTTCGGTGCACGAGAAGAATGTCGAGTTACTGGGTATGGGTATCTACAACGCCTGGATCGAGAAGAGCATCGGCAAGCTCGCCAGTCTGGTGCCGGCGCGCTATGCGAGAGCCGAGGACGCCGGCGAATACCTGCCGAGCATAGTGCCGATGGCGCCGGTTCCCGAGCAGGCGAGTGCCGATGACGCCCTGTCCGGTGGCGAGGGGTAAGGAACAGCTATGAATCTGATGGCGATGCAAAAAGTGATGCAAAGGCTGGTGGTGCTGTCACTGGCGCTGCTGCTGGCCTCCTGCGCCAGTACACCTACGAGCGGCCGCCGGGTATCCGACTATTCATCGGTGCGCGTGTCGGGAAGTATCAATCGCGATTTTGAGCGGTCGCTGGAATACCTGCGCGACGAGAATTTCCCGGCGGCCATCGAGCTGCTGCTGGCGGTGGTGGAACGGGAGAAGCGCCTGCCGGCACCCTATATCAATCTCGGTATCGCCTACTACAAGAGCGGTAACGAGAAGAATGCCGAAGAGGCGTTCCTGCACGCACTGCAACTGGATCCCCAGCACCCGGCCGCCACTAATGAACTGGCAGTCCTGTACCGCAAACAGGGCCGTTTTGCCGAGGCCCGAAAAATTTATGTCAATTCGCTGGCCAAGAACCCGGATTATCTGCCCCTGGTCAAAAATCTGGGCATATTGTGTGATCTCTATCTGCAAGATCTTCAATGCGCTCTGGCACAATTCAACCAGTACCTGAGCCTGGAGCCGGGAGACAAAGAGGTCTCCATCTGGCTGGCGGACCTGCAGCGGAGGACGGGCAAGTGAAACCGATGAAGTTCAAGGCCATATTGTGGGCTGTCTTCGCGCTGGGAGTCTCGAGCGTGTCCGCGCAAGCCCAGACCGAAAACGCCAACGGCAAAAAGGTGGACACGAAGGTCAAGGAACTGTCCGGGATCTCGATTATCGGCAACAAGGAAGCGCCCAAATCGCTGTATATCGTTCCCTGGAAGAGTTCCGAGGTGGGTGTGGAAAGCGATCTGGTTTCCAGTCTGATGGATGACAAGCTGAAGCCCCTGGATAAAGAGGTCTTCGCGCGCGAACTGGAATTTTACGAGCTGAGCCTGTCCGGCGATTGAGGCCGGGTCCCCTGCAAGACATAGGTAACAGCGCGAACGGGCGCGACGATCGCCTCGCCGCGCAGCATTAAAAACATCGTGGTGTGCCGCGCACACCAAACCAACGATTCAACAAAATATACTGCGGTACATTTAAAGAGGGTTTGTAATGGACTTTTTCAACAGCGTAATCGCGTTCTTCCAGACCGGTGGTACCTTCATGTACCCCATTCTCCTGGTCGCCGCGCTGGGTAGCGCGGTGGCGATAGAGCGCTATATCCGCCTGCTCTACGAGCGCCACACCAACCGCGCCATGTGGGACAAACTGCAGCCGGTGCTGGCGTCCGGCGATTTCGACCGCGCGCGCAATCTGGTCAAGCAGGACAACACCAGCGTGAGCAAGGTGCTGTCGATGGGCCTTGCCCGCCAGGGTACGGTGCGCCGTCGCGAGGATATCGAGATCGCGATGGAAGAGAGCATGATGGAGATCATCCCGCAGCTCGAGAAACGCACGCCCTATGTGGCGCTCTTCTCGAATATCGCCACGCTGCTCGGTCTGCTCGGTACCATCATGGGCCTGATCGAGGCCTTTACCGCGGTAGCCAACGCCAACCCGGCGGAAAAGGCCGACCTGCTCTCCGCCAGTATTTCCGTGGCGATGAACACTACCGCCTTCGGTCTGATGACCGGTATTCCTCTGCTGGTGGTGCACGCACTGCTGAACTCCCTGACCGGCGAAATCATCGACAGCCTGGAAATGGTGTCCGTCAAGGCGCTGAACCTGATTTCCACTTCCACACGCCGCCGCCACGAGATTGATACTCCCGCAGCCGACACTGCCAAGCCTGCTGCACCCGCCGGTGGTGCGCAGAACCAGGCAGACGCCGTGAAGAACACTGCCGCAACCGCTGACAGCGATGAGACTGAAGACGCAGTCGAAGAACAGCAAGTGGAAAAAGTGTAATGAGAAGTCGGCGCCACGGGAGAAACAAAGAAGCTCCGGAGCTGGATATCACCGCCTTCTTGAATCTGATGGTGGTGCTGGTGCCTTTCCTGCTGGTATCGGCCGTGTTTTCGCGGGTAACCATTCTGGAGCTGAACATGCCGAGCGGAGCCGGCGGCGGTGCGCCGGATGATCCCAAGGTAACCGTTGAAGTGGTGGTGCGCAAAGACACCCTCGAAGTCAGCGACGGGGAGAAGGTGATAGCGCGTTTTCCCAATTTGAATATTGCGCCGGAAGGTGAAGCCGCCACTGCAGAGACGACCGCCGGTGAGTCGGCTGCGACCGACGCGAGTGTTGCGGTGCTGCCTACAGAAAAAGTCTACGATCTGAAAAAATTGAGCCAGTTTTTGTTGCAGGTGAAAGCGAGCTATCCCGAAAAGACCGATTCCATCCTGCTGATGGAGCCGGACATCGCCTATGAGCACCTGGTCGGTGTCATGGATGCGGTGCGCGGTGCGGAAGTGCGCCCCGAAGGCAGTGACCCGGAGGATCCGGAAGCGGTGGAGCGGGTGGAGCTGTTCCCGGATATATCCATAGGAGATGCGCCGTGAAACATGAAAGCCGACGCATGAAGCGCATGGCACGCAGCCACAAGCGCAAGAAAACCTCCGGCATGAACCTGACCTCGCTGATGGATGTATTCACTATTCTGGTGTTCTTCCTGCTGACCAACACCTCCAGCAACGAGGCGCTGGAGCCGCCGAAGGTTATCACGCTGCCGGACTCGGTGGTGGAGGCCAAGCCGCGGGAAACCGTGACCCTGATGGTAACGGGTGAGGAAATTCTGGTTGAGGCCAAGCCGGTGATCGCCACTGAAGCCGTGATCAATAGCGAGGAAACCATAATTCAGGCCATCAAGGAGGCCATGATCCTCGAAATGGACAAGGCCATCACTGTGGCTCGCGGCGCGCAGCAGGAGGCTGCCACCGAAGGTGAAGAGCTGCCCGAGCAGGAGCCGCCGGAAGTCAACATTCTCGCTGACAGAACGATTCCGTTCAGTTTGCTTAAAAAAGTGATGTCCAGCTGTACTGATGCGGGATACACCAAAGTCTCTCTGGCGGTTATTCAGAAAGCATCGCAAGGTTAATGGAAGTCTGTGAGTAAATTTCTTCAACAACAGCAGGCGGTCAGCGGCGAACTGGAAACGGTGCGCCGGCGTATTCGCCTGCTCGAAGACGAGCAGCAGCTGATCGACGAGAAATTGAGCGAGCTGCGCAGGGATGAATCCAAACATCAGCTGCTCGACGAGATCTCGGAGCGCCTTGGCAAGCTGGAAGATGTCGGTGCCGGTCAATTGTTCTGGGCCGACGATTATCGTGAAGATGCCTCCAAGGCGGTCATTCGCCGCATCCAGCACACCGTCAGTGTATACAACGCCAACCTGGGTCTGCTGCAGGAGCGCCGCCGCCGCGTGCTCGACAAGATCGAGAGTTGCAACGATGAAATCTTCGAGTTGGACGAACGCGCAGAACAGCTGCGCCGCGAGCAAGAGGAGTCGCAGTTCGAATTCGAAGTGACGCGCGAGTTCGAGCAGACGGACTTCCGTCCTATGGTCATGCCCTGGCACACCCAGGGCGAGGACGAGCGCCGCTTCCGTCGCTGCGTGCTGGTGTCATTACTGGCGGCATTGCTGCTCGGCTATCTGGTGCCACTGTGGGAGATTCCCAAGCCGGACAAGGATGAGGTGGTGGAGATTCCCGAGCGCCTGGCCAAGCTGGTGATCGAGAAGAAAACCAAGCCCAAGCCGCCGCCGGAGCCGGAGAAGCCCAAATCGAAACAGGACGAGAAGAAGCCCGAACCTAAGCAACAGGTGGCCAAGGAAGAGCCGAAGCCGTCCAAGGCCGAGAAGAAGGAGGCGCGCAAGAAGGCCGAGCGCGCGGGCGTGCTGGCATTCAAGGACAATTTCCAGGACCTTATCGAGGACGATCTGGACAACCGCCTTGGCCAGCAGACCCAGCTCAGCACCGCCGGCAAGAAGGAGAACCGCAGTCAGCGCTCGCTGATCACCGCCGCGGCGACGGCCGGCAGTGGTGGAATCAACACAGCCAGTCTCAGCCGCAATGTCGGCGGCAGCGGCACGGCACTGGGCGGCGTGGCCTTCTCGCGGGTCGAGAGCTCGATCGGCACCGAGGGTGACTTCGCCGGTGAGGACAGGCCGCTCAGCGATGGTGCCGGGCCGTCCCGTACCGACGAAGAGATCCAGATCGTCTTCGACCGCTACAAGGCCACGCTGTATCGCATCTACAACCGCGAGCTGCGCAACAACCCGGCCCTGCAGGGCAAGATGGTCCTGAAGATCACCATCGAACCGGACGGCGCTGTGTCCCTGGCGAAGGTCGAGTCCAGCGATATGGATTCGCCGGCACTGAACGCCAAGATCGTGGCGCGGGTGAAGCGGTTTAACTTTGGCCCGAAAGCCGGCGTGCCGACCATCACCATCCTCTACCCGATCGACTTCCTGCCGGCGGGCTAGTCTGGCAACAGATAACCCCCCTCTCCCGTCTGCGGGAGAGGGGCGTAGGCTCACTTCCGGGGTCAGCGATCTGACTCCGGAGCAGCTTCTGTCCACAACTTAATAATCCACATCAAGTTTCCCTGAGAACCACTTGGCAAACCTTAAAAAAGTTCCCTGCCAAGGCGCTAATTTTGACCTGCTTCACGGCCTCCACCTTCTCTTCTAAATAAAGTTCGCCCACCGGGGGGTGTCTGCCCCGAACTAGCGCCTGTGGGCCTGCAGGCAAGAGTTTCAATCGAAAACGGCGGCTGATAAGAGACGATGATGTCGGATGTAACTGGACGGATATCTTGGAAGAAAGCGCTTGTTGGCCTGGTCCTCGGCTGCGGTGGATTCCTGTTGCCACAGAGCCCGGCGATGGCCCAAAGCAATTGCCCTTCCAGTCCCGACAATCCGGCAGGATTCGATATTCTGGATCACCGCAGCTCCAGCAGCTGGTGCACTCTGTGCGGCGACGGACAAGTCACGCTTGAAATCGATGTGCCTTCGATCCACAGTGGTGGGCAGGGCACTCAGTATATCCAGAATATCGTTGTCAGTGAGGACCTGGGCTCCTCAGACCTGGAATACATCGGGGGCTCCACCACTGTCAGCGCCGGTAACGTGCTCGGCGAGCCGACCATCAGCGGCAGCACCATCACCTGGGATCAGAATGATCTTTCTGCGCTGGCCTCGCGCAGTGAAGGCTCGGTGATGACCATCACCTTTAGGGTGCGCAGCCGTTCCGACCGGGAGGAGGATCTGGTTGGCGCAAACCGCAATGTAACGGCGACTGCCTCTTTCGATTACTGCTCCTTCCCCCGCACCACCGACAGCGACACCCTGAATCTCGATCTCCGCGAGCCAAACCCGGTGGTTACCAAGACCGGCCGCAATATCGATGCCGTACAGACCAATTACACCGATACCGTGTATGGCAATATTCACGACGATGTGGTGTGGCGGATCAACATCGCCAACAACGGTCTGGCTGCCCTGCAGGACGTGCGCTTCGATGACCTGATGTCCGATCCCAATGTGGATATCAGCCATGTCTGCGCCAGCGAGGGTGGAGCGCTGACCATTGCCAACAGCAATGGCTCGGGGGGCGCGGGCAGCTGTACTGCGGCGACAAACACACTGTCGAACTGGGAGGTCACTTCGCCTTTCGGGCAGGGCGGCTCGGATGCCAATGGGGCGGAGATCGATGTAAACGCTAACGGCAGTATCAATATTTACCTGGTGGGCAAGGTCAACACTTCCTGTTCGAACGGCACCAATACCGTCAGCGATTTCCAGTGGGGATGTGAGATCGACGGCAGTACTGGTGTCGGTGGCATCAGCTCGACGTCCGGTGGCTCGACACCCGGTGACACGGCTTATATGAATACGGTGGCGAACGGCGATCTGAACATTACCCGTCGTATCACCGGCCTTTACGACGTGGCTGATCTGAATGGCACCAACATCAATAATGCCCAGCCCCTGGGTGCGCGCGGATATGTAACACTCTTTATCAACAACCGCACCGGCGGCTCGGTCAAGAACATCGATTTCACCAACGACCTGCCGGCGGAATATGTGGTCGACCCGACCTATACCCCGGAAATCATCCGCACCCGGCGCGGACAGGACGGCCACAATGCGGCCTACGGGGCGACTTACAATGGCCTGGTGAATCGTGTCGTCTGGGACAATGAGAATGCTGATCCGCTGCTGAATATCGCACCGCATTTCCGCCTCGAGAGTTCGACCCCCGGGGAGACTGCGGACCAGGTCAATATGCTGCGCCACGGCGATGAAATCACCGTGCGCTTCCGCATCATCACCATCGAGCCGGATTTCTTCGACAAGGTTGCGAATCTCGATGTGGAGGTAGAAAGCGCGCTGGACGGTACGGACCCGGACAGTAATTTTCAGCTCAGCGATCAAAACGTATTGACGGTAAATTCGGAAGATTTCTGTTCCGGTACCCGTGCTACGCAGATTGAGAGGGACGATGTCACGCCCGACCCGGAAGATCTCGACGTGACCACCGTCTACCCGCTGTATATCGTCCGCGATGATGGTGAAACCACATTGACAGTCGATATCACCAACAACGGCGGCCACACCGCCGATGACTACTTTGTCTACATCACCTTCGGCGAAGGCATGGTGGTGAACAGTAACGATCGCGGCTGCGCTGTGGTCAGCGGCGCGATCGAACACCCGCTGTGGAACGAGCCCGCCTATCTTCCCCCCGACTCCACCGTGTACCGCTGCACCAGCGCCGATCTTGGGGCAATCGCGCCCGGCGTCACGGAGCGGGTGAACTTCCAGGTGGCAAAAAATCACGGCGCGGCCAAGGACGACCTGACTTTCCGCGCCGACGTGGTGGGGGAGATTACCCTGAGCGACGGATCCCGCCTCGACTTCCCGGCTCCGGTCTGTATCCCCGGCGACTGCAATCCGAGCGGCGTGGGAACAACGCCACCCCAGCAGCTGGCCAACAACTACACCCTCGACGCTTTCCGGGCCAAGGTGCTCGGTTTTAACCTGAAGAAAAAACTGAGCGGGCAGTGTACGGAACTGAATGAAGCCGGCTTCAGCGAGCCGGATGTCATTATCGGGGAGGAGTGCAAGGTCGAGATCCAGGCCGGTGGCTGGTTCGGCTTCGAGACACCGGGCTACACACTGATCGAGGTCAACAATATTTCCTTCGGTGACGATTTGCCGGACGGCCAGGGCTATATCGATGACAATCCTCTGAACTGCGGCGATGTCACATTGCCGGACCCGCTGTCGCGTTGTAAGGAGATTACCGGCCTAACCAAGGGCGGTGGTCTGGGCACATCACTCAGTGAGGTGGATCCTCTGTGGGTGCTTGCTGCGCCGATTAATATCCGCGACTACTGGTTCCTGACCGACCTTACTACCCGTATCCTGAATGACACGGCGGATTCCGTTGGCTCTCCCAATACACACGGTGCCATCAGCACCGACTATGGGCGCGCAGCCTTTACCGCGATTTTTGAGTTGGAAGACGGCACGCAGATCCCGGTCTCCGTGGATAATGCAGCCGGCGTACCGGCGAATATTCCCGGCTATCCGCCGGTTTCCGACTGGCAGGTGGACCTGCGCATCACTGAGCCAGAGCTCACTATTGTCAAAGAGGTCTGTAACGAAAGCCTGTATGGCTGCGATCCGGATGCGGCGCAGAATACTGACGGCTGGACTGATCTGACGGAAGAGGGGCACCGCGACCAGACCTACTTGTTCCGAATTATCGTCCGTAACAATACTGGCCGTGCGCCCGCCTACGATGTCGTTGTCACCGACACGCTCGATGTCTCCGGGCAGATGTGTGTGCGCCCTTTCGATACCGACGGGCTGGACAATGATGCAGACGCAGCTGGCGACGAGGGCGGTGTGCTGGAAGGTCTTGTCGGCACAGCCCCCGGTCTGAACGATTACAGTGAGGCTGCGCACTGTAGCGAAGGTGGCACGCCGGCAGTCATCACCTTCTCCTACGAGCATTCCGACGCGCTGAAGCGCGTAGACGCTGATCAGTCTGTTACCGCCGTCTACCGAGTCAAACCGCACCAGTCTGTCGCACCGCAACAGCTTTTTACCAATACCGTAGAAGTGACCGCATACGACAGCCTCGAAGGGCCGTCCGGCAACCAGAGCGGTCCGGCAATTGCCAACGTCAATGATCCGCGTTTCCTGTCCGCGGACACCCCGCGCATCGGTGGTGCCCGCATCTACACTGGTCCGAGTGACCAGGCGCAGATGCGGATCATTGAAGTTCAGGCAAAGCCGAAAGAAGCTCTGGCCCTCTCTAACGGCAGCGCTAGCGGTACCAACAGCGATACCGTCGTCGTCGGTGAGGAAATTCGCTACCAGCTGACCGCGCAGATCCCCGCTGCCAAACTGCGCGATTTCGTGATCCGCGATGAGCTCCCGGCGGGTATGCGCTGTATCGAAGGACAGGTGGTGAACCTGAATGCGGCACCTTACGATACGGCGGGCTTCGCACCGGGCGGCATCTTCACGCCGACCTGTACCAATACCGGCAGCAATGACTATATCGAATGGAATTTCGGTGACCAGGAGTTGACCACCGTTGCCGGCAGCCTGTTCGATTTTCCGGTGGAGTTTATCGCCCGCATCGAGAACAGCGCCACTACCAATGATGGCGATGTGATCGGAAACGGCGGTAGCTATACCACCGCCCAGGTAAGTTACGTGGATGAAGCCGGCAACACCGTAGTGGTGCCATTCGAATCTCACGAAGTAACCGTGCTTGAGCCGGTGATTCAGCTGACCAAATCCATCTCTGCGCCGAACAGCGATGCGGACGATGTTCTCACCGTGACCGTTACCGCGGAGAATACCGGTACTGCCAATGCCTACAATCTGCAGGTACTGGACGATCTCAGCGGTAAAAAATTGGCCTTCCTGCAGGCTTCCGGCGTTGCGGGGACAGATCCGCCCAATATTATTGACACCACGACAGTCGGCGCCAATGCGCCTATCTTCAGCTGGAATCGCGGCAATGCCGACTACACCATAGCGCCCGGTGAAACCAAGTCCTTCACCTTCGAGGTGCAGGTGGAGCGGGGCGTGGAGCCCCAGGAAATTCTCGACAATACCATCCAGGCCCGCTGGCAGTCTTTACCGGGGCGCGATGTGGCGCTCAATAGCGGTAACAGTATCGGCGTCGATGGCACCGCAGACGGCATGCGTATCGGCGTTCTGCCCAATACCGGCGACCCGATCAACGACTACGAAGCCAGCGCTTCGGCGCAGACGTTGGTACCTGCGCTGCAATTCAATAAATCCGACTTGGATCCGTCGGTAATTCCCGTCGTCGGCGCACACAAGCAGTTCCAGCTGGAAATTCTGCTGCCGGAGGGCTTCAGCGAAAACGTAGTGGTATCAGACAACTTGGCCGCCGGCGCTGCCAGCTATGCGCTGACGCACAACAGCGCTTACGAAATCACCTATGAATTTATCGGTATCGAGAGCATCAACGGCAGTGCTCAGCCGCCGGCAGAATCCGACTTTATCAGTTTTCCCGGTGAGGGCACCGGGGCTACAGGCATTATCAGCTGGAATATCGGCAAGGTTGATACGGCGAGCGATACGGCAGACAACCCGGTCAATCCGCGCATTCGCATCAGATACTTTGCCCGGGTCAATAATGTCTCCGCGGTGCAGGATGGCGTGTCACTGCGCAATGGTGCCGCGCTGACCTACGACCACGGTGAAGACGACAGCCCGCAGAGTCTGAATGCTCCTCCCATCAGCGCGGTTTCCGTGGTGGAGCCTGAGCTGGAGATATTCAAGAGCGTCACCAATATCTCCGACCCGGGCCAGCCGGCGCTGGGCGGGCATGTCCTGGAATACACCGTCACCGTGCGCCACACCGGTGCGTCCACGGCGGATGCTTTCGATCTGAACCTGCGCGACGAATTGCCCACCGAGCTGCAGTTCAACAGCGCTTTTGCGCCCACCGCGCGGATCGACACCGTCGATGTCACCGGCTTTGTGCCCGCGCCTGCCGGTTCACCGCTTGGCCCGCTGGTCTGGGGTAAGAACAACGGCGACAACAGCCTCGATTTGCCGCGGGGCAGCGAGCTGGTGCTGGTTTACCGCGTGGAAGTGCGCGGTGCATTCGGCAACCCGATCAGCAACCGAATACGGGTGGACTGGACTTCGCTGGACGATATCGACACCGGCTTCGAGCGCCACGGCGACGGCTGTCCGGCGGTCGCCGCACCCAATGATTACTGCTCCGATTTCGCCGAGGCGGTGATCGTTACCGACGACAATACCGCGATCGAGAAAGAGGTGTATGCCGATAGCGATGGGGATACGCCGGTCGGCACCCTGCGCGTTGGCGATACGGTTACCTACACGCTGAGTCTAACTTTGCAGGCGGGTACCACCCCGGCGCTTGCAGTCGTGGACACCCTGCCGCCGGGCATGGTGTTCGACTCGATTGTCAGCATCAATGGCGATACCGGCGCGCCTTACCAGCAGGGCAACGGATTTAACTACGCGGATATTCCGGCGTCTGCAGTACCCGCTCAGGGACAGGAAGGTGCGGTCACCTGGACGCTTGGTGCTATCGAGCGCGATTTCAGTAACAGCGCTCCGCTGATCATTCGCTATGCCGCCCGCGTTGCCGAGGACAAGGCCATCGCGCAGCTGCCGACCACCCAGCAGCTGACAAATACCGCGGTACTGAATTACGGCACTGACAGCGTTCAAGATGATGCGCTGATCGAATTGCACCAACCGCTGATCGATTCCCTGGAAAAGACCGAGCGCGGCGGCAAAGCCAATCCCTACACGGTACTGGACCTGCTGAATGACTCCATGCAGTTCCGCCTGCATGCCTGTAACAGTGGCGATGCGCCGGCCTATAACCTGAGCCTGACCGACGACCTGGCACCGCAGATGGACCAGAGTTCCATCGCCAATCTGACGGTGGCCATCGATGGCGTGCCGCTGGTGGCCGACAGCGATTACACCTATACGCCGCCCGCCGCGCCTGGCGAGAATATGGTGTTCACTTTCAACGCGCCTCTGGACGCGGGTCAGTGTCTGGATATCGATTATGACATCGGTTTCCTGGCCGACGTCGGCAGTGCGGAAACCTGGATCAATACCTTTACCGTGAATGAATACTGGTCGCTGCCGGACAGCAGTGGTCAGCGCTACGCACCGGTTCTATTGCCGTTGCCCTTCCAGATGCAGACCACGGCGGCCAGTGCCGGGCCTCTGCTGAAGGAACTGATTGCGCCCGCCGACGGCACCGCCTCCGTCGGTGAGGAAGTCCGCTACCGGATTACTGTACCGTCGAGCCCCGTTACCAGTTCTTCTCTGGCCGGCGTTGTCGTCACCGACACTCTGGACGGCCTCGGCGACAGTGTATTGTTCGAGAGCGCCACCCTGGACGGTGTCGCGATCACGCCGGCAATCGGTGCCAATACGCTCACATTTGATTTGGGTGTCGTCACTGCCGGCACTTCCGCAGTGATCGAAATCGTTGCGCGCGTCGCCGATGTGCCCTCTGCGAGCAGCGGTACCGTGATTGGCAACAGTGCCGATTACACCTACCTGGAGGGTGGCAGCCCCGTTGCGGGCGGCGGTAACTCCGTCGACTTCACCATAGTCGAGCCACAACTGGTGATGGACAAGGAAGGACCGGCCGGCGGCACTGTGCAGTCCGGCCTGCCCGGCCACTTTACCCTGGATATTCACAATACCGGTACCGGCGAAGCCTGGGATATCACCATTGCCGATCTGCTGCCGAACACCGCGCAGGGCGGCATGTGTGAAACCCAGCCGCAACTGACCAGCGCGGAAATCGTGGACGGCGGCGGTACGGTCCAGCAGGTACTGAGCGAGGGTACGGATTTCACCGTCACCTTCGATCTGGCCGGCTGTACTTTCTCTGTCGCTACCAATAGCGCCAACGCAGTGATCCCGCCCGATCATCACCTGGTGATCGGCTACGATGCCTGGCTGGATACGGACACAGAGGACGGTGCGGGTCTGTCGAATATCGCCGGGGCAACCCTGTGGCACAGCCTCGCGGTGGGTAGCTCCGACCAGGTCCGCGCCTATACACGCGCGCTGAGCGACGGCACGCCCGCGGTCGTCGACCACGAAGACAGCTTCACCATCACCGCCCAGGTGCCCGCTTTCGAGTTCCACAAAGCCGTCGTGAATGTCACCACCGGCCAGGACCCGGGCAGCGACGCCTCCCCGGGAGACCGCCTGCGCTACAGCATCACAGTGCGGAATCTCAGCGACCTGGACGTCAGCGATATCGAGGTCAGTGACGAGCTGGACGCCCTGAACGCATCGCCCCTCTTTGTGCCCGGATCACTCGCCCTGGTCAATCTGCCTGCCGGCAGCGACAGTAGCGCGACGGACACCAGTGGCGGGGCCAATGGCAGCGGACACTTGCAAGTGGGCAACTTGAGTCTGGATGCCATGGGCGGTGCCGCGGACTATTTTGTCATCGAGTTTGAGGTCACCCTCGCACCGGTGATTGACAGCGGCACGCTGGTATTGAATCAGGCACAATTGCAGCCGCCGGGTATGTCGCTAGTGGTCAGCGACGATCCCAATGTCAATGGTGCCGATGATCCGCAGGTGGCGGGCGATGAGGATCCCACGCAAACGCTGGTTTACTCCAGACCGCAACTGGTCGTCGAAAAAGCCTCCGCGGATATCACCGGCGATGCAGACTTATTGATGGCCGGCGACACCCTGCGCTACACGATCCGCGTGGAAAACACCGGCAATGAAAATATTGTCGATGCGCTGCTGCGCGACCAGGTGCCCGCCAATACCACTTACATAGCCGGCTCCACCACCCTGAATAGCACCGCGGTTGACGATGTGAACGGCAGCTCGCCGCTGGCGGCCGGACTGCCGATCAACTCTCCTGAAGAAGCGCAAGGCTTTGTCGGTGCGACGGCGGCCGGCGCCGAACCGGTAATCGTTACTTTCGATGTGACCATCAACGACGTCAACGACGGCACCATCATTTCCAACCAGGGCTACGTGAACGGTAACGGTGCCGGCAGTGGTGCCTTCGATGAAGTGCCCTCCGACGATCCGGCCACCGATGCGCCCAACGACCCGACCATCGACATCGTCGGCGACGTGCCGCTGCTGATCGCGCACAAGACCGTGGAAATCGCCGTGGACAATCTGTCCCCGGGCATCGTCGATCCGGGCGATGTGCTGCGCTACACCATCGCCGTTACCAATATGGGCGGCGTGGATGCGACGCGCGTGGCGCTGACCGACCAGCTGCCGGCGAGCACCACCTATGTTGCCGGCAGTACGACGCTAAACGGTATTGCGGTGGCGGATAACGGCGGCGGCACGTCCAGGCTCGACGCCGGGCTGCCGATCTCCTCCGACGACCTGACCCCGCCGCTGCCCGGTGCGGACGAGGGCGTGATCAGTTCCGCGCGGACGGCGACGGTGACTTTCGATGTGACGGTCAACGCCGGGACACCCACGGGTACCGTGATCAGCAACCAGGGCAGTGTTGCCAGCGTGGAACTGCCGTTCACGCTGACCGACGCCGACGGCAATCCGTCCAACGGCGCCCAGCCGACAGACATTGTGGTCGGCGATGCGCAGCAGCTGTCGATCATCAAGGAAGTGGCGGTTGTCGGCGGCGGAGCGGCCGAGGCCGGCGCCACCCTCGAGTATCTGGTGACGATTACCAATATCAGTGCGGTACCCGCCACCCATGTAACCATTACCGACGATCTGTTGGTTGCCGGTGAGGGTGTGCTCACTTACGTCGCAGACTCGGCGCTGCTGAACGGCCAGGCCGGGGGCATCAGCGTCAATGGCTCTGTGATCACGGCAGATTTCGCCGCGGTTTACGGCGAGCTGCAACCGGATGACAGCGCCACGCTGCGCTTCCAGGCCAAGCTGTCCGACAACCTGGAGGTCGGCTACCGTGTGCTGAACACCGCGGAAGTGCAGTGGAATGATCCCGCGTCCACCAACCAGGCCAGCGTGGCCATCGACGTGGGCGGTACCCCGGGTATCGCCAACCTGAGCGGTTATCTCTGGCACGATACGAACTTCAACGCGCAGCTGGATGCCGACGAGCGCCTGCTGCTGAACTGGACCGTGGAGCTGTACTTCAACAACGCGCTGCTGGAAACCCTGCAGAGTGACGAAAACGGCTACTTCCAGTTCGACGGCCTGGTGCCCAACTATATGGGCGGTGCCAGCTACGAGTTGAAATACACCGCACCCGACGCAGTGGAAAGCACTGCGTCGCTCGGCAACACCAGCTCCGACTTTACCAATGGTCCGCAGACCATCAGCGAGATCTATGTCGGTTCTGGTGCCAACCCGCAGAGCCTGAACCTGCCGATCACGCCAAACGGTGTCATCTACGATTCGGTGCTGCGCCAGCCGATCAGCGGCGCCGCGGTGTCCATGCTGCGCGCCAGCACCGAGCAGGCGTTGCCCGACCGCTGCTTCGACGATCCGAAGCAACAGAATCAGGTCACCCAGGCCGGCGGTTACTACAAGTTCGATATCAATTTCTCCGATGCCGCCTGTCCGGCCAATCAGGATTACCTGATTCGGGTACAGATGCCGGGCGACAACTATGTCGCCGGCGAGTCGGCCATCATTCCGCCGCAGACCAATCTGGAGACCGCGGGCTTTGATGTCGGCGCCTGTCTCGGCAGCAATGCGGACATGGTGCCGGGCACGCCGGAGCACTGTGAAGTGCAGCTGTCGGTACTGCCGCCGGCCCTCGATATCGATGCGCGCGATACGGCTACCGACTACTACCTGCGCCTGACGCTGGATGACAACCGCATTCCGGGTGAGAGCCAGCTGTTCAACAACCACATCGCGCTGGATCCGCAGCTGGACGGCGCCCTGTCGATCACCAAGACCGCGGCGCTGCTCAATGTGACCCGCTCGCAGCTGGTGCCCTACACCATCACCTTCGGCAACACGCTGCCGGTGCCGCTGACCGATCTGCAGCTGGTGGATTTCTTCCCCGCCGGTTTCAAATATGTCGCCGGCTCCGCGCGCCTCGACGGCGAGGCGATAGAGCCGCAAGTGGACGGGCTGCAGCTGCTGTGGCCTGACCTGCGTGTCGAAGCGGACCAGACCCGCGAGGTGAAACTCTTGTTAGTCGTCGGCTCCGGTGTCGGCGAAGGCAAGTACGTCAACCGCGCGCGCATGTTCAACCAGCTGTCCGGCCAGGTTGCCTCCGGCGAGGCGTCGGCGACGGTGCGCGTGGTGCCCGATCCGACTTTCGACTGTACCGATGTGATCGGCAAGGTGTATGACGACAAGAACATGAACGGTTATCAGGATGCCGGTGAGGGCGGCGTGCCCGGTGCGCGCGTGGTTACCGCAACGGGTCTCAACGCCACCACCGATGCGCACGGCCGTTTCCATATCACCTGCGCGGTGGTGCCGAACCAGGATCGCGGTTCGAATTTTGTGCTGAAGCTCGACGACCGCAGCCTGCCGAGCGGTTACCGTCTGACCACGGAAAACCCGCGGGTACTGCGCGCGACCCGAGGCAAGATGCTCAAGTTCAACTTCGGCACCAGCCTGCACCGCGTCGTGCGCCTGGATATGGCCGAGGCGGTGTTCGAGCCGCAGACCACCGAGCTGCGCCCGCAGTGGCACTCGCGCACCGAACTGCTGCTGGAAAAACTGCAGGAAGCACCGTCGGTACTGCGCCTGGCTTACCTGGCGGAAAACGAGGATCCCGACCTGGTAGAAGAGCGCCTGCAGACCATCAAGGCGCAGATTGCCGATGACTGGGCGCGCAACTACGGCGACTATGAACTGACCATTGAAACAGAAGTCTTCTGGCGGCGCGGCGCGCCTCCGAGCAAAGGAGGATTGGAGTGATGTCCTCTTGTGAATGCGGAATGATGAATGCGGAATGCGGAATGAAAGAAGAGGTATCTACCTGTGCTGACAGCTGCTTGCAGGCGAACCGCGATCGAGTAGAGGGCAAGCAGGCTCCTGCTGGAATGGTGGCGCGGTTCACTCCGCATTCCGCGTTCCGCATTCCGCATTTAACTGCGCTCGCCCTGCTGCTCGCGCTCCCAGTCCATGCAAAGGACGCTGAAGAATCCGCACAACCTGACACATCCTGGTGGCAGGTGTGGCAGAAGATCCCCGGCCTGTCGCCGGAAGTTGAAGCGCCTTCAGCCAACAAAGCGCCGGAAGTCGAGTACGAAGAAAAGCCGATCGGCAACAATACCGAGACGATGCTGCTCGGCCAGCCGCGTCGCCAGTGGGTGCAGGACGCGACCAGTTTTGTCGAGCCGCCGGAGCCGGTAGTCGAGGACGATTTTATCGAGCCGCTGCTGTTCCGGTCGGTGGACGACGAAGTCGACACGGGTTCGATCGACGCGCTGAAGGAGAAACTCGCCGAGCTGGGCGAAAAGCCCAACCTGAAGCTGAAATTTATCGGCCACACCGACAGCGATCCGCTGAGTGAGGAGCAGCTGGCAGAGTTTGCCGACAAAGAGGAGTTCACCCGCACCCGCGCCCAGCAGGTGGCGGAGTTCTTCCAGCTGGCACTGGAGCTGCCGGAGGAAATAGTCTCGTTCGAGGGGCGCGGCGATGCCGAGCCGGTCGCGGACAATATCACCACTGCCGGGCGCGAGCTGAACCGCCGCGTGCAGGTGCAGGTCAGCTACGACGCGCTGGATGCCGAAGCCATGGCGGAGCGCGCCCGCGCCGAGGCGCTGGCACTGAACCGGGTCAAGGTGTGCCGCCAGGAAACCGTCTGCCGTCTGCACTATACGGCCGGCGGCGAGCAGCGCGCACGCCTGAAAAATCTGGTCACGCCGCTGCGGCTCGCAGCCGGGCAGGTGGATCTGCCCGAGGCCTTCGTGCGCCGCATCCGCGAGGTGCGCGCGAATCTGGCCGACAAGAACAATCTGGTGATTCACTTCGTCGGCCACACCGATGCGCTGCCGCTGCCGGAGGGGCCGGCCGAGCTGTACGGCGACCTTATGGCGCTGTCCCGCGCCGAGGCCAGAAGAGTGGCACTGGCGGTGCGCGATACACTGGGGCTGCCGGAATATATGGTGACCAGCAGCGGCAAGGGCGCGACCCAGCCGCTGGCCGCCAACGACACGCCCAAGGGGCGTGCGCTGAACCGCCGCGTGGAAGTGGAATTCTGGTACGACGACCCGCTGGAAACCGCCGGCGATGGCGTGCAGGCCTGTCCGGAAGCGGCCGGTGCGGAAACCATTACCATCGCCCACGAATCCCCGACGGGCCCGATTCCGCCCATCCGCTTCGATAACGGTGATCCGCTGATCTCCCAGGCGCAGCTGATGCAGATGCGCAATGCCATGGCGGAAGTTGCCGGCAAGGCCAATGTGCGTCTGAGCTTTATCGGCTACAGCGACAACGAGCGCATGGAGCGCCGCGAGGCGATGGTCTACGGCGACGACGTGGGCCTGTCCAGTGCGCGCGCACGTCGCGCCATGGAGCAGGCGCAGCGGGAACTGCAGCTCGGCGACGAGCAGGTGGCGTTCGAGGGCCGCGGTTACGTGCAGTCCGACGATGTGGTGGCCACCGGTTTTATCCAGCTGGACGGCGCCCGCGTCGAAGTGCAGGTGCTCTACGACGAGCTGGCGGTGCTCGCGGACAAAGACCGGCTGGAAATCGAGCGTATCGAGCGCGAGGCGCTGGCCCACAACCCCTATGCGCTGAACCTGATGCGCATCACCGTGGACGGCAGCCCGGAGTACGACCCCTACAAGAACTCCGCCGACCTGCAGCGCTGTACCGACGTGGCCCTGGACAGCGCCAATATCCAGTTCCGCTTCGACAACAAGAAAATGCAGCCGCGCCTGAACGTCACCGCCTGGCCGAGCACCATCCGCTACGCGGACGATCCGGACACGGACATTGCGGACAGTCGTGTGCAGTTCAAGAGCTACAGCAACTACCCGTCATTCATTGAGCGCGCCGAAGTGCGTCTGTTCGAGGAGGAGCAGTCCCTGCGCGACGCGCCGCTGGCCGTGGTTGCGCTGGATGAGAACGGCGCGGGCGAGTGGCAGGCGGAGTTCGCCGAATTCCAGGCGCCGCTGAAGAAACTGCAGTATCTGTTGCGCGTCTACGACGACAAGGGCCGCTACGACGAGACGCGTGCGCAGTCCCTGTGGCTGGCGGACAGCGTCGATGCGCCCACCGAATCCGGCGATGCCGATACCGAGCTGTTGGTGGGTTACGGCGAGAACCGCCTGGCGCGCAGAGGCATAGCGCTGGACGGCAATACGGTGCTGGTGAACGGCGGCCAGATTCCGCAGGATCACACCGTGTGGCTGGCCGGCAACCCGGTGCCGGTGAACGAACAGGGCCAGTTTGTCGCCGAGCAGATCTTCGACCGCGGCATGCACACGGTGGAAGTGGCGGTGCTGGACCCCGAGGGCAACGGCGAGCTGTTTCTGCGCGACCTGCAGTTTGCCGGCAACGACTGGTTTACCGTCGGCATCGCCGACCTGACCATCGGTTACGACAAGACCAACGGCCCGGCGGCGCTGGTCACCGGCGACGAGACCCATTACGACAATTCCGCCAGCTACGACGGCCGCCTGGCGTTCTACACCAGCGGCGGTTTCGGCGACGGCTGGCGCCTGTCCGCCAGCGCGGATACCGAAGAGGGACCGGTAGACGAGATCTTCTCCAACTTCCTGGAAAAATCCCCCGACGCGCTCTTCCGCCGCCTGGACAGCGATCTCTACTACCCGACTTTCGGCGACGACTCCACCGTGGTCGAGGACGCTCCGACGTCCGGCAAGTTCTACGTGAAAATGTCCAAGTACGACGACTACGGCCTGTGGGGCAATTTCAAGGCGGCTTACACCGATAACGAACTGGCCCATATCGACCGCGCCCTCTACGGCGCCAATGGTCATTTCGAGAGTGACGCCATGACCAGCTTCGGCGAGAAGCGCTTCCAGGTTGACGCCTTCGGTGCCGAGCCCGGCACCATCGCCGGGCGCGACGAATACCGGGGTACCGGCGGCTCGCTGTATTTCCTGCGCCACCAGGATCTGCTGAGCGGTTCCGAGCGCCTGCGCGTCGAGGTGCGGGACAAGGATTCCGGCCTGGTATTGGGGGTGAAGAACCTGACCCCGGTGATCGATTACGATATCGACTACATCCAGGGTCGCGTGTTGCTGAACAAACCCCTGTCGGCACTCGCCAACGACAACCTGCTGATCCAGGACGGCTCCTACAACGGCAATCCGCAGTTCCTGGTGGCGCGTTACGAGTACACGCCGGGCTTCGAGGAGATGGACACGCTCGCCGTCGGCGGCCGCGCCCATTACTGGCTCGGCGACTACGTCAAACTCGGTATCAGCGGCACACAGCAGGACGAGGAGGACAACGAGACGTCCCTGCAGGGCGTCGACCTGACCCTGCGCAAGAGCGCCGGCAGCTGGCTCAAAATTGAAGTGGCGGACAGTCAGGGCGGCAACCTGGACAGCGTCAATTCCTACGACGGCGGCTTCACCTTTAACCAGCAGCAACAGCCGCTGGATCCGGACGCCGTGGCGGGCGCTGCAAAAATTGAAGGCAGCCTGCAGCTCGGCGATTTTGTCGAAGGCGCGCGCGGTTCCGGTACCTTCTACCACCAGCAGCGCGAGGCCGGCTTCTCCGCGCCGGGCCAGTTTGTCACCGGTGAAACCACCCAGTCCGGCGCCAGCGTCAATGTACCGGTCGGCGAGCGCTTCGACGTCGGCCTGAAGGCGGACAGCAAGGAGCAGGAGTACGGCCTGCAGACCAGCGCCCTGGACCTGATGGTGGGTTACCGCCTCAACGACAACTGGCGCCTCTCCACCGGTGCCCGCGCCGACAGCCGCGAGGATTTCTCGCCGGTGGTGCCGGCGACCCAGACCCAGGGCGATAGAACCGATATGGCGCTCGAGGCCGCCTACGACTCCGGTGAAAACTGGAGTGCCTTCGGCTTCGTGCAGGGCACCGTGGAGGTCACCGGCACCCGCGAGGAAAACAACCGCGCCGGTTTCGGCGGCGCCTACCGGGTCAGTGAACGGCTGACCCTGGACAGCGAACTGTCCGGCGGCGATACCGGCACCGCCGCGCGGCTGGGCACCGATTATCTGGTCACCGACAGAACCAACCTCTACCTGAACTACACCCTCGACAACGAGCGCACCGATACGGGATTGCGCGCACGCAAGGGCAATATGAGCAGTGGCTTCCGCAGCCGCTACTCCGACAGTCTCAGCATCTACGGCGAGGAGCAGTACAGCCACGGCGACGTCTCCACCGGCCTGACCCACGCGCTGGGCATGGACCTGGCGCCAAACGACAGCTGGAGTTACGGCACCAGCGTCGAGGCGGGCACTTTGGAGGATCCGCGCACCGGCGCACAGACGGATCGCCGCGCGGTAGGCTTCAACATGGGCTTCAGCGATGGCGACATCCGCCTCGCATCCGCGGTGGAATACCGCACCGATGCGATGGAGACACCGGTGGATGAGGACACGGTGACCGAGTCCGAGCGCAACACCTGGCTGCTGAAAAACACCCTCAGCTACCAGATGAATCCGGACTGGCGCTTAGTCGGGAAATTGAATTACTCCGACAGCCAGAGCTCCCAGGGCGAGTTCTACGACGGCAAGTTCACCGAGGCGGTGATGGGCTACGCCTACCGCCCGGTGCACAGCGATCGCCTGAACACGCTGTTGAAGTACACCTACTTCTACAATGTGCCGACCCGGGACCAGGTGACGGTACAGAATACCTCGGCGGAATTTATCCAGAAGAGCCACATCTTCTCCGTCGACACCAGCTATGACATCAGCCGCCGCTGGACCCTCGGGGCCAAGTACGCCTACCGCCTCGGCCAGCTGAGCCTGGATCGCCAGGACCCGGAATTTTTCGACAGCCGCGCCAGCCTGTACGTACTGCGCGCCGACTGGCACTTCGTCAACCGCTGGGACCTGCTGATCGAGGGCCGCATGCTCGACCTGCCGGATGCCCAGGACCGCAGAAGCGGCGCCCTGATTGGCCTCTACCGGCATATGGGCAAGCACCTGAAGGTGGGGGTGGGGTACAACTTCACCGATTTCTCGGATGACCTGACGCAGCTGGATTACGACAGCCAGGGTGTGTTCCTGAATGTGATCGGCAAACTGTAAGATGCCTGCGGACCGCCGCCCGTGGGGCGGGCGGTCCGGCAAAGGGCCATAGCCGCCGGAAGATCGGCGGTCCGGCGGCTCAGGGCACGATCAGCACATCGGTGTTGGATTTGGCGAGGATCCGCTCCGCGGTATTGCCCAGCAGCAAACCGGCGGCGCCCTTGCGCACACCGCGCCCGACCAGCATCAGGCGCGCCTTGTTGCGGTCGACAACGCGATTGACCTCGCGCGCCGGCTTGCCGGAAACCTGGTGCAACTCACGGCAGTTGGCGCCACTGTCACGGATCACCACCTCCAGGTACGCGCGCAGGGCGCGCTGCTGTTCTGCGGCGGTGTCCTGCCTGGGTGTCAGCCCCAGCTCCTCGAAAACGCCGGGGCCGGGCAGGCAGGCGACCGCTTCCAGTTTAGCGCCCAGCAGCTGCGCCAGCCGATCGCCGGCGGTCAGCACCCGCAGGTTGAGTTCCTTGTGCAACGGGCTGTCCACGGAAGGATCCAGTGCCGCCACGAGGCGCTCGCGCTTTACCCATGGCGTGGCGACCGCGAGCCAGAGTGGCACCGGTGAACGCTCGATCAGCTGCCAGTCGATGGAACCGAAACCGCCGCGGCCAAACTGCTTTTGCGCGGTTTTGATGACCAGATCGAACGAGTCCTGTGCCAGCTTCTCGAGCGTCCAGTTGGCGATACTGTAGTGCCATACGGCCTCGGTTACCGTGTCCGCGGGCAGCGGGTGCTGGGCGCCGAGTTCCATCAGCCAGCGCTCGCGCCCGCTGACCATCGTCTTCACCAGGTCTTCCGGGGTGTCGTGCACACCGGGCAGGTTCACCTGTGACTCGTAGGCAAAACTTACCAGGTGCAGCTGCGCGCCCGTGGCCCCGGCCAGCTCCACCGCGCGCTGCAGGGCAATTTGTTCATGCTTGGGTTTATCGAGAATCACGAGAATTTTTTTCACGGGTTTATCCCTTTATGCGCCGGTTTTTATTGATGCTAATGCTAGTTGCGCGCGCGGTCTTGATCCAGATCAGTAATCCGGCGTGATTCTTTGCGGAGGCATCAACGAGATCGGGCGGCGGCTGGAAGGAGAGGGGTGCTTTGGGGGCCGTCGACAGTGGTTCGGGTAGGCGCAGTATTGGACCTCAGCACGAAGGTACTGCGGCCGCGCCGGCAGGCTCTGCGCGCCGCGCTTTCTTTGCCAGCTGCCGTTTCTTCCACCACAGGTAGCTGCCGGTAGCGAGCAGCAGCGCCGGTATCAGCCCCGCGATCAGTACTAACCAGCGTCCGACGACACCCAGCGCGTCACCGTTGTGCAGGGGAAACTGCCAGCGCAGGATTTTGTTGCCAAGCGGAAGTTCGGTGACGTTTTGCGTGAGGAGGATTTCCCCGGAATACTGATCCAGGCGTACAAAGCTGGCGCCGTAGTTGGTCCAGGCCTCGCCTGCAGCGCGAAAGGTGATGCCGTAGCTGTCGGTGTTGTCCGCGGGCAGATAGATACGTTTCAGCTCGCCTCCGGGGAACGCCGTCCGCGCTATGGCCACCGCCTGATCGGGAGAGATTCTCTGCCCCTGGTCGGCGAGCGAGCCCGGCAGGGGCGCCAGTGGCTCGGTGGCAAAGAAGGTGTCCACGACTGCGCGCACTTGCTGGGGGAATACCAGGGTGACGCCGGAAAAACTGCTCAGCAGCAGCAGCGGCAAACAATAAATCCCGAATACCCTGTGCACGTCAAAATAAAATCGAAAGCGGTTGCCGCTGCGGGAAATCGTCAAGGCGCGCCGCCAGCGCCTTCTGCCGCTTCTGCTTCTTTTCGGCCACCAGAGCAAGGCTCCGGTAATGCAGAACAGCATCAGCAGCAGGCCCATAAAGCCCACCAGGGTTTTGCCGGTGTTTCCCGCCAGCAGGGTGTAGTGCAGGCGGTAGATCCAGGTCATGGTGTAGTCGGCTGTGCCCCAGCCGCGCACTGCCAGCACTTCCGCATCGGTCGGGGAAACGCTGACTTCAATCGGGCCGGGGGCACCCTCGGGTTTGGGGAAGCGCACGACAAATGGACTGCCGGGCTGGCGCGGTGTCATCAGACGGGTGGGTTCCGGCTGTCCCGGAACCGCTGCCTGCGCCGCGGCAAAGATTTCCGTGTATGTGGCTGGGCGTGCGGAAGGTTTGAAGGTGACGGTTTCCGGTGCGAGCTTCTCATCCAGCGCGTGGTCGAACACCAGCAGGCTGCCGGTGATGCCGATCAGCGCAAGCAGCAGGCCCAGCGTAAGGCCCGCGTACTTGTGCAGGATGAAAAGACTGCTTCGCACGGATCAGAAAACCTTCGAGTAGGACAGGTTCACGTTGCGGCCCAGCCCCTTGAAGTTGCGGATATCGTTGCCCGCGGTCTGGGAGTAGTAAGTGAAGTAGTCTTCATCGGTCAGGTTCTGGATGCCCAGTGCAAATTCGCCGCCGAGGGCCTGCAGCTGCGCGCTGGCGTCGATGATGGTGTAGCCATCGAACTCTTTAGTCACTTCGCCGGCACTGTTCTCGAAGTCGCGGTCCTGCAGCCAGTTGGCCTGCAGACGGGTGCTGAAGGTATCGGTCCAGTTGCGGGCCCAGCTCAGGTTGACGCGGTTCGGCGCGATATTGCGGCCGTCCAGGTCGGTATCCACCCTGCCGTCATCGTTGGAGTCATAGCGGCCTTCGGTGTACGCGTAGCGCGCTTCCAGCGTGTCGGTGCTGGTCGCAAACCACTGACCGCGCAGTTCGATCCCATCGATTTCGGTCTGTTCGCGGCTCACGCTGTAGATGCCGTCGCTGCCCAGTGCCAGGCGCTGGCCGAATTCGGAGTCGGAGGTGTAGTAGGCCAGTTGCGCGGCAAATTTGTCCGCGCTGAAATCCAGGCCCAGCTCCCGGTTCTCGGTCAGGATCGGCTGCAGGTCGAGGAAGCTTTCCACATCCTGGTCCGGCTGGTTGATGCCGCGCAGTACCCGGCCCACGTCGGGCATCGAGAAGCCTTCGGAGTAGTTGGCATAGACCCGCCAGGCGCCACTGATCGCAAAGGTGGCGCCGATATTGCCGAGCGTTTCACTGAACTCCGGGTTGCCGCCTTTGACGAACTGGCCGCCGTTATAGGAGTAGAGGGTGGTGAAATCGTCCACTTTCAGTTCGGAGATTTCATGGCGCACGCCGGCGGTGAGGGTCAGGCGGTCGATCCCGCTAAACTCGGCCTGCGCGTAGGGCGCGATGTTCTTGTACTGGGTTGGGGGTACCCATGCGCGGTTGGTGAGAATCAGCTGCTGCCAGGTTTCATCCTGCAGCAGGTCCACACCGTAGGCGAGGCTCAGCGGCGCGTCGGCGATCCGGTCCTTGATCAGGGTCAGTTTCAGGCCGCGCTTTTCCGAATTGTTCTGTGACTGGTCGAACACCTCGTCACCGTAGGCCGGATCCTGGAAGGTACCACTCGGCGTACCGCCATAGGTGCCGGCGAAATCCTGGGAAAACACCTGCGCGCGCAGCTTCTGACCGAGGATCTCCTCATTGGTGTACTGCAGGTTGATGGTGGTCACTTCATTGGAGGGGGACTTGCCCGGTACCTCCGCTTCGATGGCGGTGGTGGGAATGCCCGCGTCGATATCGCCGTCGACACTCAGCCAGTTGTTGTTGCCCTCGATCAGGTAGTGGTTGACGGTCAACTGTACGCGCTGGTCGTCCCAGCTGTAGCCGGTCTTGACGAAGGCGTTGATGGAATCGCTGTCCATGGTGTCGCCCTGGGTGTTGTCGAAGCCGACAATTTCCCCGTTGGCGTCGTAGCTGATACCGCTGCTGCGGTAGCTGACACTGGCGAGCACATCCACCGCATCCAATTTGCCAGAAATGCTGTAGCTGCCGTTGTAACCCAGGGTGTCGCCCGGCTCGTCGGGCTGCAGTGCCGACTCGACACGCACGCTCTGCCGGAATTCGTCGCTGGGGGTGCGGGTCACCAGGTTGATGATGCCGCCGGACGCGCCCATGCCGTGAATGGCGTTGGCGCCGTGGATCACTTCCACGCGCTCCAGCATCAGCGGGTCGATGGTGTGGCCGTCGCGGCCGCCGTCGCGCAGCGGGTTGGACTGCGGGATACCGTCGATCAGGTACAGCGGTTTGCGGCCGCGCAGGCTCTCGCCGGAGCTGGTCATCTTCTGGCGGCTGGGAGAGAAACTCGGGATCAGGTTGCCGAGGATGGTGGACAGATCGCTGGTGGCGGCCATCTGCTGGGCGAGCTCTGCCTCGTCGATCAGGGTCACAGTGTTGGGAATGCTGGAGAGCGGCTTCTCTGTGCGACTGGCGGTGACGACTATTTCCTCTTCAATCTGCCGGTCGTTCGCCAGAGCGGTACTGGCGGCGAGCGAAACGGCCAGCGCCAGAGTGGTTTTTGTGCAGCGCATGCTGGAACTCCTGAAACTGTGATTGCGGGCAGGGCGGGAACCCTTTGGGGGCTCGAGGCAGATCGGCTCGAACGGGCGGCGATACTAATTGAAATGAGAATTTGTATCAATTGCATTCGCTGTATTTTGGTGGCGGGGGCGACAATTTATTTCGGTGAGTTTTTCTTCACGCTATCTATAATGTTCAGCGAGACGCCTCTGGGCATTCGCGGGCCGAGTGTTTTGGCGGGACCGGGGCTGTCTTTGGCCGAGGTGAAAATAAATGCCAAATGTGGCTTGACTCACCGGGGCAGCGCCCCTAGAATGCGCAGCCTCTTGAGCGGTTGGGGAAACCCGCCGCAGGGAAGCGAAGACAACCAGGCTTCGTTTCTCAGAGTTGATGCGGGGTGGAGCAGCCTGGTAGCTCGTCGGGCTCATAACCCGAAGGTCGTAGGTTCAAATCCTGCCCCCGCTACCAAATTTTGCGTCCGCGCATACTGGCTGTGCGGATGTGCGGTCAAAGCCCCGTCAGGGGCTTTTTCGTATCTGCAGGAAATGTGCAGGTACATTTCGAAGTGGGCCGCGGGCCCATTTTTTGTTTTACGGGGTGCATTCCTTGCGCCTCTCTCCCTTCGGGGCGGCATGTGGCCTGTGCAGAGCGGCCATCCCGCCGACTAGTGTGGTGACGTAAATGGCGAGCAAACGCGAACTGCTGGAAGAGCTTCTGGCACCGGTAGTGGCATCGCTGGGCTGTGAGCTGTGGGGTGTCGAATACCAGACCCACGGTCGCAACGCGCTGCTGCGCATCTACATCGACTCCGAAGACGGCATTACGGTGGAAGACTGCGAGAAAGTCAGTCGCCAGGCGAGTGCCGTGCTGGATGTGGAAGACCCCATCAGTAGCAATTACACCCTGGAGGTTTCCTCGCCGGGGATGGATCGCCCTCTGTACAAGCTGGACCAGTACCAGCGCTTCGTCGGCGCCCAGATCGAGGTGCGCCTGCGCATGCCGCTGGATGGCCAGCGCAAGTGGCGCGGGCTGCTGGCCGGTGTCGAGGGCGATGAAGTGGTGCTGCGCGTAGACAGCGAAAACGAATACCTGTTGCCGATCGACAGCATCGAGAAGGCAAACGTAATTCCCCAATTTACCAAGTAACTTGTATTGAGAGCCTGAAGTCAGGCGATTTAGAGGCACAGCTGCATGAACAAAGAGATCTTGCTGGTAGCCGAGGCGGTATCCAACGAGAAGGGCGTTGACCAGGAAATTATCTTCCAGGCCATCGAGGCGGCACTGGCAACTGCCACCAAGAAGCGCTATGACGAGGATTCCACCATCGAAGTCATCATCAACCGCAAGACCGGTGACTACGACACCTTCCGCAGCTGGGAAGTTGTGGATGACGATACCCTGGCGGAACTGGGTACCCAGTTCACGCTGGAAGAGGCGCACGAAAAAGATCCCGAGCTGAAGTCCGGTGACGTCTACCGCGAACAGGTGGAGAACGTCGAGTTCGGCCGTATCGCCGCGCAGACTGCGAAGCAGGTCATCGTGCAGAAGGTGCGCGAGGCCGAGCGCGCCAAGGTGGTTGACGAGTACCGCGACCGCGTCGGCGACCTGGTCAGCGGCTCCGTGAAGAAGGTGACCCGCGACTTTATCGCCGTGGACCTGGGCGGCAATGCCGAAGCGCGCCTGCCCCGCGACCAGTTGGTGGGTCGTGAGATTTTCCGCCTCGGCGACCGCGTGCGCGCCATCCTGAAGGAAATCCAGCCGGAGGCGCGCGGCCCGCAGCTGATGCTGAGCCGCTCCTGCCCGGAAATGATCATCGAGCTGTTCCGCATCGAGGTGCCGGAAATCGCCGAGCAGGTCATCGAGATCAGGGGTGCCGCTCGCGATCCGGGCCTGCGCGCCAAGATCGCCGTGACCACCAACGATGGCCGCATCGATCCGGTCGGCGCCTGTGTCGGCATGCGCGGTGCGCGCGTGCAGGCGGTTTCCAACGAACTGTCTGGCGAGCGCGTGGATATCGTGCTGTGGGACGACAATCCGGCCCAGTTTGTCATCAATGCCATGGCGCCGGCGGATATCGAATCCATCGTGGTAGACGAGGATGCCGGTTCCATGGACGTGGCGGTGGCCGAGGAGAACCTGGCCATGGCCATCGGCCGCAGCGGCCAGAACGTCCGCCTGGCGTCCGAGCTGACCCAGTGGCAGATCAACGTGATGAGCGTTGATGATTGGCAGAACAAGCAGGAGGCTGAATCCAGCGGCATCATGGAGACTTTCATGGAGCGCCTGGATATCGACGAAGACGTCGCCTCGGTGCTGGTGGACGAGGGCTTCACCACCCTGGAAGAAGTGGCCTATGTCCCCATCGAAGAGATGCTCTCCATCGAGGGCTTCGACGAGGAGATTGCCGAGGAGCTGCGCGCCCGCGCCAAAGACGCCCTGCTGACCCAGGCACTGGCCTCGGAAGAACAGCTGGATGCCTCCGAGCCGCAGGAAGATCTGTTGAATATGGATGGCATGGACCGTCATCTGGCCTACTTGCTGGCCAGTCGCGGCATTGCCACCATGGAAGACCTGGCGGAGCAGGCGGTGGACGATCTGCTCGATATCGAAGGTCTCGACCAGGAACGCGCCGCCGCGCTGATTATGAAGGCGCGCGAGCCCTGGTTTGCCGACGACAGCGGCGAAGAAGCATAAGTATTCGCGCAATACAGAAAGAAGCGCAAAACACAATTATGAAACCCCTCCGACCAAGTGACTTTAGGAGAGAGAATGGCCGAAGTAACAGTTAGCGAACTCGCCAAATCGGTTGGTGCCACCGAGGATCGTCTGCTCAAGCAGATGAAGGAAGCGGGTTTGCCCCACACAACTGCGGATGCGGTGGTGTCGGACGAGGAAAAACAGGTCCTGCTCAACTTCCTGAAAAGCAGTCACGGGGAGCAGGAATCTGCACCGCGCAAAATCACCCTGAAGCGCAAGACCACCACCACGCTGAAGACCGGTTCTGGCACCGGCCGCAAGACCGTGAACGTGGAGGTGCGCAAGAAGCGTACCTATGTGAAGCGCCCACAGGCAGAGCTTGAGGCGGAGGAGACCAGAGAGGTGGCGGCCAAGGCGGAGCTGGACAAGGCTCTGGCCGAGCAGGCCGCGCTGGAGCAGGCCCGCGCCGAACAGGCCGAGGCCGAGCGCGCCCGCGCCGAAGCCGAGGCCCGGGCTGCGCGCGAGGCGGCCGCAGTCGAAGCTGCCGTTGAGAAACCCGCCGCAGCGGAAGCTGCCGCCGAGCCCGAGGCGCCGGCAGAAAAAACAGCGGCCCCGGTTCGCACCAGCTATGTGGACGACATAGAGGCGATGCGCATCGCCGCCATGGAGCGACGCAAGCAGCAGACCGAGCAGGAAGAGCGCGAGCTGGAAGAGAAGAAGGCCCGTCTGGAGGCTGATCGCCAGCGCGCGGAAGAGGAGCGGAAAGAAAAGGCCAAGGCCGAAGCGGTCAAGCCGGCGCTGCGCCGCAAGCTGGAAACAACAACAGTGGAAGTGGAGCGCGACGAGGACGAGCCGCGCAAACGCCGCGGTCGTCGCGGCGCCAAGTCCGGCCCGAAGAAAACCAGCAGGACTACGCTGTATGAGCAGGCGCTGGAAGCGTTCGAAGACGACGAAGCGGAGAAGCGCAGCACCCGCTCGCTGTCCCGTCCGACGCTGAAAATCAAACCAACCCACGGCTTCAAGAGGCCGACAGGAAAGCAGGTGTACGAAGTACAGTTGGGTGAAACCATCACCGTTGGCGAACTGGCCAAACAGATGAACATCAAGGCCGGTGAGCTGATCAAGCGCCTGATGAAAATGGGCGAGATGGCCACCATCAATCAGAGCCTGGACCGCGACACTGCTGTGTTGATCATTGAGGAAATGGGGCACAAGGCGGTCTTCCGCTCCGAGAGCGAACTGGAAGAGAGCCTGGTGGCCGAAGCCCAGGCAGTCGAGGGCGAAGAAGTTTCCCGCGCGCCGGTGGTCACAGTGATGGGCCATGTCGACCACGGCAAGACCTCGCTGCTGGACTATATCCGCAAGACCAAGGTTGCCTCTGGCGAAGCCGGCGGCATCACCCAGCATATCGGTGCCTACCGGGTGAAGACCAGCCAGGGTGAGGTCGCCTTCCTGGATACTCCGGGGCACGCCGCCTTTACCGCCATGCGCGCGCGCGGCGCCCAGGCCACCGACGTGGTGATTCTTGTGGTGGCCGCGGACGACGGCGTCATGCCGCAGACCGAAGAGGCCATCAATCACGCCCGCGCTGCCGGCGTGCCGCTGGTTGTCGCCATCAACAAGTGCGACAAGGAAGCGGCCGATCCGGACCGGGTCAAGAACGAGCTGGCAGCGAAGGACGTGATTCCGGAAGATTGGGGTGGCGACACGCAGTTCATCAATGTGTCCGCGCACACCGGTCAGGGTATCGACGAATTGCTGGAGGCGGTTTCCCTGCAGGCGGAAATGCTCGAACTGAAGGCCAAAGTCGGCGTGCCGGCCACCGGCGTGGTGATCGAATCCCGTCTGGAGAAAGGCCGCGGCGTGGTCGCCACACTGCTGGTGCAGAACGGCGAGCTGAATCGCGGCGATATCGTACTGGCCGGTCAGAGTTACGGCCGCGTGCGCGCCATGACCAACGAACTGGGTCAGCAGGTCAAAGAGGCCGGCCCGTCCACACCGGTGGAACTGCTGGGTCTGGATACCACACCCAACGCCGGTGACGAGTTCATGGTCGTCGCAGACGAGCGCAAGGCCCGCGAAGTGGCCGAGCAGCGCGCCGACAAAGAGCGCATCGAGCGCCAGCAGCGCCAGCAGGCTGCCAAGCTGGAAAACATGTTTGCGGATATGGAAGCCGGTGAGCGGAAAGTGCTGCCGGTGGTCATCAAGGCCGACGTGCGCGGCTCCCTGGAGGCTATCCTGGGTGCACTGGCCGATATCGGCAACGAGGAAGTGTCCGTGAACGTGGTGTCCAGTGGTGTGGGCGGTATCGCCGAGAACGACATCAACCTGGCCCTGACCTCCGGCGCCATCGTGATCGGCTTCAACACCCGTGCCGACGTCGCCGCGCGCAAGCTGGCGGAACAGGAAGGGGTGGAGATCCGCTACTACAGCGTGATCTATAACCTGCTGGACGAAGTGAAGCAGGCCCTGTCGGGCATGCTGGAACCGGAAGTGCGCGAGGATATCGTTGGTATCGCCGAAGTGCGCGATGTATTCCGCTCGCCCAAGTTTGGCGCCATCGCCGGCTGTATGGTCACCGAGGGCACCGTGTACCGCAACAAGCCGATACGCGTACTGCGCGACAACGTGGTGATCTACCAGGGCGAACTGGAGTCTCTGCGCCGCTTCAAGGACGACGTGCAGGAAGTGCGCAACGGCATGGAGTGTGGTATTGGCGTTAAGGACTACAACGACGTCAAGCCCGGCGACCAGATCGAGGTCTACGATATCGTTAAGGTTGCCCGCGAACTGTAAGTTCGCGGCGAAATTAACCAGCTCGTCACCCCGGCGCAGGCCGGGGTCCAGTTTCCCCGCCGGGGACTGCTGGATTCCGGTACCGGCTCAAGCCCAGCACAGGCTCTGCGCCGGAATGGCGCCGGATTGATGAGTAGCGAAGCCAGTCCCATAGGTAACCAATGGCAAGAGAATTCTATCGCGCCGACCGCGTCGCCGACGCCATGCGCCGCGAGCTGGCGCAACTGATCCAAAAGGAAGTGCGCGACCCGCGTCTGGGCATGGTCAATGTCAACGATGTGGAGGTGAGCCGCGACCTGACTGTGGCCAAGGTGTATGTCACCTTCGTCGGCGAGGACGACCGCGCTGTGATCAACACCTCCATGGAGGTGCTGAACAAGGCCGCCGGTTTCCTGCGCACGCAGCTGGCGCGCGCCATTCAAATACGCACGATTCCGCGTCTGCAGTTCCGCTACGACGAGACATCCGTGCGCGGTCAGGAACTGTCCGCGCTGATCGACAAGGCGGTGAAAGCGGATCGCGAGCACCATGCCGACGACAGCAGCGATGCAGGCGAAGACAAATCCGCAGGCGCGGATTTGGACGCCGACGGCGCCCGTAGGGCGACCACCAAGGACGGTGGGAGTCAGTGATTCATGGGCCGCAGACCTAAATGGGGCCGGCCGGTTCACGGTGTGCTGTTGCTGAACAAGCCCGCCGGCATCACCGCCAACGACGCCCTGCAGAAAGCCAAACGCCTGTTTTTCGCCAACCGCGCCGGCCACACCGGTGCGCTGGATCCGCTCGCCACCGGCGTGCTGCCGATCTGTTTCGGCGAGGCGACCAAGTTTTCCCAGTACTTGCTGGATGCGGACAAGCGCTACCGCAGCACCTTCTGCTTCGGCATGACTACCGCCAGCGGTGACGCCGACGGCGACGTGCTTGAGACCCGCGACGCCTCCGGCCTGACCGAGAAGGCGGTGCTAAAGGCCATGGAGCAGTTCCGCGGTCGCATCAAGCAGGTGCCGTCCATGTACTCGGCGCTCAAGCACAAGGGCCAGCCGCTGTACAAGCTGGCGCGCCAGGGCGTGGAAGTGGAGCGCGAGGCGCGCGAAGTCGAGATCTTCGAATTCGAGCTGCTGAGCTTCACGCCGGGCGCCCTCACGCCGGATAAACAGCCGCGCGTCGAAGTGGAGGTGCACTGTTCAAAGGGCACCTATATCCGCAGCCTGGCGGAGGACCTGGGGCAGGCCCTGGGCGTGGGCGCCTATGTGGAGCAGCTGCACCGCAGCGCCGCCGGGCCCTTCGAGGAGACGGACGCCATCACGCTGGAAGAGCTGGCCGCTGAGCGCGGCGAGGATCGGGCGGAACTGCTCGATCACCACCTGCTGCCGGTGGATTCTCCCGCCGCCTCGCTGCCCAAACTGATACTGCCGGATGACTCCGGTTACTATGTGCGTCAGGGGCAGCCGGTAATGGATCTGCAGGTCTACCGTATAGGGGAAGAAGGTGATATGGTGCGCCTCTTCCTGGAAAGTGGCGATTTTCTGGGCGTAGGAGAGATTACCGATGACGGGCGGGTCGCCCCGCGGCGTCTGGTAAGCAACCTGTAGGAGGCCTCCTGGGAACGCCGAGCTCCAGCTCGGCAACGGGCCGCAGGCCCGCAATTCGCGGCCACCTGCGGATGGCCGCCCCGCCGCTCCTACAGAAAAAACGGCGCAAGCGCCGTAAACCGTTAGCTGGTCTGTAAATATGCACGGGCCAGCCGAATCTTCAAAGCATATTACGACGAGGTAATTCGTTATGGCACTGACTGCAACTGAAAAAGCAGCCATCCTGAAAGAGCACGGCCAATCCGAAGGCGATACCGGTTCCCCGGAAGTCCAGGTTGCCCTGCTGACCGCCAACATCAACAAACTGCAGGGTCACTTCTCTGCGCACAAGCAGGATCACCACTCCCGCCGTGGCCTGATCCGCATGGTAAACCAGCGCCGCAAGCTGCTGGACTACCTGAAGCGCAAGGATCTGAACCGCTACGCACAGCTGATCGCCAAGCTCGGCCTGCGTCGCTAAGACCCTGGAATGCCCGCCACTGGCGGGCATTCTTCTTTTTACCTCCCGGGGGGTGAATTCCCGGGAGCGCCGAGTTCCAGCTCGGCATGCGGGCCGCAGGCCCGCTAATATTTTTGCTTTGGAGGTTTGCCCTGTAACTGTATTGCCGAGCTGGAGCTCGGCGTTCCCAGGGGCGCCGCAAGGCAAAAACTGCAGGGGTTGCTGGAATGGGCCAGTAACCGTAAGGAAATAGGAAAAAAACTAGTGAATCCAGTAAGCAAAACTTTCCAGTACGGACAACACCAGGTCACCATCGAGACTGGCCGCGTAGCGCGTCAGGCCACCGGTGCAGCCCTGGTTACCATGGGTGAAACCGTCGTTCTGTGTACCGTTGTCGGCGCCAAAGACGTGAAAGCCGGCCAGGACTTCTTCCCGCTGTCCGTACACTACCAGGAAAAGGCCTATGCGGCCGGTAAGATTCCCGGAGGCTTTTTCAAACGCGAAGGCCGTCCGTCCGAGAAAGAGACACTGACCTCCCGTCTGATTGACCGGCCGATCCGCCCGCTGTTCCCGAACGGCTTCATGAATGAAGTGCAGGTGATGATCACCGTGCTGTCCGCCGAGAAAGACATGGATCCGGATATCGCCGCGATGATCGGCACCTCCGCAGCCTTGTCTGTGTCCGGTATCCCGTTTGGCGGCCCCATCGGCGCCGCGCGCGTGGGCTATACGCCACAGGATGGCTACCTGCTGAACCCGGGCTACGCCGCGCTCAAAGGCTCCGAACTGGACATGGTGGTCGCGGGCACCAAAGACGCAGTGCTGATGGTTGAATCCGAAGCGGCCGAGCTGCCGGAAGACATCATGCTGGGTGCGGTGCTGTTCGCCCACCAGGAAATGCAGGCCGTGGTCAAGGTCTGTGAAGAGCTGAAAGCCGAAGCCGGCAAGCCCACTTGGGACTGGCAGCCGGCGCAAGTGAACGAAGAGCTGAAAGGCGCCCTCGAGAACCAGTTCGGTGAGCAGGTAAAAGAGGCCTACAAGATCACCAACAAGCAACAGCGCGTTACCCGCCTGGGCGAACTGCGCAGCGCCGCGGTGGAAGCTCTGGCCAGTGAGGAAGTTTCCGAAGACCTGGTGAAGGCTTACTTCGGCAAGCTGGAGAAGAAAATCGTGCGCGGCGCGGTGGTGCGCGGCGAGGCCCGTATCGACGGTCGCGACACCAAGACCGTGCGCCCGATCAGTGTCGAAGTCGGCGTATTGCCGCGAACCCACGGCTCTGCGCTGTTTACCCGCGGCGAAACTCAGGCGCTGGTGGTTGCCACCCTGGGCGCAACCCGCGATGCGGCGATCATCGATGCCCTGGAAGGTGAGCGCAAAGACTACTTCATGCTGCACTACAACTTCCCGCCCTATTCTGTGGGTGAGGCGGGTCGTGTGGGTGCCACCGGCCGCCGTGAAATCGGTCACGGCCGTCTGGCCCGTCGCGGTATCGCCGCGGTACTGCCGGATCCGGACAGCTTCCCCTACACCATTCGCGTGGTTTCCGAGATCACCGAATCCAACGGTTCCAGCTCCATGGCCTCCGTCTGTGGCTCCAGCCTGGCGCTGATGGATGCCGGTGTGCCGCTGAAGGCGCCGGTGGCCGGTATCGCCATGGGCCTGGTGAAGGAAGAGGACGGCTACGCGGTCCTGACCGATATCCTCGGTGACGAGGACCACCTCGGCGACATGGACTTCAAGGTGGCCGGTACCGCCTCCGGCGTGACCGCGCTGCAGATGGACATCAAGATCGAGGGCATCACCGAAGAGATCATGGAAACCGCTCTGGAGCAGGCCCTGCAGGCGCGTCTGCATATCCTGGCGGAAATGAACAAGGTGATCGGCAAATCCCGCGAGACCGTCAATGAAAAGGCGCCGCGCTACGCCACCCTGAAGATCCATCCGGACAAGATCCGCGACGTGATCGGCAAGGGCGGCGCGACCATCCGTTCAATCACCGAGGAAACCGGTGCGTCCATCGATATCGAGGACGACGGCACCGTCAAGGTGTTCGGCGAGGATGGCGAGAGCCTGGAAGCGGCGGTTACCCGCATCGAGGAGATCACCGCAGAAGCCGAGATCGGCGCCATCTACGAGGGCACCGTGGTGCGCATCGTCGACTTCGGTGCATTCGTGAACTTCCTGCCGGGCAAGGACGGTCTGGTGCATATTTCCCAGATCGCCGAAGAGCGCGTCAATGCGGTGACCGACTACCTGAGCGAAGGCCAGAAGGTGTTCGTGAAGGTGCTGGACGTCGACCAGCGCGGCCGTATCAAGCTCTCCATCAAGGAGGCCAAGGCCGACCAGGCGGAAGAAGCCGAAGAGGCGAAGCAGGCTTCCGACGAAGGCTGATTCTCCTGAGCGAAAAAAACCCGGCAGCCGCCGGGTTTTTTTATGCTCGCTGGTCTGAGATCAGTATTCCACCGACCACCGACCACGGATCACTCGCCACCCACCGCCGCTGCCCGTTAGAATTCCCTTTAAAGAACAAAGGGGAAATACCTTGCACAACTTCTGGCTCGCAGAAATCCTGCTCGCCCTGGCCGCAATGCTGGTGGCCAATCAATACTGCTATATCGCCCGCCAGCGCTGCCAGTCGCCGGCCCTGCTGGTCGTCGCCGGTCTGCTCTGCCTCGCCCTGGCCGCCGCAGCTGGCGCCTATCGGTACGGCATTGATCCCGGAGTTACCGAATTGCACCGCGCACTGTCGCGACTGTCGGGCACGCTCTCGTTTTTGCTGATTGGCCTCGGTATGCTGTGGGCGCGCCTGGGCCTGCCGTTGGGGCGGGAAAGTCGCACGCCGGCTTATGTCGCCATCGTACTCGTGATTGCTTCGGCGCTGGGTGCGGCGGAATCCGCAGTCCTGACACCACAGGCCGTGAGTAGCCTGTACTCCACGATCGGGCTCTTACTCTGGTTGCTGGTGGCGTTGCTGGAGCTGGGCTCGGCGCGCACATTGACCCGCTCACCGGCACTGCTGCTGGCTGCGGGCGCTGCGCTGGTGATAGTGGCGGGGCTCGTTGTCGGCACCAGTGCGACCCGTGTACTGGGGCTGGCCAGGATGAACTGGTTCCACCTGTTACTCGCCGCGGGCGCCCTGTCGCTGCTGTGCGCCCGACCACTATTCGCCGGAGGAGGGCGCGTCGATGACTGATGTTTCTACTGAGCTGGAGGGCGGCTGTCACTGCGGTACAGTGCGTTTCCGGGCCACTTTCCGACACCAAGCCGGCCAGCCCCTGGTGGCGCACGCCTGCAACTGCTCCATGTGCCAGATGGTCGGCTTTCAGCACCTGATTGTCCCCGCCGCGGATTTTGAACTGCTGCAGGGAGAGGGGGACCTCAGCTGCTACACCTTCAACACCGGCGTGGCAAAACACTATTTCTGCAGCCACTGCGGAGTGAAATCCTTTTATGTCCCCCGCTCCAATCCCGATGGCTACAGCATTAATCTGCGTTGCCTCGATACGGTACCGCCAGGGGTGATCGTCGAGCCATTCGATGGTCAGCACTGGGAGGAAAATGCCGCTGAACTGGCGCACCTCAGCAAAGCGAAAAACAGCGATTGAATAACAGGGAATTTACTGAACCGTGAGTGAGCAGATCCGAACCGATTTCCTCAGTTGCACCGACAGCGGTGCCGTCTACGGCAAGCCCGGGCTGGATCTGCTACTGGTGCAGACGCCGCTGTGTCGTGCGGTCATCGCCCGACAGGGCGCCCAGCTGCTCGAGTTCCAGGCGGCGGATCGGGAGCCGCTGCTCTGGCTCAGCCCCGAGGCGCAGTTTGAAGCCGGCAAAGCAGTGCGCGGCGGCATTCCCCTGTGCCTGCCCTGGTTCGGTATCCACCGCCGCGACCCCGCCAAACCCAAGCACGGTCTGGTGCGCACCCAGGCCTGGCAGCTTGCCGGAGCGAAGGAGTTGGAGCATGGTGACGTGGAGCTGGTGTTTACGTTCCGACACGCTGGCAGCGAGCTTTTCGCCGCACCATTTTTCTGCGAATTCAGGATGCGGCTGGGCCGCGAACTGCAGTTGCATTTGCGACTGGAAAATCTCTCAGAAGAGACTGCCGAATACAGCTGGGCCTGGCACACCTATTTCCCGGTGGCCAGCGTGCGAGAAATCGAAGTGCACGGGCTGGAACATACCGATTACCTGGATAATACGCGCGAACTGGCGCGATTCCGCCAGGAAGGTCCGCTGACTTTCCCCGGAGAGGTGGATCGCGTTTTTGAAAACGCGCCTGCCCATCAGCGGATTCTGACTTCTGCGCCGATCGATTGCTACAGCGACAACTGCCGCACTGTGATCACCTGGAATCCGGGCGCCGAGCTGGCGGCGACATTGGCCGATGTGGGCGAGCACTACGGTGAATTTGTCTGCGTGGAACACGGCAATGCGTTCGCCGGCAGCTGGCAGCTGGCGCCCGCTGCGCAGGCCGAGGCGGCGCTGATTTTGCAGCGTTAGGCAAACCTGGAGGCACGCATGGACAGCATCGGCGAAGCAACGGGACAGGCGATCGTGGAGCGCGGCCTGATTCACGCCTATCTGCTCGATCGCCAAGGCGGAGGCAGAGATCTGGCCTGGAGCGAAGTTCGGGACTGGCAACCGCAGCAGGGCCTGCTGTGGCTGCATTTCGACTATACGGACGCCGGGGTCCAGCAGTGGCTGCGCAGTGGCAGTGGTCTCGAACCGCTGGTGGTCGATGCGCTGCTCACCGAGGAAACCCGCCCGCGCACCACGGCGATCGGGGACGGTCTGCTGATTGCCCTGCGCGGCGTCAATCTCAATCCGGAATCCCAGCCCGAGGACATGGTCTCCATCCGCTTGTGGGTGGAAGAGAACCGTGTGATCAGTACCCGCAAGCGCCGCCTGCTGTCGGTGAGCGACCTGCTGGAGCGGCTGCGCGCGGGGCGCGGGCCGGTTAGTTCCGCGGGGGTGGTGACGTCGCTGACCGATCTGCTGGTCTGGCGCATGAGCGATACCGTGGAGTCCTTCGAGGACAAGATCGACGAACTCGAAGACTGCGTGCTCGAGGCCAGCAGCGCGACGCTGCGCGCGGATCTGGCGCAGCTGCGCAAGCAGACGATCACGCTGCGCCGCTACCTGGCGCCGGAACGCGAAGCGCTGTCGCGCATGCTGGTGGAGAAGGTGACTTGGTTCGATGAAGGGAGCCGTATCCAGCTGCGCGAAGTGAGCGACCGCCTGCTGCGCCATATCGAGGACATAGACGCGGTGCGCGAGCGCGCCGCGGTCACTCAGGAGGAGCTGCTGAGCCGCAATTCGGAACAGCTCAACAGTCGCATGTACGTACTGTCCGTGGTTGCGGCGATCTTCCTGCCGCTGGGCTTTCTCACCGGTCTGCTCGGTATCAATGTGGGCGGAATTCCGGGCGCGGAATCGCCCTGGGCTTTTGCCGCCTTCTGCGGCCTGCTGTTGCTGGCGGTGGCATTGCAGCTGGTTATTTTCCGCTGGAAAAAATGGTTCTGAGGACAAGGAAATGTCGGACAAATTTCACTTGGCACAGGTCAATATCGCGGCGGCCAAAGGGGCGATGGACAGTCCCGTCATGAAAGGCTTTGTGGATCAGCTCGAGCGGATCAATGCGCTGGCGGATCGCAGCCCGGGTTTCGTCTGGCGGCTGCAGACGGAAGCGGGCGATGCGACTTCTCTGCAGGTGTTCGACGACGAACGCGTTATCGTCAATATGTCGGTCTGGCGTTCATTGGCGGCGTTGAAAAGTTATGTCTACGCTGGCGAGCACCTGGCAGTGCTGAAGGACAAAAAGCGCTGGTTTGAAAAGATGCCGGGGCCGGTACTGGCGCTGTGGTGGATTCCCGCGGGCACTATACCGGCTGTCGAAGATGCCAGGCGCGCGCTGCAGACGCTGGCGAGCCGTGGGCCTACACCCGATGCCTTTACCTTTGCCCGGGCTTTCCCGGCGCCGCAGGAACAACCCGCCTGACAGTGGGCAGGCTGCGCAATCTTCCACCCTCCCCGGCATTTTTCGCTGTGCTATATCTAGTGTCCCGCCCCGTAAATAAGCTTACGGTTGAAGCGTCCCTGGCGGCCCCTGGCTGCGTTGCGACTCCTCGCCATAGCCCTGCTATGACTCGTCGCCGCGCCTTGCCAGGAACCGCCAGGAACACTTCCCTTTGCCACCTCATTTATGGGGCGGGACATTAGGATCTGCGACACCGACCGGCGGCACGAGGGAATTTGCGACAAGTGAAAGCAATCATCGAGGCCACCCGCCATATCATGGCCGCCGCGACGCTGGTGCTGCTGATCGTGGCATTCTTCGCCATGATCTGGGGCGGCATCAAGGCTTTCCACGCGATCGAGCTGATCCTCAGCAGCCGGGGGGAGAGCCACGATATCGAGGTCTATCTGATCCGCGTGGTGGATGCCTTCCTGATCGCGATAGTGCTCTACCTGTTTGCGGTGAGCATTTACCAGCTCTTTATCGGCGGCCTGTCGCTGCCGGTCGCCAAAGACCTGGGAGAAATGAAGGGGCAGCTCGGCGGCGTCATCATTCTGGTAATGGCGATCCAGTTCCTGGAATACGTCCTGGGCGATTACCCGGCGCTGGAACAACTCTACGAGGGTATTTCTATCGCCTTTGTGGCGGGCGTACTGCTGCTGCTGAATTATGTGGTCAACCGCAACAAATAGTCCTGCCTGTGCGCCGGGCTTCGGTGTCGGGTTCCGGGCCGCAATAGCGCCCCCGATCAGTCAAACACGGTGACTGTCTGGCGGGTGAAGGCGACCAGCCTGCCTTCGGCGTCCCACAGGCGCGCCTGTATTACCCCGTAGCCATCCGCCGCCTGCTCCACGTCGGCCAGATACTGCCACCAGTGCGCGCCGGTCAGATCCGGCAGCGGCTCGATAAACTCCACCGTCCAGGTCAGCGAGCTCGCGGGTGCCGGGGCCTTCAGCATCGGCAGTATCGCCGGCGGCCAGGCGTCGATCAGCGCCAGCAGATGGCCGATGGTTACCGGTTGGTCGCTGCCGTCCTTGAAGCGCACCCAGCCGCCGAGGTGATTGTCGCGGCTGCCGCTGAAAGGCAGCTGTCCGCGGGCAATGCGGTAATCAAATTTCTGGGTGAACTCCGGCACTACGCCGGGAATATAGGGCAGGGCTTCACTTTCCTCCGGCCCCTTGAATTCGGGCGCAGGCGCGGTCTCCACTCGAATACTCGAGTTGCGCCCCTTGCCGAAACTGGCGAGACCGGCGAGCAGCACGGATCCACCCTGGCGAATATGCCCCTCTACCTGGGTTACCGAGCGGCCGGCGCGCAAGGTGGTGGACGAAATATCGACGGCTTCGGCCCCCACCGGGCCGACGAAGGAGATGGTCAGGGAGCGCAGGCTCGCATCGGCCGCTACATGCGCGGCCATCTTTTCGTAAAGCATGGCGGCCACCAGCCCGCCGAAGGTTGCGCGCCCCTGGGTCCAGCCAGCGGGTATCTCATTGACGCCCTGGCCCTCGCGCCATTTCGCCAGCAGTTGATCGAAAGTCATGGCCATCAAAAGAAAGTGTGGCTGTCTTCGGGGAAGGTGCCGTTCTTGACGTCTTCGGCATACTTGCGCAATGCGCCGGGAATACTGCCGGCTTCCTGCAGGAAATTCTTCGAGAACTTGGGCGGCTGCTCGGTGAGTCCCAGAATATCGTTGATCACCAGTACCTGGGCATCGGTGTCGCGCCCGGCACCGATACCGATCGTCGGCATGGAAACCGTGTCGGTGATGCGCTTGGCGAGGGAGGCGGGCACGCATTCGAGCACCAGCAGGTCCGCGCCCGCTTCGTCCAGTTGTGCGGCGTCGTCGAGAATTTCACCGGCCCGCTCTTCGTCGCGCCCCTGCACGCGGTAACCGCCCAGCTTGTGCACCGATTGCGGCGTCAGGCCCAGGTGGGCGCACACCGGGATGCCGCGGTCGGTGAGCATTTTCACCGTTTCCGCCAGCCAGGCACCGCCCTCGATCTTCACCATATGCGCACCCGCCTGCATGATGCGGGTGGCGTTGACGAGCGCCTGCTCCGGCGTGGCGTAGGTCATAAACGGCATATCGCCCAGGATCAGCGATTTTTTGTTGCCGCGGGCGACCGCTTCCACGTGGTAGATCATCTGCTCCATGGTCACCGGAATGGTGCTGTCATAGCCCAGGACGGTCATGCCGAGGGAGTCGCCCACCAGTACGGCCTCGACGCCGGTTTTCTGCGCCATCGCCGCCATCGGCGCATCATAGAGCGCGACGGTAATGAATTTTTCACCGTCCGCTTTCATTTTGCGCAGGGTCTGTACCGTTACCGGCTTTTCCAGTTCAGTGGGAGCATACATAACAATCAATTCCCCGGATTGTAGTAGTGGCGGCCGCTGGTGATGGTGAGCATATACTCCACCAGCTGGCGATAGTCCTGCGGGCGGTCGACGATATCGATGTCCTCGCTGTTGACGATCAACAGCGGCGCCTCGTCGTAGTAGTGGAAAAAGTTGGTGTAGGCCTCGTTCAGCGTCGCCAGGTACTCGTTGCTGATCGAGCGCTCGGCGGCGATGCCGCGGGTGCGTATGCGCTCCTGCAGTACATTCAGCGGTGCCTGCAGATAGACGACGAGATCCGGCTTGGGGGCCTGCAGGGTCAGGTGCCGGTACACCTGCTGGTACAGCGCCAGCTCGTCGGGGTCGAGGGTGACCTCGGCAAACAGCTGGTCCTTCTCGATCAGGAAGTCGGACACCCGCACGGGCTTGAACAGGTCGTCCTGGCGCAGCGCCTGGATCTGTTGGGAGCGCTGCAGCAGGAAGTGCAATTGCGTGGGCAGTGCCGCGCTCTTGGGGTCCTGGTAAAAGCGCTCGAGGAAGGGGTTGTCTTCCGGCAGCTCCAGCAGCGTGTCGTAATTGAAAGTGGCTGCGAGTTTTTTTGCCAGCGTGGTTTTGCCCACGCCGATATTGCCTTCGACGGCGATAAACCGCGGCAGTGTCCTGGCGGACAGGTCCAGTTCGTGCGGGTGGATTTCGCCGGTATCGTTTGCCACTGAACTTGCTCCCTTTTTTGTTGCCACCGCCCCTTCCGGGGCTGCCGGGGGCATGCGGAATCGCCCCCCTGGCTTGTTCTGGCTACTTTAACTTGGTGTCAGATTTTATCCAGGCGATTGTGCGGGCACTGTTGCAGCAATGCCTGAATCGATTCCCCCGAAGGCAGCTGCAACTGCGGTTCCAGTTCGGCCAGCGGCTGCAGCACAAAATTGCGCTCCGCCATGCGCGGATGCGGAACCTGCAGGCGCGGTTCGTCCAGCTGTTCGCGGCCGAACAGCAGTATATCCAAATCGAGCGTGCGGGCACCCCAGCGAACGCTGCGTTCACGCCCGTGGGCCGCCTCGATGGATTGCAGGTGATCGAGCAGTTCCAGCGGCGCAAGGTCTGTTTCCAGCTCGGCCACCGCATTGATGTAATCCGGTTGCTCCCCCGGCCCCACAGGCGCACTGCGATAGAAGCTGGAGCAGCGCAGCAGGCCGGTGTGGGGGAGGTCGGCCATGGCCGCCAGTGCACTGCGCAACTGCTCCTGCGGCTCGGCCAGATTGCTGCCGAGGCCGATAAATACGCGCTGCATCTACTCGGCGGCCTTGGGGCGCCGCCGGCGGCGCCCGCTGCGCGAGCCGCGCCGGTTGCCGCCGCCGTTGTCGTTGCCGCGCTGCAGGTTGCGCACCATCTGCTGGCGCTGCTCGTCATCGGCCTGTTGGAACTCGGTCCACCACTGGCCGAGGCCGGCGGCAATCTCGCCACACTCCTCGCGCAGCAGCAGGAAATCGTAGGCGGCGCGGAAGCGCGGGTGTTCGCTCAGGCGCTGTGCGCGGCTGCCGCTCCGCTGTGGCAGGCGCAGCTGCAGATCCCAGATCTCGCGCATGGGGATGGTGAATCGCTTGGGGATCGCGGTGTGTGCCAGCTGCGAGCTGGTGACCTTCTGTGCCGCCTGGGCCAGAGCTGGCAGTGGCGGTGTGCCCCGGGCGAGCAGTTTCTGCTGTTCCGCGTTTACTGCCGGCCACAAAAGTGCCGCATACAGGAACGCCGGTGTAACACGCAATTCCTGGCGGATGCGCTCGTCGGTGTTGCGCAGCGCCCGCCGCGTCAGCTCCAGTGCCGCCGGATTGTCCAGCTGGGCCGCGTTGTCCGGGAAAAGGTGGTGCCACAGCTGGTATTGGCACAGCAGCTCGAAAGTGCGCTCGCCGTGCCCGCCCATCAGCAGCTTCAGTACCTCGTCGAAGAGGCGCGCCGGGGCAATATTGCGCAGCAGCGGCGCCAGCTCCGGCAGCGGCGAGGCGGTCTTGTCCTCGATATCGAAGCCCAGCTTGGCGGCGAAGCGCACGGCGCGCAGCATCCGCACCGGGTCTTCTTTATAGCGGGTGGCCGGATCACCGATCATGCGAATCAGGCGCTGCTCTATGTCGCGCACGCCGCCGGTGTAATCGTGGATCGCAAAGCCGTCGGTGGTGTAGTAGAGAGCATTGACGGTGAAGTCGCGGCGAATGGCGTCGCTTTCCAGGTCGCCGTAGACATTGTCGCGCAGCAGCATGCCGTGTTCGGACTGCTGCGCCTCGTGTTCCTCGCCGTCGCTGTGGTGACCGCGAAATGTGGTGACCTCGATGACTTCGCGGCCGATGCGGGCGTGCAGTATGCGAAAGCGGCGGCCGACGATGCGCGAGCCGCGGAACAAGTGTTTCGCCTCTTCCGGTGTGGCGTTGGTGGCCACATCGAAGTCCTTGGGATGGCCGCCGAGTAACAGGTCGCGCACGCCCCCACCGACGATATAGGCCTCGAAACCCGCCTCCTGCAGGCGCTTCATCACCGTCAGGGCGGCGCGGCTGATATCCCGGCGGGAAAGGTTGTGGTCGTTGCGGGCGATGACCCTGGGGCCTGGGTTGGCCGGCTTGCGCCAGCGTTTGAAACTGCTGATCAGGGTATTGAGCATACGGCTGTCTGTCTTGGCTGCTGCCAACGGGTTTTTGGCTCGAATGGTCCCGTCGCAATCTCACATGCAAATTGGTGCTGACAGGGCCTGTTGCGAGGCGCATTCTACCACAGGCGCAGCCGTGCGCCCGCAATCTGGCAGGAATGCGATTTGATCAGGGAAAAAGAAAGGAAAGATGGGAATTATTCTTATTAGGTATGAAGGCAGCGGCTTCCTTGCGCTATCAATTTGCTGTCTAGCAAACACCCTCTCCCAGGTACAATCAGTCAGTTTGTAACGCGCTTGTCGTTCTTTTTGTTGTCTTCTGCTTTATTTTTATTATTTATTGTTATTTTTGTGCTTATTGTTATTTTTCTTTCGGTTTTGGTCCCTGTTTGCTTTTATTGTCGACCGCCCCGTTATTTTTATTGTGTTTCGCCCGCTTATTGTTAGTGGTTATTAGGGCTTAAACAGTCATTTATTTTTATTCTTGGCTGTTCTTATTGTTTGTACTAGATACAAAGCATTTAGTGTGCCAACTTTAAAAAATTCTTTAAAATCAATAAGTTAAAAAATTTACAAAAATTTTCACGCCGCCGGGGAGGGATTTTGCGTTACGGATGTCGCGGTGGTTGTTACTGGCGGTGAGACCGGGGTAACACTTTCAGTTGTTACCAATGAGGGGGGGCGTGAGGCGCGCGGGTACAAAGTGCGGCTCTGCGCGGTACCGCCAGGGCCACAGGCACCGTGAATGGGGTGCAGTGAATGCCCGCAGCGGCCGCACCGCGCACTCGAGGGAGCGGCCGGGGCACGACAGAGGGGCTGGGAGGTGGGTCAGGGATTGCCGGCTCGGGGATGGCTGCGGCGCTGGGCGGCCCAGACTATGGAATTGGCAGGGCGCCTGGGCGGGTGGTCCTGCGGGTCGCAAGCGGAGCTGGAGCTCCGCATTCCCGGGATCAAGTTTCCGCGTCGGCGGTGCGGCGGGCCTTCTTGCGCGGAATGCCCAGTTTCTGGCGGCGCTCCCACAGGCATTTGCGGCTCACACCCAGCTTCTTGGCCAGCTCCGTCTCGCTCATGGTGTCCTGGTGTTCGATCACGAAGCGGGCGAAATAGTCCTCCAGGGACAGGTCCTCGCGCGGATCCGTATGGAGGCTGCGCGGGCGCCGCTCCGGGTCCGCTTCCTCTATCGGCACCAGGTCCAGGTCGATATCCAGGGTGCTGTGGTCAATTTCCTTGCTGTTGTCGTCGGTGAGAATGACCGCGCGCTGGATCGCGTTCTCCAGTTCGCGCACATTGCCCGGCCAGGTGTAGGTGGTCACCGCCTGCACGGCCTCCGGCGACAGCTTGAGCGTCGGGCGCTCCACTTTGGCGCAGAATTTCTCCAGCAGGTGCTCGGCGATCGCCAGCACGTCCTTGCCGCGCTCGCGCAGCGGTGCCAGGGTCATCTGTACCACATTGATGCGGTAGTAGAGGTCTTCGCGAAATTTGCGCTCCGCGGCCAGCTGGCGCAGGTTGCGGTGCGTCGCCGCCACCAGGCGCACATCCACCTTGCGGGACTCCACGGCGCCGATGGGGCGCACCTCGCCCTCCTGCAGCACACGCAGCAGGCGCGCCTGGGCTTCCAGCGGCAGCTCGCCGATTTCGTCGAGGAACAGGGTGCCGCCGTCGGCGGCCGCAACCAGGCCCTCGCGAGCGGTCTGGGCGCCGGTGAAGGCGCCCTTCTCGTGGCCGAACAGTTCCGCCTCGATCAGGGTTTCCGGAATGGCCGCACAGTTGACTGAGATCAGCGGTTTGCCGGCGCGGCGGCTCTCCTCGTGTATCGCGCGCGCCACCAGCTCCTTACCGGTACCGGTTTCGCCGTGTACCAGTACGGTGGCATCGGTCGGCGCCACCTTGTGGATGCGGCTGTAGAGATCGCGCATCACCGGGCTGTCGCCGATCATGCCGGCGATGGCGCGGCGAGGCTCCTTGCTCGCCGGGGCCTGGGCGCGGCTCTGCTCGGCCTTGCCGATCACGCGGCGCACCGTGGCGATCATTTCGTCGTGGTCGAAGGGCTTGGCGATATAGTCGGCGGCGCCCATGCGCATGGAGTCGACGGCCGACCTCAGGCTGGCGTAACTGGTCATGATCAGCACCGGCACATCGCCGGCCAGCTTGAGCAGGTCTGTGCCCGGGGCGCCGGGCAGGCGCAGGTCAGAAATGACCAGATCGACATCGCTGAAGCGGTACTTGGTGGTCGCTTCGCGCACTGAGCCCGCTTCACTGACCTTGTAGCGGTGCCGCTCCAGCAGTTTCCGCAGCGCCGTTCGAATAATGGCTTCATCTTCGACGATCAGGATGTGGCTCATGTGTTACGCCTGGTTACAAAATGTTCATTGGACGCCTAGTTTTACCTGCGCGGCGTTTCGATGCAACTCAATAGGGCTCGGTTGGGCAAAGTTTGCACGGATTTTGCGCAAATTTTGCCCTTGGAGACAATTATCTTGCCTGCGGCAGCTGCACGATGAATTTTGCTCCGCGACCGGTTTCGGGGTTGGCGGGGCTGACCAGCTCCAGCTGGCCGTCGTGCTCCTCGACGATGCTGTACACCATCGCCAGGCCGAGGCCGGTACCTTCGCCCGGCTCCTTGGTGGTAAAGAAGGGCTCGAGAATGCGCTCGCGGTGCGCCGGCGGAATACCGGGGCCGTCGTCGGTGACCGCGACGCAGGCGCAGCCGCCCTCGATGTAGCCGTCGATCTGGATATGGCCGCCGTCCGGGCTGGCATCGCGGGCATTGCTGAGCAGGTTGATGAACACCTGGATCAGGCGCTGGTTGTCGCCCGGGGCGATCAGGTTCTCCGGCACTGCGTTGTCGAAGGTCACCTCGGTCTTGTCCCGCTGCAGGGACAGCAGCTGTACCGCCTCCTGCACGCAGGCGTAGAGGTCCACCGGCGCCCGCTCGCCGCCGCTTTCCGGACTGCCGCTGTGGGAGAAATTGACCAGTGAGTGCACTATGCGGCTGATACGCTGGGTCTGGCTGAGAATCTGGTCGGCGGTGTCGCGCACTTCCGGGCTGTCGGACTCGAAGTGCAGGTTCTGGGCCAGGCAGGCGATACCGGTCACCGGATTGCCAACTTCGTGGGCGACGCCGGCTGCGAGGCGGCCTACGGACGCCAGCCGCTCGCTGTGCATCAGCTCCTGCTCGAGAATCTGTGTCTCGGTGACATCTTCCAGCAGCAGCATCTGCCCGTCGCCGCGCTGGCTGCGCGCGCGGCCGCTGCGGCTGCTCTTCTGACGTGTCTTGTGCAGGTTCAGCCAGTGGCTGTTGTCGCTGATGCTGATCTGCTGCTTGAAGCGGCTGGCGTCGGCGGAGCCGGCGAACTCGGCCAGCAGGGTGCGCCAGGGCTCGGGCAGGTATTCCAGCTTGGAGCCGATCACCTCGCCGGCGGCGATGCCGGTCAGGTCCTGCATCGCGTAGTTCCACAGCAGTATCTCGCCATCGCGGCCGAGGGAGCAGGCCGCCAGCGGCAGCTCCTCCAGCATCTGCCGGTGATAGAGGCGCAGGTTGTTCAGTTCCGCCGCCAGGCCGGTGAGCTGGTTCTTGTAGCGGCTGAGCCGCGTCTCGATCAGGTGAATGTCCTTGTTGGCCGGCTGGTCGCTGTCCTTGAACGGGAAGTGGCGATCGATAATCTGCCCGGCGAGGACGCGCCCCAGCAGACCGGACAGGTTGGCCTCCAGCTTGTTGCGCAACTGGCGCAGGGCGTAGGGGCGGCGCTCGTCGTCGGGGAGGTTCAGCTGGCGCAGGGCGCGGTTGACCTCCTGGTTCGCGGTGACCGCGCCGAGGCTCTCCGCCAGGCGCAGGCGGAAATCCGCGGCCGATTCCACGTCCAGCTCCAGGCGCAGGGCCTGGCTGAGCGTATCGTCGCTGCACAGGTCCGCGGCGTACTGTTCCAGGCTGCTGCTGCGGGTAAGGACCGACAGGCCGATAAACAGCAGCGCGTTCACGCCCAGCGACAGCGTGGTGACCTGGGTCCAGATGGTCATGCCCAGGGGAACCTGGATCTCGCTGCCGGGCAGTGTGACGCCACTGAGGCCGAATACCGACGGCAACAGCAGGCCGCCCGCCCACACCAGCATGCCCGCCAGCAGGCCGCCGATAAAACCGCGGCGGTTGCCGCGCGGCCAGTGGATCACGGCGAAGATGCCGGGCAGAAACTGCAGCGACGCGATAAATGCCAGCAGGGCCAGGTCGGACAAAGACAGGCGATTGTTCAACAGTAGGTAAAACGCAAAACCCGCCAGGAACAGCGCTGCTACCAATGCGCGGCGCAGCCACACCAGCTGGCGGTACATATTGTCTTCCGAGTGCCAGCGGGTGCCGGGCAGCAGCCAGTGGTTCATCACCATGGTGGACAGCGCCAGGGTGATCATGACCAGCGCACCGGTGGCGGCGGACAGGCCGCCGATAAATGCCAGCACCGTCAATATTGGCGAACCACTGGCCCGCGGCACGGCCAGGGAGAAATACTGCACCGGCTCCGTCACATCCAGCGCGAAACCGGCCCACATGATCGGGAAGATCGGCAGCGCCATCAGCAGCAGGAACAGCGGGAAGCCCCAGCTGGCGATGCGCAGCGTCTGCGCCGCGGGGCGCTCGGCCACACTCAGGTAAAAAATATGCGGCATGGCTACCGCGGTGGCGATAAATACCAGCAGCAGCGTGTGGGACGAGCCCTGCTTGATCGGCGTGTACAGCAGCTGCTGCATATCGCTGTTCTCCGCCAGCCACTCATCCAGACCGGCAAAACCGCCGAAGACGCCGTAAACCGCATAGGCGCCGACCGCGAGCAGGGCGACCAATTTGACCACCGACTCCAGTGCCATGGCGCTGGCGAGCCCCGCACGGCGCTCGCGGGTGGCGCCGTACATGCTGGTAAATACCGCCAGCAGCACACAGTAGAAAAACGCGATCAGGTTCTTGCTGGTAACGCCGCTGTCCGGCAGCGCCAGCGCGGCAACACTGTCCCGCGACAGCAGTGCGAGCGTTTCGGACACCGCCTGTATCTGCAGCGCGATCAGCGGCAGCAGTGCCAGCAGCATAAACAGGGTGGCGAGGGTGCCGGCCTCACGACTGTGATAGCGGAACACAAACAGGTCCGCCGGCGAGGTCAGCTGGTAGCGCTGTGCCAGCCGCGCCAGCGGCTCCAAGGCGACAGGCGCAAACAGGAACATGGCGCCGGTACCCAGGTAGTAGGCGAGCACGCCGTAGCCATACTGCCAGGCCAGGTCGACGATGCCGTAGAAAGTCCAGGCGGACAGCGAGACCCCCAGGGACAGCACATAGATCAGCGGGTGGCGCACCCAGCGCGACGGCAGCCAGTCCTTGGACGTGGCGAAGGCGACGAAAAACAGCGTGGCGATGTAAGCCACGCCGATCAGTGCGATGTGGGCAATCTCAAAGCTCATCGGACTTGCGCCTCATCTGCACGAATACCGCCAGCAGGATCAGGACGAACCAGAGAATAAAGGGCCGGTACCAGGCGCCAGCGGGATTGATCATCCAGGTGAAGATGGTCGGTGAAAATACGTAGCCCACCAGGACCAGCAGGATTAACAGGGTGCGGTTGCTCATAGATTGCTTAATGGAGCCCGGTATAAGGCGATTATCGGTAAATTTGCAGCGGCGACCGATGGTCGCGGTCGGGCTTTCAAAACGCGGCGGACTCTGATCGCGACCGTCAGCCGCCCCTGCCGCTCCAGGCGCCTGTGGCGCTAGCGTGTGGCCCGAGCTAGCGAGCTAGATAGTCCCGTTGCGACACCCGCGATTGGGGCAAAAATGTTAAATGCCGTGTCCCTTCAGTGCAATCAGTGCAATTGCCGGTCGCGCATATCCACCTGGTGGCGCTGCCAGCGCGCCGCGGCCCACTTGAGAATAGGCTCTGGCCGTTCCCCGGCCAGTTCCACCGGCGTGTGAAAACCGAGAAACTCGAGTGCCGTGCAGAGGTTTTCCGCGGCACGGCGGTCGTCTATGGCCGGGGCGTGATTCTGCTTGCTCAGTTTCTGATGGCCACCGGGTCCCAAAACCAGCGGCAGATGGCCGAACTGCGGCGGTGTCGCGCCGAGCAGCCGGAACAGGCGCCGCTGGGCGCCGGTGGTGTCCAGCAGGTCGGCGCCGCGGACAACATGGCTCACCCTCTGATCGATATCATCCACCACCACTGCCAGCTGGTAGGCGTAGAGGCCGTCGCGGCGCTTGAGAATGGTGTCCTCGCCGATGCGCTGGCACTGGGCGCCGCGCCAGATATCGTGAAAATGCTCCTCGCCGCCGGCGCATACCAGCCGCAAGGCGCAGGGGGACTGCGGATCCAGTGCACTGGGCCCCAGCGCCTCGACCTGCGTGCGGCAGGTGGCATTGTCGTGGCCGCCATGGAGACGTATCTGGCTGCGCGAACAGCGGCAGGGGTAGATCAGCTGCCGCGCCGCCAGCTCGGCGAGCGTGCCCTCGTACAGGGCGTGGCGGCGGCTCTGCCATTCCAACGGACCGTGCCAGTGCAGAGCGTGGGCTTCGAGCGACTTGAGAATGCGGTCGGCGGCGCCGGGCTCTTCCCGCGGCGGGTCCAGGTCCTCCATGCGCACCAGCCAGTGCCCACCGTGGGCGACGGCGTCCAGATAGCTGCCCAACGCGCAAACCAGGGAGCCGAAATGTAGCGGTCCGGTGGGTGAGGGCGCGAAGCGGCCGATATAAGCGTGGGGAGTGTTCAAGGGCGCTGAAGGTGGGGCTTTGAATGGGCTTTAGGGGCGGTCCTGCTGCCGGTGGGCACATTGCCCCTTTGTGAGAGTGAGTCGTGTGAGAGTGAGTCGCGAGAAACCGTCCCTGATGCATCGCCCGGCCTTCCCTGGCCGGGCGTGAGCCCGCGCAGCGAGCAGTGCTCGCTCAACGCGCGGGCTCACCCGGAAATCTGCTTTTCCTTGATCTCCGCCAGGGTTTTGCAATCCACACACAGGGTGGCAGTGGGGCGCGCTTCCAGGCGGCGAATTCCGATCTCCACACCACAGGCCTCACAGTAGCCGTAGTCGTCCTGGTCGATCAATTCCAGGGTGGCGTCGATTTTCTTGATCAGTTTGCGCTCGCGGTCGCGGGTGCGCAGCTCGAGACTGAACTCCTCTTCCTGGCTGGCGCGGTCGGCCGGGTCCGGGAAGTTGGCTGCCTCGTCTTTCATGTGGGAAACGGTGCGGTCCACTTCCGCCATCAGCTCGGCCTTCCAGGCCAGCAGCAAGTTGCGGAAGTGCTCCTGCTGCTTCTCATTCATGTACTCTTCGCCCTTCTTCTCTTTGTAGGGCTCAAAGCCGTGCAGAGATTCGGTGCTCGCAGCAGTTTTGGGCATAGTCGTTGCCTCTCTTTCTATACGGGCCCCCGTTAATGGGGGCAATACCACCAAATTCAATCTAGCCTAGTCCGGAATCGTTCGGGTTAGTGCATTTTTTACCCGAACTATCGGGGCACGATGGCAGGCTAATCCTTCTTCCGGCGCCCCCAACCCTAAAACATCGAGGGACCTGGCGACCGAGAGCGAGGAAGCTATCAAATCTCCGCGGTTAGCGCCACAAATTGTTGCCCGTGGACTTGTACACAGCATCCCTAGTATTTTGTGGCGTCAAAATTGTCACATTTGGTCGTCACGTGAAGCTCCATCCACCCCTGCAGCAGGCAACCCTGCTGCGCCGCTACAAGCGTTTCCTCGCCGATATCGAAACCCCGGCCGGCGAAGTTTTCACCATCCACTGCCCCAATACCGGCTCGATGAAAAACTGCTGGGCGGAGAACACGCCCTGCTGGTATTCGGACTCCGGCAACCCCAAACGCAAGTACCGTCACACGCTCGAAGTCACCACCACCCCGGAGGGCGCTCTCGCGGGGGTCAATACCGGCCGCGCCAATGCCCTGGTGGAGGAGGCGATCGCCAGCGGTGTGGTCGCCGAACTCCAGGGCTATGAAACCCTGCGCCGCGAAGTGCGCTACGGCAGCGAGAACAGCCGCATCGACCTGTTGCTGTCGGGTTCCGCCGGCGACTGCTATGTGGAGGTCAAGAACGTAACGCTGGCGGAGGGCGATCGCGGCTACTTTCCCGATGCGGTCAGCAGCCGGGGGGCCAAGCATCTGCGGGAGCTGCAGCAGCTGGCGCAGACCGGCGTGCGCGCGGTGCTGTTTTACTGCGTGCAGCACACGGGCATCGAGACAGTGCAGGCGGCGCGAGATATAGATCCGGCCTATGCGGCGGCGCTGGACGCGGCGACCGCCGCGGGTGTGGAAGTGCTCGCTTACCGCGCGGAAATCAGTACAGAAGAGATCGCGCTACGCAAACCGATTCCCTTCCGTTGAAAGTAAGAGATGTGATGTGTCACCAAATGAAGATGTAATTTCTGTCACGGTTTCGCATAATCAAGATGAAACTTCTGCCTTAGGGTGCGAACAATGTTTGAGCAAAATAAAAAAACGGCGCTTTTCCTTTCACTGTTACTGACCGCCTGTGGCGGAGGGGGGGGAAGTGACTCCTCGTCTTCTGAACCCCCGGTTAATGACCCTCCCCCTAGCGGCTCCTCCCAGACGGAAGAGCCGGTATCCTACGTTGCATCCGGTAAGGCGATAGATGGTTATATTGTCGGCGCTACCGCTTGGCTCGATATCAATGGCAACGGCGTGCTGGACGATGACGAACCTAGTGCGCTAACCGAAGCTGGGGGTGACTATTCACTGGAATTGACCGAGGCCCAGAACAGCTGCCTCCCATACTCGACACTTTATGTCGATGTTCCGGAGGGGGCGATTGATGAATCCGAAGGCGAAGTTCAGGCCGCCTACCAGCTGGCTTTCCCGCCATCACTGGATGCGGAAAAAACTGAAAACATCATGGTAACTCCACTGACGACAGCGGTGTGGAATAGCGTAGTGGTCGCCCTTACCGATGCCGGTTACTCACTGTCCTGTGATGCACTGGTGAGCAATGAGACATTGCGCAACCGGATTACGGATGCGGTAGAGGGTGGTGTCCAGGGGGTTGTGCAGCATTACAACATCCCCGCGGAAAAGATTTATCAGGATTACATCGCCGATGCGGATAGCGGGATTCAGGAGAAGGCTAAGGCCATAGTGGCGGGCCTGCAGGCCTCGCTGGCGGAAACGCTCACAGCCCGACAGGAGTATCCGGAGGCGGACTTTATTCTGGTGCAATACTACATGGGCTCGCACCTGGATGGTGGCTGGGAGCACCTCCCTGAGCAGTGGTACCGCGATCAGAAAATTTGGCAGGGCAATACAAACTCCCACCGCGTTGCGCGGGTATCCGCTGATTTCAGTGAAGAGGGGGCGCTAATCATGTCTTCTAAAGGCATCACTGAAATTGGCGAAAACTACCGCTGGAATGATGGCAGCGTATGGGAGAGCCGCAATGGTGATGGAATATACGTGTGCGAACGCTCGAAAGGTATCGAGTGGAGCGGGTTCACTGTTGGGACTCTTTACGACATGAGTAGCGCTACAGATGAGAAGAGCTGTCGCGAAGGCGCGCTTGTTGTGATCAAAAACCAGTACAACTTCGTCAGCTATTCCGGTGATAGTGTCGAATTTACGAGCCAGTTTTCTTTTGATGGCATTGAACTGAACCCGCTTTCTGGGGCGATCGATGATGCCAAGCTCGCCGCTTTCGAGAGCGCGATCTTGGATTTGCCCTACCGCTGGGAAGACTCGGGCACAGGAGGCGCTGCCTGGGTAGCGCGCAATCGCAGCGAGTCGTTTGATGATGGGGAAACGGCGATGGTCCGCACAACTAGGGTGGAATATGTCGATGGCAGCACAGCCTGGACCAGAATCACAAACTTCCGTGATGGAACTCATAGCAATGAGTGTTCCGATGACGGGGAGCTCTGGCAAAACTGCAGTGGCTAATTAGCCACCTGGCAGAGCCTTGCTCCATTTTACCGATGGTTTGGCGCTGGCCTGGTGGTCGGCGTCACCATTGATTCCTGGTTGGCTAATCTGCCAGCAGTACGTACAGCCCTTCCTGAGTATGCTCAACCGGCACCGGCGTCAGCGCATCGCCGGCACAGGGCCCGGCAATGCATTCGCCGGTTTCGATCAGAAACAGGGCGCCGTGGGAGGCGCACTGGATCAGGGCGCCGTCGGGGTCGAGAAACTGGTCTTCCTGCCAGTCCAGGTTGATGCCGCGGTGCGGGCAGCTGTTCTTATAGGCGTAGATCTCGCCGTCCTTCATCACCGCAAACACATTGTCGGTTCCGGCCGCGGTGTCGCCGAGGGAAAAGCCCTTGGACTGTCCCTCGCTCAGCTCATCGTAACGGCAAAGAAAATATTTCTGCATAACATCGCTTTAATTTGGCCCCCCTTCCCGCTCGCGGGAGAGGGGGTGGAGGAGAGGGTATTATTGCGGAGCCGCGAGTGTAATCGATGTGTGGCGCTTTTTCCCGTCGCGCATAAAGCCCAGGCTGACTTCATCACCGGCGCGGCGGTTTTCCAGCACGTTCAGCAGGTCGTCGTAGCTGCGCACCGGCTGGCGGTCCACTTCCACGATCACGTCGCCCAGTTGCCAGCCACCGCGCTCGGTGCGGTAGACGCCGCGCAGGCCCGCCTCCGCTGCGGGCATACCCGGCGCGGTGCGCAGCACGGCGACACCCTCGAAACCGTATTGGCTGGCCCACTGGTCCGGTGCCGATTCGATACCCAGCACCGGGCGCACCAGGCGGCCGTGGGCAATCAGCTCCGGTACTATCTTTTTCACGGTATCCACGGGGATCGCGAAGCCGATGCCGACGCTGGCGCCGCTGGGGCTGTAGATTGCGGTATTCACGCCGATCAGGCGGCCGCTGCTGTCCAGCAGGGGGCCGCCGGAATTACCGGGGTTGATGGCCGCATCCGTCTGGATCACATTGCGGATAGTGCGGTTGTTGGCGGCCTGGATCTCGCGCCCCAGCGCGCTGACCACGCCGGTGGTGAGGGTGGTGTCGAGGCCGAAAGGGTTGCCGATAGCGAGCACCTTGCGGCCCACGGCCAGGTTGTTCGAGGTGCCGGCTATCAGTGGCTTCAGCAGTTCCGGCGGTGCGTCGATCTTCAAAACCGCCAGGTCCTTTTCCGGTGCCGAGCCCACCAGTTCTGCGGGCCATTCGCTGCGGTCCTGCAGGGTGATGGTGACCTTGCGCGCGCCCTCGATGACGTGGAAGTTGGTCACCACATGGCCCTGGTCGTCCCAGATAAAGCCGCTGCCGGCGCCCTTGGGCACCGCGTGCAGGCGCAGGGTCCAGCGGTCGCGCACCAGGGTTTCGTTGGTGACGTAGACCACCGACGGGCTGGCAAAATTGAACACCTGCATGGTGTTCTGTTCGTCGTCGGTGGAAAAAACCGGTACTGGGGATGTTGCCGTGGCGAGACCGGAGAGCAGTAGCAGTGGCGCGGCCAGCAGCAAGGTTTTGAGCTTGTTCATGGTCGGCTTTGTGCAGTTTTGTGGATTTGCTGTGGGAATGTTAACCCGCCGGTGTGTCGGTTAACCATCGGTGGGTTGGATACCCCGGCGCCTTCTTGCATCCGCGCCGGGGGCGAGTGTCCTCTGTAACCGCTGGGGACGCTCAATATCGCTGAGGGCTCTCTTGTCGCTGAGGGCTCTCTTGTCGCTGAGGGCTCTCTTTACCGCTGAGGGCTCTCTTTCATCGCTGAGGGCTCTGCAGCGCCAGAATGCGGTTTTCGAGCGGCGGGTGGCTGGCCAGCAGCGCGCCCATATTGCCGTAGATGCCGAAAGCCTTCATGTTGCTCGGCAGCGGCTGCTCGCGGCCCGCCTCGGATTCCGCCTTGATCCGCTGCAGGGCGGCGATCATCGACTGCGGGCTGGCGAGGCTGGCACCGGCGGCGTCGGCACGGAATTCGCGCCGGCGGCTGAACCAGGCCACCACCATCATCGCGAAGACGCCGAAGACGATGTCCATGATGATGGACGTCACATAGTAGCCGATACCCAGTCCCTGCTCGTTCCGCAACAGTACCCGGTCCACGAAGAAGCCGACCAGCCGCGCAAAGAACATCACGAAGGTGTTCACCACCCCCTGGATCAGCGCCAGGGTCACCATATCGCCGTTGGCGACGTGGCCTATCTCGTGGCCGATCACCGCCCGCGCCTCGTCGCGATTGAAGCGTTCCAGCAGGCCGGCACTGACAGCCACCAAGGCGCTGTTGCGGTTCCAGCCCGTGGCGAAGGCATTGGCCTGGGGCATGGGGAATATACCCACGTCCGGCATGCCGATGCCGGCCTTTTGCGACAGCTCGCGCACCGTTTCCACCAGCCACTGCTCGTCGGCGTTGCGCGGTTGGTCGATCACCTGGGTGCGGGTGCTCATGCGGGCGATGGTCTTGGACATCAGCAGCGAGATCAGCGCACCGCCGAAGCCGAAGATGGCGCACATTGTCAGCAGGGCGCCGAGATTCAGGTTGACGCCCTGGGCGTCGAGAATGCCCTGAATACCCAGCAGGTTGAATATAATGCCGACCAGGACCAGAACGGCCAGGTTGGTCAAAAGAAAGAGACCAATGCGCAACATCGGTGTTCTCCAAAGTAAGTTGTCTCAGGAGGAAGTCTAGATAGGGGCGCAGGCGCCGGTTTCAAGGTCGGCGGCACGCCCGTATTGCGCTATTACTCCGGATTCTGCGCCGACAGCAGGCGGTCGGCCTCGCTCGCCAGGCGCGCCTTCAGGTCCGGGTCCAGGTCGTTCCAGTGCACGTCCAGCAGCGCGCCCTGCAGCGCATAGAGCATCACTCTGGAGGCGTTGATACCGCGGTTGCGAATGCTGATAAATGCGTCCACCGGACCGACCCGGCGCAGGTCCTCGCAAGAGCGTATGCCGATGGAATGGAGAATATTGACAGAGGCGAGGCCCAGGTTTTTCAGTTTTAACAGCTCTGAGTGACTCGGGTGCATGGGGTTATCCCTAACTTAGGTTGAACTTCCATGAATACGCGGCCAGATCCCTCGGCCGCGCGATTGAACATAGCATATAACGATAAAACGCCAAACCTTCATTAGCAATCGTGCTAAGAAAGATAGGGCGAGTCGAAATTGAGATCGGATGGATTCCGCTTGACGGCCGGCCAGACCTCCCTTTTTTGGTACAGTAGCAACAGAAAGTTTTTTCACTTTAGTCCGCTTTACATAATTCGCCTGTCAATAGGAGCACAATGTTAGCTGCACCGCTCAAACGCATGCTTTTCGGCCTCGGCGACGAGCATGTCATTCTCGATCCACGATCCGGGCAGCTGTTGCACCCGGAGGCGCTGCTCGCCTTCGAGCGCCTGTGCGCCGATGCGAGGGGGTCCGGCTTCGATCCGAAAGTGGTCTCCGGCTTTCGCAGTTTCGAACGTCAGCGCACCATCTGGAACGACAAGGTCGCGGGGCTGCGCCCGGTGCTGGACAGCTGCGGTGTGGAACTGGATGTGACGCAGCTGTCGCCTGTGCAGACCGCATTCGCTATATTGCGCTGGTCGGCCCTGCCGGGGGCGTCCCGGCATCACTGGGGCACCGATTTCGACGTGGTGGACGCCGCGGCCATGCCCGACGACTACCGCCCGCGGCTGACACCGCAGGAAGTGGCCGACGACGGCATTTTCGGCCCCTTCCACTGCTGGCTGGACCAGCGTATTGCCGCCGGCCAGAGTTATGGTCTCTTCCGCCCCTACGCCGAGGACCGCGGCGGCGTGGCGCCGGAGCGCTGGCACCTCAGTTACGCACCCCGGGCTCTGGAGCTGCAACAACTGCTGACCCCGGAGCGACTCTGTGAACAGCTGCAGAGCTGCGAGCTGGAACTGTGCGACACTGTGTGCGAACAGATCGACGAAATTTATACGCGTTTTGTGTGGGTGCCGGATCACTGCTACCCGGCGGCGCAATGAGCGAGGAGCGGATCATCGAAGGCGAGATGGAGCAGCGCGATATCTGGGAAGCCATGCGCGCGGAGGCGACTGCGGCGGCGGCCGGGGAGCCGGTGCTGGCGAGCTATTTTCACAACACGGTGCTGCGGCACAAATCCCTCGACGATGCGCTGTCCTACCAGCTGGCCTCGGTGCTGGATCACAATGCGCTGACCGCCACCGCCCTGCAGGAGGTGATCGCTTCGGCGCTGAAGGCCGATGCGTCCATCTCCCGCTGCATGCGCGCAGATATCTGCGCCTGGTATGACCGCGATCCGGCCTGTGACCAGTTCCTGACCCCCTTCCTCTACTTCAAGGGGTTTCACGCGCTGCAATCCCACCGCGTCGCCCACTGGCTCTGGCAGCAGGGCAGACATACCCTGGCGCTCTATTTCCAGAGCCGGGTATCGGAGCAGTTCGCGGTGGATATCCACCCGGCGGCCAGGTTCGGCTGCGGTATCATGATCGACCACGCCACCGGCCTGGTGGTCGGCGAAACCACGGTGGTGGAGGACGACGTCTCCATGCTGCACTCGGTGACGCTCGGCGGCAGCGGCAGCGGTGCCGGCGATCGGCATCCGAAAATCGGCCGCGGCGTCATGATCGGAGCCGGCGCGAAAGTGCTCGGCCCGGTCAGGATCGGCGAGGGGGTAAAAATTGCCGCGGGCAGCCTGGTGTTGAGCGATGTGCCGGCGCACACCACCGTGGCCGGGGTACCGGCCCGCCAGGTCGGCGGCACAACCGTCGCGGCGCCGGCCTACACCATGGACCAGACACTGGACTCAGACGAACAACAATAAGGGGCCATTGGCATGTCTCAACCCACCTCTCAATCTACCTTCAGCCTGATTTTTCGCGGCGACCTGGTGCCGGGATATACCGCCGCGGACGTGAAAGCGAACATGGCCCGCCTGTTCAAGGCCGGCCCGGAAGCGCTCGACAAACTGTTCAGCGGCCGCCCGCTGGCGATCAAGAAGGGCCTGAACCTGGCGCAGGCGGAGCAGCTGCAGGCGACGCTGGCGAAGATAGGTGCGCAGACAGCGCTCAAAGCCGAAGGTGAAGCGGAGGCGCCGCCAGCCCCGGCGCCGCAGGCGGAGGAGGCCCCGGCGCCGGCGGCACCGGCACAGTCCCAGCCCGATTGGAGCCTGGCGCCGATGGAGGGCAACCTGGTCAAGGAGCACGAGCGGGAACGGAAGGCGACGGTGTCGGTGTCTGTCGATCACCTGAGCCTGAAGCCGGCCGAGGGCAATCTGATCGAGGAGGGTGAGCGTGCGCACAAACAACCGGTTGCCGTGGACGTTCCCGACTGGCAGATCGATTAGATTTCAGGAAAGAATCGAAAACACCCTGTAGGAGCGGCCCATGGCCGCGATCGATGTACGAGTTATCGGGCAAGCCCGATCGCGGCCATGGGCGGATGGCTCCCCGCCGCTCCTACAGCAGGTATAAAAAAACCGGCGCGAGGCCGGTTTTTTTATATGGCTGGAAGGGCTCAGCCTTCCTCTTTCAGATAGCGCTCGCGGGAGGCCAGCACTTCCTTGCGCGCCGCTTCCGCGTCGGCCCAGCCGTCCACCTTCACCCACTTGCCGGGCTCCAGCGCCTTGTAGTTCTCGAAGTAGTGCTCGATCTGCTTGATCAGCAGCTCCGGCAGATCACCGATTTCCTGTACGTGATCGTACAGCTTGGTCAGCTTGGTGTGGGGTACCGCCAGCAGCTTGGCGTCCACGCCGGACTCATCGGTCATGTTCAGCACGCCGATCACACGGGAGCGGATCACGGAGCCGATCATTACCGGGTAGGGGGCCACAACCAGCACGTCCAGGGGGTCGCCGTCTTCAGACAGGGTCTGGGGCACATAGCCGTAGTTGGCCGGGTAGAACATCGGGGTAGCTACGAAGCGATCCACGAATACGGCGTCCGCGTCCTTGTCCACTTCGTACTTGATCGGGTCGTGGTTGGCCGGGATCTCGATGATTACGTTGATATCGTTGGGCAGGTCCTTACCTGCGGGGATCTTGTCGAAGCTCATTGCTTGTCCTGATTCTTTCTATGGTGATCGGGGGTGATCGAAAATTTGGGAGCGCGGATTATAAACCCTGGACCGCGGCGCTGAAAGCGGCGCCCTTAGATCTGTTGGTTAGCGCCTCCTAACCTATGGCGGGTCTATCCTGTTACTCAGCCACAACAACTATACCCATAACAACCGGGAGGCTGGCCCCATGCTGAAGCCAAGGGATATCAAGACTGCTGAGGAGGCCCGCGCCATCGTCGAGGAGCGCAACCTCAGCCACGTCAAGGTGGGCCTGTTCGACAACGACGGCGTCATGCGCGGCAAGTACATGAGCCGCGACAAGTTCCTCTCCTCGCTCGACCACGGCTTTTCCTTCTGTGACGTGGTGCTGGGCTGGGACGTCAAGGACCAGCTCTACGACAACGCCCGCTACACCGGCTGGCACACCGGCTATCCGGACGCGCCGGTGCGCATACTGCCGCACAGCTGCCGCGAAGTGCCTTTCGAAGAGGATATGCTGCTGTTCCTGGCCGAGTTCGACGGCCAGGCGCAGGCGGTATGCCCGCGCGCGACACTGCGCCGGGTGATTGAGCGCTGCCAGGCTCTCGGGTTCGAGCCGCTGGCGGCGCTGGAATACGAATTCTTCCTGTTCGACGAGACCCCCGACTCGGCCCGCGCGAAGGGCTTCCGCAACCTGAAGCCCTTCACGCCGGACTGGTTCGGCTATTCGATGCTGCGCAACTCGGTGCACGCGGAGCTGTACCGGGACATCCTGGAGCTGGCGGAGCGCATGGACTTTCCCCTGGAGGGCCTGCACACCGAAACCGGTCCCGGCGTGCTGGAGGCGGCGATCGCTGTCGACCGCGCAGAGGCCGCCGGGGACAAGGCGGCGCTGTTCAAGACCTTTTTGAAAGTGCTGGCCCAGCGCCGCGGCCTGATGGCGACCTTTATGGCCAAGTGGTCCGGCAGCTATCCGGGCCAGAGCGGCCATATCCACCTGTCCCTGCGCGATGCAGATAGCGGCAAATCCGCATTCTACGATTCCAGTCATTCGCAGGGCATGAGCGATGTGCAGCGCCACTTCCTCGCCGGCCAGCAGCGGCTGATGCCGGAATTTCTGGCGATGCTGGCGCCGACGGTCAACAGCTACCGCCGCCTGGTGCCCGGCTTCTGGGCGCCCACCGATGCCACCTGGGGCGTGGAGAACCGCACCGCCGCGCTGCGCGTGATTCCCGGCAGCGACAAATCCCAGCGCACCGAATACCGCCTCGGCGCCGCCGACGCCAACCCCTACCTAGCCCTGGCCGCGGCCCTGGGCTCCGGTCTCTACGGCGTGATGCAGCAGTGGGAGCCGAGCGAGGCGGTGGCGGGCAACGCCTACGCGCTGCAGCAGCCGCAGGCGCTGGCGCTGCCGCGCACCCTGTGGGAATCGGCGCAGCGGCTGAAGGCCTCGGAGGCGGCGCGGGAGCTGTTCGGCAGTGACTTTGTCGAGCACTTCGCCGCCAGCCGCGAGTGGGAGGAGCGCGAGTACCGCCGGCACGTGAGTGACTGGGAGCTGGACCGCTATTTCGAAATCATTTGACCGGGGGCGGCGGAGCTGTCTTTAAGCGCTGAAGGCTCTCTATAAGCGCTGAAGGCTCTCTATAAGCGCTGAAGGCTCTCTATAAGCGCTGAAGGCTCTCATAAGCGCTGAAGGCTCCAGCTCCTCCCTGGGAACGCCGAGCTCCAGCTCGGCACCGGGCCGCAGGCCCGCTAATAAAACTGCCACGGTAACGCGCTTATGAACAAACTCCAATGTATCTCCCCAGTCGACAATTCGGTCTACGTCGAGCGCGCCCTGGCGAGCGAAAACGAAATCGATTCCGCGCTGGACGCCGCGGCCGGCGCCCAGCGCGCCTGGCGCTGTACGCCGCTCGCGGAGCGGTCGGCAATCGTGCGCCGGGCGACAGAGCTTTTTACCGGTCGCAGAGAAAAGCTGGCGGAGGAACTCTGCTGGATGATGGGCCGGCCGATCCGCTATGCCGGCGGCGAAATTCTCGGCTTTGCCGAGCGCGCCAACACCATGGCGGAGATCGCCGGGGCGGCGCTGGCCGATATCCGGCTGCCGGATAAAACCGGCTTCACCCGATTTATCCGCCGCGAGCCGCTGGGCATTTCCCTGGTCATTGCGCCGTGGAATTATCCCTACCTGACCGCGGTCAACGCCGCGGTACCGGCGCTGCTGGCTGGCAACGCGGTGCTGCTGAAGCACTCGGCGCAGACGCCGCTGTGCGCCGAGCGCATGGTGGAGGCCTTCGCCGAGGCCGGTCTGCCCCAGGGCGTGTTTCAGTTTCTGCATCTGGACCACGGTGCAACCGAGCGGCTGATTCGCGCGGCCGAAATCAATCACATCGCCTTCACCGGCTCGGTGGCGGGCGGCGCCATGGTCGAGCGCGCCGCGGCCGGTCGCTTTATCCACGTCGGCCTGGAGCTGGGGGGCAAGGACCCCGCCTATGTGCGCGCCGATGCGGATCTGGAACACGCGGTAGCGACCGTCGTCGACGGGGCCTACTTCAATTCCGGTCAGTCCTGCTGCGCCATCGAGCGTGTCTATGTGCACGAGCGGCTGTTCGACGAATTCGTCGCGCGCGCCGTCGAGCTGGTGCGGCAGTACAGGCTCGGCCGCCCTGACGATCCGGCGACGACACTGGGGCCGCTGGTGCGCGCCGAGGCCGCCGACTTCGTGCGCGCACAGGTAGACGAAGCAGTGGCCGCCGGTGCCACTGCGCATATCGATGCGAGCGAATTCCCGATGGACAGGCGCGGCACCCAGTACCTGGCGCCGCAACTGCTGACCAATGTGCACGGCGGCATGCGCGTGATGCGCGAGGAAAGTTTCGGCCCGGTGGTGGGGGTGCAGAATGTGCGTGACGACGGCGAGGCGCTGGAGCTGATGAACGACAGTGAATTCGGCCTCACCGCGGCCATCTTCAGCCGCGACGAACAGGCGGCGCTGGCGCTGGGCGACAGACTCGAAACCGGCACGGTGTTCCTCAACCGCTGCGACTACCTGGATCCGGCGCTGGCCTGGACTGGCGTCAAGAATTCCGGGCGCGGCTGCTCGCTCTCCGGCGTCGGTTTCGAGCATCTCACCCGGCCCAAGTCCTTTCATTTCAAGGTTCAGCCATGAACACGAAAACAGTCATGAATGCAAAACAACTGCGGATGAACTGGAATTACCCCACCGCGATGCGCGTCGGCCCGGGTCGTATCGCCGAGCTCGCCGGTGCCTGCCGCGAGCTCAATATGCGCAAGCCGCTGCTGGTCACCGATCCCGGCCTGGCGGAGCTGCCGATGGTAGAGCGGGCCGCGCAGATTTGCAGAGATGCGGGCCTGGAGGTCGAAGTTTTCTCGCAGGTGAAGGGCAACCCGAACGGCAAGAATGTCGCCGATGGGGTAGAAGTTCTGCGCAAGGGCGGGCACGACGGTGTTATCGCCATCGGTGGCGGCTCGGCGCTGGATGCGGGCAAGGCCATAGCGCTGATGGCCGGGCAGAAGCGGCCGATCTGGGACTTTGAGGATATCGGCGACAACTATCTGCGCGTCGATGTCGATGGCATGGTACCGGTGGTGGCGGTGCCCACTACTGCCGGCACCGGCTCGGAAGTCGGGCGCTCCTCGGTCATTACCGACGAGGGCGCCCGCATCAAACGTATTATTTTCCACCCCCGCATGCTGCCTTCGATTGTGATTCTCGACCCGGAGCTGACCCTGGAGCTGCCGGCAAAGCTCACCGCCGCCACCGGCATGGATGCGCTGTCACACAACCTGGAGGCCTACTGCTCGCCGGTGTTTCACCCGATGGCCGAGGGCATTGCGCTGGAGGGCATGCGGCTGGTGAAAGAGTACCTGCCCCGCGCGGTGGCCGACGGCACTGATCTTGAGGCGCGCCAGCAGATGCTGGTGGCCTCCTGCATGGGCGCGACCGCCTTCCAGCGCGGTCTCGGCGCCATGCACGCGCTGGCGCACCCGCTCGGCGCACTCTACGATGCGCACCACGGCCTGCTGAACGCAGTGCTGATGCCCTATGTGCTGCAGGCGAATAGCGACGCGATTCAGCCGCAGATGGACAGGCTCGCGCGCTACCTGGATCTGTCCGGCGGCGGCTTCAGTGCGGTGCTCGATTGGGTGCTGACCCTGCGCGCGGAAATCGGCATTCCACACAGCCTCGCGGATATCGGCATAGACGACGCGCGCATCGAACAGGTCGGGCGCATGGCCGAAGCGGACCCATCCGCATCCACCAATCCGCTACCGTTCAATGCGCAGCAATACAGCCGGCTGTTTGAACAAGCGCTGCGCGGTGCGGTCTGATCCGTAAACTCCCCTCTCCCGCCGGCGGGAGAGGGGCCGGGGGAGAGGGTAAGGAGATAAAAACATGAACCGCCTGTTCGCACTGATACTGATTCTGATAACCGGCCAAGTTTTGGCCCAGGAGCCGCAATCACAAAACATCCGCACCGCAATCTTCGCCGGCGGCTGCTTCTGGTGTATGGAACCGCCGTTCGACCAGCTCGACGGCGTGCTGGAAACCACCTCCGGCTACAGCGGCGGCCACGTGAAGAATCCCACCTACGACCAGGTCTCCGCCGGCGGCACCGGCCACGCGGAAGTGGTGCAGGTAAAGTACGACGCGGACAAGGTCAGCTACGCGCAACTGCTGGATGTATTCTGGCGCAACGTGGACCCGCTGGATGCCGGCGGCCAGTTCTGCGACCGCGGCGATCAGTACCGCAGCGCGATCTTCTACGGTTCCCCGGAGGAGAAAAGACTGGCGGAGGCCAGCAAGCAGCAGGTTGCGGCAAAACTCGGCAAACCCATAGTCACCGAAGTCCAGCCCGCCGCCACCTTCTACCCCGCCGAGCAGTACCACCAGAACTACTATCAGCGCAATCCGGTTCGCTACAAGTACTACCGCTACCGTTGCGGGCGCGACCAGCGGTTGGAGGAAGTCTGGGGCAGCGCCCCCGCCCACTGATCAAGGGCCTGGCGCAGCCGGTCGCTCAGTCGCCAAAATCGTAGCGACAACTTCCGCAGGCGAGTCCAGTTCAGGCTCGCCTTTTTTGTGCCCGGCGAATTGGCTGGCGGCATGAGTAGATCAAAAACTGTGCTGAATGATGCCGTGTAATGCGGTGTAATAAGGCGCCCACCGTTACTGGAGTGACTCTGCCGAATATCTGTGGCTATATATGGACACTGGTGTTCAGATATAGACACAAATTCCTATATATAGACACGTGTCTATATATAGGCATGTCGTTTAATAAACTGTTATGCTCTTGGTGCAGCCAATAATATGTCAAGGAGGAATAATGAAACGCTCACAGATTGATGGAGTTTTCATTCGAGCACATGGCCATGATCCAAGGTTAGTTGTTAAAAGAAAAATCACCCCATTCCAAGATCAATATGATATTTACCGCCCATGGTCGAAAATTGATATCGTCAAAAAATTGGTAAATCTGTTAGATGAAGAGTTTGATTTCTTTTTGAATAGATTTGAAGAGGTTGACTCTGAAGAGCACAAAAATAGCAGCCATAGAATAAGGCGATACATAAGTAGAAATAAACAAGATTTGTTTCCAAATAAAGATGAAGAGTTCCAGGAATCACATTGCTTCGAGTACAAAAACTACTGGGTCGGAACCAATATTGGAGCTAAAGAAATTTCCCTTTACGTGAGGGAGATGTGCTTAGCGTGTAATATTTCATTTGGTTCAATTACCGAATTGTCTATTTAGGAAAATAAACACAACTTTTTAGGAGTGATTTATGAGTGTCGAAGATAAAAAACGATTCGATTTGCCATGGGTAGTTGTGATAATCGTAATATTGGCCGCATTTGTTGCTTTCCACCAAGTACAGCATGGTTCGACTTTGCCATTTTGGAAATTAAATTTAGAGCAGCTTGGTCTTGTAATGGCTGCTGGAGTGGGATTCGGGATAATACCGATCATAGTTGGATTGATCGCATTCTTTATATTCAGAAAATCAGGTAGTCCAAAAATCGCCTTTTTACTTGCTTTTTTAATCACATTTGGCTGGTTTTTAAGCAATGTCATAAAGATTGAAAGACATATGCAGCAAATGGAGAGCTCAGAAAATACGAAGCTCGAAAATAGGCCGCAGTAGCTACCGGACGAGCATAACCAGGCAATGCAGCCGACGGCCAACTTTGCGCACTTTATGCGCGGTCGCTACGCTCCCATTGTCGCGCAAAAAATGCGCAAAGCTGGCCGCGGCTGATTGCGGCGTTAGCACACCAGTATGTTAGAACTCATAAAAGAATATGACCGAGTAACGGAAATTCTAAATAAAAATATCAAAGGGTTAAAAGCTCATCCAAAGATATTGGATAAGGAGGAGCATAAGTATCTATACCCAGCATATGAAAAGGCTATGTATATCGCCATATCATTGTCAGATCTAAATATAGGGTTAAAGTACTTAGATTTTTCAGAAGCTCTAAGTAATGGGTATGAAGCTAACCACTTTGCAAGAAATGTTGCGCTTATTTCATACGAATTAATTAATCATCAGCAAAAAATTACTGGTCAAGAGGTTGCAGCTTTAATTTCAGAGAAATTGGGAAGCGAAGGGCTAACCGAAGTAAAGCTTTACTCCAAAGAATTGAAAAGCGTAAAAAAAGAGAATCATGTAAAGCTCAATTACATACGCAACAATTTGATGGGTCACCGTACAGAAAATGGAATGGAAATGGCAAAGGGCATGCTTAATATCAACCATAAAGAGATATACCAAATTGGCAAGCAGGTTTTTGGAGTTTACCTAAAAATATTTTGTGCGTATTCAGAGGTTCTTGGTAAGCTTTGAGCTTAACCCGTGCTAACAAGGCGCTGCAAGGCGACGGCTTACTTTGTGCACTTTATTGCGCGGTCGCTTCGCTCCCATTTTCGCGCAATCAAGCGCACAAAGTTAGCCGCCCCTGAGCGCGGCGTTCAGGCTGTAGAAAAACTCGGGCGATTTTTGAATGGGTGAATTTTTCGTGCGGAGAGTGCCCTAAAATGCTTTTCGTCACCCCAAATAGAGCCAGAATTCACGTAGGCACGCGATTTTCTGGGTGAAATACAATCAGAAGGAAGGGGCCGGAGTTTTTCTACAGCCTCGTTAGGCATCATTGGAGAAATTAATGAGCGTTATAAGAGCTGCAAGATTATCAGATGCCAAAAATTTAGCTGAATTGGCTGAAGTCACTTTTCGCGACACATTTTCTGAGCAGAACACTCCAGAGAATATGGATGCTCATTGTCAGTCAAGTTATGCAGAAGAAATCCAGGCTCGAGAAATTTCCAATCCAGAATATGCCACAATCGTTGCAGAAACTGATGATAAGTTAGTGGCATACGCACAGTTAAGGTGGGGTAATCCGCCAGGCTGTGTTTCAGCTAATTATCCAGGTGAAATTCAAAGATTATATGTAGATAAGGATTTTCATGGTAAAGGCCTGGCTCATGAATTAATGTCAGAGTGTCTAAATATTCTTAACGAACGTCATGCTGATATTGCCTGGCTGGGAGTGTGGGAGAATAATCCAAGAGCTATTGCATTCTATAAAAAATTTAATTTTCAAGAAGTTGGTGATCACATATTTTCACTTGGTAGTGATCCACAAAGAGATATTATTTTGGTGCGTCCAGTTTAGAGCTTCGCATCAAATGCCTACCAAGCGGTTGTGGTAGCCGCGAAATGCGCGGCAGGGACGGCTTATCTACGCTTCAGTCGCTGATCTGTAATCAACTTCGTGGATACTCGAAGAGCACGGCGAGAAAGAATGTCCGAGGCGCAGCATCAGCTGCGCCCGGTCGCCGTCTACTTGATTTCCCCGCGCTGCAGGCAAACCTGATCGCCGTAGTAGTTGTCCGCGTAGTTGCACTCGCGGGAATCTGACTGCCGGGTTGGTTGAGTGCCGATAGTTTTGCGCACGATCGCCATTACAGTTTTCATCGCCTTCTCCCACTTTTCAGGTTCGGCCAGAGTAGCGGGCGACGGCTTTCCAATAAAATGGATTATTTCACTTCCCTTGATAGCTTCGGTCTATCTCCGCGCAGGGAATGCGTTTCCGGCTATCTGAGCAGCTGTTTCATGCCGGCGCGGCTGAGGTTTTGCCGATGCCGCGCCAGGCAGTCGAGACTCGCTAGTCGGCGCCGGCCTGCTCGATCAGCAGGCGGTAGAAATTGGTCGCATTCGCCATATTCTCGATACTGATCCGCTCGTTGGTGCCGTGAAATCCGCTGGTGTCTTCCCTCGTCACCACCATCGGATTGAAGCGGTAGCTGTTGTCGGCGATGGTTTCGTAGCGGCGGCTGTCGGTGCCGGCGATGGTGAGGCCGGGGGCGACGATCGTGGGGCCGTAGGTTTTCTGTGCGGCTTCGGCAATGGCCTTGAAACCCGCGGCGTCCGCGCTGGAAACCCGCGAGGCGGGCTGGCCGCGGCGGAGTTTTACTTCCACCCGGTCGTCATTGATCGCGCTTTTCAGATGCTGGGCTATGTCTTCGATATGGTCCCGCGGGTGCACGCGCAGGTTGATAGTGGCCACGGCCTCGATCGGCAGTACGTTTTCCTTCACGCTGGCGGAGAGCATGGTCGGGGCGACGGTGGTGTGCAGCATGGCGGCGGTGCCCGGCTGGGCTTCCAGCGCGGAATCGATCAGGCCGCCGAATAGCCAGCGGTTGGCAAACAGCAGCCGCTGGCCGAATGGCATATGGGGCGCGATGGCGTCGAACATTTCGCCGCTGAGCCCCTCCAGCCCGCTCGGCAGCGGCGCGCCGTGAATGTTCACCAGTGCCTGCGCGAGTATGTCCACCGCGGTGTCCCGCGGCGGCATGGACGAGTGTCCGCCCTGGCCGCGGGCCACCAGGTCCACGGTCATATAACCCTTCTCGGCCACGTTGATGCTCGCCACCGGCCCGTCGATGCCGGGGATGAATCCATGCAGCAGGAATGAACCCTCGTCCAGGCTCCAGGCCGGTTTCACGCCGTCCTGCTGGAGCTTTTCCACTATGGCCGCGGTGCCTTCCTCGCCGCCGGTCTCCTCGTCGTGGGTCAGGGCGATGTACACGGTGCGCTCCGGTTGGAAATTCTGCGCGAGCAGTTGCGTGGCCGTTTCCATCAGCGCGATGGCCGCGCTCTTGTCGTCCAGCGCGCCGCGGCCCCAGATATGCGTGTCGTCCACCACGCCGTCGTAGGGCGGCTGCTGCCACTCGTCTTCGGTGCCGGGAATTACCGGCACCACGTCGTAATGCGCGGACAGCAGTATCGGCGGCAGGTCGGCATTCTTGCCCGGCCAGGTAAACAGCAGGCTGTATTGGCGCTGCGGATTCCTGCCGAGCCGCGCGGGCGGCAGCGCCCGATGCAATTCCGGGTAGGTGGCGGCGAGCCAGGCGATGAACTGTTCGTACTGCGCCTGCGTCTGCGGTTCCTCCAGCTGCGAGGAAATGGTGCGGAAACGGATCGCTTCGGACAGGTGCCGGGCGATCTGTGCGCGATCCAGCTCGACGGATGCGCGCTCGACGGCGGCGAGCGGCGGCGCGCTGTAGCTTGCGGTGCGCAGCAACACGAGCGCCGTCAGCACACACAGGATCAGTGCTGTTCCGATCAGTATTTTTTTCATAATTCTTTCCGTTTTTTTGCGTTTCAGCGCGCGAAGATCGCGGCCCGCGGCGGTGTTTGCCAGCCGCGGCGGACCGCTGGCGACCACTTCGCTAGAAGCGGTAACCCAGGTCGATACCGTAGGTGCGCGGCGTGCCCGCGAAGTGGGTCAGGGTACCGAAGAAGTCGCGCGAGGTCTGCGTCAGGTAATCCTCGTCGGTGAGGTTGCGCACCCAGAGTGCGGCGGTCCAGCTCTCGCCGTCGCTTTGCAGGCCCAGGCGCGCGTTCACCAGCCCTACGCCATCCACCCAGCCGTACTGCACGCTTTCGCCGGTGAGCAGGGTGCGGGATTGCTCGTTGTCGGCGGAATTGTAGTAGTCGTCGCGGTAGGAGTAGTCGAGCCGCGCGAGCAGCTCGGCGCCGAGGGACGGCAGCGGGTGATAGTACTGCACGCCCAAATTCACCGAGTAATCCGACACGCCGGGCAGTTTGTTGCCGGACACATCGCTGCCGCCGGCGCCGCCGCCCGGGTACTCGGCAAATTCCGCATCCAGCAGGCCGAAGGCGGCGTTCAGGGTCAGATTGTCCGTGGGCCTGTAGGTGAATTCCGCCTCCAGGCCCCGGGTTTCCACCTCTGCGGCATTGCGGATACTGATGGCGGTGCGCCCGCCGCCCAGGTCGACGAACTGGTTGACCTGGTAATCGCTGTAGTCCGCGCGGAACACCGCGAGGCTGAAGCCGAGGCGGCGCTGCCACAGGGTGCCTTTGAGGCCGGCTTCGTAGGCATCGACGGTCTCCTTGTCGAATTCGATTCCCGCGGCCAGGTCGTTGTCGCTGACGAAGTCGAGATTGAAGCCGCCGCTCTTGTAGCCGCCGCTGTATTTGACGTAGCCGTTGACGTCGGGACTGAAGGCGTAACTGAGGTTCGCGGTGGGCGAGAAGTGGTTGTCACTGCGCTCGTCCTGCACGCTGCCGATGGCGGTGCCGAATGCGCCGGAACCGCGCCCGTCGATGCGCCAGTCGACCTGCTTGTCCTCGCGGGAATAGCGGAAGCCGAAGCCGAGTTTCCAGCGCTCGCTCAATGCGTAGCTGCCGTTCACGAAGGTCGCGTAGCTGCCGGTGTCGACGGTGCCGTCGGTGGTGGTGGGCAGGGCGGGGTCGGTGCCGAACAGCTGCGCGGCGAGGGCGGAGCTGGACAGCTGGCGCAGGCTGTCGCCCTGCTGCTGGTACAGGTAGAGGCCCGCCACATATATGAACGCGTCCGCATCCGGTGAGATCAGCTGCAGTTCCTGACTCAGCTGGGTGTAGCTGTCCTGATAGGCGAGGCGCACCAGATCCCAGGCGGCATAGTCGGTGTCGTTGCCGTAGAAAATCTCGGTATCGCGCGCGGCGCTGATGGATTTGACGGCGTAGCCGCTGGCCAGGTCCCAGTCCATCGTCAGCGCACTGCCGCGAATGCTGCGCTCCTCGAGCGGATCGATCGTCATGCTGACTTGGTTCGCCCCCGGCGAGGCGGTCTCCGGCACCACGCCGAAACTGTCGGTGACGGCGTCGCCGGTGTAGGACAGGCGCTCCGAATCCATGCCGTCCAGCGACAGGCTGGCGGTGAAGTCGCCGTCGGCGTCGTACAGGAGTTGCGCGCGGTAGGCGTCGCCGTCCAATTCATTGATGTCGTTGCCGGTCACCAGGTTTTTACCAGGCCGTCGCGCTGCTGGCTGCTGAGCGCCAGCTTGGCAAACAGGTTCTGCGACAGTGGCAGGTTCACTGAGGCGGATACCTGGCGGGAATCGTAGTTGCCGTATTCGACGTCGAGCCGGCCCCCGAGGGTGTCGCCGGGCGTTTTGGAGATCAGGTTGATCGCCCCGGCCACGGTGTTCTTGCCGAACAGCGTGCCCTGCGGGCCGCGCAGCACCTCGATGCGCTCCAGGTCCAGCAGCTCCTGATTCAGCGCCGGGGACTGGCCCAGATAGACGCCGTCCAGGTAGACGCCGACGCGAGTGTCGAAACCGATATTGCGGCTGTTGGCGCCGACCCCGCGAATGCTCACGCTCGAGGTGAAGTCGGTGCCGGAGCTGATGCTCAGGTTGGGCACGAACTCGGCCATCTCCTTGAGCTGGCGCACGCCGGTCTGCTCGAGGCTTTCCGCTCCGAGGCTGGTCAGGGAGATGGGGACGTCGGTCAGGCGCTCGCTGCGCTTCTGCGCGGTGACGGTGATCTCTTCCAGTTCTGCGGCGGTGACCCAGGGTGCAATCTGCGCGGCCACGGCGGCGGCCAGCGCGTGGGGCAGGAATCGGGGAGCCTTCATGGGCGTTCTCCTATCGGGATTATTATTTTCGGGAGCCGCTGCGATTCGATCGAAGCGGGCGGCTCCCCGGTTTTCTACAACTCGGGATTTTCTGCGGCGCGTGTTTTGAGCGCGCCGGCGCCGCTAAGGTGTGGCGCCGCAGCGGTTATAACCCCGCGACAGAAACCGCTCTTCCGGGTTTGCAAATCCGCACAAATCCGTCGCGGGCCGGGTTGTGGATTTGCAAATTCGCAATAAAAAAACTTTACTGATCAGGGGCTTGGAGCATTGAGCGGGGCGGGCCGAAATGCGCTGTCACGCCGCAAAATTGCAGTAACGAAAGAGGCCGGAGGCCGGCCGGCGACAAAAGCGCGAGAGAATTGTGCAGAATTCGGCTATCGCCGGGCGCGCGGACTGGGTTAAGTTGCGGCGGCAAAATGGTGAATACTCCCCGAGGAATCGATATGCGCGCTTATTCCCTGCTCGACCTGTCCCCGATCACCGACAATGGCGACGCCCGGCGCGCGCTGTTGAACTCGCGCGACCTGGCGCAGCATGCGGAGAAGCTGGGATACAAACGCTTCTGGATGGCCGAGCACCACAATATGCCGGGGGTGGCCAGTGCGGCCACCGCGGTTGCGCTGGGCTTTATCGCCGAGGGCACCAGCAGCATCCGTATCGCCTCCGGCGGGGTGATGCTGCCGAATCACGCGCCGCTGGTAATTGCCGAGCAGTTCGGCACCCTGGCTTCGCTGTATCCCGGGCGGGTGGACCTGGGGCTCGGGCGGGCGCCGGGAACCGACACCGCCACCATGCTGGCGCTGCGCCGCGACCCGCGCCACGCCGCCGACCAGTTTCCCGAGGACGTGCAGGAACTGCTGCACTATTTCGACGCGGAGAAGCCGGGGCAGCGCGTGCGGGCGGTGCCCGGTGTAGGGCTCGGGGTACCGGTCTGGCTGCTGGGCTCCAGCCTGTACAGCGCGCAACTGGCTGCCGCAATGGGGCTGCCGTTCGCCTTTGCCTCGCACTTCGCACCGCAGATGCTGGATCACGCACTGAGCATCTACCGCGACCAGTTCAAGCCATCCCGCTATCTCGACCGGCCCTACGCGGCCGCGGGCATCAATGTGTTCGCCGCGGACAGCGACGAGGAGGGGCGCTACCTGATGACGTCGCTGGAACAGCAGTTCATCGGGCTGCGCCGCGGCACACCGGGACCGCTCAGGCCGCCGGTGGAAGATATGGACGCAATCGCGTCCCTGTCCGAACGGCAGCAGGTGCAGCAGGCGCTGGCGGAAACCGCGGTCGGTTCCAGGGCCACGGTGGCCACGTGGATCGGCCGCTTTCTGGAGCGGACCCGGGTCGACGAACTGATCGTGACCGGGGCCATGTACGATCACGCTGCGCGGCTCAAATCTTTCCGCATTGCCGCCGAAGTCCTGCGCGAGCGGGTGGCGAGTTAACCGTTCACTAACTGTGCCTGGCGCTCGCGGTACTGTCGCGGCGTCTGCTGCAGGCGCTGTTTGAAATGACTGAAAAAGGTGGAGTTGGAGTTGAAGCCGGCCTGCAGGCCGATATCGGTGACGGACAGGTGCGCCAACGCCGGGTCCACCAGCAGCCGCGCGGCCTCTTCGATCCGGTGCTGGTTGATGAACTCGTAAAACGACTGGCGGGCGAAGCCATTGATGGTCTCGGACAGGTGGTGTACCGGCACCTTCAGCAGGCGGGCCAGGTCGGCGATTTTCAGTCCCGCTTCCAGGTGGGGCTGTTTATTGGCCATAGTGCACTGCAGCGCCCGCCAGATGGCTGCGGCGCCCTCGTCGGTGAGACTGCTGGTCTGATACTTGCGGTCCGCGGTGTCGGTGATGACCTCTTCCCCGGCTGATCTTTCGCCGGAGGCGTCGCCGAGCTGGATTCTGTTCTGTTGCAGGCCAAACCAGCCGAACAGCAGGCTCAGAATCAGCGGGCCCATCGCCTGTACCACTCCCGGAGTCACTTCGCGCGGCGGGGCGAAAAAACCCAGCAGCTCGACGGCGATGCCGGCGGCTGCGGACAGCAGGAAGGCATAGTCCAGAGCCTTGAGCCAGCGCAGGTTCACCTCCTCAATCGCCGAGTAGTTCTCCTTTACCTGCCGTAGATGGGGACGCAAAAGCCGCAGCACGTTGAGAGAGTAACCAATCACCGACAGGTAAGTTGACAGCCGGTGCACAAAGCGGCTGCGGTACATCAGTTCGCAATCGCTTGTGCCGGGGCAGGGCACGTTTAGCAGGCTGTCGGCGGACAACGGAAGTTGCATCAGCCATAGCAGGGTGGAGCCCAGGGCCGGGGGTCAGGTGCCAGGCGTGCCGCGCGCGCCAGCGGAAACTGGGCTGGGTGAGGATGCGCGTATAGAAATACAGAAGCGGTCCGGGCAGCAGCTGCAGCGAGAAGATCAGGTGGTATTCCCAGCGCAGGGATGTGAATTCGATTTGGGGTACCAAGGCGATGGAGACGGCGCTGCTGGCCGCCAGCATCAGGCCCAGGCAGCGGTTGGCCCTGCGGTTGCCCCAGGGAGCCATGTACAGCAGCAGAGCCAGGATCAGGCAGGTGGTGGCCCCGAACAGAATGACCAAGCTGGTGAGATGAAATGTGATTAGCATCGGAACCGCCGCAGTTGAGGGCGGAGATGTTAATTCAAAGTCCCCGGCTGCAAAACCGTGGGCCAGTTGGCCCCGGAATCAGAAAGCCCCCGCCGTTGGGCGGCGGCTTTGCGGGAATGTGGCCTCGGCTTTAACCCTTGAAACCGTCTTTCAGTTTCTTTTCCACCAGTTGCTTCTTCAGCTGCGCGTACTGGGGCACGCCATTTTTATAGGGAGGGTAATCCTCGCCCTGGATCAGCGGCAGCAGGTAGTCGCGGCCGGCCTGGGTGATGCCGAAGCCGTCTTCACTGATGTACTCGCGCGGCATCATTTTTTCCACGTTGGCCACTTCCGACAGCGGCGCCTCGCCGACGGACCAGCCGTACTCGGGGCCGGCGTCGCGCACGATGATCGGCATGATCGAATTTTTGCCGGCCACGGCCATTTCCACCGCGGCGCGGCCGACGGCGTAGGCCTGGGCCACGTCGGTGGCGGAGGCGATATGGCGTGCAGCGCGCTGCAGGTAGTCCGCCAGGGCCCAGTGGTATTTCAGGCCCAGCTCGCTCTTGATCAGGTTGGCCAGGGTCGGCGCCACGCCGCCCAGCTGCTTATGGCCGAAGGCGTCGGTGGTGCCGGCGTCGGCGAGGAAGGTGCCGTCCGCGTACTGGGCGCCCTCGGAGGCGACGATCACGCAGTAGCCCTTCTCGTCGACGGTCTGCTGCACCTTGGCCAGGAACTTCTCTCTGTCGAAGGCCACTTCCGGGAACAGGATGATATGGGGCGCGTCGCCGTCCTGCTCCTGCGCCAGCGCGCCGGCGGCGGCGATCCAGCCGGCGTGGCGGCCCATCACCTCGAGGATGAAGACCTTGGTGGAAGTGGCGCACATGGAGGCCACGTCCATCGCCGCCTCCTTGGTGGATACGGCCACGTACTTGGCCACGGAACCGAAGCCGGGGCAGTTGTCGGTCAGCGGCAGGTCGTTGTCGACGGTCTTGGGAATATGGATGGCCTGGATCGGGTAGCCCATCTTTTCGGACAGCTGGGAGACCTTCAGGCAGGTGTCGGCGGAGTCGCCGCCGCCGTTATAGAAGAAGTAGCCGATATCGTGGGCCTTGAAGACCTCGATCAGGCGCTCGTACTCGGCCTGGTTCTCCTCCAGGCTCTTCAGCTTGTAGCGGCAGGAGCCGAAGGCGCCGGACGGCGTGTGGCGCAGGGCGGCGACGGCCTCCACACTCTCCTGGCTCACGTCGATCAGTTCCTCGCGCAGCGCGCCGAGGATACCGTTCAGCCCCGCGTAGACATTGCCTATATGGTCCTGGTATTCGCGCGCGGCTTCGATCACACCGCAGGCGGAAGCATTGATCACGGCGGTTACGCCGCCAGATTGCGCATAAAAGGCGTTCTTTTTCGACATGGTCATCCTGTTCACTTTTCGGTTCTCGGGGGCGTCCTGCCCCCTTAAACCGTCGCGCCCCAACCGCTGGCGCAAGTCGCGGACTTGCTGGCAGTTGGGGCGCTCGCATTGGCCGCCGGCCAATGGCGGTAAGTCCTACTACCGCTCGGGGGTTGAGGCTGGCAATTGTGGGGGCGGAGTCTAATGGAACGGCGATAAAATTGCATCGAAACTGGGGTATTTGACAATCACTGCCGGGATTCGCCGTGTTAAGCTTGCGCGGCAACCAGCAGGAGTACAATTTTCCGCCATGCATATCCATATCCTAGGTATCTGCGGCACCTTCATGGGCAGTCTGGCACAGCTGGCCGTGGCCGAGGGTCACAAGGTGACCGGCAGCGACGCCAACGTCTACCCGCCCATGAGCACCCAGCTGCAGCAGGCGGGCATTCAGCTGACCGAGGGTTACGACCCGGCGCAGCTGGAGCCGGCGCCGGACCTGGTGATCATCGGCAACGCCCTGTCCCGCGGCAACCCGGCGGTGGAGGCGGTGCTGGAAAAGGGGTTGCCCTATACCTCCGGCGCCCAGTGGCTGTGTGACCACTTCCTCGGCGGGCGCTGGGTGCTGGCAGTCGCCGGCACCCACGGCAAGACCACCACTTCGAGCATGCTGGCCTGGATCCTGGAAAAGGCGGACATGCAGCCGGGCTTCCTGATCGGCGGCGTGCCGAGCAATTTCGGCGTGTCGGCGCGCCTGGGCGAGAGTCCTTTCTTTGTGGTGGAGGCGGATGAATACGACACCGCCTTCTTCGACAAGCGCTCCAAGTTCGTGCACTACCGCCCGCGCACGCTGATTATCAATAACCTGGAGTTCGATCACGCGGACATCTTCGCCGATCTTGCGGCCATTCAGCGCCAGTTCCATCACCTGGTGCGCACCGTGCCCGGCAACGGCCTGATAGTGGCGTCCGCCGATGACACGGTAGAGGAGGTGCTGCAGCAGGGCTGCTGGAGCGAGGTGCAGCGTTTCGTCACCGAGGCGGAGAAAGGCGTGCGCCTGGGTGACTGGTGCGCGGTGGATATCGCCGCGGACGGCAGCAGTTTCGCGGTCAAATTCCGCGACGCCGAGGTGGCCCGGGTGGCCTGGAACCTGACCGGCCTGCACAATGTGCGCAACGGCCTCGCGGCCATGGCCGCGGCGCGCCACGTGGGGGTGGATCCGCAGCTGGGCGCCCAGGCGCTGGGCAGCTTCGAGGGCGTCAAACGGCGCATGGAGTGCCTCGCCGAGGTGGCCGGCATCCGCGTCTACGACGATTTCGCCCACCACCCCACCGCCATCGAGTACACCCTGAACGGGCTGCGCGCCAAGGTGGGCGACGACAAGATCATCGCCCTGATTGAACCGCGCTCCAACACCATGCGGATGGGTTGCCATCAGCACAAGCTGGCCCAGTCCTGTTCCGGCGCCGACCTGGTGCTCTGGTACCAGCCGGAGGGCATGAACTGGTCCCTGGGTGAAGTGGTGCATCACTCCACCGTGCCGGCGAAGATTTTCGACAATATCGAGGCCGGCGTAGAATCCGCGGTCAATCTGGCCGAGCCGGGCACGCATATCATCGTAATGAGCAACGGCGGCTTCGGCGGTATCCACCAGCGCCTGATCGGCGCGCTCGAGCAGAAGCACGGACGAAACCAACCGTAGGGTGCGCCGCGCGCTCCCCTTCGAATCCGATTGGAATCACAACCGGTGCGCACGGCGCACCCTACGCGGAAACAGCCTTGGGCCAAACACCTTTCAACAAGACCGTCACCCTGGCGATGACCGGTGCTTCCGGCGCCCAGTACGGTCTGCGCCTGCTGCAGTGTTTGCTCGCGGCCGAGGTGCGGGTGTGGCTGCTGCTGTCCGACGCCGCGCAAGTCGTGATCGACACCGAGACCGAGTGCCAGCTGCCGGACGGCGATGAGGCGGAGCTGCAGCGCTTCCTCGGCGACCGCTTCGGCGCCCGCGAGGGCCAGCTGCAGTTGTTCGGCAGGCGGGACTGGTTTGCGCCGGTGGCCTCGGGTACCGGCGCGGCCTCCAGTATGGTGATCTGCCCGGCCAGCGGCGGCACCCTGTCGGCCATTGCCTGCGGGGCCTCCAACAACCTGATCGAGCGCGCGGCGGACGTGGCCCTGAAAGAGCGCCGCCAGCTGATCCTGGTGCCGCGGGAGGCGCCCTATTCGGAGATTCACCTGGAAAATATGCTGAAGCTGACCCGCATGGGCGCGGTGATACTGCCGGCCAGCCCCGGCTTCTATCAAAAGCCGCGTTCGATAGAGGACCTGGTGGACTTCGTTGTCGCGCGGCTGCTGGACCAGCTGGGTGTGAAGCAGGAGCTGCTGCCCCAATGGGGCGAATAGCGGCGAGCGGCAATATAGAGAACGAGAAACCTGTGAAACCGAGTATCACCATTCACTACTGCGTGCAGTGCAACTGGATGCTGCGCGCCACCTGGATGGCCCAGGAGCTGCTGTACACCTTCGCCGACGACCTGGAACAGGTGGCGCTGAAGCCCGGCAGCGGCGGAATATTTGAGATTCTTGTGGGCGATGAGCTGATCTGGGAGCGCAAACGCGACGGCGGTTTTCCCGGGCCCAAGGAACTTAAACGGCGGGTGCGGGATCTGTTGTTCCCCGAGCGCGATCTGGGGCATATCGACGCGCCGTGAGAATTTTCTAATCAATCGGATTTGGAGCGAACACCGTATTCGCTCCCGCCCGCTCTGGGCGAACAAAGTATTTGCCACTCGGTGGCCAACGTTATTGCGAATGTAAGCGGAATTATATGCTGTCAGCTTTCAAGACCTGCTACGAAAACCTGGTAATCCGGCGGCCGAGGACGGTGCTGCTCATTGTCGCGCTGCTGACACTGGCGGCGGCGCTGGGGCTGCCGCGCTTCAAGCTGGATGCGTCCGCGGATTCACTCACGCTGGAAGCCGACCGGTCCCTCGACTATTTCCGCGAGATTTCCGAGCGCTACGCCAGCGGCGACTTCCTGGTCGTCACCTACCGCTACCGCAACGGCGACCTGTTCGACGATGCGTCTCTCGATACCTTGCGCCGCCTGCGCGATACCCTGGCGCAGGTGGAGGGCGTGACCAGCGTGCAGAGCATCCTCGATGTGCCGCTGCTCTACAGTCCCAAGCTGTCGATTACCGATATCAGCGACGAGATCCGCACCCTGTCCACGCCCGGTACCGACAAGAACCTGGCCCGGCAGGAGTTCCTGTCCAGCCCCATCTACCGCGAGCTGATCCTGAGCCCGGACGGCCAGACCACGGCGCTGCTGGTGAACCTGCAGCTGGACAGCCGCGGTATCGAACTGGTGCGCGAGCGCGACGCCCTGCGCCGCAAGCGCAACAGCGAGGGCCTGAGCGACGCGGAAGCGGCGCACCTGGAAGAGGTCAGCCAGGTCTACCTGCAGCACCGCACCGCGCAGGAACATCGGTCGCGCGCGCGGGTGGAGCAAGTGCGGGAAATTCTCGCCGGCTACAAGGGCGAGGCGGAACTGTTCCTCGGCGGTGTATCGATGATCACTGCCGACATGATCTCCTTTATCCAGAGCGACCTGGTGGTGTTCGGTGCGGGCATCCTGCTGTTTATCATCGCCACGCTGCTGATCATCTTCCGCCAGGTGCGCTGGGTGCTGCTGCCACTGGCCACCTGTGTGACCACCGCGGTGATGATGCTGGGCCTGCTCAGCTGGATGGACTGGCGCCTGACGGTGATCTCCGCCAATTTCGTCGCACTGCTGCTGATCATCACCCTGGCGATCACCATCCATCTGGCGGTGCGCTACCGGGAATACATTGCGCAGAACCCGGACTGGAATCGCGAACAGCTGGCCCTGGCCGCGGTGCGCTTTATGGCCAAGCCGTGCCTGTATACGGCGCTGACGACCATCGTCGCCTTCGTATCACTGGTGGTGAGCGGCATCCGCCCGGTCATCGATTTCGGCTGGATGATGACCATGGGTGTGACCCTGGCCCTGGTGCTGTCCTTCCTGATGATTCCGGCACTGCTGATGATTCTGCCGAAGCGCACCGGTGGCGTGAGCCTGGACAATTCCCACGCGTTCACACTGCTGTTCTCCCGCTTTGCCGAGCGGCGCCGCGGCGTCGTGCTGGGCGTATCCCTGCTGGCGGCCGTGGCTAGCGCGGTGGGAATCTCGCAATTGAAAGTGGAAAACCGCTTTATCGATTACTTTGACGATTCCACCGAGATCTACCAGGGCATGCTGGTGATCGACCGCCGCCTCGGCGGCACGGTGACCCTGGATATCATCCTCGACAAACCCGCGGAAGAGGAAACGGCTCCGGAAGGGGAGGAGGATCCCTTTGCGGTGACCGGCGAAGAGGAAGCGTTCGCCGAGGAAGATCCGTTCGGATCCGAGGATCCGTTCGGCGCTGCCGGCGAAAGCGCCGAGCAGAGTTACTGGTTCACCGTGGCCGGCCTGGCAAAGATCGAGCGGCTGCACGACTTCCTGGAACAGCAGCCGGAGATCGGCAAGGTGCAGTCCCTGGCCACCCTGTACAAGGTGGCGCGGGATCTGAACGGTGGCCCGCTGAATGATTTCGAGCTGGCGGTGGCGCGCACCAGTCTGCCGGCGGAAATCAGAGACGTGCTGGTGGACCCCTACTTGTCGGTCGAGCACAACCAGGCGCGCATTACGCTGCGGGCGATGGAGACGGACCCGAACCTGCGTCGCGACGAGCTGATCCAGCGCATCTACGACTATGCCCACGACGAGATGGGTATTGCGCCGGAAAACATTCACCAGACCGGCCTGCTGGTGCTCTACAACAACATGCTGCAGAGCCTGTTCAAGTCGCAGATCCTGACCCTGGGGGCGGTGTTCGTCGGCATCCTGCTGATGTTCCTGGTGCTGTTCAGGTCCTTTTCGCTGGCGCTCATCGCCCTTATACCGAACATGCTCGCCGCCTGCGTGGTGCTGGGCGGTATGGGCCTGGCCGGTATTCCGCTGGACATGATGACGATTACCATCGCCGCGATTACCGTCGGCATCGGCGTGGACCACGCGATCCACTACCTGTACCGCTTCCGCGATGAATTTGCGAAGGACGGCGACTACCTGGCGACCATGCACCGCAGCCATGCGACCATCGGCCGGGCCATGTTCTACACGGCCATCACCATCATCGCCGGCTTCTCGATCCTGGCGCTGTCCAAGTTCGTGCCGTCCATCTACTTCGGCCTGCTCACCGCGCTGGCCATGACCGCGGCGCTGCTCGGTTCGCTGACACTGCTGCCGCTGCTGTTGCTGCTGTTCAAGCCGCTGCCGGCTCCGGAGGCGCCGGGAAAGCCGTTGCCGGTGGGGGAAGGGCTGGTTAGCTCCTGAGCCGTAGGCCGCAAGCAATAAAAAAGCCGGGAAATTCCCGGCTTTTTTATTGCTTGCGGCGGCTGAAACGGGATCAGTCGGAGCGGCTGGTGATTTCCAGCAGGTGATAGCCGAACTGGGTCTTGATCGGGCCGTGCACCTTGTTCAGTTCGCCGGAAAACACCACCTTGTCGAATTCAGGCACCATCTGGCCCTGCCTGAACTCCCCCAGGTCACCGCCGGAGCGGCCGGACGGGCACTTGGAGTGCTCCTGGGCGAGGACACCGAAGTCTGCGCCACTGTCCAGTTGTTTTTTCAGATCCAGGCACTTCTCTTCGCTTTCGACCAGTATGTGGCGCGCTGTGGCTTTGGGCATGGGGATTCTCCATAAACTGAATTTACGCGAGGAGCTTAGTGCGCGCGGGCGCTAGCCGCCACTCACTGCCGCCCGGAAAGCGCGGCAAAGGTGTTGCACTGATTGACGTCGCCGGTGGTAAAGCCGCGGTTGAACCAATAGGCGCGCTGCTCGGCGCTGCCGTGAGTGAAGGAGTCGGGGGACACCGCCCGCCCGGCGCGGCTCTGCAGGCGGTCGTCGCCCACCGCGGCGGCGGCGGACAGCCCTTCCTCCAGATCGCCGGGTTCCAGCATCTGCCGGTCGCGGTGGGCATAGAAGGCCCAGACGCCGGCGAAACAGTCCGCCTGCAGTTCCAGCATGACCGACAGGCGGTTGGCGGTGGCCTGGTCGGACTGCATGCGCGCCTGCTGTACTTTCTGCGAGGTGCCGAGCAGGTTCTGCACATGGTGCCCCACCTCGTGCGCGATCACATAGGCGAAGGCGAAATCACCCGGTGCGCCGAGTTGCCTGAGGTCGCCGAGGAAGCTGAGGTCCAGGTACACCTTGTTGTCCATCGGGCAGTAGAAGGGGCCTACAGCGGCGGTGTTGAGGCCGCAGGCGGAGCGCACCATATCGTCGTAGAGCACCAGCTTGGGCGGTACGTACTGGGAGCCGGCGGTCTGGAACAGCTTGCCCCAGGTGTCCTCGGTGTCCGCCAGCACCACCGAGACGAAGTCGGCGACTTCATCGCCGGGAGCCTTCTGTGCGCCCGGCTGCCCCTGTTGCTCCGGCCCCAGCGCCGGGGGTTGTGTCTCCCGCGGGGCGCCCTGGAACAGGCGGTCGCCGCCGAAGAAATAGAATGCCGCGAGGGCCGCCAGAATCAGCCACCCTGTCTTGCTGCGCAGCAGCAGTGGCGCCAGCGCCAGCAGGTTGCCGAGCCCGCCCATACCGCCGCCCATGCCGGGAGATGGCTCTCCGCGGCGATCCTCAATATTGCTGCTCCTGCGACCCTTGCGCCAACGCATCGGGAGATCTCCGAGGCTGTGTTTCTAATGAGTCTAGACCAACTGGCATAAAATTCTTTTTTGTCAGCGCTCGGAGCCTGCGTGGCAGATGGTATCTTTAAGAAACCCCTGAACGACTGCTATCGAGGGCATGCTTTGCCACAGATTCCCCTGTTTCCGTTGCGGGTGCCGCTGTATCCCGGCGTGACCCTGCCACTGCGCATCTTCGAGCAGCGCTATCTGCATCTTGTCAGTGAAACCCTGAAAGCGGACGCCGGCTTCGGCGTGGTGCTGATCCGTTCGGGGGGCGAGGTGGGGCGCGCCTCGGTGTGGCCACTTGGGGTCTACGTGAAGATTGTCGACTGGAGCCAGGGGGAAGAGGGTCTGCTGCACGTGCTGGTCAGCGGACAGCGCCGCTTCCGCATTGTCAGTACCAGCCGCGCCGAGGACGACCTGCTGCTCGGCGAAGTCGAGTGGCTGCCGGAGGAGCAGCCGCAACCGATTCCCGCCGACTGCGACGGCCTGCTGGCGGTACTGGATGAGCTGAAGGCGCACGCCGCGATGCTGTCGCTCAAGTTTGAACCGGTGGAATCCGCCGGTGCGCTGTCCTGGCAGCTGGCGCAGTTGCTGCCGCTGGATGACAAGGTGCGCGTGGAGCTGCTCGCCATCGAGGATCCGCTGGTACGTCTCGCCGACATTGCCGCCAACCTGGACCGGTGGGCCAGGGAGTAAGCGTCCGTCGCAGTGAATTTGGCGTATACTGCGCGGCCGATCGAATGTCGCATGGAGAGCTGCAGTGAATAGTCCCGCCGCCGAAACCGCCGATCAGCAGTCGACCCGAGCCCGGCTCGAGGAGATGGGGCGCGCCGCGCGCGCCGCGGCGCGACTGATGGCCCGTGCCGACACCGCCACCAAGAACCGCGCCCTCAGGGCAGTGGCCGCGGCGCTGGACCGACAGCGCGTCCTGGTGGCCGAGGCCAATGCGCGGGATATGCAGGCCGGGCGCGACGGCGGCCTGGACGCCGCACTGCTCGACCGCCTGGAACTGACCGACGCGCGTATAGACGCGATGATCGAAGGACTGCACCAGATTGCCGAGTTGGCGGATCCGGTGGGTGAAATAAAAGACCTGAAATACCGCCCCAGCGGGATTCAGGTGGGCCGCATGCGCGTGCCCCTGGGGGTAGTGGGGATCATCTATGAATCCCGTCCCAACGTGACCATCGACGCCGCCAGCCTGTGCCTGAAGTCCGGCAATGCGACCATCCTGCGCGGCGGCAGCGAGGCGCTGCACTCCAACGGCGCCATCGCCGCCTGCATCGCCGCCGGCCTGAAAGACGCGGGCCTGCCGGAGACCGCGGTGCAGGTGGTGGACACCGCCGACCGCGAAGCTGTGGGCGCCCTGATCAGCATGCCGCAGTACGTCGATGTCATCGTCCCCCGCGGCGGCACCGGCCTGATTGAGCGTGTCAGCCGCGAGGCGCGGGTGCCGGTGATCAAGCACCTGCACGGCGTCTGCCACGTCTACATCGACGACCGCGCCGATGCGGACAAGGCGTTCGCCATCGCGCTGAACGCCAAGACCCACCGCTACGGGGTCTGCAACGCGATGGAGAGCCTGCTGGTCGCCGAGGATATGGCGGCGGAAATACTGCCGCGCCTGGCGGCGGCCTACCGGGAGAAGGGGGTCGAACTGCGCGGCTGCGAGCGGACCCGGGCGATACTGCCTGAGTGCAATGCGGCCAGCGAAGGCGACTGGAGCGAGGAGTACCTGGCGCCGGTACTGTCGATCCGCGTAGTGGCGGATATGGACGCCGCCATGGACCATATTGCGCAGTACGGCTCCGGTCACACCGAGTCCATCGTCACCGAGGACTACGGCCGCGCGCGGCGCTTCCTCGCCGAAGTGGATTCCAGTTCGGTGATGGTGAACGCCTCCACCCGCTTCGCGGACGGCTTCGAGTACGGCCTCGGCGCGGAGATCGGTATCAGCACCGACAAGATCCACGCCCGCGGCCCGGTGGGCCTGGAAGGGCTCACTTCGCAGAAGTGGATAGTGCTGGGCGACGGGCACGTTCGCCAATAAAAGGCGCCAGCAAACGGTGCCAGCAGTAGGTGAAAGGAGCCACTGGTTTGAGGGTTACCGGGAAGCGCCGGGAGGGAGAGGCCTTTCCGGGACCGTCGGAGGCATGGATGCCGACGCCGAGCGTACAGGGATGTATTCACAGCGTGTCCCGGAAAGGCCTCTCCCTCCCGGTGCGGGGCCTGGTTGAGGCCAGGGAATCTCCGTGATGAACAAAGAATTGCACACCATCGCGCTGTTCGGCGGCACCTTCGACCCGGTGCATTTCGGCCACCTGCGCATGGCGCTGGAGCTGCGCCAGGCGCTGGGCTTCGACGAGATGCGGCTGGTGCCCAGTCACCAGCCGCACCACCGGCAGACGCCGGGCGTATCCGCGGAGCACCGGCGTCAGATGCTGGCGCTGGCGCTGGAGGGCTGCAACGAGCTGCAGCTGGACGAGCGCGAGCTCGACCGGCCGGGCCCCACCTTTACGGTGGACACGCTGGAAGCGCTGCGCGGTGAACTGGGGGATGAAGTCTCCATCAGCTTCTGCATGGGCCTGGATTCGCTGCTGACCCTGCCCAGCTGGCACCGCTGGGAGCGGCTGTTGCAACTGGCCCACCTGGTGGTGGTGACCCGCCCGGGCTGGAAGCTGCCGCAGCGGGATTCCGGCGGCGCGCACGGGGAAGTGGCGGACATACTGGCGCGGCACGGCGGCAAGAAGGCGGATATACACGCCGAGTCCCGCGGGCGCCTGGTGGTGCGGGAGCAGACACTGCTGCCGATCTCCGCCACCCATATCCGCCACCTGATCGGCAGCGGCCAGTCCCCGCGCTTTCTGCTGCCGGCGGCGGTGCTGCAATATATTGAAGACAACCAACTGTATCGACAAGTCGCGGCGGGCGACGAATCGAGTGACGACTAGTTAAAAGGTGTTATGACGAATATCAAAGATATCGCCCTCGCGGCACTGGAGGATCTCAAGGGCAAGGACATCGTGTCCCTGGACGTCTCCGAACTCTCCGACGTGATGGACAACCTGGTGATCTGCACCGGCACTTCCAGCCGTCAGGTCAAATCCCTGGCCGACAATGTGGTGGAAGAGGGCAAGAAGGCCGGTGTGCGACCTATCGGCGTGGAGGGCATGGGGCAGGGCGACTGGGTGCTGGTGGACTACGGCGATCTCGTCGTACACGTGATGCTGGCGGAGGTGCGCAGTTTCTACGACCTGGAGAAGCTCTGGTCCATGACGCCGAACACCCGCGACGGCGGTGACGGCAGCGATCCGCACCGGGACTGAGTGGCCGGTGACTGGTGGTGAGTGTTCAGAAATTTACCCGTCACTGACCACCAGCCACTGACCACAGTTTTTCAGCTGCTATGAAGATCCGAATTATCGCCGCCGGCGGCAAGATGCCGGCCTGGGTCCAGGAAGGCTACGCCGAGTACGCCAAACGGCTGCCGCGGGAGCTGGCGCTGGAGATGGTGGAAATCCCCCTCGGCCAGCGCGGCCAGAAGAGTTCGCCGGCGCTGGTCGACAGGGCGCGCCAGAAAGAGGGCGAGGCGATACTGGCGGCCCTCGGGCCGCGGGACCACGTGGTTGCGCTGGATGTGAAGGGCAAGCCCTGGAGCACCGAGCAGTTGTCGCAACAGCTGCAGGGTTGGCAGATGCAGGGCGAGAGCGTCAGCCTGCTGATCGGTGGACCGGACGGTCTGTCTGCCGACTGTCTGGCGCGCGCCCGGCAGCGCTGGTCCCTGTCGCCGCTGACCCTGCCGCATCCGCTGGTGCGGGTGGTGCTGGCGGAACAGATATACCGCGCCTGGACGCTGCTGGCCGGGCACCCGTACCATAAATAATGCGGAATGCGGAATGCGGAATGCGGAATGCGGAATGCGGAATGCGGAATGCGGAATGCGGCCGCCAGCCGTAGGAGCGGCCGGCGGCCGCGATCATTGTCCGGGGCGCCACTGAGGTGAATTCGCGCCTATCGGCGGCAACTTCATCACAAAACCAGCTCGCGTATTCCGCATTCCGCATTCATCATTCCGCATTAAACCTGTACACTCCGTAGTCAATTATTTGCGCGCCAGTCCCACAACCGCCCCATGCCCTACGACCTGCACCTAAAAGACCCCCACACCGAGCAGCGGCTGTTTCGCAACCGCATGCTGGTGGCGCTCGCCGGGGTCGCGCTGCTGCTGGGGGTGCTGGTGGCGCGCTTCTACAACCTGCAGGTGGTCAATTACGACGACTACCGCACCCAGTCCGATGAAAACCGTATCCAGGTGCGCCCGGTCGCGCCGACGCGCGGCCTGATCTACGACCGCAGCGGCACTCTGCTGGCGGACAACCGCCCGAGCTACAACCTGTCGATCGTGCGCGAGCGGGTCCGGGACCTGGACGCCACGCTCGAGCTGATCGGCCATCTGGTGCGCCTCGACGACGGTGATGTGGAGAAGTTTCACCAGCGCATGGAGCGCCGGCGCCCCTTCGAGCCGATACCGCTGCGCTTCCGCCTCACCGAGGAGGAGATCGCCCGCATCAGTGTGAACGAATTCCGCCTGCCCGGTGTATCGGTCGAGGCGGAACTGGTGCGTTACTACCCGCTCACCGATCTCTTTGCCCACAGCGTCGGCTATGTGGGCCGCATCAGTGAACGCGAGCTGACCGCCTTCACCGAGGAAGACGTGCGCCGCTACCGCGGTACCGCGAGCATCGGCAAGGTCGGGCTGGAACGCTCCTACGAAGATCTGCTGCTGGGCGAGGTCGGCTACGAGAATGTCGAGACCAACGCCCGCGGCCGCGTGCTGCGCGTGCTCGAGCGCCACGATCCCAAGCCCGGTGCGGAACTGACCCTGCATCTGGACGCGCGCCTGCAGCGGGCCGCCGATGCGGCCCTGGGTGACCGGCGCGGCGCCGTGGTGGCCATAGACGTGAAGACCGGCGGCGTGCTCGCCTTTGTCAGCAAACCGTCCTTCGATCCGAATCTGTTCGTGACCGGGATCAGCTTCGGCGATTACCGCGCACTGAGCGACTCCCTCGATGTGCCGCTGTTCAACCGCGCCCTGCAGGGGCAGTACCCGCCCGGCTCGACCCTGAAACCGATGATGGGCCTGGGCGGCCTCGCCGACGGCGTCATCGACGCAGAGACCAAGATCCAGGACCCGGGTTTCTACCGCCTGCCCAACGATACGCGCCAGTACCGGGACTGGAAACGCTGGGGCCACGGCAAACATGTGGACCTGATCCAGGCGCTGGCGGAGAGCTGCGACGTCTACTTCTACGACATGGCGGCGCGCTGGAATATCGACGGCATGCACGATATCGCCACCCGATTCGGCCTCGGGGCCAAGACCGGCATCGACCTGCCAGTGGAGCGCCCCGGCCTGTTCCCGTCCCGCGACTGGAAACGCGGCGCCAGGGGCATGCCCTGGTTTCCCGGGGACAGTCTGAACGCGGTACTGGGGCAGGGCTTCGTACTGGCGACGCCGCTGCAGCTGGCGGTGATGACCGCCACCATCGCCAATCGCGGCACCCACTACCGACCGCAAGTGGTGAAGTCGGTGGACGGCGTGGAACAGCCGCCGGACGTATTGCATCACGTGGAGGCCAGGCCCGAGCACTGGGACCTGGTGTCCGAGGGCATGGAGGCGGTGGTCTACCGCACTAACGGCACCGGTAAGAAGGCCGGCGCCGGACTGGATTTCCGCGTCGCGGGTAAATCGGGTACCGCCCAGGTAGTTGGTATCGCCCAGGGTGAGCAGTACGATTCGGAGGCGCTGAAGGAGCGCCACCGCGACCACGCGCTGTTCGTCGCCTTCGCGCCGGTGGACGATCCGCAGATCGCGGTGGCGGTGCTGGTTGAGAACGGCGAGGGCGGCGGCAAGGTGGCGGCGCCCGTGGCGCGTGAAGTGTTTTACGACTGGATGTCGCGACCGCCGGTGCAGGCGGCCGACAATTCCAATACCGATATCAACGAGGGGGCAGGGCATGGCTAGTCGCGACTATATGCACCGGCTGCCGGATTCCCACAGCAGCCTCAGCCGCCCGGTGAGCCTGTCGCGCCGCTGGCATATCGATGTACCGCTGCTGATGCTGTTGCTGGTGCTGGCGGCGGTGGGCCTGGGGGTGCTCTACAGTGCCGCCGGCGGTGACGTGCACTATGTGAAGCGCCAGGCCGTGTTCATGGTGATGGCGTTTGTCGGCATGTTTGTAGTCGCGCAGATACCGTTGGACGTGTACCGGCGCTGGTCGCCCTGGGCCTACGTGGGCGGCTGCGGCCTGCTGGTGGCGGTGCTGTTCGTCGGCGTCGGCGCCAAAGGGGCCCAGCGCTGGCTGGAAGTGGGCGGGTTCCGCTTCCAGCCGTCGGAGGCAATGAAGCTGGCGGTGCCCATGTCGGTGGCCGCCTACCTGCACAGGCGCACATTGCCGCCGTCTTTCTTCACAGTCGTGGGGGCACTGGCCATCGTCGCCGTGCCGGCTGCACTGATTGTGCGGCAGCCGGATCTCGGCACCTCCATCCTGATCGCCGCCTCGGGGCTGTTCGCACTCTATCTCGCCGGCCTCAGCTGGAAGATGATCGGCGCGGCGCTGATGGCACTGGTGGCGGCTGCCTGGCCCATCTGGCAGTGGGGGCTGCGGGACTACCAGCGCCAGCGCATCCTCACGCTGCTGGATCCCGACGCGGACCGCCTCGGCGCCGGCTGGAATATTTTTCAGTCCAAGGCCGCCATCGGTTCCGGCGGCGTCTACGGCAAGGGCTATATGCAGGGTACCCAGTCGCAGCTGGACTTTTTGCCCGAGAGTCACACGGACTTTATCATCGCCGTGCTGTCGGAAGAGTGGGGCATGCGCGGTGCCCTGATACTGTTGCTGTTGTATATATTGATCATTGCGCGCGGGATCTATATTAGTTTTATCGCACAGCATGTGTTCGGACGGCTGTTGGCGGGGAGTATTACCCTCACTTTCTTTGTCTATGTGTTTGTGAATATCGGTATGGTCACCGGACTGCTGCCGGTGGTGGGGGTGCCGCTGCCGATGGTGAGCTATGGCGGAACCTCGCTCATCACGCTGATGGCCGGGTTTGGCATCCTGATGGCGATAGGAACAGAGCAGCGCCGGGTGTCTTTCTAGCACCTGCCAGAATAAAAACTTGGATGTAGAGACGCACTATGAGAACAGGAGCGGTTGTTTTGAAGTGGACGACAGGATTATTCGCAGGTATGGGGCTGATGCTCGCCGCCTGCGCCCAGGAGCCCGGCCACGGCGACAACGTCAATGCGCAGGCGTTTGTCGAGTACATGGTGGAAAAGCATGACTTCGACCGCGAAGAACTCCTTGCCCTGATGCGCGAGGCCAAGCTGAAGGAGTCCATTCTCAAGGCGATCAAACGGCCGGCGGAGAAAGCCAAGCCCTGGTATGAATACCGCAAGATTTTCCTGACCCCGCAGAGCATCGCCGGCGGTGTCGATTTCTGGGACAAGAACGCCAAGGCACTGGCGGAAGCCGAGAAAAAATACGGTGTGCCGGCGGAGATGATCGTCGCCATTATCGGCATCGAAACCCGCTACGGCGGCAACATGGGCGGCTACCGGGTGCTGGATGCGCTCGCCACTCTGGCCTTCAATTATCCGCGCCGCTCCGCTTTCTTTACCAAGGAACTGGAAAACTTCCTATTGCTCACCCGCGACCAGGGCATGGATCCCACCGGACTCAAGGGCTCTTACGCCGGTGCCATGGGCTTCGGCCAGTTCATGCCGTCCAGCTACCGCGCTTACGCCGTTGATTTCAACAGCGATGGCCATGTGGATATCTGGACCGATACCGAGGACGCCATCGGCAGCGTCGCCAACTATTTTGCCCGCCACGGCTGGTTACCGCTGGAGCCTGTCGTAGTGCTCGCCAACCCGCGTCCCAATGCGGACATGACCATCGTCAACGACTCCCTGGATACGAACTGGACGGTCGGCGAGCTGGCGGAAAAGGGCTTCCCCACCACCGCTCAGGTGGAACCGGACATGCCCGCCAGCGTGTTTTCGCTGGAGACCGAAAACGGCAAGCAGTACTGGATAGGGCTCAACAATTTTTCCACGATCACCCGCTACAATCGCAGTCGCCTCTACGCCATGGCGGCCTACGACCTGGCGCAGGAGATCGTCAAGGCGCGCGGCGGTCGCTCTTGAATCGACCGTTTTAGAGTTAAGAATAAAGATCAGAGGGGTTCCGTAAATTTGCGGAACCTATATCGTTGTCGATAATCCAACGATTTCAAATTAAATAGACGGCTTCAAATAACAACGGCTTTGGGGGCGGCAGTTTTGCGCCGCACGCCGGGGGGAATCATGTTTCAGTGCAAAGTGCGACTGGGAGTGGTATTGGCCGCTCTCCTACTGGCGGCCTGTAGCGGGCAGCCGACCAAACCCGCCAGGAACACCAGCGTGGATACCATCAAGGACAGCGGCCCGCCGACCCCGGTGGACATGCTGGCGACGCCTGAGCCGACACCGGTGCGCGAGCCCATCGGCCCGGCCGGCAATAAATCCCCCTACAAAGTCAACGGCGTCACCTACAAGGTGCGCAACGACGTCAAAGGCTACAAGGAGCGCGGCCACGCCTCCTGGTATGGCACCAAGTTTCACGGTCGCCGCACAGCAAATGGCGAGGTCTACAATATGTACGCCATGTCCGCCGCGCACAAGACGCTGCCGCTGCCCAGCTACGCCAAGGTGACCAACCTGGAGAACGGCCGCAGCATTATCGTGCGCGTCAACGACCGCGGTCCGTTCGTGCCCGGGCGCATCATCGACCTGAGCTACACCGCGGCGCAGAAACTGGGCTACGTGAACAAGGGCGTGGCGCGGGTGGAAGTGGAAGCACTGGATCCAGCGACACTTCCAACCGCGGGCCAGACCCTGGCGATGGAAAAGGATGTTGCCGCGCGCGAGAGTCTGGCCCAGGATGCGAGTTTCAAACTGCCCGCCAACACCTATTTGCAGGTTGGCGCCTACAGCAACGCCGGCCAGGCCAACAATGTGCGCGCGCAGGTGTCCGCCGTGGTCGACTATCCTGTATCGGTCAGTCCCACTGAGAGCGGCGGCCAGAGGCTGTACCGCGTGCGCATAGGGCCTATAGGCCAGCAGCGCGCCCTGGTTGCTGCACGTGAAACCGTAGAGGAGAACCGCCTGGGACAACCCCAGGTCGTCTATGACTAAACGGCCAGGAGGGCCGTTTGCACAGACGAAGGTCGTCCACGGGACAAGGGGGGTCGGTAAAGGCTCAAATGATTGGAAATCAACGAACACGAGGAATAATGAGACACATAAATATGATCAAACGGATAATTGCCTGCGCTTTCCTGTCACTTTGTGCCGGCCTGGCCCAGGCCCAATCGCTGATTCCCGCACCGCCGCAACTGGCCGCGACGGCCTACCTGTTGCTCGACGCACATACCGGCCAGGTACTGGTGGAGCACAATGCGGACAAGCAGGTACCCCCGGCCAGCCTCACCAAGATGATGACCGCCTATATCGTTTCCGAGGAAATAGAGAAGGGCACCATCAAGGAACAGGACATGGTGCGCATTTCCGAGAAGGCCTGGCGCATGGGCGGCTCGAAGATGTTCGTCAAGGTGGGCAACACGGTGCCCGTCATCGACCTGCTGCGCGGTGTGATCATCCAGTCCGGCAACGACGCCAGCATCGCCCTGGCGGAGCATGTATCCGGCAGCGAGGAGGTGTTCGCTGAGGTCATGAACCAGCAGGCGGAACTGCTGGGCATGCGCGACACTCATTTCGTCAATGCCACCGGCTGGCCGGCGGATGGGCATCTGACCACTGCCCGCGATCTGGGCACCCTGGCCCGCGCGCTGATCGCCGACCACCCGCAGCACTACGACATCTACTCGGAGAAGTACTTCAACTGGGCCGGTATCAACCAGCCGAACCGCAACCGCCTGCTGTGGCGCGATCCGGCGGTGGACGGCATCAAGACCGGTCATACCGAGGAGGCCGGCTACTGTCTGGTGGCGTCCGCGGTGAAGCGCGGTATGCGCCTGATCGCGGTGGTCCTCGGGACCGACAGCGACGAGAAGCGCGCCGCCGAGACCCAGAAGCTGCTCGCCTACGGTTTCCGCTACTTCCAGACCCACAAGGTTTACGGCAAGGACGATGTGCTGCAGACCGAACGCGTCTGGGGCGGCAAACAGCCTGAAGTGGGCATCGCCGTAGAAAAAGACGTATTCGTTACCATACCCCGCGGTGGCGAGGAGAGTATCAAGGCCGACCTGATCATCGACGGCGAACTGGAAGCACCACTGGAGAAAGGGCAGCCGGTGGGCAAAGTCGTGGTGACTCTGGACGGAGAGACGGTCGCGGAGGTCAAGGCCGTTGTCGCCGAGGATGTGGAGGAGGCCGGCTTCTTCAAACGCCTCTGGGATGCCATCAAGCGCTTCGTCATGGGCTTCTTCAGCTGATTTCCCTGCGCCCCTCTCCCATTTATGGGGGAGGGGCCGAGGGGAGAGCGCCAGCCCCTGGGAACGCCGAGCTCCAGCTCGGCAACGGGCCGCAGGCCCGCCGGGCGAACACCAGGTTCGCCCTGCACACCTTCCTCCCTGTCCACTAATCACTCACCACTGTATAATCGCCGCCCGGCCGCGCCCCCGCTGTCACCATGTCTTTCCGCGCGGCCCTGGAGAGTGGTATGAGTCGAGATCCCCAGCCCCCGAAAATCGAGTTCCCGTGCGAAGACTATATGGTCAAGGTCGTCCGCGACGCCGATGACCAGACACACGAGTTCGTGCTGGAAGTCATGCGCAGGCACGCGCCGGGACTCGACGAAGAGCGCATCACCCTGCGCGACAGCAAGAGCGGCAACTTCACCTCCATGACTTTCTATATCGTCGCCACCGGCGAGGAACAGCTACAGGCGCTGTTCGATGAACTCAAAGCGCACCCGTCGGTGCATATGGTGCTGTGATGACGCAGGACAAGACAAAGGTCTGCAACCTCGGCCGGCGGGACTACGAATCCGTGTGGCGGGCCATGTCCCACTACACCGATCGGCGCGATGAACTCAGTGAAGACCAGATCTGGTGTGTCGAGCACGAGCCGGTGTTCACTCAGGGACAGGCGGGCAGGGCGGAGCATCTGCTGAACACCGGTGACATCCCGGTGGTGCAGGTCGACCGCGGCGGCCAGGTTACCTACCACGGCCCGGGCCAATTGGTGGTCTACCCGCTGCTGGACCTGCGCCGCGCCAGAGTGGGCGTCCGCGACCTGGTCACGGCACTGGAAACCGCTACCGCGGCGATGCTGAAGGAATTCGGTATCAGCGCCGCCCCCCGCGCCGATGCCCCGGGCGTCTACCTGACGGAAGGCCCCCGCGCCGGCAACAAGATCGCCTCTATCGGCCTGCGCGTGCGCCGCGGCTGCAGCTTTCACGGCATAGCGATCAATATCGACATGGACCTGGCGCCCTTCCTGCGCATCAATCCCTGCGGCTACGCCGGTATGCAGATGGTGCAGATGGCGGAACTGATAGAGCCGGTTCCGGGCTGGCATCAGGTGGCGGAAATCTTCGTGCGCGAATTGCTGCGCACGCTGGCGCTGCCCGAGGCGGAGTGGCAGCCGCTGGACGAAAATGAATTTGCGCGCTTGCGCGCCCCTGTGCAGGGCAAAGAGGAACAGGAAACAACCAATGGCTGACGACACCAAACTGGACAGTCTCAATCTGGACGGGCCCGATCTGGTACCGGTTAAACGCACCCGCCGCCTGCAGCAGGGCGAGAAGCTGCGCGACGGCGACAAGGTGGAGCGCATTCCGGTGAAGGTGATCGCCAGCGACCAGGTGCTGCGCAAGCCGGACTGGATCCGCGTGAAGGTGCCCGCCTCCAAGGAGGTGGACCGCATCAAGAGCATCCTGCGCTCGCAGAAGCTCGCCACCGTGTGCGAGGAGGCCAGCTGTCCCAACCTGGGTGAGTGCTTCAGCGGCGGTACCGCCACTTTTATGATCATGGGCGAGATCTGCACCCGCCGCTGCCCCTTCTGCGATGTGGGCCACGGCAAGCCGAATCCGCTGGATCCGGAAGAACCGCAACACCTGGCGGAGGCCATCGCCGCGATGGGTCTGCGCTACGTGGTGATCACTTCGGTGGACCGCGACGACCTGCGCGACGGCGGCGCCCAGCACTTCGCCGACTGTATCAAGCGCGCCCGCGAATTGTCGCCGAACCTGCAGGTGGAGATTCTGACCCCGGACTTCCGCGGCCGCATGGAAGTGGCGCTGGATATCCTCGAGGCCGAGGCCCCGGACGTGTTCAACCACAACCTGGAGACGGTGCCGCGCCTCTACCGCGAGTCCCGCCCCGGCGCCAACTACAAGTGGTCGCTGAAGCTGTTGCAGGAATACAAGAAGCGCCGCCCGGACGTGCTGACCAAGTCCGGCCTGATGGTGGGGCTCGGTGAGGAGAAGGAAGAGATCTTCCGGGTAATGGACGACATGCGCGCCCACGATATCGACATGCTGACCATCGGCCAGTACCTGCAGCCGAGCAAGCAGCACCTGCCGGTGCAGCGCTATGTGCACCCGGACGAGTTCGAGGAGTACCGCCGCTATGCCGAACAGATCGGCTTCAAGCACGCCGCCTGTGGCCCGCTGGTGCGCTCCTCCTATCATGCCGACAAGCAGGCACACGGCGAGAAGGTCGGCTGATCCCAGCATAGAAGCTTCGTGAAAGAAAAGGCCGGTGTCTCGCACCGGCCTTTTCCGCTCATTGACACCCATCCTTCCACACTCCGCAAGTACGGTGGCGGCAAAGCACTGGGGCGGGTATTGCAAAATTTACACTAGCCACCCTGCTAGGGTGGGCGAGCCAGTCGAGAAATTTTGCATAATAGCCAATAACATTAACAGCTTGCTTGACTCTCAGAGCGGCTCCCTCATTTCAGACATTCCATCTTGGGTTTCTGCCGCGACTAGCTCGCGGTTTTTTTTGCGCTGTATCGCCAATGTCGGGCAGGGGCGCCCGCTCCTATTGACGATGGTTATATCCAGGCCACTTGTAATTGTTTCTGTTCTTGCCAGTTCGAACTCGACCACCACTCCCTTGGCATCTGCGATGCCTGTACACCCCAAATTGCAGGCTTGATGCCGCACGCAGCTCCGATTGGCGCGGAGCCGTGGGAAGTCTTGGGCAAAATACTCACCCCACCCGTTGCGGGTTGGCGGGAAAAAGTTGGGGGGGAGCATAATAGCCAGCCATAATGTGTGGTTTGAAAGCTTGCAGTGCATGGTTTTGTCATAAGCCAGAGGTATAATTGGCGCACTGAGCCAGGCGCGATATGTGCAAGGTGTTCTGCATCACAAGAATAATTCGGGGGCGCAGGCTGGGTGTTGACCTGGGGTAACAAAAGACAGGACGGCGCCAACTTTGGCATCTGTCAGCAGCGCTACGGCGCGGCTGGCAGGCTCGTTAATGGCCCCGCCCATGATCAATTCAGATGCCATCACGGCGCTAGCGGCGATCCGCGCGACGCGGTGACGGGCTGCGACGGGACGGCCAGTGGCGCTACAGTGGCGCAAAGCGGCCGGACCTGCGCGCTGGAAAATGCGACGAGGGCTCGATGGCGCAGTTGTTGATCGACATCAACATCAACCGTACGAGGGGAACAGTTGAAGGTTGAAGTGCAGAGTATGCAGCCAGACGAGGCTTTGCTCAGAACGGCCCCGCCGCGTCTGCCGGATGCCTTTGTCGGGGGGGCGCGCCTGGACCTGGCGCAAGCGCGCTGGGCCGGCGCCGCCTTGGTGGAAGTGCGCGCGCCGGCGGGTTATGGAAAAACGGCATTACTGGCGCACTGGCGGCGCAGTTGCCTGAGCGCCGGCGAGGTAGTGGCCTGGTTGTCGCTTGACGGCGAGCTGGGCGCAGCCGGATTCGTGCAGGGACTGGCCGCGGCGCTGGCCGCGGGGAGTGGCCGGCGACCCCCGAAAGGGTCGCCGGAGGCACCGCCCGCGCAGGCGATGACCGCGTGGTTGGCCCGGGTGGCCAGCCTCGGTGGCCCGGTGACGCTGATGCTCGACGATATCCACCGGTTGCCGGCGACCGTACTTGATGGCCCGATGGCCTACCTGCTGCACCTGATGCCGGCCAACCTGCGGGTGGTGGTGGCTGGCCGTCCCGCGCGCACCACCTTGGGTGGACTGTGCGATGGCAGGGGTTACGTTCTGCTCAACGAATGTGAGCTCAGACTGACTGCCACAGAGTCGGCGGTGCTTCTGCGGGGCCGTTATGGTGACGCCCTGGATGACGATACCTGTGCGCGGCTGCATGCGATGAGTGAGGGCTGGCCGCTGGGCCTGACGCTGGCAGCCGCGGGCATCGACCGGGCGCCGGGTTGGAGCGAGGCCATAAGCCGAGGCGAGCAGGTGGGCCGCGAGCTCGAGCAGTACTTCCAGCGCATCTTGATCGACAGCTTGGGTCCCGAGATGGATGCGTTCCTAACGAAGCTGGCCATCGTGCGGGATATCCACGCCGACCTGGCCCGGGTGATCACCGGCTCGGCCGATGCGGCCGAGCGCCTGGAGGTCCTGCGCGGGGCGACGCCGGTGCTCTCGCTCGCGCCAGTGGATGGCTGGTACAGGCTGCATGTCTTGGTGCGCACTTTTTTCCGGCAACGCCTCGCGTCCCTGGCGCCGATGCAGCGGCGGGCGTTGCACGCGAGTGCCGCGCAGTGGTTCGCCCAGGCACACCAGTACGCAGAGGCCGCGCATCACGCGCGGGAGGCAGGGTGCGAGGAGTTATTGCGAAGCACCCTCTCGCAGGCGCTGTATGCGAGCGTTGCGCAAGGCAGCATCGCGGCGGTGCGCGCTTGGGACGGGGCACTGCTCGATCAGTGCTTGCGGCAGGATGAGCAGCTGTGCCTGACGCTGTGCCTGACGCTGGCCTATTCGACGGAAGCGGATCTTGTGCCGGCGTGGGTGGGGCCGATCCGCCAGCGTTCGCAGCCGGGGAGCGTGGCGTGGCGGCAAGCAGGTGCGAGCCTGGCCGCGGTGGCTGCGGTGCGGGATCGGCTCGACGAATGTGAGCAACTGATGAATATCCCGGCTGCTGCGCCGGAGGCCGGCGCCGGGGCGCTTCCCGACCGCGTTCACGCATCGGAGGCCGCGACCCAGGCGTATCTGGCCCTGCACCAAGGGCGTGTGGAGGCGGCGCGTCTTATATTGGAGCGGGTTCGTACCCCAGCGCATACCCCGGGGCGCGAGGCAATTCAGCGGATCTGCGACCATATGTACGCGAGGACTTACCTGTGGGAAGGCCGTCCGCGCGAGGCGGCGCGCTACGCCCGGGCGGCACTGGAAGAATGCGAAACGGCCTTGCCTCGGCGCAGCCAGCATGCCACCGCGCTGGCCAGTGTGCTGGCGGCCGCGCTGTGGGAGCAGGGGGACGATGGAGATCAGGTGGCGATGCTGCTCGCGGACCGGCTCGACCTGTTCGAGCTCGGCGGCCCGATGACAGCGGTCAACGCTTTCGTCACGGCGGCGCAGTTGGCGTGCGAACGCGGCGAACACCTGCGCGCGGAGAGCTTGCTGTGGCGGCTGGCCGAGTTGGGCCGCATGCGGGGCCAGCCGCGGCTGGAGCTGACCGCGTTGCGCTACCACGTGCAATTCCAGGCACAGCTCGGACATGAGAGTGCCTGTAGCAGGCTTATCAGAGAAATTGAGACGGTTGCGGCGCGTGCGGACCGGTCCGGCCTATTGGCGCACTTGTTGGAGCTGCAGGTGGCACTGGCGCGCGCCCACGCCTCCTTGGCGCGCAAGGAGTGGCGCGACCTGCAGGCCCAGGCGAGCATCGCCGAAGCGCTGGCAGTGATGCTGGGCCGTGTCGGCGATGTTGCGCGAGCTAAGGCGCTCACGGCGCTGGCATTGTGCCGGCTTGGGCAGGACGAGTCCGCGACCTTGGCCGAGGCATACCATCTGGTGGATACGCGGGGGCTCCAACGGCTGCGCGACGAGATGACGGATGCGTTCAGTTTTCCGGTCCTCCGGAGGGCTCAGCCCGCTCAGGCCCCGCTTATGGCGGGCAATAGTCTGACCCGTATCCGCGTTACCCCCAGCAGTTTGCTGACCCCGAAAGAGGGCGACATCCTGCTGTTGCTGGCGCGAGGATTGACGAACAAGCAGATCGGGCTGGCACTGGACTGCAGCGATCAGACGGTCAAATGGCATCTGCAGAATCTGTATACAAAATTTGCGGTGGGCCGGCGGAAGCATCTGGTCGAGCGGGCCCAGATGCTTGGCATCATTGAAATTGAAGGCTGAATAAACAGGCGGGCAAGAGGATGACCAATATATTGTCGTATCGTCCTGGGGATGTTGCGGATCAGCACGTCATTTGCATCGTGGATGACAACCCAGTGGTGCTCGCGCACATCGGGGGCATGCTGCGGCGGGCGAACCTGGGCAATGTCGCCGTCTTCGCGGATCCGGGGCAGGCCCTGGCCTACTGCCTCGCCGATCCGCCCGACGTGATACTGCTCGACTACCGTATGCCCCGCATGGATGGTTTGGCGTTTCTGCGGGCGTTGGACTCGTGCCACACCCGCCCGGCGGTGTTGATGTTCAGTGGTTTCGACTTGGAGCCATTGAGGGCGCCCGCCTATAGTGCCGGCGCAGTCGATGTTCTGCCCAAGTCAGTGAGGGGCGAGGAAGTGGTGATGAAGGTGCGCAACCTGATAGCGTGTAGAACCAGGCGGTGGAGCCATTGTGGAGACGGTCGCGGCGCCGCTGAGCGCGAGCTGCTCACCTCTCCGAAACTCAGCTGAGCAGCTCATCCGGGTTCGTGCTGTACCACTGCGAATACTGGAATGGGGCAGGTCACCCTCGGAGGCTGCGCGGCGAGGAGATCCCGGTCAGAGATTATCATGAACCGCTTCGGTGACGCCTTCGAGTGTGCGCCCGAAGCCCAACACCTTGAGGAACAAAAAAATTGAGCCGTTCTACGAAAGATGATCAGGTTCCGGAAAACAAATCCCTGGTTAGCGTCGGCGGTGCCGCCACGCTTCTGGGGGTTTCCAGAGCCACGGTGCAGCGCTTGGTCGACCAGAATCAATTGCAGGGCATGCGCACTTTAGGCGGCCATCGGCGAATTCTGATCTCGTCGCTAACCCAGTACCTTACCCAACATGGTGCGCCCCAAAGAGCGACCGGCACATCCCGATTGAAGGTACTGATCGCCGAGGACAACCTCACCATGCAGCATGCGTATGATCTTCGGCTGGGGCGAGAGATGCCGCAGGTCGATTGGATGCTGGCGCGCGACGCTGTCGAAACCCTGCTCATCATAGAGCGCAATCGCCCACATGTGTTGATCGTCGACCTGGTGATGAAGCCCTTCGATGGCTTTCACCTGATCAACCAGATTTATCGGCGCCCCGAGTTTTCCGACATCAGCATCATTGTCGTAACGGCATTGGACACTGCCGAAATTGCCGCCCGCGGAGGCCTTCCCCCCAGTATCCCGTGCTTGTCGAAGCCAGCCCCGTGGGAGCGCTTGTTCGGTTACCTGGAAGCGCACTTCCAGTTGCGGTTCAGAAAACAGTTGGACGAGGCTTGGCTGTCGCAGAATGGCTTTGCTCACGATGAGATAAACGCGCCCGGGAAGGGGTTGAGGCAATGGGCTACGGAGGGAGATCTATGAGCGATCTTATTATCGATCTGGAGGCCCTGCAGGCGCAGTATGGCATAGACAAGGCGGCCATTGGCTCGCTGATTCGGGTATTTTTCAAGCAGGTGCCCAACATGATCGGTGCGCTCGAATCCAGCGCCGATGCGCCGGAGGCGGAGGCGTTCGCGTCGGCATGCCACGAGATCGCCACGTCGCTGGCTATCGTTGGCGCCACGTCACTGTCGGAGCAGATCCGGCAAATGGAGCATGGGTTACGCCGAGGCGCCTCGATCGATCGCCTGGCAGCTGCTCAGTCGATCGACGCGGACCTCCACCGTGTCGCGCAGCGTCTCGCCCAGATTAAGGACGATTTGGCTGGCAAGCCCTGTACGGATGGGGCCGGAATTGAAGCCCCAAAGCCCTCCCTCAGCGCGTTCTAAACGCGTTCTAAGGGACCCAAGGTGCTCAATGAGAAATTGGACACTGCCAGTTGCACACCTCCCCCTGTCGATAGTAACCCCGTGAAGAGCGTTTCCAAGGATAACTTCCTACCGTCGTTGTTGTTTGCCGATGTGATGCCTGCCGGAAATGCCAATCCGCGTCAGGAATTGGAGTATGCATGTTAAGCCTGATTTCATTTTTGAGACCGATAGCCACTGAACGGCGACCGAAACCCATTTGGCTGGCAGTGATAAGCCTGTTGCTGCCCAAAGTCTCGATGGCCGAGGCGAAGTTGGCCAGTGGCAAGACACCGGCCTTCTGGCTGATCTCGTCTCCGGTTTTCGCGGGTGTTGTCGGTTTGCTGCTCGCGGTGGCCTTGATCGGCTCGAGTTGGTTTCACTTTCGATCGGCGAACAAGCGATCAGATTCCTGGCTATCCGATCGCGGTGGTCGAGTTTATGGCGTCACCTCAGCCGTGCTGCTGTTCTTGCTCGCATCGATGTTTGTGGTCGGTTCCGCACAGTCCCGACTTGAAAAAGAACTTCAAAACAGTATTGGATTGACGCTAAAGGCGGTCAATGACGGGGTTTATCTTTGGCTGGATTTGTGGAAGAAAGGCCATGCCAGTGACATGGCGGAACTATTGGATATTCCAGAATATCAGCAACGGTTACAGACACTGGTTCGTGAGCTGCAAGACCGTCCATCACCTTCGCCGCCCGGCGTCGAGGAAATGGTGCGGACATTTGATATCGTCTATCCCGACAACAGTTCCAGCGGGTTTGGCATTTTTTTGCCAAATGGCCACTCCTTTCGGCACGGTCTCTGTGCAGAGCAAAACCTATCGATATTTCTTCAGGACAATCCGGGCCTGCTCAGCCGCGTGTTTTCAGGAGAGCGTCTGTTTTCGAAGGTCAGTTACGCGCGAACCGTAGACTTGAACGGTGGCAATGGATATCGGTTTGATAAGCCGCTCCTACATTATTTTATTCCTCTATACGGTCCTCAGGGGGACGTGGTAGCCGCCTACGGTCACTGCTTTAACCTCACTACCAGTCTGTCAGCGATTGGCCGCTCCGGACGAGTGGGTGAGAGTGGAGAAACCTATTTCATCGATCATAATGCGCGCTTCTTGACCGAGGGGCGATTTCTGAATCACTCCGAATGGCCGTCTGATTGGTTCGGCAACCCGGATAGCATGGTAGGTGTCAGGGCGCTGGATCCTGGCGACCAACGACTGCAGACTTCCAAAACTGAAGGCCATCCACAGGCGGGGCTATTGACCTATGCTGCGGAGCAATTGCTGCAAGGTCGCAGCGGAATGAACGTCAATGGTTATAACGACTACCGCGGCGTTCCGGTGATCGGGATTTGGCACAACTTCCATGAGCTTGGTATCGGTGTCATTACTGAAATCGATCAATCCGAGGCACTGGCGCCCTACCTCCGCAACCGCCGCATGATTTGGCTTGCATTCGGAGGTGTGATTGGTCTGTCTCTGATTCTGACCATGATCGTCCTGCTGAGTGGAAGACGAACACGCCGCCAGCTGGCGGATCAGGTACGTGCCCAGACTCGCGAATTGAGTGCCAGTGTCGAACGTTTCCGAATTTTGTTTGAGGCAGCACCGCAGGCGTATTTGCTGTTTGAAAGCCAGCATCTCGTCGATTGTAATCAGATGGCGGTGACGCTGTTCGGCTTTGAATGCAAAAGTAACCTGTTGTCCCTGCAGCCGATAGACCTGTCGCCGCTGGAACAGCTTGATGGGCAAGGCACAACTTTGCAGTTATTCGAGCAAATAGTGGCCGCAGAGCGCGAAGGTTGTGCCGAATTCAGCTGGCTGTGTGTCCGTGCCAATGGTGAAACATTTCCGGCGACTGTTGCACTAACGGCTATTGCGCTCGATGGCCGCCCGCACTTGTTGGCGATGGTGCATGATTTGACTGACATTCGTCGAGCGCATGCGAAACTGGAACAGGCCAATTTCTATAGTGATGTAGCGCTCAGCCTCACCAAGTGTGGCTTTTGGCGATACGATTACGGCGATCCGCAACACTATTACTTATCGCCACAAGCGGCGGCCATTCTTGGCGAAACGACGCATCCGGATGGTCGCTATCAATTGCATGGCGAATGTCATAGGCGCATCTGTCACGCCGCCCCGGCGATTTCGAAATCCGTTCGCCAGGCTTTTGCAGATGTACTGCGCAATCGGGCATCCGGTTTTGATGAGCAGTTCCAGTATTGTCGACCAGCTGACGGCAAGGTGATCTGGTTGCGCTGTGTCGGCAAGGTCGTGCGTGAAAATCAGGGACGGCTGCGGTCTCTATACGGTGTCTATCAGGATATCACCGCACAGAAACATCAGGAGATCGAGGCCGAACAGTGCCGGCAGAGGCTGGTGAACTTTTTCGATTTTTTGCCATATGGCGCCATGCTGCTAGATAGAAATGGTTATCTGCGGATTGCGAATCAGAAAGCAGAAGAGATTTTACAGATTCCGAGTAATCGCGATAGCAGTTGGAGTCCGAATGATCAGGACTGGAACTTTTACAGTCCCGACTGTGTGCCGTTGGCGCACCATGAAAATCCGATACAGTTGTTGCAGGGCGGCAAACAGGAGCTGCGCAACTTGGAGGTACTGATTTCCAGGGGGGCAGGACAGTTTGCCCACCTGCTGCTATCAGGCACGGTACAAGACGAGTTGAGTGGCGGCGGTATCGTACTCGTTTTTGAAGATATTACCGAACGAAAACGCGTTGAAGAAGAGGTGAATAGGGGTAGAAACCTACTGCGCACCATCATCGATAACATTCCCAGTGCCGTAGTTTTGAAAGATCGCGATGGCCGTTATTTGATTGCCAACGCTTACTGTGAGCAGTTGATCGATTTCCCGGTCGAACAGTTGCTCGGGAAAAACGATCGGGAAGTACTCGGGCCGGACGTCGGCGCCAGAATCATGGCCGGCGATCAGGCAGTAATGGCATCGGCGCAGCCGAGTAGCTTCGAAGAACAGTTTCTGCACCCGGATGGTACCGAGCATCAGTACTGGACCACCAAGGTGCCGTTAATTGACAGCCATGGACAGGTGTATGCTCTGGCAGCCATCGCCACTGATGTCACGGAGCGTTTTCAGTTCGAGCAGGAGCTGTTGCATGCGAAAGAGGTGGCTGAACAAGCAACATCCACCAAGTCGAAATTTCTGGCCAACATGTCCCATGAAATTCGTACGCCCATGAATGCGATCATTGGTATGACTCGCCTGGCGCTGCAAACGGAATTGAGCGCTAAGCAACAGAACTATGTGGAAAAGATCAGCCACTCGGCCGAAATCCTGCTCGACCTGGTCAATGGGATTCTCGACTTTTCTAAAATCGAAGCAGGGAGGCTCGATCTGGAAAACGTGGAATTTAGCCTCGATAAGGTGCTCAATGACTTGGCAAGCATAGTCGGGCTCAAAGTTGAGGAAAAAGGCCTGGATTTCTTGTTTCGCATCGAGAGAAACCTTCCGGCTCGTTTGATCGGTGATCCGCTGCGTCTGGGCCAGATACTGATCAATCTTGTTTCAAATGCGGTGAAATTTACCGAGCCGGGGGGTGTGATCACTGTTGCTGTGTCCATGGCAAGTCAGAATGACACCAGAGTCAAACTGAAATTCAGTGTTCAGGATACCGGTATCGGTATAGCCGAGGCTCAGAAGAGTAAACTGTTCCAGGCGTTTTCTCAGGCCGATGGTTCTACCACGCGACGATATGGCGGCAGCGGTCTCGGTCTGGTAATCAGTAAAAGTCTGGTCAGTATGATGGGCGGCGAGATCTGGTTGAGTAGCACCATCGGCGAGGGTTCGACATTTTATTTTACCGCCGAGTTCGACTGGGTTGCAGTTGAGCGCGAGTCTGAAGCGAATGTCGACGTAGGTCCAGTGAGGATTCTACTGCTCGAGAGCAACGACAGACGCCGGGAGTATCTCTCCGAGATGCAGGACAACTTCCAATTTGTGGTTGATGCCGTGGTCGACGTGCCGGAGGCGATACAGCGAGCGGTTCAAATGGCAAGTGAGGATTCTCCGCCGCAGCTGTTGCTGGTCGATTGGAAAACCGATGGCGACAATGCGCTCAAGGCCATCGCAGCGCTTCGCAATCTGCCCGCATTGGCATCGCTGCCGGTCGTAATAGTCACTGAGGGGCGAAGCGCTGGTGCTGACGAACCGCAGTTGGCGGATATCGACAATAAAGCCTGCCTTGCCGAGCCGATAACGCGTTCGGCACTGCTGGATGCTGTTCGCGTGGCGATGGGTAAATCGGCCGTTCAAAAACACGTGAACAATCAGGCTGGCCCCGGCAGCGAGGATCTGGCGAAATTGCGTCATGCCCGCATCCTGCTGGTCGAGGACAATGAGATCAATCAGGAACTTATGCGCGAGATCCTGATCAATCAACAGATGGCGGTGTGTATTGCCAGTAACGGGCAAGAGGCTCTTGACTTGCTCGTCGAGCAGTCCTTTGACGGCGTTTTAATGGACTGCCAGATGCCGGTTATGGATGGCTACACTGCCGCGCGGCTCATTCGCCAGCGGCTGCAGCTGCAGGATCTTCCTGTATTGGCGCTCACCGCAAATGCCATGGCGGGTGATCGAGAAAAAGTCCTCGCCGCCGGTATGAACGATCACATTGGGAAACCTATTCGCCTGGCAGAGCTGTTCAGTACTATGGCCCGTTGGATAACGCCGGGGGTAAGGGAAAATCGGACGCAGTCCGCCGATATGATCTCACCGCCTGAGGCCGATGTCCGCGACTAAGTGCAATTCCGGCCCAGCTCGGTGGCAATTGGCTAAGGGGCGGCCTGCAGCTGTGTCAAGGCGGGGCTTCGTTATATCCAGAAATCCTTGGCTCAGAAGCGAAGGTTTATCAATCGGTTCCACGATCCCCACTTCGTTCCTGGCAAAGTGGGGGATTGCTGACCTTGAATGTTTTCAGCAGATGCGGCTTCAGATCTGCAGCCTGCCAAAGCTGGCGAGCCAGACAGGTCGCCATGCCCACACTGGAGTGCGTGGCCTCGTGGGGAACAGCGCCCATTGTCAGCTTGAGGGCGCGATGCACTGATTCTCCATCAATCACCGACGGACGCCCTGGTCCCGCCCGAGCGGGCAATCCGCTTGATCCGGATTCCGCCAACCGCGTTTTCCACTTGGGGACTGTTTTGCGCGAAGCCCGCTGAGCGGCAGCCACCTCCGTCACCGGTACCTCCTGAAAGCGCCTGAATCATCTTTGCACGGGTGATCTGTCTTTGCGCTAGCGAAGTGTTGCGAATCCAGCGTTCCTGCCAGCCCTCTCTGTGAGTTTATTTGAGGAAATCCTATCATCCCACCCGTAATCGGTGGGAGATGCGGGTTCGAAACTTTGCATAATAACCGTGAGAGGTTTGTGCAATTCTCGAAGTGGCTCCTTTTCCATCCAGGCTTTTAGCCGCGCCTAAACGTGGCTTTTTTTCTGAGCTGTATGGCCTCTGCCGGCCAGAGATGCCCCCTCAATCTTTACCGGGACGCATTTCTGTCCACGCCCTCAAGCCTGAGCGCGGCCTACACAGAGACTTTGTGCGCATATTTATTGTGTGCTGGAGCGAAGAGTCATCCCGGAGCGGTAAGTGAGCACAAAGGGAGCTCCACGCGCCACATATTCTCGACGGCCAATTGAAATCCACCGGGCTGCAGATTGAAAAGAGCAGGTGGCGAACCAGGGAAAGACTGGTGGCCGAGATGGAACCAGGAAGCCTGCGCTATGAGGTATGGGAAGTTTGTGGTTTGTATGCTGTTTTGTATGGGCGTGGTCCTGCCTGTCACCACCTGGGGTGTCGAAAGCAATGTCAGCGCCTCTGCCTCGGCGCGTATCACCCTCCGCATTCCTTCCCGGGTGCAGCTGCGCCAGACCGATAACCCGGCCAGCGACCAGCTGTGCGTCAGCCGAATACCGGCGAGCAGCTACTACCTGACCGTTTGGGACATGGGAACACAGGCAGAGAAGCCGAAGCGCCTGTCGGGCCAGCCCGGTAATCACTGTATCCAGGTGTCCGCATCCCGCGAGGGCAAAATGGTGCTGATAGTGGCCGAGTAGCGATTTGCCCCTATTGGGGCGCGGAAAAACTGTGGCATTACCGCTATGCCGATCCCCTAAGCGCTGAAGAGAATCGCTACTGGCCCGGCCGCCACTGGCTGCCGTGTTCATGGACAGGATCTTCGTCCACCGGGATGACTCCCCCAACGCGCTCGGCGCTACATGCTCCGCCCCTGCTTGCTTGCGGCTTTCGGTGAGCCTTGGCGCAGGCCGGTCTGGCGGTCAATGGCAGGTGCAGGTCTGGCACTTCGCCGCCTTGTCTCGCCTGCCGACGCTAATACTGTCCGCCGAACACTCGAAGTCGACATTGAAGTCGCACGCCTCCACCTTGCAGGCGCCGACGCCCGCGGCGCGGTGGCTGCGCGTGTGGGTGGAGTTGGCAAAATAGGTGTCGCAGCCGGGGTTGTCGCCATCGCCGACGGTAATGGCGCGCGCGTGGCAGTTGTTGTCGGTGTTGTAGGCACAGGTGGAGACCGTGCACTGGGCGACTTCCGGCATGTCGGTGGCGATTATCATAGCGGACCTCGCTAAACAGTCTGGCTTATACGAGCCTAGTTCAGCGGGGTCGCTTGTCAATTGAGCCACTCGGGAGCGGCAATTATTTCCGCTCACCCCCACGGAACTGAATGCTCAGCGGGGATCAGCCAGAAGGACAAAAGGGCTGGTTCAGTGCCTGGTATAGGTCTGGCAGTTGGCTGTACCGGCAGAGGCGCCCACCTGAATACTGTCGGCGGTGCACTCGAAATCCCGGTTGTGGGTGCAGTCCTCGATCTTGCAGGCGCCCACGCCGGCAGTGCGGCTGCTGCGGGTGTGCTTGTTGCTGTCGAAATAGGTGTCGCAGTCCGGGTCCGCGCCCTCGCCGATGGTGATGGCGCGCGCGTGGCAGGCGTCATCGGCGTTGTAGGCGCACTGACTGACAACACACTTGGCGACTTCGGGCATATCGGTCGCGATGATCATGGCTGAGTTCTCTCGAGTTGGGGCTTTTACGTTCGAGCCTAGTTCAGCCCCGCCCCATGTCAATGCAGCACTGACACCGACGATTCGCTAATGGCGGCCGCATCATGCGTCGGGTATAAAGATCACTTACGCGTCACAACCCGATGCGCGGAGTGAACGAATGATCGGCAAGCCCTATCTGTTGTTTTTTGCCCTCGCCTACGTGGCGCTGCTGTTTGCGGTGGCCTGGCGTGCGGAGCATCGCAAACAGTGGCTGCTGCGCTACCGCCCGCAAATTTACGCACTGACGCTGGCGGTCTACTGCAGCTCGTGGACCTTCTTCGGCGCTGTCGGCCAGGCGGTTTCCAGTACCTGGAGTTACCTGCCGATCTATCTCGGCCCGATGCTACTGTTCCTGTTCGGCGGCGCTTTTCTGCGCAAGCTGATGCTGGTGAGTGAGCGGCAGAAGGTGACCTCTATCGCCGACTTTATCGGCTGCCGCTATGGCAAGAGTCAGGGGCTGTCGGCGCTGGTGACGCTGCTGGCCATCGTGGGCAGCCTGCCCTACATAGCGCTGCAGCTGCGGGCGGTGACCATGGCTTGGGACACCGTGGGCGCCGGCAGCGAGTCCGGCGGCTGGGTCGGTCTCGACACGGCCTTCGCCACCGCCCTGCTGATGGTGGTGTTCGCGATGCTTTTCGGCACCCGTCACCTGGAGGGGCGCGAGCGCAACCGCGGCGTGGTGGCGGCCATCGCGCTGGAGTCCGTGGTCAAGTTACTGGCCTTTGCCGCTGTGGCCGCAATGGCCGGTTGGTTGCTGGTGGCCGGCGAGCGCTATGCGACCGTCGAACTGTACCTGGATCCACTGATTCCCGATGCCAATTTTCTCACCCAGACACTTTTGGCCACCGCGGCCATCATCTGCCTGCCGCGCCAGTTCCATATGGCAGTGGTGGAATTTCAGGACCAGCGCGAGCTGCGCACTGCGCGCTGGCTGCTGCCATTGTATCTGGGGTTCTTTTCACTGCTGATTTTGCCTATCGCCCTCGCCGGGCAGCCGATGCTGGCGCAGGGGCTGCTGGATCCGGATGGGCTGGTTCTGACACTGCCAATGGCGAACGGCAGCAGTGGCCTGGCGCTGCTGGCCTATATCGGCGGATTCTCGGCGGCCACCGGCATGGTGATCGTCGCCGCTGTGACCCTGGCGGTGATGATCTCTAACGAACTCGTGGCGCCGCTGTGGCTGTTCCTGAGCCGCTTCACATCGCTGTCGGCTGCGTCATTGGGCAATCACCTACGCCTGATCCGCCGACTCAGCATTTTGCTGTTACTGATGCTGAGTTGGGGCATGCACAAGGCGATCACCGGGGTAGTACCGCTGGCTTCCATCGGCCTGCTGTCGTTTGCCGCCGCGGCGCAGCTGGCGCCGGCGCTGATCGGTGCCATCTACTGGCGCCGCGCCCACCGGTTTGGTGTGCTGGCCGGACTAGTGGCCGGCTATGGGCTTTGGTTCTACTGCCTGGTGTTCCCCGCGCTGTATCCTCAGCACCAGCTACTGTCGCAGGGCTTGTTGGGCCAGTCCTGGCTGCGGCCGGAGCACCTGCTGGGCCTCGGCGGGCAGGATGCGCTGAGCCACGGTGTTTTCTGGAGCCTGCTGGCGAATGTGCTGCTGTTTATCGCCGTATCCTTGCTGAGTCGTCAGCAGACGCGCGACCGCCGTCAGGCGGAGGCCTTCGTCGAGTTGTCGGAACTGGACGGCGGCGCGAATCTGGAGTTGAGCGGGATCCAGGTGGGGCAGCTGAAGAGCCTGATGCAGCCGTTTGTCGGTCGCAAACGGCTGGAACAGATCTGGAACGGTTTCGAGCGGCGCAGCCAGCAGCGTCTGCTGGCGGACGACGCGGCGCCGCGCTTTGCGGTGCAGGAGGCGGAAAGCGTCCTTGCCGGCATTATCGGTTCCGCCACCGCCCACCAGGTCATTGACCTGCTGCAAGCCAACCGGCCGTTTCAGCTGGAAGACATAGCGAGGCTGGTAGACGGTACTTCGCAAAAGCTGCGCTTTTCCCAGGAACTGCTGCAGACCACCGTGGAGACCATCAGCCAGGGCATCAGCGTGGTGGACGCGGACCTGCGTCTGGTGGCCTGGAACCAGCACTATATCGAGCTGTTCGATTACCCGGAGCGGCTGCTCTACATCGGCTGCCCGGTGGAAAAACTGTATCGGCACAATGCCGAGCGCGGCCTCTACGGCGACAATGCCGATCTCGAGGCAGAGGTCCAGCGGCGCCTGGAGTTGCTGCGTCACGGCAGTGCACACCGCTTCGAGCGCAGGCTGCCGAACGGCAGCATCGTCGAGGTGCGCGGCACCCCAATGCCCGGCGGCGGCTTCGTGACCACATTTACCGATATCAGCGACTACCGCGCGGCGGTGGACGCACTGGAAGAAAACCAGCGCACGTTGGAAGAGCGGGTGGAACAGCGCACGGCGGAACTGCTGCAGAGCAACGAGGCGCTGCAGGCGGAGAACCGCCGTCGCGCCGAGGTGGAGGGGCAGATGCGCGAGCTGCATGCTGCCAAGACCCGCTTTCTCGCCCACACCAGTCACGACCTGTTGCAGCCGATCAATGCCGCGCGGTTGTTTATCGCCTCGGCGCAGCAGAAGGCGGCGCGCAGCGCCTGGGAGGAGACCCTGGAGGATATCGGCCATATCGACAGTGCACTCAATACCGCCGAGCACCTGATCGGCGCACTGCGCGAGATCAGCCGGCTGGACGGCGGCAACCTGACCCCGCGGCGCGAGCACTTCCCGGTGGCGGAGCTGCTCGATGCGCTTACCGCGGAGTTCCAGGCGATTGCGGCCAGTCGCGGCCTGCAGTTGCGCTACCGCCCCAGCAGTCTCTGGGTCCACAGCGACCGGCACCTGCTGCGCCGAATCCTGCAGAATTTCCTCAGCAACGCGCTGCACTACACCAGTCGCGGCAAGGTACTCCTCGGCGCGCGCAGGCGCGGAGGGGAGTTTGGAGAAGAGCTGGAAATCCAGGTCTGGGATACCGGTCCCGGCATTGCGCCCGCGGCGCAGGCGCAGATTTTTGACGAGTTCGTGCGCCTGACATCCGCGGAGGGTCCGGCCGACAAAGGCCTGGGGCTGGGACTCGCGATCGCGAAACGAAGTGCGGAGCTGCTGCAGCACCCGATTGCGGTGCAGTCGTGTCCGGGACGCGGGGCGATGTTCTCTATCCGTATACCGCTGGGCGTGGCGGCCAGGGCCGAGCAGCCGAAGCCACCACCGCAAATCGCCGGAGCCGACCTGTCGGGCATCCGGGTGCTGTGTATCGACAACGAGGAGTCGATACTGCGCGGTATGCAGAGCCTGCTGAGCGGCTGGGGGTGCCGGGTAACGGCGGTCCGGTCACTGCGGGAGGCGCTGGCCACCTGGCCCAGTGAGCTGCCGCCGCAACTGGTGATCGTCGATTACCACCTCGACTGCAACGAGACGGGGATCGCGGCGCTGGATGGACTGTATCAGCGCTGGGGACAGCCGCTGCCGGGCATTCTGATCAGTGCGGATATTTCCGAACAGGTACGCGATGCCGCCGTCGCACGCGGATGCTTTTATCTCTCCAAACCGGTCAAACCGGCGGCACTGCGCAACCTGGTGCGGCGGCTGGCGCGGCGGCCGGCAGTGGCAGTTGAGTTTTAGCGAATTGTTTGCATTCGGCCCGTATGCAGGCTGGGTCAGGTGTGGTCCGGTGGCGGCAAAGCACCGGGGATTGTATTTCGAAAACGCATGAATATGTCCCTGCAGCTCCGTCTGCGCCGTCCCTGCGCAGACGGTTTCGAAATACAGACCCCCGGCATTTTGCCTTCGATTCTGGGTGCACGACTCTGTAAGCAAAAACGGACAAACACGAAGCTCGCCCCGGCAAATCAGTGAAGAAATCAGACGTGCGCGGGCGCGTGCTTCGGTGGCGGCGTGAACTGTCCGGGCGGTTCGACATCCAGGCTGCCGAGTGCCAGCACCGCCTGGGTGCGGGAGCTGACGTCCAGTTTGCGGAACAGCGCCGTCAGGTGCGCCTTGACCGTCGCCTCGGTGACATTCATTTCATAGGCGATCTGCTTGTTCAGCAGGCCTTCGGCGAGCATCGTGGCGACGCGGAACTGCTGTGGCGTCAGCGATGCGACCACATCGGCCACGGACAGGTCGGAGGACGCCGCCGCACACTGTTCAGCCACGCCCCGCAGCAGCCAGATTTCGCCAGCCAGTACCTGCCGCAGCGCGGTGGTGATCGTTTCCACCGGTGCCGACTTGGGCAGAAAACCGCAGGCGCCGTAATCGATCGCGCGGCACATCACCTCCGGCTTTTCGTTCGCAGATACCACCATCACCGGCAGTTCCGGATACTGGCCATTGAGAAAGATCAGGCCGCTAAATCCCCGCGTGCCGGGCATGTGCAGATCCAGTAACAGCAGGTCGCAATCACCGTGTTCGGCCACGCAGCGCTGCAGGCTGTCCATATCCTCCGCCTCGTACAGCTCGGCACCCGGAAATGCCTGGGTAATGGACTGGCGCAGGGCGCTGCGAAACAGTGGGTGGTCGTCAGCGATAATGAACTTGTGCACCGCTTTATCGGTATTCGAGTGCATGGTTATCGCTCCCTCATCATCAATGGTCTCCCTCGACCCGCACGCAGGCCGGCGAGAGTGAGTGCGTACACACATTATATTTTTATCAGTGTACGCCGATATTGTGAGTGATTCTTATTGTTTCTTGCTATCGAACACGGCTAAACGTCACCGCCGTTGACGGGCGATGCCGCTTCTGCTGTCAAAACCCGCCGTGTGCGCCGCGGCACACGGCAAACTGCGCTCAGGCCGTCTGTGCCAGCTCGGCGTGATTGTCGATCAACTGCCGTACCACCGACGGGTCCGCCAGGGTGGAGATATCGCCCAGCTGGTCGCACTCGTCGGCGGCGATCTTGCGCAGAATGCGGCGCATGATCTTGCCGGAGCGGGTCTTCGGCAGCCCCGGCGCCCACTGGATTACGTCCGGAGTGGCGATGGGGCCTATTTCACTGCGCAGCCAGTTGCGCAGTTGCTGGCGCATCTCCTCGCTGGGCTCCATGTGGCTGTTCAGGGTAACGTAGACGTAGATACCCTGGCCCTTGATGTCGTGGGGGAAGCCCACCACCGCCGCCTCGGCGACTGCCTCGTGAGCGACCAGCGCGCTCTCCAGCTCGGCAGTGCCCATGCGGTGGCCGGACACATTGAGTACGTCATCCACGCGCCCGGTAATCCAGTAGTAGCCGTCGGTATCGCGGCGCGCGCCGTCACCGGTGAAGTACATACCGGCGAAGGTGCCGAAGTAGGTGTCGATAAAGCGCTGGTGATCGCCGAACACCGTGCGCATCTGCCCGGGCCAGCTGTCCAGCAGCACCAGATTGCCCTCGGCCGCGCCGTCGAGAATATTGCCGTCGTTGTCGACCAGCGCCGGCTGCACGCCAAGGAAGGGGCGGGTGGCGGAGCCGGGTTTGAGGGCGGTGGCGCCCGGCAGCGGGGTCAGCATGGCGGCGCCGGTTTCGGTCTGCCACCAGGTGTCGACGATGGGGCAATGGCCGCGGCCGAAGGTGCGGTGAAACCACTTCCACGCCTCGGGGTTGATCGGCTCGCCGACGGTGCCCAGCAGGCGCAGGCTGGAGAGGTCGGCGCCTGCCACCGGCTTGTCGCCCTCGGCCATCAGCGCGCGAATCGCGGTCGGGGCGATGTAGAGAATCTCGATCTTGTGATCGTCGATGATCTGCGCCACGCGGGTCGCGTCGGGGTAATTCGGTACTCCTTCGTACATCACGGTGGTGGCGCCGTTGGCCAGCGGACCATAGATGATATAGGAGTGACCAGTGACCCAGCCGATATCGGCGGCACACCAATAGCGCTCGCCGCGGCGGTAATCGAAGACGTATTCATGGGTCAGGGAGGCGTAGGTCAGATAGCCGCCACCGGTGTGCAGCACCCCCTTGGGTTTACCGGTAGAGCCGGAGGTATACAGGATAAACAGCGGGTCCTCCGCGTTCATTTCCGCAACCGGGCAGTCGACACTCTGTTGCGCCACCAGCTCACCGTAGTCAGTGTCGCGCCCCGGGTGCCAGGTGACCTTGTCGCTGGTGTAACCGACCACCACCACTTTGTCGACGGAAGTCTCCTGGCACAGCGCGATGGCCTTGTCGACGTTCTCCTTCAGTACCACCGAGCGGCCGCCGCGCACGCCGGCATTCGCGGTGATCACGACGCGGGAGTTGCCGTCGTCCATACGCCCGGCCAGGGCCTCGGGCGAGAAGCCGGCGAATACCACCGAGTGAATGGCGCCGATGCGCGCGCAGGCCAGCATGGCCACCGCTGCTTCCGGGATCATCGGCATATAGATGGTGACCACATCGCCTTTCCGCACACCGATCGACTTGAGGCCGTTGGCAAAGCGGCATACGTCCCTGTGCAGCTCACGGTAGCTGATCTCCCGCGAAACACCCGGTTCGTCGCCTACCCACAGGATGGCGGTGCTGTCGCCGTGCTCGGTTAGGTGGCGGTCGAGGCAGTTGGCGGCGACATTCAGGCTGCCGTCCGCGTACCAGCGGATATGCAGGTCGTCCTTGGCGAAGGACACATCCTTCACCTGACTGTAGGGCTTGATCCAGTCGAGCCTCTGGCCCTGTTCGCGCCAGAAACCCTCGTTGTCCTCGATGGAGCGGTGGTATAGCTCGAGGTACTGCACTTCATTCAGCAGAGACTTGTCGGCGTAGTGCTGCGGGACGGGATAGACGGATTGCTCAGACACGTTAGGCCTCATCATCTTGCCAGTTCTTGTATATCGCATTCTGCAATCCTCCCGCAGTTGCGCGTATTAGACAAAAGTCGAAACGGAGGAAAGGGGGACTTAGACATTGGTCTAAAGAGCGGCAAATATAGACCAATGGTTAATTCCAAAGTGGTGTCCAACAGGCTTTTATCGTCGGCGGCAAAGCAGTATTTCGACAACTAGCGCTCGGAGGGAGCTATGTCGCTTACAAGAATAAAATCTGCCCGCACCGCAGCGGGCGTCATTTCAGCAATGATGGCCAGCCTGGTGCCGTTGTCGGCAGCGGCGCAAACCAGTGCCGAGGAAATGCAGCTCCGTATCGAAGAGTTGCAGGCGCAGGTGGACAAGCTGGCCGCTGAGGCGGCGCAGCAGCGCCAGGCAGTGATAGACAACCCGGAGCCGCTCCAGCAACCACAGGGCACGCAGATCGAGATCGGCGGCTTTATGAAGCTGGACAGCATGTTCAGTGACTATTCCGATGGAAATTCCGCGACCGCCGGCATCGGCGAGGACTTCCTGGTACCGTCGACCATCCCGATCGGCGGCGAGGGCGGTGACATTAAATTCAATTCCCATGCCAAATCCTCGCGTCTGTTTATCAAGAGCCACACCGCGGTCGCTGGTGGGCAGGTGAATACGCATCTGGAAATCGATGCGATGGCCAGTGGCCAGGGCGATGAGCGCATCAGTAACTCCTATGCCCAGCGTATGCGCCACGCTTATGTGGACTGGCAAATGGACGAGCGCAATAGCCTGCTCGCTGGCCAGACTTGGTCGACCTTTTTCAATGTTGGCGCTCTTCCAGAGGGGATGGATTTCGTCGGGCCGGTGGGCACCATTTTCGAACGCCAGCCGCAGCTGCGCTATACGCGCAAATTCGGCAGCGGCAGCTTCCAGCTGGCCGCGGAAAATCCGGCTACTACCCTGTACAACGGCAGCGAAAATCCCTACGACGACGGCAGCACCCCGGACCTGGTCTTGCGCTACAACAACAGCGCCGGCGACTTCAGTTACGCGGTGGCTTCCATGAGCCGCGAGCTGTCTTATGACATTGGCGCCGACAATGAGTCGGTGCGCGGTTATGCGATCAGTGTTTCCGGAAAATATCAGTTGGGCCGCGATGATATCCGTTTTATGCTGAGTTCGGGCAATGCGCTTGGTCGCTATATGGGGCTAAACAGCTACCGCGCCGGTATCATCGAAGCCGATGGTGATATCGAGTTGATCGAGCAGAGCGGGGGCTTTGTTGCCTTGCGGCATTTCTGGAGCGATGAGTGGCGCAGTAACCTGGTGTTGTCCGCATCCAAAGCGGATAACCCGGACAGCGTCTCCGATACCACCCCGTCAGCCTACCAGAGCATGCATCTGAACTTGCTCTATTCGCCGGTTCCGAAAATGACTCTGGGTGGCGAATATATTCTTGCCAGCAAGGAGATTGAAAACACCAGCGGTACGCTGGTCGACGATGAGGGAGAGCTGCAGCGTCTGCAGTTTTCGGTAAAGTATGTGTTCTAGCGACTCCCGGAGCGTCCAACAGGGCGCTCCACATAATTCGATAATAACTCTTAATAATTTTTTTGGGAGATAGAAAGATGAGTTTTGAAAGCGAACAACACGCGGACGATTACTGGAAGGAGAATCTGCGCCTGATGCTGTCGCTGCTTGCGATCTGGTTCGCAGTTTCCTTCGGCTGTGGCATCCTGCTGGTCGATGAGCTGAACACGATTCGCTTCGGTGGCTTCAAGCTCGGCTTCTGGTTTGCCCAACAGGGTTCCATCTATGTATTCCTGGCACTGATCGTTGTGTACGTGCACAGAATGAACAAGCTCGATCGCAAGTACAACGTGCACGAGGATCATGAAGAACCGGATGAGTTTGAAGAAGCACTCGAAGAAGAGTTCGGTCAATAGGAGCAGATCATGGATATCCAAACCCTTACTTTCCTGATCGTCGGCGCGACCTTTGCGCTGTACATCGGTATTGCGATCTGGTCCCGTGCCGGATCTACCCACGACTTCTATGTTGCCAGTGGTGGCGTCAATCCGGTGGCCAACGGCATGGCCACGGCGGCGGACTGGATGTCGGCAGCCTCGTTCATCTCCATGGCGGGCCTGATCAGCTTTATGGGCTATGATGGTGCCGTCTACCTGATGGGCTGGACCGGTGGCTATGTGTTGCTGGCGCTGTGCCTGGCCCCCTACCTGCGCAAGTTCGGCAAGTTCACGGTGCCGGCATTTATCGGCGACCGCTACTACTCGAACACCGCGCGCACTGTGGCGGTAATCTGTGCCGTGTTTGTCTGTTTCACCTATGTGGCAGGGCAGATGCGCGGTGTAGGGGTGGTTTTCTCGCGCTTCCTGGAGGTGGACATCGCCACCGGTGTCATCATCGGTATGGCGATCGTGTTCTTCTATGCGGTGCTCGGCGGCATGAAAGGCATCACCTATACCCAGGTGGCCCAGTACTGCGTACTGATCTGCGCCTACCTGGTACCGGCTATTTTCATTTCCATCATGATGACCGGCCACGTGATCCCGCAGCTTGGCTTCGGCTCTGAACTGGCCGATGGCTCCGGTACCTACCTGCTGGACAAGCTGGATGGGCTGTCCACTGAGCTGGGTTTTGCCGAATACACCTCGGGAACCAAGAGCACCATCGACGTTTTCTTTATTACCGCAGCACTGATGGTGGGTACCGCCGGCCTGCCACATGTGATCGTGCGTTTCTTCACCGTGCCGAAAGTGCGCGACGCGCGTAAATCCGCCGGCTGGGCGTTGCTTTTTATCGCATTGCTGTACACCACGGCTCCGGCCATCGCCACCTTCGCCCGGGTGAACATGATCGACACCATCAACGGCCCCCAGGCCGAGGGTACCGCCTACGAGGAGGCTCCGAGCTGGATCAGCAACTGGGAGAGCACCGGCCTGATCTCGTGGGAGGACAAAAATGGCGATGGAAAGATGTTCTACTCCGGCGATGAGCGCAACGAAATGAAGATCGACCGCGACATTATGGTGCTAGCCAACCCGGAGATCGCCGGCCTGCCGGCCTGGGTGATCGCGCTGGTAGCGGCCGGTGGTATCGCCGCAGCACTGTCGACTTCCGCCGGCCTGTTGCTGGTGATCTCGACCTCGATCTCGCACGACCTGCTAAAGCGTAACCTGATGCCGCATATCACCGACAAGCAGGAACTGCGCTATGCGCGGGCGGCGTCGGCCGTTGCTATCTGTATCGCCGGCTATCTGGGCATCAACCCGCCGGGCTTTGTCGCCCAGGTGGTGGCGTTTGCGTTCGGGCTGGCCGCGTCGTCCTTCTTCCCGGCGATTATTCTCGGCATCTTCAGCAAGCGCATGAACAAGGAGGGGGCGATTGCGGGCATGATTTCCGGTATCACTTTTACCGCCGCCTATATCATCTACTTCAAGTTCATCAATCCAGCGGCGAATACCCCGGATAACTGGTGGTTCGGTATCTCACCGGAGGGCATTGGTACCCTGGGTATGCTGCTGAACTTTGCCGTGGCAATCGGCGTGGCCCGTTTTACCTCGGACGCACCGCAAGATGTGCAGGAAATGGTGGCACATATCCGTTTCCCGAAAGGAGCCGGTGAGGCCAGCGCACACTGAGTTGTCTTAGTTGCGGGTGGGGGCGGGTTAGTACTGTCCCCACCCGTCTCTGCTGTGATTCATCCTTGGCGAGGCACTTGCTCCCTCAGGCGTGACTCGCCTTTTTTATTGATGACTTTCACCGGGCTCTGCGTCCCAGGCCATCAACAACAGTTCTTCGGTACCGTTGGGCAACGTGATGTGCTTTTCCGGTTGCAGCCCAATTTTTTCCAGCAAGCGCACGGAAGGGGTGTTGTCGGGAAGGGTTATCGCAACGACGCGTTTCAGGGCTGCCTGCGTGCGAGCATACTCCATCACCGCCTCGGCGGCCTCCAGTGCGTAACCGTGGCCGCGATACCTCGGCAAGAAGGCGAAGCCGATATCGACATCATCGAGGCCGTCACGTTTAACCAGTCCGCACAGGCCGATGGCCGTACCGTCTTTCAGTTCCACCTTGTACATACCGAAACCGTACTGGTGGTACATGCTCATTGGGCCGTCGATGATATAGCGGCGGGCATCCGCCTCGGTGCGGACGCCGCGATCGCCGACATTGCGCAAAAAGTCGGGATCGTTCAATACCGCGAGCATCAGCGGTGCGTCATTTTCCGTCAGCTGGCGCAGTAGCAGTTTGGGAGTTTCCAGTTGGAACATGGTGTCTCGTATCGTCCTTCGAATAAATCAGGAGACTATTTTGCATCTCTGCCGATGGCTTGGCGAGAACCAATGGGATAGTCGGAAAGTTAGGCGAGTGCGTGAGAGATAAGTTTGTGCGCTCCCGCAGAAGGGAGCGCACAAACGGGGTGCTTAGAAGCGGTAGCTCACGTTGACGGAGCCGGACTCGGATGTCGGGCGCGCGGCCAGGTTGGCGCTGACGGCGATGCGCTCGGCGGCCTGCCAGCGCAGGCCGACGATTGCGCCGGCGCCGTCTTCGAACAGGCCGACACCCGCGCTGGAGTAGCTCGGCATCGCGTTCATATTGCCCTCCATGGACTTCACGCCCACCTCGACGAAATCGTCATCGGTACCGGTGGTGTCTTCATACCAGATCTGGCCGTAGGCGCTGACGCTGTCCCAGCTCCTGCTGGCGAAGGCACCGATACGCATGGTGGTGTAGCGACGCTCCTGGTCACCGAAGTGCATACCGAAGGGGTCACGCTCGATGCCGTTGATGTCGGTATAGGTGAAGCCGTCGATGGCGTTCTCGGTATAGCCGTCCACTTCCATGGTCGCGCGCGTGACATTGGCGAAGGGCCCGAACTGGGACGCGCCGCTCAGGATGTTCACACCGGCGGTCATGCTCAGGGACAGGTTCTCACCGGCCGTGGTCGCCTCGAGACTGCCGTCGAAGTTGTTGCCGAGGCCGAAGGCGCGGCTGACATCGTCATAGTCCACATCGGTCAGGGTCGCGCTGGCATCAACGAAGAAGATCTCGTGGTGGAAGCGGCCGAACAGGCTGTAGTTGGTGGAGGTGGATTCCACGGCAGCCTGGTCGTTGTCCACGTTGATGTCGGTGCGGCTGACGGCGAAGCCCAGCTCGGCATTGCTGCGCAGGGCGTAGGTGGCACCGATCAGGTTGCCGTCGCTGTCGCCGCTGACGCTGGGGGCGAAGGCGCTGTCGTAGTCGGTATTGCCGAACACGGTACCGGCGAAGACGCCGCTCTGGGCCTCGCGGTAACGGGCACCGGCGAGGCTCTCATCCAGGGTGTTGGTGTGGGTGCGGGCGGCCTGCACGCCGATATCCGGCAGCTGACCGGCCACCTGTGCCGCATTGACCACGTTGGTGTAGTAATCGGCCAGCATCTGCTGGGCGGCCTGGGTCGGGTGCACCGCGTCGTTGAAGATCAGCTTGCTGTCGTCCGGTGCGGTGCCGGTGGCGCCGTACTCCGGGTGCTCGATGCACTTGTAACCGTTGTAGCAGAAGGTGGTCTGGTCGAATTCGGATGAGAAACCCAGCGCGCCCGCGTTGGCCAGGGTCACCTTGAGCACGCCGGCCTGGTCCACCATCAGCACGCCGTCGATATCCTTCGCTGCCGCCAGCAGCGTGGAATTGAAGGCGTCGCTGGCCGCGCTGGTCTGCATCAGGGTGCTGTCGATGGCCGCCTGCAGCTGCGCGTCCGCCTCTTCCTGGGTCATCAGGCCGGCAGTTACCGCGTCGGCCAGCTGCTGCGCCTCGGGGCTGTTGTATACCGCCTGGGCGGTACTGGCATAGACGCCGGCGGTCTTGCTCACGTCCGGCACGTTGGACAGCAGGATATAGTTGGCGCCGGCATCGGACAGGGCGCCGGCGGCGTCCGCGAGCATGGTGGCCGCCATGCCGATATTCTCGCCGAACTGGGCCTCGCTGATACTGCCGGTAATCATCGCCTCGAAGCCGCCCAGCAGGTCGTTGCCGCCGCCGTTGACCCAGTAGAGGGCGTTGGGATCGGCCTTGCCGGACGTGGTCTCCAGATAGCCGAGGCCGGTCGGGTGCGGGTTGCCGGTGATGCCGGAGTCCGCGACTATCTGGCCCGGTGCCGCGTCTATCTGCGCCTGCAGGCCGTCGGCCTGGGCGTCGTAGGCGTCCGCTGTCGCGGTGTCGCCGGCCGCCCGGTACGCATCCGCCGCCGCGCGCAACTCGGCCACCACTGCCGGGCCCTGCAGTATCAGGCCCATCAGCTGTAAGTCGGCGTAGAGGCCGGTGCTGGTCTCGCGGGTCGGATCCGGCAGCAGCGCGCTGTAAAAGCTGTGGTCGGTCACGTCGAGCGTCAGTCCGCGCTCGCTCAGGTAATTGAAGTAGCCGCGGGTGCCGAGGATGTTCAGCAGCACGTCGCCGGCGCGGTGGCCGCCCACGGCCCAGCCGGTGCCCACATTGGACAGTGCTTGCTGCACCTGGGCCTGCGCCGATGCCAGCAGTTCCGCCTCGCTCAGACTCGGGTCCACGTCCGGCAGGCACAATTGCATGCCGCCGCAGGACGGGGTCACAGGGCCGAGGCCGAGTTGCTGGGACATCAGGCTGATGGCCACCTGGCGGTCGGCGCCGCCGCTGGTGAACACGCCGGCGTTGCCGACGTCGGTCAGACTGTCACCGAAGGCGACGACCTGGGAAAAAGCGGATTCGTCGGCGAAGGCAGCTGTGCTGCCGAGGGATGCGAGTGCAATGGCAACTGCGAGGCTGCGCTTGGCGTTGGGCATGGTCTTCTCCTAATCGCGGATACACCGCGTGCCCGCCGGCAGCTTCGGGAGATAAGCCAAAGGTAGGTGGTGGGCGCGCGTCGTTATTGTTGTTATTCCTGCACCTCAAGGAATCCGCTCCATACTAGCGGATTTGACTTGGACAATAAAAGCAGCCATTGATCGGAAAGCTGGCTGCCTGGTCACTTTTCTGTGCTGTGCCGGTGCGCGTGACTACAGATTTGCCCCGGGGAATTGATGGTCGATTAATCTTGGAAAATTCTGCATGAAGTTATTTGCGATTTGCTAGCGCAGGGTGTGCAGAAACTGCAGATGCCGTTCGTACTGGGACAGGATATCCGTCAGCAGCTGGTCGCGCGTCCAGCCCATGACATCGTAGTCCTGTCCGCCCTCGCTCAGGTGCACCTCGGCGCGGAAGTATTTATCCGGCGAGCCGTCGTCATAGGCGTCGTCCAGTACCGCGTCCGGATTGCTGGCGTTGGGTTTCAGGTGCGCCTTGGGATGAATGCTATAGAGAAAATCCACTTCCTCGCCCTGCAGAACCTTCAGGTGGACTGCGAAATTTTCCCCTTCGGTGACCTCGGCCTCGAAGCCGTTTTGCTGCATCTGCGCGGCGAAATCCCGCAGTGCCGGCAGAGCGGTATCCCCGATATATTCATGCACCTCCTGCAGGGACGGCAGCTGCACCAGGTTTTTCAGGCGGCGCTCCCAGGAGACGGGGTTGCGCGCGCTGATCGGTGCCACCGGCGCACTCTGCGCGTCGCGCTTGGCCGAGTCCATGCGCAGCGCCTTGATCAGGCCGTAGATGGCCACCAGCAGTATGAGCGAAAAGGGCAGGGCGCTGGCGATCGCCGCAGTCTGCAGCGAAGAGAGACCGCCGGCCAGCAACAGCGCTATGGCGACTATGCCGATGATGGCGGCCCAGAATATGCGCTGCCACGTCGGCGTATCGTCGCGGCCGTGGGACGAGAGCATGTTCATCACCAGTGCGCCGGAGTCGGCAGAGGTCACGAAAAATATCACCACCAGCACTATGGCCAGCAACGACAGGGCTTGGGACAGCGGAAACTGCTCGAGAAACTGGAACAGGGCCAGAGACTGGTCCTTCTGGATGATCTCCGCCAGAGATTGCAGGCCCTCCTCCCGGATCATGCGAATGGCGGAATTACCGAAAACCGTGAGCCACAAAATGGTAATCAGCGTCGGCATCAGCAGCGTACCGACAGTGAATTCGCGAATGGTGCGCCCGCGGGAAATACGCGCGATAAACAAGCCGACGAACGGCGACCAGCTCAAGCACCAGCCCCAGTAGAAAATCGTCCAGCCGCCGATCCAGTCGGTGGGCGCGTAGGCATAGAGATTGAAGGTGCGGTTGACCAGTACCGACAGGTAGCTGCCAATGTTCTGCACAAACGCCTGAAACAGGAACACGGTGCTGCCGAGCACCAGTACCGTCAACACCAGTATGGCCGCGAGCCCCATATTCAACTGCGACAGCCGCTTGATACCGGCGTCCAGCCCCACAACCACGGAAATGGTGGCCAGCGCCGTGGTGACGACAATCAGGATTACCTGGGTGGCTTCACCCACCGGAATGCCGAACAGGTGATTCAGGCCGGAGTTCATCTGCAGTACGCCAAAGCCGAGCGTGGTGGCGACACCGCAGACGGTACTGACGATTGCAAACACATCGATGGCGTGGCCGATGGGGCCGTGAATGCGCTCGCCGATCAGCGGGTAGAGCGCGGAGCGCAGGGTCAGCGGCAGGTTGTGGCGGTAACTGAAATAGCCGAGGATCAGTGCCACGCCGGCGAAGATCGCCCATACGTGGAAACCCCAGTGGAAGATACTCAGTACCATCGCCTCGCGCGCGGCCTCCACCGTGCCGGGTTGCGCGTCCGGAGGATTCTGGAAGTGCATCACCGGTTCGGCCACGCCGAAGAACAGCAGGCCGATACCGATACCGGCGGAAAACAGCATCGCCAGCCAGGAGCCGAAGCTGTATTCGGGCTTGGCGTGCTCCGGGCCGAGTTTGATATCGCCGAGTCGCGACATGCTGATCACCACCACGGTGACCAGCAGGATGGCCACGATCAGCACATAGTACCAGCCCATGTAGGTGACAATGCCCTCCTGCATGGACTGGAAGCGCGCGGTGGCGTCCTCCGGAAAGAAGACCGCATAGGCGACCAGCAGCAGCAGGATTGCCGTGGAGGTGTAGAACACCGGCGGATCGAAGCGGGCCTTGCCCTCGTCGGTAGTGCGCAGCTTCATAAGTGCGGCTCGTCGGGAGAATATCGGCAACCCGGGCGGCTTGTCCGGATTAACATGCTGGCAATCCCAGCATAGTCGAGATGGCTGCCGATGCCGGGTTTCGGTGTGCGCAATGACCTGCTCTCCACCGGGAAAGAACTACCGCAGCGTGTGCAGAAACTGCAGATGGCGTTCATATTGGGAGACCATATCCGTGAGAAGCTGGTCGCTGGTCCAGCCCATGACGTCGTAATCCTGGCCGCCCTCGAACAGGTGTACCTCCGCGCGAAAATACTTGTCCGGTGAGCCGTCGTCGTGGGCATCGTCCAGCTCCGCATCCGGATTGGCGGCATCCGGCTTGAGCGTCGCCTTGGGGTGCAGGGCGTAGACAAAACTCACCTCTTCGCCGTGGAGTACTTTCAGTTGTACCGAGCGGTTGTCGCTCTCTGTCACGGTGGCGGAGTAGCCGTTTTTCTCCATCTCTGCGGCAAACTCCTGCAGCGCCGGCTTGCCGGTATCGCGGATGTATTCGTGCACTTCTTCCAGGGACGGCAACCGCAACGCATTCTTCAGCCGCCGCTGCCAAACCACCGGGTTGCGGGCACTGATCGGTGCGACCGGCGCACTCTGGGTGATGCGCTTGACTGTGTCCTTGCGCAGCGCGGAGACCAGCCCGTAAATGGCCACCAGCAGAATCGCCGAGAAGGGCAGGGCGCTGGCGATCACCGCCGTCTGCAGAGAACCTAGCCCGCCGGCCAGCAACAGCGCTATGGCGACCGCGCCGATCAGGAAGCACCAGAAGATACGCTGCCACAGCGGTGTGTCATCGCGGCCGTGGGATGAGAGCATATTCACCACCAGCGCGCCGGAATCCGCCGAGGTAACGAAGAAAACCACCACCATCACCACGGCCACGAAAGAGAATACGCTGGAGAAGGGAAACTGCTCCAGGAACTGGAACAGCGCTACCGACTGGTCTTTTGCCACTATCTCGCCGAGTGAAGTCAGCCCCTCGTTGAGGATCATGTGAATGGCGGAGTTGCCAAAAAACGTCATCCACAGCAGTGTGACCAGCGCCGGCACCATCATGGCCCCCACGACAAATTCGCGGATGGTGCGCCCACGGGAAATACGCGCGATAAACAGCCCCACGAACGGTGACCAGGACATCCACCAGCCCCAATACAGAATGGTCCAGCCGCCGAGCCAGTCGGTGGGTTCGTAGGCGTAGAGGTTGAAGGTCTTGTTGACGATCACCGACAGGTAGCTGCCGAAGTTCTGCACAAACGCCTGCAGCAGGTAGACGGTACTGCCGAGCAGCAGCACCATGACAATCAGTATCGCCGCCAGGATCATGTTCAGTTGCGACAGCCGCTTGATGCCGGCGTCGAGGCCGAGGACCACCGAGATGGTGGCCAGAATCGTGGTGACGACGATAAGCACCACCTGCACCCCGGCGCCGACCGGCAGGCCGAACAGATGGTTCAGACCCGAGTTGATCTGCAACACGCCGTAGCCGAGCGTGGTGGCGACACCGCACACGGTGCCGACGATGGCAAAAATATCCACGGCGTGGCCGATGGGGCCGTGAATGCGTTCGCCGATCATCGGATAGAGCGCCGAGCGCAGAGTCAGCGGCAGTTTGTGGCGGTAGCTGAAATAGCCGAGAATCAGCGCCACTATGGCGTAGATGGCCCAGGCGTGAAATCCCCAGTGAAAGAAGGTCAGTACCATCGCCTGGCGCGCGGCTTCCACGGTGCCGGTTTGTCCCACCGGCGGATCCAGGTAGTGCATCACCGGCTCCGCCACGCCGAAGAACAGCAGGCCGATGCCCATGCCGGCGGAGAACAGCATCGCAAACCAGGACCAGAAATCGTACTCGGGCTCCGCGTGTTCCGGCCCCAACTTGATTTCGCCAAACTTGGAAATGCCGATCACCAGCACACTGATCAGGATGATCGCCACCACCAGCACGTAGTACCAACTCATATTGGAGACGATCGCCGCCTGCAGATCCTTAAACTGGGCAGTGGCGGCCTCGGGAAAGATCACCGCATAGGCCACCAGCAGCAGTAGCACCGCCGTGGCCGTATAGAATACCGGTGGGTCGAAATGGGCTTTTCCCGGAGATTGTTGCTCGGCCATAGCGCGGTTGCCGCCTGGAACTGCCGCAACCGCGGCAAGGTAAATTTTGCGCCTGTCGGTTCAAGCATAGACAATGCGTGTCTTTGGCAGGATTCTGAATATGAAATCAGTCTTATATGTTGCAAATTTCTAGAAATCTGGTGATCCCCCTGGACGAGGTGGAGATGCACGCGGTGCGCGCCCAGGGCGCCGGCGGCCAGAACGTCAACAAGGTGTCCAGCGCGATCCACCTGCGCTTCGATATTCGCGCCTCCTCGCTGCCGGAGGAGCTGAAGGAGCGGCTGCTACAAATAAAGGATCAGCGAATTACCGCTGACGGCGTCATCGTGATCAAGGCGCAGCGTTTTCGCACCCAGGAAAAGAATCGCGAGGATGCACTGGAGCGGTTGCGGCTGCTGATCGAAAAGGCGAACTTCCGGCACAAGAAGCGCGTTCCCACCAAGCCCAGCAGCGGGGCGAAAGAGCGGCGACTGAAAAACAAGACACACCGCGGACAAGTAAAAGCGATGCGAGGCAAGGTGCATGAATAAGGTGAGTACACTGTTTCAATACGAGTTTTTATCGACTCGTCATACCGGCGCAGGCCGGTATCCAGTCCGGGAAAGCTGGATTCCGGCCTGCACCGGAATGACGACAGAAAACCGCGCGCGCGATCAATACTGATTAGGGGAGGACCCATGCCCAAGCGCTACGACGCGACCGAGCTGCAGCTATTTGCCAGTACCCTGTTTCAGCGCGCCGGCCTCGCCGCCGAGCGGGCCGAAGTGATGGCGAAGGTATTTCTGCAGGCGGATCTGCTCGGATTCACTACCCATGGCATGAACCGCGTGGCCAGCAACCTGGCCTGGCTGCAAAGCGGTGACACCCGAGCGCAGGGAGAGCCGGAAGTTCTCCACGATCGCGGCAACTGCTTTAACTGGGATGCGGATTTCCTGCCGGGCCCCTGGGTGCTGACCCGCGCGATCGCCCACGCGCTGGAGCGGGTGCCGGACCACGGTGTGGTTAGCGCCACCATCCGCCGCAGCCAGCATATCGCCTGCCTCGCCGCCTACCTGCCGGCGATTGTCGAGGCCGGCTATGTGGCGCTACTGACCTGCTCCACGCCGGCGGAAAGTACGGTAGCGCCGCAGGGCAGCCGCGATCCGCTGTTTTCCGCCAACCCGCTCGCCTTCGCCGCGCCGGCCGGCGACTATCCGCTGCTGTTCGATATCAGCATGTCGGTGACGGCCGGCGGCTATGTGGCGCGGGCCCGCCGCGAGGGCAGAAAAATGCCGACCCAATGCCTGAAGGACAGCGACGGCAAGCTGTCCGACGATCCGGCCGTGTTCAAGAGCGGCGGCAGCATACTGCCGGTCGGCGGCGCCGATCACGGCTACAAGGGCGCGGCGCTGTCCGCGATGCTGGAAGTGCTGTCGATGGCCCTCGGCGGCTACGGCCGCGGCGACGCCGCGGCGAAAGATGACGACGAGGCCAACTCGGTATTTTTGCAGATCATCGACCCGCAGGCCTTCGGCTCGCGCGCGGATTTCCTGCGTCAGACGGTCGCCCTGTGCAATTTGTGGGAACACAGTCGCAGCGACAGCGATGCGCCGGTGCGGGTGCCCGGCCAGCGCGCCTGGGCGGCGCGCGAGCGACAGCTGCGCGAGGGTGTCGAGCTGTATCCGACGATTATGCAGGACCTCGAGCCCTGGGCAGAAAAACTGCATGTGATCATGCCGCGGGCGATCAGTTAAATGAAAGAAATCGAGCAGATCCTGGAATTTATTGTCGAGATCGAGAAGCTGAAGGCGGTGCTGCGCAAGACGAAGCCGGTGGGGCTGGAGCGGAGGGAAAACGCCGCCGAGCACAGCTGGCATGTTTGCCTCGCCGCGCTGATGCTCAGGGAATATGCCAATGAACCGGTGGACATAGACCGCGTCATCAAAATGCTGCTGCTGCACGATCTGGGCGAGATCGATGCCGGTGACAAGATTGTCTACGCGAGTGAAACTGCCGCGCAAAAGGCCGCAGAAGAACAGGGCGTAAGGCGTATTCTGGCAATGCTGCCGGATGGCGGGGGCGACGAATACTTTGCCCTGTGGTCCGAATTCGAGGCCGGTGAGACGGCGGAATCCAGATACGCCCGCGCCATCGACCGGGTGCCGCCGCTGCTGCACAACCTGCGCGGCGGGGGCCACGCGTGGCGGGAGAACAATATCCGCAAGGAGCAGGTGTTCGCGCTGAACAGCCGCATCGGCGACGGCAGCAGTGAATTGTGGCAGGTGATGGAAGAGATGCTGCAGGGCGCCGTGGCCAGCGGCATTCTGAAGTGATCAGTCGCGATTTTGTAGGGGCGGCGGGGCACTCCGCAGGGTGCGCCGTGCGCACCCCGCGAGCATCCGGTGCGGGCGGCGCACCCTACTGATAGGGCGAACGCGCCTGCACTTCCTGGTACTCCGCCTCGCGCATGGCCAGTTCGTGCTCGAGATCCTCGATCTCCACGCCCAGTTCGGTGTGCCGGCCCTTGAGACGGGCGATATCGGCGAGCAGGGTGATGCGCTCTTCCTTGGTGGACTCGTCGCTGATCAGGCGGGCGCTCATCGCGGTAATGTCGTCGAGAATATGTTCGCGCTCCTCGATCCTTTCGCCGATGGCGCCGGCCACCTGATTCACCGCGCTCTGCGCCAGATGGATTTCGCGACCCGACTCGTAGCCGCGCAGGAAGAGTCCCTCGAGATCCGCCGGGCAGACACCACCGTAACCACCGCCGGCGCGGCCCAGGCGGAAGCCGCGGTTTTCGGTGCAGTAGAGCTACAGTCCCTCGTCGCGACCGGCGCGATAGGCCGCCGTATCAGGTCGCACGCCATATTCAGCGCAGGCCTCGCGGCGCTTGCCGAGCTGCGCGACCTGCAGGCCGGCGGCCCCGTCCTCATAGCCAATTGCGTGCCAGTCAGCAACAAGGCACTCCTCTTCGCTCATGGTGGCGCAGCCACTGGCCAGCATTAGCATCACTACCGCCGGGGCCAGGGCCGCGCGTGGAATCATTCTCGTTTTTAGGTTCACTGTTGGTTCCGTCACAGACTGTCTCGTTAGGCCAAATTATCTCATCGAGGCTGACTGCAGCCTGAAGGAATCACAGGAAGTGAGACCTGCGTCGCAAAAAGTCCGTGTGTTGATCGGGGCGTCTGAGTCAACGTGAATCCGCACCATCTGCTAATAAAGGCGCGCCACCTCGTACTAGGATGGGGGAATAAGTCGAGAAAAAGAGGGATCGCCGATGAGTGATTTTATCCGCATGACCGCGGTGGAGTTACTGCACGGGTATCAAAGCCAGGCCTTTTCCCCGGTCGAAGTCACCGAAGCACTGTTGCGCCAGATCGAACGCTGCAATTCCGCGGTTAACGCCTACTGCCTGGTGGATGGCGACACCAGCCTCGCCTTTGCGCGCGAATCGGAAAAGCGCTACAGATCCGGTGCGCCGCAAGGGTTGCTGGACGGCGTGCCCGTGGCGATCAAGGACGTGTTCCTGACGCGCATGTGGCCGACGGTGAAGGGCTCCAGAATCATCGATCCGGAGTCCACCCTCGGCAAGGAGGCACCCTGCGTTGCGGCGCTGCGCCGCAACGGTTATGTGCCGCTGGGCAAGACCACGACACCCGAAATGGGCTGGAAGGGCGTCACCGACAACCCGATCGACGGCGTCACCCGCAACCCCTGGAACACCGACAAGACCGCCGGTGGCTCCAGCGGCGGCAGCGCCGCGGCGGTACCGCTGGGCATGGGCCCGCTGGCGCTGGGCACCGATGCCGGCGGCTCGATCCGCATCCCCGCCGGCTTCTGCGGTCTCGTCGGCCTCAAGCCCAGTTTCGGCGAAGTGCCCCACTGGCCGCCGAGCCCGTTCGGCACCCTGGCCCACGCCGGCCCCATGAGCTGGACGGTGGCGGATTGCGCGCTGATGATGAATGTGCTGACAGAGGCCGATCACCGCGACACCCAGGCGATACCGCGGCGCAATATCGATTATTTCGCGGAGATTCGGGGCGAGCCGCGGGAATTGCTGCAGGGCCTGCACATCGCCTACAGCGCCACGCTCGGCTATGTGCAGCCGGATCCGGAAGTCGACGACGCGGTGCGCGCCGCCGCGCAGCTGCTGCAGTCCCTGGGCGCCGAAGTTTCCGAGGTGGCGCCGGGTTTCGACGATCCGCTGGCGGCCTTCGGTCACCTGTTTTACGGCGGTGCCGCCAATGCGCTGCGCGATATCGGCAAGCGCCAGCGCCAGCAGATGGACCAGCAGCTGGTGGCGGTGGCGGACAAGGCGGCGCAGTTGTCGATGCTCGATTACCTGGCCGCGGTCAACGAGCGCACGGCCCTGTGTGAGCGCATGGCCAACTTTCATCAGAAATACGACCTGTTGCTGACTCCGACGCTGCCCATTACCGCGTTCAAGGCCGGCCGCGAGGTGCCGGAGGACTGGCCCAGCACTCGCTGGCCCTCCTGGACCCCCTACACTTATCCGTTCAACCTCACCGGCCAGCCGGCGCTGTCGGTGCCCTGCGGCTTTTCATCCGACGGCCTGCCGATCGGGCTGCAGCTGGTGGGGCGGCGTTTCGATGACGCCACAGTGCTGCGCGCTGGGCAGGCCTACCAGCTGGCCGCGCCGCTGACCGAGCGGCGCCCCGATCTCTTCCGCGTCGACGCCGCCGCCGGGGAAGAGGCGTGAGTCGGCTGGATTTCGACTTCTACGAGTCCGAGGATCCGGTCTGGAATCCGGCACTGCTGACGATACCGGTGCCGGGTATCCGCAAGATGGTCAACCTGGCGGCGACCATGGACGACGTGATCCACCTGTCCATCGGCCAGCCGGACGCGCCGGCGCCGCCCCATGTCATCCAGGCCACGGTGGATGCGCTGGAAGCCGGGCAGACCGGCTACACCATGGACGCCGGCCTGCCGGAATTGCTCGACGCGCTGGCGGAGTACAACGGCGAACGTTACGATCGGAAAATTTCGCCGGAGAATATTCTCGTCACCACCGGCGCCACCGAAGCGATCTACCTCGCGCTGACGGCGATGTCCGCGCCGGGGCGCGAATTTATCGTGCCGGATCCCTCCTTCATGCTGTACGCGCCGCTGATCCGCATGAACGGTGGCGAAGTGAAATACATTCCCACCCGCGCCGAGAACAACCACCAGCTGGACCCGCAGGAAGTCATCGACGCGATCGACAAGAATACCCACGCGATCGTGCTGAATTCGCCCAGCAACCCCACCGGCACCGTGTATCCGCGCGAGACCATCGAGACCATCGTGCAGGAGGCGGCCTACCGCGGCATCTACGTGATCAGCGACGAGGTCTACGATCACCTGGTCTACGACAACCGCGACTACGCCAGCGTGCTGTCCTGCTGTTCCGATCTCGATCACGTGATGATCATCAGCAGTTTTTCCAAGACCTTCAGCATGGCCGGCATGCGCATCGGCTGGCTGATCGCCAGCCAGGGCGCGATACGCAAGCTGCGCCGCTACCATATGTTCACCACCACGGTCGCCAACACCCCCTGTCAGTGGGCGGGCGTCGCTGCGCTGCGGGGCGACCGCAGTTTTATCGACGGCATAGTGGCGATCTACAAGAAAAGGCGCAATCGGCTGGTGCAGCTGGTGGAACAGACGCCCTATCTGGAAGGCTATATGCCCGAGGGCGCCTTCTACCTTTTCCCCTCCCTGCCGGATGGCGTGAACGGCAACAATGTCGCCCTGCGACTGTTGCGGGAGACCGGCGTCTGCACCATCGCCGGCGACACATTCGGCGATTCCTGCCGCAACGCACTGCGCATCAGTTACGCCACGTCTATCGACAAGATTGAGAAGGCTTTCGAGCGGATCATTCCGTGGATGGAGAAACAGGATTTTGGCTGAGCTAAGCTGGACGAGTGGGCCGTGCGCAAAGTTAGGTAACAGTTTGCTTCGCCAAAGCGTCCAGCTCTGCGTTGAGAAAGCTTGAATTAGCGCTGCTAGTCCTGCGCTTTCTCGCCTCGATCTGAACGCTTGGGCTGTGCTCCTTTGTTACCGAACTTCACTCACGGCCCACTAGCGGAAGTCGAAAAATCGACGAGGCGGGGGAACCCCCCGGTGTGATTGGCATTTTCTCTGTTGATAGGCGCGTTAATGAATCTCGACCCCCTGGCTCCGGAACAGCTCTACCAGCACTGTCCGTTGGAATGGCTGGAGCTGCAGGCCGAGGTAGGCGAGGCGGACGACAGTCGCCACTTCGGGCAGGAGCGCGCGCTGGAGGCGCTGGAATTCGCGCTGGATATGTCCGGCAACGGCTACAACCTCTATGTGGCCGGTTCGGTCGGGCTTGGCAAACACGCGCTGGTCATGAAGCGCATCGGCGCCTGGGCGCAAAAGCAGGATGCGGCGGCGGACCTCTGTTACATCCACAATTTTGATGCCGAACACAAACCCCATGCACTGGTGCTCCCCCCCGGCACCGCGCGGGAATTGAAGCGGGACACCGAGGACCTGCTCGAGCACCTGCTGACGGCCATTCCCGATATCTTTAAGAGTGACGAGTACCGCGCGCGCCGAGATGAACTCAAACAGCAGCTGGAGGATCGCGAAGAACAGACCTTCGCCGAGCTGGTGGAGCGCGCTAAGGAACTCGGCATCGGCGTCGTGCGCACCCCCTCGGGCTATACCATCGGCCCGCTGGTGGACGGCGAATTTATCAGTCCGAAAAAATTTTCCGAGTTGCCGGAAGAGGAGCAGCAACGGCTCAAGGAAAATATCGAGAAGGTCAACGTCGATCTGAAGGAAACGCTGGGGCGCGCACTGCGCTGGCACGAGAAACTGGCCAAGGACCTGAAGCGGCTGATCCGCGAGTATCTGCATCTGACCCTGGATGAACGCATCGACTGGCTGCGCCGGCGCTACCAGAACCTGGACCAGGTGCAGGCGTTTATCGAAAACATCAAGCACGGCGTGATTGAAAATGCCGACGATTTCCGCGCGGCCGGTGAACAGGCACAGAAGGAGGGCATAGTTCCGCGCAAACTGATCCGCGCGCGGGAGTTCAATCGCTTCCGCGTGAATATCCTGGTGGATAACGGCGATGCCGAGGGTGCGCCGGTCATCTACGAGGACAATCCCATCTACACCAACCTGCTCGGGCGCATCGAGCACGAATCGCAGATGGGCACCCTGACCACCAATTTCAAACTGATCAAGGGCGGGGCCCTGCACCGGGCCAACGGCGGCTGCCTGATTCTCGATGCGCACCGGTTGCTGATGACACCATTCGCGTGGGAGACATTGAAACGGGCGCTGCACTCGCGGGAATTGAAGGTCCAGCCGCTGGAAATGCAGATGGGGTTGCTGTCCACCATTACCCTGGAGCCGGAACCGATACCGCTCAATGTCAATGTGGTATTGATCGGCGAACGCTGGCTCTACTACCTGCTGAAGGCCCACGACCCGGAAGCCAAGCAGCTGTTCAAGGTCTACGCCGACTTTGCCGAGGATATAGATCGCGAGCGCGAAAGTGTCGCCGCCTATGCACAGCTTATTTTCGGACTGGCCCGCGGGGAAAAGTTGCGGCCCTTCTCGCAGAATGCGGTCGCACGGGTAGTGGAGCAGGCGGCGCGCCTGGCCGGGGATGCAAAAAAACTGTCGCTGCACGGCGAGCGCCTGGCAGACCTGTTGCGCGAGGCCGATTACTGGTGCCGGCGCGAAGAGGCGGAGCAGGTGGAAAGGTTGCACGTGCAGAGGGCCATCGACCAGCGCGAGTACCGCCAACGCCAGTGGCAGGAGCGGCTGCAGGAATCCATCGAGCGCGACATCCTGATGATCGACACCGAAGGCTCGCAGGTGGCGCAGATCAACGGCCTGTCCGTGATACAGCTCGGCGACAGCGCCTTCGGCCGCCCCTCGCGCATCACCGCCACCGCGCGCCTGGGCAGCGGCAAGATGGTGGATATCGAACGCGAGTCGGAGCTGGGCGGGCCCCTGCACTCCAAGGGCGTGATGATCCTGAGCGCCTTCCTCGCCAATCGCTACGCGCCCTCACAGCCATTTTCCCTCTCCGCCAGCCTGGTGTTCGAGCAGTCCTACGGTCCGGTCGACGGCGACAGCGCCTCGTTGGCGGAGCTCTGCGCGCTGCTGTCGGCGATTGCCCAGGTGCCGCTGCGCCAGCGCTTGGCGGTGACCGGTTCGGTCAACCAGCTCGGGCAGGTGCAGGCAGTGGGCGGGGTCAATGAAAAGATCGAGGGGTTCTTCGAAGTGTGCCAGGCGCGCGGTCTGAGCGGCGAGCACGGTGTCATTATTCCGGCGGCCAATATCCAGCACCTGATGCTGAAGGAAGCGGTGGTGCAGGCGGTGCGCGAGCAGAAATTTGCCGTCTATGCGGTGGCGAGCGTAGATGAGGCCATAGAGTTGCTCACCGGTCTCGAAGCCGGCATGGCCGATGAGCGGGGGGAATATCCCGAAAGCTCGTTCAATGGAAAGGTGCAGCGGCGGCTCGGAGAGTTGGAGGAGTCTCGCTCGCAACTGCTCAGGAGCGAGCTGCAGGGGCTGGAATCGGAAAGCGCACCATCGGCGCCCCTCAAGGACGGGCAGGCGGATAACCCCGGCAGAGATCGGTATTAGTGACCGGGTGACGGCCAAAGGCCGGGTTGCCAATTGTCAGGATTCTCTTCTGTGACTGTCGCGCATCTTGCCGGAGTGCGACCAGCGGCGGTGTATGGGGGGCCGCGGGTTCTCACTTATTGGCGGACAACTCAGTAGGACTATCGCACCAGAAAAGGATCTTTCATCTAAAAAGATTGGGACTGGGTAATGGATATCCTTAATGGCGCAAGAAACATTCCCACTTGTAACAATCCGTATCAGCATCGGCTGTGTTCTTTGTGATTTCTTCTGAAACATTGCCCGGATAGACCGATTTGCATACCCTGACCGCACAACAAAGGTGCGACGCAGCAATTGTCTCGCACAAAAAATAATCACCGCACGCGGCAGTCTGGGGGTATCGGACGGCGTGGTGCTCGATTGAATAACGACAAAAGAGAGGACGGGCAGACATGCAATCTTATTCATTCAAACCCCTGTCGCTGGCCATTGCCGCGGCACTCGCCATTCCGGCCGCCAGCGCACTGGCGCAGGATCAGGCCAATCAGACACCGTCCGCCGACCACGGCGTGATGGAGGAAGTCATCACCACCGGTACCCGCAAGGAGGGTGTAGCCCCGACGGAGACCCTGTCCCCGGTTGACGTGGTCGGCGGCGCAAACCTGGCGGATCAGGCCAGCTTCGACCTGACCGAGTCGCTGGCCAAGGTGGCGCCCTCGTTCAATACCCAGCGCTTCCCGATCGCCGACGGCACCGCGTTTATTCGCCCGGTGACCCTGCGCAATCTGTCGCCGGACCAGACACTGGTGCTGGTCAACGGCACCCGCCGCCACCGCTCCGCGCTGGTAAACCTGCAGCTGGCGCCGCTGGGTACCAATAACCAGGGTGCCCAGGCGGTGGACTTCTCCGCGATTCCCTCGATGGCAGTTGAGCGTGTGGAAGTGCTGCGCGATGGCGCCTCGGCCCAATACGGTTCCGACGCGATCGCCGGCGTGGTCAACGTGATCCTGAAGGATGACGCCGAGGGCATCAGCGTATCCGCGCAGACCGGTGAGTATTTCGAGGGCGATGGCACCCGCACCAGCCTGGCGGCCAACGCCGGCTTTGCGCTCGGTGACAGCGGCTTCGTCAACGCGACCGTGGAGCATTCCACCGCTGACAAGACCTGGCGCGGCGCCGCGCGCCCGGACGCGGAATTCGTCGGCTCCGTGGTCGGTGTGGACCAGGTGCCGCTGGACGGCCTGGGGCAGCGCTGGGGTGATCCCGAGGTGGAGACCACCAAGCTGTTTATCAACACCGGCTTCGACCTGAACGACAGTGTCGAGCTGTACGGCAACCTGGGTTATTCAGACAATTCCACCATTTCCGATTTCTTCTACCGCGGCCCGGTCATGGACCCGCAGTACGAATTCGGCGCGCGCGCCACGCTGCAGGCGGATGGGGATGGCGACTTTATGCCGGATCCGGCGCCCCAGTCCCTGATCGACAGCATTAATGCGCAGGGACTGAGTCCGGCCGATTACCTGGTCGCCGACAGCTCGAGCCCCAGTGGCTATGTGCTGCGCAACCCGATCTACACCCTGTTCCCGGGCGGCTATAACCCGCAGTTCGGTGCGGATATCAGCGACATTTCCGCAGTCTTCGGCGCCCGCGGCGAACTGGCCTCCGGCATGACCTGGGACCTCCGCGCGCGCACCGCGGAAAACGAGGTGTCCTATGTATTGAAGGACTCCATCAACCCGAGCCTCGGCGCTCTGTCGCCGACCACCTTCAATCCGGGAACGCTCTCTCAGGAAGAGACCAGTGTGAATGCGGACTTCGTGCAGCCGGTCGACGTCGCGGGGCTGGCCAGCCCGCTCAACGTAGCCTTCGGTGCCGAGTGGCGCGAGGAAACCTACAAGATCGGTGCCGGCGATGAAGCCTCTATCGCGGTGGGACCGACTGCGGCGGTATTCGGTGTCGGCTCGGACGGCTTCCAGGGCTTCCCCACCGAGGCGGCGGGCAGCTACAGCAGCGAGAGCATGGCCGCCTACGTGGATCTCGAAGCGGATGTGACCGACCAGCTGACTCTGGGCGCGGCGCTGCGTTTCGAGGACTACGATCTGTTCGGCTCCACCTCCGACTGGAAACTGTCTGCGCGCTACGACTTCAACGAGGCCTTCGCGCTGCGCGCCACCGCCAACACCGGTTTCCGCGCGCCGACCCCCGGTCAGGTGAATACGCTTAATGTCACCACTACGGCCAACTCCGACGGCAGCCTGACCCCCAGCGGTACCTATCCGGTCGACCACCCGGTGGCCGAGGTGCTGGGAGCGGTAGCGCTGAATCCGGAGGAGTCCACCAGCTTCACAATCGGTGCCGTGATCAACCCGCTGGATAACACCAGCATCACCGTCGATTACTACAACATCGATATCGAAGACCGCCTGGCCCTGCGCAACAACACCATTGGCGATGACGAAGTGGCATTGCTCACCGGTGCCGGCGTGGCCGATGCCTCGCTGTTGCTCGGTAGCAACGTCAACTATTTCACCAATGCCTTTGATTCGGAGATCAGCGGTATCGATCTGGCGATTACCAGCGATTTCGACCTGGCCGGCGGCCTGCTGACCGTGGATCTGCGCCACAACTACAACCAGCAGGAAGTCACCAAGGTGGCCCCCAACACGATCAACGCCACCCGCGTGTTTGACTTCGAGAACCAGGTACCCAATCAGCGCAGTACCCTGACCTTCGACTACGACACCGGCGGCATGCTGCAGGGCTACCTGCGCTTCAACCGCTACGGCGGCTGGGAGTCCACCGGTGGTCAGCTGGAGGCAGATGGCAACGACACTTCCAATGCCACCAGCTACGGTGCCAAGATCCTGACGGATATCGAGGCCCGTTTCTCCTTCGCCGAAAATTACACCGTCGCCGTCGGCGGCGAGAATATTTTCGACGTGGAGGCGGACGAGGAGGGTAACGGTACGCTGCAGTTCCTGGGCGTGCGCCAGGCGCTCACTTCACCGTTCGGCTTTAATGGCGGCTTCTGGTACCTGCGCGCGAGTGCGGAGTTCTAAGTCAGCTGTTTTCGAAACGTCACGAAGAAAGGCCGGCACAATAAGTGCCGGCCTTTTTTTTGCGGGGCGGAATGAGCGCAAAAAGTAGCGTTCGTTCAGGAAGCGCGCGGCATCTCACTGTCACCGGCATCCAGCTGCTGCAGCAGCATCTCGGCGGTAATACGCGCGTTGTAATCCATCACCATCTGCGGCTCATCGGTAAACACGCCGTCTGCGCCCATGGCCGCGAGCAGCGTCAGGTCGTCGGGATTGTTGACGGTGAATACGTAGTTTTTCAGGCCGCGCCGCTTGCCGTCGGCGATCATGTCGGCATCGGCGAATTCCAGGCTCAGGTGCATCGAATACGCCTTCAGCGGCTCGGCGCAGGCGGCCAGATCCAGGGGGACACCGTCGACCAGTACGCCGCGGCGCACTTCCGGCAGCAGCTGCAGGCTCTCGTACAGCTGGCGGTGGTCGAAGGAGGAGATCAGGTACTGTTCGAAAGAGGCGCCGTTGTCGCTCACATAGGACTCGAGTTCCCTGGCCACCAGCGCGGCGCAGTTGGGACCCTTCAGCTCGATGTTGAGCTGCGCGTTGTTGCCCACCACTTCAAGCACCTCGCGCAGGGTCGGCACGCGGCCGCCGCAGGGCAGCAGCTTCTCGCGCAGCACTTCCGGGCACAGGTCGGTCAGCAGCTCGCTGCCGGCGATCAGGCGGCCGAGGCGGCGGTCGTGTTTGACCAGCAGCTGGCCGCCGATATTCCAGATATCGATCTCGATACCGTCGACGTCGAATTCCAGTGCGTGGGCGATCGCCTGCAGGGTGTTTTCGGTGGCCCGTTGGCGGTAGCCGCGGTGGGCAAAGCAAAAGAGGGTGCGGGGTATCTGCATGGATTACTGACCCTGAAATACTGCCAGCAACAGCGTGCACTTAAAGTATGACGCCGTGATTAAAAAGCAACCAACAATTTGCGCAATTTTCGTGAATTTGGCGTTGAAGCTGTTCCGCCCTATCGGAAAAAGTGTCAGTTGCCGGCCAGGGCCCGGTAGCGGCCGCGATGAAATACCAGTGGTTCGCCGCCGCTGGCCGTGAACTCCAGCACCTCACCCAGCAGTATGGTGTGATCGCCGCCGTCGATGCACTGCACGCGGCGGCAGTGGAAAAAGGCGGCGCAATCGTCGATCTGCGGCACGCCATCGGGGCCCGGGCGCCAGTGTATCTGGCCGAACTTGTCGGCGCCGCGGCCGGCAAACAGGTTGGAGATATGCTGCTGGTCGGCTTTCAGCACATGCACCGCAAAGTGTTCCTGCTGGGTGAAGGCGTCGTAGCCGAGGGATTGCTTGTCGATGCTCCAAAGCACCAGTGCCGGATCCAGGGAGACGGAGTTGAAGCTGTTGACGGTCATGCCCGCGGGTTGGCCAGCCGCGTCCCGCGTGGTCACCACGGTGACACCGGTGGCGAAATGGCCCAGGGTGTCGCGCAGGGCGCGGCTCTGCAGGGCTGCGGGGGTGATGGCGGGGCTGCTGTCTGTCGTCATACCGTTGATTAAATATTGTGCAAAATCTGTACTGGCGGCCATTCTACGGCAAAAGCGTCCTAATTGCGCGTTTTGCCTCTGAGGGGCGCAGGTTGGGGTGAGCGTCTGTCGCTCAGCCAAATGTGAGAGCCTGCCCTGCAGGCGATTGTGTGGAAGCGCGCGGCTCCGCAAATCTGGCTCCCACAACGATTCCAAAGAATCATTCCGCCATCAGCGGCGCGCACTCGCCCGCCAGCTGGTCCCGCGCGGCAATGGCCGAACCGGTGAGGGCGAAGCCGAGCAGGCGGCCGTCGGCGTCGCGGAATTCCGCCTTTACGCCGCTTGCGGAGCTGTCGATCTGCCAGCTGCCCTCGGCACCGGCCGGCGGCGCACAGACAGTGGTGGGGCGCAGGGTGGTCTTTACGGCGACAGGGATGGCGCCGTAATGCACCGGCGTCGGCGCGCCGCTCAAGGTCTTGGCGAGGGCGCGCGCACAGGCCATCAGCGGCGCGACGAAATAGAGCAGGTGGCCGTCCACTTCGGCGCAGTCGCCGAGGGCATATATATCGGCATCGCTGCTCTGCAGCTGGCGGTTCACCACTATGCCGCGCTCGACCGCCAGCCCGGCTTTCTCGGCGAGGCCGGTGTTGGCCCGCAGGCCGAGGGCGGCGAGGGCGATATCCGCGTCTATGTGTTCGCCGTTGTCCAGCTGGGCGCGAATACCGCCGCCACTGCGGTCCAGGCGCGCAACTCTGGCATTGCCGTGGAAACGGACGCCGTGACTCTCGAGGGTGCGTTGGATATCGCGGCCGGCGGCCTCGGGCAGCAGGGTGGCCAGCGGCCAGTCCAGCGGATCCACCATCTCCACCGCGAATCCGGCCTGGACCAGGTCGTTGGCGAATTCACAGCCGATCAGGCCGGCGCCCAGCAGCAACACCCGCTGGCGCCCCACCATGGCGGTGCGGAAACGGTGGTAGTCGCCGAGGCTGTTGATGCGGAACAGGCGCGCGTGGCCGTCGCCCTCGATCGCCGGCAGGGCACGGCAGCCGGCGCCGGTGGCCAGCACCAGCTTGCCATAGCGCAAGGCGGCGCTGTGGCCGCCGTGCTCCGGCGCCAGGGTCAGGGTTTTGGACGCGGCGTCGATATCGATCACGCGGGTGTGGACCAGAATCTCCGCGCCCAGCTCCCGTGCCATTTCCTCGGCGGAGGCGCTGGCCAGCTGCTGCGGGGTCTTGCCGTGGGCCAGGGAGGCGGACAGCAGCGGCTTGGAGTAGTAGGTGCCATCGTCGCCGGTTATCAGGCGTAGCGGCGTGTGCTGGTCCAGTTTGCGGAATTCGCGCGCCAGGTTGTAGCCGGCGAGGCCGGTGCCGACGATGACCAGCGGATCCCGGTCGGCGAGTATGCCGCTGTCGACGGCTGTGGCGGGTGCCGCTTCCGGTGCGGCCCCGGCCACCAGCACCATATCGAACTCTTCCTTGCCGATACCACACTGGGGGCAGCACCAGTCCTCGGGAATATCCTCCCAGCGGGTGCCCGGCGCAATGCCGTCCTCAGGCCAGCCCTTGGACTCGTCGTAGACCCAGCCGCACACCATGCACTCCCAGATGCGGTAGCCGGCGCTTTGCGCGGACGCACGCGGGGCTGCGGCAATGGACTCGGTGGCGGGAACGTCAGAGGGCGGCGCGGCTTCCTGCGGCTGGTGTTCCGGTACTACCGCGAGCATCGCGAAATCCTGCTTGGCCGCGCCGCATTCCGGGCAGCACCAGTCGTCGGGAATGTCTTCCCAGCGAGTGCCGGGCGCTATACCGTCTTCGGGCCAGCCCTTGGCTTCGTCGTAAATCCAGCCACAGATCTGGCATTCCCAAACGCGGTATTCGGCCATTGACTCCCCCGGACAGATGCAGAAAGCCCGGCAGAGCCGGGCTTTGGAAATTTTGGATGGGGAATATTAAGGAAATTTGTCGCGGAAGTCGCTACTCCCTGTCGCGCTGGGCGATATTGGTCAGGGCGCTGTGGTAGATCTCCGCGATCTCTCCCGGGTGGGTGATGGAAATACCGAGGTCGTGAATCAGGCCGTCCTTGAGTCCGTAGACCCAGCCGTTGACCGACAGCGGCTGGCCGCTGCGCCAGGCGTCGCGCACTATGGTGGTCTGACACACGTGGATGACCTGCTCCAGCACGTTCAGTTCGCACAGCAGGTCGGTGCGCTCCTGTTGCTGGAACAGGTCGATCAGTGTGTGATGCTTGTCGCGCACGTCCTGGATATGGCGCAGCCAGTTGTCGATCAGACCCAGCTGCTGGTTGTGCAGTGCCGCCTGCACACCGCCGCAGCCGTAGTGACCACAGACGATGATGTGCTTCACCTTGAGTATCTCCACCGCGTACTGCAGCACCGACAGGCAGTTGAGGTCCGTGTGTACCACCACGTTGGCCACGTTGCGGTGCACGAACAGCTCGCCGGGCAGCAGGCCGACAATCTCGTTGGCGGGCACGCGGCTGTCGGCGCAGCCGACCCACAGGTATTGCGGGCTCTGTTGCTCGGACAGTTTGAGGAAGAAGTCCGGTTTCTGTTCGCGGGTGGCGAGGGACCACTGCCGGTTGTTGTGTATCAGGTGTTTGAGCGGGCGCAATGCGGTTTCCTGGTGTGACTGATCGGCCATTGACCTGCGAGGATAGCGACTTTGTTGGCGCCGGCCAAGCGCAGAGGCACTGAACCGCGGCTCCGCTATCTGTTAGTCTGCAACTTGAACGCAACGTGTGAGGCGGTGAGAACCATGGGTAGACGAAGATCCCACGCATTCGCCGGGCGCCGGCGCGTGTCCTACCGCGCCAGCCCCCTGTGGCGTCACCGCATCCGCGTGCGCTGGCTGCGGGCGCAGCGCACCCGGCTGCGAAACTATTTGAGCCGCTTTGCGGGTACCGATGCGACTGACCGCGCGCTCGCTAGCTACAGCGGGAAGCGGCCCGACTGAGCCGCGGCACATCTGCAAAATCGATAAACCGACTTCGGAAACAGTGAATGGAAAAACCTATGCCCGACACGGCAGCACAAGTGCACACCCTGATTGCGGACTATCGGAATGATCGACACGCGCAGGATATCTTGGCACTGATGGAGGAGTACGCGCGCGATCCTTTCGGTGGTGGAGAGCCGCTCTCGGATTATTGCCGCGAGCAGCTGCTGCCGAAACTGGCGGAATTTCCCGGCGCCTTCAGCGTGCTGGCCTACCGCGATAACCGGGCACTGGGCCTGATCAACTGCTTTATGGGATTTTCGACATTTGTCTGCAAACCGCTGGTCAATATTCACGATGTGATCGTCAGTGAAAGTGCCCGCGGCAGCGGCGTATGCGCGCAGATGCTAGACCTGGTTGCACGCGAGGCAAAAAGCCGCGGTTGCTGCAAGCTGACGCTGGAGATACTGGAGAAAAACCTGCCGGCACAGATTGCCTACCGCAGGTCCGGTTTCAAGCCCTATACGCTGGATGAAGAGATGGGTCAGGCGCATTTCTGGCAGCGCTACCTGTAACTTTTTGCCGTCGGGAACGGCCTGTTGTCCGGGGGGAATCCTGGCGCCAATCCCGGCGCAGTTATGCCCCCTTGTGCAATACTTTGTGCAGGCGTCAGTTCGGTGTAGCGCACCCCCCAATGCATCCATTTGGTGCGCGCAGTGAACAGGGAGATTGTCTGCAATGGGATTGAACTCAACTTTGGCGCAGGGACGCTATCAGTACAGCTGCGACGGCCGGGAAATGCCGGTGCAGGACAGCTGGCAACTGGGCGAAGACGAGCGGGGCTGGCGCACCCTGGTCAGCCAGCGCCTCGTCGGCGATCAGCGCTTCGGCATGGAGGTGAGCGCACTGCTGCGCGACGGGCTGGTGAGCGAGTGCCGGATCTGCTGGCGCGACGAGGTCGATGAAGTCAATGCCCACTATCGCCTGTGCAGCGCCGAGGGTGAGGCGCCGCAACTGGGCGATACCATTGAGGCCAACTGGACCGGACCCAACGGCCCTCAGCAGGCCTTCGTCGAGGGCCGCCGCCGTCTGCTGTTCCCGCTGATGCGCATATTTATGGGGCCGCTGCTGTTGAAACTGGAGCAGTTCAAGGAGGGGCTGGAGGTGGTCACCCCCGATATCGTCGACCCCTCCCAGCGCGGCAAGTTGCTCGCACCGCGCGTCAGCCACCGCAGCGCCAGGCTGATGGCGGGTGATATCGCCAGCCAGAAAACCCAGGAATTGGGTGCCGACATCAGTGGTTACATCTACCAGGGCGACGAGGCCGAGCGCGACGCCCACTGCTATGTGGACAGTCGGGGCCTGTTGGTCGGCTATGACTGGCCCTCCAGCACTGGTCGACTGTGGCAGGTGCGGTTGCGCGATCTGGAGTGGTCGCCCCAATTGCTCGGTATTCATTGCTGAATCTGCGCCAGCGGTGGTGCCAGGGCTGCGCGATTGCCAGTGCAATGATTACCTGTTTGTGAATCCGGCCAGGGAAGTCCCGGATTTGTCGGTCAATGGCAAGGAGCCATCAGCGTGCATGTCAAACGGCTACAGGGAAGTCGGCTTTGGCTGGTGTCGTTAATTTCTGCGCCGCTATTGGCTGTTGGCCAGGAGTCGCTGCGGCAAGTGGTGGTCCCGGTCGAGCAGAGCAGCCGGGAAATTGCCCGCGATGCCGCAAGTCCATCGGAGCAAATACCGGCGGGAGTCCTGGTCATAGCGGCGCTACCGGAGAGCAGTGAAGCCGCTGGCGATGCAGGGCGCGCGGCATCGGAACCCGGGCTGCCGGATCCGCCGACCTCCGCGCCCAGTGATCGTGTGCGGGCGGTTCAGGATGCGGCCGGCAATCGATTCTCCCTCGCTTCGCACAAAGCCAGCTATGTACTGCCCGCCGCCTACTACGCCGGCGAGGGCGATGCCGAGGGCACTAGCGGTGTATCCGCCGACTTAAAGCCGATTGAAATCGAATTCCAGCTGTCCGTGCAGGTGCCCGTCTGGACCGGCCTGCTGGGGCCTTCATCTTTTCTCAGCGCCGCTTATACCAACCACAGCTTCTGGCAGGCGTATACGCCTTCCGCACCTTTTCGGGAGAGCATTCACGAGCCGGAAGTGCTGCTTACCTGGCTGAGTGACTGGGAGCTTCTCGGCTTCGAGTGTGCTGCCACGCAATTGGCCTTCAGCCACCAGTCCAATGGTCTCGAGGGAGAGCAATCGCGCGGCTGGAACCGCATCTATGCGCACTTTATTTTTGAGCGCGACCAGTATTTTCTCGCATTCAAGCCCTGGTACCGCATTCCGGAAGACGGTGTGGGCGACGACAATCCGGATTTGGGCTTCTATCTGGGGCATTTTGAATTCAGTGGCGGATTCCGCGGCGACCGGTTTGGCGCTTCGATGATGCTGCGCAACAACCTTCGTTCTGACAACCGCGGCGCACTCGAGTTGCGCTGGAGCTTCCCGGTCGGCCAGCGCCTGCGGGGCGTCGTGCGGTATTTCAACGGCTATGGGCATGGCCTGCTGAGCTACGACCGGCGTCAGCAATCTCTGGGTATGGGAATCGAACTGGCGGAAGGATTCTAGGCCGTGGAATAATTCTGGTCTGCTCAGAATTTTTCACGGAGAGTAAATTTTGCCGCATCGGAAGTTGATTCTGTCTTTCGGTATATTTGCTGCCTTTGCGCAAGGCGCGGGAGCTCAGGAGTCGGCTCCGCAGGAGGTATTGCGGGAGGCGGCGGGCTCGGTACAGGAAGTCGTTCAGGAAGCCACCGCCACCACTCCGGCACAGCGCGAGGAGGCCTGCCTGCGCGAACAGCTGTTAGTAGCGCCTGCCAGCATTACGTTGGAGGAGATGCGCCGCTTTTGTGCCGAGCAGGTGTATGGCGATCCGGCGCAGCGGGAAGAGCGGCCGCTGTTTGGCACTGTGTCTGAGCCGCCGCAGGAACAGCTGCCCGGCGATGAGGTGCGCATAAGCGAGAGGGCCCAGGCGATTCGCGACGCCGCCAACAACCCGTTTACGCTGGCCTCCCACAAGACCAATTACCTGTTGCCGCTGGTCTACAACCCGTCGCCCAACGATGCCGGTCTGGAAGAACTTGAAGCACTGGGGGAGCCCGTCGACCTGGATCACATCGAAGTGCAGTTTCAGCTGTCGGTGCAGGTACCGGTGTGGCGCGGCTTCCTCGGGCAGGCGTCGTTCATGAGCGTCGCCTACACCAACCGCAGTTTCTGGCAGGCATACAATTCCGACGACTCTTCGCCGTTTCGCGAGACCAACCACGAGCCGGAACTGATCATGACCTGGCTGAACGACTGGAGCCTGTTCGGCTGGCAGAACGTGGCCAACCAGCTGGCGGTCAATCACCAGTCCAACGGCCGCAGCGAGCCCCTGTCCCGCAGCTGGAACCGTATCTACGCCAACCTGATCTTCGAGCGGGACTGCTACTCCATCAGCTTCAAGCCCTGGTACCGGATTCCCGAGAGCCGCGAAGAGGACGACAACCCCGATATTGAAAACTACCTGGGGCATTTCGAACTGCGCGGCCGCTATCGCAACGGCGGCCACAGTCTGTCCCTGATGGTGCGCAACAATCTGCGCTCCGACAATCACGGCGCGGTGGAGCTGTCCTGGGGCTTCCCCATCGGCAATCGGGTGCGCGGCTATATGAAATACTTCAATGGCTACGGGGAAAGCCTGATCGACTACGATGAGGCGGTACAGACACTGGGCTTCGGTTTCGAGTTGGCCCAGGGATTCTAGGAATGGGCTTCGAAGACACTTATCGCCTCAGCGCCCACGCGGTGATCACCAACGCGGTGGGCGAGGTGCTGCAGTTGCGCGCCACCTACGCCGACAGGAGCTGGGGCCTGCCCGGCGGCGCGCTGGATCCCGGTGAGACGGTCCACGAGGCGCTGCTGCGCGAGTGCCGCGAGGAGCTCGGTCGGGCCGTGCGCATCGACTACCTGAGCGGTGTCTACTATCACCGCGTCTACAACTCCCATGTGTTCATTTTTCGCGCGCAGTTTGTCGATGCCGAGGCCATCGCACTGTCAGACGAGCACTCGGAGATGGGCTATTTCCCGCTGGACGCGCTGACACCGGTGCAGCGCCAGCGGGTCGTGGACTGCCTCGCTTTCGACGGTCGAGTGCGCAGTGCAAAGTTCTGACGCCGGGGGGGTTCAGTGGTATCAGATCTGGTTTAGTGTTTGCCTTTTGGCAAGTTATGCTAAATCCCACTGCTTCGCGGAATTCCCTCCTGGCCTCCTTTAGTATTTGCCCTCTCGATTGCGAGTCACACTTTCCCGGCGCCGCCGATGTGGCTGCCGGAAAGTAAAAAAGCAAATAAAATCAAAAAGTTAACAGGACGAGGCAGCAGCCTGCGGGAAGAATCGGGCTATGCTGATGGATAAGACTATGGGTTTGGAACTGAAGATGCCTGATCTGGGCAACCTGAGTGAGAGCGCACAGCCGCTGGAGTGCCGCGTGGCCCTGATCAGCGCCGACCGCCAGCTGGCCGGCGACTGGGTCAATGCGCTGAATGCCACCGCCGCACAGCATGAGAATCCCTTCGGCCTGCGCTTCGAGGCGGTCACACCCACCGGCGTCGAGCGCCTGGTACAGGACGAGGACAACCTGCAGGCGCTGATCGTCGATGGTGGTGACGACGCCCAGGGGCTGGAAGCCGCGGATGAACTGGCGGAGCGGGTGCACAGCCTGCGTTCGCAGATCAATATTTTCCTGGTGGCGCACGGCTCTCTCGCCGGTGCCGGCACCGGGGCCCAGGCCGCTGCGCCCAGCGCGCAATCCCTCGCCAACCTGCGCCAGCGCTTCGATGAGCTGTTCGACCGCCGCGAGGGCAACTTCAACCATATGTTCCGGCTGGTGCAGGCGTTTATCGCCCGCCGCGCCTCCACGCCCTTCGCCGACACCCTGAAAGAGTATGTATTCTCGGCGCGCGATGCCTGGCACACCCCGGGTCACTCGGGCGGCGACAGTCTGCGCAACAGTCCCTGGGTCGGGGATTTCTACCGTTTTATGGGCGAGCACGTGTTCAATACCGACCTGTCCGTATCGGTGCAGGTGCTGGACAGCCTGCTGGAGCCCCACTCGGTGATTCAGGAGGCGCAGGACCTGGCGGCACAGGCCTTCGGTGCGCGCCACACCTTTTTCCTGACCAACGGCACTTCCACCGCCAACAAGGTGGTGATCCAGCAGATCCTCGGCGGCGGCGGCAAGATCATCGTCGACCAGGCCTGTCACAAGTCGGTGCACCACGCGATCGTGATGAACCGCTGCGAGCCGGTGTATCTGAAATCTGTGCTGCACCCGGAGTTCGGCATCTACGGCCCGGTGAAGCGTTCCGACATAGAGCAGGCACTGGATGAGCACGGCGACGCGCGCCTGCTGGTGCTCACCTCCTGCACCTACGACGGCCTGCGCTACGACCTCAAGCCGATCATCGACTATGCCCACGAGCGCGGCGTCAAGGTGCTGGTGGACGAGGCCTGGTACGCACACGGTTACTTCCACCCGGAACTGCGCCCGACGGCGCTGGAATGCGGCGCGGACTATGTGACCCAGAGTACCCACAAGATGCTGTCGGCCTTCTCCCAGGCCAGCATGATTCACGTGCAGGATCCGGATTTCGACGACCATCGCTTCCGCGAGAACCTGAATATGCACGCCTCCACCAGTCCGCAGTACGCGATGATTGCGAGCCTGGACGTGGCGCGCAAACAGATGGCGATGGAAGGTTACAGCCGCCTCAAGCAGTGCCTGCAGATGGTGGAAACCCTGCGCCGCGCGGTGGACGAAACCGGGGTGTTCCGCGCGCTGACACGCGATGACCTGATCGCCGAGCCGCTCGTTGGCGACAATATCCGTCTGGACCCGACCAAGGTCACCATCGATATCTCCGCCAGCGGCTTCTCCGGCAAGGAGATGCAGATCAAGCTGTTCGACCAGTACGGCATCCAGGTGGAAAAGACCACCTACAACACGGTGACGGTACTGGTGACGCTCGGCAGCACCGAGAGCAAGCTGTTGCGCCTGATTCACGCCCTCAAGCAGCTGGCGCGCAATACCCGCAAGCGCCTCCATGTGGGCAGCTCGCGCCGGCTGCCGGAATTCACGCGCTTCACCTGCCTGCCGGCGGATGCCTACTTCTCCGAGGCGGAGGAGTTGCCGCTGATGGACAACGGTGTCGACGCGACCCAGAACCTGGTCGGCCGCACCAGTGCGGACGAGATAGTGCCCTATCCGCCGGGGATTCCGGTGCTGGTGCCCGGGCAGGAGATCTCCGCGCAGATAGTGCAGTTCCTGCAGCAGCTGTTGCAAGGGCAGAACGCCACCGAAATTCACGGCCTGATTTTCCGCTCCGACGAGCCGATGCTGCGGGTGGTCAAGGAGGAGCCGCCGAAATCGGCGCAGAGGAAGCATTCGGCAAAGAAATCCAGCTGATCGAGCACGCGATCAGCGATCCGGCAGGGAGGCCGGCATGTTCGATCGACCAGCAACGGTAATGCTTGCCGGCGCATCCGGTGGCCTGGCCAGGGCCATCGGCAGCGAACTGGTCAGGTGCTTTCCCCGGGTATCCCTGCTGACCCTCAGTCGCGGCGAGGTTGAGCCCCTTGCCCGCCACGATGGTCGTCATCGGCATCTGCGCGTAGCGCTGGGCGAGTCGTCTTCGATTCGCGATGTCGAAACTTTCCTTTCCGAAGTAGGCAACCTGCCGGATTGGGTCATCAACTGCTGCGGCCTGTTGCACGACGGCGAACACGGGCCGGAAAAGTCTCTGGACCAGTGCCGCGACGACTGGCTGCTGGAGTCCATGCGCGTCAATGTGCTGACGCACCTGCATCTCGCTCAGGCCCTGGGGAAGTTGCTGCAGCGCCGGCAGCCGCTGCTGTGGGCGTCGCTGTCGGCCAAAGTGGGCAGTATCGGCGACAATCACCTGGGCGGCTGGTACAGCTACCGCATCAGCAAGGCGGCGCTGAATATGCTGGTCAGGAATCTCGCCATCGAGTGGGGGCGGCGGCTGGAAAGCAGCTGTGTGGTGGCCATCCATCCGGGCACCACGGATACGGCGCTGTCCAAACCCTTCCAGGAAAATATTCCGGCCGGCAAGCTTTATCATGCCGAACTCAGCGCCGCGCGCATCGTCGAGGTCTTGCGGCGACTCAGCCCGCCGGACAGCGGTCAGTTGCTGTTCTGGGATGGCACGCCGCTGCCCTGGTAAAGCGCGGCGCTGCGGCGGTGCCTTCCCATCGATACGGCCGCAGCGCGCGCCCGGCAGGAGGCGTCAAAGACTGAGCGGATTGCCGCGCTCGACCAGGGTTTGCACCTCGAGTCCGGTGGGCAGGCAGCCGGTGTTGTGGGCGCCGCTGCTGCCGAGGCGAGAGGCGATAAAGGCCTCGGCCACCGCGCTGTTGCCGCCCTGCACCAGCAGGTGCGCCTGCATCGCCAGGGCCATCTGATCCACCAGGTAGCGCGCGCGGTACTCGACCTGGTCCATATCCGCGAGCTGGGCTTTCAAACCAGCCACTGTCTTGTCCAGCAGCGCGTCGGCGCCGGCGCTGTCTGCCAGTTCGTCGAACCAGTGGTTGATCACCGCCGGGGTCTTGGCGATGGCGCGCAGCACGTCGAGCGCCTGGATATTGCCGGAGCCCTCCCAGATCGCATTGATGGGCGCGTCCCTGTAGAGGCGCGCGGTGATGAAGTTCTCGATCACGCCGTTGCCGCCCAGGCATTCCATCGCCTCGTAGGCGTGGTGCGGGGTGCGCTTGCAGATCCAGTATTTGCCCACGGCGGTGCCGAGGCGCATCAGCATTCTCTCGTGTTCACTGTCGAGGTGGTCGAAGGCCCGCGCCATGCGCATGGTCATGGCAACCGAGCCCTCGACTTCCAGCTGCAGGTCGGCCAGCACATTCTGCATCAGCGGCTGGTCGATCAGGGTCTTGCCGAAGGCGCTGCGCTGGCTCGAGTGGTAAATCGCCTGCACCACCGCCTGGCGCTGGCCGCCGGAGGAGCCGATCATGCAGTCGAAGCGGGTGGTGGACACCATCTCGATAATCGCGTTGACCCCGCGACCCTCCTCGCCCACCAGCCAGCCGAGCGCGCCGCGCAGTTCGATCTCGGAGGACGCGTTGGAGACATTGCCGGCCTTGTTTTTCAGCCTTTGTACCTGGATCGGGTTCTTGCTGCCATCCGGGCGCCAGCGGGGCACCAGGAAACAGGTGAGACCGCTGTCGGTCTGCGCCAGCATCAGAAACGCGTCGCACATGGGCGCCGAAGTAAACCACTTGTGGCCCACCAGCTCGTAGGTGCCGTCACCGACCGGGGTGGCGGTGGTGGTATTGGCGCGCACGTCGGAGCCGCCCTGTTTTTCCGTCATGCCCATGCCGATGGTCAGCGCCGACTTCTCCGTGTGCGGGCGGTTACTGGGGTCGTAGCCGCGCGCGGTGATCTTCGGCAGCCACTCCTGTGCCAGTTCCGGCGTCAGGCGGATGGAGGGCACCGAGGCAAAGGTCATGGTCACCGGGCAGCCGTGGCCCGCCTCCAACTGGCTGTGCAGGTAGTATTTGGCGGCGCGCGCCACGTGGGCGCCGGGCTTGGGATCCGTCCAGGGACTGCTGTGCAGGCCCTCACTCAGTGCCAGCTGCATCAGCTGGTGGTAAGCCGGGTGGTAGCGCACCAGGTCGACGCGATTGCCGACGCGGTCGTGGGGCTCAAAAATGGGCTTGAACTCGTTGGCGTCGAAACCGCGCTGGATCATCTCCGGGCGCCCGCAGACCTCGCCGTAGCGCTGCAGGTCGTCCTCGGCCCAGTGGCCGCCGTTGTGCTGCACCGCGTCGCGCAGCGCCGCGTCGCCGGCGTAGAGGTTGTGGCCGGTCAGCGGTGGCGTCTGGTTGAAGACCTGGTGGGTTGAGGCGAGCTCGGACGGGGAGGGCGTTTTACTCATGGATCTATTCTCTGCAATCATCACGCGGCACCGGTGTGGGAAAGGTTAGCCGGTTTTGCCGACCATCCTAGTGACATTAGCGCCGCGGGTCTTGCCCATTTGTGACGGCATTATTTGCCGCGCCGCCCAGTGGCGCACAGGTGCAACAGTTTGGCGTGCTGTGAATAAATGACAGAGTTGGAAGGGATGACAGTGCGTTACGGGAGCCGCCGGGACGCAGCTCGGCAACGGCCGGCAAATGAACGTCTGCAGCAGCGGCCGAGGGTCGCTGCTGCAAGGAGGAAATTAAATACTAAGGAAATAGTTAAATACTGCGCTTGCCGGCCAGGTTCAGCGTGAGTTCCAGCAGACCGGTCCAGGGGTCCTGGTCCCTGCCGCCCTTGATCGCGGTATCCACCGCGCGAGCGCGCAGCAGCAGGCCTTCGAGCGACCGCGGGCGCAGCCGCGACAGCGCCGCCTGGATCAGCGGCTGGCGCTTCTGGATGCGCACCAGGCGCGCGAGCGGCTGGCCCTGGTCGAGTTTCTCGCCGATCTCCAGCAGGCTGCGGATCTCCCGCGCCAGGGCCCAGAGCACTACCGGCGCCTCTATCCCTTCCGCGCGCAGGCCGTGCAGTGTTTTTACGGCGCTTTCGGCTTCGCCGGCCAGGGCCCGGTCGATCAGGCCGAAGACGTCGTAGCGGGCGGAGCTGGCCACGGCGTCGTTCATCATTGCGGCGGAGATCAGGTTGTCCCCGCTCAGCAGCTTCAGCTTCTCGATTTCCTGGCTGGCGGCGAGCAGGTTGCCCTCGACCCGCTCGGCCAGGATCTGGATGGCCTCGGGTTCCGCGTCCAGCCCGGCGGCGCGCAGCCGCTGGTGGATCCAGCGCGGCATCTCCTGCGCGTCTACCGGCCATATCTGGATCAGCACGCCTTTCTCCTCGAGCGCCTTGATCCATTTGCTGTTCAGCTGGGATCTGTCCAGCTTGGGCAGTACCAGGAGCAGCAGCAGGTCGTCGCCGCCGAGGCCGGCGAATTCCTGCAGCGCCTTGCTGCCCTTATCGCCGGGCTTGCCGCCCGGGAGGCGCAGCTCGATGACCTTTTTCTCGGCGAACAGCGACATGCTGCCGGCCGAAGCGAGCAGCAAACCCCAGTCGAAATTGTGCTCCGCGTGCAGCAGCTCGCGCTCGCTGAATCCGCTTTTCCTGGCGGCCGCGCGAATACTGTCACAGCACTCCTGCACCAGCAGCGGCTCGTCCCCGGAGACGATGTAAACCGTCGCCAGGCCCCTGTTCAGGCTCTGTGATAGTTGGCGGGGGTTGATGCGCATGTTATCGGGGAATCCTAGTAGCTCTTGTCTTCCGCCGGGGCGTTGACGTCGATGCGGCGCAGGCGGTCGATGATGCGACCGATCAGCTCGCGGCGCATCTCCTCGCGCAGCAGCCGCTCCTCCTCGCCCTTGCTGACGATTTCGTTGGCGTTCCACTCCAGGGTGCGGTAGACGTCCGCCTGGGCGTTGTTCAGCAGCGTGTAGCCGGTGCTGTCGCGCACGCTGTAGAGCGCGCTGGTGATCAGTTCGTATTCCGCCGCGCGGCCCTGGGCATCCACGGAAACGGTGCGCTTGCGCTCGATTTCCCGGTGAATGGTCAGGTCGTAATCCGCCTCCAGCGGCGATGCCGCCATCGGCAGGCCGGCGTTCTGCAGCAGGCGCGTGAGCTCCGCGGCGATATCGCTGCGCGGATCTTCCGCGGAGATATACAGCTGGCTGCCGGGCGGGAAGTTTTTTGGGGCGCCGCGCAGGTGCCAGCCGCAGGCGCTCAGGAACGCGGTGATGGTGCAGCAAACAAGAATCCGGCCGAATATTTTTTTCATTGTTTTCGCGAATAGAATTGGTGATTGAGTTTTTGCGGCCGTGCGCCGCCGGTTACCGATTGCAGCCCCGGCGCATCGCCGAAGACCAGCTTGCCGCCGATGATGGCAACAATCTGCGCAATTCTCTGGCCGCTACCGGGGAGCTGCATGCCGCCGCTCAGCAACTCGCGCACATCGATATCGATTTCCCACGCGGATTCGCCGCCCTCGGCGGCAAGGGTCCGGCCGAGCCGGTAGCTGCCAGTGGAGACAATTTCCATGCCCATGGTCTCTGTGCAGTCCGCGTCGATATAGAAGGCGGTTTTCGCCGAGTAGGCGCCGTCAGCGGAAAAATGGCTGGTGATCTGCAGATAGTTGCCCGAGGCCTTCTTGCACTGGCTCTGCCATTTGCCGACCAGTTCCCGGTCCAGCTCCGCCGCCTGTGCCTGGGTGGCGGCCAGCAGGCCCGCCACCAGTAATGCCATTCGATTCTTCACTGCTCGATCCCCCGAAGGTTGTGTTGCTTCGGCGACGGTGGCGGTCACTTGGCCGCGACTAATTGGCCACGATGTTGACCAGCTTGCCCGGTACCACGATGACCTTGCGCACCGTGGCGTCGCCGATAAATTTCTGAACGTTGTCGTTGGACAGCGCCATCTCCTCCAGGGTTTCCTTGTCGGCTTCGGCCGGGGCTTCCAGTTTCGCGCGCACCTTGCCGTTGACCTGCACCACCAGGGTGATGCTGGAGCGCACCAGCGCGTTTTCGTCCACCAGCGGCCACTGCGCGTCCACCAGCGGGGTGTCGTTGCCCAGCGCCTGCCACAGCAGGTGGCAGATATGCGGGGTGACCGGGGCCAGCAGCAGTACCGCCGCCTGTAGCGCTTCGCGCTCCACCGCCAGGCCCTGTGCACTGTCGCGCTCGGCGAGCTTGCCCACTTCGTTGAGCAGTTCCATCACCGCGGCGACGGCGGTATTGAAGGTCTGGCGGCGGCCGTAGTCGTCGCCGACTTTCTGGATGGTCTCGTGGGTCTTGCGGCGCAGTTGCTGCTGTTGGTCGGAGAGGGCGCTCGCATCGAATTCCGCGCGGCCTTCACCGGCGGCGCTGTCGCTGGCATTGAGGTGGCCGTGCACAGTCTTCCACAGTTTGCGCAGGAAGCGGCTGGCGCCCTCCACGCCGGCGTCGTGCCACTCGAGGGTCTGCTCGGGCGGCGCGGCAAACATGGTGAACAGGCGCACGGTGTCCGCGCCGTACTGCTCGACCGCCGCGTGCGGGTCTATGCCGTTGTTCTTGGACTTGGACATCTTCACCACACCGCCGCTGACCAGCTCCTCGCCGGTGGCCCGCTCGACGGCCCGGACCGGCTTGCCCTTGTCATCGCGCTCGACATCCACGTCGGCGGGATTGATCCAGGTCTTGTGACCGTTCGCTTCCTTGTAGAAGGATTCCGCCAGCACCATGCCCTGGCACAGCAGCTGCTTGAAGGGCTCGTCGCTGTCGACCAGGCCCTCGTCGCGCATCAGCTTGTGGAAGAAGCGCGCGTACAGCAGGTGCAGGATGGCGTGCTCGATGCCGCCCACATACTGGTCCACCGGCAGCCAGTAGTTGGCGCGCTCCGGGTCCAGCATGCCCTGCTCGAAATCGGGGCAGGTGTAGCGGGCGTAGTACCAGCTGGACTCCATAAAGGTGTCGAAGGTATCGGTCTCGCGCTCCACCGGCTCGCCGTTGAGGTCGTCTTTGCGCCACTCGGGATCGGCCTTGATCGGCGACTGCACGCCGTCCAGTTCGACATCCTCGGGCAGCAGCACCGGCAGCTTGTCTGCCGGCACCGGGATCTCGCCGCCGTCGGCCAGGTTGAACATCGGAATCGGCGCGCCCCAGTAGCGCTGGCGGGACACGCCCCAGTCGCGCAGGCGGTAGTTGGTGGTCACGCGGCCCTTGCCGGCGGCGGACAGCGCATCGGCGATGGCGTCGAAGGCGGCCTGGAAGTCGAGGCCGTCGAAACCGCCGGAATTCACCAGGACGCCTTTGTCGGTGTAGGCCTCTTTGTCCAGGTCGATGGCTTCACCGCTGGCCGGCGCGACCACCTGTTCGATCGGCAGGCCGTACTTGCGCGCAAACTCCCAGTCGCGCTGGTCGTGGGCCGGCACCGCCATCACCGCGCCGGAACCGTAGTCCATCAGCACGTAGTTGGCGATCCACACCGGCACTTCCTCGCCGGTGATCGGGTGAATGGCCGTGAGGCCGGTGTCCATGCCCTTCTTCTCCATGGTGGCCATGTCGGCCTCGGACAGGGACTGCTTCTTGCACTCGGTGATAAACGCCTTGAGTTCCGGATTGCTCTCCGCCAGTTCCAGCGCGATCGGGTGTTCGGCGGCCAGCGACACGTAGGTGACGCCCATCAGGGTGTCCGGACGGGTGGTGTAGACATCGAAATGGTCCACGCCGGCGATGGTCCGCGGCAGGGCGAAGGAGAGTTCCACGCCCTTGCTCTTGCCGATCCAGTTGCGCTGCATGGTGCGCACCTGCTCCGGCCAGTGGGGCAGCTTGTCCAGGTCGTCCAGCAGCTCCTCGGCGTAGTCGGTGATCTTGATGAACCACTGCGCCAGCTCGCGGCGCTCCACGGTGGTGCCACAGCGCCAGCAGCAGCCGTCTTCGACCTGCTCGTTGGCGAGTACCGTCTGGTCGTGGGGGCACCAGTTCACTGCCGAGTTCTTCTTGTAGACGAGGCCCTTCTCGTACAGGCGGGTGAAGAACCACTGCTCCCAGCGGTAGTAGGACGGCTGGCAGGTGGCCAGTTCGCGGGACCAGTCGAAGCCGAAGCCCAGCGCCTTCAGCTGGCCCTTCATGTAGTCGATGTTGGCGTAGGTCCATTTGGCCGGCGCAGTTCTGTTCTGGATGGCGGCGTTCTCCGCCGGCAGACCGAAGGCATCCCAACCCATCGGGTGCAGCACATTCTTGCCCTGCATGCGCTGGTAGCGGGAGATCACGTCGGTGATGGTGTAGTTGCGCACATGCCCCATATGCAGCTTGCCGCTGGGATAGGGGAACATGGATAGGCAGTAGAATTTCTCCTTGCTGGCGTCCTCTGTCACTTCAAAGCTCTTCTGATCCGCCCAGAACTGCTGGGCGGCGGCTTCGACTGCGGAGGGGTTGTACTGCTCTTCCATCGATTGGGGACCTATACTCTGTGATCAAAATTTGCGGGGAAACTGTTCTACGTTTTGCCGGGGCGGTCGTCGCAGGCGATATCAGGGACGTGATCGCGATCAAGGACCACCCGTGCCGCATCGGCCAGGATGCGCAAACGCGGAATTATAGGAGGGATACCGTGACGAAGGAACCGAAGTTGCCGCCGGAGGAGAATCTGGCAGAGGAATTGCGCCGGGACCTGGAAAATCTGGTGGAGGGGGAGCTGGCGGTGGAGGATCTGACCGCTAACAAGGTCGCCTTCCTGCGCGCCTGGCTGAAAGATGACCTGCACCGCGCCGCGGACTATATGCGCGGCCTCGGCGGCGAGCTGCAGACCCTGGAGGAGCGCGGCGGCAATTGGCTGCTGGACGCGGCCGATCCCACCGAGACCGCCTGGCCGAACCTGATGCGCTGTATCAAGCAGGGCAGGCCCTGGGCGCTGGCCGGGGAGCGGGTTGGCCCCGGCGAGGAATTGCAGTGCCTCGGCTGCGGCTACCGCGCCATGCCGCCGGCGAACAGCCAGATTACCCCCTGCCACCGCTGTGGCTACGGCTGTTTTCGCCAGATCGAGGGCGGCCTCGAAGACTGATGGACGTGCACGCGCTCTTGACGGCTTTGGCGACGCCTCCGCTCGCACCCCTGCTGGGCCTGCTGCTGGCCCTGATACTGTGGTTTTTCCCGTCCGCCTCGCCTTTCGCGAAACTGTCACTGCCGCTGGCTATTCTCTCGTTCAGCGTTCTGTGGATTTGCGCGACACCGGCATTTTCTGCCTGGCTGGGGCAGCGCTTGGCCAAAGTATCTGCTATACCGGACGCGGTACCTCAGGCGGTGGTGGTCCTGGGGGGCGGCCGTTACCGGGATGAGAACTCCGGTAACGAGCGGCTCTCCGCCGTCAGTCTGGAGCGCGTGACCTGGGCCGCGCAGCGGGCGCCGGCGCAGCTGCCGCTGCTGGTTTCGGGGGGCCGTGTCTACGCGCAGGAACGGGCGACAGAGGCGGATCTGATGGCCGGCCTGTTGCAGGAGACTCTCGGGCGTCCGGTGACTTGGCGCGAGAATTGCAGTCGTACAACCGCCGAGAATGCGGTCAACAGCGCGGCGATACTCCACGATTCCGGCGTGGAGAGCGTGGTGCTGGTGACCCACTGGTGGCATATGCCCCGCGCAGCCGAGGTGTTTGCCCGCGCCGGCCTGCAGGTGCAGCCGCTGCCGGTAGGCAGTGCCGCGGAGCTGCTGCCGCGCGCGCAGGGCGGCCTGCTGCGCTGGATCCCGAGCGCCGCGGCACTGCTGCGCACCCAGGTGTACTGGCGCGAAGTACTGGCGCGGCAGTGGTATCGGTGGATGCCCCTGCCGCAAGTGCGGAACCTTTGCGCCGGTGGCGGTTCATAAAGTTCGGGTCACGAAGCAGCCTTGTCTGCACCTTACACCGGGCATAAGATGGCTGGCCCCACAGTGGAAGCCGATTGGTTATTGCGCATACGGAGCAGTGGCTGTGGAAAGCAACCATAAAAATAAAAGAGGTAACACTGAGATGAAGGGCATTCCTGCATCCTTTTCCCCCATTCAACTGCACAACCGCCTCAACCGCGCGGTGTGGATCGGATTCAAACGGGCGGTACACGACGGCCGCGAACTGGTGTTCCTCAGCCCCGGCGGTGAGGGCGCCGCACAGGTAAGCAAGAATTTCGAGACTTTTGCCGGGCAGATAGTGCGGGAATTCCGCATCAACCCGGCCGAAGTGGACTTTGTCGAGTTGCGCAGTGACGGCGACGAGCAGCAGTGGTATCGCTGGCACGCGCAGTGGGTCGGCTCGGCGCCGATGGAGTGCAGGGCGGAGTTGGTGGCGAGTGAGTCAGGCCGCCGCTACCTGAGCCAGGCGCTGAGCCGCGGCGTGGAAGCCGCGTAGCGCCATTCGGCCCCGAACTGTGGGAGCCTGCCCGGCAGGCGATGGCTTCGGCTTTGTTTAGGCGCGGTTTAGCCGCGTCCGTTTCGCCAGCAGGGCTGGCTCCCACAGGGCATTCACCCTTAGAAACCTCAGGCCCGCACCTTTCTGGCGTGGCCATTGCCCTGCAGCAGATCTGCCAGGGCCTGCTGCAGGGTCGGAAACTGGAAACTGTAGCCGCTGTCCAGTGCCGTGCGCGGCTCCATTCTCTGGCTCGCCAGCAACAGCTCTTCCGCCATCTCCCCGAACATCAGTTTCAGCGCCCAGGCCGGAGTGCGCATCAGCGCCGGCCGGTGCAGCTGTTTGGCCAGCAGGCGGGCAAAGCTGTTATTGGTTACCGCCTCGGGGGCGCAGGCGTTGAATGGCAGGCACAGGTGGCGGTCGATGGCGTGGAGCATAAGGCCGACGATATCGTCCTCGTGAATCCAGCTCATCCACTGCTCGCCAGAGCCCATCGGGCCGCCCGCACCCAGGCGGAAGGCCGGCAGCATCTGCGCGAGGGCGCCGCCGCGGGTGGAAAGCACTATGGCGGTGCGCATGGTGCCGACACAGATGCCAGCCTGCTGCAACGGCAGGGTGGCCGCCTCCCAGTCCCGACACAGCTGTGCGGCAAAGCCGCCGCCGGGCGGACTGCTCTCCCGCAGCAGGTCGCCGCCGCGGTCGCCGTAGTAACCAACCGCCGAACCGGACAGGAAATAGCGGGGCCGCTGCGCCTGGGCCAGCGACCAGCGCACCAGCTGCTCCGTCACTCTGAGCCGTGAATTGCGAATCTCCGCGCGACGTTTTTCCGTCCAGCGGTGGACGATCGGCTCTCCTGCCAGGTTCACCACCACGTCCACGGGAGTGTCCACTTCCTGGGGTTCGCGACAGCTTCGCGCCGTCTCGCCGCACAGTTTCTGTACCTTGTCTGGCCGCCGGCTCAACACCGTCAGTGTGTCACCTCGCGCCAGCCACTGATGGCAGAACAGTCGGCCAATCAGGCCGGTGCCGCCGCTGATCAAACAATGCATAGGGAGGGCATCCTTGCCGTGCTCTTGTCTGTGTATCGCTGTTTTTCATTATGCGTGGCCGCGGCTGCTGTAGGGGGCCGCGCATACATAGTAGCAGCCGGCAAGCGGAAGCCGGCCATTTGCACAAATACGGCGGAGTTTAGGTGATATCAACCGCGGTAGCGGTGGATTCCTATGCCCTTGTGTGGATGCGGTGGCGCGAATTGAGCCGATCGTCCGGAATGATTGCGGAAGATGCGGAATATTCCAGGTCGCGGCACTTTACTCCTCGCGTCAGCACTCGCCCGGGCATGGGTTGCTATAGTTTTTTGTGAGCTAAGAAATAGCCCGTCGCAGTTGCCGCAGACAAGAGGTTTACAGGGATGTTCGGCAGAGCAACCGGATTACGGAATTGGCTTCTGACCCTAATGATTGGCATTGTGGCGGCGGATGTGTCGGCGGCAGAAAAACCTGAGAGCGGGGTTGGCGTAGCGCTTGGCAAGGCGGTCCTGACCGGGCACATGACAACTGCCGAGTTGTCTTTCCGGCACAGTCGCTGGGAGTTGGGGGCGACCCTGCTGGGATATGGCAGTACCGATGAGGGGGAGCAGGAACGCCTGGGCTACGGCGTTTCGGTGACGAGGCTCCTTCATCCCGACTGGCACTTGTGGAAGGGGACGATATACGGCCGCCTGGGGGTGGCCTACATAGACAGCTCGCCCCTGGTCGGACACTTTAATTTCCGGACCGGAATGGGCATCGAGTTCGAACACTTCTCACTGGAATACCTGCATTATTCGAGCGCCGGATTGACACCGCTGAATACAGGTATCGACGTTATCCAGTTTCGGGTTCCTTTCTAAATTGCCGTTCTGAGGCGCCGCCGTCAATCGGTGGTCTGCTGGCCGATGGCGAGAGTCGAATGCGCGTCCTTCTTGCGCCGCAGAACTGCCGCTGCGGCCAGCATCGGCAGGGCCAGAGAGAATACCAGCGAAATACCGGCCAGCATAAACGGCGTGCTGCCGGCCATGGCCCTGATTTCCCCGACCATATTGGCGCGTTCAAACTGGGGCAGTTTTTCCACGATCTGACCGCGCGGATCCACGATCGCGGTGACACCGGTGTTGGTGCCCCGCACCAGATAGCGACCGGTTTCCAGCGCGCGCATCTGCGCCATCTGCATATGCTGCAGCGGACCGATGGAATCGCCGAACCAGGCGTCGTTACTGATGGTGAGCAGTACCTGGGAGGTGAGCGCGCTGTCAGCAACCAGGCGCGGGTAGACGATCTCGTAGCAGATCAGTGGCGCCCAGCTGATGCCACCGGCATTGAGCGGCTGCTGCTCCTCGGGGCCCGGGCGGATAATGGATGTGGGCAGGTTGAAGAACTCTATGGTGCCGCGGATCCATTCCTCCAGTGGCACATATTCGCCGAAAGGCACCAAGTGGCGCTTGTGGTAGACGCTCGGACTGCGCCCGAAGACCGCGGCGGAGTTGTGGATGACGCGGCGGGGCTCGGCGCCGCTATCTTCGCGGTCGAAGAGCACACCGCTGATCAGGTCTATCTGCGTCTGCTCGGCATTGCGCTGCAGGGCCTCCATCAGATTGGGCGCCTGCCCGTACAAAAGGGGCAGTGCGGCTTCGGGCCAGATGATCACGTCGACCCCCCGCTCGCTGAGTGCGCGGGTGCCGTCCTGGTAGCGGCTGATGGTTTCACCGCGGAATTCCGGCAGCCACTTCTTGTCCTGCGGAATATTGGCCTGGACCAGGCCGATTGTGATCTCGTCGCCCTCGGTATGGGTCCATTCCACCTGTGCGAGCAGTGCGCCGAGGGGCCAGGGCGCCAGCGCTGCGGTCACCAGGGCAATGGATGTGCGCTGCCTGAACGGTGCCAGCCGCCCCGCGGCGGCCAGGCCGATAACGGCGGCACTCAGCGCCAGCAGCAGGCCTATGCCGTAGACACTGAGGACCGGGGCCCAGCCGGAAAGCCAGGTGTCGACGTGGCCGTAGCCGGCGAACAGCCACGGAAAGCCGGTAAAGAGCCAGCTGCGCAGCCATTCACTGATAAACCAGAGTGCCGGAAAGGCCAGGGCGAAGCGGACTGGGTGGTCGGTGAAGCGACCGAGGAAGTAAAAGGGCAGCGCCAGCAACAGCGCCAGGATGGCGACGAAGGCGCCGGTAAGCGCCAGCCCCAGCGGCACCGAGGAGTTGCCGAACTCGGTGATGGACACATAGACCCAGGAGCCGCCGGTGGCAAAGAGCCCCAGCCCGTACCAGAACGCCAGCCACAGTGCACTGCGCCCGGCCAGTGGCTGTGCGCCGGCGGCGCGCAGATACAGCCACGCCAGCAGGGACAGCGACAGCAGGCCGCAGACCCAGTAATCATATGGTGCGAAAGAGAGTGTAAGCAGTCCGCCGGCGGCTGCGCTGGCGAGTGGAATCAGTAGTTTGCGCATTGACTGGTTTCGTCGCGATATTCTGGCATTCGGGCGCCTGGCATCTGGTTGCAGTACACAGGGGCGGATAGGTGCATCCGCCCGTGGGCTGCCGCTGCCTGGAAACAGGCTGCCGGGCGCCGTGTCGATGGCTGGCGTCTATCCGCGCCCGGCTTTCAGGTGATCGTATTTTACCCGTCCTTTGGCCCGCAAGCGGCGCAGAGGTTCCCTGCGCCGGGCAGTCAGCCGTCTTCCGCCGCCGGCCGCTCCATGCGGCTGACCCGCAACAGGTGGATCTGCCGGTTGTCGGCGTAGAGCACCCGGAACATAAAGTCGCCCAGGCGGGTGACCTCGTCGCGCCCCGGCAGGTGGCCGAAGGACTGCATGATCAGGCCGCCAATGGTATCGAACTCCTCCTCGCTGAGTTCGCAGGCAAAATAATCGTTGAAGTCTTCGATGGGGGTGAGTGCCTTGACGATGTAGTCGTTCTCTCCCACCTTGCGGATAAAGCTGTCCGCTTCTTCCTCGTCGGTCTCGTCCTCGATTTCGCCGACGATCTCCTCGAGAATGTCTTCAATAGTGACAACACCGGAGACACCACCGTACTCGTCGATCACCACGGCCATGTGGTAGCGGTTCTCGCGGAATTCCCGCAGCAGGATATTCAGGCGTTTGCTCTCGGGAATGATATTGGCCGGGCGGATGATGTCTTCCAGCTGGAAGTCCTCTACGCCTTTCAGTACCAGAGGCAGCAGGTCCTTGGCCAACAGTACGCCGCGGATGTCATCGATACTGTCGCCGATTACCGGGAAGCGGGAATGGCCCGACTCGATGATCTTGGGCAGGAATTCCTCGGGCTTGTCGTGCAGGCTCACCACTACCATCTGTGAGCGCGGGATCATGATCTCCCGTACCTGCTGGCTGGACACGTCCAGCGCACCCTCGATGATGGACAGGGCTTCCGCGTCTACCAGCTGGTTCTCCGCGGCGTCCTTGATGATATCCAGCAGTTCGTCGCGTGATTTGGGTTCGGCGGAAAAAGCGCCGAAGAGCTTCTCCAGCCAGTTCTTCTCCCCCGATCGCTTTTCACCCGATCGGGGGCGGCTGGAAGACTGACTACTTGGGGGCTCGTCTGTGGTCATGGAAGTGGCCATGCTCCGGTTTTCTCTCGTCTGTACTCTAATCTGTGGCGGTTCGCGCCGGTATTGGTTCGGGATCACGAACGCGCGGTTATTCCTCGACCTCGTCCACGGGCGCATAGGGGTCCGCAAAACCGAGGCCAGCGAGCAGGCCGGTTTCCAGCCGCTCCATCACTTCTGCGTCTGCATCCTCAATGTGGTCGTAACCCAAAAGATGCAGTGTGCCATGGACCACCATATGTGCCCAGTGCGCGGGGGGCTCTTTGCGCTGTTGTTCCGCTTCCTGCGCGACTACCGGTGCGCAAATTACAAGATCCCCCAACAGGGGAAGATCCAGGTCCTCGGGGAGCTCGGCGGGGAAGGACAGGACATTGGTGGGCTTGTCCTTGCCGCGGTACTGGCAATTCAGCTGCCGGCTCTCGTCTTCATCGACGATGCGCACCGTCAGCTCCGCCTCTTCCTGCCGGCCGGCCAGGGCGGCCGCCACCCAGGTGCGAATGCTGTCATCCGAGGGCAGGTCGGTACAGCGGGTGGCCCGCTGTACGTCGAGTTGTAGATCGATCATGACTGGTGCGGCTGCCTCAGGCGGCGTCCTCATTCGGCTTGCCTGTTGCATTCGCGGACATCGCCTCGCGCTCCGCCTCGTGCGCATCGTAGGCCTCGACAATGCGTTGCACCAGCGGGTGGCGGACCACGTCCTTGGCGCCGAAGTGGGTGAAGCTGATGCCGTTTACATTGCCCAGTACTTCGACGGCGTGGCGCAGGCCGGAGGCCTGGCCGCGGGGCAGGTCTATCTGGCTGGGGTCGCCGGTGATCACCGCGGTGGAGCCAAAACCGATGCGGGTCAGGAACATTTTCATCTGCTCGCGGGTGGTGTTCTGGCTCTCGTCGAGGATCACGAAGGCATTGTTCAGGGTGCGGCCGCGCATATAGGCGAGTGGCGCCACTTCGATGACGTTGCGTTCGATCAGCTTGCCGACCGTCTCGAAACCGAGCATCTCGTAGAGGGCGTCATAGAGCGGGCGCAGGTAAGGGTCCACCTTTTGGCTCAGGTCGCCGGGCAGGAAACCGAGTTTTTCCCCCGCCTCGACCGCCGGGCGCACCAGCAGAATCCGCTCGACCTGATCCTTCAGCAGCGCCTCCACCGCGCAGGCCACCGCCAGGTAGGTCTTGCCGGTGCCGGCCGGGCCTATGCCGAAGTTGATGTCGTTGGTCTGCACGGCCTGCACGTATTTGCGCTGGTTCAGGCCGCGCGGGCGCACGGAGCACTTCTTGGTGCGGATCAGCACCACCTGGTCGGCTTCGCCGCCCTCGCTTTCGTCATTCTTGTCCAGGAGTTCCTCGACGCCCGACTGCTGCAGCGCCAGGTGGATCTCGTTCGGCGTCAGTTGGTCGCGGGATCCCGTCTCCTTGTACAGGAAGCTCAGCAGTTCGCCGGCGGCGCGGGCGGACTTGGGCTCTCCGTAGAAGGCAAACTGATTGCCGCGATTGCGGATTTCGATATCCAATCGCTGTTCAATCTGGCGCAGGTGTTGATCGAATTGGCCACAGAGGTTGGCCAGGCGGCGGGCGTCGTTGGGCTCCAGGGTGATACTGTGAGCGAGGGTATGCGTTTCCAAATTGGTTTCCGGCACCTTTATCTGGGAGGTTCATTGCTAGGGTATACCCATTTTCCCGGTAGGGGAAAGGGGAGAGTGTGACGAATGGGTTCTATCTGGTCGTGGGGCTTATAACACGGCGGTATTACAGAATAGGGACTCTTCTTGTGTGGGGAGCCATCGCGGGGGCTCCGTCAGCGGGTCCTTGAGCGGCCCTGCTACCGGGGACTTCTCGCGGGACACGCCGTAAATCCATCCCTGGAGGCTTGTCGGCCGGGTCCCTCCGGCCGACAGTCCCGCGAGAAGTCCCCGGTATCAGAGCCTTCGCATCCGGCTTCTAAGTTCTCCCGGCCCTTGTCATGCGAGGGGTGTAACGAGGGTTATTGCCCAATGCGCAGGTCCTGCTGCCGGTGGCCGTCCGGGAAATATTTACCGATGAGGTTTTTTCCCGGGCGGCTACCGGCAGCAGGGTCGCCACCGTGTTCGACTGAACCCCTGAATTAGACCAGCGGGCCATCCAGCTCAGAGGCCACCAAGGTGCCGCGCAGGGAATTGGGCAGCGCCTCCTCGATCAGCACGTCGGCGAACTTGCCGATCAGTGCCAGATCGTCAAAGCGGAAGTTGACCACGCGGTTGTTCTCGGTGCGGCCCTGCAGCTGGCCCGGGTCCTTCTTCGACACGCCGGTCACCAGCACCCGCTCGGTATTGCCGACCATGCGCCGGGCTATCTCCGCCGCCTGCTGGTTGATGCGGTGCTGCAGCAGCTGCAGCCGCTGCTTCTTCACTTCCTCCGGGGTGTCGTCCGGCAGGTCTGCCGCCGGCGTGCCCGGGCGCGGGGAATAGATGAAGCTGAAGGAGATGTCGAAGCCCACGTCCTGGATCAGCTTCATCGTGGCCTCGAAGTCCTGTTCGGTCTCGCCGGGGAAGCCGATGATAAAGTCCGAAGACAGGCAGATATCCGGGCGGATCTTCTTCAGGCGGCGGATCTTGGACTTGTACTCCAGCGCCGTGTGGCCGCGCTTCATCGCCATCAGGATGCGGTCGGAGCCGCTCTGCACCGGCAGGTGCAGGTGGTTCACCAGTTCCGGCACCTCGGCGTAGACGTCGATCAGGGCATCGGAGAACTCCACCGGGTGCGAGGTGGTGTAGCGGATCCGGTCGATACCGTCGATGGCCGCCACATAGGTGATCAGCTCGGCGAAATCGACGATCTGGCCGTCGTCGCCGGGGGCGCGGTAGGCGTTCACGTTCTGGCCCAGCAGGTTCACTTCGCGCACGCCCTGGTCCGCCAGGTGGGCGACTTCCTCGAGGACGTCCGCCACCGGGCGGCTCACTTCCTCGCCGCGGGTGTAGGGCACCACGCAGAAGGTACAATACTTGGAGCAGCCCTCCATAATGGAGACGAACGCCGTGGCGCCTTCCGCCTCCGGCTGCGGCAACCGGTCGAACTTCTCGATCTCCGGAAAGCTGACGTCCACCACCACGGCGCCGTTTTTCTGCTCTCTGGTTTCCATCATCTCCGGCAAGCGGTGTAGCGTCTGCGGGCCGAAGATCAGGTCCACGTAGGGCGCGCGCTTGGCGATCGCCTCGCCCTCCTGGCTGGCCACACAGCCGCCGACGCCGATGATCAGGTCGGGATTCTTTTCCTTCAGGTGCTTCCAGCGGCCCAGTTGGTGGAACAATTTTTCCTGGGCCTTCTCGCGGATAGAACAAGTGTTCACGAGCAGGACGTCCGCGTCCTCCGGATCATCGGTCGGCACCATGGCGTGGGACTCGCCGAGCAGATCGCGCATGCGCGCCGAGTCGTACTCGTTCATCTGGCAGCCGTGGGTCTTGATATAGAGCTTCTTTACCGAAGTTTCGGACATGTTGCGCCTGGTTAAAAACTGGTCAATAAATAGGGTGGGGCATTATAGCGATACCGCTCTGCACTGCATAGACGGCTATATTAGGTGCGGAAATCCTGTGCTATTCTTGCGCGCTTTTTCGGGCTGGCTCGCGCGTTTGCAAAGCCCTGCTTTGTGCGCGGGCCAGCGACCAGCCAGGGATGGCTGGGCCGGAGCTAGATCGAATGCACGGTAGTAGCGCCAGGGATGGCAGGCACTGAATTGCGAAGCCTCCCCCGCTTGTATCCACGGGGCAGCCCCCAGTTAGAGAGACCTATGGCCAACCCAATCTACAAAGTCATCTTCCACAACCAGAACCAGGTGTACGAACTCTACGCCCGGGCCATCTATCAGAGCGATATGTACGGCTTTATCGAGGTGGAGGAGTTTGTGTTTGGTGAAAAGGCGCAACTGGTGGTGGATCCCAGCGAAGAGAAGCTGAAGAGCGAGTTCGCCTCGGTGACCCGTTGCTATATCCCGATGCACAGCATCGTGCGTATTGACGAGGTGGAGAAAGAGGGTGTGGGCAAAATCGTAGAGGTAAAAGGTGACAAGGTCACCAAGTTCCCCTTCCCTGCGCCGATGCGCCCGCCGATAGATTCCGAGTGACCTCCCGCGGCAGTGTCCCGCTGCCGCCTTGCTCCCCGCGCTTCCAGCCCCGGCCAGGATTTGGGCCACACTTTATCGCATTACCCCCTTGCGCTCTCCAGGCCAGCTATTCTGAAGGATAGGGAAAATTTCCGCTGTGGACCGGCCGGGCAGTTGCGACTGGGCGGACGGTCTTACTGAAGTGATTCCTTGCTCGGGATCAGGTGCTGCCCCCGAAGGCGAAACACTTCTGCCAGCGGAATGACAGTCAAAATCGAAACCTAAAATGTAGTGGATGTCTTTTAGGTGAAGCCATGACCTCAATTCCGGCAACCAAGGCCGCCATTTCCGCCCTCAAGCTCGAACAGCGCGTAGAGCGCGACGTCAAGGCCGGTATCCCCGAGATCGATCGCAACAGCCATACCGAGAGCGAAGAGAGCCTTCGCTCCTATGTGATCCGGGAGATCATCGGCAAAGTTCATCAGGACCGGCAGGCGCAGCTCGACGAGCAGGTGGAAGCCCGCAACGAAGTGGGTATCCGACAGCTGTACCAGGATGTGAAGAACACCGAAAAGACGATCAGCCAGCGGATTGGCAACCGCTTCTCGGTAATTGCCCAGGACCTGAAACGGATCGCCAGGGAACTGTCCTCGGTGCGGATGGATCTCGAGATCTTCAAACACAGGAACGACCTGACCCGGGAGGCTATCTACCGGGAGTCCAAGATCCTCCACTATTCCATTATATTTTTCATCGTCATCTTCGAGACGGCACTGAACTCCTTCTTCCTATCCAAGGGCAGCGAGCTGGGTCTCGTAGGTGGCTTCTTCCAGGCATTCATCATCTCGCTCGTCAACCTGGGGCTCGCCGCCTTTGCCGCCTTCGCACTGAGAGGCAGCTTTCACCGCAATATTCTGCGCAAGCTGCTGGCGCTGCTCCTGTTTGCGGCCATCGGCGCGGTTGCCACTGCCTTTGTGCTCGGGGTCGGCCACTACCGCGAGGCGCTGGAACTTAATCCATTCATCGCCTCCAAACTGGCGGTGATGAACCTGTGGGGCGATCCGTTTGGCATTCACGACTTCAATTCCTGGATCATGGTGATCGTCAGTGGCATCGCCCTGATACTGCTCACCGCCAAGTTTTTTGTGGTCGATGACCGCTATCCCGGCTATACGGCGATGACCCGGCGGGTCAAGGAACTGCAAAACCAGTGGTGCCGGAGTTGTGCCGGGGCCATCGAGGAAATCAATGAGGTGGCGGAGGAGTTCCAGCAGGAAGTCGCCGAAACGGAGAGGGAGATCCGCTCGCAGTACATCAGTTTCAAATCCAGTATCGAGCGCAGCGAGGAAATTCGCAGTCACTATGAAGAGGATATCGTCAAGGCGCAGGGGCTGCTGGACGAGCTGGTCCGCTACTACCAGTCCTACTCCGCGCGCATGATGAATCGCCGCGCGGCCTACTTCGGCGAGCTGTTGCGGTTTGAGCTGGATAAATTACCGAAGTTGAACACTACGGGTCTGGAACAGCACAAGGGAGACCTGGTCGCATTTGACCAGGTGCTGCACGACCTGGATCAGGTCTACGCGGATTCCGTGGCGGCCATCAACAGAAGGAGCGACGAAGTACAGCGGCAGCTGTCTGCCCTGATCGGCAGTATTGAACGGGACAACGGACTGAGTGGATTGTGATGAGGTATTCCCGCAGAGGCATGTCGGCCGAGGACAGGAAGGGGGTAGTGATATTTGCTTTCGGTGCGGCAATCCTGATCGCGCTGGCCGCCTTCGTGCTGAAGGTGATCAACTCGCCGGAGAAGGACTATGACAGGGTGACGCTCTGCAACGAGAGCTTGCCGCGATATAGCCACCATCTGCTGATTATCGATGTCTCCGATGCCCTGTCTGCGCACCAGGAGCATTTCCTTCGCACCCATATATCGGATCTGCTGCAGAGCGCCAGGGTGAATGACCGGTTTTCCATATTTGTTCTCGATGAGCGCTACAACGGTCTGTCGGACCCGGTCATCGATCTGTGCAAGCCGAATTCCGCTGACGATGTGGATATGCTGACTTCAAACCGTGTATTCGTCGAACAGCTGTACCGGGACCGTTTTGAAAGACCGCTCGAGCGCACCATCGCCTCCGTCGTGGCCTCCGGTGAGCAGAAGCAGTCGCCCATTTTTGAAGCCCTGTCCGATATCGCCGCGTTGCGGAGGATCGATCAGCGGGCCGGGGATATCAGTCTGACAATCGTCAGCGACATGATCCAGAATTCCAGGGCCGGATCAGTCTTCAGCGCCGGTGCCGAGGCGATCGACAATCTGCCGATGATCGATCTGCGCCGGGTCAAGACCAAGGTTTTCTGGCTCGACCGGGAAAAATATAAACGCTTTCAAACCTCTGATCTGGCCAGCAGTTGGGAGGATTACCTGGCGAGCGTATCCAGGTTTGAGCAGATTGAAAGAGTCAGGAACTAGCGCTCCGATCTATTGACGCTGCGCCCGCGGGCTGCAATAAATTCTTCACAGAACTGGCCACTTTCTGTAAGAAAACTCGAGCAAGGTATCTCAAACCGCTAACTGGGACCTTGCCATGAGCAACCGCTATCGCGCACTGTGGATTTCCGATGTTCACCTGGGCAGCAGGGACAGCGAGCCGCAACGGCTGGCGGACTTCCTCGCCCAGAACCGCGCAGACACTGTCTACCTGGTCGGCGATATCTTCGATATGAAGGCGCTGGCGCAGGGCAAAGGCAGCTGGTGTCAGGCATCTTCCCTGCTGCTGGGCATGTTGTCCGAACTGAGCAGCAAGACCCCGGAAATCATCTATGTGCCCGGCAACCACGACGCGCCGATGCGCAGCTGGGCGGGCAAGCGCCTCGGTAATATCCGTGTCGAGCGCGAGTGGGTCCATACCGCGGGCGATGGCAGGCGCTATTGGGTCACCCACGGCGACCAGTTCGAGCATCAAATCGATGTCAATCCCATCAGCTACCACATCGGCGACCAGAGCTATTACCTGATGCTGCGCCTGAACCGCTGGATCAACTACTGGCGCGGCCGCTTCGACAAGCCCTGGTGGTCACTCGCCAATCACGTGAAAAACCGCGTGCAGGCGGCCAGGCGCATGATGAACCGCTTCGAGGAAATCGCCATCCGCGAGACCGGTCGCCGCGGCCTCGATGGCGTTATCTGCGGTCACATACATCGCGCCACCCTGCGTCATGGCAATTGCGCCGACCATCAGGTGACCTACGCCAACTGCGGCGATTGGGTGGACTCCATGAGCGCGGTGGTGGAGCAACACGATGGCAGCCTGGAACTGCTGCACTGGCACAGGGCGCCGAAAATCGCCCATATCATGACTGAGGCGGTAGCCGCATGATCCAATTGGAAAACCTGTTACAGAAAAATGCCTGGTACAGCGCCGCGCCTTCGAAGCCGACGCGCAAGCTGGTCTCCGCGACCCTGAAGAAGATCTGCTGCGAGCAGCAGATACAGGAGTTCGGCCGCCTCTACCCGCATCTGGGCGGGCTGGATTTTATCCGCCAGGTATTCGCCTACTTCGACTTCCGCTACGACCTGAACCCGTCGGAGCTGGAGCGGATTCCCCGCAGCGGCCCGCTGGTGATCGTTTCCAATCATCCCCTCGGCAGCCTCGACGGCCTGGCGCTGATCGACATGGTGGCGCGGGTGCGCAAGGACGTGCGCGCCGTGGCGAGCCAACTGCTGTGGAATATCGAGCCGCTGCGCCCGTATTTGTTGCCGGTGGACAACTTCAGCGGCCGCACCCGTCGCGGCGATGTGGAGGGCATTTACCAGCACCTGCAGCGGGGCGGGGTCATCATCGTCTTTCCGGCCGGTGAAGTCTCGCGGCTCACACCCCAGGGGGTGCGCGACGGCCGCTGGAATCCGGGCTTCGCCCGCTTCGCGGAGAAAACCCGGGCACCGATCCTTCCGGTACAGGTGCGCGGGCGCAATTCGCTGTGGTTCTACGGCCTGTCCATGCTGAACAAGCCGCTGTCCACCCTGTGGCTGATTCGCGAAATGTTCAAGCAGACCAGCCGCAGTATCGATATCCGCATCGGCTGTCCGGTGGCGGCCGATCTGTTCCGCAACTGGCCGCTGACCCCGCGCGCCCAGGCCGCGCTGTGGCGCCGTCATGTATACCAGCTGCACAAGTCGCCGCGGCCACTGGGTCCGGAACCCATCGCCGCCGCCGAACCGGCGGACGAGGTGGCGCGCGTGATTGAAGGCTGCGACACCCTGATCGAACAGGGTGAATTCGTCATCAAACTCTACCGCCAGCAGGCGGATTGCTCGGTGATGCGCGAGCTGTCGCGGATCCGCGAAATCGCCTTCCGCGCGGTGGGAGAGGGCACCGGGCAGAGCCGCGACTGGGACGCTTTCGATGCGCACTACGACCACCTGCTGCTATGGGATACCCAGCGGCGGCAGATTGCCGGGGCCTACCGCCTGGCGAAGACGGAAGGCCTGCAGCCGGAACAGATCTACAGCAGTACGCTGTTCAACTATCCGCGCGCACCGCAGCAGTGCCTGCCGGGATCGGCGGAGCTCGGGCGCAGTTTTCTGCTGCCGGAGTACTGGCGCGGCCGCGGTCTGGACCTGCTCTGGTGCGGCATTGGCCAGTGGATTGCGCGCAATCGTGTCCGCTACCTGTTCGGGCCTGTGTCCATGCCGGGCACCTTCTCGGTGCGCGCCAAATCGGCGATCGCGCGCTACTTCCTGCACCACTTCGCCACGGAGAATCCCCTCGGTGATGCGCGCCTGCCGTTCGCCGAGGCGCGCGACGACCTGCCGAAACTGAGCGGAGACGCCAGTGAAGACATGGTGCAGCTGAAACAGATTTTGAAGGAAGAGGGGGTAATGCTGCCGCCGCTGTTCAAGAAGTACACCGCAGTGACTCGGCCGGGCGGAACCAGCTTTCACGCGTTCAACGTGGATCCGGACTTCTGCGACTCGGTGGACGGCCTTGTAGTAGTGGACCTGGAGCAGGTGGATCCGAAATTCGCCCGGCGCTATCTGGGCAGTATTTAAGGCAGGTAGCATCGATAAGACAACAGGAGTCAGATGCGCAGGTCCTGCTGCCGGGAATCGTTTGCGGGACTGTCTGCGAGAGGGACCTCGCAGACAAGCCTACAGGGATGTATTTAGGGGGGGGCGCCTAGCCCGTGTCCCGCAAACGATTCCCGGCAGCGGGACCGCCCTTGTACTCGCTTACGGGGCTCAGGAAGCTTCCAGCTGCTGGCGCACACTCGCCAGCTTCACGCACAGCACAAACACCGACATCGCCGTGTCCAGCTCTTCCAGTGGCGGGAAGCTGGGGGCTATGCGGATATTGCAGTCCTGCGGATCTTTGCCGTAGGGGAAGGTCGCACCGGCGGGAGTCAGTTTCACACCGGCGTCCGCTGCCAGTTTGACCACAGCGGTGGCGCATCCCGGGCGGGTATTGAAGGAAACGAAGTAACCGCCTTTCGGCTTTTCCCAGGTGCCCAGATCCGAATCACCGAAAGCGCTTTCCAGCTGATTCAGCACACACTCGAACTTTGGTTTCAGAATCCGTGCGTGTTTCTGCATATGCTCCTTCAGCATGGTGAACTCGGCGAAGAAGCGCGAGTGGCGCAGCTGATTCACCTTGTCGGGGCCGATGGTCATGGCCTGCATCTGCTTTTTCAGCGATGCCAGGTTGGCTTGACTCGCGCTGACAAAGGCTACGCCGGCACCGGCGTGGGTGACCTTGGAGGTAGAGGCGAACTGCAGTACCGAGTCCGCGGTGTCGTTTTCCAGTGTCGCGGTGCGAATACTGGGCAGGTTGACCTGTTGCGCCAGGTCGTGGATCGCGTAGGCATTGTCCCAGAAAATGCGGAAACCCGGATTGGCGATCTGCCCCAGGCGCGCCAGGCGTTCGACGGTGTCCTTGCTGTAGGTGACGCCGGTGGGGTTGGAAAATTTCGGCACACACCAGATCCCGACAATGTCCTGGTCCTGGCGGATCTGCGCTTCCACCATATCCATGTCCGGACCGCTATCGGTCATGGGCACATTGATCATGTCGATGCCGAGCTGCTCGCAAATGGAGAAGTGGCGATCGTAGCCGGGTACCGGGCAGAGGAATTTCGGTGCTTGCAGCTCCCGCCAGGGCTTGTTGCCGGCGAAGCCGAACAGGTAGCCGGTCAGCACAGCGTGGTACATCAGGGTCAGGGAACTGCTGCCACCGGCGAGTACTTCTGCGGTGGGCACCTGCAATATGTCCGCGCCGAGTTCGCGCGCGCAGATCAGCCCCTCCAGGCCGCCGTAGTTGCGGGTGTCGGTGCCGTCGGCCGCGCGATAATCGCCGTTCAGTATGCCGTCCAGCTTGTCTGCCAGGTGCAACTGTTCCGCCGACGGCTTGCCCCGGGTGATATCCAGGCTCAGTTCGTGCCGGCAGATACGCTGGTATTGCGCACCCAGTTCCTTTTCCCATGCCTGTAGCTGGTCGCGTGTGACGGAGTCGATACGCACGAGGTTCCCCCTGTCTGATTAATGTAGGCGGCGAGCTTAGCAGTCGCAGATGGCATCCGTCAGCTATCTCCGGGACAAAAAGGCGGATTGCAGAAGAGGATCACTGATTGGCCAGGGTGCGGAAATCCCGCGCGTATTCGCGCAGCGTTTGCGTCAGGTGTTGCCGCTGCTGTTCGGTGGTGCTCGCGAGGATTTGCTCGCTCAGCTCTCGCGCCTGCTGGTGCCGCTGTTCCTGCATCTGGCGGTAGTCCTCGGGCCAGAGCTGTTCCGGGTTCAGCATCAGGTCGCGCAATTGAGCCAGATAGCCGTCCGGTTTGCGGCGCAGCAGATCGATAAATTGCGCCTGCCAGATCTGCCGCTGCTGATCGCGCAGCAGCGGGTTGTACTCCACCTGCGCCACCCAGGCAGCAATCAGCTGCTCCTGTTCACCGCTCAGCGAGCCGAGCCACCGCTCACTCTGTCTGCGAATTTGCTTTTTCCTGCGGCGCTGAATCCGGTCCGGGGATTTTTGCCACTTCTCCAGCGACTCCTCGCGTTTCTCGCGCAGTTTCTGTTCCATACCGGTGATCTGCGCATCGCTCAACTGGGCGGCCAGGGGCAGCAGCAGGTCGTAGAGCTGCATGCTGGCGGTATCCCAGAACTGGCGCAGCGGCTCCTCCACGGCGGCCAGCTGTACCTGCTGCAGCTGGCCCTGTTCGACCTGGTCGGCGAGTTGCGAAAGAAAGTCGGCGTAGTGGGGTAGCTGGGTCTGGCGGTGCCAGCTGTGGAAGCTGTCGAGGGCGGCGACCAACTGTCCCTTCTGCGCGCTGGTGAGATCGACATAGTCGTCGATCTGCCAGCGCATCCAGCGGTCCAGCTGGTTGTAGGCGAACTGTACACTGGAGCAACTGCAGAGAAACAGCAGCGCAACCAGCGTTGCGATACGCCAAGTACGGTTCAGTAGTCCCGGCACCGGGTCCGTCATCGTCTCTTCCCTGTGACAACAGCCCCCGTCGAATTGGACGGGCCAATCATTAGTGTCCTCTAAGGTACTAGCATAGCTGAACCGTCGGCTAATTAATCCACACCTCGACGCGGCTGTTCTTGATCGGAGCCAGCTCGCGATCCGCGGTCAGCGGTGCAAAGGCGCCCAGGGCGAGGATCTTGCTGTCGCCCAGCTGGTGGTCCCGCAACAGGGCGCCCTGGACCTTGAGGGCGCGGAAACGGGAGATGATATCGGCGATATTACTGTTGGACTTCTGGTCGGAAAAGCCCACCAGCGTGAGGCTGAGTTCCCGTTCGGCGCCGTCCATATAGGCCTCCAGGCGGCGCAGATCCTTGAGTGCGCGGCTGTCGAGCTCCGAGCTGCCGTCGGCAAAGCGAAAGGAAATACTCAGGCGCTCAGCCTTTGCCATCAGCGCGCGGTAGTCTTCGGGCGCGTTGGGGTAGGGGTCCATTCTAAGCGCCACCGGCGTCAGGTTGATGAAGCCCGTTTCCGCCACCAGTTCCTGTCCTTTAGATGATTCGACAAAGTGCAGGAAGCTGTCCACGTGGGGTTTGTAGTGGCTCGGATTCTTGTACAGGTACAGGCGCCGGGTCAGGGGGAAGTCCTCGGTGGCGATGATGCCGCGGTCGGGCACAACGGCGGCCAGATTGCCGGACTTGATCGCCACTTTCCTGACGCCCTCCGCGTCGGCGAACGGCAGGTAGCCAATGGCGCCGGCCTGTCGCTGTACCAATTGATGCGTCTCGGCATTGCCAGACACCTCGTAGACGCCGCGGGCCGCGGGGCGGCTGCCGCCGAAGACCTCTTCGTCAAAGGTTGCCCGGGTGCCGGATTCGATATCCCGGTGCAGGGGACGAATCGGCAAATCGGCACCGCCGAGCTCGGCCCAGTTCCGGATTTCGCCGCTGTATATCTGTCTGAGTTGCGCCAGATTGAGCTGGCTGACCGGGTTGCTCGGGTGAACCGCGATGACCAGCGCGTCCAGACCGATGACGTGCTCCGCGTCGGCGCTGGCGAGATTGCCGAAGCGCGCCAGCATTTCCACTTCCTTCTGCTTGATCTTGCGCGAGGCCATGCCGATATCGGCGTCGTCACTGTTCAGGGCCTTGAAGCCGGTGCTGCTGCCGAGCGCGATTATGGGCACCACTACAGTGCGGCCTTCCAGAGTGGCGCTGATCCAGTGGCGCTCACCGGCACTGCGCTGCTCAATATTGCTGGCATTCAGGCTGCGCAGGTACCCCTTTACCAGCAGCGGCGCCAGTTCGGCGCCGACCGTGTTGGAGCCGGTGAGGCGGAACAGGGTCTGGGATTCTGCGGCCACAGACGGTGCGGCAAAGAACTGGCAGCATAGAAGCGCCGCGATCGCGGCGCGCGTGAACAAGCCCCCCATTAGATAACCTCTCGTTTGCTTCCTTGTTAGAATATGTTTGGAGCGAATCCCGCCGTTGTCGTTATATGAGTGCCCCAGGCTGCGGGTTGCGGTGGCTCGCGGGCAGCGTATTCGCGTGGTGCGGGAGGCGCCGACTGTGAAGAGGGCGTCATTCCAGGCGGGTGCTTTATCGCAGAAATGTGTGACGCGATTATTGCAAACGGGTGTTAGCTGGTTCGCAGTTTCTCGACCGAGAAGCGGTGGTGGGCGACAATCCGCGGAGCGCCGCGCGGCAAGGGTGTTTGCCGGGATGCTGTGGGCGAGATCGACCAGAGCCTCTTATACTGTCCGGCACCCCAAAGAAGTTGCGTTTATTTATTGATCGATCGAGGTGGTGAACACGCTTTTGATTGGGTTTTTATTGGAAATGGCATGACAACGCTGTCATTTCTTGTGTAGTATCTCTACTATTAGCGGATTGGCACTGGCGCCCTCAGTGCGTCGGCCGGCTTCCCGGGGAAATGCATTGGGAAGCCCGGCAAAGACACATAACAATACAAAATCTTAGAGGCCGGGACAGATGGTTGCTTTGAGAGACAGGGACACACTTTTCATTGGTATCGACGGCGGCGGCAGCAAGTGCCGCGCCTCTATAGTGGATGCGCACAATCGTGTCCTCGGTACCGGTGTCGCCGGACCTGCCAATCCGCTGCACGGCTATGCCCAGACCATCGATTCCATCGTGCGCTCCGCGGCACTCGCGCTGGCGGACGCCAAGTTGCCGCCGGAGACCCTCGGCAAGCTGGTGGCGGGTGTCGGCCTGGCCGGCGTCAATATGCCGCGGCTGTACAACGAGATGGCCTCCTGGGCCCACCCCTTCAAGAAAATGTATCTCACTACCGACCAGCACTCAGCCTGCCTCGGTGCCCACCGCGGCGGCGACGGCGCTGTGATCATTGCCGGCACCGGTTCCGTCGGATATTCCTGGGTCAACGGTCGCAGCAAGCTGATCGGCGGCCATGGCTTTCCGCACGGCGACAAGGGCAGCGGTGCGTGGATGGGAATGGAGGCGGTCAAATACCTGCTGATGGCCCTGGACGGCCTTGCCGAGGATTCGCGGCTGAAGGGTGAACTGCTGAAGGCGCTCGATGCACAGGATGCCAACGAGGTGTTCGAAAAGATCGGCGGCAAATCCTCCAGCCACTACGCGCGCCTGGCGGTGCAGGTGATCGAGTGTGCCGAGGCCGGCGATCCGGTGGCGGTGGCCATAGTGCGGGACGGCGCCTCCTATATCAGTGACCTGGCCGACAAATTGCTGGAGCTGCATCCGCCGCGCCTGACGATGATTGGCGGCCTGGCGCCGCGCCTGCGTCCCTGGCTGGCCCCCCATGTTGTGGAGCAGTTGGCAGAGCCGCTGGATGCACCGGAGATTGGCTGTGTCTACTTCGCCCAGCAATCCCTGGCGAGAGAGGCGGGCGAGATTGAGGACGCCGCTCCGGAAGCCGGCACTAACGCCCTGTTTGGATAATGGAAACCGAGATTTTATGACTGCAACAACGCCCGCTAAGGCAATACAGGTAAATAGCGGTATGGCCACTACCATCATGGAATCCGAGGCCCGCGAGGCGCCTGCGCGTATCGCCGAGCAACTGCAGAGCAATGCAGCCACTATGGCCCAGCTGGGCGAGCGGCTGCGGCGCGAGCCGCCCAGGTTCGTCATGATTGTCGGGCGCGGCTCTTCCGACCACGCCGGTGTATTTGCCAAGTATCTGATTGAAATTGAAACCGGCACGCCCACGTTCGCCGCGGCGCCATCCGTGTCCAGCGTCTACGGCCGCAAGCTGAAGCTCGAGGGTGCGCTGGTGCTGGTGATCTCGCAGTCCGGCCGCAGCCCGGATATTCTCGCCCAGGCCAGAATGGCGAAAGAGGCGGGTGCCTATACGGTGGCGCTGGTTAACGATGAAAGTGCGCCCATCGGCGACATCGTCGACCTGATGGTGCCCCTGAAAGCCGGTCCGGAAAAGGCGGTCGCGGCCACCAAGAGTTATCTCGCCACCCTGTCTGCGGTACTGCAACTGGTGGCCAACTGGACCGAGAATCGGGAATTGCTCGACGCGGTCGATGCGCTGCCGCAGACCCTGAGCGAGGCGATTGAGTCCGAGATCCAGCTGCGCCCGGAAGACCTGGCCAACGTGAAGAACCTGGTGGTGCTCGGCCGCGGTCCCGGTTACGGCATCACCCGTGAGCTGGCGCTGAAACTAAAGGAAGTCTGCAATATCCACGCCGAGTCCTTCTCCAGTGCCGAGTTCCTGCACGGCCCGGTGACCCTGGTGGAACAGAAACTCACGGTGGTCAATGTGCCGATCGAGGACGAATCTTTTCAGGCGCACAGCGAGCAGATCGCGGATATCATCCGCCGCGGCGGCACCCTGGTAAACCTGCACGTTCCCAGTAAGGGCGTTCACCCGCGTGTCGCGCCGCTGGCGCTGCTGCAGCGCTTTTATATCGACGTCGCCCATGTGGCGGTCAGCCGCGGTATCAATCCGGACGAGCCGGCCGGCCTGAAGAAAGTTACCCAAACCGTCTGAACCGGTTGGGCCAGAGAGCGGTGGGTCAGAGAGAGGTGGAGAACATCGTGGTGCGCACACTGATCGCAGAGCAACTTTTCGACGGCGAACAGATTCGCCGCGATGTTCCGCTGGCGATCGGCGACGACGGCCTGATCGAGTCGCTAGACGGCGAGGCGCCGGCTGACGCCGAACGTCTGCGCGGCCTGCTGGCGCCTGGCCTGGTGGATGTGCAGGTCAACGGTGGCGGTGGTGCGCTGTTTAACAACGATCCCAGTGTTAATGCACTGGGCAGGATGAGTGCCGCCCACGCGCGATTCGGCACTACCGGTTTTGCGCCCACGCTGATCACCGACCGCGTGGATGTCATGCAGCGGGCCGCGGATGCCGTCAGCGCGGCATTGAGCGAGGGAGTGCCCGGCGTGATCGGCGTACACTTCGAGGGGCCGCACTTAAGCGGGCCGAAGAAGGGTACGCACGAGGAAAAATTTATTCGCCCGCTGAGCGACGAGGAGTTCGCCATCTACGCCCGCGAGGACCTGGGTATCAAGGTGGTGACCCTGGCGCCGGAGAATGTCGCGGTCGAGGATATCCGCAAGCTGGTGTCTCTCGGCGTAAAGGTCTGCCTCGGCCACTCCAATGCGGACGGCGCAACCGCCGCTGCGGCGGTCGCCGCCGGCGCCACGGGCTTTACCCATTTGTACAACGCCATGTCGCCGCTACAGTCCCGCGAGCCGGGTATGGTGGGGACGGCGCTGATCAGCGATGACGCCTGGTGCGGTCTGATCGCCGACGGTCATCACGTTTGCGCGGAAGCGATGCTGCTGGCCCTGAAGGCCAAGCCGCGCGGCAAGATCATGCTGGTCACCGATGCGATGTCGCTGGTGGGCTGCGACGAAACCAGCTTTCCGCTGTTCGATCGGGTGGTTACCCGCGAGGGCGACAAGCTGACTTCGACCACCGGCGAGCTTGCAGGCTCCCATCTGGATATGATCAGCGCCGTGCGCAATATGCGCGACTGGTGCGGTGTAGCGCTCGAAGAGGCGCTGCGCATGGCGAGCCTGTACCCGGCACAGTTTCTGGGTGCGCGGGCCGGGAAGATCGAAGCCGGTTCTCCCGCGGATTTAATTTTGTTGGACGAGAAATTACAGGTTACGAAAACCTGGATAGGTGGCAGGGAAGTCTTTTCGCAGCTAAGGCAAAAGTAACTTTCGCAAATCATCATAACGATAAAAAGGTGCTCCTATGGATACCGCAATTGCAACTCAACATGAGTCGAGAAGCAGCCTGCTGCCGATGGCGATCATCGGCATGCTGTTCTTTATCTTCGGCTTTGTAACCTGGCTGAACGGCGCCCTGATTCCGTTCCTGCAGACTATTTGTGATCTGACTGCCTTCCAGGCCATGTTGGTCGCTTCTGCTTTCTATATTGCCTATACCGTGATGGCCCTGCCGATGGCGGCGATCATCGAGCGCACCGGGTACAAAAACGGTATGGCGCTGGGCTTGGCACTTGTTGGAGTGGGAGCGCTGATTTTTATTCCTGCCGCCTACAGTCGCATCTTTGGTGTTTTCCTGCTTGCCCAGTTCGTGGTCGGATCGGGCCTGACAATTCTGCAGACCGCATCCAATCCCTATATCGTCAGGGTTGGTTCCCCGGATACCGCTGCGGTGCGTATCTGCATCATGGGCCTGTTGAACAAGGGCGCCGGTATTGTGGCGCCGCTGGTATTCGCTGCACTGGTGCTGGGTGGCATTACCGGAATTTCTGATGCCGAGCTGTCGGCACTCTCTGCCACCGCCAAGGATGCCAAGCTGGACGAGCTGGCGGGCCAGCTGGTCAGCCCCTATATTGGCATGGCGATTCTGGCGGTGATTCTGGCGGTGGCGATGACGTTTGCCCCGCTGCCCGATATTGAAGATGAAGCAGTGGCTGGCCAGGAGAATGCCGAGGTGACTCTGGCCGGACTGATGAAATTTCCGCAGCTGATTCTCGGCTCGGTAGCTCTGTTCTTTTATGTCGGTGTAGAGGTCATTGCCGGCGATGCCATCGGCCTGCTGGGTAGGCAGGCGGGTATGGATACTGCCGAGGCCGCGGTACTGACTTCCTACACGATGATCTTTATGGTGCTCGGCTACATTTACGGCACCATTGCGATTCCGCGCTTTATCAGCCAGCAGACCGCACTGATGATCTCCGCCGTGCTGGGGCTTGTCTTCACCGCATTGGTAATGACTGGCTCTATGGAAAGTGCAGCGCTGTCTGCCGCGACCCTGTCCCAGTTCGGCTTGCCGGAAGTGCCGAACGCCGTGTTCTTTGTTGCGCTACTGGGTTTTGCCAACGCCATGTGCTGGCCGGCGATCTGGCCGCTTGCGCTGGAGGGGCTGGGCAAATTTACGTCTAAAGGCTCGGCTCTTTTGATTATGGGGATTTCCGGTGCTGCGGTCATGCCGCCACTGTACGGACACTTCGCGGATACCGGTGACGGCCAGCTCGCTTACCTGATCGCGATTCCCGCCTATCTGTTTATCCTCTTCTACGCGCTCAAGGGGCACAAGCTGCGCAGCTGGAAGTAGCACACTTTACTTGTCATTTTTCTTTCTGTTGTTTTTCTCTTTGGTTCTCGTCATCTTGCCCTCCTAGTGAGGGCTCTTTTTTTTAGATTGCTGAATGGCCGCCATTGCGGCCGCTGCGGTTACTTCAGAAGAACCCCGCGCTTATTCCGGCGCTGGCCCGCTGGAATCCCGTACCACCAGCTCTGGCGTGAACTCCCGCACGATCCCCGCCTCTTTGTGGGCTTTGCCGTTCTCGGTCGCCCCTTTGCTGCGCGCCTTGCTCAGGACCAGTGCCGCTGCACATTTGGCGATCTCGTTGTTGGGCTGGTGAGCGGTGGTCAGTTTGGGCCAGGTCTGCCGCGAGAAGGGGCTGTCCTCGAAACCGACGATGGAGAGCTGTTCCGGAATCTCGATATGCATCAACCGCGCGGCGAAGAGCGCACCGGCTGCCATCTCGTCGTTACTGGCGAAAATCGCCGTGGGCGGATTGGCTGACTGCAGCAGCGTCTTGGCGCCGGTGACGCCGGAATCAAACGAATATTCGCCTTTCAGGATCAGGTCTTCTTCGATCGGCAGGCCGGCATCCGCCATCGCGCGGCGATAGCCGTCCAGGCGGCCGTGGGTGGAGACGTGTTCCTCGCCGCCGCAGAGGAAGCCGATACGCTTGTGACCGAGCTGCAGCAGGTGCCGGGTAATATCGTAGGCCGCCGCGCTGTCGTCCACCTGGATGCAGTTCTCTTCGTCGTCGTGCGCCGCGGCGGCGGAGACGATTCGCACATAGTCCACGTTCAGGGACTTGACCGTTTCAATCACCGTCTGGGTTTCGGAAAAGGGCGGCGTCAGCACCAGCCCGGCGACTTTGGAGTGCTCGACCAGGTTGCGCAGCTCGTCGTGCACCGTTGCGGACTTGGAGTTGCTGGGGTGAATCAGCAGCTCATAGCCGCGCGCCTTGCAGGCCTCGAGTATGCCGTTCTGCATGTCGATCACATAGTAGGCATTCGGGTTGTCGTAGATAAAGGCGATGGTGTAGGAGCGGCTGCCGGCCAGGTTGCGCGCGGCCAGGTTGGGCTGGTAGTTGAGTGCCTCCACAGCCTCCATGACTTTCTTCCGTGTGGCGGGGCGCACGGAGGGTTCGTTGTTGATAACCCGGGAAACGGTTTTGATCGAGACGCCGGCCTGCGCGGCGACATCGTTGATGGTGACTTTCATCGGGGGCGCTTGTCCTTATTGTAAATGCCTCGGTCGCAGCCGGCCCTCAGGCGTCGGGAGGGGCGGCGCGGAGCTCCTGGCGGCCGAATGCCGCAGTCTATCAGCAAATGTCGGCATATTTCCCGGGTAGTTCTTTGGCTGCCGCTCTTTCTTGCGATTGCCGGCCGGTTTTTGGAAATTTACTACAATTCAAATTGACAGCGTTTTCATGATATGGGAGCCTCATGTCATTATGACAACGCTGTCATTTGTCGGCATGGATCGGCAGGGCAGAGTTACAAGAACAATAACCGGTGCCCGAATTCTGTCGCCGGCACCGACAAACAAGGGGGCTTTCTGATGGATATCACCCAGTTTCCCAGCTGGCAGCGACTCAATTCTCTGGCCTGCAGGATGCAGGGCCGCCACCTGCGCGAACTCTTCGCGGAGGATCCGGCGCGAGCGGCGCGCTTTTCCGTCGAGCTGCCGGAATTCCTGTTCGATTTCTCCAAGAACCTGATCGACGATGAGGTTTTTGTAAATTTGTTACAGCTCGCGCGCGATGCGGATCTCGAGGGCTGGCGTGATGCCATGCTGTCCGGTGCGCCGATAAATTGCACCGAAGGGCGCCCGGTTCTGCATGCGGCGCTGCGCGGCGGCCTGCCGCAACCCGTAGTTCTGGACGGCGATTCGGTGGATGCCCAGGCGGCCGCTGAGCTGGGGCGCTTGAAAGAGTTTGTAAATTTACTACATAATGGCGCCGTGACGGGCTGCACCGGCCGGCGCATTACCGATGTGGTCAATCTGGGGGTCGGTGGTTCCCATCTCGGCCCCGCGATGGCGATCGAGGCGCTGCGGGCCTATCGGCGCGACGATGTGCGAGTGCATTTCGTTTCCAATGTGGACGGTGCCCAGCTGGCTGACACCCTGGCGACACTGGATGTCGAAACCACGCTGTTTGTGGTGTCGTCGAAAACCTTCACCACCACCGAGACCGTGACCAATGCGCGCAGTGCGCTGCGCTGGTTTGGCGATCTGGCGCCCCGGGCTGAATTGCTGCGGCAACATTTTGTTGCGGTGACAGCCAAGCCGGAAAGGGCGATCGAGTTCGGCATGGCGCCGCAGCGCATTTTCCGCTTCTGGGACTGGGTCGGTGGTCGTTTTTCCCTTTGGTCGGCGATCGGGCTGCCCATCGCCATTGCAGTTGGCTTCGACAATTTTCGCGCGCTGCTCGACGGAGCGGCCAGCATGGACAGGCATTTCCGCGAGACGCCGCTGGAGGGGAATGCGCCGGTACTGATGGCGCTGGTGAGTCTCTGGTACTGCACCTTCATGGGTTATCCGGCGCACGCCATTCTGCCCTACGAGCAGGCGCTGCATATGTTGCCGGCGTATCTGCAGCAGGCGGAGATGGAGAGCAACGGCAAATCTACTACCAGGGCAGGGGAGGAGGCGGATTACGCAACCGGCCCACTAATATGGGGCATGCTCGGCATCAATGGCCAGCACGCGTTTTACCAGTATTTGCACCAGAGCCCCGAAGTGGTGCCGGCGGATTTTATCGGCAGTGCCACCCCCGGGCATGCGCTGCCGGGACATCACGAAATCCTGTTGGCCAATATGCTCGCCCAGAGCCAGGCCCTGATGAACGGGGTCGGCCGGGAGCAGGTGGAAACAGAGCTGGCCGCGAAGGGATTGGCGGTGGACGAAATTGAAAAGCTGGCACCCTACAAGGTGCACCGCGGCAACAGGCCCAGCAACACCATCCTGTTGCGCAAGCTCGACCCGCACTCGCTGGGCGCACTGATTGCGCTGTACGAGCACAAAATATTTGCTCAGGGCGTGATACTGCAAATTTATTCTTTTGATCAGTGGGGCGTGGAACTGGGTAAAGGGCTGGCCGCGGCACTACAACCGAAACTGACAAGTGGCGATGCAAGCGGCCAGGACGCTTCCACGGCGGGGCTGATCAACTATTACCAGCGGGTGACCGCCGGCGCCGCGGCGCTGGAGTTTGCCGGCTAGAGGATTGACTGCGGTTAGCGCAGCAAAAGCAGGAATACGGAAAGGTTATGGTACACAGCAAGGTTCAAGCAGTTACCGATCGGATCATCGAGCGCAGCGAGGAGACTCGCGCGCAATACCTAGCGCAGGTGGACAAGTCGCATTTCGAAGGCCGCGCCAGCGGCCGCCTGTCCTGCGGCAACCTGGCGCACGCCATCGCCGCTTCCTCCGATGAGGACAAGAACTTGATCGCCTCCGGGCGCGGCCCCAATCTGGCGATAGTGACCGCCTACAACGACATGCTGTCGGCACACCAGCCCTACGGCACCTATCCGCAGCTGCTGAAAGAAGCGGCCGCGCGCAATGGCGCCACCGCCCAGGTCGCCGGCGGCGTGCCGGCCATGTGCGACGGCGTGACCCAGGGCCGCGCCGGTATGGAGCTGAGCCTGTTTTCCCGCGACGTGATCGCGATGTCCACGGCGATCTCCCTGTCCCACGATGTCTTCGAGGGCAGCATGTTCCTCGGCATCTGCGACAAAATTGTCCCGGGCCTGGTGATCGGCGCCCTGGCCTTCGGCCACCTGCCGGCAATCTTCGTACCGGCGGGTCCAATGCCCACCGGTCTTTCCAATGCGGAAAAAGTGCGGGTGCGGCAGCTGTATGCCGAGGGCAAGGTGGGCCGCAAGGAACTGCTGGAAGCGGAGAGCGCTTCCTATCACAGCCCGGGCACCTGCACCTTCTACGGCACCGCCAACAGCAACCAGATGCTGGTGGAAATCATGGGGCTGCAGCTGCCGGGCAGTTCTTTCGTCAATCCCGGCACCGAGCTGCGCACGGCGCTGAACGAGGCCGCGGTGAAGCAGCTGGTGCAGATCACCGAGCCCAGCCAGCACACGCCCATTGCCAAGATCCTGACCGAGCAGACCTTCGTCAACGGCATCGTCGGCCTGCTCGCCACGGGCGGTTCCACCAACCACACGCTGCACCTGGTGGCCATGGCGCGCGCCGCCGGAATCCAGCTCACCTGGCAGGACATGGCGGAACTGTCGGAAGTCGTACCGCTGCTCTGTCACGTGTACCCGAACGGCACCGCCGATATCAACCACTTTGCCGCCGCCGGGGGTATGCAGTTCCTGATTCGCGAATTGCTCGGCGCCGGCCTGCTGCACGACGACGTGCACACGGTACTGGGGCATTCCGGTATGGAGGCCTACTGCCAGGATCCGTTCCTGAACGAAGACAAGAGCGCTGTGGTTTGGCGCCCGACACCGGCGGAAAGCGGCGATCCGGATGTTATCCGCCCGGTGAGCGATCCCTTCTCGCACCACGGCGGCCTGCAGCTGCTGGAGGGCAATCTGGGCCGCAGCGTAATCAAGGTATCGGCGCTGAAATCCGATCATCTCAAGGTCACCGCGCCGGCCGTCGTGCTGAACGATCAGGACGAGCTGCTGGCGCGCTTCAAGGCCGGCGAACTGGAAAAAGACTTTGTCGCCGTGGTGCGCTTCCAGGGGCCACGCGCCAACGGTATGCCGGAGCTGCACAAGCTGACCCCGACCCTGGGTGTGCTGCAGGATCGCGGCTTCAAGGTGGCGCTGGTGACCGACGGGCGCATGTCCGGCGCGTCCGGCAAGGTGCCCGCGGCTATCCATATGTCGCCGGAAGCGGTCGAGGGCGGCCCCATCGCCAGGGTGCGCGACGGGGACCTGATCGAACTGGACTGCGAGGCGGGTGTGCTGAAGGTGCATGTGGACGATGCTGAACTGGCGGCACGGGAGCCGGCGCAGTGCGATCTGTCCGAGAGCGCCAGGGGCATGGGGCGCGAGCTGTTTACCAATATGCGCGCAATCGCCAGCGGCGCGGAGAGCGGCGCCAGCATTCTCTATTAATTTTTGCGGTGCGGACCGCCGAGGGGCGCCGGGAAATGGAAAAATCAGAGCAAAAATTTATGACAAATCCTTTTGATATGGTGTTGTTTGGCGGTGGCGGCGACCTGGCACTGCGCAAGCTGATTCCGGCCCTTTACCGCGCCCACATGGAAGGCAGCCTCGTCGAAGGTTCTCGGATCCTGCCGGTGTGCCGACGCCAGGGCGACGTGGATCAATACCTGAACACCGCCCGGGATGCCTTGAAAAAGCACCTGCGCGATGGCGAATACAGCGAGTCCCTGTGGCAGGAATTCAGCCAGCTGCTGCGCCCAGTGGCGCTGGACATTGCCGTGCCGGATGAGCAGTGGGACCAGCTGGCGGATATTCTCGGCGGCGATGACGGGCGCGGGCGTATCTTCTATCTGGCCATACCGCCGGGGGTGTTCGGCCCCTGCTGCGAGAACCTGTCGCTGAAAGGACTGATTAACGAGCGCTCCCGCGTGGTGGTGGAAAAACCGCTCGGTTACAACGCGCAGACCTCCGACGAAATCAACAGCAAGATCGCCAGCTACTTCCCGGAAGAGGACATCTTCCGCATCGACCACTATCTCGGCAAGGAGACGGTCCAGAACCTGCTGGCACTGCGATTCAGCAATGTGCTGTTCGAGCATCTGTGGGATGCCACAACCATCGACCATATCCAGATCAGCATCTCGGAAACCGTCGGCCTGGAGGGCCGGGCGGGCTTCTATGACGAGACCGGCGCACTGCGCGATATGGTGCAGAACCACCTGCTGCAGCTGCTGTGCCTGATCGCGATGGAATCCCCCAACAAGATGACCGCGAAAAATATCCGCGCCGAGAAAATCAAGGTACTGGAGGCATTGCGCCCACTGGTGGGTGACGCGGTGGACAAGAATGTTGTCCGCGGTCAGTACGTCGCCGGCGGTCTGGGCACGCAGCTGGTGCCCGGCTATCTGGAAGAGCTGGAAGCGGCCGGCAGCAGCACGGAGACTTTCGTGGCGATACGCGCACATATCGATAACTGGCGCTGGGCCGGTGTGCCCTTTTATCTGCGCACCGGCAAGCGCATGGAAAAGCGCTGTGCGGAGATTGTGATCCAGTACAAGAAGGTCTCCCACCGCGTGTACGACGAGTCGGCCGGTGAAATCAGTCCCAACCGCCTGGTGATCCGCCTGCAGCCGGAAGAGAGCATCAAGCTGGTGCTGATGGCGAAGAAGATGGACAGCCTGACCACCGAGCTGCAGCCGGCCGAGCTGAACCTGACTCTGTCGGATACCTACGACAGTTTCCGCAGCGACGCCTACAAGCGGCTGATGCTGGATGCCGCGGCCAACAACTCCGCGCTGTTTATCCACCGCGACGAAGTGGCCGCGGCCTGGGCCTGGGTGGATCCGATCGTCGATTACTGGCGCGAGACCAATAACCAGCCGCATCTCTATCGCGCCGGCAGCTGGGGGCCGCAAGCCGCCAACGAGCTGCTGACCCGCGACGGTCGCCACTGGTTCAACGCACATTAAACACCTGCTCAATGCCGAGTCGAAAATAGCATGGTCGAAGAAAAATTTTATTCCGATCGCGAACGCCTGGTGCAGGCACTGGCCCACGACTGTGCCTGTGACCTGCAAAAAGGCATCAAGGAGCGCGGGCAGGCGAGTTTCCTCGTCTCCGGCGGCAGCACGCCCGAGCCGGTTTACCGCGAACTCTCCAGGCGCCCGCTGCCCTGGTCGCAGATAGCTGTCGCCCTGGTCGATGAACGCTGGGTGGAAAGGACCGCGAGTGGCAGCAATCAGGCGTTTATCGAGAGCTGCCTGTTGCAGAACTGCGCCGCCGAGGCGCCGTTTCTCGGCATGAAAACGCCGCACGCCACCGCCGCGGAGGCTGAGGCAGATTGCGAGCGCGCCTACGGTGAATTGCCGCGGCCCTTCGACGTCTGCGTACTCGGCATGGGCAGTGACGGACACACCGCCTCCCTGTTTCCCCACGCCGAGGGCCTGCAGGCGGCGCTGGATCCGAATAGCGCGAAACTGTGCAGTGCAATCACCGCAAAGCAGAGTGCCGTCACCGGCAGTCACACCGAGCGCATGACCCTGACGTTGGCGGGCATCCTGCAGGCGCGGGATATCAAGCTGCTAATCACCGGCGACGAGAAGCTGAAAGTGTACCGCGAGGCGCTGCTCGGCAGCGACGAGCTGGAAATGCCGGTGCGCAGCATTCTCAAACAGGGATTGAAAGCGGTCACCGTTTACTGGGCGCCCTGAAGCGAGCTCGATGGTGCGCGCGGCGCACCCCGCAGGGTCGATCGTAGGGTGCGCCGTGCGCACCACTGAAATGGAAGCTGGAATTTAAAGATGCAAAAGAATCTCGCCGAAGTACTGGAACAGGCCGGAGTGGTACCGGTGCTGGTCATTGAAAAAGTCGAAGACGCGCTGCCGCTCGCCGAGGCGTTGGTGGAAGGTGGCCTGAATGTACTCGAAATCACCCTGCGCACCGAGGCGGCGCTGGGGGCTGTCGAGCAGATTGCGAAACATCTGCCGGACGCTCATGTGGGCACCGGCACAGTGCTGAGTGGTGACGACCTGCGCCGCTCCGTGGATGCCGGGGCCAGTTTCCTGGTGAGCCCCGGTTCGACGGAGCTGCTGCTGGACGCGGCGGAAGGCAGCGATGTACCGCTGCTCCCCGGCGCGGCCAACCCGTCCGAAGTCATGCGCCTGCTGGAGCGCGGCTATCGCTACCAGAAGTTTTTCCCGGCGCAGGCCGCGGGCGGCGTGCCGATGCTGAAGTCCATCGGCGGCCCCCTGGCTCAGGTGAAGTTCTGTCCGACCGGCGGCATCGGCCCGGGCAATGCGGCCGACTATCTGGCGCTGCCTAACGTTGTCTGCGTGGGCGGTTCCTGGATGGCCACTGCCGGTTTGGTGCGCGACAAAAACTGGGCCGAGATCACCCGCCTGTCGAAAGAGGCGTCCGCGTTGAAATAAACAGACGCTCCGCCGGGGTGGCCACAGCGGCTAACCGGTGAGGCTGAAGGGAATGATCAGATTCAAATAATGAGGGTATAGCGAGATGAAAATTAAAATTGCCATCAATGGCTACGGCCGCATCGGCCGCAATGTCACCCGCGCGATCTATGAGTCCGGCTACGGCGATCGCATCCAGCTGGTTGCGATCAACGACCTGGCACCGGTGGAGTCCAATGCGCACCTGACCCGCTTCGATACCATTCACGGTCGCTTCAATACCGAGGTGAAGGTAGACGGCGATGCGCTGCTGATCGGCGGCGATCGCGTGCAGGTTTGCCAGGAGCGCGACCCGGCGAAGCTGCCGTGGCGCGAGCTGGACGTCGACCTGGTGCTGGAGTGTACCGGCCGCTTTACCGACAAGGCGTCGGCCTCGGCGCACATCGCCGCAGGCGCCAAGGCGGTGCTGATCAGTGCGCCCTCCAAGGATGCGGATCTGACCGTCGTCTACGGCGTGAATGATGACAAACTGACGGCGGATCACAAGGTCGTTTCCAACGCCTCCTGTACCACCAACTGCCTGGCGCCGGTCGCCAAGGCCCTGCACCGCGCGCTGGGCATCGAGCGCGGCTTCATGACCACGGTGCATGCCTACACCAACGACCAGAATACCCAGGACGCGGTGCACGCAGATATCTACCGCGCCCGCGCCGCCGCCGACAATATGATCCCCACCAAGACCGGCGCCGCAGCGGCCGTTGGCCTGGTGTTGCCGGAACTGAAAGGCAAGCTGGATGGCATGGCGGTGCGCGTGCCGGTGAGCAATGTGTCCCTGGTGGACTGCCAGTTTATCGCCAGCCGTGAGACCAGTGCGGAAGAGGTCAATCGCATCATGCAGGAGGCGGCCGAAGCCAGCGGCGTACTGACTTACTGCGACCAGCCACTGGTATCCGTGGACTTCAACCACACCACTGCGTCCAGCCACTTCGACGCCAACCACACCCGTGTAAACGGCAATCTGGTCAAGGTGATGGCCTGGTACGACAACGAGTGGGGCTTCTCCCACCGCATGCTGGACACGAGCCTCGCCATGGCGGAAGCGTTACAGCTCAATCGGGTCGTCGCAGAGACTGCCTAATCTTTCCTGTTCTCGCCGCCCTCGCCATTTGGTGCGGGCGGTTCACTTAAATCTTCTCAGAATAAATTCCAGCTGGACTCTATGATTCGCCATACCAAAATTGTCGCCACGCTTGGCCCGGGCACCGACAAGCCTCGCGTTATCGAGGAAATGATCCGCGCCGGCGTCAATATCGTGCGCCTGAACTTTTCCCACGGCTCTGCCGATGACCACCGCCGCCGAGTCGAGGAAGTGCGCCGCGCCGCCGCCACCCAGGGCAAAATGGTCGCGGTACTGGGCGATCTGCAGGGGCCGAAAATCCGCATTGCGCGCTTTTCCGAGGGCAGTATCTGGCTGGAGAACAACAGCGAATTCGCGCTGGACCTGGACTGCCCGCCGGAAGGCGGCGACCAGCACCGCGTCGGGGTCGACTATCCGAGCCTGATCAGTGACTGCAATGCGGGCAATATTCTGCTGCTGGACGACGGCAAGATTCGCCTCGAGGTCACCGGCACCACGCCGCGCAAGCTCTACTGCCGCGTACTGCAGGGCGGCAAACTGTCCAACAACAAGGGCATCAACCTGCTCGGTGGCGGCCTGTCGGCGCCGGCACTGACGGAAAAAGATTATCGCGACATTGTGCTGGCGGCCGAGCTGGAAGTGGATTTCCTTGCGGTCAGCTTTCCGCGCTGCGCGGAAGACCTGGAGACCGCGCGCCGCGCGATGCAGGAGGCGGGCAGCCAGGCGGCCATCGTCGCCAAGGTCGAGCGGGCCGAGGCCGTTGCCGACGACGAGCAGATGGACAACCTTATCCTCGCCTCCGATGCCATCATGGTGGCGCGCGGCGACCTGGGCGTGGAGATCGGTGACCCGGCGCTGATCGGCGTGCAGAAGAAACTGATCAACCGCGCCAACGCGCTGAACCGCGGCGTGATCACCGCGACGCAGATGATGGAGTCGATGATCACCAGCCCCACGCCGACCCGAGCGGAAGTCATGGATGTGGCCAACGCAGTGCTCGATGGCACTGACGCGGTCATGCTGTCGGCGGAAACCGCGGCCGGGGACTTTCCCGTAGCGGCGGTCGAGTCGATGAGCGAAGTGATCGTCGGCGCCGAGCAGTATCTCGGCAGCGTGCCGCGCCCGGCCGCGAACCAGAGCGCCTCCGACCGCATCGACACCGTGATCGCCCAGGCGGCGATCGACGTGGCCGCGCGGGTGGAGAACCTGTGCGCGGTGGCGGCGCTGACGGAATCCGGCCGCACCCCGCGCATTATGTCTCGAGCCACCACGCAACTGCCGATCTATGCCCTGACCCGGCACCCGGCCGTGGCGCGCCAGCTGGTGCTACTGCGCGGCGTGGAGCCGGTGGCGTTCGATCCGGCCTCGGTGCCCCTGGGCCACCTGACCGAATCGATCATCGAGGTGCTCGGCTCCCGCCTGGACCTGCAAAAGGGCCAGCGCATTCTCATTACCCAGGGTGAGCGGCTTAACGTCGGCGGTCATACCAGCTCCATGCGCATCAAAGAAATTGAGTAATTTTTAGACAGTTCGCTCCGCCCGCATTATTTGGTCAGGGCGGAGTGAATACTCCTAACCCTTCCTTCAATTAAATTGCCACTCGGCACGCTCAATAATTGAGCGCGGCGCAAATGCTGATTTCCGGCTGGAGCGGTCATTCCTGACTATATGGCACCTGCGGCCAATAACGCCGGCAAATTCTCTAACTCATTGTTTCAATTGAATTTTTTATTCGAATAAACGACAGATGGCGTTAATTGCGTTGGATTTAGACGGATATCGGGTTAAATCGCGTTCCCAGCAGTAGCTTTTTATTTTCTTTCTGTGTATTGTCGATCGCGGAATGACAGCGCTATCATAAAAACGAAATGACAACGCTATCATTTTGCAACACGATGTTAGCCTTGTACGACAACTCAAAAGAATTCTGACCAGATTTTCAAATCAATAAAAAAGGAAGGGGAAATCGATGCTTAAGCGCAACAAACTCGCACTCTCCATCAGTGCGGCTGTCCTGACCGGTGGCCTGGTGGCTCCGCTGGCAGTTGCCCAGAACAGCGGAGAGGGTCTCGAAGAGGTTACCGTTACAGGTATTCGCGGTTCTCTGCAGGACGCCCTCAGCACCAAACGCGACTCCTACGCGATCGTAGATGCGATCTCTGCCGAAGATATCGGCAAGTTTCCGGACAAGAACGTCGCAGAATCTCTGCAGCGCGTTCCCGGTGTCACCATTCAGCGCCAGTTTGGTGAAGGTGCCGCCGTATCCATTCGCGGTGCAGGTAATGACCTGACGTTGACCACGTTGAACGGTCAGAACGTTGCCTCTACTGGTTGGTTCGTGCTCGAGCCGGCGAAGCGCAGCTTCAACTACGAGCTGCTGCCGTCTGAACTGGTGGGCGATATTGAAGTCTACAAGAGCTCGCAGGCCGATCTGGCCGAGGGTGGCGTCGGCGGTACCGTCGTCATCAACACGCGCAAGCCGCTCGATCTGGATGCCATGACCCTGCACGGTTCTGTAGAGGCTTCCCAGCAGTCCGACTCTGATTCCACCGATCCGCAATTCTCCGGCCTCGCCAGCTGGAAGAACGATGCCGAAACCTTCGGTGTACTGGTCTCCGCCGTATCCCAGGAGCGCCAGCTGCAGCGTCAGGGTAACGAGGCTTTCTGGCAGTGGGGCGCCGGTCCGGTTGCCTTCGAGCAGGAGCGCAAACGCTCCGCCGTCAATGCTACTTTCCAGTTCAAGCCGATGGAAAACCTCGACATCGTTTTCAATGCAATCGACATGCAGATGGAGGCGGACAATACCAACTACGCGCTGTGGCTTACCCAGGGTGACTGTGGTTGGGGTCAGGTGGCTCCGGGCGAAGAAGGGCACAGCCCGCAGTGTTGGAGCGGCCTGGGGGAGACTAGCCAGTGGATCGACCAGGGTCGCGTGAATTCCGATGGCGTTGGTGTTCCGGCGGCAGGACCGCTGTATTCAGCCTACTGGCAGGCGCGTCCCCGCGAAGCGACCATGAACTCCGACGTGTTCGATCTGTCTGCGACTTACTCCGGTGAGTCCTACGAGTTGAGCTTCCAGGCGGGCCGAACCACTTCGACAGGTGGTACCGACTTCGAAATGGTTCTCGATGACGGCAGTGGCGGCCAGCTGATTGACGGCACCTATGACTTCACCGGTGGCAAGCAGACCTGGGATACTCAGGGCTTCGATATGTCCAGCTATATCCCGGACACTGTGCTGATGGGTACCGGCGCCAACTTCAATGCCACGCCGAAGACTGACGAAGAGAGCTACTTCCAGGCCGACCTGGAGTTCGACGTCGCTTTTGGCATGGTCAACTCCATCAAGACCGGCATTAAGACCGCGGATCACAACACCACCAGCCGGCGCTTTGAGTTCCTGCAGGACGCGAGCTTCGTTCCGGAAATCGCTACCGCCGATATCCTGGACGGCACCATCGAGGCGGGCTCCGGTAGCTACGACATCGTCAGACTCGACGACGACGCGCTGAAGGACTGGGCCAAGTCCTCCATCACCGGCAAGGTCGAAGATCTGGGCTCCTACAGTGAGATCGACGAGACCAACAATGCCTTCTACGTTATGGCCACTTACGCCGGTGATCGCGTGCGCGGTAACTTCGGTGTGCGCTATGTGAACACTGATGCCACATCCGTTTACTATCTGGACGGCCAGAAATCCAAGACCGATGCCAGCTACTCCGAGGTGCTGCCGAGCTTTAACCTGGCCTACGACCTCTCCGAGGACCTGATCCTGCGCACCTCGGCGGCCAAGGTAATGGCGCGCCCGCAGTACGTGGATATGTACGTTAACCCCAACGTGCTCGGCTCTAACGATGGTGTCGATAACAACCAGGTCTGGGTAGTCGGCAATGTTGGCCTGCAGCCGTACACCGCCAATCAGTTTGACCTCGGCGTAGAGTGGTATTTTGCCGAGGGCTCCCTGCTGTCCGGTGCTGTCTTCTACAAAGACGTATCCAACTTTGTGACCATTAGCGAGTACCAGGCCAGCGCGAGCGAGATCCCGTATGATCTGCCCGCCAGCGAGGCCGCGCTCGGCTGGACCGTGCAGGAACTGGACAATGGTGAGAGTGCCGATATCACTGGTATCGAGTTGGGTTACCAACAGGACTTTGGCAACGGCTTCGGTGCCATCGCCAACTACACCTGGACCGACACCTCCACCGCCGAGGACACTTTCACTGATGCCAACCCGTTCCTGAGTGACAGCTCTGAGAATGTGTACAACCTGACCGGTTACTACGAGAACGATATGTTCTCCGCGCGTCTGGCCTACAACTGGCGCAGCGAGTACATGATTCGTGAGTCCGGTTCCTACGGTAACCGCCTGCACGATGACTTCGGCAGCCTGGATCTGAGCGCCGTGTGGTACGCGACCGACAACATCGATGTTAAGCTGGACGTGAACAACCTGCTGGCCGAAGAGGCTGTGCAGAAAGGTAACAACCAGTTCGCCGATGCCAACGGTTTCGCACAGGGCTTCCCGCTGTTCGAGTATGAAACTGCTCGCCGCGTGAATCTGGGTGTTTCCGCCAAGTTCTAAGTCCGGCTTGGAACGAAGAGGTAACGGAAAAAGGGAAGTTTATGCTTCCCTTTTTTCGTATGAAAAATATACTAGCCGGGCATCTAACAAAATAACCAAGCTAATTTGATGGTGTTGTATGACGAGTAAGCAGTCTCCCAAAGTAGTTCCCCTGCAAAGCAATGTGCACAGCAAGCTGAAAGTGCGTGAACTGGGTACTTTCGAGCATGTGAAAGAGAGCCACATGGTCCCGGTTACCGCGCACGAATTCACCAGGTTGGGAGCGGAATACCCGATCGTTTTTGTCAAGAATTCGGAGACCGGCCAGTTTCAGGCCGTGGCCCTGATGGGGCTGAAAGTGGGTGAAAACCTGTTCGTGGATGGCGACAAGTGGCAGGGCGTGTTCGTGCCCGGAGCCATTCGCAATCATCCCTTTGTGCTGGCTCCTGCAGGTCAGAACAAGGAGCAGCTGATGGTCGGCATTATTGAGAACAGCCCGCTGGTTGGCGAAGAAGAGGGCAATGCCCTGTTCAATGAGGGCGGGGAAGAGTCCGACTACCTGAAGGCGAAGAAAGAGACTCTGGTCAACTTCCTGGAAAGCGATCAGATGACCAAAGCCTTCGTGAACGTTCTGGTAGAGAAAGAGCTTCTGACTCCTCAGTCCGTATCGGTCAATGCCGGTGAAGAGAAAATCAACCTGAGCGGCCTTTACATCGTCGATGAGAAGAAGCTCAACGAGCTGAGCGAAGAAGAGTTCGCAGACTTCCGCAAGCGCGGTTTCCTGCCGGCGCTGTACGCGCAACTGGGTTCACTGCATCAGCTGTCCAGACTGGCCAAGCTGCAGGCGGGCGCCTGACGATACAGTCCATTGACAGATCATGGATAACAATAAGCATGATGATGCGATAAAACATGTTCTGGTAGTGGGGGGAGGCACCGCCGGCTGGTTGTCGGCGTGCCATCTCGCCAAGAGGCTTCGGGCAAACGCTGCCGATGGCGTGCGCGTTACGCTGCTGGAGTCGGAGGATATTCCGACGATTGGCGTCGGCGAGGGCACTGTCCCCGCCATTCGGCAAACCCTGCAGCACCTGGGTATCAGCGAGACGGACTTTGTCCGCGAGTGCGATGCCAGCTTCAAGCAGAGCATCAAGTTTGTAGACTGGCTTCATTCGCCCCGTGGTGGCGAAAGTCACTACTACCACCACGTATTCGACTATCCCGACAACCGTTGTGCGGACCTCACCCGGTTCTGGCTGTCCCAGCTGGAAAAGCGCTCATCCTATGCGGATGCCGTGTCGGTGCAGGGAAGAATCTGCGATCGGGGGCTGGGGCCCAAGGACATCACCCACCCCGAATTCGAAGGCGCCACCAGTTACGCCTATCATCTGGACGCAGCCAAATTCGCCCGTCTCTTGACCCGACACGCCGTCGAGAAACTCGGCGTGCGACACCTGCTGGGCAATGTGCAGCGAGCGCGCCTGGGTGAAGACGGTGCAATCAAAGCGGTGGTTACCGATCGCCATGGCGATGTGGAAGCGGACCTGTTTGTCGATTGCACCGGCTTTTCGTCGCTGCTGCTCGGCCAGGCTTTAGGTGTCGGCTTTATCGATCGGAGAGACGTGCTTTTCGCCGATTACGCTCTGGCCGCCCAGGTGCCCTACACAGCGCCGGATACGCCAATACCAAGTTTTACGATTGCTACCGCGCAGGAGAGTGGCTGGACATGGGATATCGGCCTGCCGGCGCGGCGCGGTACCGGTTATGTCTATTCGAGCGCGCATACCGATCACGCGCGGGCGGAAGATACTTTTCGCCATTACCTGGGCAGCGAGGCCGAGCGCGTCGATGTGCGCCGCATCCCGATGAAGGTGGGCTATCGCGAGCAGTTCTGGCACAAAAACTGTGTTGCCATCGGGCTGTCCCAGGGGTTCGTCGAACCGCTGGAGGCGACCGGTATCCTCGTCTACGACGCTACGGCGAGAATGCTGGCGGAAACCCTGCCCGCGCGTACCAGTGTCATGGACCTGGTTGCCCGGCAATTCAATCGGCATGTGCGCTATACCTGGGACAGGGTCATCGAATTTATCAAGTTGCACTACTGTATCTCCCGTCGCGACGACAGCGATTTCTGGCTGGATAATCGGGATCCTGCGACGATTCCGGAAGCTTTGCGGGACAAGCTGCAACTTTGGAGATTTCAGCCGCCCACAGAGTACGACTTCCCGAGCAAGCTGGAAATTTTCAACCTGCCCAATTATCTGTACGTGCTCTATGGCATGGAGTACGAAACCTCCCTGGCCGCAATTGATCGACATCTGACGGATTGTCGGGTGGCGGAGACGCAATGCGCGCTTATCGCCGATGTATCTGGCCGGTTGTCCGGACAACTGCCTCCGCATCGGGAGCTGATCGAAAAAATCAGGCGTTTCGGCCTGCAAAAAATATAAATTTACTATGAGCGAACAGCAGTTGAAGGTCATCAATATTATTGGTGGCGGGTCTGCCGGCTGGATGGCCGCAATTTACCTGAATCGGTATTTCAACCGGGACAGAAAGAATTACACCATTCGGGTAATCGAGAGCCCGGACATCGGTATCATCGGTGTCGGCGAGGCAACGGTACACAGTATCCGTTTTTTCTTCGCCGCGATGGGGCTCGATGAAACCGAGCTGATGGCGGAGACCAATGCAACACTCAAGTCGGGCATCCTGTTTCGCAATTGGATGAAACCGACTGAGGGCAAGGTTCACGAATACTTCCACCCTTTTGATCAGCAGCAGCCCGGCGGCTCCATCGATATTTCTTCTGCCTGGTTTATCGCCAGCCGCGGTGGACGAGAGCGTTACGATCAGGGTGTGAGTGTAAATGCCCATCTGATCGACGCGGGCGTATGTCCCAAGACCATTTCCTCCGCGCCCTATCAGGCTATTACGCCCTACGGATACCACCTGGATGCGACTCTGCTGGCCCGCTTTCTGCGCCGCAAGGCGGTAGAGGCCGGTGTGTTGCATGTGCCTGCGACCGTCAGTGATGTCCAGGTAAATGGGGAAACCGTGCTGAGCGTCGACACCGACCAGGGGCGTTTTAGTGGCGACTTTTTTGTCGACTGCAGTGGATTCCGCGGCTTGGTGATCGAGAAGCTGCGGCGGGAAAACTGGTCATCGTTTGCCGAATCACTGCCGTGCGATCGAGCGGTGGCCATCCAGCGCGATCTACCCGCAGGGCAGGCGCCTAACTCCTACACCGTGGCGACCGCGCTGAGCAACGGTTGGGCCTGGCAGATCGACCTGGTCAACCGGCAGGGCTGCGGTTACGTCTACGATTCGAGCCGACAGGCGCCGGAAGATGCGGAGCGGGAACTGAGGCAGTTTCTCGAAGATGAAAGCCGGGTTCTGAAATGCACCCATCTCGAGATGAAGGTTGGTTGCCGGAAGGAGTTCTGGATTGGCAACTGTGTCGCTGTCGGGCTGGCGGGAGGGTTTATCGAGCCGCTGGAGTCAACCGGGTTGCATATGGTGCATCTGGGGGTGGGCCTGCTGGCAACGCATTTGGCCGGCAGCGAGGAGGGCGGTGTGCCGCAGCCACTGCGCGATTCTTACAACGAAAAAATGCTCGGTTTCTACCAGGATCTGAAGCAGTTTATCGTCCTGCATTACTGCCTGAGCGACCGCGACGACACGGATTTCTGGCGCGCGGCTGCGGCCACTGTGGACGGCTGCCCCTGGCTCAAGTCCCGGCTGGCCATTTGGAAACACAAGATCTGTGAGTACCAGGATTTTGCCGGCAGCTTCGCCAGTATTTTTACCGATACCAATTATCGCTACGTGCTTTACGGCATGCAGCACTGCCCTCAGCTGACGTTCGAGATCTCCGGGGCCGAAAGTGCGTCGATCTTCGCCCGCTTCAGGGCGCTGGTGGATCGGGCGCTATCCGGTTGCATGGAACACTCGGCCTACCTGCAAATGGTTCACGCGGCGGAAAAGGGTGGGTCAGTACATGTCTAGTTTCGCAGCCACGCTCGGCCGTTTTTGGCCGTGGTTGGTGAGTCTGGCCGTCTTCTATCTCGTCTGGCTGCTGCTGGTGGCAGGCATCGGTTACTGGGAGGCAGCGATTGACCACTGGCCCATGGCGCTCGCCATGGCGCTGGGCAGCTACGCCGCGGGGTCCACGCCGATGGGCGGGGGTACCGTCGGCTTTCCCGTCCTTGTCCTGCTGTTCGATACCCCGGCCACCCTCGGTCGCGATTTCAGTTTTGCGGTGCAGTCCATCGGCATGGTGAGTGCCAGTATCTTTATCCTGTGTCGCCGGCAGCCGTTGGCCTGGTCCATGCTGCGCGGCGCCATGCTCGGCTCGCTGGTCGGGACCCCCTTGGGAATCCTCTTTCTCGCGCCGCTCATCCCGGAATTGTGGGTGAAGCTGGTGTTCGCGGTGATTTGGGGGAGTTTCGGCGTGCTGCACCTCTACCGTCTCGGTGAAATCACGTCGCACGCCAGGGTGGCTGGCGCGTGTCCGCGCCGGGATTTCCGTATCGGATTGTGGCTCGGTACGCTCGCCGGCGGTACGGCGGCCGCCGTGACCGGCGTGGGTATTGATATGGTCGTCTACGCGGCGCTCGTGCTCCTGTGTCGGGTGGATCTGAAAATCGCGATTCCTACCTCGGTGGTGATCATGGCGTTCACTTCGCTGGTCGGCGTAGTGGTCAAGACGCTCGCTGGCGACTGGCAGCCGCAGGTGTTTGGCAACTGGCTGGCAGCGGCGCCGGTGGTCGCACTGGGGGCCCCGCTGGGTGTGTTTATCGTGGGTCTCATTGGGCGCCGGCCGACCCTGTTGGTCGTGGCAATGCTTTGTGTCGTGCAGTTCGTGTGGACTTGTGTGGCCGAGTGGCCTGCGCTGGGGATTGCCGGGCTGCTCGTGGCCCTGTTTTCGCTGGGTGTCTGCCTGGCGGGATTTGAATGGGTGCGGCGTGCCGGTTTGCGCGTGGTCGAGGTGGCAGGCGCGGAGTTGACAGGCAGGGAGCGACGCGAGCGGGCTGGATACGCTATGCCAGCGGGAATATCCGGCGCGGTTTGACGGGGGCGTTGGCGCTTTGGAGCGGCGCGCCGGTTAATTTGAGTCGGCGCTGCTGTCTGGCATCAGTTGCGGAAAGGAAAATGGCTGGGGCGGAAGGATTAGCTTCGCCCTGCGGGCTCGCTGGTCTCCGGCGGCCCTGCCGCCTCCGGCTCGAACCCGTCGAGTCCCGGAGTTTCGATCCGCATACTGCGAGTCGGGAATAATGGCTGGGGCGGAAGGATTCGAACCTTCGCATGACGGGATCAAAACCCGCTGCCTTACCGCTTGGCTACGCCCCAGTTTCAGGACTGCGAAACGATCGCTCGCAGTTTGAAAATGGTAGCAAGGGGGAGACTTGAACTCCCGACCTCAGCATTATGAGTGCTGCGCTCTAACCAGCTGAGCTACCTTGCCACAGTTTTCTCGATAATTGTTGGCCAATGGGCCTTACCGAGGGCGCGCATTATCGGGCGCGGGGGCGGGGCTGTCAACCCCTGTTTTCGTTGTCTTTTCAGTAAGTTAGCGATTCTTGCCGGCCGCGTTTGAAGATGCGGTCAGTCCTCTAGCGGCCTCTGCCGATAGCGGCAAACAGGGAGCCGCAGACGACCGCCGCCGCGCCCAGCCAGCTGATCCAGTTCAGGGGTTCCACCTCAATATAGTCGGGCCACAGGAGGCCTATCAGCGCGCTCAGCGCGAGGGTCATCAGCGGTACCAGTGCCAGGGTGGCGCTGACGCGCGAGGCCTCCCAGTTGGCCAGGGCTTTACTGAAGGCGCCGTAGGCGATCAGCGTGTTGGCCGTCAGGAAGAGCAGCAGGGCCCAGCCCAGCCAGTCCAGTTTAACCACGCTGAGCGGATCCGCCATTGGCAGGAAGCACAGGGTGCCCGCCAGATAGATGAGTACCAGCAGATCCTGTGGTGTGGCACGGCTGAGAATTTTCTTCTGGTAGAAACCGTAAATGGCCCAGCCGAAGGCGGCGACGACGATAAAGCCGAGGCCGACAAGGTAGTCTGCATTGCTGCCGCCGATCAGCTCCGGCAGTCGCTGGTTGAAGAACAGCGGCAGGCCGACGGCCACCATAACCACGCCCAGCCACTGGCGCGGGGAGAAGTGTTCGCCGAGCCACAGCACGCTGGAGATCAGCAGCATCAGCGGCGCCAGCTGGATGACTATCTGCGCGGCACCGGCGGTGACGTAGTTGAGGCCGGTGGCGTAGGTCAGATAGTTGGTCAGCAGTCCCGCCACCGCCAGCAGCGTGAATGGCAGCAGGGCGCGTTCGAACAATTGACGCAGGTTCAGCCGGCGCGACCAGCCGTAGTAGCCGCCTGCCAGTACGGCCGCGCCGACGAAGCGGTACCAGGTGGCGGTAGCGGCGCTGATGCTGTCCAGCAGGCCTTTCAGGGCGATGGGCAGCAGGGCCCACATGAAGGTGGTGATCAGGGCCAGGGGCAGGCCGATTTTCCAGTTGGATTGGATCATGGGGCTGGGTACAAGCTTGAGGGGTTGTGGGGAATGCCTTCTCCCCGGGCCCCTCTCCCATTTATGGGAGAGGGGAGGGTGGGCATCAGACGTTGAAACGGAAGTGGATCACGTCGCCGTCCGCGACCACGTACTCCTTGCCTTCCAGCCGCCATTTGCCGGCTTCCTTGGCCCCCGCTTCGCCCTTGTAGGTGACGAAATCGCTGTAGCCGATCACTTCCGCGCGGATGAAACCCTTTTCGAAATCCGTGTGGATCTTGCCCGCCGCCTGCGGCGCGGTGGCGCCCAGCGGAATGGTCCAGGCGCGCACTTCCTTGACGCCGGCGGTGAAATAAGTGTGCAGGCCCAGCAGCTGGTAGCCGGCGCGGATGACGCGGTTCAGGCCCGGCTCATCCATGCCCAGCTCTTCGAGGAATTCCTGTTTCTCGTCGTCGTCCAGTTCTGCAATCTCGGATTCCAGCTTGTTGCAGATGGGCACCAGCACCGCGTTTTCTTCGGCGGCTATGGCGGCCACGGCGTCCAGGTGCGGGTTGTTCTCGAAGCCGTCCTCGTGCACGTTGGCGATATACATGGTCGGCTTGATGGTCAGCAGGCTCAGCTCGCGGAGGCTCTCGAGTTCTTCGCCGGAGAGGCCGAAGGAGCGCAGCGGCTTGGCCTCGTCCAGGTGCGGCAGGATCTTTTCCAGCAGTGCCTTCATCTTGATGGCGTGCTTGTCCTGGCCCTTGGCGGCGCGCGTGTAGCGCTGCAGCGCCTTTTCCACGGTATCCAGGTCGGCCAGCGCCAGCTCGGTGTTGATCACTTCGATATCCGCCACCGGGTGTACCTGGTTGGCCACGTGAATGACGTTGTCGTCCTCGAAGCAGCGCACCACGTGGGCGATGGCGTCGGTTTCGCGGATATTGGCCAGGAACTTGTTGCCCAGGCCCTCGCCCTTGGAGGCGCCCGCCACCAGGCCGGCGATATCGGTGAATTCCATCGTGGTGGGAATCACTTTCTGCGGCTTGACGATCTCCGCCAGCTTGTCGAGCCGCGGGTCCGGCACCGGCACTACGCCGGCATTGGGCTCAATGGTGCAGAAAGGAAAGTTCTCGGCGTCGATGCCCGCCTTGGTCAGGGCGTTGAACAGCGTGGATTTGCCCACGTTGGGCAGGCCGACGATACCGCAAGTAAATCCCATGGTCTGGTTCCTGTGTGCTTGTCCGGGAGTAGGGTGCGCCGTGCGCACCATTTGCGCTCGAGCGGTGCGCGCGGCGCACCCTGCGATTAGCCGTTGGTGTGCAGTGTTTTCATGGCCGCGCCCCAGTCGCCGGCAGCGGCGGTGGGCATCACATCGACGGCGCGGTCGATGGCTTCGGCCAGTTGTTCCTGTTCCGCTCTGGGGGCGCGTTGCAGCACAAAGTTGACCACCTCGCGGGCGCTGCCCGGGTGGCCGATGCCGAGACGCAGGCGCATGAAGTCGCGGTTGTTGCCCAGGGCGGAAATGATGTCCCGCAGGCCGTTGTGGCCGCCGTGTCCGCCGCCGGCTTTCAGGCGCGCGGTGCCGGGGGGCAGGTCCAGCTCGTCGTGAGCGACCAGAATGGCTTCGACGGGAATCTTGAAGAAATTCGCCAGCGGGCCTACTGACTGGCCGCTGCGGTTCATATAGGTGGTGGGGATCAGCAGGCGCACGTCCTGGCCGCCGATCCGCACACGGCCACTGAAGCCGTGGTACTTGCCGTCCGGCACGAGCTGGGCGCCGTGGCGGCGGGCCAGCTCGGTGACGAAATCGGCACCGGCGTTGTGGCGCGTCCGGTCGTACTCGGGGCCGGGATTGCCCAGCCCCACGATCAACTGGATTGGCGTGTCCGGTGCCTTGGTCAAGGTGTTGACCCTTACTCTTCGCCTTCGCCTTCAGCTGCTTCAGCTTCGGCTTCAATGGCGCCGCGCGGCTTGTGCACGGAGGCGACGACCAGGTCGTGGTCGGTGCCGTGGCTCAGGTCCACAGACTCAACACCCGCCGGCAGTTTGATGTCGGAGATGTGAATGATGCCGTCCATTTCCAGGTTGGCCAGGTCCACTTCGATGAACTCGGGCAGCTTGGAAGCCGGTGCGCTGATTTCCAGCTCGGTCAGAGTGTGGGACACGATGCCGCCCGCCTTGACGCCTTTGCAGGTTTCTTCGTTCAGGAAGTGCAGCGGCACTTTGACGTGAACTTTGGTGTTGGCGGAAACGCGCTGGAAGTCGACGTGCAGCAGCAGTTGCTTGGCCGGGTGGCGCTGCAGGTCGCGCAGGATTACGGTGTCGGACTTGCCGTCGATGTCCAGGGTCAGAACGGAGGAGAAGAAAGCTTCGTTCTCCAGGGCCTTGAACATGTCTTTCTGCAGCAAGGAGATGGACTGCGGCTCGGACTTGCCACCGTAAACGATGCCGGGGACACGACCTTCCTCACGACGCAGGCGGCGGCTCGCACCTTTCCCTTCGTCGCTGCGGACGTTGGCGTTCAGTTTGATATCAGACATGGGGTAAACCTCGGGTTGTCTGTCCAGAGTGACCTGCGACCGGACCGCTCTGGCGTTGCTGTAAATCGGATTGCTTCAATCCAATAGTAAACGCCCGGCGGGGCCGGGCGGGCGCGTATTCTACGGGATGTGGTGGGTTAGCGCCAGTGGGGGCGCCCCTTGTGTTCGCCCGGGATGGGATTGCTTCGTGGCTGGTTCCGTGGCGGCCCTGCTACCGGTATTCGTTTGCGGGACACGGGCTAGGCGCCCCCCCGAAGTACATCCCTGTAGGCTCGTCGGCGGCCATCCCTGGCCGCCGACGGTCCCGCAAACGAATCCCGGTATCAGGGCCTGCGCATCAAGTTCTACGCCTGGCCGTCCTTCACAGGGCGAACGCAAGGTTCGCCCCTACAAATGAGGTGGGTGTCGAGTCAGCGGAACATCGCCGACAGGGACTCCTCGTTGCTGATGCGGCGCATGGACTCGGCCAGCATCGCGGACAGGGTCAGCTGGCGGATCTTCGGCGCCCTTTCCATCTTGTCGCCCAGCGGGATGGAGTCGGTGACTACCAGTTCATCCAGTACCGACTTGTTCAGGTTCTCGATGGCATTGCCGGACAGCACCGGGTGGGTACAGTAGGCCACCACTTTCAGGGCGCCGTGCTCCTTCAGGGCATGGGCGGCGTTGCACAGGGTGCCGGCGGTGTCGACCATGTCGTCCACCAGCAGGCAGGTGCGACCGTCGACCTCGCCGATGATGTTCATCACCTCGGCCACATTGGCGGCGGGGCGGCGTTTGTCGATGATGGCCAGGTCGCAGTCGAGGCTCTTGGCCACAGCGCGCGCGCGCACTACGCCACCGATATCCGGGGATACCACCACCAGGTTTTCGTAATTCTGGCGCTCGATATCGTCCAGCAGTACCGAGGAGCCGTAGACGTTGTCCACCGGCACGTCGAAGAAGCCCTGGATCTGCTCGGCGTGCAGATCCACGGTCAGTACCCGGTCGATGCCCACGCTGACCATCATATCGGCCACCACCTTGGCGGAAATCGGCACGCGCTGGGAGCGCACGCGGCGATCCTGGCGGGCGTAGCCGAAGTAGGGCACCACCGCGGTGATGCGGCCGGCGGAGGCGCGGCGCAGGGCGTCGACCAGCAGGATCAGTTCCATCAGGTTGCGGTTGGTGGGCTGGCAGGTGGACTGCACGACGAACACGTCACGGCCGCGCACGTTATCGGTGATTTCTACTGCAATCTCGCCATCGGAGAAGCGCTTGACCACCGCTTCGCCCAGGGGGATCGCCATATGGTCGACAATTTTCTGTGCCAGTTCCGGGTTAGCGTTGCCGGTAAAGACCATTAAGTCAGCCACAATAAGAGTCCCTTTGGTTCTGTCTGGAAATGAAATGAAGTGTAGATGCCTGTAATTGTGAAAGCTGTTAGCGCGCGATTGCGTCACCTTTATGCCGGGCGGCACAGGCGGCCGCGAAGGATCGTGAAATTGGCTCGTTCCGGAGCTCGCAGCGACACAGGGAGGTGTCGCCCGCAAATCAACTTGTTGATTTGTCGTGAGCCAAGTGCGGACATGTGCCGCGCTAGGCGTCTTTTGCCGGATTCAGGGATGAATCCGGCAAAACTAAAAAGTGGCTGGGGCGGAAGGATTCGAACCTTCGCATGACGGGATCAAAACCCGCTGCCTTACCGCTTGGCTACGCCCCAGTAAAATTTGCGCCTTAAATGGCCGGCGCAATCTTCGCGAGTTGCCGGTGGGTGGGAGATTCCTGCACCCCGGCGGCAACAAAGCCGCGCCACCCGGTCGGCAGACTGGCGAGCACGTCGTTGGCCGCCTGTGCCGAGTCAAACGCTGCGAATACGCAGGCCCCGGTACCGGTCAGTTGCGCTTTGGCAAACTGCTGCAGCCACTCTCGCGCCGCACGGATTTCCGGGTAGAGGCTCTCGACCAGTGCCTGGCAGTCATTGCCGGCGTGCTGCTCCAGCCAGTCGCTGTCCAGCGCTGTGTCGCCGGGTAGCCCCTCGCGAAGGGCCGCTAATGTAATTGCGGTGGAATCTCTTGTCAAACGGGGATCGCCAAAAACCGCCGCGGTGCTGACCGCGCAGTTGGGCACCAGCACCAGGTAATGGCGCGACGCCGTTATTACCGGTGTCAGTCGCTCGCCGACGCCCTTGGCCCAGGCGGTACGACCGCGCACGAAGACCGGGACATCCGCGCCCAGCTGGCGCCCCAGCTCGGCCAGCTCATCGAGGCTCAGCTTGCAGCCCCACAGGTGATTGAGTCCGAGCAGGGTCGTGGCCGCGTCGCTGCTGCCACCGCCGATGCCGCCGCCGTGGGGCAGGTTCTTCTGCAGGCGGATATGCGCGCCCTGCGTAGCGTCAGTGTGCTGCTGCAACAACCGTGCGGCGCGGAAGATCAGATTGTCCTGCAGCGGAATATCGAGATTGCCGGCGTCCACGCTGATCTGCCCGTCCCCGCGCGGGGAAAATTCCAGCATGTCGCCGAAATCCAGCAGCTGGAACAGCGTCTGCAATTCGTGATAGCCGTCGGGCCTGCGGCCGAGAATGCGCAGGATCAGGTTGAGTTTGGCGGGGGCGGGTAACTGCAGAGGCATGATTGAAATGACGGATAGATTAGGCAGATTGGCAAATGATACCGATCTGCCAGCCATCCATCATTCAAAAAAGCCACTCCTTGATAATAAGAGTCACTTTCACCGGTCCCGCTATGCCATTCGTTTCCGCCTTGATGCGGGTGGGCAGCACATAGGGGCCGCGGTTCTGGTAGTCGCTGAAATTCAACTGCCAGCCGGCCTGTTGCAGGCTCTGCAGCTGGCCCTGTGGATTGCGCTGTTGTTTGCCGGCGCCGCCGGGCGCCGGCAGGCCGCGCACCCAGTAGAACATCTCATTAACCGGCAGCGGCCAACCGAGCGTTTCCATCGTCAGCTGAGCCGGGTTGCGCGCCTGCAGGGGGGGCTCGTCACCGCGCTGGAGGCTGACGCCGCCCGGCGTGCCGTTGATCACGGTGGCGCCGGCGCCGAGGGGGCCGCTCAGGTGAATGCGGTAGTTGGGCGCGCTTTGCTGCTGCCAGGTCAGGTTGGCACTGCCGTTGTCGCGGGCCGAGCGCACGCCGAGCTTGCCCTTAATAGTCCAGTGCTGCAGCTGCATTGCCGACTGTTCTGCAGTGCTGGGTGGCTGTGGTTGCTGGCCGGCACAGGCGGCGAGCAGGAATGCCAGCAGCGCCAGCCATAGAAAATGAATCTGTTTGGAGGGGCGGGACGCTTCAGCTATCGGAGGCATGTTGTTCCAGTGATTCGTTGATTTGCAGGCGCTTCAAGGTGGCCGGAATGATTTTGCTCTGCGGATTGAGTTTCATACCCTGCTGCCAGATCGCCATGGCCTTCTCACGGTTGCCCTGTACCCACAGTACTTCGCCCAGGTGCGCGGCAATTTCGTGATCGGGCAGCTTCTCCAGGGCCTGTTGCAGATATTTGACCGCTTCGTCGTGGTTGCCGAGACGGTACTGTATCCAGCCCATGCTGTCGATGATCGCCGGGTCATCGGGGCGCAGCTCCAGTGCCTTGGTGATGAGCTGCAGTGCTTCGTCGTGGCGGGTTTCGTCCTCGATCAGCTTGTAGCCCAGGGCGTTGAGAATCGTGGCGTTGTCCGGATCCTTATCCAGCAGTTTGCGCAACCCCTGCTCGAAGGCAGTGGCATTGCCCAGCTTGTCGTTGAGCAGGGCGCGGGTGTAGATCAGGCGGCCGCTTTCACTGTTTTGCGCCAGGGCCTGGTCGACAAGGTCGAGCGCTTCGCGATTTTGCTCGTGCTTGGTCAGGAGTTGCGCTTCCATCAGATAAAAGTGTTCGGACTGATCGGGGTGGCGCTGGCGCAGTTCGGCAAACCACTGGCGGTTGTCGTTGTTCTGCCCGGTGGCGGCGAGTAACTCGGTGCCGCGGGTGATGGCCTCGACATAGTCGTTGCCGGGTTCCACCTTGCGGTAGTGGGTAACGGCGGTGGGGGTGTCGTTCTCCTGCTCGGCGATACCGCCCAGGTAGAAGTGCGCTGCGGATTCGTGCTGCTCCAGCGTCAGCAGGCGCTCAAACAGCGGTTTAGCCGCTTCGAGGTTGTCGGTTTCATAGCGGATCAGCGCCAGCGACAGAATCATGTTGCCGTCATTGGGGTGAAGCTTCACCAGCTCGGCGAACTGCTGCTGGGCCAGGGCGAGATCCTCGCGGATCAGCAGGCGCGCGTATTGCAGGCGCAGCCGGCTCTCACGCGGGTAGATGCTGACCAGCTTGTCCAGCAGCTGAATCGCCTCCTGGCGCCGCTCCTGGTCGACGAGCAGGTGCGATTCCAGCAGCGGGGCATCCAGCAAGTCCGGGTGCTGTTCCTGTACCCGCCGCACAATGGCGAGCGCCTCCGGATACTGTTCGGTGGCGCGCAGCATCATCGCGTACGCCAGTACAACCTCGCCATTATTGGGGTACACCTGGGCCAGGCGCCGGAATTCGGGCATGACCTTCTCGGTCAGTTCGCGGTTGGAGACGGCGGTGGCAGCCAGGGACTGCAGTGGTGCATCGCCGCCCAATTTCAGGGCCTTTTCCGCGTGAACCAGCGCGCTTTCCAGGTCTCCGGCCAGGGTCAGTTCAGCGGTGGCGGCCAGCTGTGCCTCCGGGTCGTCCGGTTCCAGCTCCGCCCACAGCTGCGCCGAGCGCAGGGCCGCCCGCCGCGCATTGAGAAAGCGGGCGATACGGGTGGCGCGGGCGGCTACGCCAGCATCTTGGGTGCGCTCGGCCTGGTGGAAGTAGTTGGCCAGGGCCACATCGTACTGCTCGCGATTGCCGGCTACTTCCGCGACCAGCAGCGTGTAAAAGGTATCGATCGGGAAGGGGCGCGGGGCGGGCTCGCTGGTGGCGATATGCGCCGGCGCGGCCCCCTCCGCCGGTTGCGCCTCGACCGGCACTGCCACCTGCTGCTGGGCGCAGGCGCCGAGCAGCAGCGTGAGCGCTGCCGCCAGCAGATACTTGCCGGTGGAAGGGGGGAGAATTCTGGCGGGAGAAGCCGCGCGAGGTGCTGGGAGCATATGAGCGTATCCGTACGTAGGCCCGGCACGGGTGCCGGGCGCGGGTGGCGTGTTCTAAACGATTATCGCCGTATAATTCTAGTCGCGATTTACATGGGGGGCCGGGGGCGCGGTGGCGCTATCCCCGTCTCTGCGCGCAATTAAACCGTCCCCCGACCTTGCAAGCGGGCCGGCCGCCCGGGAAAATGCGCCCCAGCGCCAGTCTCATCTCTGATCTGCGTCCGCAGTCGGAGGGTTTTGAGACATTCGGGCCAGTACCGCAGCTCAAGAGTTAACGCCGACAGGAATCTATGCCAATCCTCGCCCTGGGTATCAACCACGACAGCGCACCGATCGAGGTGCGCGAGCGGGTGGCCTTTGCCCCCGAGGTGATGCCCGGCGCCCTGGCCGAAGCGCGCCGGGCACTGCGGTGTCCGGAACTGGCGATACTTTCCACCTGTAACCGCACCGAGATCTACGGCGAGGTGGAGCGAGAGCAGCTGCTCGAGTGGCTGGCCGCCTACCACCGGGTGCCGCAGGAGCAGCTGGAAGGCTGCTGCTACAGCTACAGCGGCGAGGCGGCGGTGCGCCATATGATGCGGGTGGCCTGCGGGCTCGACTCGCTGGTACTCGGCGAGCCGCAGATCCTCGGCCAGATCAAGTCCGCCTATGCGGTGGCCCGTGAGAGCGGCAGTGTCGGCAGCCTGCTGCACAGTGTCTTCCAGCAGGTGTTCGCGGTGGCGAAGAAGGTGCGCACCGAGACCGCCATCGGCGAGAACCCGGTTTCCGTGGCCTACGCCGCCGTGTCACTGGCGTCGCGCATCTTCACCGACCTGAAACAGCAGACGGCCCTGCTGATCGGCGCCGGCGAAACCATCGAACTGGTGGCCCGGCACCTGCTGGAACAGGGCGTCAGGCAGCTGGTGGTGGCCAATCGCACCCTGCAGCGCGCGCAGCAGCTGGCGGAAAACTTCGGCGCCGAGGCGATACTGCTGGCGGACATTCCCGAGCATCTGCCGCGCGCCGATATCGTCATCAGTTCCACCGCCAGCCAGCTGCCGATCCTCGGCAAGGGCGCGGTGGAATCGGCGCTGAAACAGCGCCGTCACAGACCGGTATTCATGGTGGATATCGCCGTGCCGCGGGATATCGAACCCCAGGTCGGCCAGCTGGACGACGTCTACCTCTATACCGTGGACGATCTGCGCGGCGTGATCGACGAGGGCATGCGCTCGCGGGAGAAGGCCGCCCGGGCCGCCGACGCCATCGTCGATGCCGCGGCGATCGAATTTATGCGCGAGCGCCGCTCGCTGGGCGCCGTGGACAGCATACGCAGCTATCGGCAGCGCGCCCAGGAGATCGGCAGCGCGGAGCTGGAGCGGGCGCTGGTGCAGCTCGACAAGGGCGAGGATCCGCGGCGGCTGCTCGAGCAGCTGACGCGCGCGCTGACCAACAAACTGATCCATGCGCCCACGGTCAGCCTGAAGCGCGCCACCGCCGAGGGCGACCTGGAGCGATTGCGCATAGCGCGGGAAATTGTCGGGCTGGAACCGCTCGCTGACATCGCCTTAGAGAAAAAAGACGGATGAAAGACTCGTTACTGAACAAGCTGGAAAACCTGCTGGAGCGCCACGAGGAAGTGTCCGCGCTGCTGGGCGACGCCGGGGTGATTGCCGATCAGGAGCAGTTTCGCGATCTGTCCCGCGAGTACTCCGAGCTGGAGGAAGTGGTGAAATGCTACGGCCGCTACAAGCGGCTGCAGGAAGACATGGCCGAGGCACGGGAGATGCTCGGCGAGAGCGACCCCGAAATGCGCGAGATGGCGCAGCAGGAGCTGCGTCAGGCCGAGGTACAGGTGGAACCGCTGGAGCGCGAGCTGCAGACGCTGCTGCTGCCGAAGGACCCCAACGACCGCAAGAACGTCTTCCTGGAAATTCGCGCCGGCACCGGTGGTGACGAGGCGGCGATTTTCTCCGGCGACCTGTTCCGCATGTACTCCCGCTACGCGGAAAGGCAGGGCTGGCGCATCGAGATCATCAGCGAAAACCCCGGCGAACACGGCGGCTACAAGGAGATCATTACCCGCGTCGCCGGCGAGGATGTCTACGCCAAACTGAAGTTTGAGTCGGGCGCGCACCGGGTGCAGCGGGTGCCGGAGACCGAATCCCAGGGCCGCATCCACACCTCGGCCTGTACCGTGGCGGTGATGCCGGAGCCGGATGAGCGCGACGCCATCGAGATCAACAAATCTGACCTGCGCGTGGACACCTACCGCGCCTCCGGTGCCGGCGGCCAGCACGTGAACAAGACCGACTCGGCGGTGCGCCTGACCCATATCCCCAGCGGCATCGTCGTCGAGTGCCAGGACGAGCGCTCCCAGCACAAGAACCGCGCCAAGGCGATGGCGCTGCTGCAGGCCAGGCTCTCCAGCGAGCAGGAGGCGGCAGCGGCCCGGGAGATTTCCGATGCGCGCAGAATCCTTGTCGGCAGCGGCGATCGCTCCGAGCGCATCCGCACCTACAATTTTCCCCAGGGCCGCGTTACCGATCACCGCATCGGCCTGACGCTGTACAAGCTCGACGAGATTATGCAGGGCGCGCTCGACGAGGTGATCGAGCCGCTGCGCACCGAGCATCAGGCGGACCAGCTGGCGGCGCTCGGTCAGTGATTGGCGGTCAGCGGCTGCTGGTACGCCCCTGGGAGCGCCGCGCTCCAGCTCGGCATCGCGGGCGGAGCCCGCGCCTTCATTTAGTCACAATATGACCAGCGTCAAACAGAATCTCACCCGCAGCACTGAACTAACGGAAAGCGACAGCGCCCGGCTGGATACCGAGATTCTGCTCGGCCATATACTCGGCCGCCAGCGCACCTGGCTCTATACCTGGCCCGAATACGAACTCACGGAAATTGAGCAGCGGCAGTTCGATGAGCTTCTCGCGCGGCGCAAATCCGGCGAACCGGTAGCCCATCTCACCGGTGAGCGCGAGTTCTGGTCGCTGCCGCTGCGGGTCAACGCCTCCACCCTGATACCGCGCCCGGAAACCGAATTGCTGGTGGAGACCGCACTGCAACTCTTTCCGCAGCAACAGGCGCGAGCGCTGGATCTGGGCACCGGTACCGGCGCCATAGCGCTGGCGCTGGCGGCGGAGAAGCCGGGCTGGCGGATAGTCGCCGCGGAGAAGTCCGCAGACGCGGTGGCGCTGGCGGAGGGAAACCGCAGCAGGCTCGGCTTCGACAATGTCGAGATAGTGCAGAGCGACTGGTTCGAAAATATAGCGCCGCAGCAGTTCGACCTGATCGTCAGCAATCCGCCCTATATCGACGCCGCGGATCCGCACCTGGCGCAGGGGGATGTGCGCTTCGAGCCGCGCTCGGCGCTGGTGGCAGAGCGCGAGGGACTCGCGGATATCGAGCACATTGCCCGGGACGCGATCGAGTATCTCCGGCCCGGCGCCTGGCTGATGGTGGAGCATGGCTGGCAGCAGGCCGCGGCGGTGCGCCACATTTTCGCCGCTGCCGGTTTGAGGAATATCGAGAGCCGCAGAGACTACGCCGATTGGGAGCGGCTGACGCTGGGGCAGAAATAACCCTCCGCAAGCTTATATTCGTCATTCAGGCGCAGGCCGTAATCTAAGAGCCCCGGAACCGGATACCGGCCTGCGCCGGTATGACGAACCTGTGAAATTATGTGGTGCAACCGGAGCATCTTTGAAACCGGGAGGGAATCCGTGCACGAACATGTCCACCACCGCCGCGGCAGCGGCCACCTGCGCCCGCTGGTGTGGGGACTGGTCATCACCTTTGCGTTCGCGATGGTCGAGGCGATTGGCGGCTGGATGTCCGGCTCCCTGGCGCTGCTGGGCGACGCCGGCCATATGGCCACGGATTCATTGTCGCTGGCCCTCGGTGCCGTGGCGGCGCTGCTGGCGCAGCGGCCGGCAAACCGCGAGCTGTCTTTCGGCTGGGGCCGGGCCGAGGTGCTGGCCGCCGTCATCAACGCGGTGTTTATGCTGGTGATTGTTATCGGCATCTGCTATGCGGCGGTGGGCAGGTTGCGCGAGCCGCAGCCGGTGCAGGGCGGCATCGTGATGCTGATCGCCTTCATCGGCCTGCTGGTGAATCTGCTGGTGGCCTGGACCCTGCACCGCGGCGAGCAGACGCTGAATATTCGCGGTGCGCTGCTGCATGTGATGGGCGACCTGCTCGGCTCGGTGGCGGCGCTGATCGCCGGTGCGGTGATCTATTTCACCGGCTGGCTGCCGATTGACCCGCTGCTGTCGCTGCTGATCTGTCTGCTGATCCTGTTTTCCAGCGTGCGCCTGCTGCGCGATGCGGTGGATGTGCTGATGGAGCGGGTGCCGCGCGAGCTGAGCCTGCCGGTGGTGGGGGAGACCCTGGCGGCGGTGAAGGGCGTGCGCTCGGTGCACGACCTGCATATCTGGCGTTTAGACAGCAGCACCATTTCCCTGTCCGCGCATATTGTGGTCGACGACCTGCTGGCCTGGCCGGCGGTGCTGGAGCGGCTGCGCGAGACGCTGATCAAGCGCTTCGATATCAATCACATCACGCTGCAGCCGGAGCCCCTGAGCCTCGCCGGCGCGACCATTATCGACCGGGTCAGCGACAACCAGTAAGCCGCTATTCCACCTGAGGCAGCCAGCCCTGCAGGCGATCGGCCGGAGCCGCCCATCTCGCCAGCAGGGCTGGCTCCCACAGGGCGGGGTTCTGTTAGTCCTCGTCTCTGCCGTCGGTCTCGGAGGACTGGCTCTCGATCACCGCTTCGCCGCTCGAGACTTCATCGGAGAGCGTCTCGTTCTCCGCCGATTTTTCCTCTGCGGCGGTCGCCGGGGCAGTGACCGGCACCGCCTGCTCGCTGGCCGCGGTCACATCCTCCGGCGGACTGATCTGCTCCTCGGGCGCCTGAATGCCGATGTGGTAGGCGGCAAAGCCCGGCTGCACCACCTGGTTCATGGCCATGCCGAGAATGCGGCCGTTGTGCTGCGAGCGGATTTCCGTGCGCACATTGGTGATCGGGTTAGTTACTGTGCCGAGCAGGTCGCCTTTGCGCACAAACTGTCCCAGCGCAACGTTGCTGAAAATGATGCCGCCGGTGGTGGCCCGCTGCCAGGTGGAGTTGTAGTAGACCGGCTCCGGCTCGCCCCATAGGCGGAATTTTTCCACCATCCCCAGCTGGTTCAGCAGCGTGCGGATGCCCTTGACACTGTGGCTCACCGACGGCTCGTCCAACACCATGGGCGCGCCGGCTTCCAGGGTGACGGTGGGAATGCCGGCCTCGACTGCGGCCCGACGCAAGGTGCCCTTGGCGCCCTTGCTGTGCAGCACCACGGTGGAACCGAAACTCTTGGTTATCTTGACGATCTTGGGGTTGCCCAGGTCACCGCGCAGCTGCGGCAGGTTGGTGCGGTAAAAAGAGCCGGTGTGCAAGTCCACCACCGCGTTGCAGTGGCTGAGCACCTCGTGGAAGAACGAATAGGCGATGCGCGATGCCGAGGAGCCGCGCGGATAGCCGGGAAAGTGCCGGTTCAGGTCGCGGCGGTCGGTCAGGTAGCGGGAGCCGCGGTGAAAGCCCTGCATGTTGACGATGGGTACGCCGATCACCGCGCCGCTCAGGGTGTCCGCATCCAGGTTGTACATCACCCGGCGCACCGTCTCTATGCCGTTCAGCTCGTCGCCGTGCACGGCCGCGGTCAGGCACAGGGTCGGGCCCGGCTTGGCGCCATTCACGACCAGCACCGGCGTGGAACTGTAGACGCCCTCAAAATGCTGGGAGGGCGACCAGGCCAGGCGGGTGGATGTGGCTGGTGGCACCTCGGCGCCGAGCAAACGCAGGGGCTTTGCCTGCTCTTCGGCGGCCGGCGCGGCGTCGGTCTGTAGCGCAGCGCTGTCCGCGGCTGGCTCCGGCTGCGGTGCGGCCACTGCCGGTTGCGCCGGCTCCGCCTCGGGCTTGGTCGCCGGAAGCTGCTCCAGCTCCTCGATCGGCTGATCCAGTTGCAGGTTTTCCGCCTGGGGCAGGGGTTCTTCGGCCCCCTTCTCCTGGGTCGCACTATCCGGCGCGGGCTTATCTGCGCTGTCCGGCTGCGGTTCTTCCGCCAGGGGTTGGTCCAGCTGCAGGTTTTCCGCCTGGGGCACCGGGGCGCCGTTCTGGCGCTCGATGCTGTCCTGCGGCTCTTCAGCCTCGGTCATGCCCAGGGCTTGCGCGGATGCCAGCAGCAGGGCTGCAGATGCCAGTAGGGAGAAAGGCAGTGTGCGGTGAGATCGGCTCAGGGGCGAGCGCAACAACATTCAGTCACTCCGGTAAATCTATGTAGCAGGCGGCAATGGGCGCCCGTCGGGTGTAGGGAGTTGGAGCGCGATTATAGCGGAAGCGTTCCCTGCGGCGCCGAAGAAATCTGACCGTCAGACGCCGTATGTACTCCTGATCGCCTTGCGACTGGTGCGCCACAGCCGCAGTCCCAGCAGTATGGCCGCGGTGCCGAGACCGATGCAGATGCCGGCCCAGTAACCGTAGACGCCCCAGAAGCGCTCTCCCAGCCAGTAGGCGGAAGTCAGCCCCACCAGCCAGTAGGAAAACAGCTGTACATACATGGGCACGCGGGTGTCCTTGTAACCCCGCAGTGCGCCCCAGGCCATCGCCTGGGCTACGTCCACCAGCTGGAAGGCTGCGCACAGCAGCAGCAGATTGCTGGCCACGGCGACGATATCGGCATTGCTGGTGTAGGCCAGCACGAACGGCTGGCGCAGGGTAATGAGCAGTACGCCGGTGGCCAGCGCATAGATCAGGCCGCTGCCGATACCCACCTTGCTGGCAAAGCGGGCCCGCTTCGGCCGCCCCTGCCCCAGCAGCTGCGCGGTGCGGATGCTCAGCGCCTGCGCCAGTGCCAGCGCCACCAGGTAGAAAATGGAGCCGATATTCAGGCCTATCTGGTGTGCCGCCACTATGGTGGCGCCGTAGGAGGCCAGCAGTACCGTCAGGCTGGCGAAAAAGGTCACCTCGCTGGCGGCGCCGATGCAGATCGGCAGGCCCACGCCGAGCAGGTGCCGCAGTGTCGGCCAGTGCGGTCGGGGCGGCAGCAGCCGCAGCCGCAGCGAACGGTAGGCCGGGTCGCTGCCGGCGTGCCAGAAGAGGGCCGCGGCGATGGACCAGCTCACCAGGGCGGTGGCCCAGCCGCAGCCGGCGCCGCCCATGGCGGGTATGGGGCCGGCGCCGAACACAAAGAGGATATCCAGCGGAATGTTCAGCACCGCCGCGGCGAGATAAATGCGCATCACCGGGCGCACCTGGCCCATGCCCTCGCAGTAGCCGCGCAGCGCCGTGCCCAGCGCAAAGGGCAGGGTGCCGGTGGCGAGCGCCAGCAGATACTGCTGCATCACCCGGCGCACCGGCTCTTCGGTATCTATCCACTGGCTCCAAACAGGCACCGCCAGCAGTGCGCCCACCACGATCAGGCCGCCGACCAGCGCAATCCACAGCGACTGCTGCAGCTGTGCCGCGCAGCCCTGTTCATCCCGAGCGCCGCGCAGGTGCGCCACCAGTGGCGATACGGCGGCCAGCAGGCCGATCAGGGTTACCGCGCAGACCGCCCAGATACTCGCGCCCAGCGCCAGTCCGGCCAGGTCCACCTCGCCGGCGCGGCCCGCGACCAGGGTGTCGGCCACACCCATGCTCACCACCGCCAGATTGCTCACCACCAGCGGTCCGCCGAGCGTGGTCAGGTGCGAGAGTTCGGTGGCGGTGGCCCGCGGGTAGAGCTTAAGCATATAGGTGTGTAACAGCTGCAGGCGGCGCGTCGACTAAAGTGAAAACAAGCGCAGTGGTCCGTGCCCAAAATTGAGGCGGGACGTTGAGAGGGCAGAATTATGGATGGCGCAAAGGGCTGGTTCAATCGGCTTTACGGGGTTTTTCTGCGCTGCGTGCGCGCCCTGGACTGGCTGGGGCCGCTGGCGCTGCGCATCTACTTGGCCCCCATCTTTATCCTCTCCGGCTGGAACAAGGTCCAGCATATCGGCGACGTGGCCGCCTGGTTCGGCAATCCGGACTGGGGCCTCGGCCTGCCGGCGCCGCTGCTGCTGGCCTGGCTGGCGGCGCTGACCGAGCTGCTCGGCGGCATAGCGCTGCTGCTCGGCCTCGGGGTGCGCCTGGCGGCGCTGCCGCTGATGTTCACAATGGCCGTGGCCGCGGTGACCGCCCACTGGCAGTACGGCTGGTCGGCGCTGCCGGACCAGACGCTGGTGATGCCCTGGGAGTGGCGCCGGGACCTGATCGCCGAAGGCGCGGCGCGCAAGGACAAGGCGGTGGAGCTGCTCAAGGAGTACGGCAACTACGACTGGCTGACCGAGGCCGGCAGCTTTACCGTGCTGAAGAACGGCATCGAGTTCGCCGCCACCTACTTCATTATGCTGCTGGCGCTGCTGTGCAGCGGCGCGGGCCGCTTCTTCAGTCTGGACTACTGGGTCTGCCGCCGCAGTGGCGGGCGAGATTCCTGGTAGCTATAGATGGTATACTCGCCGATTATTTAACCCCCCGCCGTCCACGGCGTTCGCCCTGCGGGCGCCCGCGGCATTCAGATTCGCTGCGGCGAGTTTGTACACATTGAAGCGAGTATTGCACTTGATAGGAAAGTTGTTCCGCCGTTCCGCGTCCAAAGACGAGAAGAGCCTTAAGTCCGGGGAGAAGAGCCCTCAGCGCGAGGATAAAAGCCCTCAGCGCGAGGCTAAAAGCCCTCAGCGTGAGGAGAAAGGCCCCCAGCGCGGCGAAGAGCGCCAGCGGCCGGAAAAAGGCCGCAAGCGCGAAGGCAAGAAGGGCCCCGAGAGCACCGAGCAGAAGCCGAGCGGCGACAAGGGACGGAAGCCTGCAGCTGCCGAGATGACCAGCTGGTCGCTGGATGACTTCCAGGCGCCAGAGCAGGAGGGCAAGGTGCGCTTCCACGACCTGGGCCTGCCGCTGCCGCTGATGCGCGCGATCCACGACCTGGGCTTCCAGTACTGCTCGCCGATCCAGGGCCGCTCCCTGCCGCACACCCTGAACGGCCACGACCTGGTGGGCAAGGCCCAGACGGGTACCGGCAAGACCGCCGCCTTCCTGATCACCATTATCGACGACCTGCTCAAGAACCCGTTCGAGGGCGAGCGCTACGCCGGCGAGGCGCGCACGCTGATCATCGCGCCGACGCGCGAGCTGGTGATGCAGATCGCCGACGACGCCAAGGCCCTGTGCAAATACACCGATCTGGAGATCCACACCCTGGTGGGCGGCATGGACTACCAGAAGCAGCAGCGCAACCTGCACGAGCGCCTGGTGGACATCCTCGTCGCCACCCCCGGCCGCCTGCTGGACTTCGCCAGCAACCGCGACTGCTACCTGGACCAGGTGGAAGTGCTGGTGATCGACGAGGCCGACCGCATGCTGGATATGGGCTTTATCCCGCAGGTGCGCCGCATCGTGCGCCAGACGCCGCGCAAGACGCACCGCCAGACCATGTTCTTCTCCGCCACCTTCACCCCGGAAGTGGACTCGCTGGTGGAGCAGTGGACCGACGAACCGGTGATGGTGGAGATAGAGCCGGAGCGGGTGGCCACCGACAGCGTCGAGCAGCACGTCTACCTGGTGGCCAGTGAGGAAAAATACACGCTGCTCTACAACATACTGCAGCGGGACGACGTGGACAGCCTGATCGTGTTCGCCAACCGCCGCGACCAGTGCCGCCGCCTGCACGAACACCTGGAGGCGCACGGCTTCAAGGCCGGCCTGCTGTCCGGCGAAATCGCGCAGAACAAGCGCGTGCGCACCCTGGAGGATTTCAAGAGCGGCGTGACCAAGGTGCTGGTGGCCACCGACGTGGCCGGCCGCGGTATCCATATTGAAGGCATCAGCCACGTGGTCAATTACACCCTGCCGGAAGAGCCGGAGGATTACGTGCACCGCATCGGCCGCACCGGCCGCGCCGGCAAGACCGGTACCTCCATCAGCTTCGCCTGCGAGGATGACGCCATGCGCCTGGAGCCGATCGAGCAGCTGCTCGGCGGCAAGCTCAGGTGCGAGGTGCCGCCGGAAGAGTTGCTGGCGGAACCGCCGAAAGTGAAAGTGCAGCGCAGCCACGAAGACAGGGGCGGACGTCGCAGCGGTGGCGGAAACCGCCGGCCCCGGCGGCACTGAGTTAAAGACGCGGACAAGGTCCGCGTTTTTATTGCCTTCAGATTTTTTCTGAAACCGGATCTTGTGACGCTGAGAAACCGCACGCGGTTATATGCGCTCTCAGTGCTTGCCCAAAGGCATTTGTAAAATGGACGCTGGCCATAACCGGCAGCGAGACAGCCGGCAGCGAGACATAACACAAGGCGCCATGGACAGGCTTTAAGCGAAGTATTCTTTGAACAGTCAGTCCCTGGTCATTGCTTGTGAGTAGTATTGGATACCGTCGCGATATCGACGGGTTGCGCGCTTTCGCGATTCTGCCGGTTCTCTTTGCGCACGCCGGACTGCCGGGCTTCGCCGGTGGATTTGTCGGCGTCGATGTGTTTTTCGTGATCTCCGGCTATCTGATCACCGGCATTCTGGCGCGGGAGATCGGCGAGGGCCGCTTCTCTCTGGCGAACTTTTACGAGCGCCGCGCCCGCCGTATTCTGCCGGCGCTCTTTGCGGTCCTGATCGCCTCTGTTGCCGTGGGCTGGTTCGTGTTGCCACCGGAACCGCTGAAGGAGCTTGCCCAGTCGGTGCTGGCTGCGGTGCTGTTCGTATCGAATATCTGGTTCTGGCAGAGCACCGAGGACTATTTCGGCACCGATGCGGAATGGCAGCCGCTGCTGCATACCTGGTCCCTCTCCGTCGAGGAGCAGTTCTACCTCGGTTTTCCGCTGCTGCTGTGCCTGCTGGCCGCGCGCGGGCGCCGCCCGACCTTGCTCGCCGTGGCCGGGCTGTCGGCGCTCTCTCTCGGTCTTTCGGTCTGGGCCACCAAAGCGCAGCCGTTTGCCAACTACTTCCTGGCGCCGACCCGGGTCTGGGAACTGGGGCTGGGTGCGCTGATCGCGCTTGGGGCTTTCCCGCGGGTGCGCCGAGCCTGGCTGCTGGAGCTGGCGGCGGCTGCAGGTATCGCAATGATCCTCGCCAGCGTCTTCCTGTACGATTCGGCCACGCCTTTTCCCGGCATCGCCGCACTCCTGCCCTGTGCCGGTGCCGCCGCGCTGATCTGGGCGGGCAATCAGCGGCAGACTGCGGCCGGCCGGCTGCTGTGCTGGCGCCCCTTAGTCGCGGTGGGGCTGATGTCCTACTCCCTGTACCTCTGGCACTGGCCAGTGCTGGTGTTGTTCCGGCTTTTGCACGGATCCGCCGAACTGCCGCTCGGACTGGCGCTGCAGGCGCTGGCGCTTTCCGCCGCGCTGGCCTGGCTCAGCTGGCGGTTCGTGGAGGCGCCGTTTCGCCGAGCGTCCGCGCAGGGATTTTCGCGCCGGGGGCTGGTGCGCCTCTTCGGCGCGGCGGCCGCGCTTATCGTGTCCGTCTCGGTGGTGATCAACGTCAACAAGGGCGTGCCCGCCCGGTTGCCGGAACCCGTGTTTGCCACTTATCAACATGCCATAGAGCGCACGCCCGAGGAGCGCCGCTGCATGGGCCGTTTGCCCCAAGAGGGACTCTGCGAGTTCGGTGTGGCGTCAGAAAACGATACTTCGGTGGATTATCTGCTTTGGGGCGACTCCCACGCCGGGGCTTTTCTGCCGGGTTTCGAGCGCTGGCTCCAGGAGCGGGGGCACAGCGGCGCCGTGGCGGCCAAGTCTGCATGTGCGCCCCTGCTCGGGGTGATCCGCACGGAAATGGGGGCGTCCCACGGTTGCGATACCTTCAACGCGCAGGTGATGGAGATGCTGGAGCGGCGGGAGGATTTGCGAACCGTCATTCTGGTGGCCCGTTGGGCACTGGTGGTGGAGGGAACCCGCTCCCCGGGCGAGAGCGGTCCGCCCGCCATCATGGGGCCGGCGGCGATGCAGGGTGCCCCGGAACTCCCCGCGGACGGGGATACGGCGGCCCGCAATTTCGCGCTGGTCGCGCGCGGCCTCACAGAAACCGTGGCCCGAATCCGGGCTGGCGGGCGGAGAGTGGTGATCGTGGAGGGCATCCCGGAGATCCCCTTCTCGGTTCCGCTGGCCATCGTCAGCGCCGAATTCGCCGGCGCCCAGCTGCAGGCGGCGCCCATGCGGGAGGAAGTGGAGGCGCGCAACCGCCGAGCCGACGCGATCTTTGACACCCTGGTGGAGGAATTCCAGGTACAGCGCGCGAGCCTGGTGCCCGAGCTCTGTCGCCCTCGCTGTCGGATTCAGGCTAACGGGGAGCCCCTGTACCGCGATGACGATCACCTGAGTACTTTCGGCGCGGAGCGACTGGTGCCGGATCTGCTGGATCTCGTTCCGGCTGGCTAGTGACAGGCCGCGCGCAGGCGCCGGATGGTGTAGCTGAACTAAGAAGAAGCGGGCCAAGCCCGCTTTTTTATAGTGCCGCGGCACCTGCGGATTGGTTGGTGGCGGCAACGCCGATCGCACTGAACTGCAGCAGTTCGTCACAGATTGCTGCGAAAGCCGCCTGCATTTGCTGCGCTGCCCGGCATCCACAGTAATATTGACAGCATGCGTACCCTGTACCTGCACATAGGATTCCACAAGACGGGTTCCAGCTCCCTGCAGCTGGCCCTGAACAGGCATAGAGACTACTTGCTGGAAAAGGGGTTCGAGTTTGTCTCCCTGGGTAAAAAGGGCAATTCGTCCGGCGGGATCAAAGTGTGCAGGGAAAGCGGCCGGCTCGTGTTCAGGATCAGCCGGCGATTCGAGCGGTTGCTGGCCGCCAGCCGCGGAGAGCGCGTTATTGTTTCCGCCGAGCACTTATCCTTCCTGCACTCGGCGGCAGATATCGAACAGCTAAGGGGTCTTTGCGGCAAGTATTTTGACGATACGATCGTCATCGCCTATCTGCGTCGCCAGGACCGACAGGCGATGTCCTTCAAGCAGCAGGCGGCCAGGGCATGTGAACGCGACTGGAGTTCCTCCAGCAAACTGATGGGGCACGGGGAAGGTGCCTTCCCCGATCTCAGCGAAGATGTCAGAGCCTACTACGACTACTTTGCCAAATTGCAATTGTGGGAGCGGAGTTTTGGCCGGCAGGCTCTCCGTGTGCGCGAGTTTGAAGGCGGCAGTCTCTGCGGCGGCGATATAGTCACGGACTTTGCCGGGCTGTTGGGCGCGGGGGTGGAGGTACCGCCGTGTCGCGTCAACGAGGGCATCTGCCGCAAGCATTTTTTGTTGACGCACAAGCTGATCGAGCTGGGTGTCGCGCGGCGGGAAATTGAAAAACTGAGGCCGCTGATGGCGGCGGACACCACTTCCCTGACGCCCAGCCGGGCCTCTGCACTGGCGTTTTTCCGCGAGTTCGAAATCTCCAATCGCCACCTGAACGATCACTATCTGCGCCAGGATTCCGGACTGGCATTCAGCGATGACTTCAGTGACTATCCCGACGAAGGCAACGACCGGCTCTCTATCGCGGACCTGGCCCGCTGGACTCCGGATCTGTTTGCCGCGGGACTGGAAAACCCGCGCGGGCTGAGAGATGCGTTGCTGGTCGACAGACTCGAGGTCCTGTCTGCAGCAGGCGCGGGGGCAGGCGAAAACCTGTCGCGGGAGCTGGCCGCACTCAGACAATGCCTTGCCATGACGGCCGACACAACCCCGCAGCGGCGCCCCTGGTATCGGCGAATCAAGTTGGGGAAGCGTTCCGGCCGCTAGTGCCCTTCGGGACACCAGCGATCTGCCCCCGAGGTTATCGGCAGCAAAAACGCGGGCCGGGCCCGCGTTCTCTATTGTTCGGTCGGCAGTTTTTCCGTCCCCGGATCGCCATCCTGCCGCAACCGCTCGATCCACAGCGCGGTACCGCCGGCCACCGCCGCCGGCATCACAAAGATATTCAGCACCGGCACCATCTTCGCCAGCATCACCGCCCCGCCGAAGCTCAGGGAGGTCATCTTGCGCCGCAGCAGTACGCTCTTCAGTTCATCGAACGGCCGCTGGTGGTTGTCGAGCGGGTAGTCCACGTACTGGATGGCCATACACCAGGCGCCCCAGAGCGCGCCCAGCAGCGCGGGCACAAACACCGTCCAACTGGTCAGAAGGGCGATCAGCAGGATCACCAGACCCCAGCCGATAAAGTAGCGCAGTTTGCGCAGTTCGCGGCCGAGGGTGCGCCAGACCATCCTGCCCAGGGGTTCCTGCGGCGGCGCCCGGCCGGTGAGGATTTCCTCGACCTTTTCCGCCAGAAACCCGTTAAACGGGGCGGCGATGATATTGGTGATGATGCCGAACAGATAACCGTAGACAAAGAAGAACAGCAGCAGCACGGCCAGGGCGATCACCCAGGCCAGCCAGCGGAAGGCGTCGGCGGCCCAGGCGGCGCCCTTGGCCATGATGGCCTCCCACCAGGACATGTTGTCCGTATTCACCGGCGTGTGCGACAGCAGGCTGCCGAGATAGTCGGCGAGGCCGCCCAGCTGCGAGATCATCAGCGCGGTGATGGCGATAAACAGCACCAGGTTGATCAGCAGCGGCACGATAATGAACGGGCGCAGCTCGCGCCGCGTCAGCAGGCGCGCGCCGCGCATCAGCGCGTCGAAGCCGTGAGCCGGATTGGAGGTCATCGTCTGTCCCCTCTATCGCACAGCGGCGCTCAGGCGCGACCGCCGGCAGTCCTTAGAATGGCCGCGTATTCCGCACCCTGGCGGTGTTCCTCGATTCGCGCCAACAGGGTCCTGCCGTCCGGTGCGGGGCTGTTCAGGTCCAGGCTCTGCGCCTGAAACAGGCGCACGAAAGTCTCGAAGTTCTCCGCCTTCATGCTGCGGTAGGCGCGTTCCAGCAGGTAGAAGTCGCGGTTCATTCCCTCCGGCGCATCGCCGATCAGAAAGCCGGCGATGCGCTCGTCATCGAACATTTCGCCGAGGACTTTCTGCTTGTCTTTTTTCAGGCTCACAATCTCTTCCTTAATCGCCACTGATCTGTATGGCCACCACTTCGCGCCGATACGCCGGAAGTCCGTCGGGCGGCCGGCCCGCCATTGTACGCAGCGCGGATCGCTATGTCCTCCCCGCCATTTTGGCGATCGGAGCGCGCGCCCTGCGTGTCGGGAAGGGGACTTCACCGGATGGAGAGGCGCAGGTGCTGGCGCTGACGTCGGCGCGGGGGGGCAGACCGCGCCGGGCCGGCAGATCCTCGCGGTCAGTCCCCGAGGCCGAGTTCGGCGATGGAGATCTCGCGCATTTTGAATTTCTGGATCTTGCCGGTCACCGTCATCGGGAAGCTGTCGGTGAACTTGAAGTAGCGCGGCACCTTGAAGTGGGTGATCCTGCCCCGGCAGAAGTCCCGCAATTCCTCCTCAGAAACAGCGCCGGCATCGGCGCGCAGCTGAACCCAGGCAACCAGCTCCTCACCGTATCTCTTGTCCGGCACGCCGGTGACCTGTACATCGGCAATGGCCGGGTGGGTGTAGAGGAACTCCTCCACCTCCTTCGGATAGATGTTCTCCCCGCCGCGGATCACCATGTCCTTGATGCGGCCGACGATCTGGATATAGCCGTCCTCGTCCATGGTGGCCAGGTCGCCGGTGTGCATCCAGCCGTCGCCGTCGATGGCGGCGCGGGTGGCCGCCTCGTTGTTCCAGTAACCGAGCATGACGCTGTAGCCGCGGGTGCACAGCTCGCCGATTGCGCCGCGCGGCACAGTCGCGCCGCTAGCGGGATCGACGATCTTCGATTCCAGGTGCGGCTGGGTGCGGCCGACGGTGGTGACGCGCTTGTCGAACGGGTCATCGGCGGCGGTCTGGGTTGAAACCGGGCTGGTCTCGGTCATGCCGTAGGCGATCTGCACTTCCTCCATATGCATCCTGCCGTTGACCGCCTTCATGACTTCGGCCGGGCAGATGGAGCCGGCCATGATGCCGGTGCGCAGTGAGCTGAGGTCGTAGCGGGTGAAGTCCGGGTGCTCCAGTTCGGCGATAAACATGGTGGGTACGCCGTAGAGCGCGGTGGCGCGCTCCGCCGCCACCGTTTCCAGTACCGCGGCCGGATCAAAGCCCTCGCCGGGGTAGATTATGGTGGCGCCGTGGGTCACGCAGCCCAGGTTGCCCATCACCATGCCGAAACAGTGATACAGCGGCACCGGTATCACCAGGCGGTCGCGCTCGGTCAGCTTGATGCTCTCGGCGACGAAGAAACCGTTGTTGAGGATGTTGTGGTGGGAGAGGGTGGCGCCCTTGGGGAAACCGGTGGTGCCGGAGGTGTACTGGATATTGATCGGGTCGCGATAGTGCAGAGAACGCTGTACCGCTGCCAGCTGGGCCGCGCTGACCTTGTCGGCCTCTTCGAGCAGGTCGTGCCAGCGCCACATACCGTCGTAACTTTGCTCGGCGAGATTCGCGACGATGTGCAGGTGCGGGAGCTTGGCGGCGGCGGGCTTTTCTCTGGCCGATGACTTCAGCTCCGGCGCCAGCTCGTAGAGCATCCGGGTGTAATCCGAGCTCTTGAAACGCTCGGCGATCACCAGCATGCGGGTTTGCGAGTGATTGAGCGCGTATTCGAGTTCGTGCAGGCGGTAGGACGGGTTGATATTGACCAGGATGGCGCCGATCTTGGCGGTGGCGAATTGCAGCGTGGTCCACTCGGCGCAGTTGGGCGACCAGATGCCGACCCTGTCCCCCTTGTCGATGCCGATGGCGAGCAGCGCGCGGGCGCAGGTGTCGACCTGCTGCCGGAACTCCTTATAGCTCCAGCGGATGCCCTGGTGGCGGGCAATCAGCGCATCGTTATCGGGGAATGCCGCGGCGATCTGGTCCAACTTGTCGCCGATGGTCATGTCGATCAGGGGCTCGGCGGCGCTGCCGCGAGTATAGCTGGGAAGGGTGTCTTGCATCGCCCGTACCTCGTTGTAGTTATCGTACAGCGTTGAGTGTTATCGATTATCGGCCTTACTTTCCTGACTTTTGTTGCGTTTGTCTAGTGGGCTCGGGGCGCCGGGCAGGACTGAAACGGTGGATGCGATGCGGCCGGTCTTCACGTGCTACGGCTTTTCGCTACTCTGCTTTTCGCTACTCCGCTTTTCGCGCCGCTGCCTCAGAGCGAATGCCTATACGGCCGCAGGGGTTTCCCGGCCGGAATTTAGTAGCCGGATCCAAAAGTTCGCGGTGATTTCACTGATCACGCTGCTTTCCGCGTTCAGCAATACCACGAGGCCAATGTCGCGTTCCCTGGAATAGGCCATGTCGGCCACATAGCCCTGCACCCAACCGCCGTGGTAAATCAGGTCTTCATCCTGAACTCGGTAGATGCGCCAGCCCAACCCGTAGTGGGCATCCTGCAGGTGATCTTTCCAGGCTTTGCGTCGCAATTCCTTCAGGGTACGCACCCGTGCCCGTGTCACTTCGTCGATGACGGGCTGCGGAATCACATCCTGCCGGTATCCCATCTGTGCGATCAGCCACTTTCCCAGGTCCGTAACGCTGGCATTCACGCCCGCGGCGGGCGAAACCCGGTAATAGCTCGGATTGACTTCCCCGGTCACCCAATCACCATTTTTCCTGATGTGCGGCAGCGCGCGATTGTCGGCGGCGAGAAATGCCGCCATGCCCACTGACGATTGATGCATATCCAGCGGCTCGAATATTCGCTGTGTCACCAGGCCGGCGTAGGGCATTCCCGTGACCTGCTCGAGGATAGGTTCCACCAGACTGAACACGATATTCTGGTATCCGTAGCACTCGCCCGGCGTACAGTGCGGCTCCAACTCGCGAAAGCGCGGCAGAATCTTTTGCAGAGGCAGGTCGTCTTCCAGCAGGTTGTCGTAGGCATTGGGCACCAGGCCCGAACTCTGCCCGATCAGGTGCTGCACCTGCAGTGCCTGCGACGCGCGCTGCGTTCTGAAGCGGAAGCCGGGCAGAAAGCGGTTGACCGGATCTTCCCAGCGCAACTTCCCATCGCGCACCACGAGGCCGGTTACTTCTGCGGCGAAAGTCTTGGATGCGGAAGCAATGCGGAATACCGTGTGCGGGTCGATTTCTTCCTGAGAATTCTTGGCGCGTAGTCCGTAGCCGCGCGCTGACACTATCTGGTCGCCGTCGACAATGGCATAGGCGCCGCCGGGAATGCCCGCCTCCTCGAGCTTCTGCCGGAATTCCCGATCAAACTGGTCACTCAGAGAATCGAGAGAGGCCGCCACGGATTGTGCGCCGCACAACCAGAGTGCGGCACACAGGAAAGCTCGTTTTACCATTGTTATAACTCTTTTACTGCTTGTTCCGGGTTTGTTGTAGCCGGCCATTGATTGCGTTTTCACCGGCGCGTTGTCGCACCCGGCACCGCCGGCAAAGTTCGCGCCACTGCATTGATCCTGTCACCGATGGTCATGGCGGGCAGGGTGCGGGATCTCTTTTCGCCAGTATGGCTCAGAAGGGCGCCGGTTATCGTCGGTGCCCCACCCTCTGTTCTTCACTGATGGACCCCACTTTCATGACTCTTGTTCCGTTTGTCCAGGGACCATTTGGGGAGTGTCGCCGCGAACGGCGCGCGGTGTGAAGGGCGCGGTTCGGCGGAATGCGGTTTGGAGGAGTGCAGTTTGGAGGGAGCGGCTGCCGGTGAGGGGAGCGGCGCCGCTAACAGCGGGCGCGCCGGGTGGCGCGTCCGCTGTGGCAATAGCCGGTGTCAGAGGAGGGCGTCGAGCTTTTCCTTGAGGATCTCGTTGATCATCTGCGGATTGGCCTGGCCCTTGGAGGCCTTCATGATCTGGCCGACAAAATAGCCCATCATCTTCGGTCTCTTGGCCTCGTCCGCATTGCGGTAGTTCTCCACCTGGGCGGCGCTGGCGGCGATGACCTGGTCCACCAGCTGTTCGATGGCGCCGGTATCGGATACCTGTTTGAGGCCGCGCTGCTCGATCACCGTATCCGCGTCGCCCTCGCCCTCGGCGATGGCCTCGAACACCTGCTTGGCGATCTTGCCGGAGATGGTGTTGTCTTTGATGCGCAGAATCAGACCGGCCAGCTGCTCGGCGGAGACCGGCGAGCGCGCGATGGACAGCTCCTCGCGGTTCAGCAGCGCGGCCAGTTCGCCGGTGATCCAGTTGGCGGCCAGCTTGGGTTCTCCGGACTCTTTAGCGACCGTCTCGAAGTAGTCGGCGATGGCGCGCTCCTGGGTCAGCTGGTCGGCGTCGTAGGCGGACAGCTTGTAGTCGCCCTGGAAGCGCGCGGCCTTGGCATCCGGCAGTTCGGGCAGTTCGCCGCGGAGTTTCTCCACATAGTCATCGGACAGGATTACCGGCAGCAGGTCCGGGCAGGGGAAGTAGCGGTAGTCGTTGGCCACTTCCTTGCTGCGCATGGAGCGGGTTTCGTTCTTGTCCGCGTCGTACAGGCGCGTCTCCTGCACAATGGAGCCGCCGTCCTCGAGGATATCGATCTGGCGCTCGGCCTCGACCTTGATGGCGCGCTCGACGAAGCGGAAGGAGTTGATGTTTTTCAGCTCGGTGCGGGTGCCGAGTTTTTCCTCTCCCTTTAAACGCACCGAGACGTTGGCATCGCAGCGCATCGAGCCCTGAGACATGTCGCCGTCGGAGATGCCCAGGTAGGTCACGATGCTGTGAATCTTCTTCAGGTAGGCGACCGCCTCGGCGGCGCTGCGCATATCCGGCTCGGACACTATCTCGATCAGCGGCGTGCCGGCGCGGTTCAGGTCGATGCCGGACATGCCGTGGCCACTTTCAAAAACAGCTTCATGCAGGGACTTGCCGGCGTCCTCCTCCAGGTGTGCGTGGTGCAGGCGCACCATCTTGCTGCTGCCGTCTTCCAGGTGAATTTCAACCTCGCCGGCACCGACGATCGGCTCGGCCAGCTGGGTGGTCTGGTAGCCCTTGGGCAGGTCCGGGTAGAAGTAGTTCTTGCGCTCGAACACCGAGCGCCGGCCGATCTCCGCATTCATGGCCAGGCCGAACATCACCGCGTAGCGGAAGGCCTCCTCGTTGGGTACCGGCAGTGTGCCCGGCATGGCCAGGTCGATGGCGCAGGCCTGGGTATTCGGCTCGGCGCCGAAGCGGGTACTGGCGCCGGAGAAAAGTTTCGACTTGGTGGAGAGCTGGACATGGACTTCCAGCCCGATAACGATTTCCCAACCCACGATGAATCTCCTTGTTATACGGCGCTGGCCAGGTTTGCGTGCTGTCTATGCCAGTCGGTGACCTGCTGGAACTGGTGGGCAACGTTGAGCATGCGCGCCTCGTCCAGGTAGTTGCCGATAATCTGCAGGCCTACGGGCATACTGTTCACCAGGCCGCAGGGCAGGGACATACCGGGCAGGCCCGCCAGGTTGGTGGCGATGGTGTAGATGTCCTCGAGGTACATGGCGACCGGGTCGGCCTTCTTGGCTCCCAGTGCAAAGGCCGGCGACGGCGAAGTCGGGCCCATGATCACGTCGACTTTCTCGAACGCCTGGACGAAATCCTGTTTGATCAGGCGGCGCACCTGCTGCGCCTTGTTGTAGTAGGCATCGTAATAGCCGGCGGACAGGGCGTAGGTTCCGACTAAAATGCGGCGCTGCACCTCGTCGCCGAAGCCTTCACCGCGGGAGCGCATATAGAGGTCGCGCAGGTCCTGCGGGTCCTCGCAGCGGTAGCCGTAGCGTACGCCATCGAAGCGCGACAGGTTGGCCGAGGCCTCCGCCGGCGCTATGACGTAGTAGGCGGGCACCGCCAGTTCGGTGTGCGGCAGGCTGACCTCCACCAGCTCGGCGCCGAGCCTTTCGAACTCCTTCAGCGCATCCTCTATCCGCGCCGCCGTGTCCGCGTTCAGGCCCTCGCCGAAGTACTCTTTCGGCACGCCGATTCTCAGCCCGGCGATGGGGTCGTTCAGGTTCAGTGTGTAGTCCTGCACCGGCCGGTTCAGGCTGGTGGAGTCCTTTTCGTCGTGGCCGGCCATCACCGTCAGCAAATAGGCCACATCTTCCGCACTGCGGGCGATGGGGCCGGCCTGGTCGAGGCTGGAGGCGAAGGCGATCATGCCCCAGCGGGACACGCGCCCGTAGGTGGGCTTCAGGCCGGTGGTGTTGGTCAGTGCCGCCGGCTGGCGGATGGAGCCGCCGGTGTCGGTGGCGGTGGCGCCGGGGACCAGCAGCGCCGCCACGGCGGCGGCGGATCCGCCGGAGGAGCCGCCGGGCACGCAGTCGGTGTTCCAGGGGTTTTTCACCGGGCCGTAGTAGCTGGTCTCGTTGGAGGAGCCCATCGCGAACTCGTCCATATTGGTCTTGCCCAGGGTCACGGCGGAGGCAGCGTTGAATTTCTCTACCACGGTGGCGTCGTAGGGCGGAACAAAGTTGTCCAGCATTCTGGAGCCGCAGCTGGTGCGCACGCCGCTGGTGCAGAAGATGTCCTTGTGCGCAATGGGCACGCCGCACAGGGCCGGGGCCCCGCCCTGCGCCAGGCGCGCGTCCGCCGCCGCGGCCTGGGCCATCGCCAGCTGGTCAGTGACGGTGATAAAGCTGTTGTAATTGCCATCGAGCTGCTGAATGCGGTCCAGCAGGTGGCGGGTGATCTCGACGCTGGAGAACTGCCTGTCCCGCAGCCCCCGAATAACTTCGGCGATGGTTAACTGATGCATATTCTTCCCTTGGACGCTTCCAGTCCGCGCGCTTAGTCGATTACTTTCGGGACCAGGTAGAGGCCCTGCTCCGATTGTGGGGCCAGTTTGAGGAACTCCTCGCGGCGGTCGGGTTCGGTGACCTCATCCGCGCGCAGCACCTGCACCTCGTCCAGGGGGTGGGCCATGGGGGCTACACCCTCGGTGTGAACTGCCTGTAGCTGATCTACCAGCTGCAGGACGTCGCCCAGGCGACCGCTGACTTCATTGATGGTCTCTGCGGAGATGGCAATGCGAGCCAGCTCTGCCAGCTTTTCTACGGTTTGTGTATCCACGGCCATGGCGTACGGGGCTCCAGCTTCAGTGGCATTTCGGAGGCTGCCTCGAAACAGACCGGGCGAGGCAGAGGGGTCGCAAATTTAGCACAAAGGGCCGCTATTCTCACCGGCCGGTCAGCCCGGTGCCGGCGGTGCGACCGGTAATGTGGCCGGCGGTCCGCATTTGACTGTTTTTCAGCCTTGCTCTGAACCCCCGCCGTTGTTAGAGTTTGCCGATTCTGGCCGGGGTCTGCGTGTTCCCGGCAATTTGGCAGAAGATCGGGCCGGAAATGCGGTCCGGAACTCAGAATTTTTTGCGCGGACTAAGCTAGTCTCCGTCCGGGGGCAGGCCTACTGCGAGCGCCGTGAGCACGCCATCTGCACATTGCAAGAAGTGGTTATTTAGCGAGCTAAACGCCCACTTCTCGCAATGCACAGCTGACGCACTCACGGCGCTCTCGCTACGGCCCTTTCCCAGGACGAAGCCTAGAGAAGCTTTGAATCCGGGTTTGAACCGCGCCTGCGGTGCCCACCCTGGGCGCTGATAATTAGTACAAGGTAATCGAATTCCATGTTTAAACGTTTGCGGGGCATGTTCTCCAGTGATCTCTCCATCGACCTGGGAACAGCCAACACGCTCATCTATGTCCGCGATCGCGGCGTAGTCCTCGATGAACCCTCCGTCGTCGCCATCCGTCACTACAACGGCCAGAAGATCGTCGAGGCAGTCGGTGTCGAGGCCAAGCGCATGCTCGGCCGCACCCCGGGGAACATCACCGCCATACGCCCGATGAAGGACGGCGTGATCGCCGACTTCCAGGTGACCGAAAAGATGCTGCAGCACTTTATCCGCAAGGTGCACGAGAACAGCTGGATGCGCCCGAGCCCGCGGGTGCTGGTGTGCGTGCCCTGCCAGTCCACCGAGGTGGAGCGCCGCGCGATTCGGGAATCCGCGATGGGGGCGGGCGCCCGCGAAGTGTGGCTGATCGAGGAACCCATGGCGGCGGCCATCGGTGCCGGCCTCAAGGTCGAGGAGGCCAGCGGCTCCATGGTGGTGGACATCGGCGGCGGCACCACCGAGATCGCGATCATCTCGCTGAACGGCGTCGTTTACTCCGATTCCGTGCGCATCGGCGGTGACCGTTTCGACGAGGCCATCGTCAACTATGTGCGCCGCAACTACGGCAGCGTGATCGGCGATGCCACCGCCGAGCGCATCAAGGAAGAGATCGGCTGTGCCTATGCGGGCAGCGAAGTGCGCGAGATCGACGTGCGCGGCCGCAACCTGGCGGAGGGCGTGCCGCGCAGCTTCACCCTCAACTCCGACGAGATTCTCGAGGCGCTGCAGGATCCACTGACCGGCATAGTGCAGGCGGTGAAGAGCGCGCTGGAACAGTCCCCGCCGGAACTGGCCTCCGACATCGCCGAGCGGGGCATGGTGCTGACCGGCGGCGGCGCACTGCTGCGCGACCTGGACCGCCTGCTGATGGAGGAATCAGGCCTGCCGGTCATCGTCGCCGACGATCCGCTCACCTGTGTGGCGCGCGGCGGCGGCAAGGCGCTGGATATGATGGACAAGAGCCGTCTGTATCTGGTGTCCAACTAAATACAATTCCCTCTAGGAGCGGCGGGGCGGATGGCCGCCCCGCCGCTCCTACAAGGTATGATGCGACGACACAAACACACTCAGACTGGTCGACGGGGGTTTGCCCATTAAACCGCTATTTACCCGCGGCCCCTCGCCTGAGTCCCGCATCCTCGTGCTGGGCCTGGTGGCGGCGGCACTGATCGCGATCAATCTCTACACCGACTGGCTGCAGCCGTTGCGCGAGCGGCTGGCGGGCTTTGTGGCGCCCTTCTACTGGATAACCGGCGCGCCCGAGCGCGTCGGCGACTGGGCCGGTGAGCAGTGGCGGACCCGCGAGGAGCTGCTGGAGGAGAACAGTCGCCTCCAGCGTCAGGTGCTGCTGCTGGAGCAGCGCAGCCAGTTGCTCGCAGCGGTGAAGGCGGAAAACACTCAGCTCAAGGAGCTGATGAACTCCGCCGATACCGTGGACGAGCGGGTGCTGGTGGCGCAGATCATCGGCGTTTCCCCCGATCCTCTCGAACATGTGTTGCTGATCGACAAGGGGCGCGACGACGGCGTCGACCTCGGCACGCCGATCATGGATGCCAGCGGTCTGCTGGGTCAGGTGATCGAGGCCGGCGCCAGCTCCAGCCGCGTGCTGCTGATCACCGACGCCAGTCACGCCATCCCGGTACAGGTGCTGCGCAACAGCGTGCGCGCCGTGGCCGAAGGCACCGGCGACCTCTACCGACTCAAGCTGCGCCACCTGGCCAATACCAGCGATATCCGCGAGGGCGACCTGTTGCTCAGCTCCGGTCTCGGCGGGCGCTTCCCGACCGGCTACCCGGTCGGCGAGGTGATTTCGGTGCGGCGCGACCCGGGCCGTCCCTTCGCCGAGGCCGAGGTACAGCCCCGCGGGCGCATGAATCGCAGCCGCTTCGTGCTGGCGGTGATCGCCGAACGGAACAGTACCGACGGCGGGGACCATGTCCTTGGAACCGAATAACCGCTGGTTTATCGCCGCGACCATACTGGTGGCACTGCTGCTGGCGGTCATGCCGCTGCCGCAGCAGTGGCTGTGGTTTCGCCCGGCGTTTACGGCGCTGCTGGTGATCTTCTGGATCACGCGCATGCCGCAGAACCTGGGCGTCGGCTTCGCCTGGCTGGTGGGCATCCTGGAGGACCTGGTGACCGGCGCGACCTTCGGCACCCACGCCCTGGCGCTGGCGGTGCTGGCGTACTTCAGCCTGCTGACCTACCGGCGCACCCGCGCCTTCAATTCGACCCAACAGCTGATGTGGATATTCGTGCTGGTGGGCATCAACCAGGTGGTGGGCAACTGGATTCACAGCCTGGCCGGCAAGCCGGTGCCGGGGCTGACCTTCCTGTGGCCAGCGATCACCACCGCGCTGTTGTGGCCCTGGGTGGTGCCCTGGCTGAGCGTTGTGGCCGGGCGCCTGCATGTGCGCTGATCCTGCATCTGCGCTTAAATAGGCCCGGCGACTGTTAAACACTGTAAAAGGTCGATCATTTTTCGACCGGTGCGGCTATAATCGGCCGCTGATCCACTAACAATAAGCAGTACTGTGTCAAACTTCTCTGCCGCAAGCCGACTCCTTCTCGCCTCCGGCTCCCCGCGCCGCGCGCAGCTGCTGGCGCAGATTGCTGTGCCCTTCACCCAGATCACGCCCGCAGTACCGGAGCAGCGCCAGGCCGTCGAGAGTCCGCAGGACTATATCCAGCGCCTGGCCCACGACAAGGCGGAAGCGGGATTGCGCATGTCCGGTGAGTCAGAGTCAAACCTGTGGGCCCTGGGGGCCGATACCCTGGTGCTGGCCGGCGACCGGGTATTGGAAAAACCGCGGGATTTCGCCGAATTTGAACACATGATGCTGGCGCTGTCGGGTAGCGAGCACTCGGTGCTGACCGCGCTGTGCCTGCGCTCGCACGAGCGCCAGTTCAGCCGCCTGGTGGAGACCCGGGTGGGCTTTCGCCACCTGACCAGGTCGCAGATAGAGGCCTACTGGCGCACCGGCGAACCGGCGGACAAGGCCGGTGGCTACGGCATTCAGGGGCTGGGGGCGGCGCTGGTGGAGTCCATCAGCGGCAGCTACAGCAATGTGGTGGGCCTGCCGCTGGAGGCGCTGGTGCCCATGCTGGAGCACGCCGCTATTCCCTACTGGTGTGACGAGACAGCCTCGAGCCGGGAGAAGGCTGCCTGGGGCCGGGAGGAGACTGCCCCAGGTCGGGAGAAAGACGCGTGAGCGAGGAGCTGCTGATCAATGTCGCGCCCACCGAGACCCGTGTCGCGCTGGTGGAAAACGGCGTGCTGCAGGAAGTCTACCTGGAGCGCAGCGCGCGCCGCGGTATCGTCGGCAATATCTACAAGGGCAAGGTGGTGCGCGTGCTGCCGGGCATGCAGGCCGCATTTGTCGATATCGGCCTCGAGCGGGCCGGGTTCATCCACGCCTCGGATATAGCGCCACTGGACGAGGACGGCATGGAGTCCCGCGAGTCGACCGAGGTCGCGGATATCCGCGCGCTGGTGCGCGAGGGCCAGTCGCTGGTGGTGCAGGTGGTCAAGGACCCGATCAGCAGCAAGGGCGCGCGCCTGACGACCCACCTGTCGGTGTCGGCGCGCTACCTGGTCTATATGCCCCAGACCCGTCATATCGGTATCTCCAACCGCATCGAGGACGAGGGCGAGCGCGAGCGGCTGCGCGCACTGGTGGAGCTGGCTTCCACCAAGCTGGCGGAAGAGGGCCTTTCCGGCGACGGCGGCTTTATCCTGCGCACCGTGGCCGAGGGGGTCAGCGAGGAGGAGCTGCTGCGCGATATCCCCTTCCTCTACAAGCTCTGGCGCGAGCTGGAGCTGCGCATCAAGGATCGCGCGGTGCCGGCGGTGATCTACGAGGATCTGCCGCTGTTCATGCGCGCCCTGCGCGACCTGGCGCGCCCCTATACGGAGAAGATCCGTATCGACTCCCGCGAGGCCCACGGTCGCGCGGCGGAGTTTGCCGGCAAGTACGCGCCCGAGATCGCCGGGCGCCTGGAACACTACCCCGGCGAGCGGCCGCTGTTCGATCTCTACGGCGTCGAGGAGGAGATCCGCAAGGCGCTGCAGAACAAGGTCACACTCAAGTCCGGTGGCTACCTGATCATCGAACAGACCGAGGCGATGAGCACCATCGATGTGAATACGGGCGCCTTCGTCGGCCATCGCAACCTGGAAGAGACCATCTTCAAGACCAACCTGGAAGCGGCCACCGCCATCGCGCGCCAGCTGCGCCTGCGCAATCTGGGCGGCATCATCATCATCGACTTTATCGATATGAAGGATCCCGAGCACCAGCGCCAGGTGCTGCGCACGCTGGAGAAGACGCTGGAGCGGGATCACGCCAAGTCCAGTATTACCGGCGTGTCCGAACTGGGTCTGGTGGAGATGACCCGCAAGCGCACCCGCGAATCCCTCGGCCAGATACTCTGTGAGCCCTGTCCGGTATGCGGCGGGCGCGGTACCTTGAAGAGTGCCGAGACAGTGTGTTACGAAATATTCCGCGAAATCATTCGCGAGGCGCGCGCCTACGACAGCGAGAAGATTATGGTGCTGGCCAGCCAGGTGGTCATCGATCTGCTGTTGGACGAGGAGTCGGCGAATGTCGCCGACCTGGAAGAATTTATCGGCCGCCCGATCCAGTTCCAGGTGGAGCCCATCTACAACCAGGAGCAGTACGACATTGTTCTCGTTTGATCCGCACCCTTGCGCTCTGCGAGCATTCCGCGCCCACCGGGCGCGGAGCGCACCGCCGCGCGCCACAGGGGGTGGATGGTGATCGGTCTGCTGCGCTGGCTGGCGCGCAAATTCTGGCTGCTGACGATCAGTTTGATCATTGCGCTGGCGATCATCGTGCAGACCGGCCGCATACTGTCGCCGCAGGTGGAACAGTATCGCCCGCAAATCAGTGCCTGGCTGTCCGAAAGCCTCGGCGTGCCGGTGCAGTTGGAGCGGTTGTCGCTGCGCTGGCAGGCGCTCGAAGTGGCGCTGCAGCTGGACGGGCTGCGCCTCGGGGAAAACGGCGAGGTGCAGATGGGTTACGGCCTGTTTCACCTCGACCTGCTCGCGACCCTGTGGAACCGCGAACTGGTGTGGAAGAACCTGCAGGTGCACGATTTTGTCGCAGGCCTCAGTCGCGATGCCGGCGGTCACTGGCATATCGACGGCTTTCCGAAAACCGCGGCGCCGCCGGCCGCTGACGGCAGTGCCCATGCCGTGCGGCTCGGCGACCCGGCGCGCGTCTTCCAGCTGGGGCCCAAGGTGCAGGTGCGCAATGCCAGTATTACCCTGCGACTGGCCGACGGCCAGTCGGCGCAATTGAGTCTGCCGCAGATACAACTGGAAAACAGCGGTTACTTCCACCGGCTCAGCGCCCGCGCCCAGGTTTCAACGCATGGTTCCCGCGACGGTGAGCCCCAGGTGGCAGGGGCAGAGCGGGAAACCCTGCGCCTGGTTCTCGAGGGGCGCGGCAACCCGCGCGACAAATCCCACTTCTCCCTCAAGGGCTATGTGCAGCTGAACGAGCTGCTGCTGGACGAGGACATCGTCACTCTGTTGTACCAGCTGACGCCATTGCCCGAGCAATATCACTGGCGCGGGCGCAAGCTGGCGCGCGGCAAACTGTGGCTGACGAGCGACGCGGAAGAAGACTACCGGCTGCTCGGCCGCCTCAGCCTTGAGCAGGTCGACGAGGGTGGCCTCGCGGAAGCCCGACTTGGCGGCCCGGCGCAGGTCGACGGTGCCGACGCCGGCGGCGAGGTGCAGGCGTCCGCACTGGCGCCGCTCCAGTTCGTCACCGGCGATATTTCCGGGCGCTGGCAGCCAGGGCAGCGGTGGCGTCTGGCGCTGCAGGATACTCAGCTGGGCTGGCGCGATCTGCAGATGCCGCCGCTGAACCTGCAGGCGAGCGGCAGCGCCGAACACGGCCTGCAGCTGGCGGCGGATGTGATCGATCTGGCCGGCTGGAGCCGCATCCTCGAGCAGCTGGCGCTGCTGCAGGGGTCCGCGGACGAATGGCTGCGCGCGCTCAAGCCCAGCGGCCAGTTGCGCAATATCCAGCTGGCCCGCGGCGCCGACGGCCGGATAGGGCTGAGTGCCAACCTGCGCGACTTCAGCGCCGCGGCACACCGGGGCGCGCCGGCGGTGGGCGGGCTGAACGGCTTCCTGCAGCTGCAGGGTGCCAGCGGTCGCGTGGAACTGGCTGGAGGCTTCAGCGCCCAGTTCCCGGATCTCTATACCGAAGCCTTCCAGTTCGAGCACGCCAGCGGCACCGTGGCCTGGAGCGTCGACCGGGAGAGTAACGCGGTGCAGGTGCTGTCGGGCCCACTGCAACTGCACGGCGACCTCGGCAAGGTCAGGGGCCAGTTCCTGCTGCAGCTGCCGTACATCGCGCAGAGCCGCGCGGCTGAATTTACCCTGGCGCTGGGCCTGCGCGATGCGCCGGTATCTGCCCAGGAGCGGCTGGTACCGGTCACGGTCAGCGACGACCTGCGCCGCTGGCTGGGCGAGAGCCTGGGCGGGCAGAACCCCGGGCGCGTTGCCAGCGCGGGATTCGTCTACCGCGGTTCCAGTTACCGGGAGGGTGACGACGCGAAACTGCTGGCGCTGGGACAGCACCCGGAGCGGCAGACGGTGCAGCTGGCGGCCGATATCGCCGGTGCGGATCTCGATTACGTCGCCGGCTGGCCGGCCGCGCGCAGCGTCGATGGGCGCCTGCTGATCGATGACGGCAACGTGCTGGTCAATGCCAGCCGGGCCCGGCTGTGGAATATCGAAGTGCACAATATCGAGGTGGGCGTAACGCCGAGCCCGATGGGGCAGGGATCCCTGCTCGGTGTGCGCGCACAGCTGGCCGGTCCGGCGGCGGACGGTCTCAGACTCCTGCAGCAGTCACCGCTGCGCCAGCAGCTGGGCAGCGCCTTCGATGAGTGGCAGCTGAGCGGGCGCATGAGCGGCAGCCTGACACTGTCGCAACCGCTCGGGGGCGCGGAGCTGCCCGCACAGCAGAGCGTGCAGTTGGACCTGCAGGGCGGCGCGCTGGCGCTGCAGAACCTGCGCCTGGAGATGGATGCGCTGCGCGGGCGCGTCGAATACGACAGCGCCCGCGGCCTCGCCGGGACCCGGCTGGAGGGCAAACTGTGGGGTCGCCCGCTGCAGGCGGAGATTCGCCATTTTGGCGAGGGGGAACAGCGGGACACCCAGGTGGTCTTGAATGGCAGTGCGGCAACCGAGTCGGTGGCCAGCTGGAGTGGCAGACCGGAACTGCAATGGCTGGACGGCATGTTCGACTATCGGGCCCTGGTCACCATTCCCGCCAAGGCGAAACAGGCGCCCTACGGGGCGATTTTCGAGCTGACCTCCGATCTGGCCGGCGTTGCGGTGAAACTGCCGGCGCCGCTGGGCAAGCTGGCCGAAGACCAGACGCATTTTGTGCTGCGGGTCCCCATCGGCGACCAGGGCAGTCTCTTTCATATGAATTATGGCGAACACCTGCAGGGCCAGTTCTGGCTGGTGCAGGGGGCGCTGGAGCGCGGGGTGATTGCACTGAACGCCGAGGCCAAGCTGCCGCCGGAGCGCGGCCTGGCGATCAGCGGTGACCTGTCGCGGGTGGACCTGCCGCACTGGCGCAGGCTGCTGCGAGTCTACGAAGCGGCGGGCGCCGAAAGCGGCGCGGACACGGCCGGGGCCGCGCTGCCGATCGCGCTGGACCTGAGCACCGACCGGCTAATGCTGGGCGCGACGGAAATCGAGCATATTCACGTGCGCGGTCGCGGCCGGGGTGCCGACTGGCAGCTGCAGTTCGACAGCGCTACCGCGGCGGGCAAACTGAACGGAACCGTGCACGGTTCGGCGCCGCTGCAGCTGGATCTGACTCACCTGCGACTGCCGGCGCCGGCCGAGCCCGATCCCGCGGCGATCGTCGAAGCGACACCGCAGGGAGCCGATTCCTGGGCCGGCTTCGATTTCGCCGAGCTGCCGAAGGTGAACTTCAGTACCGACAGCCTGCGCATCGGCGACGAGGACCTGGGCCGCTGGTCCTTCCGCCTGCGCCCCTCCGCCGATCGCCTGGTGCTGAGCGATATCCGCGGCGCCGCGCGCGGCGTGCGGCTGGAAGGGCGCGGCACGGGCGAGAAAAAGCTCGGCGCTCAGCTGATGTGGCTGCGCGACGCCGAGGGGCGCGAATCGTCGCAGTTTATCGGCCGCCTGGTTGCCGATGACCTGGCGGATGTGCAGCGGGCCTGGGGGCAGGAGCCGCTGATCGAGAGCAGGTACGCGAGCTTCGATACCGCGCTGCGCTGGGACGGCTCGCCGGTGCAGGTGGCGGGCAACCTGCTGTCCGGGGAGTTAAAGATCGATATCCGCGAAGGTCGCTTCCTGCGCGCCACCGACAACGCCGGCTCGGCGCTGTTGCGGCTGCTGTCCCTGTTCAATTTCGATACCTGGGCCCGGCGCCTGCGGCTGGATTTCTCCGACCTCTACCAGAGTGGCATGGCCTTCGACCAGGTGCGCGGCGAAGTGGTGTTCGAGGGTGACGGGCAGCTGCTGATCGCGGTGCCCATTCAGGTGGAAGGGCCGACCAGTGAGCTGCAGATGGCGGGCAGGGTCAACCTGAAGCGGGAGGACCTGAATCTGTCCCTGGTGGCGACGCTGCCGGTGGGCAACAACCTGGCACTGGTGGCGGCGCTGGCCGGCGGCCTGCCGGCGGCCGCCGGGGTCTACCTGATCAGCAAGGCGTTCAAGAAACAGGTGAACAAGATGGCCAGCGTCAGTTACCGGATCAGCGGCGACTGGGACGAACCGGACGTGCGCTTTGACCGGCTGTTTGACGGCGATGGCGCCGAGCGCCAGGGAGCGGCCGCGGGACAGGGGGAGCGGCGACCGCCCGAAACTGAGCGGGCAGCGCCACAGGGGGGATCCGTTCCCTCGACCCTGGCGCCGGCGAGCTGAACCAGGGGCCGTGCCCGGGCTCCAAATGACAGGAAATCCACCCGAGGAAGGAGTCTGAATGTGAACAAGTCCCTGTTTCTGGTCCCGATCTTGCTGGCGGTATGCGCGCTGCCGGCCTGCACCGAGGCGGACGAACCGCGCGATCAGTCCATGACCGTGGAAGAGGCCCGGGCCCATATCGCCGCGGGTACCAACCTGTCCCAAATCCCCAAATCCGTCTGGCGCCAGCTATTGCCGGAGGCGCAGTACGAAGTACTGTGGGAGAAGGACACAGAGCGCGCCTTCAGCGGCAAGTGGTTGCACAACGAGGCCGACGGCGTCTATGTGACCGCCGGCTGCCGATTGCCAGTGTTCAGCTCCGCGCACAAGTTCGAATCGGGTACCGGCTGGCCGAGCTTCTGGGACATCGCCTACCCGCAAAACGTGGTGCTGAAGGAGGACTACAGCTGGGGCATGAAACGCACCGAAGTGCTGTCTGCCTGCGGCGAACACCTGGGGCACCTGTTCAAGGACGGCCCCGAGCCCACCGGGCTGCGCTACTGCCTGAACTCCCTGGCCCTGGATTTCGTGCCGGGTGTTGCAAAAACCGAATAATTATTCGATATTGGTGGCGGCGGCCCTGCCGCATCGCCGAGCTAGAACAATAATCAACAGAGGTTAATGCCGATGTCCGAGGTGGCCACGTTGCGTTTACCGAATAACCGCTACATGCTCTTCCGGGTGTTCAAATACACCGTCTACCTGTTACTCGCCTATAACATCTACGCCTTCTTTGTCGAGAATCACGCCGCCGCCGGCTCGGTATTTGCTGATGGCCTGCAGTGGGGGCGGGTGATCGAGGCCTACAACGATTCCATCGATACCCTGGCCTGGGTGCTGCTGCTGCTCGTCTTTGAACTGGAGACATTCGTGCTGGCGGACGACAAGATCCACGGCTGGATCAAGTGGGCACTGAACGGTATCTCCGCCTTCTGTTATCTGTTTATCGTCTATTCCTTCTACGGTTATGTGGCGGAGATGGTCTCGGTGACCAATCTGCTGCCGGTGCTGCAGCCGGCCTGTGAGCTGGCGGCGCAAGGTGGCTGGCAGCTGGTCGTGGGCCAGGATGATTACACCGCGTTGACCAGCGCGAACTGCACGGCGCTGGCGGATCCCCGCGTACTGCAGCTGGCCGGTGCGCAAATAGTCGGCGATACCGCGACCTGGCGTGAAATCAAATGGCTGGCATGGACAGATGTGATCAATGCCGGTGCCTGGCTGCTGGTGGTCTTTATCCTGGCATTCGAGGTGTGGCTGCAGCTGCGCCACGAACTCTCCGATCGGATCATGCGCTACTCGCAGTTGGTGAAGGGGGTGCTCTATTTCACCCTTTTCCTGTGCGCGATCTACTGGGGTTTCAGCGGCAGTTTCCTGGACTTCTGGGACGCCTTCCTGTGGCTGGTGGCCTTCTTCTTTATCGAGATGAACCTGTTCCAGTGGCAGGCGGAAACGAGTTCTGAGTAACTGATTTGCCGGGGCGATCTTAGGGTTCGCCCTTGGCTAGCAGTTTCGGAGCCCTGTGGTCAGTTCCTTGGCGGCAGGGCCTTCGCATCGACAAATCGCTCCGTCGACCCTTCCTTGGGTGAATACGTGGTTCGCCGCTACAGTTCCTGCATAAAGAAATCCCGCAAGAAGCGGAACAGCTTGCGTTGATTGGTCGGCGGCTTGTCCTGCTCGATTTCCCTGTTCGCGTCGCGCACCAGCTGGCGCAGCTGCTGGTGATCCGCCTGTGGGTAGCGGTCGAAGAAGTCGCTCTGTGCCGCATTTCCTTCCGCCAGCAGGCGCTTGCGCCAGTCTTCGGCCATCTTGTCGAAGCGCAGGTGCTGCTGGTCGCGCTCCTTGAATCGGTTCAGTACCGCCTCAATCGACTCGCTGTCGGCACTGCGCATCAGGCGACCGATGTACTGTATCTGGCGCCGGCGCGCCTCGTTGGATTTGATGCGGTGCAGGGTGGCGATCGCCTCGCGCAGGTCTTCGTCCAGGGGCACTTCTGCCAGTTGCGCCTTGGAGAGTTCGGTCAGCTGTTTGCCCAGATCCTGCAGTTGGTGCATTTCCTGCTTGACCCTGGTCTTGCTCTTCGGCAACTCGCCTTCGTAATCGTCGTATTCCTGCATTTGTACTTCCAGTGTTTTCTGTTTCGTAGGAGCGGCCGCTCCATGTACTCAGGGCGCCTGTGGCCCTAGAGCGCGTTCATAAAGCTTAGCGGTCAGCCGAAGTACCAGGTGGCGAGGCCGAGGAAGGACATAAAGCCCACCACATCGGTGACGGTGGTCAGGGCCACGCCACCGGCCAGGGCCGGGTCTATGCGCATGGCGCGCAGTGCCACCGGCAGTATCGCACCGGCAAAGGCCGCGGTGACCAGGTTGATCACCATGGCGGCGATGATAATCAGCGCGATGCGGTTGTCCCCGAACCAGAGGCCGGCGATCAGCCCCATCACCAGGGACCAGAGCAGCGCATTGAGCACGGCGGAGCCCAGCTCCCGCGACAGCAGCCAGCTGAGGTTGCTGCGGCCGATCTGGCCGAGGGCCATGCCGCGGATCACTACCGTCAGCGTCTGGCTGCCGGCGACCCCGCCCATGCTGGCGACGATCGGCATCAGTACCGCCAGCGCCACCACCTTGTCCAGGGTGCCCTGGAACAGGCTGATCACCCAGGAGGCCAGCAGGGCCGTGAGCAGATTGATGCCGAGCCACAGGGCGCGCCGGCGCGCGGTGCGGCGGACCGGCGCAAAGGTATCTCCCTCCTCTTCGAGACCGGCGAGGCTCATCAGCGAGTGGTCGGCATCTCCGCGGATCACGTCCACCACATCGTCGATGGTGATGCGCCCCAGCAGCCGGCCGTTCTCGTCGACCACCGGCGCGGTGATCCAGTCGTACTTGGTAAAGAGCCGCGCTACTTCGGTATCGGACATGTCGGCGGGAATCGGCTCCACGTCGGTGTTCATCACCTCGCGCACGGTTACCGACGGGTCGGTGGTCAGCAGCTTGGACAGCGGCAGCAGCCCTATGTACTGGCCCTTGCGGTTGACCACGAACAGGCTGTCGGTGGATTCCGGCAGCTGCTCGTGGCGGCGCAGGTAGCGCAATACCACGTCCAGGGTCAGGTTCGGGCGCACGGAGATGGTATCCGTGTCCATCAGGCCGCCGGCCGTCTCCTCGTCGTGGGCGAGAACGCTCTCCACCCGCAGTCGGTCCGTCTCGCTCATGGCGGACAGCACTTCCGCCATGACCCTTTCGGGCAGCTGCTGCAGTATGTCGGCGATGTCGTCGGCGTCGAGGCCCTCCATCACCGCCACCATTTCCTCGGTGTCCATGGTGGCGAGGATCTGGCTCTGCACCTCGTCGGTGAGTTCCTGCAGTACCTCGCCCTCGACTTCTTTGTCGATCAGCTTCCACAGTACCTGGCGGATGCGCGGCGGGGAACTCTCCAGCAGCTGGGCGATGCTCTGCGGCGTCAGGGTGCTGAGCATCCGCCGGACTTCGCGCCCGGTGCCGCTGTCGAGCGCAGCAAACAACTCACCCAGCTGGTTCTGCGCGCGGAACTTGATTTCGGCTGGGGGGGTATTGGACACGGAGGGGCTTCTCAATGATGAATGCGGAATGATGAATGCGGAGTACGCGACCCGGTTTCTTGGCTGCCGGAACGGCCGTCGGCCGCGATCATACTATCAGCCCGAACCGAAATCGATTGTGGTTGAAGTGGCTGCCGTAAAACTGATAAGCATTCCGCATTCCGCATTCCGCATTCCGCATTCCGCATTCCGCATTCCGCATTCCGCATTAAGTACTATTCTGCTTCCCCAAAGCGGTCGGCCACCAGTTCGCTGATGGCGCAGAGCGCGGCGTCCTCATCGCGGCCGTCCACTTCCAGCTCGAGCTCGGTGCCCTTGCCGGCGGCCAGCAGCATCAATGCCATCACGCTCTTGCCATCCACGGATTTGCCCTGGCAATGCACTTTGACGTTGGCGGAGAAGCGCGCCGAAGTCTGGGCAAACTTGCTTGCTGCGCGGGCGTGAAGGCCGAGCTTGTTGATAATCAGGAGGCGGCTTTTCTGCATGGGCGGTTCAGGCGTTCTGTTGCTGGTAACTTGCTTCACAGTGCGGCACATGGATGTGCCGCCGCGGCCGTAGGCCGGCGCGAGCCCGCGAAATGCCAGCAGTTCCATGTGTCTGCGCGGGCAACTCGCGGGCGACATCAAAATAGAGCATGGATGCTCTATTTTGATGTCAGGTTAAGAGATCTGCTGCTCGCGGTGGCGGATCTGCACATTGTCGAACTGGTGGGCAAAGGTCTTCGCCAGCTGCTCCACCATGTATACGGAGCGGTGGCGGCCGCCGGTGCAGCCGACGGAGATGCAGGTGTAGCTGCGGTTGCTGCGCTGATAGGACGGCAGCCAGTGCTGCAGGAATTCGGTGATATCCCGCTCCATTTTGTCCGTCTCGGGATGCGTGCGCAGGTACTCGATCACCTCAGCATCCAGGCCGGTTTTCTGGCGCAGCTCCGCCACCCAGTAGGGGTTGGGCAGGCAGCGCAGATCGAAAACCAGATCCGCGTCCACCGGTACCCCGTGTTTGAAGCCGAAGGACTGGAACAGTATCGCCATGCCTTCCGTTCCGTCGCCGACGACGCGGGTTTTGATCAGGTCGCGCAGCTGGTGCAGGCTGAGGCTGCTGGTATCGATCACCATGTCGGCCATTGCGGAGATAGGCGCGAGCAGCTCCTTTTCCCGGTTGAGGGCTTCCAGCAGGTGGGTGCGGTTGTCGCTGAGGGGGTGTTTGCGCCGGGTTTCGCTGAAGCGCTGTACCAGCACCGGCGCGCGCGCATCCAGGTAGATCACATCGCACTGGACGCCGCTCGCGCGCAGTGATTCGATCACCTGCGGCGCCTGCTGCACGTCCTGCCAGAGATTGCGCGCGTCTATCCCCAGGGCCAGGCGGGGGCTGCCCAGCGCGCGTTGGGAATTGTCCAGAGCGTTTTGGGTTTCGTCGATCGGCGGCTGTTCGCGCACCCGCTTGACGAGTTCGGGCAGCAGGCTCGCGGGCAGGTTGTCGATGCAGTTGAAGCCGACATCCTCCAGCAACTGCAGCGCCGAGCTTTTTCCGGAGCCCGAGCGACCACTGATAATTACCAAACGCATAGGGGAATTCCTTTCTTCACGCAGCGCGTTGTGTCCGGCACGCAACATGCCGCCCCGGTTAAGTGATTTGGAGCGGTGGTAGCGCCGATCCCGTCACTGGGGAGCGTTCTGCTTATTCGGTTACAGATTATGCAGCGGCGGCACTGTCGATGGCCAGTGCGTAAAGCTCATCGCCGCTCTGGGCCTGGCGCAGTTTTTCCCTTACGCGGCTGTCCGAGAAGAGGGCGGCAATCTCGGCCAGGGTCTCCAGGTGTTCCTGCTCGGCGTCTTCGGGGACCAGCAGGGCAAACAGCAGGTCTACCGGCTGGCGGTCTGCGGCGTCGAAATCAATGGCTGGATCGGTGGTACAGAGCACGCCGATCGGCCGCTCGCAGCCGGGCAGACGGCAGTGGGGAATCGCAACGCCATCGCCGATACCGGTTGAGCCGAGGCGCTCGCGGGCGATCAATTGGTTGAAGATAGTGTCGGAGTCGTGTTGTGGATATTGTTCGGCAATGGCCTGGGCAATATTGAGCAGCAACTTTTTTTTGCTACTCCCCGCCAGATGGCAAAGGCTCAGGCGGGGAGAGAGTAATGCTTCCAATGTCATAGTTCAGCGGTGGTTCTGCAACTTCTCTTTGTGTTTCTTCAGTTGGCGGTCCAGCTTGTCGGCGAGCGCGTCGATGGCCGCGTACATGTCTTTGTCTTCGGAGCCGGCGCAGAGGTCGTGTCCGTTGATGTGCACTCTGGCTTCGGCTTTCTGAATCAGTTTTTCGACGGATAGGATTACCTGGGCAGTGGTAATGTTGTCGTAGTGTCGGGACAGCCTTTCCAGCTTGGATTCGCAGTAATCGCGCATGGGCGGAGTGACATCGACGTGGTGGCCACTAATGTTGATCTGCATGGATTTCTCCTTATCGGGTGCATCTCATACCGGCACTACCTTCCGTTTGGGCGGCAACCCTACTAGGAAGTGCGCCAGAATGGAAGGATACACTCAAAGTTCGGAGATTGGTCGCGGTCCGGGTGGCAATGGGCGCCCGGCTGTTTGCGACCAGGGTTTCCCCTAGGGTCGACACCATTTGGGGTGACCGCGGCGCGGTAATTGTTGCCGGATGCTGACAGGGCAGCTGAACGGGTGTCGGGATGCCGGGGCCGCACGGCCGCCGTTGTGGCCATTCCGGTCGGGTGCGCTGTCTGGTCGGCAAGCGGCGCTAAATCAGGCGCTTGCGTTCGCTGGAAGACGGGATGCCCATGGACTCGCGGTACTTGGCCACGGTGCGGCGGGCGACCTGGATGCCCTGCTTGTCCAGTTCCTGGGTGATCTTGTTGTCGGACAACGGCTTGCGCGGCGTTTCGGCGTCGATCAGCTTGCGAATCATCGCACGGATGGCGGTGGAGGAGGCATCTTCGCCGGAGTCGGTGCTGACGTGGCTGGAGAAGAAGTACTTCAGCTCGAAGACCCCGCGGGGCGTGAACATGTACTTCTGGGTGGTGACCCGGGAAATGGTGGACTCATGCATGCCGATGGTTTCCGCGATATCGGCGAGCACCATGGGCTTCATAGCCTCGGGACCCAGCTCGAAGAATCCCAGCTGTTTCTCGACGATGCAGGAGGCCACTTTCAATAGCGTCTCGTTGCGGCTCTGCAGGCTTTTGAGAAACCATCGTGCTTCCTGCAGGTGGTCGCGCAGGAAATTGTTGTCGCTGGAGTTGTCGGCGCGCCTGATCAGGGCCGCGTAGTCGCCGTTGATGCGCAGCCTGGGGGTGGTTTCTGGATTCAGCTCCACCAGCCAGCGCTGTTCGCGGCGGCGAACGATGATATCCGGCACCACATACTGCGGCTCCTCGCCGCCGAAAGCCTCGCCGGGATAGGGGGTCAGCGTCTGGATAAGGCGCATCACCTCGCCCAATTGGGCCTCGTTCAGCCGCGTGCGACGGCTGAGGCTGCGGAAGTCGCGTTTGCCGAGCAGATCCAGGTGGCGCTCGACCACCGTCTGTGCCTGCTCCAGCCAGGGCGTGGCGGCCGGCAGCTGGCGCAGTTGCAGCAGCAGGCACTCGCGCAGGTCGCGGGCACCGCAGCCGGCGGGCTCGAACTGCTGGATCGTCTTGAGCACGGCGAGGACTTCGTCCTCTTCGGCCTCAAGCGCGGCGGCGATTTCGCTCAGGGGTGTTTCCAGGAAGCCGCTCGGGGCGATGCCGTCGATCAGGTTCTCGCCGATCAGCTTGTCGAGTTCGGACAGGGTGGTGAGATTGAGCTGCCACAGCAGGTGGTCCTGCAGGCTGTCCGGCGCGGAATTGCGCTGTTCCAGTGCCAGTTCGTCCCCGTCGCCACCGCTGTAACTGCCGCCGCTGTAGATATCCTCCCAGCGGGTGTCCACCGGCAGCTCGTCGGGAATGTCCTGGCTCCAGTCGCTCTCGCCTTCCCCGCCACCGTCCGCAGCTTCGGCGGCCGTCGTGTGTTCCGGCGACGGATGTTCCTGGAGTGGCTCCCCGTGGGCGTGCTCGTCGCCGTCGATTTCCAGCAGCGGATTGCTGTCCAGCGCCGACTGCACTTCCTGCTGCAGATCCAGTGTCGACAGCTGCAGCAGCCGGATGGCCTGCTGCAGCTGAGGCGTCATGGTCAGCTGGGTGCCGAGCTTTAACTGGAGAGACTGCTTCATAGTGGGGAACTGCAGACCGAGGCGGCGGATGAATCTTCTGGAAATCCAGGACGCTGCAGACTAACCCTCCGATCGGCGGATTACAAGCAATAACTGTGCCGGAACGGCAGCTTGGTTTTGCGGTGGGTGTCGGGCGGCGGTGATGAAGTGTCGGTCACCGGCGGGAAACGGTGACCGCTGATTTGCGCGGGGCCTAAATCGTAAACTCGTGTCCCAAATACACTTCGCGCACCTGCTGGTTGGCGAGCACTTCCGCCGGTGTGCCGGCGGCGATGATGTGGCCCTCGCTGACGATATAGGCCGTCTCACAGATATCCAGCGTCTCGCGCACATTGTGGTCGGTGATCAGTACGCCGATACCGCGGTCGCGCAGGTGGCGGATGATCTGCTTGATGTCGTTGACCGAGATGGGGTCGACGCCGGCGAAGGGCTCGTCCAGCAGCACGAAGTCCGGGTCGGTGGCGAGTGCGCGCGCAATTTCCACACGGCGCCGCTCGCCGCCGGACAGGGCCATGCCGAGGCTGTTCTCGATATGGGTGATATTGAACTCCCGCAGCAGTTCCTGCACCTGCTGCAGGCGCTCGGCGCGGGACAGGTCTTTGCGCGTCTCGAGGATGGCGAGGATGTTGTCGCGCACCGACAGGCGGCGGAACACCGAGGCCTCCTGCGGCAGGTAGCCGATGCCCTTGCGCGCGCGCCCGTGCATGGACAGGCGGGTGATATCCTCCTCGTCGATCAGCACCTGGCCGGCGTCCGCCTGTACCAGGCCGGCGATCATGTAAAAGCAGGTGGTCTTGCCGGCGCCGTTGGGGCCGAGCAGGCCGACGATCTGGCCGCTGGTGACGCTGACGGAAACGTCCTGGACCACTTTTCTTTTCTTGTACTGTTTGGCGAGGTGTAACGCTTTCAGCGTTGGCATAGTGTGTTCCGAATTTGGTTCTGGCCCTGGCCCTGGCCCTGGCTCTGGCTCTGGCTCTGGAGCTGGAGCTGGAGCTGGCCCTGGACGGTGCTGTTGCCGGTGACCGTTGCTCAATAGCCTCATCGGGCCGCATTCCGGCCGCAGGCGCTTTTCCCGGACGGCCCCCGGCATCGGGGCCTTCGCATCTGGCTAAGGTGTTCTTTCCGAGTCCCGAGGGCGATTGCGCCCCGAGTTATTGGTCTTGCTGTGTGTCGCCGGCCTGCTGGCCGTTTTCCTTTTTCTCCGGCTTCCAGATCATCTCCACGCGGCCCTCTCCCGCCTGGCCCTGGGCCTGCATCTGTTCGCTGTTCAGGTCGTAATCGATCTTCTCGGCCGTCAGCGTATTGCCGTCGCGGTCCACGTGGGCGTCGCCGACGAGGTGCAGCTCGTCGGAAGTGACGGTGAACTCTATGCGCCGCGCGCGCGCCTTGACCGGATCCTGGCTCTGCTGCACCTGCTGCTGGAAGTGCGCCGGCTTGCCGGTGGCGATCACGCGGCTGATTTCACCCTGCGCATTGCCGTGCACTTCCACGCGGTCGGCGCGAATCTGCAGTGAGCCCTGGGTGATGACCACGTCGCCACTGTATATGGACAGGTTCTTGCTGCGGTCGGCTTCGAGTTTCTGGGCCTGCACGCGGATCGGCTGCTCGCGGTCATCGGGCAGCGCCTGAACCTGGGCGGTCAACGCGAGCAGGGCGGCGCTGGCGAGGGTCTGCAGGTGGCGGCAAAGGTTACTCGGTTTCATAGCTGCTCTTTACGTCGGAGAGGATTTCCACCCGGTCTTCTTTCAGGAAGGCGCGCAGGCCTCTGCCGGTGGTGCTGTTCGGGCCGGCGGTAATGGTAACAACTTTGTCCGTCTCGGCGAATTCCTCGCGGGGCTTGATGGTGATGCTCTGGGTGTTCAGTTTGATACCACCCGGCTTCGGCAGTTCGGTGATGAGGACGTCGCCGTGCAGCACTACGCGCTCGCCGTTGTTGTGCGCGACGCCGCGGCGGGACTCGGTGCGCCACTTGGGCTCGTGTTCCTGGTAGAAGAGTATACGCGGCTCGGTCAGGTCGGCGCGGTCGCGGCGCTCGAACTGGAAGAAGGTGATCTGGTCGGCGTCCACCCGGTAGGCGAGGGTGCCCTCCTGATTGAAGTGGCGCGTCTTGGCGTCGCGTATCACCAGGTCGGCGGCGCCCTTCTGCTGCTGTGGTGTCGGTTGCTTGCCGAGCAGCTGCTGGGGCGGGCTCTCGGAAAACCAGAGTCCGGCGCTGATCAGCAGCACGACGACGACCAGTGGCAGCCAGGTGCGCATCAGTGTTCTCCCGGGCCTGCGGGCAGATAGGGTGCCAGGGCGGCATCGAAGGTGCCCTGGACCTGCATGATGCGGTCGCACACTTCGCGCACCGCGCCCTCGCCGCCGCGGGCGGCGGTGACCCACAGCGCGCGCTCGCGCACCGGCGGCGCGGCGTCGGGTACGGATATGGGGCAGCCGATGCGGGTCATCACCAGCAGGTCGGGGTAGTCGTCGCCCATATAGGCGATATCCTCGAGGCGACAGGGCTCGTCCGCGAACAGTTCCTCGAGCGCGGCGAACTTGTCCTCGCGGCCCTGGATCAGCTTGCCGACCCCCAGGTCGTGCGCGCGCCGCTCCACCACCGCGCTGCGCCGGCCGGTAATGATGGCCACGCCCACACCGGATTTCTGCAGCATCTTGATGCCGTGGCCGTCCAGGGTGTTGAACGTCTTGAGCTCGTTGCCATTGTTGTCGAAGTAGAGTTTGCCGTCGGTCAGCACACCGTCCACGTCCAGTATCAGCCAGCGGACTTTTTTCAGGGCTTCGTTGAGTTTTTCTTCTGCAGTCACGGGTGTTCCTATATAAACAGTCGGGCGGCGCTGCTGCCGGTGGCCGTTTGCGGGACACGCAGTGAATACATCCCTGTACGCTCTCCACGGCCATCCCTGGCCGTGAAAGGTCCCGCAAACGGCCACCGGCATCAGCGCCTTCGCATCAAGTTCCAATAAACTTTTCGGGTCGTAGGGTGGATAAGCGCAGCGCATCCACCAAGGGCGGGCCTGTGGCCCGCATGCGGAGCTGGAGCTCCGCGCTCCCGGGTCAAATCACCCCGGCGCGCAGTATATCGTGCATATGCAGCACGCCGACGGGGTGGTGCGCCTCGTCCTCCACCACCAGGGCGGTGATCTTGTGGTCTTCCATGATGCGCAGCGCCTCGGCGGCGAGGGTCTCTGCGGACACCGTCTTGGGGCGGCGGCTCATGACTTCTTCCATCTTGGCCCTGTCCAGCTCCACCTTGTGGTCGATCACGCGGCGCAGGTCGCCGTCGGTGAACACACCGAGCAGTGTGCCCTTGTGGTCGACCACGGTCGTCATGCCGAAGCCCTTGCTTGTCATTTCCAGCAGCGCCTTGGAGAGCAGGGTCTCGGGGAAGACCTGCGGCAGTTCGTCGCCGGCGTGCATCACGTCTTCCACCTTTAGCAGCAGTCGCCGGCCGAGGGCGCCGCCGGGGTGGGAGAAGGCGAAGTCCTCGGCGGTAAAGCCGCGGGCCTCCAGCAGAGCAACGGCCAGGGCGTCGCCCATGACCAGGGTGACTGTGGTAGAGGAGGTGGGGGCCAGGTTCAGGGGGCAGGCCTCGGTTTCCACGGCGATGTCCAGGTTGACGTCGGCGGCCTGGGCCAGCGGGGAGTCCGCCTTGCCGGCCATGCTGATCATCGGGATGCCGAGCCGCTTCAGCAGCGGCAGCAGCGTCAGCACTTCCGCGGATGAGCCGGAATTGGAGATGGCGATCACCAGATCATCGCGCGTGATCATGCCCAGGTCGCCGTGGCTGGCTTCCCCGGGGTGCACGAAGAAGCTGGGCGTGCCGGTGCTGGCCAGGGTGGCCGCGATCTTGCGGCCGATATGTCCGGACTTGCCCATGCCGGTCACGATGGCGCGCCCGCGGCACTGCAGGATCAGTTCACAGGCGCGCTTGAATTCGTCGTTGATTCTGTGCTCCAGCGCGGCCACCGCTTCTGTTTCCATCAATACGGTGCGGCGTCCCGCTTGCAAAATCAGGTCCTGGGTCATTGAGTGTCTCTGGTAATTCGCTTCTATTGAGTGTAGGTACTCACAAAAGTGCCGTTCTGCGGCGAAACGGCCGCCAACGACCGCGCTGGCGCCGGGTCTCGCCCGCTCTGGCCTTGTCGCCGCGACCGGTGCGGATCTCGGGGTGGGCTGGCCCGCGGTTCGTCGTGCTAACCTCTATCTATCCGGATTGTTGAATTCGGTGAAACACGGCGCTCGCGGCGCCGGGCGGCCGCCGGATTGCAACGTGCCGCCACACCGGTGGGCGCGGCCATGGTATAGTCTGCCGCCGCCTCTGTCAGCTCTGTCGCTCAGTGGATGATGGACAGATTCGCGAAGTACGGCGGAAAACCGCAGAAAACGGCGTCGCCATGGCACTTATTTACGCCATGTGCGTCCAAGGAACGATTTGCCAACGGGAGAATTTTTGTGAACGCATCTTCAATAAATGGTCGGCTGGGTTTCGTGCGGTGGGTCAAGTTTGCCCTCTGCGCCCTGCTGGTCTCCGCCTGGGCGCCATCTGCCAGCGCCGCCCAGGACCCCTACATCATGATCGAAGGGGTGTCCCAGAGCCTGTTGGGTGTGATTCGCTCCAATGCGCAGTACATGAATTCCGATCCGCAGCGCTACTACAGCGCGGTGGAAGGCGTGCTGACGCCGGTGGTGGACTTTGACTTTATCGCCCGGGGCGTGATGGGGCGTTACGCCAAGCAGGCGACCGCCGCGCAGCGGTCGCGCTTTACCAGCGCCTTCCGCCGCGATCTGGTGGCGACCTTTGCCCGCGGCGTGGCCACCTTCGGCGACATGGACGTGAATGTCGTGAATCCGGGTACCAGCCCGAGCGGCAACCGCGTCAATGTGCTGCAGGAGGTGCGGAGCAAAGAGGGGATCACCAAGGTTTCCTATACCCTGGTGCGCAACCGCGCCGGCCAGTGGAAGCTGATCAACGTGATTCTCAATGGCGTCAACCTGGGCAAGACCTTCCGTAGTCAGTTCGCCCAGTCCATGCAGACGCACGGCGATATCGACAAGGTCATCGCCAACTGGTCTGCAGCCCAGGATGTAGCCGACAAGGTGGGCTAAGGGCGCCCGCGCGGGTCGCGCAGCTGTGGCTGCGCGACCGGTCGGTTTCCAGTACACTTGCGCGCTATTTTTCCAACCAACGCAATTCCCGCCTATGCAACCCGAAGAAATCAAGGCCCTGATCGAAGGGCATATCCCCGAGAGTCGCGCCGATGTCGCCTTCGAGGGCAGCCATCTGATGGTCACAGTGGTCAGCAGTGCCTTCGCCGGCCTGAGCCGCCTGAAGAAGCAACAGCTGGTCTACGCGGCGCTCAGTGACAAGATCGCAGACGGCACCCTGCATGCGGTTCAGATGCAGACGCTCACCCCGGAAGAAGCCGGTCACTGATGACCTTGCGGTGAGATAGATCAGTCCGGCCGCTCCAAGCTTTCGCGGCGCCTTCGGCCCATGATCTATCTCACCGTCGCCCGCGCAATACTGGCGCAGATGTGCGAATCTGCCTGTCCTGTATTGTGCGGGCTCGCACCGGCCTGCGCCCGGCGGCGGCACATCCCTGTGCCGCTTTAATGCGGCTACGCCGCTCAGCTAATGAATACGCGAGACTGAATGGACAAGTTAATCATTGAGGGCGGCAGCCCGATCTCCGGAACCCTGAAGATTTCCGGGGCCAAGAACGCTGCGCTGCCGATTCTCGCCGCCGCGCTGCTGGCGGATGGGCCGGTGCACATCCACAACCTGCCGCACCTGAACGACATCACCACCATGATCACCCTGCTGCGGTGCATGGGCTGTGAGGTCACCATCGACGAGAAGCTGGGCGTGGAGATAGATCCGCGCTCGGTGAACGACCTCACGGCGCCCTACGAGCTGGTGAAGACCATGCGCGCCTCCATCCTGGTGCTGGGTCCGCTGCTGGCCCGCCACGGTGTGGCCAACGTCTCCTTCCCCGGTGGTTGTGCCATCGGCAGCCGTCCGGTGGATATTCACCTGAAGGGCCTGGAGGCCATGGGCGCGCAGATCACCATCGATGAGGGCTTTATCCGCGCCCGCACCAACGGTCGTCTGAAGGGCGCCAATATCGTCATGGAGAAGGTCACCGTCGGCGGCACCGAGAATCTGCTGATGGCCGCCGTACTGGCCGAGGGCACCACGGTGCTGCACAACGCCGCGCGGGAGCCGGAGATCGTCGACCTGGCGGAATTCCTGATCGCCATGGGCGCGCAGATCGAAGGTGTCGGGACCGATACGCTGCGCGTGCACGGGGTACAGCGCCTCAATCCCTGCACTTTTACCGTGATGCCGGACCGTATCGAGACCGGCACTTTCCTCGCGGCCGCGGCCGCGGCGCGGGGCAAGGTGCGGCTGACCCATACCCGCGCCGATATCCTCGACGCGGTGCTGCTCAAGTTCGAGGAGGCCGGTGCGCACCTGAGTGTCGGCGACGACTGGATCGAGCTGGACATGAAGGGCAACCGCCCGAAAGCCGTCAGCTTCCGCACGGCCCCCTATCCGGCATTTCCCACCGATATGCAGTCCCAGTTCACCGCCATGAATGCGGTGGCCGAGGGCAAGGGTGCGGTGGTGGAGACCATCTTCGAAAACCGCCTGATCCAGGTGCACGAACTCAACCGCATGGGTGCCAATATCCTGCTTGAGGGCAACACCGCGATAGTGACCGGTGTGGAAAAGTTGAAAGGCGCCCCGGTGATGGCCTCGGATCTGCGCGCTTCCGCCAGTCTGGTAATCGCCGGCATGGTTGCCGAGGGCACCACCATCGTCGACCGCATCTACCATATCGACCGCGGCTACGAGTGTATCGAGGAAAAACTGCAGCAGCTGGGGGCGAATATCCGCCGGGTGCCGGGATAAAGTTGGCCGGGACTCGGGACTCAAGACTCGGGACTCGGAAAGAACACCGAAGGTTAAAGTGAAGGTCCTGATGCCGGTAGCTCTTTGCGGGACCTTCTGCGGCCATGGATGGCCGCGGAGAGCCTACAGGGATGTATTCACGGCGTGTCCCGCAAAGAGCTACCGGCAGCAGGGCCGCACCAAACTCGAATAGTGGCTCCACGGAATTTGGAAACGATCGACGCTCGCCGATAAAACGATAACCGCCATGCAAATCACCATCGCACTGACCAAGGGCCGAATCCTCCAGGAAACCCTGCCGCTGCTCGCGGCCGCGGGACTGGAGCCGCTCGAGGATATCTCCAAAAGCCGCAAATTGATTTTCCCCACCAATCAGGAAGGCGTGCGCCTGCTGGTCCTGCGCGGGGTGGATGTGCCCACCTATGTACAGCACGGCGCGGCGGATATCGGTGTCGCCGGCAAGGATACCTTGCTCGAGCATGGCGTCGATGGGATATACGAACCGCTCGACTTGGGCATCGCCCGCTGCCGCCTGATGACTGCCGGCATCCGGGGCGCGGAGCTGCCGCGGGGCCGCATCAAAGTCGCGACCAAATTCGTGCAGAGTGCCAAGCGCTATTACGCGGCCCAGGGGCGCCAGGCCGATATCATCAAGCTGTACGGCGCCATGGAGCTAGCCCCGCTGATGGACCTGGCCGACGAGATCGTCGATATCGTCGACACCGGCAACACCCTCACGGCCAATGGTCTCGAAGCCCGCGAAACCATCGCACAGATTAGTAGCCGCCTGATCGTCAACAAGGCATCGATGAAGATGAAGTACCAGCCCATCAACGCCCTGATTGAGAAGCTCGCCGCTGCAGTGCAGTAATGACCGACTAAACAATCCCCGATCAAAGACCGCCATGACCTCCGACAGCATTCGCCGGCTCAATGCCGCAGACAGGGAATTCGATGCGCAACTGGACCAGCTGCTGGCCTGGGAGTCCGTCGCCGACAGCCAGGTGGAAGCAACCGTTGCGGAGATTCTGCAGCAGGTGCGCAGTCGCGGCGATGCGGCGGTCATCGAATATACCAACCGCTTCGACCGGCGCCAGTTAGCCAGTGCGCGCGAATTCTGCCTGGCGCCCGCTGAACTGAGCGCCGCGCTGCAGCGCATCCCCGCCGCGGAGCGCCGCGCCCTGGAAGCCGCCGCCGAACGGGTGCGGGAATACCACCGGTATCAGTTGCAGGAGTCCTGGCGCTATCGCGAAGCGGACGGCACTGTCCTCGGCCAGCAGATCACACCGATGGAGAGAGTCGGCATCTATGTGCCCGGGGGCAAGGCGAGTTATCCGTCCTCGGTGCTGATGAACGCGATCCCGGCCAAGGTCGCCGGTGTCGACTGCGTCGCCATGGTGGTGCCGGCGCCGGACGGTCAGCTGAGCGACCTGGTGCTGGCCGCGGCGGCCATCGCCGGCGTGGATCAGCTGTATACGATCGGCGGCGCCCAGGCCGTGGCGGCACTGGCCTACGGCACTCAGTCCGTGAAGAAAGTGGACAAGATTGTCGGGCCCGGCAACATTTTTGTCGCCGCCGCCAAGCGCGCGGTGTTCGGTCGTGTCGCTATCGATATGATCGCCGGCCCGTCGGAAATCCTGGTGATCTGCGACGGCCAGACGGACCCTGACTGGATAGCGATGGACCTGCTGTCCCAGGCGGAGCACGACCAGCAGGCGCAGTCGATACTGCTCAGCCCCGATGCGGCGTTTCTGCAGGCGGTGGGGGAGTCGCTGGAGCGGTTGCTGGCGGAGCTGCCGCGCCGCGAAATTGCCGCGGCGTCTCTGGCCGGGCGCGGCGCCCTGATTCAGGTGGAGTCGATAGAGGCGGCGATAGCGCTTGCAAACCGCATAGCGCCGGAGCACCTGGAAGTCTCGGTGGCAGACCCTGAGCAGTACCTGCCGCAGATCCGCCACGCCGGCGCCATCTTTCTCGGCCGCCACACCGCCGAAGCCCTGGGCGACTACTGCGCCGGCCCCAACCACGTGCTGCCGACGAGCGGCACCGCGCGCTTCTCCTCACCGCTGGGCGTCTACGATTTCCAGAAGCGCAGCTCGATTATCTACTGTTCGCCGGAAGGCGCCGACAAGCTCGGCCGCGTCGCCCGTACACTGGCGCGCGGCGAAGGGCTGGAAGCGCACGCGCGCTCTGCGGAGTATCGCGTCGAGGACTGAGACTTCACCCGGTCGCGCGGTGGGCTACTGCTCGGCTGCCGGAATCTTGGTGGCCTGCCAGGCGACCGCGCGCCAGTTGCCGTCGCGTTTTACGAATGTGCCCGTATTGAAATAGCGGCTGGTCACGGCCTCAGCTGCGGACCTGTCCTCTCCAACCAGCTTGAAAGCGACCACTGCGGTCTCCCCGAACAGGCGTATATCGACCTCTTCGGCACTGTAGCTCGCCGTCACCGGCTGTCCCTTGGCTTCCGCCAGCCCCTGCATGATCACCGCTTTGCCGAAGCGCTTGCCGGACGAGCTGGTGTAGATCAGGTCATCGGCCCAGAAGCGCTGGTGCACGGCGGCATCGCCGGCGGCGCCCGCGAGAAATTCTTCCAGCAGCTGTTGCAGTTGCTCCCGGTCACCGGCGTGGGCCGGGGCGGCGAACAGGATGATAAGGAAGGAGATTGCCAGTGCGCGCATAGATATTCTCTCTTTTTTAGTATGGGACGCCACTAGCTGCGGCGTTGTGCCTTGGGTTTTTCCGATACGGTGGCCTCGACCGTGTTGGCGACACCGTTGCGCATAAAGGTAATGGAGACGGTATCGCCCGGGCGCAGCGTCGCCATGGTGGCGATGCCGCGTTTGCCGTCATTGATCGGCTGGCCGTCGATATGCGTGATCACGTCGCCGGGCTTGAGGCCGGCCTGGTGCGCCGGACCCTGATTGTAGATGGCGGTAATGATCACGCCGTTGGTGGATGGCAGGCGGAATGCGCGCGCGAGCTGCGGCGTTACCGCACTCGCCTCGATACCCAGCCAGCCGGGTACCACACGGCCGTACTCAATGATGTCCTGCATTACCTTGAAGGCGATGTTGGCTGGTATCGCGAAGCCGATACCGCCGGAATAGCCGGTACGGCTGACGATTTCGGTGTTGATACCCAGCAGGCGCCCGTGGGCATCGACCAGCGCGCCGCCGGAGTTGCCCGGGTTTACTGCCGCGTCGGTCTGCAGGAAGTTCTGCAGGTAGCTGCCGGTACCACTGCTGGACAGATCCAGGTAGCGCTCGCCGGTTGCGCTGATGATGCCCTGCGTCACCGTCTGGCCGACGCCGAAGGGGTTGCCGATGGCGAGCACCACGTCACCCACCTGGACCTTTTCCGGCTCGCCGACTTTGATGGATGTGAGGTTGGGCAGATCCACTTTCAGTACCGCCAGATCGAAATCGGCATCGCTGCCCACGAGCTGCGCCTGGGCCTCGCGTCCGTCCGCCAGTTTCACCAATATCTCGTCAACGCCGTTGACCACGTGATGGTTGGTAAGGATGTAGCCGTCATCGCCGACGACCACGCCGGAGCCCACATTGGACTCCAGGCGTTGCCGTTCCAGCGGGTTCATTCTTTCGAGCAGCATCCGGAACAGCGGGTTGTTGGAGTTGGGGTGGTTGGCCAGGGGCGTGCGGGTATAGATGTTGACCACGGCGGGCGCTGCGCGCCTTACTGCAGATGCATAGGAGACCGGCCCCTGCCACTCGTCGGTCGCGGGTGCGGGCGCGCCGCCGCGCAGTTGCGGAAACAACAATAACAGCGTTGCCGCCATTGCAAGGCCGATGCCGGCGGGGACGGCCCAGTCCTGTAGAAAACGTTTTGGGGACACTCTCGACTCCTCGATTTGCGGCCATTATACATGGCTCGCCGGCCGGAGCCGCGGCCGCCTGGCCTCTTGGATGCGCAGGCACCTGCACCAGGGCAGGATTTCGATCCGCAGGCCATTGGTCGGGGAGCGCAGATCCGTATAATGGCGAGTCCAAAATTCCAAGACCTATCGCCATTTCATTAAATTGGAGACCAAAATGTCCCTGGTTCGCCCCCACGGCAGTGTTGAGCTGCAGCCCCGCTTTGTGTACGACAGCGAGCGGCATCACCAGTTGATGCACGAGGCGGAGTCCCTGCCGTCGATTGTGGTCAGCTCCGCCGCCGCGGCCAATGCGGTGATGCTCGGCGCCGGCTACTTCAACCCGCTGCACGGCTACATGAACCTGGCGGACGCTCTGAGCGTGGCCGAGACCCTGCGCACCGTGAACGGCCTCTTCTGGCCGGTGCCGGTATTGAATGTGGTGCAGGACACCAGTGCCATCGAGGGTGCCTCCCGCATTGCCCTGCGCGACCCGAATATGGAAGGCAACCCGGTGCTGGCGATCATGGACGTCGAGGCGATCGAGACCATATCCGAAGAGCAGCTGGATACCATGGCCGGCCATGTGTTCGGGACTCTGGACGAGAAACACCCGGGCGTCGCCACCTTCAAGTCCGCGGGCCGCAAGTTGATTTCCGGCCCGATCGAAGTGCTGAATTTCAGCTATTTCCAGAGCGACTTTCCGGATACCTTCCGCACAGCGGTGGAGATTCGCAACGAGTTTGTCGAGCGCGGCTGGAGCAAGGTGGTGGCCTTCCAGACCCGCAACCCGATGCACCGCGCCCACGAGGAGCTGTGCAAGATGGCGCTCGACGGCGTGGACGCGGACGGTGTGCTGATCCATATGCTGCTGGGTCAGCTGAAGCCCGGTGATATTCCCGCGCCGGTGCGCGACGCCTCCATCCGCAAGATGGTCGAGCTGTACTTCCCGGCCAATACCGTGATGGTGACCGGCTACGGTTTCGACATGCTGTATGCCGGCCCGCGCGAGGCGGTGCTGCATGCGGTCTTCCGCCAGAACTGTGGCTGCAGCCACCTGATCGTCGGTCGCGATCACGCCGGGGTGGGGGACTACTATGGTGCTTTCGATGCGCAGACCATCTTCGACGAGAAGGTACCGGAGGGGGCGCTGGAGATCGAGATCTTCCGCGCCGACCACACGGCCTACTCAAAAAAGCTGAATAAGGTGGTGATGATGCGCGATGTGCCGGATCACACCAAGGAAGACTTTATCCTGCTGTCCGGCACCAAGGTGCGCGAGTTGCTGGGTGACGGCATCGCCCCGCCGCCGGAGTTCTCCCGGCCGGAAGTGGCGCAGATCCTGATGGACTACTACCAGAAGCTCTGAGTCGGACCTTTAAGCAATAAAAAGGGCGGGTTGTTACCCGCCCTTTTTTGTCTGGCTTTTGTGGGTTTCGCCGGCTTAATGCTAGCGACTTGCCGCGCTCTCGCGCCCTCCGGCGGGCTCCTTCTCGAGACCAAAATCTTCCGATAGTGTGCCCTTGGCGCCCGGCTCCTTCGGCGCCCAGTCCCGCGGTGGCGCGACGCTCTGAAGGTTCTCGACGTTATCGCTCAGCTTGCCGCTGCCGGCCTCCAGCATCTGGCGGCCGATATCATGGCTGGACAGGCGCATGGCGCTGTTGGCCAGATATTCATGCACTTCCCGATAGCTTTCGGTCAAGTTGTGAACCAGTTGCGCTGTCTGGTCAAAATGTTCGTTTACCTGCAGCTGGAAATCCTCAAGCCTGTTGTTGGCTTCGCGCAGGCGGAGCTCCAGTTCCTGGGTGCGGTCCAGGCTGCCGCGTCCGCGTACCGCCAGAAATGCCAGCAGGGCGCCCAGCACTAGGCCGAGAATGCCCACCAGAATCAATACCGATGTAGAGTGCACGAAAACTTCCTCCTCAACTAATAAAAAGCGCCGGCCATCCCTGACGTAGACACCATTATACGCAATTCGAGCCGCAGCGTCGGGATAGTCGCAGCCGGCGAAAAAACGGTGGGAATTTGCTAGAGTGGCGCCCCTCGCAGCCAGGCAGTCGATCGTATCCCCAGCTATGTCACCCGCTAACTCGCCCATTTTGTCACCGCTAGAGCGCTACCAGCGCGATTTGCAGCGCCCGGACTTTGTCGCAGATCCGGCACAGCAGGCCGCCGTCGAGGAGCTGCAGGATCTTTATATCCGCCTGCTGCAGCGGGTGGGGCGGGGCAGTTTGTTCGGGCGCGTGCGCAAGCTGTGGCGGGATCAGCCGCAGCCGGAACGGGGGCTCTACTTCTGGGGCGGCGTCGGTCGCGGCAAGACCTACCTGATGGACGCCTTTTTCGAGTCGCTGCCCTTTGCGCAGAAGCAGCGCACGCACTTTCACCGCTTTATGCGCCAGGTGCACCGGGAGCTGAAGGCGCTGTCGGGCGAGAAGAACCCGCTGGAGCAGGTGGCGGATCGCCTCGCCTCGCGGGCGCGGGTGCTGTGTTTCGACGAGTTCTTTGTCTCCGATATCACCGATGCGATGATCCTCGCCAATCTGCTGGACGCGCTCTTCCGTCGCGGGGTTACCCTGGTGGCAACGTCCAATATCGAGCCGGAGGGCCTGTATAGGGACGGCTTGCAGCGGGCGCGCTTCCTGCCGGCCATCGCCCTGCTGAAACAGTACACGAAGGTGGTCAACGTGGACGGCGGCACCGACTATCGGCTGCGCGCGCTGGAGATGGCGGAGCTGTACCACTCGCCGCTGGACGCGGCGGCGGACGCGAGTCTGGCGCGCAGCTTCGCCAGGCTAAGTGTGGAGGGCTGCGAGGTGCGCGATAAAGTGAACCTGGACGTGGAGGGGCGTCCCATTCGCGCCCTGAAGGTCGCCGACGACGTGGCTTGGTTCGATTTCAGCGACCTGTGCGACGGACCCCGCTCGCAGAATGACTATATAGAGCTGGCGCGGGAATTCCACACGGTGCTGCTGGCCGAGGTGCCGCGCTTCGACGAGCGCATGGAAGCCCAGGCGCGGCGCTTCATCAACCTGGTGGACGAGTTCTACGACCGCTGCGTCAAGCTGGTGATCTCCGCGGAGGTGCCCGCGGAGCAGCTCTACGGCGGCAAGCACCTGAAGTTCGAGTTCGAACGCACGGTCAGCCGGCTGTTGGAGATGCAGTCTCACGAGTATCTGGCGCGGCCGCATAGGCCAGAGTGAGCCCCTCCTCCGTCTAGTAGTACCAGTAAGAGAGATTTGTGGCGGTCCTGGCGCCGGGGGCCTTTCACGGCGTGTCCCGCAAGCAGCTCCCGGTAGCGAAGCCGCCACTGGACTAGCTTACTGGCACCCCTGGAGAGGGGCGCGCCCTGTAGCCCGCCTGCAGCGCACACGGCGCCGAAAAGAGCCGCCCAAAATCGCTTGAAAAGCATACACTCCTTATGTACTATCCGCGCTCTTTCGTGGGACGGCCCCTATTTTCGGGGTCTTATTACAGGTGTTTATAACATGAAGACTTACAGTGCCAAGCCGGAAGCGGTAACACGCGACTGGTACATTGTCGACGCTGCGGACAAGACTCTCGGCCGTATTTCCGCCGAGATCGCCCACCGCCTGCGCGGCAAGCACAAGCCTGAATTTACGCCCCACGTGGACACCGGCGATTACATCATCGTGATCAACGCCGAGAAGGTCCGCGTGACCGGCAACAAGGCCAAAGACAAGATCTACCACAGCCACTCCGGCTACCCCGGTGGTCTCAAGTCCATCAGCTTCGAGAAGCTGATCGAAAAAGCGCCCGAGCGCACCATTCAAAGCGCCGTAAAAGGCATGCTGCCGAAGGGTCCGCTGGGTCGCGCCATGTTCAAGAAGCTGAAAGTATACAGCGGCAGTGAACATCCTCACGCGGCGCAACAGCCGATTGAACTGGCGATCTAAGGGGGAATACTCAGATGGCAACTACTCAATACTACGGTACCGGCCGCCGCAAGACCTCCACCGCTCGTGTATTCATCGAGCAGGGCGAGGGCAAGATCACCGTTAACGGCCGTACCCTGGACGAATACTTCGGCCGCGAAGTGGCGCGCATGATCGTGCGTCAGCCGCTGGAAATGGTCGACATGGTGGAAAAATTCGATATCAACGTCACTGTTAAAGGCGGCGGTTCCTTCGGTCAGGCGGGCGCTATCCGCCACGGCCTGACCCGCGCCCTGATGCAGTACGACGAAGCGCTGCGCCAGCCGCTGCGCGCTGCGGGTTACGTGACTCGCGACGCCCGTGAAGTGGAGCGTAAGAAAGTGGGTCTGCGCAAAGCGCGCAAGAAGCCGCAGTTCTCCAAGCGATAAGCTTTCTTTTTGGCCCGGCAATTGCCGGGCTTTTTTATTTCCGCTATGCAGCTGGCGTCGAACACTTCTTGTCAGATCTGCCTAGTATCTCGCCAGTTCGCTGCGCGATTCCCGACGTTCCCCTTGTCATTGCCTTGTATCAAATTGGCATTTTCTTTAACATTGCGCGAATTTGTATCCGCTTGATTTATGGGGTTTATTCGCGCGGACAGTCTGTCGGGCGAAATTTCCTGCAAGATTTTTTGGGTTTGGGCCAGCCTGTCTCCGGAGCTTCCGGGACGCTGTGATGGGAGAACTACGTCATGAGTGATGACGGTGTAAACGTAGGACGGCGCCGCTTCCTGACCGCCGCTACCTCGGTTGTCGGTGGTGCGGGTGCGGTAGGTGTAGCCGTACCCTTCGTCGCATCCTGGAATCCGAGCGCCAAGGCGAAAGCCGCCGGCGCGCCGGTGAAATACAATGTCGGCAAGCTCGAAGCGGGCCAGATGGTCACCGTTGAGTGGCGCGGAAAGCCCGTCTATGTCGTGCGCCGCACCGAGCAGACACTGCAGAATCTGGAGAAAGTGACGCCGCTGCTGCGCGATCCCAACTCGGAAGAATCGATTCAGCCCCCCTACGTCAACCCGGAGAACCGCGCTATCAAGCCGCATCTGCTGGTGCTGGTTGGCCTCTGCACGCACCTGGGCTGCGCTCCCATGTACCGGCCGGAGGTCGGCGCGGCCGATCTCGGCGGCGACGAGTGGATGGGCGGCTTCTTCTGCCCCTGTCACGGCTCCAAGTACGACCTGGCCGGACGCGTTTTCAAGGGTGTGCCCGCACCGACCAACCTCGATGTACCGCCCTATTCCTTTGAGGGTGACGACGTAATCGTAATCGGCGTGGATCAGGAGGGCAGCGCATGAAATGGCTAACCGCATTCGGTGACTGGGTCGACCAGCGTCTGCCGATCTACCAGGCCTGGGACAGGCACATGGGCAAGTACTACGCGCCCAAGAACTTCAATCTCTGGTACTTCTTCGGCGTCTTCTCCCTGCTGGTCCTGGTCAACCAGCTGCTCACCGGCATCTGGCTGGTGATGAGCTTCAATCCCTCCGCCGAGGGTGCCTTTGCCTCCGTCGAGTACATCATGCGCGACGTCGAGTGGGGCTGGCTGATTCGCTATATGCACTCCACCGGTGCCTCGGCGTTCTTCGTCGTGGTCTACCTGCACATGTTCCGCGGACTGATGTACGGCTCCTACAAGCCGCCGCGGGAGCTGGTGTGGATCTTCGGCATGTGCATCTACCTGGTGCTGATGGCCGAGGCATTCATGGGTTACGTGCTGCCCTGGGGGCAGATGTCCTACTGGGGCGCTCAGGTGATCGTGTCACTGTTCGGGGCCGTTCCCGGCATTGGTGAAGACCTGGTGCAGTGGATCCGCGGTGACTACCTGATCTCCGGTATTACCCTGACCCGCTTCTTCTCCCTGCATGTGATCGCGCTGCCGCTGGTGCTGGTACTGCTGGTGGTACTGCACATCCTCGCATTGCACGAGGTGGGTTCCAACAATCCGGACGGCATCGAAATCAAGAAGAACAAGGACGAGAACGGCATACCCCTGGATGGCGTGCCCTTCCACCCTTACTACTCGGTGCACGACCTGGTGGGCGTGGCGGTATTCCTGTTCATCTTCTGTGTGGTGGTGTTCTTCTTCCCGGAAATGGGCGGTTTCTTCCTCGAACACGCGAACTTCGAAGAGGCAAACCCTCTGAAGACGCCGGAGCATATTGCGCCGGTGTGGTATTTCACGCCTTTCTACGCGGTTCTGCGCGCGGTAACCATCGATATAGGCCCGCTGACCGCCAAGTTCCTCGGCCTGGTGGCCATGGGTGCGGCTATCGCGATCCTGTTCGTGCTGCCGTGGCTGGATAAGAGCCCGGTGCGCTCCATCCGTTACAAGGGCTGGCTGCCCAAGGCGCTGCTGCTGGTGTTCGCTGCGGTATTTATCATCCTCGGCTACCTGGGTGTTAAATCCCCGACGCCGGGCCGCAACTTCCTGGCCCAGGTGGCGACCCTGTTCTATTTTGCCTTCTTCGTGACCATGCCCATCTGGAGCAACCCGAAGGAGCGCAAGGGCATGGCGTCCTGGATCGTGAGCGGCGTCTTCGCGGTACTGTTCCTGTGGATGGCGGTAACCAACTTCAAGGCGAGCCTGTTCGTCGGTGTCGCGGCCCTGCTGCTGGCGGCGTTCTTCGCCGCTCTGCCGTGGCTGACCGTGCGCGACGAGGTGCATCCGGAGCCCGCACGGGTAACCAGCCCCTCCGGCGGCAAGACCTTCGGTGTGCTTTTCGGTGGCATCATTGTCGTGGCGCTGCTGGCCTTCCTGCCGATCAAGGCAGTGGGCGCAGAGAGCACGGTGGAACTCGACTACATCAACATCGACCTGAGGGACAAGCCGTCCCTGCAGCGCGGTGCCAAGTACTTCGTCAACTACTGCATGGGTTGCCACAGTGCCAACTTTTCCCGCTGGGAACGCGTGGCCACTGACCTGGAAATTCCCAACGAGCTGATGCTGCAGAACCTGGTGCTGGGTGAGGGCAAGATTGGCGATCTGATGCAGATCTCCATGCGTCCGGACGACTCGAAAGTCTGGTTCGGCGCCGCGCCGCCGGACCTGACACTGGTTGCCCGCTCCCGTTCTCCGGAATGGCTCTACACTTACCTGCGCAGTTTCTACAAGGATGACAGCCGCCCGACCGGCGTGAACAACAAGGTGTTCCCGAGTGTGGCCATGCCCCACGTGTTGATGGAACTGCAGGGGCTGCCGGAGTGTGCGCCCGGCCCGAAGCGCGAACACGGCCACACGGTGCGCGATGACCTGGGTAACCCGATCATGGACGCCGAATGTGGTAGCCTGAAAGTCGGTAACGTCAAAGGCTCCATGAACGAGGCGGAGTTCGATCAGGCGATGTATGACCTGGTGAACTTCATGGAATATATCGCCGAGCCGATGGCGGAAGAGCGCAAGCGCATCGGTTTCTACGTGCTGGCGTTTATCGTGGTGTTCTTCATCTTCGCCTGGCTGCTGAACCGCGAATACTGGAAAGACGTGCAACACTGAGTTGTCGCCGATTTTCCGTTGCTGGGTGGTGGGGCTGCTCCGCCACCCTTTTTATGTTTTTGGAATGATGGTTGGCGCAGGCGCCGACCAACTAGTTTGAGGTAGTTAGAACATGGGTGTGCCGACCAACAAGCGCTCCTCCATGACCTTCTTTTCCGATGGTCGCAGTCATTACAGCCACCGAGTGCGCATTGTGCTCGCAGAGAAAGGCGTTTCCGTCGATATCATCGATGTGGATCCGGATGATAAGCCTGCGGAACTGGCTGACCTCAATCCGTACAACTCGCTGCCCACCCTGGTGGACCGGGAACTGGTGCTGTTCGAAACCAAGGTAATGATGGAGTACCTGGACGAGCGTTTCCCGCACCCGCCGCTGCTGCCGGTCTACCCGGTTGCCCGTGCGCAGAGCCGCCAGATTATGTACCGCATCGAACGCGACTGGTGCCCGCTGGTCGAAAAGATTCTCGCCGGTGGCAAAGACGTCGCTGCCGCGCGCAAGGATCTTCGCGACAGCCTGGTCGGAATTGCACCGATGTTTACCGACCTGCCGTATTTCTTCAATGAAGAGTTTTCGCTGGTGGATTGCTGTATGGCGCCGCTGCTGTGGCGTCTGGAGCAGTTCGAGATCAGCCTGCCGAAGACCAAGCAGGCCAAGCCGCTGCTGGATTACATGGACCGCCTGTTTGCGCGGGAGGCCTTCCAGCAGAGCCTGACCGAATACGAACGGGAAATGCGCTGAGGGCCGAGAAGCGCCTGGACAAAGCACCGCTTTGCGCGCGGTTCGGCGCCCCGCCATGGGCCTAAGGCGCCCCGCCATGGGCCTAAGGCGCCGCGAATGCATGCGGCGCCCGGACCGGTGGGGCAGGGGGCAGATCGAACTCGATAAAGCCGCGCCATGGATGGTAAGCACTGGGCCCCTCGCGGCAACTTTAACGGCGCGTGGCAATTTTTACGGAGAGTGACTTGAGTAAGCCGCCCATGACATCCAATCGCCCGTATATCCTGCGGGCGTTTTACGAGTGGATAACCGATAACCGGTGCACTCCGTATATCCTCGTCGACACGCATCTGACCGGTGTGCTGGTGCCGCAGCAGCATGTCAATGAAGACGGGCAGATAGTGCTGAACATCTCCGAGAGCGCCGTGGCGGGCCTCACCATGGACAACTACGCGATCCGCTTCAATGCGCGCTTCGGCGGCGTACCCACCGATATTCAGGTTCCGGTGGGCGCGGTGGTCGGCATCTATGCGCGCGAAAATGGCCAGGGCATGGTGTTTGAAGCGGAAGAGACGCCGGAACCGCCGGAGCCGACGCCACCCACAAGCCTCGGCAGGAAATCTGCGAAGAAGCCCGCGCTGCGCGTGGTCAAGTAGGCGCTGCAAAGACGGCAGTGACCCGCGGTCGGCTTCAGCGGTCGATCGCGGGTTGCCGTCGCAAACTGCGACGCATTCCCTCCGCCGGCTGATACGGGCGCGTATAATCTGCGGCGAATTCCACACTCCGTCCTGCCATGTCGCCCTATCCGTATTGGCTGCGCTATAGCTGGCTGCCGTGCTTAGTGCTGGCCCTGTTTTCCGCGCAGTATTTTTCCTGGTTTGATTTTCGCTCCCTGCTGACAGCGCAGTTGCCACCTGCGCTGCTGGGCATTGCCCTGGCGCTGGGGATTTGCTTCAAGTCCAGCCGCGTGGCGTTTCCCTCGGCATTACTTCTGTGTGTGTATCTTGCGGTGGTGAACATGCCCTGGCTGCAGTGGCATGGACTTCTGCCGCTGCTCTTGGCCCTGGCCGCTGTCAATTTGGCGCTGATCAGCTGCAGCCGCGACCGCAGTGTGATCAGCGGTTTCGGGCTGCTGCTGTTGTTCGCGATTCTGGCTCAGGGCGTAGGGCTGTTACTGCTGCAAACCTGTTGCGAGCAGCTGGCAATGGGCCGCTGGCCCGCCGTGGTTTTGCCGGTACCGCTGCTGGAGCGGGAAATGCAATTCGACCCGGTGGCGTTGTTGTTTGCCGCCGGCCTCCTGCTCGCCAGTATTAAAATTGTCATCAGACCGGATCATGCCGGCTTTGCGCTGCTGACCGGCGTGCTGCTGTTGTTTATTGCCAATGCCATCGAACTGGAACTGGCGGTTACTTTTTCCGCAATCGGCCTGTTGCTGATACTGCTGGTGCTGCGCACGGCCTACGAACTGGCGTTCCGCGATGAGCTCACCGGCATTCCTTCGCGGCGGGCGTACAGCCGCTACCTGCTGACACTCGGCCGGCACTTCAGCATCGCGGTGGTGGATATAGACCACTTTAAGAAACTGAACGACCGCTACGGCCACCAGGTCGGCGATCAGGCGCTGCGTATGGTGGCGGGGAAAATCGCGCGTTTCGGTGGTGGTCGCGCTTTTCGCTATGGCGGTGAGGAATTCGTGGTGGTGATAGCCGGCCGCGCTGGTGCCAGGGCGGAACACGCGCTGGAACAGATGCGGGAAAAAATCGCCGCCTATCCGCTGCGCTTGCGCGCGGAATCCCGCGCCCCCGGCAGCGATGGGCGCGCCCGCCGGCGACGCGGGCAGGGTGGGGGCAGGGCGATCAAAACGACAGTCAGCGTCGGCGTCGCCAGTAGCGGCGGCGATCTGAAGTCTCCGGCAGAGGTGCTGAAAGCGGCGGATCGCGCGCTCTACAAAGCCAAGCGCGGCGGGCGCAATCGCGTCTGCGTACATAACTGATATAAATCAAGTGTCGCGAAAAATGGCGCCTTATTACTGATTTACATTGGTTAATCGCTCCCCTGACCCCGATACTGCTTAGCAGAGTATTGAAGGGAGACACAGCGTGCGAATTCTTAGTCATACCATCGGAATCTTTACCCATCCCGACCGGGAGTGGCAGGCCATACGTTCCGACAAGCACTCATTCAAACAAGTGTTCTTCAGTCACGTGCCGTTTCTGGCACTGATCCCCTGTATCGCCGGCTATGTCGGCGTGACCCGCTTCGGTTTTGAATTGGGCGGCCACCTGACGAAATTGACCCCCGCGAGCGCGGGCGTGCTGGCGGTGGTGACCTATTTCGCGATGCTGATCGGGGTCTATCTGTTGGGCGAGTTTATCAACTGGATGGCCAAATCCTATGGCGTCGAAGGTGATGAGCCCACGCGTCATTACGAGGGCACCGCGCTGGCGGTCTTCGTGACCACGCCGATTTTCCTCGCCAGTATCGTCGTGCTCTACCCGCACCTGTGGTTGACCGTGTTGGTTGTCGGGCTCGCCGGCGCCTATTCCATCTATCTGATGTTTGAGGGCATTCCGATCCTGATGAACATGAACAAGGATCGCGCCTTTCTGTACGCCTGTGCGGTGGTTACCGTCGCGCTGATCATGATGGTGACGGTGCTGATCGGTTCGGTGATTCTCTGGAGCATGGGTATCGGGCCCGTCTACCAGCACTGAGGCATGTGTGGGCAGGCGTAAAAGAGCCGGCATAATCTGCCGGCTTTTTTACGCTTGCCGATCAGCTGATTGGCGCAGGAATCCGGCTGCCTGCCGCCGACGCGACGGTGGACGGGACCAGGGGGGGGATTGGACAGTCGAGGCAGTCGGCCACCGCACGGAGCAGCTCGATTTCCCCTGCTTCGACTATACCGTCGTGGGCCATGGTCGCGGCCATCGCTTTCAGCAGCGCCGGCTTCCGCAGTGGCTTGATATCGCTGGCAATGGCGATGGCCTTGTCCAGCCGCGGCAGGGTGATATCTGCGGCCGCCGGCAGTGGCGTAATCTCGAGGCCGAGGGCCTTCAGGCCACACTCATAGGCGCGTTTGGCCGGCAGGTAATCGCCGTTGCCGGAATGCGCCACCGCCGCCAGGATAAATCGCGCCGCGTCCCTTTCCGCACCACTGCGGTGGGACAGGCGCTGGCGATCGGGAGCACCTTCGAGCGCGTGCATCAGCACCCGGTAAAGCGCCCATTCCCACAGCTCCACTTTACCGTCGCTGCGCAGCAGCTTGATCAGGTTGCGTTTAAAGACCTGGTACTGCTGCGGCACCAGTGCTTTCAGTGCCGGCACACAGAGATCCAGCAGAGGCAGGCGCGCGCTGGCGGAGAGACTCTGAAGCTGGGGTTCGAGCTTCACCATTTCCCGTACCACTGCCGGGTGGGCAAACTGCTGCAGCAGCTGGCGCTGCACCCGGCGCTCGCTCTCCTCATTGTGCATCAGCAGGTAATAGACCAGCGCGCGTGCGGCAAAGGGGTCGCGCGCGGCCTGCTGCAGCGCTGCCGGTACCGATTGCAGTAGTTGGCGGCCGTAATCTACCTGTTGTTCACTGGGGTTGCCGATGCTGTTGTCGACCGCGTCGATTACCTGTTGATAGGGCGCGGCGGTCGCGGCGATGCCCATCACCTGGGCGTCCTGCTGAGCGGTTACCGAGAGACCGGCGGGCGCGCTGTCGGTACTGGGAAAGCGGCCATTCCACTGCGGGTCGAGGCGCGCTATGCGCGCGGCGAGCGGCGGGTGGGTGGCGAACAGGTTGGTAAAGGATTTCTTCAGGCCGCTGGCGAAGTACATATGGCTGAATTCCGCTGCGTTGCCGGCGGTCAGCTGCGAGCCGGCCGTGTAGCCACCGATCTTTTTCAGTGCGCCGGCGATGCCGGCATTGTTGCGGGTGAACTGTACCGCCGAGGCATCGGCGAGAAATTCGCGCTGGCGGCTGACTGCAGACTTGATCAGGTTGCCGAAAAAAGTCCCCGTATAGCCGATCACCATCAGCCCGGCGCCGATCCCGAACAGCGCGGCGCGGCCGCGGTTGTCGCGACCGGAGCTCAAGTGAGTGCCGCGCAGCAGCCAGTAGCCGAGCAGGCCGATAATCAGGATGCCGTTCAGCAGGCCGACGATGCGAATGTTCAGGCGCATGTCGCCGTTGAAGATGTGACTGAATTCGTGCGCCACCACGCCCTGCAGTTCGTCGCGGTTGAGCCTCTCGATACAGCCGCGGGTCAGGCCGATCACCGCGTCGGACGGTTTGTAGCCGGCGGCGAAGGCGTTGATGGCATCGTCCTCGATCAGGTAGACATCCGGCACCGGTGTGCCCGAGGCGATGGCCATCTCCTCCACCACATTCAGCGCGCGTTGCTCCGCGTCGCCGTGCGGCGCGATGTTGATCTTGCGCCCGCCGAGGGACTCGGCCACCGCGCGGCCACCGGCGGCCAGCTGCCGCAGCTTGTACAGGCTGCCCAGCGCGATCACCGCGGCGATGGAGACTGCGATGGTGGCGACTATGTCCCAGCCCAGCAGCTGGTCGATGTTGACGAGCGAGAACGCCTGACCGCGGGAGTAGGCCACCAGCGCTGCGGCGAGCAGCGTGGTGATGCCGATCAGCAGCATCACCGCCAGCGCGAAGAGGCCAACCAGCAGGCCGCTGTTGCGCCTGGCCCTGTCCTGGTACTCAAAGAAATTCATCGGTTAGAACTCGACCCGCGGCGCGGCCTGGATGGTCTCCGAGTCGGCGAATTCCAGCAGCTTGCCGTCGTCGCGGTGGCCGAAGAAGCCGGCGAAGAATACCGGCGGGAAGCTCTGCTTGAAGATGTTGTAGGTCATCACCGAGTCGTTGAACGCCTGGCGGGCAAAGGCGACCTTGTTTTCGGTACTGGTCAGCTCCTCGGTGAGCTGCATCATATTCTGGTTGGCCTTCAGATCCGGGTAGGCCTCCATCACCACGTTGAGCCGACCCAGCGCATTGGCCAGGGCGCCCTCGGCGTGCCCCAGGTCGGCGATGGCGCCGGCAGAGCCGGGGTTGGCCGCAGCGGCCTTGAGACCGGCGAGCGCGGTGTTGCGCGCACTGATCACTGCTTCCAGCGTCTCGCGCTCGTGCTTCAGGTAGCCCTTGGCCGTGTCGACCAGATTGGGAATCAGGTCGTAGCGGCGTTTCAGCTGCACTTCGATCTGCGCGAAGGCGTTTTCATAGCGGTTCTTCAGTGAAACCAGTTTGTTGTATATGCCGACCACGTAGAACAAAAGTGCGGCAATGGCCACCAGCCAGACGATGCTTGAGATTTCCATATTACTTCTCGCCGTTGTTGTAGGTTGTTGGCGCCGATAGTAACACGGAGCCAATGTCGCAAACTGCGAAAGCCTACTGCCAAGGGCGGATGGGGTCTTGCTGCCGGCTTCGGTTATAATGCGGCCGCAATAAATGTAACGCCGCCGCCTTCCGAGCGGTGGCACAGATTTTGGGAGCAGCCAGTATGAGTGATGTAACTTCCGATCCGGTCGTGATCGTGGGTATGGCCCGCACGCCGATGGGCGCCATGCAGGGCAGCCTGTCCGACTTGAGCGCGCCGCAGCTGGGCGCCGCCGCTATCCGCGCGGCCCTCGAGGACGCGGGCGTGGCGCCGGCAGATGTGGATGAAGTACTGATGGGCTGCGTGCTGCCGGCCGGTGTCGGCCAGGCGCCGGCGCGGCAGGCGTCCATTGGCGCCGGCATCCCGGCAGGCACCCCCTGCACTACGGTGAACAAGGTGTGCGGCTCCGGTATGAAGACCGTGATGATGGCCCGCGATGCGCTGCTGCTGGGTGAGGGCAAGGTGATCGTCGCCGGCGGCATGGAGAGCATGAGCAACGCGCCCTACGTGCTGCCGAAGGTGCGCAGCGGGTTGCGCCTGGGCCACGGCGAAGTGAAGGACCATATGTTCCTCGACGGCCTGGAAAACGCCTACGACGGCAAGCTGATGGGCACCTTTGCCGAGTGCACCGCCGACAAGTACAGCTTCACCCGCGAGGAGCAGGATGCATTTGCGCTAGAGTCCCTGGCGCGCGCCCAGGCGGCCATCGAGAGCGGCGCCTTCGAGCGCGAGATCACCCCGGTGACCGTGACCTCCCGCCGCGGCGAGGTGGAAGTCAGTGTGGACGAGGGCCCGGGCAGCGCCCGCCCGGAGAAGATTCCGCAGCTGAAGCCGGCCTTCCGCAAGGACGGCACAGTGACCGCCGCCAATGCCAGCTCCATTTCCGACGGCGCCGCGGCGCTGGTGCTGATGCGCGAGAGCGAGGCCAAGAAGCGCGGGCTGAAAGTACTGGCGGTCGTGCGCGGTCAGTCGCAATTCGCGCAGCAGCCGGAGTGGTTCACCACCGCGCCGGTAGGGGCGATGCAGAAGCTGCTGGAGAACACCGGCTGGTCCGCCGATGAGGTAGATCTATTCGAGATCAATGAAGCCTTCGCGGTGGTTACCCTGTCCGCGATGCGCGAACTGAACCTGCCCCACGACAAGGTCAACGTGAACGGCGGCGCCTGTGCCCTCGGCCACCCGCTGGGCGCCAGCGGCGCGCGCATTCTGGTGACCCTGCTGGCGGCGATGGAGAAGCGCGGCGCGAAGAAGGGTATCGCCAGCCTGTGTATCGGCGGCGGCGAGGCCACGGCGGTTGCCATCGAGCGGGTTTGATCCCGGTTCAATAAAAAACGGAGGAATTTGCCTCCGTTTTTTGCCTTCTTCTCGTAGGAGCGGCGGGGCGGCCATCCGCCCATGGCCGCGATCAATGTATCAGGTTAGCTGGATAGCCCGATCGCGGCCATGGGCCGCTCCTACAACTATTCGGCGTTGAGTTCGCAGGGCACTTACCACTCGACGATTTTCCCGAGTTTCGGTTCTCAGTCGATATACTCCACCGCCTTGACCACCTTCTGCACCCCGCCAATACTGCGGGTCACATCCGCGGCCCGTTCCGCCTCGGCGTGGGTCAGCAGTCCCATCAGATACACAACGCCGTTCTCGGTGACCACCTTGATGCGGCCGCTGTCGATCTCCTTGTTCGCGAGCAAATTACTTTTCACCTTGGTCGTCAGCCAGGCGTCGCTGGAGCTGGCGAGGAAGGACACAGTGCCGCGTACCTGGATCTCGTTGTAGACCTGGCGCACATACTTGACCTGTTGCGCCGTGCGCCCGGCGAGCAGGCGGAGATCGTTGTCCCCTACCTGGCCGGTGAGCAGCACAATGCCGTTGAAGGCGTTCACATTGATATTGGCCGCTTTCAAATCCGGATGCGCCTTGTTGATGTTGACCGTCGTGACGGTCTCGATCTTCTGGTCATCCATATAGGTGCCCAGTGAGCGCTTGCCTGGATCCTGCTGGATGGGGCCGTCGTGGGTGGCTTCCAGCACGGTGCTGCAGCCGGCCAGTGCCGTTGTCAGCACCAGGGCAACAAAAAAACGATTTTTCAGATTCATTAGATTTTTCATCATGGTTCAGTCCTCGTAACCACCGAACAGGCTGCTGTCGATCAGATCGCACAGGCAGAAAATAGTGAGCAGGTGTACCTGGTGTACCTCAGCTGCGACCTCGGAAGGCACCCGCAGTTCAATATCGTCAGTATCCAGCAGCGCGGCGCAGTCGCCGCCATCGCCGCCGGTCAGCGCCAGTATTCCCATATCGCGATCGCGCGCCGCGCGCACGGCCTGCACCAGGTTGGAGTCGCGGCCGTCGTTGCTGAGGATCACCAGCAGGTCCCCGGGCTGGCCGAGGGCGCGCACCGGTCGCGCAAAAGATTCGGCGCGGCCGTGATTGCGGGCGATAGTCCCGATGGAAATACCGTCGCTGTTCAGCGCTATGGCGGGCAGGCCGGGGCGCTCGCGCTGGAAGCCGCCGACCAGCTGTGCGCTGAAACTCTGCGCCAGTGCACCGCTGACACCATTGCCACACAGCAACAGTTTGTTCTCCGCCAGCAGTGTGTGCACGATCATTTCGCTGGCCTCCGCTACCAGCGGCGCCAGTATTTCGCCGGCGTTCATGGTGGCTTCCAGGCTGCGGTGGAATAGGGTTACGACTCGCTGTTCCATTGTTTCCTTAAGCGGGCGAACAACTGGTTCACCGTTAACTGTTCGAAGCCTAGGCTCCGAAGGCGTTCTTTATCCATTGAATATTCTGCACATCGCCTTCGATCGCAATGACGTCAAAGCGGCAGGGGCAGTCCAGTTTGTTCTGCAGCAGATAACTTTGCGCCGTGGCGAGCAGCTTTTGCTGCTTGCGCCGATCGACAGTGGCTCCGGCGGTGCCGAAGCGGTTATTGCTGCGGTAGCGCACTTCGGCGAAAACCAGGGTATCGCCGTCGTTGGCGATCAGGTCTATCTCGCCGCGGCGGCTGCGGTAGTTGCGTGCAATCACTGTGAGGCCGGCGGCTTGCAGATAGCGCGCCGCGGCCTCCTCCATCCTTGCGCCGATACCATCTGTTGTACCGGCTGTGCGCTTAAAAAGCTTCACTGTTCCCGCTGAGTTCCATGCTCTCGGGCTCCGGCAGTACCGGTTCCACCGCCGTGGTGACGGGGACCGGCTCGCCCTTGTCGATACGCGCCCAAATCTGCTCGCGCACTATGCGGCCGTCGGCACTCAGGCTCAGGGCGCCGGTCAGGCCGTGCACCCGCTGCTGCGGAAACTGGCGCAGCATCGGAATGCGCGGGTAGAGGCGAAAGGCGTCGGCGCCGAGTGCATAGAGTCGCGCAAACGCCGGCGCCGGCGATGCCTGCTGTTCGATGTTGCGCTTGGTCAGGTTGTCGCTCTCGAACAGCCACGGCAGCGCGGTAAAGCGGATGCCGTTGATATCCCGGTCGCGGTTCGGATTGATATTGCCGTCAAACACGTGCGAGGTGGCATAGACGGGCAGGTCGCCGGCGTAATAGAAGGTCAGCATCGGGTTGATCTGGCGCGCCTGCTGCGGCTGTGCGGCCAGGAACAGCATGTCCACGTCGCCGCGGCGGCGCGGGGTGAATTCCAGGGACGCGGCGAGTTGGCGGCGCAGTTCGGCCTCGCGCGCCTTGCTGTCCGGAATCAGCAGTGCGTCGCTGACCAGTTGGGAGAATTTGCTGTTGTCGCGGAAACTCCGGCTGATGCTGACGGTGCCGCCGAGGCGCTGCCACTCCTGCTGGAAGGCCTCGGCGCCGCGCTGGCCCCAGCTGGCATCGGCGGCGAGGATCATCGCCTGGCGGTGGCCCTGCCGATAGGCGTGCTGGGCCACCTGGCGGGCTTCGTCCTCGATGGCGAGACCGAACTGCACCAGATCATTGGTCAGACTGCCGCCGTCGGCCGAATCCCCGGCCCCCAAATCACTGGCGTAGTTCAGCGCCAGGGTGGGTACCGGCAGTTTTTCCGTGGCCAGCAGGTTGGCCACCTTGCTCTTGTCCAGCGGGCCGACAATGCTCTGGGCGCCGGCGTCCACGGCGCTCTGGTAAATCTCCTCGAAAGGCTGGTCGGTGCCCGTGTCGTACACCATCACCGTCGGCGTGGGAGCGCCGGCGTTCAGGGCGGTGTAGTGGGCGGCCATAAAGCCGTCGCGGATGGCGCGCCCGGCGCTGCCCAGTTGGCCGGACAGCGGCAGCAGCAGCGCTATGCGGTCGGCGCGCTGGGCGGCCAGCTGCTCCAGCAGCCGCAGTGCCTGCGGCGGGTGGGCAGTGGCACTGTGATGCGGCCACTGCTGGCGCCAGCGGCTCAGGGCGGTGAGTTGCGAACTGATATCGGTCTGGGTATCGCGGCCGAGCAGGGCCAGCTGGTACCATCCGCGCATCTGCGGGTCTCTGCTCTCGCTGGCGCGCTGCTGCAGCTCGCTGGAGGGCAGCTGGGTCAGCAGTTGCCAGAAGCCGTCGTTGTTGTCGGCGATGGCCTCGCCAGTCTGCGCCAGGTCGGCGATCTGGCGGCGCTCGGCGATGGCGCTGTCCAGGTCTCCGAGCAGCCCCCACAGGTCGGCGCGCAGGTCGCGCAGGGGCAGGGCGGTATCCTGCGGCAATTGGGTCCACACCTGGTCGAGGCGCGGCGCCGTCGCCAGGTCGAGGGCGCGGAAAAACTCGTCCTCGGCGGCGAGGAGGCTGCCGTACACCTGCGCGTAGCGGGCGTAGAGGGCGTCGTCCAGCTGTTCCGGGGAAATGTTGACCACGGCCTCTTTGGCGGTCTGCTTGTCGCCCAGCTCGTATAGAATGGCCGCGGCCTGCAGGCGCTGCCGGTCTCGCTGCGGTGCCGGCAGGGTTTCCGCGCTGTGCAGCAGCTGCACGGCGGCGCTGCGGCTGGCGGCGGAACCGCCGGTGTCCACCGGCAGCTGTGCGCCGGGCTTGGAGGCCGGCGTCTGGCAGGCGGCCAGCGCCAGGGCCAGCGCACTGGCGGCGATTCTGGCAATGACTGGGGGGGTGCGCCGGGAAGAGGCGGACATATTCTTCTCCCGCAATACGTAACTCATATTTGAGCTAAGGGGTCGTGAATTATGGGGCCGGATCAGGCGCTGCTCTACATCGTCGCTACGCCCATCGGTAATCTGGCCGATATGGTACCGCGAGCGGTCGAAGTTCTACAATGCGCCGATCTGGTTGCGGCGGAGGACACACGTCACAGTCAGAGGCTTTTCTCCCACTTCAATATCGATACGCCGCTGATGGCGTACCATGACCACTCGGACGATAAACGCACAGAGCAGATACTGCAGCGGCTCGAACAAGGGCAGAAGATCGCGCTGATCTCGGATGCCGGCACGCCGCTGATCTCCGATCCCGGCTACCGGCTCGTGCGCGAGGCCCGCAGCCGGGGCATCCGCGTGGTGCCGATTCCCGGCCCCTGTGCCTTTGTGGCGGCCCTCAGTGCCGCCGGCCTGCCCAGCGACCGCTTCAGCTTCGAGGGCTTTCTGCCGGCCAAGGCCGGCGCGCGGGAAAAGGCGCTGCGGGAACTGGCGGCCGATACGCGCACCATGGTGTTCTACGAGGCCCCGCACCGGGTGGCGGACACCCTGGACGCAATGGTGGAAGCGTTTGGCGGTGAGCGCGAGGCGGTGATCGCCCGCGAGATCAGCAAGGCCTTTGAAACCTTCCACCTGGCGCCGCTCGCCGAGCTGGCGGCCTGGGTGCGCGCGGACAGCAATCAGCAGCGCGGCGAGATAGTGCTGCTGGTACGCGGCGCCGAACACCGGCAGGACTCGGAGCTGGACAGCGAGGCCGAGCGGGTCATGAAGCTGCTGCTGGCGGAGCTGCCGCCGAAGCGCGCGGCGGCGCTGGCGGCGGAGATCACCGGGGTGAACAAGAAAACCCTGTACAACTGGAGTCTGGAGCAGAAGTGACGACATTCGACGTTTGAATCTGCCGTAGGAGCGGCGGGGCGGCCATCCGCCCATGGCCGCGATCGATCTCGCCAGGAATGCGGCCCGGCCACCTCGGGGAAGAGATTCCTGTAACGGGTTCAGTGGTTGCCCTGCTGCCGCGGGGCTATCTGTGTTGTGGGAGCCTGCCTTGCGAGCGATCGAGGCGGGTGCCGCCGGCAGAGCCCATTTCGCCAGCAGGGCTAGCTCCCGCGGGGGTGCCCCCTGATAACCGGCAGCCTGGCCTTCGGGTCGAGTCTCAGTATTCTCTTTCCGAGCCCCGATATCCCTTGCATTCCCGCCACCCCGTCATTACCCTTCGCGCCGAGCTGGCCGGACAATCGCTGTTTCTCTTCGGAGAAGTGGAGGAAAGTCCGGGCTCCATAGGGTGGGACGCCAGGTAACGCCTGGGGGGCGCGAGCCTACGGAAAGTGCAGCAGAGAGTAGACCGCCGATGGCCCGCGCAAGTGGGCACAGGTAAGGGTGAAACGGTGCGGTAAGAGCGCACCGCGCAGCTGGTAACAGTCTGCGGCGATGGTAAACCCCGTCCGGAGCAAGACCAAATAGGCCCTCTACAGGTGTGACCCGCACCGAGGGCGGGTAGGTCGCTTGAGGTGTCTGGTGACAGGCATCCCAGATGAATGATTGTCCTCGACAGAACCCGGCTTACAGGCCAGCTCCTTATATTCCAAAAGCCCCGGCATTGGCCGGGGCTTTTTCGTTCTGAAGCGGATTCTGTGATACGGGTCTCCGTAAGCACGCAAGATCGCCGGCTTACAAATCCCCAGCAGCTCTTCTCTCACTCCAAAATTGGATGATTCTTCTGTCGCTACGCTCAATTGCTGTTAGTGTTTGCTAACAATTTCACTTTCAAAGTTATCGCGCCAAAAGTTAAAGTAGTCTCTTAACTTGAATAAGTAAGTGCTTGCTTCATTTTGTAATTGTGGCGGCGTGAATCTTCTCGCTTTTCGTCTCTCTCCTCCGCAGCCCGCGAATTTACTGGGTTTTCCCGCCGGTTTGCCGTTGATTTCCTTGACTTTACACCGGTCAGATTTATAGTGTCGGCAGTGGGGAAAAGTGGAAATTTGTGGAGTTTGGTGGTTTATTCGTGGTTGTGAGTGGGTATTTACCTCTCGCGAATGAAAATTGCGCAAATTTTCCCCGGTAGAACTCGATAAAAATCACCGCACCTGCGGGTGCAACAACGGCGCACACGAACAAAAAGCACGCAAGCAAAGTGTATTTAGGAAGCCACGCAATCAACATGGACGCCAAGGGGCGTCTGGCCATTCCGGCGCGGGTCCGCGACACGCTGCTGGAGGATTGCGCTGGTCGCCTGGTCGTCACGGCTCATACCGAAGAGCGTTGCCTGCTGGTTTACCCCGAGCCCCAGTGGCAGGAAATTCTTCCGAAAATCGAAGCCCTGTCCAGCTTTAACAAGGTGGCGCGCCGCGCCCAGCGGCTGCTGATCGGTTATGCGTGCGAACTGCAGGTGGATGCCAATGGCCGGGTGCTGATTCCGCCGACCCTGCGCGAGTACGCCGGCCTGGAAAAGAAACTGATGCTGGTTGGGCAGGGCAAGAAACTGGAGTTGTGGAGTGAGGACCGCTGGATGTCCTGGCTCGACGACAGCGAGGGCGAGGGTGAGATGCCGCAGGAGATGGCGTCCCTCTCTTTATAAGAGACTCTTTAAGGAGAATCGGGGTGTCTCAGGAACTGCATCGCAGTGTGTTGTTGCGCGAGGCCGTGGACGCCCTGGTGACCGATCCGGGCGGTTTTTATATAGACGGCACCTTCGGCCGCGGCGGCCACAGCGCATTGATTCTGGAGCGATTGAATGAAAGCGGACGCCTGCTGGGGGTGGACAAGGACCCGCAGGCGGTGGAATTCGCGCGCGAACGCTTTGCCGGTGAGCAGCGCTTTTCCATCTGGCACGGCTCCTTTGCCGACATGGACCTGGCCGCGGCGGACCGGGCCGGCCGGGTGACCGGCATACTGCTGGATCTGGGCGTTTCCTCGCCGCAGCTGGACCAGGCCGAGCGCGGCTTCAGCTTTATGCAGGACGGCCCGCTCGACATGCGCATGGACACCAGCCGCGGCATCAGCGCGGCGGACTGGGTCAACAGCGAGTCGGAAGCGGAGCTGGCGCGGGTATTCAAAGAATATGGCGAGGAGCGATTTGCCCGCCGCATGGCCGCCGCCATAGTGCGGCGCCGGGCGGAAAAGCGCTTCGAGCGCACGCTGGACCTGGCGGAGGTGGTCAAGGCCGCCAACCCCGCCTGGGAAAAGGGCAAGCACCCGGCGACACGCGTGTTCCAGGCCATCCGCATCCATATCAATGGCGAGCTGGAAGACCTGCAGCAGGCGCTGGAAAAGTCCCTGCAGCTGCTCGCGCCCGGCGGGCGCCTGGTGGTGATCAGCTTCCACTCGCTGGAAGACCGCATGGTGAAGCGCTTTATCCGCGACAAGGAGCGCGGCCCGCAGCTGCCGCGCGGCCTGCCGGTGAGGGACAGCGAAATAGTGAAGACGGTGCGCGCCGTCGGCAAGGCGATCAAGGCCGACACCGGCGAAGTGGGCGAAAACGTCCGCTCTCGCAGCGCGGTGATGCGGGTCGCGGAAAAGCTGGGCTGAAGCTGGGTTGAGAGCAGTTCGAATGAGCGGGAAGAAGATACTGGTGGTGGCGCTGCTGTGGCTGGCGACCATCGCCTCCGCCCTGGCGGTGGTGCACACCACCCAGCGCAACCGCGAACTGACCGCCGAGCTGGGGCGCGCGCAGAAGGCGCGCGACGAGCTGCGCTACGAGCAGGAGCGGTTGCTACTGGAGAAGGGCGCCTGGTCCGCCTACAGCCGTATCGAAAAGGCGGCGCGGGAAGAACTGAATATGCACGTGCCCGCTGCGAATGAGCGGGTACTGGTAACGAAAAAATAACGTTTACGAATACTTCTAACGATTACTTCGAATAAGTCTCACAGGGACTTTGTTATGGGCGCAGTCAGGAAACAGCAGATTCAGCCGGGTATCGCCCGCTGGCGCTTTGCGCTGGTGGCGGCCCTGCTGTGTCTGCTGGCCCTGGCCCTTGTCTATCACCTGGCGCGCCTGCAAGTGCTGCCGGAGGCCGAGCGCGGCTACCGTTTCCTGCAGGACCAGGGGCGCGCGCGCACCATCCGCACCGAAGAGATTGCCGCCTACCGCGGCGCCATCGTCGATCGCAACGGCGAACTGCTCGCGGTCAGCACCCCGGTGCACAGCCTCTGGGCCAACCCGCAGCTGCTGCGCGAGGCCAGTGCCGACGAGCTGCGCCGCCTGGCCGCGGCCCTGGAGCTGAAGCCGGCGGTGCTGGCCAAACGCCTGGAAAAATACCGCAACAAGGAATTCATGTACCTGCGCCGCCACCTGTCGCCGGAGCAGGCGAACAGGGTGCTGGGCCTGGATACGGCCGGTGTCTACAGCAAGAAGGAGTACCGCCGTTTCTACCCGGCCGGTGAGGTGGTGGCGCAGCTGCTGGGCTTTACCAACATCGACGACCGCGGCCAGGAGGGGCTGGAGCTGGCCTACAACGACTGGCTGTCCGGCCAGCCGGGCGCGCAGCAGGTGGTCAAGGACCTGAAAGGGCGCACGGTGCAGGATCTGGCGACACAGCGCGAGGCGCGCCCGGGTCGCGATCTGCGCCTGTCGATCGATATGCGCCTGCAGTATCTGGCCTATCGTGAATTGAAGCGCGCGGTCACCGAAAACGGTGCCGCCTCCGGCTTTATGGTGATCCTCGATACCAAGAGCGGCGACGTGCTGGCGATGGCCAACCAGCCCTCCTTCAACCCGAACAACCGCAGCGGTGTTGCGGCCGCGGCGATGCGCAACCGTGCGCTGATCGACCAGTTCGAGCCGGGCTCCACCGTCAAGCCGCTCACCGCGCTGGCGGCGCTGGAGAGCGGCCGCTATCAGCCGCATACACCGATCAACACCAGCCCCGGCTATATCCGCGTGCCGGGCAAGACCCTGGTGGACCCGGTCAACTACGGCCAGCTCGACCTGACCAGCGTGATCACCAAGTCGAGCCAGGTGGGCATTACGAAAGTTGCCCTGGACCTGGAACCAAACGCTCTGCGGGAACTCTTTTACCGGCTGGGGCTGGGGGAGACGGTCGGCAGCGGCTTCCCCGGCGAGGCGGCGGGGATACTGCCCAGCCGCAGTCGTTGGCACCCAATCGAGCGGGCCAACTTCGCCTTCGGCTACGGTTTAACAGTGAACGGCGTGCAGCTGGCCCAGGCCTACAGCGTGCTGGCCAACGCCGGGCTCAAGCGCCCGGTTTCGCTGGTTTTGTCCGGCGACAATTCTGCCGGCAAGTCCGCCGCTGCCTCGGAGCGGGTGGTCGAGGCACCACTAGCCGAGCAGGTCACCGCGATGCTGGAAACCGTGATCGGCCGCGGTACCGGCAAGCTCGCCGCCGTCGAGGGTTTCCGCGTGGCCGGCAAGACCGGCACCGTGCACAAGGTGGGCAGCGACGGCTATGCCGACAACCGCTACAGATCGGTGTTCGCGGGCTTTATCCCCGCCGACCGGCCGCGCCTGGCCGCGGTCGTGGTGATTGACGATCCGAGCCACGCCAAATATTACGGCGGCGAAGTGGCCGCGCCGGTATTCGGCGCGGTGATGGCCGGCGCCATGCGCCTGTTGCAGGTGCCGCCGGCGGAAGTGGCGCCGGCGGAGCAGCAGCTGGCTGCGCAACTGAACGAAAGGGGTACTAAATCGTGAGTCAGCGCGAGCAACGCACAGTTTCTCTGAAAGACCTGGTGCCGGGCTACGCCGGCATTCCCGACGTGGCCGTGACCGGCGTGGCGCTGGACAGCCGTCTGGTGCAGCCGGGCGACGTGTTTATGGCCCTGCGCGGCACCGTCGTCGACGGGCGCGAATATATCGATGCGGCCATAGCCGCCGGCGCCGGCGCCGTGCTCGCCGACGGCGACAAGCTCGAGTGCAAAACCCGCGATGGCATCCAGGTCGTCAGCGTGCCCGGACTGGCCAAGCGCGTCGGCGAAATCGCCGCGCGCTTCCACGGCAATCCCACTGAGCAGATCCACCTGGTGGGGGTGACCGGCACCAACGGCAAGACCACCTGCGCCTACCTGACTTCCCAGCTGCTGGCCCGCCACTTCGGCAGCGCCGCGCTGATGGGCACCATCGGCAACGGCATCTGGACCGACGGCCATATCGAACTGCAGGAGACCGGCCTCACCACGCCGGATCCGGTGCGTCTGCAGGCGGACTATGCCGCCTTCCGCGATCAGGGCGTGCGCGCCGCGGCCATGGAGGTCTCCTCCCACTCCCTGTCCCAGGGGCGGGTGCACGGGCTGATCTTCGACACCGCGATTTTCACCAATCTGTCGCGGGACCACCTGGACTACCACGGCAATATGGCCGCCTACGGCGCCGCCAAGGAAAAGCTGTTCGGCCTGCCGAAGCTGAAGCGCGGCATCATCAACCTGGATGACCCCTTCGGCGCCCAGCTGGTGGAGCGCTGCAAGCTGCGCAATCTGAAGGTAATCACCTACGGCCTGCAGGCGGGCGACCTGCACGCGACCGACCTGCGCCGCCACGAGGGCGGTTTCTCCGTGCAGCTGACCACGCCCTGGGGCAGTGGCGAACTGCGCGCGCCGCTGATCGGCGACTTCAATATTCACAATGCGCTGGCGGTAGTCGCCGCCGCGGCGTCAGCGGGCATGCCGTTCGAGGACATCCTCACCGCCTTCCCGGCCATCAAGGCCGTACCCGGCCGCATGGAGCGGGTAAAAGTCCCGGGCGCAGACGCCAGTGCAGAGGCTGACGTGGGCGTGCTGGTGGATTACGCCCACACGCCGGATGCCCTGCGCGCGGCGCTGGCCGCGGCGCGGCCCTACTGCCGCGGCAAGCTCTGGTGCGTGTTCGGCTGCGGCGGCGACCGCGATACCGGCAAGCGCGCCCCCATGGGCCGCATCGCCTCGGAGATGGCGGATCACGCCATAGTCACCAGCGACAATCCCCGCAGCGAGGATCCGCAGAAGATTATCGACGACATTCTCGAGGGCGCGGCGAGCAATATCGAGGTGGAAATCGATCGCGCGACCGCGATTGCGCGCGCCGTCGCCGCGGCGCAGCCCGGCGATATCGTGCTGATCGCCGGCAAGGGCCACGAGGACTACCAGATTATCGGCAGCGAGAAGATTCACTTCTGCGACCGCGAGCAGGCCGCCGCGGCGCTGCAGAAGCGGGCTGGCAGACAAAAAGACCAAGTAGCGGGGGCCGCCGAGTGATCAGTCCGCTCTCCCTGCAACAGCTACAAGGGCGCTTCGGCGGCGAGCTGATCAACGGCTCGGTGCAGTTCGAGCGCGTGTGCACCGACACACGCAAACTGGAGCCGCAGGCCCTGTTAGTTGCGTTAAAGGGAGAGAACTTCGACGCGCACGATTTCGTCATCGAGCTGGCAGGGGCCGGCGAGCTGGAAGGGCAGGCGCTGGGCCTCGTGGTGGATCGGGAGATCCCCGGCTGCAGCCTGCCGCAGTGGCGCGTGGCCGACACCACTATCGCGCTGGGGCAGATCGGCCGGCTGTGTCGCGAGCAGTTCAAGGGCCGGGTGATCGCGATCACCGGATCCTGCGGCAAGACCACGGTGAAGGAAATGCTCGCGGCAATTTTTGCCCAGCGCCACCACCCCTGCGTGACGCGTGGCAACCTGAACAACCAGTTCGGCCTGCCGATGACACTGTTCGGCCTGTCCGCGGATCACGACGTGCTGATTCTGGAGATGGGCGCCAGCGGCCCGGACGAGATCGGCTATCTGTGCGGAATCGGCAAGCCGCAGGTGACGGCGGTCAACAACGTGATGCCGGCGCATGTCGAGGGCTTCGGCTCCGTGGATGCCATCGCGAAGGCCAAGGGGCAAATTTATACAGGATTGGATGTGGGCGGCACCGCGGTGATCAACACCGACGACGGCTACGCGAATTACTGGCTCGATCGCCTGCCCGCGGGCGTGCGCAGCCTGGAAGTGGGCCTCGGACACCAGTGCGCCATCCACGCCGACAACATCGAATTGAATGACAGCGGCTGCCCGTCCTTCGACCTGGTGATCGAGGGACTGGCACACCCGGTGAAGCTGCAACTGCTCGGCGAACACAATGTGCACAACGCGCTGGTCGCGGCCGGCTGCGCCTTCGCCGCCGGCGTACCCGCGGCGGAGATCGCCAGCGGCCTCGGCAAGCTGGGCGGGGTGGCCGGGCGTCTGCAGGAAGCGCGCGGCCAGCGGGGCGCGACGATTATCGACGACAGCTACAACGCGAACCCTGGCTCTGTGGGCGCAGCAATCGAACTGCTGGCGCAGCGGCGCGGCAAGAAAATCCTGGTGCTCGGCGATATGGCCGAGCTGGGTGCGGATGCAGAGGAAATGCACCGGAAAATCGGCGAACTGGCACGGGAGCGCGGACTGGATGCGCTATTTACCCTGGGTCCACTGGGTACTGCCGCCGGTGTCGCCTTCAGTGCGGGGCGGCACCAGCCGCTGCACAACTACCGGGACAGGGAGCCGCTGATTGCGGCACTGACCCACGAACTGAATAAAGACACCACGGTGCTGGTGAAGGGTTCCCGCAGCGCCCGCATGGAACTGGTCGTGCAGGCGCTTTTAACCTAGCAATCCAATGGATCATCCGTGATCCATTGGATTGTCGCCCCCGAAATGCTGGCGCAGATGCGTGGATCTGCTGGCATTTCGCGGGCTTGCGACAAATCAGTCATAAACGACTGATTTGCGAGCGGGCCATCCATGGCCCTTGTTAGAATTTGAGGACAACTAATGCTGCTCTGGCTGGCAGAATTACTGCAACAACACGTGAGCACCTTCGCGGTGTTCAACTACCTGACGGTGCGCGCCATTCTCGGTGCGCTGACCGCGCTGGCCATTTCCCTGATCGTTGGGCCGCGCATGATCACCTGGCTGAACCAGCTGCAGGTGGGGCAGGCGGTGCGCGACGACGGCCCGCAAACCCATCTGAGCAAATCCGGCACGCCGACCATGGGCGGCACCCTGATCCTGGCCTCGATCTTTTCCTCGGCACTGCTGTGGTCGGATCTCTCGAACCGCTATGTATGGGTCACCCTGCTGGTGACTTTCATCTTCGGTGCCGTGGGTTTCGTCGACGACTACAAAAAAGTCGTGCACAAGAATCCGCGCGGCCTGATCGCGCGCTGGAAATATTTCTGGCAGTCCGTCGCCGGTCTGGGCGCCGCTATCTATCTGTACCTGAGTGCGACCAGCCCGGCGGAGACCCAGTTCTTCGTGCCCTTCTTCAAGGACGTGGCCATCAACCTGGGGCCGGTATTCTTTATCCTGCTGACCTATTTCGTCGTGGTCGGCTCCAGTAACGCAGTGAACCTGACCGACGGCCTCGACGGCCTGGCCATCATGCCGACGGTGATGGTCGGCGGCGCCCTGGGCCTTATCGCCTACCTGGCCGGCCACGTGGAATTCGCGAATTACCTGCACATCCCGTCGATCCCCGGTGCCGGCGAACTCGCCGTTTTCTGTGCGGCGCTCGGCGGCGCGGGGCTCGGATTCCTGTGGTTCAACACTTACCCGGCCCAGGTATTTATGGGCGATGTGGGTGCACTGGCCCTGGGCGCGGCGCTCGGCATTATCGCGGTGATTACCCGCCATGAAATCGTACTGTTCATCATGGGCGGCGTCTTCGTGATGGAGACCGTGTCGGTGATCCTGCAGGTGGCATCCTTCAAACTGACCGGCAAGCGCATTTTCCGCATGGCGCCGCTGCACCACCATTTTGAACTGAAAGGCTGGCCGGAGCCGCGCGTCATCGTGCGCTTCTGGATCATCACTGTCGTGCTGGTGCTGGCAGGTCTGGCAACCCTCAAGTTGCGCTAGGAATAAGAGTGTGGTGCACACAGCGCACCCTACGGATAACGAGAGACAGCGATAAGAAAAGTTATGACCCTGATCGCGACTTCGGAGAAAAAAGTGGTAATCGGCATGGGCGCTACCGGTATTTCGGTAGTGCGCTTCCTGCTGCGCGCCGGTTTTTCTCCCGTGGTCGCGGACAGCCGCGCGCTGCCGCCGGGACTGGACGCCTTCCGCGCGGAATTCCCCGGGGTGCCGGTGGAGACAGGCCCGCTGAACGCCGAGACGATGCTCGCCGCCAGCGAGATTATCGCCAGCCCCGGAATCGCGCTTGCGGAGCCGGCACTGCAGCAGGCGGTCAGCGCCGGCATCCCGGTCATCGGCGATATCGAACTGTTCGCGCGCGAGCTCGGCAAGCTGGCACAGCCGCCGAAAGTGGTGGCGATCACCGGTTCCAACGGCAAGAGCACCGTCACCACCCTGGTCGGCCTGATGGCGGAAAAGGCCGGCGTCAATGTGCGCGTGGGTGGCAATATCGGCGTGCCGGTGCTGGACCTGCTCGCGCAGCCGCTGCCGGATCTGTTCGTGCTGGAGCTGTCCAGCTTCCAACTGGAAACGACCTATTCCCTGGCGCCGACCGTGGCGACGATCCTGAATCTGAGTGCGGACCATATGGACCGCTACGCCAGCCTGGCCGACTATCACCGCGCCAAGCAGCGCATCTACCGCAACGCCAGGCAGCTGGTGGTCAACCGCGCCGACCCGCTGACCCGCGGCCCGCTGTCCCGCGAATGCCGCGAATGGAGTTTTGGTCTCGACCAGCCGGACCTGCAGCAGTTCGGTGTCCGCCGCTTCCATGGTGGCCGCGAAAGCGGAAATCAACAGGAGTGGCTGGTGCAGGGCCTGGATAAACTGCTGCCCGTCAGTGAGCTGGCCATGGTCGGCATGCACAATGTCGCCAACGCGCTGGCGGCGCTGGCACTCGGCAATGCGGTGGACCTGCCGGTGGCCGCGATGCTGGCGGTGCTGCGCACTTTCAAGGGGCTGCCGCACCGCTGCGAGCGGGTTGCCGACCTGGACGGCGTCACTTATGTGAACGACTCCAAGGGCACCAACGTCGGCGCCACCCGCGCGGCGCTCGACGGCCTCGCTACGGCGACGAACAAGATCGTGCTGATCGCCGGTGGCGACGGCAAAGGGGCGGACTTCTCGCCGCTGGCGGAAGCGGCCGGCGCACTGCGCGCGCTGGTCGCCATCGGTGTCGACGGCGACAAGGTCGCGGCGGCATTCGCAGGCAAGACCGCTATTCACCGCGCCATTTCCATGGACGACGCGGTGGCGCAGGCGCGCGCGCTGGCCGAGCGCGGCGACTATGTGCTGTTGTCGCCGGCCTGCGCCAGTTTCGATATGTATCGCAATTTCGAGGCGCGCGGCGACGATTTCCGCCGCGCGGTTGCGGCCCTCAGCGGCAGTTTGACCGCGGGAGGTGCCGAATGAGCGAGATGAAGGCCGCCGTGGCAGACGAAAAGAATCTCGACTGGCTGCTGCCGTTCTGCGTGCTGGCACTGGTCAGTATCGGTGTGGTGATGGTGGCGTCGGCATCCATTGCGTACGCGGTGGATGTGTACGGCGATTCCTGGTTCTTCCTCAAGCGCCACCTGATGTATCTGGGCGTGGGCGCCGTGGCGGCATTGATAGTGAGCCAGGTGCCGCTGTCGGTATGGTCGCGCCTGTCCTGGCCGCTGCTGCTGTTTTCCTGCCTGTTGCTGATGGCGGTGCTGGTGCCCGGCATCGGTCGCGAGGTCAACGGCAGCCGCCGTTGGCTGGCGCTGGGCTCGATCACCGTGCAGCCGGCGGAAGTGGCCAAGTTCTGCCTGCTGGTGTTTTTTGCCAGCTTCCTGACCCGCCGCAACCAGCAGCTGCGCCACTGGAGCAGCTTTATGGTGCCGGTGGTGATTCTCGGTGTCGTCGCCGTACTGTTGCTGTTGCAGCCCGACTTCGGCTCGGTCGTGGTGATTTCCGGTACCGTGCTGGCGATGGTGTTTCTCGCCGGCGCGCGCCTGCCGCACACCTTCTTGCTGGTGGGCGCGGCGGCCTCGGGACTGGCGCTGATGGCGCTGGTGAGCCCCTACCGGTTGCAGCGGCTGATGACCTTCCTCGATCCCTGGGGCGACCAGTTTGCCAGCGGCTACCAGCTGACCCAGTCGCTGATCGCCTTCGGCCGCGGGGAATGGGTCGGCGTCGGCCTCGGCAACAGCGTGCAGAAACTCTTCTATCTGCCGGAGGCGCACACGGACTTTATCTTCGCCATCCTCTCCGAGGAGTGGGGCATGGTCGGCGGCCTGGTGGTGATTGCACTCTTCGCCGCCCTGACCTGGTCGCTGCTGCGGCTGGTGCGCGGCGCCCTGGCACAGCAGAAGTATTTTGCCGCGCTGCTGGCCTTCGGCATTGCCGTACTGCTGGCGGGCCAGGCATTCGTGAATATGGGCGTGGCCTCCGGCCTGCTGCCCACCAAGGGACTGACGCTGCCGTTTGTCAGCTCCGGCGGCAGCAGCCTGGTGGTCTGTTGCGCGCTCTTCGCGCTGGCATTGCGCCTGCAGTCGGAGCTGAAGGATAAATCCAGTAGCGAAAAATCCGGCCTCGGCACCATTCGACAGCTGCCGATCTTCAACCCGTTGCAGGTCGGGGATCGCGCACTGAAAGGGGAGGCGGCCTGATGTCTGACCAGCCCCAGGAAAGCAAGGTGCCGTTTGCCGGCGGATTTTCCGGTAAAAAGTTTCTGGTGATGGCCGGCGGCACCGGCGGCCATGTGTTCCCGGCCCTGGCAGTGGCCCGCGCGCTGCAGGAGCAGGGCGCGGTTGTCGAGTGGCTCGGCACCGAGCGCGGCATAGAGGCGCAGCTGATTCCTGAGGCTGAGATTCCGCTGCACTTCATCACCGTCGAGGGCGTGCGCGGCAAGGGCAGGCTGGCCCTGCTGAAGGCGCCACTGCAGATTTTGCGCGCGGTTGCGCAGGCGCGCGCGGTGGTGAAGAAAGTGCGGCCGGACGCGGTGCTGGGTTTTGGCGGTTTCGCCACCGGCCCCGGTGGCGTCGCCGCGCGCCTCGGCGGCGTGCCGCTGATCATTCACGAGCAGAACGCAGTGGCCGGCACTACTAACCGATTGCTGGCCCGCATCGCCAGCCGCGTGCTGGAAGCGTTTCCCAGCGGACTGCCGGGCGCACAGCAGGTCGGCAACCCGGTGCGCAACGAGATAGCGCAGCTGCCGGAGCCGCAAGCACGCATCGGCAGGGAGCAGCCGCTGCGGCTGCTGGTGCTGGGGGGCAGCCTCGGTGCCGTGGCGATCAACGAGCTGGTGCCGCAGGCAGTTTCCCTGCTGGAACCGGAGCTGCGGCCGCGCATCGTGCACCAGGCCGGCAAGCGCCACCTGGACGTCGCCCGCGATGCCTATCGCCAGGCAAATGTGGAGGCGGAAGTGGTGCCGTTTATCGCCGATATGGCGGCGGCTTATAGCGCGGCCGACCTGATCATCTGCCGCGCCGGCGCCCTGACGGTGTCGGAAATCGCCGCGGCCGGCGTGGGCGCAATCATGGTGCCCTTTCCGTTTGCGATCGATGATCACCAGACCAAGAACGGCGAATGGCTGCAGCATGCCGGCGGTGCCATAGTGATTCAGCAGGATGCGCTGGATGCGGAAAAGCTGGCGGGTTTACTGAAAGAATTGTTTGCCGAACCGCAGAAGCTGCTGGCGATGGCCGAGGCCGCGCGGCGGGTGGCGAAAACCGATGCGACGGCGCAGGTGCTGGCGGCCTGCGGCGAACAACTGGCGCTGGCCAAGTAGTGGGTATAGCGGGTAAGCGGGTACGCGGAAAAGGGTTAGAGAAATGTCATCAGAACTGACGAACGCACAAGAGAGTTACAGCGTACCCACGATGCGCCGCATCCGCCGTATTCATTTTATCGGTATCGGCGGCGCCGGCATGAGCGGCATCGCCGAGGTGCTGCAGAACCAGGGCTACGAGGTTTCCGGCTCCGATCTGAAAGAGTCCTCGGTCACCGAGCGGCTGCGCAAGCTGGGTATCCAGGTACAGATCGGCCACAGCAAGGAAAATATCTGCGACGTGGACGTGGTGGTGAATTCCTCCGCGGTTCATGACGATAACCCGGAAATGGTGGCCGCCCATGAAAGGCGCATTCCGGTCGTGCGTCGCGCCGAGATGCTCGGTGAGCTGATGCGCTACCGCTACGGCATCGCCGTGGCCGGCACCCACGGCAAGACAACCACCACCAGCCTGATCGCGTCGATTTTTGCCGCGGACAGGAAAGATCCGACGTTTGTGATCGGCGGCCTGGTCAATGCGGCGGGTGCCAATGCGGCGCTGGGGGAGAGCCGCTATCTGATCGCCGAGGCGGACGAGAGTGATGCATCGTTTATTCACCTGCAGCCGATGGTCACGGTGATTACCAATATCGATGCGGACCACATGGAGACCTACGGCGGCGACTTCGAGAAGGTCAAACAGATCTTCGTCGATTTCGTGCACAACCTGCCGTTCTACGGACTGGCGGTGGTCTGCGGTGACGAAGTCAATATTCAGGAAGTGATTCCGAAATTTTCACGCCCGGTGCTCACCTACGGCTTCGACGAGGACAATGACTTCCGCATCGTCGACGTGAAGCAGGAGCCGCTGCGCAGCCACTTCCGTGTGCAGCGCCCGGATGGCAAACCGCTGGATGTCTGCGTCAATACGCCCGGTATCCACAATGTGCTGAACGCGACTGCCGCGATTGCGGTGGCGACCGACGAGGGCATCGGCGACGAGGCGATCCGCGAGGGCCTGGCGGGATTCCAGGGCGTCGGCCGCCGATTCCAGATCTTCGGTCACTTCGCGGTCAGCGACGACGCGAGTGCGGAGAAGGTGATGCTGGTGGACGACTACGGTCACCACCCGCGCGAGGTCGCCGCGACCATCAAGACGGTGCGCGACGGCTGGCCGGAGCGCCGCCTGGTGATGATCTACCAGCCGCACCGCTACACCCGCACGCGGGACCTGTTCGAGGATTTCGTGCAGGTGCTGTCGCAGGTGGACAAGCTGATTCTGCTGGACGTGTACAGCGCCGGCGAAGCGCCGATACCGGGTGCGGACGGCCGCACCCTGGCGCGCAGCCTGCGCAACCGCGGCCAGGTGGATCCGATTTTTGTCGAGACCATCGAACAGGTGCCGCCGGTGCTGGCGGATCTGCTCGAGCCGGGTGACATAGTGCTGACCCAGGGCGCCGGCAACGTGGGCGCGCTGGCCCAGCAGCTGGCGCAGTGGCGCCTGGGCGAGAAGGAATAGATGCAATTGTCTGTTCGTCATTCCGGCGCAGGCCGGAATCCAGTGGGCACCGAACTGGATGCCGGCCCGCGCCGGCATGACGAATCGATGGTTGAGCGGACAACCGGGAGCGATTGATCGGCATGGCAAAGGCGATTCGTGTCGACCGGGAAAGAAAGAAAGTGCGCGGCGCGCGTCCGATGGCGGATCGCGGCGAGCAGGGCACCGGGCGCAACTGGCGACCGCTGCTGCTGGTGGTGCTGGCGATCGGCACCCTGGCCGGGCTGAGTTACGGCGGCCTGTGGTTGTGGCAGCGCACCCCGGCGCAGGAATCTAGCCGGGTCGATGCGCTGCAACAGGTGCGGGTCAAGGGGCCGTTCAACGCGGTGACCCAGCGGCAGCTAGAGGAAATTCTGCTGCCCTATCTGCGCGATGGGTTCTTCTCCGCGGATATCCGCGGTATGCGCGCGGCACTGCTGCAGAATCCGTGGATAACCAGCGCGTCGGTCAGCCGGCGCTGGCCGCGCGGGGTCGAGGTGGAAGTGCAGGAGGCGCAGCCGCTCGCAGTCTGGGGCAGTGACAAACTGCTGGTGGCGAGCGGCGAGCTGCTGCCGCGTCCGGCACAGATGAATACGGGTCGCCTGCCGGAGCTGGCGGGCGACGAGGAACTGGTCGAGCGCATCGTGGCTCAGTACCAGGCGCTCGCGGGGTTGCTGACCACGCGGGATATGGAAGTGAAGCGGTTGTCCTTCGACGACCTGGCGGGGTGGCGGCTGGAGCTGGTTTCCGGTGTGGAGCTGCACCTGGGGCACGACGAGTTACTGGAGCGGGTCAACCGTTTCCTGCAGCTGAGCCGCGGTGTACTGGCGCCCCACCTGGCCAAGGTATCCAGGGTGGATACCCGCTACAGCAACGCAGTGGCGGTGGAGTGGAAAGAAGACAGCAGCGAAGGTGGCCCTAAGGCCGCCATTGAAAACAAAATTTAAAAGTGAATTATTAAAAAGCGAATCCTGTGCCCTGGCCCGTCTCTTATTCCGTTGTGGGGAATGCGGTTCGGAGCACAGTTCAGCGAGGTTGGTATAAAAATGACACAAGCATCCGATCACCGCATGATCGTGGGTCTGGATATCGGCACTTCCAAAGTGGTCGCGATCGTCGGCGAAGTCTCGCGCGATGGCGAGCTGAATATTGTCGGTATCGGTTCGCACAGGTCCACCGGCATGAAAAAAGGTGTGGTGGTTAATATCGAGTCCACCGTGCAGTCGATTCAGCGCGCGGTGGAAGAGGCGGAACTGATGGCCGGTTGCGAGATTCACTCGGTCTACGCCGGCATTGCCGGCAGCCACATCCGCAGCCTGAATTCCCACGGCATAGTGGCCATCAAGGACCGCGAAGTAACCAAGCAGGATCTGGATCGGGTGATAGACGCCGCGCGCGCGGTGGCGATTCCGGCGGACCAGAAAATCCTGCACACACTGCCGCAGGAATTCCTGATCGACAGCCAGGAGGGCGTCAAGGAACCGCTGGGCATGTCCGGTGTGCGCCTCGAGGCCAAGGTGCACCTGGTCAGCGGTGCGGTCAATGCGGCGCAGAATATCGAGAAGTGTATCCGCCGCTGTGGCCTGGAAGTGGAAGACATCATTCTCGAGCAGCTGGCCTCCAGTTACGCGGTGCTGACCGACGACGAGAAAGAGCTGGGTGTGTGCATGGTGGATATCGGCGGCGGCACCACCGATATCGCGGTATTCACCGGCGGCGCCATTCGCCATACCGGTGTGATTCCGATCGCCGGCGATCAGGTGACCAACGATATCGCCATGGCGCTGCGCACGCCGACACCGCACGCGGAAGAATTGAAAATTAAATACGCCTGCGCGCTGGCCAAACTCGCGCGCGAAGGCGAGACCATCAAGGTGCCGAGCGTCGGCGACCGCGCGCCGCGGGACCTCTCCCGCCAGGCGCTGGCGGAAGTGGTGGAGCCCAGATACGACGAGCTGTTCACCCTGGTGCAGGCGGAGCTGCGCCGCAGCGGCTTCGAGGACCTCTGCGCGGCCGGCGTGGTACTGACCGGCGGCTCCTCAAAAATGGAAGGGGCGGTGGAACTGGCCGAGGAAATTTTCCACATGCCGGTGCGCCTCGCGGTGCCGCAGGGTGTGGCGGGGCTGGTCGATATCGTCAGCAACCCGATCTACTCCACCGGCGTCGGCCTGCTGATGTACGCGATGCAGCGCGAGGAGGTCAGCGAAGGGCGCCAGCGCCCGATGCGCAACGAAAACCAGTGGTGGGACAAGGTCAAGTACTGGTTCAGGGGAAACCTGTAGGGATCGTTGAAAAACTACTGCGCGTGCGCCTGGCGGCGTCCGGCGGTGCTCGGAATGCTCACGTACTTCAAGTACGCTCCGCTTCCTCCGCTCCGGCGGCCACCACCAGCCACCCGCTCGCTACGTTTTTCAGCGATCCCTGCGGAGAAAGAATTTTAGGGATCGAACTATAAATTTTGACATGAGCAAAAAAGGGGAACAGAGATGTTCGAACTAGTCGATAGCGTACAGGACAAACCTGTCATCAAAGTGATCGGTGTCGGCGGCGGTGGCGGCAATGCGGTGAAGCATATGATCGTCAGCGAAGTGGAGGGCGTGGATTTTATCTGTGCCAACACTGACGCCCAGGCGCTGAAAGATATCCATGCGCGCACCATTTTGCAGCTGGGCAACAACATCACCCGCGGGCTCGGTGCCGGCGCCAATCCGGATGTGGGCCGCCAGTCCGCACTGGAGGATCGCGAGCGCATCGCCGAGGTACTCGCCGGCGCGGACATGGTGTTCATCACCGCCGGCATGGGCGGCGGTACCGGCACCGGCGGCGCGCCCATCGTGGCGGAGATCGCCAAGGATCTGGGTATCCTGACCGTGGCGGTGGTTACCCGTCCGTTCAAGATCGAGGGACGCAAGCGCTCGGTAGTGGCGGAAGAGGGCATCCTCGAGCTGCGCGACAAGGTCGACTCGCTGATCACCATTCCCAATGACCGCCTGCTCGAGGTGCTGGGAAACAAGATCACCATGAAGGCGGCCTACAAGGAAGCGGATAACGTGCTGCTGGGCGCGGTGCAGGGCATCGCCGACCTGATGATCCGCCCCGGCATCATGAACGTGGACTTCGCCGACGTGCGCACCGTCATGTCCGAAATGGGCATGGCGATGATGGGCTCCGGCTCCGCGGTCGGCGAGAACCGCGCCCGCGAGGCGGCCGAGAAGGCGGTGCGCAGCCCGCTGCTGGACAACGTCAACCTGCAGGGCGCCCGCGGCATCCTGGTCAATATCATCACCGGCAGCGAAGAGGGCGGCTGTCAGGAACTGACCCTGGGCGAATACTCAGAAGTGGGTGAAATCGTGCAGGAGATCGCCTCCGACGACGCCACCGTGGTGATCGGCACCGCGGTCGACGACAAGCTCGGCGACGAGATGCGTGTGACCGTAGTTGCCGCCGGCCTCGGTGACGCCCAGCAGGTGGCGCGCCCTACCAAGGTGGTGGATAACACCCGCCGCCCGCAGTTGCATGAGGGGCGCGAGCCCCGCGAGAGCCAGGGCAGTTCGGCCGGACTGGGCGGTCGCGAAGGCGTGGACACCCGCGCGCGTGTAGAGAGCGAGCGCCCGAAGCGCCCGGCGCCGTCGCTGAACCCGGCGGATACCGATATGGAGTATCTCGATATCCCCGCGTTCCTGCGCCGCCAGGCGGATTGAGGATCCATCAGGGTTAAGGACAGGCACTCCGTGGGAGCCAGACCTGCTGGCGAAACAAACCCCGCGGCAGCGCCGACCTATTCGCCTGCAGGGCAGGCTCCCACAAGGATGGATCCGGCAACCGCCTACCGGGGCAGCAACCCCGCTCATGTCACCTCGGCCCTCTCTTTTCGGAGAGTGCCGGGCTGCCTCGACGGCGGTCGTCACATCGCCTGACCTGTCGGTCGGATATCCAAGTTAGCCCGGGCCAGTCCCGGGTTAACAATTTTTAACAGCGGTAATTGAGTCGGCCGCCCTAAAATGGGGTCATAGTCAAAGTACGCATGGCGCCGCAGTAGTCGTGCTGAGCTATTCTGAGAACATGGGGCGATAAGTCGAAATGACTGTCAGGCCAATGCTAGTTTTGGCGTGATATTTCTGCTATGATCGCCGGCTCGCTGCGGCTCCTGTGCCGCTCACCGACTGGGAAAAGATAGTTTCATGATCAAACAGCGCACACTCAAGAATGCTATTCGCGCCACCGGCGTAGGTCTGCACACCGGCAAAAAGGTCGTCCTGACCCTGAAACCGGCGCCCGTGGATACTGGCATTGTGTTTCGCCGGACCGACCTGGACCCGGCGGTTGAGATTGAAGCCCGGGCGGAAAACGTGGGCGATACCCTGCTGTCCACGACCCTGGTCAAAGGCGACGTGCGGGTGGCCACCGTCGAGCACCTGCTGTCTGCGATGGCCGGTCTGGGCATCGACAACGCGATTGTCGAACTGTCTGCCCAGGAAGTGCCGATCATGGATGGCAGCGCCGGTCCTTTCGTGTTCCTGATCCAGTCCGCCGGTATCCAGGAGCAGTCGGCGCCGAAGAAATTCCTGCGTATCAAGAAGCCGGTAACCGTGGAAGAGGGCGACAAGGTAGCCAGCTTCCTGCCGTTCAATGGCTTCAAGGTGTCTTTCACCATCGATTTCGATCACCCGGTGTTCCAGGGTCGCAACCTGACCTCCTCGGTGGACTTCTCCAGCACCTCCTTCGTGAAAGAAGTGAGCCGCGCGCGCACCTTCGGCTTTATGCACGAGATCGAGTACCTGCGCTCCAAGGGCCTGGTGCAGGGCGGCAGCGTGGACAACGCCATCGTGATCGACCAGTACCGCATTCTGAACGAAGGCGGCTTGCGCTACGAAGACGAATTCGTGAAACACAAGATACTGGACGCCATTGGCGACCTGTATCTGCTGGGCACCAGCCTGATCGGCGAGTTCAGGGCCCATAAGTCGGGCCACGCGCTCAACAACAAATCACTGCGCACCCTGATGGCGCAGGAAGACGCCTGGGAGATGGTGACTTTCGAAGACGAACAGGAAGCACCGATCTCCTACATCAAGCCAATCCTGGCGGTCTGAGCCAGATAGAGAAAGCCGGCATGAAAATTGCCGGCTTTTTATTTGGGCATCGTGCGCAGCATGGACTCCGAGGTGCGCACGGCGTACCCAAAGAGATGTCGTCATTCCGGCGCAGGCCGGAATCCAGGAGAGCGAGCACAAGGTTTGCTCCAAAGCGCAGAAAATTGTTCCTGACAAATTTGTGCGCTCGTAACATTTTTTCTCAGCCGGCCGGTGTTACATTGGAAGTGTTGGTTGGCTGAGTTGCCATTGGATAGGCGTGAGAGCGAGGCACGGAGGCGTTTGTCCGGCTTTGCAACAGAGCTAACGAAAACAACAAACTGTCGAATTTCACACGCCTGTTATGAAAGTAATCCTAGTCAATGAGCGCGGCGGAACGCGCAGCTTCAGCTTCGGCGGCCTGAGCAGGGCGCTGCTGGGCTTTTGTCTGCTCGGTTTGCCCGTCGGCGCCTTCCTGGTTGGCGCCAACCTGCCGGTGGCGGAGTCCGATGTGTTCGACTCCCGCACCGCCAAGGCCTGGAGCAAGGCGCTGCGCAAGCAGCAGCAGCAGATCGACGAGGCGGACCGCGAGGCCCGCGAACAGCTGACCGCGCTGACCGTCAAACTGGCGGAGATGCAGGCGCGCCTGACCCGCCTGGATGCGCTCGGCGAGCGCCTCACCACCGTGGCCAAGCTCGACGAGGGCGAATTCCAGTTCGGCAGTGCGCCCGCCGTCGGCGGCCCGGAGGATCCGGGTATCGCCGGCGCCTCGGAACTGCCCTACGAGCCACCGGAATTCCTCGAGGCGATCGGCGAACTGTCGGACCAGATTGCCGACCGCCAGATGCAGCTGAATACGCTCGAGACGCTGCTGGCCGATCGCCAGCTGCAGGACGAACAGTTTATTGCCGGCCGCCCGATCAGCCGCGGCTGGATGTCCTCACGCTACGGCTATCGCACAGATCCCTTTAGCGGCCGCCGCACCTGGCACAAGGGCGTCGACTTCGCCGGCAAGAAGGGCTCCGACGTGGTGTCCGTGGCCGCCGGTGTCGTGACCTGGGCCGAGGACCGCTACGGCTACGGCCAGCTGGTGGAAATCAACCACGGCAATGGCTACTCCACGCGATACGGTCACAACAGCGAGCTCAAGGTCAAGCTGGGCGACGTGGTCAAGAAGGGCCAGGTGATCGCCCTGATGGGCTCCAGCGGCCGCTCCACCGGTCCCCATGTGCACTTCGAGGTGTACAAGAACAACCGCGCCGTGGACCCGGCCAGCTACATCCGCCGCACCGGCAGATAGCAACTATTCTTCCAATATCGCGCCACCACCGGCAACTTCCCTGAAAGCGCCCGCCGCTTAAGGGGCGCCTGCAGCCAAGGGCATAAGTGCCCGCAGCCCAAGGTCAGAGTTGCTAGTCGTGGCGCCTTCCTGTTTACTTGCACCCCTCATTGCAAAGAGCGCTCAGACTGGCTTGATTTTGGGTGTAAGTGCCGCAACTTTCTCTACTCAGACTGGCCCCGGCTCACAAGGCCGGCAGCGCAAATAAGATAAGTGGTTTCTAGATAATGATTGGCAAACTGATTACATCGGTCTTCGGTTCAAAGAACGAGCGCGAGCTCAAACGCATGCGCCGCGTCGTGGCGCAGATCAATGCGCTGGAGGAGGAGTACCAGAAGCTCGACGACGCCGCCCTCAGAGCCAAGACCGACGAGTTCAGAAAGCGCCTCGCCGACGGCGAGACCCTGGATCAACTGTTGCCGGAAGCCTTCGCCGCGGTGCGCGAGGCCGGCCGCCGCACGCTGGGCCTGCGCCACTTCGATGTGCAGATGATCGGCGGTATGACCCTGCACGAGGGCCGCATCGCCGAGATGCGCACCGGCGAGGGCAAGACCCTGGTGGCCACGCTGCCGGCCTACCTGAACGCGCTGGAAAGCAAGGGCGTGCACATCATTACCGTCAACGACTACCTGGCCGCGCGGGACGCCAACTGGATGCGTCCGGTGTACGAATTCCTCGGCCTGACCGTGGGTGTCATCGTCTCCCAGCAGCACCCGGAAGACAAAAAGGCGGCCTACCAGGCGGATATCACCTACGGCACCAACAACGAATTCGGCTTCGACTACCTGCGCGACAACATGGTGCTGCGCAAGGAAGACCGCACCCAGCGCCCGCAGAATTTCGCCATCGTCGACGAGGTGGACTCCATCCTGATCGACGAGGCGCGTACGCCGCTGATCATCTCCGGCGCCGCCGAGGATTCCTCCCACCTGTACCTGGCGATGAACCAGCTGGTGCCGCGCCTTGAGCGCGCGGAAGAGGGCGGAGAGGGCCACTACAGCGTGGACGAGAAGACCCGCCAGGTGGAACTGACCGAAGACGGTCACCAGCTGATCGAGGACCTGCTGTCCCGCAGCGGCCTGATGAAGGAAGACGAGTCCCTGTACGCGCCCGGCAACCTGGGCCTGCTGCACCATGTGCACGCGGCACTGCGCGCGCACGTGCTGTTCCACAAAGACGTCGACTATATAGTGCAGAACGGTCAGGTGGTGCTGATCGACGAGCACACCGGCCGCACCATGCCCGGCCGCCGCCTGTCCGAGGGCCTGCACCAGGCGCTGGAAGCGAAGGAGAAGGTGCAGATCCAGAGCGAGAGCCAGACCCTGGCCTCCACCACCTTCCAGAACCTGTTCCGCTTCTACCCGAAGCTGGCGGGCATGACCGGCACCGCCGATACCGAGGCGTTCGAGTTCCAGCAGATCTACGGGCTGGACGTGGTGGTGATCCCCACCAACCGCGAAGTGCAGCGCCAGGATCTGAACGACCTGGTCTACCTGACCAAAGAAGAAAAGATGGAAGCCATCATCGAGGACATCAAGTACTGCCGCGACAAGCAGGCACCGATCCTCGTCGGCACCGCCTCCATCGAGACCTCCGAAGAGATGTCGCGCCGCTTGCAGCAGGCCAAGATCGAGCACCAGGTGCTGAACGCCAAATACCACGAGCGCGAGGCCCATATCATCGCCCAGGCCGGCCGCCCGGGCACCGTCACCATCGCCACCAACATGGCCGGCCGCGGTACCGATATCGTGCTCGGCGGCAACTGGGAGGCGGAGGTCGCCGACCTGCGGCAGGAACTGCACGAGAAGGAGGGTCGCGAGCCCACCGAGGCCGAGATCGCGAAGATCAGGGAAGAGTGGCAGCAGCGCCACGACACAGTGATCGAGGCCGGCGGCCTGCATATCATCGGCACCGAGCGCCACGAGTCCCGCCGCATCGACAACCAGCTGCGCGGCCGCGCCGGCCGCCAGGGCGACCCGGGTGTGACCCGCTTCTACCTGTCCCTGGAAGACAACCTGATGCGCATCTTCGCCTCCGAGCGGGTGAAGAACTTTATGCAGATGCTGGGCATGGAAAAAGGCGAGGCCATCGAGCACCGCATGGTGTCCAACGCCATCGAAAAGGCCCAGCGCCGCGTCGAGGGCCGCAACTTCGATATCCGCAAGCAGCTGCTGGAATACGACGACGTCGCCAACGACCAGCGCCGCGTCATCTACAGCCAGCGCAACGAGCTGCTGGAGGCGGAGAATATCAGCGATACCATCACCGCGATCCGCGAGGACGTGGTCGACGAGCTGATCTCCGGCTTCGTGCCGCCGCAGAGCGTGGAAGAGCAGTGGGATATTCCCGGCCTGGAAAAACAACTGGCCGGCGAACTGGGCCTGCAGCTGCCGGTCCAGCAATGGCTGGACGAGGACCGCACCCTGCACGAGGAGAGCCTGCGCGAGAAGATCATCGCCGCGGCCCAGGAAGCCTACGCGGCCAAGGTGGCGCGTATCGGTGAATCCTCCGGTGACACCAGCCTGATGCCCACCGTAGAGCGCCAGATCATGCTGCAGGTGCTGGACCAGCTGTGGAAGGAACACCTCGCGAGCCAGGACCACCTGCGCGCCGGCATCGGCCTGCGCGCCTACGCCAACAAGAACCCCAAGCAGGAGTTCAAGCGCGAGTCCTTCCACCTGTTCCAGAGCATGCTCGACAATTTGAAGCACGAAGTGGTGCGCATCCTCGCCCACGTCGAGCCGATGACCCGCGAGCAGATGGAAGAGCTGGAACGCCGCCGTATCGAGGCCCAGCGCAAGCAGCAGCTGGAACTGCAACACGCCCAGGCCTCCGCCATGCCGCAGGCCGAAGAGCCAGAGCAGGCCATGCCGGAACGCCGCGGCCCCAAGGTCGGCCGCAACGACCCCTGTCCCTGCGGCTCGGGCAAGAAGTACAAGCAGTGCCACGGCAAACTGGCCTCGTCCACCTCGACCTGATGTTGAATATTCGTCATTCCGGCCTGCGTCGGAATGACGGGGCCATTGAGTAGGAGCCTGCCCGCAGGCGCCCCCCCCCGGGAACGCCGAGCCCCAGCTCGGCACCGGGCCGCAGGCCCGCCGCAAGAGCCTGCTCGCGGGCGATCCCTGGGAACGCCGAGCTCCAGCTCGGCAACGGGCCGCAGGCCCTCTGTGGGAGCCAGCCCTGCTGGCGAAATACCGCAGCCCGGCTCAATCGCCTGCCGGGCAGGCTCCCACAATAGGCCTGCGGCCCCGTATTTTTTAAATCTCGTCATTCCGGCGCAGGCCGGAATCCAGATTGACCTGCAGTGGCTTCTCTGGATTCCGGCCCGCGCCGGAATGACGATGGCAAGGAAATTTTGTAGGAGCGGCCGTCGGCCGCGATGATAAATGCCCCAGAACACACTCCCTCAAATTCCAGGCATCCGCCTAGCCAGCGTCCCCGCCAAGATCAAAAACTGGCAGCGCGACGACCTGCTGCTGATCGAGATCAACGAGGGCGCGGCCGTCTCCGCGACCTTTACCAAGAACGCCTTCTGCGCCGCACCGGTCACCGTCGCCAGGGAGCATATCCGCCAGGGCAACACCCGCGCACTGCTGATCAACGCCGGCAACGCCAACGCCGCCACCGGTGAGCGCGGCCTGAGTGACGCCCGCGCCTGCTGCGCGGCCATCGCCGAAGCACTGCATATCCGCGCCGAGCAGGTGCTGCCGTTCAGCACCGGCGTGATCGGCGAGCACCTGCCGCTGCAGAAAATCGTCGACGCCATTCCCGCGGCCGCCACCCACCTGACCGGCGACGGCTGGGACAAGGCCGCCCGCGCGATCATGACCACCGATACCCGGCCCAAGACCGCCAGCCGCACGGTGGAAATCGCCGGTGAGCAGATCAGAGTCGTCGGCATCGCCAAGGGCGCCGGCATGATCCAGCCGAATATGGCCACCATGCTCGCCTATATCGCGACAGACGCGGCCATCTCCCAGCCGCTGCTGGACGCGCTGGTGAAGGAAGCGGTCAACGCCTCCTTCAACCGCATCAGCATCGACGGAGACACCTCCACCAACGACGCCTGCGTACTGATCGCCAGCGGTGCCACCGGGCCGCAGATCATGGATATGCGCAGCGCCGAGTATGAGCGCCTGAAGGCTGCGATTGTCGAGGCGCATATCGAGCTGGCCCAGGCGGTCGTCAGGGACGGCGAGGGGGCCACCAAATTTGTCACCGTGCAGGTGAAGGGCGCCGGCAGCAGCGAAGAAGCGTTGAAGGTCGCCTTCGAAGTGGGCGAGTCCCCGCTGGTCAAAACCGCCCTCTACGCATCGGACCCCAACTGGGGCCGCCTGATCATGGCGGTCGGCAACGCCGGCGTCGAGAACCTGGATCCGTCGCGGGTGAATGTCTACCTGGACGACGTGCAGGTAGTGGAAGCCGGCGGCCGCGCGGCCAGCTACACCGAAGCGGCCGGGCAGGAAGTTTTTTCCAAAGTAGAATTCACCATCTCCGTGGATCTCGGCCGCGGCGACTGTAGCGAACATATCTGGACCTGCGACTTCTCCCACGACTATGTGACCATCAATGCCGAATACCGGACCTGAGGCGTACTGGATGGGCAAAGTGATCCATGTCGCCGTAGGGGTAGTGCAGCGCGCAGACGGCAAAATACTGATCGCCCGCCGCCCCGATCACCTGCATATGGGCGGCCGCTGGGAATTTCCCGGCGGCAAGGTGGAGGAGGGCGAAACGGTACAGCAGGCCCTGACCCGCGAACTGCGCGAGGAAGTGGCGATAGAGGTAAAGGACTTAAAGCCCCTGACGGAAATCCGCCACGAAGACCCGGAAAAAACCGTGTTGCTGGACACCTGGTGGGTAACGGATTTCGAAGGCGAGGCCGAGGGTCAGGAAGGCCAGCAAACCGCCTGGGTAGAAATTGCAGACCTGACCCGCTACCACTTCCCCGACGCCAACCAACCCATCATCGCAGCCATTCAGTCCACCCAGCCCTTGTAGGGCCGAAGGCGCCGTGAATACGTGGAGCGGCCGGGGCGGCCCATGGCCGCGACCAAACTCCGCACTGGATCCCAGCTAGCGCCAGGATGACGAAACGTGACCAAGAAGCGCCCCCTCCTGGGAGCGCCGAGCCCCAGCTCGGCAACGGGCCGCAGGCCCGCAATTCCTCGAATTAGGCTCTCAAATTGTCCCTCTTCAAGGTCAATTGACATCTCCTTATCTGTACATACACTGTATGTATGATTGAGTTCGAATGGGACCCAAAGAAAGCCGCGTCAAACCTCAAGAAGCACGGTGTCTCATTTGAAGAGGCACAATCTGTCTTCTATGACGAGTTTGCTGTGCAATTTTTTGATGAAGAGAATTCTCTAGCAGAAAGCCGCTTCCTTATGCTTGGTTTGAGCGGCGAAGCCAGTTTGCTCTTGGTCTGTCACTGTGAGCGAGACAGTGGCAACGTCATTCGTATTATTTCCGCCCGTAAAGCCACTAAGTCAGAGCGGAAATTCTATCCCGGAGGTAGGTGATGATGAAGAAAGAATACGATCTAGCGTCAATGAAAAGCCGAAAAAACCCCTATGCAAGCAAACTTAAAAAGTCTGTGACTATTCGTATGGGCGAGGATGTAATTGTTTATTTTAAGAATATGTCTGAAGAAACGGGTATCCCCTACCAAAGCCTGATCAATTTGTACCTGAGGGACTGCGTAGCTCACCACCGGACAATCGATCTTAAATGGCAGGAGTCTCGCTGAATTAACAGTAGCTCTCCCCCGGGAACGCCGAGCTGTTTTTATTTTCGCTGAGGGCTCCAGCTCGGCAACGGGCCGCAGGCCCGCCGTGCGCGCAGGCAGACTACCGAGCTTTCCGCTCATATTCCCCTTCTCCCCTCGGGGAGAGGGCCGGGGATAGGGGGCAACCTCAGTGCCGAGTCTTGGAGTTATCCAACTCCTCACTCAAAACATCATCAAATGCCGGCTCCCCCGGAATCTTGTGCCCCTCTGAAGCCCACTCCCCGAGATCGATCAACTTACACCGCTCACTACAAAACGGCCGAAACGGAAACTTCTCATTCCACTCAATCGGTTTCTTACACGTGGGACAGTTGAGGGTGGGGGTATTTTTAGCCATAAGTACTTCAGTAATTCTCTTCTACCAATTGCAGGTACTGCCGATGCAGCACCTCGACTTGTGTTCTGAGGCTCGCCAGATCACCGGAATTGTCCAGCACATCGTCCGCCTTCTCCAGGCGCTTCTCGCGCGGAAGCTGCGCGGCCATGATCTTGCGAATCTGCTCCGCATCACTGCCATCCCGCGCGCCGGCGCGCTCGATTTGCAGCTCCTCGGGCAAGTCTACCACGCAGATCCTGTCCACCAGTTTATACTGCCCCGACTCGATCAACAGCGGCGACTCCAGGATCGCGTAGGCACTCTTACTGGCCTCCAGCGCCCGCAAAATCTCCTCGCGAATCAGCGGGTGCAGCAGCCCCTCCAGCCATTTCCTTTCGGCTTCGTTGTCGAACACCAGGCTGCGCAGCCTGGCCCTGTCCAGCGCGCCGTTCTCCAGCAGGACCTCGGCCCCGAAGTGCTGCGCGATCTGTGCCAGCGCCGGCTGCCCCGGCTGCACCACCACCCGCGCCGCCCAGTCCGCATCGACGACATCGATCCCCAGCGCCCGAAAACAATCCGCCGCCGCCGACTTGCCGCTGCCGATACCACCAGTCAGTCCAATAATAAGCACCGTCTCCACACCCTCCTGTAGGAGCGGCCCATGGCCGCGATCAAAGCCGGAATGATTCCCCGGACAAAGCGCACCCACTGTAGGAGCGGCCGCTGGCCGCGATCCAACCCGAACGGAACCACTATGTTCAAAGGCCGCACCCAAGCCTAATTGTAGAGCCGCAGGCTCCGCAAGTGCATGGAGCAGCCGGAGCGAACCTAGTGTCCGCCCCTCCACTCGGCCTGAAAGCAAAAAGGGCGAACCCAAAGTCCGCCCTTACTCCTGGGAACGCCGAGCTCAAGCTCGGCGAGCGGGCCTACGGCCCGCCATTTAGCCATTCAACCCGGAATAATTGAGATACCACCCCACAATCCGATCCCCCCACAGCATCGCAATCCACCCAGCCCCGGCCAGATAGGGCCCAAACGCAATCGGCAGATTTCTGTCCCGCCCGGCAATCACACTCCAGCTCAAACCAGCCACAGCCCCAACGGCCGCGGAAAGCAGAATCACCAGCGGCAACATCTGCCACCCGAACCAGGCGCCGATGGCCGCCAGTATCTTGAAATCCCCGGCCCCCATACCTTCCTTGCCGGTCACCAGCTTGAAGATATGAAACACCGACCAGAGCGCCAGGTAACCGGCAATGGCTCCGATTACCGCATCCTGCAACGGCACGAACACGCCCCACAGATTGATAAACAGGCCCGCCCACAGCAACGGCAGGGTGATACTGTCCGGCAGCAGCTGCTTGTCGAAGTCGATCCCGGTCAGCGCCACCAGCGCCCAGGTAAACACACAGCCCGCCAGTGCCTGCCAGGTGAAGCCCAGCTGCCAGACAACGATTGCTGTCAGCAGGCCGGTGACCAGTTCCACCACCGGGTAGCGCTTTGAAATAGAGGTACCACAGTTACCGCATTTGCCGCCCAGCAGCAGATAGCTGACCAGTGGCACATTGTGCCAGGGCTTGATCTCCGCATCGCACTTGGGGCAGTGGGAGTGGGGCAGTATCAGGTTGAAAGTTTCGTTCAACTCTTTCTGCTCAGCCGGATCCGGCTTGGTGTCAAAGTAGCTGTAGAAATCCCGTTTGTATTCCCGCTCCATCATGATAGGCAGGCGATAGATAACTACATTCAGGAAACTGCCAAGCAGCAGCCCCAAAACAAAAGCGCTGCCTAACAGCAGCGCTTGGTAGGAGAGTAAAGTGTCGAGCATCTTCTTTTATACAACCTGGCCCAGCTGGAAGATCGGCAGATACATCGCAATCATTAGGCCGCCAACCAGAATGCCCAGTACAGCCATGATCAACGGCTCCAGCAGGGTCGTCAGGTTGTCCACCATATTGTCAACGGCCTCTTCGTAGAAGTCGGCGGCCTTGGCCAGCATATCGTCCAGTGCGCCGGATTCCTCGCCGATTGCGGCCATCTGTACCAGCATGGTGGGATAGAGACCTGAAGCGCGCAGTGCACCGTTCAGAGGAATACCAGTGGCCACTGAATCGCGAATCTTTAACGTGGCTTCTGCATACAGGCTATTGCCGGTGGCGCCGGCGACGGATTTGAGTGCGTCGATCAGCGGTACACCGGCGGCAAAAGTAGTCGACAGGGTGCGGGCAAAACGCGCGGCGATGGAGTTGTAGGTGATCATGCCGAGAATCGGCAGTTTCAGTATCAGGCGGTCGAAAAACTCGGCGACTTTCCTGTTACGCTTCTTCGCTTCGATCGTGCCGCCAATGCCTACAACAACGCAGATCAGCGCGATAAACCAGTTGGCCTGCATCCATTCCGACATACCGACTACCATCTGCGTAAATGCCGGCAAGTCGGCGCCGAAACTGGAGAAAGTCTCTGCAAACTGCGGCACTACCTTGATCAGCAGGATGGAAGTCACCACGATCGCTACCACGATTACGGCAATCGGGTAGGTCATCGCCTTCTTGATCTTCGCCTTGAGCTGCTCAGTCTTTTCCTTGTAGGTCGCAATCCGGTCCAGCATAGTTTCCAGCGCACCGGACTGCTCGCCGGAAGCGACCAGATTGCAGAACAGATCGTCGAAATACAGCGGATGCTTGCGCAGCGCGTCGGCGAAAGCAGTGCCCGAGGCCACCTCGTCGCGAATCTTGAAAATCAGCTGCTTCACCCCTTCGTTGTCGAGGCCATCCGCGACGATCTCGAAGCTCTGTACCAAGGGTACGCCGGCCTTCATCATTGTGGCCATCTGCCGGGTAAACAGGGCGATATCCGCCGGCTTTACTTTTTTGTTGCCGCCAAACAGGGGCTTGGGCTTTTTCTGCACCCGGTTGGCAATAATCCCCTGTTTGCGCAGCTGTGCCTTGATCAGCGCGGGGCTGGTGCCGTTGATCTCTCCCTCGACCCTGTTGCCTTTACTGTCCACCCCTTTGTAGACGTAAGCGACTGCTGCGGCATTGGCCATGGTTGTATTCCCGTATTTTTATTGCTGCGCAGATATCGCCGCGCGTGATTCTATTAAATATCGTCATTCCGGCGCAGAGCCTGTGCCGGACTTGATCCGGTACCGAATCCAATTTCCCGGTCTGCTCGTGGGAGCCTGCCCTGCAGGCGATGCAGATGGCATGAATCGCCTGCAGGGCAGGCTCCCACAATGAGCTATTAATCTTTGGTAACGCGATTCGCCTCTTCCAGGCTGGTAACCCCCATCACCACCTTGCGCAACGCCGAAGTGCGCAGGTTATTGAAGCCCTCCTTACGCGCCTGGTCGGCAATCTGAATCGAGTTGCCGCCCTCCATTATAATTCTGGAGATTCCATCGGTGATGCGAACCACTTCATAGACCCCTACTCGGCCCTTGTAGCCGTTGGAGCAGTGCTCACAGCCCTCCGGCTGGTAGATCTTCCAGTCCTTGCGCTCGATGGTCACCGCATCGAAGCCCTCCTCCTTAAGCACCTCGTCTGGCAGGGTCGCGGGCTTCTTGCATTCGTTGCACAGCCGCCGCGCCAAGCGTTGGGCGATGATTACGCTCACGGATGTGGCGATATTGAAGGTGGGTACCCCCATATTCATCAAACGGGTCAGGGTCTCCGGTGCAGAATTCGTGTGCAGGGTTGAGAGTACGAGGTGGCCAGTCTGCGCGGCTTTGATCGCAATCTCTGCAGTTTCCAGGTCCCGGATCTCACCCACCATCACAATATCCGGGTCCTGGCGCAGGAAGGAGCGCAGCGCCTCGGCGAAATTGAGTCCTACCTTGGGCGCAACGTTGACCTGGTTGATACCCTCCAGGTTGATTTCCACCGGATCCTCGGCGGTGGAGATATTGCGCTCCGGGGTATTCAGGATATTCAGGCCGGTATAGAGTGAGACCGTCTTGCCCGAACCGGTGGGACCGGTCACCAGGATCATGCCCTGGGGCTGGGCCAGAGCATCCATATAGATCTTCTTCTGGGCGTCTTCATAACCCAGCGCATCGATGCCCAGTTTTGCGGAAGAGGGGTCGAGAATCCGCAGCACAATCTTTTCGCCCCAGAGTGTCGGCAGACTGTTGACCCGGAAGTCGATGGCCTTGGTCTTGGACAGCTTCATCTTGATGCGGCCGTCCTGGGGAACGCGCCGCTCGGAGATATCCATCTTGGACATCACCTTCAGGCGCGCGGAGATACGCGGGGCCAACTGAATCGGCGGTTTGGCCACCTCATGCAGCACGCCGTCGGTACGAAAGCGCACCCGGTAGGCCTTCTCATAGGGCTCGAAATGGATGTCCGAGGCTCCGGAGCGGATAGCGTCGAGCAAGACCTTGTTCACAAAACGTACAACGGGCGCTTCGTCGCCGCCGGGATCGTCGTCATTTCTGCGATCTGGCTCGCCCCCCTCAACATCGAGGGCATCCAGCTCCTCGTCGTCGATACCTTCCAAGCCGGCACCCATATCCGAGCTGTCGGACAGGTAGCTCTCGATCGCCTTGGCGAGTTTGTCCGCCTCGACCAATACCGCTTCGGTATTGAGGCCGGTATTGAAGTTGATTTCATCCAGGCCGGACAGATTCGTGGGGTCGGCGACCGCGACAAACAGGCGATTGCCCCGCTTATATAAAGGCAGGGCAAAATGTTTGCTGATCAGCTTTTCATCAACGACGTCTTTCGGGATCAGGTCGAAGTTGTAGCTGCCGAGATCAAACAGCGGGGAGCCAAATGCCTGTGATGCGATATTGGCCAGCTCGCGGCTCTTGACCAATTTTGCATCGACGGCATGCTGAGCAAAGGTCTGGTTTTCCCGTTGGGCGGCTTTGGTGGCGGAGACCGCCGTCGACTCGTCGAGTATTCGATCGGCCACCAAGCGCTTGGCCAGGCCGGAAAGTGGGCTAGAGCTCATAAGGATTGGAACCGCTGCATGATCAAAGGCTGCTCATTTTTTGTTCTTAGGGTATCTATTGAAGACTTGCCTCCCCACGGTCCCTGTAGGAGCCTGCTTGCAGGCGAACCCGTCGGTGCCGCTACAAGTCGGTTAAATATAACGAATTCCCCTTGCCAGGCCAAACCTGCAGCGAGAGGGATGGCAACAATTAACAGGAAATCTTCGACCTATGACAATGGGGCATAGCCTGTGCTGGACTTGATTCGGCACAAGTAGCTAGATCCTACTCGTCATACCGTCGTAGAGCCTGTGCCGGACGTGATCCGGTACCGTTATCCAGACCCAAATTGAAGGATGGGCCATGCGCGACACCCCCCCCTCAAGCCTCCCGATTTCGTCTGTAACTGACACTTTTGGTCAGAAGTTAATTAGGTGCGTATGTCCCAAATGATGGTGAGTGAAAAACCAACAAGCTTTGTGTGACTTTCCTCCCATTGTTGTCGGGCGAGAGAGTTTTCACGCTTGCGCGAATTGGCACAAAGCTTGTATCTTGTTTCGCGACTTCCTCACGGGATGCTCTCCCTTTCGGGATTCACCAAAACCAAAAGTCTGTATGGAGACGGTTACAATGAAAAAGCAACAGGGTTTTACTCTTATTGAATTGATGATCGTGGTAGCGATCATCGGTATTCTGGCTGCGGTTGCGCTGCCGGCTTACCAGGATTACACCGCTCGTGCCCAAGCGGCGGAAGGCGCTTCATTGGCAGCTGCGGCCAAAACTTCTATTGCTGAGTTCTGGAACAGCGAAGGTGCCTATCCGGCAGCTGCTGGTACTACTGTTCTCACTGGTGATCTTGCTGCCACTGGTGCGTACTCTGGTCTGACTGTTGGAGATGGCACTGGCGTAGTCACTGTGCAATTTAACGCTGCTGGTGTTTCTGCAGATTTGCAGGGAAAAACAGTCACCTTCACCCCTGATCCGCCCGCAGCCGGCGATTCCTCATTTAAGTGGACTTGCGGTGGAACAGTGCTGCAGAAGCACATGCCCAAAGGGTGTACGACTACTCCGTAAAGGTTCAGAGGGGTCAGACTCGATTGATTTAGTTTGACCTTGATCCTGCCCCCAAAAGCCCTGCAGTTGCGGGGCTTTTTTCGTTTTACAAGATCCGCGGGGTCAAAGGGAAGTAGGGGTCAAATCTTGACACGGATCAATGGGGTCAGACTCGATTGATTTAGTTTGATCTCGATCCCATCCCAAGAAGCCCCGCAATTGCGGGGCTTTTTAGTTTTACAAGGTCAGTGGGGGCGGACTCGATGATTATGGTCGAGATCAAACTCGATTGATTCGCCTCTCTGTCTAGGTTAGTTTTTGCCCCTTCTATAAATGTCACGGAAAGGATATCCATGGCACGCCTGCCCCGTTTCGTTATTCCCGGCCAGCCTCAACACATTATTCAGCGCGGCAATAATCGCCAGGAGATTTTCTGTGAGGAGGATGACTATCGGTTTTACCTGGAGAAACTGGAAGAGGCTGCCGAAAAGTTTCAGTGCGATGTTCACGCCTATGTGTTGATGACTAATCATGTGCACTTGCTGGTAACACCGCATACGGAAACCGGCATTGGCAAAATGCTGCAGTCGCTCGGTCGCTACTATGTGCAGTACTTCAATTACCGCTATCAGCGGACTGGCACCCTGTGGGAGGGGCGCTACAGGGCGACGCTGATCGATAGCGAACAGTACCTGTTTACCTGTATGCGTTATATCGAATTGAATCCTGTGCGTGCGAGTATGGTGGGACACCCCTCGGAATATCCCTGGTCCAGTTATCGAAGTAATGGGGCGGGAGTACCGGCTTCGCTGATTTCCTCACATGGGGAGTATCGGCGCCTGGGCAGGACCGAAGCGGAGCGCCAGTCCGCGTACCGGCAATTGGTTCGCGCCCGTATACCGGATAAGACGCTGGATGAAATCCGCTCTGCCACCAACAAGGCATGGGTGCTGGGGAGTGACCGGTTTCGGGAGCGGATTGCCAGGCAGTTGAATCGCAGAGTTGCGCCAGCAGTGAGGGGCGGGGACAGGAAATCCAAGGCTTATAGAGATAACGTGGAATTCAATCGAGTCTGACCCCATTGGTCACACTGGCGGCAGATGGCCAGATCGAACCAATCGAGTCTGACCCCATTGGTCCCCGACCCCCGTTGGTCCTTCATTGGTCCGTTTAACTGCTTGCTCGGAGGTTAACCTGGCACTATTCTTACCAAATCAATATCGATTTGAGGTTGGTAAGAATGGCCGTCGCTACGCTTTCAAGCAAGTTTCAGCTCGGAATCCCGAAGTCCGTACGTGAGGAGCTCGGATTGAAGGCTGGTCAGAAGTTCACGGTTATTGCCAAGGGCTCTGTGATTGAGTTGGTGCCGGTGCGGTCGATGGATGATATGCGCGGCCTGCTGCGTGGCGCTTCGACACTCGAGGTGCGCGATCGTCGGGATCGGTTCTGATGGTTGTTGTGGATACCTGCGGTTGGATCGAATGGTTAACCGACGGTTCGCTGGCGGAGGATTTCAAGCCTTGGCTTGCCGATACCGAACAGCTATTGGTTCCCACTTCTATTCAGTTCGAGCTTTACAAATGGGTTAAGCGAGAGCGCGGGGAGGTGGCGGCTTTGGAGACCGTGGCCTGGACAGAGCAGGGTAAGGTGATTGCATTGGATAGCAATATTGCCCTGCTGGCAGCCGACCTTGCGCTTCACTACCGCCTGTCCTTTGCCGATGCGATTATTTATGCGTCTGCGCGCCAACATGGCGCGAAGTTGATTACGGCGGATGACCACTTTGAGGGCTTGGACGGTGTTACTTTTTTCGATAAACGGGCAAGTCGTAATCGCTAGCTTCTGATAATTATCTGCTTTCTGGGTGGTCCGCCTTTCTTCAGTGGAAGCTTCTCACTGCCTGAATCTCCGACCACTCCAGGCAGCGGATTTTCTGGCCGACCAAGTGAACCACTGAATAATCCTGCTTTTCGCGATCGGTGTTGATCTGCACCGTCCCACCGATTTCCAGCACATTCCCCCGCTTGATCTCCGCCCTGTAGCGCTGCTGCACCTGCTCCCACAGCACCACATTGACCACGCCGGTTTCGTCTTCCAGTGTCAGGAACATTACGCCGGCGGCACTGCCCGGCCGCTGTCGGCAGGTGACCAGACCGATGATCGTTGCCCGCTGGCCGTTGTGGTAGCGGGCCAGATCCTGTGCCCGGGTGTGCTTGCGGAACCGGTCGCGGCGGCGCAGCAGGGCTATGGGGTGTTCGCGCAGGGTCAGGCCTGTGCTGCTGTAGTCGCTGTAGGTGTTGTCCTCTGCGGAGTTGCTGGGGTTGTGTTCGGTGATGGTGGTGTTTTCTGTCTCTCCATTCAGTGACAGCCAGGTGTCCAGGTAGCGGTTTTCGCTCAGGCTGTTGAAGGCGTTGGCGCTGGCCAGGGCGGCGACCTGTTCTTTGGGGAGTTGGGTCAGTTGGCGGAACTGGGTTGGGGAGGTGAAGGTTTGTTCCTCTCTCAGGGTGACGATGGTGGTTGCGGTTTGTTCTTCCAGGCCGTTGATGAGGCGCATGCCGAGGCGGAGCATCGGGGTGCTGAATTCAGGCATGCGCCGGAATGACGATGGGGTGTCGGCAATTGGCAGGCTGGTTTCTGGTTGCCGGGTGTTGAATGCGGGCTGGAGGCGCTCTTGGACCTCTGCGTTTTCGGCGGGGATCGATCGCGGCCAAGGGCCGCTCCTACAGGGGAGGGATCTTTCCCCCGGTTCCTCGCCTCGGAGGGGAGAGGGGCGCTGGAATTCCAGGGTGTGGTGCCAGTGGCTGTGGAGTACGTCGATCGGCAGCACTTTTACGTTGTGGCGCTGGGCGTCGTAGACCAGTTGGGCGGGGGCGTAGAAGCCCATCGGCTGGCTGTTTAGCAGGCCGCAATAAAAAGCCGCCGGATGGTGGCGTTTGATCCACGCGGAAAAATACGCGAGCAGGGCGAAGCTCGCTGAGTGAGATTCGGGGAAGCCGTAGGAGCCGAAGCCTTTCATCTGGTTGAACAGTTGTTCGGCAAAGTCGGGGCTGTAGCCGTTGGCGAGCATGCCCTGGATCAGTTTGTCCTTGAACTTGTACAGGTCGCCGTTCCTGCCCCAGCTGGCCATGGCGCGGCGCAGTTCGTCGGCCTCGCCGCCGCTGAAGCCGGCGGCGACCATCGACAGCTGGATCACCTGCTCCTGAAAGATCGGCACGCCGAGGGTGCGCTCCAGTACCGGGCGCAGGTTCTCGTGGGGATAGGTCACCGGTTCCAGTCCCTGCTTGCGCTTGAGATAGGGGTGCACCATTCCGCCCTGGATCGGGCCGGGGCGGACTATCGCGATCTCTATCGTCAGTTCGTAGAACTTCTGTGGCTGCAGCCTGGGCAGCATGCTCATCTGCGCGCGGGATTCGATCTGGAAGACGCCGACGGTATCGGCGCGGCACATCATCTCGTAGACGGCCGGGTCTTCCGGCGGAATATCCTGCAGGCGCAGCCTGGGGCCGTAGAGGGCGATATAGCTCAGGGATTTGCGCAGCGCGGTGAGCATGCCGAGGGCGAGGATGTCGACCTTCATCAGTTTCAGGTCTTCGATATCCTCCTTGTCCCACTGCACTATGGTGCGCTCCTCCATGGCCGCGTTTTCGATCGGCACCAGTGTGTGCAGCGGCTGCTCGGTGATCACGAAGCCGCCCACATGCTGGGACAGGTGGCGGGGGAAGCCGTAGATCTGTTCCAGCAATAGCGGCAGGGCCCGGCCGGTGGAGCTGGCGGGATCTATACCGACCTTTTTCATCTGCTGCGGAAAGTCCTCCAGCTTGTCCCACCAGGCGCGCTCGGCCACCAGCTGCTCGATGATGGCGGCGCTGATCCCCAGGGCCTTGCCGATATCGCGCAGGGCGCTCTTGAAGCGGTAGGTGATCTTGGTCGCGGCGAGGCCGGCGCGGTGGCGGCCGTATTTGCCGTAGATGTACTGGATGATCTCCTCGCGCCTTTCGTGCTCGAAGTCCACGTCGATATCCGGCGGCTCGTTGCGCTCGCGGGAGATAAAGCGCTCGAACAGCAGGCCGATCTTGTGCGGGTCTATCTCGGTGATAAACAGGCAGTAGCAGACCACCGAATTGGCGGCGGAACCGCGGCCCTGGTAGAGGATGTGCTGGCTGCGGGCGTGCTGGACTATGTCGTAGATGGTGAGGAAGTAGTGTTCGTATTCCAGCTCGGCGATCAGTGCGAGTTCCTTTTCGATCTGCGCGTCGATACGCGGCTCCGGGCCATGGGGCCAGCGTACTTTCCGGCCTGATGCGACCAGTTCGCGCAGGTATGCGCTGGGTGCTTTATCGGCCGGGATCACCTCTGATGGATACTGGTAGCGCAGTTCGCTGAGGCTGAAGTGGCAGCGTTCGGCGATGGCGATGGTGTTCTCGATCGCCTCTCTGGGATAGAGGGCCTCGATATCCGCCAGCGTGCGCAGGTAGCGCTCGGCGTTCTGCTCGATGCGGTAGCCCAGCTGCTCGAGGGTGCAGTTGTGGTAGTTGGCGTTGAGCACATCCTGTAGCGGTTTGCGGCTGCGGCAGTGCATCAGTACCGCGCTGGTGGCGAGCAGTGGCAGCTGTTCGCGCCGGGCAAATTCGATCAGGGTGTGGCTGTGCCGGTTCTGTTGCGGCAGCAGCCGGTTGCTGATGGCGATATACAGGCGGCCGCTGAAATGCTGTTTCAGTTCTGCGGGAATGCTCAGCGGCGTTTTGTGGGGCAGCCAGATGGCGATGGTTTCCCGGCACAGTTGCAGCAGGTCTTGCAGGTGCGTCTGGTATTGGCCCTTTTCTGCGCGCAGGCGGGAAGTGGAGATCAGCTGGCAGAGTTCGCTGTAGGCATTTTTGTTGGGGGCCAGCAGCACCAGTTGCTCGCCTTGCTGCAGGCGGAAGAAGCTGCCGCAGATCAGCTTGAGTTCAATGCCGGCTGATTTCAGGTTGTGCAGCTCCTTGTAGGCGCGCACTACGCCCGCGAGGGAACACTCGTCGGTAATGGCCAGGGCCTGGTAGCCCAGTTGATGTGCCGTCTGGATCAGTTCCTGCGGGTGGGAGGCGCCCTGCAGGAAGGAGAAATTGGTTTGGCAGAAGAGTTCGGCGTACTGCACAGCTGCGTCACTCATGATTTATTGATGTGCTACCTGGGGCAGCTTATGTGTTTCGTCATGCTGTTGGGCTAGCCGTAAACCCCATGTAAATACCAGTCCTCCGAAGTCAGGTCCTGAAACACCCAGTAGAGCCCGCCTTCCTCCCCCCGCGCCAGGTAGTAGTCCCGCCCGTGGCGGCCGTGTTGCCACCAGTAGCCGTCGATGCGCTCGGGGCCCTGCAGCAGTCTGATTTCGCCGCGGTAAAAGAGCTTGTGCTCGCGGCTCTGCAGTTTGTCGGGCCTGGGCAGCAGCCAGGTGGGGCGGGGGGCGTTGATGGGCTGCAGCTGGTGGCCTTTCTTGCTGTGGTTGCTCTGCAGCACCAGGGTGTCGGCGCTGGCCCAGGCCTGCTCCGGCAGATAGCTCTCCTTCAGGGTGACACCGGACAGGGCCTGGTGGCCGAGGCGGGCCTTGAGTTTGTCCAGCAGCTGGTGGCTGCGCTGTACCTGGGTGTTCTTGCCGAACAGGTCGTCGTCGAGCTGGTTCTGTTCCAGCGGCAGTAGCTGGTCGCAGGTCAGGCTGACGGCCTGTATTGGCTGTTCGAGTTGGATTCTTTCCAGCTGCAGTTTTGTCAGGGCGATCAACCGCTGCGGATCCAGCATCGGGCGTGAGACTTCGACGCTGAAGACCTTGCAGCCCTGCTGGCCGAAGTCGAGTTTCCAGCGCAGCTGGTGGCTGTATAGCTGGCGACGCTGTAATTGCTGGCAGAGCTCGCGCACCAGGCGGGCGGCGGGAAACAGTAGTTGTTCACTGTTGTCCAGCGGGCTGGGAAAGAAGAGCTCACTGTGAAATTCAGGCGGCGGCTGGTAGCTGGGCACCGGGTCGTGGCGGGTGCCGTTGAGGCGCGCCAGGTATTCGACGAAGCCGCGGCCGAAACGGCTGCCCACTTCCGACAGTGGGATTGCCAGCAACTGGCTGACCCGCTTGATGCCGCAGGCGTACAGCTTGGCGATGGTCTTGTTGTCGCAGTCGAGCAGTTTGCTCGGGGAAAAGCTGATCCACTGCCGCCACTGCTGCGGGCTGGGTGGGGTCTGGGTTTCCTTCAGCCACTGACGGTGTTCCGGTAGCAGGCTGAGCATGCGCGCGGCGCTGGGGCTGTGGCCCAGCCCCATAAAAGCGCTGATGCGCATCTGGCGCAGTTCACGGTGCAGTTGTTGCAGCAGCGGTTTCAGTCCGCCGCTGGCTTTGAGGCAGCCGGAGAGTTCCAGGTACAGGCAGGCGAAGTGCACATCGCCGGCATCCACGGAGCCGGCGGCCTGTGGGGAGACCACCGGGGTGAAGCTGTAGCCCCACTGTGCCAGTTGCTGCAGTTGTTGTTCCTCCCGCTGAGTATCTCGCTGCAGCAGCTGCAGGTCTGCGCAGAGGGCGCAGGCGGTGGCGATGGTGAGACCGGTCTCCACGCCGCGCTCGGCGGCGGTGCGGTTGGCATCCACGATCAGCTGTTGTTCCACCACGGCCTGGGCGTGGGCCTGGGTGCCGTCGCGCTGGGCGCGGGTGAGGACTTCCAGCGGGAGTTTGGGGAATTGGATGCAGAGCCAGAGCATGGTTGGGGTTCCGTTTGTTGCCTATTGCACACCACTATTTGGATAGATCGATCGCGGCCGTGGGCGGATGGCCGCCCCGCCGCTCCTACAAGGGCGGGCCTGTGGCCCGCTTGCCGAGCTGGGGCTCGGCGGTGATTCGCGCCATCCATGGCGCTCACCCGCTTCGCGGGCGCCTTCGGCGTCCAAATCGGCAATCCTGCCGATTTGTCCCAGGGGCGGCTGTGCCACCTGGCGGAGCTGCAGCCTTCAGCGCTTAGGACAGCTCCGCGATCCCGGGGCTGCTGCGTTTTGTAGGGTGCGCACCGCTGCGCGGGGTGGTGCGCACGGCGCACCCTACGTCAGTCCCGAGTTCTTTTCCTTCAATGCAGCGGCCGGTCGCGGCGGGTGAGGTCGGCGCTGCGGGCCAGGTGCAGGCGCTGGCCGGACTGGCCGCCCAGTTGTTTCAGCAGCTGTACAGCTAATTGTTCGCCGTCACTGCCGAGACTCAGGCGCAGGCTGGCCGGGGAGGGGCTGGCGGCGCAGGACTGGGGGCGGAAGTGGAAGTGCAGGCAGTCGCCCTCGCGGGCGGCGAGCTGCAGGCGGCGCAGATCCTTGTCTGCCGGTGCCTGGCGAGGCTGCCAGCTGAGCAGGGCGCCGCAGCAGCCGGACTGCAGGGACTGTTCTATCGCCCAGAGTTCGTCCTTCTGTCCGCGCGGGTGCAGTATCAGCAGCTTCTCCAGCTGCACGCCGGCGCTGGCCAGCGCCGGGGCGTAGGGAATGAAGGGCGGGTTCACCAGCACCAGCATCTGTTCGCGCTGGCTGAGTTCTGCCAGGGCCGGCAGCAGCAGGGATATCTCGCCGATGCCGGATTGGTTGACCAGCAGTTCGGTGGTGGCGCCGCGGGGCCAGCCGCGGCCGGCGAGCAGGGCGTCCAGGCTGGCGTAGCCGGTGGCGATGCCGCCGCGCTGGCGCTTGTGTTCGTTGGCGGCCTGCCAGATATCCGGCCTGGCGAGCAGCCGGCTCAGCCGCTGGTGCTTGGACTGGTCGGCTAACTGATTGTTTTGCAATAGGTTTTCTGCGTTGCTCACGGTTTTTGGCCCTCTTTATCAGCCTCGCGGCCGCCCTCTCCAGGCGGCGACTGTATGTCTGTACAGTTAATACTGGTGATTTATACAGTAGTTGATTCAGTGCAACAAGAGGGCATTGATTCGATTGGCACTTTTTTGCACAGCGCAAAACGGCTATGATTCGGCTCCTTATCGACCACGATAAACAGTCGACCAGTTTTGAAAATACCCAGGGGGAGCGGAGTGAGTATCAAGTCCGACAAGTGGATTCGCCGTATGGCCGAGCAGCACGGCATGATCGAGCCGTTCGAGCCGGGCCAGGTGCGCCAGAATGGCAACGGCGAGCGGCTGATCTCCTACGGCACCTCCAGCTACGGCTACGACGTGCGCTGTGCCCGTGAGTTCAAGATCTTCACCAATGTGCACTCCGCCACCGTGGATCCGAAGACCTTCGACGAGAACAGCTTTGTCGACGTGGAAGGGGAATACTGCATTATTCCGCCGAACTCCTTCGCCCTGGCGCGCACGGTCGAGTACTTCCGCATTCCGCGCTCGGTGCTGACCATCTGCCTGGGCAAGTCCACCTACGCGCGCTGCGGCATCATCGTCAATGTGACCCCGCTGGAGCCGGAGTGGGAAGGGCATGTGACCCTGGAATTCTCCAACACCACCAACCTGCCGGCGAAGATCTACGCCAACGAGGGCGTGGCGCAGATGCTGTTCTTCGAGTCCGACGAAGTCTGCGATGTTTCCTACGCGGATCGCGGCGGCAAGTACCAGGGCCAGCGCGGCGTCACCCTGCCGCGGGCCTGATCCCCGCGCCAGTTTCCGGGGCCGCGCGAGCGGCCACAATCCCCGCCATGACAGAAACTTCTCCCAGCCAGCTGCCCGAACGCGTCGATGTACTGATTGTCGGCGCCGGCGCGGCGGGGCTGATGTGCGCGGCTACTGCAGGGCAGCGCGGGCGCAGCGTGCTGGCGCTGGACCACGCCAACAAGGTCGGCAAGAAAATCCTGATGTCCGGCGGCGGTCGCTGCAATTTCACCAACCTGTACACTTCGCCTGAAAATTTCTACGGCGAGAATCCGCACTTCTGCAAATCGGCCCTGGCCCGCTTCACGCAGTGGGACTTTATTGCGCTGGTGGAGAAGCACGGGATCCCGTACCACGAGAAGACCCTCGGCCAGCTGTTCTGCGACAACAAGTCCAAGGATATCGTCGACCTGCTGCTGGCGGAGTGCCGCGCGGCGAAGGCACAGATCCGCACCCGCTGCAGCGTCGAGGCCATAGCGCCGCTGGAGCAGGGTTTTCTGGTCGACACTTCTCTGGGGCAGGTACGCTGCGAATCCCTGGTGATCGCCACCGGCGGCCTGTCGATTCCGACCATGGGGGCGACGGGATTGGGCTACGAGATCGCGCGCCAGTTCGGCCTGAATATTATTCCCACCCGCGCGGCGCTGGTGCCCTTTACCCAGCACCGGCGCCAGCTGGAGCGGCAGCAGGAGCTGCCCGGCAGTGCCCTGGCGGTGACCGCCAGCTGCGGCGAGGGCAGTTTCCACGAGCAGATGCTGTTTACCCACCGCGGTCTCAGCGGGCCGGCGGTACTGCAGATTTCCAGCCACTGGCGCGAGGGGCAGACGGTGGAGTTCGACCTGGCGCCGGGGCGCGACCTGGCCGGGTGGCTGCAGCAGCGGCGCGCACAGAATCCGGACAGCTATCTGCACAGTGCGCTGGCGGAAGTCTGGAGCAAGAAGCTGGTACAGCATTTTCTGCAGCGGCAGGATATCGACAGCCGGCCGCTGAAGCAGTACGGCGAGATCGAGCTGGCGGAAATAGGCCGCAGGCTGCAGACCTGGCAACTGGTGCCCGCCGGTACCGAGGGCTACCGCACCGCGGAGGTGACACTGGGTGGCGTGGCTACCGACGGCATCTCCTCGCGCACCATGGAGTGCAAGACGCAGCCGGGGCTCTACTTTATCGGCGAGGTACTGGACGTGACCGGCTGGCTGGGCGGATACAATTTCCAGTGGGCCTGGGCATCGGGCCACGCGGCCGGTGAAGTGGTTTAGTGGCTGTTGAAGCAGGGGGGTGCCGCGCGCGCCCTGCAAAGAATCGCCTGCAGGGCAGGCTCCCACATGGAGACTTGAAGAAATGGGCGATGTGCTTCCGTTCAAACGCAAAACTGCCTGGCAGAAATTCAAGGGCAGCAGCCTGTGCCGCGATGGTTTTCACAAGTGGGTGGTGGTTACCGAGCGCAAGTTCGACGTGAAGCAGGGCAAGCTCGTGACAGAATACCGCTGCCAGCGCTGTGGAAAAACTAAGACCGAGTTGCTGTAAAAAACGGGGGTGAGCCCGCAACCGGACTCACCCTGCACCCCACAGGCACTAGCGGTAAACCCGACGGCCGTGGCGGTCGTAGTAGTAGTAGCGCTTCTGGTTGCGGTCGTAGAGCCAGCCTCCAACACCGCCGAGAACGGCGCCTGCCGCAGTACCTGCCGGGCGGCCGCCGCTGATCAGGGCCCCGGTGACTGCGCCGATACCGACCCCGGTGCCGATACGGCGGTCTGTGTCACTCATATTGGCACAGCCCTGACTCAGAAGGCCGGCAGTCAGGATAGCCGCCAGGCCTGTATGTTTAATCGCTTGAATACGCATAGACACCTCTGTCACTACTCGATTGAGGTATGGCGAGCACGGCTTATCATTTCGCCGGCCTGTGTCGAAGCCAGTCTAGGGTGGCGCGTTGGGGGCGACAAATTCATGTCTCGGCTTATGCCCGGCGTCGCAGTCGGTTAAGCTGCGGCTCACTAATACCGAAAGAATCGCCATGTTTGAAAAACAGGATCTGCTGGATATAGCGCGCACACCAATGCCGTTTGGGAAATACGCCGGACGCGCGCTGATCGATCTGCCTGAGGAGTATCTGCTCTGGTTTGCGAAGAAAGAATTTCCCGCGGGCCGGTTGGGGCGGTTGATGGCGCTGACCCTGGAGATAAAAATAGAGGGCCTGGAAGGCCTGATTAAACCCTTAAGGAACCCCTGAAAAGGTCCACAAACTGACCATGTCAAAACCCGACTTCACTCTGGTGGAACTGCCGGTTCCCAATCAAGTGCGCAGCCAGCAGGCCCTCGAGCGCCTGCTGGCCGCCGGCGAGCAACTGCTGGCGGAGAACCGCTTCGAGGAGGCCAGCGTGGCGGAGATAGCCCGACTGGCGGATTCCTCTGTGGGCAGCTTCTACCGCCTGTTGGGCGACAAGGACACACTGTCGCTGCTGCTGTTGCAGCGCTTTATGCGGCAGGTGGCCACCACCGCGGAATCCCTGGGCGAGGCGGGCGGCGAGTGCACCGACCTGGCCCAGTGCGTACAACTGCTGGTGGATTCCTATGTGGGCATCTATGCCGGCCACCGCGGCGTGCTGCGGGCACTGATCCTGCGCGCCTCGCGCAGCGCCGACTTCCGCGACAAGGTGCACCAGCTGAACAACCATGTCTCCACGACAGCGCTGGAATGCCTGCGGCCCTTCGTGGATCAGATCAACCACGCCAAGCCGGAGCTGGCAATACCGGCCGGTGTCCATATGATGCTGGGGGTAATGAACCAGTACATAGTCACCGGCAGCCTCGGCGGCCTGCCGCAGGCGGAACTGCGCAGGGAGCTGGGTCGCCTGTTGCTGTGCTACCTGCAGGCCCCGGCCGACTGTTACTGATTCGATACCTTCTGCAGAAGCGACACCGATTTCCACCACTCCATGGAAAAGCCCTTGCGCGCGCTGCGGCCGGGGTCTAGTATTGCCAAAAATACGGAATAGAAATTCCGATTCGTGTTCGGCCGACCCGAGCAAATAAGAAAGACAAGAAAAACAGCGATAAGGTGAGAGGTGTAATCGATGCCGCATTTTGTCCACGGCGAGCGCCGCCTGTACTTTGCCGACAGTGGCGGCGGAGGTGAGCCGCTGCTGCTGCTGCACGGCCTGGGCTCCCGCAGTGATGACTGGCAGCTCCAGTGGGATCCGCTGGCGGCCGAATTCCGCGTGCTGGCCCTGGATATTGCCGGCCACGGCGCCAGCGATCCGCTGTGCGGCCCGGTGACCATGGCCGACCTGGCCGGCGACGCCCTGGCACTGCTCGACCATCTGGGTATCGCCAGGACGCATGTTGGCGGGTTTTCCCTCGGCGGTATGCTAGCCTTCCAGCTGGCGACGGACCGCCCCGAGCGGCTGCTGTCGCTGACCGTCATCAACTCCGGCCCGGGCTTCGCCAGCGGCCGCTGGCGCCTGCTGCTGACACTGGCATTGCGCACCCTGATGATTCGCGGCTTCGGCCTGCCCACGCTGGCAAAGCGTATTGCGCTCAAGCTGTTTCCACGGGATTCCCAGCAACCGCTGCGCGAGCAGTTCCTGCGCAGCGTCGCCGCGGCCGATCAAAAATCCTACCTGAAAATCCTGCGCGCTATTGCCGCCTTCAATGTGCGTGCGCGCCTCGGCAACTGCACTGTGCCCGCGCTGATTCTTTGCGGCGATCAGGATTATACGCCGACGGCTTTCAAGCAGGAGTACGCGACGTTGCTGCCGGACGCTCGTCTGCGCCTGGTGGCGGACTCGCGCCACGCGACGCCGCTGGACCAGGCGGAAATCTGCAACGACGCCATCATCGAATTTTTGCGCAGCGTGAATGCGCCGGGGCAGGGGGAGAAGACCGAACAGATCGAGAATAACGAGAAAACTGACGAGAACACTGAAAAAGTTTCGCTCGAAATCCAATAAAACAATGCATGATGAGAGAGGGCTTGGGTATGTTCGATAACAATAAAGTGGTACCCGATTTTCCGAAGAAACTGCTGCACGCCGCCGTGGCCGGCCTGGGCAGTCTTGCCGCCGTCGCCGTTCCGCAGATCCACGCGCAGGAGAGCGCCAGCGCCATGGAGGAGGTCGTCGTCTCCGCGCGCCGGCGCGAGGAGAGCCTGCAGGAGGTACCCCAGGCGGTGAGCGCGCTCAGCGGCGAGGACATGCTGATTGCCGGTGTCAGCAACCTGGCGGACCTGCAGTCCCAGGCTCCCGGCCTGACCGTCTATGCCGCGCGCGCCACCACCTCCACCGCCACCGCCTATATCCGCGGCGTGGGCCAGTCGGATCCGCTGTGGGGCGTGGAGCCCGGCGTGGGCATCTATGTGGACGACGTCTACCTGGCGCGGCCCCAGGGCGCGCTGCTGGAAATGCTCGATGTGGAGCGGGTGGAAATCCTGCGTGGCCCCCAGGGCAGCCTCTACGGCCGCAACACCATCGGCGGCGCGATCAAATATGTGAGCCGGCCCATCGCCGAGGAGACCGAAGTCTCCCTGAGCGCGGCGCTGGGCAGCTACAGCCAGCGGGATATCAAGGCCAGCGTCAGCACGCCGCTGGTGGAGGACAGGCTCTTCGCCAGTTTTGCCGCCGGCTCCTTCACCCGCGACGGCCTCGGTGAAAACCTGCTGACCGGCGCCGAGGTTTCCGACAAGCAGCTCTACGCCGGCCGCGCCGCCATCGAGTGGCGGCCGAGCGACCGCTGGGCGGTCAACCTGGCCCACGACGCAGTCTACGACAGGTCCGCGGTGCGCGGCGCCCAGCGGATGATTGCCAACGGTATCGAATCTTTCTACAGCGGCAGCGCACCGCTGCCGGCCAGCGATGACCGCTACGACGTGCACAACGGTTTCGACAACCAGGACAACGACAGCGACAACTCCGGCACCGCGCTGACCGTTAGCTGGAAGGGCGACGGCAACTGGGGCTTCAAGTCGATCACCGCCTTCCGCGAGGGCGAGACCGATGGCGCCATCGATTTCGATATGGGTCCCTATCCGATCGCCGATGTGGACGCCGTCTATTTCGATGATCAGCTGAGCCAGGAATTCCAGTGGCAGTACACTAGCGACCGGCTGAGCGGTGTCTTCGGTCTCTATCTGCTCGACGCCACCGCCGGCGGCGTGGTGCGCAACCGCTTCGGCGTGCCCACCGTGGCGATCAACCCGGCACTGGTGCCGATCGTCGGCCCGACCCTGGCGATCTACGGCGAGAGCGGCGGCGAGGTGCAGACGGATGCGCTGGCGCTGTTCGGCGACATGACTTACAGCCTCACCGACAGCACAGCGCTCAGCGTCGGCGGCCGCTTCAATCGCGAGGAAAAAAATGCGGTGGTGCTGAACCGCGGCTTCGCCGATGCGGACTTCACCACGCCCAACGGCCAGGTCACTGCCGACTTCGACGAGTCCGAGCGCTGGACCGATTTCTCGCCGCGCATCAGCCTCGACCATCAGCTGAACGGCGACACGCTGATCTATGCCAGCTACAGCGAGGGCTTCAAGAGCGGCGGCTACAATGTCCGCGCGAACACGGTGCAGGTGCCGGACTCGCGGAACGCCTACAGGCCGGAGACGGTGGCCAGTTATGAACTGGGCATCAAAGCGGACCTGACCCAGAGCCTGCGCGTCAACGCCGCGCTCTTCCACAGCGACTACGAGGATATCCAGCTGAGTATCTTCACCGGCGTGGATACCAATGGCGACGGCAACCCGGACAGCTTCTTCGGCGACTTCACCAACGCCGGTGCCGGTGTGATCCGCGGCCTGGAGCTGGAGGCCCTGTGGGCGCCGAGCGACTACTTCACCCTGAGCGGCAACGCCACCTGGCTGGACGCCTACTACGAGGAATATATCTCCGGCGGCGTGAACGTAGCCGATGAGCAGGAGTTTACCAACACGCCGGAACTGGCCTACACGGTCAACGGCGATTTCAGTCTGCCGCTGGCGGACCTGGGCCGCCTGGACGCGCGCCTGAGCTACAGCTACCGCGACGACGTCCATCCCACTACCGATCTCAGCGAATACATCTTCCAGGAGGCCTACGGCCTGTGGAACGCGGCCCTGGTGTTCACGCCGCCCGGCGAAAGCTGGCGGCTGGCGCTGGAGGGCAGGAACCTGACCGACGAGGAGTACCGCACCACCGGTTACGACCTGCGCGGCTCCAACTTCCCGATAGTGTCCGGCTACTACGGCGATCCGCGCGTCTGGGCGCTGCGCCTGAACATGGATTTCTAATCTAGATTCCCAACCCTGTAGGAGCGGCCGCTGGCCGCGATCGATCTATCCCGTTGGCGACATCGATCGCGGCCATGGGCCGCTCCTACAAAGGAGCTGTTTATTCTGTTTGCAGTTTCAGGGAGCTGTGGCAATTCGCCAGGACGGTGAACAAGATGAGAGAAACCATGCGGTAAACATTCACTAAACAACCAGGCAGGTGTCCTATGACAAGGATAATAATGGCACTGCTGTGTTGTCTCGCTGTACAGCAATCAATGGCGGATTCCCGCTGCACCATCACTCCGGCGAGCTGGTTCAAGCAGGAGAGGATCGACTGCAGTTACCGCAGCATTCGCATCCCCTCCAGCAGCATCACCGATCGCGAAGTCAAATGGGAACTGCCGCTCGGCACACCGCCGCCCGGCCGGTGGCGCTGATCTACCAGGGATCGTTCTTCGAGGTGGAGTTTTCGCGCGAGAAAAATGCGCCCTTCGGTGGCTATTGGGAGGCGCGCACGATCAAGGCGCTGCTGGACGCCGGCTACGCGGTAATTGCACCGCGGGCGCCGGTGGAGCTGCCTGGCTCACCAATTCCGCCGGTCCGGCCACCATCTACGAAATCACTACCGACTACACCTTTCTGAACAATGTATTCGACGCGATAGAGCAGGGCGTCTTAGGCCCGCTCAACCCCAACCGCAGATACGCCACCGGTATTTCCAGCGGCGGCTACAACACCAGCCGCATGGCGGTGAACTGGCCGGGGGAGTTCAGGGCGCTGGTGGTCCATTCAGGTTCCTACGCCACCTGCGCCGGCCCCCCTCTGCGTGATGCCGCTTCATATGCCGGGAAACCACCCGCCAACGCGTTTTATTCACGGCTTTCTCGATGCAATCGTGCCCTGGTGGAGCATGGATCTGTACTACGACCGTCTGCTGTGGGAGGGGGTGGAAACTGATCGCGTCACCATGGCCCTGGGCGGCCACGAATGGTTTCCCGGTTCAACAGTCGCAGTCCCTTCCGGTCGAGATGTACGGAATTTCTCCCTGAACCGCCAATAAAAATAGAGCAGAGAGAAAGGACATGAGTAACAAATCATTCACTCAAGTGGCGCGGCGCAAGCCGCTGGCCTCCGCTATCACAGGAATATTGGGCGGCGGCGCCGCACTGGGCCTTGGCGGTACTGGCGCAGCCGGTTATCGCCCAGGAACTGGTGCTGGAGGAAGTCATAGTCACCGCGCAGAAGCGCACCGAGAGCCTGCAGGACGTGCCGATTTCCGTGAATGCGGTGTCCGGCGCGAAAATGGAAGAGGCGGGTATCACCAACCTGCAGGGCATGACCGCCTATGTGCCCAACCTGACCATGAACCAGGCCGGTATCGGCACCATCATTGCCATCCGCGGCATCAGCTCCGGCATCAACCAGGGCTTTGAGCAGTCCGTCGGCCAGTATATCGACGGTGTTTACTACGGCCGCGCTCAGCTGGCGCGCGCGCCCTACATGGATCTGGAGCGCGTCGAAGTACTGCGCGGCCCGCAGAGTATCCTGTTCGGCAAAAATTCCATCGCCGGCGCCTTCGACACCGAGGGCCGCTTTATGGAAGTAATCAACCCGACCGAGCTTCCCGGCGGCACTCCCTACGCGGCGGTATTGAGCGCGCTGACCGGCGGCCAGTACATGCTGGATACCGAGCAGGACTTCAAGCGCCAGTCCAACGGCGACTTCTCCAATAACGACACCCTGGGCCTGATGGTGACCTTGACGCTGCTGCAGTCCAGCGAAATGTCCGTGCCCTCCACCATCTACGGCGTACTGATGTTTGGCTTTGGCTTTATGCTCGCGGCCTACGGCCGGCGCGTTGTTCCGGGGGAGAAGAAGGCTGGCGAGGGCGATTCCGCAGCCGTTGCCGAGGCGGGCCGAAGAGCCTGTGCGCAGTTGTGAGAGCGGCTTTGCATTGGCAAATTGCGACACTAATATATAAATGCCTAGGCAGAGGCAGTCCCCGAAGGAAAAGGGGAGCAAGTAAAAGCGGTCCGTAACTGGAGACTTGGCCTAACCCGAAAGTAGACCCACTGCGGGTTACCACTGGTCTGAAAGGATTTCAGCGAGGTGAACAGCGGGGGTGTGCCAGTCAGCTTAAAGAGGGAGCGGTCGAAATGAATTCGGCCGCTAGTTCTTTGGTAGCTGCACTTTTTTGTATTTGACCGGCTTGTGTTAATCGGGTCAGATTTTTTGTGAATGCACGGTTTTTCGTGGTCATACTTTAGCGAATGTCACGCCCCTGGCAGACACTTCATCGCCACAGGTGGCACGAATTTTTCATTAAAAAACCCGGCAAAAGCCGGGTTTTTTAATGCGTACTGCCGGATGCCTTTTATTTGCGCTTGTCCAACGGCACGTAATCGCGCTGGGTGTAGCCGGTGTACAGCTGGCGCGGGCGGCCGATCTTGTAGGGGTTGGAAATCATTTCGTTCCAGTGGGCGATCCAGCCGGCGGTGCGGCCGGTGGCGAAGATCACGGTGAACATGTCGGTGGGAATGCCGATCGCCTTCATGATGATGCCGGAGTAGAAGTCCACGTTCGGGTAGAGCTTCTTCTCGACGAAGTACTCGTCTTCCAGCGCGATCTTTTCCAGTTTCTTGGCGATCTTCAGCAGCGGGTCCTCGGCCACACCCATGGCGTCGAAGACTTCATCACAGATGCCCTGCATCACGCGGGAGCGCGGGTCGAAGTTCTTGTAGACGCGGTGGCCGAAACCCATCAGGCGGAAGGGATCGTCCTTGTCCTTGGCGCGCTTGACGAACTCGTCGATGCGGCTCTCGTCACCGATCTCCTGCAGCATTTCCAGCACCGCCTCGTTGGCGCCGCCGTGCGCCGGTCCCCAGAGGGCGGCGATACCGGAGGAGATACAGGCGAAGGGGTTGGCGCCGGAGGAGCCGGCCAGACGCACGGTCGAGGTGGAGGCGTTCTGCTCGTGGTCCGCGTGCAGCAGGAAGATGACGTCCATCGCCTTGGCGACAATCGGGTCGATCTTGCTCTGCTCGCAGGGGTTGCCGAACATCATGTGCAGGAAGTTTTCCGCATAGTTCAGGCTGTTGTCCGGGTACATGAACGGCTGGCCCTTGGAGTGCTTGTAGCACATGGCGGCCAGGGTCGGCATCTTGGCGATCAGGCGGTGCGCGGAAATCTCGCGGTGCTCCGCATCGTTGATATCGAGAGAGTCGTGGTAGAAGGAGGCGAGGGCGCCGACAACGCCGCACATCATGGCCATCGGGTGGGCGTCGTAGCGGAAGCCCTTGAAGAAGTTCACCAGGGACTCGTGCACCATGGTGTGGGACATGATGGTGTCGACGTATTCCTTCTTCTGCTCGGCGTCGGGCAGTTCGCCCTTCATCAGCAGGTAGCAGGTCTCCAGGTAGTCGGACTGCTCCGCCAGTTGCTCGATCGGGTAGCCGCGGTGCAGCAGCTGGCCCTTGGCGCCGTCAATAAAGGTGATCTTGGACTCGCAGGCGGCGGTGGACACAAAGCCCGGGTCGTAAGTGAACAAGCCCTTGCCGGTCAAACTACTGACATCGACAACATCGGGGCCGAGGGTGCCGGAGAGTACGGGCATCTCAATGGCGCCGTCGATACCGTCGACCGTGAGTTGCGCTTTCTTATCGGACATTGCGGACTCCTAAATTCTGTTCTTATGCCGGCTATTTTCCGCAGGAGCGGCCGATGGCCGCGATCGACGTCCGCAGTAGGCGGTGGCTATCAATCGCGGCCGCCGGCCGCTCCTACAGGGGGCATTCTGGTGGCCCGCGGAGAACCCCGGGGGCTTTTGAGCGGGGCCAAACTTAAGTTGCGCGCTGAAAATTGTCAAACCAAAAGGCGTGGACGGTCGGTCTCCCTGCAACAGGATATCCGGCCACCCGGGCAGCTCGTAGAGCTTTTGCCTGATTGGGGCGGCAATTGTCTGCGGAAATTCCGCGGTGCTCCTGGCGCCGCATTGCCTGCGACCAAGGTGGCAAAGCTGCCGCAGAATCTGAGGCGTTCGTTGTGTTTTGGGGGGCGAATGCCTATAATCCGCGCGGCTTGCGCCATGGTAAGGCCGCTTTGTACAAGGCTTCAGCAGGTCGCGTGCAAAGTGACCAGCAAGCAACTCGCCCCTCCATTGAAAAGCTAACGGGCGCCCGGTCGTTCAGGGCAACAAGGTGTTTTTCCTGTGAACAAAAACAGACCTGTCAATTTAGACATTTCCACTATCAGTCTTCCCGCTGCCGCACTGGTTTCCATTTTGCATCGTATCTCCGGCGTAGTGCTCTTCGCCGTGGTCGCGCTGCTGCTGTGCATGCTCGATGCCAGCCTGGAATCCGAACAGGGCTTTGCCGATGTCGCGGCGGCGTTCAACAGCATTCCCGCCAAGCTCGTTCTGTGGGCTTCGCTGGCGGCTCTGATCTACCACCTGATCGCCGGTGTGCGTCACCTGCTGATGGATCTGGGGATCGGTGAGTCGCTCGAGGGCGGCACACGCAGCGCCATAACGGTGCTGGTGCTGAGTGTAATCCTTATTCTGTTGGCGGGGGTGTGGTTATGGTAAGAACAGTAACGAGCTTTGGCCGCAGCGGTACCTTTGACTGGCTGTATCAGCGGGTCACCGCGGTCATACTGATTGCTTATACCCTCTTTATTGTGGGTTTCATCTTTTTCAGCGAAGACTTCGGCTATCAGGCCTGGTCCGAGCTGTTCGCCCAGCGCTGGGTACGTGTGTTCAGCCTGGTGGCGCTCCTCTCCACCGTCATTCATGCCTGGATCGGTCTCTGGTCTGTTGTAACCGACTACATCACCAACCGCATGATGGGGCCCAAGGCCACTGTTCTGCGCCTGATCGTGGAAGTGTTGCTGGCTGCGGTCGCCGTGTTCTACACGGTGTGGGGCATTGAAATTCTGTGGGGTGTATAACTGATGGCGAACATGCGTACTATTTCCTTTGACGGAATCGTAATCGGCGGCGGCGGGGCGGGTATGCGCGCGGCCCTGCAAATGGCCCAGTCCGGCTTCAAGACGGCGGTGATCACCAAGGTATTCCCGACCCGTTCGCACACCGTGTCCGCCCAGGGTGGCATTACCTGCGCCATTGCCAGTGCCGACCCGAATGACGACTGGCGCTGGCATATGTATGACACCGTCAAGGGTTCCGACTATATCGGCGACCAGGACGCCATCGAGTACATGTGCTCCGTGGGTCCGGAGACCGTCTTCGAACTCGAGCACATGGGCCTGCCGTTCTCCCGTACGGAAGAGGGTCGCATCTATCAGCGCCCGTTCGGCGGCCAGTCCAAGGATTTCGGCCGCGGTGGCCAGGCGGCGCGCACCTGCGCGGCGGCGGACCGCACCGGCCACGCCCTGCTGCACACCCTGTACCAGAACAATATCAAGCACAACACCGAGTTCCTGAACGAGTGGTTCGCGATCGACCTGGTGAAGAACCAGGACGGCGCCGTCGTGGGCGTGATCGCCATGTGCATCGAGGACGGTGAAGTGGTCTTCATCAAGTCCAAGGCCACCGTATTCGCGACCGGCGGTGCTGGCCGTATCTTCGCCTCCACCACCAACGCGCACATCAACACCGGTGACGGTGTGGGCATGGCCCTGCGCGCGGGTGTGCCGGTGCAGGATATCGAGATGTGGCAGTTCCACCCGACGGGCATCGCCGGTGCCGGCGTGCTGGTGACCGAGGGCTGTCGCGGCGAGGGAGGCTACCTCATTAATAAGGACGGCGAGCGATTCATGGAGCGCTATGCGCCCAACGCCAAAGACCTGGCTTCCCGCGACGTGGTGGCCCGCTCCATGATCCTGGAGATTCTCGACGGCCGCGGCGCCGGCCCCAACGGCGACCACGTGTTCCTGAAGCTCGACCACCTGGGCGAGGACGTGCTGCACAGCCGCCTGCCCGGTATCTGCGAGCTGGCCAAGACCTTCGCCCATGTGGATCCGGTCAAGGCGCCCATTCCGGTGGTGCCGACCTGCCACTATATGATGGGCGGTGTCCCAACCAATATTCACGGCCAGGCGTTGACCCAGGATGCCGCCGGCAACGACCAGGTGGTAGACGGATTCTACGCCTGTGGCGAAGTGGCCTGCGTGTCCGTGCACGGCGCCAACCGCCTGGGTGGCAACTCGCTGCTGGACCTGGTGGTCTTCGGCCGCGCTTCCGGCCTGTTTATCGAGAAGGCGCTGCGCGAGGGTATCGAGCACCGCGAGGCCTCCGACTCCGATATCGAAGCGGCAATGGCGCGCCTGAACCGCCTGGAGAACACCAACAATGGCGAAAAGGCCGCCGATCTGCGCACGGAACTGCAGAATGTGATGCAGAACCACTTCGGTGTATTCCGCCGCGGCGACTATATGGCCGAGGGCGTGAAGAAACTGGCCGACCTGCGCGAGCGCATCGCCAATGTGCGTCTGGAAGACAAGAGCCGCGCGTTCAACACCGCCCGTGTCGAGGCGCTGGAACTGCAGAACCTGCTGGAAGTGGCCGAGGCCACCGCGATTGCCGCCGAGGTCCGCACCGAGAGCCGCGGCGCCCACGCCCGCGAGGACTTCCAGGAGCGCGACGACGAGAACTGGCTGTGCCACACCATGTTCTTCCCGGCGGAGAAGCGCGTCGGCAAGCGCGCAGTTAACTTCGCGCCCAATACCGTGGAAGCTTTCGAGCCCAAGGCTCGGACTTACTAAGAACCAGTAGGGTGCGCCGCGCGCACCGTGAAGCCGCAAAGCATTCAGGTGCGCACGGCGCACCCTACGTTCGGAAGCAGAGAAATGTTGAAAGTAAGTATCTACCGTTACAACCCGGAAACCGACAAAGCGCCCTTCATGCAGGACTACGAGCTGGACACCCAGGGCAAGGACCTGATGGTGCTGGACGTGCTGGAACTGCTGAAGGCCCAGGACCCGACCCTGTCTTTCCGCCGCTCCTGCCGCGAGGGCGTGTGCGGTTCCGACGGCATGAACATCTCCGGACGCAACGGTCTGGCCTGCACCACGCCCATCTCCGAAGCGGCGCGCAAGGGCAAGCTGGTGCTGCGCCCGCTGCCGGGCCTGCCGGTGATCCGCGACCTGGTCGTGGACATGGAGCAGTTCTACGAGCAGTACAAGAAGATCGAGCCCTACCTGCAGAACGATACGCCGGCGCCGGCGATCGAGCGTCTGCAGTCCCCGGAAGAGCGCGAGAAGCTGGACGGCCTCTATGAGTGCATCCTGTGCGCCTGCTGTTCCACCGCCTGTCCGTCTTTCTGGTGGAACCCGGACAAGTTCATCGGCCCGGCCGGCCTGCTGCAGGCCTACCGCTTCCTGGCGGACAGCCGCGACCTGGCTGCCGATGAGCGCCTGTCCAAACTGGACGACCCCTTCAGCGTCTTCCGCTGCCACGGTATCCAGAACTGTGTGAATGTGTGCCCGAAGGGTCTCAACCCGACCCGCGCCATCGGCCACATCCGCAACATGTTGCTGACCCGCGCCGTGTAACGGCCGCTGTAAACCCGGTTGAGCCCGCACCGCGGGCTCGGCGCCAACGGCGGCGCCTATCTGTAGAAGCTGGCCGAAGAGCCGGTGCCAAGTTGAAGAGGGGAGGTGACTTTTTAAGTGCCTCCCTTTTTGTGAGTGAAAGGAAAGCGCAGTGACACAGCCCGAGTGGGGCCCACTGCAATCGAGGTAGGCATCAACATGCACGAAAGTACCATGGAGCAGCTGTGGCGTAGCTCCCATATCTCCGGGGGCAATGCCGCCTACGTGGAGGAACTGTACGAGACCTATCTGCACGACCCGAATGGCGTGCCGGGGGAGTGGCGCAGTTACTTCGACAGCCTCCCGCGAGTAAGCGGCGCCGGTGACGTATCCCATGCCGCAGTGCGCCAGCACTTTGAGCTGCTCGCCAAACACCGCACCCGCCCGCTGGCCGCTCCCGGTGCCGGCGCCATCAATATTGAACACGAACGCAAGCAGATCAAGGTTCTGCAGCTCATCAGCTCCTACCGCCACCGCGGTCACAAAAAGGCCACCCTGGACCCGCTGGGCCTGATGGCCCGCGAGCAGGTGCCGGATCTGCAGCTGAACTACCACGGCCTCACACAGGGCGATTTCGACACCACCTTCCAGACCGGCGACCTCTTCTTCGGCAACGGCGAAGCGACCCTGCGCGAGATCGTCGAGGGCCTCGAGCGCACCTACTGCGGCAACCTGGGTGCTGAGATCATGCACCTGTCCGATCTGGAGGAGCAGCACTGGTTCCAGCAGCGCCTGGAGCGCAGCCAGTCCAGGCCCAACTTCGGTACCGATATCCAGGTCGAGATCCTGCAGCGCCTGTCCGCGGCCGAGGGCCTGGAGCGCCACCTGGACTCCAAGTACCCGGGCACCAAGCGCTTCGGCGTCGAGGGCGGCGAGAGCCTGATCCCGATGCTGGATGCGCTGATCCGCCGCTCCGGCACCTACGGCGTCAAGGAAGTGGTGATGGGTATGGCCCACCGCGGCCGCCTGAACACCCTGGTCAATATCCTGGGCAAGAACCCGGCCGACCTGTTTGAGGAATTCGAGGGCAAGAAGACCCTGGATACCTCCGGCGACGTCAAGTACCACCAGGGCTTCTCCTCCAACGTGATGACGCCGGGTGGCGAAGTGCACCTGGCGCTGGCCTTTAACCCTTCGCACCTGGAGATCTGTGCGCCGGTGGTGGAAGGCTCCGTGCGCGCGCGCCAGGATCGCCGCAACGATCCTACCGGCGAGAAAGTGCTGCCGATCAATATCCACGGCGACGCCGCCTTTGCCGGCCAGGGCGTGGTGCAGGAAACCCTGCAGATGTCGCAGACCCGCGGTTTCTACACCGGCGGCACCGTGCATATCGTGCTGAACAACCAGGTGGGCTTCACCACCAGCAAGCGCGAGGACGCCCGCTCCACCGAGTACTGCACCGACGTGGCGAAGATGATCGACGCCCCGGTACTGCACGTGAACGGCGATGACCCGGAAATGGTGGTACTGGCCGCGCTGCTGGCCGTGGACTACCGCTACGAGTTCAAGAAAGACATCGTGATCGACCTGGTGTGCTACCGCCGCCGCGGTCACAACGAGACCGACGACCCGTCCGGCACCCAGCCGCTGATGTACCAGATCATCCGCAAGCACAAGACCACCCGCACCCTCTATGCGGAAAAGCTGGTCGCTGAAGGTGTGATCGACAAGGCCGCCGCGGACAAGCTGGCCAGCGACTACCGCGACAAGCTGGACAAAGGGGAAGACGTGGCCACCGGCCTGGTGAAGCAGCCGGATTCCTCCATGTTCGTCGACTGGTCGCCCTACCTGAACCACGACTGGCAGACGCCGGCCGACACCGGCTTCCCGATGCCTAAACTGAAGGACGTGGCCAACCGCATGACCACAGTGCCGGACGGTATTGTGATGCAGCGCCAGGTGGCGAAGATCTACGAGGACCGCCGCAAGATGGCCGGCGGCGCCCTGCCGCTGAACTGGGGCATGGCCGAGACCCTGGCTTACGGCACCCTGCTGGAAGAGGGCTATATGGTCCGCTTTACCGGTGAGGACGTCGGCCGCGGCACTTTCTCCCACCGCCACGCAGTGCTGCACAGCCAGAAGGACGGCCAGTCCTATGTGCCGTTGCAGCACATGTACGAGGGCCAGCCGCCTTTCTATATCTATGACACGCTGCTGTCGGAAGAGGGGGTGCTGGCGTTCGAGTACGGCTACGCCACCACCACGCCAAAGTCGCTGGTGATCTGGGAGGCCCAGTTCGGCGACTTCGCCAACGGCGCCCAGGTGGTGATCGACCAGTTCATCACTTCCGGTGAGCACAAGTGGGGCCGCATGTGCGGACTGGTGATGCTGCTGCCGCACGGTTATGAAGGCCAGGGCCCGGAGCACTCCTCCGCGCGTCTCGAGCGCTTCATGCAGATGTGTGCCGAGCACAATATCCAGGTGTGTAACGCCACCACGCCCGCGCAGATATTCCACCTGCTGCGCCGCCAGGCAATCCGCCCGATGCGCCGCCCGCTCATTATCATGAGCCCCAAGTGGATCCTGCGCCACAAGCTGGCGACCTCCAGCCTGGACGAGCTGGCCAACGGCAGGTTCCACAATGTGATCCAGGACGACGGCGTAGATCCGGCCAGGGTCAAACGCCTGATCCTGTGCTCCGGCAAGGTCTACTACCATTTGCTGGAAGCGCGCATGGAGCGCGAGCAGGAGGATGTGGCCTTCGTGCGCATCGAGCAGCTGTACCCCTTCCCGGACGAGGAATTCGTGGAAGCGGTTTCCGCGTTCAAGAACATCAAGAGCGTGGCCTGGTGCCAGGAAGAGCCGATGAACCAGGGGGCCTGGTACCACAGTCAGCACCACCTGCGCCGTCTGCTGGCGGAAACACATCCGAAACTGGAGCTGGAATACGTGGGCCGCGCCCCGTCTGCAGCACCGGCGGCGGGCTATATGTCCACGCACCTGGAAGAACAGAACAAGTTCATCAATGAGGCGCTGACCGTCAAGTAAATCGGCGGCAGTAATTAGTAAAAATGGACGCTTCGTAAAAGAAGGGCCCAAGAGACAATCTCAGGAAACAGGACCAATGACGATCGAGATTAAAGCGCCAACTTTCCCGGAATCCGTTCAGGACGGCACTGTGGCCACCTGGCACAAACAGCCCGGTGAAGCCGTATCCCGCGATGAACTGATCGTGGATATCGAAACCGACAAAGTCGTACTGGAAGTTGTCGCTCCCGCCGACGGCGCGCTCACTGAAATCATCAAGGGCGAGGGCGATACCGTCCTGTCCAACGAGGTGATCGCCAAGTTCGAAGAGGGCGCCGGTGCTGGCGCCGCGCCTGCGGAGGAAAAGCCGGCGGAAGCGCCTGCGGCCGAGGCTGCTCCTGCTGCAGGCGGTGAGAAGATCGCCATGCCGTCCGCCAAGAAGATGGCCGCCGAGAAGGGCGTCGATCTGGCCGGCGTCGAAGGCAGCGGCAAGGGCGGTCGCGTCCTGAAGGAAGACGTCATGAAGGCGGGCACCGCGCCGGCCGCCGCCGCAGCACCGGCCGCCGCCGCGCAGGTGGTTGTCACACCGGGCGAGCGCGTCGAGAAGCGTGTGCCCATGACCCGCATGCGCAAGCGCATCGCCGAGCGTCTGCTGGACGCCAGCCAGTCCACCGCTATGCTCACTACCTTCAACGAAGTGAACATGAAGCCGGTCATGGACCTGCGCAAGAGCTATAAGGATCTGTTCGAGAAGGTGCACAACGGCACCCGCCTGGGCTTTATGGGCTTCTTCGTGAAGGCGGCGGTAGAGGCGCTGAAGCGCTATCCGGCGGTGAACGCGTCCATCGACGGTGACGATATCGTCTACCACGGCTACCAGGATATCGGTGTGGCGGTTTCCTCGCCGAAGGGCCTGGTAGTACCGATTCTGCGCAACGCGGAGAACATGGGCCTGGCGGACATGGAAAACAGCATCCGCGACATGGGCGTGCGCGCCCGCGACGGCAAGCTGTCCATCGAGGAGATGACCGGCGGTACCTTCACCATTACCAATGGCGGTGTGTTCGGCTCCCTGCTGTCCACCCCGATCCTGAACCCGCCGCAGACCGCAATCCTGGGTATGCACAAGATCCAGGATCGCCCGATGGCGGTCGACGGCAAGGTGGAAATCCTGCCGATGATGTACCTGGCGCTGTCCTACGATCACCGCCTGATCGACGGCAAGGAAGCGGTCGGCTTCCTGGTGGCGATCAAGGAAATGATCGAAGACCCGGCGCGTATCCTGCTCGAAGTTTAAGGGTCCCTCCGATCGGGCTCGGTGGCGGCGCTGCTACCGCGAATGGGTTCCGGGACACGCCGTGAACCCATCCATGGGGGCTTGTCTGCGAGGTCCCTCTCGCAGACAGTCCCTACACCCATTCGCGGTATCAGCGCCTTCGCATCGTACTTTTTTGCGGCCATCGGCCGCCCCGGGAACGCCGAGCTCCAGCTCGGCAATGCGGCCAAAGGCCGCACCATAGCAAACTGAACACATACAAAATCTGGAACACACCATGTCGGAAAAATTTGACGTAATCGTAATCGGCTCCGGCCCCGGAGGTTATGTCGCAGCCATTCGCGCCGCGCAGCTGGGCCTGAAAACCGCCTGTGTCGAGAAGTGGACGAACAAGGAAGGCAAGGTCGTCAACGGCGGTACCTGCCTGAACGTGGGCTGTATCCCGTCCAAGGCGCTGCTGGACAGCTCCTGGAAGTACCACGAGGCGAAAGACGCTCTCGACGTACACGGCATCGATACCGGCAAGGTGAAGATCGACGTCAAGAAAATGATCGAGCGCAAGGATGGCGTCGTGAAGCAGATGTCCGGCGGTATTGCCGGCCTGTTTATGGCGAACAAGGTGACCTCCATCGAGGGCACCGGCAAGCTGCTGGCCAACAAGAAAGTGGAAGTGACCGATCACGACGGCAAGACCACTGTCTACGAAGCGGAAAACGTGATCCTGGCTTCCGGTTCCGTGCCGGTAAATATTCCGCCGGCCCCGGTGGACAACAAGATCATCGTCGATTCCACCGGCGCGCTGGAATTTACCGAAGTGCCCAAGCGCCTGGGCGTAATCGGCGCCGGCGTTATCGGCCTGGAGCTGGGTTCCGTGTGGAGCCGCCTGGGTGCCGACGTGGTGGTGCTGGAAGCCCTGGATAACTTCCTGGCCATCATGGACCAGCAGATCGCCAAGGAGTCCCAGAAGATCCTGAAGAAGCAGGGCCTGGATATCCGCCTGTCCTGCCGCGTGACCGGCACCGAAGTGAAGGGCAAGGAAGTCGTTGTCACCTACGAAGACAAGGAAGGCAAAGAGCAGCAGGAAACTTTCGACAAGCTGATCGTGTGCGTGGGCCGCCGTCCCTATACCGAGGGCCTGCTGTCCGAAGATGCCGGCGTGAAGCTGGACGAACGCGGTTTCATCTACGTCAACGACCTGTGCATGACTTCCGCGCCTGGCGTCTGGGCCGTCGGCGATGTGGTGCGCGGTCCGATGCTGGCGCACAAGGCCTCTGAAGAGGGCGTGGTGGTTGCCGAGCGTATCGCCGGTCAGAAGCCGATGATGAACTACGACGTGATCCCGAACGTGATCTACACCCATCCGGAAATCGCCGCGGTCGGCCGTACCGAGGAGCAGGTGAAGGCCGATGGCGAGCCCTACAATGTAGGGGTTTTCCCGTTTGTCGCGTCCGGCCGCGCCGTGGCTGCGAACGAGACCGCGGGTATGGTGAAGATCATCGCCCACGCGGAAACCGATCGCGTGCTGGGTGCGCATATCGTCGGCCCGTCCGCGGCGGATCTGGTGCAGCAGGTGGCGATTGCGATGGAATTCGGCTCCAGTGCGGAAGACATCGGCATGACCGTATTCGGTCACCCGACTCTGTCGGAGTCTGTGAAGGAAGCGGCGCTGGCAGTGAACGGCCACGCGATCCATATCGCCAACCGCAAGAAGCGCAAGTAAGTAACTTTCTACGCCGGGGCGCTGGTTAACCTTAAATTGGCCGCCCCGGTTTCATTTGCGAAATTCGAAGTTTGCAACGACGGAAATTTTGAATTTTGTCCTTAGGTGCAGAGCAATCTGCAATTGGTAAACACATTTCAAATGTGAATTGGTATTGACTATGAACTTGCATGAGTATCAGGGCAAACAACTGTTTGCAGCATACGGATTGCCGGTTTCCAAAGGCATTGCAGCGGAAACCCCGGCAGAGGCAGCAGCGGCGGCTGACATCATCGGTGGCGACAAGTGGGTAGTAAAGGCCCAGGTACACGCCGGCGGTCGCGGCAAGGCCGGCGGTGTGAAGCTGGTGAGTTCCAAGGCGGAAATTGAAGAATTCGCCAAGAAGTGGCTGGGCAATCGCCTGGTTACCTATCAGACAGACGAAAACGGCCAGCCGGTTTCCCGCATTCTGGTGGAAAGCTGCACCGACATCGACCAGGAGCTGTACCTGGGCGCAGTGGTGGATCGCTCCACCCGTCGCATCGTGTTCATGGCCTCCACCGAAGGCGGCGTGGAAATCGAGAAGGTTGCGGAAGAGACTCCGGAAAAAATCCTGAAAGCCACCATCGATCCGCTGGTCGGCGCGCAGCCCTACCAGGCGCGTGAGCTGGCGTTCAAGCTGGGTCTGAACGACACCCAGGTGAAGCAGTTCACCAACATCTTCATGGGCCTCGGCAAGCTGTTCAAGGAGAAGGATCTGGCGCTGCTGGAAGTCAACCCGCTGGTCATCACCACCGAAGGCAACCTGCACTGCCTGGACGCCAAGATCGTGATCGACAGCAACGCGCTGTACCGCCACCCGGACCTGCGCGAAATGCACGACCCGTCCCAGGACGATCCGCGCGAAGCGCTCGCGGCCAAGTGGGACCTGAACTATGTCGCGCTGGACGGCAACATCGGCTGCATGGTGAACGGCGCCGGTCTGGCCATGGGCACCATGGACATCGTCAACCTGCACGGCGGCAAGCCGGCCAACTTCCTCGACGTTGGCGGCGGCGCGACCAAAGAGCGCGTGGTTGAAGCCTTCAAGATCATCCTGTCCGACGAAAACGTGAAGGCAGTTCTGATCAACATCTTCGGCGGCATCGTGCGCTGCGACATGATCGCCGAAGGCGTGATTGGCGCGGTGAAAGAAGTGGGCGTGAAGGTGCCGGTAGTCGTGCGCCTGGAAGGTAACAACGCAGACCTGGGCAGGAAGGTGCTGAGCGACAGCGGTCTGAACATTATCGCGGCCACCAGCCTGACCGACGCGGCAGAGCAAGTGGTTAAAGCGGCGGAGGGTAAATAATCATGTCTGTACTGATTAACAAAGACACCAAAGTCATCTGCCAGGGCTTCACCGGCTCCCAGGGCACTTTCCACTCCGAGCAGGCGATCGCCTACGGCACCAAGATGGTCGGCGGCGTGACTCCGGGCAAAGGCGGCCAGGAGCACCTGGGCCTGCCGGTATTCAATACCGTGAAAGAAGCGGTTGAAGCCACCGGTGCGGAAGCTGCCGTGATCTACGTTCCGGCGCCCTTCTGTAAGGACTCCATCCTGGAAGCCGCCAACGCCGGCATCAAGCTGATCGTTTGCATCACCGAAGGCATCCCGACGCTGGACATGCTGGACGCCAAGGTCAAGTGCGACGAGCTGGGCGTGCGCCTGATCGGCCCGAACTGCCCGGGCGTGATCACTCCCGGTGAGTGCAAGATCGGCATCATGCCGGGTCACATTCACAAGCCGGGCAAGGTGGGCATCGTTTCCCGCTCCGGCACCCTGACCTATGAAGCGGTCAAGCAGACCACTGACTTCGGCTTCGGCCAGTCCACCTGCGTGGGTATCGGCGGCGACCCCATCCCGGGCTCCAACTTCATCGACATCCTGGAAATGTTCGAGAAGGATCCGCAGACCGAAGCCATCGTGATGATCGGTGAAATCGGCGGTACCGCGGAAGAAGAGGCGGCGGCCTACATCAAGGAAAACGTCACCAAGCCGGTGGTTTCCTACATCGCTGGTGTAACCGCTCCTCCCGGCAAGCGCATGGGCCACGCCGGTGCGATCATCTCCGGTGGCAAGGGCACTGCGGACGAGAAGTTCGCCGCGCTGGAAGACGCCGGTGTGAAAACCGTGCGCTCCCTGGCCGAGATCGGCAATGCGCTGAAGGAAGTTACCGGCTGGTAATGCTGTAGGAGCGGCCCACGGCCGCGATCCAGCTTTCGGCCTGGCCCGCACATCGATCGCGGCCATGGGCGGATGGCCGCTCCGCCGCTCCTACAAAAAACAGAAAAGGCCGCCTCGAAAGGGGCGGCCTTTTCTGTATGTGGCCGAACGATATACAGGGCCCGCGGTCACTCCTTATACTGCACCAAACAATCAGTCGAGGAGTAACCATGGCCAGAGCACTGATCGGCGTCATCGGCGGCAGCGGTCTCTACGATATGCAGGGACTGAGCAATGCGCAGGAACAGCGCATAGAGACTCCATTCGGTCCTGCCTCAGATGCGATTGTCACCGGCGAGCTGCACGGTGTCCCCGTTGCCTTCCTCGCCCGCCACGGCCGCGGCCACCGCCTGATTCCCTCCGAGGTGCCCTACCGGGCCAATATCCACGCACTGCGCCAGCTGGGCGTGCGCTATATCCTGTCGCTGTCCGCGGTGGGTTCCCTGCGCGAGGCCGTGCGGCCGCTGGATATGCTGATTCCGGATCAGTTTCTCGACCTGACCCGCAAGCGCGACCATACCTTCTTTGGCGACGGCGCCGTGGCGCATGTCTCCATGGCCGATCCGGTGTGCCCGGCGGTCGCCGACTGCCTGGCCCGCGCTTTCGCGCTGACCCAGGGCGACCAGTCGATCAGCCTGCACCGCGGCGGCACTTACGTGTGCATCGAGGGCCCGCAGTTTTCCACTCGCGCCGAGTCCCACTGGTACCGCGGCATGGGCGCATCGGTGATCGGCATGACCAACATGCCCGAGGCCAAACTGGCGCGGGAGGCGCAGATCGCCTATGCGACTCTGGCCATGGCCACCGACTACGACTGCTGGCACCCGCGCGAAGCCGCGGTCACCGCCGAAGTCGCCATCGCCAACCTGCAGCAGAATGCCGCGCGCGCGCAGCAGATTGCGGCCGAGGCGATTCGCCTGCTGGGCGCGGAGCTGCCGCAATCCGCGGCCCACACCGCGCTGGCGAGCGGTCTGGTGACACCGCTGGCGGCCATGCCGGCCGCGAAGGCCGCGGTAATAAAACCACTGCTGGCAGCGACAGAAAGTCCCGAGGTAGAAAGTGCCCGGGAAGAAGTGGAGAACTGAGAAAAATGCATGAAACGCTGCCGCTGCTGGAAATAACCGACTTCCCACCCATCCGCAGAGCGCGCATCGACACGCTGCAGGTCAATATCGGCTATCGCTGCAACCAGAGCTGCGTGCACTGCCACGTGAATGCCGGGCCCACGCGCTCCGAGATGATGAGCGCGGAAAACCTGACGCTGATTCCCGAAGTGCTGCGCGCGCGCGCAATACCCACGCTGGATATCACCGGCGGTGCGCCGGAACTGCACGCGGGCTTTCGCGACCTGGTCGCGGCGGCGCGCGCGCAGGGTGTGCATGTGATGGACCGCTGTAACCTGACCATCCTGTTCGAACCGGGGCAGGAGGATCTGGCCGAGTTCCTGGCGCAGTATCGGGTGGAAGTCGTGGCCTCGCTGCCCTGCTATTCGCTCGACAATGTGGACAAGCAGCGCGGCAAGGGGGTCTTCGACAAGAGCATTGCCGCGCTGCAGCGGCTCAATGCGCTGGGTTATGGCCAGCCCGACAGCGGCCTGCCGCTGAACCTGGTCTACAACCCGCAGGGTCCTTTCCTGCCGCCCAACCAGCAGTCGCTGGAAGCGGATTACCGGCGCGAGCTGGCCGCGCATTTCGGTATCGTCTTCAATCGGCTGTTCGCGCTGGCGAATATGCCGATCAAGCGCTTTGGTTCGACCCTGGTGTCCAAGGGCCAGTTTGCGGACTATATGAAACTGCTCAAGGGAAACTACAGCGCAGCCAATCTCGATGGCGTCATGTGTCGCAACCTGGTCAGCGTGGACTGGCTCGGCAACCTCTACGATTGCGACTTTAACCAGCAACTGGGTATCGGCGTTCCCGGTCGCGCGCATCTGCGCGACCTGCTTGAGCGGGACATGCAGGACACGCCGATCCGCGTGGCCGATCACTGCTATGGGTGTACCGCGGGGCAGGGCAGCAGTTGCGGCGGCGCCCTGTGAAGCGACTCCAAAACTACTGCGCGTGCGCCTGGCGGCGTCCGGCGGTGCTGGTGCGCCAGCCCGGTCGCCATCTCATGTACCCGGTGTACACTCCGGTGCCTCCGCTCCGGCGGCCACCACCAGGCACCCGCTCGCTACGTTTTGAAGCCACTTCATACCAGGCAGAAATTTAGGTGAGCAAGAAAATTCTATTGCTAGGTGTATTGCTGGCGCTCGGGCTGGCCTTTTATCTGTTTGACCTGCACCAGTGGCTGACCCTGGAAAAACTCAAGGCGGGGCGCGCGCAGTTTCAGCAGTGGCAGGCCGCCTCACCAATTCTGGTCGGGCTGCTGTTTACGATTTTTTATATTGTGGTTACCGGCCTGTCGCTGCCGGGCGCGGCAATACTGTCACTGGCAGCGGGCGCCATATTCGGGCTGCTCTGGGGAACGGTGATCGTGTCCTTTGCATCCAGTATTGGCGCGACACTGGCATTCCTGGTTTCCCGTTACCTGCTACAGGACTGGGCGCAGCAACGTTTCGGCAGACGGCTCGGCGCGATTCATGCGGGCATCGAGCGGGAGGGCGCCTTCTATCTGTTTGCGCTGCGGCTGGTGCCGGTATTTCCCTTCTTCCTGATCAACATCCTGATGGGGCTCACCCGGATAAAAACCTGGACTTTTTACTGGGTCAGCCAGCTGGGCATGCTGGCGGCTACGCTGGTCTACGTGAATGCGGGCACGCAACTGGGACGTGTGGAGAGGCTCGGCGATATCCTGTCGCCGCAGTTACTGTTGTCCTTTGTACTGCTGGGGCTCTTTCCGCTGTTGGCCAAATACTTTTTAAACTGGCTGAAGCGCCGTCGCGCCGCCGTGTGAATCTCACCGATGAGCAAACCGGGAAAATTCGACCGCAATCTGATCGTTATCGGTGCCGGTGCCGCGGGGTTGGTCAGCGCCTATATCGCCGCGGCGGTAAAAGCCCGGGTGACCCTGGTAGAAGCCGGGGCAATGGGGGGCGACTGCCTGAATACCGGCTGCGTGCCGAGCAAGGCCCTGATCAAATGCGCTCGCGTCGCACAGCAGGCGCGCGACGCGCATCGATTCGGTGTGGGTCTCGCCGAACCGCAGATCGATTTCCCGCGCGTGATGCGGTATGTACGCGACTCGATTCGCAAGATAGCGCCGCACGACAGCGTGGAGCGCTATACCGGCCTGGGTGTCGAGGTGCTGCAGGGGCGCGCCCAGCTGGTCGATCCCTGGACGGTAAAAATTGCCCTGAACGACGGGAGTGAGCAGATACTTACAGCGCGCGCGATCATTCTCGCGACCGGTGCCGAGCCACTGGTACCGCCGCTGCCGGGGCTGGAGCGCATCGACTATGTCACCAGCGATACCCTGTGGGACAGGTTTGCCCGGCTGCAACGGGTGCCGGAAAAGCTGCTGGTGCTGGGCGGCGGTGCTGTCGGCTGCGAGTTGGCCCAGGCCTTTGCGCGGCTGGGTACGCGGGTCACCCTGGCCGAAAAGGCCGGGCGGCTGCTCCCTCTCGAGGACGGCGAGGTATCCGCGGCCGTGGAGGCGGCACTGAAGGCCGAGGGCATCGAAGTGCTGACCGCCCATGAGGCGCTGTCTTTCCAGCCGGCCGAGTCGGCTGCCGGCAGTGCGCGGCTTCGCGGCGCGGACGGCGATCGGCTGCTGGAATTCGAGCAGCTGCTGCTGGCACTGGGCCGCCGGGCCAGGGTGTCCGGTTTCGGTCTGGAAGCGCTGGGTATCGTCGACGATGGCAAGCTGCACACGGATCCGTTCCTGCGCACCCGCTACCCGCATATCCTCGCCGCCGGCGACCTGGTCGGCCCCTACCAGTTTACCCATATGGCGTCGCACCAGGCCTGGTATGCGGCGGTCAATGGCCTCTTCGGCGACCTGAAGAAATTCGCCGTGGACTATTCCCTGGTGCCGCGGGCGGTGTTTGTGGAACCGGAAGTGGCCAGTGTCGGTCTGACCGAGGAGCAGGCCAAGGAAAAAGATATTCCGTATCAGGTGACCCGCTATGGTATCGACGACCTCGACCGGGCCATCGTCGACGGCGCAGCGCGTGGCTTTGTCAAAGTGCTGACGGTGCCGGGCAGGGACAAGATTCTCGGGGTTGCCATCGTCGGGGAGAACGCCGCCGAGCTGATCGCCGAATTTGTACTGGCGATGAAACACGGCCTCGGCATGAACAGGATTCTCGGCACCATCCATATCTATCCGACCATGGCGGAAGCTAATAAATATGCGGCGGGCAACTGGAAGCGGGCGAACGCTCCCGAGCGGCTGCTGCGCTGGCTGGAGCGTTTTCACCGCTGGAGGCGTGGCTAGTGTCCTGTCCCACAAATAAGCTTACAGTTGTCGCGTCCCTGGCGGTCCCTGACCGCGTTGCGGCTCCTCGCCATAGCCCTGCTATGACTCGTCGCCGCGCCTTGCCAGGAACCACCAGGGCCACGCCCCTTTGCAACCTTATTTTTGGGGCAGGACACTAGTGAATTGCACCGTTATCGTGCCGCTGCTGAATGAGCGGATACAGTTGCCGAACCTGTTGCAGCACCTGCGCGCTGTGCAGGACCGCGACGGCTGCGAAGTCATTCTGGTGGATGGCGGCAGCACCGACGGCAGCGTGGAGCTGATCAGGGCCGCGGGGTTGCAGATGATCAGCGCACCGCGGGGCCGGGCGCGGCAGATGAACGCCGGTGCGGCGATTGCCAGCGGCGACTGGCTGCTGTTTTTGCACGCCGATACCCGGCTGCCACAGAACGCCGCGAAGGAAATTGCACTGGTGTCTTTGCGGGATTATCAATGGGGGCGCTTCGATCTGCGCATCTGCGGCGACAGTCTGTGGTTCCCGCTTATCGCGACACTGATCAACTGGCGCTCGCGTTTAACAGGCATCGCCACCGGTGACCAGGCGCTGTTCGTGCGCCGCGATCTGTTCGAGCAGCTCGGCGGTTTCCCGCAACAGCCGCTGATGGAAGACATAGAGCTCAGCAAGCGGCTGCTGAAATTGTCGCGCCCCGCCTGTATCGACGCCCGCGTCAAGACATCCGGACGCCGCTGGCAGAAGTACGGTGTCCTGCGCACTGTCCTGTCGATGTGGCGCTTGCGGTTTGATTACTGGCGCGGTGTGCCCGCCGAAGTGCTCGCCCGGCGCTATGAGTAATTCAACGCACAGACCGCTGCGGCTGATTGTTTTTGCCAAGGCGCCGCTGGCCGGTTTCGCCAAGACGCGCCTGATCCCGGCGCTGGGAGAGGAGGGCGCGGCGGCACTGGCAGCGAAGATGCTGCGGCACACCCTGCAGCAGTGCGTGCAGGCGCAGCTGGGCAGTGTCGAGCTGTGTGTGGCACCGGAAGTGGAACACGACTACTGGCAATCATTTCCGTTGCCGCGGGGCGTGTATCTCAGCAGCCAGGGCGGGGGCGACCTGGGTCAGCGACTCTGGCGCGCAGCCGCGCGCGCGGACGGCGCCGGGGAATCCGTGCTGCTGCTCGGCACCGACTGTCCGCAGCTCACGGCGGCGCGTCTCCGCGCGGCGGCGTCTGCACTGCGTGATAACGACGCGGTGGTCTATCCGACTCGCGACGGCGGCTATGCGCTGCTGGGGTTGGACCGCGCCGAGGCGGTGCTGTTTGAAAATATCCGCTGGAGCACAGAGGTGGTGGCGCAGCAGACGCGGGAGCGGCTGGATCAATGCGGCATGCGTTTTGAATGGCTGGAGATGCTGGTGGATATCGACGAGCCGCAGGATCTGGATTTTTTACCGCGGAGATGGGGAGAGTCCTTGTAGGAGCGGCCCATGGCCGCGATCGATGTCGGAGGTGCCCGGAAAGTCCGATCGCGGCCACCGGCGGATGGCCGCCCCGCCGCTCCTACAAGAGGGAATAGTCAGTTGGATTAAAGCGCCGAGGCGGCGCCGGCCGCTTCGGCGTCGACCGGGGTGTTGTCAGCCAGTGCTTCCACTGCGGCGTTATTGGCGGCGGCGAGGCGCTGTTCCTCGATGCGGCTGCTCCAGGTCAGCAGTGCCTGGTAGTGACGGATATTCTGCACATAGGTGACGGGCTCCCAGCCGCGCGCGTAGCCGTGCTTGGTGGTCTTGTAGTACTGGCGCTTGGCCAGCAGCGGCAGGTGAGCGCGCACGTCGGCCCAGCGGTCCGGGTTGCCGCCCATCTTCTCGGTCAGCACGCGCGCGTCCTCGAGATGGCCGAAGCCGACGTTGTAGGCCGCCAGGGCCATCCAGGTGCGGTCCGGTTCGCGGATGCGCTCGGGGATCTTCTCGCGGATCTGCACGATATAGCGGGCGCCGCCGTCGATGCTCTCCTCCGGATCCAGGCGGTTGACGCCCAGTTCGCGTGCGGTATCGCGGGTCAGCATCATCAGTCCGCGCACGCCGGTGCGGGACTTGGCGCGGGGGTTCCAGTGGGATTCCTGGTAGCTGAGCGCAGCCAGCAGGTGCCAGTCGAGTTCGTATTGTTCAGCCACTTTCTGCATGGTGTCGCGCCACTGGGGCAAGCGCTCTCGGCTGCTCTTGGCGAACGCCTGGGCGCCACCGGCATTCAGCTTGCTGACATGGCCGAAGAATTCCTCGCGCAGCTCCGCCAGCAGGCCGCTGGTATTGGCGCGCAACATAAAGCGGCGCGCGCTGCGATAGAGGCTGTCGTCTTCACCCTGCGGGAAGGCCCAGGCTACTGGTTGAAACTGGGTCAGGTTGAAGGCGACAGAGGTATTGGGGTAGAGGCCGCGGTGCACTGCGTAGGCGTTGGAATCGACCACCGCGTAACTGAACCTGCCCTGGTCGACCATCTCCACCAGCTCCATGGCGTCGACATCGGATATTTCCTCCCATTCCAGCCCCGGATAGCGCTGGGCGAGTTTGCGCATCTGCTCGGCGTGGGCGCTGCCGGCGATGACGGCGACTTTCTTGCCCTCGAGATCACCGGCCTTGCGCGGGCGCTCCTCGCCGAGGCGATAGACCACCTGCTGGCGGATTTCGAAGTAGGAGGGCGTGAAACGCACCTGATCGCGGCGCTCGGGGGTGACGGTGAGGCCGGCGGCGGCCAGGTGCGCGCCTTCCCCGGGGGCGCGCAGGCGGTCAAACATCTCGCCCAGGTCGTGCACGTCGCGGATTTCCAGCTCCACGCCCAGATCCTCGGCAAAGGCCCGCAACATCCCGTATTCGAAACCGGTATGTTGGCCTGCGGCGTCTTCGTAATAGGTGGTGGGACCATTCTGGGACAGCACGACCAGCTTGCCGGAGGCCTTCAGGCGCTCCAGCATGTCCGGTGCCTTGCTCGCCACCAGCAGCGAGGCACAGCAGGCCAGGGCCAGGCCTTTCAGCAGGCGGCGGCTGTAGCGCAATATGCGGCTTTTCATCATCATACACAGTCCCCTCAGTCCCTTAGCTGCTAATTAGCTGCTATCGCTTTTTATCGCAGCGGATACCGGCGTTGCTCATCCTGAGCGGCGGGGCCGGCAGAAGATCGGCAATTTTACCCCAGTCGGTGACAGATTGCCCAATTCCGCGTCGCGATGTGACTTCTGGAGTTGCATCTATGCGGTAATTCTAGTAGGGCCTGTCGGGCCGGGCCTGGCGCGGGAATCAATACCGCGCCAATTTTTGCGCCTGCCCGCAGGCCGGAATGAGGCTCGGGGCAGGCTGCGAATTTTGACCCCGCAATGCGCCCACAAGTGCCGCAGGGCAGTGTTGGAGTCGCCATGCTTCAGGTACAATTGCGCCCGCTCCAATCCCCGGGCGCTTTGCGCGATCTTCTGCCGCGCGAAGCTTCCGACCTGAATCAGTGATTTCAGGTTCAAATTCAGACAAGAGGCAAACTCCCGCGATGCTAGTTCTGCGTGGTGCTCCCGCACTGTCGAAATTCCGCCATCAAAAACTGCTCAACCAACTGCGCGCACTGCAGCCCGCGATCAGCGATATCTACGCCGAGTTCGTGCATTTTGCCGACAGCAAAAAACTGAACGAGAAAGAGCAGGCGCTGCTCGAGCGGCTGCTGCAGTACGGCCCCACCGAGGAAAAGCACCGGCCCGAGGGCGAACTGCTGTTGGTCGTGCCGCGCCCGGGCACCATTTCGCCCTGGTCCTCCAAGGCCACGGATATCGCGCACAACGCCGGGCTGACGCAGATCCATCGCCTGGAGCGCGGCATCGCCTATTACATTAGCGGTGTCGAGTTAACCGCAGCTGAACGGCAGGCGCTGGCAGACCAGCTGCACGACCGCATGGTGGAGAGCGTATTCACCGAATTTGACCAGGCGGAACAATTGTTTCACGAGGAAAAGCCGCGCCAGCTGACCAAGGTCGATGTGCTCGACGGCGGCCGCGGGGCGCTGGAAGCCGCCAATGTCAGTCTCGGCCTGGCGCTGGCGGAGGACGAGATCGACTACCTGCTCACCAGCTTCCAGGAACTGGAGCGCAATCCCACCGACGTGGAACTGATGATGTTCGCCCAGGCGAACTCCGAGCACTGCCGCCACAAGATCTTCAACGCCACCTGGACCATCGACGGCGAGGACATGCCGCACTCCCTGTTCGGCATGATCAAGAACACCTACCAGAAAGGCGGCGACAACGTGCTGTCCGCCTATGCGGACAACGCCGCGGTAGTAGTGGGCCACGAGGCCGGCCGCTTCTACCCGGACCCGGAGACCAAGGAATACGGCTTCAGCGTGGAACCGATCCATCTGCTGATGAAGGTGGAGACCCACAACCACCCGACCGCCATCGCGCCCTTTCCCGGTGCGGGCACCGGCGCCGGCGGCGAGATCCGCGACGAGGGCGCGGTGGGCCGCGGCTCCAAGCCCAAGGTTGGCCTGACCGGCTTCACGGTATCCAACTTGCAGATCCCGGGCTACGAGCAGCCCTGGGAGTATGACTACGGCAAGCCCGAGCGCATAGTCACCGCGCTCGACATCATGATCGAGGGCCCGATCGGCGGCGCCGCGTTCAACAACGAATTCGGCCGCCCGAACATCTGCGGCTACTTCCGCACCTTCGAAGAGGATTTCGGCGGCGAGCGCCGCGGCTACCACAAGCCGATCATGATCGCCGGCGGCTACGGCAATATCCGCGAGGAGCATATCGAGAAACCCGAGTTTGCGCCCGGCGCCAAGCTGGTGGTACTGGGCGGCCCGGCGATGCTGATCGGACTCGGCGGCGGCGCCGCGTCCAGTATGGCCAGCGGCACCAGCTCCGAGGACCTGGATTTCGCCTCGGTGCAGCGCCAGAACCCGGAGATCGAGCGCCGCTGCCAGGAAGTGATCGACCAGTGCTGGCAGCTGGGCGACAGAAATCCCATCGCGTTCATCCATGACGTCGGCGCCGGCGGACTGTCCAACGCCTTCCCGGAACTGGTGAAAGACGGTGGCACCGGCGGCAAGTTCGAACTCAGAAATGTACCCTGCGACGAGCCGGGCATGAGTCCGCTGGAGATCTGGTGCAACGAATCCCAGGAGCGCTATGTGCTGGCAGTGATGCCGCAGGATCTTGAGCGTTTCGCGCGGATCTGCGAGCGCGAGCGCGCGCCCTTTGCGGTGGTTGGCGAGGCCACCGAGGAGAAGCGGCTGCTGCTGAATGACAGGGAGTTCGACGCCAGGCCGGTGGATTTGCCGATGTCGGTGCTGTTCGGCAAGCCGCCGAAGATGCACCGGGTCGCAGAGAAACGCGCGGTGGCGACGACGCCGTTTACCACCAGGGACATCGATATTAACGAGGCCGCCGAGCGCGTGCTGCGCATGCCGGCGGTGGCGAGCAAGAGCTTCCTAATCACCATCGGCGACCGCACTGTGACCGGACAGGTGGCGCGCGATCAGATGGTCGGTCCCTGGCAGGTGCCGGTGGCGGACTGCGCCGTGACCACGGTTTCCTACGACAGCTACGCCGGTGAGGCCATGGCGATGGGCGAGCGCACCCCGGTGGCGCTGCTGGACGCGCCGGCCTCCGGCCGCCTGGCGGTGGGCGAGGCGATCACCAATATCGCCTGTACTTCCATCAGGCAGCTGTCCGATATCAAACTCTCCGCCAACTGGATGTGCGCCGCCGGCCACCCGGGCGAGGAGGAGAAGCTCTACCGCACCGTCGAGGCGATTGGCATGGAATTGTGCCCGGCGCTGGGCATCACCATCCCGGTGGGCAAGGACTCCATGTCGATGCGGACCGCCTGGAATGATGGCGGTGAGGACAAGGCGGTGACTGCGCCCCTGTCGCTGATCATCTCCGCCTTCACGCCGGTCACCGACGTGCGCAAGACCGCCACCCCGCAGCTGCGCACCGACAGGGGCGACAGTGAACTGATTCTGGTGGATCTGGGCGCGGGCAAGAACCGCCTAGGCGGATCCTGCCTGGCCCAGGCCTACAGTCAGCTCGGCGACGTGCCGCCGGACCTGGACAACGCCCAGATGCTGAAAGGCTTCTTCGAAGAAGTGCAGCAGCTGCTGAAAGACGACCTGATCTACGCCTACCACGACCGCTCCGACGGCGGCCTGTTCGCGGCGGTGACGGAGATGATGTTCGCCGGCCGCGTCGGCCTCGACCTGGACATCTGGGAGCTGAGCGCCGACCCGATCGCCGCGCTGTTCAGCGAGGAACTGGGCGCAGTGCTACAGGTGCCTGCCTGCGACGCGCGGATGCTGGTGAAGACCTTCGGTGAGCACGGTATTCCGGCGCACCAGATCGGCTATATCAACAACTGCGATCGCCTGCGTATCAACAACAGCGGCGAGGAAATCTTCAACCGCTCGCGCACCGAGTTGCAGCAGATCTGGTCCGAGACCAGCTATCGCATCCAGGCGCTGCGCGACAACGCCGACTGCGCGGCGCAGGAGTTCGCCGCCATCGCCAAGGACGATCCGGGCCTGTCGGTGCACCTGACCTACGACATCAACGAGGACATCAGCGCGCCCTACATCAAGAAAGGCGTGCGGCCGAAGGTGGCGATACTGCGCGAGCAGGGCGTCAACAGCCAGGTGGAGATGGCGCACGCCTTCCACCGTTCCGGCTTTGCCGCCGTCGACGTGCATATGAGCGATATCCTCGCCGGCCGCGTGACCCTGGAGCAGTTCCAGGGCCTGGTGGGCTGCGGCGGTTTCTCCTATGGCGACGTGCTCGGTGCCGGTGAGGGCTGGGCCAAGACGATCCTGTTCCATGACCGCGCCCGCGACCAGTTCGAGTCCTTCTTCAATCGCAAGGAAACCTTCGGTCTGGGGGTGTGCAACGGCTGCCAGATGTTCTCGGTGATCAAGGAGCTGATTCCCGGTGCCGGCCACTGGCCGCGCTTCGTGCGCAACCTGTCCGAGCAGTACGAGGCGCGCTTCGCGCTGGTGGGCATCGAGGATTCCCCGTCCGTGCTGTTCAAGGGCATGGCCGGTTCCTACATGCCGGTAGCGGTGGCGCACGGCGAGGGCCGGGTGGAGTTCGCGGATCAGCAAGCGCTGGAGGCCTGCGAGAAATCCGGCACCATCGCCATGCGCTTCCTGAACAACAAGCGCGAAATTTCCCAGACCTATCCCGCCAACCCCAACGGCTCGGTGAACGGTATCACCTCGCTCTGTTCCGAGGACGGCCGCGTCACCATCATGATGCCGCACCCGGAACGCGTCGCCCGCGCCGTCAGCAACAGCTGGCACCCGGACGACTGGCAGGAGGATTCCGGCTGGATGCGCCTGTTCCGCAACGCGCGGGTGTTCGTCGACTAAGGCGAATATCATTGCGCGACATAAAGGCCCGCTTATTTGATCGCAATACTGTTCACTGAATGATTTTGTTGGCAGTGCTGCTACCGGGTGCGGCCTTGTGAGACACGGGCTAGGCGCCCCCCCCTAAACCCATCCATGGGGGCTCTGCACCGGTATCCATGCCGGTGACAAAACGGCAGGCAAGCTGTTTTGGACGCCGAAGGCGACCGAAGGGTGAGGGCCATGGATGGCCCGAGTCACCGTCTCACAAGGCCGCCCCCGGTATCAGCACCTTCGCGGCAAGTTCAGTTCAGTGAATAGCATAATGCTCATCCGGACGGTTTTTTTTAACCGGTCTACTATTCTCCGTCGGCCCGGCAAAACTGATATTTCCTGCTACACTTAAAAAGTTACCCACAATAACTTTTTACATATGGTGCAGATTCCGGAACTGGTCGCCGAATACACCCGCCTGCTCCCCCCGCAGCGCAGTGAGCGGGTCCAGGCGCTGCATCAATTTATCGTCGAGCGCTACCCCCAGGCGCAGGTTTCCCTGAAGTACAAGATGCCCACCTACCAGGTGGACGACGGCTGGATCGCCGTGGCCAGCCAGAAAAACTATGTCTCCCTCTACACCTGTGCGCGGGAACATATCCAGCCCTATATCGACAGTCATCCCAAAGTTAAATGCGGTACCGGTTGCCTCAATTTTCGCGACAGCGATGAAATCGCCTGGAAGAATTTGGCACCGGTGCTCGCTTCGGCATTCAGCAAAGGTCATTGAGGAGGTTGTTATGACATACAACGAAGAACTTGCGGAAAAGGTCCGTTTTCTTCTGCAGAAAAATGAGGGGCTCACCGAAAAGCAGATGTTCGGCGGCCTGGCATTTATGCTGAATGGCAACATGGCCTGTGGTGTGGTTGGCGAGGAACTGATGGTGCGCGTCGGTCCCGATAATTACCAGGATGCGTTGGCCGAGCGCTACACCCGGCCGATGGATTATACCGGCCGGCCGCTCAAGGGTATGGTGTACGTGGAAGAGGACGCGGTGGCGGCGGACCTGAATGAGTGGGTCAGTCGCGGGGCCGAATTTGCCGGTTCGCTGCCGCCGAAATAATCGTGCCGGCGCCGTCGCCACATGCGGCCGGGTACTTCCACTGGGCTGCCGCGATTGCCAGCTTCGCGCTAGAAGTGTCCGCCGTGGAGGTGATGGCGGTTGCTGGTCTCTTCACGATTTCCCGGCCTCTCTTCGGGTGACCTGATCCCGGCAGGTGAATCTCTTCGTCATTTCCCGCAGCCCGCTTTTCAATCCATTTTTGTTCCTGCCCACCCAGCTGCCGCAACTGCTTACAGGATTACCTGCTAGACGATAAGCTGGATCTCCTTTGACTCGTCACCAACCGCGCATGGCACGGTGGCGATTCCTCACAGCGCGAGAGGCGCTGCCGCCGCGGCTATCCCCGGACTTTGGCGGCGAAACAGTTCCACAAATGGTATAACGACGGCTTCGTAAGGGGCCTGTGCAAGGCGCTGCGTCCGCAGTAATTTGCGGGGGAAGCGGCCGCCAGGCCGATCCGGTGCGGATGCAACGATGGAGCGATGACAATAATGCGATCGGACAAGTTTCTGGCCGGTGTGCTGGCGGGGTCTTGCATGCTGGGGTTGGTCGCGGAGGTCGCAGCGGAAGAGGCCGTTGCCGCGACTGATTTTCCCGCTGCGCTGGAAACGGTAACGGTCACCGCCAGCCGCCACCGGCAACCAATTTACGGTCAGGCAATCAGCGCCTCGGTGCTGGACCGCGACGAGCTGGCGCTGCTCGGGCAGCAGCATATCCAGCAGGGCCTGGCGCGCACGCCGGGGGCGAATTTTGCCCGCGGTAACGGCCTGGAATACCTGCCGGCGCTGCGCTCTCCGGTGCTGAGCGGCGCCGGCGCCTGCGGCAGCCTGCTGGCGGAGGTGGACGGTGTGCCCCTGCGCGCGGCGGGTTTCTGCAATATCAACGAGCTGTTCGAGGCCGGAATCGAGACCGCCGAGCGCATAGAAATTATCCGCGGTCCGGCGGGCACGCTGCACGGCGCCAACGCCATGCACGGCGTGGTCAATATTATTTCCCCCTCCGCGCAGCAGGACCTGGTCCGTGTCGGCCTAGAGGGCGGCCCCCACGACTATCTGCGCAACACGCTTTCCTGGAGCCGCGTGGCAGACGCAAATGCATTGCGTATGGATCTGTCACTGAGCGGCGATGGCGGTTATCGGGCAGACTCCGGCTTCGCGCAGCAGAAGCTCGCGCTGCGTCACCAGACGAGTGCCGGTGCCTGGCAGGTCAGCAACAGCTTGGCCGCGGCCAACCTCAACCAGGAGACCGCCGGCTATATCGCGGGCGAGGGCGCTTACCGGAATCGCGACCTGAGCCGCAGCAACCCCAATCCGGAAGCCTATCGCGATGCGCGCTCGGCGCGCTTTGCCAGCGAATGGCTGTATCGGAGCGGGCGCGGCGCGGAAATCAAGATAGTGCCCTATCTGCGCTACGCGGAAATGGAATTCATGCAGCACTTCCTGCCGGGCACGCCGCTGGAACGCAACCGGCAGCGCAGCGCCGGGGTGCGCAGCAGCCTGCAGGCGGAAATTGCGGCGGACTGGCTGCTGACTGCCGGCCTGGACGCGGAGATCACTTCCGTCTCGCTGCTGGAGCTGCAGGAGCATCCCGCCGAGGGTACTGAGTTTCTTGTGGAAACCATCCCCGCGGGCCGGCACTACGATTACCGGGTGGATGCGCGGCTGCTGGCGCCCTTCGCGCAGCTCGGCTGGCAGGCGAGCGATCGCACGCATTTCACTGCCGGCCTGCGCTTCGAGCAGATGCAGTACGACTACGACAACCGCATGCTCGCCGGCCGCACCGCGGAGGACGGCAGCGAGTGTGGCTTCGGTGGCTGCCGCTTCAGCCGGCCCGCGGATCGGGGGGACAGTTTCCGCAACTGGTCGCCGAGTCTCGGCATGACCTATCAACTGGCGGCGGACCACCAGGCCTTTGCCAGCGCGAGCCACGGTTTTCGCCCGCCCCAGGCCAGCGAGCTGTACCGCCTGCAGCGCGATCAGCAGACCGCGGAGCTGGATTCCGAGCAGCTGGCCGGTATCGAGAGCGGCCTGCGCGGTGCCTTCTCCGCATTCGATTACCAGCTCGCCGTCTACGCCATGCGTAAGCGCAATGTCATATTTCGCGATGCGGATTTCTTCAACCAGTCGCGGGGCCGGACCGAACACCAGGGAGTGGAGCTGGCGCTGGATTACCGCCTCGGCCAGTACTGGAAGCTCGGCGTCTCCGGCAGCTATGCCGAACACCGCTACCGGGATCGCCGCGAGCTGGATGGTGAGCCGCTGTTCGGCAAGATGCTGGAATCGGCGCCGCGCCATTTCGGCAGTGCCCGCCTGACCTGGCTGCGCGCCGCCGGCAGCCGCGCGGAGCTGGAGTGGCTGCACCAGGGCGCCTTCTACACCGATCCGCACAACCGCCACAGCTATCCCGGTCACGACCTGCTGAACCTGCGCGCCTACTGGCAGCTGGACCGGCAGTGGTCGCTGCAGTTACAACTCCTCAACCTCGCCAATGCCGCCTATGCGGAGCGGGCGGACTACACGAGCTTTGCAGGGCCGCGCTATTTTCCCGGAGAACCCAGGTCGCTCTATGTGGGGATTGCGGGGGAGTGGTAGCTGGTAATCAATGTAAATTCCGTTCACGCAGTTGCGTCTGTATTTATTGGTGAGCCGGCGCTGCGGTTCAGGCTGCGCGTCCCGGCGCCGTGGAGCACCGCGTGTATTTCCGCACAGGTGGCGAGCGCGATACTCTCCGGCAATTCGCCGCCGAGATCCAGGCCGATCGGCGCGTGCAGCGGAGTCGACAGCTGTTCCAGGCGCAGCCCCGCCAGCTGCAGGACGCGATCCCGGCGGCGCCGCGGACCTAACAGACCCAGGTATTTGAGCGGCTGTGAGTAGAGCGCGCCCAGTGCCGCCGCATCCAGCACCAGGTTGTGGCTCATCAGCACCGCGCCGTCGAATTGCCGCAGATCCAGCCGCGCGGCCAGTTCCTGTGGATGGCAGGAGTGGCAGCGGCAGCCGGGGAAATAGGCCGCGCGGCCATTGGCCGGTCGCGGGTCGCACAGACTGACCTGCCAGCCCTGGCTGCGACAGAGCTGCGCCATCGGGCGCGCGTCCACGCCCGCCCCCACAATCAGGATGTGCGGCACCGGTTCCAGCTTCGTCTGTAGCCATTCGCCGTCGCCCCGCTGCACCAGGCGTGCGCCGGGCTTTGCCCGCTCCGAAAGCGAAACCTGTGCCAATGTCTCACCGGTTACCGGAATCTTCTGCAGGTATTCACAGGCGCGGCGATTGAGCAGCTGCTCGCGCGCTTGCTCCAGTTGCAGATACTGATTCTGCCGGAGAATCGGCTGTAGCAGGATGTGCACGGTGCCGCCGCAGCCGATGCCCAGCTGAAAGGAAAAGTCGTCCTCGTCACTGCCGTCGTAGACCAGGGTTTTCGACTGGCCGCTGGCCAATACCCGCTGGGCATGGCGTTGTATATCGGCTTCCAGGCAGCCGCCGCTCAGCAGGCCGTAGTACTGGCCCAGATCATCGAACAGCATCATCGCGCCTGCCTTGCGATAGCAGGGGCCCTCCGTCATGTAGATGGTGCCCAGTACCCAGTTGCGGGAATTTTTGTGGCAGTGCCAGAGGTCCAGCAGTGACTGAAGCTGATTCGCCATTCGAGTCGCTCCGTGAATTTTCGTTGGCGCCTCGTTGGCGCCGTGGAAGTGCGATCAACCCGGCGATGAGCATTGCCGGCAAACAGCTCGATAACGCCATGACTTTATAGCAGGCGAATCGGCCAGCCGGCGCGGAGGGGGATGGGGATCTCGACTATTCCCGTCAAGGCGTTCGGCAATCCATTGCGCTTCGGGCCCTGAAGTTTTTGAAACTCAAGCGCACATGGCGGCGCGCAGCGCCATGGCAACCCGCTCCTGTGCTTCCTCGGTCAGGCGCGGATGCATTGGCAGTGACAGCACTTCGCGACACGCCTGTTCGGCGACCGGCAGCGGCGCCGCTGCGCCGCGGCGCTCGGCAAACACCGGCGCCTGCGGCAGGGTCTGGGGATAGTAAATTACCGCGCCGATACCGGCCGCGCGCAATACCTCCTCCACCGCGGAGCGGCGGCCGTCTTCGATGCGCAGGGTGTACTGGTGGTAGACGTGGCGGCCGTAGTCTGCCTCGTGCGGCAGTACCAGCCCTTCGATTCCGCCCAGCAGCTCGCGGTAGTGCCGAGCTGCCGCGCGGCGGGCGTCGTTCCAGGTGTCGATATAGGGCATCTTCACCTGCAGTACCGCCGCCTGGATGGCGTCCAGCCGCGAGTTGTAGCCCAGGGTCACGTGGTGGTATTTGCGCTCGCTGCCGTGGTCGCGCAGCTTTCTGGCCAGCTGCGCCACCTGGTCGTCGTTTGTCACCAGCAGGCCGGCATCGCCGCAGGCGCCGAGGTTCTTGGTGGGGTAGAAGGAGAAGGCGCCGACATCTCCGATGCTGCCCAGCTTGCGGCCGCGGTATTCGCCGCCGAAGGCCTGGGCCGCATCCTCGATAATTTTCAGGTCGTGCCGCTCGGCGATATCGCGGATAGCCTGCATCGGCGCCGCCTGCCCGTAGAGGTGCACCGGCATTATGGCTCTGGTGCTGGGTGTGATTCTGGCCTCTATGCAGTTGGGGTCGATATTGAAGGTGTCCGCATCAATATCGACAAACACCGCGCGGGCGCCGACCGTCTCGATGCTGCCGGCGGTGGCGAAGAAGCTGAAGCCGGTGGTGATGACCTCGTCGCCCGGGCCTATTCCCAGCGCCCGCAGGCCCAGGACCAGCGCGTCCGTACCCGAATTGACGCCGACGGCATGCTTCACACCCAGGTAGTCGGCGGCCGCCGCCTCAAAGGCCTGCACCTCGGCTCCGAGAATAAAGGCATTGGAATCCAGCACCCGCCCGCAGGCCGCCAGTAGCGCCCCGCGCAGTTCCTCGACTTCGCCGGACAGGTCCAGCACCGGTAGAAATTTCGCGGCGTCCATTCAGCTCTCCAGCTCAGCTTTCCAACAAATGTGAAACCTGCTCCAGTACCTCGATCACCTGCAGTGCGCTGCGGCCATCGGACAGGGGCGGCTGGCGGTCCTGTACCCGGGCCAGAAAGTGCTGCAATTCAAGCTTCAGGGGTTCGCCGTTGCCGCGCAGGATGATCTCGCTGCCGTCGTCCCGATTCTGCAGGTCGGGGGTGATGCCTTTCCTGTGCAGCGTGACTGTCTGTGCCAGCTCGTCGTAGACCAGCATGCCCTCGGACCCGCGCACGACCAGCCGGCGCCGCGTCTCGGGCCACAGCCAGGAGTTGTGCAGACTGGCGCGCACCCCGCAGGGAAACTCCAGGTGCACATAGACATCGTCCTCCACCGTGGGCTGCACTATGCGGTGCCCGCTGGCCCGAATCCCGCAGGGCACATTGCCTACCAGTAGCAGCAGCACCGCCAAGTCGTGCACGCCGCAATCCCACAGCACATTTTCCAGGGGCCGCGCGCGCCCCAGACCTAGGCGCTCCTGGTGTACGGTGTAAAGCGTCCCCAGAGTGCCGGCGTCGAGAAATTCCTTGATCCACTGAATAGCGGGTTGGTAGAGCAGCAGGTGACCTGCCATAAGGATGCGACCGCGCTGCTCGGCCAGCCGCACCAGCGTCTCGGCCTGCAAACTGGTGGCGGTCATGGGCTTTTCAATCAGGACGTCTTTGTCTGCCTCGAGGGCGGCGCGGGCAATTTCGTAGTGCAGCGGCGTCGGCGTGGCGATGACGAATGCATCGTAATCCGCTGCGATTGCCTCCCGGTAATTCCCGTGGGTGGCTATGCCGGGATAGGCTTGCGTGTACTCGGCACATTTTTCGGAGGAAAGATCGATGACCGCGGCCAGCACATCGAGTTCGGAGAGGCTGCGGATGATATTTTTACCCCAGGCACCGGCACCAATGGCTGCAACTTTCACTGTTACGCTCCAGGCTAAAACTGCGAGTACCGCAATGATCGCACGTTGGAAACAGCATTTTGTCCGCAGGTGTCAAAAGCAAATACATCCCCCCGGCGAACGGAAAAATCCAATTCAATTCGCACAAGATAACAGAGGCAGTCACGCCATGGCTACTGGCTGCGAGGATGCCTTATGGCGGTCGGCATACACGGATACGGGGTAAATTGACCGCAGGGCTGAGCAGGGTAAAAGCCACCATTGGGTATGAAAAATTAATTCATCAGGTGCAGTGCCGCGAAAGCCGCTATCTGGCCCAAGGCACATGTAAATAATGTGCACGTGTGGAAGTCAGTTGCGGGTGCCGGATTTGCGTGGAAATAGGCGTCACCGTGCAGTCTGTTGAAAGGCTGGTGCCGCCCCGGATGCTATTCCCTATTGGCGGACCCCGGCCACTCACAACTGCTTTTTCAATGGCGCCAGTGCGATCCTGTTTCTACCCTTGCGCCGAGCGTTGCCCTACACTGATTTTCGTTAAGCAGGGCGGGCGCGGGCGGGTGACCCCGGCGCCCGGTTCAATCCAGTTCACGGAGACGGGATAAGCAATGGCCACACTGACGCTGAACAATGGCGTCGAAATTCCGCAGTTGGGTTTCGGCACCGCCGCTATCGGCGAATGGCAGCAGGACGACAGCTACGTCACGGACACCATCCTCAAGGGGATGTCCATCGGCTATCGGCACTTCGACACCGCCTCCGTCTACGGCAATGAGCGCGCGCTCGGCCGCGCCATCCGGGACGCCGGCCTTCCGCGACAGGAGCTGTTCATTACCAGCAAGGTGTGGGACACAGAGCAGGGGAGGGAAACGACGGCCGCCTTCGAGCGCAGCCTGGAAAGGCTGCAGCTGGCTTACCTGGATCTCTACCTGATCCACTGGCCGCTGCCGGCCTACACCCGAGAAACCTGGGAGGCGATGGAACAGCTGTACGACGAGAAGAAAGTGCGGGCGCTGGGATTGTCCAATTTCCGCAAGTCCGATATCGAACAGATCGCCACCTTCGCGCGTATCCGGCCCACTTGCAACCAGATTGAATTGCACCCCTACTTCACGCAAAAGGACCTGGTGGACTACTGCCAGTTCCACAAGATGGCCGTTGCCAGCTGGTCGCCGCTGGGCTCCGGCAGCTGGAGCGGCGTGCCGACCAGTGAAAAGCCGGTTGTGGATCCGGTGATTGTCGCGCTGGCCGAAAAGCACGGCCGCACCGCGGGCCAGATTATCCTGAAGTGGAATATTCAGCAGCACCGAATTGTCATTCCGAAGGCGGAGAGCCTGGACCATATCAGGAACAATTTCCTGCTCGACGACTTCACGCTAAGCGAAGAGGAGATCCAGGCGATCGACAGCCTCAACCGCAACCACCGCTTCGGCGCCGATCCCGATACTGCCCACGAAGAAAACAAAAAAGTGCGGGTGCCGGACTGACCCCCGGGACCACGGAGCTCCAGCTCCGCTCGCAGGCGATCCAGGATTTTTTTCCCTCTGCGAAGATGGAGGGCTGGGTGGGAGGTCAACAGTGCGGCAGGGTTCCCGCCCTAGTGGTTCAAGCGGTAAATTCGGTAACTAAAGCTCACAGCCACAGGCTCCGGGGCAAGGCGAAAAAGCGCAGGACTAGCAGGGCTAATTCAAGCTTTTTCAACGCCGCACCGGGGCCTGTGGCGAAGAGATCGGTTACTGAATTTACCGCTTGGACCACTAGACTGCGTCCGTAACCGGTGAAGCGGCAGTGTGATCTGCTGTCCGGGGCAGGCCCAAAAAGATAGCAACCAGGGCGGCCGCGCCCAGCAGCCAGCAGTAGTAAATATTGCCGACCAGTGCCAGCGGCGAAACCTTGGCCAGCGACGACGCCAGCAGCACCTGGGCGCCGTAGGGCAGCAGTCCCTGCACCGCGCAGGAAAAGATATCCAGCAGGCTGGCGCTGCGGCGCGGATCGACCCCGTAGCGCGCGGCCATGTCTTTCGCCAGCTCGCCATTCAGCAGAATCGCCACCGTGTTGTTGGCCACGCAGACATTGGTCGCGGCCACCGCGGCGCTGATTCCCAGCTCGCCGGTGCGGGGACTGGATTCCGCCCTGCCACCGCTGCGGCTGATGCGATCGATCGCCTGAGCCAGCCATGCCAGCCCGCCCCGCTCCTTCATCATCGCCCCCAGCCCGCCGATCAGCAGGGACAGAATCAGAATCTCCTGCATATTGGTGTAGCCGGCGTAGATATCCTGCGACAGCTGCGCCAGGCTGTAATCCGGCTGCAGGCCCAGGCCGATGACACCGGCCAGCAGTATGCCCGCAAACAGTACCAGCAGCACATTCACGCCCAATGCCGCCAGCAGCAGCACCGCGATATAGGGCAGCACGCGCACCAGCTCGTAATCCCCGGGCACGGCCACAGGGGCGGAACTCCCCAGGCCAGTACCCTGAAAGTACAGCCACACCAGCGTCAGCAGCGCCGCCGGCAGCGCGATGCGGAAATTCATGCGGAACTTGTCCCGCATCTCCACGCCCTGGGTGCGCGTGGCGGCGATGGTGGTGTCGGAGATGATCGACAGGTTGTCGCCGAACATGGCCCCGCCGACCACGGCGCCCACGCTCAGCAGCAGCGGCAGCTCCGTTACCTCGGCGATGCCGACGGCAATCGGCGCTATGGCGGCGACGGTGCCCATGGAGGTGCCCATGGCGGTGGCGACGAACGCGGTAATGACGAATAGCCCCGGCAGTACCAGGGCCGGCGGGACAATACTCAAGCCAAAGTTCACCGTCGCCTCCACACCGCCTATGGCGTTGGCCACGCTGGCGAAGCCCCCGGCCAGCAGGTAGATAAGCACCATGGTGACGATGGTGTGGTCGCCGACACCGCGGACAAAGGTTTCGATGCGGCTGTGCAGCGAGCCCCGGGCCAGCAGTATCGCCAGTGCGATTGCCGGCAGAATCGCGACGGGCGCGGAGATCCGGTAAAAGGCCATTTCGACCCCCTGCGCCTGGTACCAGAGACCGCTGCCGACAAACAGGGCCAGGAACAGGGCCAGTGGCAATAATGCGAGAGGGGAGGCTTTGGTCATGATTACAGCTTCGAATGACTTGGGCGGAGGTTGCGCGATGGAAAGCGGCGGATTATAGAGACTGGCCCACCGGCGACCAATAACTCTTTGCTTCGCGGCCGCGCGCTTCGGTTCTAAGGCCTCGGCGCCGCGCGCAGCTGCCAAGCTGGGCGCACTGGTGAGTCACCGCGGAAATATGTTCCAATTTGCCGCTGACAGGTCCTGAAAAATAATAGCGCCGTTACCGGCGCAGCTGCAGTCTCGGGGAAAAATCATGGCAGTAACGCGGCAGCATTTTGTCGTTCTCGGCCCATTGCTGGCCGCAATTTTCTATGCAGTTCTGCTCGCCGCGGAAATGCCGCCCCCGGCGGCGGTAACGGCCGCAATCACCCTGCTGACGGTGATCTGGTGGGTCACCGAGGCACTGCCGATACCGGCGACTTCGCTGGTGCCCTTCGTATTGCTGCCGCTCGCCGGTGTGGCCGATCACAAGCTGGTGGCATCGTCGCTGGGCAGCCATGTGATCCTGCTGCTGATGGGTGCCTTTATGCTGTCGAAGGCGCTGGAGAAGAGCGGCGCCCACGAGCGGCTGGCGCTGTATATGCTGAAGCTGGTCGGTCTCTCCAGCGGCCGCCGCCTGGTGCTGGGCTTTATGCTGGCGGCGGGGCTGCTCAGTATGTGGATCTCGAACACGGCCACCACGCTGATGATGCTGCCGATTGCGCTGGCGATACTGTCGCGCGTGCACAACCAGCGCCTGACCATCGCCCTGATTCTCGGTATCGCCTATGCGGCAAGCCTCGGCGGGGTCGGCAGTCCCATCGGTACGCCGCCCAACGTGATTTTTATGGGCATCTACGAGGAGGTCACCGGGCGCGAGTTCAGCTTCCTCGGCTGGCTGGAAATCGGCGTGCCGGTGGTGCTGGTTACCTTGCCGATTATGGCCCTGTGGCTGACGCGCGATATCCGCCTCGACAAAGCCATAGAACCGCCGACAGTGGGCCACTGGCGCACGGAGGAGGTGCGGACGCTGGCGGTCTTCGGCATCGCGATCCTGGCGTGGATCACCCGCAACGAGCCCTTCGGCGGCTGGAGCGGCTGGCTCGGTATCGACGGTGCCGGTGACAGCACCGTCGCCCTCGGCGCCGTGGTACTGATGTTCCTGGTACCGAACGGCAAGGGCGGTCGCTTGCTGGACTGGCAGTCGGCAGAAAGCATTCCCTGGGGCATGCTGCTGCTGTTTGCCGGCGGTATCGCCATCGCCAAGGGGTTTGCCGCATCCGGCCTGAGCGACATGCTGGGCAATGGCCTGTCCTTCCTCACCGCCATGCCGCTGTGGCTGATGCTGGTGCTGCTGTGCCTGGCGGTCACCTTCCTGACGGAAATCACCAGCAATACCGCCACCGCGACCCTGCTGATGCCGATCCTCGCGGTGGCGGCCGAATCCGCCGGTTTCGATCCGATGGTGCTGATGATTCCCGCGGCCATGTGTGCCAGCTGCGCCTTTATGCTGCCGGTGGCCACGGCGCCCAATGCGATTGCCTACGGCACCGGCAAGGTGCGGATGCAGGACATGGTGCGGGAGGGCGCGGTGCTGAGCGTGCTGGCCTCACTGATCATTGCGGCGATGAGCTGGCTGCTGCTCGTATAGCGACGAGCGTGCAGGTTCGGGCGCGGGGGCGACCGAGCGTGCCGTCTGTGTTGAATTCGGGGCAGGAGAGTCGGCCAGTGCCGAGGAATTGAGCGCCAGGCGCGACCAGGGTGACTGTCGCAGGACACAAAACATTTGCAATCGGCTGTAATAAGCCTTTTCGTGAACGGCTGAACAAACTGATTTAGGATTACTCCCAGCGCAGTACCACAACAATAATTGTCCTCGGAGGACTTATGAAAGCTGCTGTCATCGCCCTGATGTCTGTATTGGCATTAACCGCTTGTGGCAAGCCGGATTCTGCTAATACCGAAAATACCGCAACCGTCGAGCTCTCCAGCGCAATGCGTGTGGAGCCATCCCCACCGGTCGCCAAGAAAGTTCCCCACAAGATGTCTATCCACGGCCACGAGCGCATCGATAACTATTACTGGATGCGCGATGACCTGCGCAAAGATCCGGAAATCATCGGCCACCTCGAGGACGAAAATGCCTATGCCGATTCGGTGATGAAGCACACCGAAGCGCTGCAGGATACGCTCTTTCAGGAAATTACCGGGCGGTTGGAACAGGATAAATCGACCGTTCCGGTCAAGGTGCGCAATTACTGGTATTACAGCCGCTATGTGCCCGGCCTGGAATACCCCGTATACGCGCGCAGGAAAGGTGACCTGGAGGCAGCGGAGGAAGTTCTGCTCGATGTCAACGCGCTCGCCGAGGGCAACGACTACTTTCATGTCGGTGAGCCGGTGGTCTCTCCCAACGATCGGCTGCTGGCCTATGCAGAGGACAGCGTCGGCCGCCGCATCTACGGTATCCGCTTCAAGGACCTGAAGACCGGCAAGTTGCTGCAGGATCGCCTGGAGAATGCGGAGCCGCAGCTGGTCTGGGCCAACGACAACCAGACGGTGTTCTACATCAACAAAGACCCGCAGACCCTGCTCGGCTACCAGGTAATGCGTCACAAGCTGGGCACGCCGCAGAGTGAGGATGTTCTCGTCTATGAGGAGGACGATACCGCGTTTTACACCCGGATCTCCAAGTCCAGGGATGGTGAACTGGTTTACATCCATCACTACTCGACGCTGGTCAAGGGGGTTTCCGTACTGGATGCCGATGCGCCGGAAGGCGAATTCCAGCCCCTGCATCCTTTGGAAGAAAAGCACGAGTATTTCGCGCGCAAGTTGCATGGCGACTTCTATATCCTGACCAACTGGGAGGCTGAAAACTTCCGCCTGATGAAGGTTGCGGCAAGCGATGCCGGCGACAAATCCAAATGGCGCGAAGTCATCGCCCACCGGGAAGATGTGCTGCTGGAAGACTTCACCACTTTCGACCGCCACCTGGCGATTGTCGAGCGCGCGAAGGGGCAGACCGCGCTGCGAATCATCGGGCTGGAAAACGGTGACGATTTCAAGGTCGGCTTCAATGACCCCATTTATCAGCTCGACCTCGACGAAAATCCCAGCCCCGGTGCCGACCGCGTGCGGGTCAGTTATTCGAGCCTGACCACGCCAAAAACCATCTACGATGCCGAGCTGAAAAGCGGCGATCTGCAGCTGCTGAAGCGGGACAAGGTGCCGGGCGGCTTCGATGCGGCGCACTACCGGAGTGAGGGCGTCACCATCACCGCCCGCGATGGTGCCGAAGTCCCGGTGTCACTGGTGTACCGCAAGGATCGCTTTACCAAGGATGGCAGTAATCCGCTATTTCAGGTCGGCTACGGTTCCTATGGCTACACCGTCGACCCCTGGTTCCGCCCGGAAGTGATATCCCTGCTCGACAGGGGCTTCGTGTTCGCCATTGCCCATATCCGCGGCGGCCAGAAACTGGGGCGGGACTGGTATGAAGACGGCAAAATGTTCAACAAGATCCACACATTTACCGACTTTATCGACGTAACCAAAGGCCTGACCGGGCAGAAGTACGGGGCCGCGGACAAGGTGTTCGCCGCGGGCGGCAGTGCGGGCGGACTCTTGATGGGGGCCGTGGTCAATATGGCGCCGGACCTCTATCGCGGTGTCACCGCCATGGTTCCCTTTGTGGACGTGGTCACCACCATGCTCGACGAATCGATTCCGCTGACGGTCAACGAGTACGACGAGTGGGGCAATCCCAACAACAGGGACAGCTATGAATACATGCTGTCCTATTCCCCCTACGACCAGGTCAAGGCCCAGGATTACCCGAACATGCTGGTGACCACCGGCCTGCACGACTCCCAGGTGCAGTATTTCGAGCCGATGAAATGGGTGGCGAAATTGCGCGAGCTCAAGACGGACAACAACCGGCTGATTTTCGACATCAACATGGATGCCGGCCACGGCGGCGCCTCCGGGCGTTACCGCAGGTACAAGGAAATCGCGCTGCAGTACGCCTTCTACCTGGACCTGCTGGACAAGGGGCAAATGGCGGGTGCGGTGGAGTAAATCCCTCTGCGCAGGAGAACCGGTGCCGCCGGCACCGGTTCTCTGTCCCCGTCGCAGGTCTGTAAAAAGTCCTGCCCGTATCAGGCCGCCTGCAGCTGTGCCGAGTGATCCCGGTCGGCAATCGGCCAGTGCAGCGCTGCGGCGAGCAGGCCCAGCAGTATGCCGGCATACCAGATACCGTCGTAGCTGCCGAACGTCTCGTACAGGTAGCCGCCCAGCCACACGCCGCTGAAGCTGCCGAGCTGGTGGCTCAGGAAGACGATACCGTACAGGAAGGTCATATAGCGGGTGCCGAAGAAGCGCGCCACCAGGCCGGACGTGGGCGGCACCGTCGCCAGCCACAGGAATCCCATCAACGCACTGAATACCAGCACGCTGGCGAGTGAGACGGGCAGCAGCAGAAAGCCGGCGATGGCGAACACCCGCCCCAGATAAATGGCCGACAGCAGCTGGTGCATCGGCCATCAGCCACATACCCAGCCCGTAACACACCACGCCACCGAGCAGCACCTTCAGGATGCCGTGCCGGTCCGCCAGGCCGCCGGCGACCACCGCAAACAGCCCCCGGGCCAGGTTCTGGACTACCAGCGCCAGAGAAGACGTCCCGCCCCCAGCCATTGGCTGCGGACATGGGCGCCAGGAACAGGCCGAAGCCGGCGCGATAGCCGAAGGACATCAACAGCAGCAGACAGGCGCTGATCAGGACGGGCAGGATGGGCTTGATATTCTTGTCCATGAATCAACTCTGGATGGCGGCTCGAGAGGCGGGTCGAGAGGCGGCTCAAGGGGCGCCCAGAGTAACCGCTTCGTCTGCAGCGCTTCGAGGCGGCGCGGTCGGCCAGGCACTTTCTGCCATGGCGCCTCATCGATGGCGCAGATCCTTGGCGCGATCACCGACTTCGCAGCATTCGGTGCACTGTCGGTGATAGTGGACCGGGCCCTGTCGATCTCCAAGATGACCTCGAGGTGCGTCTGAGATAAGGGGCCTGGCGGCAAGCTAGGCTACCTTGAGGGAGACTAAGGATTGCCGAGGAGCCCCGATGACCATTCTGCGCAGGGTTGGCAGAAATCTAAACGGCAGGGACTATGTGGTGGGCGATGTGCACGGCCACCTGTCGCAGCTGCGCCGGCAGCTTGGCGATATCCGCTTCGATCCCTATGTCGACCGCCTGTTCTTTCTCGGCGACGTGGTCGATCGCGGCCCCGACAGCGAGGGCGTGCTCGCCATGATCGACCAGCGGACCTATTTCAGTATTCTCGGCAACCACGAGGCGATGATGATTGCCGGATTTGAAGAAAGGGGCGAGGCCCTGCTCCATCAAATGAACGGCGGCGACTGGTTCTACGAACTCCCCGAGGACCGGCAAAGGCGGATAGTCGATCAGGTGCGCACCTGGCCCTGGGCGATGGAAATCGATGTCGGGCAAAAATGTGCCGGCCTGGTCCACGGCAATGTGCCGGACAGCAGCTGGCATGCGGTGGTTGAGTATTTGCAGGGCGCCGAAGCGGGCTGGAAGGCCGGTGCATCGCTGGCCGAACCTCTGCTCGACCGGGCGGCAAAACCACTGCTGTGGGACAGAACACTCGTTACCAGGCTCTATCGCGATTTTCTGGAGCGGGAGGCGAGGCAGCTGGAGATTGCCGAGCAGCTGCAGTCCCGGCCACAGGGTCAAGAGTGGGTGGTGCGGGGCGCGCCGGAGCAGCTGCGGCCATTTCAGGTGTCCGGAATCGATGCGGTGTATATGGGACACACCTATGTGCCCACGGCCACACAAGTGGGTAGATGCCATTTTCTGGACACCTATCGGGAAGAGCCGGGGGAAGTGCTGAGTATTATCTGTATCAATGCCCAGGCCCAAGCGAGTGCGAAGCGGCGATAGCAGAGTACAAATAGCAACATCTTTCTGCGAGAATCCGCCTCGATCGATTTGAAGCGGGCGATTTGTCTCTATAGCGAGCAGTAGCGCGCCCCTGCGTTTCAAGGTAAAGCATGTCGAAAACCATCGAACTGAAATCGGTACCCTCCACCCTGTCGTACTATCTGCGCGCACTCACCGCGAGAAAGTCCGGTCAGCTGCCGGCCGAAGAGGGCGAGCTGGGCAGGGCGGTGCTGAAAGGCAGGCGCGTGGATGCGAAATCGCTGGATGCCTATCGCGCGGTGTGCGGCTTTCCTGCCGGTGACAGTCTGCCGGCCACATACCCGTTTGTGCTGGCGGTGCCTCTGCATATGGAGCTGCTGGTTTCAGATAGCTTCCCACTGCCGGTGCTGGGGCTGGTGCACGTGCGCAATGCCATCACCCAGTACCGCGCCATCGGCCGTGACGAGCGGCTCGATATCGACTGCACCCTGACGGGGCCGCGCCCGGCCGCCAAGGGCCTGGAATTCGATCTGCATACGCGCGTGTCCGCCGGTGAAACGCCGGTCTGGGAATGCGTGACCACCATGTTGCGGCGCGGCAAGGGCAGCAGGGCACGAAAAAAGGCCGGCGGTGGCAAGAAGGCGGAGGAGTTTGCCCCGGATTCGGTGGCCGACTGGCATGTTCCCGCCGATACCGGCCGCCGCTACGCCCGTGTCTCCGGCGACAGCAACCCGATCCACCTGTATGCGCTCACCGCCAGGATGTTCGGCTTCCCCCGCGCCATCGCCCACGGTATGTGGACCAAGGCACACTGCCTGGCGGAGCTGGAACGCCTGCTGCCCGACGGACCCTTTAAAGTCAGCGTAGCCTTCAAATTGCCGGTATTGTTGCCCGCCGATGTGCAATTCCAGTACCGTGCCCGGAATGGCGATATTGATTTCTGCGTTAAGGACGCTGCAGGCAAGAAGCCGCACCTGACCGGGCTGGTCGAGTTGCTATAGGCGTGGCGCCGCTGCGGCTCCATCTCCCGTCCTTTTTTAAGCTGCGCGACGCCAGTCAATAGGTGAATTTCAAACCCGTTCACTGTAGATTTCCTGCGGAAGTAATTCGCTCGAGGACTGACTATGGATGCAGATTTCTGGCACCGGAAATGGGCAGAAAATGATATCGGTTTCCACGCCGGCGCGGCCAACGCGCTGCTGGTTAAATATTTCAATGCCGTGTGTCCCAAGCAGAATAGCCGTGTCTTTCTGCCGCTGTGCGGCAAGACGCTGGATATCGGCTGGTTACTCGCCAGCGGCTATCGCGTTGTGGGGGCGGAATTGAGCCGGCTGGCGATTGAGCAGCTTTTCGAAGAGCTGGGCGTGGCGCCGAAAATATCGCAATCGGATAAGGCGCTGCACTACAGCGCGGAAGCTATCGATATTTTCGTGGGTGATATTTTCGAACTGTCCCGCGATATGCTGGGGCGGGTCGACGCAATCTACGATCGGGCGGCCCTGGTGGCACTGCCGGAAGCAATGCGCACTCGCTATACCGCGCACCTGATGCAGATCACCAGCTCGGCCCCGCAACTGCTGATTACCTTCGAGTACGACCAGAGCTTACAGGCGGGACCGCCTTTCTCGATCAGCGGCGCCGAGGTCGAACGGCACTACGGCGGCCACTATCAGTTGACGCTCGCCGAGAGCCAGCAGGTACCGGGCGGACTGAAGGGCAAATGCGCGGCTACGGAGAATGCCTGGCTGCTGCAGAAAGCCTGAGGCGATATTGCTGTGCCGGGGTCTGCACAGGCATTGGTCTGGCAGGGCTTGATATTTTCGCCAATACACGTTTTGCTAGCGCCACCGCCAAGGCGATTGCATTGCTCAGTAGATCGCTTTTATCGTGCTACTCAATAAGAAGAATTCAGAGATATATCCATGAAAAAATTTATTCCCCTGGCCGCAGTGGGCATTCTGACGGCCTGTTCCGGTGAAAATCCGGGCAGTGACAATGCGACGGCTGCCGAGTCCATCGCCAAGCCCGCAGCCGCTGCGCAGGCCCTGAGCTTCGTCTATCCGGAGACCCGGGAGGGAGATGTGGTCGATACTTATTTCGGCGATCAGGTCGCCGACCCCTATCGCTGGCTGGAGGACGACCGCAGCGACGAGACCGGGGCCTGGGTCAAGGCCCAGAACAAGGTCACCTTCGACTACCTCGATGGCATACCGTACCGCGACCAGCTGAAGGAGCGCCTGCAGGCGCGCTGGAACTATGAAAAGGTCGGCAAGCCGTTCACCGAGGGGGAATACACCTACTACTACCGCAATGACGGGCTGCAGGATCAGTATGTGGTCTGGCGCAAGAAGGGCGACGGCGAGCCGGAAATCTTCCTGGATCCCAATCAGTTCAGTGAGGACGGCACCACCTCCCTGGCCGCGTTGGCCTTCTCCAAAAATGGTGCTATCGCCGCCTACTCGATCTCCGAGGGCGGCAGTGACTGGCGCAAGATCATCGTGATCGACGTGGAAACCAAAGAGGTGCTGGAAGCGCCGCTGGTGGATGTGAAGTTCTCCGGCATTTCCTGGCAAGGCAATGAAGGCTTCTATTACTCCAGCTACGACAAGCCCGAGGGCAGCGAGCTATCGGCCAAGACCGACCAGCACAAGCTCTACTACCACAAACTGGGCCAGCCGCAGTCCGCGGACGAACTGATGTTCGGCGGCACGCCGGAGGAGAAGCGCCGCTACGTGCAGGGCTACGTGACCGAGGATGACCGCTTCCTGGTGGTCGCCGGAGCCAAGTCCACTTCCGGCAACGACCTGTTCATCCGGGATCTCGCCAAAGAGGATGCGCCGCTGGTGCCCGTTGTGGAAGACTTCGACTCGGATACCGATGTCATCGATAACAAAGGCAGCAAGCTGTACCTGGTGACCAACCGCAATGCGCCGAACAAGAAAGTGGTCACCGTGGATGCGGCGGCACCGACACCGGAAAACTGGGTTGATCTGATTCCGGAAACGGAAAACGTCATGACCGCCTCCACCGGCGGTGGCTATTTCTTTGCCGAGTACATGGTGGATGCCCTGTCCAAAATCTACCAGTACGATTACAGCGGCAAGCGCGTGCGCGAGATCGAACTGCCGGGTCCGGGCAGCGCCAGCGCCATCGGCGGCAAGCGGGAAGAGGACGTACTTTACTACTCCTTTAACAACTATAAGACGCCCTCCACCATTTTCTCTTTCGATGTGGATAGCGGCGAGTCGGATGTCTACCACGAGTCCGGTGCCGACTTCGACAGCGACCGCTACGAGTCGAAGCAGGTCTTCTATAAATCCAAGGACGGCACCCGCGTGCCGATGATGGTCACCTACAAGAAGGGCATCGAGCTGAACGGCAAGAACCCGACCATTCTCTACGGCTACGGCGGTTTCAATATCAGCCTGACCCCCTCTTTCAGTATCCCCAATGCGGTGTGGCTGGAGTTGGGCGGCATCTATGCGGTGCCGAATCTGCGCGGTGGCGGCGAGTACGGCAAGCGCTGGCACGACGCCGGTACCAAGCTGCAGAAGCAGAATGTGTTTGATGACTTTATCGCCGCGGCCGACTACCTGATCGACAACAAGTACACCTCCAGCGACTATCTGGCGGTGCGCGGTGGCTCCAACGGCGGCCTGCTGGTAGGCGCGGTGATGACCCAGCGGCCGGACCTGTTCAAGGTCGCGCTGCCCGCCGTCGGCGTGATGGATATGCTGCGCTACCACACCTTCACCGCCGGTGCCGGCTGGGCCTACGACTACGGCACCGCGGAAGACAGCAAGGAGATGTTCGATTATCTGAAAGGCTATTCGCCGGTGCACAATGTGCAAGCGGGCGTGGCTTATCCGGCGACCCTGGTGACCACCGCCGATCACGACGACAGGGTAGTACCGGCGCACTCCTTCAAGTTTGCCGCGGAGCTGCAGGCCAAGCAGGCGGGCAGGGCACCGACGCTGATCCGTATCGAAACCAAGGCCGGTCACGGCGCCGGTACGCCGGTGTCCAAGAGTATCGAGCAGTATGCGGATATCTTCAGCTTTACGCTCTACAACATGGGGGTGCAGAGCCTGTCGCTTTGACCCGCGTTGCCAGCAACAAAAAAGCCCGGATTATCCGGGCTTTTTTGCATGCACTCGCTTTTGAGGCAACTTCGTGAGGCCGGGGCGACATACGGGCCATTGAGGCACAACACATCAATGGCCTGGAACAGTAGCGGAATGTCCCCCCGATCCGGTTACCGGCGATAATCCAGCGGCGGCTTGCGGTCGCCGAGCAGCGGCGCGTATTCGAAATCCTCACCGCGTTTCTGCTGGAACTCCTTGTCTGCCTGTTCTACCAGTGCCGGCTCGCGCAACAACTGGATGCCGGCCAGTGCCAGAGTCTCCGTCGCCAGCAGCATGCCCTTGTGGCCGATGCCGGTGCCGCCGGCGGCGACGGCCTGCCAGGTGTGGGCGGAGGTGCCGGGCACCCAGGTGGCGGTGCCGAAGCCGCCGGTGGGCACATTCCAGCTCACGTCGCCGACATCGGTGGAGCCGGGCGAGGGCGCCTCGGAAGGATCGTATTCGACGATCTTTTTCTCATCGCCCAGCTGGTGTTCCGGCCGGTGCGCGAGTCCGTCGAGGCTGCGGGCAAACTTCTGCTCCTCCGCCGAGTACTCGACTCCGCCGAACTGGCGCATGCTCGCGTCCAGCAGGCGATTCAGCGTCTGGTTCGGCAGCAGGCTGTGGTTGCCGTGGATCACCTCCCACTCGACGCTGGTGCCGGTACCCTGGGCCGCAGCCCGCGCGATCTCCTCGACCCGCTCCCAGATAGGCGCCAGCGCGGCTGCCGAACTATCGCGCACATAGTAAAAGACCTCGGCGTTGGCCGGCACCACGTTCGGGGCCATGCCGCCATCGGTGATCACATAGTGGATGCGGGTGCTGTCCGGCACATGCTCGCGCAGCATGTTTACCATAAAGTTCATCGCCTCGACGCCATCCAGCGCCGAGCGTCCGCGCTCCGGCGCGGCGGCGGCATGGCTGGCAATGCCCTTGAAGCGGAACTTGGCCGACTTGTTGGCGAGGCTGGAGCGGGGCAGGGCGGAGTTCTGGTCGTCAGGATGCCACTGCAGCACTACATCGGTCCCCTCGAAGGCGCCCGCGCGCACCATGTACACCTTGCCGGAGCCGCCTTCCTCGGCCGGCGTGCCGTAAAGACGGATCTCGCCGGGCGTGCCGGTTTCCTTCAGCCAGCGGCTCAGCACAATCGCCGCAGCGGTGGAGCCGGCGCCGAACAGGTGGTGTCCGCAGGCGTGGCCCGCCGCCTGTCCCTCGATCGGGCTCTGCTCCGCGACTGCCTGCTGTGCCACGCCGGGCAGGGCGTCCATTTCCGCCAGCAGGCCGATCACCGGCCCGCCGCGGCCCTGGCGGTAACGGGCGACGAAGGCCGTGGGGATATCCGCGATGCCGGTCTCGATACTGAAACCCGCCTCTTTCAGGTGGTCCTGCAGCGCCGCGCTGCTGCGGGTTTCCTGGTAACCCATCTCGGCCCAGCGCCACAGATCGTCGGCGAGGCCGGTGGCCTGCGCACTGATGCTGTCGGACTGGGCGCTGACCCAGGCGGCGTCTTCGGCGAGGGACTGGTTGTCGTAGGCGTGGGCTGAGGCGATGGCGCCTGCAATGGCAAGCGTGGCGAGAGTGCTTCGGATCATGGGATTACCTGTTGTTATGATAATTGCGGTCACAGCAGTTTGGTGACACCGTACCAGTTTAGGGAGCGCTCTGTCGATTCATTGGCCTGGTTTCAATGGCTGCGCCAACTCTGGCTTGCGCGGCCTGCGCTTGATATAAACGAGTGCTGATTGGCCTTCCAACGAAGGCATCGGGAACAGGTTTAGATTCGCAATTTTCGCAATTGCTGAAATCGCGGTCATCAAAGGTTAATTCGAAAAATAATCCCAGGAAACCGGGGACTAGCCACCTCAGGAGACACGGACCATGTGTGATGAACTGACCAACGAAGACGTGGAAGCCTACTTTCTCAGTCAGGGTATGAACCGCCGTAATTTCACCAAGGCGGGCCTCGGCGCGGCGCTGGCGATGATGTTGCCGATATCCGCGCGCGCGCAGGACCTGGTGGAAACGAATGTGACGGTCAAAACGCCCGACGGGGAGGCCGATGCCTATTTCGTGCACCCGGCCAAAGGGCGCCATCCCGCGGTGATCCTGTGGCCCGATATCTTCGGCATGCGCCCGGCATTTCGCCAGATGGGCAAGCGCCTCGCCGAGTCCGGCTATGCGGTGCTGGTGGTCAATCCCTATTACCGCACCATGAAGGGGCAACTGGTTCCCGATGACGCGGCGGTGATCGACCCGGAGCTGCGCAAGGAGATCTGGCCCAAGGCGCGGGAACAGGCCGGCACCCTGTCGCCCACTACCGCCGTTACAGACGGGCGCGCCTTCGTAAAGTTTCTCGACCAGCAGCCCTCGGTGGACACCGATCGACAAATCGGTGTTATGGGTTACTGCATGACCGGCTCCTATGCGTTCCGCATGGCGGCGGCCATGCCTGAGCGCATAGGTGCAGGTGCCTCCTTTCACGGCGGCGGCCTGGTGACCGACAAGGAGGACAGCCCCCACCTGCTGGTGCCGAAAATCGATGCCGGTTTCCTGGTCGCGATTGCGGAGAACGACGACGAGCGCGATCCCGAGGCCAAAACAGTCCTGCGCAAGGCGTTTGACAGCGCCGGCGTGCCGGCCGAGATCGAGGTCTATGAAGGCACGCTGCATGGCTGGTGCCCGCCGGACTCCGCAGTTTACAACCGGGCCCAGGCGGAACGGGCATGGCAGCGGCTGCTGGCGCTGTTCGAGCAGAATCTCGCCTGATACGCGATTGCCAATTGAGACTGGGAATCAGAAAAGGAAAAGTGCCGTGCGCAACTTTACGGAAATAGAGGCAAGGGTCGTCGAGCGTTTCGGTGGCGAGGCGGAGCTGGAGAAACGGCTGACCAAACCCAAGGCGCCGCGCACCATCAAGAAGATTGCCGATGACCGCTGGCTGTCCGAGGCCTCCAAGGCGGTGTTCCAGGCCGGCTTCAACTGGAAGGTGGTCGACAACAAGTGGCCGCGCATCGAGGAGATTTTCCACGGCTTCGACCTGTCCTTCTGCCGCTACCTGTCGGACGAGGCGCTGGAGGATATCCTGAGGCAGGACGGCATGATCAGCCACTGGAAAAAGACCAAGTCGATCCAGCTAAACGCGGACTTCTTCTGGCAGCTGTCCGAGGCGCACGGCGGGCTGGGCAACTACTTCGCCAGCTGGAACAGCACCAACTATGCCGATAACCTGAAATCACTGCAGAAGGGCGGTGACCGCCTCGGCGGCAAGACCGCCCAGGTGTTTCTGCGGCGGATGGGTGTGGATACGCTAGTGTTCTCCAACGATACGGTTCAGGCCCTGGTGCGTGAAGGCATAGTGCAGAAGACGCCGTCATCGAAGAAGGACTGGGCCGCGCTGCAGGAGGCGATCCAAATCTGGCAGGGGCAGTCGGATCGCAGCTTGAATGAGATCAGCCAGATACTGGCATTTTCCGTTGGTTAATGCGCGCCGGCCCTGCGAAATATAAAAATTTCCGTCTAGCTCTGTTGTTGCAATTACCTGACGATCCACGTCGGTTCAATCCCGTCCGAAAGAGAATAGATGGTGCCAACGGAGCCGTTGAGCATTTGATTTCTGGGGAGACCCAAGTGCTCTCTGAGTGTGTGCGTAGCCTCGATGCCGGTACAGTGAGCGCCGACAAAATGCTCAATTCCGGATTTTTTCAATTCGATTGCGGTCCATCTGAGCTGATCATCATCGGAGTTCAGGAGGTGAAACCCGCCGATCGCAGCTCTGAGTTTTTTGTCCTTCGTAACTGTCTCAGAGTGACTGGCAATGTTGATCAGTCCGGCGTGACCACAACCGGAAATCACAACGGTACCTTTATCGGTCTCGATAAATAGAGATAGACTGTCGGGCACTGTATCTGCGACCCACTCGTTATCCACCTTTACCTTTAGCTGGCCGTCACCGGACCAGTTTTTCTCGCTGGTTACTCTCGGAACCGGTCCACTTATCCATACTCCCGGGAAGATCTCACTGGCCGAATCGTGGATCAATATCTTTGCACCTGTCTTCTCATATAGTGAGCGCTCTGCGATCATTGGATTGAGTTCTTCTGTTCCATTTTTATGGCGTCGTTGGCCAAAAAAGCCCTTATTGACGTGCAATCTCGAAAGCGCATGGGGGTTACTTGCGGTAAGATTTTGCCGAAGCGTTAACAGGCCGCCAGTGTGGTCGCCGTGAAAATGGCTTAGGATGACATCTTCGACTTGTGATAAGTCGATTCCGAGTGCTGTGGCATTCTTCAAAACGACGTCTTTTGTCCTTCCCGTATCGAATAACAGCTTTCTACCGTCAACTTCTACTAAAGCCGAGAACCCCCACTCCCCAAGCGTGGCATGTTCGCTGGTGCCATAGTCGGTAATCATGGTCGAAAGAATGGTAATTTTTACATCGTCAACGCTTCCCGCTTTGGCGATTGTGGAAAAACATAGAGTTGCGACTAGTGCTAACCATCGTTTCATTATGATTTCCTTAAAAATGGCCCAGATTCGTGGATGGGCATATGGTCGACGATGGGGCCAAGACTAACATTTCAGTGTTATATGTCTGATGAATTTTGCGCCTGAATGTCGATCTGAAGTTCTATATTATTTTACTGCATGATTGCAGTAGTTAGAGGAATCTGCCAGCGGCATAATCTGTGCTTTGAAACCTTATTGTTATGTCGATGGCGTTCGATAATTACGCTGTAGCCGCATGAGAAGTGACCGCGCTTGGCGATCTTTCAGGAGTTTGCGCTCCCGGGAGGGGAAAGGGTGAAAATTTGCTGCGGTTATTGCTGTAAATGAGAACCAAATATTCACCCTGTCTGCAGCGGTTGATGGGTTACTGCAGTATCCAGCTCCCGTCCAGATATTCCAGCACAGACATGCGCCCCTGGTCCAGAAACTGGATATTGCGCACCTGGTAGGGGCCCCGCAGGCCGGATGCCGCGAGTCTGGCCTGGTCGATCGGTATCTGCATTTCGCGCAGGCCGGCGTCCAGCCAATCGGCCTGATAGGCCAGCAATACCGGCTTGTACGCGCCGGCAGTGTCCCGGCCAAATACCAGGACCCGGGCTTCGTAGCGCCCCGCCTGCTGCACGTCTACCGAGAGCTTCAGGTCCTGGGCGCTGCTGCCAATCTGCGAGACCTGGGCCGTCTTCGCAAAGATATCCGCAGCAATGACGGCGACACGCTCGATCGGTTCCTTGCGCGCATTGCGCAGGGTAGAGCGCACCTCGACTCGCCACAGTTCGCCGGGCACGGAAGGGGAGGCGACTTTGATGGGCCAGTTCACCCTGTAGCCGTTAGTGGTCATCTGGCCAGCGACCGCGTAGCGCTTGCCGTCGGGGGCGATCAGCGTGGTCGAGACGGATTCCAGGCTGACGGCGGCGTTGCCGCGGGGCCTGGCATCCAGCACCAGATTGCCGGAGCGGGCGAAGCGTCTGGCGGGCGTCTGGACTTCCAGGGCGATATCGCTGTGTTTATCCAGCACATAGACGATATATTCGGCATCCGCCTTTGCGTTGCCACTGGCCTGCAGTGTGAACTTGCCGCGCCCCATATTCTCCGGAACCCGCATCACGTGCGCACGGCCGTAAAGGTCGGGAAAGTTCTCTCTGAGGCCCTGGGACTTCCGATGCAGCGCGATGCTGTCGTCGTCCACGCGGCGGCGCTCGATGCCGTTGGACAGCGTCATGCCGCGCGGGATCTCGGCATTGACCAGGCGCCTGCCGTTCTCGCTGCGGTCGAGTGGTGATATCTGGATCACGGCTTTTTCCGCGTCGATTACCAGCTCGGCGCCGCGATTCAGTTCGGCACCGCTGACTTTGCGGAAGAATACCCGGCTCTGCTCGTTGCTGCCGGTGTCCTTGAGGTGCTGGTCGGCGTCCGGTGCTACGTACTGGGAGAAGTACATCTGCTCGCGGCTTTTGTTGAGTATCTCCTGGGCAAGCGCGGAGTTGGTGAGGGCACAGAGGACCAGCAGGAATTTCAGGATTATGGATTTCATGGTCTCACCTTATATGTCGTTTCTCAGGATGACGTCGAGATTGAAGCACTTGCGCCGGCTCTGGTTGTGGCTCAACGGCTCGCTGCCATTTGTGCGGTTATGGTCATAGAACCAGAGGCTGCCGGCGGCGTTCTGTGACGAGCAGTTCAGGAAGCCGTCGGAGCAGCCGTCCAGCCACTCCTGGGTGATCTCCAGGCCGAGGTTTTCGGCATATCCGCCGCAGTAGCTGTCGGAGTCCCAGACCGCGGTCTCCACGTCGGTGCCGACAATATTCCAGAAGCCCACCGGCAATGACGGACGCCCGGAGGTGCCCAGCAGCCAGTTATCGTTGTAGTAGGTCATCCAGCTGGTCTGCTGCATGCGTACCGCATCATTCTGGTAGCCGAGCAGCCATCCCACCGAGGCCTCAAAGACATTGCCCGCCATCACCGCATCCGCCAGTGGCGTGCCGGCGCTGGAGGCGGCGACGACATTCACCCAGCGGGTACTGTCGATGATGGTCGGGTAGCGGTTGTCCCAGGTGGGATTGGACAGTATCCAGCGCATGACATTGCCGCCGTTGGAATGGGTGATGACAACCAGGTCGTCGATATTCATCGATGTCACGAAGTTGTACAGCTGCGTCGCCAGGCAGCCGGCGGCAGCGTCGTCCCACATGTATTTCTCAAAGTTGCAGTTGACGACCAGCAGGTTGCTGCTCGCGGGCAATCCCTGGCGAATGGATTCAACCATCTCCGATGTCCAGTAGTCGTTATAGGCGTTCGATTGCTGGCCGGTACCGTGCACCAGTGCGACGCCGGTGGCGGCCATTGCGGGCAAGGGGGCGCTCAGTAGCAGCATCACAATCAAGGTAAATGCTCTCGTTTTCATCACTTGTTGACCTGTTTGTTAATATTATTTTTGAAATAGAAATGAAATAAGAAGAAGTGCTTAAATGGACTGTCCTTATTTTTTTTTCGACCATGGATAGGCACTGCGGTACAGATTTGTCTGACGCCTTTCCAATTGCGGTATTGAAACATCCCGGCTGCGTATCCTTCGCATTCACCCTCGATTCTATAGAGTCCTTATTTGTGGAACAGCGGTCTGATGGCGATGGAACCAGATTGATCCGAAATTTGTGCGGCAGCGCAAATAAAGGAATGATAAAAAATCCGGCATGGCCAAAACGGTGGTGCGGTGCAAAGCGACCGATTAGTTTTGACTGGTGCGTCCGAACCCACTCGCAACGCGGGAGTGAATCACGATCTGACTGGGTTTTCCGCCCTGGCGCTCTAAGTGGCGGCGCAACCGCGGGTACTTGGCGGCCCTTACCACTGCGTCAGCTGGCAAAAGTTTTTCATTTGTCCATATATACCTCGCGAATCTCTGCTATGAATGGGACTGGCCATGGAGCGGCACCCTTCGATCGCGAGCGGATCAATTGAGAGCGGGGCAACTCCAAACAGGTCAACGGCAAACAGGCGTGGAGTTATTCTTATGGGCAAGGGATACGACATAACGGGCAAGGTCGCGCTGGTAACGGGGGCCAATCGGGGTATTGGCAGGCAGATCGTCGAGACCTTTATCGACAAAGGCGCCGCAAAAGTCTACGCGGCCGTGCGCGCGCCGGCATCGGCCGACGCTTTGACGCAGGCATACGGCGATAAGGTGGTGCCGGTTCATATCGACCTGGTTGATACGGAATCCATCTGGGAGGCGGCGCAGTCAGCGAGTGATGTACAGGTGGTGGTTAACAATGCCGGGGTGCTGAAAATGTCGCGGCCGCTGGATCCGCAGGCGATAGACTCCATCAAATACGAGATGAAAATCAATGTTTACGGCCTCATCTATATGGCGCAGGCATTTGCCGGGTTGCTGGCCCGCAATGGCGGCGGTGCCTTCGTGCAGCTCAATTCCGTGGCTTCGCTGAAGTGCTTTGAGGATTTTTCCACCTACTCGGCTTCCAAGGCGGCAGCCTATTCCATCACCCAGGCGCTGCGCGAGTTGCTGCGTGAGCAGGGCACCGCCGTGTTGAGCGTGCATCCCGGCCCCATCGACACGGATATGGGCGAGGCAGCGGGGACGACCGAGGTTGCCGAATCGCCGGTGCTGGTGGCGGAGGGCATAGTCTCCGCCCTCAAGGCCGGCGACTTCCACCTGTTCCCGGACAGCTTCGCCAAACAGATAGGCGCCGCCTACCGGGATTTTGCGCAGCAGGTGGTAGAGGCGGAACTGATGGGTGGCGGGTAAATCGGACTAAATATCCCGCGGCGCGAACATTGAGAGGGCACAAGCAATTCAGCGGCGGCGGTGCGTCGCCGGTCAGAGTTCTGTCACCTGCAGCGACACCAGCTTGGCCCCGCCGGCAACCCGCTGCCGGCCCTGCTCGCGGAAGCCGAGTCGGTTGTGAAACGCCGCGGAGGCGGGGTTGGGCGGTTCGAGGTTGTACTCGCAGGCGACGATGTGCACGCCCTGATCGCGGGCGCAGCGGAACAGGTCCCGGTAGAGCGCGCGGCCAATGCCCCGGCCCGCGCAATCGGCATCGACCACTATGCGGTCGATATACAGGAAACGCGGGTAGCGCGCGGCAAACCAGCGGTAATTGTCGCTCGTGTAGGGCCGGCCCTCGCGGAGCGCGATGATAAATGCCGCTACTTTTTCCCCAGCTGTATCCTCAACGGTCGCCACGCGACTGTAACTGGCCATGTCGAGCAACTGCTCTAGCTGCGGCCGGTCCAGCGGACTGGTGTTCTGCACCTCGGCATCATTGAGTTCGAGGATGCGCACCAGGTCCGCGCCGGTGGCTGTGCGGAGCCCGATTTTGCCGTTGTTCGGATCCAGACTGGTCATTGTGATTCACTGCTTCTGCGCAGCCGTTGCCTTTATCAGGCTGCTACTGACTGTTCGAGGAGCCGGCAGGAGTTGGCTCCGCCGAGGCATGGTTGCAAAATCTTACGCTGACTCCGGTATTTCTGTCTCTAAAGTACTTGTGCGAAGTTTCGTACCGCTAGTGTGTGGCCGCCGAACGCGCTTCTGCCAGTTTTTGCCGCATCGCCCGGATCTCCCGCTCGAATATCCGGTTCATGCCAAAGCGGTAACTGTCCACGCTGCTGGCCGCATGGGTGCCACCGGGAATGGAGCTGAACGCGATTGACCAGGGCGCGTCGCCGCGCTCCTTCCAGCGCTCGTGCCAGGCCAGGGCATCTTCGCGCAACTGCGGGTAGTGGTCGTCGGAACCACTGGTCACTACCAGTGTCAGGTCCTCCCGATCTGTGCGGGCCGGCGCCGCGTGAAACTGTTCTTTGTTCGGCAGGAAGGTCGGGTTACTGGCGATGCGTCCCCGGAACAGGTCGGGCTGTGCGAATGCCGAATAGAGCACCAGATGACCGCCGCGGCTTTGGCCGAAGAGGATGCGCTGTTGCGAATCCGCCAGATAGCTGCTCTCAACCCTCGGCAGCAGTTCCCGCTCGAGGAAGGCGAGGAAATCCGCCGCCCCTCCTTGCTCCGGGTCGCCGTCGGCGGCCGCGGTCGAGAAGTCGTAACTGCGCATGTTCACGCCGGGCTCGAAGGAACCGTAGGCAATGCCGACCACAATGGCCTCGGGGATCTGGTCGTCGTAGTGCAGGAACAGGTGATTGGCGGCGAGTATCGGGAACAGCGAATCCCCGTCGAGCAGGTAGACCACCGGGTAGCGCCGGTCCGCGGTCTCGTCATAGCCTTCGGGAAAGCGGACATAGATATGGTAGGGGCGGCCGACGATCTCGGAATCCAGTTTAAAGTAGTCCCCGTACAATGCCGGCAGAAAGTCCAGTGGAATCCGCGCGGCGGTGTCCGTTGTGGAATTCTTTTCGCTCTTCTGGCAGCCAGCCAGGTTGCCGGCGAGGAGCAGCGTGAAGATCAATAGCCAGACGTGGTTTTTCAATGGTGGCCTCGCTCGGAATTTCTAATGATGTTCGATCATGAAGCAAAATAAATTGGCAACTAATTCTGCTCCGCCCCCAATGAACTAACAGATTCGGCGGTTTTAGGCCCCAAGACCTGGGTCGCAAACTGCTCTCTTAGGTAGGTCTCATTCAGGGTCCTGTGCCAGAGATCGGAAGCCTGGCCCCGGTCGCGGGCGATTTCACCCACTCTACCCGGGTTGTACTTCAGCACGCCTTGCGTCTGGTAGCCGGCGATGTCGTCCGTGTATGCCTCTGCCGGTGAGATGATCTTCCAGCCTTTCTCCCTCAGGGCATCTGCCAGATCGCCGACAAACAGCGCCGTGATATCCATTTCATGCAGCAGCAGCACGTGCTTGGGCGAGCGCCCGGTGTGCGTCAGCGCCAGTTGGTCATAGTACTCTATGCCTTCGATCAGGGTATTGATGTAGAAGCTCTTGAGCCTTTCCAGATCGACATCGATACCCTCGCTGACGGCCTCCTGGAACAGCGTCTCGATGTACCAGTCATAATTGTTGAGGGTGATATAGGCGTTGATGTAGCCGTTCTCCCGCAGATATGCCCGCATGCCGTCCCTTTTGGCTGCAGTATCGCCCTCTCTCAGGTAGGGAAAGCGGAACCATTTCTTGAAGGTCGGGAAGTCACGCAACAGGCGGTCGGCTGTGCCGACATCTTCGGTGTATTCCTGCAGGCTCAGCCGATTGAAGTCCGGGTGAGAATGGGTATGGTTGGCAATAATATGGCCGGCATCGCCGTAGGCCTTGAGCCGCTGCACCCCCTCCGGGTCCAGGTTCCGGCTCACGGAGAAAAAGGCCACCTGCCGTATACCGTGCCTATCCAGCTCCGCCAGCAGCGCCTTCGCCCGAGTTGGGCCGTCAAAATAGCCGTCTGCCCGCCTGGGGGCGTCGTCGAAGGTAAAAGCCACTTCTTTGCCGTGGGCGATCGACGAGGCGGCGAGTAACAGTATGAGGGCTATCTTGTATCGCATATTGCGGCCGGTTTCTTATGGGTGCGCGGTCATTGTACAGGGTGTGGTGTCCAGGGGAATTCCGGTGTTTCCAGCCGCTAACTGAGTCGCATCGAAACATTGTGCAGGCTTTTGTTCAGGGTGCGGGGCCGGGAAAGGCCGCGGACGGTTTGGTGCAACCGCATAGAGATTGGCGGTGCCGATGGTAGACTCCCACTCTTCGCCCGGCTCCCGGGCGTGTCATTCCCGCGGGCCCTGCAGGGCCGCCAGGCAGCGGCCTGAATCAACTGGAACTGGAAAGAGAACTATGGGCTATTTCGTTGGGGCCTATGCCACTGCCCCGGTCACAGAAAGCTGGGACCCCGCCGTGCAAGCGGAATACCTGGACGGCCTGAAGGCCATGTCGAATGCCCGCGGACTGGAGCACCCGTTTACCGGTTCGCTGCATCCCGTCGATGACGACTGGTTCCTGTCTGCCATAGACCCGGCGTGGGACTTTGTCTTCACCGGCATGCCGGGCGTCATGCAGCGGCTGGGCAGCGATGCCAGTTTCGGCATCGCGTCCGGCGTCGAAGCCGGGCGGCAGGCGGCGCTGGAGTTCTACGAGCAGGCGCGGCAGGCGATTCACAAGCTCAACCGCCACCTCGGCCGGCAGGCCGTCAAGGCGTTGTTGATCCACGCCGCCCCGCGCGTGACCGCGGACAGCGGGCCGGGGGCCGCGGCCCTGGCCACTTCGCTGCAGACGCTGGCGTCCTGGGACTGGGACGGCGCCGCGCTGGTGCTCGAACACTGCGATGCGTTCGTGCCGGGGCAGAGTGCCGACAAGGGTTTCCTGCCGATCGAGACGGAAATCGAGGCCGTGGTTAGCGCCAACCGCGGCGCCGCCAGCCCGGTCGGCCTGTGTATCAACTGGGGCCGCTCGGCGCTGGAAGCGCGCGGTGTGAACGGGCCGGTGGCGCACCTGGAAGCGGCGCGGGCCGCGGGCCTGCTGCAAGGCCTGATGTTTTCCGGTGTTTCCGGGCGGGAGAGCCCCTACGGTGTCTGGCGCGACACCCATATGCCGCCGGCGCAGGCGTTTGATATCCCGGCCTTCGAGCCCTGCTCGCTGCTGACCGAAACGGAGTTCCGGCGCTGCCTCGAGGTCGCCGACCCCGACAAGCTCGACTTTATGGGCATCAAGATCTCGGTGCGCCCGGAGAGCCTGGGTGTTGCCGAGCGGCTGGCCTATATCGCCGGGGCGCTGCATATCCTGGAGCGGATTGCCGGGTAGTCCCAGGCCGGGCCGGCGCCGGGGAAAATCTGCGCGCGGGTCAGATTGGCGGTCGGCACTCGTCTGAAGTGCCGAACGTCAATCTCCAAAACGTGCAAGCGTCGACTCTCCCAGCGCTTCGACAAGCGGTGCCAGCTCGGTTTCGAAATTTTTCCAATGCGCCAGCGCGGACTGGTAGATCGGCTGGCGCACCTGTTCGCTGCTCGCGGTGCGCACCGAGCGGCGGTTTTCGAAAAAGCGCAGGCAGTCTTCCTCGAACGGCAGGCCGCAGTGCTGCAGCAGCCTGGACACCATCGCCTCGGTATCGCGGATCAGGTGCTCGTAGCGCACGCACAGCACCTTGCCCGGCAGTACCCTGTCCCAGTGATCCATCAGGTAGAGGTAGGCGTTGTAGTAGTCGGCGATATTCCGCAGCGAATAACTGAAGGCGTGGCCGGCGGCGAAGTGCTGCTTGAAGCAGCTGAAGCCGCAGTCCAGCGGATGGCGCCGCGCATCGATGACGATGGCCTGGGGCAGTATCTGGTGAATCAGGCCCACCTTGTCGAAGTTGGTCGGCAGCTTGTCGATAAAGAAGCGCCGCCCGCTGCGGTAGATGGCGGTATCGTCCAGGTAGGTCTGGCCGTAGGCGGCCAGTTCGGCCTCGCTGAACAGCGCCATCGATTGCGGGTAGGGCGCGCCTTTTTCCCCGCGTTTTTCCCCGCCTTTTCTCCCGCCATTGCGCCCGCCGTCGATAGTGATGCGCCGCACCAGGTTGGGCAGGGTGGCCAGTTCCATGGTGCCCTCGATTTGCGAGTGGCTGGCGAGTATCTGTTCTATCAGGGTGGAGCCGGAGCGCGGCAGGCCGACGATAAAAATCGGCACCGGGCCGGAGGCGGCAGGGTCGGCACGTCGGGCCAGCAGTCTTTCATCGAAAACTTCGGCAATCGTCCTGATGCCTGCCCAATGCTTTTGCGCATCAAAATCCGTATTGGTGCGCAGCGCATTTCCCTCGCTGTACCAGTGAAATGCCTGCGGGTACTCGCCGCTGTCCTCGTGTGCCTTGCCGAGCGCAAAGGCGCCCTGAGAGCGCTGTTCCGGCCGCGCGCCGTCGCTCGACAGCAGTTCACGCAGGGCCGCCATCTCCTCGTCGCCGAAGCGGTAGGTTTTCATGTCGGCGAGGCCCCACCAGCCAGCGCCATTGTGCGGTACCTGTTCAATGCTACTGCGGTAGGCGGAGACGGCTTCGTCGTGGCGGCCGAGAATCTTGAGCACATGGCCGCGCAGCAACTGTGCATTGCCTTTCTCGAGGCCGCTCTCCGCCAGTGCCAGCGCGCGCTCGTAGGCGTTGAGGCATTCCTCATAACTGCCGCAGTGACCGAGCACCCGGCCGAGTATCAGCCAGGGCGCAGCGGTGTCGGATTTGATTTTGACAATGGTGCGCGCCTCTGCTGCCGCTTCCGGATATCGGCCCGCTTCCTCGTAACTCACCACCAGCGCGGTGCGCAGGCTCACGTCCACCGGGTAGCGGCTGAGCGCCAGCGTCAGGATGCGGCTCGCCTCTTCGAAAGCGCCTACCTGGGAGGCCAGTTGCGCGAGGGTATAGGCGGCGCGCGGATAGCCCGGCTGTCGCTCGAGCAGACTCATGCACAGCCGCTCTGCCTCGGCAAAGCGCTGCTGCTGCATGGCGGCTTGGATCTGTGCGAAATGGGCGCCGTGCGGATCGCAGCGCTCGGCGGCGGCGAAGGCAGTGCGCGCCCGATCCAGTTGATCTATGCGGAAATAGAGCGAATGCAGATGGCACCAGCCCGGGTAGAAGTTCACGTTCAGCTGCACCGCGCGCTCGAAAGCGGCAATGGCTGCTGCATTGTCACCGAGGCCGAAATGCGCGAAGCCGAGATCGCCGAAGGCCGCGAAGGATTGCGGGTGATCTTCGCTGGCCTGTGCGAAGACGGCGAGAGCCGCCTCTGTATCGCCGCAGCGCATCAGCGCGGAACCCAGCAGGCTCTTGCCGATCTCATCGGCGGGCTGTGCCCGCAGCCAGTCGCGCAGCGCGGCCGCGGCCTCTTGCGGCTGACCGTCGCGGATCTGTTGCGATACGCGGCGATAAAAATCCTGTTGTTGACCGATCATCTCTCTCTCACAAAAAACGGGCCTGCGGCCCGTCTTTTTTTTTCCAGATTGTGCGGGCCGTTCGCGGCCCGCATGTCGCGCCTCAGACTCGCCGCGTCTGTTACCAGAAATCCACGTCCATACGCAGCGAATAGGTTCTCTCGGGGCCGTAGTAGTGGTACTGATCACCCAGCGCCCAATCTCCGCGGTAGCGGCTGCGTTTGTATTCGATAATCTCCTCGTTCAGCAGGTTATCGATATAGAAACCGAGCCGCACCTTCTCGCTGAAGTCCAGGCTGCCGGACAGATTCACTACTTCGTAGGCCGGGGAAATATCCTCGTCCTGAGTGTTGAAGTGCGATTTGTACTCGCCGTAGCCGGCGTAATCGAGGCGCACCGAGGCCTCCCTGTCCCACAGGCTCAGCCGCTGGTCCAGCGCAATGTAGTAGTTGTACTTGGGCACCATGGTCATGCTGTCCCCGGATTCCGCACCCAGCGTGGGGACATCGGAGGTCATGCGCGCATCCGTATAGGCGGCATTGACCAGCAGTTGCAGCCCGTCGGTGAGCTGCGTGGTGCTCTCGAACTCCAGGCCCTCGGATTCCGCGGAGGCCGCGTTGGCGGTGTAGCTGAATCCGCAGCTGGGCATGTAGACGCTCGCCTGCACGCCGGTCCAGTCGATGTGGTAGATGGCGGACGAGAACTGGAAGCGCCGGTCGAACGCCAGCCCCTTGATACCGATCTCGTAGTTGTCGATCTGGTCGGACTCGTAGCGGTCCACATAGCCGCCGATGTTGGGATCCGCCGCGCAGTCGTTGGGGGAGTTGGGCCCGTTGTTGCCGCCGGGGCGGTAGCCCTCCGCGTAGAGCGCGTAGACCGACAGCGAATCCGTCGGCATATAGGACGCCGAGAACTTGAAGCGGTTGCCGTCCTCGCCGTCCTTGGTGATGGTCTCCTGGGCTTCCGGCCCGATCCAGATGCCCGACACTTCGGTGTGAATGTTGTCTTTCAGGCTGTAGTTGCGCACACCGGCGGTCAGCTCCAGATCCCGGCCGCCGAGATCGAAGGTGTAGCCCACCTCGCCGAAGAAGGCGGTTTCCCTGGTGTTGTAGCGATACTGGCTGTAGTTGTAGTTCTTGGTCGCATCGCCGTAGAGATCGAGGCCAATCTGGGTCGGATCGCCCAGCCCCCAGTAGTAGCCCCACAGATACTCCGCGATGGCGCGGCTGCGGTTGTCACTGGCGTGGTATTGCCATTGACCATTGGGTGTGCTCTTCCAGTCCTTTTCATCGTAGAAGGCGCCGAGGGTCCACTGCAGCTGGCCGTCCGTATTGGATTGCAGGCGCATCTCGTGCGAAAAGCGGTCGTAGCCGTCATCGTTGATGATCCAGGTGCGGAAGAGGTCGTTGGCGTCGTTGCGCGACCAGTTGTCGAGGGAACCGTAGGCGTATTCCTGCACCGAGCCCGCATACACAAAATCGGCAAAGGGCAGCAGATTGTTTTTTTCCACGCGCAGGGAGAAGACTTCGTACTCTTCTTCCTCCCAGGGGTCGAGGGATTCCCACACCGCAAACTTCGGATCGTGTCCGGAAACAGACTTGCCCGTGCGGCAGGCCGGCCGCTCGTCGGTCTCATTGGCACAGCCGGGGAAGCTGAGCTCGACATCGTAGCCGTAAGTGGCCGCGGGGTTCTCGGTCAGGATCGCCTCGTAGTAGTAGCCGGGCTGCGACCGGTCGGCGTAGTCGTAACCGGAGGAATCCTCCTTGTCATTGATGTAGGTCAGGTTGATGTTCCAGTCCTCCGAGGGCTGGAACATCAGCTGGGCGCGCAGAAAGCGATCCGTCTCCTCGCCGTTCTTGCCGGTATTGGTGTTGAGGATCTTGCCCTCTCTGTTGCCGAAGCTGCCGATCACCCGCGCGGCCATGGTATCGGAAATCGGCAGGTTGACGCCCGCGTAAACGCGCTTGCTCGTCCCCGGTCGATTGTCCTCCTGCTCGACTGCCGTGGCCCCGAATGCCGAGAAGGCATTCAGCTCCGGCTTGTTGGTGACCACGCGCACGGTGCCGCCGATGGCGTTAGAGCCGTAGAGGGTGCCCTGCGGGCCGCGCAGCACCTCCACGCGCGCCACGTCGAACAGGTCGCTGGAATCGAAAGGAATATCGTCGGTCCAGGCGCTGGTGGTTCCCGGCATGGACTCGTTGCCGCCGGAGAGGCCGCGCAGTATCAGCTCGCCGCGCGGGTTGGCCGCGCCCGCCACAGTGCGGTAGATGTCCTCTTTCTTGAACAGATTGCGCGCGACAATTTCCTGTTCGCCCACCGCGGCGATATTCATCGGAACCTCGACCAGGGATTCCTCGCGTTTGCGCGCCGTGACGACCACTTCCTCGAGGGATGATGCCGACTCTCTTTCCTGCGCAAATCCCACTTGGGCCGAACCGAACAGGGCTATTTGTACCGCAAGACTGACAGGACTCCTGTACCACCTCACTGGCTTACCGGGCATGAATGTCACCTTTGTCTGATTATTTATCTTGTTTTGCAAAAGAGGCCGGGCGGCCCCGGGGTACAACGCGGTCTTTCGTTACTTATGCCTGAGTTGTTGCGAGCTGTCTACCGATTTAACGGCGAATATGTGCCCGTACAATCGCGGCAGACAAAGCGCGCCGGATTTATCGGCGCTGGCCGAAGAATGAAATTTCCATTCTGGCTGAAGCTGTTCTTTTTTGTTCGGTAATCGAACCCGGTTTGTGCGGTAATCGAACGCAAATCGCTCTGGATTTTACGGCAGCCGCAACGGCAAAGAGCGCGCGTCCGTGAGAATATTCTGCAAGTTTTGCGCGCGAGTTGGCAGCTGCGCCGGGTGCGCTGTAGCGAAAATTCCCCCTGTTATTTTTGCCCGCCGGGCCCTGCGGTTTAGCGCGGGGGCGCCGACGGAGACGACCGTGTTGTGCGATAGACCGGAGCAGTGGACTGCCCCACAGGGTCCTTGCCGCCCGCACTTGAATCCGGTGGCGGTGGCCCTATAAAGGTGCAGTAAACCACCCGGAACTCCGCCATGCCCGCTGCCGAACTGAACCGCTACTGCCGCTGTGTCACCCTGGACCGGGATGTCCTGCAGGCACAGCTGCAGCGGTCCCTGCGCCGGCAGAGCCTGCCCGCCGACCCACTTTCTCCCGACCCCATGCAAGGGCGCGAGCGCCTGTTTGCACCCTACAGCGTGTTTATCAACGGAGCCCAGCAGCGGGCGATGGAGGCGTGTGTCCACGCGGTGGAAAGGGTGCTGCGCCTGCCGGCATTCGCGGAGCAGATAGCGGGTCTGGAGCAGTTTCCCGATCAGGGCACGCGCGGCGTGTTTATGGGCTTCGATTTCCATCCCACCGCACGGGGCGCGAGCCTGATCGAGATCAACACCAATGCCGGCGGCGCTTTCCTGAGCGCGCTGATGACCCACAGCCAGCATGTGTGCTGCGACGCGGTGCGCGACTGCCTCGGCGACTGGCGCCTGGACAAGGTGCTCGCCCGCTTCGAGGCCATGTTCCGCAACGAGTGGCGGCTCGCCCGCGGTGAGCGGCCACTCGCCAGTGTGCTGATCGTCGACGAGCGGCCCGAGCAGCAGTACCTGTACCCGGAGTTCCTGCTGTTTCGCAACTGGTTTCGCGAACTGGGCCTGGAGTGCGAGATAGCCGCGCCCGCGCAGCTGGAATTCGACGGCAGCGGCCTGCGCCTGCACGGCCGGGCCTTCGACCTCGTCTACAACCGGCTCACGGATTTCTCCCTGAGCGAGCCGCAAAGCCGTGCGCTGCGCGACGCTTATCTGGCGGATGCGGCGGTGGTCACGCCCAGTCCCCGCCACCACCTGCTCTACGCCAACAAGCGCAACCTGATCCGCCTCGGTGACGACCAGTGGCTGGCCGGCATAGGGGTGGACGCGCAGACCCGCGCGGCCCTGCGGGAATCGGTGCCGGCCGCGCAACCGCTCAGCGCTGACAATGCCGAACAGCTGTGGGCGCAGCGCAAGCAGTACTTCTTCAAGCCGTTCAGCGGCTACGGCAGCAAGGCCACCTACCGCGGTGACAAGATCACCCGCGGTGTGTGGCAGCAGCTGCTGGCGCGGGGCGACTATCTGGCACAGGCCTATGTGCCCGCGGCGCAGCGTTATCTGGAGTTGGAGGGTGCACCGCTGAAGTTCGATGTGCGCGCCTATGTGTATGACGGCGAGCGGCTGCTGACCAGTGCCCGCCTGTATCAGGGGCAGACCACCAATTTCCGCACGGCCGGCGGCGGCTTCGCCGCGGTCTTTGCACCCCGCGAAGACATTGCCGCGACCTGAGCTTCAGATGGATTGGAACATGGCCGCTGCAGGCGTGTCGGAATGAAGCCGGAAGATGGCGGAGGCCGTGGATTCTACAGCTTTCCGGAAAGCTGATTCTCAATCACATTGGCCCAGTAATCACTCCATGAATAGGCCAGGTGATCGCCATCGGAGTAGGCGGGCAAATTGTTTATCGTTACGTGACAAACTTCGCCGTCACTGCAAAGCTCCTTGGAAGGATTGATAATCCCGGATATCTTGCTCTTGCTGAGTTCTAATGCGTCGTAGAAAAACGCATATCTTTCCAGATATTCGCTGAAGGTGAACGCCAGATCTTTTGCTTCCACTGCAGGATTTGTAGCTTTCGCCAGGCGCAGTGGGACATTGTCTTTCGCCCCCGGAACCGGTCCCCATATGTAGATATGCTTTCCCCTGTTGTGGAGGTTGTCAATCGACTGGGTAAAGGCGCGAGAAAAAATGGCCAGAGACTCTCCCGGTTCTGATCTTCTGTCGGAATCCAGGGTCAATGAGCGCCTCGCCTGTATCCAGGTTGAAGCCAGAACAACGTTTCGTATTGATTGGTCGTTGTAGATATATTCATAAGCTCTTTCATTGAAAAGCCGGCATTGACCCCTGGCCTTGAACAGCGCCAGGCCTACCAAAGGGGGGCACGAGTGCCTGAAGATGAATAACCCGGATTCTCCCCGGCGCTTCAGCCAGATATCAAATGCTCTCTTCAGGGCCCAGGCATGAGAGTCGCCAATCATGACCCAGGTCGGTGCCTGTGATATTTCACCCACTTGACAGAAATCAGCTTTGTCAAATTTTCTGGTGGTCTCAGGTTGGCACTTAGGCGTGTCCGGCGGGATATCTGTACTGTAGTTGGCAAGCAGTTGGGCTGCATCGCTGAACCTGGACGGCAAACCATTTCCTGTCACGACGGCAGTGCTGAATATCACGGTGCCGGCCAGTCCGGTGACATAGCCCCAGGCGATACGCTTGGGGTGAGCCTCTATGGAGATTTTTCTCGTTGGATTCTCCACTAGGTGGAACATCGCAATGGCGATCAGGAATGTCAGCAGGAAAAATAGAATACGCCACTCTATCGTGTAGCTTTCGCCGAGTTGGTAGGCGGCAAAAATATTGATTGGCCAGTGAATCAGATACAGGGAGTAGGATAGTTTGCCAATATAGACGGGAAGGCGCCCACTGAGCAATTTGGTGATCGATGAGTTTCGGAATGTGCCCGCATGGATTATCAGTGCTGCCCCGACGGTTGGTAACAGGGCATAGTAACCGGGAAACTGTATTTCGTCGGAGTAGAATACAATGGCGGCGGCAATGGCGCAGGTGCCGATTGCGGCGCAAGCTTCACTTGAGGCTGCTCTTGAGAAAGGTGAGGTGGCCTTTCTGGTTTTGGAAAAAATGACCATCATTCCTCCCAGGATGAACTCCCAGGCGCGCGTCGGCATTAGGTAGAAGGTCGCTTCAGGCTTTATGTTGACGAAGTAAATGTTCAGCAGAAAAGAGAAAATGCCGGCAAGTAAAAAAAGTAGCCAGAAATACTTTCTGGAGAACAGGAATATCGTAAAGATAAACAGCGGAAATACCAGGTAAAAGTGCTCCTCTAATGCGAGGGACCAGGTGTGCAGTAGTGTGGTCGAGTCGGCGTGCAATCCAAAGTAATTTATGTTTTGCCAGTAATAGATATTTGACGCATAGATTTGCGCATAAATAACTTCTTTGGCCAGGTCGGAAAAATGCTCTGGAAGAAGAAAGATATGTCCGGCGATCAGTGTAAGGGCAAGGGTGACGAATAGCGCTGGGGCAAGTCGGCGAATTCTGGCCAAATAGAATTTTCTGAAGTCGATTCTGCCATTGTTGTTTTGGATCTGTTTGTAAAGTATCTGCGTAATCAGGTAGCCGGAAATAACAAAAAAAATGTCAACACCAAGAAAGCCAGCCTTGCCCAGATCGAGAATCTTAAAGTGAAAAACTAACACGAGTAGTACGGCTACAGAGCGTAATCCGTCGATGTCAGGCCGGTACCGCATGGGTAGTTCAGTTTTCATTGGCTGGCTACTTCTGTGGTGATAGTTACCTATTCCAAGACCTTGATTCCTCTGGCTCTCTGGCGGAGAACCTCTCGTTGCTTCGTTTGACCGGTCGTGCCTGGGGTAATCGACCAGCTCCTCATGGCACCAGATTTTTGCCCGGCATCTATTTGAGTCTGTTAGGAAATCAGACTGATTGTTTTTTAATCAGGCAGGAGAAGTGTAGGTTAGCTCCGATACGAAGAATGGCTGTATGGCGTACGTATTATGTTCTTTCTTTAATTTTTTGAATTATGAAGCGATCGGGAAATGGTGGACGCAGGAAAAGCTTTCGACATTCGTTTTCCTCTGGCCACTGCCTGGCGGCAAGACCAGCTACCGCGGCGACAAGATCGCCCGCAGCATATGGCGGGAGCTGCTGCCGCGGCGCGACTATCTGGCGCAGGCCCACGTCCCCGCGGCGCAGCGCTATCTGGAGATGGGGGTGCACCGCTGAAGTTCGATATGCGCGCCTATGTGTACGACGGCGAGCGGCTGCCGACCAGTGCCCGTCTGTTTCCGGGGCGGCGCACCAAATTCCGTACCGCCGGCGGCGGCTTCGCAGCGGTCTTCGCGTCCGGCGAAAATGTTGTCGCGATCGAAGCTTCAGTTTGATGGGAAAATGGTGGCAATCAGAATGCGCTGCGTCATCTTGGCTCCTTTTCAACGTGCGCATGTGGCGTCTGGTTGAAGTGCACATACGCGGCTGCCAGCCGATCGGCCGCAGTATGCTCGCCGTGTCGGTGCAGTATCTCAGTCACGCACTCGGCGGTGCAGAGGCCGCCCTGCGGCTGGTTGCGCCGCAGGCGGTAGCTGGATTCGGCATGTGTTGCGATGGCTACTCGTGGCGCCGCCTGTAAGTAGGGGCTGTGGTTGTAGATCTTGCGCGCTTCCTGCCAGGTGGCATCGATCAGTATCACATGCGCGAAATCCTCCAGCCGCTCGGGCGTCGCATCCCCGCCGGGGTAAACCAGTGCCGCCTCGCCGCGCTCGATGCTTTCCAGCAGTGCCGGGTCCGGCTCGCGGCGCGCCCAGACCAGGCGCTTCACCATATCCCCGCAGTACTCCAGGGCCAGCGCGCCGGTGTTGGTCTTGCGCTGGAGTTCGCGCTCGTGGGTCAGCAGGGTGATTCTCATCGCCTGCCTTTCAGGCCAGGGCCTGCTTGAAGGCGTCCCGGTATCTGCGCGAGAGATTCAGCTGCTTGCCGCACTGCAGCTGCACCTCGCCGTCGCCACTGGGCTGGATGCTGATATGTTCAATGGCGTTGTGGTTGACCACCAGGCCGCGGTGGATGCGGCTGAAGCCGGCCGGGGCGAGGCGTTCGGCAATCGTCGTCAGGGTGCCCCGCATTGGGTAGATACGCCCGCGGCTGTGCAGGTTGACATAGTTGCCGGCGGATTCGATCCACTCGATATCCGCCACGCGCACCAGAAACTCCTTGTCGAGTTTCTTGACCAGGAAGTGCTCCGGCACCTTCTGTTGTCCAACCTGTTCCGCGGCCGCATTGGCCGCCGGCTCATTCTCCGCGATCAGGCTGGCCTCGCCTTTCAGGCGGCTGTAGGCGAGCCGAAATGCGAGGTACAGACAGAAGAAGACCGCATAGCCCCAGGCGTCCTTGCGGTATTCATACCAGAATTCCCTCAGCCAGGGACCGAAGCTGTAGTTGCCGCCGCCGAGCGCGTACAGCAGCTCGCGCATCAGCACCATCAGCGACACATGGGCCGCGGCAAAGAGCAGGGTTGCGAGCAGGTGCCAGCCGAGCTGCCGGCCGAAGCCGGTCAGGCGGGGCGGGTTGTGACGGAACGCGAACAGCAGGAAGGGGAACAGCAGCAGGGTGCTGAGGGCGCTGGTGTACTCCCAGGCGAAGGGTTCCCACAGCTGGATATCGGCCACACCGTCGCGGTTGTGCTCCGTCCACACGGACGCTGCATTGATCGTGTTGTTGGCGAAAAGATAAGCGGCCAGCGCCAGGTAGATGTACAGGGTCCGGCGGCGGTCAAACCGCTCGACCCATGTTGCCGCCCGGGTATTCGCCTGATACTGTCGCTCGATGTTCATCCCGCCAGGTCCACAGCTTCGAGTTTTCTGAGTATTTTCATCCCTGCCAACCACCGTTTGTCCCCCGGCGCGGTCGGGATGGCCTTATCTGCACCCCGTCGGCAGAGGATTTGCCAGAATGCCGGCCAACGACAACCGACGGAGTAAAATCATGACACAAGCCGGCACGGAGCGTCGATACGACATCGACTGGCTGCGCACTCTCGCATTTGCGGTACTGATCCTGTACCACCTGGGCATGTACTATGTCGCCGACTGGGGCTGGCATATCAAGAGCGACCAGACCTGGGTGTGGCTGCAGAACCTGATGATGCTCACGTCGCCCTGGCGCATGTCGCTGCTGTTCTTTATTTCGGCGATGGCGCTGGCCCTGGTGCAGCGGCGGGGCGGTGGTGTCCAAAATAGCCTGCACCTGGCGCGGCTGCGCAGCCGGCGATTACTGGTGCCACTGCTGTTCGGCATGTTCGTCATCGTGGTGCCGCAGGTCTATATCGAGGCGCTCAGCCAGGACCTGATAGAGTCGGGCTACTTCCGCTTCTGGAGCCAGTACATCAACCCGCGCACCGAGCTGCTGACCGAGCACCACACGCCCATCGGCCTGCTGACCTGGAACCACCTCTGGTTCCTGCCCTACCTGTGGCTGTACAGCCTGCTGCTGTTGCTGTTCGCCGGACCGCTGAACCGGCTGGGGCGGGGCAGTGCCTTCCAGCGGGTGCCGCCGCCGGTGGCCATTGGTGCGGCGGTTGTAGCGCTGATGCTGGTGTGGCTGTTCCTGCGCGGGCGCTTCCCGGTGACCCACGCGCTGCTGGACGACTGGTACAACCACGGGCGCTACCTGCTGGTGTTCGTGTTCGGCTACCTGTTCGCCCTGCAGCCGCGCTGGTGGCAGTTCGTGATCGACCGGCGCCGGCTGTTCCTGTGCCTCGCCATCGCCAGCTACCTGCTGATACTGGCCGATCGCAACGGCGCCTTTCCGGCACTCGAGGCCGGTTTCGGGGCGCACCTGGGCGTGCGGCTGCTGGTCGGCGCGGTGGTGGCGCTGAATCACTGGGCGTGGATCTTCTGTGTGGTGGGTTTTGCCGGCTTCTACCTCAACCGCCCGAGCCCGGTGCTCCGCTACGCCAACCCGGCCATACTGCCGTGGTACATGCTGCACCAGACACTGATCATCGTCTTCGCCTGGTGGCTGAAGCCCGTCGCACTGCCTACGGGGCTCGAGGCGGCGCTGTTGCTGGGGCTGACCGTGCTGGGCTGTGCCGGTGGCTACGAGGTAATCCGGCGGGTAAATGGCTTGCGCTGGCTGTGTGGTTTGTCGGTTGGCGCTGGCGCAAATGTGGTGCCCCGTCAGGCGCTTGCCCGCTAGTCTGTGGCGCCCCCAGTCGCGGGGCGCCCCTGCGAAGGGGCAGGCGGGAGTAAAGATCCCGGCTAGCGGTACTCTGCTAGCGGTCTTTGACGCGATAGGCGATAAGGTTGCCCCTGCCTTTCTCCTTGCTCTTCTTGATTTCGAATGCGTTTTTCAGTTTGTCGAAAAGCTGGGAAAACTTGGCCGAGCCGTAGGATCGCGGGTCGAAGTCGGGCATGGAGCGCTTCACGAAGCTGCCCGCCACGGAGACGTCCGCCCAGCCGTCGTCGTTCTGGTACTGCTCCCAGGCCTTGGTGAGCAGTGGCGTCAATTCGGCGGGATCGTTGAGCGGCTTCTTGGCCTCGGTCTTTTTAGCGCCGCTGGCGGCCTTGCTGACGATTGCCTCGTCGCCGCCCAGGTTCTCGGTAAAGATAAAGTCGTCGCACGAGTTGCGGAAGGAGATCGGCGTCTTGCGCTCGCCGACGCCGAACACAAACATCTCGGACTCGCGCAGACGGGAGGCCAGCTTGGTGAAGTCGCTGTCACTGGAGACCAGGGCGAAGGCATCGAAGCGCTTGGAATAGAGCAGGTCCATCGCATCGATAATCATCGACGCATCGGTGGAGTTCTTGCCGGTGGTATAGGCGAACTGCTGCACCGGCTGGATGGCCAGCTCGTTCAGCGACTTTTTCCAGTTCTTCAGGTTGTCGCTGGACCAGTCGCCGTAGGCGCGCTTGATGACGATATGCCCGTGCGCGGAGATCTCATCCAGGATCGCCTTGACCTTGGAGTACTGGGCGTTGTCGGCGTCAATCAGGACGGCGACTTTCTTGTGGTCATCGAGGTCTTTCATCAGGTTTTGTTTTTGGTAAATAAGGGGGCATTTTGCCCTCAGAAGCGGGACAGCTCATCGCGGAGGTCCTGTTCCAGCTCTGCGGGCTCGGTGATCCAGACGCTCTTGTCCGCACCGGGGAATACGCCGACCTCGATACCGTCCTTGTCCAGTCCCGGAAGCCATTTCTTCAGGAACTGGGGCAGGGGGATGCCCCTGGGCTTGAGGTCGGTGTCGCCACCGGCATAGGCCGCGGCGAAATCCGCAGCCGGCCAGACCGGCAGGTACTCGAAGTCGTCTTCTTCTGAATGGAGTTTCAGGAAGTGCTCCTGGCTGTTGACCAGTATCCAGACCTCCCGCTCCTCGCCGACCAGGTCCAGGAAGTATTCAAAGCGCTCTTCGGTGCTCAGGCCGAGTATGGCCTCCAGGTCTTCGTTGTTCATCGTTTGTGTTGTTCTTTAACTTGCGGATAAGGCCGGGGCACGGGTCCAGACGGTATGCCTTGGAATTTTAGAGCTATTTCCCCAGCGGATCAGGATAGGCATCCAGGTCCAGTCTGCGCGCATGCCAGTATTTGTCTCGCCAATAGTAATCGGTCAGCCTCGAAATTGTTACGCCGTTTGAGGTTGAGGCATGGAAAAACTTGTTGTCCTCCAGGTAGATGCCGACGTGCCTGACTTTGCGCCCGGTCCTGAAGAACACCAGATCACCGGCGCGCAGCTCGCTGCGCTTGATGCCGTTGCCGATTTGCGCCTGGTACTCGGTGGTGCGGGGCAGCTCTATGCCGAGCCGATCGCGGTAGGTGGCGTAGACCAGCCCGGAGCAGTCGATGCCGCGCTTGCTCAGGCCGCCCAGCCGGTAGCGGGTGCCTTTCCACTCCCGGTACTGGGCGTAGATCTCGTCCTTCACCTGCTTTGTGTCTGGCCGGACTGGGGCGTAGGCGCCTGGCGGAGCGGGTTCTTGGGGTGGCTGCTGGTAGGGAGCGAGACTGCAACCCGCCGTGGTGGCGGTCAGGAAGAGAATTGGCAGCAACAGCGGTTTCTTATTCATGCGATCTTCCCGCGGAAAAACCCACCGGCCCACACGGTCGGGCAGGTCTGAGCCCGGTATCGGCCCCGCCGCAGCGGGCGTGGGGCTGGCACGGGGGAGGGCAAGGGCCCGTGCCCGTAGGGCGTGATTCCCGTGAATTCGGCAACCATCAACTGGAACCAGAGTACAGTTTAGAACTGAATATCAGCTGAACGGCACATTGCCCGGATATCGGCCCGGCGCCGATATGCCCGGCCGAGCTAATCAGGCAGCGCGCGGCAGGTGACGGTTACCTGTTGCCGGATTGCCGCAGGGCCGCGACGGGGTCGGTATGCGGCGCCAGCCCCGCCACCGCCGCGCTGCTTGATATGAAAGGCAAATTCATGGGCCAGCTGCCCGTCGGGGATCACGATCGCCTCGCCGAGCAGTGCGCCCGCCTTGGTGCCGCCGATCCAGAAGATATCCGTGAGCTCGGCGATGTCATTGAGCGTCAGATCGCTGATGGCGGCCGTCAGTGCGACGCCCAAACGTGCACCGTCGAGCATCAGCAGCAGGTCGTTGGCCGTGCAGATATCCGACAGGCCCTGCAGCTCTGCCCTGGTATAAACGGTGCCCAATTCCGTAGCGTGGGATATATACACCAGGCGCGGCTTGGCCATATGCGGGTAGTGGGCATTGTTCGCCAGTGCCGCCTCAGTTCTTCCCAAATCTATTTAATGGCGTTGGGGAGTTTGCTATGGAAAATGGAGTCAAAGTTTTGCTCTGATCCCGGTATTTTCATTTGCGACAAAACGTTCCGCCTGGCTGAGCAGCTGATCCAGCTTCTGCCGCCCGTAGACCCGGCCACTGAACAGGACGGAATGGATCTTGCGGGTATTCCTGATGTCCTCAAGCGGATTCGCATCGAGAAGCACGAGGTCAGCGTACTTGCCTGCGCCTACGGTGCCGAGTTCATCTGCGCGGCCGAAGTAGATGGCCGGGTTGAGGGTGGCGCTACGCAGCGCCTCTGCTGGTGAGAGGCCCGCACGTGTCAACAATTCCAGCTCCTCATGCAAGCTGGATCCAGGGTAAATCCCCCACCAGTTGGCGTCAGTTCCGGCCAGTATCCCCACGCCAGCGGCCTGCATCTCGTCAGTGATCCTGGCGAGCGCAGTTCTGAGCCATGAGGAATCCGGGGATGCGCCGAAGAATTCCAGTTCCCATTGCTGCCAGTCCTTCCACTTTGTGCGAAGTGGCTCGGCGATGTAGCGATTGTTCGGGTTGTCTGGCCAGGAGTGGGCCCGCTCATGATTGAAGATAACCAGCGTCGGGACCTGCCAGGTTTCACTTTCGACAAAGGTAGTGAATAGCGAGTGACACTGCTCGGAATCATAGAGGCGGGCCATTTCCTTTACGGCTTGATAGGCCGTATCTGTGTCGCCGGCCATCTGTTTGCGGAGTCGGGCGCGTTCCGCGGTTGAGCTTCCTGCACACTCTTCCAGCACGCCGAACAGGTGTTCAATGGATTTCTGGCCCGCACGGGCCGCTTCGGAGGCAGTGACAGATTGGGGCACATGGCCCACAAGGTCCAGGCGGTGCGCCTCCGCAGCCTCGGCCAACGCGAAATACACCGGTCGGGAGACAAGGTTGTGGACCTTGATCATATCGACACCACGAGACGCCTCCATCTCCACAAACGATCTGGCCTCTTCCGGCGTACTGGGTCGCCAGGGATCCGTCTTTTCCGTATCGGGGTGCGCTGAGCCGACCGTAAAGCTCGCAGCTGACAGTCTGGGGCCGACCTGCGAGTTGGCTGCAATATCTGTTTGCCACTGGCGAATGGTCTCGATGGGAGCATCGTACTGTGCGCAGGGTGCCGGACAATCGCCGAGCATGATGCGAATGCCGGTGACACCATGGGCGATAAAGACGGGCAGAACAGACTTTCTGCTGATGGTGTCCGAGGCAATATGCGTATGCATATCCCAAAGTCCGGGTATCAGATATTTACCGGTCCCGTCGACGACCCTTAACTCAGCCGGGGTATCAGGAAGGGCAGCCCCCACATCCGTGACAGAATGGATTCTGTCGCCATCTACGTAGACATTTTTATCGGTTTCTATTTTGCCTTTCTCAATATTAACGACCGCGACATTGCGAATTATCAGTGGGGATGAATCAGCGGAAGCGGGAATATGGACGGCGAGAACTACCAGACAGCAGATTAATTTTCGGAATTGGGTTGTCATTGTTCTCTCCTGGTTTCGAAGCCGGAAATCGCTGCCAATATACCTGCTCAGTTTGCCGATCACCATGTGAATTCCCCGCTGCTGATTCGCCGACCATCCAATTCAACGGTGCCAAAAGCGTGTGCCGGCCAGCCTATGGTGGACCTGCCCGGATGGCGGAGGAAGGGAGGTAGATTTTTTGATGATTAATGCGTCAAAACCTTTACCCGATCCCATTATTTACACATTCAGTATTTACACATTCAGCAACAGGTGCTCGCGCTCCCACGGCGAGATCTCGCGGTGGAACTGGCGCAGCTCTTCCTTTTTGACTTCCGCGTACAGCCGGCAGAAGTCCCTGCCGATCGCCTGCTGAATCTCCTCCGCACGGGCAAAGAGACGCAGCGCCTGATCGAAGGTAGTGGGAATATCTGATTCGGCCTGCTGCTCGTCATCCAGCTCACCTTCCGCCGGTGGGCCCGGCTCAATTTGATTCACCATCCCCAGGTAACCGCACACCAGGCTCGCGGCGATCGACAGGTACGGATTGGTGTCCACACCGATCACGCGGTTCTCCAGGCGGCGGTCCTGGGCCCCGGAGTGGGGTACCCGCAGACCGGTGGCGCGGTTGTCGTAGCCCCAGGCGAGGTTGGTCGGCGCACTGGAATTGGCCTCCGATTCGAAGCGCCGGTAGGAATTGACGTTCGGTGCGATAAACGGCATCACTTCGCTCAGGTGTTTCTGTGTGCCGCCGATAAAGTACCGGAACAGGTCGGTGGCATTGCCCTGCGCATCGGAGAAGATATTCTGCCCACTGGCGATGTCCACCACGCTCTGGTGCACATGCATGGCGCTGCCGGGCTGGTCGCGCATCGGCTTGGCCATAAAGGTGGCGAACATGCCGTTGTTCAGGGCCGCCTCCTTGATGATGCGTTTGAAGTAGAAGACCTGGTCTGCAAGCAGCAGGGGATCGCCGTGGGTGAGGTTGAACTCGACCTGGCCCGCGCCATCCTCCTGGATCACCGAGTCGATATACAGGCCGGCGGCCTCGGCATAGTCGTAAATGGTATCGATCACCGGGCCGTATTCATCGACGGCCGACATCGAATAGGACTGCAGCGCCGTACCGGAGCGTCCGTTGCGGCCGACGGGCGGCTGTATCGGTTCATTGGGGTCGATATTTGGCTTGGTCAGGTAGAACTCCAGCTCGGGCGCGACAACGGGCCTCCAGCCGCGCTGCGCATACAGGCCGATCACGTGCTTGAGGATATTCCGGGGTGCACAGAAAATCGGCTTGCCTTCGAGGTCCTGCAGGTCGTGAATGATCTGCAGCGTGGCCTGCTTGGCCCAGGGCACCGCCATCGCCGTCGACATATCCGGCACCAGCACCATGTCGCTCTCGGCCCACTGGTTGACGATGTCCATCTCCACATCCTGGCCGGTGATGGTCTGGTAGAAAATGGAAATCGGCAGGAAGATCGGCGTGTCCGGTGAAAACTTCTTCAGCGGCATCGCCTTGCCGCGGGACATGCCGTTCAGGTCGGGAACGATACATTCCACTTCATCCAGCCTGCGGCCATTGCGATAGGCCTGGAAGGCCGCGGGTAATGTGTCCAGCCAGTTGCGACTATCAGACTGATTCATGGTGACTCCGACAACGGGAATGATTGACGCCCGAAGTGTAAACGAAATAGTGACGGGAAGGGCGATTTAGATTGCTGCAGGATTAGCCAGGCGGGTCAATATTTTGCGAGGATATTCGTTCCAATGACACGAGTTACTTGTGTCCTTTGCCCTCATTTGCCCTCATTTTTTGTCCAGGAACTGCAAGACACAATCCGTGAACGCCCTGGGGTTTTCCATATGTATGGTATGGGCCGCATCCTCGACAAGACAGACACTGGTACTCGGGATCGCCTGCAGAACCGCAATGCTATCGCCTGGGGGAAATATCAGGTCCTCTGTGCCGTTGATTATCAAGGTCTTTGCCCGAATGCCCGACAGCATTGCCTGGCAATTAAACGCACTGATGGCAGTGACTTGTTTTTCGAACGCCGTTTCGCTTTGCGGGTAGGGGTACTCGATGGCAAGGCGCACTGCACTCTCTAATGTTTCTCTATTCTCAAAGAAGCGCTTGGAATATATCCAGTAAAACAGGTTGCGAAACCAAAGTTCAGCATCCATTCCCGATTTCAGATAGGAAACCCAATCGCGAAATAAGATGTTGTTCCTGTCTGAATTAGACGCAGACGTCCCCACGAGGATCAATTTGGAAACACGTGCTGGATAACGGATGGCACAATCCAGTGCCACAAAGCCGCCCATCGAATGCCCGAGCAGGCTGGCGGATGGCAGCTCTAAATAGTCGAGCAGCGCCATGCAGTCGCCGGCAATCTGCTCAATGCTTGTGTCGATATCCTGCGGCGTTGTTCTACCCGAACCTCTGTTGTCCGGAAGGATGACAAGGTAATGCTGAGAGAGTTCTTCCACTACCGGCTGCCAGCTCAGGGAGTCGCTGGCAAGGCCGGCGATCAACATCAGTGGCTGGCCTTTTCCGTGACATTCGTAGTAGAGATCAACGCCATTGACTCGCGTGTTCGGCATGTCGCAGTAACCTCCGTGAACAACAGGCTAACGTTGTGAGAGGGCGGTCAGCAGGTGTCGCATGGCATTGTGTCCGGGTCATTGAATTATGCGCGCGGTTCACTAGTTTATACTGTCGCGCCCAGATACGGTTTGCAGTCGGCTAATCCGCACTATGGAAGAAATCCTCTCGAACCCAATGGCCCTGCTGGTGATGGTGGGCATCGTCTCGATTGCTTGTCAGTACCTGGCCTTTATGCTCAAGCTGCCGGCGATCCTGCCCCTGCTGCTGGCCGGGCTGGCGCTCGGGCCTATGACCGGCGTTCTCGATCCGGATGCCTTGTTCGGCGACCTGCTGTTCCCGCTCGTGTCACTGGCGGTCGCGATCATCCTGTTTGAGGGGGCGCTGACACTCAAGTTTTCCGACCTCGCCGGGCACGGCGTCATGGTGCGCAATCTGTGTACACTGGGTGCCCTGGTGACCTGGCTGATTGCCACGCCTGCCGCCTACTATGTGCTCGGCATGCCCATGCAGCTGGCCGCGCTTTTCGGTGCCATTGTCACGGTTACCGGGCCCACGGTCATCGTACCGATGTTGCGTTCGGTGCGCCCCAATACGCGCATCTCCAACATCCTGCGCTGGGAGGGTATCGTTATAGATCCCATCGGCGCCCTGCTGGCGGTACTGGTATACGAATACGTTGTTGCCGCGCAGGATGCCGTTGAGCACACCCTGGTGATTTTCCTGAAGGTAGTGGCGATCGGTTTCGGGCTTGGCTCACTGATGGGCTTTTTCCTCGGCACGCTGCTCAGGAACAACTGGGTACCGCACTACCTGCGCAATACCGCGGTGCTCACCCTGATGCTCGGTGCCTACGCCGCCTCCGATCTGATGACCCATGAATCCGGCCTCCTCACGGTGACCGTGATGGGCATCTGGATGGCCAACATGAAGGACCTGGATGTCGACGATATCCTCGAGTTCAAGGAAACCCTCAGCGTGCTGCTGATTTCGGCGCTGTTCATCCTGCTGGCGGCGCGGGTGGAGTTGTTCACGCTGGCACAGCTGGGCTGGGGGGCGCTAGTGGTGCTGGCGGCGATCATGTTCGTCGCCCGGCCGCTGTCCGTGTTCCTGTCATCACCCGGGTCGGGGCTGAACTGGCGCGAGCTGGCCATGTTGAGCTGGATCGCGCCACGCGGCATCGTCGCCGCCGCAGTGTCCGCGCTGTTTGCCCTGAAACTGGATGCGCTCGGGCTGGCAAAATCCGAACTGCTGGTGCCGATGGTGTTCCTGGTGATCATCGTCACCGTCGTGCTGCAGAGCCTGACCTCCAAGACCATCGCCAAACTGCTGGACGTGCGCGCCCCCTATCCCAACGGTTACCTGCTGTTCGGCGGCGGCAGGTTCGCGCGGTTGCTGGCCAAGGACCTGATGGACAAGGAGGTTCCCGTCATCGTTGCGGATACCAACTGGGATGCAATACGCGAGGCGCGCATGGAAGGTATCCCCACTTACTACGGCAATCCGATCTCGGAGCATGCAAGCCTGACCATGGACCTTTCCACGGTGGGCAAGGTGCTGGTGCTGTCGCCCTACAAGCAGCTCAATCCACTGGTGACCTATCACTTCGAGCACCTGCTGGGCAAAGGCTCGGTGCTCGGACTGAGCCAGGGTGCCCAGGAGGAGCGGGCCAGCCACCAAGTATCGGAAGAATACGCCAGGAAACTGGAGCTGTTTTCCGAGAGCGCCACCTACAGCCGCCTCGCCAGTCTGGTGGCGAAAGGTGCGACTATCAGGACCACGCGCCTCACGGAGACCTTCACCATCGAGGATTACCGGGAAACCTACGGCAACCGCGCCACGCGACTCTATGCGCTGGACCCGCAGGGTAAGATCCACATCTATACGGTCTCACACGAATTTGCGCTCAAGGCCGACTGGCAGATCGTCAGCCTGATCGCGCCGGAGGAGAGCGCGGAAAAGTCTGCAGATGCCATGCCGCTGCCACAAGGCAGGCTGCCGACGGGCTAGGGTGGCAACTGCTTAGGGGGAACTCAGCACTACCAGTACTCCACCATGATCTCGTTTCTGCGCAGGAACGGCAGCGTCCAGGGTGGGTTATAGCGCGCCAGTTCCGGCGCCCCGGTGGCACGCAAGCCTTTCTCAGTGAGCCAGGCCTGCAAATCCGATGTTTTTTGTGCGACCTGCTGCGCACCGGCAAGCCCGGAGAAGCGGATCACCGCATAGCGGGTTTCGGGAATCTGGCGCAGCGTCACAGCGGCGTTATTGGGGCGGGGCAGGGTTTCCATGCTGTAACTGCTCGGCATCACGAAGGAGACGCGCCACCGCCCGCCGATCTCCTGCAGGCTGACCGGCGCCGTCATGCTGATCTTTTCCGAGCGGGGCGCCATGCTGACCGGGGCGGTCATCTGGATTTTCTCCCTGCCGCCGCTGCCCGAGGTATTGTTGCCAAAAATGTAGTTGGCCAGTAATCGAAACCCCGTGCCCGACGCCTCCTCCATCGAGCCCGCCACCACCACTTCGGCCACGATCTTGGGCTGGTAGGTACGCAACTCGAAAGGCCCGGATTGTTCCGTCACTGTGTACGCCGGTTCTTCGATTGCCATCGCATATCCCGCCAGTATCGCCAAGACCATTCCCAGGAAAAGTCGAGCCATTGGGCCATTCCACCATTCAGCGCCAGGTTCACCTGCAGGAGTATAGGAGGCGTCACAGCCGGATCAGCATGACGAGCGTCCCTCTCCCTGCGATTCAGGCGGTCATTTCAATCTTCCGCCTGGCACACTGATCCACAGATGCGATCCCTGCGTATCAGACACCATTGAATCCGGGATCCTGCAGGACAATACGATGAGCGAATTGATAAGACTGGTCTACGCCAGCCGGGCGGCGTTTCGGCCTGCGCCGGTAGAGCAGGGGGTTGAACCGTCGGTAGCCCGAATACTGATGCAGAGCCGCCGCAATAACAGCCATGAAAATATTGGCGGCGTGCTGTACTTTGGCGATGGCTATTTTTTCCAGGCGCTCGAAGGGGATCGCCGGGCGGTCAACCAGACCTACCAGCGTATCGCGGCCGATTCCCGGCACCGCGAGGTGACCATTCTGTCGCTGAAAACCGTACCGAATCGCCTGTTTGCCGACTGGTCCATGAAGTATGTTCCGGTGGAGCAGGCTGTGCGCGCGTTTGTCCGCAGCCGGGGCTACCAACATTTTGCGCCATTACAGTTCCAGGAAGAGGAAGCCGAGGCACTGATCAAGCTGTTTCATCAGCAGCGCAATGGCGATGCAGTGGATGTCAAAAGGAAACGCGGCTGGTTCGGTCTGCGCAGGCTGTTTGCCTTCACGGATGGTGGTTCGGCAGGCAAGTAGCTGCATCCCGTTGAATTTCAAAAAAGCCAGGCGGGGCGCACTAATGAATCTGGCTGCCCATGCCGGATGCAGTGGGCACCGATCAGACGAATTTCAGTTGAGGCCTGCTCCGCCGGAGGGTCAGCGTCCCTTGACTCCGGGGCCGGCAAAGAACCAGACGATCAGGCCGATGACCGGCAGCAGCAGCACGATGAGTACCCAGATCAGCTTTTTGAGCCCAGAGGCCGAGCTTTGCAGGATCTTGATGATGGCGTAGATATCTGCAATGAAGATCAGTATCCCGAGGATGCCTTCCATGATGAGATCGCTCTCCAAAAAATTGGCCTGATACAAGTGGGCAATTATAGACGTTGGGGCTGGCCCAAGCCGGTATGCCGGTGTGATGATTCACACAGCGACAGAGCCCGGATAAATACAACTGGGCTCTCGTTAGCTACCACGCATCTTGCGCCGCGCGGTGAACTGCTAAAGACGCAGCAGTTGCGGCTTTCTGTTGGCTCTGAAGTCAGAAAGTTGATCTGACCCTATTTACTCACTGCACTCGCGCTGCCAACCAATATGGCGAGGCTCTATGTTACATTGCTCGCCCTCTCTCCACCGCCACACTGCGAGCACACGCTATGAAACCCTGGATCGAACTCGGTACCGCCCAGATTCCCAATGGCGGCGGCATACTCACGCTGCGCCAGCGCGACCAGGAGTTCTCCATCGCCCTGAGCGGCCCCCGCGGCGAATTGATGAACAGTCGCCGCTTCAACAGTGAGCGGGAGCTATCGCTGCTGGGCTGCGCCCACCTGAAGCAGCATAAGAACGCCCGCGTGGTCGTGGGCGGCATGGGCATGGGCTACACGCTCGCCGCCGCCCTCGAGGTACTGCCGCACGATGCAGAGGTCATCGTCGCCGACCTGATCCCCGAGGTGGTGGAGTGGAACCGCGGGGCACTGGGCGCCTGCGCCGGCCGGCCCCTGGACGACAGCCGCGTCGTGGTCCATATCGGCGACGTACGCGAACTACTGCAAAGGCACGACGATGCCTACGACGCCGTGCTGCTGGATGTCGACAACGGTCCCGAGGGGCTGACCCACAGCGACAACAACTGGCTCTACTCCCTCGATGGCACCAGCTGTATCTACAACAGCCTGACGCCAGGCGGCGTGTTGGCGGTGTGGTCGGCGGGGCCCGACAGCATGTATGTGCACCGGCTGCAGAAGACCGGCTTTGAAGTCGAGGTCAAGACCGTGCGCGAGCGCCCCGGCAAGGGTGCACGACATACGATATTTCTGGCAAAGAAAACGTCTGCCTGACACCCAAGGTACTGAGTAATCAAGTCAACAGGGTCAAAATCAATGACTCTGACCCCTTTGATTCCTAGCTCTTTCAATTGGCTTACCCCATTACTTTTTGCCTTTGAAGGATAGCCTTGTCTACCCATGATTCTATGTTGTTGGCGATGTCGTTATATGCGTCATTTGGGTTTGGATCGTAGCAGTTCACTACGCTTGACAGTTTTGTGCCATCTTTGAAATTAAGTTTCGTAAATGGATTTATTCCTTTTCGACTTTTTCCAAATCTGGGACATTTTAAATTGTGGATATATATCCCAAATATAGGCTTTCCATCATTCCATGCTTTCTCAATTTCATATCTTACCCAAGGGCGATCATGTGTTTCCTCTCCTATGAGAACAATTATGCACCGCTTATATTTAAAGCTGTCATCTATCCAGTTTTTTATCGCGCGATCTCCCCCACGTTTAACTGTTTCCCAGTCGTTCGCATTGACCGGAGTGTTGCCCTCTAGTGCTCCGATATTTCGGATTTGCTGGACGCGCATTGCATCTTTTGCATAGTGGAAACTGAAAAATATTGGTTTTTTAGCCATGATTTATCCCTTTATTTCCTAAGTATTTTTAATAGCTTTATCGTCTTTTCAAGTATTTCATCAAGTGAAATGCTGTTATCTCCCAGATCTGAGAATAGTAACTTAATTTCTTGAGGGTGAATTCCATTTATTGCTTCGAAGTCTTTATTTACTTCGTTCCATAGTTCAAGCGCCATATACCCTGTAGCTCCGATGGGCAGTAGAAACTGACCATTTTTCTTGGCAATTTCATATTCTTCACGCATGCCGTTGGAGTGGATGATTTTTCCGTTTTCAAATTTATTGCCGAATAAAAATAAAGCGATTCCAGAAAATGAAAGCATATCTTTGCGATATTCAGTCCATAAGGTTTTTAAATCTTTAGTTCCGGATTGATGTTGAGGGAAAGGGCGTAAAAGCAATCGCTCGTCGCGAATTGTATCGCCTTTCATGTATATGTTTTCCAGAGCACCTGTAATAACTGAACTTCCAATTCCAAGTCCAAATCCGGAAACAATGTTGAAATCGTTTTCTATAACTAATTTACTTAAATTGAAGACAAATCTATTTGATTCTTCTGGGCCTCTTGGGTGATATTCATGAGCGGCTCCAGAAATGAATATGGTATTGCGGCGATAATGGCCTTCAAGTTCTTCAAGTATTTTCGTAATTTCCGCGTATTCATCAATTAAGAATGTCTTTATTCCAAATCTTAGCAGATCGCGAATAAAAAATGCCTGTTTTCTCTTTTGGTATTCGAAATCTACATTGTCTTCACAGTCTGATTCTTGTATGTGTCTCAAAATGCAATAGTGTTGTCTTTGATTGCTATCGTAAGCAACGCGGACCCTGCTCAGAATGTAGTCCAGATTTGGATCGGTAAAGCTAAACCCTAAGAATAAAAAAGTCTTTGAAACTAGATCTCCACTTAGTGCATTTATAAAAGGTTGCATTTTTACGTGATAGCGCTCGTAATCATCCTTTGTTAATACGGCGTCACTTGGGTGCTCAACATCCCCATGCATTTTGTACACGATTGCGTCGCGCTTAGGTTTTGTATGAGCTAATTGTGAAGTTTTATATTTTATGTCCGGCACTTTGCCTGTCTCGGAAATAGCTTTTTCAATTAGTCTGTCATAGTTTGTTGTCCAGAAAGTGTCTATAGGTAGTCGTGCAAGAATTTTATGGTTTATTGTTACTTCTTTGTCATTGCAAAAATTACTTATTAGCAGTTGGTTTAGTCGACTTCGGTTTGCGGCATTTTCATTACAATGATACTGAGCGAGAGAAACAAGATTATCTTTTTCTCTGTTAATATCTAGTTCGAGATCATCGGCAATAGGCTTTAGAAGTTCTGACCAGTTTACAAAGCCGGCAGCCGCTGAAAGTCCTGCCCCAGCAAATATCGCTAAATTTCTTTCTTGAAGCTCTTCTGATAAAGTTCTTATCAGTCGTTTCTTTTGCTCTTCTGTTGCCAAAATTATTTCCTTGATCTCAGTAAATTCAGTTGTCTTTACGGTGTTATGTTCTCAATCCAGGTGCCTGATCCGGAGGAGCGATCAAAAACAGCGTAGCCGGATTTTCCTGTAATCTTGTTGGAGCCTTCATCAATTTTTTTATACAGTTGAAGGTATTCGTTGCCATACCAATTTCCGTAGTCATCTGCCGTAGGCACAATCAAAATTTTTTCGTGATTCTTTACCGCATCTGCATAGCCAATTTCCCATGGGCACCAACGTGAATTGACAGAGTTGCTTGTGGCAAGAAGCAAAAACCAGTCGGTGGCTTGAATTTTAGACTTGATTTTTCTTGCTGTTTCGTCGTTGGGTGTAGCTGGCATTTCATTGTCTTCCCAGTCGATATAGAGGTCCCAGCCATTTTCTTTTAAAAGTACTTGAAGGCCCTTGGCTAGTTCATAATCTTTGTGGCTATGGCAGAGAAATGCTGTTTGCTTATTTTTGGCTAGTGCTTCATTGAGCGATTTTGCTACAGAGATACGATTTGACCTGGCCGCGGCGGCCCTCAAGTTCCTTGTCTTTATCGCCAATGTGTTCTCCTTTCTTGATTTATGCTTTTCGCAAATGACTGACTATGCGGGGTAGAAAATGTGAAAAGTTTTTATATTTTGGAGCGCGGGCTTCTAAGTCCAAAAAAAAAGCGGATGTATAAAGCTATACATCCGCTTTCAATACCTCTCTTCCTGTGAGCGTCTACTTTTGTAGTTGTCCCTGCTTATTGCTTCTTGGTTGTTACCACTGAAGCGCACCACCGGTCTGGTATTCGATAACCCGCGTCTCGAAGAAGTTCTTCTCCTTGCGCAGGTCCATGATCTCGGACATCCAGGGGAAGGGGTTCTGGGCGCCCGGGAACTGTTCTTTCAGGCCCAGCTGGCTCAGACGACGGTTGGCGATGAAGTGCAGGTATTCTTCCATCATGTTGGCGTTCATGCCGAGCACGCCGCGGGGCATGGTGTCGCGGGCGTAGGCCACTTCCAGCTCCATGCCTTCCAGGATCATCTGCGTCACTTCCTGCTTGAACGCGTCGGTCCACAGGTGCGGGTTTTCCAGCTTGATCTGGTTGATGACGTCGATGCCGAAATTGAGGTGCATGGACTCGTCGCGCAGGATGTACTGGAACTGCTCGGCGACGCCGGTCATCTTGTTGCGGCGGCCCATGGACAGGATCTGGGTGAAGCCGCAGTAGAAGAAGATGCCCTCGGTGACGGCGTAGAAGGCGATCAGGTTGCGCAGCAGTTCCTGGTCGGATTCCGGGGTGCCGGTCTTGAAAGTCGGGTCGCCGATGGACTGGGTGTGCGACAGGCTCCAGGCGGCTTTCTTGGCTACTGAAGGAACCTCGCGGTACATGTTGAACACTTCGCCTTCGTCCATGCCCAGGGACTCCACGCAGTACTGGTAGGCGTGGGTGTGGATGGCTTCCTCGAAGGACTGGCGCAGGATGTACTGGCGGCACTCCGGGTTGGTGATGTGGCGGTAGATGGCCAGCACCAGGTTGTTCGCCACCAGCGAGTCGGCGGTGGAGAAGTAGCCCAGGGAGTATTCCACGATGCGACGCTCGTCCTCGGTCAGACCCTCGGGGTCTTTCCACATGGACACGTCCTTGTTCATGTTGACTTCTTGCGGCATCCAGTGGTTGGCGCAGCCGTCCAGGTATTTCTGCCAGGCCCAGTCGTATTTGAAGGGCACCAGCTGGTTCAGGTCGGCGCGGCAGTTGATGATGCGCTTTTCGTCCACCTGGATACGGGCGGCACCCATTTCCAGTTCTTCCAGACCCGGGGCCGGGTCCAGGTCGGCTACTGCGGCCCGCGCCGCTTCAACCGCGGAAGTGGTTTCCGCAGGAGCAGCTTTGGATTGGGCCGCGGGCGACGCCGGTGCGCTGTGCGCCTCGTAGGAGGCAGCGGATTCGGATACTTCTTGGTGCAGCGATTCCGGCGCCGGTCGCGGTTCGGCGGCTTTGGTTGTTTTTTTGGGCTGTGTTTCGAAGTCGTCCCAGCTCAGCATATTAGGCCCTTTTGATCCGTTTTCTCTTTCTGTGTCGAATAATTACGCTGTTTTTATCCTCTGCGTGATTCCGGGTTGGGAATCGCGGCAGGGAAGGGCGCAGTGCCCTTGTTTCTGGATGCCGGGCTGTGCCGGTATGACGATTTTTTTTTGGCGTTTGCCATTCTTCGTCATGCCGGGGTTGGTCCGGGGTCCAGGGGCGGCTTTGCCGCCTTTGCCGAGCTGGAGCCTTCAGCGCTCCGAGGTAGTAGCTCGGCGGTCCCAGGGGCGGCTTTGCCGCCTTTGCCGAGCTGGAGCTCGGCGTGCCCAGGGGGGGCGGCACTGTTGCCTTTGCCGAGCGCCTTCCAAGGTGATAGCTCGGCGCTCACTGTAGGTGGCAGGCGACGCCCGGTCCTTTGTTTGTGTTCCTGTCTTTCCCCCAAGAAAGCCAGGGTGGACCGGGGTCGCTGCGCATGGTCTTGGCCGCTTGCGCGGTTGCGACGCTCTCCCCCGAGAGTTCTTTTGTCCGTTCAGTGGGCCTTGCGGCCCGGGCCCTCTCCCCCGGCCCCTCTCCCATAAATACGAGAGGGGAGCTAGGGAATAAGGCCTTACTGGCAGGCCTCACAGTCCGGGTCGTCCAGGGAGCAGGCCTTGGGCACTGCGGCCGGGGCCGGTTCCGGTTGGGCTGAGGCTTTGGCTGCCGGGGCCGCCGCTGCCGGGGCGCTGGCACCGGAGCTGACCGCGTTCAGGGTGCCGCTGTTCACGGTGGATTTCTCCGTGGTGGTGGCAGCCAGGGCGCGCAGATAGTAGGTGGTCTTCAGACCGCGGTACCAGGCCATGCGGTAGGTCAGGTCCAGCTTCTTGCCGTCGGCGCCGGCGATGTACAGGTTCAGTGACTGCGCCTGGTCGATCCACTTCTGGCGGCGGCTGGCGGCGTCGACGATCCAGCGCGGTTCCACTTCGAACGCGGTGGCGTACTTGGCTTTCAGGTCCGCCGGGATGCGGTCGATCTTCTGCACTGAGCCCTCGTAGTACTTGAGGTCGTTGACCATCACCTTGTCCCACAGGCCGCGGGCCTTCAGGTCGTGCACCAGGTAGGGGTTCACGACGGTGAATTCGCCGGACAGGTTCGATTTCACGTACAGGTTCTGGTACGTCGGCTCGATGGACTGGGAAACCCCGGTGATGTTGGCGATGGTCGCGGTCGGTGCGATCGCCATCACGTTGGAGTTGCGCATGCCCTGCTTTTTCACTTTCGCGCGCAGGCTGTCCCAGTCCAGGGTGGAGCTGGTGTCCTGTTCGATAAACTGCTCGCCGCGGTTCTGCGCCAGTATCTGGATGGAGTCCAGCGGCAGTATGCCCTGGCTCCACAGGGAGCCCTTGTAGCTCTGGTACTGGCCGCGCTCCGCCGCCAGGTCGCTGGACGCGGAGATCGCCTGGTAGCTGATCGCCTCCATGGAGGTATCGGCGAAGGCGACGGCCTCGTCGCTGGCGTAGGAGATGCCGGCCTTGTAGAGCGCATCCTGGAAGCCCATCAGGCCCAGGCCGACCGGACGGTGGCGCATGTTGGACTGGCGCGCGGTCTCCACCGAGTAGTAGTTGATGTCGATGACGTTATCGAGCATGCGCACGGCGGTCTTGACGGTGCGGGCCAGTTTTTCCTGGTCCAGCTTGCCGTCCTCACCGATGTGCTGCGCCAGGTTCACGGAACCCAGGTTGCACACGGCGATCTCGTCGTTGGCCTTGGTGTTCAGCGTGATCTCGGTGCACAGGTTCGAGCTGTGCACCACGCCCACGTGCTGCTGCGGGCTGCGCAGGTTGCAGCTGTCCTTGAAGGTGATCCAGGGGTGGCCGGTCTCGAACAGCATGCCCAGCATCTTGCGCCACAGGTCCAGCGCGCGGATTTTCTTGTGCAGCTTCAGCTTGCCTTCGGCGACCAGTTTTTCGTAGTGCTCGTAGCGCTCTTCAAACGCGGTGCCGTACAGGTCGTGCAGATCCGGGCAGTCCGCCGGGGAGAACAGGGTCCACTGCTTGTCTTCGAAGACGCGCTTCATGAACAGGTCCGGCACCCAGTTGGCGGTGTTCATGTCGTGGGTGCGGCGGCGGTCGTCGCCGGTGTTCTTGCGCAGCTCGAGGAACTCCTCGATGTCCAGGTGCCAGGTTTCCAGGTAGGCACAGACGGCGCCCTTGCGCTTGCCGCCCTGGTTCACCGCCACGGCGGTGTCGTTGGCCACTTTCAGGAAGGGCACGACGCCCTGGGACTTGCCGTTGGTGCCCTTGATGTAGGAACCGAGGCTGCGCACCGGCGTCCAGTCGTTACCCAGGCCGCCGGCCCACTTGGACAGCATGGCGTTGTCCTGGATGGCGCCGTAGATGCCGTGCAGGTCGTCCGGCACCGTGGTCAGGTAGCAGGAGGACAGCTGCGGGCGCAGGGTGCCGGCGTTGAACAGGGTCGGCGTGGAGCTCATGTAGTCGAAGGAGCTCAGCAGGTTGTAGAACTCGATCGCGCGCTCGTTCTTGTTTTCCTCGTTGATGGCGAGGCCCATGGCGACGCGCATGAAGAAGATCTGCGGCAGCTCGAAACGGGTGTCGTTGCTGTGCAGGAAGTAGCGGTCGTACAGGGTCTGCAGGCCCAGGTAGCTGAACTGGTGATCGCGCTCGCCCTTGATGGCGAAGCCGAGCTTTTCCAGGTCGAAGGTGGCCAGCGCCGGGTCCAGCAGTTCCAGCTCGATGCCTTTTTCCACGTAGGCGGGCAGGGCGGCCGCGTAGAGATCTTCCATCTCGTGGGCGGTCGCGCGCTCGGCCACGCCGAGGAAGCGCAGGGCTTCGCTGCGCAGCTTGTCTAACAGCAGGCTGGCGGTGGCGTAGGTGTAGTTGGGCTCCTGCTCGACCATGGTGCGCGCGGTGATCACCAGCGCGGTGTTGATGTCGGTTTCGGAAACGCCGTCGTAGAGGTTCTTCAGCGCTTCCTTGAGGATCGCCTCGCCGTCTACGTCCTTCAGACCCTCGCAGGCCTCGCTGACGATGGTGCGCAGGCGCTCCATGTCCAGCGGTACCAGAGTGCCGTCTTCCATTTTGACGCGGATGCTCGGGTGCGCTTCGGCGGGCTGGGCGGCGGCTTTCTGCTGTTTTTCCTTTTCGGCGCGCAGGCGGGCGTGCTCCTCGCGGTAGAGCACGTAGTCGCGGGCGATCTTCTGTTCGCCGGCGCGCATCAGGGCCAGTTCCACCTGGTCCTGGATTTCCTCGATGTGGATGGTGCCGCCGGAGGGCATGCGGCGCTTGAAGGTGGCGCTGATCTGGCCCACCAGATCCTGCACCTTCTCGTGGATGCGGCTGGATGCGGCGGCGGTGCCGCCCTCGACGGCGAGGAACGCCTTGGTGACGGCGACGGAGATCTTGCTGTCGTCGTAGGGCACTACGGTGCCGTTGCGCTTGATCACGCGAATCTGTCCCGGCGCGGTGGCGGCGAGGGTGGTGCTGCCGTTGGCCTGATCCTTGAAAGTGCCGTTGTTTTCCGTGGGCACGGATTGAGAGCGCCCTGTCTCTGTGTGCATGAAGATCTCCGCAAGATTTGTACTGTTGTTTTTTACCGCTTCTGTCCGCTTGAACAGCAACCACTCGACCGAGTGGCCCCCCGATTGACGGGCATGGTGCGGAACGGGTCCATCGTTTTACCAGCGGCGCCGCGGCATTGCCGGTTACCACTGAATGACAGGCCGCTGAATCGCCGGTGTTCCCCCCGAAGGTCTGCCGGCGTGTGCCTGCGGCGGACTATCCTTTCCGCCTGTTTACCTCTGAATTCGCTTGGAAAAGCTGTGCCTGACTGTCGTGCCGCGATGGCGGCGATGCGTCGGATTCGCCCCGTCGGCTAGGGGCTCTTTTGGGCCTGTACCCCAATATATAGGGGTGGCGCCTCGACTGCGCTACAAGATAATGCGGTAGCAGGGTCAATTCAAGGCGAATAACTTTGTGTTTATTTGTGGATAAATTGTGGGTAGGCGGTGAAGGTCAGTGGCCACTTTCGCGCCAGCGCCCGCCGTTACTGGGGGTGGTTAAAGGCTGTACAGGGGGTTTTTGCCCCCTGGGGTTTTTAAGAATTTTTTTTAATAGTAATGGGCTTTTAAATTAACCACAGCAATAACAATTTCGAATTGCTCAGTCGTTGCGCAAACTGGTACTCGGACGTGCAGTTCTGGTGGCGTTTATTTAATCGCTGGTTGTTGTTTGATCAGGTGTCGCTGATGCGCGCCATCCATGGCGCTCACCCGCCGCGCGGGCGTCTTCGACGTCCCAATTCGCTCCCGGCGAATTGGTCGCGGCCATGGGCCGCTCCTACGGGGAGAAGTTTTTTTTTGTATTTTTTGTAGGAGCGGCGGGGCGGCCATCCGCCCATGGCCGCGATCGTTTTTTGTTCAGCAAAGAAATGCTGGTGGAAATGTGAGCAGCTACCTGCTGTTCTCCAACAGGAATTCCATCAGCGCCTTCTGTGCGTGCAGGCGGTTCTCCGCCTCGTCCCAGACCACGGAGATGTTCTCGTCTTCCAGCAGCTCGCCGCTGACTTCCTCGCCGCGGTGGGCCGGCAGGCAGTGCATGAAGATGGCGTCGCGGTTGGCGCAGCTCATCAGTTCGTGATCGACCAGGAAGCCGTCGAATGCCTTGAGGCGCGCCTGCTGTTCGGTCTCCTGGCCCATGGAGGCCCAGACGTCGGTGGCGACCCAGTCTGCGCCGCGCACCGCGTCCGCCGGTTTGCGCACGATCTGTACCCGGTTGCCGGCGGCGGCGACGAGCGCCGCGTCCGGCTCGTAGCCCTCCGGGCAGGCGATGCGCAGTTCGAAGTCGCACTGGCGCGCGGCGTTGATGTAGGAGTTGCACATATTGTTGCCGTCGCCGACCCAGGCCACCACCTTGCCCGCGGGGCTGCCGCGGTGCTCGACGTAGGTCTGGATATCGGCCAGCAGCTGGCAGGGGTGGAAGCTGTCGGACAGGGCGTTGATCACCGGCACCCGCGAGTATTCGACGAAACGCTCCAGCACGTGGTGGCCGAAGGTGCGGATCATCACCATGTCCACCATGCGCGAGATGACCCGGGCGCTGTCCTCGATCGGCTCGCCGCGGCCCAGCTGGGTGTCGCGCGGGGACAGGAACAGGGCGCTGCCGCCCAGCTGCGCCATGCCCGCCTCGAAGGACACGCGGGTGCGGGTGGAGGACTTCTCGAAGATCATGCCCAGCACCTTGTCGCGGAACGGCTCGGTGGCGATGCCCTGGGCGCGCAGCGCCTTCAGTTCGATGGCGCGCTCGATGACGCCCTTCAGTTCATCCCTCGACAGGTCCAGCAGGGTGAGAAAGTGTCTGATGGCCATAAATTGTTCCCCTTCTTATGTCAGGCTTCTTCCCGGGCAAATTGTTGAATCAGCGCACTGATGATAGTGGCTATCTGCTCGCACTCCGCGTCGGTGAGGGTGAGCGGCGGCAGCAGGCGCACCACATTGCCGGCGGTGACATTGATCAGCAGTTCCTGCGCGCGGGCCAGTTCCACCAGCTCGGAGCAGGGGCGGTCGAGTTCTATGCCGATCAGCAGGCCGAGGCCGCGAACGTCTTTGACCGCCGCACAGTCGGCCAGCTGCAGGCGCAGCTGCTGCAGCAGGCGGTTACCCAGTTGCTCCGCGCGCTCGATCAGCCAGTGGCCCTCCAGGGTCTCCAGCACCGCGAGGCCGGCGCGGCAGGCCAGCGGGTTGCCGCCGAAGGTGGAGCCGTGGCTGCCGGCGGTAAACAGCTGTGCCGCTTTGCCGCGCGCCAGGCAGGCGCCGATGGGCACGCCGTTGCCGAGCCCCTTGGCGGTGGTGACCACGTCCGGCAACAGTCCTTCACTGTGCTGGTAGGCGAACAGCTTGCCGCTGCGGCCGTTGGCAGTCTGGATCTCGTCCAGCATCAGCAGCCAGTCGTGCCGGTCGCAGAGTTCGCGCAGCTGGTTCAGGTAGTCCGGCGCCGGCACGCGGATACCGCCCTCGCCCTGTACCGGTTCCACCAGTATTGCGACGATATCGTCGTGGCTGGCGGCGAGCTTCTCGATCGCGGCGACGTCGTCAAACGGCACGCGCAGGAAACCTTCGGGCAGCGGCGCGAAGCCCTGCTGTACCTTCGGGTTGCCGGTGGCGGTCAGGGTGGCGAGGGTGCGGCCGTGGAAGGCGCCCTCCATCACCACGATACGCGGCACCGCGTAGCCGCGCTCGTTGCCGAGCCGGCGCGCCAGCTTGATTGCCGCCTCGTTGGCCTCGGCACCGGAATTGGAGAAGAACACATTGTCCATGCCGGACAGGAACACGAGTCTGTCCGCCAGCTGTTCCTGCGCGGGAATGTTGTACAGGTTGGAGACATGCAGCAGGGTGCGCGCCTGGTCGGCCAGCGCCTCGGTCACCGCCGGGTGGCAGTGGCCCAGGCCGCAGACGGCGATGCCGGAGATGGCGTCCAGGTATCGTCGGCCGGCGTCGTCCCACACATAGTTGCCCTCGCCCCGGACCAGGGTCAGGGTTCTGTTGCCGTAATTCTGCATGAGTGCGGGAGTGGCCACTTTGCTGTCTCCTCTAGGTGGCGGGCCTGGAAATCCGGGCTTTCCGCAGAAAATTCGGCAATGGTGGCGCCGATCCGCAGTTTCCCCGGTAAAGCCGGCAATACTAACACAAGAACTGTGTCGCGCCAGGGAACCTCTGAAAAACTACTGCGCGTGCGCCTGGCGGCGTCCGGCGGTGCCGGTGCGCAATACCCAGTGCACTCGCTGCGCTCGCGGGGCAGGCTCTGCTCATGTACTAAAGTACACTCGTTAGCCGCCCTGCGAAGCGGTGCTTCGGTCGCGGCTCACTCTGGCGCTCCGGCGGCCGCCACCAGCCACTCGCTCGCTACGTTTTGTCAGAGGCTCCCCAAGGTGATCGTCCGGCTTTTAGTATGCAATACGACACTAGGGTACAATGCCGGCCAGCGCGCGGCCGCCCAGCGCCGGTCTGCGCCCCGAATCATCCAACGCTTCCACAACCCGAGGTTAGTCATCCCTATGGATACACTGGAGAACATCAAGCAGCAGATCGCCGACAACGCCATCCTGCTCTACATGAAAGGCAGCCCCAACGCACCCCAGTGCGGCTTTTCCATGCGCGCGTCCCAGGCGCTGATGGCCTGCGGCAAGCGCTTCGCCTATGTGGATGTGCTGTCCAACCCGGATATCCGCACCGAGCTGCCCAAGTACGCCAACTGGCCGACCTTCCCGCAGCTGTGGGTGAAGGGCGAGCTGGTCGGCGGTTGCGACATCATCATGGAGATGTACGAGAACGGCGAGCTGAAGACGCTGGTCGACGAGGCCGCGGCCGAGAGCGAGGGCGGCGAGTAAATTCCGCCCCCCCCCCCGCAGAATAAAAAACCGCGGCAATGACCGCGGTTTTTTATTGGGCGATCACAGGGATCGCCTCAGCATTCGTCATTTCAGCACATCTTCTCAGCACATCTTCGTCATTCCGGCGCAGGCCGGAATCCAGGTGCCACGAAACTGGATACCGCTGCCGGAGCAAGTCCGGCACAGACCCGACGCCGCTCTGATGAAAAGGCGATTGCTTACTCGGAGGCCTTTTCCATCTGCGACTGCAGGTAATTCTGGATGCCCACCTTGTCGATCAGTTCCAGCTGGGTTTCCAGCCAGTCCACGTGTTCCTCTTCGGAGTCGAGAATTTTCTCCAGCAGTTCGCGGCTGCCGTAGTCGCGCACGGACTCGCAGTAGGCGATGGCGTCGCGCAGGTCCGGAATCGCCTTGGATTCCAGCTTCAGGTCGCACTTGAGCATCTCTACGGTGTCTTCGCCGATCAGCAGCTTGCCCAGGTGCTGCAGGTTGGGAATGCCCTCGAGGAAAAGAATGCGCTCGATCAGCCAGTCGGCGTGTTTCATTTCATCGATGGATTCGTGGTACTCGTGTTTGCCCAGCTCTTTCAGGCCCCAGTTGTCGTACATGCGGGCGTGCAGGAAATACTGGTTGATCGCCACCAGCTCGTTGCCCAGTACCTTGTTCAGATGTTCGATGACTTTGGGATCGCCCTTCATAGCTTTTGCTCCTGTGGCCCTGCGAGCTCGAGTGGGACCGCAGAGAATTCCTGATTGTTGGTCGCTAAAATTCGCCGCTGATGCACTGCCCTGTTTTTTATTCCTGGGCCACAGCCGCAATCGGGGTCGAGTTTGCGTTGCCGTCCCGGGCAAGTCAAGCGTGCTGTAACCGTTGCGCAAAGCGGGAAAAACAAGGGGTTTAACGCAATTTCGGCCGAAAACCGCAACGAAAATGATTCTGTTTTAGTTCGCGCCGTCAGTCGGTCAGCTTCTGCTGAATCGCTGCGATTTTTTCCTCGATAATCGCGAGGTCGGTGTGGCTGTTCAAAAAGGATGGACTGTCATTTGCTATGCGCTGCAGGTAATCGTACAGCGCCTTTCTGTCATTGTTCCTGGCACACACATCGGCAAGGTCGGACAGGGCATTGAGCAGATGGCGCATCACCACGCCGTTGCCGCGACTGTGTTCGTAGATTTCATCCAGCGATGCGTCGAGCAGATGGGTAAATTCCAGTTCGCAACTGACGAGGCGCAGTCGCCCGTTCTCGTCCTTGAAGCAATTGGGCGGTTCCGGCCGCTGCAATACAGTGCCCAGGCCTTCGATCAGGCGATCGATACAGGAGTAGGCGGTAAAGGGATCGTTGATGCCGGGTGACAGTGCGCGTTCGGCAATCTGCGCCAGCTGGCGTATCGAAAAGACGATGTCCTGTTCCGCCGTCGGCAGCGAACCGATTTCCAGCGCCGATTGCACCCGCGTAATCAGTGCGTCGGCATTTTCCCCGGCCTGAAAGATGCGGCCAATTGAGCCCCAGTGATGGATGTAGGCGCCGGCGTGGCAGGTGATCAGCAGGCAGCAGTCGAATTCCTGTGCCAGCGCAACCAGCTTCGGTCGATCGACCAGCTGTACATAACCGCCGCGCTCTGCCGGAATATTAATCCAGCCGCTACCCAGCTCCAGCCGCTCGATATCAAATTTCTCGCCGCGGGCATCTTCCAGCGAATGCGGATATTCGCGGTCAATCGCCCGGTGAAACTCCAGGTTGATCTCATGGGTGATATTGTCCACCTGGATCGACTGCGCGACATTATGAATGAAGTAGATCAGGTAACAGATGCTGATCAGTGCCAGCAGCAGGGCGGCCTGCACGGCGAGGTCGTACTTGCTCGTAACGTCGCCCAGCGTGCTGATGCTGCGCATGGTCACCAGCGAGTAGACAAAAGTCGCGAGAAAGATGCCCAGAGATATCTGGGTGCCGCGATCGCGAATGAAATTGCGCACCAGGCGCGGGCCAAACTGATTGGAGGCCAGCGTCAGGGCGACCACGGTAATGGAGAACACGGTACCGGCGACGGTGATGGTGGAGCCGGCGATGACGGAGAGCAGGGCGCGGGCGCTGTCCGGGTCGCGCAGGCGCAGCCAGTCGAAGCCGGTCAGGCTGGCCGGGTCCAGCCAGGCATCCACCAGGCGCAGGATGTTGGCCAGGGCGATGGCCGACAGGATCATCAACAGCGGTACGCCCCAGAAACTGGAGCGCAGCCTCGCACCCAGGTGCAATAAATACCGTTTCATAAGTTCACTGACGCGGCAGACACGTGCGTGCAGTCAGCTTAGTTCAGCGAGCACTTCGAACGGATAAAAAGCGGGTGTCGGGGAGGGGGGCGTTACTGCTGATCGCCGGGCGGCGACCAGCGGGGTATCGGGTGTTCTCAGCCGGCGGAGTAGAACAGGCCGTTGTTGGCCGCGGCGATCACACCGCCAGCCATGGTCTCGTCGATGATCTCCTGGGTCAGCTCGGCACAGCGGCCGCACTGGGAGGAGACGCCGAGGTGGCGGCGCAGGGCTTTGACCGAAGTGGAGCCATCGTAAACCGCTTCTTTGATCTGGCGGTCGGTAATGCCTTTACAGATACAAACGTACATCGTCGTTGGAACCCTGGCGCTCAAAACGCTCAACATTGGAGAGTGCGCAGATCGTATTGCAAGTGAGAATGAGTGTCAATAAGATTCTGTGACGCTCAATTCTCAGTCTAGCTGTATTTTTTGTGACTGCCGGGGTGTTGAGTGACCAGCGATGTTGACCGGGTCAGATCGCTGTCATTGCGCCTCTATCGACGCCATATAAAAATTTTATGGGACTGAAATAGGCGGGTGTGTATCATAGCGGCCCACTATCAATTCTTCTTCGATTTATAGCGGTTGCATATAAATTGAACACTTCACCTTTTATCAATAACCCATCATTGGATTGAGGAGGTTCTCATGGCAGTTCTGGTAGGCAAACCAGCTCCCGATTTCACCGCTGCTGCGGTACTGGGCAACGGCGAGATCGTTGATTCCTTTAACCTGAAAGAAGCGACCAAGGGCAAGAAGGCGGTAGTCTTCTTCTACCCGCTGGACTTCACCTTCGTGTGCCCGTCCGAGCTGATCGCTTTCGACCACCGCTATGCGGAGTTCCAGAAGCGCGGCGTGGAAGTGATCGGTGTGTCCATCGATTCCCAGTTCTCCCACAACGCCTGGCGCAACACGCCGGTCAACGAGGGCGGTATCGGCGCCGTTAAGTACACCCTGGTTGCCGACGTGAAGCACGAAATCTGCCAGGCCTACGACGTAGAAGCCGACGCCGGTGTCGCTTTCCGCGGTTCCTTCCTGATCGACGAAGACGGTGTGGTGCGCCACCAGGTCGTCAACGACCTGCCGCTGGGTCGCAACGTCGACGAAATGCTGCGCATGGTTGACGCCCTGGCGTTCCACCAGCAGCACGGCGAAGTGTGCCCGGCCGGCTGGCAGGAGGGTGACAAGGGTATGAACGCTTCTCCGGCAGGCGTAGCGGCTTACCTGAGCGAGAACGCCGACAAGCTGTAAGCTGTCGTTCCCGCAGGGGAGTGCCGACGCGCTCCCCGCCGCAAAAGAACCGCCGCGAGGCGGTTTTTTTTATGCCTGGGCTTTTTCCCGAGAGCGGCTCGCCGCCTCTGGCGGCGGGCCCGGCACTATGAGAGCGCCCTGACAGCGCTATTCTTTGACTCAGTAGCCACGTCGGCTGTGCGCCGGCTCCGATTTGCGATTACAATGCGCTGCATTGTTCGGCGTGAGAAGAGAATTTTTCCGCTCGCTGCTAGTCTTATAAAAAGCACCAAAACAGATTGCCGCCGCGGCCCGAAGTACGGCATGAGACCTGCACTCGTTTTACTAATCAGTTATCTGCGCCCACGGGGCGCTCTGCACCTCAGCCTGGTGCTGCTTCTCTGCAGCCTGGGACTGCCCGCGCGCGCGGCGGATATCCAGACCAGCGCCAAGGAGTTTGACCGCTACTTCCGCCAGCTGATGAAGCAGAAGGAGATTCCGGGCGGCGCCTACGTGATTGTCGACGGCGATCAGGTGGTGGCGATGGATACCTACGGCGTGCGGATCAAGGGCAAGAAGGGCAAGGTGGACCGCAACACGGTCTTCCGCCTGGCATCGGTATCCAAGACGTTTGCCGCCAGCATGGCCACGGTGCTGGAGCACGAGAAGAAGTTCCGCTGGGCGGACAAGGTGGTGCGCTATGTGCCGGAGCTCAGCTTCAAGACCCCGTCCCTGTCCCGGCAGTTGCAGGTGGAACACCTGCTCAGCCACTCCTCGGGCCTGACCCCCAACGCCTACGACGACTACCTGGAAGACAACAAGCCGCTCAGCAAGATTCTGCCGCAGTTCGCCAACATCGACCCGCGCTGTACACCGGGCAAGTGTTACGGCTACCAGAATGTGCTGTTCAGTCTGATCGAGGACGTGATCTACAAGGCCACCGGGGTCACCTATGAGCGGCAGCTGAAGGAGCGCTTCTTCGTCCCGCTGAAGATGGACAACGCCTCGGTCGGCTGGGAGAGCTTTATGGCGGCTGACAACCGCGCCGCGCCCCACGTGCAGACCGGCAGGGGCTGGCGTCCGGTGAAGGTGGAGAAGGAATACTACTTCGCGGCGCCGGCGGCGGGCGTCAATGCCAGCATCGCCGATATGGCCCAGTGGCTGAAGGCACAGATGGGCTACTTCCCGAAAGTGCTGTCGCCGGAAGTGATTCAGGATATGACCACCGAGCGGGTGGAAACCCAGCGCCATATGCGCCACCGTATCTGGCGCGACTACCTGTCCCACGCCGGCTACGGCCTCGGCTGGCGCCTCTACACCATCGGCGACGATCGCATCATCTACCACGGCGGCTGGGTGGCCGGATTCCGCGCCGCAGTCGCCTATTCCGAGAAGCGGAAGGTCGGCATAGCGATTCTGATGAACGCGGAATCCCGCGCGATCGCCGACCTTACCGCCAACTTCGTCATCGATATCACCGGCAACGGTACCCTCGCCACAGCCGCGGCCGCCGCCAACAAGTAGTTCCGATAGGCTCTGACGGGGCTCTTTAGTTCGCTTGGTGGCGGTCCCGCTGCCGGTGGCCGTCCGGTAAACAACCTCATCGGCAATCGTTTCCCGGGCGGCCCCCGGCACCAGGCCCTTCGCCGCGAACTCGGCATGTAACCGAGGTCGGGGAAGGTGGAGGTCGATGCGAAGGCCTTGCTGGGGGTGGCTATTTGCGGGACCGTCGGGGGCATGGCTGCCGACGCCGAGCCTACATGGACGTATGTAAGGGGGGCGCCTAGCCCGTGTCCCGCAAATAGCCACTGCCAGCAGGGCCGCCACGACATCACAACTCGGCTACCCCTTGAAACCCCGCCAGCCAACCCTATATCTGCTCCCTGATCCGAATGAAGTGTACGGGGAGACCTATCCATGACCGTTGAGGCCCACAAAGAGAGCCACGGCTTCCAGACCGAAGCCAAGCAACTGCTGCACCTGATGATCCACTCGCTCTACTCCAACAAGGAGATTTTCCTGCGCGAGCTGGTATCCAACGCCTCCGACGCCGCCGACAAGCTGCGCTTCGAGGCCCTGTCCAAGCCCGAGCTGCTGGCGGAAGACCCCGACCTGCGCATCCGCATCGAATTTGACAAGGACGACGGCACCCTCACCATCACCGACAACGGCATCGGCATGAGCCGCGACGAGGTGATCGAGAACCTGGGTACCATCGCCCGCTCCGGCACCGCCGCGTTCATGCAGCGATTGACCGGCGACCAGAAGAAGGATGCGCACCTGATCGGCCAGTTCGGTGTCGGCTTCTACTCGGCCTTTATCGTCGCCGACAGGGTGGAGGTGTTCACCCGCCGCGCCGGCCTGGGCGCCGACCAGGGTGTGCACTGGGAGTGCCACGGCGAAGCCGAGTACTCGGTGGAGAATGTCGAATGGCCCAACCGCGGTACCCGCGTGGTGCTGCACCTGAAAGACGAGGCGAAAGAATACGCCGACGGCTGGCGCCTGAGATCGATCATCAAGAAGTACTCCGACCATATCGCCATCCCGGTGGAGATGCTGAAAGAGGCTGCGCCGGCTGCCGAGGGCGAAGAGGAGAAAGCCGCGGAATTCGAGGCGGTCAACGCCGCCCAGGCCCTGTGGACCCGCCCGCGCTCGGAGATCAAGTCCGAGGAGTACAAGGAGTTCTACAAGCACATCTCCCACGACTTCGACGACCCGCTGACCTGGAGCCACAACCGCGTCGAGGGCAACCTGGATTACACCAGCCTGCTGTACATCCCGGCGCGCGCGCCTTTCGATCTCTATCAGCGCGATGCCGCCCGCGGCCTCAAGCTGTACGTGCAGCGCACCTTCATCATGGACGACGCCGAGCAGTTCCTGCCGCTCTACCTGCGCTTCGTCAAGGGCGTGCTGGACTCCAACGACCTGCCGCTGAACGTGTCCCGCGAGATTCTGCAGAAGGACCGCAACACCGACGCCATCAAGAGCGCGCTGAGCAAGCGCGTGCTGGACATGCTCGACAAGCTCGCGAAGAAGGACGCCGACCAGTACCAGAAGTTCTGGGATCTGTTCGGCAACGTCATGAAAGAGGGCCCGGCCGAGGACTACGCCAACCGGGACAAGGTGGCCAAGCTGCTGCGCTTCTCTTCCACCCATACCGACGAGCCCAAGCAGGACCAGTCGCTGGAGGACTATGTCGGCCGCATGCAGGACGGGCAGAAAACCATCTACTACGTCTGCGCCGACAATTTCGCCACCGCCAAGTCCAGCCCCTACCTGGAGGTGTTCCGCAAGAAGGGCATCGAGGTGCTGCTGCTGACCGACCAGGTGGACGAGTGGTTCGTCGGCCATATGCACGAGTTCGACGGCAAGCAGTTCCAGGACGTCGCCAAGGGCGCGCTGGACCTGGGTGAAACCGAGACCGACGAAGACAAGGCCGAGCGCGAAAAAGTCGAGAAGGAATCCGGCGCGCTGGTGGAGCGGGTCAAGGAGGTGCTGGAGGGCCGCGTCGAGGACGTGCGCGCCACCACCCGCCTGGTCGACTCCCCCGCCTGTCTGGTGGTCAGCGAGCAGGATATGGGACCGCAGATGCGCCGTATCCTCGAGCAGGCCGGCCAGAAACTGCCGGAGGCCAAGCCGATCTTCGAATTGAACCCGGCCCACCCGCTGGTGCAGCGCCTGGATCTGGAGCAGGACGAGGACCGCTTTGCGGACCTGACCAATATCCTGATGGACCAGGCCAACCTGGCGGCCGGCAACCAGCTGGCAGATCCGGCCGACTATGTGCGCCGCCTGAACACGCTGCTGCTGGAACTGAACGGCTAAGCCCACCCTTGCGCCCCTCTCCCGCTTGCGGGAGAGGGGACTCACTGTAGGAGCGGCCGGTGGCCGCCCCGCCGCTCCTACAAATCCTTGCCCGAATTTTGCACGAACTGACTGAATCTCACATTTTTTCCCCGCTGCCGTTGGGCTGCCACATCGGCCCCTCTATAATCCGCCAAAACTCGAAAAAGCTTTAACGGTATGACAACTCAGACGGACAACCCTTCCGCTTCGAGCGGCAAGTCTCTCGCTATTGCCGTATTGGGCGGCGGCAGTTTCGGCACCGCGATCGCCAATATCGTGGCCGGCAATGGCCACGATACGCGCCAGTGGATGCGCGACGAGGCGCGCGCGGCGGACTGCCGCAAGATGCGCGAGAATCACTACTATCTGCCCGGTGTGCCGCTGCACCCGGAGCTGCAGATCACCAGCGACCTGCGGCAGGCCATCGACGGCTGCCAGATCGTGTTCGTGGCCATCCCCAGCAAGTCCTTCCGCGACGTGGTGCAGCGGGTCGCGCCGCTACTGGCGCCGGACACCATGCTGATTTCCACCACCAAGGGCATCGAGGAAGACGGCTTCCATCTGATGAGTGACATCCTGCGCGAGGAGACCAGCGGCATGCGCGTCGGCGTGCTGAGCGGGCCCAATTTCGCCAAGGAAATCGTCGCGGGCCACTATACCGCCACGGTGATCGCCAGCGAGGACGAGGCGCTCTGCACCAGCATCCAGAGAGTGCTGCACTCGGAAACCTTCCGCGTCTACTCCAGCAAGGATGTTTTTGGCGTGGAGCTGGCCGGTGCGCTGAAAAACATCTACGCGATCGTGACCGGCATGGCCGCAGCGCTGGAGCGCGGGCAGAACACCATCAGCCTGCTGATCACCCGCGCGCTGGCGGAGATGATGCGCTTTGCCGAGGCCATGGGCGCCGATCCGATGACGTTTATCGGCCTCGCCGGTGTCGGTGACCTGATACTGACCTGTTCCTCGGACCTGAGCCGCAACTACCGCGTCGGCTACCTGGTGGGCCGGGGGCGCCCGCTGGAGGAGGCCGTCGCGGAAATCGGTCAGGTCGCCGAGGGCGTCAACACGGTGCGCCTGATCAAGCACAAAGCGGACGAAATGGGCGTCTATATGCCCTTGGTTTCCGCGATTCACGCCATATTATTTGAAGAGCGGCCGATCCCGGAGGTAATTCGCGATTTGATGTCGGGCGCGCAAACCTTTGATGTGGCCTACTCGGCGAAGCCGTAGACATAGGTAAAGAGAGCGAAGCCGTAAACCCAGTTAACGAGAGCCAAATCCTCACGGAATTTTTTTATGGATAATAAAGAACTGAAACACAACCTGACCTCCGGCAACCAGTGGCTGCGCCTCATCTACATGGTGCTGTTCGCGTTTCTGCTGGAAATCGCCGGCCTGGTGATGCTGGCGATAGTGGCGCTGCAATTCCTGTTTTCCATTATTACCGGCAGTGCCAACGACAATCTGCGCCGGCTGGGGGACCAGATTGCCTCCTACTTCTACCAGACGCTGCAGTTCCTGATTTACAACACCGAGGAAAAGCCCTTCCCGTTCGCCGAGTGGCCGGAGTCCGATGTGGACGACCTGTCCGGATACGAGAGCGCCGCAGAAGTGGATGCGGAAGTGATCGCCGAAGCGGAAGAAGTCGAGGCGGAAGAGGTCGAAGCCGAAAAGACTGAGAAAGTGATCGAACTCGGCAGCGACGAGACGGCGGAGGAAGCAGGCAAGGGCGCTGGCAAGGAAACTGCAAAAAACGCCGCGGAAAAGAAACCGGCAAGCAAGAAGTCTTCGGCGGCGAAAAAGTCCAGGGAAGATGCCGAAGCAGACGAGAGCAGCGAGAAAGAGTAACCCCCTGGCGATTCGCGGAGGTCCCCAGTGCAACTGCTGATTCTGCGCCACGGCAATGCCGAGCCGATGACCGGCGACGATGCGGCCCGCCAGCTGACCGAGCGGGGGCGCGCCGATGTGGCGCAAATCTGCGAAATGCGCGCGGACGAGCTGGCCGCGGTGCGCGCCATCTGGGCCAGTCCCTTCGCGCGCACGCAGCAGACCGCCCAGATTGTCGCCGAACGGCTGGGGCTGCCGGTCATAAGCAAGTCCCTGCTGATCGGCGACACGGCGCCGCAAACGGTGCTCGACGCCTTGCAGCAGGAGGATGGTGCGGAAAACTGGCCGCTGCTGCTGGTCAGTCACCAGCCGCTGGTTGGCAGCCTGGTCAACGGACTCTGCGGCAGCGACGGCGAGCACGCCATGGGTACGTCCAGTCTCGCCTGCCTGAGCGCGGAAGTCTGGGCCAACGGCTGTGCCGAACTGGAGTGGTTGCAGCACAGGGAGTGAATGCGGACAAATCTGCCGGGAGCAGATTTGCGCAGCCGAAGGCTGCCCGCCCGGGGCTGCCCGCCCGGGGCTGCCCACGAAGCGGGTGAGGCGCATGGGCGCGTCGCATGAATGCGGAATGCGGAATGCGGAATGCGAAATATGCGTTTCCCGGAACCCTGAAAGAGTAGCTCCCCTGTCTCGCTTGCGGGAGAGGGGTCGGGGGAGAGGGCTTCGGGTCGCGGGCCCGCCAGCGCAATCCACCATCGCCCCTGATTCATAGCGTCATTGCAGGCCTCCGCCAATCGCTGCAACATCACCCGCCTGTATTTCCGGATGTCGCCGCCCATGAACCAGTCTCCCCGCGCCTCCTCCCCCTTCCGTGAAAGGAATCTCGAATTCGACGGCAAAACCATCGCCGCGCGTCAGTGGGGCAGTGCCGACGGCGCGCCGGTACTGGCGCTGCACGGCTGGCTGGACAACTGCGCCAGTTTTGACCGGCTGGCGCCGCTGCTCGGAGACCTGAACCTGGTCGCGGTGGATATGGCCGGCCACGGCCGCAGCTATCACCGCTCCCGCGACGCCAACTACAACATCTGGGAAGAGGTGGAAGACGTGCTTGGCATAGCCCACGCGCTCGGTTGGCACGACTTCTCGCTGCTGGCCCACTCGCGCGGCGCCGTGGCGGCAATGATTACCGCCGGTACCTTCCCCGGCCGCATCAGACGCCTGGCGCTGATCGATGGCCTGGTGCCGCCGCCGGCGGAGGATGCCGAGGCGCCGGAGACCCTCGCGAGGGCGATCGCCCAGCGGGCCCGCTACGGTGCGCGCAAGCCGCGCCATTTCGAATCGTTTGACGCGGCAGTGGAGGCGCGCAAGAACGGTATGTTCCCGCTGCCGGACGGCGCCGCCCGCGCGCTCGCCGAGCGCGGCACCCGCCCGGTCGGCGACGGCTTTACCTGGAGCAACGATCCGCGCCTGATGGCCACCTCTACCGCCAAGCTGAACAATGCGCAGGTGCAGGCGTTCCTCGACCGGGCCACCATGCCGATTCGGCTGGTGCTCGCGACGGAGGGCATCGTCAACATGATCGAGCGGTTGCGGCCGGTGCTGGCCAGCCACGCCAATATCGAGGTTAAGGAAATGCCCGGCGGCCACCACCTGCACATGGAGGACGGCGCCGAGGGGATTGCCGAGTGGTTCGGTCCCTTTTTGCGCGGCGAAGCTGATCGGTAATCGGCACCGTCGCCGGTTGAAAGATCTCTATGTAGGAGCGGCCCATGGCCGCGATCGGACTTTCTGGATACCCCGGACATCGATCGCGGCCATGGGCCGCTCCTACATTAGGAAAGAAGGAGAGTTCTAAAAGGGCAAACGTTTCGAATAGCAGCTCGGGTCCATCTCCCGCACCTCCACCGTCACCGCCGGCACGCCCTCGGCAAACTGGCACAGGCAGTTGAATACGGCCGAACTGAGGGCCTCCCGCTCCCGGTCGCTGCGCCCCTCGAGCAGGCGGATTTCTGCGTGGATAAAGCTGCCGCCGGAGCCCTCAACGGAGCCGCCGGCAATAAACTGTTCGTAGGGCAGCGCGCGGGTCTTGATGGTGTGCGGGGCAAAGAGCCCGGACTTGTTCATGGCCTCCTGGGCCGAGCTCACCAGTGCGGCGATGGAGATCTTGTCTTCGAGCTTTTTCGCGTACTCGATCACCAGGTGGGGCATGAATCTCTCTCCGTGAGGTAGAACTTGTAGGGTGCGCAGGGCGCACCCTACCGGATCAGTGACAGGAATTCGTTGCGGGTGGCCTGGTTGCTGCGGAAGGTGCCGAGCATAGCGGAGGTCTTCATCACCGAGTTCTGCTTCTCCACGCCGCGCATCATCATGCACATGTGCTTGGCCTCGATGATGACACCGACGCCGGCGGCGTTGGTGATCCGCTGCAGGCTCTCGGCGATCTGCACCGTCAGCTGTTCCTGGATCTGCAGGCGGCGCGCGAACATGTCTACGATGCGCGCGACCTTGGACAGGCCCACCACCATGCCATTGGGGATATAGGCCACGTGCGCCTTGCCGATAAATGGCAGCAGGTGGTGCTCGCACAGGGAGTAGAGTTCGATATCCTTGACCAGCACCATCTCGCTGCAATCGGACGGGAAGAGGGCGCCGTTGACGACTTCGTCAACGGTCTGCTTGTAGCCGCGGGTCAGGTATTCCATGGCTTTGGCGGCGCGCTGCGGCGTGTCTTTCAGTCCGTGACGTTGCGGATCTTCGCCGATTGCTTCGATAATTCGCGCGTAGTGTTCGTTCATGCTGCTCTTTTCCAATATCTCAGCCCGGCAGCCTGCCGTGGGCGGGTGCGCTACCCTAAGCCTTTGTCACCCTAGAGTAAAGATCCGCACATACCGAGTTCCATAGCATTTAAGGATAGATTCCATGATAGAAAGGCGTGAATCCAGTCTCCATGAATTGGCGACGGTGCTCGACTATATCCGCTGGGGTGCCAGCCGTTTCAACGAGGCCGGCCTCTGGTTCGGCCACGGCACCGACAACGCCTGGGACGAGGCGGTGCTACTGGTAATGCACAGCCTGCACCTGCCGCTGGAGAGCAAGCCGGAGGTGCTGCAGGCGCGCCTGACGATGGAGGAGCGCCGCGAGGTGATGGCGATACTGGAGCGCCGCGCCGACGAGCGCCTGCCGGCCGCCTACCTGACCCACGAGGCCCATTTCTGCGGCATGTCCTTCTATGTGGACGAGCGCGTGCTGGTGCCGCGCTCACCGATCGGCGAACTGATCCGCGGCGGCTTCGAGCCCTGGCTGAAAGTGGAACCGCTGGCGATTCTGGATCTCTGCTGCGGCAGCGGCTGCATCGGCATCGCCTGTGCCGAGGCCTTCCCCGATGCGCGGGTCGACCTCAGCGACATAGACGCGGGCGCCGTCGAAGTGGCGCAGATCAATATCAACCGCCATCACCTGAATGAACAGGTGCGCGCGGTGCAGTCCGACCTGTTCGCCGGTCTGCACGGCTGCAGCTACGAGCTGATCGTGTGCAACCCGCCCTATGTCGACGCGCGCGACCTGGCGGAGATGCCGGCGGAATTCCGCGCCGAGCCGGAAATTGCGCTGGGCTCCGGGGACGACGGCCTCGACTTTACCCGCAGGCTGCTGCGCGAGGCCGCCGACCACCTGCAGCCGGACGGGCTGCTGGTGTGCGAGGTGGGCAACAGCTGGGAGGCGCTGGAGCGGGCCTTCCCGGAGGTACCCTTTATGTGGCCCGAGTTCGAGGACGGCGGCCACGGTGTCTTCGTGATCAGCCGCGAGGAGCTGCTCGCCTACCGGCAATATTGGGAACCGGGGACTGGCGACCAGGGCCAGGGATAGTACCGCTAATTCAGAAATTGGCACTCTGTGGGAGCCGGACCTGCTGGCGATCAAAAGGCTGGGCAAAACACGCACTTTTCGCCCGCAGGGCAGGCTCCCACAACTGGAGATTCCGGCAAGGGGGCTTAACTGAACAGCTTCGGTGCCTGGTAAATGATCCTAGGGATGGCGGAAAGCAGCAAAGCCGCTGCGCTTTTTGCGCCGCGCGGCGCATGGCCGGCGGGGAATCCCTTATAATGCGCCGCTTTCAACGAATACAACGCAGATAGACAGGGAAAATTGCGCATGTCGGGCAACACCTTTGGCAAGCTGTTTTGCGTCACCTCTTTCGGCGAGAGCCACGGCCCGGCGCTGGGTTGTATCGTCGATGGCTGCCCGCCCGGGCTGGAGATCAGCGAGGAGGAGATCCAGCTGGAGCTGGACCGGCGCAAGCCGGGCACTTCCCGCTACACCACCCAGCGCCGCGAGGCGGACCAGGTCAAGATTCTGTCCGGTGTGTTCGAGGGCAAGACCACCGGCACGCCGATCGGCCTCTTGATCGAGAACACCGACCAGCGCTCGAAGGACTACGCCAATATCGCCGAGCAGGTGCGCCCGGCCCACGCCGACTACACCTACTGGCAGAAATACGGCCTGCGCGACTACCGCGGCGGCGGCCGCTCGTCTGCGCGCGAGACGGCCATGCGCGTCGCTGCCGGCGCCATCGCCAAGAAATGGCTGCGCGAAAAATATGGCATAGAGGTGCGTGGCTACCTGTCGCAGCTGGGGCCGATCAAAGTGGAAAAGCTGGACTGGGACCAGGTGGGGCAGAATCCGTTTTTCTGCCCGGACGCGGACAAGGTGGCGGAGATGGAGGCCTATATGCAGGCGCTGATCAAGGAGGGCAACTCCATCGGCGCGCGCATCTCGGTGCACGCCAGCAATGTGCCGGCGGGCCTCGGCGAGCCGATCTTTGATCGCCTGGACGCGGATCTCGCCCACGCGCTGATGAGCATCAACGCCGTCAAGGGGGTGGAGATCGGGGCCGGCTTCGCCAGTGTCGAGCAGAAAGGCACCGAGCACCGCGACGAGATCACGCCGGAAGGATTTCTGTCCAACAATGCCGGCGGTGTGCTGGGCGGCATTTCCAGCGGCCAGGAGATTATCGCCCATATCGCCCTGAAACCCACTTCCAGCCTGCGTATTCCCGGGCGCAGCATCGATGTGCACGGGAATCCGATCGAAGTGATTACCACCGGGCGCCACGATCCCTGTGTCGGAATCCGCGCGACGCCCATCGCGGAGGCGATGATGGCGCTGGTGCTGATCGATCACGCGCTGCGCCAGCGCGGGCAGAACGGGGATGTCAGTCCCGGCGTCGTGACGGCAGGCAAGTAAACGGTGCAAAAAGAAAGGGCGGCAAATGCCGCCCTTTTTTAATTTCTGCCGATCCCGATTACAGGTGCAGATTCAGACCCAGGTAGGGGCCCTTGATTTCGATATCGGTCTGCAGGTCGTCCAGCTCTTGCACTTCCAGGCTCCATACCCGATAGCCGGCTTCGACGGCGAAGTCCAGGGCCGGGGCGAAGTCCCAGCGCACTTTCGCGGTCAGGTCGGTGTGGGTGTCGCCCTTGTAGCCGGTGCCATTGCCCTGGGCGATTATTGACCAGCCGGTAAACGGCAGGTCAAAACGGGCCATGCCGTAAGCCATCGGCAGATAGCCGTTCAGCTCGATGGTCTCGGACTGGATGGCGCTCGCCACGGACAATTCACCTTTGTACTGGCGCGCGGTCAGGCCGATGTCCAGGTTCACCCAGTTGTCGAGCACTTCGTAATAAAGGGTGGCATCGGTGTGGCTCAGGTCCAGATCCGCGCTTACATCGCTGCCGACCAGGAAAGTTTCGTCACCGAACTGGACGAACTCGCCGAGCTGGGCTGCACCGTCGGTCTGGATGGTGCTGTGGGACACCATGATATTCGGCACCAGCGGGATCGGGTGCTCCAGGGCCGCCTGCAGGAAAGTGATGTTGTCTTCCGCCAGGGAAAACTCATCCATATTGAAGTTGTCGGCACCGATGCCGCCGGTGTAAGTCGGCTGCCAGATGCCGGCGCTGGCGTCAAAGCCGAGAATGGTGTCTGCGCTGGCGGCGCCGCTGGCGAGGGCGGCACACAGGGCGAGTGCTGTTCTTTTCATGGGGTCTCTCCATTTTAATTCTGTGGCGGAGTTTACCTTTTTTTTTCTGACGTACTGATGTCAGCCGCACATTTCCCTGAAATGTGTGATTGTGATCAGGTTTTTTCTGGTGAATTTTTATCCGCCGCGGCAATCAGCAGCTGTTGCAATGCGCTGGCGGCGTTGCTGAGCGTTCTGGCGCGGTGATTGATGACACCCAGGTTGCGCACGATGTGCAGTTTTTCCACCGGCAGTATGGCGAGGCTGTCGTCGACCAGTGTGCGCGGCAGCACGCTCCAGCCGAGCCCGACGCCCGCCATCATCTTGATGGTTTCGAGAAAGTTGGTGGCCAGCTTGGCGGTGAGCTTCAGCCCCCGGGCATCGAACTCGCGCTTGATCAGGCGGCCGGTGTAGGTGTTCAAATCCGGCAGTATGGCCGGATAGCGCGCGAGGTCGTCGAGATCCAGCGTCGGCATCTGCGCCAGCGGGTGGTCGGGTGCGGCGACCACCACGCAGGGGTCGGGCCAGATCACGCGGGCATCCAGGCTCGGGTATTCCTTCAGCGCCAGGGTGACCACTGCCAGTTCGTACTCTCCGGCCATCAGTGCCTCGTAGGCCTGTTCCGAGTCGACAAAATCGATATCCAGTGCCACGTCGGGGTAGCGGGTACTGAACTCTTTCAGTACCGGCGGCAAGTGGTGCAGACCCACGTGGTGGCTGGTGGCGATGCGCAGGCTGCCGGTCACTTCGCCGCCCAGTGAGCGCAGTTCGCGCTCGGCATCGCTGACCTCGTTGAGGATATGTCGCGCCCGCGGCAGCAGAACCCGGCCGGCGTCGGTCAGCTGCAGGCGCCGGCCGATGCGGTCGAACAGCGGTGTGCCCAGCTGCTGTTCCAGCGCCGCCAGGCGCTTACTGACCGCCGGCTGGGTCAGGTGCAGATGCTCGGCTGCCTCGGATACCGAGCCCTGCTCTGCGGTGGCGAGGAAGGCCTTGAGCCATTGGAGTTCCACTGTTCTCTGCTCCGTAGTGGGTTGGGTGGCGGCGCCGCTGCCGGGAGCCACTTGTTCAACAGCCTCATCGGCAAATGTTTCTCAAGCGGCTCCCGGCATCGACGTCTTCTCTTTTAGGTCCGGTATTCTTTCGGGCTCGAGCCGTAGGGTGCGCCGTGCGCACCATTGGTCGCGCCATATGCTGCGAGTCCCGATACTTTCAAATTCCTATTTGGAATGTTTCTTATAATAAATATAATTTGATGTTATTCAATGCCCGGCATTAGACTTGCCCTCAATTTCCGCATTCCGCATTCATCATTCCGCATTTAGAGGACACGGCCATGGCCGGGCAGACGCTCTACGACAAACTCTGGCAGGACCACCTGGTAAAGAGCCGCGAAGACGGCACAGCACTCATCTATATCGACCGCCACCTGATCCACGAGGTGACTTCCCCGCAGGCGTTTGAAGGTCTGCGACTGGCCGGTCGCAAACCCTGGCGCAAGGACTCACTGGTCGCAACGCCGGACCATAACGTTCCGTCCGAGGCCGCCGAGCGCGCCGCCGGCGTCGCAGGCATCCGCGACGAGGTGTCGCGGATCCAGGTGCAGACCCTGGACGAGAACTGTCGCGATTTCGATGTGGTGCAGTTCGGTATCAACGAGCCGGGGCAGGGCATCGTGCATGTGATCGGCCCGGAGACGGGTGCGACCCTGCCGGGCATGACCGTGGTCTGCGGTGACTCCCACACCTCCACCCACGGCGCCCTGGGTGCCCTGGCGCACGGCATCGGCACCTCCGAGGTCGAGCACGTGATGGCGACCCAGTGCCTGATCCAGAAGAAGATGAAGAACATGCTGGTGCGCGTGGACGGCGAGCTGGGTCCGGGCGTGACGGCGAAGGACGTGGTGCTGGCGATTATCGGCAAGATCGGCACCGCCGGCGGCACCGGCTTCGCGATCGAGTTCGGCGGCGAAGTGATGCGCAGCATGTCGATGGAAGGTCGCATGACCGTGTGCAACATGGCCATCGAGGCGGGCGCGCGCGCCGGCATGGTGGCGGTGGACCAGATCACCCTGGATTACGTGAAGGACAAGCCCTATGCGCCGAAAGGCGAGCACTGGGACAGGGCCGTAGCGGCCTGGAGCCAGCTGCACTCCGACGACGATGCCGTGTTCGATGCGGTGGTGGAGTTGCGCGGCGAGGAGATAGAGCCGCAGGTGAGCTGGGGCACTTCCCCGGAAATGGTGGTACCGGTGAGCGCGCTGGTGCCGGATCCGGCCGCGGAGACCGATGCGACCAAGCGCGCCGGTATCGCCCGGGCGCTGGAATATATGGGCCTGCAGGCCGGCCAGAAGATTACCGATATCAAGCTGGACCGGGTGTTTATCGGCTCCTGCACCAATTCCCGTATCGAGGACCTGCGCGCGGCCGCGGCGGTGGCCAAGGGCCAGAAGAAGGCCGACAGCGTCAAGCAGGTACTGATCGTGCCGGGCTCGCAGGCGGTGAAGGCGCAGGCGGAAAAAGAGGGGCTGCACCATATCTTTATCGACGCCGGCTTCGAGTGGCGCGAGCCGTCCTGCTCCATGTGTCTGGCGATGAATGCGGACAAGCTGGGCGCCGGCGAGCACTGCGCCTCCACGTCCAACCGCAACTTCGAGGGGCGCCAGGGCTACGGCGGCCGCACCCATCTGGTGAGCCCGAGCATGGCGGCGGCGGCGGCGATTGCCGGCCGTTTTGTCGATGTGCGTGAATTCGAATCTCAATTGGAGACTGCGTAAATGAAGGCTTTTACCGTGCATAAAGGTCTGGCCGCGCCGATGGATCGCGCCAATGTGGATACCGACCTGATTATTCCGAAGCAGTTTCTGAAATCCATCAAGCGCACCGGTTTCGGTCCCAACCTGTTCGACGAGCTGCGCTACCTCGACGAGGGCCAGCCGGGTCAGGACTGTTCCCGGCGTCCGCTGAACCCGGAGTTTGCACTGAATTACCCGCGCTACCAGGGTGCTTCGGTGCTGCTGGCGCGCGAGAACTTCGGCTGTGGTTCCAGCCGCGAACACGCGCCCTGGGCGCTGGATGATTACGGCTTTCGCGCGGTAATCGCGCCGAGTTTTGCCGATATCTTCTTCAACAACTGCTTCAAGAACGGCCTGCTGCCGATCGTGCTGGAAGAGGCGGTAGTGAACGAGCTGTTCGACGAGATGTACGCGCAGGAAGGCTACGAGCTGACCATTGATCTGGACAAGCAGCAGATTGTGAAGCCGGACGGCGACACCATCGCCTTCGAGGTGGATGAGTTCCGCAAGCACTGCCTGCTGAACGGCCTCGACGATATCGGCCTGACCCTGGAGGACGCGGACGATATCCGCGTTTACGAAGCCAAGCGCCGCCAGCAGGCCCCCTGGCTGTTCGACGCGGTTAAGTAATCTGCTGACGTAGGGTGCGCCGTGCGCACCTTCGGCCTTGAATGGTGCGCACGGCGCACCCTGCGAAGTGATAAATAATTTAAGGGAAGATTTGTGAGCAAAAAAATCATGATCCTGCCGGGCGACGGTATCGGCCCGGAAATCGTCGAGCAGGCGGTGGCGGTACTGGAAGCCGTGGACAAGAAATTCAATCTGGGCCTCTCCTTCGAGCAGGGCCTGATCGGTGGTGCGTCCATCGACGCCCACGGCGAGCCGCTCACCGACGCGACGCTGGAAGCGGCGGGCAAGTGCGATGCGGTGCTGCTCGGCGCTGTCGGCGGTCCCAAGTGGGACACGCTTCCGCGGGAAATCCGCCCGGAAAAGGGCCTGCTGAAGATCCGCAGCAAACTCGGTCTCTACGCCAACCTGCGCCCGGCGATCCTGTACCCGCAGCTGGCCGAGGCGTCCTCGCTGAAGCCGGAGGTGGTTGCCGGCCTGGATATCCTGATCGTGCGCGAGCTCACCGGCGGTATCTATTTCGGCGAGCCGCGCGGCATCCGCACGCTGGAAAACGGCGAGAAGCAGGGCTTCAACACCTACGTCTACAGCGAGTCGGAAATCGAGCGCATCGCGCGCACGGCCTTCGAGGCGGCGCAGAAGCGCGGTGGCAAGCTGTGCTCGGTGGACAAGGCCAATGTGCTGGAAGTGACCGTGCTGTGGCGCGAGGTGCTGGACCGCCTGGCACCGGAATACCCGGACGTGCAGCTGTCGCATATGTACGTGGACAACGCGGCCATGCAGCTGGTGCGCGCACCCAAGCAGTTCGATGTCATGGTCACCGGCAATATGTTCGGCGATATTCTCTCCGATGCCGCGGCCATGCTGACCGGCTCCATCGGCATGCTGCCGTCTGCCTCGCTGAACGAAACCGGCTTCGGTCTCTATGAGCCGTGCCACGGTTCGGCGCCGGACATCGCCGGCCAGGGTATCGCCAACCCGCTGGCGACCATTCTGTCTGCCGCGATGATGCTGCGCTACTCTCTGGATATGGGGGACGCCGCCGATGCGATCGAGGCAGCTGTGAGCGAGGTTCTGGATCGGGGACTGCGCACCGCGGACATCTATACCGAAGGCTGTAAAAAGGTATCCACCGCGGAAATGGGCGCAGCAGTGGTGGCCGCTTTCTAGTGATTTAAATCCGTACTCGAACTCGTCATTCCGGCGCAGGCCGGAATCCATACACCACGGAATTTAAAGGTCATTTGCAATGAACAAAGTAGGTTTTATCGGCTGGCGCGGCATGGTCGGCTCGGTATTGATGGAGCGCATGTTGGCGGAGAACGACTTCGCCCATATCGCCGAGCCGGTTTTCTTTTCTACATCCAACGCCGGTGGCAAGGCGCCGGATATCGGTCGTAAAGTGGCCCCTCTCGGCGACGCCTACGACATGGATGCGTTGGCTCAGCTGGATGCAATCGTCAGCTGCCAGGGCGGTGACTACACGAAAGAAGTGTTTCCCAAGCTGCGCGAGCGTGGCTGGCAGGGCTACTGGATCGACGCCGCCTCCAGCCTGCGCATGCAGGACGATGCCATCATCGTGCTGGATCCGGTCAACCGCGATGTGATTGACAGAGGCATTGCCGCCGGCACCAAGAACTTTATCGGCGGCAACTGCACTGTGAGCCTGATGCTGATGGCGCTCGGCGGGCTGTTCAAGGCCGGCCTGGTGGATTGGGTTTCCGTAATGAGCTATCAGGCCGCCAGCGGCGCCGGTGCGAAAAACATGCGCGAGCTGATTTCCCAGATGGGCGCCATCCGCGACGGCGTTGCCGGCGAACTGGCGGATCCGGCCAGTGCGATTCTGGATATCGACCGCAAGGTGGTCGCCGATATGCGCTCCGCGGATTTCCCCAGCGCAGAATTCGGTGCACCGCTGGCGGGCAGCCTGCTGCCGTGGATCGACACCCAACTGGAAACCGGCCAGAGCCGCGAGGAGTGGAAGGCGCAGGTGGAGGCCAACAAGATCCTGGCTACCGATATCACCGTGCCGGTGGATGGCACCTGCGTGCGGATCGGCGCCATGCGCTGTCACAGCCAGGCGTTCACCGTGAAGCTGAAGAAGAACCTGCCGCTGGCGGACATCGAGCAGCTGATCGGCACCGCCAACGACTGGGTTCGCGTAGTGCCCAATGAGCGCGAGGCCACCCTGCGGCAGCTGACACCGACGGCGGTGACCGGCAAGCTGGATATCCCGGTCGGGCGCCTGCGCAAACTGAGCATCGGGCCGGAGTACCTGAATGCGTTCACGGTAGGCGACCAGCTGCTCTGGGGCGCGGCGGAACCGCTGCGCCGGGTGTTGCTGATCCTGCTGGGTAAGCTGTAAGCGCCGCACCGGTTGGCACCCGTTTCGCCAGCCTGTGATGCTTTTCGCAACAAAAGCCGCTGCGGGGCCCCGCAGCGGCTTTTTTGTGCAGTACATCCCTGTACGTCCCCCTTCGGGCCAGCTAAAGCTGGCCAAAAGCGCTCCCGGCGCTTTTTTGATATCTCACCGCGGGTATAATCGCCCCTCGTTTTTTCCCGCCCCAACCTGAAGTGAACTGCCATGTCCGAACCTGCCCGCGAACTGGTTATTATCGGTGTCGATAGCGCCGCCTTTGCCCCGCTGCTGGAAATCCTCGAGGAGCGCGAAACCATCGCTGCCGGTCAGCTGCGCCTGCTGGAGATCGAGGACAGCGAGGTGGAGCCGCAGGTGTTCGGCAATCGCAATATCCCGGTGCGGGAACTGGAAAAATTCGCCTTCACCCCGGATCAGGTCGTCGTGGTGCTGAAGAGTGGCGCGGCGGCGGAGGCGGCCATCGGCGCAGCCGAGGCCGCCGGCGCCTGGGTGCTGGATGCAGGAGGCAATACCCGCGGCGATGAGACTGTCACGGTCGTACACCCTCTGTTGAACAGTGCGGATATCGCCACGGCGGAACGCCGTGTGCTGGCGCTGCCGAGTGCCGGCGCGGCGATGGTGGCCGAGGCGCTGGCACCGCTGGCCGAGAGCCTGCAGGCGGTGGAAGTGCAGCTGAATCAGCCGGTATCGGCGCTGGGCAAGGCGGCGATAGATTCCATGGCCGCACAGACGGCGCGCATGTTCAGCGGTCAGGACGCGGAAGTCGACCCGGCCATCGGCCACCGCCTCGCCTTCAATCAGCTGAGTGCCAGCGAGGCGTTGCTGGCCAGCGGCCACACCATGAGCGAGCTGGCACTGGTGCACGACCTGCGCCGCCTGCTCGGCGAGGGGGTCGCGATGGACGTCTGTATCAACACCGTTTCGGTATTCCACGGCCAGCTGGCCAATCTGCGTGTCGCACTGAACGAAGACGCGGACCTGGAAAAGGTGCGCGCGCTGCTCGGCAACGGCGCCCGTCTGCAGCTGGCCGAACAGCCGTCGGCGGAAGATGCGGTGGGCAGTGATGTGACACTGATCGGCCGCCTGCGGCAGAGCCTGCTAAGTCGTCATCAGGTTAATTTTTGCGCAGTGTCGGACAATTTGCGCAAAGATCTGGCAATGAACTGTGTACAGATTGTGCACTTGTTGCTAAAAAACCACTGATATTTAATACTTAGCCGCCATAGTGAAGGTGTATTCTTAACTTCCGTTCAGCCTGGGGGTGGCGATAATTTCGCCAGAGTTGAAAAAGCTGCCATTGCGGTAGTCGCTCGGCTGAACGTTTACTGTACAGTGATGGGGGTTTCGTCCGTGCGTTTTGCGGCAAGACGCGCTCGGCGGAAAGCCCGATGATTCTAACAATAAAGGGAATCGGATATGCGTGTGCGAAAGCTGGCACTTGCGGTTGGTCTGGTCAGCGCACTGGGTGGCAACGCGGCTCTGGCGCTCGGGCTGGGTGAGATCAAACTGAACTCCACGCTCAATCAGCCTCTCAATGCAGAAATCGATCTGCTGCAAACTCGCGGCCTCGGCGACAACGAGATCAAGATACGTCTCGCGAGCCCAGAGGATTTTGAGCGGGCCGGCGTCGAAAGGTCCTATCTGCTCAGCGAGTTGCGCTTCGATGTGGACTACTCCGGCGGCCAGCCGGTGATCCGCGTATCCAGCCGCGAACCGATTCGCGAACCCTTCCTGAATTTCCTGGTGGAAACCCGCTGGCCCAGTGGCCGTCTGCTGCGGGAATACACCCTGCTGATGGATCTGCCCGCCTTCTCGACCAGCACGGCACAGCAGCCGGTGCGCGCCGCCGAGCGCGAGCGCCAGCAGGTGCGTCGGGATGCTCCGGTGCAGAGGCCGGTCCAGCGGCCGGCAGTCCGCCCGGCGGAGCCGGCACCGGTTTCCGAACCGCAACAGCCCGAAGTGCGTGAGCAGCCCTCTGCGCAGCGACAATCCGCGCCAGAACCCGTGGAACCGCAAGCCGCGGATACGCAGATGCCGGCGGGCGAGGGCAGCCGTGTTTACGGCCCCGTTTCCGCCAATCAGACCCTGTGGGAAATCGCGCTGGAAAACCGCGCCAGCCGCGAATTCTCCGTGCAGCAGACCATGCTGGCCATTCAGCGCCTCAATCCGGAGGCGTTTATCAATAACAACATCAATCTGCTGAAGCGGGGGGCCGTATTGCGCCTGCCCAATGCCGATGATGTGCGCGCAGTCACCCAGACCCAGGCCATTTCCGAAGTGGCCACGCAGAACGAATCCTGGCGCGAGCGTGTCGGCGGCGACGCGGCCACCGGTGCGCCGCTGGATGCCCGTGCGGTTACCGAAGATTCCACTGTCGGCGAGACCGTCGAGGGTCGCGTGAGCCTGGCGGCGCCGGGCGACAACGAAGCCGTGCTGTCCGGGTCCGGCAGCGGCGCCGAAGACAGCGAGGCGCTGGCCGGCGATCTGACTGTTGCCGAGGAGGAACTGGACAAGTCGCGCCTGGAAAACGAAGAGCTGCAGGAACGTATCTCCGAGCTGGACGAGCAGATCGATACCATGGAGCGCCTGGTAGAGGTCTCCAATGAAGAGATGGCTGCCGTGCAAGCGGCGGCGGAACAGACCGAGCCGTCGGTGAACCCGACCGAAGCGGCGGAAGCCGCGTCGGAAACTGCGGACGAGCCCGCCGATGCCGGCGCTACCGAGCCGGCTGCGGCGGCAGAAAGCGAAGCGGCACAGGACGAGAGCCGCAACCGCGTCGTGGCAGTGCAGACCAAGTCCGAGCCGACCCTCGTGGAGCGGCTGATGGAAAACATGCAGCTGATCGGCGTGGGTGCGGGCGTGCTGCTGGTAGGTCTGTTCGGATTCTTCACCTGGCGCCGCCGCAAGGAAGAAGAGGAGGCCATGCTGCAGGTCGAGCGCGAGATGCTCGCCGAACGCGAGCTGGCGGAAGCGCCGGAGCTCGGTGAGCAGGGCGAAGACCTGGCCGCGCTGGACGCCATGCCGGGCGATGACAGCTTCGACCTGGGTGAGCTGGACGATGTAGGCACCGACGACCCGGTGTCCGAAGCGGAGATTCACCTTTCCCTCGGCCAGTACAACGAGGCGGAAAGCAAGCTGTTGCAGGGCCTGGCGGCGGACGGCCAGAACGTCGACGCGCGCCTGATGCTGCTGGAGGTGTACGCGCACCAGCAGAATCTCGCCAAGTTCGATGAGCATTACCGCCTGTTGCTCAGTATCAGCGACGGCCCCGCCGCTGACCGCGCCGCGCGCCTGCGCGAGAGCATTGCCGGTGCCGGATCCTTCGAGGCGCCGGCGATGGATTTCTCCAGCGAGTCGCTGGAAGCCGCGCAGCTCGACGATATCAGCGCGTCGTTTGAGGACGATTTTGCTGGCGGCAATTTCGACAGCGACAGTTCCGAAAGCGCCAGTTTCGAGGGTGACAGTTTCGGCGGTGACAGTTTCGAGAGCGACACTGGTTTCGGCGCTACTACAGGCGCCGACTTCGGCGATGAGCTGGAGAGTGACACCTCTCTGCTGGACGACCTGACCATGGACCTGTCCGGCGACAGCGGCAGTGCCGGCGCGAAATCCGAAGAGGACGAGTTTTCGCTGGATCTGGATCTCGATACCGACTTTGGCGGTGAGGCAACCGCAGAACAGCCGGGTAGCGGGGAGGAATTCAGTCTCGACGACCTGGATCTGGGCGATCTGGAGCTGGGTTCGGAAAGCGGCTTCGACGACGGCGAAGGTGCGCGGGAACTGGGCCCGATAGAATACGAAACTCCGGTGCCCGAGCGCGCCGGGCTCGACAGTGCAGATTCCGGCGGTGCCACTGCCGAGCTGGACGGTCTGGACAGTCTGGATAGTTCTGAGGATCTCGGCGGTCTCGACTTCGACCTGGACCTGTCGCCGATGGAGGACGATGGTGAGCTGCAGTTCGAGGCGCAAGAGACTGTGGTGGGCGCTGGCACCGACGCCCCGGCAGTTGCGGCCGAATCTGCCGAGCTGTCGCTGGATGAGATTGCCGACGACGATCTGGATGCGATCGGCGATGAGCTGGATGGCGGCCTGGACCTCGATTCCATCGATCTCGACGATATCGCCGGTGATTTGTCTGTCGGGGAAGCATTGTCGCTGGATGGTGACATCACCGCTGCCGGTGAGCCCGAGCGCCAAGTGGTTGAGGCGGCGCAGCCGTCGTCCGCAGCGGACGACAGTGAGGCGGACTTCGGCGACCTGAGCTTCAATCTGGAGAGTGATCTGGATTCCGAGCTGAACCTGCTGGACGGCAGCGACGAAATCAGCACCAAGCTGGAACTGGCGCAGGCCTACCTGGACATGGGTGACCGGGACGGCGCCAGGGATATTCTCAACGAGGTGGTGCAAGAGGGCACCGGCGAGCACAAGGCGCGCGCCGTGGAAATGCTGGAGCGCATCGCGTAAAAGCCCGCTCCGCGCCCGAAAAAACCTCGCACTGGCTGCGGGGTTTTTTTATGTCGGGGCCCGGGGCCGCGGAGCCATCAAGCCAGAGCGCCGACGGCTCCAGCTCCGCCAGGCGGCGCAGCCGCCCCCGGGAACGCCGAGCTCCAGCTCGGCATCGCGGGCCGCAGGCCCGCCACTGATGCTAAATAATTGCCATGCAACGCGAATATATCTACAAACCCAACGGCGAAGTTCCCCCCGGCGAGCAGCTGCCCGAGGGCCTGCGCCGTATCGCACTGGGTATCGAGTACTGCGGTGCGCGCCTGCACGGTTTCCAGAAACAGAAGTCGGCCGCACAGACGGTGCAGGCCTATCTGGAGCAGGCCCTGTCCAGTATCGCTGCCGAACCGCTGTCGCTGGTGTGCGCCGGTCGCACCGACGCCGGCGTGCACGCCACCAATCAGGTGATCCACTTCGATACCGGCGCCGTGCGGCCGCTGCGCGCCTGGGTGCAGGGCGTCAATACCCAGTTGCCCGACGAAGTGCGCGTGCGCTGGGCGCGGGAGGTGCCGGCGCAGTTCCACGCGCGCTTTTCCGCGCGCGCGCGCAGCTACCGCTACCTGATCCACAGCGCGCCCACCCGTTCGGCGCAGGCCGCCGCAGAGGTGACCTGGACCCAGCACCCGCTGGCGCTGGAGGCCATGCGCGAGGGTGCCCGGCACCTGCTCGGCCGCCACGACTTCACCAGCTTCCGCGCCACTCAGTGCCAGGCCAAGAGCCCGGTGCGGGAAATCACCCGGCTGGAAATCGCCCGGGTCGGGCAGCTGATTGTGCTGGAGGTGAGTGCCAATGCCTTCCTGCACCACATGGTGCGCAATATCACCGGCGTACTGATGGCCGTGGGCCGCGGTGAGCGACCGCCGCAGTGGGTCCGGCAGGTGCTGGAAAGCCGCGATCGCAGCGCCGGCGGTGTCACGGCGCCGCCCTACGGGCTCTATCTGGTGGATGTGCAGTACCCGGAGGAGTTTCAATTGCCGCAGCCGGAGCCGGGCCCGTTACTGGTGCCGCTGCCGCTGGGCGGCCTCGCCGGCTGACCAAATCGCTTTGTAGGAGCGGCGGGGCGGCCATCCGCCCATGGTCGCGATGAGTGCGGCGAAACTTCCACAGATCGATCGCGGCCAACGGCCGCTCCTGCGAGGGCTTTCGCCCGCAGCGCATTTCGCGCCCAGCGCCGATCTGCTAGTATCGCGGACTCCCTCATTTTTGAACCGCCGGTCGGGCTGTAAACAGAAAGCGCGATGCAAGTAAAAATCTGCGGCATCACCACTATCGAAGACGCAACAGCCGCGGTCGCCGCCGGTGCCGATGCGCTGGGTCTGGTGTTCTACGCGGCCAGTCCGCGCTTTGTCGATGCAGCGCGCGCAGCCGCCATCGCCGCGGCAGTGCCGCCCTTCGTCACCCTGACCGGTCTGTTTGTCAACGCCGCCGCGGAAGCAGTGCGGGAGATACTCGCGCGAGTGCCCCTGAACCTGCTGCAGTTTCACGGCGACGAGGATGCCGACTACTGCGAGCAGTTCCGGCGCCCCTATATCAGGGCGCTGCGGATGAAAGACGGCCTGGATGTGCTCGGGGCCATGGCAGGGCACCCGCGCGCGCGGGGTTTTCTGCTGGACGCATACCGCCCCGGTGTGCCCGGCGGTACCGGCGAGACCTTCGACTGGCAGCGGGTGCCGCAGCACAGCGGCCGCTCGATCGTGCTGGCCGGAGGCCTGACGCCGGACAATGTGGCCCGGGCGATTGCCGCCGCGCGTCCTCAGGCGGTCGATGTCAGCGGCGGTGTCGAACTGTCGCCGGGCAAGAAGGATCCGCAAAAGATTGTCGACTTTATTCGCGCGGCGAAAGGCCCATAAAAGGTGCCGGTAAATCTGTTTCTGTAATCGATGGAGTGTGCAAGTGAGTGATCAGAGTGCGCGAGACGGTGCGCAAGAGAGCGCGATAGATTTTTCCGCCTACCCGGATGCCAGCGGACACTTCGGCCCCTACGGCGGCCGCTTTGTGTCGGAGACGCTGATCAGCGCGCTGGACGAGTTGCAGGCGATGTATGCGCGCCTGAAAGACGATCCCGAGTTCCTCGCCGCCTTCGATTACGACCTGGCGCACTACGTGGGCCGCCCTTCGCCGCTGTACCTGGCCGAGCGGCTGACCGCGCAGGCCGGCGGCGCACGCATCTGGCTGAAGCGCGAGGACCTGAACCACACGGGCGCGCACAAGGTGAACAACACCGTCGGACAGGCGCTGCTGGCGAAGCACAGCGGCAAGAGCCGCGTGATCGCCGAGACCGGCGCCGGCCAGCACGGTGTCGCCACCGCCACTGTCGCCGCGCGCCTGGGGCTGAAGTGCGCCGTGTACATGGGGGCCGAAGACGTCAAGCGCCAGTCGCCGAACGTCTACCGCATGAAGCTGCTCGGCGCCGAGGTGATCCCGGTGGAGTCCGGCTCCAAGACCTTAAAAGACGCGATGAACGAAGCCATGCGCGACTGGGTCACCAACGTCGACGACACCTTCTACATCATCGGCACCGTCGCCGGGCCGCATCCCTATCCGCAGCTGGTGCGCGACTTCAATTCGGTGATCGGCCGCGAGGCCAAGCGCCAGAGCCTCGAGGAGTTCGGCCAGTTGCCGGACGCACTGGTGGCCTGTGTCGGCGGCGGCTCCAACGCGATCGGCCTGTTTCACCCGTTCCTGAACGACAGTGGCGTCAAGATGTACGGCGTCGAGGCCGGCGGTGAGGGTCTGGCGACTGGCCGGCACGCGGCGCCGCTGAACGACGGCGTGCCGGGCATACTGCACGGCAACCGCACCTACCTGATGGAGGACGAGGACGGCCAGATCATCGAGACCCATTCCGTCTCCGCCGGCCTCGACTACCCGGGCGTCGGCCCGGAACACGCCTGGCTGAAGGATATCGGCCGCGTCGAATACGTCACTGCGGACGACGAGGAGGCACTGAACGCCTTCCGCACCCTGACCCGCAGCGAGGGCATAATTCCGGCACTGGAGTCCAGCCACGCGGTGGCCTTTGCCCTTAAGCTGGCTGCCACCATGAAGCCTGAGCAGAACATCGTCGTGAACCTGTCCGGACGCGGCGACAAGGATATTTTCACCGTGGCCGCCATCGACGGCATCAAGGTTTAGACCTGTGGGAGCCTGCCCTGCAGGCGATCAACCTCGGCCGGGTATTCGCCTGCAGGGCAGGCTCCCACAATGGATTTAGGGATTGAGCGAGTGACACTTAATCAAGAACAACAAAACAGAATCGACCGCCGCTTCGCCAGACTGCGCGGCGAGGGCCGCAAGGCCCTGGTGACCTATATCGTTGCCGGCGATGGCGGCCTGGAAAACACCGTGCCGCTGATGCACCAGCTGGTGGCCAGCGGGGCCGACCTGATCGAACTGGGTGTGCCTTTTTCCGATCCGATGGCCGAGGGGCCAGTCATCCAGAAGGGCCACGAGCGGGCACTGGCCAACCGGGCCTCACTGCGCAAGTGCCTGGCGCTGGTACAGGAATTCCGCCAGCGGGATGCGGAAACGCCGGTGATCCTGATGGGCTACGCCAATCCGATCGAGAAGATGGGGGCGGAGCAGTTTGCCGACGCCGCGCGCGAAGCCGGCGTCGACGGCGCGCTGACTGTGGACCTGCCGGCGGAGGAGGCCGGGCCGCTGAACCAGCTGCTCGCGGAGCGCGATCTGCGCAATATCTTCCTGCTGACGCCCACCACCAGCGAGGAGCGCATTGCCGCGATCACGCGCCTGGCCAGCGGCTTTGTCTATTATGTGTCCCTGAAAGGGGTCACCGGCGCTGGCCACCTGGACCTGGCGTCGGTGCGTGACAATCTGGCGCGCATCCGCCGTTATACCGATCTGCCGCTGTGCGTCGGCTTCGGCATCAAGGACGGCACCTCCGCCCGCGCGGTCAGCGAGCACGGCGACGGCGCCGTGGTGGGCAGCGTGCTGGTGTCCGCCATCGGCGAGGCGCCGGACGCGGCGGCGGCCAGGGAGCGCGTCGCAGCGCTGGTCGGTGAAATCCGCTCGGCGCTGGACCGGTAGGGTGCGCCTTGCGCACCGATGTTGTCCGGAATTGGAATTCGGTGCGCGTGGCGCACCCTGCGCCGAGCTGGCCAGAAAGCCGAAATTAGCGGCTGATCTGGCCGGGTCTGTTGTTTTGCTAAGTGTTTTAATTCGCAGCCTAATACTTGTCGGTCAGTACAATGTACTGGTCGATAAATAGCATCGGGGCCCCGCCCCCTGTAAAGCATCGGGATTTGGAAACGAGATGAGCTGGTTAGAAAAAATTGTTCCCGCGGTCATCCGCACCGAGCGCCGCGCCGGCGTCAGCAAGGTTCCCGAAGGCGTCTGGAAGAAGTGCGTCAAGTGCGACGCCATGCTGTACCGCCCGGAACTGGAGCGCAACCTGGATGTGTGCCCGAAGTGCGACCACCACTTGCGCATAGGCGCGCGCCGCCGCCTCGACATTTTCCTCGACGAGGACGGCCGGGAGGAGCTGGGCACCGACGTGGAACCGGTGGACCGCCTGAAGTTCAAGGACGTGAAAAAATACAAGGACCGCCTGACCCAGGCGCAGAAGGCGACCGGCGAGAAAGATGCGCTGATCGCGATGCAGGGCACCCTGGAGGGCAGGCCGCTGGTCGCGGTCGCCTTCGAGTTCGCCTTCCACGGCGGTTCCATGGGTTATGTGGTGGGCGAGCGCTTCACCCGCGCCGCCCAGCGCGCACTGGAAGAGCGGATTCCGCTGGTGTGCTTCTCCGCCACCGGCGGCGCGCGCATGCAGGAGGCCCTGATCTCGCTGATGCAGATGGCTAAGACGTCGGCGGTGCTGGAAAAAATGAAGATGGCGGGAGTGCCCTACATCTCCATCATGACCGACCCGGTCTACGGCGGCGTGTCCGCATCGCTGGCGCTGCTCGGCGATATCAACGCGGCCGAGCCGGGCGCCCGCGCCGGTTTCGCCGGACCGAACATCATCGAGCAGACCATTCGCCAGAAGCTGCCCAAGGGCTTCCAGCGCAGTGAGTTCCTGCTGGAGCACGGCGCCATCGATATGATCATCCCGCGCGCCGAGATGCGCTCGACGGTTTCCCGCCTGCTGGGCAAGCTGGGCGGCGGCTGACCCGGGCAAATTCCTTTGTAGGAGCGGCCGTTGGCCGCGATCGATGTCTATTGATCCGGATATATTGATCGCGGCCAACGGCCGCTCCTACATGTGGATGTGACAATTCAAACTATGACCTCACTGCAAACCTGGCTCACCCGCCTGGAAAAACTGCACCCCACCGAAATCGAACTGGGCCTCAAGCGCGTGGCCGAAGTCGCGCGCGCGCTGGGCGTGGAAAAGCCTGCGCCCAGGGTCATCAGCGTGGCCGGTACCAACGGCAAGGGATCCTGCGTTGCCACCATGGAAGCGCTCCTCTGCGCCGGCGGCCACTCTGTGGGCGCCTACAGCTCGCCGCACCTGCTGCGCTTCAACGAGCGGGTGCGCATCGACGGCGCCGAGGTGGCCGATGCGGACCTGATCCGGGCTTTCGAAGCCGTCGAAGCGGTGCGCGGCCAGACCAGCCTGACCTATTTTGAATTCACCACGCTGGCGGCCCTGTGGCTGTTCCGGGAGGCCGGTGTCGAATACGCACTGCTGGAGGTGGGCCTGGGCGGGCGCCTGGACGCGGTCAACCTGGTGGATGCGGACCTGGCGGTCATCACCAGCGTGGCCATCGATCACGAAGCCTGGCTGGGCCGGGACCGCGAGGTGATCGGCCGCGAGAAGGCCGGCATACTGCGCCCGGGCAGCCCCTTCGTTTGTGCCGATCCGGAGCCGCCGCTGTCCGTGGTGTCGGCGGCCACCGGTCTCGGCGGTCCCAGTTACTATATCGGCCGCGATTTTTCCGTGGCGCGCAGCGCCGGCGGCGACCGCTACCGCTTCGGCGAGCTCGAAGTGGCGATACCGCCAATCAGCCTGCCGCGCCCGAGTATTGCCGCCGCCATTACTGCCCTGGCGGTGCTGGAGGCGCTGCCGGCGCAGGGCCTGGATGAGGCGCTGGCCGGCATCAGGCTGGCGGGGCGCTGCCAGCAGATCCGCTGGCGCGACCGCGACCTGCTGCTGGACGTCGGGCACAACCCGGCGGCGGCGGACTACCTGGCGCGCTGGCTGGGCGCCAATCCGGTGTCCGGCCGGACCTTGGCGCTGGTGGCGGCCATGGCGGACAAGGACCTGCCGGGGCTGTTCGCGCCGCTGCGCCAGCGGGTGGATTCCTGGCGCCCGGCGCTGCTGCCCGGCAACCCGCGCGCGGCCGGTTGCGAGGCGCTGCTGGCCGGCCTCAGGGCGGCGGGGGTGCCGGATGCGCGGGTCGAAAGCCGCTGCCCGGCTGTCGTCGACGGCCTGGAGCAGCTGTTGCTGACCAGCGGACCGCAAGACAGGTTGCTTGTCTTCGGATCCTTCTTTACTGTTGCGGAAGTTTTACAGCGAATTCGAGAAGAGAGTGATGGCGAGTCGCGATCATAAACCGCCTCGCGGCGGGCGACTGAATGACGGCTTCAAGCAGCGCATCGTCGGTGCGCTGGTGCTGGTCGCGCTCGCAGTCATTTTCCTGCCGACCCTGTTCGATCGCGAAGGGGCGCGCTATATCGATGTGACCAGTCAGATCCCGCCCGCGCCGGATATCCAGCCGATCGAGATAGCGGCGCCGGAGCCTGTCGCCGGGGTGGCGCCGGCACCCGCGCCGGATGAGGCCTTCCAGCCCGAGGTGGTGGAACAGGCTTCCAATGCCAATGCGGAAAAACCTGATGTCGCTGTGAATTCCGCGGCCGAGCAGTCCGATAGCGCTGCTAAAGGGCAAACTCCGGAAAAAGATTCTGCCCCGGTTCTCGACGCCCAGGGCCTGCCGGTTGCCTGGGTGGTGCAGGTGGCCTCCTACCGCGAGGAGTCGCATGCGGAAAAGCTGCGCAACCGCCTGATGGACGAGGGCTACAAGGCGTACACCCGCTCTGTCACCACCGGCAAGGGGCGCTTCGTGCGCGTCTTCGTCGGGCCCAAGACCAGCAAGGCGGATGCCCTGGCGGTCAAGCAGGAGCTGGATCAGCTGCTCAAGGCCCAGACCCTGGTGTTGCAATTCAAGGCCTGAGGCCGATCTTCGCAGCCCGGCAACCGGTCATTTCGAACATTCCGCTTCCTAATTTCGAACGGATTTGCGTACAGCTTCACGCGCTGGAGCGGTTCAGTTAGAATGCGCGCTCTTCGCGGCGGCAGCCGCCACGCAGGTAGGGTTGAATGAACTGGGCTGACTGGACCATTCTGGCAATCGTGGCCATTTCCACGCTGATCGGTCTCAGTCGCGGCTTCGTGCGCGAAACCCTGTCCCTGCTCACCTGGGTCGCCGCCTTCGTGATCGCGATGATGTTCCGCGACCAGCTGGCCCCGCTGCTTTCCAGCCTGGTGGATACCCCGTCGCTGCAGGCCATTGCCGCCTTCGCCATCCTGTTTCTCTTCACGCTGCTGGCCGGCGCCGGCCTGAACATGACCCTGTCTGCCTTCGTCGAAGCGACCGGCCTCTCCGGTACCGACCGGGTATTGGGCATGGTGTTCGGCCTGCTGCGCGGTGCGATTGTCGTGATGGCGCTATTGATACTGGCGCCGGCGCTGGTGCCGGTGGAAGAGGACAGCTGGTGGCAGGAGTCGGCACTGATTCCGCATTTCCTCACATTCGAGGACAGTGCGCGGGACCTGGCCGCGGCCATCAAGGGCTTTTTTGTAGAATTGTTTTAACGGGCGGCGGCGTCGCCCCCCATCGACCAGTAGGGCCAAGACTATGTGTGGTATTGTCGGTATCGTCGGTAAGAGTGACGTCAATCTGCAGTTGTACGACGCGCTCACCCTGTTGCAGCACCGCGGACAGGACGCCGCCGGGATCGTCACCTGTGACGATGACCGCCTGAACCAGCAGAAGGCCAATGGTTTGGTGCGCGATGTGTTCCGCGCGCGCCACATGGAGCGCCTCAAGGGTAACTTCGGCATCGGCCACGTGCGCTATCCGACCGCCGGCAGCTCCGGCCCGGCGCTGGCCCAGCCCTTCTATGTCAACTCGCCCTACGGCATCGCCATGGCCCACAATGGCAACCTGACCAATGTGCAGGAAGTGGCGGAAGAGATCTTCCAGCAGGACCTGCGCCACATCAATACCGACTCCGATTCCGAAGTGCTGCTGAACGTCTTCGCCCACGAATTGCACAAGCAGCACAAGCTGCAGCCGAAGGCCGAGGACATCTTCACCGCCATGCGCGCGGTGCACCAGCGCGTGCGCGGCGGCTATGCGTGTGTGGCGCTGATCGTCGGCTACGGCGTCGTCGCCTTCCGCGATCCCCACGGCATCCGCCCGCTGGTCTACGGCAAGCGCGAAACCGACAAGGGCACCGAGTATATGGTGGCGTCCGAGTCGGTGGCGCTGGATGTGCTGGGCTACACCCTGGTGCGCGACGTGGCACCGGGGGAGGCGATCTATATCGAACTGGACGGCACCGTGCACGCGGAGCAGTGTGCGGAAAACCCGTCGCTGAATCCCTGTATCTTCGAGCATGTCTATTTCGCGCGCCCCGACTCCATCATGGACGGTGTCTCCGTACACAAGGCGCGCCTGCGCCAGGGCGAACACCTGGCGGACAAGATTCTGCGCGAGCGCCCGGATCACGACATCGATGTGGTGATTCCGATCCCGGATTCCGCCCGCACCGCCGGCCAGACAGTGGCCTACCGCCTGGGCGTGAAATTCCGTGAAGGTATGGTGAAGAACCGCTATATCGGCCGCACTTTCATCATGCCCGGCCAGAAGCAGCGCAAGAAATCCGTGCGCCAGAAGCTGAACGCCATCGAGCTGGAATTCCGCGGCAAGAATGTGCTGCTGGTGGACGACTCCATCGTGCGCGGCACCACCTGCAAGCAGATCATCCAGATGGCCCGCGAAGCCGGCGCGGCGAAAGTGTATTTCGCCTCGGCGGCGCCGGCGGTGAAATTCCCGAATGTCTACGGTATCGATATGCCGTCCGCCACCGAGCTGGTGGCCCACGATCGCACCACCGAGGAAGTGTGCAGGGAGATCGGCGCCGACTGGTTGATCTACCAGGACCTGGAAGACCTGGTGGCCAGCTCCGCCGAGGGCAACGAAGCCATCAAGCAGTTCGACTGCTCGGTGTTCGACGGTAACTACGTCACCGGCGACGTGGATGAACAGTATCTGGAAGAGCTGCACGCCGCGCGCAACGATGCGGCCAAACAGGGCAAGGGCAACCAGGGTTCCCTGTAAGCCACCAGGCTTGCGGCGCCCCCTCCGCCAGCGGAAGAGGGCGCCACAACCCGCCATTTCGGTTAACATAGCCGGCTCCGCAACAACAGAAACCCGGGACGGTTTATGTTCGAAGACGACGGCTATTCACTGGACACCCTCGCCGTGCGCGCAGGGCAGAGTCGTTCACCGGAAGGCGAACACTCCGAGGCGCTGTTCCTCACGTCCAGCTACGTATTCCCCTCCGCCGCCGAAGCCGCGGCGCGCTTTTCCGGCGAGAGCCAGGGCAACGTCTATTCCCGCTATACCAACCCGACCGTGCGCATGTTCGAGCAGCGCATCGCGGCGCTCGAGGGCGGCGAAGCGGCGGTGGCCACCGCCAGCGGCATGGCCGCGATCCTCAGCCTGTGCATGGCGCTGCTGAAAAGCGGCGACCGCGTCATCTGCTCGCGCAGCGTGTTCGGCACCACTACCGCACTGTTCGGCCGCTATATGGAAAAATTCGGCGTGCGGGTGAGCTACGTGGATCTCACCGATATGGACGCCTGGAAGGGTGCCGTCGACGGATCCACCAAATTGCTGTTCATGGAGACGCCGTCCAACCCGCTGTGTGAAGTGGCCGACATCGCCGCACTCGCGGAGCTGGCCCACAGCGCCGGCGCGCTGCTGGTAGTCGACAACTGTTTCTGCACCCCGGCGCTGCAGCGCCCGCTGGCACTGGGCGCCGACATAGTCGTGCACTCCGCCACCAAATATCTCGACGGTCAGGGGCGCTGTGTCGGCGGCGTTGCCGTCGGCAAGAAGGAAATCATGGACGAGCTGGTGGTGTTCCTGCGCACCGCCGGTCCCAGCATGAGTCCGTTCAACGCCTGGGTCTTCCTCAAGGGACTGGAGACCCTGAACCTGCGCATGCAGGCCCACTGCCGCAATGCCCTGGCACTGGCCTGGTGGCTGGACGAACAGGACGCGGTGGAGAAGGTCAACTACACCGGCCTGCCCAAGCACCCCGGTCACCTGCTGGCGGCCAAGCAGCAGACGATGTTCGGCGGCGTACTCAGCTTTAGTGTGCGCGGCGGTCGCGAAGCGGCGTGGAAGGTGATCGACAGCTGCAGAATCCTGTCCTGCACCGCCAACCTCGGCGACGCCAAGAGCACCATAGTGCACCCGGCCACCACCACCCACGGCCGCCTCAGCGAGGAGGACAAGGCCCGCGCCGGCATCAGCGAAAACCTGATTCGTATCTCGGTGGGGCTGGAGAGTGTGGAGGATCTGCAAAGAGATCTGCTGCGGGGCCTGTCGCAGTTGTGAGTGGCGTTGTTTGTGACGGCGGGGGCAGAGCTTGTTGACCAAACACCTATGATTAATGATTAACTATTGGCACTGTCGTTTCGATGACGACTGCGCCCTGTAGGAGCGGCCGTTGGCCGCGATCGGATTATCTGTTTCTATTGAACATCGATCGCGGCCACCGGCGGATGGCCGCCCCGCCGCTCCTACAACGACAATTCGATGCGAAGGCCCCCCGGGGCCGCCGCGGAAATATCTGTTGAATTGATGTTTCCACATCAGAAAAACCGAGCAGTAATGGATTCGCCGTGCAAAAAATGATTTCCGCCATCGTCGCCGATATCGGCAAGGTTTTGTTGGGCAAGGATCACCAGGTCAAGCTGGCGCTGTCCTGCCTGCTGGCCCGCGGGCACCTGCTGATCGAGGACCTGCCCGGCATGGGCAAGACCACCCTGGCCCACGCGCTGGCACAGGTGCTCGGCCTGTCCTACAAGCGGGTGCAGTTCACCAGCGATATGCTGCCGGCGGATATCCTCGGCGTGTCCATCTTCGAGCGCGACTCCGGCCAGTTCCGCTTCCACGAAGGGCCCGTGTTCAGCCAGCTGCTGCTGGCGGACGAGATCAACCGCTCCTCGCCCAAGACACAGAGCGCGCTGCTTGAGGCGATGGAAGAGCGCCAGGTGAGCGTGGACGGCGAAACCCGGCCACTGCCGGAGCCTTTCTTTGTCATCGCCACCCAGAACCCGCTGCAGCAGTCCGGCACCTTCGCGCTGCCGGAGTCCCAGCTGGACCGCTTCCTGATGCGGATCAGCCTCGGCTACCCGACCCGCGAGGCAGAGCGGGCGCTGTTTCTCGGCGCAGATCCGCGGGCGCAGCTGCAGCAGCTGAAGCCGCGTATCGACGTGGCCACACTGAAAAAAATGCAAAACCTGGTCGGACAGGTAAAGGCCTCCGAGAGCCTGCTCGACTATCTCGAGCGGCTGGTGCTGCACACCCGCCAGAGCCCCGAGTGCGCCATCGGCCTGTCGCCCCGCGGCGCCCTGGCACTGCTGCACGCGGCCCGCGCCTGGGCCCTGATCCACGGCCGCGGTCACCTGCTGCCGGAAGATATCCAGGCCGTGCTTCCTTCAGTAGCCGGGCACCGGCTGCAGAGCGAGGGCGGCGACGGCAGCCAGCTGGTGGAGCGGTTGATGCGCCAGGTCGACATCATCGCGGCCTGATTCATGCGCTTCGCGAGCAGTCTTGTCCGACCTGTCAGCGACCGCTGGCGCGAACTGGTGCAGCGCTGGCTGCAGCGCCGCGCGCCGCCGTCGCGCAGCGTCACCCTGGATCACGGCAAGCTTTTCATACTGCCGTCGCGCGCCGGCATGGCCTTCCTGCTGGTCGTCGTACTGCTGTGGCTGCTCGGCACCAACTACGAAAACAACCTGGTCTTCGCCCTGACTTTTCTGCTCGTCAGTCTGTTCGCAGTGCTGCCGGTGCACACCTTCGCCAACCTCTCCGGTCTGCAGTTGCGGCTGCTCGCGGTGCGCCCCGCCTTTGCCGGCGACTACGCAGAGGCCGAGATATACGTCAGCCGCAGCGGCAGCCGCGCGCGCGAGTGGCTGCAGGTCGGCTGGACCGGGGACGCGGGCGGGGATGGAGAGCCAGGCGTTTTCCTGGAACTGGTCGAGCGCGACAGCGCCGAAATCTGTGTCGCGCTGCCGGTGGTCCGGCGCGGCCGGGTGCGGGCGCCGCGGCTGACGGTCGAGAGCCGCTTTCCGCTGGGACTCTTCCGCTGCTGGAGCCTGGTGGACCTGGACATCGAGTTCCTGGTCTACCCGCGCCCTGTCGCCGCCGGTCCCCTGCCGACAGGCGCCGCCCTGGGCGAAGGGGATTCAGGGGAGACTCGCCGGGGCGGCGATGACTTCGCCGGCCTCAGGGCGTATCAGCCGGGCGATTCATTGCGCCACCTGGCCTGGAAGCAGTACGCCGCCGGCCGCGACCTCAACAGCAAGGACTACGAGAGCCAGGCCGATGCGCGCCTGTGGCTGGAGTGGGACCTGCTCGCCGGGCGCGATGTGGAAACCCGCCTCGGCAACCTGTGTCACTGGGCGCTGCAGGCGGAGCGGGCCAACACCGCCTACGGCCTGCGCATACCCGGCACGACGCTGACGCCGGCGCAGGGGCCCGATCACCTGCAGCGGGTACTGACTGCGCTGGCCCTTTTTCCGGTCAGCGTTCCGGCAAAGGGGGCGCGATGACCCAGCCGAGGGAAATGCTGCCCCGCGAGAGCCTGCTGTGGATCTTCGCCGCCCAGTTCGCCGCGCTCTTGCCCCAGTTCGCGCAGTTGCCGCTGTGGATCGTCTGCGCCTGGGCATTCGCCGTCTACTGGCGCCTCGAGGTCTACCGCGGGCGCCGCGACCTGCCCGGGCGCGCGGTCAAGCTGCTGGCGGTAGCCCTCGCGGTCGCCGGTCTCGCGCTCTCCTACCGGCGCTGGTTTGCACTGGAGCCGATGGTGGCGCTGCTGGCCGTGTCCTTCACGCTCAAGAACCTGGAGCTGGTCAGCCGTCGCGACGCTTTCCTCAGCCTGCTGCTGGCCTATTTCGTCGCCGCCACCCTGTTCGTGTACGAACAGACGATTCCCTATGCCCTGTACGGCATCGTCTGTGTCGTGGTCATCACTGCCGCACTGGCGGCGCAGCTGGGCAGTTTCAGCGCGCGCCCGGGCCGGGCCCTGGGGCTGTCGCTGAAACTGCTGGCGCAGGCGGTGCCGCTGATGCTGTTGCTGTTTATCGTGATGCCGCGCCTGGGGCCACTGTGGGCAGTGCCGCAGAACACGTCCGGCGCCAGTACCGGCATCAGCGATTCGATGAGTCCGGGGGATTTCACCCGCCTGTCCAAGTCCGACAAGCCGGCCCTGCGCATTTCCTTCGACGGCCCGGTGCCGCCACCGGAGCAGCGCTACTGGCGCGGGCTGGTCTATTCCAGTTTTGACGGTCGCCGCTGGAGCCAGGGATTTGGCGTGGATCCGCTCGAGGGCGGTGTCGTGCACTGGAACGGCCGCGAGCAGACACTGCCGGAAGTCGGTCCGCGCTACCGCTACCGGGTGATTCAGGAGGCCACCAACAATTCCTGGCTGTTCGCCCTGGCGCGGCCCGTTTCCGACACCCGCGGCGTCGGCGAGACCGCGGACGACCGCCTGGTGAATAAGAGCCCGGTGTACGCCCGCTTCGCCTACGAAGTGCGCTCCTGGCCGCGGGAGACCCTGACCGAAGTGCGCGAACTCAGCGAGTTCGAGCGCCGCCGCAATCTGCAGCTGCCGCGCGACGGCAACCCGCGCGCGCGCGCCTGGGCGGAAGAGTTGCGCGAGTCCGGACTCGATGCCGAGGAAATCTCGCGGCGACTGCTGGCGTTCTACCAGCGCAGTTTTACCTACACCCTGCAGCCGCCGGCGCTGGCAGAGGACTCGGTGGACGAATTTCTGTTCGATAGCCAGCAGGGCTTCTGCGAGCACTTTGCCGGCAGTTATGTATTCGCGATGCGCGCCGCCGGCGTGCCGGCGCGGGTGGTGGCCGGCTATCAGGGCGGCGAGTGGGTGCAGCGGGAGGAATACCTGCTGGTGCGCCAGTATGACGCCCACGCCTGGGCGGAAATCTGGCTCGACGGGCGCGGCTGGCAGCGGGTGGATCCCACCGCCGCCGTATCACCGGAGCGCATCCGCGATGGCCTGCAGAGCGCCGCCGCCGACGAATTCATGCGGGACGCCCTGTTGCCGCTGCACCGCATCTCGGTGCTCAATCGGCTGCGCCTGCAGTGGGACATGATCAATTACCGCTGGTACCAGGCAGTGATCAGTTTCGACAGCGACAAGCAGCAGAATCTGTTGCAGCGGATCCTCGGTGAAGTTTCCCCCCTGCGCCTGGCGGCGTTGATCGCGGCACCGGTGCTGTTGGCGCTCGCGGGTATATTGCTGTGGCTCTGGGTCGGCGGGCGCGGTCGGCGACTGCCACCGGCGAGCCGCCTGTATCAGAGATTCTGCCGGCGCATGGCCCGCGCCGGTATCGAGCGCCGCCCCGGCGAGGCGCCCGGGGATTTCGCCCGCCGCGTGCGCGGGGAGAGACCCGAGCTGGCACCGATGGCCGAGCGCATTACCGCCGCTTTCGAGAAGGCGGCCTACGGTGAGGACCCGGCCGCCGTGAGACAGCTGCGCCGGCTGCTGCGTCAGTGGTCCTTTGCGCGTGGTCAGTGGTCGGGGAGCGCTGGCGGGAAAGTCTCCAGCGACCACGCATCACCAACCGCCAAACATTAACCACCAATCGCTCAATATGCCCCCGCGACTGCAAAAATTTCTGCTCGGCTACAGTGGCACTTCGCTGGCCACCGGCCTCCAGGTGATTCTGCTGCCCTGGATCGCGGTGGCGGTGGTGGGTCTGCCGGCCCTGCACCTGGGTTGGGTGCAGGCCGCGGTGCTCTTGCCGAATCTGCTGTTCCTGCTGCTGGGCGGCGCGCTGGCGGACCGGCGCGACTCCGCCGTGGTGTCGGCGCTGGCCTGTCTCGGCCTGGCGCTCTGCCACGGCGGCTTGCTGCTGTACTTTTCCTACCGCATCCCCAATCTGGCCGTGCTGTTGCTCTACGGTATCTGCCTCGGCGTCTGTACCGCATTTCTGCAGCCGGCGCGGGACAATCTGGTGCAACGCAGTGCCCGCGACAGAGAGGGCCACACCACCGAGAGCCGCGTGCAGAAGACGGTAACCTGGATGATGCTGGCCCAGTACGGCGGCCAGGCGATCGGCATGCTGCTCGCTAGCCGCTTCGACCAGTGGGGGCCGCAACTGCTGCTCGGCATACAGGCGGCGGTACTGTTGCTCGCGGCCGTGATTCTGCTCGCGCTGCGCGAGAAAAAACCGAGTGTGCCGGAGGAGGGGAAAAGGCCTCACGCGCTTATTCTCGACGGGCTGGCGCAGACCTGGCGCCGGCCGGCGCTGCGCGAGCTGATCGCACTGATGGCATTCAACGGCTTCGTGCACATCGGTGTGTTCCTCGTGGTGCTGCCGCTGCTGGCGGCGCAATTCAGTGGCACGGACGGACGCGGCGCCAGCTACTATGCGACCCTGCAGCTCGCCTTCATTGCCGGTACCGTCGGGGCCACCGTCACCATGCTGCGTCGCGGCCAGGGCCGCGCGCCGGGGCGGGGGATTCTGATGTGCCTGCTGTACAGCGCGGCGCTGCTGCTGGCGATCAGCTTCGGTCCCACACCCCTGGGGCTGATACTGTTGTGCATCTGCTGGGGCGGCGTTGCCGCCGCATCTGCGGCGCTGGGGCGCGGCATAGTGCAGCTGTTCGCACCGGCGGAATACCGCAGCCGTATCATTTCCATCTACCAGCTGGCCCTGTTCGGCTCCGCGGCCCTGGGCGCGCTGGCCGCCGGCGTATTGAGTGAGTACGCGGCGCCGCTGACCACCTTGATGTGGGCCGGAATTCTCAGTCTGGTTGCGTTTGTGCTGGTGGCGTTTTCCGGTGCGCTGCGCGGGGTGGAAGTCAACGGCGGCGAGTAACCTAAACCGGGTTCACCGGCAGTGCAAAGTACAGAACCACCGCATTGGCAGCGTGTGGGATGCAGCAAAAAGCCCCGTGGAGGGAGCGGTTGCGGCGTCTTCCGGCAAGGCTGCTGCGCGATACGGCGCGCGTGCTGGACCTGGAGGGCCGGTCGCAGCTTAAATAATTGCAGGCTGTGAGCGCTCAATGCTGTCGCGCCGGCCTTATGTCTGCCGGCAGATTCCGCAGTCGTGCATCTTTCCGCGCTAGAATGTCGCGCCTCGACGGGAACCGGCTGCAGTCCCCGCTGCGAAGTAGCGCGAGCGAGCCCCCGGCGGCCATACCTGCCATTCCGATAGAAGTTATTCATGAACAGACTGCACAACTGGCGTCGCGCCGAAATCATGCTGCTGTTTCTGGCCACCGCCATGCCGTTGTCTTTCGGTGTGTGGCAGGCGCTGCTGAACAATTTTGTCATCGAGCGCGCTGGCTTTACCGGTGCGGATATCGGCCTGCTGCAGAGCGTGCGCGAGATTCCCGGCTTTCTCGCCTTTACCGTGATCTTCGTGCTGTTGCTGATCCGCGAGCAGCGGCTGGCGTTTCTGGCTCTGATCGCCACCGGCATCGGGGTTGCGCTCACCGGCTGGTTCCCGAGCACTGCCGGCCTGCTGCTGACCACGCTGGTGATGTCCACCGGCTTTCACTATTACGAGTCGCTGCAGACCTCGCTGGCGTTGCAGTGGCTGCCAAAGAAGACCTCGGCGATCTGGTTCGGGCGCATGCTGGCGGCCGGCTCGCTGGCATCGCTGGCGGCCTACGGACTGGTGTGGCTGACCTCCGACTGGCTGGGGCTGGAATACCGCTGGATCTATATGCTCGGCGGCGGTATCACCATTGCGATAGTGATACTGCTCTGGCTGCTGTTTCCGAGCTTCCCCCAGGCGCACAGCCAGCACAAGAAACTGATCCTGCGCAAACGCTACTGGCTCTACTATGCGCTGACCTTTATGAGCGGTGCGCGCCGGCAGATCTTTGTGGTATTCGCCGGCTTCCTGATGGTGGAAAAATTCGGTTACGGCGTCGGCGATATCGCGCTGCTGTTCGCACTCAACCACCTGCTGAACCTGTTTGTCGCGCCGCACATTGGCAAATTTATCGTTCGCTTCGGCGAGCGCCGCGCGCTGACGGTGGAGTATATCGGCCTGGTACTGGTGTTCGGCGGCTATGCACTGGCCGAGAGCGCCACGGCGGCCGCCGCGCTGTACATTGTCGATCACCTGTTCTTCTCGATGACCATCGCGATCAAGTCCTATTTCCAGAAGATTGTCGACGAGCGGGATATCGCCGCTTCCGCCGCGGTGAGTTTTACCATCAACCATATCGCCGCGGTGGTGATCCCGGTGCTGTTCGGGCTTCTGTGGCTGGCATCGCCGGCAGCGGTCTTCTGGTGCGGGGCGGCCATGGCCGCCGTCTCGCTGTTGCTGGCGCAGAATATTCCAGCCCTGCCCGGACAGGGCAACGAGGTGCGGATCGGGCGCCATGCCGGCGCCGCGCAGAAAATAGCCGACGCGACCTAGCGTTTCGCGCGCCGCGGTATCTCCCTCCTGTGCTGGCCGGCTGCGGTATCGGTTGGATAAATTCCCAGCTGTTGACGGGGCTTGTTCCGTGGTAGGTTGAATTTCGCGCCCGTTTCCTACCCGGCACCGTCACTGGGGCTTACACTCTTTCGGCCCGGGTATTGGTCGATCGGCATCGGGCACGGAGATGCCGGCCGCGGTCATCAACACCAACAATAAATTCTGAGTCACCGACGCTTCACGGCGGCGGACATCAGGTCCGGTGCACTGCACCGACCTGGACAAGAGGCCCACCGACTTGCAAACGCCCCTAGCGAGTGACAATCGCCGAGGTGTCCCGGCCCCCATGGCGATGGGGGCGCGCCGCTGTCTGGCGCGCGCGGTGATGCCTGTGTGGGCGCTGCTGCTCCTGTACCTTGCCGGGGCCGCGGTGGCGGCGCCGCCCGCCCCCAAGGGTGAGCGCGAGGGTGTCGTCGTCAGCGGAGCCAGCAGTGGCCCGCTCGGCAATCGCGCCCGCTATCTGCCGGAGCGGGGCTCGCCACTGGAACTCGATGGCGCGCAGCGGGCCCTGCAGCGCGGCAGTTTTCGTACCCAGGACCGCACTACGGCCGGCTTCGGCATCGCCGCCCCCCCCGTGTGGATGCATCTGGTGTTGACCAACGCCAGCGGGCGGCCGCTGAATTATCACCTCCTGCTGGGATTGCCCTGGCTCGACAGCCTGGAGGTTTATCTGCTGCACCGGGATGGCGCGCAGCAGCACTGGCAGGGCGGGGATGCAGGCCCGGGTGCCCGCCATCTGGAACCGGGCATGGGTTATGTGTTCCCTCTCGAGCTGATGCCCGGGCGCAGTGAACTCTTTGTGCGGGCGCATACCGCCGAGTCCTTTCTGCTGCCGGTATCCCTGCTGACGGAGCGGGACTTCGCGGCGGACAGGCAGGCGGTTCGCTACCGCTACGGCGCCTTCTACGGTTTTCTCCTCGCGTTCATCTTCTACAACCTGATGCTGTACGGGGGGCTGCGCGAGCGCAGTCACCTGTACTATGCGCTCTATATGCTGAGTTTCGCGGCCTTGAGTCTGGTCTACACGGGGCACGGCTTCAGCTGGTGGTGGCCGCAGCAGACGGAATTTCAGCGCTACGCGCTGTTCGCGGCCATGACTTTGACTGCCGCTAGCGGGTTCCTGTTTGCGGCACGATTTCTGCACCTCGACGACATGGCTCCCACTGCGAACCGCTGGATAGGGCGAATCTCACTGCTGGCCGCCGCGGTCATGGCGCTGTTCATCGCCGCGAAGGAACTGTACGCGGCGGTCTATCTCGCGTACGGCGCCTTCGCGGTATTTGCGCTCGGCATGGTGTGGCTCGGCGTTTTCGCCCGCAGGCGCGACGCGACCAGCGCGAGCTATTTCCTGCCCGCGGTGACCTGCAGCATGCTGGGGCTGGCGATCGGTTTGCTCACGGCTTTCGGATTCATCGCGGCGAATGTGTGGAGTATCAGCGCGGTCGAAATAGGCCTGGTGCTCGAGGCGGTGCTGCTGTCCCTGGCACTCGGCAGCCAAATGCGTCGACAGAGTCAGGCCAGGCACCGGGCCGAACAGCTGGCCCGCCTCGACAGCCTGACCGGGCTGCTGAACCGGCGGGCATTTATTGACGATGCCGCGCCTCGGTGGAGCACCGCGGTGCGCCACGGTCGGCCGCTGAGTGTGATTCTGCTCGATATCGATTTCTTCAAACACTTCAATGACCGCTTCGGACACGACTTCGGCGATCGCATACTGCAGCAGGTGGCGAGTCTATTGGCGCAGAGCTGTCGGGAGGGGGATATCCTGGCGCGCTGGGGCGGCGAGGAGTTTGTATTGCTGCTACCGGAGACCGACATCGTGCAGGCGGCGGCTTTCGGTGAGCGCATCCGCAGTGATATCGAGCGCAGCAGGATTGCGGTCAATATCCACGGGGCGCCGCTAACGGTCAGCCTCGGCGCAGCGCAGCTGCGGGCAGAGGCCGGCATAAACGACCTGGTGGCCGCTGCCGACGAGCGACTGTACCAGGCCAAGCGCCGCGGCCGAAACCGGATTGTGCCGCCGGTTCTCGAGCCGGTCTCGGCCTAATGTACTGCTTCTCCGAGATCCACCGACAAATGAAATACCAATGTCGATAGGCAAGCGCATCAGCGAAAGCGACACTCCTGCGATCCGGGCGAGCGCCGGGGCTTGCGGGTACGGCTTGGCCAGATTCGCTGCCGCCGCTATCGCCGCGTTGCCCGCTATCGCCGCTTTATCCGCTATCGCCGCTTTATCCGCTATCGCTATGGGGCTCCGCGGCGGCGTCCTGCTCGCGATCCTTATTGCCTCGCTTTGCGCCGGCGCCGCCCGGGCGGAACCGCTGGCACTCGACCGGGAAAGCAGTGCGCCGCTGGGACGCCAGGCCCAGTTTCTCGTGGAAACCGGCGCACCCCTGAGACTCGCCGACGCGGTCCGGGCCTGGCAGCGGGGCGAATTCACTCCTGGAGAATATGCCATCGCCAGTTACGGCATCGGCGCGCCGCCGGTGTGGATGCAGCTCGAAGTGCAGAATGCGGGTGAAGCCTGGGTGCCGAAGCTGCTGACACTGGGCAAGACCTGGATGGATCACCTGCACGTCTACCTGGTGCAGGACGGCCGGCCGCTCCGCTCCTTGCGGGCCGGAGATGCACAGGCCGCCGGTGCGGAACTGGTGCCCGGCATGGGTTACCGGTTGCCGGTGCAGTTTCCACCGGGGCGCAGCCAGCTCTTTATTCGTGTGCAAACGGCAGATCCGTTCGTGCTGTCGGTGCGGCTGCATTCGGCGGACGAGGCGGCCGCGAGTGAGCGCAATGTCCAATACGGCTACAGCCTGCTGTTCGGCTTTCTGCTGGCACTCATCTGTTACAACCTGATGCTGTATCTCGGCTTCCGTTCCCGCAGCTACCTCTACTATGCGCTTTATCTGCTGAGTTTTATCGCCATGTGCAGCGCCTACAGCGGTCACGGTTTCCGCTGGTGGTGGCCGGAGACTGTGGGCTTCCAGCGCTATGTGATCCTCGCGCTGATGGTCGTCTACGGCTGCTGCGGTTTTCTGTTTGCCAGCCGTTTCCTGCAACTGCACGAGCACGCGCCCACCGCCAGGCAGTGGGTGATGGCGCTGTGCCTGGCCGCGCTGATATTGATGACGCGATTTATCTGGACGGACAGCCATGTGGATGCGGCGCTGCTCGCCTTTAATTTCGTCACGCTCTTTTCCGTCGCCATGGTGTGTCTCGGGGTGCTGTCGATCCGGCACGGGCAGCGCGAGGGGCGTTTCTTTCTCGGCGCTGCGCTTTGCAGCATGCTGGGCGTGGCCGCCACGACCCTGTCTGTCAGAGGCGTGATTCCGATGACAGCCGCGACATTTCACGGCGTCGAGATTGGCATGATGCTGGAGGCGACCCTGCTGTCCCTGGCACTCGCCAGCCAGATGCGCTCGCAGGGCGATGCGCTCGAAAGTGCGGAGCGGCTGTCCCGCAGCGATGCGCTGACCGGGCTGCCCAATCGCCGCGGCTTCTATCGGGATGCAGCCGGCATCTGGAGTACCGCATTGCGTCACCGGCGGCCGATCAGCGTCATCATGTTGGACATCGATCACTTCAAGGCAATCAACGACCGCTACGGTCACCAGTTCGGAGATAGCGCCCTGGTGATGGTGGCTGAGTTGCTCGCCAGATGCTGCCGCGAGGGGGACAGGGTGGCGCGCTGGGGCGGAGAGGAGTTCGTGATTCTGCTGCCGGAAACCTCCCTGGCCCAGGCCTGCCTGTTTGCCGAGCGTTTGCGCGGGGCGGTTGGCAGTCACCGATTGGTCGCGGGCGCAGACGTCGTCACCCTGTCGGTCAGCCTCGGCGCGGCCCAGCGCAGTGCCCAGCGATCGCTCGATGAGCTGGTGCGCGAGGCCGATCAGCGGCTCTACGAGGCCAAGCAGCAGGGGCGCAACCGGGTGGTCCCGGCGACAGCCGTTGCGACGGCTGCCAGTGAGATTGAATCCGCAGGATTTGCGCCCCGCGCGGAATATCCATAAGATTCCGGCCCCTCCGCATCCGCGCCGCCAATCTATGGATTTCGAGTCTCTGCGCCAAGAAACCCTGAACTATCTGGGAATCGAGCGAAACAGCACCAGCAATCGGGAAAAGCTGCTATCCGCACTTGGGGCCATGCTGGCCATTGCGGCGGTCATCTGGGTTTCCCATTTCAGTGTCTCGCTGGACCTGATCGCGGTATCGACCAGCTATTTCATTGTCGCCTCCATGGGCGCGAGCGCGGTATTGCTGTTCGCGGTACCCCACGGCGCCCTGTCGCAACCCTGGCCCCTGCTCGGCGGCCACCTGGTTTCCGCCTCTATCGGCGTCTCCTGCCAGCTGTGGCTGTCCGACTCGCTGTGGGTGGCCGGGCTGGCGGTCGGGCTGGCGGTGGGGGCCATGTACTACCTCCGCTGCATCCACCCGCCCGGGGGCGCCACGGCGCTGACGGCGGTGATCGGCGGCACACAGGTGCAGACACTGGGCTACGATTTTGTGCTGATTCCGGTACTGGTCAACGTGCTGGCGATCCTGTTCATTGCCGTCACCTTCAATAATCTCTTCCCGTGGCGGCGCTACCCCGCACACCTGGCGCATCGCCACAAGCCGGCACCCGGCGCGGAGCCGGCGCACAGGGAACACGAGCTGACCCAGGAAGACTTCGCCGCGGCCATTCAGCAACTGGACTCCTATGTCGACATTACCGCAGAGGGGCTGACCGAGCTGCTGGAACTGGCCAAGGTCCACGCGGAAAGAAATATCGTGCATCCCGCGGCGATCGTCCCCGGCCGTTTCTACAGCAATGGCAAACTCGGCAATCGCTGGAGTATCCGCCAGATCATCGACGATGCGTCCACGGCCGACGGCAGGGACGAAGTGATCTACAAGACCGTGGCCGGGAGCGGCGCCTACGATACCGGCCTCTGTCTGCGCAGCGAGTTCAGGCAGTGGGCGAGGTTCGAAGTGCAGTACTCGAACGGGCACTGGGTGAAGGTCGGGGAATAGACATCGCCGGCGCTCCTTTGCTGTGTACGGCAAATCGGCAGCGCTGCCATTGGCCGCTCACCAGCGGTTGGTGAGCCACAGCGTCTGGTAGGGCTCGAGCGTTATCGACCCCAGCATATCCTCAAATAACTGATCGCCGATCAGGTCTTTCCATTTATCCGTGCCGATCAGGTTGATGCTGGACAGGGGCACCGTCTGCGGCTCGTCGGAGATATTGTTCAGGCAGAAGATGCTCTGCCGCCGGTTCATGCTCTGGCGCCAGAAGGCGAATATCTGGTCGCCCAGATGCAGGGTGAACTGGGTGGCGTTGGGGTGGAAGGCGGGCTGTTCGCGCCGCAGTTTGATCAGGTGGCGCAGCTGATAGAAAACCCGATAGTGATGGCTGGCCGGATCCCTGAGCAGCTGGTTGAGCTCGGCCTCCTGCCACTGCCGCCGATTGATTGCGCGACTGTGACCGTGTGCCAGCATACGCTCGTAGTCGTTGGTGGTGCCGACGAGGCTGTGCAGGTAGAAGGCGGGCACCCCTTCCAGCGCCAGCATGATGGCGTGCGCGCAGATAAAGCGCTCAATCTGCCAGCGATCCTCGCCGGCGGTGGTGCCCCTCAGGGCATCGAACAGCGCAATATTGATTTCATAGGGTTTCTTGTTGCTGTCGTCCAGGGCGCGCCAGGAAATCTGCCCGCCGAAATTCTCCATCGTCTGAATCAGGACTTCCTGTTCATCGTCGCTGAGCAGCCCCTCCACCGGCCGCAGACCGATGCCGTCGTGGGAGGCGATGAAGTTGAAATAAGTGGTGCCGTTCTGCGCCGGTGGCATGCTCATCAGCCAGCATTTCAGGTGCCGGCAGTTGCCGCTGACCAGGGTGTTCACCAGCAGTGGCGGCAGGGAAAAGTTGTAAATCCAGTGGGCCTCGTTGGCATTGCCGAAATAGGAGAGATTCTCCCGGTTGGGGATATTGGTTTCGGTGATGATCACCGCGTTCGGGTCCGCGTGTTCGATCAGCGTGCGCAGCAGGCGCACGATTTCATGGGTCTCATCCAGGTTGATGCAGCTGGTGCCGATCTTCTTCCACAGAAAGGCCACGGCATCCAGACGGAATATGCGCACGCCCATATCCAGGTACAGGCGGATGATGTCGACCATTTCCAGCAGCACCTGCGGATTGCGGAAATCCAGGTCTATCTGGTCGTGCCCAAAGGTGCACCAGACGTATTCGCTCGCGCTGCCGCTGGACAGGGCGCGCAGCAGCGGTGTGGTTCTCGGCCGCACCACACCGGCGAGTCCTGCTCTGGTATCTGAGGCGTTCGGATCGACCGTAAAAAAATAGTCGTTGCCCGGCGACTTTCCCTGCTCGAAATTGACGAACCACTGGTGTTGCGCTGAACAGTGATTGATCACCAGGTCCGCCATCAGGTGGAAGTCGGTGCTGATGCGCAGTATGTCGCTCCAGTCGCCGAGCAAAGGGTCCACCTGCTTGTAATCGATCACCGCGAAGCCGTCGTCGCTGGAGTAGGGGAAGAACGGCAGTATATGCACGCTGTTGATCAGCATGGTGAAGTGGGTTTTGAGGAAGTGGTGCAGCGCTTCCAGCGGGTGCTGCTTCTCGCTGAGAATGGTGTTGCCGTAGGTAATCACCACAACGTCGGTTTCGTCCCACAGGTTCTTGTGTGGCAGCGGGCTCTGGCACTCCTCATCCAGACGCATGACGTGCATCAGCTGCCGGGCCAGGTCGGGGCCGTCTCGGTCCGGGTAGATCACCGCCAGGTGATCACAGAGCTTTTTGCGGACGACCTCGCGGGCGCATTCTTGTAGCGGGTTCTGGGCCATGGGACCTAATTCCTGTATTCCTCGAAGTCCGCCTCTACGGCCGCCCGCAGTTCCTGCAGAAAGCCGGGCGCGGCACTGGTGATGCGGCTCCAGCTGGGAATAAACGGTGTTTCCATCGGGTTGTCGAGGAAGGCCTGGCCGGCCTTCATCAGGTTGCGGGCAAACAGCTCCACCGTCTGTTCTTCGCGGTGGATGTCGAAACTAAAGCCGTTGATGATGGCATCGTTGCGATAGGTTTCGACGAAGTCCAGCGCGATGCGGAAATAGGTGGCTTTGATGGAACGGAATATTTCGCTGGAGAAAACGGTGCCCTGGGTGGCCAGTTTGCGGAACAGCGACTTGGCGATATCGATGGACATTTTCGACAGGCCGGCGTGATCGTCGGTGAAGGATACCGCCTGGTGCTTGTGGTCGTAGCAGTGGGCAATATCCACCTGGCACAGGTGGTTGGTGGAATAGTTGCGGTACATCTCCGACAGGACACCGATCTCCAGCCCCCAGTCGCTGGGGATATGCAGATCGTTGATTACATCGCGGCGAAAAGAGAACTCGCCGGCGAGTGCATAGCGGAAGCTGTCCATATAGGTCAGGTAGTCGGTGTGACCGTAAATTTTCTTCAGCGTGCGGATCAGCGGCGTAACCAGCAGGCGGCAGACACGGCCATTGATCTTGCCGTTGGCTACCCGCGAGTAGAAGCCCTTGCAGAATTCATAGCTGAAATTCGGGTTGGCGACCGGGTAGAACAGCCGCGCCAGCAGCATGCGGTCGTAAGTGACTATGTCGCAATCGTGCAGCGCGATCGCCTCGCCCTTGCCGGAGGCGAGGATATAGCCGAGGCAGTACCAGACGTTGCGCCCCTTGCCGGCCTCCACCGGCGCCAGGCCGCGCTCCTGCAGTTTTGCGTCCAGCTCCCGCAGGCGCGGGCCGTCGTTCCACAGCACGCGCACGTGTTGCGGCAGGCGGGTGAATTCCGCCAGCGCGTCCCGGTACTGGGATTCGTCGGCGCGGTCCAGGCCGATCACTATCTCCGACAGGTAGGGGACCTGGGCCAGTTCGTCGAGGATTCTGGGCAGCGCCTCGCCTTCGAGCTCCGAATAGAGTGACGGCAGCAGCAGTGACATGGGGCGCTGGCGGGAGAATTCGAGCAGCTCGCGCTCCATTTCCTCCAGCGGGCGGTTGGAGAGATTGTGCAGCGTGGTGATGGATCCATTCTGGAAAAAGTCGGTCACGGGCGGCTCCTGGTCTATTTATCGGGATTTCTCGTTTTCTCGCGCTGGTTCAACTGCCTTGGCTTTTCTCTACTGTGAATCGCAGGGTGCGCCGTGCGCGCCAATACTGTGGCGCAGCTCCGCAGAAATGGTACGCGCGGCGCACCCTACGAAAACAACCGTCCTATGGTTTCATTCCAGCCGGCGGGGCCTATGGCCTCGCTGACGAACACCCGCTGGTCTGCCTTAGCCTGCAATTCCGGCGGCGGGCGATGTGGGGCGCGGATGAGCACGGCAATATCCGCCACCCGCAGCATATCGAGGTCGTTGGGGCTGTCGCCGGCGGCGATCAGCCGGTAGTCGATATCGCGACAGTGGCGATAGCAATCCAGCAGTCGCAGCGTGGCCGTCCCCTTGTCGGCCGGGCCCAGCAGATGCAGGAAGCGGCCGCCCTGGAGCGTGGAAAGTCCGGCCGCCCGGGCGCGGGTCTCGAACGCCCGCTGTTCCGCTGCGCTGCCGCGCCACAGCAGCGGCTCCGAATAATCGCGGCGCTGTGCCGCCCGTGCCTGTTTCGGCGACAGCCCGGTCGCCTGAACGATCTCTTCGCAGGAGGCGGCGGCAAAGCTCAGGTAGGGGGCGCCGTGTTCCGCGGCATCCGCCCGTAGAAAGGCGAGCAGTTGCGCTCTCTTTACGCCGGTCTCGATGACCCAGAAGTGATTCCGGCGGTGCGCAGCGGGCGGCGCAGCGGGGAAGTAATCTGCGGGAATAAAGATGGCGGAACCATTCTCGACGATAAACGGATGACGATTGTGCAGTTGGCGGCGGAGTTCGAGTATTTCCGGCAAGGTCTTGCTGCTGTTCAGGATCACCGGAACGCCCCGCCGCTCCAGTCGGTTCAGCAGTTCGTCCACCGGGGCGTGGGAGTAGTCGTAGTGGTCCAGCAGCGTGCCGTCCAGGTCGCTGACGATCAGCCAGCGGCCGGAAAGTGAATTATTGCTTGTCATCGCCCCGGTGATTTGCGCCTTCTGATTTCTTATTTGTCTCTGTAGATCCAAAAATAGTGCCAGTTGGGAATTATGGGCCAGAGGTACGCGCCGGCGGCGACAGTTGGCACCGAAAGCAACAACTTCGGCGCCGCGATGGAGAAATAGCGGATCTCAGGATTTGACGATGCATCCATCCGGTTCACCGGTGGGCGACCGGAAAATTTACTGCTCTATTTTGGTGCGATGATTCGTGGCCTGTCGCAAGTCACGATACATTTTCGGAATGACGGGTAATTCAGCTGAGGACGCAGTGTGAGTCAGGCCAAAACGAAGCGCTGGTCGCAGCGTGTCGCGGAGACCAGTGACGCGCTGGATCTGGAGCCGGGGGTCTTTACCCTGCGCGACCCGCGGGCCATAGCCCGCTCACTGAAGCGCTCGGCGGAGCGCAGCGAGCGGCGCAAGTCTGATCCCTTTCGCTCCGCGATGTCGATGCTGACCTTCTACATCAACCGCGCCGGGCGCAATCTGCCGGAAGATCAGCGCCGGCGACTGGAAGCCGCCAAGGAGGAGTTGCGCGCCCTCTACGGGCGCCCCCGCCGGCGCTGAGCCGGCGAGGGTGGCAAGCAAAATTTCCGTCAGGGGGCCAGACAGGCCAGGCAGCGCACGTAGAGGGCGCGGGGATCGCGGTAGCTCTGCAGTTCGGCGATGGGGGCCAGCGCCGGCTGCAGGCTGGTCAGCCAGGCGCCCAGGGGCAGGTTGGCCTCGAGGCTGTTGGTGAAGGCGGCGGCTATGGTGGCATCGACATTGTCGGCCAGCGCGCGCAGCAGCCGTTCTCCCGGGGTCAATTCGCGCTGGATCTCCACGACGTGGTAGCGCTCCAGATCCGCCCGCTGGGCGGCATCGGCGATGGCGTCATTGAGATTGCCGAGTTCGTCCACCAGGCCCAGTTGCTGCGCGGCGCGCCCGGTCCACACCTGGCCCTGGGCGATCTTGTGCACTTCCTTCGGCGTGCTGCCGCGGGCCTCGGCGACGATCTGCAGGAAGCGCGCATAGGTGTTCTCCACCCCCTGCTGCAGCACGCTGGCGGCGGCTTCCGGCAGGGCGCGGTCGAGGCGCATGGTGCCGGCCAGTTCCGAAGTGCCGATGCCGTCGTTGAAGATGCCCAGGCTTTCCAGTGACTCCTCGAAGGTGGGAAAGGCGCCGAACACGCCGATGGAACCGGTGATGGTCGATGGCGACGCCCAGATGCGGTCGCCGCCGGTGGCGATCCAGTAGCCGCCGGAAGCGGCGACACTGCCCATGGAGATGGTGACCGGAATGCCCGCCTCCCGGGTAGCGAGCAGTTCCTGGCGAATGGCTTCGGAGGCGAAGGCGGAGCCGCCGCCGCTGTCGATGCGCAGCACCAGGGCGTTGACCTTCTTCTCGCGCGCGTCGGCGATCAGCTTGCCGAGGGTCTCGCTGCCGATCTGTCCCGCCGGCGCCTCGCCGTCGACGATGGCGCCGCTGGCGGAGATCAGGCCGATCTTGCCGGCCTCGGCGCCGGGGGTGGGGATCTGGGTAAGTTTCTGGTGGCGCAGGTAGGCGAGCGCGTCGATCGACTTGTAGCCCTGCTTCTTGTCTTCCGCGCCGATGGTTTCCCGGAGTTCGTTGATCGCCACGCGGCGGCTGACCAGCTGGTCCACCAGTTTGTTGGCCAGTGCGGCCTCGGCCCAGCTGCCTTCGTGCTGCTGCAGGTTCTGCGGCAGTTCATCGATAAAGGCGTCGATGCTGTCCGGCGGGAGGTTGCGCAGGCCGGTGACCTGTTCCGTGTATTCGCTCCAGAGTTCGTGCAGCCAGCGCTGGTTGTTCTCCCGCGAAGCGGGGGACATGTCATCGCGGGTATAGGGCTCGATAAAGTCCTTGTAATCGCCGACCCGGAACACGTGGAAGTTGACCTTTAACTTGTCCAGCGCGCTCCTGTAGTAGTTGCGGTAGACACCGAAACCCGTGAGCAGCACCGAACCCATGGGGTTCAGGTAGATCTTGTCGGCGTGGCTGGCGAGGAAATACTGGGACTGGGTGTAATTGTCGCCGACGGCATAGATGGGTTTGTCGGTCGCCTTGAAGCGCTGCAGTGCGGCGCCCACTTCCTCCAGCTTGCTCAGGCTGCCGCCCACCAGGTAGTCGAGTTCCAGCACCAGTGAGGAGATGCGGCTGTCCTTGGCGGCGCTGTCGATGGCGTCTACCAGATCCTTGACGCGCACTTCTACCGGGCCGGGGGGGCCGCCGAGAAAGCCCGGCAGGGTGGTCGGCTGGGAGACTTCGTCCACCAGAAAGCCGCTGGGCGCGACTTTCAGGGCGGCGCCCTGGGGAATCGTCAGCCGCTCTTCCTTGCCGAAAATGGCGATGCCGATAAACAACAGCAGCAGCAGGAACAGCAGGTTGGTAAAGACGCGGCGCAGCCAGGTGATGGCGCCGCCGATGGCGCCGAAAAAGCGGCGGATAAATCCTTTCTCGTGGTAAGAGTCTGTCAAACCTCATTACTCCTTAGCGCATTGGCGAGCGGCCAAAATTTGCGCAGATTGCATTCGAAACCCATGGCGGAGGCCCTGTGGGGCTTACTGCATACGCTGCCAGCGGCTGGTCATCATCGCAGAGAAGAACAGGGTAAGGCTTAACACTAATAATACGCCATGCTGCCAGCCGCGGCCGGGCATCATTACGTCGACAATGCTGGCGGTGATATAGAGCAGCAGGATAAAACAGAGCCAAAGATAGCTGCGGTAGTGGCCTTTCAACAGCCCGGGCAGGACCAGCAGCAGCGGTACCGTCTGCAGTAGCCACCACTTGATGGAACCGCCCGGCAGCACCAGGTTCCAGGCCGCGAACAGCAGCATCAAGCCGACATAGCAGATCCAGTTCAGGCGCAGGGCAATCTGCAGTTTGCGCGCGTTGGACAGGCTCACGGCGTTTCCTCCAGGTTGCGGTCAAGGGCCAGTGCCAGCTTGCCGATGCGCTTGCCGAGGGCGCGGCACAGGGTCACTTCGTCCTCGCTCAGTTCGCCATCGTTGCCGCCGGACCAGTGGGAGGCACCGTAGGGAGTGCCGCCGCTCTTGGTATGGGTCAGCGCCGGTTCGGAGTAGGGGATACCGGCGATCACCATGCCGTGGTGCAGCAGCGGCAACATCATCGAGATCAGCGTGCTCTCCTGGCCGCCGTGCAGGCTGCCAGTGGCAGTGAAGACGGCGGCCGGCTTGCCCGCCAGGCTGCCCTCCAGCCAGATATCGCTGGTCTGGTCGAGAAAGTAGCGCAGCGGCGAGGCCATATTGCCAAAGCGGGTGGGGCTGCCGAGCAGCAGTCCGGCGCAATGGCGCAGGTCGTCACTGGTGCAATAGGGCGCCCCCTCGACAGGCACCGGTGGCAGGCTGGCCTCGGTGTCGGGGGAAACGCTGGGCACGGTGCGCAAACGTGTGGCGATACCGGCCGTCTCGACGCCCCGCGCCAGCTCCGCGGCCATCCTCGCGGTGGCGCCACTGCGGCTGTAATAGAGGATCAGCACATAGGCTTCAGCGTCCTGCGCCATCAAAGCAGCTCCAGCACATTTTCCGGTGGCCGGCCCAGCACCGCCTGATTACCCTTCACCACGATCGGGCGCTGGATCAGAATCGGGTGCCGCGCCATGGCGTCGAGCAGCTGCTCTTCGCTCAGGCCCTGGTCTTTCAGTTGCAGGTCCTTGTAGACGTCCTCTCCGGTGCGCAGCAGTTCGCGGGCGCCGATACCGAGCTTTTTCAGCAGTTCGGCGAGGGTATCTTTACCGGGCGGCGTCTCGAGGTAGAGAACCACTTCCGGTTCTATGCCATTGTCCTGCAGCAGCTGCAGGGTTTGACGGGATTTTGAACAGCGGGGATTGTGGTAAATCGTCCACATTGCGGCGGTATCCTGTTAAGGTTTGGCGTATTCTAACCGAATAAGGTTTGGGAGTTCATTTCCCTTCGGGCTTACTTTCGGGCTTAGCTGTGTGGCGCTTTGTAGCAGTTCCTGCGCGGCCCTGCTGCCGGTGGCTTTTGGTGGGACACGCTGTGAATACATCCCTGTACGCTCTCCGCGGTCATTCCTGGCCGCGAAAGGTCCCACAAAAAGCCCCCGGCCTCAGGGCCTTCGCATCTGGCTTATGATTCATAAATGCCTTTTGCCAGAATTTGTTGATGAGCAGGAACCTGACCGAAAGCCAAAACCGAGACAACAATAAACGGAACCTCAAATGACGGAAATGGTGCATCGCTGGCGTCGCTTTTTCACTTCGCTGTGGACGCTGTTCAACGAAAAAAACTGTCGGCAGAGCGCCGCCGCGCTCACCTATATGACCCTGTTTGCCATAGTGCCGCTGGTGACGGTCAGTTACGCCATGCTGTCGCTGTTTCCGGATTTTGCCGGCCTGGAGAGCCGGCTGCAGGAACAGATCTTCTCCCATTTCGTGCCGGAGAGCGGGCGCGAGGTACAGGAATATATCAGCAACTTTTCCGCCCAGGCCCAGCGCCTTACCGGTGTCGGTATCGCCATACTGCTGGTCACGGCGGGGATAATGCTGCGCAATATCGAAGATACCTTTAACTCTATCTGGGATATTCCCCGCGGTCGCAGTGGTGTATCCAGCTTTCTGCTGTACTGGGCAATTCTGAGCCTGGGGCCGATCCTGCTCGGCGCCGGTCTGGCCGCGACAACCTATCTGATCTCGCAGAAAATGTTTTTACCGGAAGGCGACACTCTGGGGGTGCTGCCCATAGTGTTGCGGGTGCTGCCACTGGTCTTTACCGCCATCGCCTTCACGCTGCTGTTTATCGCCGTACCTAACTGTCGCGTGCCAATGCGATACGGCCTGGTCGGTGGCGTTATCACCGCCTTCGCGTTCGAATTGGCCAAAAACCTGTTCGGGGTGATGGTTGCGCGCAGTTCGGTACAGGCCATTTACGGTGCCTTCGCCTTCGTGCCGCTGTTCCTGATCTGGATCTATCTGACCTGGATCATCGTGCTGGCGGGCTGTGTGCTGGTGCGCACCCTGTCCGTGTACCACGCGGCGACCCAGGGCCGGAAGTACTCGGACGTGGTGGCGACGCTGGTGTTGCTGTGGGAATTTTTCAAGAAGTACCAGAGCGGCCAGCCTGTGCGCGATCAGGATATTTCCCGTGCAGGTATCAAGCCCGCGCAGTGGCGGCGCATTCGGCAGGTGTTACAGGACCACAAGGTGATCACCCAGACCGAACGCAACGACTACGTTTTGCAGCGTGACCTGGATTCAATCTCGCTGATGGACTTGACCAACTGGTTGAATCCGGCCCCGATACCCGCCCACAGCCATCGCGAGCTACAGGGCCAGCCCTGGTATGCGGAAGTGGAACAGCGCTTCGCGGATACCCAGCACTTCGCCAGCGAGCAGCTGGATCTGGATCTCGGTGAAGTGTTTCGCCGGGCGATGGAGGCGGAAGCTGCGGCAAAAGATGTGCAGAGTACTCCGGATAAGGGCGGTGAAGAGACGGGCGGGGACGAGAAGAAAAGCAGTAAACGTGGAGGTGGCAGGAGTGGCTCACGCAGTAGCAAGGTCAAAGACGAAAGTGATTCGGCGGGCAGCCTGGCTGTGGTTTCTCGCCGCAATAAGCGCCTGTAGTGGAGGCGGCGATACGCTCGCGACCGTCGACGGCAGGGCCATCGAAACCTCGGATAAAATACTGCTCGTCAACTATTGGGCCGAGTGGTGCAAACCCTGCCGGGAAGAGATTCCCGAACTGAATCACTTCGCCCGCGATGGTGACAATGTTCAGGTCATTGGCATTAATTACGATCGGCTGCCCGCGCAAACCATTCGCGCGCAGGCGGAAAAGCTGGGTATCGAGTTTCCGGTGTTGGCGGCAGAGCCCGCGGGGCGCTGGGGGCAGTCGCTGCCGACGGTGCTCCCCACCACCTTTGTCATCGGCGCCGACGGGCAGTGGCGCCGCTCGCTGGTAGGGCCGCAAACGGTGGAAAGCCTCCGCGCGGCGGTGGAACAGAGTCGCTTATAAAACTATAACAAACGCATCTATAGGGGATTGGCGCGCCGCTGATAGCATGCCGTCATTTCTCTGTATTGCCGGGAGCGGGATCCCCAAGTCATGCAAATCAGTTCGCTATTTCTACTGTTCATTTTCGTTTTTCTGCTCTGGCCCCTGAATCGCTGGCACCGGAGCCGGGAATCACTGGCCCCGGCGGTATTCGCCGGTCTGCTGCTGGGCTTGCTGTTCGGCGGATTGTTGCAACTGGCACGCGGCTGGGGGGCGGTACCTGCGGAAGTCCTGCCGTGGGTAGACATGCTCGGCGATGGCTACGTCAATCTGCTGCACCTGCTGGTGATGCCGCTGGTGCTGATATCCATCCTGGCCGCGGTGGTCAAGGTGAGCCACACCCAGTCGCTGGGAAAAATCAGTATTTCAGTGCTGGCAGTTTTGCTGGGGACTACGGCGATCGCGGCGCTGGTCGGGGTGATGATGGCGAAGTTGTTCGGTCTCTCCGCCGCCGGGCTGGTCGAGGGCGCGCGCGAAGCCGCGCGCGTGGAGGTACTGAACGAGCGCATTGTGCGGGTGAGCGAGCTCAGCATCCCGGAATTGATCAGCTCCTTTATCCCGAAGAATATTTTTTATGATCTGGCTGGCAGCCGCGACACCTCGGTGATTGCCGTGGTGATCTTTGCCGTGCTGCTGGGGCTGGCGGCACTGGCGGTACGCCGGGAATTTCCCGAAGAGGGGGCACAGATCGAGCGCTTTGTCCACGTGGCCCAGGTTTGGGTCATGAAGCTGGTGCGACTGATCATGGCCTTCACCCCCTACGGCGTCATGGCACTGGTGGCCAGCCTGATCGCGAATTCCAGCTGGGCGGACATCGTCAACCTGTTCAACTTCGTACTGGCTTCCTTCGCCGCCATTGCACTGATGTTCCTGGTGCACGGTCTGTTGCTGCTGCTGAATGGCGTCAGCCCGCTGCACTATTTCGCCAAGGTCTGGCCAGTGCTGGTCTTTGCCTTCAGTTCCCGCTCCAGCGCCGCCACCATCCCGCTGAACGTGGAAACCCAGGTCGATGAGCTGCGCAACTCGCCGGCCATCGCCAATTTCTCCGCTTCCTTTGGTGCCACTATCGGCCAGAACGGCTGTGCCGGTATCTATCCGGCGATGCTGGCGGTGATGGTGGCGGTGCCCATGGGAATCGATGTGCTGGATCCGGTGTGGCTGGCCACGCTGCTGGCGGTGGTGGTCATCAGCTCCTTCGGTATCGCCGGTGTCGGTGGCGGCGCCACCTTCGCCGCGCTGGTGGTGCTGCCGGCCATGGGGCTGCCGGTGACCATTGCCGCACTGCTGATCTCGGTGGAACCGCTGATCGACATGGCGCGCACCGCGCTCAACGTCAACGGAGCCATGACGGCGGGCACCCTGACCCAGCGCTGGCTGGGCGATGAGGTCCCGGGGGCGGAAATTATCGAGGGCTAGCAGCCTGCCGGGCGGAAAAATCTTGCTTCCGCGGTCAACCGATACCGCCCGGCGGCGTTATGGAGCAGTGACAACGTAAATCCGGCGCGGCAGCGCCGCAGCGGGCCATATCCAGGCCGGGCCATGGTTCAGCTTCGATTCAGTCCCACTCGCTTACTCTGCTCCCGTCGATGATCAACGGGAGACCGATCATGCAACTTTACAAACAGCTGCTCGCGGGCGCGGTGGTGGCCGCACTGGTGGGTTTCAGCGCCTGCGCCGGCGCCGGGGACAGTGGTTACTACCCCTATCCTGGCGCGGACGAAGGTTACGATTATGCCAATGTCACCGAGGTGACGCCGGTGTACACCGATGTGCAGGTGCGCACGCCCCGCACCCAGTGCTGGGATGAGCAGGTGGCCTATCAGCAGCCCGCCTCGCCCGCCGGCGCGGTGATCGGCGGCCTGATCGGCGCCGCCATTGGCAACAATCTCGGCAAGGGCGGCCACCACCGTCGCCACTATTACCGCCACCACCGCGGTGCTTCTACCGTGGCGGGCGCTGCCGTCGGCGCGCTGGTGGGCAACCAGATCAGCCGCGCCAATGCGCCGACCCAGTTCGTTACCGAGCAGCGCTGCCAGGTGGTGGACGAATTCACTACCCGCCGCGAGCTGATCGGATACGACGTCCGCTACCGTTATAATGGTCGTCACTATCTGACTCGCACAGACCAGCATCCGGGCGATAAAATCAGGGTCCGCGTCGACGTCTCGCCGGCCTTTTGATCAGTCGGCCAACAGAGAAAATCGACCCCGAAGGATCGACTATCGGGTACCCACAGGAGCTGCACCGTGAATTTCAATTGCGCCGTCTTCCGGCCGACCCAGGTATTACTTGTTTTGCTGCTCGGCATTTTCGCCCTGCCATTGCAGGCGGCCGTCGCCTACGAACGGGAGGGTTTCCGAGCCGAAGCGGAGTATTTCCGGGTTCAGCAGCAGGAGATCTCGCGCGATCAGGCGGCGGCCATCGTGAAGCGGCGCTACGGTGGCAAGATTCTGGCGATCTCCGAAGTGCAGAAGGGCGGCCGCACCGTGTACCGGGTCAAGGGCCTGTCGGATAAAAGCCAGGTGTATGTGGTCTATGTGGACAAGCAGAGCGGGCGCATTTCGCAATAGCGGAATCCGCTGAGTCAGGTGCGCAGGCGACCTACACTGCAAGGCGCCGTAGCTGAGATTCGGTAATCCAGGGGGAAAAGATGCGGGCACTGTTGGTAGAAGATGAGGTGCTGCTGCGGCGGCAACTGGCGGAATCCCTGCGCGGCGCCGGCTATACCGTCGACGAGGCGCCGGACGGTGAAGAGGCGCTCTACCTCGGCCGCGAGTATCCCTACGATATCGCCGTGATGGATCTGGGGCTGCCGAAAATGGACGGCATCCAGGTGATTCAGGCACTGCGCAGCGAGGACAAGCATTTCCCGATCCTGATTCTCACCGCGCGCGGCCACTGGCAGGAGCGGGTCGCCGGGCTCGAAGCCGGCGGCGACGACTACCTGGTGAAGCCCTTCCACACCGAGGAGCTGCTGGCGCGACTCAATGCGCTGGTGCGCCGCTCCGCCGGCTTCTCGTCTCCCACGATCAAGGCCGGCCCGATAGTGCTGGACACCAGTTCACAGCGGGTCAGCGTCGGCGACGCCGAGCTGGAGCTGACCTCGTTTGAGTACAAGGTGCTGGAATACCTGATGCTGCATCCGGACGAGGTGGTATCCAAGACCACCCTCACCGAACATATCTACGAGCAGGACTGCGACCGCGACAGCAACGTGATCGAGGTGTTTATCGGCCGCCTGCGCAAGAAATTCGAAGCCGCGGCGCAGCTGAAACCCATAGAGACACTGCGCGGCCGCGGCTACCGCTTCGTCGCGCCGCAGTAAGCGCGGACCCCCATGCCCGCCACTCACTGGCTGAACTCCCTCAAGGGCCGCCTGTCGCTGGTCACCAGCCTGGTGCTGGTCGGCTTCCTGCTGATGATTTCCGGCGTGCTGGAGCACGCCTACCGGACGTCCCTGAACGAGGCCAAGCAGCGCGAACTGCAGCTGTACATCTACACGCTGCTGGCCGTGGCCGAGCCGGACGGCGACCGCCTGAGATTCCCGCCGACCCTGCCGGAGCAGCGCTTCAACCAGCCGGATTCCGGTCTTATCGGCGCCGTTACGGACCAGCGCGGTCGGGTCATCTGGCGTTCCGCCTCGGCGCTGGCGATGCCGCAGTTGCCGTCCCACCCGCTGCCCCAGGGGCGCCAGGCCTTCGGTCAGGTGACCCTGCCCGGCGATGCCGGGCGCTATACCAGCTTCCGCCAGGGGGTCGCCTGGGGGCTGGAGAACGAAAACCAGTTCACCTTTGTCGTCCTGGAGGATGCCGCACCACTGCGGGCCCAGGTAGAACAGTTCCGCTCCATTCTCTGGCGCTGGCTGGGACTCGGCGCGCTGCTGCTGGTGCTGGCCCAGTGGCTGGTGTTGCGCTGGGGCCTGGCGCCGCTGCGTTCCGTGGCACGCGCGCTGCAGGAGATGCAGCGCGGCGGCAGCGACAGGCTGGAGGGCAAGTTCCCGCGGGAGTTGCGGCCGCTTACCGACAACCTCAACCTGCTGATAGAAAACGAGCGCCGCCAGCGGGAAAAGACCCGGCACACACTGGCGGACCTGGCCCACAGCCTGAAGACGCCGCTGGCCGTATTGAAGGGGCTCAACTTTTCCGGTGACCCGCGCAGCGCCTACACGACATTAATGGAACAGGTGCAGCGCATGGACAGCATCATCTGTTACCAGCTGCAGCGCGCCGTCACCGGTTCGCCCAAGTCGATCCTGCGCGGTGTGCCGGTGGCGCCGCTGGTGCACAAGATTCTCGACGCGCTGGAAAAGGTCTACCGGGACAAGCCTGCGGATGTGCGATTGTCTTGCGAGGACGACACCCTGTTTTACGGCGACGAGGGCGACCTGATGGAGCTGCTCGGCAACCTGCTGGACAACGGCTACAAGTACGGTGCCGGCGAGCTGACGGTGGAGATTCACGGTGCCGGCGACGGGCGCAAGCTGCATATCCGCGTGGTCGACAACGGCCCCGGCCTCGACGAGGAACAGTGGCGGGCCGTCACCCAGCGCGGTGTGCGCGCGGACCAGCAGCAGCCGGGGCAGGGCATCGGCCTGGCGGTGGTCACGGATATCGTCGAGAGCTACGAGGGCCAGATTTCCGCGGTGCGACTACCGCAAGGCGGCACCGAAATCACCGTCACCCTGTAACGCCGCCAGCGGTCTCACCCGGTAGGAGCGGCGGGGCGGCCATCCGCCCTTGGCCGCGATCGATTTCACTACCTGCTAAGTGCGATCGCGGCCATGGGCCGCTCCTACTGAACCATTCTTTCCCGAACAGATCCCGGCCTCCAGCGCCTGACCATTTCCAGTCCACCCAGCGACACCGTGTTCCCCAGCAGTACCAGCAACAGGCCGGCAAAGCTCATCACCGTCCAGCGATAGCCCTCGAACCAGGTGGACAGCGTCAGTGCCACCAGCGGGAACAGCACCGTCGCATAGGCGGCGCGGTTGGCACCGATACGGCCCACCAGGGTCAGGTAGGCGGTGAAGCCCAGAATGGAACCGGGAATGGCCAGGTACAGCAGGCTGCCGACATAGATCGGGCGAGTATCCATTTTCCATTCCGTATCGGTAGCAATTACGCAGGCGAGCAGAATCAGCGCGCCGTAGATCATCGCATAGGCGTTGCTGGTCCAGGGCTTGAGGCCCCGCCTGGAGTGGCGCACGGAAATCATGTTGCCGAGCGAAAAGAAATAGGTTCCCAGCAGCGCCAGTCCCAGTCCGAGTGCGGCGCCGCGGTCGAAGTGACCGCCGGCGATACTGTCCCAGAACAGCAGCACCAGGCCGGCGATACCGAGTGTGGCGGCGATGTAGATAGCGGGCTCGGCGCGCTCGCGCCACAGCAGGCGGTTATTCACGGCGTTAAACAGTATGGCCGCGGAAAACACCACCGAGATCAGACCGCTGACGATGTACTGGCTGGCGGTGTAGAAGCAGACAAAATTAAACGAGAACAGGCAGCAGCCCTGCAGCAGGAAGAAGCCGTGATCGCGCAGCGAGGTCCGCTGCACGCGCCGCAGCAACGCCAGCGCCGGCAGGAACAGCATGCCGGCAATCGCAAAGCGGTAGAACGCGGAAACCAGCACCGGCACTTCGCCGAGCTGGAAGTGGATCGCAATCCAGGTGGTGCCCCATAGCAATACGGTGCTCGCATACAGAAACAGGGTCATGGGTTACTCCGATACGCTGATACTGGAGCGACAGGGTAGAGCGGGGCTGCTGAGCGGTCGCGCACAAAGTTGCGCCCTTTAGCAGATTCTTGCGGTTATTGTGTAGGCGCAATTGTTCCCAATGGAATTTGCGATTATTTTTGCTGGCATAGGGTTATCGGGAGGTGTGGCTATGGCAAAGCCGGCCGCGGCAACAGTTCAGCAGGTTCTCGACGGCGCCGGAGCGCGCCGCCTGAATCACTGTCACCTCAACCAGGATTTGTCTCTGGCGCTGTGGGGCAACCGCGGTGTGCGCGTGCACTACCACCAGGTCGCGCACCACACACTTAGCCTGTACCTGCGCGGCGGCTACCGCACCCGGCGGCTGGACGGCCGCCATTCCGATCGCAGTTTTGCTTTTGGCGCGCCGAACAAGCTGTGCCTGATGCCCGCCACGCACGACTCGGAATGGGAAGTGGGCGACTACCAGGAATTTGTGCACCTGTATATTTCCGACGCCGCGCTCCGGCACTTCGCGCTGGAGTCCTTTGACTGCGACCCGCGCCGGGTGGAGCTGCCGGATCTGACCTTTTTCGAGCATCCCCAGATCAGTGCCGCCTGCCGGGCGCTGCTGCGGACGCCCTGGGCAGACGGGGGCGAGCGGCTGCAGCTGCAGCAGGGCGCCTACGAGTTGATGGGGCAGCTGATTGCCAGCTATGTAAAACCCAGCGGCGCCGCCGGGCCGCTCAGGGGCGGCTTGAGCCGGCGTCAGTGCAACCGGGTGCGGGAACTGATTCGGGCACAGTTCGGCGAGCCGCTGAACCTGGATTTCCTCGCCGAGGCCGCAGGCCTCAGCCGTTTCCATTTTGCGCGCATGTTCAAGGTCAGCACCGGCCTGACGCCGCACCAGTATGTGAACAAGGTGCGGGTAGAGCGCGGGCGCGAGATGCTGGGGCTGGGTCTGTCCCAGGCGGAGGTCTCAGCGAACTGCGGTTTTGCGCACCAGAGCCATTTCGCGGCCCACTTCAAACGGCACTTCGGCGTGACGCCCGGGCAGTATTTACGCAGTCTCTGAAGCACGGTTTTGCCCGGGTTCTTGTCCGCTCAAGGTGCCCGTCATACCGGCGCAGGCCGGTTTTCCTAGAACCAGTCCTCATCCATCTCGAAGGGCAGGCTGTTGCCGTTCGCCAGCAGCGCGATCTGCGCGTCTATCTCCGGCAGCTCCCACTCGATGTAGAAGCGCGCGGCCTGCAGCTTGCCGCGGTAAAAGCTTTCATCCTCTTCCGAAGCCACATTCGCCAGCGCGGCGTCCGCCACCAGCGCCTGGCGCAGCCAGATCCAGGAGACCAGTACGCGGCCGAAGACATCCAGGTACAGGGTCGCATTCGCCAGGCCGCGGTCTATATCCCGCTGCATCTGGCCGAGCAGCGACAGGGTGGTGGTGTCCAGTTTTTCCAGGGCGCTCTCCAGTGATGCGGCCAGCGGTGCCAGCGTATCGCTGTCACGGGCCGCCATCAGCGTGTGGCGGATCTCCTCCTGCAGCAGCCGGTAGCTGGCCATACCGTGCGCGGGCACCTTGCGCCCGAGCAGGTCCAGGCCGTGGATCGCCTCGGTGCCCTCGTGGATCGGGTTCAGACGGTTGTCGCGGTACAGCTGCTCCAGCGGGAACTCGCGGATATAGCCGGAGCCGCCCAATACCTGGATCGCCAGCTCGTTGGCCTTCAGGCAGTATTTGGACGGCCAGGATTTGACGATGGGGGTCAGCAGGTCGAGCAGCGCCGCAGCGCTGTGGCGTTGTGCCTCGGTTTCGGCGGTGCGCTGGTCCTCGAACAGGGATGAGGCGTAGAGACACAGGGCCAGACCGCCCTCGACATAGGCCTTCTGCATCAGCAGCATGCGGCGCACGTCCGCGTGGCGGATAATGGGCACCTGTTTCGTTTGCGGATCCCGGTTCGACGGCAGCCGCCCCTGGGGGCGCTCCCGGGCGTACTGCAGCGAGTGGTTGTAGCCCTGGTAGCCCAACACCGCCGCGCCGGTGCCGACGCCGATACGTGCCTCGTTCATCATCTGGAACATATAACTGAGGCCCTTGTGCGGTTCGCCCACCAGGTAACCGACGGCACCGCCACCTTCGCCGCCGTCTTCACCCCCTTCTTCAACCCCCTCCTCACCAAAGTTCAGCACTGTGGAAGTGGTGTTGCGGTAGCCCATCTTGTGCAGCAGACCGGCGAGTTTTACATCGTTGCGTCTGCCCGGCTCGCCGTTCTCGTCCAGCAGGAATTTCGGCACCAGGAACAGGGAGATGCCCTTGACCCCGGCCGGGGCGCCTTGGATTTTGGCCAGCACCATATGGACGATGTTCTCCGTCAGCGACTGGTCGCCGCCGGAGATAAACATCTTCTGGCCGGTGATGCGGTAGCTGCCGTCCGCGGCGGGCGCGGCGCTGGTGCGGATATCGGCCAGGGATGAGCCCTGGTCCGGCTCCGTCAGTGCCATGGTGCCGGCGAAGCGGCCGTCCATCATCGGCGGCAGGAACTGCGCCTTGAGTTTTTCGTCGGCAAAGGCGTGGATCAGGTTGGCGGCGCCCAGGGTCAGGAAGGGGTAGCCGGCGCTGGCCACATTGGCCGCACTGATATAGGCGAGGCAGGTGCGCAAAATGACTTCCGGCAGTTGCAGACCGCCCTCGTCGAAGTCGTAGTGGGCGGCCAGGAAGCCGGCCTCGGCGAAAGCGTCCCAGGCCCGCTTGGTTTCCTCGATCAGGTGCACCTCGTCGCCGTCGAAACGGGGTTCGTTGGCATCACCCTTGGCGTTGTGGTTGGCGAAGTATTTTTGCGCAACGGTCCGCGCGGTTGCCAGGGTGGCATTGAAGATTTCCCGGGAGTGTTCGCGGTAGCGCGGCCGCTGCAGCAGCGTTTCCGTATCGAGAAACTCGTACAGCAGGAATTCGATATCGCGCTCGTTGAGCAATTGGCCGCTCATGGTCACCCCGTCCTATTTCTGTTACCCATTTCGACTAGTAAACGGGCACGGGGAAACCCGGTCAATGACCTGAAAGGTAATTGCAGTTGGCTCGGACTTCATTCGGCGCGGCTGTCGGTGGCCGCCCGGGAAATTTTTACCGTTCAGGTTTTTTCGCGGGCGGCCACCGGCAGCCGCGCCTTGCACCGTGCAGCCGACTGGCTCGGCGCCGCCCGGGCTGCCAATGATTGTTAGCGGCAGGGCGGAAGTTGGTCGGTGGCGGCCTGCGCGACCCGCGTGCCGCTCGCGCCGCGGCCGGGCACTACCTGATCCCAGAGGCTGTCGGCCAGCTCGGACGGTGTCTGGCTGCGGCCACCGGCGATCCAGCGCGCTATCTGGCCGGCCACATCCGGCCACTGAATGCGCACGCCGGCGGGCTGTTCCTGCAGCCAGGCGTTGATGCTGTTGGCGTCCACCCGCTCGACCACACGCGCCAGCTGCAGTTCGCGCAGCGCCTGGGCATTGGCCTCCTGCTCGAACTGGCCGGACAGCGGGCGGGTCAGGATCGGCTTGCCCATGGTCAGGGTCTCGGCGATCAGTTCGAAACCGCTGTTGCAGATCACCGCTTTGGCACTGGCCAGATCCTGCTGGAAGCCGTCGATGGAGGGCGCCTTCAGCTGGATGTTTTCCGCTGTCGGTAAATCGAGGGGCGCGCCGTAGAGCATAAATTTTTGCGGCACTTTCGCCAGCTCCTGCAGCAGCGGCTGATGGTGTTCAAACGGCAGGTAGACCAGAATATGGTCGCCGCTGCCGGCGTCAGCCTGGCCGTGGGGCTGCGCGATCGGCGGCAGTATCGGGTGGCCGAAGTGGTACCAGTGCATGCCGAGGCTGCTGTGTACCGGGGCGAAGGCGCGCATGATGCCGCGCGCCATCCAGTTGAAGCGCGGCGCGGGAATGCGGAAGTTGAACGCGTACTGGTGGCCGAGGCCGAGGCTCTGTTTGCCGCGGCGTTTTGCCGCCCAGGCGGTGACCGGTTCAAAATCGCTGATCACCAGGTCGAAGTCGCCCACCGGCAGTTCGCGGATATCGCGCAGCAGGCGGCTCAGGTTTAACTGCCTGGTAGTGGCTCCAGCATCTATCTTGCCGTTGCGATGGACGAAGGTCAGGCCCTCGCGCCACCAGTAATCGCCGAACGGCTCCATGCTGAACAGTTTGTCCGGGCTGCGGCCGGAGAACAGCCACTGCACCTTCAATTCCGGGTGCTGCTGCAGCGCCCTGGCCATGGCGCGGGCGCGGGAAATATGGCCGTTGCCGGTTCCCTGCACGCCGTAAAGAATCTTCACAGAAAGGCTCCGCTAATCAACAGGCCGACACTGGTGCCCAGGGCGGCGCCGGCGCAGACATCGGTGGGAAAGTGCACACCCAGCCCCACCCGCGAGGTGCCCACGCCGGCGGCCCAGAAGTAGCCCAGCAGCCACAGGGGGCTCAGAGCCTGGGACAGCAGGGTGACGAACAGGAAGGCGCCGGAGGTGTGACCCGAGGGCAGACTGAAACGGTCGTGGGCGATAATCACCGAGCGCAAGCCTGGTATGGCCTGCGGCGGGCGCAGTCGCTTGGTGGTGTTCTTGATGGTCCAGTAGAGGGAGCGCTCCACCGCGAAGGCGGTGCCGCACAGGTAGAAGAACTGGATCGCGGCGGTGGTGCTGGACAGGGCGAATATTAACGGCGAAATCAGGTACAGCCAGCCGTCGCCACTCTTTGACAGCCACAGGTAGCGCCTGCGCGACGCGGGGCGGGACGCCCGCTCTGCCATGTGCAGCACCAGCGATACATCAACACTTTTCAGGGTCAAAGGTAAGCTTCGCATGCCGCCAAGTTACGAAGCTTATATTGCGCTGACTTGACCGATTTGTGTCAGAACCGTGAAATCTGGCGGGCTTTGCCCGCAGGCGGGAATGTGGGTCTGTGTTGGGGCGGCGGGGCGGCCATTCGCCCATGGCCGCGATTGAACTTCGCCGATCAGCCTCCCACTGGGTGCCCCAATCGGCCCCGCTGCCGTTGGCCGTCCGGCAAAAAACCTGATCGGTAAATATTTGCCGGACGGCCAACGGCGGCGGAGCCTTACATCGTGTTGGCCGATTGACGCCGCAATCCGGTGGGAAAGATCGGGGCCATGGGGCGGATGGCCGCTCCGCCGCTCCTACAGAGAGGGATTTGCTCAGTCGATGCCGATCTTGATCAGACTGGATCCTGGCAATCTCTCCACCAGCTCGAAACCGCACAGCTTCGACGGGGTGAAATAGCCACCGGCGCCCTTGTAGTCGAGCAGGAATTCCATCACCGCCAGGGAGCCGCTGACGGTCACGTCGTAGCCGTTGGCAGTTACCACGCGGCCGATCTTGCGCTCGCCGCGGCGGTCGTTGCGCACTTCGCCCCAGACCCAGGTCTGCTGTTCGGAGCGCTTGTCCGCACTGGGGCCGCGCACCGACTTGTCGACCTTGCCCTTGAGCCAGTTCTGTACCCAGTCCATACGCAATAGCCAGCGGAACCTGTTCAGGCGCCGCAGCTTCTTGGCGCGACGCGGGCTCATCGGGATATAGACCTCGATATTCGGAATTTCGGTCGAGTAATAGGCGGTGGCCACATCGCCCCAGGGGATCGCGACGGCGAACTTCTCGCCGCGGCCGAAGTCGATCTGGCGGGTCAGCTCGCCGTGGCCGATGACTTCGATCCGGCCCTGGCGGCGCACGGCGCCGCCGACGCCGAGGCTCTCGATCGAGGTCTTGGCGGTGCCGGGGCTGAAACTGGAATCTGAGTCGAAACCCAGGGTCAGGTGCGTGGCCGAGGGTATTGCCCGGTGCAATGCCGCCGCCAGGCAGTCGGTGGGAATCACGTCGAAGCCGGTACCCGGGCAGAGCACTATGCCGGCAGCCTTCGCCTCCGCGTGCAGCGCGTGGGCGGCCTGATACACCGCCATCTCGCCGGTGATGTCCTGGTAGTGGGTGCCGGCATTGATACAGGCGCGCATCATCGGTTCGGCGGTGGCGGAGAAGGGACCGGCGCAGTGGATGACCACGTCCATATCGCGCAGGCTGCGCTCCAGGGTTTCTGTCGCGTCGAGGCTGACGGCCATGGCCGGCAGCCCGAGCTCCTCCGCCAGCGGCTGCAGCTTTTTCGCGTTGCGCCCGGCGAGCAGCGGACGGTAGCCGCGGGCCACGGCTTCGCGCGCGATCAGCTCGCCCGTATAGCCGTTGGCACCGTAGATCATTATTCTCTTACTCTTCACCGGGTGGCCTTACTCGTTGGATCGGTTGGAGATTTCGGGTGACGCCACCTTAATGGCGTCGCTGCGGACTAGTCAAACGTTTGTAACAGTTCGAAGCGCGGTGTGGCTGTACCGTCCTTTTCCACCTGTTCGGCAAACATTTCCAGCGGCCGCGCCCAGACGCCGTAGGCGCCGTAAAGGGCGCGGTAGATCACCAGCCGCGCGCCGGACTCGCTGTGGGTGGCAACTTCCAGCACTTCATAGAGATTGCCTTTGTAATGGCGATAGATTCCCCGTTGCATGGTCGTACTCAAGTTAAATGGTGGATCAGGCCAGGTGGTGAGCGGAGAGCTGGATCTGGGTGATGCGCCGGCCGTGCAGCACTGCGATACCCGAGTAGCGGTGCTCACCGGTGGAGGTGAATTCAAATTCGTAGCTGCGCTGCAGGCGCACCTGGCCGCGTCCGTCGCGCTTCAGGCGGGTGCGCGCCAGCGCCACGGTGTCATCCAGCAGCTGCACGCCCAGTTGCCGACAGTGGTCGGTCGCCGCGCGGCGCACCTGCTCCTTGGCCGCCATGCCGGCCCAGAAGTACCAGCCGCCGAGGCCGAGCAGGAATAGCCAGAAGAGGTCACTCAGTGAATAGTACATCGGCTTACAGTTGCTATGATCGGAACGCGAAAGAATACCATTGAAGGAACCATTATGTCCGGCACCATAATGATCACCGGTAGCAACCGCGGCATAGGTCTGGAAATGTGCCGCCAGTTCGCCGCGGACGGCTGGCGGGTGCTCGCCTGCTGCCGCGATCTGCCCAACGCATCGGAGCTGCGCTCACTGCGCGGGCAGTATCCCAACCTGCGCCTGTTCCAGCTGGACGTGACCGACTACGCGCATATGGCGGCGCTGGCCAAGGCGCTGCAGGGCGAGCCCATCGATATACTGCTGAACAATGCCGGCTACTACGGCCCCAAAGGGGTGAGTTTCGGCCATGTGGATCGGGACGAGTGGCGCCGGGTGCTGGAGTCCAACACCATAGCGCCCTATATGATGGCGGAGACCTTCGTCGACAATGTCGCCGCGAGTGCGCGCCGGGTCATCGCGGTGATGAGCAGCAAGGTGGGCAGTATCGCCGACAATTCGTCCGGCGGCGGCTATATCTACCGCTCCTCCAAGACTGCAGTCAATCAGGTGGTGAAGAGCCTGTCCATCGACCTGAGTGAGCGAGGTATCAGTGTGATAGCGCTGCACCCGGGCTGGGTAAAGACCGACATGGGCGGCCCCGGTGCCCTGATCTCCGCCGAGGAGAGTGTCGCCGGACTGAAGCGGGTATTGCTGGATACAGACCTGCCGCGCAGCGGTCATTTCTACAATTACGATGGCGGCGAGATTCCCTGGTGAGGGGATTCCAGTAGCTGCTACCTGGTTGGTAGACAACAAGACGGGCTGGATAGCTGCTTCGTCCCTCTTGTTTACAACAGCATTCCACATGGCTACTCAGTATGCAGAGTCATGACTTATTGATTTTCATCAGGGAGGCGTGCGGCGATCAAATGGCGCACTTCCCTGTAGTCGAACAGCACACCTTTGACACATTCGGTAGGATTAACTCCGGGAATCTAGCTGCTCGTTGTTTTTGATCACTTCCTGCGCCTTGGCATAGCTCTCGATGAGAAGTCGATAATTGGGGAATATCTGCGTATAAACTTCGGCCCACTCCTGGGCGTCGTCGCGATTCCAGGTTTTCTGCAGCTCCGAGGCCACCGCGCCTGTGTCTATCGGCACCACGCCGGCCTGCATTACCCGTGCCAGAGTGATTTCCTGCGCCGTTTTTGAGTAGGTGCCCGATGCATCCACCACGGCAAACACCTTGTAGCCATCGTGCACCGCACTGATGGCGGGAAATGCCATACACACGCTGGTGATAGTGCCGGCGATGATCAGAGTACTGCGCCCGGTAGCCTTGACCGCGGCGACGAAGTCCGAGTTGTCCCAGGCGTTTATCTCACCTTTGCGCGCCACATACTGCGCGTGCGGCGCGTTGCCGTGAAGTTCCGGAATTAGTGGCCCGTTCGGTCCCTGCGGTACCGAGGCGGTGGTGATGACCGGAACTTTGGCCAGTGAGGCAATTTTCGCGAGCGCCGCAGCATTGGCGCGTAACCGGGTCATGGGCATGTCTTGTACGGTCTGGAAAAGGCCGCTCTGGTGGTCGATCAGCAGCATCACCGCGTCGTTTGGGTCTATCGCCGGGCGGGCTCCGTCGAAATTGGCAATGGTGTGGGGGAAACTCATACCGCTGCTCCTTGAGCGTCGATCAATTCAGGGGGGTTGCCGAGCAATTCAGGGGGGTTGCCGAGCAAGCCATGGGCTGCGGGCACTTACTTGTCAGATGTTGACTTGGTATAGCTGTTGATCAAGTTGCGGTAATCGGGGATATGGTTGCTGAAAAGCGCGGCCAGCCCCTCGATGTCATTGCGCCAGTCGCGGTGCAGCTCGCAGGCCACGCCAAACCAGGTCATCAGCTGGGCGCCGGCCTCGGCCATGCGGATCCAGGCGGAGTGGCGGGTGAGTTCGTTGAAGGTGCCGGAGGCGTCGGTCACCACGAACACCTCGAAGCCCTCCTCGATCGCCGACAGCGCCGGGAAGGCCACACACACCTCGGTGACCACGCCGGCGATAATCAGTTGATTCTTGCCGGTGTCCTTGACCGCCTTGACGAAGTCCTCGTTGTCCCAGGCGTTGATCTGCCCGGGGCGGGCGATATAGGGCGCCTGCGGAAATTTTTCTTTCAGTTCCGGCACCAGCGGACCGTTGGGTCCGTCCTCGAAACTGGTGGTCAGTATTGTCGGCAGTTTGAAATACTCGGCGAGATCGGCCAGCGCCAGCACGTTGTTCTTGAACATATCGGGCGCTATGTCCCGCACCAGGGACAGCAGGCCGGTCTGGTGGTCCACCAGCAGCACGGCGGCGTTGCTTTTATTGAGGCGGGTATAGAGCTTGCTCATAAGGGGGCTTCCTCTGGACCGAAACTATTGGAGAAAGCCTAGGCGAGATTCGGGCGGGCATGATCGGATCCAAATAAGTAACGACGAAAAGCGAGCCGCCTTGCCGCTCGCCTTTTGCGTTCGGGCCGTCCGTGGCCCGGGAATGCAGGCGGGTTGCGGCTTTTCAACGGGCCGCTCCGCCATCCCGTTGTTACAGGAACATGCCGCCGGATGCCTCGATGCGCTGTGCATTGATCCAGCGGTTTTCCTCGGACAGTAGAGCGGCGATCACGCCGCCGATATCGTCCGGCAGACCCACGCGTCCCAGCGCCGTCTGCGAGGCAATAAAGTCGTTGACCTCCTTGTTGTCGCGCACGAGTCCATCGCCGAAATCGGTTTCGATGGCGCCCGGCGCGACGACATTGACTGCGATACCGCGCGGGCCCAGCTCCCTGGCCATATAGCGACTCAGCACTTCAATTGCCCCCTTCATGGCCGCATAGGCCGAGTAGCCGGGCAGTGAGAAGCGCGCCAGGCCGCTGGACAGGTTCACGATGCGCCCGCCGTCGGCGATCAGCGGCAGCAGCCTCTGGGTCAGGAAGAAGACGCCCTTGAAGTGGATGTTCATCAGCTGGTCGAACTGCGCCTCGCTGGTCTCGGCGAAGGGCGTGTGGATGCCGATGCCGGCGTTGTTGACCAGGTAATCGAACTGGTAGCGCTGCCAGTGGGACTGCAGTAATTCACGCAGCTGCTCTGCGAAAGCGGCGAAGCCGGCGCTGTCCCCCGTGTCGAGCTGCAGGGCGGCGGCGCGCGCGCCGTGCTGCTCGATCTCGGCGACCACCGCCCGGGCGTCGGCCGCGCGGCTGTGGAAGGTGAGAATCACATCCACGCCCTTGCTGGCCAGTTGCAGGGCGGTGTTGCGTCCCAGGCCGCGGCTGCCGCCGGTGATCAGTGCAATCTTCTGTTTCATGCTCGGCTCCTGTCGTTGGGTTGTGGCCTCGATAGGCGACGGATGAGAGCTTATTGAATGGCCTGAATTAGATAAATGCGCCAAGGATGGCTAGACTGTTTTGGATTTCTGAACAATAGAGCCGGATGGGTTATGAAACTGCTGGAATCCATGCAGATCTATCTGCGGGTGGCGGAGCAGGGCAGCTTCACCGCCGCGGCGGACAGCCTGGGCCTGTCCCGCGCCAGTGTGTCCAGCGCGGTGCAGCAGCTGGAGAACCTGCTCGGCACGCGCCTGCTGCACCGCACCACCCGCAGTGTGCAGATGACCCAGGACGGCCAGGTGTTCTATGAGCGCTGCCAGGACCTGCTGGCGGATATGGACGAGCTGCAGAACCTGTTTCGCGAGGACACCTCAGAACTGCACGGCCGGCTGCGGGTGGATATGCCATTGCCGATTGCCCGCGATGTGGTGATCCAGCGGCTGCCGGCGTTCCTGCGCCAGCACCCGGGCCTGGAAGTGGAACTGAGCAGTAGCGACCGTTTCGTCGACGTGGTCCGCGAGGGCTTCGACTGCGTATTGCGCGTGGGCGCGCTGCAGGACTCCAGCCTGATTGCGCGCCCGCTGGGCTATTACCGCATGGTCAACTGCGCCAGCACCGAGTACCTGGCGGAACACGGCACACCGCGTTCCCTCGAGGACCTGAGCCGACACCAGCTGATCCGCTATGCGCTGACCCTCGGATCGCGCCCGTCCGGTTTCGAATATGTGGATCCGGACGAGCCCGGTATAGAGAAGAGTCTGCCGATGCGGGGTGCGGTAACCGTCAACAATACCGAGGCCTACCTGGAAGCCTGTCTCGCCGGTCTCGGTATCGTCCAGGTACCGGAGCCGGGTGTGCACCCCTACCTGCAGTCGGGGGAGCTGGAGGAAATACTGCCGCGTTACCGCCCGGCGCCGATGCCGGTGTCACTGGTCTATGCCAACCGCCGCCACCTGCCGAAGCGGGTGCAGGTGTTTATGGCCTGGCTGGCGGAAATCATGAAGCCGCGCCTGGTCGATGCGGAGGGCCGGCACCTCAACTGAGGCTTATCCAGCCAAAATACTGCGCTATCTGGCTGATGGACATCAGTACGCACATGGTGATTACCAGCGGGCGTATCAGCCTGGCGCCGCCGTTCAGCATGGTGTGGCTGCCGAGATAGGCGCCCGCCATCTGCCCCAGCATCATCGCCCCGCCGATGGCCCAGATCACCTTGCCGCCCGCAGCGAAAAGCGCCACCGAGGCCAGATTGGTGGTCATGTTCAGCAGCTTGGCGCGGATGGTGGCAGTGAGCAGCGTCTGGCCGCGGAAGGCGACACCGGAGGCGGCGAAGAAGGAGCCGGTGCCGGGACCGAAGACGCCGTCGTAGAAGCCGAGGGTAGGCACCCAGGTCAGCGCCCACTGCTTTTCCGTCTGGCGCGGCCTGGCTTCGGTTTCTCCCAGCTTTGGCGTCAGCCAGAAGTAGAGCGCCACACACAGCAGTAACAGCGGAATCACCCAGTTCAGCCAGCCGGTGTCGATACGCTGTACCAGCCAGGTCCCTATGGCGGCGCCAGCGGCGGCGGTCGCCATCAGTGGCAGCAGTTCCCGCCCGCGCAGATGCCCCTTCAGAAAAAGCGTCACCGTCGAAGTCAGGGTGCCCATCACGCTCTGGCTCTTGTTCGTGGCCAGGGCGTTGACCGGCGGTACGCCGGCGAGCAGCAGCGCGGGCAGGGTGATCAGACCCCCGCCACCGGCCAGGGTATCCACCCAGCCCGCCAGCAGGGCGACGGCAAAGAAAAGCAACAGCAGCGTCAGCGTCAGTTCCATGGAGCGGAATTCCGGCGGGATTTGGAGGGCCGCTATTCTGCCCGAGTCCGGCGCAGAAAACATCTGGCTGCCGCGTGGCGCGAATTGGCGGCGGACGCCTCGGTCACAGGTTTTTTTATAACCTGCGGATATCGCGTTAGCGCCATGCACTCTTTGCCGGGGCGAAATATTGCCGGCCTGGAAAATCAGGCAAGGATGCTGAAGTTATCTGATATCGGTGCAGCTGCCCCGCGTGCAGAATGCAATGGCCGGAAAGGAGTCGCGCAGGTCCGGAGAGAAGTGAACCGGGCAGCGGTAAAGCCTTTTTGGCAAGCAGGGAATTTAATGGCGAGCGTGAATTCGGGAGGGCATGGCCCATGAGTCAGGCAATGGTTAGCGAGCACACAACGGAGTCGGTGTCGGTGTCGGTGTCGCGGTCGCCGGTGAAACTTCGCTCGGCACTGGAAATTGCCGGCGCAGCGGGACTCAGCCTGTTCGGTGGCCTGCCGGTCTGGATCACCCTGTCCGGGTGGCTTGCCTATCGCGCCCGCGGCTCGTCACTGCGCGATGGTGCCTACAACCTCGCCTGTGCAGTGACCGGTCTCGGTTTGGGCATAGTCGCGCAGGCCGCGGCGGTTAAATTGCACCCGGCTCTCGGCTTGGCCGCACTGCCCGCCGCGCTGGCGCTGGCGGCCGTGAGTGCCCTGATGATGAACTGGATTACCGGGGTGAAAAATATCCCCAGCTACCTGATCGGGATAGTGGTCGTCTTTGCCGCGGGTATGGACACGTCACTGGACACTTATCTGATATTGACGGCGGCAGTCTCCGTCGGCGCCTTTGCCGCGGCGCTGGCCGATTTTATCCACCAGGTGCGAGAGCCGGAGGTACAGCAATGAGAAGGTTGAAAGCGAAGATCGGATCCATGATCGATATTCCCGCAGATGCGTTGCGCTCCATGGTGATAGATGCCGGACTGACGCGCGCGATGCAGATGCGAACGAGCGGGGCGGGTGCCTGTGGAAATAAAGTCACCCGGAAATGGCTGCTCGAAAATGAGCTTCCACTGGCTGCGCTAGAGCAGCCCTGAATACCGGCAGATTCCGCCGGTCGCGCAGGAGATTTACCGGGCGCACTTCGCTGAAAGACCGCGAAGGCGCCGTCACCGAGAGGTGTTGGAGATGTTGAAACGTATTTTATTTGCCACTGCGATGGTCCTGGTCACTGCGCTGGCCTTCACCGGGCCGGCCGTTTCCGAGCCGGATCCGCAGATGTTTCTAAGCAGTAGTCAGTTTAGCAGTAGCCAGGTTGGCAGCAGTCAGCTGTAGCGAGTCGGTTTTGCCGACCCATCCCTTTGAGGCCCTGAGCGCTATGCCGGAAGTGATAACCCCACACTGCCGGCTATCAGGGCCTCTTTTTTTTCCTTCGGCCATTTCTTGATTTGCAGCTCGAGTTTCAGGGCTTCGGACTTGTCCGCAACTGCCTGTTGGAACACCAGCGTCAGCGGGCCGCGACCGCGCAGTGCCTTGGCTGCCTTGGGGCCGCCGCTCTGGTGTTCCGCAAAGCGCCGCTCCACATCGGTGGTGATGCCCGTATAGAGCGCGCCGCGCCTGGTGCGGACCAAATAGACAAACCAGTTATTCAAATTGCAACTATCCGATTGCTGAGTGCGTATTGTCCGCGATCAGGGGGGGATTGCAAATCGCTGCCGGGAAGGGCAGCTATAGGAGCGACGGGGCGGCCATCAGCCCATTGCCGCGACTGATGTCCGGAGATACCGGCAAGACCTGTCGCGGCCATGGGCCGCTCCTACGATTCAGAAGAGGGATTGCTGATCGCCGGACTGGGGTGGCGGACAAAAGCGGCTGTTGTCGAGCTTCAAGTCGCGCCGGTTCAGCCCCAGCTTCCGGATCGCCACGCCAAAGCGCTGTTGCAACAGCTGTGCGAATACGCCGGTGCCGGTCTGGCGCTGAGAGAAATCACTCCGGTAGTCGCGGCCGCCGCGACTCTGCTGCACGATGCTCATCACGTGCGCGGCGCGCTCCGGATAGTGTACTTCCAGCCACTGGCGGAACAGCGGCGCCACCTCGTGGGGCAGGCGCAGCAGGATATAGGCGGCGTGATCCGCGCCGGCATTCCGCGCCGCCCTGAGAATGGCCTCCAGTTCGCAGTCGTTCAGCGCCGGTATCATCGGTGCCGCGAGCACCGCGGTGGGGATGCCCGCGCTGCTCAATTGTTCCAGTACGCGAAGGCGCGCGGCGGGACCGGCGGTGCGCGGTTCGAGTTTTCGCTTCAGTTCATTGTCGAGGGTAGTTACGCTGATGGCCACCTGGGCCAGCCCGTCCTGTGCCATTTCTTTCAGTATCGGCAGGTCGCGCAATATCAGCTGGCTCTTGGTGACTATGGTCACCGGCTGCTGGAACCGCTGCATCGTCTCCAGCAGCTGGCGGGTGATCTGTTTTTCTCTCTCCAGCGGCTGGTAGGGGTCGGTGTTGGTGCCCAGGGCGATGGGACTGCACTGGTAGCCGGGTTTGCGCAAAGCCTTTTCCAGCAGTTCTGCGGCGTTGGGTTTGAAGAAAATCCTGCTTTCGAAATCCAGGCCGGGGGACAGGTCCATATAGGCGTGGCTGGGGCGAGCGTAGCAGTTGTGGCTGACGACTCCGTTTGCAATAAAATCCTCTGTTCCGGTGCTGATATCGTACATTGATATTGACTGGCCCAGGGCCTCGATATTCACTACACGCAAATCCACTTCGCTTTTAACCGCTCTACCGACAATCGAACGCTTGCGACTGATCGCCGGGTCTGTCATATGAAAGAAGGTGAGCTTTTTCCCTACTCCGCCTCGCAGGCGAACAACGGTGAGGGATTTTTGTTCTTTGCGCTCGATCGCTTCGAGTGCAAAGTCAAAGCCGAGTTGATCGAGCGCCTTGCTAATCTGGTCGATAATTTCCGGGTCTGAGTTTGGTATTCTCAGTGTGTTTTTCTTGCTGAAGTTACCCTCCGCGTCAAATATTCCGGCAAGGAAGCCTTTGCACCAGTCGTCGGAAGTCACCGTAGGCCATTCAATGATTTCTCTGATCTGCTGTACCTGGGATCTGGCATTGGTCCTTATGGCTTTCATTGCCTGCCGATTTTCCATCGCTTCCGAAAATACGGTTTCGTGGGTCTGTACGCCAAACGTCTTCAGGTATTTACGTGAGCGTTGCAGCCCCTCCTCGTCGGTCAGCGCGAGCCTGAACAAGTGAATATTTCCGTGTTTGCGTCCTGAGCGCCGGTATCGATAGGTGCCAATGGTTCCATCGCCCCGTATCATCCCGCTCAAATAGCCTCGCCGATAGTCTTCCGTCTTGACAGGTTCTTGAGCGAATCTACCCGTACCCATCATTTTGTTATTGGTGGTCAGGTGGGCACGCCGGTGACTGCCATTTTCTGTATCCGTTACATATTTCCACCCGCGCTCGGTCAGGAAACGATGATCGCCGCTGGCAACCAGTTGGGTGCCGTCCGCGAGAGTGATCCGGTAGGCGGGTTTTACTGTGGACCAGTGGGCCAGCACTTCCGTTTCCACGAAGCGCCGATACCAGCCCTTGCGGACGGTACCGATAATCCTGTCGCCGACCTTAACTTCACTAAGAGGCCTGTGCCGACCGTCTGCGTAAAGAATCCGGGTGTCGCCACTCAGGCAGTACACACAGCCGTGCTCACAGCCTCGATAGGGATTGATCGACTGGCTGAACGGCAGGTCCGGCGAGCTGTTGCTGGCGATGATGGTCTTGGCCTTTTCCTCGATGGCCTCTGTCAGCAGTCGCTCCAGCGGCTCCGCTTCCGTCTGCCAGCCGTCGTACTCGCGGGTGCTGACATGGGGCACGAAGCGCCCGGCCAGGTTGCTGGCAGCGCCGCGGCCCTTGTGTATCTGGGCGGGATTGCCGGAATCTTCGTTGGCCAAGTGATCGTCTCGATATCTGTATAAATATACAGTTTAGGGCCGGGCGGCGCGGCTGTGCAAGCCTTTCGTCGAGGGCATACAATTAGGCGCAGACACTGTAGGGGGAATAGAGAAATGGATCTTGAGGCGGTGGCCGCTATCCGCAATTTTGCCGTCAATGTATTGCAGGTGTTTGCGCTGGTGTTTGCCTTTGCGCTGGTGCTGCTGGTGCTCTATGTGCTCTACCTGTACCTGTCCGATATCAGCCAGACCAAGCAGGCCATCCGCCGCAACTTCCCGGTACTGGGGCGCTTTCGCTACAAGTTTGAGCACCTGGGTGAGTTCTTCCGCCAGTACTTCTTCGCCCTCGACCGCGAGGAAATGCCGTTCAACCGCGCCCAACGCAGCTGGGTCTACCGCGCCGCCAAGAACGTGGATTCCACCGCGGCCTTCGGTTCCACCCGGCCGCTCAACCAGCCCGGCGATGTGCTCTTCCTGAACCACCCCTTCCCGACACTGGAAAAGGACGCGGTGCCGCCGCGGGAGATCACCGTCGGCGACGGCTATGCGCGGGAGCCCTATACCACCCGTTCCATCTTCAATATTTCCGGCATGAGCTTCGGCGCCCTGTCGGTACCGGCGGTCACCGCATTGTCCAAAGGGGCGGCCAAGGCCGGTATCTGGCTGAACACCGGGGAGGGCGGGCTGGCCGCCCACCATCTGGTCGGCGGCTGCGACATCGTCTTCCAGATAGGTACCGCCAAGTACGGCGTGCGCGATGAGCAGGGCCTGCTATCGGATGAAAAGCTGCGCGAAGTCGCGGAGCACCCGCAGGTGAAGATGTTCGAGCTGAAGCTCTCCCAGGGGGCCAAGCCGGGCAAGGGCGGCATACTGCCGGCTATCAAGGTCACCGAGGAGATCGCCCGCGTGCGCGGCATTCCGGTGGGGGTGGCCTCCATCAGTCCGAACGGACATCCGGAGTTCAATAGCGTGGACGGCCTGCTGGACATGCTGCACCACATTCGCGAGGTCACCGGCAAGCCCACCGGTTTCAAGTGCGTGATCGGCGCCAGCGACTGGCTGCACCAGATGTGTGAGTCCATCCAGCTGCGCGGCCTGGAATACGCCCCCGACTTCATCACCATCGACAGCGCCGACGGCGGCAGCGGCGCGGCACCGCAGAGCCTGATGGACTATATGGGGCTGCCGATCAATCGCAGCCTGCCATTGTTGGTAGACCTGCTGACCGATTACGGACTGCGCGACCGGGTCAAGGTGATCTGTGCCGGCAAATTGCTGACACCGTCTATGGTGGCCTGGGCATTGGCGATGGGGGCCGACTTTGTCAATTGCGGGCGCGGCTTTATGTTCGCCCTCGGTTGTATTCAGGCCATGCAGTGCAACAGGAATACCTGTCCCACCGGTGTCACCACGCACAACCCGGACCTGCAGCAGGGCCTGGATCCGCTGGACAAGGCGGAGCGCGTCTACAATTACGCGCGCAATATGGCCTACGAGGTGGGCACCATCGCGCATTCCTGTGGCGTGCCGGAGCCGCGCCTGCTGCGCCGGCATCATGTGGAGGTGATCGACGAACGGGGTATGGCGGTACCGCTCAACGCGCTTGTTCCGGATGTAAAACCCAAATCGGTGATCGCGACTGACAGGGGAACAGAATAGTGGAGAGCGTTACCACTCTGGTCGGGCAGGGGCTCTATATGGCCGCGGCCGCGGTGGCAGGCCTCGGCCTCGCGCGCCTGCTGCGCAGCGACAATACCCTCGGTTGCCTGATCGCCGGCGTGCTCGCCGGCATGCTGCTGCCGGTGATCGACTACGACACCGGCATTCGCGCGGAAAACCTCCACCAGCTGGTGTTTTTCGTCATTCTGCCGGTGTTGATTTTCGAATCCGCCTGGCAGATTGAACCGCAGGTATTGAAGCGCTGGCTGGGACCGATACTGCTGTTCGCCACCCTGGGGGTGGTGATCTGCGCGCTGATCATCGCGCTTCTCACCTATTACGGCATCGGCCATCCCGCTGGCTTCCCCTGGGTAGCAGCGTTGCTCACCGGCGCGATACTGGCCGCCACGGATCCGGTGGCAGTGGTCACCAGAATGCGCGAGAGCGGTACCGGGGAAGATTTGCTGACCCTGGTCGAAGGGGAGAGCCTGTTCAACGACGCGGCGGCGATCGTGCTCTTTACTCTGGTGTTGGGTGTGGCCAGCCACAGCGTGATGGAGGGTGGCGCCAGTACCGGTGAGCCGCTCGCCGGTGCCGGCACTATCGCGGTTTACTTTGCCGTCACCTTTTTCGGAGGCCTGGCGGTGGGCCTGTTGTGCGGTCTGGTCACCGCTATCGTCGTCCTGTTCCTGCGCTCCGCCGGCGCCGCTCTGATGACCCTGGTGCTCGCCGCCTTCGGCAGCTTCTATCTGGCGGAGCATGTGGTGCATGTCTCGGGCATTATTTCGGTGATGGTCTGCGCCATAGTGACTCGCGCCTGTCTGCGCGAACAGAGCGAGACCTATCTGGCACACGCGCAGCCCACCTGGGATTGGCTCGGGTTGCTGTTCAGCGCCTTGATCTTCGTGATTATGGGGCTGGTGATCACCTTCGACATGTTCGCACAGCAGTGGTTGTCTATGGTGGTGGCTATTGCGGCCGCCGTGGGCGCCCGCGCACTGTCGATCTTTATGATGGCGCCGATGGCGCGTTTTGTCGGCCCGCCGATTCCGAAGCCCTGGCGCCTGATTCTCGGCTGGGGCGGGTTGCGCGGCGTTATTGCGGTGGCGCTGGTGCTGTCACTGCCGGTCGAGCTGCCCTACTGGTGGACGGTGCAGTCGATGGTGTTTGGCGTGGTGCTTTTCTCGCTGCTGGTGCAGGGGACCAGCAGCGCCTGGCTGATCAGGAAGCTGGATCTGTGATCCTTTCCTTCCGCTGTCAGTGTTTTCCCAGCGTTAGCACCAGGTCGTCTCCGTCGACTGACACTTCCTTCAGTGCCAACCGGGCTGCCAGTTGCCGGAGTTTTCCGCGCTTCAATGTGTAAATGGGGTGGCGGCTGTAGTATTCGGACAGAGCCGCCTCGATCACGAGCCGCAGTCTTTCCAACTGCCGTTCGGGCAAGTCCGGCAGGGCTAACAGATCTATTTTCAGGTCTTCGAGATAGAATTCACCCTTGCCCGCCACATACTGCGGCAGTCCGGAAATGTCGACCGTGCCGCTGAATGTGCGGCTGTCGTCCACCGCCATTATTTTCAGTGACAAATCCAGCCCCGCCGCAATGCGGCCGCTATCCGGCCGCAGGTCGACGCGGGGGTTGTCCAGTGTGAGTTCAAAAATAGCGAGATATTGCCGGGTGATCGGCAGGCCTTTTTCCAGGTTCTGCTGTATCTCTGCTTCGGGAATTCTAATCGAGTACTCTTTACCCGAGTAAAAAAGGTAGCCGGCAATTGCCAGTGCCAGCAGTGCTGCCACGAGTACTGCGATGATTCTCGCCATGGGGCCGCTCCTGCCGTGTTTCCGCTGATGCTTGAGGGTCTGTAGGTTCTCTGCAGTATAGATTGCGGCTGTAGCGATACCTATGCAGTGGAGCGACCGTCGCACAGGCGCATTGACATGGCCGTGTGGTCGCAGACTTGTCCGTATGGCGAGCTCAGTTTCCCGATGCGGCCAGCCTGCATTTCAAAGCCCAGCCTCAGGTACAGTTCCCGCGCGCGCGGATTGGTCGCGGCGACATCGAGGGTCAGCCGATTTACGCTTCTGGAGCGGGCGCGTGCGGCAATCTGCCCGATCAGCGCGGTGCCGATACCACCGCCGCGGTGTTCGGCATCTATGCCTAGATGGTAGAGCATGGCTTCGCCGGATTTCGGTGTCCGAATAACGCGTTCGGTGCGCAGGCCGCGCACCAGTGTGCGCAGGGCTGCTGCCGGGGAATAGAAGGACACTATGTCCCTGAGTGCGGCGACAGTGAATGCGAAGTTCTGGCCGGCGTCGCGCAGCGCCGCTACGCCCACCAGCTTTCCGTCGATTTCCGCGGCCAGGTGCTGCCGGTAGCCGAACTCGGACTGGCCGCGCACAAAGGCATAACGGAGAAAGTCCAGCGACTGGTGCGCCGCGCTGTCGCAGAATACATAGTCGAAGGCGGCGGGCCCCGAGCTGTAGATCAGGGGGATCGCGGCATCCGCGTCGTCCGGCCGGCAGGGGCGGAAATTGATTTCGGGCACTCGGTTTACCGTCGATTTGTTTGCGCTGCGGCCTAAGTTAGGGATCGTGCAGGGGATTGTCCAGCGACTGCGTCTGCTGGGATCCGCTTTGATCGGAACGGGGGCTGGAGTGCACTGGGGAGAGATGGGGTAGATTGGGGATGTGGAGAGATCCATCGCGGCCATGGGCCGCTCCTACAGGCTGTGATTTTGCTGCCGTGGGAGCGGCCGTTGGCCGTGATTAATTTACTGGATTACTGCCAGTTCAAGATCACCTTGCCGGATTCGCCGGAACCCATGGTGTCGAAGCCCTGCTGGAAGTCGTCGATACTGAATTGGTGGGTGATGATCGGGGTCAGGTCCAGACCGGACTGGATCAGGCTCGCCATCTTGTACCAGGTCTCGAACATCTCGCGGCCGTAGATGCCCTTGATGATCAGACCCTTGAAGATCACTTTACTCCAGTCGATCGCCATCTCTCCCGAGGGAATGCCGAGCATCGCGATCTTGCCGCCGTGGTTCATCGCCTCGAGCATATCGCGGAAGGCCACCGGCACGCCGGACATTTCCAGGCCCACGTCGAAGCCTTCGGTCATGCCGATTTCCTTCATGACGTCCGTCAGCTTTTCCTTACTGACGTTGACGGTGCGGGTCGCGCCCATTTTCTTCGCCAGTTCCAGGCGGTAATCGTTGATATCGGTAATAACCACGTGGCGTGCGCCCACATGGCGGGCCACGGCCGCGGCCATGATACCGATCGGGCCGGCACCGGTGATCAGCACATCCTCTCCCACCAGGTCGAACGACAGCGCCGTGTGCACCGCGTTGCCGAAGGGATCAAAGATGGAGGCGAGATCGTCGGGGATATTGTCCGGGATCTTGAACGCATTCAGGGCCGGGATCACCAGGTACTCGGCGAAGGCACCCTGGCGGTCGACGCCGACACCGTAGGTGTTGCGGCACAGGTGGCGGCGGCCGGCGCGGCAGTTGCGGCAGTGGCCGCAGGTGATGTGGCCCTCGCCGGAGACGCGGTCGCCGACTTCAAAACCGGCCACTTCCTGGCCCATGCCGACCACTTCGCCCACGTATTCGTGGCCCACCACCATCGGTACCGGGATGGTCTTCTGCGACCACTCGTCCCAGTGGTAGATATGCATATCGGTGCCGCAGATGGCGGTCTTGCGGATCTTGATCAGCAGGTCGTTGTGGCCCGGCTCCGGAATGTCGACGTCGGTGAGCCAGATACCGGGTTCGGATTTCAGTTTGGAGAGTGCTTTCATGTTTTTCCCTGATGCCGGCAGCGAATGCGCCGGACACATATCGAAGCTGGATACCGGCCTGCGCCGGTATGACGACAGAATAAAATTCAAAATCGTCATTCCGGCGCAGGCCGGAATCCAGTGCCGTTGAGAGTCGTTAAATGATATTCAGCTCTTTGCCCACTTCCACAAAGGCGTCGATGCACTGATCGAGCTGCTCTCGCGTGTGCGCGGCGGACATCTGCGTGCGGATGCGGGCCTGGCCCTTGGGTACCACCGGGTAGAAGAAGCCGACCACATAGATGCCGCGCGCGAGCATCTTGTCGGCCATCTGCTGGGCCAGGGCGGCATCGCCGATCATCACCGGAATAATCGGGTGGTCGGCGCCGGCCAGGGTAAAGCCGGCCTCACTCATACGCTGGCGGAAATAGGCGGAATTCTCGCGCAGCCTGTCCCGCAGCTCGCCGCCTTCCATCAGCATATCCAGCACTTTTAGCGAGGCGGTGACGATGGCCGGTGCGACGGAATTGGAGAACAGGTAGGGGCGCGAGCGCTGGCGCAGCATATCGACAATTTCCCTGCGCCCGGAGGTAAAGCCGCCGGAGGCGCCGCCCAGGGCCTTGCCGAGGGTGCCGGTAATAATGTCGACGCGATCGATGACATCGCAGTATTCGTGGGTGCCGCGGCCGTGCTGGCCGAGAAAACCCACCGCGTGGGAATCGTCCACCATCACCAGGGCATTGTATTTGTCCGCCAGGTCGCAGATGGCCTTCAGGTCGGCGATGACACCGTCCATGGAGAAGACGCCGTCGGTGGCGATCAGCTTGGTTTTCGCGCCCTCGGCGTCGGCGGCCCGCAGTTGTTTTTCCAGATCCGCCATATCGTTGTTCGCGTAGCGGTAGCGCCGGGCCTTGCACAGGCGCACGCCGTCGATGATGGAGGCGTGGTTCAGCGCATCGGAGATGATCGCGTCCTCAGGGCCCAGCAGGGTTTCGAACAGGCCGCCGTTGGCATCGAAACAGGACGTATAGAGGATGGTGTCCTCGGTGCGCAGGAACTCGGACAGGCGCGATTCCAGCGCCTTGTGAATATCCTGGGTGCCGCAGATAAAGCGCACCGACGCCATGCCGAAGCCGTACTGGTCGAGGCCGTCTTTGGCCGCCTGGATCAGGTCCGGGTGATCCGCCAGACCCAGGTAATTGTTGGCGCAGAAATTCAGCACCTGGGTGTCGTTGTTGACCTGGATCTCCGCTGCCTGCGGCGAGGTGATAATGCGTTCGCGCTTGTAGAGACCGTCGGCCTCGATCTGTTTCAGTTCGTCGCGCAGGTGCTGGAAGAATTGTTCTGGCTTGGACATGGTGTTGTTGTTAGCTCCTCGATTTGGTGCGTGCTTGTGGCACTGCGACGGGCGGCTCCCCTCGGGTCACTGCCCATCGATTCTAGTTGTCATCGCGCCAGTTCGCAGGCCTTGTGGGCCGTTACCGGTTGGTCGCTGGCGCGGCAATTGGTGGCGAATTTTAAGGCCTCTTCCGCGCTGTCGAACAGTAGTTGCCACAGCAGCTGCCGGTCGGCTCGTCGCACCGCGCGCACGGCGGTATGGCTTCGCTGGCTGGCTATCTGGATCTCGATAACGTCTCTGCGGTCGGCGTTGCTGAAAAGCGGTGATTCGGACATGGTCCCTCCAATACTCATACCTTGAGTAAAACGATTGGAGGACTGACGTGGAAGCGGCGAATTTTTGTTCGCTTATCCGGTTGGATTACCCGGTGCCTGCTACTGGCACTATCGAGTCCCATCCCCTCTGCCTGCTGTTGTACTCAGGCAGAGAGAAAACCACCTTGCCCCGGTCGGCAGGTTGGCGTTGGCGTCAGCCACTCTCTTGATGTGAGGGCAAAGATAGCGGGACCCGAATATCCAGTCAAGCGCCTGCGGCCCGGTAGGGAGCGCCGCCCTCTGCGGAGAGCGGCGCAGCAGTTTATGCCGGCAGCTGCACGGATTTCAGTTCGATAAACTCGTCCAGACCGGCTTCGCCGAATTCACGCCCGTTGCCGGAGCGCTTGTAACCGCCGAAAGGCGCGTCGTAATTGAACTCGCCACCGTTGACGAAGCACAGACCCGCCTCGATACGGCGCACGATTGGCAGCGCGCTCTCGGCGTCTTTGGCCCAGACACCGCTGGAAAGACCGTACTGGGTGTCGTTGGCAATGGCGATGGCCTCGTCCATATCTCGGTAGGGAATCAGACAGGTGACCGGGCCGAAGATCTCCTCGCGGGCGATGGCCATGTCATTGGTGACGTCGGCAAAGACCGTCGGCTTGACATAGAAACCCTTGTCCAGCCCCTCCGGCGCCTCGGCGCCGCCGCAAACCAAACGCGCACCCTCGGCCACTCCCTTCTCGATATAGCCGCGCACTATGTCGCGCTGGCGCTGCGACGACAGCGGGCCCATAAAGGCGTCGGAGCCGGTGCCGAGCGCCACTTCCTCGGCCACCTGCCTGGCGATCTGCACCGCCTCTTCGTAGCGCTCCGCCGGTACCAGCATGCGGGTCAGGGCGGTGCAGGTCTGGCCGCTGTTGATGAATACGTCCTCGCAGCCCCAGCGCACCGCCGCTTCCAGGTCGGCATCGGGCGTGATGATCAGCGGCGACTTGCCGCCCAGCTCCTGGGTCACCCGTTTGACGGTGGGTGCGGCGGCCTTGGCCACTTCCACGCCGGCGCGGGTGGAGCCGGTGAAGGACACCATGTCTATCTGCGGGTGGGCCGAAAGCGCGGCGCCGACAATCGGACCGGCGCCGGGCACCAGGTTGAACACGCCCGGCGGCAGATGGGCAGACTCGATGATCTCCGCCATCACATAGTCCTGCAGCGGCGTGATTTCCGACGGTTTGGAGATCATGGTGCAGCCGGCCGCCAGCGCCGGTGCCACCTTGCCGACGAACTGGTGCAGCGGGTAGTTCCATGGAGTGATAAAGCCGCAGACACCGATCGGCTCGCGGATCAGCAGCGAGTGGCCGACCTTCTCGGTCTTTTCCATCAGTGCCGTGCGTTCGGCGTAGTAGCGCACCGCGTAGATGGGGCCGTCGATATGCAGCCACTTGGTAATGTGCGCCGGGCATCCCAGTGCCTGGGAAACCGCCTGGATCAGGTCTTCCTTGCGTTTTTCCATGCCGTCGGCAATGGCGTTCAGGAAGGCGGCGCGCTCGGCGGCACTGGTGTTGCGCCAGCTGCGAAAAGCCGCCCGCGCGGCGGCGACGGCCGTGTCCACATCTTCCGCGGAGCCCTGCACCACCTCGCAGATGACCTCTTCGGTGGCCGGGTTGATCACCGGGTGCAGGTCGCCGCCCTGAGATTCTTGCCACTTGCCGTTGATAAACAGTTTGTCGGTTTTCAGTTTGCTGAAGTCTGTCATGGTCGCTCTCTGTTCGGGCTCAAATCGTGTTTTTGTAGGAGCGGCCCATGGCCGCGATCGAACTTTGAATTCCTTCCTGACATCGATCGCGGCCATGGGCCGCTCCTACAGGTGCGCAGTTCAGGGCGCGGTGATTTCTATCAGGGTAGGGGTCATTCGGTTCAATGCCTCGGCCACCGCGCTTGCCAGCTGCTCCGGCCGCTCGATACGGCAGCCCTCGGCGCCGAAGGCTCTGGCCAGGGCGACGAAGTCGGGCGTGCGCAGGTTGACACCCTCCTGGGGCACCTCGGCGTCGTCCATAAAGTCGCGGATCTCACCGTAGCCGGCGTTGTTCCACACCAGGATCGGCAGCGGCAGCTGTTGCTCCACGGCCACCGCCAGCTCTCCCAGGGTAAACATCAGGCCGCCGTCGCCGATCAGCGCCAGCACGTCGCGCTGGCCGGAGAGCTTCGCGCCTATGGCCGCGGGCAGCGCGAAGCCCAGGGTGCCGTAGCCGGTGGTGCAGGTAATGTGGCTGCGCGCGCTGTACAGCGGCAGGGCGTGGTTGGTGTTATAGGCCAGCTGGGTGGAGTCGGTCACGAGGATGCCGTCCTCCGGCAGCGCGGCGCGCAGCGCCTCGACCCAGGGAAAGCGCGCCTCGGAGCCGATCCACCACTCCTTGCGGCAGTCCCGCACTATCTGCGCCAGCTCCTGTGCGGCCGCCTGCCGCGCGCGCTCATCTTTCGCTTGCAGCGCGGCATTCAACTGGTTCAGGGTTTCACCGGCGTCGGCGCAAATGGCCAGGTCGGGATTGGCGTTGCACACCAGCTGGGCCGGATCGATATCCACGCGGATCAGCCGGCCTTTGAACGCGTAGTTGTCGCGCACCAGGTTGCGGTCCGTCTCGGCGAGCTCGGTGCCCACCGCGAGTACGACATCGGCATTTTCCACCCGCGCGCGTGCGCAGTCGAAACTCAGATTGGCGCCGCCACACAGCGGGTGGCGCTCGTCGACGATGCCCTTGGCGGCCAGCGACAGGAACACCGGCGCCGCCAGCTTCTCCGCTATCTCGGTGGCGCTGGCTCCGCAGTCCTGCGCGCCGCCGCCGAGCAGTATGGCCGGGCGCCCGGCATGCTGCAGCCAGTCAGCGGCCGCAGCGATTGCCGCGCCATTGGCGGCGGGTGGCTGGGCTGACGGGCTCGCGCGGTAGTCGTCCAGGCGCCCGGGCATCGGGGCCGCGAACAGATCGATGGGAATTTCGATATGTACCGGCCCGGGCCGGCTGGAAGTGAGCAGCTGGAATGCGCGGGCGATCACTTCCGGCAGCTGCTCCGCCTGGGTCAGCGAGTGCTGCCAGATACAGAAGCCGCGGCTGACATCGCTCTGGCGCGGCAGCTCGTGCAGGCGCCCGCGGCCCATGCCCAGATCCTCGCAGCGGTTGACGGCGGAGATCACCAGCATCGGGACAGAATCCGAATAGGCCTGGGCCATGGCGGTGGCGGCATTGGTCAGGCCCGGGCCGGTGATCAGAAAGCAGACGCCGGGCTTGCCGCTGGCGCGGGCGTAGCCGTCCGCCATAAAGGCGGCGCCCTGTTCGTGGCGCGGCGTGATGTGCTGCAGGCCGCTGCCGGGCAGTCCCCGATACAGCTCGATGGTGTGCACTCCGGGAATACCGAAGACCTTTTCCACCTGGTATTCGCGCAGCAGGCGCATCAGCACCTGGGCGCATGTGGGCGCAGAGGACATAACTGCAGTGTTCCTTGTTCTTGTCGAAGTGCAAGGAGCCTAGCGGTCCATTGGTAGGGGTGCAAGCGCCCGCAGAGTCTGCACTTGCGGGCGGAAAATCGCCGAATAATTGAGAAAGGCGGCGCCTTGCGAAAGGATATTTGCGCGACAGCTGTAGATCGGGTTTCGATTGGGAAATCGGCGCTGACTATTAACCCGGCGCAAGGATGTGCCGCCGCCGGCCACAGGCCGGCGCGAGCCCTAGAAATACAAGCACTTCCGCGCAGGTGTGTGGGGCGGCCATCCGCCAGTATTTCAAGGGCGGCAATCAAATAGGTGAAGGATCACCTATTTGATTGCCGGGTTAGTAAGTACACTTTACCGCTGAGTAACCTAAGGAAGTGATGTTATGGAAATCGATCAATGGCGCCGGGAATATCTGCGCGGCGGCTTGCACCGTGCCGACCTGAAAGTGAGCCCGATGGAGCAATTCCGCCAGTGGTTGAGTGAAGCGGTGGAGGCGGATCTTTCCGATCCCAGCTCCATGTGCCTGGCCACCGCAGATGGCAGCGGCCAGCCGTCACAGCGCATCGTGCTGCTGAAGGGGTTCGACGAGCGCGGCTTCGTTTTTTACACCAACCTGCAGAGCCACAAGGCGCGGGATATCGCGGCCAACGCGAAGGTGTCGCTGCTGTTTCCCTGGCAGTCGCTGGAGCGCCAGGTAATCGTCTACGGCCGCGCCGTGGAGCTGGAGCGGGAGGAGGTGCAGGCCTATTTCCGCACCCGCCCGCGGGATAGCCAGCTGGCCGCCTGGGCTTCGCAGCAGAGCGAGCCGCTGCAATCCCGCGAACAGCTGCAACGGCAGTTTGACGCCGTCAAGTCCCAGTATGGCGATGACGAGATACCGCTGCCGGATTCCTGGGGCGGCTATCGCGTCTTACCCGATGCGGTGGAATTCTGGCAGGGCGGTGCCCACCGGCTTCACGACCGCTTTATCTACCGGGCCGAAGATGGTGGCCAGTGGAAGGTGGAGCGGCTGTCGCCCTAGTTTCACTCGTTTCCGCAGACTCGGCCCGCAATAGCGGGCTGAATTGTGCGCTGACCGGCGGCAGCGGGGCTTGATGCAATGATAGACAGGCAGGCAGTGGCAACGGACTGGTCCGAGCGGGGCTTCAGCTGCGATCTGTGGGTGGACCCGCCCGGGCAGTGCTGGGAGGACTTTACGCACCGGCAGGATGAACTGTTGATGCTGGTGGAAGGTGCGCTGGAAGTCGAGATCGACGGTCAGTCGCGCCGGCCGGAAATCGGCGAGGAGCTCTTTATCCCCGCCGGTGCCCGCCATTCGGTGCGCAATATTGGCGCTGTCACTGCGCGCTGGTTATACGGTTACAAGAGCGCATAGATTGATTCTTCACATACAAACGATTCGAATAATTCCCATTGCTGAACAGTGGGGCAGTGGCAGTTATCGGCATCGGCCTTGCGGCTTCCAACATTAAGTGGTGGGGACTGGGGGTGGATCAGACAGCAGGGGGCCGTCCCCGAGTAAAGCCTGGATTGGCATGACTTTGGCCACCTGCGCGCGCAATCGCTTGAGCCGTAACCCTGTGATCAATTTTCACCGCAACCGGGCAGAATGCTTGTGCAATCCGGACCAGCTGGTGCCGGCGAAAAATGCCGCCGCGGTGCCCCTAGCGTGCCCCGATAATGCCCCCAAAAGGTGCACGGGAAATGATCACTTTGGGGCAGTATGAGCGGGCGCCAGAATTATTCTCTCTAACCATACTAACCGCGCTATTTATACGGCAATTCACGTTAAATTGACTTTCGCCACCCGGGGTGACCCTGTAATCTTCTTGCGTCACCTGTGTCACCCGATATATGTGGCGCTGGATCAGCGCGGTCTTAGAGTCGGGGCCCCTTATTACAACAATATGAATGGGGTCATGCTGTACCGATTGCTGTAGGTCTGTTGCTGTAGATATAAAAATAAGGCAATGGAGAGAGAAAGATGGGACGTCCGTTCAACATCAAAAACCATTCTGCATTAGTATCCGCCTGTTCAGTCTCTGCCCTCTGGCTCGCCAGCGGCATGGGTGCCGCCCATGCGGCCGAGGGCGCGGTGAGCACCATAATGGAAGAAGTGCAGGTCACGGCGCGCAAGCGCGCCGAGGCGGAACTGCTGCAGGAAGTGCCGGTGGCGGCCACCGCCTATTCCGGCGATCAGCTGGAGGCCTTGCAGACCAAGGATCTGCAGAGCCTCGCGTTCAAGATGCCCAACGTGCAGCTGGACGACGTGGGCACGGTCAAGAACACCGCCAACTTCACCGTGCGCGGCCTGGGGGTCAACAGCTCGATACCGTCTATCGACCCGACCGTGGGTGTCTTCGTGGACGGCATGTACCTGGGCGTGAACGCCGGCGTGGTCACCGACATGTTTGACCTGGAGGGCATCGAAGTCCTGCGCGGCCCGCAGGGGCTGCTGTTCGGTCGCAATGTCACCGGCGGTGCGGTGGTGATCAAGACGGCCCGGCCGACAGAAGAGTTTTCCAGCCGCTTCAAGGTTTCCACCACCGACAGCCTGGACACCGTCGCCGCCGCCACCGTCAACGGCGCTATTTCCGAATCTGTGAACGGTCGTCTGACGGCCTATTTCAACAACGATCAGGGCTGGTTCGAGAACGTCTATACCGGCAACGATCAGGCCGGTGCTTCCGATACCTGGTTTATCCGTCCCAGTTTCAGCGTGCAGCTGAGCGAGAGTGCGGAGCTGCTGGTGCGTATGGAGCACGGCCGCATGGACTCCGACGGTGTGGTTGCGCAGAATCGCGGTTTTGCCCCGACGGTCATTGACACTCCGCTAGGACCACGGGGCGTTGGAAGCGCAACCCAAATTGCCGCTGCTTTTGGCATAACCGACTGGGACAACAGCGACGATTCCTTCGAGGTGGCGCAGGACGAAGAGGGCTACCAGGAGGACGAGTGGAGCCAGGTGATCGCCGAGTTCAATCAGGACGTCGCCTTCGGCAACGGTACCATCACCAATATCCTCGCCTGGCGTGAGTACAATGCCGAGGGACTGGGCGATATCGACTCGCTGCCGATTTTCGCCTTCCATGCCAATACCGCCATCGATCAGAGCCAGGTCAGCAACGAGCTGCGCTATGCCGGCCGCTTTGGTGCCACCGCGCTGACCACCGGTGTCTACTGGTTCAGTCAGGATCTGGAGTACTACGAGAATCGTCTGCTGCCGCTATCTGCCCCGGGCGGGCTGGACTGGACCGGCGGCGGTGTTCAGGATCATCAGGCACTGGGTGTCTTCGCCCAGGCGGATATCGATCTGAATGAAGACTGGGTGTTGACTCTGGGCGGCCGCTACTCCACCGAGGACAAGGACGCCAAGATTGCCACCATTCCGGTGGACCTCTGTACCCTCGACGGCTGCGCAGGTTACGACTTCGAGGACAGCGAAAGCTGGAGCGACTTTACGCCCAAGGTTGGACTGCAGTGGAATCTGAGCGAAGAGGCACAGCTGTACAGCTTCTGGACCAAGGGTTTCCGCAGTGGTGGTTACAACATGCGTAACACCGGCATCGATCCCACCACTGGCATTCCCTATTCACCGGGACCTACCGATCAGGAAGAGCAAACCAGCTTCGAAATCGGTGCCAAAGCCGAGTGGTTGGATGGCCGACTGCGCACCAATATGGCGGTTTTCAACAACACCATCGACAACATGCAGCGCGAGGAGAACCTTAGCGATGCGGTCGCCGGCGTTGTGCAGCTGATTCGCAACACTGCCGATGCCACCATTCTCGGCGCCGAATTCGAGGCGCTGGCGGCGGTCAGCGACAATCTGCTGTTCTCCTTCAATCTCGGCTATGTGGATGGCGATTACGACAGTGTGAAAGGCGATATCAGCGGCGATGGCTTTGTCAACGATGTGGATCTGGGGCTGGATATTCCGCGCCTCGCGCCCTGGACCTACGGCGCGGGTCTGGTGCACGACCTGGCCCTGGGTTCCGCCGGCACCCTGACTTCGCGCATCAACTTCAACCACCGCGACGAAGCGCCGTATACCGACAACAACCGCGGCATGCTGTCGGAAGTGGATATGCTCGACTTCAGCATCAGCTTTGCACCGGATGCCGGCAACTACCGCCTGGCATTCTTCGGTAAGAACATGCTGGACGAGGTGAGCGAGGGCAACAACACCCAGCTGCCGCCGACACTCGGCGGTGTGGGCGCCAGCTTCACGCCGCTGAACAAGGGGCGGGTCATGGGCGTCGAGTTGACCTACGAGCTGTAATTCGGCCAATACTTGCCGGAAACTTTGATCGCGGCCACCGGCCGCTCCTACAATGACTCAACTGAGTTTTGTAGGAGCGGCCGGTGGCCGCGATTTTATTTTCTGTAAAGAATTAAAAACGGAGCAGCCTATGCGATTTATCGATTTGCCGGAACACGGCGGGCCGGACGCGATGCAGCTGGCCGATGGCGACAAGCCGGTGCCCGCAGCGGGAGAGGTCCTGATCAGAGTGGCCGCGGCCGGCGTCAACCGGCCGGATATCGTCCAGCGCATGGGCTTTTATCCACCGCCGCCCGGCGCATCGCCGATTATGGGCCTGGAAGTGGCCGGGCAGGTTACCGCAGTCGGAGAGGGCGTCGAACGTTGGAATGTGGGCGACAGCGTCTGCGCGCTGACCAATGGCGGCGGCTACGCCGAGTACGTGGCGGTACCCGCGAGCCAGTGCCTGCCGGTCCCCGATGGGCTTTCCCTGATCGAGGCCGCGGCGCTGCCGGAAACCCTGTTTACCGTATGGAGCAACGTGTTCGATCGCGCACAGCTGCGGCCCGGCGAAGTGCTGCTGGTGCACGGCGGCTCCTCCGGCATAGGCACCACGGCAATCCAGCTGGCACACAATTTCGGCGCGCGCGTATTCGCTACCGCGGGTTCCGCGGAAAAGTGCGCGGCCTGCGAAAAACTGGGCGCGGAAAGGGCGATCAATTACCGCGCGGAGGACTTTGTCGAAGTCGTGCTAAAGGCGACCGATGGCCACGGCGCGGACGTGATTCTGGATATGGTCGGTGGCGACTATATCGATCGCAATATCCAGGTCGCGGCGAAGGACGGGCGCATAGTGAATATCGCCTATCTGCAGGGCGCCAACGTGCAGGTGAATATGCTGCCGGTGATGCTCAAGCGGCTGACCCTCACCGGCTCGACCCTGAGACCGCAGCCGGCAGCGGTGAAGGCGGCCATAGCCCATGCGCTGGAGTCAAAGGTCTGGCCGCTGATTGTTGCGGGCAAGATTCGCCCGCAAATAGCCGCCACCTTTCCGCTGGAAAATGTTGCCGATGCGCACCGGCTGATGGAGTCCAGCGGGCATATTGGCAAGATTGTCCTGACGCTTTAATGCCAAACGGGCGACCGGGCGAAGCTTCGACAAATTGGCCAGGGAGGCCATTGGCCCTGTCTGCAGGGCCGAGGAAAAGGCGATAGCCCTGCGCCACATCACCGCTGACCATGTCGGTATAGGCCCGGTAGAGATTGCTGATATTTTTCACATAGAGCACGGGTTCGGCCCCGCGTGCGTAGCCGTAACGCGCCTTTTCGTAATAGCGCGGTTCCGAGAGCTTGAGCATGGCAACTTCGACATTGTCGAACCATTTGTTGGGATCCAGGCCCAGCTTTTTCGCCAGTGCTCTGGCATCGCGCAGGTGGCCGATGCCGGCGTTATAGGCGGCGAGTGAGAACCACAGTTTTTCGTCTGCCGGGAGTTCGTCCTCGAAGCGATCCTTTACCCAGTTCAGATACTTGGTCCCGGCATGGACTGAGTCATCAGGATCGAATAATGGCCCAGTGAATCCCATCTCCTGGGCAGTCTGGGGCATTACCTGCAACAGGCCCTGCGCTCCAACATATGACTCCGCTTTCGGGTCGAAATTACTTTCCTGCCACATTTGCGCGACGACCAGGCGCCAGTCGAGGTTGTGTTCGAGGGCGTATTTCTTGGCCAGCTTGTCATAGGGGGACAACTTTCCTCCCGGCAAGAGCCGCGCCTCGGCCTTCTTGAGCAGCTGCTCGTTTGGCTTGAAATAGTTGTTGACCATCGCCCGGTTCTTCTCGTCGCCAAGAAAGCTCTCGAGGAACTGGTTGATTTTATCGAGCAGATTGTTGTGACCCTGCGCGACCATCCACCCCTGGGGTAGTGGATCGCTGGCGACAGCGCCGACGACCAGTTGTGGGTAGAGGGCCGCTTGCAGCTCGGCGAGGTTGGTGTCCTCGAGGGTTGCATCGAACTCGCCGTTGGCAACACCGATAACGATGTCGCCGAAGGTGACGTCATCGGGCGCTACCTCAATCGTCACGTCAATGCCTCGTTGGCGCAGCTTCTGCGCCGTGTCGATAAAGGCGGAACCGGCGCGCAGTGTCAGGGTGCGGCCATTGAGGTCCTGCGCGGTGTTGATGGGGGGTGTCTTCTCATTGCTGAGTACCCGCACAGATGTCTCCAGAATGGGGGTACTGAACTCCACCCCCTGCTCGCGGCGGCTTTCCGTAATCGTGGTGGATGCACCGGCTATGTCGGCCTTTCCTGCCTTGAGATAGTCAATCAGACTGTCCTTTGTCGGCACCACAATGATCTGTAACTCCAACTCGTTCTCCTCGGCGAACTTGCTCGCGAGTTCATAGTCGAGGCCAGTGAGAACGCCTTTCCAGAGGACGTATCCGGGGCCATTGTAGGTGGCGAAACGCAATACACCGGACTCCTTGATCGATTTCCAGTCGGCCTCTCGTTGCAGTGGCGCCTTTATCAGGGTTCTGGTCATGAAGTTGTTGATTCTGGTGCGCAGTTCATCGGCGTCCTTGCGCACTGCCCAGACCAGAGCGACCGGGCCGCCAATACTATCGCCAATTACCAGATTGGGGTGGTGGCGACGCATGGCCTCGGCTGTGCTTCTTGCCATGACCGTGATAAGCGGATGCCGTCCGTCTATTGAATCGACAAACGCACTGTACAGGTCAATCATGGGAAGCTCTGTAACGGAGATGTTTGCCGATGGATTGTCGGCCGCAAATTGATGAACCGCCTCCGCAATCAGACTGTCAGCGAGGACGGTGAGTTCGACGTTTCTCAATTCCTCGGCGTTGCTGATGTCCGGCCCTTTGTTTCCGGTGACCAGTACTTCTCCGGTCACCAGTACGCGCTCGGTCTGCTCAAGTGGTTCGGTGAGGCCGAGAATCTGCCTCCGCTCTTCGCTGGCCGCAAAGTTATCGGCGATCACGTCGGCCTCGCCGTTGATGACCATGTCGATGCCTTGCTGGGGTGACTCGGCAACCAGGAATTGCGGGGCTAGCCCCAGCTTTTTGGCCAGGCGCTCCGCCAGCTTGACGTTGCTCTGGCTGACGATTGCACTGCGGGGCAGCTTGCCGCCAGGGTCTTCGTACAGATGCACAAAGCGGATGATTCCGCGCTTCTCGATAGCGGGAAGGTCACCGGTTTCCCGATAGTTTTTGAATGTCTCGCTGGTCCCCGGGGTTTTTGCCGCCTCTTGGTCTTCGACGGTTGCTTGCAGTTCGCGCTCTTCGATTGCCCGCCGGTCCTCGACCGATTCCTTGTGCTCTCCTCGATCGCAGGCTGTGATGATGAGCGATAGCACTGCCAGGAAAAGACAGGGGAGATAGGGGAACTGGCAGAGTCGATTGTTGAACTGGCTGTTGCGCATGGCAATCTCCTGCGTGCCCGAGGCAAAGCTGGGGGCACCCTCGATCCAGACTCGACGCCCAGCTACTGACATCACATGGTAGTGTCGCGCTGCCGCTGTTGCTAAGCGCGAGTTCTTGCGCGTGACATCTCTGATGTAGCGTATACGAGTTGTTTACGTAATTTTCAAGGGAGGAAGAAGGAGATCCAAGACTGCTCATTTTCACGCTTGGGCTGCGCCCGCCACATCGGTTTTGCCGCAGAAGGACATGAGTACAAAGATATGGATTTAATCCAGTTGAGAACGAAGCCTCTATTGTTCAACCGCATATTCTGTCGCGCAGTCGGTACGCGGGTCGAATAGTGGTGTGGCTACTGCTAAACGGCGTTTGGTCGGAACTGGTCGGGAATTCGCAGCCGAAAAATGCTTTTGGGATGCTTATGGAGTGTTGCGCTCAGAAATCTTCTCGCCCCCGCCAGAATCTCTTTCCTCCGCTATGGGGGCTTTTTCTGGCTCATTTCTCAAGGGTGGGCGCACGGTGATTTCTCCGGCTGCGACTTCGACATAGGCCTTATACAGATTGCTGATATTGCGCACGTACTGCACTGGCTCAGCACCGCGCACATAGCCATAGCGCGCCCTCTTGAAATACTGGGGCTCCGCCAGTTTCAGCATGGCCACTTCGACATTGTCGAACCAGACGTTGGGGTCCAGGCCGAGTTGTTCCGCCAGGCGCTGGGCGTCGAGCAGATGCCCGTAGCCGGCGTTGTAGGACGCGAGGATAAACCACAGTTTGTTGGCGGCCGGCAGCGTCGGATTGAACCGGTCGCGCACCCAGTTGAGATACTTGACGCCGGCCTTGATGCCGCGCTCCGGTTCAAACAGCGGCGGTGGAAATCCCATTTCTCTCGCGGTGGCGGGCATTACCTGCATCAGGCCCTGCGCGCCGACCGGAGAAACCGCTTTCGGATTGAAGTTGCTCTCCTGCCACATCTGCGCAGTCACCATGCGCCAGTCGAAGTCGTAATCCAGCGCCGACGCCTTGACCAGGTTGTCGTAGGGGGAGAGATCCTGCCCGGGGATTATGCGCGCGCGAACTCTCTGGGTGAAGCGCTTGTTGGGTTCGAAGTAGGCTTTGAATTTTTGCGCGTATTGCTTGGAATCCCGAAACTCTTCCAGAAACTTGTTGAGGTTTTGCAACAGGTGCCAGTTTTTGGTCACCACCACCCAGCCCTGGGGTTTGGGATCACCGAGTAGTGTTCCGGTAACCAGGTTGGGTTGCAGGGACGCTTCGATCTTTGCGTTATCGGAGTCCGCGATGGTCGCATCCAGCAGACCTTCGGCGATCATATTGAATATCTGGGACTGTGACATACCGGGCGGGGCAGTTTTTATCTCCACGTCGATGCCGCTGTCCTTGATTGCCTGCGCCGTTGGCATGAACGAGGAGTAGGCGCGCAGAGTCAATGTCCGCCCGGCGAGATCCTGAACCTTTTCGATCGGCGGGCGCTGCTTGCTGCTGACCACCTGTTCCGGGGTCTCCATATAGGAGGTCGTAAAGCTGACCCCCTCATCCTCTCTTTCTTCGCTAATGGTTATCGAAGCCCCGGCGAAATCACCCCGCCCGGCTTTCAGCCAGTCGATCAGGCTTTCGTCATAGGGAACCACGATGACCTGGAGCTGGAGATTGTGCTTTTCGGCAAAGGCTGTGGCCAGGTCATAGTCAAAGCCCATCAGCAGACCCTTCCAGAGGAAGTAGGTTGTAGGGCCGTTGTAGGTCAGCAGGCGGACTACGCCGGATTGCTTGATCGCTTTCCAGTCGGCGATCCGTTCGTCCTGTGCCTTCACCAGATTTCGGGTAAGAAAGTTGTTGACCGTATTCAGCAGGCGCTTGGAATCCTTGCGCAGGCCCCAGGCGATGTTTTCCAGACCGGATACATCCGCGCCGATACGCAGGTCATTGCGGTACGCGCGCAGGTCCTCCGCAATATAGTCGTCGAGAATTGCCACCCGCTTGTTCGTTTCGTTGATCAGGTCGATTAGCAGGTCTCTATCGCCATAAATGGTGACTTCGCGCATGGTCAGGTTTGCCTGCGGATACTTCTCAATCAGGCGCTTTGCGGTTATGACATTGCTTGAACCTGCGGGTACGATAAATTCGATGTCTTTCAAATTGATTGGGTCACTGACATCCGGTCCCGTGGCGCCGGTGACCAGTTTCTGACGGGTTTGCCGAACCGGGATGGTAAAGTTGATCAACTCTTCCCGAGGCTCGGTAACGGTGAGGTTGTAAGCCAATACGTCGGCTTTACCGGCGAGCAGAAGTTCGATCGCCTCGGTGGGCGTTTCTGCGCGCACCCATTTGGCTTCGAGCTTCAGTCGCTCGGCGAGCTTGTTGGCGAGATCGAAGTGGCGCAGCGTTACGACGCCCTCCCGGGGCAGTTGGTCCTCCGATGCACCCGCCAGGCTGACGAAGCGAATGGTCCCGTGCTTCCTGATGTCTCTCAGGTCGCCGGTTTCGATATAGTTCTCAAACTGGTAGTACTCGCCGAGGGAATCCGGCTCAGGCGCCTTTCCCGCGCGCTTGTCGGCGCGGCGCTCCTGTTTTTCGGCAACAGCCTCCTCTCCGGCCACAAGGTCCTTTTGTTCGGCCGTAGGTTCCTGTTTGCCGCATCCGGCGACAGCGAGAATCAATACTGCAACGATGAACAGGGCCCGCGTACAGGCCCGAACAGTGCTATGGCAATGCTCCATAGACCGCTCCGTCAGCCACTTACGCGGAAATTATAGTGTGAGGCTACCTCAGCGCAGCGATCCGGTAGAACTGTGTCAGCTGGTGATTTTCTCGATTCTCGCGGAGAACTCACCGCTCGCCAGGCGCACGCTGACTGGCTGATCGATATTGAGTTCACGGGTGCTTTTCAGCACCTGGCCCTCCCGGTCTCTGACGATCGCGTATCCGCGCTGGAGCACGGCGAGGGGGCTGACGTTGTGCAGCAGCTGGGCGGTGTGCTCCAGGCGCTCCGCTCGTTGCTGCAGCAGTATCTGCACCGCGCGTCGAAGTTTATGTCTGCCCGCGGTCAATCGCTCCCGGTCTTCCCGCAGGCGCCGGTCGGGATGGCAGTGGGAGAAGGCGCGCAGGGCGGCCTGTAATTCGCTGCGGCGCGAATAGATCTGTTGGCGGCTGGCACCGATCAGGCGCATTTCCAGGTGATCCAGCTTTTGTGCCCGGTTCAGCAGTTGCTCTCTGGGGTGACGCAGCCGGTTGCCCGTGAGTTGCATCTGTTGGCGCAGGTGCCGCAGCAGTAACCGGGCGGCTCTGGTCAGCCGCTGTCGGTAGGCGGCCAGGGTCTGCAGCAGTTCGGCCGCATTGGCACTGGCGATTTCCGCCGCGGCCGATGGCGTCGGCGCGCGGACGTCGGCGACCAGGTCGGCAATTGTGGTGTCCGTCTCGTGGCCCACGGCGGAGATGGTCGGAACAGGGCAGGCGGCCAGGGCCCGCGCCACCACTTCCTCGTTGAAAGCCCACAGGTCTTCGAGCGAGCCGCCGCCGCGGCCGACGATCAGCAGGTCGTGGCGCCCGCAGCGGCCGGCTTTGGCAATGGCATCGGCGATCTTCTGCGCGGCCCCCTGACCCTGGACCTGCACCGGCCAGAGTTCGATCTCCGCGGCCGGATAACGGCGCCCGAGCACGTGGATCATATCCCGCACCGCGGCGCCGGTGGGGGAGGTGACTATGCCGATGTTGGCGGGCAGGAAGGGCAGCGGCTTCTTGCGCGCCGGTTCAAACAGGCCTTCGGCCTGCAGCCTGGCCTTGAGTTGCTCCAGCTGGCGCATCAGGGCGCCGAAACCGGCCTCCTCCATATGTTCCACGATCAGCTGGAACTCGCCGCGCCCCTCGTAGAGACTGACTCTGGCCCGGATCAGCACCTCGCGACCGTTCCCCGGGCGAAAACTGACACTGCGGTTGCGGCCGCGGAACATGGCGCAGCGCACCTGGGCGCGCGCGTCTTTGAGAGTGAAGTACCAGTGCCCCGACGTGGGGGCGGCGAAATTGGAGATCTCCCCGCCCACCCACAGCAGCGGCACGCTGCTCTCCAGCAGGTGCTTCACCTCCCGGTTCAGGTCACTGACCGACAGGACACTGCGGTTGGCGCTGGGCTTGGCGGGGCTCGATAGCATTTCAGTCTCGCGAAAGTGGATTTGGCGGGCCAATATTGCAGCATCGCTCTTTGACGTAAAGTGATTTACCGACCAAAGACGCATTTAATGCAAATAACCTTTTGCTGTCGGCAGAGTTGCGGCTATAATCGCGCCGATACCCAATCCCGCTAATCTAGGTTTAAGCCGAGGTTTGAGTGTCCATGTCTGATTCCGGTCTGCGCATTGCGCGCGAAGCTCTCACTTTTGACGACGTCCTGCTGGTGCCCGGCTACTCCGAGGTGACCGCCAAGGACGTGAGTCTGAAGACCAAACTGTCCCGCAATATCACCCTGAATATCCCGATTGTGTCCGCCGCCATGGACACGGTTACCGAGTCGCGCCTGGCCATTGCGCTGGCCCAGGAAGGCGGTATCGGCATTATTCACAAGAGCATGTCCATCGAGGACCAGGCGCTGGCGGTGCGCGCGGTGAAGAAGTTCGAGGCCGGTGTGGTCAAGGACCCCATCACCATCGAGTCCGACGCCACCGTGCGCGACCTGATCGCCCTGACCAGCCATCACAACATCTCCGGCGTGCCGGTGATGGACAAGGGCAACCTGGTCGGTATCGTCACCAGCCGCGACGTGCGTTTCCAGACCAATCTGGATGCCACTGTCGCCAGCATCATGACCTCCAAGGAGCGTCTGGTAACGGCGCCGGAAGGCGCGGCACCGGAACAGGTGCGCGAGCTGCTGCACAAGCACCGCATCGAGAAGGTGCTGGTGGTCAACAATGAGTTCCAGCTGCGCGGCCTGATTACCGTCAAGGATTTCAACAAGGCCGAACAGTACCCGAATTCCTGTAAGGACAGCGACGGCCGCCTGCGCGTCGGCGCTTCCGTGGGCACCAGCCCGGACACCGACGACCGCGTCGCCGCGCTGGTGGAGGCGGGTGTGGATGTGCTGGTGGTGGACACTGCCCACGGCCACTCCCGCAACGTGATCGAGCGGGTGCGCCGCATCAAGCAAATGCACCCGCAGGTCGACGTGATCGGCGGCAACATTGCCACCGCCGAGGCGGCGCACGCACTGGTCGAAGCAGGCGCTGACGCGGTCAAGGTGGGCATCGGCCCCGGTTCCATCTGTACCACCCGTATCGTCTCCGGTGTCGGCGTGCCGCAGATCACCGCGATCGCCGAGGTTGCCCAGGCGTTGCAGGGTACCGGTGTGCCGCTGATCGCCGATGGCGGTATCCGCTATTCCGGCGATATTTCCAAGGCCATCGTGGCCGGCGCCCACTCGGTGATGATGGGCTCCATGTTTGCCGGCACCGAAGAGGCGCCGGGTGAGGTGGAGCTCTATCAGGGCCGTACCTACAAATCCTATCGGGGCATGGGGTCTCTGGGCGCCATGGCGCGGACCCAGGGTTCTTCCGACCGCTATTTCCAGGACGCCAGCAAGGGTGCCGAGAAACTGGTGCCGGAGGGCATCGAGGGCCGGGTACCCTACAAGGGTCCGCTGTCGGTGATCGTGCACCAGATGATGGGGGGGCTGCGTTCCTCCATGGGCTATACCGGCAGTGTGGACATCGAAACCATGCGCAGCAAGCCGGAGTTTGTTCGTGTGACCACGGCGGGCATGGGCGAATCCCATGTGCACGACGTGCAGATCACCAAAGAGGCGCCCAACTACCCGGTGGGTGGGCGCTAAGCCGGGAGCGCCGAGCCCCAGCTCGGCAACGGGCCGCAAGGCCCGCCTGTTCTAAAGAGCGGCAGTTGGCCGCTTTGCCGAGCTGGGGCTCGGCGCTCCCGGCAGTGCCGGGCAGCTTAAGAATATTTCCAATAACAAACGGACCCACGGGTCCGTTTGTGGTTTAGGAACTCGCTTCGCAAACATTGAGTAAGTCATGAGCCAAGATATCCACGCCAGTCGCATCCTGATCCTCGACTTCGGATCCCAGTACACCCAGCTGATCGCCCGCCGCGTACGCGAGCTGGGTGTCTTCTCCGAGATCCGCGCCTTCGACATGAGCGAGGAGGAGATCCGCGAGTACAACCCGCAGGGCATCATCCTCGCCGGCGGCCCCGAGTCGGTGCCGGAAGCCGGTTCGCCCCGTGCGCCGGCCGTCGTGTTCGAACTGGGTGTGCCGGTGCTGGGTATCTGCTACGGCATGCAGACCATGGCGCACCAGCTGGGTGGCGAAGTGCAGGGCAGCAATGTGCGCGAGTTCGGCTACGCCCAGGTGAAAGTCGAGGGTGAGTCCAGGCTGCTGCACGATATCAAGGATCATATCGGCGACGACGGCAGTGCGCTGCTGGACGTATGGATGAGCCACGGCGACAAGGTGGTGAAAATGCCGGAGGGCTTCGAGCTGATGGCCTCCACCGAATCCTGTCCGATTGCCGGCATGTATTGCGCCGAGAAAAACTTCTACGGCGTGCAGTTCCACCCCGAAGTGACGCACACGCTGCAGGGCATGCGCATCTACGAGCACTTCGTGATTGAGCTGTGCGGCTGCGAGAAGCTGTGGACCCCGGCCAATATCATCGAGGACTCCATCGCCAAAGTGCGCGAGCAGGTAGGTGGCAACAAGGTTCTGCTGGGCCTGTCCGGCGGCGTCGACAGCTCGGTGGTGGCGGCGCTGCTGCACAAGGCGATCGGCGACCAGTTGACCTGCGTATTCGTGGACAACGGCCTGCTGCGCAAGAACGAAGGCGACCAGGTCATGCAGATGTTCGCCGAAAATATGGGTGTGCGCGTGATCCGCGCCGACGCTGAGGAGCAGTTCCTGTCGCGCCTCGCCGGTGAAGACGAGCCGGAAGCCAAGCGCAAGATTATCGGCAATACCTTTATCGAGATATTCGACCAGGAAGCCTCCAAGCTGCAGGACGTGAAGTTCCTGGCCCAGGGCACCATCTATCCGGATGTGATCGAATCCGCCGCGGCCAAGACCGGCAAGGCGCATGTGATCAAGTCCCACCACAATGTGGGCGGCCTGCCGGAGGACATGGCGTTCGAACTGGTGGAGCCGCTGCGCGAGCTGTTCAAGGACGAGGTGCGCAAGATCGGTCTGGAACTCGGCCTGCCCTATGACATGGTCTACCGCCACCCATTCCCGGGTCCGGGCCTGGGTGTGCGCATCCTCGGCGAAGTGAAGAAGGAGTATGCGGATATCCTGCGCGAGGCGGACGCCATCTTTATCGAGGAGCTGCACAAGGCGGACTGGTACCACAAGACCAGCCAGGCCTTTGTGGTGTTCCTGCCGGTTAAATCCGTCGGCGTGGTCGGCGATGGTCGCCGCTACGAGTACGTAGTGGCACTGCGCGCGGTGGAAACCGTCGACTTTATGACGGCGCGCTGGGCGCACCTGCCCTACGAGCTGATCGAGAAGGTCTCCAACCGCATCATCAACGAGATAGAGCATATCTCCCGCGTGACTTACGACGTGTCCAGCAAACCGCCGGCTACCATCGAGTGGGAGTAGGAGGATGCTCTCCTTTCAGCAGAGTCTCGCCATACCTTTCCCGGTCCAGGCTTTGTGAATCGCAGCCAAGGCGATAGGCTGAACGAAAATACAATATCGCAGGGATGCGAATCATGTCTCTCACCGATGCGGCAAGGAATGCCGAGGGTGAGCGGTCGGCTGGGCGCTACCAGCGCCACCGGCCCGAGCAAACCTTTCTCTCAAAACCTTCTCTAGCGGATTGACTAACAGTACTGCCCCGCACGTGATCAAGAAGCCGGGCTTTCCGAAAACGAATGCGCAGACCGGTGCGGTTACCCTGATCCAGCGCTTTGGCAGTGCACTGAACCCCAGTAGCCACTTTCCATATGCTGTTTCTCGATCGGGAAGGGAGCCAAGTTTTCAGTTTACAATTGGTTTGAGCTGAACGAAGGGCGGCGCTGCAACGTCCTCTTATACCAAGTAAACAGATTGTCAGGTAACCTGTTGAAATAATGCTCAGTCAACGTATCAGGCCCACCCCAAATGGGTATCGCCCGGCCGACTCTGGCAAAGGTATCGTAGATGATAAACCGTGCCAGGATTCGCTCATCACCTGCCCCGCACTTCACGAACTCCACGGGATAGGCCGCATTGCCTACTACTGGCAGGACTCCCACACCCAAGGCGGTCCAGGGTAACCGTTGACGCCGAAAGGCAGCCTGCGTCATTCGGCCCAGGGTATAGGTCGTGCGCCCGATTGAGCCTCCACCCACCAATACCATTGCAAGCACTAATTCATTGATGGCTCCCGCCATAAACAACATGGGAAAAACCGACCATTGGAGGAGTTTCACGGCGGGCTTAATCATGAGATGGACCCCGAAATCCGTAATATACTCACTCGACTCATCACTGATCAGTTCGGCATAAAGTTTTGAGAACGCCGCTGGCTTTAAGATTTTTCGTTGTTCCCATTCCTCGATTCGCTTGGCGACATACGATCGTGACAGGTGGGTTCGGTATTTCTGGGAGGTCAGGAAGCCACACAAGCCTGCGAATAAGTTAGAGTAGTTAAACCGGACAATGCCAAGGCAGCCTTTTTTTGCGGAACTTGCCAGTTTGCCCGTCAGCTTGGCCGCCCCTCTGGTCAGTAAGCGAGAATACCATTTCAGTGGCCGTTCCTTGTACCAGAGTGCCTCCGAATCCGAGATGACTCCACGAACTCGGTGCGACTCGATACTCCGGGAGCAGCGCGGCATGGATTTCCAGCGGACCTGATGGTATTCAAGATTATCTACATACGTGAGAATCCTTTCTACGCTTCCCTTTCCATGAGCCCCTTCGATTCCTTCCCTGTGCATGTCCATATAACTGCGAAGCTTCGACATGTTCGTATCATCGAAGAGCGCGCGTCCGTATCGAAAACAGGCGGGCAAATAGAATTTTAGTTGTTCCAGGGGATTTATCGCGAACAAGGCCGGAACTCCGGATTCGAGATCGATCCATACCCATTTTGGATCAGCGCCACTATGTTGTCGCAGCATGAAATTACTGGCCGCAACGGGGTTGCCTCGACCAGCTTGCCAAACCAGGCCGTCGAAGCCGGCTTCCTCCAAATTGTGCTGCAGAGGTTTCATGATGTCGTTTGTCAGCGTTGGCAGATGGTCGGCCTCTTCGTCATTACCCGGCCCACGCAGAGGAAGGTGATAGCCATTGATGAATTCACAATACATCTGGTAGGCACGCACGCGCTCGTTCCACCCAGAGCCGTAGGTCTCGGGAAGAGTAAGCCGGTCGGAGAACCAATATTCGATAAGGAGAGCTAAAATATGTCGGCGTGTAACGGCAGACTGAATGGCATGTTCGTTCCATCCATAGGGATTGGGGGCGCCGTCAATCACATAAAAAACGAGCTTGCTCAAAGAATCCGGCGTGAAAATTTTATGGGCTACTCTGCCTCCCTCTTGATTTTTTCCCACATACACATTGGCCGAGCGTCCCCGTCCAATCCACTCTAACTCTACTCGATCGTCCACATCCCGAGCCGGATGCGCTTCAGTCAAACTGTCCCGCTCACCGCACAGTACCCCTACATCTCCATCTCCATCTCCATCCACTCGATCCATCGATTTCCCCTTAACAAATCTCATTGAATCGTATTGAGCGCAGCCAAACTTTCGTCTACAGGCGTCAAGCCTTGGCGACCACTCGATCTGATCCGTAGATGCCGTGATTTCCAGTGCGCGCGCGCTGAGCCAGGTCAAACGCAATGATTGCGAAGAGTACTGAATACAGGGTTTCCTTGGTCTCCATCAGCGCATAGCCTAGGTCTCCTCTCGCGCCGGTGATAAAGGGCACCAGAAGCTCGGCTGCCAGATAAATGGCGAGGAAATAGACACCGAGACTCAGGTTCACGATTGGCATGCTCATCGCTGCTAGCCGGTTGGCCAGAAATCTACTCGAGACATACGCTGCTGGCAGCAAGATGCAGAATGCCAGCCAGAACAAACTAAACATTCGCTCACCGGTCACCCATCTTGCCAAGCCGGACTTCTTCGACCCGTCGTCATTTAACGCATGGAAAAAAGCCAGATTGTGAATATTGGCTTCGCCCTGTTTGTTTTGCTCGGCAATCAACTCCGGAGTCGAGAAGCTGAAGACACGCTGCCCCCAGCTGATTTCTTCCCCGGCACCGAACAGGAACAGCACGGCAAGCGCCGTCAGCCAGAACTTTGAGAGTCCGTTTTTGGCGTGAACTGCAGCCGTCCAGGCGAAGAGCGCAGCGCTGACTGCCAGACAAGTGGCGCCGAGCCATTCAACTGGACCATCTTCAAAACCCCAGCGATACGCTACTTCGGGATCCAGCACGAACAGCAATCCATATGCCACAGCGATGAGTGGGACGAAAAAAACCGCATAGCGCATCGATGCGCCAATGACTTGCAAAACGTCTCGAGACAGACTCACTTGTTCGAAGCGGCGGAGAGCTGTTGACATATTTTAGTCCTCGTTATGTCGCCAACCTGAAACATGTTAGAAATATGTTCGTAATATCCTAGATCAGCGGAACCGACACCGAAGGACTTTGTGGTGTTCCTGCCGGTCAAATTCGCGGCTGTGGTCGCTGACGGCCGCCACTACGAATATGTGGTCGCGCTGCGCGCCGTGGGTACGTTGGACTTTATGGCGGCCCGCCGGGGGCTTCTGCCCGACGAGCTGATCGAGAAGATTTCCAACCGCGTCATTAACGAGACTGAGTGCAACTCGCGCGTGACCTACGACGTGTACCCTAAATCGCCGGCCACCATCGAGTGGGAGTAGGGCCTGCCGATCGGTAAGAGGAGAAAAGCGGGGGGATTCAGGTAATAGCGTAAGGGTTCGCCGGAATGCTGACACGGTTACAGCATTTGTGGTTTGTCGTGACCGGGGATTAGAATTCGGCGTTAGGCGATGTCGACAAGATCCGCAGATTTTGCAGTACTGTTTCGGCCCGGACGATGCTGGCCAGCAATTCGACGTTGTCCGGATCCAGGGTTTCGGCTTCGCGCCAGATCTCCAGGGCTCCGTCGATATCGCCCCGGCTATATAAATCATTGCCCCGTTTGACTGCGGTTTCGACCCGGACAGCTAACTGCGTCCGGAACTGCGCTTGCAGGGGCGCCAGTTGCGGATGCCGCGGCGACCGCTGCTGCAGACGGTTCAAGTGTTGGCGCGCGCTGAGCAGATCGCCGGCGTCCAGTGCCTGTTGCAATTCCACGACCGCGTCATTTTCGACTGAGGCCTTGGCCGGTTGGCGTTTCGCCTGGCGAAGCTGGCGGTTGGCCAGGGCCAGGTCGCGTTCGATATCATCGAGCTGGTAGTCGTCGCCGGACAGACGCTGTGCAATCTGCAAGCCGCGGCGGGCCAGCGCATAGTCCTGCCGCTCCAATGCCCGCTGCGCATAATGCTGCAGCTCTTTTGCCGATTTTCGGCATTTGTGCTGATATACGTTCAGTTCCAGCCAGGTCGGCAGGCCGGCGCCTTTGAGCTGCCGCAGGCGCTGGTAGGCTTTGGCGTCTTTCAGCAACTGCTCGCCGCGATGGATCGCCAGATCCATACGCACCAGCTCTTCGCGCAACTGGCGCCGCTCGTCCAATTGCTGCCGCGCCGAACCCAGTATCCGGCTGTCCGGCAGCGCGCCGGTGGCATGACGTAAAATCCGCTCGGCGCCGTGCCAGTCGTCCTGTTGCTCCAGCCGGCTCGCGGCGTGGATTACGTCGCGCTCGAACTGCCGCAGGTTGCTGTGCAGTTGTTTGATTTTTCGTTGCTGGTCCGGCGTCGCAATGTCCAGATTCTGCAGCCAGTCGAGTTCGGCCGACTGCCGGCGGACCTGTTGCAGCGCGTCGGACGGAAAACCTTCCAGCACCTGTTGCTGCGTCGGTATCAGGTTACAGGCCGGCAGTAACGGCAAAAGCAACAGCCATAGCAGTACTGAGCGGCTAGTCACCACACTAGACATGGCCGACAGCCCGCCGGCGCTTTTGATTGGCCTGATAGTTCAGCACTTCCTGCAGATTGGCCAGCAGCAGCGGCTGAAATTCGGGCTGGATGTCCTGCACCGAATAGATCCTCACCGGTGCCGACTTGCCGCGGATCTGCAGGGTCTGCTCGGCCTGTGCGATGACGCGGGATTGCAGCATGTTAAACAGTTCTTCTCGCATAATGATCTGATCCGGTCGGGCCACGCTGCATAACCTGGAAGCGAGGTTGACTGCATCCCCGACCACGGTGTATTCCATCCGGTCATCGGAACCCAGGTTGCCGGCCAGCATCGCACCGCAGTTGATGCCGATGCGGAAGTGTACCTGTGGCCGGCCGGCGGCGCCGCGCTGCGTGTTTAACTGCGCTGTGAGCCGCTGAATCAATACCGCGCAGCTGACCGCGTTGAACAAGTGTTCGGTATCGTCCTCCAGTACACCGAATACCAGCATCGCGCAGTCGCCGATAAATTTGTCCACCACCCCGCCATACAACGAGCAGGCGCCTGAAATATAAGAGAAGTATTCGTTTAATAATTCGGAGACCTGACTCGGCTGCAGCTTTTCCGACATCGCGGTAAAACCGACGATATCGGCGAACAGCACGGTCGCCTCGACCGGCCGGCTGCTCAGGCGGATCTCGTCCAGATTGGCCAGTACCTTGTCGGCGACGTTTTTTGACACATAGCGGGAAAAAACCTGTTCGACCTGGGATTTCTTCAACAGCCCGGCCGCCATATTGTTGAAACCTTCGAATAAAAAGCCGATTTCGTCGTTGCGCCGGTCCTCGATCCGGATCGCCAGGTCGCCGCGGTCGATGGCCCGGGTCGCTTCCATAAGATGGTGGATCGGCAGTGACAGGCGCCGGCTCAGCCAATAGGCCAGCAAGGATGCCAGTAAGGTCATGGCCAGCGTGGCGTAGATAATCGCATCGCGGGCCCTGGCCGCGGCCTGGTCCATCAGCGACGCGGACAAGGTCACCACCACGGAGCCGACCCGGATGTCCTGATACTCGGCCGGCGCGATAAAGCTGATCAACCGTTCCTGCGGCCTGTCTGCGGTGCGCCGGAACCAGGGCCGGGATATAAGCCCGGCTGCATCGAAAACGATATCGGCCCTGGCCGGCTGGATGCCGGTTGCTGACAGCAATTCGCCGTTATGGGCATAAATACCGGCGCCGAGGACTTTTTCATCCTGGCCCAGGTTGGCGGTCAGCAGGCGGAGGTTCAGGCTGTCCTCCGACAAAATCGGCTCACTGGCCAGTTTCGCCAGTTGCAGCGCCATGGTATGGCCGAAATCGTGCAGTTGTGCACGCATCAGGCGATTCTGGTTATCGCTGATAAACAGGCCCAGGCTCGCCATCCCCAGCACCAGCAACAGGGTCATGACCAGCGCCAGTTTGAACGCAATCGGGATATGGCCGGGCAACAAGCGGTGCAGGCGCACTTGCAGCACGCTGAAAACGGTCTGCATGGCGGCTTTGACCTTAGTTTTCAACTGGCGTGCTCTCCATTATTAGTTATGCATAGCCCGGCGCGTGGGGGAACGGAACTATATCACTTCTTGGGCGGCGACAGGACCGCGATACAGGCCCCGCTGGTGCTGGCCGACCCCACGCTCAGCGCCACCCGGCAGCTTGTCGGGCGGCTGGGGCTGTTCGAGGAGCGGATGTTGGGGGCAGGCTGATAGAAAAGCTGCGCGCGGTCGAGACCCTGGACTCTTTGAGGCCCGCTGGGCGCACCTGCCCTAAGTGCTGATCGAAAAGGATTCCAACTGCATCATCAATGAATTCGAGTCTCTCTCCAGCGTGGCCTTCGACGTGTGCAGCTAACCGCCGACCACGATCGATTGGGAGTAACCGCTAACCGGCCTCGGGTGGAGAGTCCTGACCTGCACCCGTCATGCGCAATTTCTCGGCTCTTCCCGCAGCCTCTTTCCACAGCCAAATTTCACCAGATGACAATTGCTATTTAGGCGAAATAGTTGCCAAGTCCGATTTATTGGCTTTCGTAACTTATTGATTTTTAACCAATTATGGCCTTGATTAAATTTTCTTCACAAAAGGGTTACAACGGTGTCACGGGCACTGGCGGCATTTTCCCGTGCATTGTTCACAGAGATATCCACAGATTCTGTGGACGGGTAGACCATCGTGGGGAACTTGTCCAATCGGAGGCGGGAAAATTGCACCGCTAGGGTGCGGCGGGCTCGAGTTGAACCAAAAGAGACCCGCCGCCGGCCGGGTCTCTAATAGTCGGTGATTAACGGAATCGCATTTCCACACGCCGATTCTGAGCGCGGCCGTTGGGAGTGTCGTTTGATGCCACCGGCTGGGTTTCACCGTAACCGATAGCCGACAGCTGCGCCGCGGGTACGCCATTCTGAATCAGGAAGGCGCGCACGGCGTTGGCGCGCGACCGGGACAGCTGCAGGTTGAAGGCGTCGTTGCCCTGGCTGTCGGTGTGGCCGGCAATTTCCACCCGGCTGTCGGGCTGACTGCGCAGTGCTTGGGCGACTTCCAACAGTGATTCCTGCGCCGCCGGTTTCAGCACGGCCAAACTGGTCTCGAAGTGGATGTTTTGCAGCGTCACCGTCTGATTGGCAATAACACAGCCTTCGCTGTCGACCCGAGCGCCGGGCAGCGTGTCGGGACAGCGGTCGTCGCGATCCAGTACGCCGTCGCCGTCGGAATCCACCAGCTTGACTTCCACCGGCGCGCGCTCCACCGGCGGCGCTGCCGCATAGGTGGGCGGCGGGCAGCGCAGCGGAATGCTGATGCCAAAGGCCAGCTGCCAGTCGTTCATGCCGTCTTCAAAGTAATCGTGCATATAGCGAACTTCGCCGCGCAGGCGGATACCGCGGCGGGAAATTTCCTGGGTGGTAATGCCGGCGGCGACGTTGAGAAAGGCACTGGTGGTGTCGTCGTCATCCGGCAGTACGTCGTCGTAGACGGCGCCGAATCCGCCCAGCAAGTAGGGCGTGTAGCCGTCGCGGTCGCCAAAGTTGTACACCATGTCGAAGCCGACGCCGTACATGTAGTAGTCCGACTGGTCCGTCAGTTCCTCGGTGTCGAAAAAGTCTTCCGTCTCCAATATGGCGCCAAATACCTGCACTTCTGAGTACCAGGGCCCCTGCCAGCCCCAGCCGTAGGCGGCGCGCAGGCCGCCGGCCTGTCGATCGGTATTGCGGTCCTTGTCGACGCGGCTCAGGTAGGGGGTTAAATCCAGATAGCCATCTTCAGGTCCGGCCGCGGTAGCCGGCAAATTGATGATTAGCCCCACCGACAAAATCAAAGATTGCATCAGGCGCATGAGGGATAGATCCTTTTATCTGCGTTATCGGATCCGCTATTTGCTGCGGTCGTTATTCCCAAAATCCGTTGTTGGGTGGGTATTTTGTTCCCCAGAAGTTTTGTAGTTCATCTAGCAGATGTTTCAACAAATCTGTCGCACAAAGTATCAGGTTGAGTAAGTCAAAGTGGCGGGTCTGGATAGATGTGCCGGCGTGTGGCGCGCTATCGCGCGTCTTTAAACTCACCTGCGGTGACGCGAAGGCGAATCGGACCCGGCCGGCCAGTTGCAGCCTGGGTTGTCGTGTGTTTTTGTCCGCCGCCGGTATCGCTGTCGTAACCTACCGGGAAATCCAGGCCGCTGACGTTATCGCGCGGGTTCAGCGGGGCGGAAAGGCCGCTGGCCGGAAAAATACTACAGGCCTCTCCGGGGCCGCAGATGGTGCCGTCGCCATCGACATCCGCGCCGGCGGCAATCAGGTATTTTCCGGGGGGCACGGCGGAAAACTCGAATTCATATTTGCCCCCGGTTGCGGTCATCGCCTGCTGGGCCACGACCTCCAAATCCGCAAAGCCATCGCCGTCCCGGTCGTCGGGCGTACCGTCTCCATCGGAATCCTGTCCCGGAGCCAGCAGCAGGATGTAGAGATAGCCGGCATCGGCGCCAGTGTCTGCTCGGCCGACCTGGATATTTGCGCGAAGCAGCAGATCGCTCGCGCCCTCCACTGGAAAGCGAATACTGCCCGAGTAGGTGCCGTCCGCCAGATTCTCGCGCTTCACACTGATACGGTAGCGGCCGAGGCCGTTGTCATCGGTCTGCACCGGCCGCACGGCGCTGATCCAGTTTTCGGTGGCGACGGGGTCGCCGCTGATACGCGCGCCCTCGGCGCCTATGTTTTTCACATCCACTTCCAGTGCGGTGTGGATGGCACCGAAATTCAGGCTTTCCGGCTCCGCAGCCAAGACGGGCACGGTGGCAGCTCCCGAGGCCGCGCGGACGGCCTTGTAGGCATCGATCAGCCCCATGCCGAACAGCTTGTCTTTGCCGCTAGCGCCGATATCCGTGGTGAGCTTTCCCTGTGCCAAGAGCGCGTCCAGCTGCTGTGGCGTCAGTTGGTTGTTCACGCTCTTCATCAGCGCGATCACGGCTGCAACGTGGGGGCTCGCCATCGAGGTGCCCTGCAGGAATCGGTAGGTGGCGGACAGGCTGGAGCCCTCTTCGACGTGGGTGCTGAGCACGCCATCCCCATAGCCGTCGCCATTGGCGTCCATGCTCATATTCCCGCCGGGTGCCGCCAGGTCGACCCAGCTGCCGAAGTTGGAGTAGGGGGTTTTATTCTGGTTGTAATCGGTGGCGCTCACCGCCAGCACGCCGCGCATCGCCGCGGGATAGAATTCGGCTTCGGCGCTACCGTTGCCCGCCGCGGCCACCACGACCACTCCGGCGGCGCGGGCATCGTCGATCGCGCTCTGCAGGGTTTGCGAGTGTCCATCACCGCCGAAGCTCATGTTGATGATGTCCGCCCGCCGCGCCGGCAGGGTGCCGGAGTCGTTGGAGAGACCGGCGGCGAAGCGCACCGCCTGGGCCACATCGGCACTGCTGCCGCCGGACTTGCCGATTACCCGCAGCGGCATGATGCGGGTCTGCCAGCCCGCACCACTGACGCCGGCGCCGTTGTCGGTGAGGGCGCCGACGGTGCCGCTCACATGGGTGCCATGCCAGGAACTGCGGTCCTGCTGTGAGCCATCTCCCGGATCTTCCGGATTCGCATCCATCCCATCGCCGTCTCCGGCGGATTCGACGTCACTGATAAAGTCGTAGCCGGACACGAGTTTGCCGCGGAGTTCCGGGTGGCCGCTGAAAACACCGGAGTCCAATACGGCGACGATGACGTCGCCGCTGCCGGTGGTGATATCCCACGCCTGCGGCAAGCGAATCTGGCGGTAATGCCACTGCAGGTAGTTGTTTTCGTCGTTGGGTGTCACCTGGTGGCGATACACATAATTGGGTTCGGCCCATTCGATCAGCGCCGCTGCCTGCAGGTTCTTCACCGCGGCCAGGGTGTGCAGTTTGCGCCGCAGCGGCGCGCTGGCGGTGAGATGCCGGAATTCCATTCCGGAGTTAATTGGCGCGAGATCCGTGCGCCGCAGGCGGTAGGCGGATGCCTTGCCGGTTGTTGCCTCGCCCAGCGCTTCCAGGCCGCGGGCCTCCAGCCAGTGGGCGGACGGTCGGGACTTCCACTTGATCAGCAACTCTCCCGGGACAAATGTCTCGCCGACCGAAGGGCTGCCGGCCGCACTGTTGTGGGCATCCAGTTTCAGGGTGTAATTACTGATACCCGCCTCGGCCACCACGCGCAGCAGGAATTCGCCATTGGCCGGAATGGCAATGGACTCGCGGGCGCTGGTGCCCGTGCTGGAGGCGATGGGATTGGCGGTATCGTCCGCCGCGTAGAGATAGAGATCCAGGTCGACGGCGGCGGGATTTCCGTCGTCAAATTTGTGAATGCGCAGGTCAGCGCTCTGCCCCGGGGTGGCGGCTATGCTGAACCAGTCCTCCGGGTCGGCGTCGCTGGCATAGCGCTGCCCCGACACGCCCGAGCCCTCTGCACTGACAAAGCCGCCCAGTACGCTCGGATTGCCCGGCAGCTGGGCGTATTCGCCGTCGTTGTTGCTGGCGGATGGGGCCCGGCTGTCGTTGGTGTCGGAATCGACTCTGCTGAACTGCGTGGCGGTGACAGTGCCGGATAGACTGAACAGCGTGGGCGCGGCCTCTCGGTCGCTGCTGTCGCTGGACTGACTGCGATCCGAACCGCCTTTTCCCTTGCCGCAGCCCACTGGTGCGGTCAGGGCGATGGACAGGGCAATGGAGAGCAAAAAGCGGGTCAATTGCTTCATGACTGCGCCCGCGGGAAATCCCTCTACAGCTGAAAAACTACCATTTGCGGTACATTTTTCAGTCTAGGATAAGCCGCGGCGCGAACGAGGGACTTTGCTGTCTGCTCGGCCGGAGGGGATTATCGCTGGTGCCTGAAACTGATCAGGGCAGCGGTTACGGCGACATTCAGGCTTTCGACATCGTTGTGCATGGGGATGCGCAGATGCTGGGTGCACTGTTTGGCGACTTCGTCGCTGACGCCGCGGGTTTCATTGCCCAGGACGAAAATGGTGGGTGCGTCGCCACCGAGGCTCGACAGTGTCTGCTGCGCGTGGGATGAGAGGCCGCAGATGCGCACGCCCTGCGCCGCGAAGTCGGCCAGCGCCGGGGCGAGTTGTTCGCAGCGCAGCAGGCGCATCTTGAACAGGGTGCCGGTGCTGGCCTTGATGACCAGCGGATCTATCTGCGCACAGCCCTTGCGCGGCAGGATAATGCCGTCCATGCCGCCGGCACAGGCGGAGCGAATGATCATGCCGAGGTTCTGCGGATTGGTAATGCCGTCGAGCGCGAGCAGTTCGTAATTTTTCTGGCCTGCGGCCGCGCTTTGTTCGCGCAGAAACGCATCGGTGGTACCGTAGTGGGGCAGGGCCAGGTCCAGGGCCACCCCCTGATCCTGGCGTGCATTCTTGGAAATCCGCGACAGGCCCTTGCGGTCCCAGTGGGCGATCTCAACCTTCCGCTCCGTGGCCAGTTGCTCGATACGCGCGATCAGCTGATCGCGGCGATTGCTGTCCGCGAGATGCAGCTTGTGTACCGGCAGCGACAGGTCTTCCAGCGCCTCGAGCACCGGTTTGCGCCCGTAAATGGTCAGCAGGCTGTCGTAGAAGGCACGTTTCTGCAGGTACTGTTCTGAATCTTTGGGCGAGTCTTTCAAGGCGTCGGTTCACTCAGCAGTTCGGTCAGTCGGGCGGCGGCATCGTCGGGCAGCTGGCCGCGGCGCGCCAACTCTACACAGGCGAGGCCGAGATGGCGATAGCACTGTGCCAGCCGCGCATCCGTATTTTCCAGCGCGCGCAACTGCGCGGCCACCGTCTCGCTGTCGCCGCGGGCGATGGGGCCGGTGAGGGCCTGCTCCGGGCCCAGTCGCAGGTTGTTTTCCGCGGTCTGCAGCACTATGGGTTTCAACAGCTTAAGTGCCTGGATCCGCTCGATTCCCGCCGCGGCAAAGGTGCGCAGGCTGAGGTCCAACAGCGCGGTGAGATAGTTGCAGGCAAATACGGAGCCGGCGTGATAGAGCGCCTTGTGCTCCGGCGCGATGGTCAGGACCTCGCAGCCGATGGCGGTGAAAGCGCGCTGCAGCATCGACACCGCCGGCGCGTCTCCCTCCAGGGCCACACTGCTGCCGGCCAGGGTCTGCAGGGACGATTGCGGGTCGGCAAAACTGTGCACCGGGTGGGCGCTGGCGATGGCGGCCGGCCTGCAGGGCGCCAGCACCTCCGAACCGAGCGCGCCGCTGCAGTGAAACACGACGGTATCGCTGCGGCGCGACAGTCGCGGCGCCAGCCGCGCGGCGACTTGTTTGGCGAGAGGCGCGATTTGCCCGTCGCTGCTGGCGATCAGCCAGCAGTCCGCGTCGGCCATGGCATCGATTTCGCGGCAGGCTGTTCCCGCGCCGATGAACTGCGCCGCGGCGCGGGCACTCTGCTCGCTGCGGTTGCAAATCGACTGCACCTGAAAAACACCCCGTTGCTGCCACAGGCGCCCCAGGGTTTTTCCCAGTTTGCCGGCGCCGATGATATTGAGTGTCAATGGAGTCATCATTAAATGCTACGCCAGTTTCGGTGTGGTGGGGCCTGGAGCCACGAAGGACGCTGTGGGAGCCAGCCCTGCTGGCGATAATGCAGGTACTAACTTGCGGCATTGCAATCGCCTGCAGGGCAGGCTCCCACAAGACGGAAATCCTGCTTTGCGCCCGCGAGCGAGCCCAGAAACTCGATTCCTATTTGCCGCTGAGGCAGTTGAGATAGGCGGTGACGGCGTTATCCAGCCCCATATTGATCGCGTCCACGGTCAGGGCGTGGCCGATGGACACTTCCTGCAGGCCGGGCAGGGTGCGGTAGCGGGGCAGGTTGATCAGGTTCAGGTCGTGGCCCGCGTTGACGCCGAGGCCCAGCTGGCGCGCGTGTTCGGCGGCGGCGCAGTGGGCGGCGAAGATGGCCTCCAATGTCTCGCTCTGCCGCGCCACGGCTTCGGCATAGGGGCCGGTGTAGAGTTCGATGCGGTCTGCGCCCACGGCTTTGGCGAGGTCAATCTGGTCCAGGATCGGATCCATAAACAGGCTGACGCGGATGCCGGCATCTTTGAGTTGGGCAATCAGCGGCTCCAGGCGCGCACCGTCGCGCTTGAGATCGAAGCCGTGGTCCGAGGTGAGCTGGTCGTTGCTGTCGGGCACCAGCGTGCACTGGTCCGGCTGCGTTTCCTCTACCAGGCGCATCAGTCCGGGATAGTCCTGCAGCGGCTCGGCAAAGGGATTGCCCTCCACATTGAACTCCACGCCATCCCACCCTCGACACAGTTCGGCGAGCTGGCGCACGTCACCGGGGCGGATATGGCGCTGGTCGGGGCGCGGGTGTACCGTCAGCCCCTGCGCGCCCGCGTCCAGGCAGATGCGGCCGTGCGCCAGCACGTCGGGATAGTTGCCCTCGCGGGAATTGCGAATCAGGGCAATTTTGTTGAGATTCACGCTGAGAGCTATCACCGCTTACTCTCCCCGGTTCTCGCTGGCGACGGCATCGCCATCGATTCGCCTGGCGGTGAGGATGCGCACCGGCACGTTGGGCGCCTGCGGAAAGGCGCGATAGAGGCCGCGGGGTTCCGCGACGATCTTCTCCACCACGTCCATGCCCTGGGTCACCCGGCCAAACACGGTGTAGCCCGGTTTGTCCTCGGCGGCGTCCAGGTGGCTGTTGTGCTTGAGGTTAATGAAGAACTGGGAGGTGGCGCTGTCCGGATCGTCCTTGCGCGCCATGGCGAGGGTGCCGCGCAGGTTTTGCAGGCCGTTGGCGGATTCGTTGACCACCTCCCCGCGGGTTTCCTTGAGCTGGAAGTCGAAGGTGTGTCCGCCGGTCTGCACCATAAAGTCGGGGATCACCCGGTGGAAGATCACGCCGTTGTAGAAGCCGCTGTCCAGATAGGCGAGGAAATTTCCGACCGTCGCCGGGGCCTTGTCCTGGAAAAGTTCTACCTGGATGGTGCCCAGGTCGGTCTTCAGTTCGACCCGGGGGTTGTCGGCCAGCGCCGGGAGGGCGAGCAGGCAAGTCAAAAAAAGAGTGGTCAGTCTGCGCATCGTCCTTGTCTCTTATTTCTTGTTGGGGTTCGCAAAGCTCCCCCCAACCTGCGCGGCTGCGGATGGATTCCGCATGCCGCAATCCGCATTCAGCGTTCCGAACTCAGTTCGCCCACTCCGAGCGACGCCGGCGCGGACGCATATGCGGCGCGATCATGGCGAGGATAGCACCCAGGCCAACCGATAGCGCCCCGTACATGTACCACTTCTGGGTGTCGCTGCCGGACAGGCGCTGGATTTCCGCCTCCGCCATTATCTGTTCCTGCTTCAACAGTTCGTGCTGATGCAGCAGTTTCTGGTGGCGCTGGTTGAGCGCCACCGTATCTGCGGACAGTGATTTCAGCTGCTTCAACTCCTCGGCGAGCTGCTGGGACTTCTCCTGTTCGGTGCTCAGCGCGGTGTTCAGCTGCAGGTTTTCCGCTTCCAGGCGGCGCACCTCGCCGCCGAGGTCCATTTCCTCAAAGCGCGCCAGGTCGGCCTCGGCCTTCTTGAGTTTGACTTCCGCCACCGGCTCGGACACCAGGTATTGACGGCGCACCCAGCCCTCTTTGCCGTCGGAGGTGCGCACCCGGGACCAGCCGTCACTCGGCGCGTCCTCCAGCAGTGCGAGCTTGGTGCCACTGGGAAGGCCGCTGTGCAGGATACGGAATTCGTTCCCCTTGCCCGAGCGCATGGGCACGTGCAGCTGGTCGGTGATGTAGCGAGTGTCCGCGCCCAGGGCGCTGGCGGGGCCGCTGATGGCGAAAAGTGCCGCGGCAGTAAGACCGGTCAGTTGTTTCATCATTGTGATACAGATTTTTTATCGATTGATCGTGTTGTCGGAATCAGGGAAGCACGAGTTTGAACGGCTTCACGGTTACGGAGGCATAGACACCGGCTTCCACATAGGGATCCGCGTCCGCCCAGGCTTTGGCCTCTTTCAGCGAAGAAAATTCCGCGACTACCAGGCTGCCGGTAAAACCGGCCTCGCCCGGATCCTCGCTGTCGATCGCCGGGTGCGGGCCGGCGATCAGCAGTCGCCCCTCATCCTTGAGGCGGTTCAGCCGGGCCAGGTGATCGGCGCGCGCGCCCTTGCGCAATGGCAGGCTGTCTTTGACATCCTCGCTGATGATGGCGTACCACATGTGTAATTTATGCTCTTATCGGATGTTGTCGGAATCTGTTGATTACTGCTGGACCATGATTTCTTCGAGCTTCAGGCCGGTCAGCTTGCCGATGCGGCGGAACAGGAAGAAGAGTACCAGCATCAGGATAATGGTCGCCGGCAGCGCGATTACCGGGAAGCTGAGTGCGGTCATCTTGCCCAGTTCCTCATTGAACGCCTCGGTGCCGGGCGGGCTCTGCAGCAGCACCTCGGCCAGGATGTAATTCAGCGTGGAAGACAGGAAGAAGGAGCCGGCAATCATCCACGACGCCTGCTGCAGGGTGCGCTCGAAGGCGCTCTCGTTGCCGTTGCCGGCCAGCACCCGCGCTATCTTCGCGGTGTCGAGGATCCTGTCGTTGTAAATCAGGGTCTTCACCAGCGGCCAGCGCGTATAGAGCGAGGCCACCGTGGCGATACCGAGCAGGCCGGGAATCGCCGCCTCTTTGATCGCAATGTACTTCGCGTCCAGCTCCAGCAGGCTGATGCCGCCGGTCAGCAGGATGCTGATGATACCCAGCGCGGAGAAGAAATTGACCTTGCCGGACTGCAACAGGTCGCGCAGGCCGTAGAGCAGCGGGAATGCCAGCGCCACGACAATCGCCCACTTGGTGCCCAACCAGTCGTCTCCGGACAGCTTGGTCAGGATCAGCGTGGGAATCACGATATTGAGCAGCAGATTGGCCAGCAGGCTCTCTTTCTTCGGCTGGGCGTTTTCAACGCTCGGCTGAAGGCTCTCTTTCTTCGGCTGCTGCCCGGTAACTGAAGTGGTCGGGTTGGTTTCGGTCATGCCTGGTTCCGGTGATAATGCCCGCTGGAAACTTTTTGCCGGGCCGTAAAGGATAACGGCCCTAGTATTCAAAATAGCTTCCCGGCTGACGGTGCCGCTGTCAGACTCTGGTACCCGAGGACTTGCACTGGCAGGTCGCTGGTCGGGGCCTTATCCCTGAATCCGCCCGGCGCCGCTGTGACAGCGATGCCGGGCTAATGTTCAAACCGGGTGTCACTACCCGATCGAGTGTAAATCTGAGCGAGAGCCTGGTATTGAAAGCCCTGTCAGAAGATGCGGATCTGGACCTGGTGGACCTCCACTGCCACAGCACCGCGTCAGACGGTATTTTAAGCCCTGCACAGCTGGTGTCGAGGGCGAAATCTCAGGGCGTGACCCTGTTGGCGCTTACCGACCACGATACCCTGGGCGGACTGGCCGAGGCGCGGCAAACCGGTGACCAGTTGGGCGTTTCTGTTCTGCCGGGAATCGAGTTTTCCAGCCGCTGGGGCCGGCGCCAGATACATATCGTCGGCCTCAATGTCGACCCGACGTCCACCGAACTGCGCGAAGCCATAGCGCTGCGCGAGCGGCTGCGCCGGGAGCGCGCCGAGCGCATCGCCGAACGACTGGAACAGCGCGGCTTTGCCGGCGCCCTGGCGGGCGCGCGCAGGCTGGCCGGCGACGGGGTAATCGGCCGCCCGCATTTTGCCCGCTGGCTGGTACAGGCCGGCCATGTGGAGGACAGTGCGCGCGCCTTCAAGCGCTACCTCGGCGCGGGCAAGGTGGGGGATGTGAAGGTGGACTGGCCGCAGCTGGAGGAAACCATTGCCAGTATCCAGGCGGCCGGCGGCAGCGCCGTGCTGGCACACCCGCTGAAATACGGCCTGACCCGTACCCTGCTGCGGCGCCTGCTGGGCGATTTCCTCGGGTCGGGCGGGGATGCGGTCGAGCTGTTGTGCGGCCGCCAGAACCCGGTGCAGACCCGCGAACTGCGCCAGCTGCTGGAATCCGTGGCTGCCGAAACCGGCCGGTCACATGTGCACTGCTCCGTCGGCAGCGATTTCCACCAGCCGGAGCAGCCCTGGCGCGAACTCGGCTGTGCGCGCCTCCCCGAGGGCGTCGAGCCGGTGTGGAAACTGTGGCACACTTGACGAGATTCGGGGCTCGGGGCTCGAATAGAATTTTTGCGGTTCAGTGAGAAGGCCCTGGTGCCGGTGGCCGTCCGGGAAACATTTGCCGATAAGGCTGTTGAGCGGACGGCCACCGGCACCAGGGTCGCCCGGAAACGCGCGACGGAGTTCGGGCGAGAAACATTCAAACCATTGTTTTTATGGGGGGGCATTTGTGGCGCAGTTTTTCCAGATTCACCCGGACAATCCTCAGGGGCGTCTGATCAGTCAGGCGGCGGATATCGTCGCCGGTGGCGGTGTGATCGTTTTTCCCACGGATTCCGCCTACGCGATCGGCTGCCGCCTGGGGGAGAAACTGGCGGTGGAGCGTATCCGCGCGCTGCGCCAGCTGGACAAGCAGCACAACTTCACGCTGATGTGCCGCGATCTGTCCGAGCTGGCCAGCTACGCGAAGGTGGACAACCAGATGTTCCGCCTGCTGAAAAACCACACCCCCGGACCCTACACCTTTATCATGCCCGCCACCACAGAAGTGCCGCGACGCCTGGTGCACCCGAAGCGCAAGACCATCGGGTTGCGCGTGCCCGACAACCCGATAGCGCTGGCCCTGATCGAGGCTGTGGGCGAGCCGCTGATGAGCTGCAGCCTGATCATGCCCGGTGACGATCAGCCGCTCACCGACCCCTACGATATACGCGACACCCTGGAGCACCAGGTGGAGCTGGTGATCGACGGTGGATTCTGCGGCCTGGAAGCCACGACTGTGGTGGACCTGACCGGTGACGAGCCGGAGCTGATCCGCCAGGGGTGTGGCCCCATCGACGAAATCCTGGGCTGAAGCGCCGGGCACTGATGTATAATCGCGCGTTTGCGCTGTTGAGGGTGGGGCAGAGTGTCCAGCGAAGAGTTACTAGCCGAGGTGGAAGAGCAGGTGCTGGCCGAGGTGGCGGCAGCCGATAGCGGCGCCGGGCAACCTGCGGAAGCACCGGCCGGCCCGTCCCCGCGCCAGGGCGAAATGCCCTTCGCCATGGTGCAGGGCCAGGCATACACCGAGCTGCCCTCCGACCTCTATATCCCGCCGGATGCACTGGAAGTCATCCTGGAGGCCTTCGAGGGCCCCCTGGACCTGCTGCTGTACCTGATCCGCCGCCAGAACCTCGACATTCTCGAGATCAATGTCGCCGACATCACCCGCCAGTACATGGCCTATGTGGAGATGATGACGGCGATACGCTTTGAGCTGGCGGCGGAATACCTGGTCATGGCCGCGATGCTGGCCGAGATCAAGTCGCGCATGCTGCTGCCGCGCCCGCCGGAAGCGGAGGAGGAAGAGGGCGAAGACCCGCGCGCGGCACTGATCCGCCGCCTGCAGGAGTACGAGCGCTTCAAGGCCGCCGCGGAGGATATGGACGAAATACCGCGTATGGGTCGCGAGATCCACCAGGCCAGCGCACAGAGTCCGGATCGCAATCTCACCCGTCCCGATCCCGACGTGGACCTGAAAGAAGTGCTGGTGGCCCTGGCCGATGTGCTTCGGCGCGCGGACATGTTCGAGAGCCATCAGGTGGAGCGGGAAAAACTTTCCACCCGCGAGCGCATGACCCAGGTGCTGGACAGGATCCGCCACCGCCAGTTTGTGCCCTTTGTCAGCCTCTTCTCGGTGCAGGAGGGGCGCCTCGGCGTGGTGGTCACCTTCCTCGCGGTGATGGAGCTGGTCAAGGAATCCCTGGTCGAGCTGGTGCAGAACGAGGCCTTTGGCCCGATTCATGTGCGCGCCGCCGGCCAGGAGCCGCGACAGGCCGACGACGGCGAAGACTACGAATACGAAGAGCAGGCGGCCGAGCTGGCGCCGACCTGAGAGCAAGTTTGAGTAATTGGCGCCCCGGGCCTGCGCGGCAGATCCGGGGCAGGTGGATTAGAGTAAAGAAATGACAATCGCTCCGGAATTACTGCGCCGCATCGTTGAGGGCGCACTGTTGGCCGCGGGCCAGCCTCTCTCCGAGGACAAGCTGCTGTCGCTGATCGACGAGGGCGAGCGCCCGGAAAAGTCCGAACTGAAGGAAGTGCTGGATCAGATCGCCGCCAGCTGTGCCGAGCGCGGCTTCGAGCTCAAGCAGGTGGCCAGTGGCTGGCGCTTCCAGGTGCCCGAGGATCTGGCGCCCTGGGTGAACCGCCTGTGGGAGGAAAAGGCGCAAAAGTACTCCCGCGCGATCCTGGAGACACTGGCGATCATCGCCTACCGCCAGCCCATCACCCGCGGCGATATCGAAGAGATCCGCGGCGTGGCGGTGAGCTCGCATATCGTCAAGACCCTGTCCGAGCGCGGCTGGATCAAGGTGGTGGGCCAGCGGGATGTGCCGGGCAAGCCGTCGCTCTACGCGACCACCAAGGAATTCCTCGACTACTTCAATCTGCGCACCCTGGACGACCTGCCGACCCTGGCGGAGATTCGCGATATCGACAGTCTGAACCAGGTTCTGGATCTGGATCAGCGCGGAGGCGATGCACTGGTGCAGGGCGATGACGCAGAAGCCGACTTCGATACCGACACCGATACAGATACCGAGGTGCCGGTGCCGGAAGCCGAGGTTGCCAGCGTAGAGGATGAAGACGCCGCGGTTGCAGAGATCTCGCTGGAAACGGCTGTAGAAGCGCCGCGCGAAGACGAAGTTTCACTGCCGGATGACGCGGACATGGATCCGGAGGCGGCAACCCTGGTCGATTTCAGCGCTGCCGAAAGTGAACAGGGCGCTGAAATCGAACAGCTGGATGTTGCAGAACGCGAAGCAGAGCGAGACGGCACGCTCTTCGCAGAACTGCCGCCGAGTGGCATGTTTGCCGATGGCGACGATTTTGTAGAAAGCACTGAAGTGAGTGCCGAAGTTAGTACCCAAGAGAGTACCGAAGAGGCCCCGGTTGGCGACTTTGCCGCTGCCGATGACGCCGTTTCCGGTGACGCCGATACAGATGGCGAAACCCGGGAAGAACCGCAAGCGGAATACACCACCCCATGAGTGACGGCACTTCGCCCGCGGGCGAAAAACTGCAGAAAGTACTGGCGCGCAGCGGCCTCGGTTCGCGGCGCGAGATGGAACGCGCAATAGAGGCCGGCCGGGTAACCGTGAACGGCGAGGTGGCGGAGCTGGGTGAGCGGGTTTCTGCCGAGGACCGCATCGAGTTTGACGGCCGGCGCCTGCCGGCGACGGAAGAAAACCGCTGCCGGGTGATTCTCTACAACAAGCCGGTGGGCGAGATCTGCTCGCGCCACGATCCCGAGGGGCGGCCCACCGTCTACGACCGGCTGCCGCGCCTGGGCTCCGGACGCTGGATTTCCGTCGGCCGCCTGGATTTCAACACCAGCGGCCTGCTGTTGTTTACCAACAGCGGCGAATTGGCCAACAAACTGATGCACCCGTCGTCGGTGATCGACCGCGAATACCTGGTGCGCATTCAGGGTGAGGTCGACGACGAAATGAAGAAGCGGCTGTTGACCGGCGTACTGCTGGAGGACGGCGCAGCGCGCTTTACCGATATCGTCGAGAGTGGCGGCGAGGGCAAGAACCGCTGGTTCTATTGCGTGGTGATGGAGGGGCGCAACCGCGAAGTGCGGCGTCTGTGGGAGTCCCAGGGGGTGCGCGTCAGCCGCCTGAAGCGGGTGCGCTACGGCAGTGTGTTTATTCCGTCCCATGTGCGCGTCGGTCAGTGGATCGAAATGGAACCGGCAGAAATCGACGATCTCTGTGTGACGGCGGGGCTGCCGAAATTGGGCCAGCGCCCGCTGACCCAGGTGGAAAAGCAAAACCTGCAGCGCCAGCGCCGCAAGCTCCGCAAGTCGCCGGTGCCGGCGGCGCGCCGGAGCAAATCGCAGCCGGACTGACCCGCAACAAAAAAGCCCGCATTTGCGGGCTTTCTTATGTGTGCCGTCGCGGCTTCAGTGGTTCTCCCTTCAGTGGTTCTCCTCTACAGGCTCCTCGCCCTCCTCTTCCAGGCTCTGGTCTTCCATCTCCGAGTCCATACCTTCCGGGTCCGCTTCCATGGCGTCATCCGCGCCCGGCGGCAGCTCGGTATCGGTGCCGTTGTCCATTTCATCCATCGGCTGTGGGGCCGTCGCTTCCGATTCAACCAGGTTCTTCAGTTTGGTGAGTCCCTGCTCGTAGGATTCCCCCACCATTTTTTCCACCAGCAGCCCCATCCAGCGGCCGATGGGGCCGGCGCCCATATCGGTGTTGAATTGCCAGGTGATATTGGTGCCGCTGTCCTGGGGGCGCAGTCGGAACTCTGCGGTGGCATTGCCCTGCTCGCCAAAGTCCAGCGCGGTGCGCACCAGTGAATAGGGTTCGCTGGCGGTAATGGTCTGGCTGCCGCTGCCCACATTGGGATCTTCGCTGGTCCAGCTCATCACGGCGCCGGTGCCTTCTTGCGGGCCTTTGTACTCGTACTGGGTATTCGGATCCAGCTGGTGCCAGGGCGACCAGCTGTTGAAATTGCGGAAGTCGTTAACGTAGGGAAAGACTGCCTCCGGAGGCTTGGCGATATAGACGCTGCGCTCGAGCGTCACCTCCCGCGGGAACATAAATCCGGCGAGTACCAGCAGTGCCAGGAAAATCAGAACGTAGAGTATCCAGCGCATAGCGGGGCCCTTTTGTTATTGGGGAAGGCTCGAACCGCGGCCGTACGGCAATCATCAGTTATCGACAGACAATTATCAATCTCTGCGCTGTGGCATCAATCATTGAGTTCCAGCAGGGGCAAGTGGATTTCGACACAGAGTCCTGCCACCGGTGCGTTGCTGGCGCTGATGGTGCCACCATGATGGAGTATGGTGCGCTGGGCGATGGCGAGACCGAGGCCGAAGCCGCCGCTTTCGCGGGTGCGGGCGCTGTCGGTGCGGTAGAAGGGGCGGAAAATCGCCGCGAGTTCATCTTCGGCGACGCCGCTGCCGGAGTCGATGACGCGCACTCGGCCGCGGCCCGCTTCATCATCGAGAGTGATGGATACCCGACCGCCAACCGGGCTGTACTTTATGGCGTTGCGCAGAATGTTTTCCAGTGCCGCCGTCAGTGAACTGCCGCGGGTGGCGACCAGCAGCTCGCCGCCGCTGCCGGCCACGTCGATGCGCAGCTCCTTTTCCTGGGCCTCGGCCTTCAGGTCTTCCACCAGCGCCGCCATCAGACCGTTGATTTCCACCACGTCGTCCAGCGGTCGCCGATCCTGACCCGCGACCGGCAGGGACAGCACATCGGCAATGATGTCCTCCAGGTAGTCGGCGGCCTTGCCGATCTTGTCCAGCTCCTTGTCGAGCCCCGGCACCTGCTTTTGCCGCGCTATGCCGAGGGCCACCTGCAGCCGCGCCAGCGGTGAGCGCAGCTCGTGGGACACGTCCTTGATCAGCCGGCGCTGTTCCGCCATGGATTCCTGCAGCTGTGCGGTCATGGAATCGAAGTCCCGCGCGAGGTCGGCCAGCTCGTCGCTGCGGCTGTGCAGGCCCGGGGCGACGCGGTAGTCCAGCTCACCGGCGGCGACGCGCCGGGTCGCGGCGCGCAGCTGGTCGAGGGGCCGGCTGAGGTAGCGGGCCAGCCAGTAACAGGCGGCACCGGAGGCGAGCATGGACAGCAGCAGCATCGGCCAGAAATTGCGCCACAGGAAGCGCAGCAACAGCCCCTCCTTGCTGTGGCCGGCAATCAGCAGCACTCGCAGGCTGTCGCCGCCGCGCAGGGGCAGGAAGAAGCCGACGGTGGGCTTCTTGTCCACCAGCATATGGGATTCGCGGTTGCGGTAATTGAGGCTGGCGAACAGCGGCGCCATGCTCTGCGGCAGGTTGCGCCCGAGCAGCTCGCGGCCGTGCTGGTCGATGGCGAACACCTGCTTCTGTACCTTCTTCGGCTGGCGCTCCAGCCAGTGCTGGAAGTGTTCCGGGCCGTGGCGGCGGGTCCGGCGCATATTGTGCACCACCTCGCGGAACAGCGCCGGGCCCTCCATGCGCTCCTCGTGGCGCGGGTCGCCGAATTCACCGAAGTGGGTGATGTAAATTGCCGCCACCACCATCACCACCGCGGTGATCCAGGCGCCAAAGAACATTTTCCAGAAGAGGCTGCGCATAATCGCCCCGGCCTAGCCCTTGCTCTGCGTCAACATATAGCCGGCGCCGCGGATATTGATGATCAGGTCGCGGCTGGCGCCCTGTTCGGCGAGCTTCTTGCGGATATTGCTGACATGCACATCGATGGAGCGGTCGTAGGGCATCAGCTTGCGTCCCAGCGCAGATTCGGTCAGCACCTCCTTGCTCACCACCTCACCGGCGTGCTGCACCAGCACCCTGAGTACCGCAAATTCAGCACCGGTCAGGGAGAGCAGCTGGTTGTTCCAGTAGCCCTGGTGCTCCTGAGGCAGCAGGCGCAGCGGACCGCTGGTCAGGCTGTCGTCTGTCTCTTCTGGCTCCGCGCGCCCGCGGCGCAATACGGCGCGCAGGCGCGCGGCCAGTTCGCGGGGGTTACAGGGTTTCGGCAGATAGTCGTCGGCGCCCATCTCCAGGCCGACGATACGGTCGACGGTGTCCCCCTTGGCGGTGAGCATCAGTACCGGCAGCGAACGGCTGGCCGGTGACGCCTCCTCGCGCAGCTTGCGCAGCAGGTCGAAACCGTTGCGCACCGGCAGCATCACATCCAGCACCAGGGCGTCAAAGTTCTGGCTCTGGGCCAGTTCCAGGCCGCGGCCACCGTCGTTGGCCACGGTGATCTCGAAGCCCTCGCCGGTGAGGAACTCTTGCAGCAGATCGGTCAGTTCTGTGTCGTCGTCGACTAACAGGATACGGCTCATAGGGAACTCTCAATTTGCGTGCAGCCATTATATGCAAAGGCCCGGCGCCGATAACGACCGCCACACCGGCTTTTAACCGTTCTTAACAAATGTTTACCGCGGTTAGCCCCTTTTTACACGGCGCGATCCTACTATGCAGCTACCGACACCAAACAAGAGGAAGCGTCGATGAAAAACTGGAAAGCAATGGCGAGCAGCCTGGTATTGGCTGGCGCACTGGCCGCGCCCGGAATGACTCTGGCCTTCGGTGGCGATAATCACCACGGGGGCCCGCACCACTTCAAGGGACATTTTTTTGAGCAGATGGCCGAGGAACTCGATCTGACCGAGGGCCAGAAGGCGCAGCTCAAGGCCAATCGCGAGGCCAACCGCGAGGCCCGCAAGGCGCAGCGCGAGCAGATGCGGGCACTGCACGAGCAGCTGCGCGAAGCCATTGATTCCGGCGCAGATCAGGCGACCCTCGACAAGCTCGGTGCTGAACTGGGCAAGCTGCAGGTTGCCAAAATGCAGGAAATGCAGCAGCACCGCAAAGAGTTTGAGGCGCTTCTGACCCCCGATCAGAAAGCCAAGCTGGAGCAGTTGAAGGCCGAGCGCGAGGAGCGCTGGAAAGAGCGCCGCCAGAAGCGCGCTGAGCGCCGGCAGGAAGAACAGAAGCCCTAACCCCGTCTCCTGTGCGATCGATCGGGCACCTTTCTACCCCAAGGGCCCGGTAGATTCGTAACCCCTTGCCCCCGCTTGCGGGGGCTTTTTTGCCGGGAGCGCCAGCCCCGGTTCGGCATCTGGGCCAAAGGCCCGCCATGCGCGGGCTCCAGGTTCGCCCCTGCAATTCCAACCTCCAACGCGACCCGCCCGCGAGCACTGCCCCCTCAGCTTGCCGCGCCCCGCCATTGCTGGGAGAATACGCCGCCGCTCGATGGTGAAAGTAGCAGTCTGTTTGCGGGCGAATAGGAGTGATTGTGAGCAAAATCGGCTTGTTTTACGGCAGTGATGAGGGCAATACCGAGGCGGTGGCCTTGCGCATCCGTGCCCGCCTCGGGGAGGAGCGGGTGGACGTCCACGACATCGCCGATGTGACCCAGCTTGAAATCGCCGACTATGAGCAGCTGATCTTCGGGATCCCCACCTGGGACTTCGGCCAGATCCAGTCCGACTGGGAGGAATTCTGGGAGGATGTGCAGGAAATCGACTTCACCGGCAAGACAGTGGCCCTGTTCGGCCTCGGCGACCAGTTTGGCTACGGCGACTACTTCCTCGACGCCATGGGCATGCTGCACGATGTAATCGTGGCCAATGGGGCGACCATCGTCGGCCAGTGGCCCACCGAGGGCTACGAATTTGAAGCATCCAAGGCCGAGATCGAGGGTGAGGGCATGTTTGTCGGCCTCGCCATCGACGAGGATCAGCAGGAAGAGCTGACGGCCGATCGTCTGAATCGCTGGTGCAGGCAAATTGCCGACGAATTCCAATTCGACGGCGGCGCGGACAGCGTGGTAGATCTGGATGACTGATCAGCAGATGAAGAACTCCATCCCGTTCCAGGAATTCTGGCCCTGGCTGACAGAACACCCGAATTGCATTGTGCGCGCCGGCACCACCGATGCGGTCGTCTACGATGACGACGATTATCACTGGCGCTTTGGCGAGGAGGATGTGCGCACGCTGCTCGTGCAGGTGATGCGCGGCAAGCGCCCGGTGGCAGAGCTGTTTATCGAGCCCGAGCATGTGACCTCGGTGCAGATCACCCCCGGCGAGAAGGGTGAATACAATTTTGATCTGGTCGCAGAGGTCCAGGGGCAGCCGCAGGTGGTTTACTACTTTGTACTGACCCATGCCTTTGAAGAGGTGCCGCAGGATGATCACGGTGGCGGTCATAGTGGCGGTCGCGGGCCGCTGCACTAGAAATCAAAGCGAGCGCAGGGCTGTTTGCCCTTGCGCTCCCTGGATCTGACTTCCTGTCCTTTCTTTTACTTCCCCGGCTGAATTTTCAGCGTGAATCTTCAAGTCTTCGCCTTGCGGCCATGCTCAGCCAGCTGCGTGTCTCTTTCTTCAGGCCTGTGCAGATCGAACCAGTAGAGAATTGAAGCAACCTTGGCGATCAACTGACTTGGGCGCGCGGCAATGCCGTGCGAGGCCCCGGGTAGACGAACCATGGCCGTGGGAATCTGCCGCAGTTTCAGCGCCTGGTAGAACTGTTCGGTTTCTGAAATAGGGGTGCGGTAGTCCTGCTCGCCGGTGAGGAGCATGGTGGGGGTGCTGATATTACCCACATAGGTCAGCGGGGAGCGGCGGCGATACTCGTCCGGCTTTTCCCAGGGCATGGCGGAAAACCAGTACTTGGTGAAAAAGCGCGAATAGTCTGCCGTCAGTACAAAGCTCTCCCAGTTAATCACCGGCTTGGCAACCACCGCAGCGCGGAAGCGGTTCGTCTTTCCGACGATCCAGGCGGTCAGTGTTCCGCCGCCGCTGCCGCCAGTCACGTATAACTGATCTTCGTCGATATACCCCTGGTCCACCAGTGCGTCGACGCCGGACATCAAATCGTCGTAATCCTCACTCGGGTAGTTGTGGTGAATCAGGTTGGCAAACTCCTGTCCATAACTGGTGGAACCACGCGGATTGATGTAAAGCACAACGTAGCCAGCGGCTGCGTACAGCTGGATTTCCGCGGCAAATCTCGGCCCGTAATTGGCGAAGGGCCCACCGTGAATTTCCAGTAGCAGGGGATATTTTTCGTCGGGATTGAAGCCGGGCGGATAGGCCACCCAGCCCTGGATCTCGCGGCCGTCGTGGCGGGACTTGAAGTTGATTTCCTCAAGCTGCGCCATATTGCGGAAGGGCAGCAGGTCGCGGTTGAGGCTCGTCAGCTGATCCGGTGTGCCGCTTCTGATTACGGCCAGCTCCGCAGGGTGCAGGCCGTTGGTACGGGTATAGGTGACAGTGCCGTTGCGGGATACATCGAAATCCGCCCCGTCATAGGGCCGGCCCAGCGACAGTCCTCCGGCATCGGCGGCCAGCGTTTTTTCACTGCCGCCGAGACGTTTGATCGCGACCTTGGTGCTGCCGTGGTCGTCATAGGTGTAGGCGATGCTTTTGCTGTCCGCCAGCCACTTGAACTGGCTGACACTGCGATCCTCAACGGTATCAACCAGAGTGGTCTCACCGCTCTCCAGGTCGAGCAGGTGCAGTCGGACATTTTGGTAGCCGAGATGTTTGTCGTCGAAACCCAGATATGCGAGAGACTCGCCGTTGGGTGCCAGTTGCGGCTCAAAATCCGGCCCGAAGCGGGAGGTGACCTGGGTAATTTCACGGCTACTCAGCTCGACGGAGTAAATTTCCGAATTGCCCGGCTCCAGTTCGTGGTCCGCGTGGCGGTTGGCGGAGAAGTAAATCGCACTGCCATCGCGATTCCAGCTGAGTGTGCCGGAGTGGTCGAATTCACCGTTGGTGAGCTGCCTTGGGGTACCACCGTCGCGGGACATGACGAATATTTGTGTGTGGCCCTGTTTGAGATAGCCGCGCCCATCGGCCCGATAGGTCGCTCGATCGATAAACACGGGCCCCTCAGCCCATTCTGCCCCTTCCGGTTTGCCCGGTAATTTCACCGGCAGCGGCTTTTCCTCCGGCACAAACATCGAGAAGGCGAGACTGGAGCCGTCAGGTGACCACTCCAGGCTGGCCGGTGGTTTTGGCAGGTGGGATATTTGCAGGAACTGGCCGTTGTCCAGCCACAGCAGATGAATTTGTGCGGAGCCGCTGCGGTCACTCACAAAAGCCAGAACTTTGCCATCCGGTGACAGGCGTGGCGAGCGGTCGCTGAAATTGCCGGAGGTCAAAGGCCGGTTGTTGTCGCCATCGCTATCTATGCGCCACAGGTTTGAACGTCCTTGGTCCGCCATTTTGTCCATAAAATTGCGGACATAAAAAATCGTATCTCCATCGCGGCTGAACTGAGGATCGTCCGCGTATTCCAGGCTGAATACGTCATCGTAATCGAATTTTGGTGTTTCCGTTGTGGCAAACGCGGACGCGCTCAGCAGGAGTGCGGAGAATATTCGCAGAAAATGATACATGGGTTCGGCCCCCCTTGTTTTTTCAGGGGTCGAGAATAACCAAATTGCGCTCCGGATAACAATGACGGCTTCCGGCGGAGAAGATTTTTTTCCCGCTGGAACTGAAATGGCGCCATTTGAGGCCGACTGTCGCGGGCCGGCCCTCTTTCTATTTGCCCGTACGCCTTTCCGCCGCGCCTACGCCGATATGCTGATCGAGAAACCCGAGTAATTCTGTGTACAGGCGCAGGTTATTTGCCTCGCTGTAAAAGCCGTGCCCCTCGTTTGCCACTATCAGGGTTTTGACCCGCTTGCTGTCTCGCTCCAGCTGTTCCAGCAGCGCCTCTGCGTGTTCTACCGGTACCCGCTCGTCCTGTTCGCCGTGAACAATGAATAGTGGCAGGTCGAGTTTATCGGTGTTGTGCAGCGGTGAGTTCGCACGCAGGAACTTCTCGTCCTCGCTCAGCTCGCGCTGGAGATAGGAGATTCCGCGGTCGCGGCGCTGGATGTCGCCTTTCTCGTACATCATCTGCAGGTCATAGACGCCCACATAGCCGATGGCGCACTGATACAGGTCTGGATAGCGAATGGGGTTCATCAATGCTGAATAGCCGCCAAAACTGCCACCGAAAATACAGATGCGCTCGCGATCCGCGTATCCCTTTTCAATAGCCCAGTTGGCGGCGTCGGCGATATCCCGCTGAATGTTCCGACCCCACTGGCGCCGGCCGGCGGTGAAGAAATGATCGCCGTAACCGGTAGAACCGCGGAAATTGACCTGCAGCACCAGGTAGCCATGCTGGGACAGGATCTGTGCCTGACGGTCGTACCCCCAATAGTCGCGCGAGTGGGGGCCGCCGTGGGGCACTACCACCATTGGCAGCTGTTCCGTCATATTCCTGGGGAAAGTGAGGTAGACACCGATACGCAGCCCATCCGCGCTAGTGAACGATTCGGCGCGCATGGGGTTGAGCTTTTTCGGGTCCAGCCATTCGGAGGAAGACAATATGAAGTCCACCTTTCTGGACTTCATATCAACCAGGAAGTAGTCGCCGGGCAGACGGTCCCCGTGGACCTTCAAGATTCCTTTGGCCCCGTCTTCGGTAAAACTGGTAAAAGAAATACGGTAGCCGTCAAAGGCCTCTTTCAATCCGCGGAAAAAAGGCGCAAAGCCGTCACCCTCATCGAAAAAATATTCTTCCGGGTAATCGGGATGCAGGTAAACGCCCAGTGGTTTATCGGTCACGGGGTGGTGAATAATGCCACTGATGTCGGTTAATTCGTGCTCGAACATCGGTTTGTATTGGCTGCCGTCGGGGTGTAATTTGACAAGTTGCTCCGTCTGCCCCTTCCGGTCCAGTACGAGATAGACCTCGCCGGATTGCGAGTCAAATCCAACCGGCGTGCCGCGCTGCAGCATCGGGTCCTCGATCCGGCTCCAGCCCACCTTGTCTTTCCGGAAGAGCTGATAATCGTCGTTGCGGTCGGTGCCATTGGCAAACAACAGGTTGCCGTTTCCGTCCGTAAACGCGCGGCCCCCAACCTGGGGCAGGCCGGTAACCCTGTCCCTGACACCGGTGTAGATATCGATACGGTAGACTTCGCCGCGGCTCTCCCAGTCCCGCGCCCAGGGATAGGTGGAAACCATTATCTCATTGTCGTTGCCTGGCAGAGTGTCGATCAGGATGGCATGGGCGTAGGTACTTTCCGCTTTCTTTATTCTCGATCCCGTCTGCCGTTCGCCCGCAGCCCAACCGAATATATTCTTTCCCCTGGAACCGTCGTAATCGATGGCGAAAAGGGAGCCGTAATTGACTGGCGCATCCAGAGCGGCTTTGCGGGAGATGATCTCGGCCACCACGCGCTCGTCGTTAACCCAGTAAAAATCGCCGACTTCCTCTTTGCCGCGAAAGCGCAGGTGCCCGGTGATTTTCAGGGGCTTCAGGGACATGAAGACCAGCATGTGTTCTCCCTCGTACAGCTGGCGCACAGCGAGGTGTGTGCCCTTTGGGGAAATTTTCACCTGCTGGATATCGGCGTGTTTGATCAGGTCCTGCAGTGGCACCGGACTGTTGCAGGTGGCTGCGGGAGAAAAAAGAAAAAACGGGAATGCGAGAAGGAATACTCGAATGTAATGCATCAATCGTCCCTGTTTTGGTTGTTTTCCATATTATGGAAAAGCGCATTCGCCGGGACAAGCGAATGCGCTTACAGCGGATTACAGCAATTACACGAGCAGCCTTGCGAGTATCTCTCTGTACATATCCTTCAGGCTGTCCAGGTCCACCGCCTTCACGCACTCGTCCACCTTGTGAATCGTTGCGTTCACCGGGCCCAGCTCTACGACCTGAGCGCCGGTGGGGGCGATAAAGCGGCCGTCCGATGTGCCGCCGGCGGTGGAGAGCTGCGTGGCTTCGCCGGTCACTGAGCGGATCGCCGCCTGCGCGGCCTCAACCAGCGGGCCTGCCGCGGTCAGGAACGGCTGGCCGGAAAGCTTGAAGTCGGCCTGGTATTTGAGGGCGTGTTTGTCGAGGATTTTGCGCGCGCGCTCTTCCAGCAGTTCCGCGGTGGTTTCGGTGGAGAAGCGCCAGTTGCACACCACCCTCACGTCCCCGGGAATCACGTTGGTCGCGCCGGTGCCACCGTTGATGTTGGATACCTGAAAACTGGTAGCCGGAAAAAAATCGTTGCCCTGATCCCACTCTTCGGCGGCCAACTCGGCCAGCGCCGGTGCCAGTTTGTGGATCGGGTTTTCCGCCAGGTGCGGGTAGGCCACATGGCCCTGCACGCCGAAGATGGTGAGTTCGAGGCCGAGGGAGCCGCGGCGGCCGTTCTTGATCACGTCGCCGACCCGCTCGGTACTGGAGGGCTCGCCCACCAGGCAGCAATCAATTTTCTCGCCCTGTTCCTCCAGCCATTCAACCACCTTGACAGTGCCGTTGTGGGCCGGGCCCTCCTCGTCGCTCGTGATCAGGAAGGCGATGCGCCCCGAGTGGTCTGGGTGCTTTTCTACAAATTCTTCGCAAGCCACCACCATGGCGGCCAGCGAACCCTTCATATCGGCCGCGCCACGGCCGTACAGGTAGCCATCTTCGATCACCGGCTCGAAGGGCGGGTGCTGCCAGTTTTCCTCAGGACCGGTGGGAACGATATCGGTGTGGCCGGCAAAAGCGAACAGCGGGCCTTTCGCCTGGCCGTTGCGCACGGCCCAGAAGTTGTCGGTGTCGCCGCGGCGCAGCCAGGTAGTCTCGAAGCCGATTTTTTCGAGGCGCTCGATCATCAGCGGCATGCAGCCGGCGTCTTCCGGGGTGACGGATCTTAGGCGGATCAGGTCGCTGGCCAATTGTACTGTGGGGGTCATTTGGATAATTCCTTATGTGCCAGTAGCGTATCTTATGATTGGAGCTCCGTAGCGGGTTTTGGGGCGGCGCTGTTACCGGTATTCGTTTGCGGGACACGCCGTGAACCCATCCCTAGGGGCTTGTCTGCGAGGTCCCTCTCGCAGACAGTCCCGCAAACGAATCCCGGTAGCATCGCCTTCGCATTGAAATTTCGAGTTCAATCGGCCCTTCGCAAAGAAAAGCTGGAAGAACTGCGGGGTTAAATGAGAAAGTCCTGGTGCCGGTGGCCCTTTGCGGGACTGTCGGCCGGAGGGACCCGGCCGACAAGCCTACAGGGACGTATTCACGGCGTGTCCCGCAAAGGGCCACCGGTAGCAGGACCGCTCCACAATCCGCTACGGAGTTTCCAAAAGATGCTCCGACGGTCAGTTACTGTGCAAAGCGGCGTTCAGCTCAACTGCACTCTTATTGGTCAAACACTCCACCGCACCACTGGTGGAATTGCGGCGGAACAGCAGGTCGGACTTGCCGGCCAGGTCGCGCGCCTTAACGTGTTCGACCAATTTGCCGCTGTCGTCCAGCAGCGCCACTTTGGTGCCAGCGGTGACATAAAGACCGGATTCCACGGTGCAGCGGTCGCCCAGCGGGATACCTATGCCGGCGTTGGCGCCGAGCAGGCAGTTGTCGCCGACGGAGATGACGATGTTGCCGCCTCCGGACAGGGTGCCCATGGTGGAGCTGCCGCCACCCAGATCGGAGCCGGCGCCGACGAAGACGCCCGCGGAGATACGGCCCTCGATCATGCCCGGGCCCTCTGTGCCGGCGTTAAAGTTGACGAAGCCCTCGTGCATGATGGTGGTGCCTTCACCCAGGTAGGCGCCGAGGCGCACCCGCGCGGTGTGGGCGATGCGCACTCCGGCGGGCACGACGTAGTTGGTCATCTTCGGGAACTTGTCCACGCAGGCTACTTCCAAATGCTCGCCCTTGAGTCGCGCCTCCAGCTGGCGCTGCGGCAGTTCCTCGAGATCGATGGCACCCTGGTTGGTCCAGGCGACGTTGACCAGCTTGCCGAAGATGCCGTCGAGATTGGTCTGGTGCGGTTTCACCAGGCGGTGGGAGAGCAGGTGCAGCTTTAGGTAGGCCTCTGGCACGGATTGCGGTGCCTCGTCGCTGGTAAGCACCACGGCCACCAGGGGGCGCTGGCTGCTGGCGAACTGCCTGAGGATATCCGCCTGATCATTCGCGCCCGCACCGGCGAGCTTGTCCGCCAGCGGCTGCAGTTGCGCCGGGTCCAGTGCCAGGCTGTGATTGCCCCCGTCGATCTTCAGAGTTTCTTTAACGGCTGCGGCTACGTCCGCGCTCGGTTTGAACAGCGGCTGCGGGTAGTAGACTTCCAGCCATTCGCCGTTGCTGTTGCAGGTGCCGACACCGAAACCAATGCTGTAAATTTCACTCATCTGTCTTAACTCCTTATTCGATAGGGACTGCGCCGAACTAGCCGAACCAACTAATAGGGGCGCTGCATTCTTACTTGTTGAATTCTGCGAACTCGGCTTCCCTGAAGCCAAAGCGTATTTTGCCGCCGGCGACGGTGACCGGGCGCTTGATCAGGGTGGGAGTTTCGCTGGCGACGGTCAGCGCGGCTTTGTCGTCCATGGTGTTCTTCTGTTCGTCGCTGAGTGCGCGCCAGCTGGTGGAGCGGCGGTTCAGCACATCCTGCCAGCCGAAGTTTTTCAGCCAGTCCGCGAGGGGTACAGATTCCATGCCGTCCTCGCGGAAATCGTGGAAGTGATAGTCGATCCCGTTGTTCTCCAGCCACTTGCGGGCTTTCTTGACGGTGTCGCAGTTCTTGATGCCGTAGAGGGTAATAGAGGGAACAATCGAGGAATCAGTCACAATCAGGCCTTCTTGGTTTTCTTCGGATTCTTGCGGTTCGGGTAGCAGGTGGTGCAGATTTCGCACACGGTGCCGTCACAGCCGCGCGCACTGCAGTACTCGCGGCCGTAGAAAATAATCTGCAAATGCAGCTTGTTCCATTTGTCGCGCGGGAACAGGCGTTTGAGATCCTTTTCCGTCTGCGTCACGTTTTTGCCGCTGGTCAGCCCCCAGCGCTGTGCCAGTCGGTGGATGTGGGTGTCCACCGGGAAGGCCGGGTGGCCGAACGCCTGCGCCATGACCACGCTGGCGGTCTTGTGGCCGACACCGGGCAGTGTCTCCAGCGCGGCCATGTTCTCCGGCACCTTGCCGTGGTATTCGTTGACCAGTATCTGTGACAGCTTGCTGACCGCCTTGGATTTCTGCGGCGACAGGCCGCACGGGCGGATCACTGCCTGGATTTTCTCCACCGGTACCCTGGCCATGTCCTGCGGATTGTCCGCCAGCTGCCACAGCGCCGGGGTGACCTGGTTGACACGCTCGTCGGTGCACTGGGCGGAGAGCAGCACGGCGACCAGCAGCGTGTAGGGGTCTTTGTGGTCGAGTGGTACCGGGGTTTCCGGATAGAGGTCCTCCAGTTTCTGCAGGATGAATTCTACCCGCTCCTTTTTGAGTAGGTTTTTTGCTGACATTTTTCGTGACTTGTTCTGATATCGCTAATTCACGCCATCCCTGGCGCTCACCCGACGGGCGCCTTCGGCGTTCAAATTTGCTCCCGGCAAATTTGTCGCGGCCATGGGCCGCTCCTACAAAGCGCATTTCGCCACCTGTAGGAGCGGCCCATGGCCGCGACAGGTGCGTCTACTGGCAAAATTCTTTGATGCGCTGCGCCGCCTCGATGCATTCCTCCAGCGTCGCCACCAGCGCCATGCGCACATAATCGCGGCCGGGATTGATGCCACCGGCCTCGCGGGCGAGGAAGGCGCCGGGGAGCACCGTTACGTTCTGCTGGCGGAACAGCTCGCGGGCGAAGTCCTCGCCGCTGCGCTCTCTGTTACCTACCCGTGGCCATAAGTAGAAGCTCGCCTGCGGCTGCTGTACCTCCAGGCAGCCGTCGAGAATTTCGAGTACCGCCGCGAATTTCTCTTTGTAAAGCGCGCGATTATGCCGTACGTGCTGCTCGTCCTGCCAGGCGGCGATGGAGGCGTACTGGCTCGGCAGCGGCATGGCGCAGCCGTGGTAGGTGCGGTAGAGCAGGAATTTTTCCAGTATCCGGGCGTCGCCGGCGACGAAGCCGGAGCGCAGGCCGGGCAGGTTGGAGCGCTTCGAGAGGCTGTGAAATACCACGCAGCGGCGGAAGTCTTTGCGACCCAATTGTTCGCAAACCTGCAGCAGCCCGATCGGCGGCTGGCCTTCGTCGAAGTAGAGTTCCGAGTAGCACTCGTCGGAGGCGATGGTGAAATCGTAGCGGTCCGCGAGTTCGATCAGCGCACGCAGATCATCCGCGTCGAGCAGCGCCCCGGTGGGATTGCCCGGCGTGCAGATGTAGAGCAGCTCGCAGTCGCGCCACACCTGTTCCGGAATCGCGGCGAAGTCCGGCTTGAAACCGGTCGCGGCACTGCAGTTGACGAAGTGCGGGGTGGCGCCGGCGAGCAGCGCGGCACCCTCGTAGATCTGATAAAAGGGGTTCGGCATCAGCACATTGCTGCCCGGCGACACCGCCGCCTGGGCGAAAGCGAAGAGGGCTTCGCGGGTGCCGTTGACCGGCAGTATCTGGGTGTCGGCGCAGACATGTTCCAGCTGAAAACGCTGCTGCAGCCAGATGGCGATGGCTTCGCGCAGTTGGTCTATGCCCTTGGTGGCCGGGTAGACCGAGAGCTTGTCGAGGTTGTCGATCAGCTCGTCGCGTACAAAATGTGGCGGCGCGTGTTTGGGTTCGCCGATGGACAGGGCGATATGGGGTTTGTCCGCCGGCGTGAGCCCCTGTTTCAGCGCCGCCAGTTTGGCGAAGGGGTAGGGCTGCAACTGGTCCAGATTCGGGTTCATAGGCTTTGTTCTTGTTGCTCGTGCGACTGGCTGTTCTCAGGTTATCAGGACCGCTGCTGTTTGACCTGGTGGGCGTCCAGCTCGCGGCAGATGGCCTCTTCCAGCTGGCGGTTGGCAGTCTCGTCCAGCAGCGGTCGCCCGGCGGCATCCGTAATGTGGAATATATCTTCGACCCTTTCGCCGAGGGTGGAGATCTTGGCGTTGTACAGGCGCAGGTCGTGGGCGATGAAGATGCGCGCGATACGCGCCAGCAGCCCCGGCCTGTCCGCACTGGTGATCTCCAGGGTGCTGTAGTGATCGCCGGGTTCGGTGGACAGGTGGGCGCGGCTTTTCAGCTCGAACATCTTCAGTCGCCTGGGGGTTCTGCGCTGGATGATCTTCGAGTAGTCCTCGACCAGCGCCAGCTCCCGCTGCAGGGTGTTGCGAATCTGCTCCAGGCGGTGGGGCTCGTCCAGCAGCGGCTGGCCGGATTCGTCCAGCACGTAGAAGGTGTCCAGTGTGTAGCCGGCGGCGGAGCTGTACAGGCGCGCGTCGTGGATGTTCAGGTTGAGCATGTCGAGGCCGGTGACCACTGCGGCAAAGACGTTCGCCCTGTCCGGGGTGTAGACGAATACCTCGGTGGCGCCGTCGTGCTCGCCGGGGCCCGAGTTGCGGGTCAGCACCAGGGTGTCCTTCTGCTCGCCCTTTTCGCTGGCGCACTGCAGCTGGTGAATCGCGGCGGTGTGCCAGGTGATATTGTCGGCGCTCTCGCGCACGAAATAGTCCTCGCCCATCTGCGCCCAGATGTCCTCCACCGAGGCCACCGGCAGGCCCATGGCGCGGAGCATATTGCGGGCCTGGCTGCGGGTCTCCTCGATGATCTCCTCCCGGTCGATCGGGTTTTCGAGGCCGCGGCGCAGGGCGCGCTGGGTGGACTGATAGAGCTGGCGCATCAGGCTGGCGCGCCAGCTGTTCCACAGCTCCGGGTTGGTGGCGTTGATGTCGGCCACCGTGAGCGCGTAGAGATAGTCCAGATGCTCGCGGTCGCCGACTTCGCGGGCGAAATCGTGCACCACTTCCGGGTCGGTGATGTCCTGTTTCTGCGACACCTGGCTCATCAGCAGGTGCTTCTCCACCAGCCAGCACACCAGGCGCCGGTCGCGGGCGGGCAGATGGTGGCGGCGGCAGAAGGCGTCAGCATCGACGACGCCCAGTTTGGAGTGATCGCCGCCGCGCCCCTTGGCGATGTCGTGGTAGAGGCCGGCGATGTAGAGCAGTTCCGGGCTGCGCAGGCGGGAGAGGATTTCCGCGGCGATGGGGAATTTCTGCCAGGCCTCGGGGCTGCGGAAACTGCGCATATTGCGCACCACCTGCAAGGTGTGGGCATCCACCGTATAGATATGGAACAGGTCGTGCTGCATCTGGCCGGTCACCTGGCCGAACTCCGGCAGGTAGCGCCCCAGAATGCCGTAGCGGGTCATGCGCGACAGCTGGGTAGAGAGGCCCCGGCGCGAACGCAGCAGCTGCATGAAAAGCTCGGCATTGCGCGCGTCAGAGCGAAAGCGGTCGTCGATCAGGTGGCGGTGTTCGCGGATCAGGCGGATGGTGGCGGCGCGCACGCCCTCGATCTCCGGGTTTTCCGCCATCAGCACGAAGATTTCCAGCAGCGCCGATGGCTGTTCGGTAAAGATGCGGGTCTGGGTGACCTCGATGGTGTTGTCGCGCAGCTGGAAGCGCTCGTTGATCGGGGTGACCGTCTGGCGCTTGCCGCGCTGCAGTATGGCCTCGTCCAGGAACTGCAGCAGTACATCGTTCAGTTCGCGCAGCGCCATCACGATGCGGTAGTAGTTGTGCATGAACTGCTCGACGGCGAGCTGGGTGCCGCTGTCCGTGTAGCCGAACTGCTTCGCCAGCTCGCGCTGGTAGTCGAACAGCAGCCGCTCCTCGGCGCGACCGGCCAGCAGGTGCAGGCCGTAGCGCACGCGCCAGAGGAAATCCTCGCCGGATTGCAGGATGGCGAACTCCTCCTCGGTGAAAAAGCCCTTGCCCTGCAGTTGTTTGAGCGTGCGCACCTGGAAGTAGCGCTTGGCCACCCAGCCGATGGTCTGGATATCGCGCAGGCCGCCGGGGGCGTTCTTGATATTGGGCTCGAGGATGTATTCGGCTGCCTGCTGCTTGTTGTGGCGCTCACGCTGTTCGGCGTACTTGGCGGCGAAGAATTCATCCGCGGGCCACAGTTTGTCCGGCGTCATTTTCACCGCGAGCCGCTCGCGCAGGCTGTCGTCGCCGACGACGGTGCGGCACTCCATCAGGTTGGTGGCCACGGTGATGTCTTCGGCGGCCAGCTCCTGGCAGTGATCGATGGAGCGCACCGAATGGCCGATATCCAGGCCCAGGTCCCAGAGGAAGGCGACCAGGCGCTCGATATTGTCGATGGTGTCCGGGGCCCTGCCGCTCCCGGTATTGGTGCCGTCGGTGAGTATCAGCAGGTCGATATCCGAGTGGGGGTGCAGCTCGCCGCGTCCGTAGCCGCCCACCGCCAGCAGGCTGATGCCCCCGGGCCAGTCATACTGGTGCCAGGCGTAGTGGAGCAGGCAGTCGACGAACAGGGCGCGTTCGTGCACCAGGGTGCGCACGTCCTCGCCCTCGCGGAAGCGCTCCGCCATCTGGCTGTCGGCACCGCCGACGGCATCCTTGAAGATCTCCAGCGCCGGCTTGGCGCCCTCGGCCAGGGCCTTGCGGAAGCGGGTCTGGTCGAAGAAGAACAGGGGGCGTTCGAAGTAGGGGATTTTGGCCGGCTGCATCTTGTGTCCGTTAGGGCTGATAGTGGTGCCTGTAAGTGCGTTCCTGGCGGCCCTGCTGCCGGTGGCCGTTTACTGGACGCGCCGTAAATACGTCCCTGTAGGCTTGGCGGCCGGGTCCCTCCGGCCGACAGTCCCGCAAACGGCCACCGGCAGCAGAGCCTTCGCATTTAATTTCTGTTTTCTTCCGAGCTTGGTGGACGATGCACGAAAATTCGACGCGAAGGCCCTGCTTGCCGGGAATGGGTGTAGGGACTGTCTGCGAGAGGGGCCTCGCAGACAAGCGCCCATGGATGGGTTCACGGCGTGTCCCGGAACCCATTCCCGGTAGCAGGGCCGCCACAGTGCCTGCTGCGGAGTACTCCGAACCCAGAGTCATCACAGAACTCCGGTGTCGGTACAATAAATTACCTTAACGGACCTTCAGCCTAAAAATTCTCTTCGCTGCGCGCCGTCAGCACTTCCACCCCGTCGCTAGTCACCGCCATGGTGTGCTCCCACTGGGCGGACAGGCGGCGGTCCTTGGTGATCGCGGTCCAGCCGTCGCCGAGCACGCGGGTGGCGGCCTTACCGGCGTTGATCATCGGCTCGATGGTGAAGGTCATGCCTTCCTTCAATACGTCGCCGGTGCCGGGCCTGCCGTAGTGGAGTACCTGCGGATCCTCGTGGAATACGTCGCCGATGCCGTGGCCGCAGAAGTCGCGCACCACTGAGTAGTAGTTCTTCTCGGCGTGCTGTTGGATCACGTGGCCGATATCGCCGAGGGTCGTGCCCGGGCGCACGATTTCTATGGCCTTGTACAGGCACTCCTGGGTCACCTTCACCAGGCGCTCGGCGTGGGGCGCCGGCTCGCCGACGAAGTACATCTTGCTGGTGTCGCCGTACCAGCCGTCTTTGATCACGGTGACATCGATATTGATGATGTCGCCCTTCTTCAGGATCTTGTTCTCCGACGGAATACCGTGGCAGACCACCTCGTTGACCGAGGTGCAGATGGATTTGGGGAAGCCGCGGTAGCCGAGGCAGGCCGGGATGGCCTTCTGCACGTTGACTATATGGTCGTGGCAGCGCTGGTCCAACTCCTCGGTGGAGACGCCGGGAACCACATATTCGCCTATCATTTCCAGTACCTCCGCGGCCATACGGCCCGCGATGCGCATCTTGGCGATCTGTTCTGGTGTCTTGATGGCTGAACTCATGCGTGTCCCTGGCTTGGATGGTCGGGTGAAAGCGGGCGCGGCCCGCAAAGGCGCGCTATTGTAGCTGATTATGCATGGTTAGTGGTCGGTGATCAGTGGCGCGTGGCCGGGACTTGCCCATTGCCCGCTTGTCGCCAACCACTGGCCACTGGCCGCTGCTTGTGGTATAAAGCGCGCCGCTTCGGGCTGCTCCCGGAGCCTAATCAAAGCCGCACACGCATCGACACATGTGTCTGGGTGCCTCGTCTCTTTACCAAGAGCTGGGGTTGATACATGGGATGTGTGGAGGACTAACCCGTACAATTAGAGGTTTTACTTATGCCGCAAGTCAGCATGCGCGATATGCTGCAGGCTGGTGTCCATTTCGGTCACCAGACCCGCTACTGGAACCCGAAGATGGGTCAATTCATCTTTGGCGCCCGCAACAAGATTCACATCATCAACCTGGAGCACACTGTACCGGCCTTCAATGAGTCCCTGCAGGTGATCAAGGGGATGGCCGCTCAGAAGAAGAAGATTCTGTTCGTCGGCACCAAGCGCGCCGCACAGAAATCCATCCAGGAGCAGGCCGAGCGTGCAGGTCAGCCCTTCGTCAGCAACCGCTGGCTGGGCGGTATGCTCACCAACTACAAGACCATCCGCGCTTCCATCAAGCGCCTGCGCGACCTGGAGACCCAGTCCCAGGACGGCACCTTCGACAAGCTGACCAAGAAAGAGGCGCTGATGCGCACTCGCACCATGGAGAAGCTCGAGCGCTCCATCGGTGGTATCAAGAATATGGGTGGCCTGCCGGACGCGCTGTTCGTGATCGACGTGGAGCACGAGCGCATCGCGATCCAGGAAGCCAACAAGCTGGGTATCCCGGTGATCGGCGTGGTCGATACCAACAGCGATCCGGCCGGCGTTGACTACGTGATTCCGGGCAATGACGACGCTATCCGCGCGATCAAGCTGTACACCACCGCAGTGGCAGACGCCGTGATTGCCGGTGCCTCCGAAGCCGGTGGCAGCGCGGTCAAGAACGAGTACGTCGAGGCCAGCGACGACGAAGCCGCTGCTGACTCCTGATAAACCGAGTCGCACAGTGGTTTAACAGAGGACCAGTGGTGTAACACAGAGTCGTTACACTCCTGCGAACTCGAAAAGGGGCCCCACGATCGGCCCCTTTTTTCTAATTTTCTAGTGACAGAACTCCGAGGATTGAATCATGGCGATTACCGCGTCTATGGTAAAAGAACTGCGCGAGCGCACCGGCCTGCCGATGATGGAGTGCAAGAAAGCACTGACCGAGGCGGACGGCGATATCGAAAAAGCGATTGAAGATCTGCGCAAGGCCTCCGGCCTGAAAGCGGCGAAAAAAGCCGGCCGCACCGCCGCTGACGGCATCGTTGCCGCGAAAGTGGCTGAAGACGGCAGCTACGGTGTGCTGGTAGAAGTCAACTCCGAGACCGACTTTGTTGCCCGCGACGACAACTTCCAGGCTTTTGTGGCCAAGGTCGTGGACAAGGCCTTCACCGACCGCCAGCAGGACGTTGCCGCGCTGATGGAAGGCGAGCTGGAGTCCGCTCGCGAAGCGCTGGTGCAGAAGATCGGCGAGAACATCGGCGTGCGTCGCGTACAGCTGGTAGAGGCGCCGGTGGTTGGTGCCTACGTGCACTCCAACAGCCGCATCGCCGTGCTGGTCGCGCTGAGCGGCGGCGAAATGGAACTGGCCAAAGATGTGGCCATGCACGTAGCCGCGGTGAACCCGCAGGTGAACAAGCCGGAAGATATGTCGGCTGAAGTGCTGGAGAAGGAAAAGGAAATCATCAAGGCGCAGCCGGATATGGAAGGCAAGCCCGCCGAGATCGTCGAGAAGATGATGGGTGGCCGTATCAACAAGTTCCTGAAGGAAAACAGCCTGGTGGAGCAGCCGTTCGTCAAGAACCCGGACGTGACCGTTGGCAAACTGGTCAAGGATAACGGTGCCGACGTGGTTTCCTTTGTCCGCTTTGAAGTGGGCGAAGGTATCGAGAAGGAAGAGGTGGATTTCGCCGCGGAAGTTGCCGCGCAGGTCAAATCCTCTTCCTGATCACCTATAGCCGGGTGCCCGCGGGCGCCCGTTCACAGCGGGGTGCTTCCGGTGGGCTCGGCAGGGCTGCAGCGGGGCACCCCTCTGTGTAAATGACCGAAATTGTTGTAATGTTCGGCGTCAAACCCCGCCAGTGCTATATGAGGATCAATGGATGCCCGGTGTTAAAGATCGCAAGTACAAGCGAATCCTGTTAAAGCTCAGTGGCGAGGAGCTGATGGGCGACCAGGGCTTCGGCATAAGCCCCAAGGTGCTGGACAAGATGGCGCTGGAGATCGGTCAGCTGGTGGGTATCGGGGTGCAGGTTGGTCTGGTGGTTGGCGGCGGCAACCTGTTTCGCGGCGCCGCGCTGAATGCGGCGGGTCTCGACCGCGTTACCGGCGACCATATGGGGATGCTGGCTACCGTGATGAATGCGCTGGCCCTGCGCGACGCACTGGAGCGCTCCAATATTTCCTCCCGCGTGATGTCCGCGATCCAGATGAGCGGTATCGTCGACCACTACGATCGCCGCGCGGCCATTCGCCACCTGGAGCGGGGCGAGGTGCTGATTTTTGCCGCTGGTACCGGCAACCCCTTCTTTACGACCGACTCTGCCGCCTGTCTGCGCGGGATTGAAATCGACGCCGAGCTGGTACTGAAGGCCACCAAGGTGGACGGCGTCTATTCTGCCGACCCGGTACTCGACCCGACGGCGACCCGCTACGACCAGCTGACCTATGACGAGGTGCTGGACAAAAAGCTCGGGGTAATGGATTTAACCGCAATCTGCCTGTGCCGCGAGCACAACATGCCCGTGCGGGTATTTCGCATGGACAAGGCCGGCGCGCTGCTCAATATTGTCGTGGGCGGCGAAGAGGGCACGCTAATTGAAGAGGAAGTGAAACAGTGATTGAAGACATCAAAAAAGACGCTAAAACGCGCATGAGCAAAGCGCTCGATGCGCTGGGCAGCAACTTCAATAAGATCCGCACCGGTCGCGCGCACCCGAGCATCCTCGACGGCATCCATATCTCCTATTACGGTTCTGATACGCCGCTGTCGCAGGTGGCCAATGTCACGGTGGAAGACGCGCGCACCCTGGCCGTCACACCGTGGGAAAAGAATCTGGTGCCGGATATAGAGAAGGCCATCATGAAGTCCGATCTCGGCCTGAATCCGAGCACTGCCGGTTCCGTGATTCGCATCCCGATGCCGATGCTGACCGAGGAAACCCGCAAGAATTTTATCCGCCAGGCCAGGGGCGAAGCGGAGACCGCGCGGGTCTCCATCCGCAATATCCGTCGCGATGCGCTGGCGGAAATTAAAGCCCTGGAGAAGGACAAGCAGATCTCCGAGGACGACGAGCGCCGTGCGGGCGACGATATTCAGAAGATCACCGACCAGTATGTTGCCGAAGTCGACAAGGCGCTGGCAGCGAAAGAAAAAGATCTGATGGAAATCTGATGAGCGCCGGTGGTACCGAGTTGAGCGCTCCCGGCCCGCGCCACAATCCCCGCCATGTTGCCATCATCATGGATGGCAACGGGCGCTGGGCTGCCCGTCGCGGTTTGCCCCCCTCCGCCGGCCATAAGGCCGGCGTCGAGCGCATTCGCGATCTGATCGAAGCATGCAGGGATCGCGGCGTCGAGGCGCTCACACTGTTCGCATTTTCCAGTGAAAACTGGCAGCGCCCGCCCAAGGAGGTGGAGCTGCTGATGAGCCTGTTCCACTCCTACCTGCGCAAGGAGGCCCAGCGCATGCGGGAAGAGGGGGTGCGTCTGCGGGTTATCGGCCGCAGAGACCGCTTCTCTCCGCGGCTGCAGCGCGCCATTGTCGAAGCGGAAGAAATCACCCGGGAAGGGGCGGGCGGCAATCTGGTAATCGCCGCTGACTACGGCGGTCAGTGGGATATCGCCCAGGCCGCACGGGCGCTGGCCGAAGAGGTCGCGGCTGGCTTGCGCTCGCCCGAGTCCATTACCGAGCAGGCGCTCGGCGACCATATGCAGCTGGCGGATCTGCCGCCGGTGGACCTGCTGATCCGCACCAGCGGCGAACAGCGCATCAGCAACTTTATTTTGTGGCAGGCCGCCTACAGCGAATTCTACTTCACGGATACGCTGTGGCCCGATTTTGGCGAGAGCGCGCTGGATGCGGCTATCGCGGCCTACCGCCAGCGCGACCGCCGCTTCGGTGGCCGCAATGAGGGTGGAATCGCGGCGCAGGCCTGATTGTCGCGCCGTTAGCACGGCGCAGCGCGCGATCGCCATCGCGGAAAAATTTTCCGGAACAACAATATCTTGTACCCTTGATCCGCCCGCGAGAGGCAGAAAAGGGTATGGAACCAGATAAAAGGGTTTTACGGTGCTAAAACAAAGAATAATTACTGCGCTGGTATTGGTGGCTCTGTTTCTCGGGGCGCTGTTTCTGCTTCCCATTCAGTGGTTTTCCCTGGTCACCGTAGCGGTCATCCTGCTCGGTGGCTGGGAGTGGGCGAACCTGTCCAATCTCAATCGCGCCCTGCGCTTCGTGTTTCTCGCCGCCCTCGGCGCCGCGCTGATCGGTACAGCCCAATATGTTTTCGCGATGGATTTCGCCGCGCCCGACACCGATCGCGCGCGCCAGATACTGGCGGTGGCTTGCGGCTGGTGGGCGCTGGCCTTCCTGTGGGTGCAGAGCTATCCGGCCAGCGCCATGCTGTGGGGCAACCGCTGGGCGCGGGGACTCATCGGGTTGGTGGTGCTGGTGCCTGCGTGGCTGTCGATGGTGATTCTGCGCGGTCAGGAGCACGGCGCCTGGCTGGTGCTGTTTGTGGTCGCGGTGGTGGTGGCCGCGGACGTGGGTGCCTATTTTGTCGGCCGCAAGTACGGCAAGCACAAACTGGCGCGGGAAGTTAGCCCGGGCAAGTCCTGGGAGGGCTTCTTCGGTGGCCTCGGCGCCTGCCTGATCCTGGCCCTGGGCGTTTCCCTGCTGCTTGAGCTGCCCCTCAAAAATACACTGCTCTTTTCCTTCGGAATCCTGGTGACGGCCCTGGCGTCGGTGATTGGCGACCTGGTTGAGAGCATGTTCAAGCGCCACCGCGGCATCAAGGACAGCAGTCATATGCTGCCGGGCCACGGCGGCATACTGGATCGGCTGGACAGCCTCTCGGCCGCGCTGCCGGTGTTTACCATGGCCGCGCTGGCCAGTGAACTGCCGAAGTACCTGTAACTGCGAATCTCCGCGCGATACCCGCAACAGGGGGTCGGCCGAGACCGAGGCCCGAGAGGTATAACACGAGCCTATGCAATCCATGCAACAGCAATCCGTCACTGTCCTCGGTTCCACCGGGTCCATCGGCGTCAGCACGCTCGACGTGCTGGCGCGGCACCCGCAGCGCTACTCCATATACGCCCTGACCGCGCGCGAGCGCATTGCCGAGCTGGCGCAGCAGTGCCGCCGCTTTGCGCCGAAATTTGCGGTAGTGGCGAGCGAGAGTAAGGCCGCGGAACTGCGCGAATTGCTCGCCGGTGGCGATTTGTCCACCGAGATCCTCTGGGGCGTCGAAGGTCTCTGCCAGGTGGCGTCCGATGCGGCTGTGGACACGGTGATGGCAGCCATCGTCGGCGCCGCCGGGCTGCGCCCGACACTGGCGGCGGTGGCGGCGGGCAAAAAAGTGCTGCTCGCCAACAAAGAGGCACTCGTCATGGCGGGGCCCGTTTTCCAGCGGGCGCTGGCCGTCAGCGGCGCACAATTGCTGCCGATCGACAGTGAGCACAATGCGATATTCCAGTGCCTGCCGCAGCCCTGCGCAAGCCTCGAGAGTGCGGGGGTCGAAAAGATCCTGCTGACCGGTTCCGGGGGACCCTTCCGCGCCCGCGCAGTGAGCGAGCTGCACCGGGTCACCCCGGACGAGGCCTGCGCCCACCCCAACTGGTCCATGGGGCGCAAGATCTCGGTGGATTCCGCCACCATGATGAATAAGGGGCTCGAGTTCATCGAGGCCTGCCTGCTGTTCAATGCGCGCCCAGAGCAGATCGAGGTGGTGGTGCATCCGCAGAGCATCGTGCACTCGATGGTGCAGTACAGGGACGGCTCGCTGCTGGCCCAGATGGGCAATCCGGATATGCGCACGCCGATCGCCCACGCGCTGGCATTCCCCGAACGCATCGACAGCGGTGTGGCGGGGCTGGACCTGATCGCCCAGGGGCGGCTGGACTTCGAGGCGCCGGATGTGCAGCGTTTCCCCTGCCTGCGCCTGGCGCGGGAGGCCATGGACGCCGGCGGCAGTGCGCCGACCGTGCTGAATGCCGCCAATGAGGTGGCGGTGGAGGCCTTTTTACAGGGGCGGCTGGCGTTTACTAGCATTGCCGCAGTCATTGAGCGGGTGGTGAAAAGCGCGCAGGCGGTTGAACTGACCGGGCTGGACGCAGTCGAAACTGCGGATCGGAACGCGCGGCAGCTGGCGCAGCGGGTGCTGGGTGCACTCTAGCCGCCGCAGAGATCGTACAATGGCCGGCATATTTCGCAACGGCAAGAATTTGTAATTGAGTATGGATTTTGTACAGACGGTAATCTGGGCCCTGGTCGCCCTCGGCGTGCTGGTGTCATTCCACGAGTTTGGCCACTTCCTGGTCGCGCGCCTGTGCGGGGTCAAGGTGCTGCGCTTCTCGGTGGGCTTTGGCCGCCGCCTGCTGTCCCGCTATGACCGACACGGTACCGAGTTCACGATTTCCGCGATCCCTCTCGGCGGTTACGTCAAGATGCTGGACGAGCGCGAGGGCGCGGTGCCGCAGGATCAGTTGCACCAGGCGTTCAACCGCAAAAGCGTCTGGGCGCGAATCGCTATTGCCGCCGCGGGGCCGGTGGCGAATTTCCTGCTGGCGATCGTGCTGTTCTGGTTCGTGTTCATGGGCGGTACCGCGGGGCCGGTACCCATCGTCGAGTCGGTGGAGCCCGGCAGTATTGCCGCGCGCGCCGGCCTGGAAGCCGGGCAGGAAATTATTGCCATCGACGGCGAGGAGACGCCAACCTGGCAGGCGCTGAACTGGCAGCTGGCGAACCGGCTCGGCGACACCGGCTCGATCGAGTTCTCCGTACGCTATCCGGATTCCGAGCTCGAATACCACATGGTGGCCGATATCGATCGCTGGCTGGCCGGTCAGGAAGTGCCTGATCCGCTGGCGGAGGTCGGTCTGGAGCTGTGGACGCCGTCGATTACCATGACCCTGGCGCAGGTGACGCCAGACAGTGCCGCGGACAGGGGCGGGCTGCGGGCCGGGGATGAAATCCTCGCGACCGATGGCAACGCATTCGATGGCTGGGACAGCTGGACCCAGTATGTGCGCGCCCGCGCGGGTGAGGAGCTGCGCATAGAGGTGATTCGGGATGGCGAGCGGCTGCTGGTACCGGTGACTCCGGAAGCCGTGACGCTGGACAACGGTGAGCGCATCGGCCGCCTTGGGGTCATGCCGGTGGTCGAGACCTGGCCGGAAGAGCGAGTGCGCACTTACCACTTCGGGGTTGCCGGCGCACTGTCCAAGGGGCTGCAGGAGACCTGGGACAAGACCCTGTTCACCCTCAACAGCCTGAAAAAACTGGTACTCGGCCAGCTCTCCACCAAGAACTTGAGCGGCCCTATCACCATTGCTAAAGTGGCCGGCACTTCGGCCGAGGCCGGCTGGCAGTCGTTCCTGTCACTGCTGGCGCTGCTCAGTATCAGTCTCGGAGTGCTCAACCTGCTGCCGATCCCCGTCCTCGACGGGGGCCACCTGCTCTATTACGGCATCGAGGCGGTGAAAGGCTCGCCGGTTTCGGAGAGGGTGCAGATGATCGGACTGCAGGTGGGTATGGCGCTGGTGCTGGGTATCATGGGCCTGGCCCTGTATAACGACATATTGCGTTTATAGCGCGGCGAAGCCGCCAGCAAATTCCCCTCTCCCGCTTGCGGGACAAATCGGTAGGACAGCCGATTTGAACGCCCGGAGGGGCGCCCGCGAAGCGGGCGAGCACCAGGGATGGCGGGAGTTTGTGGTGCCCCGCAGGGGCGGGAGAGGGCAGCCTCAGGTTACCTCCCAACTAGTTGGAATTGCGAATAAAAGAACCTGGAACAGACAGTAGATGAATCATTTCCTGAAAGCGGCCTCTCTGGGCCTGGCTCTGCCATTGACTGCCATTGCCCAGTCATTCGTGGTCAACGATATCCGCGTCGAAGGGCTGCAGCGGGTTTCCGCCGGAACCGTGTTTGCGGCACTGCCGGTGCGCGTGGGTGACCAGATCGAGAGCCTGGAGATTCAGAGCGCCACCCGCGCGCTGTTCCGCACCGGTTACTTTCAGGATATTCAGATAGGTCGCGAGAACGGTGTGCTGGTTATCACCGTGCGCGAACGGCCGGCCATCTCCAAAATTGAAATCACCGGCAACAAGGCCATCAAGACCGAAGACCTGTTGAAGGGGATGGAGGAAAACGGCCTCGCGGAAGGGCAGATCTTCAAGCGCGCCACGCTCGAGGGCCTGGCTCAGGAGCTGCAGCGCCAGTACGTTGCCCAGGGCCGCTACGGCGCCAGCGTCAAGACCGAAGTGAATGAGCTGCCGCGCAACCAGGTGGAGTTGAAGGTTGTCGTGGATGAGGGCTCCGTCGCCGCGATCAAGCATATCAATATTGTCGGCAACAAGGCTTTCTCCGACGAGGAACTGGGGGAGATCTTCGAGCTGCAGACCACCGGCTGGCTGTCCTGGCTCAGAAGCGACGACAAGTATTCCCGCGAAAAGCTGACCGGCGACCTGGAACGTCTCGAATCCTACTACCTGGACCGCGGCTATCTGGAGTTCAAGATTGACTCCACCCAGGTATCCCTGAGCCCCGACAAGCAGAGCGTATTCATCACCGTCAACGTCACCGAAGGCGACGTCTACACGGTGAGTGAAGTGGATCTGGCCGGCGACCCGGTGGTGCCGGAAGAGGAGATCAAGCGCCTGTTGCTGGTGCGCGAGGGCCAGACCTTTTCCCAGGTGCTGATGACCACCACCTCCGACTACATCACCAAGCGACTCGGCAACGAGGGTTACACTTTTGCCGAGGTCAACGGCATGCCGGAGCCGAACGAGGAAGACAAGACCGTAAAGGTCACCTTCTTTATCGATCCGGGCAAGCGCGCCTATGTGCGCCGCATCAATTTCCGCGGCAATACCCGCACCGCCGATGAGGTGCTGCGCCGCGAGATGCGCCAGATGGAATCTGCCTCCGCATCCTCGGCGCGCATTGAGCAGTCCAAGGTGCGGCTGGAGCGCCTCGGTTATTTCAAGGAGGTGGAAGTTGAAACCACCGAAGTGCCGGGCACGTCCGACCAGATCGACGTCGAGTACACGGTGGAGGAGCAGCCGTCCGGAACCATCGGGGGCACCGTGGGTTATGCCCAGAACAGCGGCCTGGTGCTCGGTGCCAACGTGCAGGAAAACAACTGGCTGGGCACCGGTAAGTCCGTCGGCTTTGCCGTGAATACGTCCAAATACCAGACGGTGGCCAACTTCTCCTACACTGATCCCTACTTTACGCCGGACGGCGTGAGCCGCGGCTTCAATGTGTTCTACCAGGCACGCGATTATTCCGAGATCGGTGTAGCCAGCTACACCACCGATACCTACGGCGCCGGCCTCAGCTTTGGCTACCCGATATCGGAAATCTCCCGCGTGGGTCTGAATCTCGGTTTCAGTAACCTGTCCATTCAGACCGGCTCTTATGCCGTGCAGGAAATCAAGGCCAGCCCTGTGCCTATCGAGGGCATCGATGCAACTGTAACGCTGGCGGAGTCCGAAGACATTCGGGCGGCCCTTGCCGAGGGGGAGGCGCTGGACCTGGCCATGCCTCTGGATAACAGCCTGCTCAACACCAATTTTGATGGCTTTATCGACCAGAACGGCGATGACTTCAATATCTTCAACCTGACCACTTCCTATGCGCGCTCCACGCTGAACCGCGGCATCCTCGCCACCCGCGGGACTTCCCAGCGGCTGTCGTTTGAGTTCGCGCTGCCGGGGGGTGACCTGGAGTACTACAAGTTCATCTATACCGGCCAGTATTTCCGCCCGCTGACCAAGGACCTGACCCTGCGCTTGCGCACGCGCCTCGGCTACGGTGACAGCTACGGCGATACCAGTGACATGCCGTTCTTCGAGAACTTCTATGCCGGCGGTTTCGGCTCGGTGCGCGGCTTCGAGCGCAATACCCTCGGTCCCCGCTCGACGCCGGCCGCATTCTATCAGCCGCTTCCCTGTGCCACCGATGGCGAATCGTTTACCGAGACCTGTTACCAGATAGACCCGACGACCGGCCAGCTGGTGACGGAGTCATTCGACAACGATCCGGATCCGTTCGGCGGCAACATCCTGGTAGAGGGCAGTGCGGAAATTATCTTCCCGATTCCCTTCGTGAAGGACCAGCGTTCGATGCAGTCCGCCTTCTTCATCGATGCGGGTAACGTATTCGATACCAACTGTGGTATTTCACAGCTCAACTGCTACGATATCGATTTTGATCAAATCAATGTTTCTGCGGGTGTCGGTCTGACCTGGATCACCGGTTTCGGCCCACTGACCTTCAGTTTGGCCAAGGCGCTGCAGAAAAATGATGACGATGAAGTGGAAGTCTTCCAGTTCTCACTGGGGAACAGTTTCTAGGGCCGGCTACGAGATCATTTAGCGTGAATCAGCCGCGAAATAAAATAAAGCAAAATGGAGAATCCGACGTGCTTAAAAGTGTAAAAATTGCCGCAGTCCTGCTCGCTGGGATCATGCTTTCCGGTACCGCGCTGGCGCAGACCAAGGTGGCGGTATTCAATCTGCAGGCTGCCATCATGAGCACCGAGATCGCCAAGTCCAAAGTCAACGCGCTGAAAACCAGCTCCGAATACGCCAAGTTGCAGAGTGGTGCGGAATCCATCCGCGCCGAAGTGCAGAAGATGGTGGAAGATGCGCAGAAGAACGGCGTAACCTGGTCCGATGAACAGAAGGCCGAGCACCAGCGCAAAATGAACTTCAAACGCTCGGACTTCGAGAGCACCGTGCAGAAGCTGCGCGCAATGGAAGCTCAGGTGGGGCAGGAGATTCAGAAGACTATGCTGCCGAAGGCCAAGACCGCACTGGAAGCCGTTATCAAGGAGCGGCAGCTGGATCTGGTGCTGGACGCGAACACCGCAATCCACGCCGATCCGAAGACCGACTTGACCCCCGAAGTGGTCAAGCGCATGAACGCCGCCAAGTAAATCGCTATTTGATGACAGACAAGCCAACCCTCGCCCAGCTGGCGCAGCAGCTGGGCGCCGAACTGCGCCTGGCGCCCGGAGCTGACGCCAATCAGCCGGTTTCCGGGCTCAATACGCTGCAGGACGCCGATGCCGGCCAGGTCAGTTTTCTCGCCAGCGCGAATTACCGCCGCTTCCTCGCCGATACCCGCGCCTGCGCCGTATTGCTCAGTGCGGATTTCGCAGACGAGTGCCCGGTTTCCGCCCTGATCGTCGACAACCCCTATCACGCCTTTGCCCGCGCCACGGCGATCTTTGATACAGCGCCGCAGCCGGCACCCGGGATTCACCCGGCGGCGACCGTGGATCCCGACGCGGAGGTCGACCCCTCCGCCAGTATCGGGGCCGGCGCGGTGATCGAGGCCCGGGCCAGAATCGGCGCTGGCGCGCTTATCGGTGCCAACTGCGTGGTGGGCGAAGGCGCCGAGATTGGTGCCGGTACCCGCCTGTATCCCGGCGCGATCGTCTACCACGGTTGCTCGATCGGGCGCGACTGCGTTATCCACAGCCAGGCCGTGATCGGTGCCGATGGCTTTGGATTCGCACCGCACCAGCGGCAGTGGATCAAGATCCACCAGCTGGGCGGTGTCGAGATCGGCGATGAGGTGGAAATCGGGGCCTGTTCCTGTATCGATCGCGGCGCCCTGGGCAATACTGTGATCGGCCGTGGGGTCAAGATCGACAACCAGGTGCAAATCGCGCACAATGTGCAAATTGGTGACTACTCAGCCATGGCCGCCTGTTCGGCGGTAGCCGGCAGCGCGGTCATCGGCAAGCACTGCACACTGGCCGGTGGTGCCGGCGTGGTGGGGCATGTCACTGTCGCGGATGGCAGTCATATCACCGCGCGGACACTGGTGACCAAGTCCATCGACAGTGCCGGTTCCTATTCCAGTGGTACACCTTTCTCCGACAGCCGCAACTGGCGCCGCAACGCAGTGCGCTACGGTCAGCTGGACCAGATGGCACGCCGCCTGAAGGAGCTGGAGAAGCAGCTGGAAGATCTGGCGCGCCGCGACGGGACAGAAGATTAAGTTAACCGACATCGAGTCGATCAAATTGGGTTTGTAGTTTTCGGGGCCTAGGTGTGCAGCAGTACACTTACGCCCCGAAGTGGTTTCTGGGGACTTTTGAAATGATGGACGTACGCGAAATTCGTCAATACCTGCCGCACCGCTATCCGTTTTTGCTGGTGGACAGGGTTGTAGAGCTGGAAGAGGGAAAATACATCAAGGGCTACAAGAACATTTCCATCAATGAGGAAGTGTTCAACGGCCATTTTCCCGAAATGCCGATCTTTCCCGGCGTCATGATCGTCGAGGCCTTGGCGCAGGTGTCCGGAATTCTCGGATTCAAAACCCTCGGCCAGAAACCGGAAGATGGCTTTCTGTATCTTTTCGGCGGCATCGACAATGTGCGCTTCAAGCGCCAGGTGGTTCCGGGCGATCGGTTGGAGCTGGAATCCCAGGTGGTTTCCGAACGTCGTAGCATCTGGAAATTCTCCTGCAAGGCGAGTGTCGACGGTGAACTGGCCGCTTCCGCCGATGTCCTGTGCGCGGTGAAAAAAGTCTGATCGAATACCGCGGACAGTATTGGGAAGGTTGGAGTGGCAGCCTGTGACCAATTCGGTTCCTTTATTTTTGATTCGCGTTTAAAGTAGCCGAATACCCCAAAGTTCGAGGAATAGGGCGCAGAATGCAGACGAATATCCACCCCACTGCGATTGTCGACGAATCGGCAAAGATAGGCACCGGGGTGAGTGTCGGTCCATACACGGTAGTGGGGCCGGGAGTGGAGATCGGCGACGGCTGCGAGATCGCCTCCCATGTGGTGCTGAGCGGGCCTACCAGGCTCGGCAGGAACAACCGCATTTACCAGTTTGCGTCTGTCGGCCAGGATACGCCGGATAAGAAGTATCGGGGTGAGCACACCACCCTGGTGATCGGCGACAACAACGTGATTCGCGAGGGCGTCACCATCCACCGCGGAACAGTGCAGGACCGCGGTGAGACCACGATCGGCAACGACAACCTGATCATGGCTTATGCCCACGTGGGTCACGACAGCGTCATCGGCAATAACACCATCCTTGTCAATAATGTCGCCCTCGCCGGCCATGTGGTTGTGCGCGACTGGGCGATTCTCAGCGGATTCAGCCTGGTGCATCAGTTCTGCACGATCGGCGAGCACGCCTTTACCGGCATGGGTGCCGCAATTGGCAAGGATGTGCCCGCCTATGTGATGGTGGCCGGCAACCCGGCGGAAGCCAAAACCATCAACGCCGAAGGCCTGCGTCGCCGCGGTTTTTCCCGCGATGACATCGCCTTGATCAACAAGGCTTACAAGATTGTTTATCGCCGTGGTCTCACCATGCAGGAGGCGCTGGAGGCGCTGGCTGAACTGCGGGAGCAGTCTGTCGTGGTGCAACCCTGGATCGACTCACTCACATCCTCCGCCCGCGGCATTGTCCGCTGAATCAAAGTAGAATTTTGGCAGTGCGCCTGTAGGAGCGGCGGGGCGGCCATCCGCCCGTGGCCGCGGTCTTACTTGGGGTTATCTACCTGATTTGATCGCGGCCATGTGCCGCTCCCACAAAGAGAGGATTTCGCGGAGTGACAGCTAACGAAAAGCCGCTACGTATCGGCATAGTCGCCGGCGAGGCCTCCGGCGACATTCTCGGTGCCGGCCTGATCGGCGCGCTGCAAAAGCGTTATCCACAGTTGCAGGTCGAGGGCATTGCCGGTCCGCGCATGCTGGCGCTTGGCGCCCAGTCCCTGTTTCCGATGGAGCGGCTGTCAGTGATGGGGCTGGTGGAGCCGCTCAAGCGCCTGCCGGAACTACTGAAAATCCGCCGCACTCTGCGTCAGCATTTTATCGACAATCCCCCGGATCTCTTTATCGGCATCGATTCGCCGGACTTTAATCTGTCCCTTGAGGAGTCCCTCAGGTCCGCGGGCATTCCGACAATGCACTATGTCAGCCCCTCGGTCTGGGCCTGGCGCCGCGGGCGCATCAAGAAGATAGCCTGCGCGGTGGACCATATGCTGACGCTGCTGCCGTTTGAGGCGAGCTTTTACCGCGAGCACAATGTGCCGGTTACCTTTGTCGGTCACCCGCTGGCAGATGAAATCCCATTGCAGGTGGATATGGCGGGGGCGCGGCGCGAGCTGGGCTTTGCGCAGGGCGACAAGGTGATCGCACTGTTGCCCGGCAGTCGCGGCGGGGAAGTGCGGTTGCTGGGGCCCTTGTTTCTGCAGACCGCGCGCTGGTGCTATCAGCGGCGCCCCGAACTCAAGTTCGTGTTGCCGGCGGCCAATGATCTGCGCCTGGCGGAGCTGAAGGTGCATCTCCAGGGTTTTACCGATCTGCCGGTGACCTTGCTTGACGGAGACTCGCACAAAGCCCTGGCCGCTGCCGACAGTGTACTCATCGCGTCCGGTACGGCGACGCTGGAAACCATGCTGCTGAAGAAGCCGATGGTTGTCGCCTACAAGATGGCGAGACTCTCTTATGCGATTTTCTCGCGCATGCTGCACACGCCCTGGGTTTCACTGCCGAACCTGCTGGCACAGCGCGAACTGGTGCCGGAGATTCTGCAGGACGATGCAACGCCCGAAAATCTCGGTGCCGCTCTGCTGCAATTTTTCGATGATCCGCTGTTGAGCGATCAGTTGCAGCGAGAATTTGATGAAATGCACCAGCAGTTGCGTCGCAATGCATCGGAGCGCGCTGCGGACGCCGTCTGCAAATTGATTGAGTCCAATGAGTAAGAAATCAACGCTGCCGCCCTATATCTGTCCCTATAAAGGAGCGCTGCTCGCGGGTGTCGATGAGGTGGGGCGTGGCCCTCTGGCCGGCGACGTGGTCGCGGCGGCGGTCATCCTCGATCCGGCGAGGCCGATCGAGGGACTGGCCGACTCGAAGAAACTGAGTGAAAAGAAACGCGAGCTGCTGTTCGACCAGATACGCGAACGCGCCCTCAGCTTTGCCATAGCGCGTGCGACCGTTGCGGAAATCGACCAGCTCAATATTCTGCACGCGAGTCTGCTGGCCATGCATCGCGCCGTGGCGCAGCTGCGAGTCCAGCCGGAATTCGTTCTCGTCGATGGCAACAAAAAGCCGGACTGGCACTATCCCTGTGACACAGTGGTCAAGGGGGACGATCGCGTGGCGGCCATCGCCGCCGCGTCGATTCTGGCCAAGGTGACCCGGGATCGGGAGATGGTGGAGCTGGACCGCCGGTATCCGGGTTACGGCCTGGCCGGGCACAAAGGTTATCCGACCAGGGCGCATCTGCAGGCTCTGGAGCAGCTGGGTCCCAGCCCGATTCATCGGCAGAGCTTTGCCCCGGTGAAGCAGTTATCTATGGAATTTCTCTAATTCTCAAATATCCCCATTGCGGCCATACGAGTGAGCTATTCTGAGGAAGCTTCAGGACTCCTTGCGCTCGCTGTTATAAGTTGGCACCTTTGTGCAAAACTCGACGGTAATAATTTTTAAATCTAGCGCGCATTTAATTTTACTGGTGTATTCGCTATTTAAGGTTCTTCTGACAGTAATGGATCCCCTCCTGTAATTACATGTGATCGTATTCCGCCGAATGCTGTGGTAAAACCCGCCTTCCATATATCGCCGAAACACAGTAACGTTGCGCTGCTAGAAATACAGTTGCGTTAATAAAATTATTTTGGCGAATTAATAGATCGGTGCGATCTATTAATTGCAGATTATAAGGATATTCCCTCGACCATGAAGGTTTCTTCTGTGCCCTATCTAATCCGTATGCTGATCATAGTGTCCTTGGTGGCCGTTTCGTTTCCAAGCTTTGCAAGCCTTGAACAAGGATATGCCTGGCTTGGAAGTCAGCAGCAGATGGACGGCGGTATATACCATCAGCAGGATATAGCCCTCCCCGAGCAGTCTACCAGTGAAGCTCTTGAGGCTGTTCTGTTGGCCTCGGAGCCCATTGGCATTGATCGAGGTAACGCCTTGTCCTCCCTTGAGACCGGAGAACTTTATACGGAGTCACTTGCCCGACGATTGCTGGCTAGTGTGGTTCGGACAAATTCTGATCAAAGCATCGCGGACTTACTGCGTGCGCGCCAAAATCCGGATGGTGGTTTTGCCAATGCGATCGGCGCCCAGAGCAATGCACTGGATACTTGCTGGGCTATTCGCGCCCTGGAAAGTGCCGGGGAGAGTAATTCGATCGTGCGCGCAAGAGCGATCGGGTATCTGATGGATTCACAGGAGTCCAATGGTTCCTGGTCCTATGATGGTCAGCACTCCTCCTATCTAACAAGCTGCATGATTGAGCAGCTGGTGAAATACCGGAATCAATACTCGGCGGTGGCGAATTCGGTCGCCGATGCCAACAACTATCTGATTGGGTTGTTGGACACTGTCTATGATGGCAGCGAGAGTGAAACTTTTATTAGAGCGCTCGTTCTGTCGGCCCTATCAGTTTCGGCGGAAGATGTTACTTTTCTACAAGCGGTAGCCGATGCTCTGCTGGCGGAACAGGCCGAAAATGGCAGCTGGAATGACGACGTTTATGTTACGGCGCTGTCCCTGCGCGGACTGAAGCGCTTTCAGGCGCGACTGTCGGCCGACCAGCAAAAGAGCGGTGCCATTAAAGGGGGGCTGGTAATTGCGGGCAGTATGGAGCCCATTGCTGGTGCTACGGTTACTGTTGTCGGCGGAGCTATATCAGCTTCGACGAACCAGCAGGGAGAGTTTGTTCTCTCGCCGGTAATGGCTGGCAGCGTAAACCTGTTAGTGGAAAAGGAAGGCTTCTCATCCACATCGGTCACCGTCGATAGTTTCGCCGGTGAAATCGCGAATGCGGGTACGCTCGCGTTATCCCTGACTACAGGAGAGGCCAGTCTCGCGGCTCTGATTGTCGATGAGCAGAGCAAAGCACCACTGTCACTGGCGAAGCTCACCCTGTCAGGGGATAGTGACTATGAGCTGGTTACTGCGAGTGACGGCTCCGCCTTCTTGGGCGGCGTCGCACCGGGCGAGTACCTGCTGAAGATCAGCGCACCCGGCTATTACGATTTGCAGTCGTCCGTCGATTTTGTATCGGACCAGGTTCTTCACATCAACCAGGGGTTGCTATCCCTTTCGTCAGTCCTGGATGATTTTCCGAGAGATCTAACTGGCATTGCGGTAGATGGCGAAACGGGTGAAGGGATTGCTGGTGCATCTATATCTCTGGGCGATATTACTGTCGTAGCGGACCCTGATGGACATTTCGTATTCACCAATATTGACCGCGGCGAGTATCGGTTGATGCTTTCGGCTGCCGGCTATGTGACGACGACATATGCGCTCAGCTTTCCGGCGGGAAGTAACGGGATTATCGGTAATCTGCCCCTTCATCGCAGTGCCAATAACCAGCCAGCTGACCTGGTAAACCTCTCGGCCAATGTCTATGACGCTTTGAGTCAGGCCCCGGTGCCCAACGCTCGGGTGATAGTAGATGGAATCGAGGCCTTTACCGATGCCGATGGTCGCGCCCGGATCTCCAATATCGGTGCCCAGAGCTTCCAGAGTGCCATCACCGCAAGTAACTACTTGGCGGCTACCTATCAAATTGAGGTGGGCGCCTATGGTAGCTTTAGTGCCGATTTGGTCCTGACCCCGGAAGCCGCTCCAACTGAGCAAGTGCAGTTGTCCGGGCTGATTCAAGATCTGCGTGGTGTGCCGATCGTGGACGCCCGAGTCGAGATTACCGAAACCGGCCAGGCGGCAGTGGTTGACGACCTTGGCAGTTACAGCCTTTCGGAGATAGACCCTCTGACCTTTACGCTGCAGGCCAGTGCACCACACTACCAGGGCAAATCGCTGTCCGTTGAATTGCAGCAGCCGGGCAGCTACGAGCTAAATGTAACATTGGACGATATTCCCACCGATCGTTTTCACATCGTCAATATCGAAGTGCCCAGTCGTGATGTTGTTGCCAACGACCGCGTCTATATCACTGCGGCGGTGCGTAATCTGGCGCTGGAGCCGCAGAGTGCAACCATCCGCGCCCAAGTGTTCAACGAGGGTGGGGAATGGGTCGCCGACATCGACGCGTTGTTGCCGGGTACAGAACTGGTCGCGGGCACGGTAGATTTCGCAGCGGAAGAAACTCTCGCGGTGCAGTTGCCCTGGAATACAGCGCAGAACCCCGCGGGAAGCTACAAGATCATCTTCAGCGTGCTGGAGCCGGGTTCGGTCAGCCGGACACTGCCCGGCGGCGTGGCGCTAGCCAGCGCATCCACCACTGCGCTGGTCCGGGGTTTCTCGGAGCTCAGTGGCGGACTGGCCTTCGTTCCGCCAATGAGCCAGTTCGGCAGCGAAAGCCCCGTCGAGCTGTCGATCTTTGTGCGCAATCTCGGCAATCAGGAACTGCCGGCGGGAAGCTATCAACTGACGATGCGAAATGATGCCGGAGAGGAACTGCTCGCTCGAAGCGTGGAAGTTCCGGCTCTGGCTGTCAATGAAGTCGCGGAACTGAATTTTGCTAACTGGGTTCCTCAGGAAGCCGGCCACCTGAGCGTGTCGGTACATCATACCGGCGTTCCAGAAGCCGGTAACATTAACGCCATTTACTATGTGGGAGATGTTGCCAGTGGCGAGTTCGTGTTGGACCAGGCGGTGTTCCCCGAAGGGGATAACCTGGTCGGTGCGCACATCAATTTACGGGGTGTGGACAACACGCAGGGCTCTTCCACCGATCCGCTTCTTGATGAAGTACGCGCAGCGGTCACCAAAGGCGGGCAATATGTCGGGCCGAATGCCAGGAACTGGCATTCGCGCAATCGCTGCCTGGGTTGCCATATTCAGACGCAGAGTCTGGTGGGATTGGCATCGTCACTGGACAAGGCCGATATAGACCCAGGCCAGGCAAAATTCTTATATAACGCGATCGCGAGCAGCCAGCAAAGCGATGGCAGCCTCAGAAGTTCGCACTCTTGGACTAAGACACCTACCAGTCTCGGTCTCTGGTCATTGGCGGAGTGGCCAGATAGAAATGCGAGCTACAGAACCAGGTACAGGGCCGCCGAACATTTGATGAATCGGAGGAGCAATAGTGGGGCGCAGACCTACTGGACTGCCGATCATAGTACGGGTTGGCAGTCGGTTGCACATGAAGGAATTACTGCGATAGTGGCAAAATCCTTCGCCGAACTGATTGAAACTTCCGAGCAGGGAGAGGGATCTCTTATAGATTACAATCTTGGGGATTCTCGGCCTCTCGCTCTGGGAAGTCGACCCGCAGGCATGGTAGCGACCGACCAGGGACTGTTGATCGCCAAGCGCGGCGGTGTCGAATTGTTTGACCCCGCTTCCGGCGAGACCACTGTGGTCTACCAGGACAACTCCGGGCGCAATCTCTACGATGTGGCTGTCGGCCCACGTGGGGAAGTTTATGTGTCTGGCCATGCCACTGTCACCCGTATTACCGCGGACGGCACTGTCACAAATCTTGCACTCGGCAATGGCCACTACACCGGCATTGTCTACTGGCGGGGCGGCATCTATGTGACGGAACCAGCGGCCCGACGCGTCTGGAAGTTGGACGCCAGCGGGCAGTGGCAGGTTTTTGCGTCCGGTGGGCTGGTTGTTTACCCGGACGGGCTTGCGGTTTCTGACGAGGAAACCCTGCTGGTAAGCAATGGTCCCGGCGCCTTCAATATCCTGGAAATCGATGCCGCGGCAAATATCAGCGTCTTTGCCGATGGTTTCTCCTATCCCCCGTTCCGTATTACCCCGTTGGGGGGCGGCGAATACCTGGTGACAACCGGCAGTTTCAGCAACTCCGGGCTGTATACCCCACACGGGTTGAACCTGCTCCGTGCAGACGGGACCCTGGAGCGGCTGTTCAGTGCCGACCGGGTGAACGGCACTGCGGCGTTTGCCGGCCATTGGTATGTAACCAATGAATCGACAAACAGCGTCCAGCCGGTGGTCAAAACACCCATGCCTTCCAAGCTGATCGGCGACATAAAAGAAACGGCTCCGCGCATCGCGAACTACTTCCTGGCCAGAGCCGGGAACAATGACAGCCAGACGTTGTATATTGCCTTCCGATTGGTAGGCCTGGCGGAACTGAGGAAGATCATCGCCGACGAATCCATGCAGGTGCAGATGGATGAAGCAATAGCTCAGATGGCCGAAAGGTTGCGCAGCCGCCAGCGCGCCGATGGCGGCTGGGGCCAGTATGTGAGTTGGGGTAGTGATCCGCTGACCACCGCCTGGGTGGGAATAGCGCTGGACTACACCAATCCGTCATCGGACGATCCGATGGTACGCAATGCAATCACCTACCTGTTGAATTCGCAGTCCGGCGGCGGCGACTGGTGGGGACGCTACTTCAGCACGCGCCTCGGCACCACCAGCATGGTCATGGCCTATATGCCCAAGGCAATCGAGCGCCTTGGCGGGCTGGATGTGGGCGTAGACCTGTCGCTACCGCCGAACATCGCGCTGTCCGATCCGTCGGTGCCGCCGGCCAGTTCGGACAGCCTGGCCGACGGGACGACGGAATACCGCTGGGATCTGACCGGTGTTACCGCCAACGGCCAGAAAATAGATTTCAACTTGTCGATCGCCGACCTGCAACTGGGTGAGATCCGCCCGGTGGCCAAGAGTGCGACCATCGAATTCGCCAACTCCTTTACCGACGAAATCATCCCGCGCGAGCTGGAAGTCCCTGCAGTCACTGCAGCCAGTGAGCTGGCCCTGACAGTGGGCACGGACCAATCCCGCTACACCGCCTACGAGACGGTAAATATCTCAGTTCCGTTGACCAACAATGGTCCCGACATTACCGGTGGCACTTTGCATGTGCAGATAAGGAGCGCCGAGGGGCAACAGCTGATTGCGGAGCTCGAGCTTAAGCCTGCGGTAGAGCTGGTGGCGGGCCAGCGCGAGACGTTCAACTTCTCGTGGAATACCGGCAATTACCGGGCGGGTGACTACCGGGCCTACGGCTTTGTCAGCGACCAGAGTGGCCGCACTCTGATCGATGGCTCTGCCGCCTTTGCGATAGATGCCAGCGGGCGCGATGGCAATCCGGACGTGCGCTACGGCGTTAATGTCAGCGCCGAGCAGCCGGTGTATCCGCCGTGGAGCCAGGTGCGCCTGGATGCCCGGGTTAGCAACTTGACCGTCAACGATGCGCTGGAACCGGCACTGGCAAAACTGGTGGTGACCGACCCACAGGGTGAGGTTGTACTGAATTACAGCCGCGTCATTCCCGAACTCACTGCAAATGTACTGCGGGATTTCCAGCAATCCCTGGAGCTGCGCGACGCTAGCTCGGGCCGCTACGACGTGGCTCTGACCCTGTGGAACGCGCAGGTTTCTGAACGACTGGCAAAAAGCAGTACCCAATTTGTGGTGGAGGACAGCTCGCTTGTCCAGATTCTCGGCACTGTGGAGGCCGCGGCTTCGGTAGTGCCGCAGGGCGACCCGCAGAGCTGCACGGATACCCTGCATAACCGCTCGGCGACGCGCGAGGTGAACGTTGATTTGCAGCAGTTGCTGCTGCGCGCGGATGATGAGACGGAAGTTCTCAGCCAGGGCAGGAATCTATCGCTGGCGTCGCAGCAGAGAGTGACTCTGAGTCGCGGTATAGAGACTGCGGACTTGGCGTTGGGCAATTACATCTGCGTACTGCGGGCGGTGACCGGTGACTCGGCGGAGACCCTGGGCTACGCCGTCTTTACCGTGGTCGAACCGCCAATAGAGATAACCGGCAGCCTCGAGATAGGTGCACACGGTCGCCTGCTGGCACTGATCGACGCCGATGGACCGGACCCGCACGGCGATGTTGATGTACCGGATATGGGCAGCCAGCGCAGCTATCTCGAGGTATTGCTCGACGCCGCCGGCTGGAGCTACACCATTGTCGACAACGCCGATGACTTCGACCGCGAGCTGAAGGAAGGAGGCTATAGCGTCTACGCCCTGTTCAGCGAACAGGTGAAACTCAGCAAAAGCACACAGCAGGCGCTGGTGGACAGGGTCGCATCCGGTGACGGCCTCTTGTCTGGCGGCCACGACCGCCGCAACCGCTTTGTTGAGGCTGCACTCGGTATCGAAGTGCGTGGCAATAGCGCTCATGCGAAGGGCGCCACACTGGAGGAGAGCGTTCTCGGCGCGGCGGCTAGTCTCGACTTCGATGTCGGTGGCAAGGTGCTTACCTTCGCACCCGCCGGCGCGGAAGTCGTGGGGCATTTCAGTGAACTTGCCGGAGAGACCAGTAAAGGAAAGGGCGGGAATGCGCCTCAGGAAGACAATGCGCTGGCACTCTTCCGTTATGGCAGTGGCCGTTCCATGTTCACCGGCTTCGACCTGCTGGCCAATGCCGCTGCGCGCGCCGAAGTACTGGCGCAGGGTGGCGACGGACGGCCGGATTCGCCGGACAATGCTTTCGCCCGCTTGCTGCTTGCGGGCCTCGAAGAGGTGCACCCGCAGCAACTACTGCCGCGGGCGGGCAAGACACTGCCGCTGGCACTGCAGATCAACAACGAGAAGCGGGCGACGCCGGGGCGCGCCCTGTTGTTGCTGAGCGGTGGCCTCTCCATGGTGGATGCCGACACCTTTGTCCCGCAGCAGGATGGCAGCTGGTCGGCGGCGTTCAACTTGGCGGAGGGTGAATCTCGCAGCCTGACAATCTACGTGCGACTGCCCGGAACTGCGGCCAGTGAAGAGGTGGGACTGGTGCTGCAATCCGGCGAGGCACCGGACTATGTGGAGCAACAGACACTGCTGCTACCGATAGCGGTACAGTCTCCTTAGAGAGCGGGGGCTGTATTCGCACTTCCCCGCGACAGCAGAAAACCTACAAACAGATTAAAGAACAAAAGATAGTTCCGGCGGCCAGTTTGCCGCCGGTTGAGCAGGAGTAGACCAATCCATGACGGACCTGGCACTGGATCGCTTTCGCAAGGGGGTGGGGGCAAAAGGCGCTGCCGCCATCACCGCATTTATCTTCAGCTTTGTATTTTATTTTTCACCGGCCAGTAAAGCGGTGGCCGATGAAATCAATCGCAAAGACGAGCGCCTGGCGCGCATAGAGCAGCTGAAAGAGACTACCACCGAGCGAAAGCTGGCTCACAGGTTGCAAAAGCTGAAGGCGAAAGTGGTCCGCCAGCTGCCCGAGGCAATCGCCAGACGCGAAGCGGGAAAAGGCTGGTGGGCGCGCTCACTGGACAGTCTCGGCTTCGGGGACATGGGCATCAGCGATGCCGAGTTGGTGGAATTGGAGGAGTTGCGCCGCTCCGTGATGGAGGCCTGGGGCGAGGCTGAGGTCGAGTTGTCTCAAAGCGGCGAGCAATTGGCGCGGCGCCATTTGCCGGCAGTGGCAACAGATCGGCACCAGAAGGCGACCCGGGCGATTCGCGACGGCTACCGGCAGTTGCAGGAGCGCATGGACAAATTGCTGTTTGCCGAGAGCGGCGAGGAGCGCGAAGCGGCTCGCCAACAACTGACTGAATTCCTGCAGGAACAGCAATTCCAGCGCCGCCATACCCCGGTCGACCCGCAGCGGCTGCCCTGGGGCAGTGCGGACCGCAAGGTGCGCCCGCCGCTAGTGGACGGCACCGATCTGCAGGCCAGCCTAGGGCTGGACCCCTACGACGGTCCAATCCAATTGGCCGCCAGCGAGCTGACCCCGCTGATGCTGGCCGGCGCCCTCAGCGTGAGCCAGCCCACGGATGCCCATCTCGCGGAAACCCCCGATATCGCCATCAGCGACGCCATGCGCGAGCTGGCCGCCAGCCTGGACAACAGTCCCACGGAAATCTACGCCTGGGTGCACAACAATATCCGCTTCGTGCCCAGCTACGGCTCCATCCAGGGCGCCGCCCATACGCTGGAAACCCTGCGCGGGAATGCCATGGATACCGCCAGCCTGCTGATCGGCCTGCTGCGCGCCGCCGGTATCCCAGCGCGCTATGCCTACGGCACCGTGGATATCCCGGTCGAGCAGGTGACGAACTGGGTCGGCGGTGTGACCACCCCCGACGCCGCGCTGAATCTGCTGGGGCAGGGCGGCATTCCCAGTATCGGCCTGATCCAGAACGGCGTCGTCACCCATATCCGCCTGGAGCACGCCTGGGCGGAGGCCTGGGTGGACTTCGAACCCTCGCGCGGAGTCAAGAATCGCCAGGGCGACAACTGGATTCCCATGGATGCCAGCTTCAAGCAATACGAATTCAGTCCCGGCATGGATGTGCAGCAGGCAGTGCCCTTCGACACCCAGGGACTGATCGACGAGATCAGTGCAAACGCGACGGTGGATGAGGCTGCAGGCTGGGTGCAGAACTTGCCCCAGGGGGCGGTCGAAACGAAGTTGGCGGATTTCCAGCAGCAGCTGCAGACCTATATCGAGGCTCAGAACCCCGAGGCCACCGTGGGTGAAGTGCTGGGCCTGCAGGAAGTCAAGATAATCCCCGCCGGCCCGCTGAGCGCGGGCCTGCCCTACCGCCATATTGCCACCCAGACCCGCTTTGCCGAGGTGCCGGACCGGTTGCGCCACAAGTTCCGCTATATCCTGTCGACTTCTTTTTACGGCCAGGCCGGCAGCGAGATTGTCAGCCTGCTCGAACCCACGGTGAAGCTGGCCGGCAAGAAACTGGCGGTATCCTTCAGTCCCGCCACTGAAGACGACCAGGCGATTATCGACAGCTACCTGCCGGAACCGGATCCGGAAACAGGGGAAATAGACCCGGCACAGATGCCGGATACTTTGCCGGGCTACCTGATCCACCTGAAAGCCGAGATATCGCTGGATGGAGAAGTATCGAGCGAAGGCGGCGCCGGCACCATGGGCGGAGAGCTACACGAATCCCTGGCCCTGTGGAGCCCCAAGGACGGCTGGAACAACAGCACCAACCACCCCACTGCCGGTGAATACCGGGCCATAGGCCTCGACCTGCAGAGCATCAGCCCGGAACGGGCCGCGCGGCTGCAGGCGAGTGTGGAACAGACCAAGGCCGTGCTGGAAAGCGGCGACGATGCCCAGCTCGCGACGCTCACCAAGCACGAACTGGTCGGCGACCTGATCTACGGTACCATCTTCAGTTACTTCGCGCTCAACGACGTCCAGGACCAGATACAGGCGCAGAGCTCGAATATCGTCACCTACCGGCTGCCCAGCTATGGCATCTTCAGCACGGGATTGCAGACCCACTACTGGTTCGGCACGCCGCGCAATGTCAGCTTCGACGGGTTGAACATGGACGTGGATCTGATGTACTACCAGACGGCGGCGCAGGATAACGACCAGCAGAAGGTCATTGCCTTTCATCAGGCCGCCGGTGCCCGGAGCAGCGCCATGGAGCATCTGGTGCCGGAGCAGATGTTCAGTACGCCGGAAGCGCCCGCCCAAGGAATTTCGGCGGTAAAGGCTCTGGCTATCGCCAGCGCGGAAGGCCAGAAAATATGGACTGTTACCCAGAGTAATCTGGATATCGCGTTAAGTTCGATTCAACTGGATGCGGAGACTGAGGCGGAGATTCGGCAATCTGTTTTGGCGGGTAAGGTTGCTACGGCGCATGAACTGCCGATAAGTTTCAACGGGTGGATTGGAGAAGGATATCTTCTAATCGACCCGCAGACTGGAGCTGGGGCATTTAAGATTTCAGGGGGAAATAATGGTGGTGATCTTTTAAGTGCAATTGGAGCTTTACTCGGTCTTGCTGGTGTTGCGGTCACTGTTGGGGAATTCCTTGAGTCACTAGTAGGATTGGGAACCCTCTTTGCAAAAATAGGTGCAGTGTTAGGCCCCTTGGCTGTCCTCCTGTCAGTAGTCGATGCAAAGCTTTCAGGGTGTGGGGCTGGGGCTAGTTTGGGGATATTTGGGTTTTCGTTAGCAGCTTGGGCCGGAATGCTGGCGCTGAGCTTCTATGCGTTACCGCTCCTAATTATATTGCTAGCCATTATAGCAATCTCCTTAGTTCAATTTATTATTGTTTCTGGAATAAAAGAGGATTTTTGTGACGCTTAAAATGTATGCAGGTTCTCGATGGATAATTGTGAGGCTGTTACTTCATGTCACTTTCATATTACCTGTGATGTATCTATGGTATGTGGTAGTCGGAAGTAAATTGTACACGGGGATTTTTTTTGTTGGGTTGCTTATGGCGTATGTGGCTTTGATACATGCCCAGTTTAAAAAGCCGTTATTCGCCTTGTATGATAATTTTTTAGAGGTCAATAATTTTTTTTACACTGGTAGTAAAAAAATTTCATTGAATAAAATTAGGTCAATTGAGATGGGGAAAAAATATATAGTTCTTCATGCTGATTCAGAGCGTATAGTGATAAATTTATTTGGAATTCCTTCCGAAAAAGTAAAAAAGTTTATGTCTGATTTGAGGGGTGTTGTTGAAGGTGGGTTGGACATAAATATTGCTGACAATCAATAGCCCCAAAGAATTGATAAAGTGCATAGGTTCATTGTTGGGGCTTGTGTTGATTAGTGTCGATTGGAGAGAGTTTATCGCTGGGATTGCTGGCGTAGTAATAGTTGCAAAGTCTTTATTGTCCGGTGAAATTTTCTTGCCGGGAGCGGACATTAGTGCTTCAGATGGTGGGCTAGATTACGACATTATATTGTCAATTTTGTTTATCGCTGCCATTGGTTCATTAATTTTTTCCTTTAGAAGACATTTTTTGAAACGAAAAAAATAATTTCTTCTCCCTTTGCGAGCGGGGAGATGAACTAGGTCGGCGGCGTGACCACCGCCGACGCAGCGCTGAATCTGCTGGGTCAGGGCGGTGTCTCCAGTGTCGACTGGCTCAGAATGCGTGAAAGAGAGCTATGTGCGCTCGTTGATTTTTTTGACCCGCGCCCGGGTAATCATCTTGTCCGAGACTTGCTCGATTTCCACCAGGTAATTCAGTATGTAAAAACTGATATTGCCGTCGGGAATACTCTCCAGGTGCTCCATCGCCAGACCGTTGAACGTCTTGGGTCCGTCGGTGGGCAGTTCCCAGTGCAGGGTGCGATTGATGTCGCGAATGGAAGTGCCGCCCTCGATCAGGTACCAGCCGTCGCCGACCGCAATGATTTCCTCGTCCTCGCTGGGAACCGGGCTGGCGGTAAAGTCGCCGACGATTTCCTCCAGCAGGTCCTCCAGGGTGACTATGCCCATCACCTCGCCGTATTCGTCCACCACCAGGCCCATGCGGCGCTTCTTCTTCTGGAAGTTCATCAGCAGTGTCGGCAGCGGTGTCGCTTCGGGTACGAAGTAGGGCTCGTCGGTGTAGGATTGCAGGCGCTCCGCGCTGAATTCCTCCGGGCCGTCGCGCAGTATCTGCGCCGCGCGGCGCAGGTGCAGAATCCCCACCACCTGGTTGATATCGCCCTTGTAGACCGGCAGGCGGGTGTAGCTGCTCTCCGCCAGTTGCTGCAGGATCTTGTCACCGCTGTGTTCCAGGTCCACACCCACCACTTCATTGCGCGGAATCATGATGTCCTCCACCGTGGCCTGGTCCAGGTCCAGCACATTGAGCAGCATGCCCTTGTGCTTGCTCGGAATCAGGGCGCCGGATTCAAACACCACAGTGCGCAGTTCCTCTGGTGCCAGGTGCTCGGCCTCGGCGCCGGCGGAGGCCTCGACGCCGACAAGGCGCGCCAGTCCGTTGGAGACGCTGCCGACCAGCCACACCACCGGGGCCAGCAGCCACAGCAGCGGGCGCAGTACCAGCGTTGCGGGAAAGGCGATTTTCTCCGGGTGCAGGGCGGCAATGGTCTTAGGCGTGACTTCGGCAAAGACCAGGATGACGATTGTCAGCACCGCGGTGGCGTAGAAGACGCCGGCGTCGCCGTACAGCTGGGTGAAGACCACGCCGGCAATCACCGAGGCGAGAATGTTGACCAGGTTGTTGCCGATCAGGATAACGCCGATCAGCTTGTCCGGGCGCGACAGCAGCTCCACGGCTCGCTTGGCGCCGCGGTGACCGCTCTTGGCCTGGTGGCGCAGGCGGTAGCGGTTCAGCGCCATCATGCTGGTTTCGGAGCTGGAGAAGAAGGCGGAAATGACAATCAGCAGAGCCAGCAGGCTGAACAGCAGGCCGAGCGGTATCTCGTTCAAGGGGGAACTCTTTTTATGTCGAAGCGGGGATATTGAAACAGAATTCCCGCGCCCGCAAGTTTTCAGGCGTTAAGGCCGATTCAGTATGACTTCCAGCACGAATTTGCTGCCGAAAAAGGCCAGCATCAGCGCGGCAAAGGCGGTCAGGGTCCAGCGCACCGCGGTGTTGCCGCGCCAGCCCAGCTTCCAGTGGCCCCAGAGCAGGATGCTGTAGAGCACCCAGGCGAGAATCGACAGCGCGGTCTTGTGGACCAGGTGCTGGTCGAACAGATTGTCTACGAACAGGAACCCCGTCAGCAGCGAGGCTGTCAGCAGGAGCTGGCCGAAGGCGATAAGGCCGAACAGCAGCGACTCCATACTCTGCAGCGGTGGCAGCAAGCGGCTGATGCCGCCGGGGCGGTGGTTGTGCAGCTGCTGATTCAGGTAGAAGAGATAGATGGCCTGCAGCGTGGCCAGCGTCAGCAGCGAATAGGCGGCGATCGACAGCAGCGCGTGCACGGCAATCCCGGCGGAGAGCTGCTCGCGCGGTGTTGCGCCGCCCCAGGCATATCCCGCTGCCAGCTCTGTCAGTGCGCCGAGCGGGGCCAGGATCAGGATCAGCAATGTCAGCGGGCGGCCGGTGGCCAGGATCAATAGCAGCAGATTCACGACCCAGGCGATCAGCGACAGCATCGCCAGCAGGTCGAAGCGGTAACCCGCCGGTGAAACCAGGGTGTGGAGCAGGGAGATGGCGTGGGCCAGCAGTGCGCCCGCGAGCAGTCCCAGCAGCAGCCTGTTATCCGGCTGGCGCTTGCGGGAGAAGGCCAGGGCAGCCACCGCGGTAGTGGCGAGGTAGAGCGCGATTGCCGTCCAGTGGGCGAATGCCGCCATCGATAAATCCGTGTCTCAGTTGGATGCGAGTTGCGATAGGGCGGCAGTGTGTCACAGCGCGCCGGAGCTGGGAAGGTTTGGCGATATTTCGGCTGAGACTTGACCTGGGCTATACTGCCGCGCCTCAGAAAGCGGAGCCGCGGCCGGCTCCGACAACATCGCGGGTGCCCAGCGTCACTGGGTGTCCGCAAGCAGAGAGATCGAGACGCATCTATGTTCGATAACCTGAGCGACCGCCTGTCGGCGGCGTTAAAGAAAGTCACCGGCAAAGCGCGCCTGACGGACGACAATATCCGCGACACACTGCGCGAAGTGCGCAAGGCCCTGCTGGAGGCGGACGTGGCCCTGCCGGTGGTCAAGGACTTCGTCCAGCAGGTGCGCACCGCGGCGGTGGGCCAGAAAGTCAGCAAAGCGCTGAATCCGGGCCAGCAGTTCGTCAAGATCGTGCAGGACGAGCTGGTCAAGGTGATGGGCGAAGCCGCCCAGCCGCTGAACCTGGCGGTGCAGCCGCCGGCGGTGATCCTGATGGCGGGCCTGCAGGGTGCCGGTAAGACCACCAGTGTGGCCAAGCTGGCCAAGTATCTGCAGGCGCGCGAAAAGAAAAAGGTCATGGTGGTGAGTGCGGACGTCTATCGCCCCGCGGCCATCAAGCAGCTGGAGACGCTCGCCGGCGAAGTAGGTGCGCTCTTCTACCCGTCCACCGCGGAGCAGAAGCCGCTGGATATTGCCAAGGGCGCAGTGGACGCGGCGCGCAAGCAGTTTGCCGACGTGCTGATCGTGGATACCGCCGGCCGCCTGCATATCGACGAGCAGCTGATGGATGAGATCCGCGAGCTGCACGGTGCGCTGAAACCGGCCGAGACGCTGTTTGTGATCGATGCCATGATCGGTCAGGACGCGGTAAACACCGCCAGCGCCTTCAACGATGCGCTGCCCCTGACCGGCGTGATCCTGACCAAGGCGGATGGCGACGCCCGCGGCGGTGCGGCCCTGTCCGTGCGGCACGTGACTGGCAAGCCGATCAAATTTATCGGCGTCGGCGAGAAGACCGACGCGCTGGAGACCTTCCATCCCGATCGCATCGCGTCGCGCATCCTCGGCATGGGCGACATTCTGTCGCTGATCGAGGAGGCCGAGCAGAAGATCGACCGGACCAAGGCCGAAAAGCTGGTCAAGAAAGTGCAGAAGGGCAAGGGGTTCGACCTGGAGGATCTGCGCGACCAGCTGCAGCAGATGCAGAATATGGGCGGCTTCGGCTCCCTGCTGGAGAAGATGCCCGGCATGGGCGGTCTGGCCCAGGCGGCACAGCAGGCGGATATGGGCAAGGAGTTCAAGCGCATGGATGCCATTATCGGCTCCATGACGCCGGCCGAGCGCCGCAACCCGGACATTCTCTCCGGTTCCCGCAAGCGCCGCATTACCGCCGGTTCCGGCACCCAGGTCCAGGACCTGAACCGCCTGCTCAAGCAGCACAAGCAGATGAGCAAGATGATGAAGAAGCTCAAGGGCGGCGGCATGGGCAAGCTGATGCGCGGTATGGGCGGCCTGCCGGGCATGGGCGGCATGGGGGGAGCGGGTGGTATGGGCGGCATGCCCGGCGGTCTGCCCCCCGGCTTCAAGAAGAAATAGCTCGCTTGAATGGCCCGTTTTGGCGGGCGGATTAAGCGCTATACAAACCAGGGGCGGTACATTAGAATACGCCGCCTTTCAGCCGGGTGAGCTACCGGCATAGTTTTTGTAGGCGGTCGCCGAGCGTGGCCGCCAGTTTTGAAGCTCAGATTTGAACTACAGGAAATCTACATGGTAACCATTCGTTTGGCTCGTGGCGGTGCTAAGAAGCGCCCGTTTTATCACCTGACTGTGACTGACAGCCGCAAATCCCGCGACGGTCGTTTCATCGAGCGCGTCGGCTTCTTCAACCCGGTTGCCCGCGGTCAGGAAGAGCGTCTGCGTATCGACCGCGAGCGCGTTGAGTTCTGGGTAGGCCAGGGCGCGCAGGTTTCCGATCGCGTCAGCAAGCTGCTGAAAGAATCCGCTTAATTCAAGTCTGTTGGTGGTGCGCCCGTGGCTCTAGACCTTGACAGCAGCGGATCCGATTCCGGTGAGCTGGTCACAGTCGGGCGTATAACCGCGGTTTACGGTGTTCGCGGCTGGGTCAAGATCCACTCCTACACCGAGCCGATGGACAATATCCTGCAGTTCTCGGACTGGTGGCTGCAGGCGCCGAGTGGCTGGGAGCCGCTGCAGATCGACGCTGGCAAGCTTCACGGCAAGGGTCTGGTCGCCCATATCAAGGGCGTCGATGACCGCGATCTGGCGGCCCGCTTCTGCCAGCGCGACATCGCCGTGCGGCGGGAGCAGATGCCAGAACTCGACGAAGGCGAGTACTACTGGCACCAGCTCGAAGGCCTGCGCGTGGTGAGCCGTTTCGGCGGTTCAGAACACGATTTGGGCGCCGTGGTGCGGATGATGGAGACGGGTGCCAACGATGTGATGGTGGTGCGCGGTGGCGCGGACAGGCGCGAGCGCCTGATCCCCTACCTGCCGGGCGAATACATCACCGATATCGACCTGGACGCCGGTGTGATCACCGTCGACTGGGATCCGGCCTTCTAGGTTAAGAGCGGGAAAGCGCAACAGTGGCTGCCAAGCGTATTGCCCTGGTCAGCATCTTTCCGGAGATGTTTGCCGCGCTGACCGAATACGGCATCAGCGGGAGAGCGGTCAAAGACGGCCTGCTGGAGGTGCGCTGCTGGAACCCACGGGATTTCACCAGCGACAGGCACCGCACCGTGGACGATCGACCCTACGGCGGCGGCCCCGGTATGGTTATGCTGGCAGAGCCGCTGTACCAGGCTCTTAGCGCCGCGCGCGCCTGGGCCGAAGAGGGTGGTGCGCGCGCGCGCAGCATCTATCTATCGCCTCAGGGGCGGTCGCTGGACCAGGGCGGCGTCGAGACACTCGCCGAGGCGGGCAACCTGGTGTTGCTGGCGGGGCGCTACGAGGGCGTCGACGAGCGTATCGTCGAGACCTTGATCGACGAAGAGTGGTCCATCGGCGACTATGTTTTAAGTGGCGGCGAACTGGCCGCCATGGTGATGGTGGATGCCATCACGCGGCTGATCCCCGGTGCCCTGGGGCACGATCAGTCGGCGGTGGAGGACTCCTTCGCCCAGGGGTTGCTGGACTGTCCCCACTACACCCGCCCGGAAGAGTACCGGGGCAGGGCGGTGCCGGAAGTACTGTTGTCCGGCAACCACGCGAGAATTCGCCGCTGGCGCCTCAAGCAGGCACTGGCGCGCACGCAACAGCGCCGGCCCGACCTGCTGGAGCGGCTGGAACTGGATAAGGAACAGACGCTGCTGCTGGAGGAAATCCGGCGGGAGCAGCAGTCCGAAGAAACTTGAAAGTTAAGGGTACCCCTAAAAATTTTAGAGGTGCCGTGATGCTGAGCTCGCCGGGAGGCGTGAGTAGTTCGGTGAACTAGCTGAGAAGCTACACAATCGTAGGGCTCCAAAGGGCCCTTATGTTTGGGAGTATTCCAAATGACCAACAAAATCATTCAGCAGCTGGAACAGGAACAGCTGAAAGGCGAATTGCCGGCCTTCGCACCGGGCGACACCGTTGTCGTTCAGGTAAAGGTAAAAGAAGGTAACCGCGAGCGTCTGCAGGCGTTCGAAGGCGTGGTGATCGGCAAGCGCAACCGCGGCCTGAACTCCTCCTTCACCGTGCGCAAGATCTCCCACGGTGTCGGTGTAGAGCGTACTTTCCAGACGCACAGCCCGCTGGTTGACAGTATTGCTGTCAAGCGTCGCGGTGACGTGCGTCAGGCCAAGCTGTACTACCTGCGGAACCTGACTGGTAAAGCAGCGCGTATCAAAGAAAAACTCAACTAAGTTTTTCTCGCTATACGCAGAAAAGCCGGAGCCAAAAAGCTCCGGCTTTTTTTTGTCTGTGGTTTAATGCGCCCATGGATACCCCGGTCAAACAAGATCCGCTGATTGCCCGCTGGCTGGATATGCTCTGGGCCGAGCGCGGCGCCAGCGAACACACCCGCGCGGCCTACGGACGCGATCTGCTCGCCTTTGCCGATTTTTGCGATGCGCAGTGCGGGGCAAGTCTGCTCGCTGTCGGGCGGGCCCAGGTGCAGCAGTATCTCGCCGGCAAACACCGGCGCGGCAGTTCCGCCCGCTCGACCGCCCGCGCGCTGGCCGCATTGCGCAGCTTCTACCGCTACTGTCTGCGGCAGGGGCTGGTCCAGGAGGATCCGATCGCGCTGATCGAGAATCCCAAACTGCCGAAACCGCTGCCCAAATCGCTTTCCGAAGCCGATGTGGAAGCGCTGCTGCACGCGCCGGACACAGAATCCGCCATCGGCATGCGCGACCGTACCATGTTGGAACTGCTCTACGCCTGCGGGCTGCGGGTCAGCGAGCTGGTGGAGCTGAGCGTCTCGCAAGTGAACCTGCGCCAGGGGGTGGTGCGGGTATTCGGCAAGGGCAGCAAGGAGCGGCTGGTGCCCATGGGGGAGGCGGCGCAGGAGTGGATGTCGCACTACCTGGCTGCGACCAGGCCGCAATTGCTGCCGCCGGGCAACAGTGACGCCTGCTTCCCGGGGCGCGCCGGGCGGCCGATGACCCGGCAGACTTTCTGGTATCGGATCAAGCACTGGGCGAAGGTGGCGGGAATAGAAAAGCCGCTGTCGCCGCACACCCTGCGCCACGCCTTTGCCACCCATCTGCTCAATCACGGCGCCGACCTGCGGGTGGTGCAGCTGCTGCTCGGCCACTCGGATCTTTCCACGACGCAGATCTACACCCAGGTGGCCAAGGCGCGGCTGCAGGCGTTGCACCGCGATCACCACCCCCGCGGCTAGTGCGCGTCTGGGGCAGTGGCAACAATAACAACGGGATGCACAGCATGAAGCGTTTATCGCAGCACTTTTTCGGGGTCGTTACCGCACTGGCGTGCGCGGCGGGCATGTCTGCAGCGGCGGGCGCCCAGGAGACGCAGGAACATATGCGCGCGCTGGTGGCCGGCTATAAGGCCGCGTTTACCTGCAGCGCGACTTTCAATGCCGGGCGCGCACCCGAATCCATCGCCGCGCTGGAATTGAACCGGATCTACCCCGAATACCGGGAAATACTCGCCGAATTGCCGGCGGCAGAGATAGACCGCCGGGCCCGACTGGTCAGTGTGCGCTACAGCGACCAGATGCCGCCCCGAATCAGCGCCTGGCGTCCCCATCTGGGGTGCAGCCAGCTGCCGATCGGCGCCAGGGCGGAAGTGGCTGCCAAGCTGCCCCGGGTCACATTGACCGCTGCTCCCGCGGCCGCCGACCAGGCCTGGCCGCTGGGCGACAGGGCGACGCCGGAGAAAATCGAGGCGCTCGACGCGGTCATCGCACGGGCGTTTGACGGCAAGTCGTACGGCGCCGCTACCGAGACGTCTGCCGTGGTGATCAGTCGCAGCAGCGAGCTGCTGGGGGAGCGCTATCGCGACGGTTACGACCTGCACACGTCGCAGCGCACCTGGTCGGTGGCGAAGAGTATTGCTGCGTCGGTGATCGGCGTGGCCGTCGGTGAGGGACTGCTGCGGCTGGCGGAGCCGGCGCCGGTGCCCGAGTGGCAGAGCCCGCTGGACCCGCGCTGCAACATCACCCTGGCAAACCTGCTGCACATGTCCTCCGGGCTCTACAGCGGCCGCTCCGGCAGCCGCACGGACCAGATCTATGCTGGCGGTGCGCGGGTCACCGACCGGGCGACTGAGGCGCCGCTCGACGCGCTGCCGGGCAGCCGCTGGCGCTACGCCAACAATGACACCCTGCTGGCCGTGCGCAGCCTGCGCGCGCGCCTCGACAGCGATGAAGACTATCTGCGCTACCCGTTCGAGAAGCTCATTCACCGCATCGGCATGCGCGATACGGTGCTGGAGACCGACTGGGAGGGGAACTTCATTATGTCGTCCCAGGTCTGGACCACGGCGCGGGATCTGGCGCGCCTGGGCATTCTGTATCTCAACGATGGCACCTGGGCCGGAGAGCGGGTGCTGCCCCAGGGTTGGGCAGACTATGTGCGCAAGCCGGCGCCGCAGCAGCCGCCGGCGCTGAACAGCCGCGGCGAGCCTGCCTGGGGCTACGGTGCCCAGTGGTGGCTGCTGGGCGAGCGATTCGGTCTGCCGGCTGACGGTTTTATGGCTGCGGGACATCGTGGCCAGTATGTGTTCGTGGTTCCGTCACTGGATCTGGTGATAGTGCGGCGCGGCTACGACGAGTCCGGCGGCCAGCAGTTCGATATCGCCGCTTTTGCCCGGGATGTCATCGCCGCACTGTAGAGCGCTGGGTGGCCCTGAAAGCGCGAATGCGGTAAAAGGCGCCATAGGAGACGATTGTCGCCAATCGGTGCCATACTCGTGCCCTGGAACCGAAATCCGGTGTGCCGGTCGAAGCCAAAGACGAATTTAAGGAGTTATCGGGAATGACTGTTTTCAACAAGCCGCTGATGCTGGCCGGCGCAATGCTCGCCCTGTTGGGGCCTGTGGCCCAGGCCGAGGTCGATGCGCAAGTCGCCAAAGCCATCAAGGCGCGACTCGAGGCCGGCAATCCAAAGGCCAGCTATGGCGAGGTGCGCGAGAGCCCGATCAGCGGCCTGTATGAAGTGGATGTGGATGGCGGCACCAATACCCTGTTCGTATCGGCGGACGGCAGCCATTTTATTTTCGGTGATCTCTATCAGGTCAAAGCCAGTGGTGGCCTGGCGAATCTTTCCGAGCAGCGTCGCACCACCCAGCGCGCCAAGATCATGGAAGCGCAGAATGTCGACGACATGATCGTCTTTTCCCCCAAGGGCGAGACCAAGGCCCATATCTACGTCTTCACCGACGTCGACTGCGGCTACTGCCGCAAGCTGCACAACGATGTGCCCGAGCTGAACAAGCGCGGTATCGAAGTGCGCTACCTGGCCTTCCCCCGCGCCGGCCTGAATTCCCTCGGTTATCGCAAGGTCGCTACTGCCTGGTGCGCCGAGGACCGCAACAAGACCCTGACCGCTCTGAAGAATCGCGAGAATGTGCCGCTGAAGGTGTGCGACAAGAATCCGGTGGCGCAGCAGTACCAGCTGGGCAATGACGTCATCGATGTGCGCGGCACGCCGACGATCGTGATGCAGGACGGCAGCGTGGTGCCCGGCTATCTGCCGCCGGAGACGATGATAAAGGCGCTGGGTATTTAATCGAAGATCCGCCGGCAGCAGCCGCTGCCGGCGATCACTTCTGCCGCTCTGGGCCGGTTCAGGCCCGGGCTTTCAACTCCACTTTGCGCGGCTGTGTCATATTCTCCGGCAGCAGGATATCGTTCAGTTCCTCCTCGCTCAGCAGCCCCTCCTCCAGTACCAGATCCTTGACACTCCGCCCGCTGTGCAGCGCCTGCTTGGCGATGCGGGTGGCGTTCTCATAGCCGATAAAGGGCGTCACCGCGGTGATCAGGCCGATGCTGTTCTCGACCAGCGCGCGGCAGTGCTCGACGTTGGCGGTGATGCCGTTGACGCAGCGGTTCGCCAGCGTGTGCATGGCCTGCGTCATCAGGCGCATGGACTGCAGCAGGTTGAAGGCGATGACCGGCTCCATCACGTTCAGCTGCAGTTGACCGGACTCCGCCGCGAGGGTAATGGTCAGGTCATTGCCGATCACCTGGTAGGCCACCTGGTTGACGACTTCGGGAATGACCGGATTCACCTTGCCGGGCATGATCGAGGAGCCGGGCTGCATCGGCGGCAGGTTGATCTCGTTGAGGCCGGCGCGCGGCCCGCTGGAGAGCAGGCGCAGGTCGCTGCAGATTTTGGAGATCTTCACCGCGATGCGCTTCATCACGCCCGAGAACATCACGAAGGCGCCCATGTCGGAGGTGGCCTCCACCAGGTTTTCGGCGCAGACGAAATCAATTCCCGAGATTTCTGACAGGGCGTCGACCACCAGCTGGCGGTAGGCCGGGTCGGTATTGATGCCGGTGCCGATGGCGGTGCCGCCCATATTGATTTCCTTGAACAGGACAACCAGTTCCTTGACCCTGTCCACGTCCTCGCGCACCGTCGCGGCGAAGGCTGCGAATTCCTGCCCGAGGGTCATGGGTACCGCATCCTGCAGCTGGGTGCGGCCCATCTTGATCACGCTGGCAAATTCGCTGGCCTTCTTGTCGAACTCGCGGCACAGCGCCTCCATCGAGTGCACCAGGTCGCTGTAGCTGAGCAGGATCGCCAGATTGATGGAGGTCGGGTAGACGTCGTTGGTGGACTGGGACAGGTTCACGTGGTTGTTCGGGTGCACCTGCTGGTATTCGCCTTTGCCGTGCCCGAGCAGTTCCAGTGCGCGGTTGGCGATCACCTCGTTGGCATTCATGTTGGTCGAGGTGCCGGCGCCGCCCTGGATCATGTCCACGAGAAAATGGTCGTGTAGTTCGCCGGCGATAATCTCGTCACAGGCCCTGCCGATCACTTCAGCCAGTTGCGGCTGCAGGTAGCCCAGTTGACTGTTGGCGCTGGCGGCGGCCTTCTTGACCATGGCCAGCGCTTTCACCAGGTTCGGGAAGTGATTGAGGGTAATGCCAGTGATCTGGAAGTTTTCCAGCGCGCGCAGCGTCTGGATGCCGAAGTAGGCATCCACGGGCACGCCGCGCTCGCCCAGGAGGTCGTGTTCCAGACGCACGGCGGAGCCGGCGGTGAACAGCGGTGTGGGTTTCAGAGTCTGGAATTCGTTGGTCATACAGCTTCCTGTGGGACGGCGTCCCGAAATTGCAGTGGTATTTGGGTAGATCGCACAGGCCCGGTTTTCGGGCCATTGGTATAAAACTCTTGTTAAAGCGGTGTAGCGAAAAAACTCTGCGGCCCGGCTGTCGAGGTAGCGCGGATGTTTTCGCGGATATTGCGATTTATTTCATCGGAATCGGGTCCGAATACGCCGCACAGCCTGAGTGCACTCCTGACGCTGATGTTGCGCCCCAGGGATTCCAGTACCACCTTGGTGCAGACAGGTTCGCGGCGATCGCTCGCGGAGACACCGAGTTTCAGTCCGGACAGATAGCTCACCCGGCTCTTATAGGTCGGGTAGAGAATGGTCTGGGCTATTTCGTTGCGGGTCAGCGCTTCGTAGCCGATCAGGAAAATGCGCTCGGACAGGAAAAACAGCATGCCCTTGTAACGGGATTTGTACCACTCCTCCCGGTCGGGGTAGCGCATGCGTTCGAAACGCTGGAAATAATACCCCTCGCCATCCGATTCGATGCGCAGCAGGCTGCGGATGATGTGGTCCTGGAAGGTCATCGAATAGTGGTATTCGAAGTAGTAGCCGAGGTACTTGTCCGCGTGCCCTTTCGATTCCCGCATCAGCCGGTCGATGTCCGGGCTGTAGGGCTGTTGCGGGGCGGCTGCGGCGCCCGGCGCGCTGCGCACGCGGACGATCTGCGCGAACTGCTCCGGGGGCATCAGGATCTCGTGGGGCTCCACGCCGAAAAAATCGCAGATTTTTGTCAGGGTATAGCGCGAGGGCAGGGTGTCGCCGCTGAGGTACTTGTTGAACTGCGCGCGGTTGACGCCCATGCGCCGGCATACCTCGGCAATGGAGCGGTAGAAGCTGCACAGCAGGCGGAGATTTTGCGAGAAGTCCTTGCTCATCGTTGCACTTATTCGGCCAGAGTCGACGCTTAGTGTTTTGGTACTTGTTCTTGGCGTTAGCTTTCGGCGATTTTTTGTCTCAGTGGAGCAGCGTGCACTCGCCGCAGAGCGCAGTTTGCATTTGCTCCCGCACTTCCTGATCCGGCAGGCCCATGGCGAGCAGATGGTTCAGTTTTGCGTAGGCGGCTTCGGTAGTCATGTCGAGACCGCCGATCACGCCGGCCCGCAGCAGTGCCGAGCCCGCCGCATACTTGCCCAGGTCGACGCGATTCTCCAGGCACTGGGACACGGCCACGCACACGGTGCCGCGCCCGGTGGCCTTCTCCAGCCAGCCGGTGAATGACTTGTCGTCGGTCGGTGCGTTGCCGGTGCCATAGGTTTCGATGACCATGCCCCGGGGGCGGTATTCCAGCACCTTGCTCAGGAAGAAGGGGGAAATGCCGGGGAAGAGTTTCAGTACCACCACGCCGCCGTCGGCGAACTGGGGAATCTGGAAATTCCGCCGCGCCGCGGGCGCCAGCAGGGCGGACTGGTCGAGCTTCAGGTGAATGCCGACCTCGCCCAACAGCGGGTAGTTCGGCGAAGCGAAGGCGTCCAGTGAGCCGGAGCTGACCTTGGTGGCGCGGTTGCCGCGCAGCAGCTTGCCATTGAAGTAGAGGCAGGCTTCGGCCAGCGTCTCGTCGGCGCTCAACAGCAGGGCGGCGATCAGGTTGTTGTGGGCGTCGCTGCGCATTTCCCGCAGCGGTATCTGTGAGCCGGTAACGATCACCGGCTTGTCGAGGCCCTGCAGTGCGAATGACAGTGCCGAGGAGGTGTAGGCCATGGTGTCGGTGCCGTGCAGCACCACGAAGCCTGCGTAGCGCTCGTAGTTGTCGCGAATACAGGCGGCGATGCGGTACCAGTCGGCCGGTTGCATATTGGCGCTGTCCAGCAGCTGGTCGAACGCGTGGAAATCGTATTCCGGCAGCTGGCCGGCCACCCCGGCGAGCAGCTTGGCCAACAGCCTTTCCAGATCCGCGTCGGGGATATAACCGGAGGCGCTGCGGCGCATCCCCAGGGTGCCGCCGGTGTAGAGGATCAGGGTTTTCTTCATAATTTTGCTGCAAACTGCGCCGGTTCAGGTGGCGACATTCTTGGCGATAAGCGACAGCAGGCGCAATTTCGCTGAGTGTCGGTTTGTGATGCTAGTAGATGCTCTTATAGCATCTTGTGGCGCCAGTGTCTGGTGCAAGTCCGATGAGGGTCTGATGAGGATCCGATGAGGGCCTGATGAGGGTCTGGTAGGAGTCCGGCAGGCTCGCCGAGGGCTGTGGCGGATTGCGATGGGGTGTCGGAAAGACCGGCGCAACCGCGCAATTTTATTGACATTTTCCCCTGCATCTCAGTAAGGTTGTCGTCCTTTTGTCGTTTTCTATACCAGTTATTGCGCTGCTGCCTGGCTCGGATCCGGCGCCGGGGCCTGTCGCCATCGCGTCTAGTCCCCGCCACTGCACAGCACAGGACTTTTTTTTGCGCGGAGGGAAGTTGTGAGCGCACCCGTCGAAGAAACCACCGAACTGCCAACCCGCCTCCCGGCCGAGAGCCCGCGGCGTCCGGTGCGTATCGGCATTTGTGGCTTGGGCACCGTCGGCAGCGGCACGGTCAATGTGATGGCGCGCAACGGCGACGAGATAGCCGCGCGCTGCGGCCGCGCACTGGAAATCGTGCAGATCGGCGCGCGCCGCGACAATCCCGCCTGCGATACTAGCCGGCTGAATACCACCCGCGAAATCTTCGACGTCGCCAACAACCCGGATGTGGATATCCTGGTGGAGCTGATCGGCGGCACCACCGTCGCCCGCGAGCTGGTGCTGGCGGCGATCAACAACGGCAAGCATATAGTCACCGCCAACAAGGCGCTGATTGCCGAGTACGGCAATGAACTCTTCACTGCCGCGGCGGAAAAGGGCGTGACCATCGCCTATGAAGCCGCAGTAGCCGGTGGCATCCCGATTATCAAATCCCTGCGCGAGGGACTGGTGGGCAACCGCATCCAGTGGCTCGCGGGTATTATTAACGGCACCGGCAACTACATCCTGACCGAGATGCGCGACAAGGGGCGCAGCTTCGCCGAGGCGCTGGAGCAGGCGCAGCAGCTCGGCTATGCCGAGGCCGATCCGACCTTCGATGTCGAGGGCATAGACGCGGCCCACAAGCTGGTGATCATGGCGTCGCTGGCTTTTGCGATGCCGCTGGCATTTGACAAGGTCTACACCGAGGGCATCAGCCACGTGTCCCGCGAGGATATCCGCTACGCCGACGAGCTGGGCTATCGCATCAAGCATCTGGGCATAGCGCGGCGCACCGAGCAGGGTGTGGAGCTGCGCGTGCACCCGACCCTGATTCCGCAGCGCCGCCTGATCGCCAATGTGAACGGGGTCATGAACGCGGTATTGGTCAACGGTGATGCCGTCGGCCCGACTCTCTACTACGGCGCCGGCGCCGGCGCCGAGGCGACCGCCTCGGCGGTGATCGCCGACATCGTCGACGTGGCGCGCACCCTGGAGGCAAAACCGGACCAGCGCGTGCCGGCGGCCGGCGTCGTCGAGGGCGGCCAGGGCGGCACCCGGGTGCTGCCGATGGACGAGGTGGTGACCAGCTACTATCTGCGCATCTCCGCGCACGACAAGCCCGGCGTCATGTCCCAGGTCGCGAAGATCTGCAGTGACCAGGGCATCAGCATCGAGGCCCTGATCCAGCACGAGCCCGCCGAGGGCGAGGCGCTGGTGCCGGTGGTTATCCTGACCAGCCGCGCCAAGGAGGCCCGCCTGCGCGAGGCGGTGGCGCAGATAGAGGCGCTGGATACCGTCGAGGGTGAGGTGGTGCGGATTCGTGTGGAAACCCTCGGTTAACTTCCTCTTCCCTGTAGGAGCGGTCCGGCCGGAGCGGCCCATGGCCGCGATCATAGGCAGTGGCTCCGAAGCGGCCCTGCCGCCGGTGGCCATCCGACAAACAGCCTCATCGGCAAATGTTTGCCAGATGGCCCCCGGCGCCAGGGCCTCACCTCGTGCCAACCGACTGGCGTTGATCGCGGCCAACGGCCGCTCGCGGCCGGACCGCTCCTGCAACCAACTTTCCAATTGATACGAAAAATACCGTGAAATTTATCAGCACCCGCGGCCGCGCGCCGACCCTCTCCTTCGCCGATACGGTACTTGCCGGCCTCGCCAGCGATGGCGGCCTCTATGTACCCGAGTCCCTGCCGATCTTTTCCCGTGAGGAGATCGCCGCTATGGCCGGCCTGAACTACGAGGAGCTGGCCTTCCGCATTATCCAGCCGTTTGTCGGCGGCGACCTCAGCGACGAGGAGCTGTGCGGCATTATCGAGCGCGCCTATTCTACCGATCGCCGCGGCGCCAGCACATTCCGTCACAAAGCGGTGGCGCCGCTGGTACAGACGGATACCAATGAGTGGATACTGGAGCTGTTCCACGGCCCGACGCTCGCATTCAAGGATTTCGCCCTGCAGTTCCTCGGCCAGCTGTTCGATCATCTGCTGAAGAAGCGCGGCGAGCGTGTGGTGGTGATGGGGGCGACGTCAGGCGATACCGGCTCCGCCGCCATCGAGGGCTGCCGCCACTGCGACAATATCGATATCTTTATCCTGCACCCGCACAAGCGCGTGTCCGAGGTGCAGCGCCGGCAGATGACGACGGTGCTGTCGGACAATGTGTTCAATATCGCCCTCGAGGGCAACTTCGACGACTGTCAGAACATGGTCAAGGCGAGCTTCGCCGACCAGTCGTTCCTGCCGGACGGCCGCCGCCTGGTGGCGGTCAATTCGATCAACTGGGCGCGGATCATGGCGCAGATCGTCTACTACTTCTACGCCGCCCTGAGGCTGGGTGCACCGGAAAGGACAGTGAACTTTTCGGTGCCGACCGGCAACTTCGGCGATATCTTCGCCGGCTACCTGGCGCGGCAGATGGGCCTGCCCATCGACCAGCTGGTGATCGCCACCAACGCCAACGATATCCTGCACCGCTGCATCAGCGACAACGACCACTCGCCCAGGCCGCTGGTGCACAGCCTGTCGCCGAGCATGGATATCATGGTGTCGAGCAATTTCGAGCGGCTGCTGTTCGACCTCTACGGTCGCGACGGCAAGGCGGTGGCCGAGCTGCTGGCGGACCGCAATGCGCCCATGCGCCTGAGTGAAGCGGCGCTGGGCAGGGCGCGCGAGGTCTTTTCCTCCTACAAGGTCGACGACCTGCGCACCGTGGAGGTGATCCGCGAGACGTTTGAGTCCTGCGAGTACCTGCTGGACCCGCACACCGCCATCGGTGTGGAGGCCGCGCGCCGGGTGCGCCTCGCTTCACAAAAGGGGCGCGAGCAGCCGATGGTTTGCCTCTCCACCGCCCATCCGGCAAAATTCCCCGAGGCGGTGGCCCGCGCGCTGCCGACCCATGAAACTGCCCTGCCGGCGTATATGCAGGACCTGTTCCAGCGCGAGGAGCGCATGAAGGTGCTGCCGAACGACCTGTCCCAGGTCCACGACTTTATCGCGACGGCATTGAAGTAGGGTGCGCCGCGCGCACCACAACCGGGCTGCGGCCGGCTCCTTTTTTTGGGGTGCGCACGGCGCGCCCTGCGGCACCTGAAAAACAGTTGAGTAAAAATGACCACAAGAATTCAGCGACGGCCAGTGGACTTGTCCACTGGCCGTTTTACTTCTGATACCCCGAAAATCCTGCAGCGGGTGCTGCTCGGCCGCGGCGTCAACAGCGAGGCCGAGCTGGACCACCGCTTGGCAAAACTGCACGCACCTCAGGCCATGCGCGGCCTGGAGAAGGCGGTGGAGCTGCTGGTGAGCGCGGTGCGCGCCCAGCAGAAAATCCTGATCGTCGGCGACTTCGACGCCGACGGCGCCACCAGCAGCACCCTGGCGGTACTGGCCCTCGGCGCCATGGGCGCACCGGGCGTGGACTTCCTGGTACCCAACCGGTTCGACTACGGCTATGGCCTGACACCGGAAATCGTCCAGGTGGCCAAGGAATACGGGCCCGATGTGCTGATCACCGTCGACAACGGCATCAGCAGTATCGATGGCGTGGCGGCGGCGAAGGCCGCGGGTATGACGGTGATCGTCACCGACCACCATTTGCCCGGGGCCGAACTGCCGGACGCGGACGCCATCGTGAATCCGAACCAGCCCGGTTGCGATTTCCCGAGCAAGAACCTGGCCGGGGTCGGGGTCATCTTCTATCTGCTCAGCCGCCTGCGCAGCGCGCTGGAGGAGAGCGGCTGGTTCGCCGACAGCGTCTTTGGTTCTTTGGGATTGAGCCCGCCGAATATGGCCGAATACCTGGACCTGGTGGCGCTGGGCACGGTCGCCGACCTGGTGCCGCTGGATCACAACAACCGCATCCTGGTGCACCAGGGCATAGCGCGCATCCGCGCCGGCCACTGCCGCCCGGGAATCAGTGCGCTGCTAGAGGTGGCGGGGCGCGACCAGCGCAAGCTGTCCACCACCGACATAGGTTTCATTCTCGGCCCGCGCATCAACGCCGCCGGGCGCCTGGACGATATCGGCACCGGTATCCGCTGCCTGCTGACCCGCGATCCCGGCGAGGCCCGCGAGCTGGCGGCGGAACTGGATGCGCTCAACCGCGACCGCAAGGCGATAGAGCAGGGCATGCAGCGGGAGGCCATGGCCGCGCTGGATAGGGTGCAGCTGGAAGGAGAAATCCCCTGGAGCCTGTGCCTCTACGATAAAAACTGGCACCAGGGCGTGGTCGGCATCCTGGCCAGCCGCATCAAGGAGAAGTTCCACCGCCCGGTAATCGCCTTCGCCGAGGGCGACAGTGGTTTAGTCAAGGGTTCGGCGCGCTCGATTCCGGGGCTGCATATCCGCGACGCGCTGAGCGACGTGGCCGCCGCCCACCCGGATCTGATCAGCAAGTACGGCGGTCACGCGATGGCCGCCGGCCTGAGCCTGCGGTTGGAAAACTTCGGCGCTTTTGTCGATGCATTCGAAACGGCAGTGCGCAGTCGCCTGACGGAGAAGCAGTTGCAGGCGGTGATCGATTCCGACGGCGAGCTGGAGCCGGGGGAGTTCAGTCTGCACACGGCGGCGACACTGCGCGCCTGTGCGCCCTGGGGCCAGGCGTTTCCCGAGCCGCTCTTCGACGGCGAGTTTCTGCTGTTGCAGCAGCGTATCGTCGGCGAGCGCCACCTGAAGATGGTCGTGGCACCGCTCGGGCATCCGCAGCTGGCGCTGGATGCCATAGCGTTCAATGTGGATACCGACCAGTGGCCGCAGCAGGTGGAAAAAGTCCGTCTGGCCTACAAGCTCGATATCAACGAATATCGCGGGCGGGAATCCCTGCAGCTGCTGGTGAATCACCTGGAACCCTTATAGGGCAAAGGCACCTTGAATGCCTGGGGGCGGCCGCGGCGACCCCTAGCCGCTCGAAGCCGGTGGTCCCGAACCGGCCCTGCCGCGGGTGGCCATCCGGCCAACAACCTCATCGGCAATCGTTTACCGGATGGCCACCCGCGTCAGGGCCTCCCCTTGTGCCACTCGAAGATAACGGACATTCCGAGCTTTTGTTGAGATGTAATTGAATGAAACGCAAACAGGTTCAGGCGGAAATCCTGCTGCTACTGGCAGCGCTCTTCTGGGGCGTCGCTTTCGTGCCGCAGAAGATCGCGATGGATCATATCGAGCCGCTGGCATTCAACGCCTGGCGGTTTTTCCTCGGTGGTCTGCTGCTGATTCCGATCGTCTACTGGCTGGCGTCGCGCCGGGCGCCGCAACTTGCTCAAGACATACAGCCGGGCGAGGAGGGCGGCCATCGGGTCAGATATACCTGGCGCGCCTGCCTGCCCGGCGGTGCCATTCTGGGTTTCTGGCTGTTTCTGGGGGCCGCCCTGCAACAGGTGAGCCTGCTGTATACCACCGCCGGCCGCGCCGGTTTTATCACCGGCTTTTACCTGCTGCTGGTGCCGGTCATCGGCCTGTCTCTCGGCCACCGGACCAATCGCTGGACCTGGGCCGGTATCGGCCTGGCGCTGCTGGGCCTCTACTGGCTTGCCGACTTCAGCGAGGAGTCGCAGCTGGTGGGGGACCTGATGGTTTTCGCCAGCGCCTTCGTGTTTGCGGTGCAGGTGCTGTCCGCGGATCACCTGGTGCGGCGCTACGACGCCCTGCGGCTCGCCTGTGTGCAGTTCCTGGTGTGCGGCCTGCTGTCCGCGGTGGCCTCGCTGCTCGTCGAGCAACCCAGTTTGCAATCGGCGCTCAATGCCGCCTGGCCGATTGCCTATATGATGGTGTTTTCCACCGCCATCGCATTTACGTTCCAACTGCTGGCACAACGCTACGCGGCGCCCTCCCACGCCACGGTCATCATGAGTCTGGAATCGGTGTTCGCGCTGGCGGCGGGCTGGCTGATTCTGAATGAGGTGTTCAGTGGTCGGGAACTGGTCGGCTGCGGCCTGATGCTGGCGGGCATGCTGGTGAGCCACTACGGCAACCACACGGGAACACACCACTGATGGGCGTAATCGACCTCTCGGTACTGGCGCTGTTCGTGTCCACTTTCTTCTTTGTCTCGGTGACGCCGGGCATGTGCATGACCCTGGCGCTGACCCTGGGGATGTCCCTGGGCGTGCGCCGCACCCTGTGGATGATGGCCGGTGAATTGCTGGGGGTGGCGCTGGTGGCAGTGGCGGCGGTACTCGGCATCGCCGCGCTGATGTTGAAATACCCGACCGCCTTCCAGCTATTCAAATACTGTGGCGGTGCCTACCTCGCCTGGCTCGGCGTCCAGATGTGGCGCGCGCGCGGCCGTATGGCAATGCTCGCGCCGGCAGCGTCGGACGGCGCGCTGGCCCTGCCGTCACGACAGGCACTGGCGGCGCAGGGTTTCGTCACCGCGGTGGCGAATCCGAAGGGCTGGGCGTTCTTTATTGCGCTGCTGCCGCCCTTTATCAACGACAGTTATCCTCTCGCGCCGCAGTTGGCGATGCTGATTGCTATCATTCTGCTGTTGGAAACCCTGTGCCTGCTGATATATGCCGGCGGCGGACGCACGCTCAGCCGCCTGCTGGAGCGCGGTGAGAATGTGCGTCTGATCAACCGCGTCGCCGGCTCCCTGATGTTGCTGGTGGGCGCCTGGTTAGCCTTTGGTTGATCGGGCGCTTTGCAAGCTTTATGGAGGAAGCTCAATCATGAAACACACACCTTTGCTGCTGCTGGCGCTGGTCCTCGCTGTGGGAGTGGGCGCCTTTGCCCAGCGCGCGGAGAAACAGGCGGAACAGGCAGCAGAGCCGGCAGAGGAGGCTGAGGAGCTGATCTGGGTGTTTCGACACCGCCGCATCAAGCAGTGCTTCGGCGATGACATGTCACTCGACGAGAGTCGGGCCAAGTTGACTGATATTGGTGTGGCCGTGCATGAATCCCACTGTGGTTTGCGTACCGACAAGGTTTTTACGTCCGGTTGTGGCGAGCCTTCAGGGGATATTCTGCTGCACCTGATCAGAGCGAACTCGCTGGATGCTGCCCTGTTAGTAGGATATGGTCCCGCGGAGCAGATTGAGTACCAGAAGGGACAGTGCTCGGACGATAGCGCCGAAGCTGCCACTCCCGGTACATCGCAATAAATCAGCGGACTGCGGAAGGCGGCACGAATATTTCGCGGGCCGGGCGGACTGCAGGGCGCTCTGTTATTCGGTGTCCATCGGCCCGCCGTCGCCGAGGCATTCGGGCGTTTCGGCCGATTTCAGGCATTCGCGAGGGCCTTTATTCATTGGCTTTATGGAGGAAGTGCAATTGAAACAGAGCATGTTTGTACTATTGGTGCTTGCCCTTGTTATCGGGTTGAGTGCCTGTGGTGAGCGGACGGACAAAAAGGCAGAGCAGGCCACTGAGGTCGTCGAAGAGCCGGCGCAGCAACCGGAGGAACCGGCGGTGCAGGCGGAAGAGTTGATCTGGGTTTACCGGGGGCGTGGCAACCGCCAGTGCGAGGGCGGCGGCATGTCGCTGGAAGAGAGCGGCGCCAAGCTGACCGACAACGGTGTTGCGGTGCAGGATTCCCGCTGCGGCACGCGCACCGACCGCATGTATCCCGCCGTCTGCGGGGGTCCCACCGGCGATATTCTGCTGCACCTGATCGCTAAGGACTCGCTGGATGCGGCGCTGGAGCTGGGATTCGATCCGGCGGACCAGATCCAGTATCAGAATGGTAAATGTCCCGCAAATAACACTGGACCTTCCTCCCGCAGTAACCCTTAGCCTCCTGCTCTGTAAATAAACACGGATCGCGGGAGGGGCGATGAATATTTCCCAGGCAGCGCGGCGGTCGGGCCTGACCGCCAAGGCGCTGCGCTATTACGAATCCATTGATCTTCTGTCGCCGGGGCGCTCGGAGAACGGCTACCGCGATTACAGTGCGCGGGACCTGGAGACGCTGCGTTTTATCCAGCGCGCTCGCGCTACCGGCTTTTCCATTGACGAAGTGCGCGATTTGCTGAATTTGTACCGCAACCCGGGGCGCCGCAGCCACGACGCCAAACTGTTGGTGCAGGAGAAAATCGCGCATATAGAGCAGCAGTTGCGCATCCTGCGCGAGATGCGCGCGACGCTGCGCGGCCTGGCCGACAGCTGTGCCGGGGACGAGTCGCCGGAGTGTGCGATTCTGGACAATCTGTCGGGAGTTGCCCGTGAGTGAAAAATGCTGTGGGCCCCAGCCGCCACCGGATGCACGGCTGGTGGAGTCGCATACCTCCGCCTGCTGCGCCGACGAACCCCACGGCCGCATCGACTGGCTGCTGTGGGGCAGTCTGTCGCTGGTGGCAATTCTCTATGGCAGTTACTGGGTGCTCGACCTGTCGACGGTGCCCGCGTGGCTGCACCATATGTCCAGCGGCGTGGTGGAGCTGGTGCACACCATGTGGTGGGGTGTGCTGGCCGGAGCGCTGTTCGTCGGCCTGCTGGCGCGTATTCCCCAGGAGCTGGTGATCGAGGTGCTGGGGCGCGGCGGCAGCAAGCGCGGCCTGTTGCGCGCCACCCTGGCCGGTCTTTTCTTCGATCTCTGTTCCCACGGCATCCTGATGGTGGGCATGCAGCTGTACAAGCGCGGCGCCAGCCTGGGTCAGGTGATGGCCTTTCTGATCGCCAGCCCGTGGAATTCGCTGTCACTGACGGTAATCCTGATCGCACTGATCGGCTTCTGGTGGACGCTGCTGTTTATTCTCTGCTCCGCGGTGATCGCGCTGGTAGCGGGATATGCGGCGGACCGGCTGGTGGAGCGCGGCAGGCTGCCGGCCAACCCCAACCGGGTCGAGCTGCCCGAAGATTACGACTGGCGCTCTGAGGTAAGGGGGCTCTGGCAGCGCGCCGAGCTGACACCGACCAGCATCGGCGGCCTGCTGTGGGAGGGCATCCGCGGCTCGCAGATGGTGGTGCGCTGGCTGCTGGTGGGCATAGTGCTGGCGGTACTGGTGCGCGCCTTCGTGGACCCGGCGGTGTTCCAGCAGTGGTTCGGCCCGTCGCTGCTGGGCCTGGGCGCGACGCTTATTGCCGCCACGGTGCTGGAGGTCTGCTCCGAGGGCGCCACGCCGCTGGCGGCGGATATCTTCAGTCGCGCGGCGGCGCCCGGCAACGCCTTCGCCTTCCTGATGGCCGGCGTGTCCACCGACTATACCGAGCTGATGTCGATCAGGGACACCAGCGGTTCCTGGAAGATCGCCTTCGCCCTGCCACTGTTGACCCTGCCGCAGATCATCGCCGCCGGACTGCTGATGAACTGGTTCGGGACCTGATCTCCGGCTCCCCTCTCCCTTCTGGGGAGAGGGGCTGGGGGCGAGGGGCCGGATCTGGCTCAGTGGCGGCGCTGCTGCCGGTGCCTGTTTGCGGGACACGGGCTAGGCGCCCCCCCTAAATACGTCCCTGTACGCTCTCCGCGGCCATCCATGGCCGCGAACGGTCCCGCAAACAGGCCCCGGCACCAGTACCTTCGCATCGAGGCTCAGGGTTCTTTTCAGTTTCCCGTGGCGCAGGCCGGCAGTGCTCGAAAGTCTAATGTGAAGGGGCTGATAGTGGGATTCGCTTGCGGGACTGTCTGCGAGAGGGACCTCGCAGACAAGCCTACAGGGATGTATTTACGGCGTGTCCCGCAAGCGAATCCCGCTAGCAGCGCCGCCCCGGTGCTCGTCTGAGCCCGAGGCCCACTGGAACCCCCCCGCCGCGCTGCGGTAGAATGCGCGCCGCTTTGTACACATCCCGGAATCCGAGAGTTCATGGAAATCAACCCGCTTCTCAACCAACTGAAAGACCTCGAAGAGCGCACCGACGTTCTTAGGGGGTATCTTTGACTACGCCAGCAAGAAAGAGCGCCTGACCGAGGTCGAGCTGGAGCTGGCCGAGCCCAGCGTCTGGGACGACCCGAGCCGCGCCCAGGAGCTGGGGCGCGAGCGCTCCTCCCTGGAAGCCGTAGTGACCACCATCGAAAACCTGGATTCCGGCATTTCCGACTGCCGCGAGTTGCTGGAGATGGCGGTGGAGGAGAACGACGAGGATTCCGTCAGCGAGGTCTCCGCGGAAATCGACAACCTGCAGCAGCAGCTGGGTTTGCTGGAGTTCCGCCGCATGTTCGCCGGTGAGAACGACCCCAACAACGCCTACCTGGATATCCAGGCCGGTTCCGGCGGCACCGAGGCGCAGGACTGGGCGGAGATATTGCTGCGCATGTACCTGCGCTGGGGCGAGGCCCACGGCTTCAAGACCACGCTGGAAGAGGTTTCCGCGGGGGAAGTGGCGGGTATCAAGAGTGCCACCATTCACTTCGCCGGTGACCACGCCTTCGGCTGGCTGCGCACCGAGACCGGCGTGCACCGCCTGGTGCGCAAGTCGCCGTTCGATTCCGGCAACCGCCGCCACACCTCGTTTTCTTCCGTCTTCGTGTCGCCGGAAATCGATGACAATATCGAGATCGCCGTGGACAAGTCGCAGGTGCGCGAGGATACCTACCGCGCCTCCGGCGCCGGCGGCCAGCACGTGAACAAGACCGATTCGGCGGTGCGCCTTACCCACATCGAATCCGGTATCGTGGTGGCCTGCCAGAGCGAGCGCTCCCAGCACCAGAACCGCGACAAGGCCTGGAAGATGCTGCGCGCCAAGCTGTACGAGCAGGAGATGCTCAAGCGCAACGCGGAGAAACAGGCGATGGAAGAGAGCAAGTCGGATATCGGCTGGGGCAGCCAGATCCGCTCCTATGTGCTCGACGACCAGCGTATCAAGGACCTGCGCACCGGCGTCCAGACCAGCAACTGCCAGTCGGTACTCGACGGCGATCTGGACCAGTTTATCGAGGCCAGCCTGAAGGCCGGACTCTAATCCTTTGTAGGAGCGGCGGGGCGGCCGTCCGCCGTTGGCCGCGATCGGACTTTCCGACAAGTTCGAATATCGATCGCGGCCATGGGCCGCTCCTACGGCTCACGAAACTTTAAACTCCCAAACCGAAACGAATTGCCATGACCGATATCCAGCAAGACGAAAACAAACTGATTGCCGAGCGCCGCGCCAAGCTGTCCGCGCTGCGCGAGAAGGGCAATGCCTTCCCCAACAGTTTTCGCCGCGAGCACCTCGCCGCCGACCTGCAGGCCGAGTTTGGCGAAAAATCCAAGGAAGAGCTGGAAGCGCTGGGTGTGACCGCCTGCGTGGCGGGGCGTATCCTGGCCAAGCGCGGCCCGTTTCTGGTGATTCAGGATGTATCCGGCCGCATCCAGCTGTACGCGGACAAGGCGGCACAGCAAGGCATCAAGGAGCGCCACGGCGCCTGGGATATCGGCGATATCGTCGGCGTGCGCGGCCAACTGCACAAGTCCGGCAAGGGCGACCTGTATGTGAACTGCGAGGAGTTCCAGCTGCTGACCAAGGCGCTGCGCCCGCTGCCGGAAAAATTCCACGGCATCGCCGACCAGGAACTGCGCTACCGCCAGCGCTACGTGGACCTGATCGCCACACCCGAGTCCCGCGCAGTGTTCCGCCTGCGCTCCAAAATCATCGAGTACATCCGCGACTTCCTGAACGGCCACCATTTCATGGAAGTGGAAACGCCGATGCTGCAGGTGATTCCCGGCGGCGCCGCCGCGCGCCCGTTCGTCACCCACCACAATGCGCTGGATATCGACATGTACCTGCGCATCGCGCCGGAGCTGTACCTGAAGCGCCTTGTTGTCGGCGGCTTCGAGCGCGTGTATGAGATCAACCGCAATTTCCGCAACGAGGGGCTGTCCACGCGGCACAATCCCGAGTTCACCATGCTCGAGTTCTACCAGGCCTACGCGGACTACAACGACCTGATGGATCTCACCGAAGAGATGCTGCGCGGTATCTGTGAGGATGTGCTGGGCAGTACCACGGTGGAGTACCAGGGCAGCAGCTACGACTTCGCCAAGCCGTTTGCGCGCCTGTCGGTGTTCGATTCCATCCTGCGTTACAACCCGGGACTGGCACACGGCGATATCGACAATATCGAGCGTGCCCGCGTGGTTGCCGAGAAGCTCGGCATTCCGCTGAAGGACAGCTGGGGGCTGGGCAAGGTGCAGATCGAGATCTTCGAGAAGACCGTCGAGCACCGCCTGGACCAGCCGACCTTTATCACCGAGTACCCGACCGAAGTGTCGCCGCTGGCGCGGCGCAACGACGACAACCCCTTCGTCACCGACCGCTTCGAATTCTTCGTCGGCGGCCGCGAGATCGCCAACGGTTTCTCGGAGCTGAACGACGCCGAAGACCAGGCCGAGCGCTTCAAGGCCCAGGTGGCGGAGAAGGACGCCGGCGACGACGAGGCGATGCACTACGACGCCGACTATATCCGCGCGCTGGAATACGGCCTGCCGCCGACTGCGGGTGAGGGCATTGGTATCGATCGCCTGGTAATGCTGTTCACCAATTCCCCGTCCATCCGCGACGTGCTGCTGTTCCCGCATATGCGCCCCGAGGCCATTGCAGAATAAATTTGCGGCACGCCAATGCAGGAGCGGCGGGGCGGATGACCGCCCCGCCGCTCCTACAGTTAGCGATAGAAATCTTCGCTAGCCCTGAATGCCCAGCGGTCCGCTCGGCACATAAATCGTTTCCCTGCTCGAACTCCCCTCCCGCTGCACCTCGACGGCGACGGTCTTTCCCGGCGCGACCCTGTACACCTGCGTGCGCAGGTCGCCCATATGGAATACCCGTTCGCCGTTGTAGGAAATGATCCGGTCTCCCGCTCTCAGTCCCACATTGGCGGCTGGCGTTTCACTGACCACTCTGTCGATGCGCATTTCCTGGCGACCGCCGGTGGCTTCCAGGTAGAGCTCAAACTCCTGTTCGTTCAGTTCGTGCTCGAAATACTTGCGCGGGTGGCTGTAGGTATCGAGCTGTTCTCGGAGCCGTTCGGCTTCGGCGGAGGACTTGTCCTTCAGATGGCGATATTCATAGGCGAGTTTCGTATGTTCGTACTGGAAGCGTTCCTGCTTTTCCAGAATGAATTCTGCCCGGTCGGGATTAATCCCGGCGTCGACCAGCCGTTGCAGTTGACTGTCGCGGTGCCTGTTGTAGTGATCCCGGCGGGAGCTTCGATCCGGAATACTCTCCACTTGCCTCGGCATGGCGGAATTTACCATCTCCGTGCGAACTTCCTCCGCGGTCTGTTCCGGGGTGTATTGCTCCAGCCGCTGTCTCAGATCGTCCACAAGATCCAGAAGCTGTGTCTGGATCTGATTGGCTTCGTTCAGCGATGTTTCGAGTTTCCGAATCCGCTCTTCCAAACTGCCATCATCGCCGGAAAAAAGACGGGTGAGTCGGGACTTGCCGTTGTGATTGCCAGCCTGTTCGGATGCGTCATTCCGGAAGAATGCGCCATTGACCCCATAGGCCGCCAGGACCAGCAACACCGTTGCTGCGGCGATCAGCTTGGGTTGTTTAATTTGCATAGGCTAATCCAGGATGACGAGGTGATTGGGCAATTCATTCTTTATCGTGGTTACCGGGGCAGCTTCACGCAGCAGTTCCCCGCACTTTTCGATGCAGTGCACAAATGCCTCACCGGTCTTGCCGCGTTTGATCTCGTGAATAAAGTTTTCGACGATTTCCTGCCAGTTCTCGTCGGTGATGTGTTCGGCCAGGCCGCGGTCGGCCAGTATCTCCACGTAGTGTTCCGCCTCGGCGACGAAGATCAGCAGTCCCAGCCGCCCCCGGGTGCTGTGCAGTTCCTGCTGCAGGAATTGACGGCGCGCCAGGTTGGAGGCGCGCCAGTACTTCACCTTCTTGGGCACCAGTCGCATGGTCAGGGGTCGCCAGCGGAAAAGTAACGCCAGCGCGATAAACAGTATCCACTGCAGGGTGAACGCCTGCTCGTATTCCAGCCACCATGGCAGAAACTGCATCAGCGGCGCCAGCAGCAGGGCGAGGAAGGCCGCCCACAGGGTGGAGATATACAGGTAGTTGTCTGCCTCGTGGGCGAGCACCGTCACGACTTCGGCGTCGGTGTTAGACTCCACTTCCTTGATGGTATCGGCGACCAGGCGCCGGTACTGGCTATTGAGCATTACCATCCCCCGGACGCGCCTCCTCCGCCAAAGCCGCCACCGCCGCCGCCGAAACCGCCACCAAAGCCGCCACCGCCGCCGAAGCCGCCCCCGAAGCCACCACCGCCGTAATAGCCGCCGTAGCGCCCACGGCGGTAAGTTCGGCTGCCACTGGGGGAGCCCAGAACTGAGGCGCCGAACAGCTGCAGCATCACCAGCAGCAGGAATAGTCCCACCAGCAGGGCCAGGCGGCGGTCACCGCCGGATTCCGTGGGCTCGGCGACATACTCGTTCTTGATCGCGGCGATGATGGATTGCATGCCGTCCGTGATGCCGCCATCGAAATCGCCGCTGCGGAACTTCGGCAGTATCTTGGTGTGAACGATATTGGCGGATAGCGCATCGGTGAGCGCGCCTTCCAGGCCGTAGCCGACCTCGATGCGGACTTTGCGCTCGTTGGGCGCGACGATCAGCAACACGCCGTTGTCCTTGCCTTTCTGGCCGATCTTCCAGTGTCGTGCCAGTTGGTAGCCGTACTCCTCGATGGTCAAACCCTGCAGGTCGGGCAGGGTGACCACCACCAGCTGATTGCTGCTTTCCTTTTCGTGCTGCTGCATGATTTCGGTGAGGCGGAACTCTGTGTCGGGCCGCAGCAGCCCGGCGTTGTCGACCACACGGCCGGACAGCGGCGGGAACTGCACATTGGCCATCGCCCCCAGCGCGCAAAGCAGCGCGGTGAGGGCAATGGTGATGGTGGCCAACCGGCGGCGAATCATTATTGGCTCCGCGGGTGATTATTATTGAAAGTCGACTTCCGGCGCCTTCTCCGCATCCTCGCTGGTGGCCTGGAAGGTCTCGCGCAGCGGCATATCGCTGTACAGGATCATGTGCCAGATCCGCCCGGGAAAGGTGCGAATCTCGCGGTTGTAGCGCTCCACTGCCTGTATATAATCCCGCCGCGCAACGCCGATCCGGTTCTCGGTGCCCTCCAGTTGCGACTGCAGGGCGAGGAAATTCTGGTCCGCCTTCAGGTTCGGATACCTTTCCACCACCACCATCAGGCGGGCGAGGGCGCTGGACAGCTGGGCCTGGGCGGCCTCGAACTGCTGCAGCTTGGCCGGGTCATTGAGCAGGTTCTCGTCCACCTGTATCGAACTCACCTTGGCGCGCGCTTCGGTCACCGCCTGCAGGGTTTCGCGCTCGTGCGCGGCATAGGCCTTGACGGTCTTGACCAGGTTGGGGATCAAGTCGGCGCGGCGCTGGTACTGGTTCTCCACCTGCGCCCAGGCGGCTTTGACCTGTTCGTCGTAGGTGGGGATATTATTGACGCCGCAGCCACTGAGGCCCATGACCAAGAGGCCCAACAGGCAGAGCAGGGTGCCCTGCCACAGGCGGCGACCGCTGGTGCATACAGAGTTCATGCTGAAGACCCCTGTTGTTTAATAAGAGTTTTCCAGTAAACCATCCAAGAATAGTCCGCCGTCCTCCCAGTGCGGGAGCCGGCGCAACGATTGAGTAGCATTGGGAGCCGAAATGGCGTTAAAAGCGACAATCTTCAAAGCCAGGGTACAGATCGCCGATATGGACCGGGGTTACTACGGCGAGCACCAGCTGACCCTGGCGCGCCACCCATCGGAAACCGACGAGCGCATGATGGTGCGACTGCTGGCCTTCGCCCACAATGCCGCAGAGGGGCTGGAGTTTACCCGCGGCCTCTCCTCCGACGACGAGGCAGACCTCTGGCAGATGAGTCTCAGCGGCGAGATCGAATTGTGGATCGAGGTGGGTTTGCCGACCGAAGAGCGCCTGCGCAAGGCCAGCAGCCGCGCCGCGCAGGTATTGGTGTACAGTTACGGGCGCCGCGCGGCGCCGATATGGTGGCAGAAGCAGGGCGGCGCGCTGGCGCGCTTCGACAACCTGCGCGTCTATCACCTGCCCGAGGAGGCGACCGAGCAACTGGCGGCTATGGCCGAGCGCAATATGGACCTGAGTGCGACTATTCAGGATGGGCATATCTGGCTCAGTGCCGCTGATCGGAGCGTCGAAATCATTCCCCAGATTTGGAAATAATGAACCGCTGGAAATTAACAAACGGAGAAATCAATGCCTTCCTTTGACATAGTGTCCGAAGTGGACAAGCACCAGCTGACCAATGCGGTGGATCAGGTAAACCGCACCGTGGCAAACCGCTTCGACTTCAAGGGCGTGGATGCGGAAGTGGAGATGAATGACTTCGCCCTGGTACTGCGCGCCGAATCGGATATGCAGGTGGACCAGATGGTGGACATGCTGCGCGCGGCACTGATCAAGTGCAGTATCGATCCGCTGGCCATGGAAGTGGGCGAAAGTGAGCAGTCCGGCAAACAGGTCAAGGTGGCCGTGACGCTAAAAAATGGTTTCGACAAGGAACTGTCAAAAAAGATCATTAAGATGATCAAGGACGAAAAACTGAAGGTGCAGGCGGCTATCCAGGGCGACCAGGTGCGGGTTACCGGCAAGAAGCGCGATGATCTGCAGCAGGTGATCGCCATGCTGAGGGGCAAGGAACTGGAGCAGCCACTGCAGTTCAATAATTTCCGCGATTAACCGGGCCTCCATTGTTCCAGAAACTGCTGTTCTTCGCGCTGGCCATTCTGCTGCCGCCTCTTGCGGCAGCGGCTCCCGTCACGCCCGCGACGCTTATCGCCAGCTATTGGCTGGACCAGAGTGCCGGCCTGGACATCTCCGGACTCAGCTTCTGCGGCGGCGAGTTGCTGGCGGTGTCCGACAAGGACTCCAGCGGCTACTACACCCTGCGGCTCGGCGCCGGCCGTGCCGCCCTGGAACCCCGCCCCCTGTTGGCCGGGCTTGACACACCGCCGATGGATTCCGAAGGGCTGAAGGCGCGGCTGATCGCGATGGTACAGGCGGCACCCGCAGCGGACTTCGAGGGGATTACCTGTGATGAAGCGGGCATTTTCCTGGTCAGCGAACGCCATCACCGCATCGCCGCGGTAAATCCGCCGCACAAAGCATTGTGGATGTCGCAGCGCTGGTCAGATGCGGCACGCGAGCGCGGCTATATGCGCCAGTTTAACGCCGCGAGCGAAGGGCTGGTGAAGACGGGGGAGGACTTCTGGATCGCGCTGGAGAGGGAGCGCCGGGGACTGGTGCGCTTCACCTCCGGTACGGCCGAGCCGCAGTTCTTCGAAGTTCCCGCCGCGGCGGGCCTCGATTTTCGCGGCCGCTCCCCGGATCTCACCGGGCTCGCCTATTTTGGCGGCGACCTGTTCACCCTCGAGCGCAACGCCTTTGCCGTCTGCCGCCGTTCTATCGAGGATCTGCAGGCCAAATGGTGTATCGAGTATCGCGCAATCGAGGAGGCTCCTGAGTTCGTCTATCAAGAGACCCGCTACGGCAAGGGGGAGGGCCTCGCGGTAGACGCGAGTGGTATCTATGTGGTGCTGGACAACAACAATGTCGGCCGCGCTGCAGATCCGGCGGACAGGCGCGCCCTGTTGCTGCATCTGGCGTTCCCCGCGACTGATGTCGCGAGATAGCGCGCAGGGCGTAATCACCGCGCGAGGTTAATTTTGACTACCGACCGACTTCCCGCCCTGCTAGAAGAAATCCGCTCCTGTCGCCTGTGCGAAGCAAGTCTGCCGCTGGGCGCCAATCCGGTGGTACGCGCGACGGAATCCGCGCGTTTGCTGATCATTGGTCAGGCGCCGGGCACCAGGGTGCACGCCAGCAGTATTCCCTGGAACGACCCCTCCGGCGATCGCCTGCGCGACTGGTTGCAGCTGGATCGGGAAACCTTCTACGACGAATCCCGTATCGCCATAGTGCCGATGGGCTTCTGCTATCCCGGCCGCGGCAAGGGTGGCGATCTGCCGCCGCGCCCCGAATGCGCGGCCACATGGCATCGGCGCCTGCTGGCGCTGCTGCCAAATTTGCAACTCACTTTATTGGTGGGACAATACGCCCAGCGCCACTATCTGCCGCATGCTCTTTTTCGAAACAGGGGCAACATCACCGAAAATGTGCGCCACTTTCGCGATGGGCTGCCGGCGGGTTACTTTCCGCTGCCCCATCCCAGCCCGCGCAATACGCTGTGGCTGCGCCAGCGCCCCTGGTTCGAAGAGGAGGTGGTGCCGGAGCTGCGCCGACAGGTAAAAAAGGCACTGCGTTAACGCCCCCTGGGAACGCCGAGCTCCAGCTCGGCAAGCGGGCCGCAGGTCCGAAAGCGCCGAATAAATTTCAAAGGAAAAACCATGCAGGCCCCGGAAAAAATAAAAATCCATCCCTCCTGGCACGCGGTACTGCGCGACGAATTCCACAAGCCCTATATGGCGGAGCTGCGCGCATTCCTGCGTGCGGAAAAGCAGGCCGGCAAACGGATCTATCCCCCCGGCGGGCAGATATTCAACGCCTTTAATTCCACCCCTTTCGACAAGGTCAAAGTGGTGATCCTCGGCCAGGATCCCTATCACGGCGCCGGTCAGGCCCATGGACTCTGCTTCTCCGTAATGCCCGGTGTGCGTATTCCCCCGTCCCTGCAGAATATCTACAAGGAGCTGGATTCCGACCTCGGGATACCGCCGGCCCACCACGGCTGTCTGCAGCCCTGGGCAGAGCAGGGCGTACTGCTGCTGAATGCGACGCTTACGGTAGAGGACAGCAGGGCCGGCGCGCACCAGGGGCGCGGCTGGGAGCAATTCACCGATGCGGCGATTCACAAGCTGGCGGAGCAGCGCGAGGGGTTGGTGTTTATTCTATGGGGCAGTTACGCGCAGAAGAAAGGGGCGTTTATCGATCGCGCGAAGCACCTGGTGCTGCGCGCGCCGCACCCTTCGCCCCTGTCCGCCCACCGCGGCTTTTTCGGCACCCGACCTTTTTCGCAGGCGAATCAATGGTTGCAGCAGCAGGGGCAGGAACCGATAGATTGGGCGCTGCCGGCGGTCTCCGAGTTGCGGCGGGTCGCGGTAGAGGTCTGACCCGCTCCTACAAGCTGATTGAGAGGTTAAGCGAGAGGATCCGCATCCGCATCATAGGGCAGTTCCTGCAGCTCCAATACCCGGCCATCCGCCAGCCGCAATTCTTCCCCGGCAGCCACCTTGGCGATGGTCAGCACCGCCAGCAGTTCGATACCCTCTGCGCCGCGACAGGCCTCCACCAGGTTACCGATGCTCTGTTCACCATCGGCGTAGATTTCCAGTCCCGGCGCGGGAATGGCTCCAGATACGCAGCGGGCGCGGTACAGCCGCCGCTTGGCGGCGCCGCGGAACTGCATGCGCGCCACCACTTCCTGGCCGGTGTAGCAGCCCTTCTTGAAACTGACCCCGCCGAGCAGGTGCAGGTTGGCCATCTGCGGAATAAACAGCTCGCTGGTCGCCGCGTGTAACTGGGGAATGCCGGCCTCGATCTGCAGTTGCTGCCAGCGGTCATAACCGGCCGCCTCGGCCCCTGTCGATAGCTGTTGCCACAGGTTTTGCGCCTGCGCGACTGGAACCAGCAGAGCGACCTGTCGATCGTTCAGTGACTGGGCGATAGCGCGCTCGCCATTGCAGTCAAAGGCGCGCACCTCGCCGGGCATCAGGTGTTCAATACCGAGGAGCTGGGCTGTGCGCTCTGCGGCGCCCTTGCCCTGAACGCCCAGCCAGCGGTGCTTGTCACCGGTACTGGCGTCACCGATGTCCTGCAGTTCGGTCTTGAAGAAAACCGCGTATTTGGCCAGCGCGTCGCGCGCGATCGGGGCGAGATCCCGCGGCAGGCGCAAAATGAACTCGCTGTGCGAAAGTTTTAATGCGCTGAAGGCGCTGATCATGCGCCCCTTGGGATTGCAGTGGGCGCCGAGCGTACTGTGGTTGTCGGGCAGCGTTACCAGGTCACAGGTGAGCTGGCCCTGCAGGAATTTCTGGCTGTCCGGTCCATTGACGGCGATGGCGCCGAGCGGGCTCAGGTCGATCAGGTGCAGCTCAGCTTCGCTTTCCCCTGGAGAAAGGGGAAAATCGGCGCGAGGATTCTGGGTATCGGTGCCCTCCCAGATGGCGCCAAGGCCTGCGAGAAATTCCTGCCACTGCTGCTGATCCATAGTCCTGCCACCTCGGGGTTGATTAGGGGTGGATATTTGGGGATTGGCGCGCCCTTTTCAAGTTTGCCGGGGCAGCGGTTATACTGCGCCCGTTTTGTCGTGAGCGGCACCGGACATGTCGCCGCCGGCGGTGAGTCAGTGCGAGTCCGCGCAATAAAAGTAGATTATCCCCGCGGCTGTCTCGCTGTGGTCTTGCTTGGCTCGACTCGCGTGTCTGCGCTGGCGACGGCCCAGACGGGACAGGGTGACCCGTCGGGCCGATTGGTAAATAGGAATGAAGTATGGATCGCAACCGCCTCTTTTGGGCCAGCCGCCGCGGCATGCTGGAGCTGGACCTGGTGCTGCTGCCGTTTCTGGATAATGTCTACGAGACGCTCGATGAAGCCGATCAGCAGCGCTATATCAAACTGCTGGACGAGCAGGACCAGGACCTGTTCGCCTGGTTCCTGCGCCGCGAGGATCCCGCCGATCCTGATCTGCTGCGCATAGTGCAGATTATCCGTGACAATACCGGCCTCCAGGAATAACCCGCAGTTTTTTGAACGCAGTGCCCGGCTGACTTGTGCCGTGGCGCCCTCCCGTCTCCTGTACTCCCTTCTTGTGCTGGTCGCACTGCAGTCCCTGGCGCTGCTGTGGTGGTGTCGGCTGCCAATCTATCTGTTTCTGCCGGCGGCGCTGGCGGTGGCGGCCTTTTCGGGTTTCGAGTGGCGACGGCTGCGTCTGACCCGGGGGCGGATCAGTACCCGCGAGCGCCGCTGGTTCTGGCAGCCGTGGGGCGGCGAGCCGCGCGAGTTCGAGTTCTGTGGCGAGTTGGTCCTGTGGCGCTGGCTGTTGGTGGTCAACGGGCGGGACCTGCAGGGGCGGCGCCTGCGACTGGTACTGGCGCGGGACGCACTGAGCCAGGACGACTGGCGCCGCCTGCAGGGAGCGCTGCGTTTTTCGCGTTGATCAGGGCGAAGGTCAGACGAACTGCCGCTGGTCGGCAAAGTTCTCCGGTACCAGGATGGTGTCCATCGCCAGCTCGCGCAGCTCGGGATAGTCGAGCGAGTAGTGCAGGCCGCGGCTCTCCCGTCGGTCCAGCGCCGAGCGGATGATCAGCTCCGATACCAGCGCCAGGTTGCGCAGCTCGATCAGGTCGCTGGTGATCCTGTAGTTGGCGTAGAACTCGCGGATCTCCTGCTGCAGCAGCCTGACGCGGTGTTCGGCCCGCAGCAGGCGCTTGCGGGTGCGCACGATGCCCACATAGTCCCACATAAACCGGCGCAGCTCGTCCCAGTTGTGCGAGATCACCACGTCTTCGTCCGAGTCGGTCACCCGCGAGGCGTCCCAGGCGGGTGCCTGGCGCGGCGGTTGTACCGCATCGAGCGTTTCATCGAGATGCAGGGCGGCGGAGCGGGCGTAGACCAGGCACTCCAGCAGCGAGTTGCTGGCCAGGCGGTTGGCGCCGTGCAGGCCGGTGAAGGTGGTCTCGCCGATCGCGTACAGCTGGTCCAGATCGGTGCGGCCGAACTCGTCCACCATGACGCCGCCGCAGGTGTAGTGCGCCGCCGGCACCACCGGGATCGGTTCCCTGGTGATGTCGATGCCGTACTGCAGGCAGTTGCTGTAGACGGTGGGGAAGTGGTCGCGGATGAACTGCGGGTCTTTGTGCGAAATATCCAGATAGACGCAGTCGGCACCCAGGCGCTTCATCTCGTGGTCGATGGCGCGGGCCACAATGTCCCGCGGTGCCAGTTCGCCGCGTTTGTCGAAGCGGTGCATAAAGCGGCTGCCGTCCGGCAGCTTTAGATGCGCACCTTCGCCGCGCAGCGCTTCGGTGACCAGTAATGCCTTGGCCTTCGGATGGTAGAGGCAGGTGGGGTGGAACTGGTTGAACTCCATGTTCGCCACCCGGCAGCCGGCGCGCCAGGCCATGGCGATACCGTCGCCACTGGCGCCGTCCGGGTTGCTGGTGTAGAGGTAGGCCTTGCTGGCGCCGCCAGTGGCGAGAACCACGGCCTTGGCCTGAAAGAGTTCCACTTCCTCGGTGCTCTTGTTGTACACATAGGCCCCGGCGCAGCGGAAGCGGCCCTTGCTCGGGTCCGGCTGGCGGATCAGGTCCAGTGCCACATGGTGCTCGAAGCAGTCGACATTCTCGGCCGCGTAGATCCGCTCTATCAGGGTGCTGTGCACGGCGCGGCCGGTGGCGTCGGCGCTGTGGATTATGCGCCGGTGACTGTGGCCGCCTTCCTTGGTCAGGTGGTATTCACCTTCCTCGCGGGTGAATGCGACCCCCTGGTCGATCAGCCAGCGGATGGCGGCGGTGCTGTTCTCGACGGTGAAGCGCACCGCGTCCGGGTGGCAGAGACCTGCGCCCGCGTCTAATGTGTCAGCAATGTGGGAATCCACCGAGTCCATCTCATCGAGTACTGCGGCTATACCGCCCTGGGCAAACCAGGTGGAGCCGTCCTGCAGCCGCTGCTTAGACAACAGAGCCACGCGGTAGCGCGTCGCCAGGTGCAGGGCCAGGGTGAGGCCCGCGGCGCCGCTGCCGATCACCAGTACGTCGTACTGCCTAGAGTTGAAGGGGGCCTTGGCATTCATACATTTCATTTATGTTTTAGGGTCGCGTAGTATAGCGCCTCCATGAATTTCGTCGATTTGACCCGGAACTTATGTCCAATTGCCAGTGTCATCATCTCCACAGAATGAACGCCTGCGCCGGCGGCCCCTCCAGCAGTTGCAGGAGTGGCGCACGCGGTGCGACTGCCTTTTGTAGGCGTAGGGGGGAGTAGGGAATGACAGCGCAACAGGCGTCACCGAGCGACCGCCAACTGGTGGAGCGCGTGCAGAAAGGGGACAAGCGGGCTTTCGACCTGCTGGTACTGAAATATCAGCACAAGATAGTCGCCGTGGTGAGCCGCTTTATCAAAGATCACAGCGAAGTGCAGGACGTGACCCAGGAGGCCTTTATCAAGGCCTATCGCGCCCTGGCCAACTTCCGCGGTGAGAGCGCCTTTTACACCTGGATGTACCGCATCGCCATCAATACCGCCAAGAACCACCTGGTTTCCCGCAGTCGCCGCCCGCCGTCTTCGGACGTGGATCTGGACGATGCCGAATTCTATTCCGGTGCCGACCTGTTGCGGGACAACGATACCCCCGAGAACCAGCTCTTCCGCGACCAACTGGAAGCGGCCGTGCACGCGGCCATCCGCGCTCTGCCGGAGGATCTGCGCTCGGCGGTGACCCTGCGCGAGTTCGAAGGGCTGAGTTACGAGGAGATCGCCGAGGTCATGGGCTGCCCGGTGGGCACCGTGCGATCGCGCATCTTCCGGGCGCGCGAGGCGATTGACCGCACAGTCCAGGCGGTGATGGCCGGGGAGCCGGAAACGCTCGGCGACCGCGGCTGAGACCGGGAAATTTTTTTCCGGCAGCGAAACAAACGGCCGGATCCCGGGTCATAGGTGATAACCAGAACGGGTGCCTGCGGGCACTGAAAATGATTGCACAGAGAGGGTTGACCCGTATGTCCCACGGGAATCATCAGGATCGTCTGAACGAATCACTGTCGGCGTTGATGGACGGCGAAGTCAGCGAGCTGGAACTGCAGCGCTTGCTGAAGGCCAGTGCGGCTTCCGCGGATTTCGGCGCACGCTGGTCCCGTTACCAGCTGGCGGCCAGCGTGCTGCGGCGCGAGCAGGTGGCCCCGGTGGACAGCGGCCTCGCGGCGAGTATTTCGGCGGCCATCGAGCGGGAGGACTCCCTGTCCCAATCGGCCGGCGGCGGCGCCGAGGCGGCTGACGGCCTGGCCAACAGCCGCTGGTGGCGGCCATTGTCCCGCGGCGCTGTGGCGGCAACGGTAGCTTTTGCCGCGATTCTCGGCGTGCAGCAGATTTCAACGGTACAGCGGGATGTCCAGCCCGGCGCTGAACTGGTCGCCGAGGTCGAGCGCCCGGCACAGCCGGTGGTGCAGTCCTCGCCGCAACCCTCGGGATTCTATGTTCCCGCACCCACGACGCGCTCGGTGAGCACGGCCGGTCCGCGCTTTGTTCCCGACTACCAGCCAGGTGCCGGAGAGCAGGCGGTGATTCAGCAGATGCCCACGCCGGAGCTGATGCGCCATCTGAACCGGGTGATGATTGAGCACTCTGAGCAGGCAGCCCACGTGGGCAGCCAGGGTATGGTGCCTTTCGCCCGCGCCACTTACGGTGAAGAGGTGGGAATGTAACGTGCGGGAACCGGGCAACGAGCGAAGCCATCTGGGCAGTACCATTCGTAGAGCCAACAATCTTTTGTTGGCTCTATTTCTGCTGGCGCCGGCCGCCTATGCGCAGCAGTTGGGCGGTGGAAGCCCCTCTGCAGATACCCCTGTTGTCGATGGCACTGCGGTAGATAGCTCTGCGGTAGATAGCACCGCAGTCGATAACTTCGTTGTCGAAAATCCGCCCGCCGACAATGCCATCGCCGACCATCCCATTGCCGACAGCGCCATCGCCGGCAGTGCCTCTGTGGAAGTGGAGCAGTGGCTGGGCAAGCTGGCCCGGGCTGTCACCGAACTCGAGTACCGGGGCCTGGTGACCTTCGAGCACGCGGGCATACTGGAAACGCTGCAAGTGGTGCACGCGGTGCGCGACGGCGAGCAGGTGGAGCGAGTGCGCTACCTGAGTGGTGATCCGCGCGAGCTGATCAGCCACGGCAGCGGTAAGAACTGTGAGCGTACCTCCGGGCCGATAGCGCGCACTGGGCTCTGGAGCCGGGTGGGGCAGCAGGAGGTTCAGCGCGCCTATCAGTTTATTTTGCGTGGGGAGGAGCGCATTGCCGACCGCGATACCGTCGTGATCGAAGCGCGTCCGCGCGATCGGCACCGGCTGGGGCTGGTGGTGAACCTGGACCGCGAGACCGGCCTGCCACTGAAGACCATGCTGGTGGGCGCCCAGGGCCGGGTGCTGGAGCGCTATCAGTTTGTGCAGCTGGATCTATCGCCAGTGCAGGACAGCGATCTGCAACCGCAGTCCGCCGATGCCCGCCGCATGGACAACAACAACCCCTGCAGCACATCGCAGAGCCGCTGGCAATTGAGCTGGGTACCGGACGGTTTCAAGCCGGTGTCGGTCAAGCCCCTCTCCGACGGCGATATGCTGGTGTTTAGCGACGGGCTCAGTGTATTTACCGTGTTTGTGCAGCGACTCGGGCCCGAATTGAATTTCAAGGGGCGCGCCATTCGCGGCGCCACTGTGGCCTATATGGACCGCATAGAAGTGGATGGTGTGGCCTATACGGTCACTGTAGTCGGTGAGATCCCCGATGCCACCGCGCAACGGGTGGCGAGCGCCGTCACCGTGGAAGGCTGATCAAGGATTCCGACATGGTCGAAGAGCGCGGCCGCGTGGTTGCCATCGAGCCGGGCGCCATCTGGGTCGAGACGATCCAGCGCAGCGGCTGCCACGGCTGCTCGGCCAAGACCGGCTGCGGCACCGGCCTGCTGGGCGACTATCTATCAAACCGCGGCGCCCTCGCTGGCGCTACACGCGTCCGTGTGGCCCTGAACAGCTGGGATCCCGACAACATATCTCTCAATGACACCGCGGTAATCGGCATCGCCGAGCACGCCCTGGCCAGCAGTGCCCTGCTGGTCTATCTGCTACCGCTTGTCTCACTGGTGCTGTCAGCGCTGGCGGGCGAAAGCCTGGCCGGTGAGGGCGGCGCCATAGGCGGTGCCGTGGTGGGCCTGATCGGCGGTGCCGCGCTGGTGCGCTGGTACAGTCGCCGCCACACCGACAACCCCGCCTACGCACCGCTGCTGCTGCGCATCGAACCTTCAAGACCCCTGTAACCCTAACCTAAACTGTTATCTCCAGACCCTGTCGGAGATTACCTATGCAGGCTCGCTGCTATGCAGAAAGCTGGCCCCTGCGCACCGCTTTCGTCATTTCCCGCGGCGCCCGTACCGAGGCACAGGTGGTCGTGGTGGAGGTCAGTGGCGACGGGGTGACCGGTGTCGGCGAGTGCACGCCGTATCCGCGCTACGGCGAAAGTGTGGAATCGGTGCTGCAGCAGCTGCAGCCGCTGCTGTGTGAAGTGGCCCAGGGCTTGACACGGGCGCAGCTGCAGTCACGCCTCTTCGCCGGTGCCGCGCGCAACGCGCTGGACTGCGCCCTCGCCGACTGGGAGGCCAAGCGCAGTGGCGCCGGTTTCTCCGGGCCGGAATCCCTGCCCACGGTGCAGACGCTGGTAATCGATACGCCCGAGGCAATGGCCGCGGCGGCACTGGCCGCGGTGGCGCAGGGGGTCGCCGTACTCAAGCTGAAGCTGGACGACCGCCAAGTGGAGGAGCGGGTCACCGCGGTCCGCCGCGCGGCGCCCGGCGCGCAGCTGGTGATCGACGCCAACGAGGCCTGGCCCACCGCCAGCCTGCAGGAGCGCTGCCACCAGCTGAGCGCGCAGGGCGTGGCGATGCTGGAGCAGCCCCTGCCAGCCACTGACGATGCCTTTCTGGAAACCTTTTCCCATCCGCTGCCCATCTGTGCCGACGAGAGCTGCCACACCCGCGAGGACCTGCCCCGGCTGCGCGGCCGCTACGAGATGGTGAATATCAAGCTGGACAAGACGGGCGGCATCACCGAGGCGCTGGCGCTGGCCGATGAGGCCAGGGCCCAGGGGTTTGAGTTGATGCTCGGCTGTATGCTGTGCACCTCCCGCGCGATCCGGGCGGCCTGGCCGCTGGGGAACAGAGTGCGTTTTCTCGACCTCGACGGCCCCACCTGGCTGGCGAAGGATGTGGAGCCGCCGCTGCGTTTCGCCGCGGGGCGGGTCTACTGGTCGTAGGTCAGCAGTTCGAGCAGTGCCTGCAGGTAGTCCTCACTGGCAACGTCCGCGGAAATGGGGGGGAACTCCACGGTGATACAGGGCAATTTGCGCTCGGCGCACCAGGTGCCAAAGGATCCTGGGGTCAGGTAGCCGACATCGGAGACCAGTGGCAGGTCCAGGCTCTCGGACAGCCTCTGTCCCAGCGGGCTGTCGTCCGGGTCCTCCACGCAAGCCAGGGGTTCGTGAATGGATACCGCCCAGGCGGGCTGCAACTGGCCTATAAGTTGGCACAGGCCGTGGGTCTCCGCTTCCGAGCCGCCGCTGCTGCCGGTGCTCAGGCGCACGTCGCGCTCTTCCGCGGCGCTGTTCCAGCGGTAGACGCTGCCGCTGCCGTCCCAGTTAGCGGTGGCGAAGTTGCGATTCAGGTCGACACCGCGGGCATTGGCCCTGAGACCCAGCTGGCAGCCATCCGGGTTGACGGCGAGTATCACGTGGTGGCGCAAGAGCGAAGGTGGCAGTGCGCGCAGGGCGCAGGACAGCGCCACCACCGCAGCCACTTCATCACCGTGGGTGCCGGCCATGACGATGCCGTGGTCGTTACCGGTCTGGGCGGGAAAGTAAAACAGCGGCGCACCCAGTTCGGAGTGACCGTACTGCAGACGCGGATGGCAGAAGTGTCCGCGCTCGGTGCGCGGGCGCAGCGGGGACATATGACGCCCTTTACATTGTTTTACATAATATGGGAGAACTTTCGTGGCCAGATCGCCACTAATGAGTAACTTGAATGTCTCCCCGGGAGTCCACATTTTCTGCAAGTGGCCCTGAAGGGGATTCAAATACCATTGACTTCATAGTAGAAGGGATCATTAGGGGTAACAAACCTATGGTTAAACGCTACACGCAGTACTTGTTAGTTCTCTGCCTGTTGATATCGGGCGCCGCGAGCGCCCGGGGACTGCCTGAGCTCACCGACCTGATCAAGGAGAATTCTCCTGCGGTGGTGAAAATCAACACCATGGAACGCAGCCAGGCGGCGCGGGGTGGCCTGCCGCCGCAATACCAGCAGGAAATCCCGGATATCTTCCGCCATCTGCTGGAGCCGCGCCGCCAGCAGCGCCCCGTCGCGAGCATGGGGTCGGGTTTCATCATTTCTGCCGACGGCTACATAGTCACCAACAACCATGTGGTGGAGGGTGCCGATGAGGTCACGGTGACCCTGACCGACCGTCGCGAGTACGAAGCCAAAGTCATCGGCACCGACTCCCGTTCCGACCTGGCACTGCTGAAGATTGAGGCCGACGACCTGAAGCCGGCTCAGTGGGGCGATTCCGAAGAGCTGGAAGTGGGCGAGTGGGTCGTTGCGATCGGTTCCCCCTTTGGTCTCGACTATTCCGCCAGTGCCGGTATCGTCAGTGCCATGGGCCGCAGCATTCCCAACGAAAGCCGGGAGAACTACGTGCCCTTTATCCAGACCGACGTGGCCATCAACCCCGGTAACTCCGGTGGCCCGCTGTTCAATCTGAAAGGGCAAGTGGTCGGCATCAACTCGCAGATCTATACCCGCAGCGGTGGTTCCATCGGCCTCTCCTTTGCGATTCCCGCGAGTCTGGCGCGCGATGTGGTGGCCCAGTTGAAGGACAAGGGTCGCGTTGACCGCGGTTGGCTCGGCGTGGGTATTCAGGATGTGGATCGCAACCTGGCGGAAGCCATGGGGATCGGCAAACCTGCCGGCGCCCTGGTGGCGCAGGTTGAAGCCGGCGCGCCGGCGGCGGCAGCGGGTATTCTGGCGGGCGACGTCATCCTCCGCTTCAATGGCCAGAAGATCCTCGAGCAGGGCGATCTGCCCCACGTGGTCGGCCAGACCAGGCCGGGAAGCAAGGTTCCGGTGGATCTGATGCGCAAGGGTGAGCGCATGAAACTGGAGGTCACTGTCGGCGCGCTTCCCGGACAGGAAGACGATACGCAGCAGGCTTCGGTCAAACCCACTGCCGATGTGGGAGGGCGCCTGGGCCTGGTGGTCGACGAGATTCCCGAGGCACTCAAGCAGCGCTGGAATGTGGATGCCGGTGTGCTCGTCAAACAGGTGGTTCCGGGCAAGCCCGGTGCCAAGGCCGGCCTGCGCAGCGGCGATATCGTCGCGCAGCTGGGCTTTGACGCGGTCGGAGACCTGAAGGAGTATCAGGCAGTGGTCAAGGAGCTGCCGGCAGACGAGCTGCTGCCGATCCGCTTCTTCCGCGCCGGCCAGCCCACCTTCCGCACCATCCAGATAGACGATTAATGCGGATTGCGGAATGCGGAATGATGAATGCGCGAGCTGATCCTGTGCTTTGAAGAGGATCTCCGGCCGCGCCCCGGCTTCCGATGTCCTGAAAGCTGGGTCGCGGCCAGTATTTTGCAGTTGCTCACGTGGCTGGCCGCGCATTCCGCATTCCGCACTCCGCATTCCGCATTGTTCCTGATAGACTTGCGCCACACAGCCGGCACGCTTGCCGGCTAACATTTTGATTTTCCAAGGATTTTTATTCCGCAGTGGCCTCAGATCTCTCCCATATCCGCAATTTCTCCATTATTGCCCACATCGACCACGGCAAATCCACCCTGGCGGACCGCTTTATCCAGGTCTGTGGCGGCCTCTCCGACCGCGAGATGGCCGCGCAGGTGCTGGACAGCATGGAGCTGGAGCGGGAGCGCGGTATCACCATCAAGGCCCAGAGTGTGACCCTGGACTACACCGCGCGCGATGGCAAAACCTACCAGCTGAACTTCATCGACACCCCGGGACACGTGGATTTCTCCTATGAGGTGTCCCGTTCCCTGGCCGCCTGCGAGGGAGCCCTGCTGGTGGTGGACGCCGCCCAGGGCGTGGAGGCCCAATCGGTGGCCAACTGCTACACCGCCATCGAGCAGGGACTCGAGGTGATTCCGGTCCTGAACAAGATGGACCTGCCCCAGGCGGACCCGGACAAGGTCGCGGAGGAAATCGAGGACATCATCGGTATCGACGCCACCGAGGCGACCCGCTGCAGCGCCAAGTCCGGTCTCGGCGTCGAAGACGTGCTGGAAGACCTGGTGCGCCGGGTACCGCCGCCGCGGGGCGATGTGAACGCACCGCTGCAGGCGCTGATTATCGACTCCTGGTTCGACAGCTACCTGGGGGTGGTGTCGCTGGTGCGCGTGGTGCAGGGCACCCTGAAGATCAAGGACAAGATTGTGACCAAGTCGATTGGTCGCGCCCATGTGGTCGACGAGGTGGGTATCTTTACGCCCAAGCGCAAGGTGACCGGCGCGCTGCGCGCCGGCGAAGTGGGCTTTGTGGTGGCGGGTATCAAGGACATCCACGGCGCGCCGGTGGGCGACACCCTGACGCACGCCAAGGGCGCCGACGAAGTGGCCATGCTGCCCGGCTTCCAGAGGGTGAAGCCGCAGGTCTACGCCGGCCTCTTCCCGGTCAGTTCCGACGACTACGAAGCTTTCCGCGACGCGCTGGAGAAGCTGTCCCTGAACGACGCCTCGCTGTTTTACGAGCCGGAGACCTCCGATGCGCTCGGTTTCGGCTTCCGCTGCGGCTTCCTCGGCATGCTGCACATGGAGATCATTCAGGAGCGCCTGGAGCGTGAGTACGACCTGGATCTGATCACCACGGCACCGACGGTGGTGTACGAAGTGGTGCAGAACGACGGTACCGTCGTGATGGTGGACAACCCGTCACGATTGCCGGAAATCGGCTCCATCGACGAGATGCGCGAGCCCATTGCCGAAGTTAACATCCTGGTGCCGCAGGAGTACCTGGGCAATGTGATCACCCTCTGCGTGGAGAAGCGGGGTATTCAGAAGGACATGCAGTACGTAGGTAGCCAGGTATCCCTGCGCTACGAGCTGCCCATGAGCGAAGTGGTGATGGACTTCTTCGACCGGCTGAAATCCGTCAGCCGCGGCTTCGCTTCGCTGGACTACGGTTTTGTGCGATTCGAGGCTGCAAAACTGGTGCGCCTTGATATTCTGATCAACGGCGACCGGGTCGATGCGCTCGCACTGATCGTGCATCGCGAGAACGCCCCGCAGAAGGGCCGCGCCATGGCGGAGAAGATGAAAGAGCTTATCCCGCGGCAGATGTTCGACGTGGCCATCCAGGCAGCCATCGGCGGCCAGGTGATTGCGCGCACAACGGTCAAGGCACTGCGCAAGAACGTTACCGCCAAGTGCTACGGTGGTGACGTGACGCGCAAGAAAAAGCTGCTGGAAAAGCAGAAGGCGGGCAAGCGTCGCATGAAGCAGATCGGTCGTGTGGAAGTGCCGCAGGAGGCCTTCCTGGCCGTGCTGAAAGTAGATCAGTAGGGCGCCCGTGCGCCCTGCTGAAGGTTTGAAGGGACAGTAGAGAATAGTGAATGGATATTAACTTCCCCCTAATCCTGCTCTGGCTGGTGATCATCAGCGGTGCTATCTGGCTGATTGATAGCCTGTTTTTCGCGCGCAAGCGTCGGCAAAAGGCCGGAGAGCGGGCGGAAGAACCGGTGCTGGTGGAATATGCCAAGTCCTTCTTCCCGGTGCTGGCGATCGTATTCGTGCTGCGCTCCTTTATCGTCGAGCCATTCCAGATTCCCTCCGCCTCCATGGTGCCGACACTGCAGGTGGGGGATTTCATTCTGGTGAACAAGTACGCCTACGGCCTGCGCCTGCCGGTGTCGCGCACCAAGGTGGTGGATATCGGTGAGCCGCAGCGCGGCGATGTGATGGTGTTCTTCCCGCCGCACATGAACGATACCTACTTTATCAAGCGGGTGATCGGACTGCCGGGCGACAGGATAGAAGTGAAGAACAATGTGCTCTATATCAACGGCGAACGGGCCTCGCAGGAACTGATCCAGGCGCTGCCACCGGCCAGCCCGCAGGTAGAAGTGGTGTGGGAGGAGATTTACGGCCGGCGCCACCTGATGGCCAGGGACATCATGCCCAGCCGTTACAGCAACTTCAGTGCCACCGTGCCGGAAGGGCACTACTTCATGATGGGCGACAACCGCGATAACAGCCTGGACAGCCGCGCCTGGGGTTTTGTGCCGGAGCGGGACGTGGTGGGCAAGGCCTTCGCCATCTGGATGCACTGGGATCAGCTGTTGAGTTTGCCCAGCTTCAGCCGTGTAGGCACAATCCAGTAACCGCTTTCCTATAAGCGTTTCGTGATAGAAGAGTTACGATCGAACAAACTACAGCAATAATGATCGAGGGTGATTCCATGGGTACGCATATCCGTTCTACTCTTCGCCGCCAGCGGGGCATGAGTTACTGGAGCCTGATGCTGATTGTGGCGGTTTTCGGTTTTATCCTGACCTGTGTGTCCAAGATGGGGCCGGCCTATATCGACGCCTACTATGTAGACGAAGGTCTGAAAACGCTGGCCGAGAACCCCGGTCTGCGCGATATGACCCGCGGGCAGATCAAGAGCGAACTCGATCGCTACTTCCTGATCAACAATGTGCGCGGCGAGCCCACCAAGGCGGTGCAGGTCATCCGCGGAGCGGACAGTATGCTGGTGAGCGTGGACTATGAGCTGCGCCAGCCGCTGTTTCAAAACGTGGATGTGGTGATGAAATTCGACAAACAGCTCAACACCGCCAAGCCGGAGCTCTGCTGTGAGCCGCTGGTAGATTTGGAGCAATTCCGCAAACGTGACTGACCTCCTGCTAGAGCGCCTGTGCCAGCGCCTCGGCCACAATTTTGAGCGCCGGGACCTGCTGGAGCTGGCGCTGACCCACCGTTCCCACGGCAGCCGCAACAACGAGCGGCTGGAATTTCTCGGCGACTCCATACTCGGCTTTACCATCGGTGCCGCCCTGTTCGAACAGTTTCCCCAGGGGCGGGAAGGGCAGCTCAGCCGCCTGCGCGCCCAGCTGGTCAGCGGCGAGACATTGGCGAAACTGGCGCGAGAGATGGAAATCGGCGACTGCCTGCGTCTCGGCGAGGGAGAAATGAAGAGCGGCGGTTTCCGCCGCGCGTCGATTCTCGCCGATGCAGTGGAGGCCCTGATCGGCGCCATCTATCTGGACGCCGGCCTCGACACCGCCCGCGAGCGGGTGTTGGCCTGGTACGCGCCACGGCTGCAGGACCTGTCGCTGGATACCGCCAAGGATCCCAAGACACGCTTGCAGGAATGGCTGCAGGCGCGTCAGAAGCCGCTACCGGAGTACACCGTGGTGGATGTCGCCGGTGCAGAGCACTCCCAGCAGTTTGTGGTGGAGTGCAAGGTCAGCGGCCTGAACAAACCAGTGCGCGGCGAGGCGAGCAGCCGCCGGGCCGCGGAGAAGGCCGCGGCCACCGAGGCCTACAACCGCCTGACCGGGCAAAACTAATCCTACAATTTGTCGGGATTCCAAATTCGGCACCTGGGGAAAGGAAACAGAGACAGGTCTCGGACGCCAAGGCCCTGATACCGAAGGCCTCTTGCGGGACTGTTGGCGAGAGGGACCTCGCCGACAAGCCTCCAGGGATGGATTCACGGCGTGTCCCGCAAGAGGCCTTCGGTAGCAGGGTCGCCCCCACTGTTTCTTAGAATTGAAGAACCGGGGACCATTTTTCGGAGAACTTATTTGAACGACCAACCCTCCCGCTGTGGCTATGTCGCCATCGTCGGCCGCCCCAATGTGGGCAAGTCCACGCTGCTGAACCACCTGCTGGGGCAGAAGCTGGCGATTACCTCGCGCAAGCCGCAGACCACCCGCCACAATATGCTCGGCATCAAGACGCAGGGGCCGAACCAGATCATCTTTGTGGACACACCCGGCCTGCACGCCGACCAGGAAAAGGCCATCAACCGCTACATGAACCGCGCGGCGGCGAGTGCCGCGCGCGACGTGGATGTTGTGGTATTCGTGGTGGAGCGCACCCGCTGGACCGAAGGCGATCAGCTGGTGGCCGATAAGTTGCGGGGTATCAAGTGCCCGCTGATTATCGCCGTCAACAAGGTGGACCAGCTGGAGGACAAGGGGGACCTGTTGCCGCAGTTGCAGGCCCTGGCCGAGAGCCACCCTAAAGCGGAGATAGTGCCTATTTCCGCCCTGCGCGGTACCAATCTGGACACGCTGGAACAGGTGATACTGCAGCACCTGCCGGAGGGGCAGCACTTCTTCCCCGAAGATCAGATTACCGACCGCAGCTCGCGTTTTCTCGCTGCGGAAATCGTGCGTGAGAAGATCATGCGTCAACTGGGTGCCGAAGTGCCCTACCAGGTCACGGTGGAAGTGGAGGAGTTCAGCCAGGACGGCCCCATCCTGCATATCAGCGCCGCGATACTGGTGGAGCGCGCAGGACAGAAGCGCATCATCATCGGCAACAAGGGCGAGCGCATCAAGCAGATCGGCAGCCAGGCGCGCGAAGACATGGAGCGCCTGTTTGACAGCAAGGTCATGCTCAACCTGTGGGTCAAAGTAAAATCCGGCTGGTCTGACGACGAGCGCGCCCTGCGCAGTCTCGGCTACCGGGACGAGTGACGGGCCCAGAGGCAACGGCATGAATGTCAGGGAAGCGGCGTGCAGCTGCGGACAACTCAGGCTGGTGGCGCGGGGTGAGCCGGTGCGGATCTCGATTTGTCACTGCCTCGCCTGCCAGCGCCGCACCGGCAGCGTGTTCGGCGTGCAGGCGCGCTTTCCGGCGGATCGCGTGACCCTGCAGGGCGATAGCAGCGAATATGTCCGCACCGCGGACAGCGGCAACCGGATCCGCTTTCATTTCTGCCCCCACTGCGGCGCCACTGTGTATCTGCGGCTGGATATTGAACCGGCGCTGATCGGCGTACCGGTGGGCGCCTTCGCGGACCCGAATTTCCCGGCACCACCGGCGTCCATCTATGAGGAGCACATGCACCACTGGGTGACGCTGCCGGGCCCGATCGAGCATCTGCCCTGACGACGCCATGGCGACACAGCAATCACTGCAACCCGCCTATATCCTGCACTCGCGCCCCTACAGCGACTCCAGTCTGATTCTGGAACTGCTGACGCCGGAGTTCGGCCGGATTGGCTGTGTCGCGCGGGGCGCCAGGCGCGACAAGCAGCGCCGGCAGCAGTCGCTGCAGCCCTTTTCGCCGCTCCTGGTCTCGCTGCTCGGCCGCGGTGAGCTGAAGACCCTGGGCCCGGTGGAAAATGCCGGCAGCGCGCTGTGGCTTAAGGGCAGGGCTGTGTACGCCGGTCTCTACGCCAACGAACTGCTGGTGCGTCTGCTGCCAGTGGGTGAAGCGCAGTATGAACTGTTCGCCTGCTACCAGGGGCTGCTAGAGGCGCTGGCGCAACTGGACGGCAGCCGGGCGGAGCAACTCGAGGCACCACTGCGGCGTTTCGAACTGCAGTTGCTGTCGGAGCTCGGCAGTTGCCCCCAGTTGAGCCACTGCGCCCTCAGTCAGGAGCCGGTAACGGCCGACACAGACTACCGGCTAGAACATGAAACCGGTTTCGTGCCGGTGTACCGCGAGCGCAATGGGCGGCAGGTCGTCGGTGAATTTCCCGGCGCTGACCTGCTGGCGCTGGAGCGGGCACTGCAGAGTGGCGAATTCGCGCCTGCTCTGCTGGCGCCGGCGAAAAGGCTGACGCGCCTATTGCTGGGCCCGCTGCTGGGCGATAAGCCACTGCAGAGCCGCGAACTTTTCCGACAGGTTTACCACAACAATGATCGTTAGCATCGGCACCGATATCTGCAGCCTCACCCGCATCGAAGCCGCCTGGCGCCGCTTCGGCGACCGCTTTGTCGAGCGGGTGCTGTCGGAGGGGGAGCGGGCGGCTTTCCATGAGCTGGCGATTCCGAACCGCGCCGCCTACCTGTGCAAGCGCTTCGCCGCCAAGGAGGCGCTGGGCAAGGCGCTGGGCACCGGTATTGGCGCCGGCATTTCCTGGCAGCATATCGAGGTGCGCCGCCGCCGGGGCGAGGCACCGCAGGTATTTTTGTCCGGTGAAGCGAGGGCACGCGCCGATGCGATGGGGGTGGGGCGGATTCATCTGACCCTGTCGGACGAGAAGGACTTTGCCCTGGCCTTTGTAATATTCGAGGGAAAATGAGCGGGATTCCGGACTTTGCCGTAGGAGCGGCCCATGGCCGCGATTGAAGTCTGGAGACTCCTGCAAGTCCGATCGCGGCCATGGGCCGCTCCTACATCGACATCACGACTGCACTAATCGCTAACCGCGTCTTCCCGCTCTAGCCCGAACAGCGCATCCAGGTCCTGCTCCGAAGCCCACTCGCGCAGCGCGCGCACTTCCCGCATTACCGCCTCAACGCTCTGGCCGTTGATTTCCGCGGACTCCCGGTTCTGCAGCGGGCGCAACTCCTCCTGCAGCCGGCAGGTGGCCTCGCGCAGGCGCGGGACACCGCAATAACAGCAGCCGCCGTGCACGCGGTGCACCAGTTCGAACATCCCCTTGTGATCCCCGCTGGCGTGCAGCCGGTGCAGTTCCTGCTCGTCGGACACCAGCCCCTTGATCAGCATCTGCAGCATGTCCCTGGCCAGTCGTGCATCGCTGTTGCTGAGGCTGAGGCTCTCGCCGATATCCACCAGGCGCAGGCGTTCCAGACTGTGGTTTTCCGCCGCCAGCGCCGGGGCCAGTATTTTCATCCAGCGCCTGATCATATGGGAGAGCTGCGCTTGGCTGACAGGTTTGCTCAGGTAGTCGTCGAGGCCGGCGGAGAGCAGTCGCGCCTTCTCTTCGGCGCCCGCGTGTGCGGTGAGGGCGATGATCGGTATGCGACGGCCTTGCTCCTGCTCGCGGATGCGGCGCGTGGCTTCGATGCCGTTCATTCCGGGCATCTGGATGTCCATGAATATCAGATCAAAACCCTGTCCCTGCTCTCCGGCCTGACGCCACAGTGTCAGCGCTTCCTCACCACTGGCGGCGATGGTCGCGTCTATACCTTGGGCGCGCAGCAACTCGCTCACCAGCAGGCGGTTGGCCTCGTGGTCGTCCACTGCCAGCACTCGCGGTGCTGTAGGCCAGGGCAGGGCCGGGTGAATGCCGCTGGGGCGGTTGTGGGGCTGTTGCGGCGCAACTCTCTTGAGCGCGCGCAGCAGATTGTCGCGGGTAACCGGCTTGCCGAGGAAGGTGAGGACACGGGTGCGCAGCCGCTCGTAGCAGCGGCGCAGCTCCACCGGAGAGCCCTGTACGATCACCCGGCACTGGTAGGTATCCACCAGTGATTGGACGGTGCCAATGAATGCGTCGAAGTCTCCCCTGTCGGTGTCGCCGCCGGCACTGGCAATCGCGGTGTCGATAATCACCGCATCGGGCAGGGCGTCGTGGCGCCACATCTGCTCAATGGCCGGTTGCAGCGTATCGCAATCCGCAAGCTCCACGGGTTCCACCTGCCATTGTTTCAGCAGCTGGGCCACCTGCATCCGCGTCATTCGATTCGGATCGGCGAGCAACAGGCGGCAGGCGGGGAACTGTTCACGCAGCGGTATCGTGCGGCTGCGCTCGAGTAGTAGTGGCAACAGCACCCAGCAAGTGCTGCCGCCGCCGGCGGCATCGTCGATACCGATGCTGCCGCGCATGCGTTCCACCAGGCTGCGGGCAATGGCCAGGCCCAGGCCGTTGCTGCTGATCTGTTGGCTCTGCGGCTGGGTCTTGCTGACGAGTACCTGGTGCAGTTCGCGGCGGCTCAGGTCATCGATACGGTTGCCGAGGTCAGTGACGCTGATGCGAATCATCAGTTCCGAGTCTTTGCCGCTCTGCACGCTGATGCGCACCGGAATATTGCCATCTTCAGAACTGCGCACCGCGTTGCCGACCAGGTTCGTCAATATCTGTTTGATGCGCAGCGGATCGCCGACCAGGGTGTTTGGCAGCTGCGCGTCGATCAGCGGCACCAGTTCCAGCCGCTGCTCATAGGCGAAGGGTGCGAGTATCTGCAGAGTCTCCTCGAGCAGCTGGCCGAGGTTCATCGGTATGTGGTCGAGCACCAGATTACCGGATTCGATCCGCGAGAAATCCAGTATGTCGTTGATGGTGGTGAGCAGGTTTTCCGACGAGCGCAGAATGGTCTGCAGGTAGTCCTGTTGCAGTTCGTCGATATCGGTTTTCAGCAGCAGGTTGGTAAATCCGATGATACCGTTCAGCGGTGTGCGGATTTCATGGCTGGTATTGGCGAGGAAGGTGGACTTCACCCGGCTCGCTTCCAGTGCTTTCTTGCGGGCCAGGTCCAGCTCGATGTTTTGCTCTTCCATGCTGTCCATCGACTGTCGCAGGTCTTCCATCGACTGCAGCAGGTTGGCTTTGTACTCCCGCTGGTAGCTGGAGAGATTGTCTGCCATCTCATTGATCTGCCCGGCGAGCAGCGCGAGTTCCCGGGTTTCCGTCTTTTCTACACGCCTGTCGAACTGGCCGCGGCCGATGGCCTCTATGACCTGGCCCAGCCGGATGAGGCTGTGGGCAAAACGCTCCGACAGAAACACCGACCAGACCAGTGCCGCCAGGGTGCAGATGATCACGCACAACAGGCCGATCAGTAACACCTGATAGGTGCCTACCAGGAAGTAGGGTCGATGCAGCTCGATCGCGATCCAGCAGTGCCGGGGTCTGCCCTTGAGGGGATGCAGCACCTGCAGGCTTTCTTTGTCCTCGAAGACGAATGGCTCCCCGCCCCCTAGGTCAGCGGCACTGAGCGGGCTGCGCGGCCGCGGTCCCACACCGACCAGCAGGCGCAGGCCGCTGTTCGCATCCAACGGTTTGTCCGGGGTGGCCTCGGTGGAATAGACCTGCACCGAGCGCACCATATCCTTTTCCAGCATCAGGGCGAGCAGGCTCTGGTGCAGCCACTCCATGCGCACCTCGGTGGGCTGCCCTCCACTCAGTACAATCAGCTCCGCGAGCTGCTCCGCGCTGGCGCGGCCGTGGCTCAGCAGCAGCTGGCGGCGGTCGTGCATCTGCTGCAGCGTAAACACCACGCCGAGTATCAGTGCCAGTACCAGCGCCGGGGCCAGGGTAAAGCGAAACATGATCGCGCGCAGGGAGCGCAGGCGGGGCGGCGACTCCGGTGCCGGTTGCGGGAACTTGGATGCGGCCATGGCGAATTGATATGTGATTGGACTATTTTTGTCCGATTCTACTCCTATCGGCAGCATATGCCACCAGGGCCTGTTAACACTAAATTCGATGGCCGCGGCGGAGGCCGTTTTGTGTTGGGCCCATCCCTGCGCCCAACCCTGCGGGCAGCTTCGCAGCGCCCAATTGCTCCCCGCAATTTGGTCTCAAGGCAAGGCGCAGTGAGCGCCGTGTGGTTATTCCACCTAAGCGGACTGCAACGCCGCATTGGGGAAAAACGGCCCCGTCCCTTCGGGTTGCGCCCCAAAACGGGCCATGCAGCGTTGCTCGTCGCTCATTTAGCTTGCTAAACCACGCGCCCAGCCGCTCCACGCATTCGCGGCGCCTTCGGCCCTTGCGCCTTGCCTGGCCCGTTTTGGAGCGGCAACGCGGCTATCGAACTTAGTGTTAACAGGCCCTAACGAAAGGGTATATGACCGAGGTTCGCAGGGCGGTGCCGGGAAGGTAGAATGGCGCACCACTAAACTTTTACATCTTGTTTGCACCGGATTGCACTATGGATTACCCCACGATTGCCGACTGCGTAGGCAACACGCCGCTGGTGCGGCTGCAGCGCCTGCCGGGAGATACCAGCAATACGATCCTGCTCAAGCTGGAGGGGAATAATCCTGCCGGTTCGGTCAAGGACCGCCCCGCGCTGTCGATGATCAACCGCGCCGAAGCCCGCGGCCAGATCGCCCCCGGCGATACCCTGATCGAGGCCACCAGCGGCAACACCGGCATCGCCCTGGCGATGGCCGCGGCGATCAAGGGCTACCGCATGGTGCTGATCATGCCGGAGAGCGCCACCGACGAGCGCAAGGCGGCCATGACCGCCTATGGTGCCGAGCTGATTCTGGTGAGCGCCGAAGCGGGCATGGAGGGCGCGCGCGACCTGGCACTGCAAATGCAAGCGGAAGGCCGCGGCCTGGTGCTGAACCAGTTCGCCAATGACGACAATCCGCGCGCGCACTTCGAGGGTACCGGCCCGGAGATCTGGCGCCAGACGGACGGTCGCATCACCCATTTCGTGTCCTCCATGGGTACCACCGGCACCATCATGGGCTGCGGCCGCTACCTGAAGCAGCGGAACCCGGAGATTCAGATTATCGGTCTGCAGCCCACCGAGGGCTCCAGCATTCCCGGCATCCGCCGCTGGCCGGAGGCCTATTTGCCGAAAATCTTCGTGCCCGAGGAAGTGGATCGGGTCATGGATATGGATCAGCGCGAGGCGGAGGAGATGACGCGCCGGCTCGCCCGGGAGGAGGGCATCTTCTGCGGCGTCTCCTCCGGCGGGGCCGTGGCCGGTGCCCTGCGCCTGTCGGCGGAGGTCGAGCATGCGACCATCGTCGCGATCGTCTGCGATCGGGGCGATCGCTACCTGTCTTCCGGCCTGTTCGACAATAACTAATCAGGGGCTGACCCCAATACATGGTTCAAGTAAGAAAACATCACTCGTTCGGCGGTGACGGCGAGCTGGATCTGGAGTCCTGGCTGCGACACGTCCAGACGCTGGCCGGACTCGACGGCGGTGCCCTGGTTACGCTGCGCCGCGCCGCCGAGATGAGTGCCGATGCCGAGAAGCGGGCGATCGCCGCGGAGAACATCTGGGCCGAGGGCGCCAGCAGTTTTGCCACTGGCCTGGAAATGGCCGAGATACTCGCCGACCTGCAGATCGATGCCGAGGCCCTGTGCGCGGCCGTGCTCTACCGGGCGGTGCGGGAAAAGCGCCTGCCGCTGAAGACCGTTGAAGAGGAGTTCGGCAAGACTGTCGCCAAGCTGATCCGCGGTGTGCTGCGCATGGCGGCCATCCGCAGTCGCAGTGCCGACACCGGCGGGGTGAGCCGCAGCGTCGCGGTGGAGGAACACTCGGAAAATATCCGCCGTATGCTGGTGGCGCTGGTGGACGACGTGCGGGTCGCACTGATCAAGCTGGCCGAGCGTACCTGTGCCATCCGCGCGGCGAAAAATGCCGAGCCGGCCAAGCGCAAAAGGGTCGCGCGCGAAGTGGCCGACGTCTACGCGCCGCTGGCGCACCGCCTGGGCATCGGTCATATCAAGTGGGAACTCGAGGATCTCTCTTTCCGCTATCTGGAGCCGGACGATTACAAACAGATCGCCAAACTGCTGGACGAAAAGCGCCTGGCGCGGCAGAAATACATCGACGAGGTGTTGCAGCTTCTGCGCGATGAACTGGCGCGCGCGGATATCCATGGCGATGTCTACGGCCGCGCAAAACATATTTACAGCATCTGGCGCAAGATGCGCCGCAAGAATATCGGTTTCTCCCAGGTCTACGACATCCGCGCGGTGCGTATCCTGGTGCCCACGGTGCGCGACTGCTACGCGGTGCTCGGCATAGTGCACAACCTGTGGCGCAACATCCCGAACGAGTTCGACGATTACATCGCCTCGCCGAAAGAGAACGGCTACCGCTCACTGCACACCGCGGTAATCGGTCCGGAGCGCAAGGTGCTGGAAGTACAGATCCGCACCGTCGCCATGCACGAGGAAGCCGAGTACGGGGTCTGCGCCCACTGGCGCTACAAGGGCACCGATCAGAAATCGGAAGGTGTGGACGGCTACGAGCAGAAAATCTCCTGGCTGCGCCAGGTGCTCGACTGGCACGAGGAGGTGGGCGGCAACCCGCTGCAGGACGACCTGCAAGCCAGCGATATCGACACCCGCATTTACGTCTTTACTCCGGACGGCCACGTGGTGGACCTGCCGCGCGGCGCCACGCCGCTGGACTTCGCCTACAAGATCCACACGGAAATCGGCCACCGCTGCCGCGGCGCCAAGGTGGATGGGCGCATAGTGCCGCTGAACCACGAATTGCAGACCGCCAACCAGGTGGAAATCCTCACCGGCAGGCGCGAGGCGCCGAGCCGCGACTGGCTCTCCGCCGGCATGGGCTATATCACCACCTCCCGCGCCCGCGCCAAGATCATTCACTGGTTCAAGCAGCAGGCCCGCGACCAGAATATCGCCGACGGCCGCAGTATCCTCGACGGCGAGTTCAAGCAGCTGGCGCTGGTGAATTTCAAATTCGAAAAGCTCGCCAAGAAACTGAACATGCACTCGCTGGACGACCTCTATGCCGCCGTCGGTGCCGGGGATATCGGTGTGGGCCAGGTGCTGAATACCGCCCAGCGCATGGTCAGGGTCGACCGCGTCGAGCCGGTGCCGTCGCTGACCGCGCCGGTGGCGCGCGGCGAGGGCAAGGCGGATGTGTACATCGACGGTGTCGGCAACCTGATGACCCATATCGCCCGCTGCTGCAACCCGGTACCCGGCGACGACATCATGGGCTATATCACCCTCGGCCGCGGCGTGTCCATTCACCGCAAGGACTGCGCCAATATGCTGCGCATGCAGGCGGAGGAGTCCGAGCGGGTGCTGCAGGTGGAGTGGGCGGAAAAGCCCAAGGAACTCTACTCGGTCGAAATCATGATCGAGGCCTACGACCGCCACGGCCTGCTGCGGGATATCACGACGATGCTCGACAGCCAGCGGATCAACATTACCGCCATGCAGACCCGCTCCAATAAACACAAGCACACGGTGGACATGGTGCTGACCGCGGAGATCCACAATTTCGAGGAACTGAGCCGAGTGCTGCACCGCATCAACCAGTTGCCCAATGTGGCCTCGGCAAAACGCCGCATACTGCACTAGGGCCGGGAAATAAAACCGAGGGTCAATGCGAAGGCCCTGGTGCCGGGGGGCGCACGTGAAACATTTGCCGATGAGGCTGTTGAGCGGGCGGCCCCCGGCACCAGGGCCGCCCCGGCGTTGTTTAAAGGACTTGGGAACTAACCACTCGATTGGAAATAATGGAATTTCACTGTGCCGGACAAATACACCGTCGAAGACCTGCTCAACCTGATGGCCCAGCTGCGCAATCCCGAGGGCGGTTGCCCCTGGGATCTCAAGCAGACTTTCGCCACCATAGTGCCCTCTACCATCGAGGAGTCCTACGAAGTTGCCGAGGCCATCGAGGCCGAGGATTATGAGCACCTGCAGGAAGAGCTCGGCGATCTGCTGTTCCAGGTCATTTTCTATGCCCAACTCGGCCGCGAAGTGGGCCATTTCGACTTCCCCCGCATCGTCGACACCCTGGTGCGCAAGCTGCTGCGCCGCCACCCGCATGTGTTTCCCAGCGGCGACCTCTATGGCGACAACCGGGCTGATGCCATCCACGAGGCACAGGTCAAGGAGAACTGGGAGCTTATCAAGGCCGGCGAGCGCGATGCCAAGGGCGAAGGCGGTACCCTGGGCGGTGTCGCCCTGGGCCTGCCCGCGCTGACCCGCGCCGCCAAACTGCAAAAGCGCGCCGCCCGCGTCGGCTTCGACTGGCCGAGTATCGACGGTGTGCTGGCCAAGATCGAGGAGGAGCTCGCCGAGCTGCGCGAGGCAATCGCCGCGGGCGACCGCGAGCACGCGCGCGAGGAACTGGGAGACCTGCTGTTCTCCTGCGTCAATGCAGCGCGTCACCTGAAAGTGGATCCGGAAACGGCCCTGCGCCACTGCAACCGCAAGTTCGAGCGGCGCTTCAATGCGGTAGAGGCGGAACTGACCCAACAGGGGCGGCAGCCGGCGGATGCCAGTCTCGACGAGCTGGATAAACTCTGGGATAAAGCCAAGGACGCGGAAGACTAGTTAAGTGGCGATCAGCTGATTTGTGCACTGGCCACTCTGTTCAAACTCCGCCACATTCGCCAGTGTCGTCTTGGCAATGTTGGAAATGGCTTCGCGGGTGAAGTAAGCCTGGTGGCCGGTGATCAGCACGTTGTTGAAGGTCAATAGTCGCGCAAACACATCGTCTCCAAGAACCGTATCCGAGAGGTCCTCGAAAAACAGGTCTTCTTCCTCCTCGTACACGTCGAGCCCCAGATAGCCAATTTTCCCGGATTTGAGCGCACGGATTACTGCCGCGGTATCGACCACGGCACCGCGCGACGTGTTGATCAGGCAGATACCCTCGCGCATGTCCGCAATGGCCGCGTCATCGATCATATATCGGGTTTCCGCTGACAGCGGGCAGTGCAGGGAGATGATGTCGGACTGGCGGCACAGCGTTTGCAGCGACACATATTGCAGGCCCAGGTCGCGGCAGGCCCGACTCTCCACCGGGTCGACGCCCAGCAACTGGCAGCCGAAGCCGCGCATGATGTGCGCGAACACTGTGCCGATCTTGCCGGTGCCGACTATGCCCACGGTTTTGCCATGCAGGTCAAACCCCATCAGGCCGTTCAGGGAAAAATTCCCCTCGCGCACCCGTGCATGGGCGCGCACCAATCGCCGGATCAGGCAGAGAATCATCGCCACCGCGTGCTCGGCCACCGCGTAAGGGGAATAACCGGGTACATTGGCGACCAGTATGCCGAGGTCATTGGCGGCGCGAATGTCCACATGATTGAAGCCAGCAGAGCGCAGAGCCAGCATCGTGATGCCCTGGTCGCGCATCGACTTCAGCAGCGGTTCGTGCACCGGATCGTTGACGAAGACGCAGACCGCTGGCGCGCCCTTGCTCAGAACCAGGGTTTCCGCGTCGAGATGCGTGTCGAAGTAGTGCAGTTCGTGGCCGAATTGGCGGTTATAGCGATCGAAGTAGAGCTGGTCGTACGGGCGCGTGCTATAGATGGCAATCTTCATCGGTTGGTCATAATTTCGTCAGTCGGGCACTGACAAGGATAGCCGGGTGGGCGTGACCGGACACGGCGCCGCGGGGCAATGGCCGGGGTGGCAGTGGGCCGGCCCCTCCACCTTGCCCAAGTTGGGGTCTGCGTGTAAGGTAGCGCTCTTTTGGCGCGCTGGGCATTAGCTCGTCAACAGTATTGGAGGCTTTCTGACTATGCGAATCATTCTCTTGGGGGCGCCGGGGGCCGGCAAGGGCACTCAAGCTCAGTTCATTACAGAGAAGTTCGGCATTCCGCAGATCTCCACTGGCGATATGCTGCGCGCTGCCGTGAAGGCGGGTACTCCGCTGGGACTGCAGGCGAAGGACGTTATGGCGGCCGGGAAACTGGTGTCAGACGACCTGATTATCGCCCTGGTCAAGGAGCGTATTGCCGAACCCGACTGCGCCAATGGCTTCCTGTTTGACGGCTTCCCCCGCACCATTCCGCAGGCGCAGGCACTGCTCGATGCAGATATCACCATCGATCACGTGCTGGAAATTGCCGTGGATGACGAAGAGATCGTCAAGCGCTTGTCCGGCCGCCGGGTGCACGAAGGTTCCGGTCGCATTTATCACGTTATTTACAATCAGCCCAAGGTCGAGGGCGTGGATGACGTTAGCGGAGAGCCGCTGATCCAGCGCAGTGACGATACTGAGGAGACGGTGCGCAACCGCCTGTCGGTATATCACGAACAGACCGAGCCGCTGGTGGGCTTCTATCGCGAGCTGGCGGAACGCTCACCGGAAAGCGCGCCGAAGTACAGCAAGGTGATGGGTGTTGGCTCTATGGATGAAATCCGTGAAAAGGTCCTCGCTGCCCTGAGTTGATCCGCCGGCACACAAATTGCGTAGTAAGGCTCCCAAGTGGGGGCCTTTTTTATGTCTGCGGGATGCCATCCGTTTAGCAAGCCGATCCAGTAGCCGTTAGTATTTGCAGATTCCAATTCCAGGCAGGTTTAATGATGTCCACAGCCGTAATTCTGATGAACTTGGGCACACCGGCGGAGCCCACGGCTCCGGCGGTAAGAAGTTTTCTGCGTGATTTTCTTTCGGATCCCCGGGTGGTCGAAATTCCCCGGCCGCTGTGGCTGGCGATCTTGCATGGTCTGGTCTTACCTTTTCGGCCGCGGCGCATCGCCCCCGCTTACGGAGAAATATGGAATCGCAGCGCTGACGGCGCGCCGGTGGAGGGTTCGCCCCTGCTTTATTACACCCGCCGCCAGGCAGAATTACTGCAGGAATTTCTGAGTGACCAGCGGCCGGATATTACCGTGACCCATGCAGTGACCTACGGAAAGCCGCGGCTCGAGTCTGTGATCGAGGGTTTGCGCCGGCAAGGCTTTGAATCCTTTATCGTTTTTCCCCTTTATCCGCAGTATTCCGCCACAACCACAGCCGCCATTTATGACCAGGTGGCGCAAATCTTTCACAGCAATCGCGATATACCGGATATCACCCTGGTGCGGGATTACTATCGACACCCCCTATATATTCGCGCGCTGGCCAATTCGGTGCGGGAACACTGGGAGAAGCGCGGTGCCGCCGAGAAGTTATTGCTGTCATTTCACGGTATTCCCACGGCCAATATCAAAAAGGGCGACCCCTACTATCAACAGTGCCGGGAGACAGCGGCGCACCTGGCCAGCGAGTTGGGACTCCGGGAAGATCGGTGGCAGATCAGTTTCCAGTCCCGCTTTGGCAAGGCGCAGTGGTTGCAGCCGTATACCGACAAGACGCTGATCGATTGGGGGCAAAGCGGTATTGCCAGCGTGGATGTCATTTGCCCAGCATTTGCCGCGGATTGCCTGGAGACTCTGGAGGAAATTTCGGTAGAGAATCGCGCTAATTTTCTCAATGCGGGGGGTAAAGATTACCGCTATATCCCCGCATTGAATTTGCGCCCGGATCACCTCGAGGCGCTGGCGGCGATCGTTGAGGACAGGCTTCCGGCCGGGGAAGAGCGCTCGCCGCAAGATCTGAAATAAATACCCGGACCGCGCCAAAGAATGGCTGAACGGGGTAATTTGGCAAAAAAACCATATTTTTTTATAAAAAGCCTCTCATTTTTCTCTTTTTTCCTTGCAAAGCGGATTTTTTTTATTAACGTTTATAAAGTTGCATCGAATTAATTGGTGCAGCTTGCTGTGGGCTCGATAACTGCCGTCCTGGTGACGGCTTTTATTCAACAGCAATCCGGCAATACTGCCAGCACACTTTTGGATGTACTTCTTCTTATTTCAGAGAGGAGACAAGGGATGGCACGAGTAGCGAAAAAGAAAGCGCGGGCTAAACGCGCTGTGCGAGCAAAAGCTCCGGCTGCGGTATCGCCGGTAGTTACCAAGGCGCAAAATGCGGCGGATGCGGCGACCAAGCAGCTGGATGCACAGTTGGACCGGGTGGCGAAGGCGCGAGCCCGGGCGCAAAAGAGCAATTCCGCAGCCGCCAAGAATGCACTGACCAGCGCCAATGCGAAGGCCAGGGAATTGCGCGCCAAGACGGCAGCTGCGAAGGTGGATCTGGCCAAGGCGAAAGCGATGGACGCAGTGCGCCAGGCCGAAGAGGCAGCCAAGCAGAAAATTTCCGATATGGCTTCGAGTCTGTCGGCCAAGGCGGAGAAGGATCTCGCTGCAGCGCTCAAGGCCTTTGAAACCCGCTGGAAGAAGGCGCGGGCGAAGGCGGTTGCCAAGCAAATAAAATCGGCCGAGAAAAAAGCCCAGGCCAAGGTAAAATCCGCAGCCAAGAAGGCGGCGACCAAGGCCAAGGCCCTACAGCGTAAGGCCGCAGCCAAAGCCAGGGCCGAGGCCAAGAAGGTGGCCAAGAAAGCGGCCAGAAAGGCCCCGAAGAAAGCGGCCAAGAAAGCTGCAGCAAAAGGCACGGCCAAGAAGTCGGCGCGCCGAGGTCGCCCCAAGAAGGCACCTGCCAAGAAGACCGTTGGCAAAAAGACGGCCGCCAAGAAAACTGCTGTCCGTCGCGGCCGGCCGCCCAAGTCGGCTTAGTCCGGCCCACCCGAGCAGAGCAACGGCTCTTCCCGCGCGGAAGCCGTTGGTCACCCCGCGAAGCCCCGGTAGCACCGGGGCTTTTGCGTATTGAAAGACCTTCGGGGCGGGGAGCAGGGCAGCCACTCCGGTTGTGCGCACCGATTGCGCATGACGGAATGCGTCCGCCGTGACACAATTCGCCCCGCGCGCGGAGACCGGTGGCCGGAATCCGGGACTGGGAGATTAGACGTGACCCCGGTCAATCCAACCATTGCGCGGCCTGGGTGTCGCGCTGGCAGACAGACTGAGTGTAATTGTGAAAATTCTCGCCCTGGACACCACATCCGGAGCCTGTTCCGCGGCTCTCCTCTGCGACGGGCAGGTCAGTGAGCGGTTTGTGCGGGCGGAGCGGGACCATACCCGGCGCCTGCTGCCCATGGTCGACGAAGTGCTGGCGGAAGCCGGGCTCGTGCTCGGTCAGCTGGATGCTCTGGCGGTCAGCCGCGGCCCGGGTTCGTTTACCGGCCTGCGCATTGCCATCAGTTGTACCCAGGGGCTGGCGTTTGCGGCAGACAAGCCGGTGATCCCGGTATCCAGCCTGGCCGCCCTGGCCGCGGGTGCGCGCAGGGCGCATCCTCAGTGGCAGGCGTCCCCCATAGTCGCCATGCTCGATGCGCGCATGCAGCAGGTTTACTGGGGTATCTATGGCGCTGCCGCGCCCAATGACAGCCTGGTGCCGGAAGCGGTGCAGAACCCGGCTCAGGTATTGCAGACGCTGCAGAGTGCCGATCTGCCCCGGCCACTGTACGGCGCCGGTCCCGGCTGGCACTACTTTTCCGCAGCCGCGGCGCCCGCAGAATTCGCCGAGGCCCCGGTAGCGGCAACGGATCTGGAAGTGCCGATTCGGGCGCGGGAGATCGCCGAACTGGCGCTGCCCCTGTGGGAGAGGGGCGCCACCGTTTCTGCCGAGGAGCTGGAGCCCCTCTATCTGCGCAACGAGGTCACCTGGCAAAAAAGACAAAAGATCCGTTCGAAGTAGTAGTTCATGGAAATATTTCAGATTGTAATCCTGGCCCTGATCCAGGGGCTGACAGAGTTTCTCCCCATCTCCAGCTCGGCGCACCTGATTCTGCCCAATCAGGTATTGGGGTGGCCGGATCAGGGCCTGGCGTTCGATGTGGCTGTGCATTTCGGCTCGCTGATTGCGGTGGTGGCGTATTTCCGCCATGACATCTGGGCACTGCTGCGCGACGGGCTGGGAGGGCTGGTGAATAACCGCTTTACCGATGATGGGCGCCTGGCCTGGCTGATCGTTCTCGCCACCATTCCGACGGGCCTGGCCGGACTTTTCTTCAAGGGCTTTATCGAAACGCACCTGCGCTCCGCCGCGGTGATCGCCGCCACGACCATCGGTTTCGGTATCCTGCTGTGGTGGGCGGATGTGCGCGGCGTGCGCACCCAGACGCTGGCGCAGCTCAACTGGAAAAAGGCGCTGTTTATCGGTGCCGCCCAGGTGCTGGCACTGATACCGGGTACTTCCCGCTCGGGCATTACCATGACCGCCGGCCTGATGCTGGGGATGGAGCGCGAGGCGGCCGCGCGCTTCTCTTTCCTGATGTCTATCCCGGTCATTGCGCTGAGCGCATTGCTGTTGACCTACGATCTGCTGTTATTGGAGTCGGTGCCCTGGGGTGACATATTGCTCGGCACGGTGCTGTCCCTGATCAGCGCCTACTTGTGTATTCACTTCTTCCTGCAATTTATCAGCCGCATCGGCATGGCACCTTTTGCGATCTATCGCCTGCTGTTGGGTGCGGCGCTTATTTGGATGATCTGGGGGTAAACCGCTATGGCAACTGTCGCATTTCTGGGTTTGGGGGTAATGGGTTACCCGATGGCCGGCTATCTCTCCAGGGCGGGTCACGAGGTGCATATCTATAACCGCACCGCCAGCCGTGCCGATCAGTGGCTGCGTGACTACGATGGTGAGTCTTTTGCGACCCCCGCAGCGGCGGCCAGCGGTGCCGAAGTCGTTTTCGCCTGTGTCGGCAACGACAACGATCTGCGCGAAGTGGTGACCGGCGAGAAGGGCGCATTTGCCGCGATGGAGCGCGGGAGCCTATTTGTCGATCACACCACCGCCTCGGCGGATGTCGCCCGCGAACTGGCCGCAATCGGTCGCGAAAAGGGCATCGGCTTCCTCGATGCGCCGGTATCCGGCGGCCAGGCGGGCGCGGAGAACGGTGCCCTGACAGTGATGGTCGGCGGCGATGAAGCCGATTACCGGCGGGCACTGCCGCTGATCGACTGTTACGCCCGCGCGGTGAATCTGCTCGGTCCGGTCGGCAGTGGACAGCTGTGCAAGATGGTCAACCAGATCTGCATTGCCGGCGTGGTACAGGGGCTGGCCGAGGGCCTGCATTTCGCCAGGGCCGCCGGCCTCGATGCCGAGCAGGTGATCGATGTCATCTCCAAGGGCGCCGCGCAGAGCTGGCAGATGGAAAACCGCTACAAGACCATGCTCGCCGGCGAGTATGAGCACGGCTTTGCGGTGGACTGGATGCGCAAGGACCTGGCCATAGTGCTGAGCGAAGCCCAGCGCAATGGAGCCCTGCTGCCGGTCACTGCGCTGGTGGATCAGTTCTACAGCGAAGTACAGGCACTCGGCGGCGGTCGCTGGGATACTTCCAGCCTGTTCGCGCGACTGACGAATGTGCGTTCTTTCGACTGAATTCACCTCCAGCCGTAGGAGCGGCCCATGGCCGCGATTGATGTCCAGGTCTTAAATTGTGCTCGATCGCGGCCATGGGCCGCTCCTACAAGTGCGATCCACTATGAAAGTGTTGTTGCTCTCCGCCTACGATGCCGACAGCCACAAGCGCTGGCGCCGCGGTCTCGTCAAGGCAATTCCCGATTGGCAGTGGACAGTGCTCACCCTGCCGCCGCGCTATTTCAGCTGGCGTATCCGCGGCAACAGCCTGAGCTGGGGCCGGGGAGAGGCGGCGCAGACACTGCGCGGGCCCTGGGACCTGATTGTCGCCACCTCCATGACCGACCTGACCGCCCTGCGCGGGCTGGTGCCGCAGATTGCGAGTGTGCCCACGGCGGTCTACTTCCATGAGAATCAGTTCGCCTACCCGGTGAGCGGGGATGCCTATGCGTCGGTGGAACCGCAGCTGCTGAATATCTATACCGCGCTGGCCGGTGACCTGCTGCTGTTCAACTCCGATTACAACCGCCGTACCCTGCTCGAGGGTGCCTCGGAACTGCTGAAGCGCTTTCCTGACTTTGTACCGCCGGGGCTCTGCGCGGAGATAGACCGCAAGTCGCGCATACTGCCGGTGCCGCTGGAGGAAAGCGTGTTTGTCGAGCCGGAGGGGCGCGCGGAAAAACCCACCTTTATCTGGAACCACCGCTGGGAGTACGACAAGGGGCCGGACATCCTGCTGGCCGCACTGCGCCGCTTCACCCAGCACAAGCGGCCCTTCACCCTGCATCTCGTCGGCCAGCAGTTCCGCCGCCAGCCGTCGGAGTTCGCGCAGATCCGCAAACTGCTGCAAAAGCACGGTGCCCTCGGTGCCTGGGGTTACCAGTTGCAGTCGACGGACTACCGGCGGCTGTTGCGGCAGAGCCACGCGGTGCTATCCACCGCGCGCCACGACTTCCAGGGGCTGGCGGTGCTGGAGGCGGTGGCGGCCGGCTGCCAGCCACTGGTGCCGGACAGCCTGGCGTATCCCGAGTGGTTCGGGCGCATCGGTTACCATTTCCCGGAAGATGTCGAGTCCTGTGCGGCCAACCTCAGCAGGGCCATGCTCAAGTGCGCCGAGCGGCTGGAGAAGGGCGAATCCCTGAAAGTGCCGGACGTCTCGGAGCTCCGCTGGTCGAGCCTGGCCGCAGAGTACCGCGAACTTCTCGACAGACTGGCCAGCGGGGGCGCGCCCGGCCCACGACCGGCATAGGGCTGCGTATCACCGCCGCCGTTCGGCTGTCGCCGGGCCTGACTAAGACAATGCCACGCTTGACCTTCTGTCGAACGAATGGGGCCGCAACAGCGGCCTCACTCATTACTCACATGGGTAAAGCCCCGGTCAGGGAACCGAATCGGGGGGAGTGGTATCCGGGGGCGTCGTATCCGGGGGAGTGGTATCCGGGGGGACGGTATCCGGAACAGTCTGCTCCTCGATCACTTCCCCTTCCAATACCCCTTCTTTGCGCTCCATATCGCGGCCACACATACTCAACAGGCCAAGCAATACCAGCGCCGCCAGCGCCAGCCACAGCCACTTGTGCCAGCCGGGTCTGTGGCGGTGTTCGCCTCCCTTGACGTATTGGGGATTGTTGCGTCTGTCATCCGGTCTTTGAGAGTTCATAGGACCCCCTGTGATCTCGTGCCGATGCTAAATAACGGAATCCAAGACAGAGACTGCAGGCCACATTGGGCCGGCGGCCCCGTGTCTGTGGTGTAAATGTATAGTGGCCCGGGTTCTTTTAGTAATTTGTTGCTTATATTCTGACCGGAAGGTGTTGTTATCCTCGCAGGGGAATTCCGCTACCTTGGTTGTGGCGGCGCGTCAGGGGGCGGTTGCGCATACAACGACGGGCGCGAACCGGTTATCATTCGCCCTCAGATTCCAGAAGAAGCAGCAGGGATTACCAAGGATCTATGACCAAGCAGCGCGTACTGACCGGCATCACCACCACCGGCACTCCCCACCTGGGCAACTACGTCGGCGCCATCCGCCCCGCCATCGCCGCCAGCCGGGAGGAGAACAACCAGTCTTTCTATTTCCTGGCCGACTACCACGCGCTGATCAAGTGCCAGGATCCGGAGCTGGTGCACCAGTCCACCCTCGAGATCGCGGCCACCTGGCTGGCCCTGGGACTGAACACCGACAATGTGGTTTTCTACCGCCAGTCCGATATTCACGAGATCCCCGAACTGACCTGGCTGCTCACCTGTATGACCGCCAAGGGCCTGATGAACCGCGCCCACGCCTACAAGGCCGCGGTCGACGCCAACCGCGCCGACGGCGAGGACTCCGACTTCGGCATCACCATGGGGCTCTACAGCTACCCGATATTGATGGCCGCGGACATCCTGATGTTCAATGCCAACAAGGTGCCGGTGGGCCGGGACCAGGTCCAGCATATCGAGATGGCCCGGGATATCGCCCAGCGCTTCAACCACCACTACGGCGAGCACTTTGCGCTGCCGGAAGCGGTGGTGGACGATCACGTCGCCGTACTGCAGGGCCTCGATGGCCGCAAGATGAGCAAGAGCTACGGCAACACCATTCCATTGTTCCTGCCGGAAAAGCAGCTGAAGAAGCACATCAACAAGATCAAGACCAACCTGCTGGAGCCGGGCGAGCCGAAAGATCCGGATACCTCCACGGTGTTCCAGATCTGGCAGGCGTTTGCCAGCGAAACGCAGACCGCGGAAATGCGCAAGGCGTTCGAGGAGGGCATCGCCTGGGGCGAGGCCAAGAAACAGTTGTTCGAGCTGATCAACGGTCAGATCGGTGAGGCACGCGAGCGCTATAACGAGTTGCTGGCGAACCCGGCGCAAATCGAAGTGGAACTGGAGAAGGGCGCGGAAAAGGCCCGCGTTTACGCGGCGCCCTTTATCGAGCAGTTGCGCTACGCAGTGGGTATCCGCAAGATCGGCTGACAGGCGCCGGACAAATTGTAGGGCCAAAGGGCCGTGAATGCGTGGAGCTGCGGGGCGGCACATGGCCGCGATCAATGCTAGTGTAATTCACGGATCGATCGCGGCCATGGGCCGCTCCTACAGCGAATTAATGAGAAAAACCAATAACAACAGGGATCAAATATGGAAAACATTCAGGCAAATCCCGGCTCGGCCAACGACGGCGTCGCCAAAAACGGCTGGGTTGACCGGGCGCTCAACTTTATCGAGGTAGTGGGCAACCGCCTGCCGGATCCGGCGGTGCTTTTCCTGCTGCTGATGATCGTGATCTGGGTATTGTCGTGGCTCCTGTCCGGGGTCAGTTTCGACTCGCTGCACCCGGCCACCGGTGAGGCCATTCAGGTTACCAACCTGCTTTCCGGCACCGAGTTTGCCCGCTTCCTGTCCGGCATGGTGACCACTTTCACCGGCTTCGCGCCCCTGGGGGTGGTGCTGGTGGCAATGCTCGGTGTCGGCGTGGCCGAGCAGAGCGGGTTTATCAATGCGGTATTGAAAAAACTGCTCGCGGTAACACCGCAGATGCTGCTGACGCCGATGCTCATTTTAGTAGCGATTGTCAGCCACACCGCGGTGGACGCCGGCTATGTACTGGTGATTCCACTGGGTGGAGTAATCTTCTACGCGGCCGGGCGCCATCCCCTGGCCGGTATTGCCGCCGCCTTTGCCGGGGTTTCCGGCGGCTTCTCGGCCAATTTCGTGCCCTCCGCCATCGATCCGCTGCTGCAGGGCTTTACCCAGTCCGCGGCGCAGATTGTCAATCCGGAAATCCAGCTGAACCCGCTCAATAACTGGTTCTTCACTTCCGCCTCCTGCCTGGTGATTACGCTGCTCGGCTGGTGGCTGACCGACAAGGTCATAGAGCCGCGTCTGGAAAGCGTCGCCATCGACGGTGACGAGAAAGATATGCCGGCGATTCACGACCTGGGCGGGCGCGAGAAGAAGGCGCTCTACCTGTCCGTCGCGGTGATGGCTGCGGGTATCATCGGGCTGGTGGCGTGGATGCTGCCGGAAACTTCCGCGCTGCGCGACGCCGGGGGTCAGTTGGCCTCTTTCAGCGCGCCGGCTATGAAGTCCATCGTACCGCTGATTTTCCTGCTGTTTATTATTCCCGGGGTGGTATTCGGCTATGCGGCCGGCAACTTCAGCAAGAGTAAGGACGTGATCGACGCGATGTCCAAGACCATGGGCTCCATGGCCTATTACATCGTGATGGCGTTTTTCTGCGCGCTGTTTATCTCCGAATTCGCCCGCTCCGGGCTCGGCACGCTGCTGTCGGTAGAGGGCGGCAGCCTGCTCGCCGCGATGAACCTGCCGGGCCCGGTCACCTTGATGGGCATTATCCTGCTGGTGGCTTTCGTCAATCTGTTCGTGGGTTCGGCGTCGGCGAAATGGGCGCTGCTCGCGCCGATCTTCGTACCCATGCTGATGCAGATCGGCTTCTCCCCGGACCTGACCCAGGCCGCTTACCGCGTCGGCGATTCCTCCACCAATATCATCACGCCGCTGATGCCCTATTTCCCACTGGTGGTCGTCTACTGCCAGCGCTATGTGAAAAGTACCGGGATCGGCACCCTGGTGTCGATGATGCTGCCGTACTCGCTGGTGTTCCTGGTGTGCTGGACACTGTTCCTGGTGATCTACTGGTCGCTGGGTATGCCGCTGGGACTGCAGTCGAGTTTCACCTATCCGTGATTAGCCGATTGTCTGCCGTAATTATTCGGGGGCCTCTGGCCCCCGAATTCACAAATGAGTAAAGGGAAAGACGGGACATGGCCTATCTCTATCTCGCCATTGCCATCATCACGGAAGTCGCGGCCACTACCGCGCTGAAAGCGTCAGAGCAGTTTACCAAGCCGATTCCGTCGCTGATTGTCGTGGTCGGCTACAGTATCGCCTTTTACATGCTGACGCTGGTGCTGCGCACCATTCCGGTCGGTGTCTCCTACGCGATCTGGTCGGGCATGGGCATAGTGCTGGTGGCGATCGCCGGTGCATTCTTTTACAAGCAGGTGCCGGATCTGCCCGCGGTTATCGGTATGGGGATGATTATCGGCGGCGTGCTGGTGATCAATGTGTTTTCCAAAACCGTCGGCCACTGACGCTCGCGCAAGATACCCGCAATTGCGCCCCTGCATTTACCGGCGCGAGCGGCGCCGCCGGTTGCGATTACTTTTCGGTAATGGGAAGTGTGAAGGCGGGGCGCAACATCTCGATGTGCGGGATACCGTCTTCGTCGTAGGGCTCGGAAGCCTGTACGAAACCAAACTCGCCGTAGAATTTCTCCAAGTGCTGCTGCGCGGAAATGCGGATCGGTGCGCCCGGGAAAGTTTCTTGGGTATGCCGAAGGGCGCGCCGCATCAGCTCCCTGCCAAGTCCCGTGCCGCGGGCGGAAGACGTCGTCAGTACCCGGCCGATGGAGGGTTCTGCGTATTTCTCCCCCGGAAATACCACGCGCAGGTAGGCGAGCAGCAGGGGATGGTCTGACTCTCGGTGCATGCCGGCCTGGTGCCAGCCGGCCAGGTGCCGGGACACCTGGTCCCTGCCATCGGCATCCTGGTAGGGGCAGTGCTGCTCCACGGCGAAAACCTCCTGGCGGGCCCTGAGAATCTCGTAGAGCTGCTCGGAGGAAAGTTCCGCAAAGCTCAGCCACTGCCACCGCACCATAGGTCACCGCTCTCTTTTAATTGCCGACGACCGAGAGGGTAAAGGGTCGCTGCAGTTTGCGAAACCCCATGGGCGCCTGAACCAAGCAGTTACTGATCCGCCTGCGCCTGCCAGCGCGGCCGGGAACTGCCCTCGCCGGATTCAGGCCAGCCCTCCCGCTGTAATTTGCGGTCGCCGTCCACGTCTTCGGTCTGGTCGTGGAACAGCTGCACCCGGGTTTCGAAGGGCATGTCGATCTGCGCCTCGTCCAGGGCCAGTTTGATCGCGCGTACTACCGCCGAGCCGATATGGGCGGTATCTGTCTGGCGACTTTCGTTCCACCAGCGCACGCGGATGGTGACCCAGCTGGCCGCCAGATCCCAGGGCAGTGCCTCCACCGGCGGTTTGGGCTGCACCCCCTCCACCTGGCTGACCGCCTTTACCAGCACCTCACAGGCCCGGTCGATACCGTCGCCGTAGCCGATACCCACATCGTATTCGCTGCGCCGCAGCGGATAGGCAGTTCTTACCACTATCGCCGTCGTGTAGATGTCGCTGTTCGGAATGACCACGCGCTGGCCGTCGTAGGTGCGAATAAAGGTCGCGCGGTTCTCAATCTTTTTCACGGTGCCTTCGAACTCGCCCACGCGGATCTGGTCGTTGACGTGAAAGGGCTCCTTGAGCAGGATCAGCAGTCCGGCGAGCCAGTTCTGCAGTATGTCCTTGAACGCAAAGCCGAAGGCGACGGAACCCACGCCCAGGCCGGCAACAAGATCGCCGGGGTTGAGGGTCGGCATCACGATGGTGGCGGCCAGCAGAAAGCCGATGCCGACCACCACCCACTTCACCAGACCGCCGAGGACCTCACCCAGATTTTCCCGCTGGCGCCGTGCCAGGTGGCGCCTGGTCAGATAACTCAGCAAGCTGCCGAGCAGATAGAGCAGCAGTATAACGAGCAGGCCGGCGACGAAATTGGGCGTATGGTGAATTGCGTCGGCGGTCCAGGTGTCGACTTTTTCGAGGGCGGACTCGAGGCCCCGATCCACCTGTCCGGGAAGATCCTTGATGGCCTCGGTACTCTCTTGCTGCGCGGCCAGCAGGCGTTGAATCGTCATCTATCAGTTTCCACCAGGCTGGCGTTACCGGTTCGATATTCGGCCTCTCACATGCGCAGTTTAGACGCGGCGGCGCATTCGCCGCGCTGGATTTCTTCCGGTGTCCGAACGCCTACCGCAAAAAAAAGCCGGCTATTCCGGGTGTCAATGAAGCGGGCGCTTTACAGGGTTGGTCTTTGAACTAAATTGCGAAAGTGAGCGTTTCGCAACGCCCTGCCATTTCCCGCCAGACAAAGGTAATCGCACAAGAAATCAGGTGTCAGAACTGTGTATCGTAAGATTTCGCATTGCATAGACTTATTGCTGCTGACTGCATTGATGGTCATTGCCAGCAGTGCCCAGGCTATACCGGAGTTTGCCCGGACTTATGACCTGAGCTGTGCGGCCTGTCACTCCGCCTTCCCCCGGCTCAACGCCTTTGGCGAGCACTTTGCCGCCAGCAACTACAAACTGCCCAACTGGCGCGAGAAAACGCTCGACATCGATGACAAGTACCTGGCATTGCCGGATCACGCGCCCTTCGCCGTGCGCGCCCAGGCGTTTATCCAGGGCCGCACCGCGGAGTTTGTCGATACGATCAGTGGTGAAACCATTCAGGCGGACAGCGATTTTCAATCGCCCTATCTGGTCAAGCTGCTGTCGAGCGCGCCCTTGAGCGAAAACCTGACCTATTACTTCTATGGCATTTTCGCCGAGAAGGGGGAAAACGGCTCCGTCATCATCGAAGACGCCTGGGTTCGCTACGACGATGTGTACTGCAGCAAGATCGGTATGCAATTGGGCCAGTTCCAGGTCTCCGACCTGATGTTTCCGCGGGAGCTGCGCCTGACGTTCCAGGACTACATGGTGTACCGCATGGCCAACATCACCTACGAACGCGGCATGCTGCTGGAGCGGGATTTCGACCCCTTCACGATCGCGCTGGGTGCGGTGAATGGCAACGGCATCGAAGAGAGTTTCAATATCAATAGCCCGGGCTACCGGCGCCCGGATCGCCTGTTCGACAACAACAATTCCAAGAGTCTGTTCGGGCGGCTCGGCGCGGAGATAGGCCCGGTGTCGGCGGGACTGTTCGGTCTCACCGGGAAGAGGGACGGCGCGACAGGTCCGGCGGGATTGGAGATCGGCGATGAGGACGCGGATGTCGACATCTTCGGCCTGGATCTGTCCGGAGGTATCGGCGACAAGACCTTCTGGTTTGCCCAGTATTTGTGGAACGATTGGGACAACTTCCTGCAACCGGAGTCCGGAGAGGAAATGCCGCAGTGGAGCGGGAATTCCAACTGGCACGGCGGCTTTGTCGGCATCGACTATATACACAACGAGCGCTGGGTCTTCTCCGTACTCTACAACTACGCCGATGCCGGCGATCTGGACGATACCGATACGATTTACGAGGGCATCAACATCAACACCCTGACGTTGACGGCCTCCTACTATTTCATGCGCAACGCCAAGGGCATTATCGAGGCGAATTTCGATTTTCTCGATGAGGAGGATCAGAGTGGCCTCTACTATACAGGGCACCTGACGAAGGAATACTACCTGCTGCTGGGTTTCGATGTGGCCTATTGAATACCGCATGCGGCGGACGGTGGCGCCATGACAGCACATTGGGAGCTTTTCAGTCACGAGGCGGATATGGGGTTGCGCGGTTTCGGTGCCACCCCGGCGCAGGCCTTCGAGCAGGCGGCACTGGCGCTGACGGCGACCATTACCGACCTGGAGCTGGTGGCACCGCATCAGTCGGTGGAGATCGAGTGCGAGGGCGAGGACCGGGAGCTGCTGCTGGTGGACTGGCTGAATGCACTGATTTACGAAATGGCCACGCGCAGGATGCTCTTCTCGCGGTTTGAGGTCGACATTGCGGGATCCAGACTGACGGGCAAGGCCTGGGGCGAAGCGGTGGACCGCAAGAGCCACAGTCCCGCAGTGGAAGTGAAGGGCGCGACCTACACCGCACTGCGAGTGGCACAACAGGAAAACGGCGACTGGCTCGCCCAATGCGTAATCGATGTGTGAGCACAGTGGTATGGGCACAGTGGTATGAGTACAGTGGCATGAGCGAAGAGTATCGGCTGAAGAGAGAATCTGAATTCAGTTGGCGCATCGACCCCATCGGCAAAATGCGCGTGCCCGGAATTATCTATGCCGATGAAGACCTGATCCGCGGCATGGACAACAAGGTGTTCGAGCAGTTGGCCAATGTGGCCAGTCTGCCGGGAATCGTCCAGGCGGCCTACGCCATGCCCGACGCCCACTGGGGTTACGGTTTTCCCATCGGTGGCGTGGCGGCGTTCGACGCCGACGAAGGTGGTGTGGTCTCTGCCGGCGGCGTCGGCTTCGATATCTCCTGCGGCGTGCGCGCGCTGCGCACCGGCCTCACCATCGACGAGATAGAGCCCCTCAAGAGGCAGTTGGCAGATGCGCTCTTCAGGCAGGTTCCCGTCGGTGTCGGCAGTACCGGCCGCATTCACCTGAACGACAAGGGCATGACCGCGATGCTGCGCGGCGGTGCGCGCTGGGCGGTGGAGCAGGGCTACGGCAATGCGGAAGACCTGCAGCATATCGAGGAAATGGGCTGCATGGCGGGCGCTGTGCCGGAGGAGGTTTCGGCGCGCGCGCGCAAGCGCCAGCAGGATGAAATGGGCACCCTGGGCTCCGGCAACCACTACCTGGAAGTACAGCGGGTCGCGGAAATTTACGACCCGCGCATCGCCACCGCCTTTGGTCTGAAGGAGAACGATGCGGTGGTGTTTATCCACTGCGGTTCCCGCGGCCTCGGCCACCAGATAGGCACCGAATTCCTGAAATACATGGTGCTGGCAGCGCCGAAGCACGGCATCGAGTTGCCGGACCGCGAGCTGGCCTGCGCGCCGATCAAGTCCGAACTGGGGGAGGCCTACCTCGGCGCCATGCGCGCCGGCATCAATTGCGCGCTGGCCAACCGCCAGATCATTACCCACCTCACGCGCCAGGTATTCGCCGAGGTGCTGCCGCAGGCGGACCTGACCCTGCTCTTCGATGTATCCCACAACACCTGCAAGGTCGAACGCCACCTGGTCGAGGGCAGGAAGCGCAATCTCTACGTGCACCGCAAGGGAGCCACCCGCGCCTTCGGACCCGGCCACCCGGATCTTCCCGAGACGCTGCGCGCGGTGGGTCAGCCGGTACTGATCGGCGGCTCCATGGGCACGGAATCCCATATCCTCGTCGGCTCGGAAAAGGGTGCCGAACTCTCCTTCAACAGCGCCTGCCACGGTGCGGGCCGCGCCATGAGCCGCCACCAGGCTACTAAACAGTGGCGGGGGCGCGCGCTGGTGGACGAACTGGCGGAGCGCGGCATCATTATCCGCAGCCCGTCGATGCGCGGCGTGGCGGAGGAGGCGCCCGGCGCCTACAAGGATGTGCGCGCGGTGGTGGATGCCGCGGAAAAGGCGGGACTCGCAAAAAAGGTGGCGCGGATGGAGCCGCGGGTGTGCATCAAGGGCTAAACCATCCTAATGGTCGCCGCCGGACCTGACCGCTCGCTGCAGGAAAAGGCGATTCACCGCGCTGTCGGGTTTCAGCGCGAGGCGCTCGCTGGCCAGTGCCTCGGCCAGGTCTTTCATGCCGGCGCGCAGTGCCGCCTCTGTCAATGTCCAGTCGGTGATATCCCGCTGCGCGTGGCTGCCGCCGAAACTGTTGGCGATAAAGCGGGCGCCGTGCAGCTTTTCGGCGGCCCTGTGGTAGTCGCCGTGCCAGAAGGCGGTGAAGCCCTCGAGCAGCGGCAGTCCGGTCTGCCAGGCCCAGCGGGCCACGTCGGTGTCATTGCTGCTGGCGGCGCGAATGGTGTTGGCGATTCTCTCCACTTCGTCATCGCGCCCCGCGCCGAGGAATGCCATAACCCCGTGCCAGTCGTTGAAGGGGTAGTGGCGGCCGTCCGCGTGTTGCTCCCAGGCGCGGGCCAGTTCCTGCCAGCGGTCGCTCACGTCGCAGCCCAGCAGGTTGAGACGCCACAGCAGCGCCGACGCATCCACCAGGTCCAGCGCCATGCTACTGTGTAGCCCGCGAATCGGACCGTCATAGATGGACAGCGCCTGTTCCGTCTGACCCAGATCCAGATGATAGAGGGCCTTGTGCCACCAGTTGTGTACACGAAAGAAGTTGTCTTCGCCGGCCCAGTAGGCTTCGCGGCTCGCCATCCAGTCGATGCCATCCTCCGCGCGACCCTGCATCTCCATCACATGGGAGACGGCGTGGTGCGCCCAGCAATCGAACGGTTCCAATTCGGTAGCCGTCTGCCCGTACTCCTCGGCGCGCTCGTAGTCGGCGCATTCCTCCAGGCCAAAAGCGTACATGCCCAGCAGCAGTGAATAGCCGGGGATCTCGGCGGACCATTGCGGCAGTACCCGCGCCAGGCGGTCGCGCAGATCGCGGGCACAGGCGCGATAGAAATCCATCAGGTGCCCGCACTGGATACCGATCAGGTCGTGCGGGTAATGGGCGTTGTGGTAGTCGAGCGCCACGGCAGCTCGGGTCCAGTTGCCGGCCATCAGTGCGGTGAGTACCGCGATATGGGACTCCGCGCGCGCATCCAGTGGCAGCGTCTTCGCGTGGACGACAATCTTCTGGGCCTCCAGCGAAGCGGCGGGTTCGGTGGCAGTGGCGTAGAGGTAGGCCTTGAAGATATGCGCCATGGCGAACTGGGGTGCGGCCTGTATGGCCCGTTCCAGCGGTGCAAACGGATCGCCGCGGTAGAGATTGAACGACTCGACGGATTCGGTGTAGAAGTCGGCGGACTCCGCTGTGGCTCCGGGCAGCGCATTGCCCTGTCGGTCGGTAATCATTTCGCCGTCCTAGCCGTCGCCGTCCGGTGTTGCGGATTTGGGGTCGATCTCCACATGCAGTGTGTAGTTGGCGGATTCGTCGCGGCGCGCCGCGCTGCGCATCAGGAAGACCTGCACCGTGTAGACACCGTCTGCCGGCAGGGAACCGGAGAAGCGTTTGCCTTTAATGGAACCGATAAACATCGCTTCCTGTCCGGGGCCCTTTCCCGGGGCATAGATATTGAAATAATTGCTGGCGTTGTCGGTCTCCAGCATTGCGCGCATTTGCTGCCCGGCCATAGCGCGCAGTCGGTAGTTGGCCGTGTCGTATCCGCTCAGTGCGCCGCGCACAATCGCGCTGCTGGCGCCGCGTTCGAACTGAATATCCTCCGTGCGCACTTCGTCGCCGTGAGCCGCGATACAGAAGAATATCAATCCATGCAATATGAATAGTCTGATGGCTGGCATACCTTTTCCCAGAGAACGGTAACCGCATAACCGTGCGATTTCTCGGCGCCTCGCTTAGTTCAGAAATAACGGCTGATGATCTCCCCGCAGAGAGCGAATGCGGTCTGATGTATCGACGATCAGCGATGTGCCGACAAAGACCAGACAGGAAATTATCGCGGCGAGATTGGCGGCGAGATTGGCGGCGACATTGGCGCGAAACCACCAGCGCAGCCAGTCCGGTTCGCGGGCGACGGCCGCAACGAGATCCGCCGGCATTGCATCAGTCATGACATGTGCTTTCCGGAGACTACCTGAAGAGTAAAGCACATGGATAGACTTGACGGTCTCGGAATCAGCCGGCGTCCCCTGGTGATACATTCGCAACGGCCCGATGGACCGCCGCGGCAAATTGCTCGGGTCTGTCCGGGGTGACGACCAGGGTGCGCGCGGGGAAGCGCAGTACCACCGCCCTGGCACTGTCGGTGGCAAAGGCGCGGTAGCGGCCCAGTCTCTCGTTGCGAAACAGGCCGATAATGCCGAACAGCCCGCCGTTGCCAAACAGGCGAATGGAAGCCCGCATCGCCTCCGGATCGACTTTTACCTCGGCCAAGTCTTGCAGGGGAATACGGGTCTTCCAGCCGGGGCGCAGGATCAGCAGCGTGCAGTCTTCGACGCCATAGCCGCGGATCGCGAAAAGTGCGCTCAGCACGAGGATCGCAGGCGGCAGCAGTATGGCCACCGAATACAGACCGGCGTGTCCTTCCGGAGCCTTGCCCATCAGCAGCAGTGGAATGCCGAGCAGTAGCAGGGCGGACAAAACCGTTATCCATTTCAGCTGCCGGTTCCAGGGTGCGCGAAAATAAACGGGTTGCATCGGCTGAAGCTCACGAGCAGAAATTATGTCAGGATTCCGGCCAATCATAACTTGACCACCGAGTTGGCGGCAAAGTTTGCGTCGTAAAAGGATTGGGCGGAAAAGCCAGTAAATCTGGTTGGATAGTCCGGGAAACTTGACTTTAGAATTGCATTCCAGGCGACAGATTTTTAGCGACGGTTTTGAACATGATGAAACCAGCTTCGGCAGATGGGGTTCGCTCAGCTCTGGTTGTGGAGGGCGGTGCAATGCGCGGTATCTTCGCCGCCGGTGTGCTGGACGCCTTTATCGAGTCCGACCACGCACCCTTTGACTTCGCCATCGGCGTATCGGCCGGCTCGACCAATCTGATCGGCTACCTGGCGGGCGATCACGGCCGCAGCCGCAGGATACTGCTGGACCACGCCCGCCGGGCCGATTTCATCAACTGGCGGCGCTATCTGAAGGGCGGGCATTTCTGCGATGTCAGCTGGTTGTGGCACGCTTCCTACGATGAAGTGCCGCTGAACGTGGCGCGCTACCTCGACAATGCCGTGCCGCTCTATGCCGTGACCACCAGCATCGACAGCGGCGAGGCCCGCTACCTGCGGGTGACGGCAGAGAATATGCACGAAGTTTTCCCCGCTTCCTGTGCCATTCCGCTCTTTTACCGCGATTTTCCCCGCGTCGACGGCGAGCCGATGACCGATGGCGGCCTGGCGGATTCCATCCCCGTCATCCGGGCGTACGAGCAGGGGGCGCGCGACATCACGGTGGTATTGTCGCGGCCGCTGGGCTACCGCAAGCACGAGAGCCCGACCCCGAAACTGATGAAGCAGTTCTTCCACGACCACGCCCGCCTGTTTGAAGCGGTGCTCGACCGGGCCGGGCGCTACAACCGGGCACTGGATTTTATTCAGTCGCCGCCGGCCGACTGCCGTGTAACCGCGATTGCACCGCCGGCAGAATTTCCCGTAAAACGCTTCACCCGCGAGGCGGAGTTGCTGGAGCGGGGATACCAGTGCGGCCGGGCACTGGGGTTCGAACATTTGCGTGCGGATGCGCTGGCCGAATCCACCTGAATGGGTTGTCGCTGCTCGCGGCATTCACTCGATAAATACAGAGAAGCCAAACCCCGCCTGCAGATCGTTCGCGGCGGAGTTCAGTCCGAAGTTTGCGTAGAGATCCAGTTGCACATTGTCGACGACCATCCAGGTCAGCCCGCCACCGGCGAGGGCCCGGTCTCGCCGTTCGAAGCGCGTGACTGCCAGCTCCAGGTAGGCGCCGCTACAGGCATTGATGGCCAGACTGTAGGAAGGGGAGATAGTGATGGCCGACTCGCCGCCGATGCGATCGACATTGACGTAGAGCGACAGCGAACGGTCGTTGCGCAGTTGCCATTGCAGCGAACTCCCCAGCGAGTAGATCGTATCCTCCGGGCTGAAAGGCGCATCGCCGGTGTCGAGGGTACTGCCCCCCAGCAGGGCCCAGGAGAGTGTCTCGTTTGGTGCGGGCAGTGCAACCTTGAGGCTGATACCGGTGCCGCTGGCACCCTCCACCTCGCGGGCAGGGCCGCGCCCGCCGGTACGCAGGTAGTTATAGGGCGCGTGAGAGAGTTGCAGTTCCAGTTTGTCGCTCAGGCCGGCGCGCATCAGGGCGTCGGCACTGTATAGGATCTGGGTGACACCGCCACTCTTTTGCCTGACCATGTCGGGCAATCCCTGTTCCCAGGCGAAGGTGCGGGCGGGCAGTGTAACCGGGGAAAACCCGGTACCCGGCCGGTCGAAGGGCGGCGTCTCGGCGCCCAGCGGGAACGCGAGCGGAAGCGCCGTGAAGGCGATCAGCAGTCGGGTCTTTCGCATGGGGGGCATTGCAGGCGCTACCGGCGACAACTACAAGCAGCCTAGTCAATAACGGCGAAATGGCCATCGGCCTGCCGTTCAGAACAGGCTCCGCAGGGCGTTGAAAGTCAGTCCGAACAGCATCAGCGTCGACAGCACGAAAATCCCGAAGCGCACCTCTATCTTGTTGACCAGTGCCTGGAACAGACTGTGAACGACCCGCGTCACCACGTAACCCCAAGCGAGCAGCAGATTGCTTCCGCTGCCTTCTCCCATCAACGCCAGGGCCAGGGCGATGGCGTAGAAAATCGTGGGCTGCTCCATCAGGTGGTTGTAGTTGTCCGCCTTCCAGCGCACTGCGGCGGGCAGGGCGTTCATCTGCTCGCCGCGCGGCGCCTGCGAATCGAGCGTCATATGCGCCCGCTGGATGGCCGGCAGGCGGGTGGCGTACATCCACAGCCACATGAGCAGTGACCAGGCGACCAGGGCAACCACCGGTGCGAGGATGGGACTTTGATCTGGCATTTTTGTGTTCCTTATTGTTTTAACTATGCTGCCGAGATGTGGAAATTCGCTATCGGTCCCGGGCGAAAAGATAGGGGAACAGCTGGCGCTTCTGTTCGGCGGTCAAGCCCCCGACCCGGCGGATATTGTTTGCGGGAATGGACTCCGGATCCGGGTAATTCCCCAGCAGCCGCTCGACGCTGGCCTCGCGCAGCAGGTGCAGAATCGGATAGGGCGCGCGGTTGGTCAGGTTCTCCTCGTCCTCCGGCCGGGTACCGGCAAACTGGTAGTCCGGGTGGAAGCTGGCCAGCTGGTAGATGCCGCTGTAGTCGTGGCGCTCTATCAGCCATTCGGCCAGTTCGAGGAACTGGTTGAAATCGGCAAAGTCCTGCAGGTGGTGCGGCACGATCAGCAGGGTGGTTTCCAGTTCTTCTGCGGAGGTGCTGTCCAGCAGCTGCATCTCTTCGAGCAGCTCCGCCATCAGCGCTTCGTCGTCCCGGGTATCGCTCACCTTGTAGCGGATCTGACCCGCCCGCAGCGGTTTGCGCGCAAACGGACACAGGTTCAGGCCGACGACCACATCCCGCAGCCACTGTTGCACCGATTCGACGATCTGCCGCTCCACGACGATCGCCCGCTTACCACATCAGGTCGTCGGGGATCTGGTAATCCGCATAGGGATCATCCTCGTCCACTGCCGTCGTATCGGTCGCCGTCCGCACTACCATGTCGGCATCGCGCTCGGCGATCTTGTCGGCAATGACACGCGGTACCAGCTCGAACTGTTCCCCCAGGCCAACGATGACCAGCCTGCCCGCGGCGAGGTGATCGCGCACGGCTTCACTGACGTAAAGCGATTTGATTTTTTTAGCGAAGGTAAAATTGTAGGCAATATCGCCGTTGCCCTTTGGCTGCCGGTTATTTGCCACCAGCTGTTTGATCTGCGCGGCAATGGCCTTCTTCTGCGCGGCGGCATCGCGCTCGGCGTTCAGGGCGCGGTCGCGGGCAGCCTTCTCGGCGCGGGCTTGTTCCACTGCCGCCTTGGTTTCATCGACCTGCGGCTGCGCGGACTTCTTCGCGACTTTCTGTTGCTTGCGCTTTTCCTTGCTGATCTGTTTGGCCTTCTTGCCGTCGACGAGACCGGCTTTCAGCAGTTGGTCTTGCAGTGAGCTCATGGCGGGTAATCCGGATATTGTGCCCCAGGGGGCGTTAAACAGAGTAAGTAGGCGCACTTTAACGGAAATCATCGCCGCCGGCAGCCGGCGCAGGCTGCCAGGGCGGCGACCGGTTGTCAGCTGCCGTAGTAGGTCGCGGCGCCGGGACCCACCGGCATGCCGAGTGCGAATACCCAGATAAAGAACAGGGCGGTCCAGCCGACGAAGAAAAAGATCGAGTAGGGGATCATGGTGGCAATCAGGGTACCCATGCCCAGGTCTTTCTTGTAGCGGGTGGCAAAGGACACGATCAGGCCGAAATAGCTCATCATCGGTGTGATGATGTTGGTGACCGAGTCGCCGATGCGGTAGGCGGCCTGAATCACTTCCGGCGCATAGCCCAGCAGCATCAGCATGGGTACGAAGATGGGCGCGGTAACGGCCCACTGGGCCGAGGCGCTGCCCAGCGTCAGATTCACAAATCCGCACATCATGATGAAGAACAGGAATACCAGTGGGCCGGTAAGGCCGATGCTCTGCAGTGCATCGGCGCCCAGCACCGCGAAAATGGTGCCCAGGTTGGTAATCTTGAAGAAGGCCACGAACTGCGCGGCGAAAAACACCAGCACGATATACATGCCCATGGTGCCCATGCTCTTGGACATGGCATTGATCACATCGCGGTCATTGCGCATGGTCCCGGTCACGCGGCCGTAGACGAAACCCGGCACGGCGAAAAAGACCACGATCAGCGCGACTATGCCCTTCAGAAAAGGCGAGCCGGCGACTTCGCCCGTCTCCTGGTTGCGCAGCACGCCCCACTCGGGGACGATCGAGATCGCCAGCAGTATGCAAACACCCAGCACTGACAGACCGGCGTATTTCAGACCGCGCTTCTCGGCGGCTGTCAGCTCACCCATCTTGTCCTGGGACAGGTCGACGGAAGCCTCTTTCGGGTTGTACACACCCAGTTTCGGCTCGACGATGGCGATGGTCACCCAGCTGCCGACAATGGTGATCAGGAAGGTACTGGCGATCATAAAGAACCAGTTCACCTCCGGGCCAACAGAATAGGTCGGGTCGATCATATGGGCGGCGGATTCGGTGATACCGGACAGCAGCGGATCCACGGTTCCCAGCAGCAGGTTGGCGCTGTAGCCACCGGAGACCCCGGCGAAGGCCGCGGCCAGGCCCGCCAGCGGGTGGCGGCCGAGGGAATGGAAGATCATCGCCGCCAGCGGGATCAGCACCACATAGCCCAGCTCCGAAGCGGTGTTGGACATGATGCCGGCGAAGACCACGATAACGGTTACGGTGCGCCTGGAGGCCTGCATCACCAGGCCGCGCACGGCCGCGCTCAGCAGTCCCGAGTGTTCGGCCACGCCGACGCCCAGCAGCGCCACCAGTACCGTGCCCAGCGGCGCAAAGCCGGTGAAATTGGTCACCAGACTGGTGACGATAATCCGCAGTCCCTCGCCGCTGAACAGGTTGAACACCTCGATCACGCCATCCGGCGCGCGGCCGGCGGCCCCCAGCGGGCGCGGATCCGCCACCGCCAGGCCGAAATAGGAAGCGATGCCACTGACGATCACAACACCGATGGCGAACATCGCAAACAGGGTGATCGGGTGAGGCAGCAGGTTGCCGAGCCACTCTACGGTATCCAGGAAGCGGGTGAATGCCTTTCTCTGCCCGGGGGATACCTGTGACTGTTCGCTGGAAGAGGTGCTTGTCGTCATCAAACTTTCCTTTAGCGTCGTTTAGCGTCGTTCTTGTTCTGGCAACCCGCACTGCGTCCAGGCCTGCCCTCGGCGGGCGCATTGATTAAAAAATGCGCTAAAGGGTGGGGATGATACACAAAAAGGCGACACTACAGAATGCCTGCCTTAAGAGGGTGGTCGGACAGGGGCGTGTGACTGCGGCCGGTCTGTCCGTCTGAGTTCCGCCAGTGCCTGGAGCCAGTGCCTGGAGCTGAGGGCCGCTCAACCGGAAGTGGGCTTGCGCACGGTTGCGCTGGCGATGATCTCCTCGGGCTTCTTCCCCTCGCTCAGCATCCGCGCGCCCCCGGGGATCACCAGCGCTGAACCCGTGGCCATGGCCACGCGCTTGCCCTCGGCGTTATCGATATCGCAGGAACTAACCCTAAGCTGCCGGCCGCGGTGGTGGATCTTGCCGGTCAGTGTGAGGTCGCCGCTGTTGATGGTGGCCGGGCGGATAAAGCGGATGTGCATATCGAGGGTGGCGAATATGTCTCCCGCGGGCAGGGTGGAATAGACGGCGGCCCCCATGGTGAAGTCGGCGGCCCAGGCCAGCAGGCCGCCGTTGATGGAGAAGCTGCCGTTGGAGAACCAGGGCGAGGAGGGAATGGTCGATTTGCAGAAACCGTCACCTATCTCCCGCGCTCTGTAGCCGGTCAGTTGCCACACCGGATGGCTGCGCCCCTTGCTGATGGTCGCCTGCTGCAGTTCAATCGGGACCTGCTTGCCGAACTTGCGCAGATCACAGAAATTCGACTCGGGCGGATCCCGCAGAAATGGATCGGGCGGTTCATCGGGGCCCAGATCCGGCTCTTCGAACTGCTCGTCGGGGTCGACCGGGAAATCCGCGATCAGGCAGCGGGTACTGCCGAAGGCCAGCATACGGCCGTCCTGGTCGGTGATCTGCACCGTCGACAGGCCCACCTGGCTGCCCGAATGGACCGTCGCCGCGCGCCCGACCATATTGCGCGTGCTCTCCGTCAGCGGCCGGATAAAGGACATGTTCAGCTCGGAGGTGGTCAGCACCTTGCCGGCGGGCAGGGTGGTCCAGATGGCGGACGCCAGTGGCGAGTCGGCGAAGAGCGCGTAGATGCCGCCCCAGTAGATACCAGTACCATCTGCCAGCCAGGGCGTCACCGGCATGGAAAAGGTCGCCTTGCCCAGGCCCGCCTCGGTGGGCAGCATGCCGGTCAGGCGCCAGACGGGCGGCCCGGGCAGCTCGCAGTGAATGTAGCGCTTGAATGTCTCCAGCCCCGGTTGCTGCAGCGCGCGCAGGTCGCCAATGGCACCGCGGTGGGGCTCGTCGGTGATGTAATCCATTCCGCCACCCTTTCCTATTTCCTGTTGACTTCCAAGCCGGTGCCGCGTGGGGGTGCCACGCTCAGTATCTGTCAGCGGTTGCCCCGGCTTTCCTTGTCGCGCCGCTCACCGAGCACCGAAACCGTTATGCCGGCGGACAGGATCGCCAGCACTACTGCGAGTAAGTACAGATTAAAGTGCTCCCCGAGCGCAAGTTTCAGACAGCCCGCCAGCAGCATCTTCACGCCGACGACCAGCAGCACCAGGGCCAGGGCCGCCTTCAGATAGCGAAACCTGGCCACCATGCCGGCCAGGGCGAAATACAGCGAGCGCAGACCGAGCACTGCGAACACATTGCTGGTGAATACCAGGAAGGGATCGGCGGTGATGGCGAAAATCGCCGGGATGGAATCGACGGCGAAGATGACGTCGCTGGTTTCCACCACGATCAAGGCCAGCGCCAGTGGCGTCAGCAGCAGTGCTCCGGGGCGGGCCCTGTCGACGACCGGATCCGGCTCGGCTGCCTCGCCGGGGACCTCACCCTGCCGGGACGCCTCTGAACCGGCGCGCAGGACAAATCGCTGGCCATGCAATTTGTCCGTAATTGGAAGAATTCGCCGCGCCAGGCGCACCAGCATATTCCTGCCCGGATCTGCCGGTTTGGATTCGAGGAACAGCATCTTGAGCGCAGTCAGGATCAGGAAGATCGCAAACAGGTACAACACCCAGTGGAACTCCGCCACCAGCCTGGCCCCCAGCGCGATCATGAGCCCGCGCAGCACCAGGGCGCCGAGAATCCCCCAGAAAAGCACCCGGTGCTGGTAGCGCCGGGGCACGCTGAAGTAGTCGAAGATCACCGCGATGACGAATATGTTGTCCACGCTCAGCGATTTTTCCACCACATAGCCGAGCAGGTATTTCTGCGTGGCCCTGGCGCCGCTGTTCAACAGGCCGTCCACCGGATCCGGCACCGTTCCCAGGCCGAGCAGCTTGTTCTCGTAGGCGAAATAGACGAATACGGAGAAGGCCAGCCCCAGGCCGATCCACACCGACGACCAGATGGCGGCCTCGCGTATACTGACGACATGGGCCCTGCGGTGAAATACACCCAGGTCCAGCGCCAGCATCAGCAGCACAAAGCCGATAAATGCGATCCAGATCCAGATCATGACGGGCGCAACTTCTCCGTCGGTTGGGGCCAAAGCCCGTTATATAGACGAGTTGCCGGCGCCGTGCGCGGTAAGGCATCCGGCAACCGAGTTGCTCTACCAGTGCTTTTTTGCCCGGTTCCACCGATAGAGAGCCCTGGCAAACAGGTTGTACAAGCCGCCCAGCACTGGTTTCGCGACAGGAGCGGAGGCCAGCCTGGCCTTCCAGGCTTCACCGGGTGAGTTGCGCCAGATGGCGATAAACGCGTCCCAGCCCACCCGCAGTCGGCCGTTTTCATCGATCACATGCAGCCGCTCGCGCACAAACTCGAGGTCGGCGTCTACGTCTTTGGCCAGTTCGTTGTCCAGGTGCACGTCCTGCCATTCGACCGGACAGCCGCGCATCCTGCCTTTCTGGCTCTCGATACCGGCCCTGCACACCGGGCAGGCGGAGTTGAAATAGACTCTGATGGTCGGCCGGTCATGCATTGCGGGGCATCCTTCCTTTTCTGGGGCGGTCAGACGCTCCTGTTAATAGCCCTGGCCGGTACACCGCCCACAGTTTTTCCGCTGGGGACATCTCTGGTTACCACAGCGCCGGAGCCGACAATCACATCGTCGCCGATGGTGACCCCGGGGTTGATGATGGCACCGGCACCTATCCAGACATTGTCGCCAATGGTAACCGGGCGGCCGAACTCCAGGCCGCTGCGCCTTTCGAGCGGATCGGTGGGATGCGTCGCGGTCAGGATGCTGACCCGCGGCCCGCACAGGCAGTGGCGGCCGATGCGAACTTCGCAGACATCCAGGATGATCAGATCGAAGTTTGCGTAGAAGTTGTCGCCCAGGTGGATGTTGTAGCCATAGTCGCAGCGGAACATCGGCTCAATCGTGCAGTTTTCGGGTTTGCTACCGAGCAGCGATTGCAGCAGCCTCTCGCGCAGTAACCGGGCATCCGGTGCCGAGTGGTTGTACTCGTGGCACAGCTGGCGCGCCCGCAGGCGCTCCTCTGCCAGCATGGTATCCGCTGCGTTGTAGAGATCTCCGCGCAGCATTTTGCCTTTTTCAGAATCGCCCACTGGCTGCCTCCCGCTAATCCGTCAGTAAGCCAATTGCCTGCAGATGGTTTTTTACCTGATCGAGAGAGCAGGCTTGAAGACCATGGATTCCCAGTTGCCTGGCTGCGTTCACGTTGGTCAGGTTGTCGTCGAAGAAGATTACCCGCTCCGGCGGCACTTTCAGCCTGTCGACTACATGGCGGAAGGCGCGGGGATCCGGCTTGGCCAGCGCCATCTGGTGCGAGGCAAAGATCTCGCCAAAGTACCGGGATAAACGGAATTCGTTAAGCAGGCGCGGCCAGTGCAGGGCATTGGTATTTGTGAGCGCGGCGAGGCGATGGGTCTTCTGCAACTCCAGCAACAGTTCGTGAGCGCCTTCGCAGAGCCCGATGGGCCATTGCGTGAACTCCCTGAGGATTTCTGCGGTGCTGACTTTCAGGCCGAGATCGATCTTCAGTTGCCGGGCGAATTCATCGCCCGTGATCTCTCCCCGCTCAAATCTCTGGGCCGTCTCGGAGCCGAACCAGGCGGCTATGCCAAACTGCAAATGATCCTGCAGCCACTCAGGCGGCAAGGGGCTCGGTTTCAAATCAACCAGGACACCGCCAAGGTCAAAAAGCACAACTTCGATGTCGGCGTTCATAATTCAGTGAAATATTTTCTGTTGAAACATATCGCTAGGATTTCTTGTACAGCCAGTCCAGCCCCTGAATCGCCGCGGTCGGGAAGGCTGTCTCGTGCGTGGCTTCCGGGATCAGCAGCAGCTTGCTCTCCAGCCTTATGCCCTTTGTACTGTCGAACTTTGCCTGCAGCCGTTTTGCGCCGGCCACCATGTCGTGAATCGTATTGCCGCTGGCCGGAGTTTCCTGCTCGCCCACGGCGATAAAGACTCTGCGTTTCTTGTCTGTGGGTGTTGCATCCATTGTCAGGATTACGTCGTCATCAAACCAGACGGACGGACTGCCGAGAATATAGTTGTCGAACATATCGGGCCGGGTAAGCAGCATATAGGCGCCGAAGAGGCCGCCGAGAGAGTTGCCGACGAAGGTCCGATCGCCAGTCTTGGTGCGGTAGTTGTTGTCGATATATGGGAAAACTGTGTCGGCAATAAAGCGCGCGTGGTTGGCGGCATTGCCGGTCAGCGATTTCCAGTCGCCGTCCCGCGTCGGCGTGTAATCCCGGAAGCGGCTCGACTGGCCGCGGGCGCCCTTGGAATAGGAGATGCCCACGATAATGGCCTCCTCCATTTTTCCAAAACCCATCGGGTAGCGCGTGGCGCCGGAGATGATCTGGAAGGCGTACCAGGCATCGGTCAGGTAGATAACCGGATAGTGACGCTGCGGGCTTTCCGTGTAGCTCCTCGGCAGTTTGATAAACAGCGGGTAGATGCGCTGGCTTTGTGGATCTTGCAGTTCGACCACCGAACTTCTCGGTACCTCGAATGGGACTGTCTCTGCGGCTTGGACTTGAAAGGCGATTGCGAGCGGGAATAGCAGGGAGACTAAACGGAGACTTCTCATTTATTGTTACTTGCAGTCGAAATATCGGAAATGCGCTGAATCTGGCCGTGACCGGCGCGTTCTGACCGAGCATAGCGAATTATTCCCGCAATTGGGAGCGACCGGGTAAAAACCCGCAATAGGGTTGCTCTGCGACAATAAATAATGCGCAGGTGTCCGATGCCGGGATATTTTTCTGAATTGCCTGCTTTGGCTTCACCCGCCGTCTCTCCGGCATCCCGGCTGGTCATTATTTAGCCTGCCGGCTCCCGGCCTCTGTTGTTATACTCCGCGCCCCCTGACAGCAGCACGACTAAATTGCGGAGAGATCCATGTCTGATTCACTGTGCGACTCTTTATGTGATATCGGCTTTATCGGCGCCGGGGTGATGGGCAAGAACCTGATCCTGAACCTGGCCGATAACGGCTACCGGGTCTGCGCTTTCGACCTGGATCACGGCCGCCTCAGCGCGCTGCTGGAACAGGACGAAAAAGAGCGTGGAGATCAGCCGCCGCGGGTGGAAACCTGCAACTCCTACACCGAGCTGCTGGCGAAAGTCAAAGCGCCGCGCCTGATCGTTCTCTCCGTACCCGCCGGCGCGCCGGTGGACGACGTCTGCAACAAGCTGCTGGACGCGGGCCTGAAGGCCGACGATATCGTCGTGGATACCGGCAACAGCCTGTGGACCGATTCAGTCGAGCGCGCCCGGCGCTACGAGGGCAAACTGATTTTCTTTACCACCGCGGTTTCGGGTGGTGAAGTTGGCGCGCGCTTCGGGCCGTCGCTGATGCCGAGTGGCGACCGCTATGCCTGGAGCCGCATCGAGCCGGTGTGGCACGCGATCGCGGCAAAGGTGGATCCGGCCAGCGGTCAGCCGATCGAGCGCTTCGAGCCGGGCAACCCGGTCAGAGAGGGCGAGCCCTGCGCGGCCTATATCGGCCCCATCGGCTCCGGCCACTATGTGAAGATGGTGCACAACGGCATCGAGTATGCCGATATGCAGATGATCTGCGAGGCCTACCACGTGATGCGCAGTGCGCTGGATATGTCCCCGGCGGATATCGCGGCGGTCTTTCGCGAGTGGAACAAGGGTCCGTTAAACAGCTACCTGATCAATATCAGTGCCGAGGTGCTCGCCACCGTCGATGCCGAGACCGAGCAGCCGCTGGTGGATGTGATCCTCGATCGCGCCGGCCAGAAGGGCACCGGACTCTGGACCGCGGTCAGCAGCCTGGAAGTGGGCTGTCCGGCGCCGAGCATCGCCGAGGCGGTATTTGCCCGCTCGCTCTCGACCCGCAAGGTATTGCGCACCCGCGCGGCGAAGAAACTGCAGGGCCCGGCGGTGGAAAAGGTCGAGCCGGCCAGGCGCGCCGAAGCCATCGCCCAGCTGCACGACGCGCTCTACTGCGCCAAGATCTGCGTCTACGCCCAGGGCTTCGACCTGATGAAGCTGGCCGCACGCGAGCAGGGCTGGGAACTGAATTTTGCCGAGATCGCCCGCATCTGGCGCGCCGGCTGCATTATCCGCGCGGTGTTCCTGCAGTCCATCAGCGATGCCTATGAGCGCGACGTAAAGCTGTCGAATCTGCTGCTGGACGATTTCTTCGCCGGGCAGATCGCCGAACACCAGGGCAACTGGCGTCGCGCCGTGGCCGACGCCACGCTGAACGGTATTCCGGTACCGGCACTGTCTTCCGCGCTCAGCTATTACGATGCCTTCCGTATGGAGTCCCTGCCGGCCAACCTGTTGCAGGGGCAGCGCGATTTCTTTGGCGCGCACACTTTCTCCCGCGTCGACCGCCCGGAGCAGCAGAAATATCACGTGCAGTGGAGCGAGCCGGGCCGTCCGATAGTAACGGTTTAATCTATTCCAGCTGGTTCTGCACTGATTCTCGCGGTCCGGCTGCGGTACGGCAGCCGGATCCGTTTGACTTTGTTTATTCGCCGAGGAATTCCATCCAGACAGACTTGGCCCAGCGCTGATATTCCCGCATAGCGGCAATCAGTTCCCGGCGCCGATTGCCCGCCATCAGTTCGTCGGGCAGCAACGGGTCGTGCAGGATCAGGCGAATGGCCGCTCTGCCAAGCAGCAGACTCTCGCGCGCCGCGCTCTCCAGCGGCGCCTTTTCAAGTTGGCGGCGACTGTCCCGCAACGCTTCCAGCATTGCCCGATATTGGTGCTCCAGGGCTTGGCTGTCCCAGAGTGAGCGGGCTCTCAGTTCGTTCGATTCATCGAGCGCAGTCAGGCTCATTACCAACGCTCCATGCGCCAGCCCCAGGCTCTGCAGGTCCGCGCGCAGTCCCGTAGCACTCCCCTTGATATTGTCGGGTCGTACCCAGAAACCTTCCTGCAGCAACTCGAATCCGCGCAATGCCAGTGCTTTCAGGTGCCTGCGCCACGCCACTTTCTGCCGCCGCGGTACGGCGGCGTCACTGACACCGAGCCACTGACCGTTCCAGGGGACGGCGCGCTCCTCCATCCGCAACCAGTTCTCGATATCGCCCAACAGCGTGCTGCCGACGACATTCAGTTCGTATTGCCCCCGGGACGGGCTGGTGATCTTGCCCTGTCCGATAAGGCGGGTAAGGGCCACGCGTACTGCCTGTTCCCGAATGCGGAAGAGCTCCGCCCCCCGGGTCAGCGACTGCACCGACAGCCGGTGCCGGTCGTGGCCCTCCAACAGGTTCAGTATCAGATCGGCCGCCGATAGCTCGATATTACTCTCTGTGGACACTTCTGCCATTTGTTGTAATGTAACTTCATTTGTACATAATGGGCGGAGATTGTAACACCATGGGGCAGGCCTGAAGTGACTGCAACTCTGATAAAAACCGAAATCGACGGTGCCATCTGCACCATCTCCATTTGGCGGCCGGAGAAGCGCAACGCGGTGGACAGACCCACGGCGACTGCACTGCGAGAGGCCTTCGAAGCGTTTGAGGCGGACGATACGCTGAAGGTAGCGGTGTTGACCGGCAGCGGTGGCAACTTCTGTGCGGGTGCCGACCTGGCGGCGATGGGGGATCCCGAACTGCGCAATGAGATAGAACCAGAGGGAGCGGGGCCGGGTCCTATGGGGCCGACGCGGATGCTGCTCAGCAAACCCATTATTGCCGCCGTTTCGGGCTATGCGGTTGCCGGCGGGTTGGAACTCGCGCTGATGTGCGACATGCGCGTGGCAGAGGCATCCGCTGTGTTCGGTGTTTTCTGTCGCCGCTGGGGGGTGCCGCTGATCGACGGGGGCACAGTCCGGCTGCCGCGTATCGTCGGCCACGGCAGGGCGATGGACATGATTCTGACTGGCCGCCCGGTTGCGGCGGAAGAGGCGCTGCAGATAGGGCTGGCGAACCGCGTGGTAGCCGACGGCGAGGGGCTGGTGGCGGCGAAGGAGTTGGCCGCACAGATAGCACGGTTTCCCCAGCAGTGCCTGCGCGCGGACCGGCGTTCGGCTTACCTGCAATGGGACTATTCACTTGCACAGGCGCTGCAGAATGAGGGCGCGGGCGGCTATCCCATTGTGTTTGCAGAGTCGATCGAGGGTGCCGAGCGCTTTGCCGGCGGCGCCGGGCGCCACGGGAAATTCGGCGAATAACAATAACCAGAACGATGTCCAGTGAGGTGAAGCCATGACAACGACTTATCTCGACCTGATCAATTGCGGCGGCCGCTCACACGCACACCACACCGCCCTGACTTTCCGGGACCAGTCACTCACGTTCGAGCAGGTCAGCCGGCTCAGCAACCAGTTGGCGCGCGCACTGATCGCCAGGGGTATCTGTCGCGGCGACCGCGTCGCGCTGCTGCTGAACAACAGCCTTTACAGCGTGCCGGTAGACTTTGCCTGCGTAAAGGCGGGCATAAACCGCATACCGCTCAATGCCCGCCTGTCAGTCAATGAACACCGCCGCATGCTGCAGGAAACCCGCTGTTCTGTGCTGATTTACGGCGAAGACCTCGCGGAGCACGCGCAGGACCTGGACGCGGAACTGCCGCACCTCACCTGTTACGCACTGGGTTCCGGCGGGAGCGACGGCCTGCTGGCGGAGGCGCATAGTCAGAGCGCTGAAGTTCCGGAAGTCGACGTCGCCGAAGACGATGTCATCCTGACTCTGTTCACGTCCGGTACCACCGGCACCCTGAAGGCGGCACAGCACACTCAGGCCTCTTATGCCGCCATCTGCAAGAATGTGCTGCTGAACCTGCTCGACGTAAAGCCTGGCGATGCGATGCTGCATGCCGCGTCTCTGATCCACGCGAGTGGCGTCTTCGTGCTGCCGTACTGGCTGCGCGGCGGGCGCACGGTAATCATGGAAAGCTTTGATCCGACCGCCTATTTACAACTGCTGGCGCGAGAAAAAATCACCGCGATCAACCTGGTGCCGACCATGCTGCAGATGCTGCTCGACCACCGGGACTTTCCGTCCACCGATGTCGGCAGCCTGCGCCAGGTGATTTACGGTGCCTCGCCCATGCCGCGGCCGGTCATCGAGCGTGCGATCGCCGCCTGGGGCCGCGATCGATTCTGGCAATACTACGGCCAGACCGAATGTCCGCTGGCCATCTGCGTGCTGCGCCCGGAAGACCACGACGGGGATACGTTGGGCTCCTGCGGCCAGCCGGCGATCGATGTCGAGATTCGCCTGGTGGATGAGCGGGGCAGGGATGTGCCGCCCGGGGAACCGGGAGAGGTTGCGGTGCGCGCGCCCCAGCGCATGCTGGAATACTACCGCGCGCCGGAGCTGAACGATGAGATGTTTATGGCGGAGGGTTGGCTGCGCACCCGCGATATTGCCAGCTTTGATGAGCGTGGCTTTCTGCATATCAGGGACCGCACTTCCGACATGATCGTCACCGGTGGCTACAACGTCTATCCGCGCGAGGTCGAGGATCTACTGATGGCACATCCGGCCGTTGCCGAGTGCGCGGTTGTCGGCGTCAGGGATGAAAAATGGGTGGAGGCGGTAACAGCCGCCGTAGTGCTGCGCCCGGGGCAGGCCGTCAGCGAGGATGACCTGATCCAGTTTGTCGCCGGGAAAATCGCGGCTTACAAAAAACCGCGCAAGGTGGTTTTTGTGGACGCAGTTCCGAAAACTGCAGTGGGCAAATTAAACCGCAAGGCAGTGAGGGACAAGCTCAATACCTGAGGCACCTGCCATGCGGCGGACGTGCGAGGTTTTATAGGGAAATACCCCAGGGACGCAGTCAGTTCGTCTACAGGGCAGCGGGAAGTTTCCTCATAATCTCATCGACGGCTGCCGCCAGCGTGCGCTGCGGATTTTCGCGCATCTGTGGCGTGATCCGCGCCCGGGTACCGCCCCGCCCGTGGTGTAGTCGGTGGGCGGGGGTTTACCCCCACGGCCAGAACGGCCGCCAGTTTTCGCGCATGGTTCAATTCGGCATGACTCCGATGCAGGCCCTGCAGGCGGCGACGATCAGTGCTGCGCAATTACTGCGGCAAGAGGACAATCTGGGCAGTATCAGCGCCGGCAAACTGACAGACATCATCGCCGTACCCGGCAATCCGCTGGAAGACATCCAGGTGATGGAGAAGGTATTGTTCGTGATGAAGGATGGTGAGGTCTACAAGAATGAGGGGCAATCTTTCTGAGGCATCTTCCGGGCAGCGCCCGCCAGGGCAGGGCATCTAGAGGCGAGCGGTCATGATGGTGACCTTGTCGCCGTGATAGATTTCCCGCTTGAGGACGGTCCAGCCCAGGCGCAGGTAAAAGTCCTCCTGGCCCGGCGTGAACAGATAGAGCTCGACCAGGCCGTTCTCCCGGCAGTGTTCCATCACTGCCGTGATCAGTTGTTGCCCGAGTCCCCGGCCGCGTTTGTCCGGGTGCACATAGACACTCGCCAGCCAGGGGCTCAGGTGCCGGTTGCTGGTCATATCCTGTTCGATCACCGAAGCCGAGCCCCAGACGCCGTCCTGATCGACGAGTACCCAGGTGGCCGGTATAGGCGCACTGTCCAGCGACCGCCTGAGGTCATCGATAAAGTCTTGCAGGCTCTGGTCCGGATAGAGGTGGTTCCACTCGTCGTAGTGCCAGCGGGCCAACTGTGCGATGGCCTCCGGGTGCTCGATCAGGTTCTCGACTCTCACAGTGAAAGGGATCCGAACTGGTTGATGGTGAGCGCCCCAAATCCGTGGTGGGAAAGGGGCGCCCCGTAATCAGAAAACGACTTCTTCGACTTCCTTCGCCACCTGTTCCGCCTCGGCGCGAGAGGCTCGGGCCACGATTTCCTCGACGCTGGCGGTCTCGGTATTGGCACCGCCGAATGCTGACAGCAGGTCATTGAGTAATGCGGAGATCTCCAGCGTCATCACGGAGAAGTCCGCATCGAAGCGCTGCGCTGCATTCTCGGCATCGATGCTGTCTGATTTTTCAATCAGCTCGTCGCCGAACTTGAGGCGCTTCAGGGACAGCTGGTCGTCGACCAGAAACTCGATGCCGCCGCGCCAGGTCAGCCCCAGCTTGTGCACCTGCATGCCGGCCACCAGGTGATTGTGGATCTCCTCCGCACACAGATCCTGGTTCTTGCAGCGGATCACGCTGCCGCTGTCCTTCGGATCGCGCAGCTCGCACTCGTGGCCAAATTCGAACTGGGCCGGCGCCTCCGGCGCGTGCAGCCAGTGGGTCATGGTCTGTTGCGGCAGGTTCTTGGCCGACAGCGGCACCACCGCCAGGCTGCTGATCGCCTCACGCAGGTTCTCCAGCAGCTCCTCCGCGGCCGAGGCCGAGGAGGCGTCCAGCACCACCCAGCCATCTTTGGGTGCGATATAGGCGTACTGCAGGCGCGAGCGGGCGAAGGCCTTGGGGCGCATCTCCAGCAGCACTTCGTCTTTCAGGTTCTGGCGCTCCTTGCGGCCCACCTGGCGGGCCTCTTTGGCCGAGATGGCCTGTGCCAGTTCCTCGACTTTCTCGTTCACCACCGCGGCCGGGATCACTTTCTCCTGCTTCTTGGCGCAGACCATAAAGTAGCCGTTGGCCGCGTGTACCAGCTCGCTGCCGTGACGGCCCAGTGGCGGCACCCAGCCGTAGCGGGCCGCATCCTGGCTGCCGCAGGGTACAAATGCGTGCGGTTCCAGCAGTTCGTGCAATTTTTCAGCAGTGAGGGCGAATTCTTTGGTGAGGCGGTAGGCGCGGAGATTCTTAAACCACATACATCAGGTCTTCTGTTCTGTTATTCGTTGGCGATGGGCAATTATGCGAAATCCGGGCGGCGACAGCCAGGCAAAATGCCCGAAAGGGGGGCGCAATGGTGTTCACTCAACTGGCCTCATCGTGAAGGTGCTGCCCCCGGTAGCGGCACCGCCACCAAAGGCGATAAGTGATCTGTATTACGAATCGGGGGCTCAGCCTATGGGGAAGGCCGATTCCCGCTGCCCGGCGCCGCAGGTCCGCCGCGCCGGATTTCGGCGATCGGGGGCGTAGCGGCGGGCTGAGGCCGGCTGCGCGGGCGCCGTGGTATAAACGGCCGGTATTCTCGTGTACCCGCGGCAATCAGGAAGACCAATAACGATGGGCCAATTCAGACTTATCCGCCTCTGTTTCGCGAGCATGCTGCTCGTATTCTCCGCTTTCGCCCAGGCCGCCGAACTCCAGGTGAGTTCCCCGAACGGCGATATAGCGCTGACGGTCAGCGATGAACAGGGGATTCCCCGCTACCGCGTGCAGTTTCGCGGCAGCACCTTGGTCGAACCCTCGCGGCTGGGGATGGTCTTCCGGGAGGGGGCGCCCTTTTCCGGGAAACTCGCGATTTCAGGCAGCGATCGCGCGACTGCCGACAGCAGCTGGGAGCAACCCTGGGGCGAGCGCAGAGTGGTGCGCGACCGGCACAACGAACTGCGGGTCGACTTCGCCCGCGCCGACAAATCCGCGGGTGTGCTCAGCGTGCGCTTTCGCGTTTTCGACGACGGCATCGGCTTCCGCTACGAGATCCCGGCGCAGCGCGGCCTGGCTACCGTCGAAATCGTCGACGAGCTGACCGAATTCCGTATCGCCGACAGCGCCGACACCACCGCCTGGTGGATTCCGTCCCGCGGCTGGAACCGCTACGAATACCTGTACAACACCACACCGCTGCACGGCGTCGACCGCGCTCACACGCCCTTCACCTTCAAACTGCCCTCGGGAGTTCACCTCAGTATCCACGAGGCGGCACTGGTGGACTACGCGGCCATGACCCTGGATCAGCGGCGCCCGGGTACCCTGAAGGCGTCGCTGGTGCCCTGGTATGACGGCGTGCTGGTCAGGACCGCCGCCCCGTTCAAGTCGCCGTGGCGCACGCTGCAGATCTCCGCCGATGCGGTGGGTCTGCTGAATTCCGACCTGATCCTGAACCTGAATGAGCCCAACAAGCTGGGCGATGTGTCCTGGGTGAAGCCGGGCAAGTACGTGGGGATCTGGTGGGCCATGCATATCGGTGACAAGACCTGGGGCTCCGGCGACCGGCACGGCGCCACCACCGCCGAGACCAAACGCTATATGGACTTCGCCGCACAATACGGTTTCCACGGCGTGCTGGTGGAAGGCTGGAACATCGGCTGGGACGGCGAGTGGTTCCAGAACGGCGACGTGTTCAATTTCACCCGGGCCTATCCGGATTTCGATCTCGAGGCTGTCACCGAGTACGGGCGCACCAAGGGTGTGCGCCTGATCGGCCACCACGAGACCTCCGGCAGCGTGACCAACTACCGCAACCAGATGGGTGACGCCCTGGACCTGTATCAAAAACACGGCGTCACCCAGGTCAAGACCGGCTATGTGGCGGACGGTGGCAATATCAAGCGCGTCGATGAAAAGGGCCAGGTGCGCAACGAGTGGCACGACGGCCAGTTTATGGTGGGCGAATACCTGCACAATGTCACCGAGGCGGCGAAGCGCGGGATCAGCATCAACACCCACGAGCCGATCAAGGACACCGGACTGCGCCGCACCTATCCCAACTGGCTGTCCCGCGAGGGCGCGCGCGGACAGGAGTTCAATGCCTGGGGCTCGCCACCCAACCCGCCGGAGCACACCGCGTTGCTGCCGTTCACGCGCATGCTGTCCGGTCCGATGGACTTCACGCCCGGCATCTTCGACCTGGGTTTCAACGGCCTGGACGCCGAGAACCGCCCGCAGACCACGCTGGCAAAACAGCTGGCCCTGTACGTGGTGCTCTACAGCCCGATCCAGATGGCCGCCGATCTGCCGGAGAATTACCAGGCCAAGCCCGACGCCTTCCAGTTTATCGTCGATGTGCCCACGGACTGGGAGCAGAGCAGGGCGATTGCCGGTGAGGTGGGCGACTATGTCGCCTTTGCCCGCCAGCAGCGCGGCGGTGGTGACTGGTATCTCGGTGCCCTGACCGACGAGAAGGCCCGCACGCTGGATCTGTCCCTGGACTTCCTGCAGCCGGGCCGCAGCTATGAGGCGCAGATCTACCGCGACGGCCCCGAGGCCGACTGGGCCACCAATCCCTACGATCTGGCGACGGAACGGAAACTGTTGACTGCAGCGGACAAACTGCGGCTGCCACTCGCGCGCAGCGGCGGCGCGGCGGTGCGTTTTCGCGCTCTGGACTAGTTCGGATCGGGGCGGCGCAGGCGGGCGGGCTGATTCAGCAGTGCTGCCATGGCCGCGCCCATATCCTTGCTGAAGTCGCCCGGCTTTTCCCCGAGCAGCAGCAGCGCGGTGGCCGCCACCTGGTTCAGGTACAGGGTTTCGCCCCCGGACACTTCCCCGGCCGCCACGATATCGGGGCCGATTGCCGCGAGCCATATTTCATCGGAGCCGGCGATGCCGCTTTCGGCCAGCGGATGCTGCCCGGAATATTTTCTTTGCAGTTCCTGCGGGCTGGCGTGGTGCGGCCAGGTCGCGGCATCGCGGCCGCGGCCGTGATCGACGGTGATGATCAGGTTGGTGTTGCCGCGGTAATCGTCGATGGACTGCAGCGTCTGCCACAGGTCGGCGATAAACTGGTCCGCCCGGTGGGCGGCGCGCAGGTACTGCCCGTATTTTTTCTCGTGGGCGAAATCGTCGGTTTCACCGAGGGCGATGTAGAGCACCTTCGGCCTGTGCTGCAGCAGGTATTCCCGGGCCAGACCATAGGTGAGGGCGTCGTAGCGCACCGTGTCCCAGGCGCCGGGTATCTGCGCCAGCAGCTGGTTCAGGGTTTGAGCGCGCTGTGACAGGTTTTTCCAGTCGGCGGGCTCGAAGCCCGCATTCACGTAAACGCCGCTGCGTTCCCGGTTGATGATCGCCGGGAAGGCATCCCAGCTGCCGAAGGCGGCAATCCTGCCGCGGTAATTCCGCTTGCCGTTCAGCCACTCTAGAAAAGTGGTATTCGGGTTGGGAACGGCATCATTGGAGTCGATCTGCGGGTCGGCCTTGCCGCTGAGAAGCTCGTTGTAGCCGGGGTAGGAAAACCACCAGGAATTGGTGACCGCCATCTTCGAACCCCTGTTGCGGTTGCCGACGAGAACGCCGCGCGTGCCGACGGTGTCCCACAGGAAGGGCATCAGCCGGCGGCGCTTCTCCTCCGCGCTGGCGCCGCCGTATTTCTCCGCCAGGGATTCCGCCCCGGCGCTCAGCGCTCCGCTTTCCAGTAGCGCCGCATCGTAACCGGCGAATACCTCCTGCCAGCGCAGGCCATCGATGCTCACCAGCACCAGGTTGTCGGCGGCGGAAACCCTGCCGCCCGGCAGCAGTGCCAGCACAAGACCCGCTATGATCGGGATTAATTTTGTGAACATCATTTCCACCAAAAAAGCGGCAGGCGGGCGAAGCCGCGCCTGCCGCAATCGGCTATGCCATACCCTGTCAGAAATCCAGAGTCGCGGACAGCGACGCGGTGCGCGGTGCGCCTATCCAGGCGCCGTTGGCGACCACGGTACCCAGATAGTCTTCATCGAACAGGTTGTTCACCACCAGATTCAGATTGATGCCACTCAGCGCCGGATTGATGTCGACCAGGTTCAGGCCCAGGTAGGCGTCCGCGACCACATAGGAATCCGCCACCCAGGTGTTGGCGATATCCACGTAGCGATCGCCGGTCAGCTTGGCGGAGATGCCGCCGTAGAGGAACTCGCCAGTCCAGTCCAGGCCGAGGACGAACAGCTGGTCGGCGATACCCACTACGTCGTTGCCCGGCACCAGCCCCTGTGCCTCGTCCACCGCATTGTCGCCGCTGCCGATATAGGTCGCGTCGGTCAAAGTGTAGGAGGCGTAGAGATCAAAGCCGGTGCTGAGATCCAGAGCGCTGGCGAGATCATAGTTCAGCAGCAACTCCAGACCGTTGGACTCAATCCCGCCGGCATTGAAGTAGGAGCCATTGGTGCCGATCAGGTAGTCGGGGCCCGCGGCGGTATTGTTGTCCAGGAAGATGATGCGGTTGTCGAAATCATTGCGGAAATAGGTGGCGGTGGCCGACAGGTTGTCGCCGGCATAGCGCAGTCCCAGTTCGATGGTTTCGGAGGTTTCCGGCTCGATATTGCTCAGGTTCGATTCCGGCCGCTCGAGTATGTCGTCGCCGATGGCCTTGTAGTTTTCGGCATAGCCCGCGAAGAGCTCGGCGCCCTGCAGTGGCGTCTCCCAGACCAGGCCGGCGGAGAACAGCACGTCGGAGTCGGAGTTGACGGAGGCGTCCAGTGTCTCGAAGAACTGATCCTCGCGCTCGACATCCACCAGGAACTGCTTCGCGCCCAGGCTCAGCGTCACGCTGTCGATCGTGACCGAGTCCTGCAGATACCACTTGCCGGTCTCCTGCGGGTAGCGGCGATCGTACTGTACCCAGTAGGGCGTGCTGTCGAAGCTAGGACCACTCGCGGCATCGACGGTGCGGTGCCAGTCGCGGTGTTCGTCGCGGGTGGCGTCTTCATACCAGAAGCCGCCGCGCAGTTCGTTCTGCAGGCCGGCGATCGCGCTGTTGTGGGTAAAGTCGAGGGTAAAGCCGCTGCGCTCCTTTTCATAGTGCGTGTGGCGGTAGGACATCACCGGAATGGCGCCGGCCGGGTAACAGGCCGGATCAAACTGTGCGCCGGCCTGGCCGTAGATGGTGACGATGGAGGACTCGCAGCCCTCGACCGGCGTCAGCGCATTGCCGCCCGCGTCGACATAGTAGAAGAGGCCGCTGTTGCGCCCGCTCCTGGCGGTGGAGCCGCCGAGAAACTCCGACTGGCCGCCGGCGCCGTCGTTCGTCACGTCCACCAGGTAGGGCGGCACCCAGTCGCCGCGGCCCTCGTTGGTGTGATAGTAGTAACCGCCCTGTACATTCAGCGTGTCGCTGATATCGAAGTCGAACTGGGCGTAGGCCAGCAGGTTCTCCCGCAACGTGGACCAGCCGCGGCGATAAAGCTGGTCGACATAGGGAATGCCGGTCCATTCACCGGTCAGGAAGTCGTCTTCCGGAAACTGCTCGAACTGGGCGGCGGAGTAGACGCGCTGGTAGTTGTCCTCGTGAATATCGTCGTAGGCGACATAGCCCTTGATGGTGCCGGTCGTATAGGTGGCCACCAGCTTGGCGGCGAGGTGTTCGCGCTCGTTCTCGGCGGTCTCGGTTATCCAGTCGGTGGCCTGCTGGTTGGAATAGGAGATCCAGGCCTTGGTGTTGTCGGCGAAGGTGCCGGTGTCGTAGCGGAGATAGAGGCGCTGCGCATCGAACTCGCCCAGGGAAACCTCGGCGCGGGTGCGGCTGCTGTCCAGCGGCTCGTCGGTTTTGTAGTCGATGGTGCCGCCGAGCGCCTCGTGGGAGCGCGACGCGATATCCGCAGTACCCTGGGATACGTCGATGCCGCCGATATTGCCCGGGTCGACATAGCGGTTCGCCTTGGAGCCGCCGCCGTAGCCGGAGCCGCCGTTGGGGATGCCGTCGATGGTGGTGCCTATCTGTTGCTCGTCGAGGCTGGTGGTAAAGCCGCGCACGGTGATGTTAGTCGACCAGTCGTCGAAGCCGTAGGTATCCCCCTCGTTGACCGACACGCCCGGCAGGTTGTCGATCAGCGCATTAACGCTGGTCATGGAGGACTGCTGTTTGCGCATCGGCTCGGTGACGGCGCTGCTGTTGAAGCTGGTGCCGGTGCCCATCACCACGACTTCCTCCAGTTTCTCCGCGCCGGTTGCCTGAGCGGCCAGCGGGTTGGCCGCCATTGTGGTGGCGAGGGAAATGGCCGTGGCCAGGTATTTTTTTCTGCTATTCATCGGGTCGTCCCTGGTTATCTTTAATGGTCAAAGCGGTCAGCAGTCTCTGGGCGGTCCGCGCATGGCAGTGCGCCTTCTTGTCAGACTGCGTCGCATCGTTGCGCGCGTACAATGACCCGAGTTGATGAATTGTTTTTTACATTACGATGAATTTTGCAATTAATTAGCGGCGCTAACCTGCCGCGTATTCAAATATTTATGAATAGCGGCTTGGCAGACTTTTTACAGGTATGGAAGGGGTTGGGAAAGAGTTGGCTAAGTCGAGATCGCGATCGGAAAGCGGGGCTAAAATTCCAGCAAAAAAGGCCGTTCGATGAGCGGCCCCGAACTGCAGAGATTTGGATTTAGCGGGGCAGTACTACGCCGAGGGTCGCATACCGGAAGTTGCCATCTCGATAAACACCGATGGAATGGAGCATTTTGAGTTTGGCCCGATTATATGGAATGTCGTGTCGAATTAGAATCTTCTGCACGCGCGATCTGCCGTCTTGAGTAGCGTTGGAGTTCGATGTTTGCCGTACATGGATAATATGCATGACTTTGCAGTATCGATGTCCATTCCGGCAGCGGTGATGTAGAGGGGCCTTGCGCTATTCCCGCGCAGTATCTCCGAAGCCGGCATGGTACCTTTAAAGGGCTTTTTTGCTACGCCAATGACGGGGATCTTATGTCCCAAGGTATTAAAGAGATGCATGCCCAGCCCCGGCCGGGATTTATCGCCCAGGTAGACATAGCCGTCGATGACAATTATGTCGGGAGCGAGATGGTGCTCCCGAAGTAACTGCAGGATACAGGGCAGCTCTCTTAGGTAGAAGTCTCCGGGCTGGTAGTCTCCGAATTCTGAAACAACGCTGCGGTATATACGGCCTGCTTGCTCATCACGCCATGTGCGAAAGCAAACTCCGGCTGCGACTGCTTCAGGTCCCCGGTAGTCGACATCAACAGCTAAGATCATCGGAGTTATTCCAGATAGTTACAGTGATCAGGTCGCACTCCGTGTGCTTTTCACTGAGTGTCTTACTGCTCGTCAATCACTAAATGACCCTTTCTCGACTGGCTATAAGCGGTGTAAGGCAGGGCAATGGTGTCCGTCGCCGCTGATGCCACGCTGTCCAGCAGGTAGAAGCCCAGCATCCAGTCATAGTAGATGGAATGCTTGTTGGAGTTCATTTGACACATGTTATAGGAAACGCCACTGTAAACCCGGGGGATAGATTCGCAGTTTGATTTTTGCCTTTTCAGGTTTGCTGCAATCTCATGATCCGACTTGGCCAGGGTGTTGAAAGTACCGCAGGCAGTGAGGGAAATAGTGGCAAGCAATATCCAGATCAACTTCATTTTTTTAACTCTTTTCCTTGTTGAACGAAATTAGCAAACGCCCCACCTGTCATTTTTAGCGGTGTTTCGATTTCAAAAGACAGTCAGGGGTGAATGCCAGACAGAATGCTAGAATTGGTAGCCGAAATGCAGGCCGTACTGAATGCCGGACTCAAACTCTTTCTTTACATTGGTATTCTCGTATGTTTTGCCGGCACTCAGGCCCGTGAGGAAACCGGCTTCGCTGGATTTGCCAAAATAGTAAGTATATGAGCCGCCAATAAAGCTTTCGTAGCGTTTATTCATCGAAACAATGTCAGGAGGGCTCGTGCTGTAATCGAGATAGACGCCGTCCCCATTTTCACGTTTTTTGGTACGGACAAAAAGGCCCAGTGCATGCTTGTCCGTGATGGCTTTTTCCCAGCCCAGCGTGACCCCATACACATCGTCCCTGTCGCCAGTGGGGCCCGCCAGGCCCGCACCAACATATATTTTGTTTGTGTTGAGGCTCATAGAATACTTGAAGCCCGCAAAACCACCGTATTGGGTACCGAGCCCCAGTCCAAACTGAGAATCGACGTCGGCCATGGCCAGGGATGGCAAGATTGCACATAAAACAACCACTGTTCTCATTGCGACTTCCTTCTTTTGAGGTGCGCAGCCTATGACCAACGAATTAGGTCATTGTTCTACAGGAATTTAGAAATCTACAAAATTATTTCGAATCTGCTCATGGCGGGGCAAACGTCGCCACTGGAGGGTTCGCCAGGCGACTGGGGGAATCGGTTGCTGCGAAGCGTGAATCTTGTGAAGCAGGCGCACCGGCGCGGAAGTACAGAGGGAGGGGCCCCGGGCAGTATTGACCCGGGGCCATGGCGTGCGGGGAATCAAGCCTTTGCCGGAATCGCCTGCACGACCTTGAGGAAGTACTCCCAGAAATTTCCCACGCTCTCGATATGCACCCGCTCCTCCGGCGAGTGCGCGCGGCGGATGGTGGGGCCGAAGGAGACCATATCCCAGTTGGGGTAGGGCTTGGCCAGCAGTCCGCACTCGAGGCCGGCGTGGATGACCTTCACTTCCGGCTCTGCGCCGGCCATGTCTTTGTAGACATCCTTCATCAGCGCCAGCAGCGGGGACTGCATGTTAGGCGTCCAGCCCGGGTAGGCATTGTCCAGAGAGGTCCGGGCGCCGGCCAGTTGGAAGGCGGCGGCGACGTTGAGGCCGTGCTGGTCGCGGGCGCTGTCGGACAGGCTGCGCACCAGGCACTGGATGCGCACTTGGTGTTTGCCGTCCACTTCTTCGGTCACCACGCGGGCCAGGTTGTTGGAGGTGTCTGCGATGCCTTCCAGTGCGGTGCTCATGCGTTCCACACCGTTGGGGCAGGCGCGCAGGGCGTGAATCAGTTTCTGCTGGCTGGCTTTGTCCATCACCACAGCCGGGGCCGCTGTGGCCTCCAGGGCAATGTCCAGCTTGGCTTCGTTGTCCAGTTCGCGCGCGATGACCGCGCTCTCGGCGGTGACGATCTCTTGCAGCCTGGCTGCCACATCCGCCGGCACGGTGACGGTGCTGAAGGATTCCCGCGGAATGGCATTGCGCAGACTGCCGCCGTCCAGCGCGGCGATGCGCAGCCCGGGAATCTCGCGACTCGCGGCGTCGATAATGCGGTTGGCGATCTTGTTGGCGTTGCCGCGACCCTTGTCGATATCCAGACCGGAATGGCCGCCTCTGAGGCCGCGCACGCTCAGTTTGAAGGCTTTGTGGTCTGCCGGCACGGGTTCGGGGGAATAGGGCAGGGCCGCATTCACGTCCACACCACCGGCGCAGCCGACGTAGAGCTCGCCCTCGTCCTCGGTATCCAGGTTCAGCAGCAGGTCGGCGTCAAAATAGCCGGGCTGCAGGTTCTTGGCGCCGGTCATGCCCGCTTCCTCGTCGATGGTGAGCAGGGCTTCCAGCGCCGGGTGGGGGATGTCGGTACTTTCCATCAGCGCCAGGATCGCGGCCACGCCGATGCCGTTGTCGGCGCCGAGGGTGGTGCCGGTGGCGGTGACCCACTCGCCATCGATCTGCGGACGGATGGGGTCGGTCAGGAAGTCGTGGTCGGAATCGGCATTTTTCTGCGGCACCATGTCCACGTGGCTCTGCATGGCGAGGACCTGGCGATCCTCCATGCCCTGCGTGGCCGGTTTCTTGATGATGACATTGCCGATCTTGTCCAGCTGTACGTCGAGCCCGCGCTCCTTGCAAAAGTCGACGATGTACGCCACCACCTTGTCTTCGTGCTTGGACGGGCGGGGGATCTCGCAGAGTTTGGCGAAGTGTTTCCACAGCGGAGTCGGGTTCAGTTCGGCGATGTTGCTCATCGGGGACCTCGAGTTGATTGTTTTTGAGATCGGCGTTTCATCGGGGATGCGGTTTTGCCGCATTGCCAGCTAATGCCGGGATCCGGTGGTTGCTGGATTCCGGCCTGCGCCGGAATGACGAGTCGGTAGTTCCGGCGTCGCCCCGGCGGAGGCCGGGACCCAGCGGGAGCGGAGCGCTCCCGCCCGTTGACAGTTATTCGGCTTCTTCTGCTTTGACCGGCGGTTGTTCGTTTGCCAGTTCCAGTGCGATGCGGCGTTTATCCACATCCACGGAGGCGACCTTTACGGTAACCGACTGCTCCAGCTGGTAGCTCTGCTCCTTGTGTTTCAGGGTCAGGTGCTTGCCGTCGAATGCCGGCAGATTTTTCCTGTCGCCGTTCAGGCGCACAAAGCCGTCGATGCCGTTCTCGTCCAGTCTTACGCCCAGGCCGGCGCCGTTGACCAGGGTGATCCTGCCGGTGAATTCCTGGCCGATCTTGTCCTGCATAAACTGGGCGTAGAGCCACTGCTCCAGTGCGCGGTTGGCCTGGCGGCCGCGGATCAGGCTCTCCTGCAGGGCTTCGATCTGCTCGTCACTGAGTACCTTGGCTTGTTGCTCCGTGGCAGCGGCACGCAGCACGCGGTGATTGTGCAGGTCGTTGTATTTGCGGATCGGCGAAGTCACGGTAGCGTAGGCCGCGAGGCCCAGGCCCAGGTGCGCGCCGGCTTTGTTGTCGAGCTGGCCCGGGCGCAGCATGCGCTTCAGCACCGCGAGCAGGTTCTGCATCTGCGGCTCGTGATGGGTCTCCAGGTATTTCACCAGCGCCAGGTAGTTCTCCAGCTGGTGCAAGTCCTTTTCTGCGTGCTCCGGTAGCTGCTCCTTGAGCAGGCTCTTTACCTCGCCCATGCGCTCATCGCGGAAGCCCAGGTGTACCGAGAAGCAGCCCTGCTGCAACTCGGCGAGCTTCTGGCCGATGCTGAAGTTCGCCGCGAGCATGGCTTCCTCCACCATACGCTGGGCGACGTTGCGCTCGCGCTTTTCAATCCGCTCGATCTTGCGCTGCCTGTTCAGATAGATTTCGTAGTCGGGTCTGTCTTCCATGAGCAGTGAGTGGCTCGCGCGGTAGGCGGCGCGGGCTTCGCTGAGGGCGGCCAGGTTGCGCAGGCTCTCTTGCTGCTCCTGTGGCACGGCGTTGTCGTCGCCCGCAATAAAGTTCGAAACCTTTTCGTAGCTCAGCTTATGCTGGGAGCGGACAGCGGCGAATTCGTAGCGGCTGTCGCCGATGCTGCCGTCTCCGTCGATATCGACATGCACTACCAGCACCGGGCGCAACTCACCGGCAATAAGGGAGAAGAGGTTCTCGCACAGGTCGCGGGGCAGCATCGGCAACGTCTCGCCGGGCAGGTACTGGCTGTGGGCGCGCCTGAAGGCCTCTTTGTCCAGTGGGCTGCCTTCCTCTATCAGGCTGGACGGATCGGCGATGGCGATATGCAGGGTCCAGCCGTTGTCGCGGGCGGTGACGGCGAGGGCGTCGTCCATATCGCGGGTGGTCTCGGCGTCAATGGTCGCGAAACCGAATTCGGACAGATCCTGGCGATCGGCGGTGACCGCGACCAGCTTTTCCTTTATATCCTCTGCCTGCTGCAGTGCCGCCTGGCCGAACTGCTCCGGTAGCTGGTGCTGGGCGACCACGAAAGCGTGTTCGATACCGGGCATATCCGGCTTGCCGATGACTGTCTCAACCTTGGCTTGGGCCTTGCCGTCTTTGAACGGATGGCGATTGATCTTGCAGGCGATGAATTCACCCGGCTGCGCCTTGCCCCGTGACTTCGGCGGCAGGAAGATCCAGCGGGACAGGCCATTCTGGCTCGGCTGTACGAAGTGGCCCTGGCCGCGCTGCACATACTGGCCCACCAGGTACTTGAGTTCGCTTTCCAGCAGCGCGTCCAGCTCCGCGGACAGCTTGCCCTTGTCCTCTTCACTCAGGCTGACCCGCACGCGGTCACCGGGAAAGACGCGCTCCATCTCCGCCGGCGGCAGGAAGGCCTCGCGGCCGTCGTCCAGCACCACAAAGCCGAACTTGCCGTTGCTGCCGCGTACCCGGCCCTCGGCATATTCCTTGTTGGAGCGGATATCGGATTTCAGTTGGGAGAGTTGTTTGAGGGCGTCGGCATTCAGCATCGAATTGTCTCTGCGGGTCGTCTGGGGGTCGATAATGGGCGCGGATTCTAGCAGACCCGGGTGGCCCGGTGTATCGGGCGCGGCGGGCTGAACCCAATCCCGCGGGCGCCGGGCATATTAAAGGGGCATAGCATGACAGGGGTGCGCGGCCGTCGAATTGATGACTCCGCTGTCAACTTTGTTTCCTGTGACCCGCCATCCTAATTTAAGGCGAAATGGGTGATGGTTTAGCTTCTATTTGTAGTTGCTGTGCAAAAAATGCAAACTTTATCTGCGGGAGCCGGATATAATCTTGTCTTCCGATAAAAACAGATAGGGCTGTGGTTGTTCCCCAGCTGTAGAACCGGTCTCCGGAGAGGAACAGTAAATGAGTATTTTTTCCCATCCCGCCTACGACAAGCACGAACAAGTGGCTTTCTATCAGGACGCCAAAAGCGGCCTGAAGGCGATTATTGCGGTGCACAACACCAATCTGGGACCCTCACTGGGCGGCTGCCGTATGTGGCCCTACGCCGATGACGGCGAGGCACTCAACGATGTGCTGCGCCTGTCCCGCGGTATGACCTACAAATCCGCCATGGCCGGCCTGAAGCTGGGCGGTGGCAAGGCCGTGATCATCGGCGATCCGCGCAAGGACAAGACTCCCGAGCTGCTGCGCGCCATGGGTGACTTCATCAATACCCTGGGCGGTCGCTATATCACTGCCGAGGACTCCGGTACCAGTGTTGCAGATATGCACATCATCGGCGAGCGCACCAAGTTCGTCTCCGGCCTGATCGCCGAATCTGAGCATGGCGGCGACCCGTCTCCGTCCACCGCCTACGGTGTTTTCGTCGGCCTCAAGGCCGCAGTGGAACACCGCTGGGGCAGAACCGACCTGAACGGCCTCAAGGTTTCCGTGCAGGGTGTCGGCAACGTGGGCTTCCGCCTGGCCAAGCTGCTGAAGGAAGCGGGCGCTGAAATCTTCGTGACCGATATCTTCCAGGACAACATCGACCGCGCGGTGAACGAGCTGGGTGCGACTGCCGTTGGCGCCGACGAGATCTTCGACCTGGACGTGGACCTGTTTGCGCCCTGCGCCATGGGTGCGATCCTGAACGACGACACCATTGCCCGCCTGAAGGTGGGCGCCATTGCCGGTGCCGCCAACAACCAGCTGGCGGAAGAGCGCCACGCGGCGGTACTGCGCGAAAAGGGCATCCTCTACTCGCCGGACTATGTGATCAATGCCGGCGGCATCATCGATGTCTATTACCAGCAGCAGGGCGACTATAAGCCGGCGCGGGTGAAGGAGCACATCGAGACGATCGGCACCACCATGAAGGAAGTCTTCCTGCGCGCCGACGAGACCGGTGAGACCACCGCGCACGTGGCGGATCGCATTGCCGAAGAGCGCTTCGGGCACGAAGACGCGGTAAACGGCGCGCTAAAAAAAACTGACTCAGAAGCCGCGTAAATTTTGAGCAGGGCGAAAGGTCCTGCCGAACCTGTTTCCCCTCGAGCGATTCGCAACATCGCTTCTCTCTGTGATGTATTTGTTTGGGCACTCCGGTGCCCATTTTTTTGCCTGCCGGTTATCGCAGGAACGGGCTGACCCGGCGAATCCGCTGACACCTGCCCGCGAATGTTGCCTACAATTCCCTTCTCGAAACCCGATCCTGGTCAGGGAATAACAATATGGATTTGCGCCTACCCCTATTCAGCCTGCTTTTCGCCGCACTGCTGGTCGCCAGTTGTGGCAAACCCGAGGACGAGACCCACCGCGCCCTGTCGGTAGACAAGGAAGCGGCCGCCAGCAGTCGTGCTGCGGCATCGGACCAGCAGGCCTATGTGCCCACCCCCGAGCTGGAGATCCCGTTTCACAAGGAAGTGCTGGACAACGGCCTCACCGTGATCGTGCACGAAGATCACAAGGCGCCGGTGGTGTCGATCAATATCTGGTACAAGGTCGGTTCCAAGGACGAGACGCCCGGCAAGACCGGCTTCGCCCACCTGTTCGAGCATCTGATGTTCAACGGTTCGGAAAACTTTCCGGGAGAATTCTTCGAACCATTCCAGCGCTCCGGCGCCACCGATATGAACGGCACCACCAATAACGACCGTACCAACTACTTCGAGACAGTGCCTGTGGGCGCACTGGACATGGCGCTGTGGATGGAATCCGATCGCATGGGGCATTTCAGCGGCGCCATCACCCAGGAGGTGCTCGATGAGCAGCGCGGTGTCGTAAAAAACGAAAAGCGTCAGGGTGAAAACGCCCCCTATGGCAAGGCATTCGATACCATTGCCAGCAGTACTTTTCCGCCTTACCACCCCTATTCGTGGACACCGATCGGCTCCATGGAAGACCTGGACAATGCCAGCCTGGAAGACGTGAAAAAGTGGTTCGCCGATTACTACCAGCCAGCCAATGCGATACTGGTAATCGCCGGGGACATAACTGTGGCGGAGGCCATGGCCAAGGCCCGCCAGTACTTTGGCGATATCCCCAGTACCGAGGTGCAGCCGCGCGTGAAGAACTGGGAGTTGCCGGCACAGGTCAAGAAGCGCGAAGTCATGTTCGACCAGGTGCCGCAGACGCGCATCTACAAGGTGTGGAACGTGCCGGCCATCGGCAGCGAGGAGGAGGACGCGCTGGACCTGATGACCTCGCTGCTGGCGAACCGCAAGAATTCGCTGCTGTACCGCCGCCTGGTGCGGGAAGAACAGGTGGCCACTGGCGTGAGCGCCTTCTACTACGGGCGCCAGCTGGCCGGGCAGTTGATCATCATGGTGGACGTCAAGCCCGGGCAGCAGTTGGAAAAAGTCGAGAAGCTGTTGGACGAGGAGCTGCGGCAGTTCGCCAAGAGTGGGGTCAGCGCGGAGGAACTGCGCCGTATCAAACAGAACGAGTTCGCCGGACTGGTCAAGGGGCTGGAGAAAACCGGAGGCTTTGGCGGCAAGAGCGATATTCTGGCGCGCGCGGAGTTCTATTACGGCGATCCCGGCGCGCTGCTCGATGGCCTGGAGGATTACGCCAAGGTTTCCGCGCTGGAGGTGCAGAATGTCGCCAGCCGCTGGCTGACACCGGACAGCTATACGCTGATCGTCAAACCCAAACAGAAATATTCCACCGCGGCGCAGGGCGTGGATCGCAGCAAATTGCCCGAAGTGGACAAGACCGTCGAGCTGGAGTTGCCACAGCAGAGTGAATTCACGCTGGACAACGGTCTGCGCGTGGTGCTGGCGGAACGCCACGATACGCCGGTGGTGTTTATGAATCTGCAGTTCCGCAGCGGCGCGGCGGCGGATGGCAAAAAGCCGGGCCTCGCCTCTGTCGCTGCGCAGATGTTGAGTGAGGGCGCCGGGGATCTGGATGCGCTGGAATTCAGCTCGCGCCAGGAAGAGCTCGGGGCCAGTATCGGCGCCGGCAGCGGCCTTGATTACAACAGCATCACGTTCAGCGCACTGAAGACCCAGCTGGAGCCGTCACTGGAGCTGTTTGCCAAAGTCATCAAGGAGCCGCTGTTCCCGGAGGGGGATCTGGCTCGGGTCAAGTCCAATCGAATCGATGCCATTGCCCAGGAAAAGGCGCAGCCGCAGGGGCTGGCCCTGCGCGAACTGCCGCCGCTGCTGTTCGGCGGGGAGCACCCCTACGGGTCACCGCTGACCGGTTCCGGTACCGTCGAGGGCATCGAGGCCATCACCCGAGAAGATCTGGTGGAATTTCACAACACCTGGGTGCGCCCGGACAACGCCACCCTGACCATTGTCGGCGATGTCACCAAAGACGAAATCCAGTCACTGCTGAATAAGACCCTGGGCGGCTGGAATGCACCCAAGACGGCGCTGGCCAAGATCGAGGTGCCACCGGTGGAGCGGCCGCAGCAGGCGAGGGTCTACCTGCTGGATCGCCCCGGCGCCCAGCAGAGCTACATCATGGCGGGTCTGGTAATGCCGCCCTGGCAACCGGAGGGCGCAGAGGCCTTTGATGCGATGGCCGATATTATCGCCGGCAAGTTTACCTCGCGGGTAAACATGAATCTGCGCGAGGACAAGCACTGGTCCTATGGCGCCCGCGCAGTTTCCCTGGATACCGAAGGGCAGCGCCCCTATATCCTGTTTGCGCCGGTGCAGACCGACAAGACGGCGCCCGCCATCAAGGAGCTGATGAAAGAGTATCGCGCGTATCTCGGTGACAAGCCGGTGCTGGAGAAGGAGCTGGCGGACTACCGCGATGACGAAGTGCTGAAGCAGAGCGGGCGCTTCCAGACCAAAGGGCAGCTGCTGTCCAGTATCACCTGGCAGGTGGAAAAGGGGCTGCCGCCGGAATATATCGCCGAGTATCCGCAGCGGGTCTCCGCACTGACGAAGGAGCAAGTGGAGGCCGCCGCGCGGGAATTCCTTGCCCCGGACCAGTTTACCTGGGTGATCGTCGGTGATCTGGACAAGATTCAGAAAGAGATTGAGGCCTTGAATATCGGACCGGTGCAAGTATTGGCTGGAGAACATTGAATTCCCGCACCGGCAATTCCGGTGCCAGCAGTGGAATTCGTGGCGCTGGCGACTATATTGTGTGTCGATCATGTTGTGTGTCGATCATGGTCACCGGTAGAGATTGGCCCATTGTTGCCAGTGCCCGCCATCATCTCGCATCGATCTGGACCTGGATACGAGTGCCGGTTGACCCCATTCCGACGCCCCAATCGGCCTTGCTCCTTGTCGTGCGCACTCTGCGGGGAGACTCTGCCGCCACAACGATAAGGCTAACAATATGAAGCTCGCAATCCTGTCCCGCTCCCCCAGATGTTACAGCACCCTGCGCCTGCTGGAGGCTGCTCATCAGCGCGGGCACGATGTACAGGTTCTCAATACCATCAAGTTTGCTATCGATCTGCAGCGCGGTGCGCCGGATCTCTATTATCGCCAGAGGCAAATAGAGGACTTCGACGCAGTGTTGCCGCGGGTTGGAGCCTCGATCACGTATTACGGTACGGCAGTGGTGCGGCAGTTTCAGGAAATGGACGTCTTCTGCGCAAATACGGCCCACGGTATCAATAACTCCCGCGACAAGCTGCGCTGCCTGCAGCTGCTAAGTCGTCACCATATCGGCATCCCGCAAACTACTTTTGTCCACCACAAGAAAGATGTGTTGCCAGCTATCGAGCGGGTGGGAGGGGCGCCGGTAGTGATCAAGCTGATTGAGGGCACTCAGGGCATCGGCGTGTTGCTGGCAGAGACGGTAAAACAGGCGGAGGCGATTATTGAGCTGTTGCAAAGCCAGAAGCAGAACGTGTTGATTCAGAAGTTCGTTGCCGAGAGCAAAGGCCGAGATGTCCGTGCGTTTGTGGTGGGCGGTCGAGTGGTAGCGGCGATGCGGCGCGTCGCGCAGGGGCAGGAATTCCGCAGCAATGTGCATCGTGGAGGTATTGCCGAACCGGTGGAACTTTCACAGGAATTTATCGATGCTGCCGTGCGGGCGACTCAGATTATGGGACTCCAGGTGGCAGGTGTGGACATGCTGGAGAGTAGTAGCGGTCCGCAGATCATGGAGGTAAATTCGTCACCTGGCCTGCAGGGGATCGAGACCTGTACCGGGCTGGATGTCGCTGGTGCGATCATTGAGTATATTGCTGCCCAGGTCGATTTTCCCGAGATCGACGTGCGTCAGCGTCTCACGGTGAGCAAGGGCTACGGCGTTAGTGAAATTTATATTCCCGAAGGATCGTGGTTTGTCGGCCGCACCATAGGCGAAACTCAGCTGCACGAGCACGATATCAATGTTCTGACGCTCTACCGTGGTGCCAAGGTGATTCCCAACCCGAAATCACAGCGCGTACTGGAACCCGGTGACAAGTTGCTTTGCTTCGGTAAGCTCGAGGCCATGCGAGGGATGGTGCCTGCGAAGGAGCGGCGTCGTCGCCAGCCGAATATCGGCAACCTGCCGGTGGATGCGGTTAGTCCAGCGGATTTAGAAAATGTTGAATGAATTTTACGCGTACGTCGGTGCATTCGCCAACGGCACTTAGGCAGTATTAGCTTCTTGGGCAGCCAGTAATGGATATGACGGCCGATGACCTGATCGCAGAACTGAACACGGCTTCTAACCGGGCTTTGGAATCTGCATCAGGGGTGGAATTTTACAGCCAGTTGGGGCTGATTGCGCTGATTTACTGTATGGCCTATGTGGTGTCGGTGCGTGTCTGTCGCTATGTGCCGCTGCTCAGTGAGCCACCTGCCGCGCCTGAGAGTGCACCTCTTCGCAATCTGGTCTTCCGTTGCGGGCGGCTGCTTTTTCCGTTGCTTGCTATCCTGCTGCTGCAGCTTTCATTGGCATTCACGCCGGCGTTACTGGGCGATGGCCTGGTGATGCAGGTGTCGGTGGCCATCGCGATCATACTGCTCTTCAACTCCTTTGTCCGGCTGGTGATTACCAACGGACTGGTAGCGAAACTATTTCGCTGGGTCGGCATGCCGATCATTTTTCTCCAGGTTGTGGGCGCGCTCGACAATATCGTCGCGGTGCTTGATGGTATGTCGATTGAGTTGGGGAACATCAAGCTCTCCGCCTATGGCGTCATTCGCACGCTGATCTTCGGTTCGCTGCTTTTCTGGCTTGGACGTGTGTCAAACTCCACTGGTCAGACCATTATCCGTAAGCAGGAAACCCTGGATGTCCGCACCAAGGAAGTATTTGCGAAGCTGTTCGAGGTGATGCTGTTTTTTGTCATCGCCATCTTGATGTTACAGCTGATGGGGATCAACCTCACTACCCTGGCCGTATTCGGTGGTGCCGTGGGTGTGGGGATAGGCTTCGGGCTGCAGGCCATCGCCTCTAACTTCATATCTGGCATCATCATCCTGATGGATCGCTCGGTCTCGGTGGGGGACTATATCGAGATGGACGATGGCAAGTGTGGGGTGGTGACCGAACTTAATATGCGCTCTACCACGCTCGAAACGTACGATGGTAAGGATATTGTGGTTCCGAACGAGAAGTTCATCTCGAACGCTTTTACCAACTGGACGCATAAGAACGAGAAGCAGCGTTACCGGGTCGATTTCTCGGTCAGCTATAGCACCGACGTGCGCGCCGTGGTGGAAATCATCAAGGAGGCAGTGGCGAGCCATCCGCAGGTGCTGAGTGGTGAGGAATACCCGATTGAGGAGCGTCCCGACTGTGAAATCGACAGTTTCGGTGACAATGGAGTGAACATGTTTGTTGAGTTTTGGATGGAGGGCATCGACGATGGTCGCAACCGCGTAGGTGGGGATCTGCTGCTCATCATCCTCGAAACACTGCAGCGGCATGGCGTCGAGATTCCCTTCCCGCAAAGGGATGTGCGGCTAGTCAGTTTCCCGACACTGCATCAATCTCCAGAACTCCAGTCCTAGCCACGGAGGCGTCACCGGCGGGGCAGGGTGCCTCGCCGGCGATAGTCCCCGTCAGGTCTTGGCGCTCGGCCGCACGCTCAGCTGCGCGCGCCAGCGGGTCAGGTGCGGATGCTGTTTGGCATCCGGGCGCAGTTTCACCACCTTGCCGAAATCCAGTGAGCACAGCATGCCGATGTCGGCGACGGAGAAGTAGTCTCCGCAGAGGTATTCGTGATCGGAGAGGTGCTGGTCCAGAACGTCGAAGAACTTCAGGGCTTTTTTGCCTGCATCCTCGCCGAATTCCGGGTAGACGTTCATTCGGTCGCTGAAGAAGCCGGAAGTGTGCTGGAAACACATGCCCACGTTGAACATCATATTGAAGTCGGCGCGGCGGTTCCACATTTCCACCTGCGCCTTCTCCCTGGCGTCGCGCCCGAACAGCGGCGGTTCCGGGTGCAGTTCCTCGAAATAGCGCTGAATCGCCACGGATTCTGCAATGCAGCTGCCGTCGTCCAGCTCCAGTACCGGAACTTTGGCATTGACGTCCCTGGTGCGGTACGCCGCGGTAAGGTTTTCGCCCTTGGCGATGTCCACCGGGACATACTCCACTTCCAGTCCTTTTTCGGCCAGGTACATACGCACCCGGCGGCAATTGGGGGCGCTGGCGTATTCGTAGATTTTCATCGGGGTTTCCTCTCAACTATTCCCCTGGGAACTCATCCCTTGGGATTGGGGGACGCTTGCGGTAGATTGTTGCGCTTCCAGGGTCTGTTAACACGCCCTAAAACGAATTGACTCTAAGTTGGAACTTACGGGTGGGACAATGACAACAAATGCCAAACGGGGCAACCTCCACAACCGCGCGGCCGCAGTACTGCTGGCAGTCTGTGCGGTATTTTCCTCAGCTTCTGCGCTGGCCGAGGCAACGGCCATCTACGCCGGCAAGCTGTTCGACAGCGAAAGCGGCAAGCTGCTGGAGAATCGCACCATCCATGTGGTGGACGGCCGCGTGGAGTCGGTGCAGCAGGGCTTTGCCAAGCGCGACCGGGAAAAGCTGGTGGACCTGCGCAATTACACCGTGTTGCCGGGGCTGATGGATATGCACACCCACCTGACCTACGAGTTTGGTCCGCGCACCTATATGGAGACCTTTACCTGGAACCCGGCGGATTTCACCCTGCGCGGCGTGGATACCGCCCGCCGCACGCTGCAGGCCGGATTCACCACCGTGCGGGATCTCGGCGACAGCGGTAATGTCACCATCAGCCTGCGCAAGGCGATTGATGCCGGTACCATCGAGGGGCCGCGGATCTTTACCGCCGGCAAGTCCATCGCCACCACCGGCGGCCATGCCGATCCGACCAACGGCCATCGCCACGAGCTGATGGGCAGTCCCGGGCCCGCCGAAGGTGTGGTCAACGGTGCGGACAGCGCCCGCGCGGCGGTGCGCCAGCGCTATAAGGACGGCGCCGACCTGATCAAGATCACCGCTACCGGCGGTGTGTTGAGCGTGGCGAAGAGCGGCCAGAACCCGCAGTTCATGGCGGACGAACTGGAGGCGATCGTCGCCACAGCCAGGGACTACGGCTTCACCGTGGCGGTGCACGCGCATGGCAAGGAGGGCATGGAGCGCGCAATCCGCGCCGGGGTGGATTCCGTCGAGCACGGCACCTTTATGGATGGCGAGACCATGGAGCTGATGAAGCGCAACAACACCTGGTATGTGCCCACGCTGATGGCCGGTGAGTGGGTCACGCAGAAATCCGCGGTGGATGGCTTCTTTCCAGACGTGGTGCGCAGCAAGGCGGCCACCATCGGGCCGCTGATTCAGCAGACCTTTGCCGATGCCTACAAGCGCGGGGTGAATATCGCCTTCGGCACCGACACGGGCGTGAGCCGTCACGGCGATAACGCGCGCGAGTTCGTGCTGATGGTGCAGGGCGGTATGACGCCCGCTGACGCCATCCGCAGCGCGACCTGGAACGCCGCGCGGCTGCTCAAGGTACAGGATGAGCTGGGCAGTATCAGTGAGGGCAAGAAGGCGGACATCATCGCCGTGGCCGGCAACCCGCTGGAAGACATCTCCGAACTGCAGCGGGTGAAGTTTGTGATGAAGGACGGCAAAATTTACAAGAATCTGTAGGAGCCTGCTCGCAGGCGGTTTCCGCAGGATGGGCAAAGTTGTAGTTCACCCATCCTACGCCTGTGGGAGCCTGCCCTGCAGGCGATCAGCGCAGTGCCCCTGGCAGACTTCTTATCGCCAGCAGGGCTGGCTCCCACAGAGAACTGTCCGCACTAAATCATTACTCCAATTCGAACACCAGGTCCAGATTCACCGTCAGCGTCGTCTCGCCCGGCGCCACCGGCGTGCCGGCACTGTCCTTGGCCGCTGCCATCTCCGCGCGCATCATCGGGCGGGGAACGCCGCCGCTGCCGCTTTCCGACACGCTGACGATGCGGCGCACCTTCATGCCCAGTGCCTTGGCGTAGGTCTCGGCGCGCGCCCGGGCTTTGTCCAGCGCCTGCTGGCGCGCTTCGGCCATTACCGGCTCGGGCTCGCCGATCTCCAGGCTGGGGCCGTGGATCTGGTTGGCGCCGGTGGCGGCCAGTTGATCCAGTGTCTCGCCCAGTTTCTCCAGCTTGCGAACCTTGATGCTCACGGTGTTGTGGGCCACATAGCCGGTGATCTGCGGCTTGCGGTCCTGCTGGTAGTGGTAGCGCGGCGACAGGCTGATGCCGCTGGTCTGTACATCCTTGTCATCGATACCCGCCTGTTTGATGGCCTTGAGCAGCTTGTCCATCTGTGTGGCGTTAGCGCGCATCGCCTGCTCGCTGTCCTCCGCCTCGGTCACCACGCCGGCGGAAATGTTGGCGATATCCGGCACCTTACTCGCCTCGCCGCTGGCGGAGATGGAAACCAGGGTGCCGCGGTCGGCGGCGCTGCGCTCTCCACCGCAGGCGGTGGCGAGCAAGGCGAGCAGGGCAATTGTCGATATTTTTACAACCTTCATGACTTTTTCCTTGTAAGTCGCTGTGGGATTCCGGGGTATTCCGGTTTCACCGATGGCGGAATACTAATCGCCGCTTTCTGAACGGCAGCTGAGCGGGCGGTTCACTAGTGGTGCAAGGGGAGTTAATACAGTAACCAATCTCTTCGCCACAGGTCCCAGCGCTGCGTTGAAAAAGGCCGCGGAAGGCCTCTTTCAACAACCTGTTAGGTGAACACCTGCCGATAAGTTTCATTCTCGTCGTGATAGATGGCAAAACCGAGGCGCAGCAGCTGCTGGCGCCGGTCGCTCAGGACCGCGCGCGACTTCAGCTCCTGCTGCAGCCTCTCCGCATTTTGCGCGGTGCCGCAGTCGAAGGTGAAGAAGTGTCCGTGACCGTTTTCCAGGTCGTGGCAGATCAGGTTTTGCCGGTTCAGCAGCGGGTGGCCGGCAGCGTCCATGGTGGTGAGGAATCGCCGCTGGGCGGCCAGTACATAGTCGTGGATCTTCTCCACGGTGACTCCCTCGCGCTCGAACAGGTCGAAAATGGCCAGCCCTTTGTAGAGCGGGGAGTAATCCATGGTGGCGCCGGCGAATCGCAGCCAGTTGTCGGCAAATCCCACCCTGTCGGCGCGGTTTTCCAGTTCGGCCATCTCCGCAAACCAGCCGCTGTTCAGCGGCCGCAGGCTACAGTTGGCGGGTATGCTCATAAAGCACAGGCCCTCGCCGGCTCCCAGATACTTGTAGGAGCCCGCCGTGAAGAATACCTGGTCGGCAATACGGCCCAGGTCGATGGGGCGGGCGAAGAAGGCGTGGTAGCCGTCGATAACGAACTCGGTGCGCGCCGGTTTGTGCTCGGCGATTCGCAACAGCTCAGGGAATACGACGCCCGAATCGAAGAAAACCAGGCTGGCGTAGGCCAGCTGGTAGTCGGCGCGGTGCAGTTCCTGGTCGAATCGCTCCGCCAGGGTGGCGTAGGGTTCCTTGGCAATGCGCGTGACCTCGACATTGGGCAGTTCCTCGAGGCGCTGAAGCTGGCGGGCGAAGCTGTAAAATTCGCCGTCGGTGGTGAGGATACGCAGCGGCCGGCTCAGGTCGAAGGCGCTGATCAGCCGATAGACCAGCTCGTGGGTGTTGGGGGCAATGGCGATGCGGTCCGGCGCCGGCAGGTTCAGTGTGCGCGCCACGGCGCCCTGCCAGGCGGGAACCTTCTCTTCGAAGATGGGGCCCCATTTGTCGTCGGCGAGCAGGGCCGAGTCGCGCCAGTACTGCTGCACTGCCTCCAAGGTGGCGTCCGGCCAGTAGTGGTGGGAATGGCACGCCATGTGCAGCATGGGGGATGGGCTGCCACTGGGGGTCTGCAGAAATTGTCGATAGTATTTTTGATACATTTCACTGGTTTCAAAAAACGGAATCATTTAATTTGTGCCGCGATTGTAGATGTTGGCAAATAGAAGGAGTAGAGGCGTGGAGTATTTGCACACAATGGTCCGGGTGGCTGACCTGGAAGAGTCGATGAAGTTTTATTGCGAAAAGCTGGGCCTGCAGCAGGTCAGCCGCAAGGATTACGACAAGGGCCGCTTTACGCTGGTGTATCTCGCCGCTCCGGGCGATGCCGACACCGCGCGTGAGAGCCAGGCACCCTGCCTGGAGCTGACCTACAACTGGGATCCGGAAACCTATACCGGCGGGCGCAATTTTGGTCATCTGGCCTACCGTGTGGATAATATCTACGCAACCTGCCAGCGGCTGATGGACGAGGGCGTTACCATCAACCGCCCGCCGCGCGACGGCCACATGGCCTTCGTGCGCTCGCCGGATGGCATCTCCATCGAGTTGCTGCAGAAGGGGGAGCCGCTGGAACCGCAGGAACCCTGGGCCTCCATGGAGAACACCGGGGAGTGGTAAACCGGTGCGCTGCGAGCGGCGGGACAGAGTAGGGGCCAACCATGTGTTGGCCCGCGAGGGTTAAAGAGAGCAGCAGTGAAAAGATCCAATTGCGTATTACTGGCCGGTGCCGCCGCGGCGCGCCGAATCCGCGAGGAGGGCCTGCGCCAGCAGCAATTTTCCACCCTGGTGGGGGCCTCCGGAGGGCCGAAATGGCTGGTCATCAGCCAGCTGGACCGGATGCTGATGGGGGAGTTCTTCCGGGGGCGCCGCGAGTCCATCGCCACCCTGGGCTCGTCCATCGGCAGTTTTCGCAACATGTGTTACGCGATGGAGGAGCCGCTGGGGGCGCTGGAGCGGCTCGAGTACGGCTATATCAACCAGGTCTACGACTCGGAGAAGCCCAGCCCGGCGGAGATCACCGCCGCCGGCGACAAGATTCTGCAGGCAGTGCTGGGCGCGGACGGCGCCCGCCAGGTGGCGGAGAACCCCCTGTGGCACAGTCACTTCGTCACCGTGCGCGGCCGCGGGCCGCTCGCCAGCGAGAAGCGCGCTCTGCTGGGGCCCGCACTGCTGGTTTCTGCACTGGCCAATGCCGTTTCCCGCCGCAGTCTCAGCGCCTTCTGGGACCGGGTGGTATTCCACTCGGGCGAGAGCACCGCGGTGCACTTCGGCAATCTGCGCACCACCAACACCCGGCTGTCGGCGGGAAATGTGCGCGCGGCGGTGTTGGCCAGCGGTTCCATTCCGCTGGTGATGGCCGGGGTGCAGAACCCGGAGGGCGCGCCCGCCGGCAACTATCGCGACGGCGGTATCACCGATTACCACTTCGACCTGCTGTTCGAGCACCCGCAGGGGCTGGCACTCTATCCGCACTTCTTCCCCTATATGGTGCCCGGCTGGTTCGACAAGAGCCTGTCCTGGCGCTGGGTGCGCGGCGGGGCCATGCAGAACACTCTGCTGGTGGCACCTTCGCCGGGGTTCGTCGCCAGTCTGCCCTTCGGCAAGATCCCCGACCGCAACGATTTTTACCAGTTCAGCACAGAGGAGCGCCTGAAGTACTGGAATGCGGTGGTGGATATGAGCCGGCAGGTGGCGGAGGACTTCTTCGACATCTGGCAGTCTGGCACCGTCGCCGATCACCTGATCGAGGTGGGCGCCGATGACATTCCGCACAAGCTGTCGAGGGTGGCCACCGCATGAGTGAACCACCGGCATTCAACACGCCGCAGGAGGAGTACCGCACTACCCAGGAGCGGGTCTATTACCAGGTGCGCGATGCCATACTGCGCGGCAAGTTCCTGCCGGGGCACGCGATTACCATCCGCGGCCTGGCCGCGGACCTGGACTGCAGCCCGATGCCGGTGCGCGAGGCGCTGCGCCGGCTCACTTCCGAGCGCGCGCTGGAACTCTCCGACACCCGGCGGGTAACCGTACCGACCATGACTCCGGAAAAGCTGGCGGAGATCTGTGCCGCGCGAGTCGCGCTGGAGTGCCAGGCCGCGGCGCAGGCATTGCCCTTTGTGGGGCCGTCAGAGTTGGAACAGCTGCGGCAGCTGGACGAGCGGGTGACCAGGGCGCTGGCGGACAAGGATATAGAGGAGTACGTCACCGCCAACCTGGAGTTCCACTTTACCCTCTACCGCCTCGGCAGGCCGCATATCATCCTGTCACTGATCGAGAGCCTGTGGCTGCAGACGGCGCCATTGCAACACCTGGTATTCCAGCGCTTCGGCGTGCAGGAGCTGCCCGACCGCCACCGGGACCTGATCGACGCGATCGCCTCCGGCGATCCCGAGCGGGTGCGCACCGCCATCCGCCAGGATATCGAAGAGGGCCTAGGCTCCATCTCTGCAGAAGAACTTTTATAAAAGATGTTCAGTTATATCCATATCGCCCTGCACATCCTGGTGCCGGTGGCCGTTGCCTGGTTTTTCTTCCGTGCCGAGTGGAAAAAGGCTGCGCTGATCATGCTGGCCGCGAACCTGGTGGATCTGGACCACCTGCTGGCGGATCCGGTCTACGACCCCAACCGCTGCAGCATCAATTTCCATCCCCTGCATAAGATGCTGCCCATTTCCCTATACGGCGCCATGATGTTCCTGCCATGGAAACCGCTGCGCTGGCTGGGTATCGGACTGTTTATCCATATGCTGCTGGATGCGCTGGATTGCGGGATTTGAACGTTGCGAGAGCGCGAAAAGCTTTCGTAGTTTGCAGTTTTTGCCGCTGACTTGACTGTTTTCTCCCGGTGACACCGGAGGCCGCCACTTGCCGCCGTCGATCCGGTTACTCTTTGATGACATAACAATAACTGCCAACATCGAGGAGCATGTCATGTTCGCGAGAACCGCACTGCTATTACTGCTGGCCCTGGCGAGTCACTCCGGCTTCGCCTGTATCTCCCAGGAATCCGAGTCCAATGACGATGAGTCGAATGCCGATGGCACCGTCTGCTCTTCGCAAACTGTCAGCGGCACCATCGCCAACCGCCGCGACCAAGACTGGTATTACTTCAACGTCGACGAACCGGCCAGCCTGAGCGTCAGCCTCGATCACGCCGGCAGCGACGACTTCGACTGGCACCTGTACGACCCGAACCAGCGCCTCTACAGCGCCGAGACCGGTAGTGTGCCGGAGAGCGCCACAGTATCCGTGGGCGGCGCCGGCCTCTACACCTTGAAGGTAACCCGTTATCGCGGCAAGGGCTGGTACACCCTGGACGTGGCGGGCGTTCCCGACGGCAGCGGTAGTGGTGGCGGTACCGGAGGCGACTGCGGTCACGGCAGTCGTCCTGCGAAGCCCGGTGGCCTAACCAGTTACCTCATCGGCGGTGCCGCCGATGCCTGCGTCTCCCTGAACGATGGTGGCCTGCTGGTGATGGGTGGCGGCAGTGACGTGGACGATGCCTTTACCCGCAGGGTCAAGCCCCGTATCGGCGGTGGCGACGTGGTAGTGCTGCGAAGCTCCGGCAGTGACGGCTACAACGACTATCTGCTGAGCCTGCTGGCCGCGGACTCGGTAGAGACGCTGCTGGTGGACCGGCGCCAGTTCGCCAATGACAAATACGTGCTCTGGGCAGTGCGCACGGCGGAATTCGTCTGGATCGCCGGCGGTGATCAGTCTGATTACCTGAACCAGTGGGCCGGCACGGCCCTGGAAACGGCGCTGGATGAAGTGCTGGCTCGCGGCGGTGTGCTCGGCGGCACCTCCGCCGGTGCGGCGGTGCAGTCTGAGCAAATCTACGATCCGGACGGCGTGCTCGGCGCCTACTCTTCCGAGGCGGTCACCGACCTCTGCCACGAGTACATCAATCTCTCCACCGGTTTCCTGACCACCCAGGTGATGCGGGATGTGATCGTCGATACCCATTTCGCCGAGCGCGACCGCATGGGGCGCCTGATGGTATTTATGGCTGGGCTGCCGGCGGGCATCCGCGCTATCGGCGTCGACGAGGCCACCTCGATTTTCTTTACCGGCGACGGCACCGGCACTGTCGACGGCAGCGGCAATGTCTATGTACTGGCGGAGGACGGCAGCACCTCGCGCACCCAGGCGGTTTGCGGCCAGCCGGTTCTCTACGAGGAAGTGTTGCGTTACAGGCTGGCGGAATTCGACCAGTACAATATCCTGACCGGTGCCACCGGGGTAACGCCGAAGCGCATCGGTGTCGATGGCAGTAAGCAGAATTTCTATATCAATCAGCCATACCAGTAAACGGGACCCAAAATTTCCGCGGTGCCGGAACGAATGTCCGGCTCCGCCCGAATTTCCGGGTTCTTTCACGCTCACCAGGCTTGCCCGCGCATCGCGCAGCAGATAATTCGGTTGAAGCCTCGGCTTCCCGCGCGGAAATCTTCCGTTGAATAAAGGCTTTACAGCATTTTTTCAGCGTGATAAAAATTGCGTGAATTCTTCTAATAAGAAATTTAACCAGCCAACGCTTAGCGCTATGAATACAAGCAAGATTTCTACAATCGCTGCTATCGAGCGCTGCTCCGCCAACTACCACCTCAGCGAGTGGTTTGACGAGTAGCTTCTCCGCCTCGGTGTTTCCGGACGTTCGACATTGTTGAGCGTGCCGCCGAGTAAAGGGAAGCTATAAGTCGGAACCCATTTCCCCGCACTTATTTGCTCACCAAAGTTTTCCGCAGGATCGGTATGCCCTGGGCGTGCTGAACTGTGTTCGCTTGCCCGATCGCCGAGGCCTCGTGCACCCGTGTTCTGTTCGCGGTTTTTAACGGTGTCTACAAAAAATGGGCCAGGGGCCCGTAAAAAGAAGGGAAGATAAAATGAACAAGAGAACCCGACTCTATCAGGCCATTCACGTCGCCATCGGCTGTTCCCTGGTGTGCGGCGGTGTTGTCGCCCAGGGGGCACCGCGCGCTGACGGCGAGGCGGTGGAAGAGGTGGTGGTGACCGGCACTCACATCAAGGGGCTGGATACCGAGGGCGCGGTGCAGGTGGTGCAGATCGACCGCGACGATATCGAGGCCTCCGGCGCGACATCGCCGATTGAAATACTGCAGCAGCTGACCCAGACCGGCGGTGGCAGCGGCACCTTTTCCACCGCCACCGGCGGTCCACTGTCCAGCAACACTCCGGTGGGCGCCGCCGGCGTCTCCCTGCGCGGCCTGGGTGCATCCTCAACCCTGGTGTTGGTCAACGGCCGCCGGGTTTCCGTCAGTTCCTTTGCCAAGGGGCAGGAATCTTTTGTCGATGTGAATTCGATTCCGCTCTCTGCGATCGAGCGTGTCGAAGTGTTGCCCAGCGGCGCCGCCGCCACCTACGGTGCCGACGCGGTGGCCGGGGTGGTGAACTTCGTGCTGCGCGACGACTTCGAGGGCAGTGAGATCACCCTGTCGCACGGCAACTCCACCGCCGGCTCCGATGAGGGCAAGTACAACCTCAACTGGGTCTGGGGCCGCAAGGGCGAACGCAGCCACACCATGCTGGTGGCCGACTTCTTTACCCGCAACGCGCTCTACGACCGCGACCGCGATATATCCGCGAATTCCGTGCGCCCGAGCCAGCAGGGTGTCTATCCCAGTTTCAACGACCTCTATTTTCTAGATCCCCCGTCGGGAAGTCGCGATCAAACTCAGGAGCCTGGTGCGAGTGGCTGCCCGGCAGATCAGTTTAAGGTAGGGCGTCTGGGCGAGTACTGCGAATTCAACACAAATGCGGTTGTGGCGACACAGGACGAGTATGAGAGTGGCAGCCTGATCGGCACATTCAATTACCAGCTGAATGATAATGTTGAGTGGTTCAATACAGCCATGGCGCAGATGAGTCGGTCACGCGGTACGGCTTCCCCCGCTAACTTCAGCCGTGCCCCATTCGATCCCGAGAGCCCGCTGTGGCCAGAGGGGCTCGTGACTGACATGGTGGTTGAAGGCGAGGTTGGTGACTTTAGTGATTACTATGGTTATCCCATTCTCGCCTGGGGTAAATTCCCGGATCCTCGCGCCGTTGAAGTGGAGAGTCAGTCTGCACGGTTGGTCACGGGCTTGCGCGGCGATATCAGCGATTGGGATTGGGAAGTCGCGGCGAACATTGGCCGCAGTGCATCCGAGCAGCGCGGTATCTCCGGCCTCTATAATTCCGAGGCTTTTTATAACGCCAGTATGGGCAATCTGTGTACCGACGGCACCCTGGTCGATCGGTGGGAACTCGACCTGGCGCGGCCTGGCGCCAGCTACGGCAGCGGTGAAACCTGTGAAGACCTCGGCAAGACCACTGCCTGGTACAACCCCTTCAACGGCCAGGGTGAACAGCTGGATGCCATAGACCAGTTCGTGCGCACAGACGCGAAACGCAGCGGCGTTTCCAGTCTGTACGCCCTCGACGGCAACATTTCCGGTTCCTGGTTCGAACTGCCCGCCGGTGCGGTGCAGGTGGCGATCGGTGCGGAGTTCCGCCGAGAGACCGTAGAAGATACTCCGTCCGGCGATGCGGTTTCCACTACCCTCAACCCGGAACCAATTCTCGGCTTCAGCTCCACCTCCGCCGACGCCGAGCGCGACCAGTGGGCGGTGTATATGGAGCAGATGATTCCGTTGGCGTCCAACACCGAACTGCAGCTGGCGCTGCGCTACGACCACTACGACAGTTTTGGCGGCGATGCCAATCCCAAAGTCGCCCTGCGCCACGCGTTCAACGACGCGATCATTTTCCGCGGCAACTGGTCCACCTCCTTCCGCGCGCCGTCTCTGGCCCAGGTGGGTGCCGGCACCCTGCTGAGCAGCTACACGGTGGACTGCTCTGTAACCCCGGGTGCGTGTGACGGCCTGACGGACGAAAGCGGCGAGGCGCTGCTGTCGGAGGAGGTCAGCAACGACGATCTCCAGCCGGAAACCGCCACTACCTGGGGTGCGGGTTTTCTGCTGAAGCCCACAACCGATACCGAACTGACCATCGACTACTGGAATATCGAACACGAAAACCTGATCGGCGTGGAAGAGGATGACTTTATCCTGCGCGCGCTTGCCGGGGATTTTCCGGTGGTGGGTGAGGGCGAGCTACGCACCGGCCAACCGGGGCTCGAAATTGCGAACGGATTTGTTGTCGACGCGCACTTCGAACTGAGTAACCTCGGCTGGCAGAAAACCAGCGGCGTGGATATGGCACTCACTCAATATTTCGACACCGACAACTGGGGCAGTTTCCGCTTCGTTCTGGATGCCACTTACCTGGCCGAGTTCGAAAAGCTGCCGTCGGATGCGCTGGGTGTAGTCAGTGAAGCGGGGCAGTACACTTATCCGCGCTGGCTGGTGAACAGCGCACTGCGCTGGCGCTACGAGGAATGGTCCGCGACCATGGGCGCACGCTACACCCACAGTTACATGGATGACCCCAGCCCGCGTGTGCTTGAAGCGGTCGGCCTGGCGGACGATGCCGCGGTCGAGGTGGATGCCTGGACTGTGTTCGACCTGAGCGTCAGCCGCGATTTCAGCAATGGCAGCTGGCTCTCCCTGCGGGTGGACAACCTGCTGGATGAGGAGCCGCCGCTGGTGCTGGGTACCGGCGCCAATGTGGATCACTTCAACCACAGCTCCATGGGTCGCTTTGTGACCCTGCGCTACGGCCACGCTTTCTAAGCTTCGCCCTGCGCTTTGTGACCGGACCGGGAGTGCATCCGCGCTCTTGGTCCGGTCCGATTGGTATAGTCAGTTTCCTTCTGGTGATTCTATGCAAGCCTCTGCATCTGACGTCGAACGGCAAAAGCAGGAAAGCGTCCGCGCCGGGCCCCACTGGGCCATGCCGGATACCTATCTGATCTTGTTGTTTGTGGCGCTGCTCGCCTTCGCGCTCAATTTCCTGATCCCGTCCGGCACATACGAGACAGTGGTCGTAAACGATCGCACCCTGGTGGACCCGGACAGCTACCGGCAGGTTGCAGCTGCGCCGGAAGGTATGGCCCTGTTTGCTGAGGGCGGCAATATTGGGTTGTTGAATTTCGCCTTTGAGGGCATGGTTTCCGGCTCCAAATGGGGAGCATCCATCGGTGTCTTCGCCTTTATTCTGCTGACCGGCGGTGCCTTCGGGCTGATCTTCGCCAGTGGTTCGGTGGAGCGCGGCCTCTTTCAGGTGATAGCGCGCAACCGCGAGGCCGGCGGACTCTACCTGGCGACACTCTGCGTCATGTTTTCCGCCGGCGGTGCCGTTTTCGGCATGGGGGAGGAGGTGATTCCGTTTACCCTGATCGTGGTGCCGCTGCTGGTCGCCATGGGCTACGACAGCATCACCGCTCTGCTGGTGACCTATGTGGCGACCCAGGTGGGTTTCGCCACTTCCTGGATGAACCCTTTCGGCGTGAGTATCGCCCAGGGAATCGCTGGGGTGCCGGTGATGTCTGGCAGCTTGCCGCGTATGCTGTTGTGGGCGCTGGCCACCGGTTTTCTGATTGCCTATACGCTGCGCTACGCGCACCGGGTTCGCCTGAATCCCAACTCGTCACTGGCCTTTGAATCGGACGCGGTGCACCGCGCCGGGCGCCCGTCGCTAGCTGATATCCAGCCGATGGTGCGCGGTGACGGCTGGGTACTGCTGCTCTTTGCCGTCGGTATCGGCTGGATGATCTGGGGAGTGGTCGAGCGCGAATACTTCCTGCCGGAGATCGCCAGCCAGTTTTTCACCATGGGCATCGTCATCGCGACCGTGGCGATCGCCTTCGGCCTCAATGGCCTGACCGCCAACAAGGCGGCCGCTGCTTTCAAGGAAGGAGCCCAGCAGTTGTTGCCGGCCGCCATGGTGGTGGCCTTCGCCAAGGGTATAGTGCTGCTGCTGGGGGGCGATGAACCCGGTAGTCCGAGTGTGCTCAACACGCTGCTGCACTGGGCAGGGCAGGGCCTTGCCGATGTATCGGGCGCAGTGTCCGCCTGGTGCATGCTGTTGTTCCAGACCGTGTTCAATTTCTTTATTACTTCCGGATCCGGCCAGGCGGCGCTGACCATGCCGGTCATGGCGCCACTGGCCGACGTGGTCGGCGTCACGCGGCAAACAGCAGTACTGGCCTTCCAGCTGGGCGACGGTTTTAGCAATGTCGTTGTGCCCACCTCCGCCGCGCTCATGGGTTGCCTGGGGGCTGCCCGCCTCGACTGGGGACTCTGGATTCGTTTCGCCCTGCCGTTGATGGCCTGGCTTTTCGCACTGGCATCGGCGGCGGTTGTGCTCGCTGCTTTAACGGGATTCTGAACAGTTGTTATGTCACGAATTGTATTGATCAAAAACGCCCGCGTATTTTCCCCGAGGGATCTCGGCGTGTGCGACATTCTGGTTGCGGGTGAGAAAATTGAAAAGATCGACCAGGGGCTGACGTTGCCGGCCGAGATCGGTGAAACAGTGGATGCCGACGGCGCATGGCTGATTCCGGGACTGGTGGACTCTCTGGCTCATATCAGTGGCGGGGGAGGCGAAGGCGGTTTCGCCACGCGGACGCCCGAGCTGGATCCCCGGGACGCCTTTCGTTCGGGTGTAACCACCGTTATTGGTGTGCTCGGCACCGATGCCACCACGCGCACATTGAACGAACTCTACGGCAAGGCGCGGGCCTTGAATGCGCAGGGATTGTCCTGCTACATGCACAGTGGCTCGTACCAGTTTCCGGTCACCACGCTGACGGGCAGTGTGCGCACTGACATCATGTTGGTGGACAGTATTATTGGCGTCGGCGAACTGGCCATCTCCGATCACCGCTCTTCCCAGCCGTCCATAAGCGAGTTGGTGCGGGTCGCTTCCGATGCGCGGGTGGCCGGGCTACTGAGTGGCAAGAGCGGTGTGATCAGCGTTCACGTGGGTGGCTGCAAGGGTCAGTTGCAGCCGCTGTTCGATGCCGTGGAGGCATCGGATATTCCCATCAGTCAGTTCTATCCCACCCATATCAACCGCAACGAATCACTGCTCGAGCACGGCATCGCCTTTGCCCGCGCCGGGGGTTATATCGATTTCACTACCTCCACCACCCGGGAAATCCTGGCATCCGGTGAGCTGCGTGCGAGTGCAGCGCTCAGGCTCGCCCTGGAAGCCGGCGCGCCGGCCGAGCGCATCACCTTTTCTTCCGATGCCCAGGGTTCCATGACGAACTTCTGTGATAAAGGCACGCTGCAGGATATTGAGGTGGGCTCGGTAACCAGCCTGTTTGAGGAATTCCGCCGGGCAGTGCGCGAGGAGAACGTCGATTTCGTAAGGGCGTTGCAGGCTGTCACCGCGAATCCGGCCAGGGTGCTCGGCTTGCGGCATAAGGGGCATATAGCGGTTGGCCGGGATGCAGATCTCGCCATCTTGGATCCGGCCAGCTTCGATGTCCACCACGTGATGGCCCGCGGCCGCTGGCAGTATTTCGACGGCCGGCTGCGCTTCAGGGGAGCTTTTGCAGGGATATGATCCAGTCCGCCGCGAGCACAATAGCCACGGTTCTTTTGCCGGGCTTTTCCATGGCGAGCCTGGCTATATTGACCGAGCGCTTTACCCAGGCGTGCGGCCGGGCGCCTTTGCTCTATAGCTTCGACGATGAAATGGTCGCATCGGAACACGGTATTCGCGTTCAGGCACAGAAACTGCCGCAGCAGTGCCGGGAATTCCACAGTCTGGTCGTCTGTGGCGGGCGGCAATCACCTGTTGCACTTTGCGCGTGCGCCGATGCACTGGGCCGCATAGCGGTGCGCAGCGGTTTCCGGATCGGTATCGGCAGCGGCGTGCTTGTTCTGGCCCGCGCGGGGTTGCTGAACGAGCGTCGCTGCAGCCTGCCAGACGGACTCAGGCGCGAACTGCAGGGACTGGGTCGGGGAATCGAGGTCATGCCCGGCGCATTTACCCGCGATGGAGCCATCTGGACCTGCTGTGGCGAGGATGCCGTCACCGCCATGCTCGATACACTGCTGCCGGTCTGGAGTAGAGGCCGCTGCGGCCGGGGCTCGATGCTGCACAGCGAAGTCGATGACAGATCGACATTGGCAGAGGCGCAGGCCCTGATGCGAAGCAATCTTTCCGAGCCACTGACGACAAGGGAGATTGCCAGCTACGTGGGGATATCCAGTAAAAGGCTCGAGCGGATATTCAGGCGGTTCGCCGGGCAGCTGCCCGCACGTTTCTATATCGGCTTGCGCCTCTCGCTGGCCAGGCAGCTGCTGCACCACAGCAGTTGCAGTATCGAGGAGGTAGGCAGGCGCTGCGGCTTTGTTTCCGCATCCCATTTCAGTCGCGCCTTTCGCAATCACTTCGGCCTTTCGCCGCGGGCCGAGCGGCAGGAATTCACCGCGTCGCCGGAAGTATTTGCCGAGAACCGGGTGGCCGAGCGCTTCCGCATGGCAGGCTAATGAAGGAAAGATTGAGAATTTTTATGAGAAAAGCTGCACTGTGCAAGTTGTTCACCGCGGTCGTTGCCGCACTGCTGGCGTCAGGTGCTCAGGCGGACGAAGGCGGAAAACTGCTGATTGTCGGCGGCGCCCTGCGGGGTGACAACGCGGCGGTCTATCGCGCGTTTATCGAGTCGATTCCGGCCAAGTATCCCGAGGTGGCCATAGTGCCCGCCGCTTCAGGCCGTCCAGCGTATTATGCCGAGGCCTTCCGCGCCGATCTGCGGCGGCACGGGTTCGACGGCCGTGTGGAAATTCTGCCGGTCGCGGTCAGCGACGACCCCGCCACCGATGTCGACGAGAGCGGCTGGCTCCGTGGCGCCCATGATCGCCATCTGGCTGAGCGCCTGGAAAAAGTCGGCGGTATCTGGTTTGTCGGCGGCGACCAGACCCGGATTACCGATACGCTGCTACTGCAAGACGGCGGGGATACACCGCTACTGGCGGCGATCCGCGTCCAGTTGGCCCGCGGCGCAGTTGTCGGCGGTACCAGCGCCGGGGCGGCGATTATGAGCCGTACCATGATCGCCGCCGGGGATTCGCTGTCTGCGCTGACCCTGCCGCAGGCAGAGCGTTACGATGGCATGCAGGCGCAGGAATCCGGGCAACTGCTGATGAAGCGCGGTCTCGGCTTTCTCGAAACCGGTATCGTCGACCAGCACTTCGACCGCAAAAGCCGCCTGGGCCGTCTTGTGCGGGCCCTGGCTCCGCCAATGGCGACAGAGGAGCGCCGCGGCTTCGGCATCGACGAGGACACGGCGCTATTGGCCGACCTGTCCAGTGGCGATATGCACGTGCTTGGCGCCGGCAACCTGACGCTGCTAGATGCGCGTGAGGCGGAGTTTAACCTGAGTGCGGGCCGATTTTCCGTCGATGACATTCGGCTGTCCGTGCTCAGCGACGGTGACAGCTACAACTGGAAGACTGGCACCATGCAATCCAGCGGCAGTGCCACTGCCGGTAAAGAGGCATTCGCCTACCGGCCGGAGCAGGGCGCCGGTATCGCGCTTCCCAATAGCCGCCTCGACCAACTGCTCGGGTTCTCACTGCTCGATAACAGTGAGTCGCGGGAGCTGCGCCGCTATGCGTTCAACGAGAGTGGTCGCGCAATACTCTTCCGCTTCGAGCAGACTGACGAGAGTCAGGGCTTCTGGCGCTACGGTTCGGGCACCAAGGACCAGTATTCGATCGGCAATGTGCAGTTGTCGATAAGGCCGGTAACCATCACTGTCAAGCATTGACCCTCCTGGCGGTGCGTGTTCGCGCACCCGCCATGCAGATTAATCTCGGAAATCTCAAGATGAATGATTCCGCCAACTACCGTGTGGAAAGGGATCTGCTGGGCGAACGGCGGGTACCCGCGGGTGTTTATTACGGCGTACAAACACTGCGCGCTTTGGAGAATTTCCGCATCAGCGGAATTGTCCTGAATCACTTTCCGAACCTGGTGGTCACTCTGGCGATGGTGAAAAAGGCCTGCGCACTGGCCAATGGGGATCTTCTCAAGTTGGACCCGCTGCAGGTTAAAGCCATTGTCGCCGCCTGTGATGAAATCATGGCCGGCAAACTGCACGACCAGTTCTGCGTCGATATGTTGCAGGGAGGGGCCGGTACCTCCACCAATATGAATGCCAACGAGGTTATCGCCAATCGCGCCCTTGAACTGCTTGGCCGAAAACGCGGCGAGTACAAATTCCTGCATCCCAATATCCACGTCAATATGTCCCAATCTACCAACGACGTATACCCGACGGCTCTGCGCCTGGCGATGATCTTCGAATTGCGGGCGCTCGGCGGGGCCACGCAACAACTGCAGGTCGCCCTGGCAGGCAAGGGCAGGGAGTTCCGCTCGATACTGAAAATGGGCCGGACGCAGCTGCAGGATGCCGTGCCCATGTCGCTGGGGCAGGAATTTAATGCCTTTGCCACTACTGTCGGAGAGGAACTGCCGCGGTTGAGGGACATGGCCGCGCTATTGAGTGAGATCAACCTCGGCGGTACGGCGATAGGTACCGGGCTGAATGCCGAGTGCGAGTACCGCTATCTTGCGGTGGCTCACTTGCGCGAGATTGCCGGGGAACCGCTGTCAGAGGCGGCCGACCTGGTGGAGGCCACATCCGATATGGGGGCTTTCGTGTTTCTTTCGGGCCTGCTGAAGCGCACAGCCATCAAGTTGTCGAAGATCTGCAACGACTTGCGCCTGCTGTCCTCTGGCCCGCAGTGCGGCCTCAACGAGATCAACCTGCCGCAGAATCAGCCGGGTTCCTCCATTATGCCCGGCAAGGTCAACCCGGTGATTCCAGAGGTGGTCAATCAGGTGGCTTTCAGCGTGATCGGCAACGACATCGCGGTGACCATGGCTGCTGAGGCCGGCCAGCTGCAGCTGAACGCCATGGAGCCACTCATCGGCTACAAGCTACTCGAATCCATCCGTCACCTGGCGGCGGCGATGGACACCCTGCGGTCCGACTGTGTGGTCGAGATTACGGCGAACGCAGATGTGTGTGGCGATAATCTGGAGCGCAGCGTCGGACTGGTGACGGCGCTCAATCCCTATCTGGGCTACGGCAAGACCTCGGCCATAGCCCGGCGGGCACTGCAGACCGGGCGCAGCGTGAAGGAGCTGGTGTTGGAAGAAAAGCTGATGACTGCGGACCAGCTGGAATCCCTGCCCGATCCGGAAACCGTGCTGGGACCGCAGATTCGCGAGTGAGGTCGCACTCGAGACTATAGTGTTGTCGCAACGGCTCGATAGATCTTGCGCTCTCCCCTGGCTCGCCCCTAAAATGTGATCACAAATTTATAAGGCGCGATTTTGGGCGCCGATAGAGTGATCGCCGCACATGGCGAGCATCGGAGACAGGAGAGGTCAGCCCTTATCGGGGTGGCGCGCCGCATCCCGCGGTGGCGCGGATCTCAGCTAGATAGCCAGGAGTGAAAGATGAACAAGAGCGAACTGCAACAACACGACCGCGAGCACCTGCTGCATCCCTTTACCGATTTCTGTGACCTGGGCAAGCAGGGCACCCGGGTGATCACCAGTGCCGAGGGTGCCTACATCACCGATATCGACGGTCACAAAATGCTCGACGGCATGTCCGGTCTTTGGTGCTGCAACCTGGGTTACAGCCGCAAGGAAATCAGCGACGCCATCTACAAGCAGCTGAACACGCTGCCGTTCTACAACAGCTTTTTCCAGTGCACGACCATCCCCTCCATCGAGCTGGCGGACGCCCTGGCGGAGGTGACACCGGCGCACATGAACAATGTGTTCTTTACCGGTTCCGGTTCCGAGGCGAACGATACCAACCTGCGCCTGATCCGCCGCTACTGGGATCTGAATGAGCGGCCCGAGAAGCGCATCGTCATCTCGCGCAAGAATGGCTATCACGGCTCCACCATCGCCGGCGCCAGCCTCGGCGGCATGAGCGGCATGCACAAGCAGTTTCAGGCGCTGGACTATATCGAGCACATCCAGCAGCCCTACTGGTTCGGCGAGGGCGGTGACATGTCTCCCGAGGAGTTCGGTGTCTACGCCGCGCGCTGTCTGGACGAAAAGATCCAGGAGCTGGGCCCGGAGAAGGTGGCGGCGTTTATCGCCGAGCCGATCCAGGGCGCCGGTGGCGTGATCATTCCGCCGGAGACCTACTGGCCGGAAGTGAAAAAGGTACTGGACCAGTACGAAGATATCCTGCTGGTGATGGACGAGGTGATCTTCGGATTCGGCCGCACCGGCGAGTGGTTCGGCGCCGATTATTACGGCATGCAGCCGGACCTGATGACCTTCGCCAAGGCGGTGACCAACGGCTACTTCCCGCTCGGCGGCACCATGATCAGTGACCGGGTGGCGGATGTCGTCAAGGCCAGGGGGGGCGAATTCACCCACGGTTACACCTACTCCGCGCACCCGGCGGCCTGTATGGCCGGTCTGGCGACCATCAATATCCTGCGCAACGAGAAGATCATCGAAAACGTGCGCGACAACACCGCCCCCTACCTGGCCAAGCGCTGGGCGGAGCTGGCGGAGCACCCGATCGTCGGCGAGGCGCGCAGCCTGGGCCTCGTGGGCGCGCTGGAACTGGTGAAGGATAAGGGCAGCCGCGCGCGCTTCGACGACAAGTGCTCGGCCGGCGGTATCTGCCGCGACATGAGCATCCGGAACGGCCTGGTGATGCGCGCCACCGGTGACACCATGATCATCGCACCGCCGCTGATCATCACCAATGCGCAGGTGGACGAGCTGGTGGAAAAAGCCCGTCGCGCGCTGGACGACACCGCCAAGGCATTGGCGTAATATCACCGGTGTCCGATCCAAGCTTTTGCAGGAGCGGCCCACGGCCGCGATCGGCGGTCAGGGGCAACCCAGTGACCTGATTGAGGCCATTGGCCGCTCCTGCAAGTTGATAAAAAATTACCAGGCAATATATGTCTCTAGAAAATGAATTTATTCCAGCACCGGAACTGCTGGAAGAGTCGCGGAAGTTCCTGGACGAACACCCCGATCTCAAGTGGATCGAAGGTTTTATGTTCGATATCAACGGGGTTCCCCGCGGCAAATGGCTTCCGGCCGAGGCGGCGGAAAAGCTGCTCAGGGGCAGCCTGCAGATGCCGCGCAGCGCCGTGAGCCTCGATATCTGGGGGCGGGATATTGAAGACAGTCCCCTGGTATTTGCCAGTGGCGACAGTGACGGTATCTGCATGCCGGTATCGCCGATTTGCCTGGCCCCCTGGCACCGGGAGCTGACGGGTCAGCTGCACATGCAGTTGTACGAGGCCGACGGTTCGCCGCTCTATGCCGATCCCCGCACGCAGCTGCAGAACGTTGTGGCGCGGCTCAAGGATCTCGGCTACACGGCGGTTTGCGCCACGGAGCTGGAGTTCTATCTGTTGCGCGAAGAGGTGGATCACCTGGCGCGGCCGGTTCCGGTGAGCGACAACGATTCCGAGTTGGTGCCGTCCACCGATGTATACGATTTGTCCGAACTGGACGCCCAGCGGCACTTCTTTGCCGATGTGCGCGCCGCCTGTGAAGCACAGGGCATACCGGCGGATTCGGTGCTGTCCGAGTGCGCGCCGGGGCAGTTCGAGATCAACCTCCTGCACAGTGCCGACCCGGTCAAGGTTGCCGACCAGACCCTGCTGTTCAAACGACTGCTCAAGGGCGTGGCCCGCAGCCATGGCCTGCGTGTCAGCACCATGGCCAAGCCCTTCGGCAACCAGTCCGGCAACGGCATGCACGTGCATCTGAGCCTGATCGACGACAGCGGCAGGAACGTCTTCGACGACGGCACGGAAGAGGGTTCCGAACTGTTGCGCTACGCCGCTGCCGGCATGCTGGCCACCGCCAACGACGCGATGGCGTTCTTTGCACCGCACAGCAATTCCTACCGCCGCTTCCAGGAGAGTTCGCACGCGCCGCTCAACCTGTGCTGGGGTTACGACAACCGCACCACCACGCTGCGGGTGCCCGCCAGCGATCCGGAGGCGCGTCGCATAGAGCACCGCATCGCCGGGGCGGACGTGAATCCCTACCTGGTGCTGGCGGCAATACTTGCCGGTGTATGCCACGGTATCGAAAACAAGCTGGAGCCATCGGCGCCGGTGGAGGGTGACGCCTACCAGGTGGACAGCGAGCAGCTGACCAATACCTGGGGCGCCGCGCTCAAGCGTTTCGAACAGAGCCCGCTGTGGCAAAAGTATCTGGATCCGCGCTTTGTCGATCTGTTCCTGCTGCTGAAGCGCCAGGAACTGGCGGAGATCGGCGCGCGAGTTACCGACGTGGAATACCAGAGCTATCTGCATCGGGTGTGAGTCGCATGTCCGGGTGCAGCGGCGTCTCCTGCTTTTGTACAACTGGACGACTTTGGCGACGGGATGAGATGGCTTGAGCGATCCTTTGCTATACCTATTGCTAAGCGCACAACGCGCTTGAAACTCTCCTCCTGAAAGTGTGTTCGAGAAAACTGGCCCGCCTTTTGGCGGGCATTTTTTTTATCTGTCGCCGATATGTCGGAAATTCTTTCCCCAATTCCGCTCCCTAATTGGTACGCCTTGCTGCATCTCGAAAAAGCCAACCTATACTGGAGAGTAACCGCTACTGCGGCGAAGGAGCTTTTCAGCGTTACAAGGAGTTTCCCCATGAGATTGAAGTCCCTCCTCATCCCCATGGCAGTGGCGGGCTACGCCGTCTTCGCCGCTCAGCCAGCTCTGGCTGGCCCCTCTGGTTATCCGGTGCAGCAGCCATCTCCCGGAATCTACACTGCCGGAACGGTCCTGGTGCGGATTGGTGCTTCCTATGTTGAGCCGGACGACGACGTTTTTGTCGGTAGTCAGACATTCGTGACGGACGATCCGGACACCGATCCCGTGGAGGAGGTGCCGGTTGACGTCTTCACCAGTATTGACCTGGACGACGATACCACCTGGTATATCAGCGGTGTCTGGCTGCCGATCGAGCACTTCGGGCTGGAACTCTACTTCAATGCCGACGCCAATCTGGACGCGACACTCAATTCAACCGCCCGCACCACCGGTGGTCAGTTTATCGGCGACTTCTCCGAGGGTATCGGCGACTTCGATACCTTCACCACCAGCGTTTTCGTCAACTGGTACCCGCTGAACCCGACTTGCCTGATACAGCCTTACGTCGGTGTGGGCTTCAGTTATGTGGATATCGAGCAGGATTTTCTGCGGCCGGTATTCCGCGATGAGGTCGGCGATAATTTTGGACTGCTGGATTTCGGCAGTGATTTCACCTGGACAGCCCAGATCGGCGTTGACTTTAACTTCGGTCGCGACAACGGCTGGCAGGTCAATGTCTCGGCCATGTATGTAGATGCCCAGCCGGACATCTTCATCGGTTATGACACAGAGACGCTGGTCCCCGGATTTGTCGATGAAGTAATCCTGCCGGTGCGCGTGCGCGACGAAATGGACCTGGATCCCTGGATGTTCAATCTGGGCGTGGGTTACCGGTTCAGCTTTTAATCCAATATCTTCGTAACTCGAGGCAGGTGGGTGGCTGCGACTGCTCACCTGCCTCTTGCATTCCGGTTGTCGCCGCGCCGAGTGGCGTGCGGTGCCAAAGGTGGACAGATTCCGCCTGGCAGTCACTTCTGCGCCAGTGTATTCTTCGCTTTCACCGGCTGGTACTAGAACAATGCACATGGGGAAGTTATGACCGCCTTGGGGAATTTTGCCGACGGTCCACCGGTCGCGAGTACGCGGCCACTGAAAATTTGCCTGCTGGGCTATCGCAGTCACCCTTACTGCGGAGGGCAGGGGGTCTACCTTCACTACCTGAGCAAAGCGCTGGTGGAAGCCGGCCACTCGGTGGATGTCATTTCCGGACAGCCCTATCCAGAGCTGGATCCCCGGGTAACGCTGATCAAGATGCCGGGGCTGAACCTGTTCGAAGAGGAGAATCCGACGCGTGCGCTGAAATTGCGCCACCTGCTGTCCTGGACGGACTTCTTCGAGTGGTGGGCGAAACTTACCGGTGGTTTTGCCGAACCCTATACCTTTGGTCGCCGCGTGGCGAAGTACCTACGCAAGCGCGGCCGTCATTACGACATAGTGCACGACAACCAGTCCCTGTGTTACGGCCTGCTCGCAATCGAAAGGAGCGGCCTGCCGGTCGTCGCCACCATCCATCATCCCATTACCCGCGATCGCCAGCTGGCCCTGGATGCGGCACCGGACTGGCGCTTCCGGCTGCTAGTGCGCCGCTGGTACAGTTTCCTGCGCATGCAGATGAAGGTGGCGCGGAGACTGCGGCATGTCGTCACGGTTTCGCGCCAGTCAGAGTCAGACATCGCCGAGCAGTTCGGGGTGGACCGCCAGCAGATCCAACTGATCTACAACGGCATAGATACAGATATTTTCAGACCCCAGCCCGATATCGAGCGCAGGCCTCTGCGCATCATGACCACCGCCTCGGCCGACCAGCCGCTGAAGGGGCTGCGATTCCTGCTGCACGCGATGGCCGATTTGCGCGGACAGTTCCCGGATCTCGAGTTGCTGGTTGTCGGGCGCCTGCAACAGGGGGGCGCCACCGAGCAACTCCTGGGCGAACTGCAGCTACAGGATTGCGTGCAATTTGTGTCCGGCATCTCCAATCAGCAGCTGGTCGACTACTACGCGAGTGCCGGCGTCGTCGTGTGTCCGTCCCTTTACGAGGGGTTCGGATTGCCGGCCGGCGAAGCCATGGCCTGTGGCGTGCCGGTGATTTCCAGCGATGGCGGCGCGCTGCCGGAAGTGGTCGGCGATGCCGGCATTATCGTTCCTGCCGGCGACAGCCAGGCCCTGGCACGGGCGCTGCGCGATCTCCTCGTCGACGACAAGCAGCGTGCGGAACTGGGCGAGCGGGGCAGGGAGCGCATCGCGCGACAATTTTCCTGGCAGTTGGCCGCGGCGCACTTGGTGGATTACTACCGCGAAGTGATCGGTGCGCCCAAGCGCAACCCTGTGCCGCGGCTTGCAGTGCCGGCACCCGACGCCAGCGGCGCGGAGGCGGCCTGATGATCACGGTCGACCCGCAAAAATTGCAGCTCCGGCCGGGGCAGCGCGTGCTGGACCTGGGATGCGGTGAGGGGCGTCACGCCATTCACCTGCTGGTTTCCGAGCCGGTGGATGTTGTCGCTATCGATTTGAACATTGCCGATGTGCGCACCGCCTGCGAGCGCGCCCAGCCGTTTGTCGATCAGCAACAGTCGCCGGGGCGCCTACTGCTCGGCGTGGCAAATGGCAAGCAACTGCCGTTTGCCAGTGACACCTTTGATGTAGTGATCTGTTCGGAGGTGCTGGAGCATATCGAGGACTACCCGGCGGTGCTGGCGGAAATCGACCGGGTGCTGAAACCCGGCGGCACCTTTGCCGCGAGCGTGCCGGCGTTTTTACCTGAATGGATCTGCTGGCGACTCAGCGACGCGTACCATCAGGTGGAGGGCGGCCATATCCGGATTTTCCGTCAGCGTGAACTCCGGCAGAGCATTGAAAGGCTTGGTCATCGATGTTTTGCCCGGCACAAGGCGCACGCGCTCCATGCACCCTATTGGTGGTTAAAGTGCCTGCTGTGGCACAAGCCCGACTCGCGCCTGCTCGCTGCCTACCATCGCATGTTGGTGTGGGATCTGATGCAGAAGCCGTTGTTGACACGGGTTCTGGAAAAGCTGCTGAATCCGGTTCTGGGGAAAAGCCTGGTGCTCTATTTTGTTAAACCCGTGCAGGTGGACGGGCGCTTGGCAGAGGCAGTCGCTTCTGAGCCGGTTCCGGAAGCGGTGGAGGTGCGCCCTTGAGCGAGTTGGCCATTTCCTCTCCGTCCGCAGTTGCGCTTTTTCCGCGCGGCTTCGTGCGCGACAGCGCGGATTATATTCTCTCCCAGCAGTTGGCCGACGGTGCCATCCCCTGGTTTACCGGCGGTTACGCAGATCCTTGGGATCATGTGGAAGCGGCGATGGGGCTCAGCATCGCGGGCGAGTTTGCCGCGGCGGAAAGGGCTTATCGCTGGCTGGCGGCCAACCAGTTAGCCGACGGTAGCTGGTGGGCGGCGTACAAGGATGGGGAGGTGCACAACCGGGAGCGGCGCGAGAGCAATTTCGTTGCCTATATCGCCACGGGTATCTGGCATCACTTCCTGATCTCCGCCGATGAAGGTTTCCTGCGCCGTTACTGGTCGACCGTCGAGCGGGCGGTGGAGTTCGTGCTGGGTTTGCAGACGGAGCACGGCGAAATTCACTGGGCGGTCGACAGTGATGGCCAGCCGAAAGAGGATGCACTGATTACCGGCTGTTCGTCGATCTACAAGAGCCTGGAGTGCGCCATCAATATCGCCCACACGCTCGGGCATTCCCGGCCGCATTGGATGGCGGGCAGGGCAGCGCTGGGCACTGCGCTGCGCGAGAAACCGCAGCGTTTCGATCGCACCTGGGAGAGCAAAGCCCGCTTTTCCATGGACTGGTTTTACCCGGTGCTGACCGGAGTGTTTGCCGGCGCAGCGGCGCGATCGCGGCTGCAGAAGAAGTGGGATGAATTTGTTGTCGCTGGACTCGGCTGCCGCTGCGTCAATGACGAGCCCTGGGTTACGGTGGCAGAATCCTGTGAGCTGACCATGGCACTGGTGGCGGCCGGCGAGCACAGCCGCGCGGCGAAACTGTACCGCGGATTGCACCGCTGGCAGGATGCGGATGGCGGTTACTGGACGGGTTACGTGTACCGCGATCAAGCGATCTGGCCCGAGGAGAAAACCACCTGGACGGTTGGGGCCATGCTGCTGGCGGCGGACGCACTCGCCGGGCTGACGCCGGCGAGCAAGCTATTCACCGCAGTGAGACTGTTGTCAGACGCGGCGGAGAACGCCGAGCGTATCGACCGTCTCCACCAGCTCGAATTGAGCGGAAGCCAGGGCTAGTTTATAGATATCGTATGGCGCCTGGCCGCCGTCGGCAGGATCCGGGAAAATATCGTGAATGGCCAGATAGCCACCGGGCACAATGTGGCGGGACCAGCTGCGGTAGTCGGTCAAGGCCGCTTCGAGTGAGTGGCCGCCGTCGATAAACACCAGCCCCAGGGGCGTATTCCAGCAGCGTGCTGCCACTGCTGAGGGTGCTACAACAGGTACCACCCACTCCTCCAGCTGGGCAGCGCGAATATTCGCGCGGAAATCGCGGAAGCTGTCCATCAGCTCGGCATTTTCGTCGAAGAGCTCCGGGTCGTGGTACTCCTCACCGGGTTGATGTTCTTCCGAGCCGCGGTGATGATCGACGGCGAACAAAACGTTGTCTGTCAGTTTACAGGCCGAGGCGAGATAGACGGTGGACTTGCCGCAATAGCTGCCAATTTCGAGGCAGGGGCCGAGGCCGCCGGCCTCGGCGGCTAAATGGTAGAGCGCTTCTCCTTCATGGGCTGCGAGAAATCCCTTGATGGCGCGAACGTCGATAGGCAGTTTGATAGACATGGGTTACCGCTCGTTGTATTTCTTTGGCCAAACACTAAACCGCCGCTTTTACAAAAGCAATTGCGAATTGCTTTGTCGGGCGTATGGCGATTGGAACGGATTCTAGAAAATGCGCAGGGATCACCGGCCCTATTGGTTGAAGCATTGGCAGTTGCGCTTGCGCAGGTGGCGTGCGCGCACGTTTTTATTGCCGCAGTTTGATGCGGTAGGCGTCGATCCGGAAATCATGGATCCGGGCTCGGTGTTTGTATTTGGCAGGAACATCTGTCTGGGCAATTACCCGCATCTGATCTCGACACCGGATAAATGTATTCGCTTCACCACCCTCGGCCACAAGGGCGGAGATGCCTTTATCAAGATCGGTGATTATGTGCTGATTTCGCCCGGTGTGCGGATATCCGCGGCAGAGTCCATTGCCATCGGCGATGCTTGCATGATCGCCGCCAATGTCTATATATCGGACTCCGACTGGCACGGCCTCTATAACCGCACGCGCCCGTTCCGCTGTACCGCACCGGTACGGCTGGGCAACAATGTCTGGGTCGGGGATAGCGCCATTATCGGCAAGGGCGTAAGCATCGGTGATAATTCCGTCATTGGTGCCGGCAGCGTGGTGACAAAAGATGTGCCCGCGAATACCGTGGTGGCCGGGAATCCCGCCCGCGAAATCAAGCAGCTAAACCCTCGTCGGCGAATGATTACGCGCGAGGCCCTGTTCGCCGACGCCTTTCGCCAGGCGCACAATATGGATGAGCTGGATAAGATGTTGCTGGATGGCAATTCACTGCGGGGTTGGTTGCGCTCGCTGCTGTTTCCACGCCGGGCGATTGAAGATTTCAGCGGTAACTGACTTTTTGCGGTAGCAGTAAGAAAATAACGAAATGAAAAAACACAAAAGTATCGTTTTGATAGGCATGCCGGGTGCTGGCAAGAGTACCTTGGGGGTGTTGCTGGCCAAGGAGCTGGCACTGGATTTTGTCGATACTGACGTGCTGATCCAGTTGCGCGAAGGCAAGACACTGCAGGAAATCATGAACGAGAGCGATTATCTGAACCTGCGCCGCATCGAGGGGGAGGTAATCGCCGATGCCGATTTGCCCAATCACGTTATCGCCACCGGCGGTAGTGCGGTGTACAGCGAAGAGGGGATGGCAAACCTGCGGCGTTTCGGTCCGGTGGTCTTCCTGAACTGCTCGGCGGATGAGTTGCGCCGGCGCATTCACAACTACGAGAGCCGCGGCATCGCCAAGGCGCCGGGGCAGTCTTTCGAGGAATTGTTTGCCGAGCGCCAGGCGCTGTACCGCAAGTATGCGGATATCACGGTGGGCTGCGACGGCAGGGATTTGCAGCAGGTTCTGGATCAGGTGATAGAAGAGCTAAACCCGGTGAATTAAAAGTCCACCGGGAGGGCTTGTGTCTAAAGGTCGAGCTTTTAAGCGGGTTCATTGGCGGCCCTGCTATCGATAGTCGTTCGTTCAACAGCCTCATCGGCAAATGTCTCTCGAACGGCTCCCGATAGCAGGGCCTTCGTACCTGGCTCATATACTTATTTCGAGTCCAGAAGTTAGAGCGGCAGCTGCGTGGTGTACTTGACCTGCTTCAGCGCAAAGGTGGAGTTGACCGAGGCCACATTCGGCAGATGCACCAGTGAGCGCTTCAGCAGCTGCTCGTAGTGCTCGACGCTGTCTACTACTACCCGCAACACATAGTCTTTGTCGCCACTGGTGGAGTAGCACTCGACCACTTCCTGGACGTCCTGCACCGCCGACTCGAAGTTGTTGAGGGAATCCTCGTCATGGTTGTGTATAGTGACGTAGCAGTATACTGTGACTCCCAGGTCGAGTTTGCGAGGGTCGAGCAGGGTGACGCGCCCACGGATAATGCCCTCCGCTTCCAGGCGTTTGATCCGGCGCCAGCAGGGGGTGTGGGACAGACCCACTTTGTCTCCGAGTTCCGCCATGGAATAATCGGCGTTCTCCTGCAGCGCTCGCAGAATCTTGCGGTCAAAATCATCCAGGTCTGTCGAACGCTTCATATAAACTCCTATCCTACAAAAAAATATCTGTTCGAGATGTTTATCATAATTTTACGCGTAAATGCGTAAATAAAGCAATGCTATATTGCGCTTTACGCACTAGTATGGCCTGACCAGTCCGTCTTGGACCCGAAGCTTTTTTGTGAAATGCCGCCAGCTCGCTGTGCCGGATCCGGCATTTCCTGAGCCGCCGGCGGCAGATGCCCGTTAGGCCGAAAGAATAATGACCAATAACTCGGATTCAGTTTTGAACTGATCAGACAACCGGAAGTAGGCGTATGAGTGAGAAAGTTAACAGTCCGCGGGACGCGGCCCAATTCCAGGAAAAAGACCAGGAAAAGGGTCAGGCAAAGCGGATCTCCCTGGATGATCGCTTCACCACCGTCAAAGGCCGCGTGTTGCTTTCCGGGATCCAGGCCCTGGTGCGCCTGCCCATCGACCAGATGCGCATGGACCGGTCCCGCGGCCTCGATACTGCCACCTTTATCTCCGGTTATCGCGGCTCGCCGCTCGGCGGTTACGATCAGCAACTGGCCCGCGCGAAGAAGCTGTTGGATCAGCACAATATTCGCTTCCAGCCGGGTGTAAATGAGGAACTGGCCGCGACTGCCGTCTGGGGGTCGCAGCAGGTGGGTCTGTTTGAGGGTGCCGAAGTCGACGGCGTCTGCGGTATCTGGTACGGCAAGACCCCGGGTGTGGACCGCTCCTGCGACGCCTTCCGCCATGCCAATGCGGCCGGCTCTTCCCCCAAAGGCGGGGCCCTGATCGTGGCCGGCGACGACCACGGTTGCAAGTCATCCTCCTATCCCGGCCAGTCCGAATTTGCCTTCGTCGATATGCATATCCCGGTGCTGAACCCCGCTACCGTGCAGGAAGTGCTGGATTACGGTCACTACGGTTTCGAACTTTCCCGGTTCAGCGGCTGCTGGGTGGCGATGATTACCCTGGCGGAGAATATGGACAGCTCCGCCACCGTCGAAGTGGATCCCGGGCGGGTGCAGTTTGTCTATCCGGAGATAGAGCGCCCCGAGGGCGGTCTGAATATCCGCAAGCAGGACAACCCGCTGGAGCAGGAAGAGCGCCTGTGGCGCTACAAGCGCCCGGCGGCGCTCGCCTTCGCGCGCGCCAACAACCTGAACAAGGTAGTGCTGGAAAATCCCAGCGCGACCCTCGGCATCGTCACCACCGGCAAGGCGCACCTCGACCTGATGCAGGCGTTCGAGGATATGGGCATCGACGAGCAGACGGCGAAAGAGCTCGGCATCCGCATCCTGAAGGTGGGTATGACCTATCCGCTGGATGTGCCCGGTATCCAGGAATTCGCCCGCGGCCTGGAGACGCTGCTGGTCCTGGAGGAAAAGCGCAGCCTGATGGAAGTGCAGCTGAAAGAAGAGCTGTACAACGTGCATCAGAAGGACCCCCACTTCCCGCGGATTCTCGGCAAGGTGGACGAGCACGATCGCCCGTTGATGCCGATGTACGGCGAGCTGTCACCGGCTATCGTCACCCAGGTCCTGGGCAGGGTGCTGGGCGATACAAAACTGGGTGAGCGGGCCAGGCACCGTCTGATGCGCCTCAATGCACTGGCGGAGCGCATCTCGCAGCAGGCGGGTTCCAGCGTATCGCGCCTGCCGATGTTCTGCGCCGGCTGCCCGCACAACCGATCCACCAAGGTGCCGGAGGGCAGCCGTGCGCTGGCCGGTATCGGCTGCCACTATATGGCGCAGTGGTTGGACCGCGAGACCTACACCTTTACCCAGATGGGCGCCGAGGGCGTGAACTGGGTCGGGCAGGCGCCCTTTACCCGTGAGAAGCACGTATTCGTCAACCTGGGCGACGGCACCTACTTCCATTCCGGTGTTCTCGCCATTCGCGCATCCGTTGCCGCGAAGGTGAACATCACCTACAAGATCCTGTTCAACGATGCCGTCGCCATGACCGGCGGCCAGCCCCACGACGGTGAACTGGCGCCGGACATGATCTGCCGCCAGGTGCTGGCGGAGGGCGTGAAGAAAGTCGTACTGGTGATGGACAACCCGGACAAGTACCGGGGCGCATTGACCTTCCCCAGCGAGGTGGAAATCCGCCACCGCGATCACCTGAGCGCAGTGATGAAGGAGTTGCGCGAGACCGAGGGCTGCACTGTCATCATCTACGACCAGACCTGCGCCACCGAACTGCGCCGCAAGCGCAAGCGCGGCCTGCTGCCGAAAGCGGAGGGCCGCCCGTTTATCAACGAGCGGGTGTGCGAAGGCTGTGGCGACTGCGTGCAGCAGTCCAGCTGTATCGCGGTGGAAAAAGTCGAGACCGCATTTGGCGACAAGCGCCGCATCAACCAGACCGGCTGTAACCAGGACATGTCCTGCGTCAACGGTTTCTGCCCATCCTTCGTCACGGTCAAGGGCGGCAAGCTGGCCAAGCGCGCCGGGGTCGGGGACGTGTTGCGCACCGAGGCGGACAAGCTGCCGGCGCCGCAACTGCCGTCGCTGAGCGAGCCCTACAACCTGCTGGTCACCGGCGTCGGTGGCACCGGCGTGGTCACCATCGGCGCGCTGCTGGCCATGGCCGCGCATATCGAGGGCCGGGCCAGCAGTACGCTGGACCAGACTGGTCTCGCGCAAAAGGGCGGGGCGGTCTACTCCCACGTGCGCTTCGCCGCAGAGCCGGAGGCACTGCAGGCGGTGCGCATCTCCGACGGTCGCGCCGACGGCCTGATGGCCTGCGACCTGATCGCCGCGGGCAACCTCCAGGCCTGCCTGGCGAAACTGGATGAAACCCACAGCCGCGCAGTGGTCAACACCCACCTGAGCCCGACCGCCGCCTCCGTACTGGGGCGCGAAGATGTGCACTCGCCGCAGGCGGTGCTGGACACCCTGAGCGGCGCGGTGAAGGAGCTGGAAGCGGTAGAGGCGCACAAGCTGACCAGCGCCGCCCTGGGCGATACCCTGGCCGCAAATATTTTTATGCTGGGTTTCGCCTGGCAGAAGGGCCTGATACCGCTGGGACAGGATGCGCTGCTGCAGGCCATCGAACTGAACGGCGTCGCCGTGGAGGGCAACCTGCAGGGCTTCGCCGCCGGCCGCCTGGCTGCCGCGGACCGCGCCGCGCTGGATGCACTGCTGGCGCAGGACAAGCAGGAAGTCGCACCGCCGCGCGGGCTGGAAGATATTGTCGCGCACCGGATAGAGCACCTGACCGGCTACCAGAATGCGGCGCTGGCACAGCGCTACCGCGCGCTGGTCGACAAGGTGAAGGCGGCGGAAATCCTCAAGGTACCGGGCAGCGAGGCGCTGGCGGAAGTGGTCGCCCGTTATTACGCGAAGTTGCTCGCCTATAAGGACGAGTACGAAGTGGCCCGCCTGTATACCGACGGCCGCTTTATCCAGGCGCTGCAGGAAAACTTCTCCGGCGACTTCGAACTGGAATTCAATATGGCGCCGCCTTTGATCGCGCCGTTCGACAAGGCGCTCGGCCGGCCGCGCAAGCTCAAGTTTGGAGGCTGGATGTACAAGGCCTTCGGCCTGCTGGCAAAACTGAAAGGCCTGCGCGGCACGCCGCTGGATATTTTCGGCTACACCGCAGAGCGCAAGATGGAGCGCGCCCTGATCGGCGAGTACGAACAACTGGTCGACAGGGTGATTGGCGAGCTGAATGCAGAGAACCACGCTGCCGCCATCGAGCTGCTCAGCTATCCGGATATGATTCGCGGCTACGGCCTTGTAAAGGATGCGAGTCTGGAGCGGGCGCAGAAACAGCGCGACGCGGCGCTGCTGCGTTTCGAAAACCCGGCTGCTGACCTGAATGGCGCAACGCCGGTGGAGGTCTTCGATCCGGCCAAGGCGCAGCAGGTGGGCTGAGCCTCCTCCATCATGTAGGGGCGGCCCATGGCCGCGATCGATCTAGCGGTAAATACCAGACATCGATCGCGGCCATGGGCCGCTCCTACAGATCCTCCTTATTTTGTGATCGCGAATTTACCAGGACATCTGTGCGCGAAATGCCAGCTGCTTGGTCTCGTCCCCGGTAAATTCGTCGTCGCCCAGCACCACGTTGACCATAAATCGCACCTTGGCCCTGTGATAGTAATTCACGCCGAGGATCACACTGTCGGCTTCCAGACTGCGAATGTCCTTGTTCTCGATAGTGTCGTAGCGCGCCGTCAGTTCCCAGGCGCCCCAGCCACTGCGGGGTTTGGCGGATTTGAATACGCCCTTTTTCATGTCGTAAGGCTTGTGTTCGCCGGTGATCATCCAGCTGCCCATGATGTACCAGCTCTGCACATCCTGGTCGCCGATAAAGCAGCCGAAATCCGGATCGCATGTGAATGTTGGTGGGGCGTCAAAGAAATCTTCGAAGACTTCTTCCGAAATAAAGTAGTCTCCGTCATTGTCACCGCGCAGATACTCTGCCTGCAGATACAGGGGGCCGTAGGTGCCGGCGAATTCGAGCCCGACAGCCCGCACCGATCCCCCCTGGCCGCCCACGAAGAACTCCGGTTCGTCAAAGTCACCAAATAAAAATTCCCGGTCACCCGGGGTCAATGCGATCAGCTGGGTGGGTCCGCGGCGGCCGGCATAATCGGCTGTGGATTCGAGCGGATTGGAGTTGCGGTTGGCGTCTTCATAGCTGAGTGAGATGCCAAAGTGCAGGGTGCTGATGTCGTCGTCGATCGGCGCCCAGGTGAAGCGCCCGGCGGCACCCACGCCCTCATTGCGGGGCGTGTCGGCATTGCGCAGGTTATAGGCCATGGCGCCGAGGGTGTAGCAGTCCCAGTGGTTTTGCCAGCCCAGCCCCTGCTGGAACTGACGGCCGTCATAGAAGCCCGTCGCGCTGGAGAAGGGGCGCTCCATCATGGTGATCTCATTGGAACTGGTGAGTTCTTCCATGGAGCGGTAGGGTTTGAACTGACCGATCCTGACGTAGCCGGCATAGAATTCGTGCTCGATATACACATCGCGGAATCCGGCGAGGGTATTGCCGGCGGCGAAATCCTGTTCAAGCTTGTACGTCCAGCTGTAGGCCTGGCCCGAGAGGGTAATGCGCGCGCGGCGGAATTCGGTGGTGCTGACGGGGTCTTCGATATCCGGATCGAAGAGGTAGGTGTCGAAATGGATGCGGCCACCAAGTTCGGCGGAAAAATTTCCGTCATCCGAAGTGATTTCCAGTCCGCCTTTGGTTTCTGCCTGGTCGGCGAATACCGGGTTGATTAATGCTGCGCCCGCCAGGGCGAAAATAGAGCCGTAGCGGTTCATTGGGTACCTCCCTGTACTTTACCTCTGCATCGATGTGACTGAACGATGCCTTTCGAGTTTAGCAAGTGCAGGTGACGCGGCCGCTAACAAGCAGTGATTTCAATTAAAAATTAATAACGGGCTGCGGAGGGAGGCGCCACAGTGATCGTTACAGGCGTTGCAGCTGATAACCCTCCTTCTTTAACAGTTCGATGACGCTTTCGTTACCGATCAGGTGCCCGGCGCCAACGATCACAAACAGTGATTTATAGGCGGGTGCGCTGTCTGCGATCTTGTCTGCCATGGCGCGATTGCGCCGGAAGAACAGTGTTTCATAGAGTGGGGCGAATTCCGGGTACTCTGCCAGGTTGTCCGCGATGATGAGCCGGTAAAGTGTATCTATGTCGCCGGCCTTCCAGGCGCTGGTTATGCGTGGCACAAAGGTTTCAATATCCTTTAATTGCGCCAGCGTCTGCTGCAGAAGCAGCCCCGGATTCTCCAGTTCGTTGAGCAGTTGCAACTGCTGTAGTACCCCCTCGAGCTCCACGATGGGTTTGCCCTGCCGCTTGGCTTTTTTCAGGAAGTGTCGATCGATGCCGAGACCCGGATCCAGGCCCTGGGCCCGCATTTCCACCATGCTCATGGTAATCATGGCGATGGCGGGACGCTGGCGAATAAACAATGATTCCGGCAGTTGGCGTTGCTCGAGCCAGGACTGCAGCTGCTTGAAAACCGCTGGTGAGAGGTCGTCGCGAAGACTGCGGTCACCCGGATACAGAGACTCCATCATGATCCGCTGTTGCAGCGCCATATCGCCCTCGGCGGCAAGGATATCTGCCTCTACCACCAGTGCATCGCTTGCGGCGTAGGCGCGTTCGATAGATGCACGCAAGGGATAGAAGTCCGGAGTGGCCAGGTGCACCGAACCGAGGAGGTAGACGGTTTGCCCCGCCTTGTCCGCTCTCCAGAATATCCCGCGGTCGGTTTCCGCCGCGCTGGTAATGCCGGCGATCACCAGCAAGAAGACGCAAAGTGTCCGCAAGAGGTTGGGATTTGCCATCACTATTTCCTGTGTCGGGCTTCTAGTCAGGATACTAGCACGCCCCAGTAGCCGCCAGATGCCGCCATTCTGCGACCTCCTGTTAGATTCAGGTGCTGCCGGCTCCGCAGTGGCGGGCACTGCCGGTGCGCCTCGTTTCATCGGCGCAAATGACAGGAAAGGCCGGTGCCTTACCTCGGGTGGCGACGAAGATTTTTGGGGGCCGGGGGCCAGCGCTCGAGGGCGAACTTGGGGCGTCGGCGAAATAGAATTCTGTGCGGAATGTACTGTGCATCTGTGCGCCGGCGCTTCACAATAGGTTGTTTTTACTTGGTTCTCGGTGGCAGTTGTGAGAATTGTACAGATTTTGTCCGACTTGGAGTCTGGTGTCGCGGCCAAGGCTGCACTGGACTTTGCCCATGAACTGGTCCGGCTCGGGCATGAGTCCATCGTGATATCCAGCGGTGGCGAACTGGTGTCGCGACTCACGCTTCGCGGCAGCCGGCATATCCAGATGCCGCTGCACAAAGAATCCCTCTGGTCTCTGCGTCACGTTGGGCGGCTGCGCCGCCTGTTGGCAGAGTTACAGGCGGATGTGGTGCATGTGAGTTCGCGGATGCCGGCCAGGATTACCCTGCGCGCGTGGCGCGGCATGCCCGAAGACCGCAGGCCGCGGCTCGTCACCGCTGTGGATGGAATTCATTCGCGAAGTATTTTCAATGCGGCTATGGCCTCCGGTGAGCGGGTGGTGGCCACCTCACAGCGGGTGGCGGATTGCCTGCAGGAAAATCTCCGTAAGGAATTGCGCGTGCCGCCGCGGGTGATTTACCGCGGCGTGAACACCAGGGAATTCGATCGCGATGCGCCGATATCCGGGCAGTGGCAGTTGCGTCTGCTCAACAGTTACCCGCAGCTGGAGGGCAAGCACTGGTTGCTGATACCGGCCTCCCTCTCACCGGAAAATGGTCAGCATACCTTCCTGCAGATACTGGCGGCTGTGGCCCGGCGGCAGGAGGACGTCTTCGGGCTTGTGGTCGGATCCGCGGAACCGGGGCGGGAAAAATATGCGCGCGCGCTGGAACGGCAGGCCCTGGAACTGGGTTTGAGCGACAAGGTGCTGTTTCTCGGCGAGCGCCGTGATATGCGTGAACTCTACGCCAGCGCGCAGATCACCTACCACCTGTCCGGGCGGGCCGACACCTGCGGCATGATCGCGACCGAGGCGCTGGCAATGAACTGTCCTGTCATCGCTTATGGGGATGGCGGCTCTGCCGAGATTCTGCAGCGCTGCTTCCCGCAGGGGTTAGTCGAACGCGACAACCTGGATGCGCTGGTGGAGACCAGCCTGAAACTGCTCGAATGCCCGCAGACGATCCATTTCAGCGGTTTCAGCCATGAAGACACGGCTGCGCAGACACTGGCCCTGTACCGGGAGCTGTGCGGCTCCGGCTGAATAATGCCGTCAGTCGACTAGCTTTGAATAGACCTGCCAGGTGGCCTGCGCCATGTGCGCCAGGGTGAGCTCATTTGACGCCCGTTCAAAGGCCCGCGCGAAGTCTCGTCGCAATTTCTTCTTGTCCTGCAGGGCGCCGCGCAGCGTCGCTACCAGATGCGGGACCTCCAGGTTATCCAGCAGGTATGCCGCTGGAATATATTCCTCGGCGTTGCCGACGCGGCCGGCGATTACCGGGCAGCCATGCAGCAGCGCCTCCGCAAGAAGGTAGGGCTGACTTTCATTGTGCAAAGGGATCAGCAGGAGATCCGCGGCGCGCATACATGAGCCGATCTTGTCGCAATTGCCGGTAAACCGCGCGCGATCGCCGAGAGACAAATTGTTAGCAAGCTGTACCAGCCTCGCCTTGTCCGGCCCGTCCCCCAGAATAGTCATCTGCACCTGGGGCAATTCCAGCAAAGCCTCCAGTAACGGCACCACGCTATTCAGCTTTAAGAGGCGGACCGCTACCAGTATGCAGGCAGCGGATACCGAGTCGATGTCCACGGGAGCGGACTCCTGAGTGGAGATGTCGGCGCCGTTGGGGATGATATTCCAGGTGAGGCGGGAGTTCGCGACGACGGTGCGGCTGACCGCGATGCGTGCGGCAAAGGCGCTGGCCAGCTTGTCCCGAGGGTGGCGGACATTGTGGCGGGTTATGACCTGCTGCGCTTCGGTATATTTCTGCACTGCGGCCAGTAGCTGTGCGGACTTGCTGCCGTGCCCGTGGGCTATCTGGTATTCGCCCGCGCGGATGTGGTTCGCGAGTCGCCATACAAGCGTTGGGTGATGCCGGCTGCGATCGGTGTTCAGCGGAACAAAATGCACACGTTCATCGAGTGTGTTCTGGTAGCGCGGGTGCGCAATTACCGAGACTTTCGCCTCCGTATTGTGCGCCTGCCAGCGGGACAGGTCCGCTACATGTTTTTCCATGTCGCCGTGTTCGCGACTGGCAATCAAGTGGCAGATACTGCGAATGCCGGTATGGCAATTGTATTGCGGATTGCGCGAGACAGCCGCAGCCTGCGCTGCGGATTGCGGTCTTCCCTGCGGCGTTGTGTCATTGCCACCTTGAAACGCCGAACGGTTAGCGTCCATAGATCCCCCGTATTCTTATTGGAGGTATTCTGTGGGGCGCCTGTTACAGGAATTTGATTGGCATGTGACTATTTTGCGACACCATTTGTTTAGAAAATGCTCAACTGGCAGGGACAAAAGCCCAGCCGCCTATATGTTCGATCCCGAATGGTTTCGCTCTCGAATAGAAAGTAAGCGCATGGTCGGTTGGCGGGATCCGCTGGAGCCTAGAAATTGAAGTGCCCGTTCAGTGAGGCAAAATCGAAGCCCGGATTCGGTGTGTTGGTATAGGCATTGGAGAAGTGGCTGTAGCGCAGCGAGAGGGTGTAGCCGCTGCGAAATCGATAGCCTCCGGCAAAATGCAGGGCGAAATTGGGTTTTGTGGTGAGCTGGATCTCGCCAAAGCGCTTATTGGTCAGGTAAGCGGCGCCGACGCCAAACTCGCCAAAAATACCCTGCGCATCCTTATGCGGATACCAGCGCAGCACCGGTTTCAATTCAAAAATGTTCTGGCGCTGCTGCTCGCCGCGATAATCCATCCGCATGTGCGAATAACTGCCCTGGGCCCACCACTGCCAGCGACCGGGGCCGCCCTCGAACTCCGAAAAGAGGTAGGCGTAGTTGAGGCCGATCATATCCGCATCGGCAATGGACTTTTGCTGGATCAGTGCATCCCCGAGGCCCTTGCCGGCACTGACGATAAACTCCTGCTCTGCGCGGGCGCCGGGCGTGACAAAAATGCTACAGAGAAGCAGTGCCGAGGACACAATGCTGGCGGTGGCAACAAAACTGCGCATGGCTTATCGCTGAATCCGGAGTTGAAACAGTGGATAAGCCTAGCGGGATATCTGCTGATGACAAGCGTGTTTTGGGCGACGCACTTGTGGAACCAGCCCGCAGTTCTCAAAAAAGTCCGCTGCGGGGCACTGTTACGGTGTGCCCGACTGCAGCAGCGGGAGATTGGTGAGAACGGCGGGCTAGCGCCACTGGCGCCTCAGCTGACGCAGCGCATCCGAGTGCAGCTGGCGCGCGCGCTCCTGGCTGAGACCGAGCTGCTCACCGATCACGCGGAAGGAGCAGTCGCGATCCGACAGCAGGCCGTAGCGCAGGTTCAGCACCGTTCGCTGTCGCGCCGGCAGGCGCGCCACTGCCTCCCGCAGCCGCTGGGCGAGTTCCTGATTCGTGACCAGTTCGTCGGTGTTGTAGAGCTCGTCGGCCGGCGCGTAATCCAGCCGTGTGCTGCTCTGATCATCGGCGACCGGGTCGTCCAGCGAACCGGTGGGGCCGGGCAGTTTGAGCAGGCTCTGGATGCGCTCCAGATCGAGGCCCGTGTACTTGGCCAGGTTCTCGTCGGAAGCCGGCAAACCGTCCGCGCGGACATCGCCGATGGCCCGGTAGATGGCCCGCAGGTCGTCCTGCACATTGGCGGGCTGGCGCACCAGATCCTCGTTGCGGCGCAGCGCCAGCTGGATTTCCTGCTGTATCCACCAGTAGGCGTAGGTGGAGAAGCGGTAGCCCATCTGCGGTTTGAAGCGCTCTATGGCCTTCATCAAGCCGACATTGCCTTCCTGAATCAGGTCGATGAATGGCACCGAGGGATTGCGGAAGCGTTTGGCAATGGCAATCACCAGGCGCAGGTTGCACTGGATCAGTTTCTTGCGCTGGGCCTGAAAGCGCCGCAACAGGCTCTGCATGGAGCTGCGGTCGCGCCGCGACAGTTTCTCCGAAGCCAGCAGCGCCTCGGCGCGGGCAATGATCAGGCCGTGGTCGTAGGCCCCGGTACTGCCGCGCTGTTCCACGCCCTCGCTGCGCAACTCCACCAGCTCCACGCCGCGCTTCTGCAGCAGGGCGATCAGCTTGTCCTCCAGGTCTCGCAACAGGCAGGTAGTGGTGTTTTCCTCTTCGGGAGTCAGCAGTTCCAGCCGATACAGATGCTTGAGGTAGCTCTGCATGGGCGTGGTGCTGCTGTCCGCCATCGATTCTTCCGCTGCCGGGATTTCATCCGGGGCGGATTCCGCGTCGCTGGCGGCGGCGCGCTCGACGGCATCTTCAGCGGCGGATTCGCCGGAGAGGGGTTCGTCTGTGTCCTTCAGCCATGCTTCATCCCTTGAGTAAAAATTTTCTCGGGACAAGTGAGTAAACCTTCTGTTGGCTGTATGACCCGCCGGCACTCCGCCCTTTCGGGCGGCGATCGCCTGGCGTCTGGTTCCTTCTTGAATATAGATGAATGTGGAAAAGCGCGCCGCCCTATGTCTGACTGAAGAGTTTTTGTTGTTCTCTCCTCTTCCCTGCCGATCATGGCACCCTTCTTCAAGGCGTGCGTCAGGGTGCGCGTCAGGCCCGGATGTCATAGGTGAAATCGATATTCTCGGCCATGCGCAGGGCGCCCATTGCGGCGCTGAATGGGTTCAGGCCCAGCCGTCGGTGACTCAGCGTGAAATTGTCCCGCGCCCGCAGCTCGCGTCCACCGGTGGCGACGTGGGCGGGAAGCTTGAGTTGGACCCTGTGTCCGGGCAGGGCACCGCCACTGTAGATTGCCAGTGAATATCGGGCGCCGCTGAATCGACCGCAATACGGTTGGTTTCCGCTTCGACGGCGGCTCCTGCTGAAGTTGAGGGCAGAGGCTATTTGACGCGCTTGACGCGCATGGTACGGCCACCATCGGTCGGCTTCATCAGAAAGGAGCCGAACAGCGCGCGCTCGACGATTACCGCATCGCCGCTCTTCCAGTTGAAGCGCCCGCTGTCGTTCTGCCGCCACACCTGGCCGTTTTCCAGGGTGATCAGCAGCTTGTCGTGGGCGATCTCCCGGATCTCGGCAATCGTGCCCTCGATGGACTCGGGGGCCTCCTCGGCGATGCGCTGCTGTTCCTGGCCAAAATTCTGCTCGGCGCGCTGCTCCAGGGAATTGCTCAGCGCGTCGTAGCAGGCCAGGCGCTCGGCATCCGCCGCGATACTCGCGCAGCCCTTCAGCTGCTTGCTTACGGAGTCTGCGCTGGCGCTCGCCGCGAGCAGCACAAGTGCGGGAAAAATCAGTATACTTCGCATATTGTCAGGTTCTTTGGTTAAGCCAGGTTGTCCGGGCAATTCTGCCCGAGAGGTCGGAAATCGACAAACGAAAACGTGCGGCTCCTCACGTTTTTGCCGGGAGCGGCGTGGAACAATAGCCTGCGCCAATAATCATAAATCCACACTATCCAGGGGTCGGAAAATGAAGAAACTCATTATTCCCGCTATCGCAATTGCCGCTATCGGTGGCTACTTCTATTACCAGAATTTGGAACCCGCGACCGCCGAGGCAGCCATCGCCGCAGAGGTCGAGTCCGCGGTGGAAAAAGCCGGTGAGGCGATGGAGGAAGCCGCAGACAAGGCCGTTGTCGCCAGCAATGAAATGATGGAAGTCGAGGGCGATGTGTTTGCCGATGCCCCGGAGCACATGATGGAGGCCGCCGACGAGGCGGCGGAGTCCATGGAAACCGTGGCTGAAGAAGCCGGGGACATGGCTGAAGAGGTGATGGACGAAATGGCGGAAGAGGAGGTCGATCACGCGGAAGAGTAGCCCGCTGGTCACTCAGCTCCTGTAGCGAAAATACCCGGGCAGCGCCCGGGTATTTTTTTGCCTGAAAGCCGGGACATTACTTCCCGTCAAGCGCCCTGCGCATTGAACTGCTTGCCGCTCAAAGTGCGGCTGTCATCGCCCATCAGGTACAGGTAAGTAGGCATGATTGCCTCCGGCGCGGTGACCGTTTTCGGGTCCTCGGCCGGGTAGGCGGCGGCGCGCATACTGGTGCGGGTAGCGCCGGGATTAATGCTGTTGACGCGGATATTGGAGACGCCGTCCAGCTCGTCCGCCAGTACCTGCATCAACCCTTCGATGGCGAATTTGGACACCGAGTAGGCGCCCCAGTAGGCCCGCCCCTTGAGACCCACGCCGGAGCCGGTAAAGATGATCGAGCCGGCTTCCGATTTTTCCAGCAGCGGCAGCAGTGTCTTGGTGAGGCCGAATGCGGCGTTGACGTTTACCTGCATCACCTGCTGCCAGGTGCCGAAGTGGTAGTTGGCGATGGGAGTGCGCTGGCCGAGCAGGCTGGCATTGTGCAGCAGGCCGTCGAGTCGGCCGAATTCCTGTTCCACGGCTTCGGCGAAGTGCTCGAAAGTTTCGATGCGTGCCTCATTCAGGTCCATGGGGAAAATTGCCGGCTGCGGGCCGCCGGCCGCCTCAATTTCGTCGTAGACCATTTCCAGTTTCGGCGTGGTGCGGCCGAGCAGTATGACGGTGGCACCGTGGGCGGCAAAGGTCTTGGCCGCGGTCCTGCCGATACCGCCGCCAGCGCCGGTGACCAGAATGATCTTGTCCTTGAGCAGGTCCTGGGGCGCTTTGTAATCGCCGATAAATTCAGACATGGCTTTTCCTGATTTCGTATCGTCGGGCGGGAACTTCGCAGTGTGCGCGTCCCGTCAGTTTGCGCTTCTCGATGCTGCGCTGCGCAATCAGAGGTAGCGCTGTTGCAGCAGCGGCCAGATTTCGTCCGCGGAATGCACCAGGTGGTCAGCCCCCCAATCGGCCGGATCATCACCGTCATCGATATAGCCATAGCTGCAGGCGATGGTCGGCATGCCCGCGTCGCGGCCGGCGATGATGTCCCGCTCGTGGTCGCCCACGTAAATCGCCTCCGCGGGTGCACAACCGATCTGGCTGCAGGCCAGCAGTACGGGCTCCGGGTCCGGTTTGCGGTTGGTGACGTGATCGGGGCAGATTACCGCGGCCGGTGCGGGCAGGTGACTGAATGCCCGCAGCAGCGGAGTCGTGTAGGCTACCGGCTTATTGGTGACGATACCCCAGGCAATTTCGTTTTCCGCGAGGTTCTCCAGTAACGCTTGGATACCGGGAAAGAGTACGGTTTTTTCCGCAAGGTGCGCCAGGTACAAGTCCAGTAACCGTTGCCGCAGCCCGTCAAAGGCCGGGTGCCCTTCGTCCTTGCCAAAGCCGAGCGTGACCAGTGCGCGCGCGCCGTTGGAAACCACCGAGCGAATGGTATCGTCGGGCAGTGGTGGCAACTGCTCCTGGTGGCGCAGCTGGTTCAGCACCACAATAAAATCCGGAGCGGTATCGAACAGGGTGCCGTCCAGGTCAAATAAAACTGCTTTCATTCTGATTCCGGTCGCTATTCCGGTTTGCTGGCATATACCAGGTAGTTCACGTCCACGTCCCGGGGGTTCAGCTTGTAGCTTCGGGTCAGCGGGTTATAGGTCATGCCGGTGATATCGCGGATTTCCAGCTCCGCTTCGCGCAGCCAGGCCCCCATTTCCGAGGGGCGGATAAACTTGGCGTATTCATGGGTGCCCTTGGGCAGCAGTCGCAGTACATACTCGGCGCCGACCACCGCCAACAGCCAGCCCTTGGCCGTGCGGTTGATGGTTGAGAAAAACAGCTGGCCGCCGGGCTTGACCAGGTCTGCGCAGGCGCGAATCACCGAGGCCGGGTCGGGTACATGCTCTAGCATCTCCAGACAGGTGACGATGTCGAAGCTGGCCGGCTGCTCGCGGGCGAGCTCCTCCACCGGTATGCGGCGGTAATCCACTTTGACGCCACTTTCGAGCGCGTGCAGTTTGGCGACGTTCAGGGGCGCCTCGCCCATGTCGATGCCGGTCACCTCGGCGCCGCGCTGCGCCATGGCTTCGGTCAGAATGCCGCCGCCACAGCCCACATCGAGCAACTTCTTGCCGGCAACCGGCGCGCGCTGATCGATATAGTTGGCGCGCAGCGGATTGATTTCGTGCAGCGGCTTGAACTCGCCCTCGCGGTCCCACCAGCGGCTGGCGAGTTGTTCAAACTTGGCGATTTCCGCCGGATCTACGTTGGTCATCTGGGTTCCTTGGTTCCCTGTAAGGCGATTCCGGGCGGCGCTGCTGCCGGTGGCCCTTTGCGGGACACGCCGTGAATACATCCCTGTAGGCTTGTTGGCGAGGTCCCTCTCGCCAACAGTCCCGCAAAGGGCCACCGGCAGCAGCGCCTTCGCGTCAAATTTCGGTATTCTTTTCGAGTCCCGAGTCCCGAGTCCCGAGTCCCGAGTCCCGATCAGGCAAGGCCGGCGATTCTAGCACGCCACATCTGTGCCCGCTGAATCACCTCCGCCTCGTTCAGTGTCTGCAACTGACGATTTCTCAACAGCTGCTTGCCCGCCACCCATACATCGCTGACATTGTGCCCGCTGCCGGTGTAAATCAGTTGCGAGATGGGGTCGTGCAGCGGCTGCTGCTCGAGCCCGCTGAGATCCACCGCAGCCAGGTCGGCACTCTTGCCCGCTTCGAGGCTGCCGACAACATCCTCCAGTCCCAGCGCGCGGGCGCCGTTGATGGTGGCCATGGCCAGCGCCTGGTGCGCCGGCAGGGCAGTCGCGTCGCCACTCACGGCCTTGGCCAGCAGGGCGGCGGTACTGGCTTCCGCGAACAGGTCGAGGCTGTTGTTACTGGCGGCGCCGTCGGTACCGAGCGCGACGTTGACCCCGGCATTCAGCAGCTTCGCGGCGGGGCAGAAGCCGGAGGCGAGCTTTAGATTGGATTTGGGGCAGTGGGCCACATGGGCACCGCTCTGCAGCAGCATCTCGATATCCAGGTCGTTAACGGCCGTCATGTGCACGCACAGGGTTTGCGGTCCGAGCAGATCCAGGCGCTGCAGTCGCGCGATCGGCCGCTCGCCGGTTTCCGTCAGGGCGCGCTCCACTTCACCCGCGGTTTCGTGCAGGTGCATCTGCACCGGAATCTGCGCTTCGGCGGCGTAGACGGCGACCTTCTCCAGGGTGCTGTCGCCGACCGTGTAAGGCGCGTGGGGGGCGAAGACCACGTCGATGCGCTCGTGGGCGCGATAGTCGTCGCGCAGGGCCAGGCCTTTTTGCAGCGCGTCCTCCCCATCGCGGCTCCAGGGGGTGGGGAAGTCGATGATCGGAAAGGCGATCTGTGCCCGCATGCCCGTCTCCCTCGCCACCAGCGCGGTGGCTTCCGGGAAGAAGTACTGGTCGGAGAAGGTGGTGGTGCCGCTTCTGATCATCTCCGCCACCGCCAGGCGGCTGCCGTCGGCGGCAAATTCAGGGTTCACCCACTTCTTCTCGGTGGGCCAGATATGCTTTTCGAGCCATTCCATCAGGGGGCGGTCGTCGGCGTAGCCGCGCAGCAGTGTCATGGCGGCGTGGTTGTGGGCGTTGATCAGCCCCGGGATCAGCGCGTGGCGGTCGAGGTGGATCTCCTGTCGGGCGTGAAATCGCGCCGCGGCCTCGGCGGCAGGCACCAGCGCGACGATCCGGCCCTGGCTAATCGCGATTGCACAATTTTCATACACTTTTTGCGCGGGCACGACCGGGATTATCCAGCGCGCGTGTATCAGTGTGTCGACGGTTTGGGGCATGGAGGCGGCTTCGGCGGTGTTTGCGGAGCGGTAGACTTTAGCGGTGCAGCACCCCGCCGGCAACCGCCGTGAGGCACGATCCCCTGGCGCCAAACTGTGGTAGAATCGCCCGCTTATCCGGGCACCGTACTAACGCCCGCGCTATAAAAAGGAACGCCGTAAGCCATGGGCGAATTAGCCAAAGAAATCTCTCCGATCAATATCGAAGAAGAACTCAAGCAGTCCTATCTCGACTATGCGATGAGCGTGATCGTGGGCCGCGCGCTGCCGGATGTGCGCGATGGCCTGAAGCCGGTGCACCGGCGCGTGCTCTTCGCCATGAACGAACTGAAAAACGACTGGAACAAGCCGTACAAAAAATCGGCACGTGTCGTTGGCGACGTCATCGGTAAATATCACCCGCACGGCGATACCGCGGTCTACGACACCATCGTGCGCATGGCCCAGCCCTTTTCCCTGCGCTACATGCTGGTGGACGGCCAGGGCAACTTCGGCTCCATCGACGGCGACAGCCCGGCGGCCATGCGGTATACCGAAATCCGCATGGACAAGCTGGCCCACGAGCTGCTGTCCGACCTGGACAAGGAAACCGTCAACTTTGTCGACAATTACGACGGCTCCGAGCAGATGCCGGAAGTGCTGCCGTCGCGGGTGCCGAACCTGCTGGTGAACGGCTCCTCCGGTATCGCCGTGGGCATGGCCACCAATATCCCGCCGCACAATATGAGCGAAGTGGTGCGGGCCTGCCTGGCGCTGATCGACAACCCTGAGCTGTCCGTCGACGACCTGATGGAATACATCCCGGGGCCGGACTTCCCCACCGGGGCCACCATCAACGGCCGCGCCGGCATATTGCTGGCCTACCGCACCGGCCGCGGGCGCATCTATGTGCGCGCCAAGGCGGAAGTTTTGCGGGACGACAAGACCAACCGCGAAACCATCATCATTCACGAGATCCCCTATCAGCTGAACAAGGCGCGCCTGATCGAGCGCATCGCCGAGCTGGTGAAAGAGAAGAAGATCGAGGGTATCTCCGAGCTGCGTGACGAGTCCGACAAGGACGGCCTGCGCGTGGTGATCGAACTGAAGCGCGGTGAGCTGGGCGACGTCGTCCTGAACAACCTCTACTCCCAGACCCAGCTGGAGAGCGTGTTCGGCATCAATATGGTGGCGCTGGTGGACGGCCAGCCCAAGGTGCTGAACCTGAAGCAGCTGCTCGAGTACTTTATCCGCCACCGCCAGGAAGTGGTGACCCGCCGCACCGTCTACCTGCTGCGCAAGGCGCGCGAGCGGGGACACCTCCTCGAAGGTCTGGCGATCGCGATCTCCAATATCGACCCGGTGATCGAGCTGATCAAATCCTCCGCCACCCCGGCCGATGCCCGCGAGGCGCTGCTGGCCAAGGGCTGGCCGGTGGGCGAGGTGCAGCAGTTCCTTGAGCGCGCCGGTGCCGACGCCTGCCGGCCGGACGACCTGCCGAAGGAGTTCGGCCTGCGCGACGGCGCTTACTATCTTTCCCCGGCCCAAGCCCAGGCCATTCTGGAATTGCGCCTGCACCGCCTGACCGGCATGGAGCACGACAAGCTGCTCGCCGAATACAGCGAGCGCCTGGAGCAGATCGCCGAGTACCTGCATATCCTCGGCAGCTTCGAGCGCCTGATGACCGTGATCCGCGAAGAGCTTGAGCAACTCGACAAGGAGTTCGGCGACGAGCGCCGCACCGATATCGTCGCCTCGCGCCTGGACCTGACCGTCGAGGACCTGATCACCCCGGAAGACAAGGTGGTGACCATCTCCCACGGCGGCTACGCCAAGAGCCAGCCGCTGGCGGACTACCAGGCCCAGCGCCGCGGCGGCATGGGCAAGTCCGCGACCCAGGTGAAGGACGAGGACTTCGTCGAGCACCTGCTGATTGCCAACTCCCACGACACCATCCTGTGCTTCTCCAACAAGGGCAAGGTGTACTGGCTGAAAGTCTATGAAGTACCCACCGCCGGCCGCGCCTCCCGCGGGCGGCCGATGGTGAACATGCTGCCGCTCGAGGAAGACGAGCGCATCAGCAGCATGCTGCCGGTGTCCGAGTACGACGAAGACCACTTTATCTTCTTCGCCACCGCCAACGGCACCGTGAAGAAGACCCCGCTGACCGCCTTTGCGCGCCCGCGCAGCGTCGGCCTCAAGGCCATAGAGCTGGATGAGGACGACCGCCTGGTGGCCACCGCCATCACCGATGGCGGCCGCGACGTGCTGCTGCTCACCAGCGCCGGCAAGGCGGCGCGCTTCGCCGAGGAAAACGTGCGCTCGATGGGCCGCGTGTCCCGCGGTGTGCGCGGTATCCGCATGGCGAAAGATGTGTCTGTGATCGCCATGGTGATTCCGGAAGAAGGCGGCTCGGTGATGATGGTGACCGAAAACGGCTACGGCAAGCGCACCGCCACCGCCGATTTCCCCACCAAGGGCCGCGGCACCCAGGGCGTGATCGCGATCGCCGAGAGCGAGCGCAACGGCGCCCTGGTCGGCGCCTGCCAGGTGCACCCGGGCGAGGAGATCATGCTGATCTCCGACCAGGGCACCCTGGTGCGTACCCGCGTTGATGAGGTTTCCATCCTCGGCCGCAACACCCAGGGGGTGCGGGTCATTCGCCTGAAGGCTGGCGAACAGCTGGTCGGCCTGGCTCGAATCCAGGAGAGCGAGGAAGAGGATCAGGAAGAGGGTGGGGAAGAGTGATCCCCGCTTCTGCTGACAGAAAAGGCTGCGACTATCGCGGCCTTTTTTGACTACGCTCCCCTAAAAATCGGCGCTGCGGATGATGTGCCTTTCCTGCTTTTGGGGTTTTTGCGTCGAATCGTCTAGTTGAATCTGTAACTAATTTTTGCTGCTCTTCATGGAAGTTGATTTATGAGGAAGTTTAATTTCTGTGCCGGTCCCGCCGCGCTGCCGGAACCGGTTCTGCTGCAGGCGCAACAGGAGCTGCTCGACTGGGGTGGTCGCGGCTGCTCGGTGATGGAAGTCAGCCACCGTTCGCCGGAATTTATGGCGGTGGCCGAGCGCGCCGAGCAGGACCTGCGCGACCTGCTGTCGATTCCCGATAACTACAAGGTGCTTTTCCTGCAGGGTGGCGCCACGGCGCAGTTCAGTGCCGTGCCCTGGAATCTGTTCGGCGCCGCCGGCAGTCGGGAATCGTGGGTGGCTGACTATATTCACACGGGCCAGTGGGCGGAGAAGGCGATTAAAGAAGCGCGCCGCTACGGCCGGGTCAACATAGTAGCCTCCAGTGAGGACCGCAATTTCACCTACGCGCCGGGGCCGGACAGCTGGCAGCAGAGTGAGAATGCGGCCTATTTCCACTACACGACCAATGAAACCATCGGCGGGGTGGAGTTCGATTATGTGCCGGAAGTCAGCTGCCCGCTGGTGGCGGATATGTCGTCGAATATCCTGTCGCAGCCGATACCGGTGGAAAAGTTCGGCATGATCTATGCCGGTGCACAGAAGAATATCGGCCCCTCCGGCATCGCGGTGGGGATAGTGCGCGACGATCTGCTGGAGCGCGCGCTGCCGGATATTCCGCGCAGCCTCAGCTGGAAGATCGCCGCGGACGCCGGCTCCATGGACAATACGCCGCCGACTTTCGCCTGGTACTTGTCCGGCCTGGTGTTCCAGTGGCTGAAGGCCCAGGGCGGGGTCGAGGCCATGGCAGCGTCGGCCGCGCAAAAGTCCGCGCTGCTGTATGAATTTATCGACGCCAGTGACTTTTTTTCCTGCCCGGTGGAAAAATCCAGCCGTTCGCGCATGAACGTGCCCTTCGTGCTGGCGGACGAGCGGCTGGACAAGGATTTTCTGCGGCAGGCGGAAGAAGTTGGTTTGCTGAACCTGAAAGGACACCGCTCGGTGGGCGGCATGCGCGCGTCACTCTACAACGCGGTGCCACTGGAGGCGGTCGAGGCGCTGGTGGCCTTTATGGCCGACTTCGAAAAGCGCCGCGGCTGAGTGTTTTCGGTTGAGTTCAGTGGCGGCCCCGCTCCCGGTGGACGTCCGGTAAACAACCTGATCGGCAACCGTTTCCCGGACGTCCCCCGGCAGCGGTACCTTCGCATTTAGCGACGGAGCTCTTTCCCGGACTCCAGATCTTTGGCCCCGAGTAACTAGGAAAAATTTAGGCGAACGGATGACAGAGGAAATTGTGAACAGCGACCAGCGTTTGCTGAAGCTGCGCGACCGCATCGACGAGATAGACGGCAATATCGCCCGTTTGATCAGCGAGCGGGCCGAGTGCGCGCTGCAAGTGGCGGAGGTGAAAAAGGCCACCGGCGAGGATGCGCTCTATTACCGGCCCGAGCGCGAGGCGCAGGTGCTGCGCCGGGCCATGGAGCGCAATCAGGGGCCGCTGACCGATGAGGAAATGGCGCGCCTGTTTCGCGAGATCATGTCTGCCTGTCTGGCCCTGGAAGAGCCGGTCAAGGTGGCCTATCTCGGGCCGGAGGGCACTTTCACCCAGCAGGCTGCGCTCAAGCATTTTGGCCACTCGGCGCAGAGCCGCCCGCTGGCGGCGATCGACGAGGTGTTCCGCGAGGTGGAGGCCGGTGCGGTCAACTACGGCGTGGTGCCGGTGGAAAATTCCACCGAGGGCGTGATCAATCACACCCTCGACAATTTCATGACGTCCAACCTGAAGATCTGCGGTGAGGTGGAGCTGCGCATCCACCACCATCTGATGATCTCCGATATCACGCGCCCGGATGCCATCACCCGCATCTATTCGCACGCGCAGAGCCTGGCGCAGTGCCGCAAATGGCTGGACTCCCACTACCCGAATGTGGAGCGGGTCGCGGTGGCGAGCAATGCCGAGGCCGCCAAGCGCGTGAAAGGGGAGTGGAATGCCGCCGCCATCGCCGGCGATATGGCCGCGGAACTCTATGGCCTCAAGGTGTTGGCGGAGAAAATCGAGGACCGCCCGGACAACTCCACCCGCTTCCTGATTATCGGCTCGCAGGCGGTGCCCGCGAGCGGCGACGACAAGACCTCGCTGATGGTGTCCATGCGCAACGAGCCGGGTGCACTGCACGACCTGCTGGAGCCTTTCCGCCGCCACAGTGTCGATCTGACGCGGGTGGAGACGCGCCCGTCCCAGTCGGGCGCCTGGACCTATGTGTTTTTTATCGATTTCAAGGGCCACCGCGATACGCCGGCAATTGCCACGGCGCTGCAGGAAGTCGGCGCCTGTGCCTCGGATCTCAAGGTGCTCGGTTCCTATCCCCGCGGAGTCCTCTGATGTTCGGAACGACGGGGATGGGACCGGAGCGACCGCTCATCGGCCGCCTGGTGGTCGTCGGTATCGGCCTGATCGGCGGCAGCCTGGCCCTGGCCCTGAAGGCGGCCGGCGCCTGCCGCGAGGTGATCGGCGTCGCGCGCCGCGCCCGCACCTGTGAACAGGCAGTGGAACTCGGCATTGTCGATCGCGCGGTGACAGCGCTCGGCGATGTGCTGCCGCAACTGGAAGCCGGCGACGTAGTGTTCGTTGCGGTGCCGACGCTGGCGGTGGAGCAGGTGTTTGCCGAACTGCGCGATGGGCTGCCCGCCGGCGTGACGGTGACCGACGGCGCCAGCGTCAAGGGCAGCGTGATCGCAGCGGCGGAAAAAGTCTGGGGGCGTGTTCCCGATTTCCTGGTGCCGGGGCACCCGATTGCCGGTTCGGAGAAAAGCGGCGTGACCGCGGCGCGGGACGACCTCTATATCGCCCACCGCATTATCCTGACGCCGCTGGAAAATACCGATGCCGGGCACTTGCAGCGTGTCGTGCAGATGTGGCAGGCGACCGGGGCCGAGGTGCTGGACATGCCGGTGGGCGAGCACGACGAGGTGCTCGCGGCCACCAGTCACCTGCCGCACGTGATCGCCTTTGGCTTGGTGGACACCCTGGCGCACGATGCGGAAAACGAAAACATCTTCCGCTACGCTGCCGGCGGCTTCCGCGACTTCACCCGCATCGCCTCCAGCGACCCGGTGATGTGGCGGGATATCATGCTGGCAAACCGGGATGCGATCCTGAACGCCATTGATCTCTATACCGCCAATCTGGCATCGCTGCGCGGTGCCATTGCCGCCGGCGACGGCGAGCAGCTGATGGGCGTATTTACCCGGGCCAAGGCGGCGCGGGACCACTTTACAAAAATGTTGGCCAAGAAAGCGTATACAGAGCCTATGCAAACACAGGAAGTTACTTTTATCGCGCAACCGGGCGGATCCGTCAGCGGCAGGCTGCGGGTGCCCGGTGACAAATCCATGTCCCACCGCTCCATCATGCTGGGCTCGCTCGCCGAGGGCGTTACCGAAGTGGAGGGCTTCCTGGAAGGGGAGGATGCGCTCGCCACGCTGCAGGCATTCCGCGATATGGGGGTGGTCATCGAGGGGCCGGTGGACGGCCGTGTGGTCATTCACGGCGTCGGCCTGCACGGCCTGCAGGCGCCGCCGGGACCGCTGTACCTGGGTAATTCCGGCACCTCCATGCGCCTGTTGGCCGGGCTCCTGGCCGGGCAGGACTTTGATGTGACCCTGACCGGGGATGAATCCCTGTCGAAGCGCCCGATGAACCGCGTGGCCGATCCGCTCCGCGACATGGGAGCAGATATCGAGACCGGTCCCGACGGTCGCCCGCCGCTGGTGCTGAAGGGCGGGCGCAAATTGCACGGCATCGACTACCAGCTGCCGATGGCCAGCGCCCAGGTGAAATCCTGCGTGCTGCTCGCCGGTCTCTATGCCGAGGGCGAGACCAGTACCACGGAACCCGCGCCGACCCGCGACCACACCGAGCGGATGCTCACGGGCTTCGGTTACGACGTGCAGCGCAGCGGCGTCCGGCACGAAGGCGCTCGCGCCACGGTGCGGGGCGGCGGCAAGCTGACCGCGAGCAGGATCGATGTACCGGCCGATATCTCGTCGGCGACCTTCTTTATGGTTGCCGCCGCCATCGCGCCCGGTTCGGACGTGCTGCTGGAACATGTGGGTATCAACCCGACCCGCGACGGGGTGATCAATATCCTACGCGCCATGGGGGCCGACATCGAGCTGCTGAATCGACGCTCCGTCGGCGGCGAGCCTGTAGCGGATATCCGCGTGCGCTACGCGCCAATGCAGGGCATCCAGATTCCCGAGGACCAGGTGCCATTGGCGATCGATGAATTCCCGGCGCTGTTCGTCGCCGCCGCCTGCGCCGAGGGCGAAACGGTGCTGACCGGTGCCGAGGAGCTGCGCGTCAAGGAGAGCGACCGCATCCAGGCCATGGCGGACGGCCTGCGTATCCTCGGCGTCAACGCCGAGCCGACCCCGGACGGCATAGTCATTCAGGGTGCAGGCGAGGGCGCGGCTTTCGGCGGCGGCACCGTCGACAGCCTCGGCGATCACCGCATTGCCATGTCTTTCGCCGTGGCATCCCTGCGCGCCCGCGATACAATTCGCATCCTGCACTGCGCCAATGTGGCGACGTCTTTCCCCAATTTCGCCGAGTTGGCGACTAAGGCGGGCCTGAAACTGCAGGTGGCGTAGCTCATCGGTGCACCCACAGAGCATGAAGTGAGCGCAGAACTTGATGCGAAGGGCCTGATGTTGGGGGCGGTTTACGGGACCTTTCACGGCCATGGATGGCCGTGGAGAGCGTACAGGGATGTATTCACAGCGTGTCACGTAAACCGCCCCCGGCAGCAGGGCCGCCACCGAATCTGTTTGCCCGCACCTGATTCTGAGCGCCAAATTGCGAGCCTGATCGCGGCCAGAGGCCGCTCCTAATCCTACAGAAATAGAGAATTGCGCAAATCAAACTATGAGCGACACTGAAAACCTGCCGCCGGTCATCACCATCGACGGCCCCAGCGGCTCCGGCAAGGGCACCATCGCCAGGCTGGTGGCCGAAAAGCTGAAATTCTCGCTGCTGGATTCCGGCGCACTCTACCGGCTGACCGCGCTGGCGGCGCTGAACCGCGCGGCGGATCTGACCGACGAGGCAACCCTGACCGAAATCGCCGCCAACCTGGATATCCGCTTCGAACTGCGCGACGGCGAAGTGGCAGCGCTGCTGGAGGGGCGGGATGTCAGCCGGGACATCCGCATGGAGCGGGTCAGCATGGCGGCCTCCAAGGTGGCTGCCATGCCTGGCGTGCGCGCGGCGCTGCTGCAGCGCCAGCGGGACTTCCGCCAGGTGCCCGGGCTGGTGGCCGATGGGCGCGATATGGGCACTACTGTGTTCCCTGACGCGCCGGTCAAGATATTCCTGACCGCCAGCGCCGAGGAGCGCGCCAGGCGGCGCGCGGATCAGTTGCGGGAGAAGGGGGTTTCTGTTAGCCTCCGCGACCTGCTGGAGGACATCCGCGCCCGTGACGCGCGGGACATGAATCGCGCCGCGTCCCCCCTGGCTCCCGCTGAAGATGCGGTTGAGCTGGACAGTACCGGGGTGGATATAGACGGTGTCCTGCAGATCGTGCTGCAGCTGGTGCGCGACCGGATCCGTGTTCGGGGCGGTTGAAGCAGCGGAGCAGCCTGACAAAAAGCTTTTTAAAACGACAGCGGCCGGGATCAGCCAGAATCGCCCGGCCGCTGTCGTAATCCGACCCGCGTGCTGGCAGCGCGGTGGGGCTGCGGCTGGCGGTTGACTAAAATACATAGTTACCAACGGCTGGGCCTATCTATATAGGTAATGTAATGAGCGAGAGCTTTGCTGAACTATTTGAAGAGAGCCTGAAAAGCGTAGAAATGGCACCGGGTTCCATCGTGACCGGTGTTGTAATCGACGTGGACAAAGACTGGGTTACCGTACACGCGGGCCTGAAGTCTGAAGGCGTTATCCCTGCTTCTCAATTCGCCAACGACAGAGGTGAAGTGAGCCTGCAGGTGGGCGACGAAGTACAGGTTGCCCTGGAAGCGGTAGAAGACGGTTTCGGTGAAACCCGTCTGTCCCGTGAAAAAGCCAAGCGCGCTGAAGCCTGGAAGATCCTCGACGCAGCCCACGCTGCCGACGAGGTGGTTAAAGGTGTTATCAGTGGCAAGGTTAAAGGTGGCTTCACTGTCGACGTTGCCAACATCCGCGCATTCCTGCCCGGCTCTCTGGTAGACGTACGTCCGGTTCGCGACACCGCGCACCTGGAAGGCAAAGAACTCGAATTCAAGGTCATCAAGCTGGATGCCAAGCGCAACAACGTTGTGGTTTCCCGCCGCGCCGTGATGGAAGCCGCGACTTCCGAAGAGCGCGACGCGCTGCTGGCCAGCCTGCAGGAAGGCATGAGCGTGAAGGGCGTGGTGAAGAACCTGACCGACTACGGTGCCTTCGTAGACCTGGGCGGTATCGACGGTCTGCTGCACATCACCGACATGGCCTGGAAGCGTATCAAGCACCCGAGCGAGATCGTCAACGTTGGTGACGAGATCGACGTAAAAGTCCTGAAGTTCGACCGCGAGCGCAGCCGTGTATCCCTGGGCCTGAAGCAACTGGGCGAAGATCCGTGGGTATCCATCAAGCAGCGCTACCCGGAAAACAGCCGCGTGAAGGCGGTTGTGACCAACCTGACCGACTACGGCTGCTTCGCCGAGCTGGAAGAGGGCGTCGAGGGTCTGGTGCACGTTTCCGAAATGGACTGGACCAACAAGAACATCCACCCGTCCAAAGTTGTCAACGTTGGCGACGAGGTAGAGGTGATGATTCTGGATATCGACGAAGAGCGTCGCCGTATCTCCCTGGGTATCAAGCAGTGCCAGGAAAACCCGTGGGATGCCTTCGCGCGTAAATTCGCCAAAGGCGACAAGATCTCCGGCAAGATCAAGTCCATCACCGATTTCGGTATCTTCATCGGTCTGGACGGCAGTATCGATGGTCTGGTGCACCTGTCCGACATCTCCTGGAACGAAGCCGGCGAAGAAGCCGTGCGCAAGTTCAAGAAAGGTGACGAAATCGAGACCGTTATCCTGGGTATCGACTCCGACCGCGAGCGTATCTCCCTGGGTATCAAGCAGCTGGAATCCGATCCGTTCACTGACTACGTGGCCACCAACGACCGCGGTACCATCGTGACCGGTACCATCAAGGAAGTTGACGCCAAGCAGGCCGTGATCACCCTGGCGGACGAAGTAGAAGGCGTACTGCGCGCTTCTGAAATCAGCCGCGACAAGGTGGAAGACGCCCGCAACGTACTGAAAGAAGGCGAAGAGGTCGAGGCCAAGATCACCAGCGTGGATCGCAAGAACCGCGTGATCAGCCTGTCCATCAAAGCCAAGGATCAGGACGACGAGAAGCAGGCGATCAAGGATCACACCAAGAAGCAGGCTGAGCAGGTTCAGCCGGCGACTATCGGTGACCTGATCAAGGCGCAGATGAACAACAAAGAGTAATAGCTCTGAGTTGTTAAAAGCCCTGAATTGATTGTTTAGGGTAATCCGAAAGCCGGACCGGGGTTGCCCAGTCCGGCTTTCTATTAGATGATTGCCCCTCTAATCTAGAATAATCAATGACTTACAGAAGGTTGCGGGGCGCATGACCAAATCCGAACTGATCGAAAGGATTGCGTTGAGGTTGGATCAGCTGCCGGTTAAGGATGTCGAGCTGGCAGTCAAGGTGATGTTGGACACTATGTCGGATGTGCTATCCCAGGGGGAGCGCATCGAGATACGTGGTTTTGGCAGTTTTTCGCTACACTATCGCGCACCGCGGACCGGCCGCAATCCCAAGACGGGAGATGCGGTGGCACTCTCGGGCAAGTATGTGCCCCATTTCAAGCCGGGCAAAGAGCTGCGCGACAGGGTCAATCGCAGCATGCGCGACGAGACTGTGACCGAGTATGATTGATGTGTCCGATGCCGATTGAGTCGCCGAAGGGGCTCGGGAAGATGGTGCGGGTTTACCTGGACCGATACCCCAGCGGATCGTTGGCTTAATCACTCCTGCGGAACGTGGAGGTTCCCTTGTCATTTTTGCGCTGGCTGATGCGTTTGTTCTACGGGCTGCTCGCCCTGCTGTGTATCGCCATCGGTGTCTATTTCGCGGTAGACAATCCGGATTCCATTTCCCCCAGTTTTGCCGGTTATGCCCTGCCGTCGGGTAGTGTGGGCTTCTGGCTGATAGGTTTTTTGCTGTTCGGGCTGCTGTTGGGCTTTGTGGTCAGCCTGTTGCCGTTCTATGCGGAACGTCGCCGCGCCCGCGGGCTTGAACGACAGTTGCAGCGATTGGAGCGGGAACTCCAAACGGTGCGCAGACAGGTGTCCGGAGAGTGACCGACTTAACGTTTTTCTTTTTTCTGCTCGCCGCCATCGCCATAGGCTGGTTGCTGGGGCGCAAAAGCACCAGAAAGAAGGCGAATTCTGCTGAGCAGCAGCAGGCACTGGTGCGTTCCTATGCGCAGGGGCTCAACTACCTGTTGAGCGAGCGCCACGACGACGCCATCGACAAATTCATCGACGCGCTCGAAGTCAGCAGCGCGACTTTCGATACCCATCTGGCCCTGGGCAATCTGCTGCGCAAGCGCGGTGAGCACGACCAGGCTATCCGTGTGCATCAGAACCTGTTGGCCCGCCCGAGTCTGACGCGCGTCAGTCAGCAGAAGGCGCAGCTCGAACTGGCACGTGACTACATTGCCGCTGGCTGGCTGGACAGGGCAGAGCGGCTGTTACAGGAGCTGGTGGAAACTTCCTCCGAACTGCGCAACACCAGCCTCGAGCACCTCGTGGAGGTGTACCGCGACGAGCGGGAGTGGGCGAAGGCCATTCACGCGGTGAACCTTTTGCACGGCCGCCGGTACAAGCGCTTGTCGCCGGAATGGGCGCCGATACAGGCACATTTCTGCTGCGAGCTGGCGGAAGAGGCAATAAAGGGCAAGGATTACCTCAGCGCACGCAAGCATATCGACGCGGCGCTCGGTTACGATCGCAACTCCGTGCGCGCCAACCTGCTGTGGGCGAGGCTGGAGCACCTGCTCAGCCGCCCGCGTGAGGCGATCAAGGTATTGCAGCGGATTCCTAAGCAGAATCCGGACTATATCCCCGAGATTCTCGAGTTATTGATTACCTGCTATGAGGCCATAGGTGATGAAAAGGGGCTGGATCGCTACCTGGAATCCCTGTTGCGCGAGCACCCATCGAACAGTGTGTTGATAGCGCTGACCGAACGCATTCACCACCAGCAGAGCGAGGCGGCCGCTGCGGCTTTTATGGGCAAGCAGCTGGCGTTGCGCCCTTCACTGCGTGGCCTGGGGCATTTCCTCGACCTGCATATCGACAGCACTCAGGGCCGGGCGCGGGAAAATCTGTCGCTGCTGAAAACCCTGATCGACCAGCTGATCGCGAGCCGCCCCCACTATCGCTGCAGTAATTGCGGCTTTTCCGGCAATCAGCTCCACTGGCTGTGCCCAAGCTGCAAACACTGGGACTCGGTGCGCTCCGTGAAAGGCGTCGAGGGCGAGTGATCGGTACATTTTCGAATAGGTAGGGTGCGCGGTGCGCACCAGTGAGAGGTATTTCCTTTGCAGACCCAGGTTTCTTCCCCAGTCGTCGTCGCGCTGGATTACGACAATGCTGAGGCCGCGCTGGCGATGGCCGACCGGCTGGACCCCGCCCTCTGCCGGGTCAAGGTGGGCAAGGAGCTGTTCACCGTCGCCGGACCCGAGCTCGTAAAAAAGCTCATATCGCGCGATTTCCAGGTCTTTCTCGATCTCAAGTTCCACGATATTCCCCATACGGTCGCCTCTGCAGTCAGGGCGGCCGCGGAACTCGGCGTGTGGATGGTGAACGTCCATGCGAGCGGCGGCGCGCGCATGATGGAGGCGGCGGTTGAAGCACTGAGACCGTTTGGCGACCGCAAACCACTGCTGATCGGCGTCACCGTACTGACCAGCACCGCGCCGGAGGAGCTCTCCGCGGTCGGCGTATCCCGTCCGCTGGAAGAGCAGGTTGCGGCTCTCGCAGCGCTGGCGCAAGACTGCGGCCTGGATGGTGTAGTCTGCTCGGCGCGCGAAGCGCAGGTGTTGCGCCAGCAATGCGGAGCGAACTTCGCCTTGGTCACTCCCGGCATTCGCCCGGCCGGCGCAGCTGCCGACGATCAACGGCGTATTGTGACCCCGGCGCAGGCACTGGCGTGGGGGGCGGACTACCTGGTAATCGGCCGACCGATTACCGCTGCGGCGGATCCGATGCAGGCTCTGCAGCAGATACTGGCGGAAATAGGTGGGCAATAGCGGTTATTTGGCCGGCTGTAATGGTGTGTAATCAGATCGCGGCCAAAGGCGTGGCGTGAAATGGTAAAGTGGCGCGGCTTGGGGGAGTAACGGTAGTCCCAACGTGATAAATGGAACTTGTTCACTGGGAGTCAATTATGAAACTTATTCGCACACCACTTTCTATCTTTTTCGCCGCGTTGCTGATGATTTGCACCTCGTCGATGACTTTTGCCGACGATATGCAGGGGGATTCCGCACAAGTGGCGGTGGCCGCGGTCAACCTGAACAGCGCCTCCGCCGAAGAACTGGCGGAGAAGCTCGTCGGTATTGGCGCGGCCCGCGCCGAGTTGATCGTAAAGTACCGCGAGGACAACGGTCCCTTTACCTCGATTGAGCAGTTGCTGGAAATCAAGGGCGTGGGAGCCGCCACCCTGGAGAAGAATCGAGACAGGATTCAGCTCTGATGTAAATAATCCGTGCACAGTCGACAGTAATGCAGTTGGCTGTCGGCTAGTGTCGCGGGACAAGAACAATGCTGGGTAAAACAACAGATGGCGCGTTGGGTTGTAATTGGCGGCACTGGCTATATCGGCGAGGCCCTGTGTCGTCGCCTGAGCGCGAGCGGGCAGCAGGTGCTGTCCGTGTCTCGTGCGCCCAGCGGTCCGGCGGGGTGTGAACACCTCTCCCTGTCGCTGTCGCCCGACAGTAATTTCTCCTCTCTATTTCAGTCCGGCGACCGGGTGGTCTACGCCGCGGGAATGGCTGGCCGGTCCGACTGCGAACGCCAGCCGGATCTCGCCCGCTGGCTCAACAGCGACTGCCCCCTGCAACTGCTTCGCTGCGCAAGTGTCGCGGGAGCGGAATCCTTCCTCTATCTGTCCAGTGTCAAAGCACTTCGCCCACCACAGGGCAGAGTTGCCGATGAAAATTCCGGCACGCCGGCGTCCGACACCTACGGTCACAGCAAATGGCTCGGAGAGCGGCAATTGCTGGCGGAATCCACGAACTGTCGTGTCAACCTGATTCGTCCCGCCTCCGTTTATGGCAATAGTGGTGGGCTGGCCGAGAGTGGCGGCAAAGCGGGCCGGTGGCGGGGGCGATTGCGGCTGCTGGGGCGGCTGCTACCCATGCTGCCGGCGACCGGTCGGCGCAGCTTTGTCAGCCTGCCGGACCTGGTGCAGGCGATCGTACTGTTGGCTCAGGCGGAGCAGTTTGACCGCCAGGTCTTTATTGCCGCGGAACCCGATTACTACGACCTGGCGAATATTGTTTCCGCGCTGACCGGGGTGCGCGCTCGGGGAAGCCGGAGGCTGACGCGCTTGCTGCTGGCCCCGTTGCGGCTGTGGCGTCGGCCGTCGCTGGTCCGCACTCTGCTTGAGTTGGAGCAGAGCGAACTCTATAGTGCCGCCCGGCTGCGCCGGGCGCTGCCGTGGCGCGCAGAGCGGCGCTACTGTGAGTTCTTGCGGGAGGTATCGTGACGGAATTGTGGGGGGGGTGGCTGACCCCGATTTTGCTGGCGGCGGCAATCAGCTACGGCTTGACTAATGTGTTGCTGTCCAATTTGCGTGAATTCGCCCTGGACGTCCCGAATCATCGTTCCATGCATGACATGCCAGTGCCTCGCACAGGGGGCTGGGCGCTGGTGGCAGGCTGTGTGGTGGCGCTGGCAGTGAGCCCCGTTTCTGTGCCGTCGCCGTTGTTCGCCGGCTTCGCGTTGCTGTTGGGGATTTCCGTAATCGACGATCTGCGGCACGTCTCCGCGCGGGTGCGTTTTTCCGTCCACCTGCTGGCGGTGGCATTGGTGCTGGCGGCGCTACCGCATGCTATCGCATGGTGGTGGTACCCATTGCTGTTGCTCGGCGGTGTATGGATGATCAATCTGTACAATTTTATGGACGGTATGGATGGCCTGGCCGGAAGTATGGCGGCGATCGGGTTTGCGTCGCTGGGGCTGCTCTGTGTTTTGCGCGGGCAGAGTGACCTGGCGGGGATCTGCGCACTGTTTGTTGTCTGTGCGCTGATTTTCCTGCGCTACAACTGGCCGTCGGCCCGGATTTTTCTTGGGGATGCCGGCTCTACTTCTCTGGGACTGGCGGCGGTGGCGGTCAGTCTCTACGGTTGGCAGCGGGGCGCTTTCGGGCTGTTGGTGCCGCTAGTGGTTTTCGCTCCATTCTGGCTGGACGCCACTTGGACGCTGTTGCGCCGTGCGCTGGCGGGCAAGCGCTGGTGGGAAGCGCATCGCGAGCACTTCTATCAGCGCAGTGCGCTGCGCATCGGGGTTCAAAAGACTTTGTACTGGCAGCTGGGATTTATGTCGAGTGCGTCTATACTGGCGCACGCGCTGGCGGCGCTCGGCTGGGCATAGACTGATGGCACTCACCGGATGGGGCGGGGTAGAATCAGCCGGGGGTGAAGGGGCAAATTGGGGGAATATGTGAAACGCATCTGGCGGACCGCACAAAAACATCATAAACCGGTACTGATGCTGATTTTCGACCTGTTGATGTTGAGCTTCGCGTTTCTGATGGCGATGGCGATCCGGGTCAATGGCCTGTCTCGGGCTTTTGAGACCGAAATGCTGGTCTGCCTCGCACTGACCCTGGGTTCCAGCAGTTTTATCTTCCTGCGACTCGGTCTTTATCGCACCGTTATTCGCTATATGGGGCAGCAGGCCATAGTGGCGGTGCTGCAGGGCGTCACGGCGTCGGCGGTGGTCCTTGCGGTCTCTTCCTACCTGACCTATGCCGGTGTGCCGCGATCGGTGCCGGTCATCTACTGGTGTTTTGCCCTCATCGCTGTCGGCGGGTCCCGCTGGCTGGTGCGCATCTACTATCAGATGGCGCTGGAAATCCATAAGACCCGCGTTGCCATCTACGGTGCCGGCACCGCCGGCCTGCAGATGTACAAGGCTCTCGTGCACGGCGAAGTCTACAAACCCGTGGCCTTTTTCGACGATAACGCCTCCAAACAGAATACCCTGATCGACGGCGTGCTCGTGTATAACCCGAGCAATATTCTCAACGTCGTTGCCGAGCGGGATATTTCTGAAGTCCTGCTGGCCATGCCCGGTGTGCCCAAGCGCCGTCGCCGCGAAATTACCCGCGGGCTGCGCGAGAGCGGCCTGGTCGTCAAGGTGATTCCCGGCGTGGAAGAGCTGGTCGACGGGGCGGGGCGCGTGGCCGACGTTTCGCAGATCTACGAAAACATTCTGGGGCGCGCGCCGGTGGAGCCGGAGAAAGCCCTGATTGCCAGCTCCATCAGCGGCAAAGTGGTGCTGGTCACCGGTGCCGGGGGCTCGATCGGTTCGGAGCTGTGCCGGCAGATTGCCCAGTGGGGGCCTGCGCACCTGGTGCTGGTTGAATCCTCGGAGTTCGCCCTCTATCAGATCGAGCGCGAACTCTATCAACAGCAACAGGATGAGGGGCAGCAGCTCCAGGTGACCTCCCTGCTCGGCGATGTGCGCGATCGCGCGCGGATGGCCGAGATCATTTCAAGCTTCTCCGTCAATACGATTTACCATGCCGCGGCCTACAAGCACGTGCCATTGGTCGAACAGAATGTAGTGCTCGGTGCCGACAACAATGTGCTCGGTACCCTGTCGGTGCTGGAGGCGGCCGAGGCCTTCGGCGTGGAACAGTTTGTGCTCATCTCCACGGACAAGGCCGTACGGCCAACCAATGTAATGGGGGCTACCAAGCGCTTCGCGGAGCTGGTTTGCCAGGACTTTGGGCGTCGCTTCAGTAAGACCCGCGTGTGTATGGTCCGCTTCGGCAACGTGCTCGGATCGTCCGGCTCGGTGATCCCGCTCTTTACCGATCAGATCAATGCCGGTGGGCCGGTGACGGTCACTCACCCGAAAGTCACGCGCTACTTTATGACCATCCCCGAGGCCGCGCAGCTGGTCTTGCAGGCGGGAAGCATGGGGCGCAACGGTGAGGTGTTCGTGCTGGATATGGGGGAGCCGGTGCGCATATACGATCTGGCCAGGCGCCTGATCCAGATCATGGGGCACTCGGTTCGGGACGAAGAAAATCCGGAAGGGGATATTGAAGTCCAGATTACCGGCTTACGCCCGGGGGAAAAGCTCTACGAAGAGCTATTGCTGGGCGACAACGTTTCCGGTACCGCCCATCCGATGATTATGCGGGCGGAAGAGGAGCGCCTCGGCAGTGAAAAGCTGCAGACGTTGATCGGTGAGCTGCGGCTGGCCTGCAGCAGGCACGACTGCGAACAGGTGCATCGAATTTTGCTGGAGGCAGTGAAAGGCTATTCTCCGAAACAGAGCCTGGTAGATGCGGTCTGGATACGGCAGCGCGATAACCAGCCGGCGCCAAGTGTGGGGCAGGTCGAGCGTTTGCCATTGCCGACTGATGCTGGGCGCCGTTAGGTTGCTAGCTATCTGACCAAAGGCCTCGCGAAAGCGGGGCTTTTTTGTGCCTGGAAGTCGGGCCTGGACCCAAAATGAAAAAAGCCTCTAGCTTGCGCTAGGGGCTTTTGTGTTTGGCTCCTCCAGGCGGCAATCGTAGATTGACGGCGTTCGGCTGCGCGCGGCGCATGCGCCGCAATCGCTTGCCTCAGTCCGGCCACCCATCATAGATGGGCGGCGTTCGGCTGCACGCGACGTGTCCGTCGCAAGCGTTTGCCTCACCCAACTGGGCTACGCCCAGCAGTCTCCGCCAAATACGAAAAAAGCCTCTAGCTTGCGCTAGAGGCTTTTTTCGTATTTGGCTCCGCCTGCTGGGCTCGAACCAGCGACCCATTGATTAACAGTCAATTGCTCTACCAACTGAGCTAAGGCGGAATATCTTGTCGGCAGTGCCGTTCAGATGGCGCGTATCTTATAGAGGGCCCCTGTGCAGGTCAACCCCTTTTTTGCACTTTAACTGATTGATTTGTCAGGGAATTATTTTTAGGGGTCGGCTGCATAAAAAGTCGGCTATTCGTTCGGTTTGGCGCCGGATGTATCCGGTCGGAGCGGCATTTGTGGGGACGGGGGCGAGGCTCTACAATCCGAGGCTGCTTTTCTGACGGTTTTGGCGGTGAAGATATGGAGTCGCGCCCTTTCCAGGTGGTGTGCAAGTACAGTCCGGCGGGTGACCAGCCGGCCGCAATTGAGCGGTTGGTCGAGGGGATTGAGGATGGCCTCAGTCACCAGACGCTGCTGGGTGTGACTGGTTCCGGCAAGACCTTCACCATGGCCAATATTGTCGAGCGACTGCAGCGCCCGGCAATCGTGATGGCGCACAACAAGACTCTGGCCGCCCAGCTGTACGGGGAATTCAGGGAGTTTTTCCCCAAGAACGCGGTGGAGTACTTTGTCTCCTACTACGACTACTACCAGCCCGAAGCCTATGTGCCCTCCTCGGATACCTTTATCGAAAAGGATGCCTCGGTCAACGAGCATATCGAGCAGATGCGCCTGTCGGCGACCAAGGCGCTGATCGAGCGCCGGGACGTGATCGTGGTGGCGACCGTCTCGGCCATCTACGGTCTGGGCGATCCCGACAAATATCTGAAGATGGTGCTGCACCTGGATCGCGGCGATCTCGTCGATCAGCGCACTATCCTGCGGCGCCTGGCGGAGCTGCAGTACACCCGCAACGACACCGATTTCCGCCGCGCCACCTATCGGGTGCGCGGCGACATTATCGATATCTATCCAGCGGACTCGGACATGGAGGCGGTGCGGCTGTCCCTGTTCGATGAGGAAATAGAAGAGATCACCCTGTTCGATCCGCTGACCGGCGAACAGCTGCAGAAGGTGCCCCGGATCACCATCTTCCCCAAATCCCATTACGTCACGCCCCGGGAAACGGTTGTCAGTGCCATCGACCAGATCAAGGAGGAGTTGCGCGTGCGCCTGGAGCAGCTGCGTGACAACGGCAAGCTGCTGGAGGCGCAGCGGCTTGAGCAGCGCACCAAATACGACCTGGAAATGATGCAGGAACTGGGCTACTGCAATGGCGTGGAAAACTACTCGCGCTATTTGTCCGGCCGCGACGCCGGCCAGCCGCCGCCCACACTGTTCGATTACCTGCCGCACGATGCACTGCTGTTTATCGACGAGAGCCACGTGACAGTGCCGCAGATCGGCGGCATGTACCGCGGCGACCGGTCGCGCAAGGAGACGCTGGTGGAGTACGGCTTCCGCCTGCCGTCCGCGCTGGACAACCGGCCGCTCAAGTTCGAGGAGTGGGAGCACCTGGCGCCGCAGACCGTCTTTGTGTCCGCGACGCCGGGGCCCTACGAGGCTGAGCATGCCGGGCAGGTGGTGGAGCAGCTGGTTCGGCCCACCGGCCTGGTGGATCCGGAGGTGGAGATACGTCCGGCTTCCACCCAGGTGGATGACGCCCTGTCGGAGATTCGCCGCTGTGCGGACGCCGACCAGCGGGTGCTGATCACGGTGCTGACCAAGCGCATGGCCGAGGATCTGACCGAGTACCTGAGCGAGAACGGCGTGCGTGTGCGCTACCTGCACTCGGATATCGACACCGTAGAGCGGGTGGAGATCATTCGCGACCTGCGCATCGGCAAGTTCGATGTGCTGGTGGGGATCAATCTGCTGCGCGAGGGTCTGGATATGCCCGAGGTGGCGCTGGTCGCCATATTCGATGCGGACAAGGAGGGCTTCCTGCGCTCCGACCGCTCCCTGATCCAGACGATCGGCCGCGCTGCGCGGAACCTGGAGGGGCGGGCGATCCTCTATGCCGACAGGATCACTGATTCGATGAGGCGGGCGCTCGACGAGACCCAGCGCCGCCGCGAAAAGCAGATGGCCTTCAATGCCGAGCACGGTATTACGCCGCGGGGTATCCGCAAGAGTGTCGCCGATATTATGGAGGGGGCCATCGCTCCCGGCGTGCCGGGCAGGGGGCGCCGCAAGGTGGCCGAAGGGAAGGGCGCCTACAGGGTTGAGGAAAAGCCGCTGTCGGACAAGCAACGCTGGGCGCGCATCGAGGAGCTCGAGGAGCAGATGTACAGCCACGCCAAGAACCTCGAGTTCGAGGCTGCGGCCAAGCTCCGCGACGAGATCACGAGGCTGAAGGAAGAGCAGTAGGGTGCGCCGTGCGCACCTTCGAACCCCGGCGGTGCGCACGGCGCACCCTACGGCATTCCCTGTCGGGGGTCCGAAAATTGTCGGCCGAAATGCCACTAAGTTGTTGAAAACACTGAAAACCGGTGCTAAAGTTCGCGCTCTTCGCAGGGTGGGGTTCCCCGCCGCAGAAATGCGAAAGCGTTGCAGACCCGTAGCTCAGTTGGTTAGAGCGCTGCCTTGACATGGCAGAGGTCAGCGGTTCAAGTCCGCTCGGGTCTACCATCTTCTAAAGTGCCCTGCGCACTTGGGCGAGATGCCCCAGCTCATCAAGTTGATTCATGCGGTCTTTGGTAGGGATCGCCACTGATAGATAAGGAAGTACAATGCCTGTTGTCACTCTCCCCGACGGTTCCCGTCGAGAATTCTCCCAGCCTGTTTCCGTATACGACGTCGCCAATGATATCGGTCCCGGCCTGGCCAAAGCTGCGCTTGCCGGTGTGGTCGACGGCAAAGAAGTCGACACCAGTTTTGTGATCGACCGCGACGCGGAACTGGCCATTATTACCGACCGCCAGCCGGAAGGGCTGGAGGTTATCCGTCACTCCACCGCGCACCTGCTGGCCCAGGCGGTCAAGCAGCTCTACCCCTCGGCGCAGGTCACCATCGGTCCGGTGATCGAGGACGGCTTCTATTACGACTTCGCCTACGAGCGCCAGTTTACTCCGGAAGACCTGGAGAAAATCGAGCAGCGCATGGAAGAGCTGGCCAGTGAGGATTTCCCGGTCAGCCGCCGCCTGATGCCGCGCGACGAGGCGGTGAAGTACTTCCGCGACATGGGCGAGGAGTACAAGGCGGAGATCATCGCCAGCATTCCCACCAACGAAGATATCTCCCTGTACCGCCAGGGCGACTTCGAAGACCTGTGCCGCGGCCCGCACGTGCCGTCTACCGGCAAGCTGAAGGCGTTCAAGCTGACCAAGGTGGCCGGCGCCTACTGGCGCGGCGATGCCAGCAACGAGATGCTGACCCGCGTCTACGGCACCGCCTGGGCCAACAAGAAAGAGCTCAAGGCCTACCTGCACCGCATCGAAGAGGCGGAGAAGCGCGATCACCGCAAGCTGGCAAAGAAATACGATCTCTTCCATATCCAGGAAGAGGCGCCGGGCATGGTGTTCTGGCACCCGAACGGCTGGACCATCTACAGCACCATCGAGCAGTACATGCGCCGCCGCCAGCGCGAGTACGGCTACAAGGAAATCAAGACCCCACAGCTGGTGGACTTCAGTCTGTGGCGCAAGTCGGGCCACGCGGACAAGTTCGGCGACGACATGTTCACCCTCACCAGTGAGGAGCGCCAGTTCGCGATCAAGCCGATGAACTGTCCCTGCCACGTGCAGGTGTTCAATCAGGGCCTGCGCAGCTACCGCGATCTGCCGCTGCGCCTGGCGGAGTTCGGCTCCTGCCACCGCAGCGAACCGTCCGGCTCCCTGCACGGCCTGATGCGCGTGCGCGGCTTCGTGCAGGACGACGGCCACATCTTCTGTGCCGAGAGCCAGATCCAGTCGGAAGTGTCCGATTTCATGGAGCTGCTGCACTCGGTGTACAAGGACTTCGGCTTTGACGACGTGATCTACCGCCTGTCCACCCGCCCGGAGCAGCGCGTGGGTTCCGACGAGAGCTGGGACAAGGCCGAGAAGGCCCTGGCCGATGCGCTCGACGCCGCCGGCCTGCCGTGGGAAGAGCTGCCGGGTGAGGGCGCCTTCTACGGGCCCAAGATCGAGTTCTCCCTGAAGGATTGCCTCGGCCGCGTCTGGCAGTGCGGCACCATTCAGGTGGACTTCTCCATGCCGGGCCGCCTGGATGCCCAGTATGTGGCGGAAGACGGCTCGCGCCAGACCCCGGTGATGCTGCACCGCGCGGCGCTGGGCTCCTTCGAGCGCTTTATCGGCATCCTGATCGAGCACTACGAGGGCGCCTTCCCGACCTGGCTGGCACCCCAGCAGGTCGCGATCCTGAATATCACTGACCGCCAGGCCGATTACTGTCGCGATCTGGAGGCCCGTCTTGGCGCCCTGCAGTACCGCGCCGCGGCCGACTTGAGAAACGAGAAGATCGGCTTTAAAATCCGCGAGCACACGCTTCAGCGTGTTCCTTATCTGCTGGTGATCGGCGATAAGGAAGTGGAAAGCCAGACGGTTGCCGTGCGGACACGCAGCGGTGAGGATCTCGGAACCATGACTTTCGAGTCATTCCTGGACATCCTCAAGCAGGACGTGGATCGCCGCGGCCGTTTGTCTATTTCTGAAAATTAACGGAGACGATAGTTATTAAACGAGAGAGCAAGGGAGGGTCCAAAAAGGCCCGCATCAATGATCAGATCGAGGCGTCGGAAGTTCGCCTCATTGGCGCCGACGGTGAACAGGTGGGCATTGTCTCCCTGGATGACGCACTGGAAGCCGCGCAGAAGGCCAGTCTGGATCTCGTTGAAATTGCCGCGGACTCCGATCCGATAGTCTGTAAAATCATGGACTACGGAAAGCATGTTTTTGAGGCCAAAAAGGCCAAAGGTCTTGCGAAGAAGAAGCAGAAGCAGCAACAGATCAAGGAAATGAAGTTCCGTCCCGGTACTGACATCGGGGACTACCAGATCAAGCTGCGCAACCTGGTCAGGTTCCTGGAAGCCGGAGACAAGGCCAAGGTATCCCTGCGATTCCGCGGCCGCGAGATGGCGCACCAGGAACTGGGTCTGGAAATGATGCAGCGCATCGAGAAAGACCTGGAAGAACTGGGCACAGTGGAGCAGCGGCCGAAGCTGGAAGGCCGCCAGATGATCATGGTGATTGCTCCCACCAAGAAGAAAAAGTGAGGTCCTGAGGCGCTCTTATCTAAAAGAGTCTCAGGTCTCCTTTGGAGAAGTGGTTGGGCGACGGCTGCCTCCCCACTCTCAAAACGCCGCCGGATTCCGGCGGTTATTTAAAGAACGTCTGTTCGCAGACATTTGTTTACTTTGGAGTACAAAATGCCGAAAGCAAAAACGCACAGTGGCGCCGCCAAGCGCTTCAAGAAGACGGCTTCGGGCTACAAGCACAAGCACGCCAACAAGAGCCACATCCTCACCAAGATGACCACCAAGCGTAAGCGTCAGCTGCGCGGCACTCAGATTATGAACAAATCTGATGCCGGTCTGGTCGATCGCATGCTGCGCGCCAAGTAATTGGCTCCAATCGCTAAGGTTTAAGAGGATAGAGTTATGGCCCGTGTTAAACGTGGTGTAGAGGCGCGTCGTCGTCACAAGAAAATTCTGAAGCAGGCTAAAGGTTACTACGGTGCGCGTTCGCGCGTATTCCGCGTAGCCAAGCAGGCGGTGATCAAGGCCGGCCAGTACGCTTACCGCGACCGTCGCGTCAAGAAGCGTAACTTCCGCGCCCTGTGGATCACTCGTATCAACGCCCAGTCCCGCGCCGAAGGCATGAGCTACAGCCGCCTGATCGCCGGTCTGAAAAAGGCGGACATCGCTCTGGATCGCCGTGTTCTGGCCGATCTGGCGGTATACGACAAAGCCGCTTTTGCTGCCGTAGTTGAAAAAGCCAAGGCAGCCCTGGCAGCGTAAGCTGTCACTTCAGTTGTAAAACTGAACACAAAATAGGGAAGGGCTGTTTGGCCCTTCCCTATTTTTTTATGGGGTTTCCGCTATTTTTTACCGATAGCGAAGCTAAGGGCGGCGGCCCGTCCGGCGACTGGTTGCCGGTAACATGACGCAGAAATAATTAGAGTTAATTTGGAACGGGAATAGTTCGATGCAAGACTTGCAGTCCCTCACCGATCAGGCGCTGGAACTGGTGGAGCAGGCCGATGGCCTGGCGGCACTGGACCAGGTGCGCGTGGATTACCTGGGCAAAAAGGGCCAGCTCACCGCGCTGCTGAAAGGCCTGGGCAAGCTGTCGGCGGAGGAGCGCCCGGCTGCCGGAGCCAAGATCAACGAAGCCAAGCAGCAGGTGCAGGAAAAGATCAACGCCCGCCGCAATGCCCTGGAGCAGGCGGCAATCAGCGCCAGGCTCGCCCAAGAGACCATCGACGTGACCCTGCCGGGCCGCGGCGAAGAGCAGGGCAACGCGCACCCGGTGACCCGCACCATGCGCCGCATCGAAGAACTGTTCCTGCGCCTCGGCTTCTCCGTGGAAGAGGGCCCGGAAATCGAGGATGACTACCACAACTTCGAGGCGCTCAATATTCCCGCGCACCACCCGGCGCGCGCGATGCACGACACCTTCTATATCGACCCGTCCACGGTACTGCGCACCCACACCTCGCCGGTGCAGATCCGCACCATGGAAAAGGCCGCGCCGCCGATCCGCATCATCTGCCCCGGCCGCGTCTACCGCTGTGACTCCGACGTGACCCACTCGCCCATGTTCCACCAGGTGGAAGGGCTGGTAGTGGACAAGGGTGTCAGCTTCGCGCACCTGAAGGGCTGCGTGGACCAGTTCCTGAAAGCCTTCTTCGAGGCCGACGTGCCGGTGCGTTTCCGCCCGTCCTATTTCCCGTTCACCGAGCCCTCCGCCGAAGTAGACATCCAGTGCACCGCCTGCGGCGGCGAGGGCTGCCGCGTCTGCTCAGGTACCGGCTGGCTGGAAGTGATGGGCTGCGGCATGGTGCACCCGAACGTATTCGCGTCCTGCAATATCGACAGCGAAACCTATTCCGGCTTCGCCTTCGGCATGGGTGTGGAGCGCCTGGCGATGCTGCGCTACGGCGTCAACGACCTGCGCCTGTTTTTCGACAACGACCTGCGCTTCCTCAAGCAATTTTGATGCTCCCCCCTCCCGCAAGCGGGAAAGGGGCTGGGGGAGAGAGGACCCCCCTGGGAACGCCGAGCTCCAGCTCGGCAAGCGGGCCGCAGGCCCGCCCTTGTAGGAGCGGCGGGGCGGCCATCCGCCGTTGGCCGCGAAATGCCGAGCTGGGGCTCGGCGCTCCCGGCAAACGCAGCCACCGGCGGATGGCCGCCCCGCCGCTCCTACAAAGCGAAAAACAGACAGCGCAAAACAGAATTCAGAAAGAGACAGCACTATGAAATTCAGCAACTCCTGGCTGCGGGAATGGGTTAACCCGCAACTGACCGCACAGGAACTGGCCGACCAGATCACCATGGCCGGCCTGGAAGTGGATGGCGTTGAAAAAGTCGCGGGCGAATTCTCCGGCGTGGTGGTGGGCGAGATCGTCGCCTGTGAACAGCACCCGGACGCGGACAAGCTGCGCGTGTGCAAGGTCGCCGGCCACCCGGACGGCGAAATGCAGGTGGTCTGCGGCGCGCCCAACGCCCGTGTCGGTATCAAGATTCCGTTCGCGCTGGTGGGCGCAATGCTGCCGGGCGATTTCAAGATCAAGAAGGCCAAGCTGCGCGGCGTCGAGAGCTTCGGCATGCTCTGCGCCCAGACCGAACTGGAACTGGGTGAGGACAGCGACGGCATCTGGGAGCTGCCGGAAGACGCCCGCACCGGCCAGGACCTACGCGAATACCTGCAGCTGGACGACGAGACCATCGAGGTGGACCTGACCCCGAACCGCTCCGACTGCCTCGGTATCGCCGGTATCGCCCGCGAAGTGGGCGTGCTGAACCGCTGCCCGGTGAGCGGCCCGGAAATCGCCCCGGTCGCACAGCAGATCGATGACAGCCTGCCGGTCTCCCTGATGGCCGGCGACGCCTGCCCGCGCTATGTGGGCCGCGTGATTCGCAATATCGATATCAAGGCCACTACGCCGCTGTGGATGCAGGAGCGCCTGCGCCGCAGCGGCCTGCGCTCCATCGACCCGGTGGTGGACGTCACCAACTATGTGCTGCTCGAACTGGGCCAGCCGATGCACGCCTTCGACCTGCAGAAACTCAGCGGCGGCATCAAGGTGCGCCTCGCTGAAAAGGGCGAGGAGCTGACGCTGCTGGACGGCCAGGAAGTAAAACTGCAGGCCGGCACCCTGCTGATTACCGACGAGCAGAAGCCGCTGGCCATGGCCGGCATCATGGGTGGCCTGGACTCCGCGGTGAGCGAGAGCACCCGCGATATCTTCCTCGAGAGCGCCTTCTTCCACCCGCTGGCCATCGCCGGCAAGGCGCGCTCCTACGGCCTGCACACCGACTCCTCGCACCGCTTCGAGCGCGGCGTCGACTACCGCCTGCAGGAGAAGGCGGTCGAGCGCGCGACCCAGCTGCTGCTCGATATCGTCGGCGGCGAGCCGGGCCCGGTACACCTGCGCGAACTGAGCGAGGTCATGCCCGCCGAGCGCCATATCACCCTGCGCCGCGCGCGGGTGGCGCAGGGCCTGGGCGTCGCCCTGGCCGATGACGAGATCGTCGATATCCTGACCCGCCTGGGCCTGGAGAAGATCGAACAGAACGCCGAAGGCTGGACCTTCCTGGTGCCGAGCTTCCGCTTCGATATCGCCATCGAAGCCGATCTGCTCGAGGAGCTGGCGCGGGTTTACGGCTACAACCGCATTCCCAGCGTCAGCTTCAGCGCGGCGCTGGACATAGTGCCGCAGCCGGAGCGCGATATCGCCCAGAGCGCGCTGGAGCAGACCCTGCTGGCGCGCGGCTACAACGAGGCCATCACCTACAGCTTTATCGACAGCGACGCCGCCGCGCTCTTCGATCCCAAGGCCGAGCCGGTGGCGCTGCAGAACCCGATCAGCGCCGAGCTGGCGGTCATGCGCACCTCGCTGATTCCCGGCCTGTGCAAGGCGCTGCAGTACAACCTGAACCGCCAGCAGAACCGCGTGCGCCTGTTCGAATCCGGCCTGCGCTTCGTGCCCGCCGCTAACTCCGGCGGCGAGCTGAAGCAGGAGCCGATGCTGGCCGGCCTGGTCTACGGCAACCGCTTCAGCGAGAACTGGACCGGCGGCAAGGACGGGGTGGATTTCTACGACATCAAGGCCGATGTGGAGGCCCTGCTGGCCCACTGTGGTCTTGAGAGTTGGGGCCTTGAGGGCTTGGGTGCCGAGGGCGGGTTCCGCTTCGAAGCCGGCGAGCATTCGGCCCTGCACCCGGGCCAGTGCGCCCGTATCTACCGGGGTGAGCGCGAGGTTGGCGTCGTCGGTGCCCTGCACCCGCAGCTGCAGCAGAAGCTGGACCTGCCCAAGGCCGCCTATGTGTTCGAGCTGAGCCTCGAGGCCCTCGGCCAGGCCCGCCTGCCGGCCTTCCGCCCGCTGTCCCGGTTCCCGGAGGTGCGTCGCGACCTGGCCCTGCTGATCGATGCCGACGTGCCCGCCGCCAGCCTGGTGGAGACCGCCGTTGAAGCAGCCGGCGAAACTTTGACGGACCTCAAGATTTTTGACGTCTATCAGGGCAAAGGTATTGATTTACATAGAAAAAGTGTCGCGATGGGGTTGACGTTTCAGCATCCGTCGCGCACCCTTAACGACGACGAAATCAATGCCGCGGTAGATGCGGTGGTCGGTACATTAAAACAAAAATACAACGCCAGCCTGCGCTAGTAGAGCCCGACGCTCTCGGGTGCAGGTTGTCTGGCACCCCGAGAGCGTCTGCTACCGGGCTGAAGCCGCCGCGGTTTGGGCCGCTTCCGATCTGGAGTCGACGCCTCTGAATCTGTTGGTAGGAACCAATGACAGAGGCACTGACCAAGGCCGGGCTCGCCGAAAAGCTGTACGAAGAGCTGGGCTTTAATAAACGCGAAGCCAAAGAGATCGTCGAATTCTTTTTCGAGGAAATCCGCAACGCGCTGGAAAATAACGAGCAGGTAAAGCTGTCCGGTTTCGGCAATTTCGACCTGCGTGACAAAAGCCAGCGCCCGGGCCGCAACCCCAAGACCGGCGAGGAAATCCCGATTTCCGCGCGCAGGGTAGTGACCTTCAAACCGGGACAGAAACTCAAGGCACGAGTAGAAGAAGATGCTGGAAGCGAGTCACAATAGCGAATTACCGGTGATCCCGGGTAAGCGTTATTTCACCATTGGCGAAGTCAGCGAACTGTGCGCGGTCAAACCCCACGTCCTGCGCTACTGGGAACAGGAGTTCCCGCAGCTGAGCCCGGTCAAGCGCCGCGGCAACCGCCGTTACTACCAACACCAGGACGTCATCCTGATTCGCCAGATCCGCGCTCTGCTGTATGAAGAGGGCTACACCATCGGTGGCGCCCGCCTGCAGATGGAGAACGGCGGCGACAAGGCCGAGACAGTGCAGGTGCAGCAGATAATCCCGCAGGTGATCGCCGAGCTGGAGAGTGTGCTGACCCTACTGAAGGCCTGATTTTCCACCAGAACCCAGGGCGCAAATCCGGGCTTGCAATCCCCCGCCACTAATGTATGATTTGCGCCTCATCGCGATGCGATGCCCCTTATAAATCAATCACTTACGTTGAATTGAGTGCTTGATTTTCCTCTGTCGGAGTGTAGCGCAGCCTGGTAGCGCACCACACTGGGGGTGTGGTGGTCGTCGGTTCAAATCCGGCCACTCCGACCATTATTCGATCAAAAAGCCCGCCTTTGAGCGGGCTTTTTTGTGTCCCGAATTTGTGTCCACGTGAAAGCGGCTAGAAGAAGAATCCCAGCTAACCAGTGTGGAGCTATCGGTCAGATTCGGAGGGCATCTGGTGGGGAGCATAATTCGCTTTCCGGATGAACCTTGTCGCAGTTATCAGCACCGTCTCCAATTAAAGAGTCTTTCCTAGCAGGGAACCTTGTCCTTTCGCGCTGCTACTGAGTCTCAATTCCTGTTAAGGGTCATGATACGTCCTCAATGAGACATAGGGTGAGACAGGCCTGTTCTCACATCTCATGAGGTGTACATTCTGATATTCTGAACGCTCTAGATAGGGCTAGTCTGATTGGCCATTGAATAGATTGCATACTCTTGGACTAAAGCAGGCAAGCTGTAAGTGTCCTGATGAGCTTCAAAGCGTGGGGGTAGGGGGGAAATCGATCATACGCAGGGTCGAGTTATGCTCACCAATTTTTGGGCCAAATTCCGCTTTTGAGGTTCGGCTGTTGCAGGAATTGGACAAGGCCCGCATAGCTAAGCTCTTCACTAATTAACCGATGTGTTGTGGTGGTTTATGATTTCGCCCGTATCAGTTAGCTCGATAGGCGCTAATTGGGGGTGCCTAATATCCTGCAAATGAGTTTTGCGCTAAGTGACTGAAAGCAGTACAGTTTCTACTGTTTAACAAGAATAAATCTGCGAGCTGCTGATCTAGTTGCTCAAAGGGCAATACTCAATAAGTAACTGATGGCGCTTCATAAAGCTGCTCGGATATAGGGAAATAGGAATGAATCACGTTGGCGCGAGATGGTGGAAGTTTGACTTTCATACGCATAGCCCTGCCTCCTTCGACTACGGCAAGGGTGATGAGGGATTGAGATCTAGCCAGTCGCCTAGAGACTGGTTGCTAGATTATATAAATGCAGGCATCGAATGTGTCGCACTGACTGATCACAATACAGGTGAGTGGGTTGATGGGGTCAAGGATGCTGCGGAAAGTCTAAGAAATGAGGGCCACTCAATTTACGTCTTTCCGGGCGTGGAAGTCACGGCCAACTCAAATATCCATGTTTTAGGTATTTTTGATCCAAGCGCGACGTCCGCAGATATCAATGGTGTGGTCGGAGCTTCTAAATTTCGTGGCACCAAAGGTGATAGTGACTCCGTCGCTGAAGAGAGTGCTGAAAATGTAATTAAAGAAATATTGGCTGCAAGGGGCGTTGCGATCCCTGCACATATCGATATGAAGGCGGGACTTTGCCAGCAGACGTCAGCTTATACTATTCAGCAGGTGTGTGAGTACGCAAATGCCGTGGAGATAATATTTCCCGAGCAAGAAAGGGATGCTGCTCCTTTATCGAGGTATAGCAATTTAGGAATTAATCTGCCTTCAGTTATTGGCTCAGATTCGCATCTCCCGAGTCAAGTTGGAAGAGCCTATACATGGGTTAAGATGGCAACTCCGTCAATAGAGGGTTTAAAGCTAGCCCTAGTCGATGGTTCGTCTTCACTTATCAGGTCTGACCGGGAAATTTCTGATCCTAATCATGCTTCAAGTACGCTTCTCCGTTTAATAACCATAGAGAATGCAAAATATGCTGGTCGCGCGTCGCCATTAACTGTTGAGTTCAATCCTTGGTTAAATTCAATAATTGGGGGGCGAGGAAGCGGTAAGTCGTCTGTCCTTGAGTTTATACGAATAGGGATGGATAGAAGTAGAGACTTGCTTAGCTTAAGTCCTGAGAATGAAATACGCCGTTCCTTTGAAAGTTTCATAAAGGTGTCTGAGTCGAGAGACTCTGAAGGTGTGATGTTAGCGGATACAAAAATAAGCTGTGTTTACACAAGGGATGCTGATCACTACCTGCTTGTTTGGAAGAGTGGGAACCCAGCTGTTGAGATTTTTCGCCACAATGGGACAGATTGGGTTAGTGAAGAAGGAGATGCGCACTCTAGGTTTCCAGTTAAAATATTTAGCCAAAAACAGATTTTTGATATGGCTAAAAATCCAAACACTCTTTTAAAATTGATTGACGAGTCCTCGACGGTAAGTTTTCAGCAGTGGAAGATGGAGTGGGACGAGAAGTGTAGTCACTTCCTTACCTTACGCAGTCAGCAAAGAGAGTTGCAGGCTAGGCTGTCTAATAAGAGTACTCTCCTTGGCCAGTTGTCTGATGTTGAGCAGAAAATAAAAACCATAGAAACTTCAGGCCATTCAGAAATTTTACATGCTTACCAGGCGTTTAGGATAAAGAGGTTAAATGTTGATCAGTATGAGGCGGAATTTGAAAAGCTAAAAAATCAAGTTGAATCAATAGTTGATTCCGTATCTGTGCCAAATTTAGATTTGTCCGTTTTTGACCCCGCTTCTACTAGCGAGCAAGAATTGATTAACCGGCTCGAGGGGTTGGCAGTATCTGTTGCATCGTTCAAAGCGGATGTAAAAGTATCAGTTGCTTCTGCTGGTTCTGGATTGGCCGACTTTAGAGGTTGGTATTCCGGGTCTGACTTTAATCAATCTCATGTTGCGGTAAATGAGCAATACGAGAAGCTAATTGAAGACTTGGCCGCTCAGGGGATAAGTAGCCCTTCCGATTATTCGAAGTTGATTAGTGATAGAGAGGCGATTAATCAGTCTCTTCGAAGTATGAATGCAGTCGAGGAGCAATTGGGTGAGCTTGATTCCCAGATTAATGTCGCGTATCAAGAAATTATCGAGAGTAGAAAACGATTAACTCAGAATCGCATAGATTTTTTACAGCAGTATTTGACCGGAAATTCTTCAATTCAGGTGGAGCTTTCACCTTTTTCTGATATTGACAGGTTAGAAGAGTCGTTCAGAAAAATAATTGGGCGCTCAGATGGAGCATACTCTGCAGAACTCTTTGATTTGGAAAGGGAGAGTGGATTCCTCTTCCGTCTGAATAAAAATCTATCAGAAATTCCAAGTTCAACGCAGCCAAATAATCTTGACTCGGGCTTGTCCATAGTTCACTCGTTTAAAGCGGAGCTGTTTAATTATTCGTCTGGTGAGATTTTTGGTAACAGGCTCGGAAAAAGATTTGTTGACTATATGTCACAACTTTCGCCTCATAGCTTTGATGTGGTGAATACTTGGTTCCCTGAGGACAAGTTGACTATAAAGTTTAATGATGGGAATAGATTCAAAGACGTTTTGCAAGGATCTGCCGGTCAAAAGGCGTCAGCTATACTTTCTTTCTTGTTATCTTATGGGACAGAACCTCTAATCTTGGATCAGCCTGAGGACGATCTTGATAATGGATTGATCACAAATTTGATCGTATCCAAGTTGCATGAAAATAAGAGCAATCGGCAAATAATCGTTGTTACTCATAATCCCAATATTGTTGTGAATGGTGATTCTGAATATGTAGTGGCCCTAGAAGATCGTGGGCAAATTAATGCTGTTGCATCAGGCGCATTGCAGGAGAGCAGTGTCAGGAAGAATGTTTGCGAGATTATGGAGGGCGGAGAAATGGCTCTCCAACAGAGATACAGGCGCATGTTCAATGTTTAGTGTGAAGGCTGCCAGAAAAATGCCAACACAAGAAGGGGTTTCTGGATTGCTCCTGGTTAGCTGCGCTAGGCGGATTTGCGGGTCATGTAAGTTATGATTGAATATGAAATAGAATCTGTAGATCAGTTTCATAAGTTCTTTCGGGGCTATAGAAGCCATGACGGATTTGGAGCTTGGTTTAGAGGGCAGGCAGATTCTGAGTGGGCGCTTCTCCCTAAAGCTGGGCGAGAAGACTATCTTTTACCGCATAATCGTGATTTGGGGCGCTTTAGGGAGTGGCTCTCTACAGCGTTGGCTTATGAAACGTTACCGGATGACTTTTTAGAAAGTTTGGCCTTGTCCCAGCACCATGGATTAGCTACTAGACTGTTGGACTGGTCTAAAAATCCTCTAGTTGCTGCATTTTTTGCTGTTAGCGAAAATAGTGAAAAAAACGGCGCCCTTTATATTTTGGAGTGCCCTGATGATTTTTTTGTCCCCGGTCTAGATGTTGAGGAACTTTCGAATTATGACGGCGTGAGAGGATACATCCCGAGGGCAATCACTGGCCGGATCTTGAATCAGCAGGCGCTTTTTACCGTCCACTGCCCACCCGAAAGAGGAATTGAAGTTTGTGGGTCACGTATCAACAATAGCGAGCCTAACCTCAGAAGAATGGTCATTCCTGCTTCTCTAAAGGGGGAGATCCTAGACATGCTTAATGACTACGGCATAGCGGAGAATACGATTTATCCTAGCTTAGACGGACTCTCCGATGCGGTAAACCGGAAGACTAAACGCATATCTCAGCGGGCGCGAAACCGGTTGGGAGAAACTGCACATGGACAGGCTAACGTCTCTGTCTCAGGTTTGTCAGAGCTTTCGTGACGGTTAGCCTCCACTGTTCTGACGTGGTCAGTTGATTTTTAGTGGTCTGGCTTCTACACGCTGTGTCTACACAAGTGGTAATGGCAGCGTGTCTGTTGAAATTAAAAATCCTTTACAATCAATGGGTTGCTGATATCCGGTTGCTCGGAATCAGGGGCGCACTGAGTATCGAGGGTTCGAATCCTTCCGGCTACGTCATTAAAGAAAAGAACTCGGCGTGAGTAAACGGGGTCAGGAATAACCCGATGTCAATGTTTTACTCTGATCCGAACAATTTTGCGTTTTAACCATTAGCCAGCACTAATCCGATAACAGGGAATGTATGCCTTACCAGGCAGCTTCATTCTCTGCTGCTTCACAAAAGACTCCAGCAAAGTATCAATACTGCGCATGATTGCCGGATCACCGCGCAACTCATAGGGGCCATTTTTTTCCACGATACGAATACCTTCATCCTTGACGTTGCCGGAAACGATGCCGGAGAACGCGCGGCGCAGGTTGGCAGCCAGCAGGTAGGGTTCCTGGTTTTTGTGTAATGCGAGGTTGTGCATATTCTCGTGGGTGGGGGCAAACGGCCGCTGGAACTCTGTCGACACTTTCAGTTTCCAGTTGAAGTAATAGGCATCGCCAGTCTCTTTGCGGTGCTGCCGCACCTCCTGGATGCCCGCGGCCATTTGCCGCGCGACCTCCTCAGGGTCATCGATAATGATCTGGTACCTTGACCTGGCTTCTTCGCCTAGGGTCGAGGTAATAAACTGGTCGATGCGAGTAAAGTAGTCTGCGGCGCTGGCCGGGCCGGTGAAAATCACCGGGAAGGGTTGCTCCTTGTTTTCTTCGTGCAGGAGTATGCCCAAAAGATAGAGAATCTCTTCGGCGGTACCTGCGCCGCCGGGAAAAACGACAATCCCATGGCCGGTGCGCACGAACGCCTCCAGTCGCTTCTCGATGTCCGGCATGATAACCAGCTGGTTGACGATTGCGTTCGGTGCTTCTGCCGCGATGATGCCCGGCTCGGAAATGCCGAGGTACTGGCCGTGCCGGTCGCGCTGTTTCGCGTGGCCTATAGTGGCGCCTTTCATCGGGCCTTTCATTGCGCCCGGACCGCAACCGGTGCAGATATCGAGATGTCGCAACGCGAACTCGTAGCCTACCTTTTTGGTGTAATCGTATTCCTCGCCTGAAATGGAGTGCCCGCCCCAGCACACCACCAATCTGGGAACGCGGGTCCGGTCAAAGGTGCCGGCATTGCGCAGTATATGGAATACTGCGTCGGTAACCCCCTGTGCAGATACCAGATCGTAGCGCGGGTCGCCGGTGATTTCGCTGTTCACGTAGATGATGTCGCGAAGTACGGCAAAAAGATGCTCAGCGATACCGCGGATCATCTTGCCGTCTACAAAGGCAATGGCGGGGGCGTTTTTTACCTGCAGTTTTACGCTGCGTTCCGTCGGGACAACGAAAATATCGAAGTCGGCATAGGTTTCCAGAAGCTCCTTGCCGTCGGCCATAAAGCCGCCGCTATTGAGTACGGCCAGGGAGCAGTTGCGGAAAGCCTGATATTGAGGGCCGCGGCTTTCGTGGCTGAGCTTATGGATTTCGTACTTGGACAGAATGTCGAACTGCCCGGTTGGTGACACTTGTGCATCGATGAGATCCGTAGACATGCAACCCTCAAGTAGCGCTGAAAGATTCTACATTACAGGAAGTGCTGTGTAAGGGCTATAGAAGTGCCATGCTGGCCCCTGAGTCGTTGGACACTATAGCCATCGCGCTGGTAGCCAGAGCGGCAGCCGGACGGGCCATGCCTCGGGGGCGCCAAGGTGCCCATAGAATTACTTACACTCTCTTTACTTACACTCTCAATTATTTGCACACTCGCCCACGGCAGCTTCCACCGATTTTCTGGCTGAGCGGGCTGAGGTTGTCCCCGGACTTACAAATCATGGCCAACTCAGTGAACTGATTTTTTTGGCTGTTCGGGAACTTTATTTTCCATTTTTATGTTCATGTTTTCCTGCAGTACAGAGTACGGGGGCATGGCAGCGTATTTTGTACTCTCACATTATTACTGGCGGTAAGTGCTAAATACATAATCTGCGTGCTTCTGAGGTTCATGGCAAGAAAAGCACATGGTCTTTGGGTCTGTGACCACTCTTTCCCGGCTATCTCCCTTGAATCCCTCAAAACCCCAGCCGCCAGTATCCTTGAATTTCGTTGAGTCTTTCACCATTACCCCAAGAACCTTTCGATCGCCCTCCACAATAGCGTTGTTATCGGTCTTCGCTTCAAGAAGATCAAATATCAGCACAGCACCATCAGGATAGCTGACACCGTCTTTCATAGCCTTCAATGCACTGTCATTGGCATAGATATGGTGTATACCACCAAAGGAGCCATAGAGGGGATGTCCTGGCTGGATCACCATGGCCTTTACGTGGGTCCAATCTCGATACCCTTCAGGATACCCAACCTTATTCTCCTTTGACCATGTAATACCCGTCGAGAAGAAGCCCAGGGTAACCGCTATGGCCATAATGCCAATTAATTGTTTCTTCATCGCCGCATCTCCAGTTAAGTAATGGCAGCCCAGCGCCGTGGCAACCGGCGCCGGAGCGACGCGGAGGGAGCCAGAAGCGCCACACCCTCTTGGCATCCGGTTGGCCGCCCGCGGACGCTATCGGGTGGACACCACTAAAAATAGAATATCCGGCTTGGTTCAGGGGCTCGGCAGGAGTCATTTCGCCGAGCATGTCGTGATCTTGCTCCTTATGGAATTCGAGCATCCATGTTCAACCCTGCCGCAAACTGCGGATTGTTATTGCTGTGCATGGATCGGGAGGTTGGGCGGGAAGCCGGCGCCATCTCTGAAAAGGCGCAAATAATCTTGGCAGTTCCGTTACGCTGACTTGTGGAGAATTTCCAGCGTGCGCGAATCCTTCTGTCCCCGAAAGTATTTGTCGAGAACCTCATCGAACACGCTGTTGCCGTTCTTAGCGGCGGAGAACAGCGTCATCGAGGACCTGAGTTTCATATCGTCCGGGCTGCCAAAGATTTCATGGGCCGACAGGCCTTCCAATTGCAGCAGCTGCGCGCAGCACTCTCTTAATCGGGGGCCGAGAACAGGGTGGTGGAGGTAGGCCCGCGCTTCATCGAGGCCGCTGATCGCATAGCGCTGCGCCATGGCACTGAACCCCAGGCCGGTGATCTGTGGAAACACATACCACATCCAGTGGGAGCGCTTCTGCCCGGCAGCAATTTCCGCCAGCGCGGCATCGTATTTACGGCTCTGGGCTTCGACAAAGCGCTCCAGATTATAGGGATCTCCCACCGTTGCCTCCCTGTTTCCACGACTGAGTTGCAGTGCAGTATAGGCCCTCGCCGTGTTTCGGCCCTATTCGGGCAGCTGCCAGCCAAAATTTTCGATCAACGATAGAAAACAGCCCCGTGGCGGCGCGACCAGTTTCAGGCGCTCGCCAATCACCGGGTGATCCAGCTCCAGGCTCAGGGCGTGCAGCAACAACCGGCCGCAGCCGAAATGCTCGGCAAAAAAGCGGTTGTGCACCGACTTGCCGTACTTGGGGCAGCCGATCAGCGGGTGGTGGATATGTTTGAAATGCCGGCGGATCTGGTGGCGGCGGCCGGTCTTCAGTTCAATCTCCACCAGGGAGTAGCGGCTGCTCGGGTAGCGGTCGACTTCAAACGGCAGCTCGATGGTGCCCAGGCGGCGAAACAGAGTGACCGCCTCCTGCCGCGGCAACTCGGTTTTGGGGCGCTTGCGCTGGTGCTTGAAGTCGGCGACCGGCGGCAGCGGGTAGTCGATGACGCCCTCTTCGGGGCAGTAGCCGCGGCAGATGGCGATATATTTCTTTACCGATGCGTCGCCTTCCAACTGCGCCTGCACCTGTGCGGCTATGCCGCCGCTCTTGCCGAATACGATGACACCGGAAGTCGGCTTGTCCAGCCGGTGGATGGGGTACAGATGGCAGCCGGTCAGGTCGCGCAGGTACTGCAGCAGGAATCTTGTCTCGTGGTGATCGATCGCGGATCTGTGCACCAGCCATCCCTCGGGCTTGTAGGCGGCCACGAGGTAGTCGTCTTCATAGATCAGTTCCGGCTGCATGCTTGTGTTACGGCCAGCCGGGCAGCGGTTCCACATAGACCCAGCGCTGCTTGTGCAACTTGAACAGCGAGACCTCGTGCATCGAGTGCTCGATATCGTTTTCCAGGTACCACGCCTTGAACTCCACCACCGACTTCTTCAGCCCGGGTTTGCTGCGGATGACCTCCAGTCGCGTCCACTGGGTCTGCAGATCGTCGGCGTCCAGGTCAGGGCAGGTATCCGGATGCCAGGTCTTGCGCAGGTAGGGCAGGTCGCCGGTCGCGAAGGCGCTGAAGCGGCTGCGCATCAGCGCTTCCGCGGTATTTGGGTAGGCCTGGCCGGACAGGTACAGATTGCAGCAGCTGCCGAAAGGCTTGCCGGAGCCGCAGGGGCAGGATTTGCTGGGTTCAAGCATGGACGGGGGCCGGTTACTGGGGTTTGGGGCGATGCGATCAGAGTCATATTGTGGCAGGCTTGGCGCCAGCAAACCAACGTATTTGGGGAGGTTCTATGTTGAAACTGCTGTCGAAACCGCTCGCCCTGCTGGGCACATTCCTGTTGTTTGGCGCCACCGTGGCGGCCGCGGCGGACATTGCCTACGGCAGCCCGCTGAAATTCGCCGGTGAGGTGGCGAACTTCGCCAGGATTGACGCGCAGCAACCGAGCGAGCCGGGCGGGGTGGTGGTAACCGGCAGTTCCAGTGTCCGCATGTGGCGTCCGCGGATCCAGCGCGATTTGCCGGGCATTCGGGTGATTCCCCGCGGCTTCGGCGGCAGCAATATGAACGATCTGTTCTTTTACTCGGAGCAGCTGATCTCGAAATACCAGCCGCGGGCGGTGGCCATCTACGAGGGCGACAACGACATCGCCCAGGGCATAGCGCCGCGGCAGGTGGCCGACAAGTTTTTGGCATTGGGTGACAAGCTGCGCAGCGAGAATCCGGATCTGCGCATCTACTTTATCGCCATCAAGCCGAGCCTCGCGCGCTGGTCACTGTGGCCAAAAATGCAGCAGACCAATCGCTTGATCGAGGCCCTGTGCGACGAGCGCGAGGGCTATTTCTATATCGATGTGGCCGGCGCGCTGCTGGAGAACGGCAGGCCGAAGCGGGATATATTTATCGGCGACGGCCTGCACCTGAATGAAAAGGGCTACGAGCTCTGGGCCGAGGCGGTGGCGGCAGTACTGGAGAAGCTCGAGCGCGGCTACGAATAGGGTTCTCTGTACATTTTTCGGTCGCAGGTGCCTATTGCCTGCGGCTTCTTATCCGAGTGAATTGGTCGATATTCGAATAAATTAAAGTTGTGTACGATGGTGCCAGGCATTGGTTGGCAGTCGTCGTATGGGTATTCGATCAATTCTTCGCTACTTTTTAGGTTCCTTCTCCTTAGGTTCCTTCTCCTTAGTTTCCCTCTCTTTGGTTTTCCTCTCCCCGCTGGTCTGGGGGTCCGCACAGGCCATGCCTTACAAGCGCGCCGAGTGGCTGCCGCGCTGGTCGGACTTCGACGGCGATTGCCAGGATACGCGGCACGAACTGTTGATCCGCTACTCGCTGGCGCCGGTTACCTACACCCGCGCGGATGGCTGCAAGGTGGCAACCGGCCTGTGGCTGGATCCCTACACCGGCAATTTCTATCTGCGGGCGTCCGACCTGGATGTGGAGCACATAGTGCCGCTGAAGTGGGCGCACGACCGCGGCGGCGCCCGCTGGAGTCGCGAGCGCAAGCGTCGGTTTGCCGAGGACCCGGACAACCTGTGGCTGGTGGACGACGGCCGCAACCAGAGCAAGGGCGACCGGGGGCCCGACGAGTGGATGCCACCCTACGCGCCGGTGAGCCGGATCTATGTGCAGCGCTTTATGGCCATAGTGCAGAAATACGGCCTGCAGCCCAGCCTGGCCGAGGCCTCCAGCTTCCAGGCGCTCGCGGCCGGTTCCTAGCAGGCCCTCGACTTTGTGGGAGCCTGCCCTGCAGGCGAAGGGGGCGCTGGCCCGGCCGGTGTCATATCGCCTGCAGGGCAGGCTCCCACGGTGCCGAGACAATGGCCGTGTACTGGAGGAAAAATGCGCCTCCTGCTGCTACGCTTAACTCGAGTCAGAGTTTGATTTGCGGGTGAGGTTATGAGGCGGTGGTTGCTCGCCTTGGGTCTGCTTTTGTCTGTCTCCAGCTACGGTGAGACCACGATTAATATCGGCCCCGAATCGGAAGGGGGATCGAGCCCTTACCTGAGTTTCTGCCAGCTGCGCTTTTATGAGGAAGAGGATGGGCGCCTGTACTGTAACTGGGCGGTCAATTTCAGGTATGCCTGCTTTGTCAGCTACCCCAGCAACAAGATTCTGCAGGCGGGTTCGAAGATCTCCGAGCCCGAAGTGGTCGGCGAGTGCGACGACGGCGAGCCGGTGATCAAGCTGTTCCACTACTGAGGGGAGAAGGGCTGGTTTCGACTGGCTGTTAGCCAAACACTCGCTTGCGCAAGTCTGAGGCGCCTACCCCGGCAGTAGCCCCTCCGCTGTCAGGCTATCGATTTTTTCCTGCAGCTTTTCGTAAGTGAACGGCTTCTGGATACAGTCCAGGATGCCGTCAGCGAGTATTTCCTGCACCTTGCTGTCGACGCTGTAGCCGGAGGAGAGAATCGCCCTGATCTCGGGATTGATCTGTTTCAGGAAGGCAAACAGCTGCTGTCCGTCCATGCCCGGCATGATCATATCCAGCAGCACCAGGTCGATATTGCCGAAATTCTCCCGATAGTAACTGATCGCCTCTTCGGCACCGGCGAAGGTCACCACCCGGTGGCCGTGCATTTCGAACAGCGTTTTCGAGTAGCTGCGCACTATCGCCTCGTCGTCCACCACCATGATGCGGAAACGCCGCCCGCGAGCGGCCGGGCGCGCCGGCGAGCTGGCGTGTTTGGCGCAGTCCTTGGTGATCGGCAGGTAGAGATCGAAGCTGCTGCCTTCGCCCTCGCTGCTGCGGCAGTGGATCGCGCCCTTGTGCAAATGGGTGGTGCCGTGCACCGCGGCCAACCCGAGACCGGCGCCGCGCCCGCTCTCCTTGGTGGTGAAGAAGGGCTCGAAGATGCGGCGGCGCACCTCCGCCGGCATGCCGGTGCCACTGTCGCTGATATTGATCAGCAGGTATTGGCCCGGCTGTATCTCGAAATCGGCGATGGTCGTCACCCGGTCGATGGCGATATTGCTGGTGGCGAAGCGCAGGGTGCCGCCGTTCGGCATGGCGTCCTTGGCATTGATGCCGATATTGAGCAGGGCGCTTTTCAGCTGTGCGGCGTCGCCTTTTACGTGCGGACGGCTCGCATCCAGGCGCTGTTCGACACGGATGCGGCGATCGATGGTGCGCTCCAGCATCGCGCAGACGTCGCGGATCAGTTCGTGGGTGTTGCAGTCGCACAGCTGGTAATTGCCTTTGCGGGCAAAGGTGAGCAGCTGTCTGGTCAGCTCGGCGGCGTGGTGCGCGGTGGTCAGAATATGGGTGGTGTACTCGCTGATGCGCGGGTCTGTGGTCAGCTGCTGGATCACTTCGGCGTAGCCGCTGATGCCGTGAATCATGTTGTTGAAGTCGTGGGCGATACCGCCGGCCAGCTCGCCGATGGCCTGCATCTTCTGCGCCTGGCGCAGCTCCTCCTCGAGCAGCCGCTGCTTGGTAATGTCGGTGCCGATGCTGAGCACGCCGATCGCATTGCCCCGCTCATCAGTCAGCAGCTTGTTGGTCCAGGCGACCCAGACCCGCTCGCCGCTCCTGGTGATGTTCTCGTTGACGTTGTAGCGGTGCTCCTCCGGGTGGTTGCAGATGTGTTCCATCAGCGGGCGCAGGTCGCGGCCGGAGCTTTCGCTGGCGGGAACTATGGTGCCGATCACATGGCGGCCGAGGATTTCCGCCTCGGTGTAGCCGAAGAACTGCTGGGCGTATTCGTTGAAGAAGGTGATGATGCCGTCTCGATCCCAGCGCAGGATGATGGAGTTCGCGTGCTCGACCAGCTCGCGATAGCGCTCTTCGCTCTTGCGCAGGGCCTCGTAGATATGCCGGGAGTCATGCGACCGGGCGGGGAGGGCGGCGGCCTCCCAGGGAGGAGCCAGTGTATTCTTTCCTGGTGCCATCTATCCGTCCTGGATATTTTTTCACCAGAAATTGCATCACGAAGCCATTGGGAAGTCCACCGCGAAGGCGAGCGTTTTTTGGGGAATGCTGCACATTCTTACTCGTTCTAAATCGATTTATAATTTTCCGTTCACGCATGCTGGAATTTGCTGAAGATGGACTCGAGCGAGCGACAACAAAAAGTACTGGCGCAGCTGGGCGAGCATTTCCGCCGCCTGCGCCTGGCCCGCAATGTCTCCCAGGAGGCGCTGGCAAGCGAATCCGGTGTGGGGCTCAGTACCCTGAAGCGCCTGGAGAACGGTCGCGGCTGCAATCTGCTTGCACTGGTGCAGCTGTTGGCGGCGCTGCGATGCGAGGATCAGTTCGAGGCATTTTTTGCCAAGCTCGCCACCGATGCACTGGAACAGGAATCCGTCGCGGCGGAAAAGCGCCGGCGGGCCTCCTCGCCGCGCCAGTCCGCCGACGATTGAAGAGGCCGTTTTGGTAGTTTTGGTAATGGCCACAGCGCCGCAAACTGTTAGCATGCTACGCGATAACCGATAACCGATAACCGATAACCGATAACCGATAACACTGGATGATTCACTATGCAGCTGCATTCTCGAAGCTTCGGGCGCAGTGTGGCGGCCGTTATAAGTGCCGCGACTCTGCTTGGGGCCGCGGCGCTCCTGTCCGCTTGCGGGGGAGACAAGAAGGCGGACGGCGACAAAAAATCGCCGGATTTCGCCCGCCAGGACGCTTTCCCCTCCACCTACGCCATGACCCAGTCCCGCCCGGTGCTGATTCAGGGGGCGACACTGCTCACCGGTACCGGTGAACAGCTGGATAATACCGATCTTCTCTTGACCGAGGGCAAGATCGCGAAGATCGGTGAGGGGCTCAAGGCGCCCAAGGACGCCCTGGTCGTGGACGGCAAAGGCAAGTGGGTGACGCCGGGCATTATCGACGTGCACTCGCATCTGGGTAACTACCCGGCGCCGGCCATCGAATCCTCCCAGGACGGCAACGAGATGACATCGCCGAACACCGCGCAGGTGTGGACGGAGCACTCGGTGTGGACCCAGGATCCCCAGTTCGCGCTGGCGCTGGCCGGCGGCGTGACCACCATGCAGATTCTGCCGGGCTCCGCCAACCTGTTCGGCGGGCGCAGCGTGACACTGAAGAATGTGCCCGGGCGCCGCGTGCAGGATATGAAATTCCCCGGTGCGCCCTATGGCCTGAAGATGGCCTGCGGTGAAAACCCGAAACGCGTCTACGGCGCCAAGGGCACGCTGCCCTCCACCCGCATGGGCAATGTGGCCGGCTACCGCAGCGCCTGGATTGCCGCCAGCGAATACAAGGACAAGTGGGATAAATTCCGCGAGAAAGGCGGCGACGAACCCGAACGCGATCTGCAGCTGGAAACCCTCGCCGGCGTGCTGAATGGCGAGATTCTGGTGCACAACCACTGCTACCGCGGCGAGGAAATGGCGATCATGATGGATATCGCCAAGGAGTTCGATTTCAAGATCTCTACCTTCCATCACGCGGTCGAGGCCTACAAGGTGGCGGACCTGCTGGCGGAGAACAATGTGTGCGCGGCCATGTGGGCCGACTGGTGGGGCTTCAAGCACGAGGCCTTCGATATGACCGAGGCCAACATCGCCATCGTCGATCAGGCCAAGGCCTGCGCGATGATCCACTCGGATTCCGCCGTTGGCATCCAGCAGCTGAACGAGGAGGTCGCCAAGGCCATGACCGCGGGCCAGCGCGCCGGCTTCGATATCCAGCCCAAGGACGCGGTGGTGTGGATGTCCCTGAACCCGGCCAAGGCGCTGGGTATCGCCGAACAGACCGGCAGCCTGGAGCAGGGCAAGATGGCCGATGTGGTGGTCTGGTCCCGCAATCCGTTCAGTGTCTATGCGCAGGCGGACAAGGTGTTTATCGACGGCGAACTGATGTACGACCGCGCGGACGCCGCGCGCCAACCGCGCAGTGACTTTGAACTGGGCATTCTCGACGCAGAGGGGGAGCGGCTGTGAACAAGGTATTACTGATTTGCGCGCTGATCCTCGGGCTGGGTGCGGGCACTGCCCAGGCGGAATCCGTCCTGATCAAGGGCGGCAAGGTGCACACCCTGTCCGACCGGGGCAGTTTCGAGTCGGCGGATGTGCTGGTGGTCGACGGGCGCGTGCAGGACATAGGGCTGTCCCTGGATGTCGGCGCCGACCGCGTCATCGATGCCCGCGGCAAGGTGGTCACCCCGGGCGTGATAGCGCCCGTGTCCGAACTGGGTCTGGTTGAGATAGGCGCGGCCAGCGCCACCAACGACTACGCGGTGACCGGCGAGAGTATCGGCAGCGCCTTCGATCCGCTGCCCGCCTACAATCCCAAGTCCACCCTGATCCCGTTCAACCGCGCCGGCGGCGTCACCCGCGCGCTGGTGTTCCCGGGTATCAGCCTCTGGGGCGACAGCGTCGGCAACCCGCAGCGCGTGTTTGCCGGGCGCAGTTTCGCGATCAAGCTGAATGGCGATTTCGACAGCGTGGTGGCCAGGGACCTGGCGCAGAAGGCCTATCTGGGCGAGGCCGGCGGGCAGCTGGCCGGCGGCAGCCGAGCCAGCGCCTACGCCAAGATCGAGAACGCACTCGAGGAGGCGCGCGAGTATCGTGGCAACAAGGAGGCGATTCGCCGCGGCGACTGGCGCGAGCTGAACCACAGCATTGCCGACCTGGAGGCGCTGCAACTGCTGATCGACGGCAAGCAGCCATTATTGGTCACCGCCGATCGCGCCAGCGACATCCTCTGGACCATCGAGCTGGCGAAGAAATACGACCTGAAGCTGGTGATCCTGGGTGCGGCCGAGGGCTGGATGGTGGCTGATCAGCTCGCCGCCGCCGGGGTGCCGGTGGTGATCGATGCAATCAACAACCTGCCGAATTCCTTCTCCAGTCTGGGCGCGCGCCTGGACAATGCCGCGCTGATGACCAAGGCCGGTGTCACCGTGGCGATCAGTGGGCCGGAGTACGCCTCGACCCACAACGTGTACCTCGCGCGTCAGTCTGCCGGCAATGCGGTGGCCAGCGGGCTGCCCTACGAGGAGGGCCTCAAGTCCATCAGCGCCAACGTGGCCGAGATCTTCGGCATCGACGGCGGCAGCCTCCAGCCGGGTGCGGTGGCGGATATCGTGGTGTGGAGCGGCGATCCGCTGGAGGTCACCAGTTATCCCGAGCAGGTACTGATTGACGGCAAATCCCAGTCGCTGGTCACCCGCTCGACCCGCCTGCGCGACCGCTACCTGAAGCCCGAACAGGGCCATGGTTTCGGTTACAAATTCTAGGGCCGTCTGGTTGGGAAGCCAGCTGCCATCCCTGCGGGCAAATTCAATCGCCTGCAGGGCAGGCTCCCACAATGGACAAAACCAGCATTCAGTTTGTGCACTCTACGAGATGATGTTACTGGCAGGAGACAAATAGATGACTAATGTAACGGCGCTCTACGCGGGCCTATACGCGATCCTGATCATTGTGCTGGCGTTTCGGGTGGTGCAGTTTCGCCGCACCGAAAAAATCGGGCTCGGCAGTGGAGAGCGGCGGGAAAACGAGGTGCGGGTGCGGGTGCATGCCAATGCCGTCGAGAATATTCCGATCGCGTTAATTTTGATGGTGATTGCGGAGCTCGGCGGCCTCGCCGCGTTGTGGCTGTATATTCTCGGCGGTTTGTTTCTGCTGGGGCGTTTGATGCATGCCATTGGTCTTACTGTGGCGAAGGGCGGCTATCATCCGGGGCGCTTCTGGGGTACGGCAATCAGCTGGACGGTGATTCTGATACTGGCTGTCATCGATATAGGTTTCGCATTGATTTAATCGTAGGGCCGAAGGCGCCGTGAATTCCTGGAGCGGCCGCTCCTACAAGGACAGTGCAAAAAAAAGCCCGGCGCAGAGCCGGGCGGCAAGTACAGGGATGGAAACCTGAAAAACTAAACCTTGAGAATTACTGGTTCGCGGCGAAAGGGGTGACGCGGTCGTCGTCCGCTTCCTGCTGAACTTCGGCCTCTGTCTCTTCCAGCAGCACTTCCGGCCTGCCTTTGCAGGCTTTGGCCAGGTCGTCGCGGCGCTTGGCCAGCAGCAGGCCGATCTCTTCTCCGGCCTGCTCGGAAATGCCGTCGATATGGCGCTCAATCAGCGCGGTGATATTGGCGGCCAGTTCCAGCATCTTGTCGTGTTCTTCGGCGTCTTTTTTGTTGTCGAACATTGCTCCGTCTCTATCGCATTTCCAAACAGCTACTACGGCCATGTTGTGCCTCCGGTTATTTTTTGCGGCGTTTGATAGCTAGTCTCCGTGCAGCAATAGGGCCGTAGCGAGAGCGATCTGAGTGCGTCAGCTGTGCGTTACAAGGTGTTGGCGTTTAGCTGAGCCTAAATAACTACACCTTGTAGGGTGCAGATGGCGTACTCAGATCGCTCGCAGTAGGTTCTATTGCTGTACGGAGACTAGACTTGTATGTTTGTACAGTATCTGTATAAGTGTTCAGTGTCAATGGCGGGGTGGAACGCGAATGTCGGAGTCGGAGTTGCGACAAATGGAGTCGAGGTTGCGGTGGCAGGTCGGCGCGGGGTCGCCCGGGCTGTCATAATGAGTGTGGCAGTTGACTGTCTTCCTACCCCCCAATTGGACAGTCAGCTCCGACCCCGCAGTAAGACGTTTAAGGCCCGCAGAGCGGGCCATTTTTTTTTGCGCAGCAGAAATGTGAAATGGTCGGGCTAAATGCTCAGTACCAGCCGCGCCGCCAGGCCGATCAGCAGCACGCCAAACAGCTGTTGCATCCGGTGGCCGACCGATCTGCTCACCCAGCTGCGATTGCGGCCGGCGTAGACGGCGAGCGCTATCAGGCAGTACCAGCCGGCATCGATACCGGCGGCCAGGGCGGCCATGCCGAGTTTGGTGGCGAGGGCCTGATGTTCGGCGACAAACTGGCTGAACAGGGCGGTGAAGAAGACCGCGATTTTTGGATTGAAGAAGGCGATGCCGAACCCCTGCATCGCCGAGCGGCCGACGGATTGCTGCGGCGCCGGAATCCTGGCCGCATCGGCGTTGGGTGCCGGTGCGCGCAGAGCCTTCCAGCCCAGGTACACCAGCATCGCCGCCCCGGCCCATTGCAGTACGCTGAATAGCAGCGGCGAGCGGGTAATCAGCACCGCCAGGCCGAAGGCGGTGATACCGGCATAGATGGCCACGGCGGCGCCGTGGGCCAGGGCGCAGGCGAGGCCCTGGCGCAGCCCCGAGGCGGCGCTGCGCAGCACAATCAACAGGCTCGGACCGGGGGACATGGCGCCGAGGGCGCAGATACCGGCCAGGGACATCCAGCTGAGCAGATCCATCAGAAGCCCCCTCCCTGATCCAGCCACTTCTGTTCTGCCGGCGTCGATTCGCGCCCCAGGGCCGCATTGCGATGCGGGTAGCGGCCGAACTCGTCGATCACCTCGCGGTGGGCGAGAGCGTACTGGTAGAAGTTCTCGGCCTGGGCCGCGCCCTCGGCGCCGTTCAGGTAGTCCATGCGCAGCCGGTTGAAGTAGTCCACCGAGCGCTGCTGAATTGCCGGCAGTTCACTGTGTTCCAGCGGCATGCCGAGGAAGGCGCGCTGGTAGAGGCCCATTTCCAGGTCGTCCCCCCGCTCGATGACTGCCAGCGCAATCTCGAGCGCCAGCGGGTCGCCGGCATAGGCGCGGCTGGTATAGCGATAGATATTGCGGGTGAACTGGTCACAGAGCAGGACCAGCGCCATCTCCCCCTCGAGCGACTGGCGCCAGGACGCGAGCTCGCCGTCCAGGGCCGCCTCCACAGTGGAGCTGAAGTATTCGTCGATCTTACGATCGAAGTCCTCGCCGCCGGCAAACCAGCGCTGGCGGTGCCTGTCGTCCGGCGCCGCGTCCAGTTGCGGCCGGCCGAACCAGAAGGTGAGTATCTCTTTGGGTTCCGGCATCTTCTGCTATTCCATCGGTGTCGAGGGGATTATTGCGACTTTTCCCTGCAGGGGTCCAGTTCGATCTCCCGCGGGCCTTTGGCTGGGCCCGGCCGGCTGTTCGCTGAGCGCATGGCAAATTTTTGTGCGGCACTGCATCCAAACGCCGCGCTGGGGTGGTCTTTAGGCTGTACAAGGAAATTCACCCTGGAGGAGACCATGGTAACCGCAGGAACACTTAAGAAGGTACAATTCTACGCCGCCCTGGCAATGATGCTGGGCGCACTGGAGGCCGGCGCGGCCGAGCTGAAACTGCCGCTGGCGGAAGTACAGCAGCAGCTGACGCAGAAGACCGAAGAGGCCTTTTCGCGCAAGCTGGAAGAGTGTCGGGACAAGGCCCGGGAGGACAGCGGTGAAGCCCGCTACCCGGTGCGCATCGCCGAAGAGAATCCGGCGCACGGCGGCTCGCCGAGCCCCTATTCAGGCGGGCGCCTGACTGTTATGTGAGAGTTGTCGCGTTTTGCGGCATTATTGGAATAAAGCACTAGTCGAGAGCACAAAATGAGAGCGAGAAACATTCACCCTGTGCGGGCCGGCGCCCGCTGGCTGCTTGCCCTGGTGGCGGCGCTGAGCGTCGCCGGCAGCTGGGCCCAGGAAACTCCCACCGAGATGCCGGTGCCGCCCAAGCCGCCGGCCGCCCCGCAGGCCCCCGAGGCTCCGCAGTCGGAACAGGTCGAGAAGCAGGTGCGCATCACCCGCGACGAGAACGGTGTCCTGCGCATCAGGACCCGGGATGAACACGGCGACCGCAGTGAGGTGCAGGTGGACCTCGGTGAGGAGTTCGGCGGCGCCCTGAGCCGGCGGATCATCGAGCGGTTGGAGAACAAGGGCATCCTCAACGAGAAGGGGCTGATCGTGGAGGAGGCGCTCGACAGCGTGCCGAAGAACATCAATATCGGCATCTCCGGTGACCTGGATCCTTCTGGTGGCCACTATCGCCATGACAGTGAAAGTGATTTTCCGTTCGCCGGTGCGGCTCTTCTGGTACCTATCATCTCGATCCTGGCGGTGTTCGGCACCCCGATACTGATCGTGTGGCTGGTGACCCGTAACAGCTACCGCAAGAAGCAGCTGCTGATGGACAACATCAACCGCATGGTAGCCGAGGGCCGCGATATCCCGCCGGAACTGCTGGATGCGATGGAGGGGGAGTCTCCCCGCAATATGAAGGACCGCGGCTTTACCCTGATTGCGGTGGGTCTCGCCATCTTTATCTGGCTCACCGCCGCCGCCGGCCCCGAAGTCGGCAGCCTCGGCCTGATACCGCTGTTTATCGGTGTCGCCCGCTTTGTCAACTGGAAACTGGATAACAAGCCGGCCCAGTAATTAGGGGATAGGGGACAGCGGTTTATGGACCTCAATGACGAGGATTTGATCCGGCGCGTCGTCGAAGACGGGGACCAGCGGGCTTACGCCCAGCTGGTTCGGCGCTATCAGTCACAGCTGCGATTCTCGCTCCGCCAGCTGTGCGATGGCGACCAGGCCCTGGCCGACGATATGGCCCAGGAGGCCTTTATCAAGGCCTACAAGGCACTGCCGGCATTTCGTGGGGATGCGCGCTTCAGCACCTGGCTGTACCGCATCGCCTACAACCTCGTTATGAGCTATAAACGCAAGAGTGCGCCGGAGTTCGACCAGGAGGCGGTGGACCGGGCGCAGGCCGAAGAGAGTGTGGAGGAAGCCCAGCAGCTGGGTATGGCGCGGGACCTGGATTCCGCCATGAGCACGCTCAGCGACGCGCAGCGCCAGGCGGTGCACCTGTGCATGCAGCGTGGTTTCTCCCACGAGGAGGCGGCCAGCATTATGAAGTTGCCGCTCGGTACGGTAAAATCCCACGTCAATCGCGCGCGGGCCAAGTTGCAGACGCTGCTACAGGCATGGCGCGAGGAGGTAGTCAATGGATAACTTCGAACAGTGGAACCGCAGGGTCAATACCGTGAGTGATTCAGCCTTGTCGGGCAGGGATCCGGATTTCGGCGATGCCGAATTCGATCGGTGGCTCAGCCAGCAGCTGCAGTTCAATGAACCCTACCTGGATAACGATGGTTTCTGCGAGCGCGTGATGGCGCAGTTGCCGGCGCCTTCCAGGCGCGCCGAGCGTCGTGCCACCCGCGTCCAGTACGCGGCGGTAGTCGCGGCTTCAGCCATCGTCGCCTGGCAGTTCCCCTTTGGCGAGGTACTGAGCGAGGCGGTGCAGCAGTCCATCAGTCTCTACAGCCTGGTGGGCCTGGGCATACTGTCCTCACTGGCCGCGATGACCGGCGGCATTCTCGCCGCGCGGCGCTGATCCTCAGCCAGTGGCCATCGAATACCGCGTTAATCACCCCATCTCCGCGCAGCAGTTTGTCGAACTGCTGCGCCATTCCACGCTCGCCGAACGCCGCCCCGTGGACGACATGGAATGCATGCAGGGCATGGTCGAGAACGGCAATCTCAGCGTGACCGCCTGGAGCGGCGACCAGTTGGTGGGCCTTGCCCGCTCAGTCACGGACTTCCATTACTGCTGCTACCTGTCCGACCTGGCGGTGCACCGGGATTTCCAGCGGCTCGGCATCGGTCGCAGGCTGCAATCCCTGACCAAAGGGCAACTGGGCCCCCGCTGCCAGCTGATCCTGCTGGCGGCGCCGGCGGCCAACGACTACTACCCGCGGCTCGGTTACAGCAACAATCCGCGCTGCTGGATACTGGCGCCGGAACAGTCAGTCGACTGATCGCTTTGCGCAGTTGCGCTAGCGATACTGTTAACCTGGCAATTAAACAGGTCGTCCCTACCTGTTTAATTGTCGCCCGCGAAATACTGGCGGATGGCCGCCCCGCACAGATACGTGGATCTGCTGGTACTTCGCGGGCTCGCGCTGGTCTTCTACCAGCGGCGGCACATCCTTGTGCCGCATTAACCCGGCAATGTTGATTGCCGGGTTAATAGTTCAGCCGCACCTCACCACTCCTGCGCACCGTAATCGACGGCACTATTGACCTGCGCAACCCCAGTTTCGCCTCCAGCTCATAGGGCACAGTGTCGCTGCGGCTGCCGAGCAGCTCTGCGGCGGCGAACAGCGATCCGACCAGGCTCGCGGTCGCATCCACCGCGATATTGTCCTGTCCATAGGGCGCTATGACTGGCAGGTTACTGGACGTCCCGGTAATCACTTTGTGACCGGCCAGACTCAGGGTGTAGTAGAGGCCGGACAGGGCCAGTTCAGAATCATTGGGGTTGAATACCCGCAAGTGGATACGGAAGCGCAGGTCATTGCCCGGACCCGGCGGCAGTGGTTCGAGTGACGTGACCTCGACCTGGGGCTTCTGAAAGCTCGGCGAGAGTACGGCGCAGCCGCTGAGCAGAATTGCAAACATCAGCAGCAAAGTGGGGCGATAGATTGCTGTCACAAATGGTCCTTTGTCTTTTTTCGTACGGGCATTGTATTCGGTGAAAGCGGGGTGATAATCCGCGCAAACGAATAATGATTATTTATCTGCGGTGACCCCCAATGAAAAAGCTGTTCGCGGTTTTGACCACTCTGGCCCTTGTTTCGTTCGCCGGCTGGAAATGGCTGCTCTTGCCCGCTGTGGAGCAGAGCATGAACAAGCGCACCGGTCCCGAATATCCGCCGCTGTCGGCCGAGGCTGCCGCGCTGCATAAATCCCTGCTGATTGGCGATCTGCATGCGGACAGCTTTCTCTGGGCGCGGGACCTGGAGCAGGAGGCCGACTACGGGCATCTGGACCTGCCCCGGGCCCGCCGCGGCAACCTCGCCATGCAGATATTTACTGCGGTGACCAAGTCCCCGCGCGGACAGAACTACGACCGGAATTCCGGCGCGGCCGGCGACAACATCACTCTGCTGGCGGTGGCCCAAGCCTGGCCGCTGCGCACCTGGGACAGCCTGCTGGAGCGCGCGCTCTATCACGCCGAGCGCGTGGCAGAACTGCAGCGCGCGGTACCCGCTCAGGTTCAGCTAGTGCGGAGTTCCGCGGACCTCAGCCGGGTGCTGCAAGCGCGGGAGGAGGGCGGCCGGCAACTGGCGGCCATCCTCGGCATCGAGGGCGCGCACCCCCTGGAGGGCGAGACGGGCAATATCGGTCGCCTCTATGATGCGGGCTACCGGGTAATGGGGCTGCAGCACTTCTTCGACAACGAGCTCGGCGGTTCCCTGCACGGGGAGAGCGGTGCCGGCCTGAGCGAATTCGGGCGCGTCGCGGTGCAGGAGATGGCCCGGCGCTCGATCATCATCGATGTGGCCCATTCATCGGAGCAGGTGGTGCGCGATGTTCTGGGACTGGTCGAGCGCCCGCTGATTGTCTCCCACACCGGCCTCAGGGGCATCTGCGATTCGCCGCGCAATATCAGCGATGCGCTGATGCAGCAGATCGCCGCCAACGGCGGCCTGATCGGTATCGGCTACTGGGATGGCGCCGTCTGTGACAGCAGCCCGCAAAACATCGTGAAGACCCTGCGCTACGCGATCGACTTGGTGGGGGTGGAGCATGTCGCGCTCGGCTCCGATTACGACGGCAGTGTGGAGGTGGCGTTTGATGCCGGCGAGCTGGGGGTGTTGACCGAGGAGATGCTCAGGCAGGGCTTCAGCGCGGTGGAAATTCGCCGGCTGATGGGGGAAAACATGCGGGATTTTCTGCTGGCGCAGTTGCCTCAGTCGTAAAGCGCGATCGGCAAGTTTGCCAATCCTCTGTCGGGGTAGGGAAAGCGTTGAACGCTATGCCGTTTTCCCCCCGGCAGTCGCCGCTGCTCAGTCCGCGTATCCCCCGCTCAGCTATATACAGGACTGTTTCCGGCAAAAGGCTGAGCAGGCCCAGTGACAGATATTCTCTCATCACTCATAAATCAACTCTCTATCCCGCTGCACGCCCTGGCGCAACAGGAGGGCAAGGACAGCTCCAAGCTGAAGGAAATCACCCCGGAGCCCGTATCGGAAGCGGCGGAAACAGTGGCGGAATCGTTTCAGAATATCTGGAGCAATTTCCTCGCCCACACCCCGTACATCATCGCCAGCCTGATGGTTTTTTTCATGACCTGCGTGGCGGTGGTCCTGGTGCGCCGGTTTGGCAGTCGGCTATTTCGGCGCACCACATCGCGCAAATCACTGCAGGATCTGCTGGTCCGCTTGCTGAGCATCGCGGTGTGGGTGTTCGGTCTGCTGTTGGCCGCGATGGTACTTTTCCCGGGGCTGACGGCAACCAAGGCGCTGGGTGGCGTCGGCCTCTTATCGGTCGCCATAGGCCTGGCTGCCAGGGATATCTTCGAGAACTTTTTTGCGGGTATTCTGATTCTGTGGAACTTTCCATTTGAAGAGGGGGACGTGATTCAGTGCGAGGGCATTATGGGGCGGGTAGAGGCGGTCGAGGTGCGCAATACCATGATCCGCAAAGTGACCGGTGAACTGGTGGTGGTGCCCAATCTTTTTCTGTTCAAGAATCCCTGTGAAATCATCACCGACCGCGTCAAGCGGAGGATCAGCATCATCGCTGGCGTGGCCTATCACGAGGATGTGAGCACTGCGGTCGAGGTGATTCAAAAGGCCGTGGAGTCCTGCAAGACCGTGCGCGATGACGATCCGGTACAGATTTTCCCGCATGGCTTCGGCGACAGCAGCATCGATATCGAGGTTACCTGGTGGACCGGGTCGACGCCCTTGGCAGTGCGCGAGTCCACCGGAGAAGTCGTAACCGCCGTCAAGAAAGCGCTGAACGAGGCCGGTATCGAGATTCCATTCCCGTACCGCACTTTGACATTCAAGGAGGCTCTGCGCTTGGAACGGGAGGAACCCTGAACTTTTTAACGTGGTGACTCGCAGTACATGAGCATCAGTATGCCGAGACTCGTGGCGCGCAGCTGCGGCAGGCAATCTGCGACCTAGCCGGAGATCGCCGATCACAACCTGCCGGTCAGGTAGTTCAGAAACAGTAAGCCCGGTACTTGATCACGCATTGAAAAGGTCGCGGAGCTGCCGCGGCTGCGAGTGCAGGTACTGTTTGGGTGCCTTTACCGTGGCGCCCAGATGTGCTGCCGCGTGCCAGGGCCAGCGTGGGTTGTACAGTATCCCGCGGGCCAGCCCAATCAGGTCTGCATCACCGGTGCCTACGATTGCTTCGGCATGGTCGTAATCGGTGATCAATCCCGCCGCGATGACGGGCATCGAGACCGCCCGTTTGACCGCTCGGGCCAAGGGTACCTGGTAACCCGGTCCCACCGGTATCTGCTGAGCGGGATGCAAGCCGCCGCTCGACACGTTGATCGCTGCGCAGCCGCGTTGCTCCAGGGCCTGCGCGAAGGCGATAGTCTGTTCCAGATCCCATCCCCCTTCCACCCAGTCAGTGCCGGAAACCCGTACAGAGACAGGGAACGTAGCCGGAACGGCAGCGCGCACTGCCTCGAAAATTTCCAGTGGAAAGCGCATCCGGTTTTCCAGTCCTCCTCCGTACTCGTCATCTCGCCGGTTCGACAACGGGGACAGAAACTCGTGCAGCAAATAGCCATGGGCGGCATGTATCTGCACGACATCGAGTCCCAGTCTTACCGATCGGCGTGCCGCATCCGCAAATGCGTCGCGCACGGCGCTCATCGCCGGCCGATCCATCGCCAGAGGCGGCTGCTCATCCGCGAGGAACGGAACCGGGGAGGGTGCCACCGTCTGCCAACCATTGGGATTGCCGGGCGCAATCTGCCTGCCCCCGAGCCAGGGCAAGTCCGTGGATGCCTTGCGGCCGGCGTGAGCCAGCTGAATGGCGATCGGCATATCCGACCACTTCCGGATGGCTTCGAGGGTACGCGCCATCGCCGCTTCGGTCCTATCGTCCCACAGGCCGACATCGCCATAGCTGATGCGGCCTTCCGGTACTACGGCGGTTGCCTCGATGGTGAGGAGCCCGGCACCGGAAAGCGCGAGTTGCCCCAGGTGGATCAAGTGCCAGTCGGTCATGCAGCCGTCGATGGCCGAATACTGGCACATCGGTGCGATCACAATGCGATTGGAGAGGGTTAGTGAGCCGACTGTCAGAGGCTCGAATAGTTTTGGTGAGCTCATGGCTGAAACTTCGTGTTGCGAATAATGCGGCTCTGATGAATCCGCGTGCTCGTGATGCCTGTGCCCGGCTTAATCTATCGGCTCGGGGTATTCATCCACATTAAAGGTCGGTACCAACCGTACGGTTGTCAAAATTGCATAAACAATCAGGCCGAACGTTATTTTCAGCATGGAACACCCCGTTGGAAAGATCGAGACCGCCAATGCTGACAGGGGTGAATAGACCCGCCAAATGTCGGCTCTCCTGCACTCGAATACCTGAAAGTGCTTGCGCCTGGTCGTTCTCATTGATGAGAATGTGCCTTACCTGATCTTTGGCCGATCACTCTGTGCAGGGTTTTCGGCGGGCCGGGGCAGCCTGAAGGATGATTGGCCGCCCGCTACCATTGGGTGGGTCCTTAGCGTTCCGCGGATTCTTTAAAAGTCCTGGACCGTCGGTCGCAGTACGATTTCATTGATATCTACATCGGCGGGCTGCTCGATGGCGTACGCTATGGCGCGCGCAACCGAATCCGATGAGATGGCCAGCTGATAGAAATCGCCAACCATTTCGGCACTCTCCCGGTGTGAGCTGCCGTACTTGAGCTCTGATTCCACTGCGCCGGGTTCGATGGTGGTCGTGCGGATATCGCCACCGACTTCATGCCGCAGGCCGTCACTGATCGCCCTGACGGCGAACTTGGTTCCGCTGTAAACAGTGCCGCCCGGGCTGAATACCTTGATGCCCGCCACGGAGGAGATATTGATAAAATGGCCGCTCTTCTGCCGCTGGAAGACCGGCAGCGCCGCTGCTACGCCGTAGAGCACGCCCTTGATATTGATGTCGATCATACGATCCCATTCTTCCACCTTAAGCTCGGACATCGGGGCGATTGCCATCAAACCGGCATTGTTGACAATGACGTCGAGTTTTCCATAGGCGCTGACCGCCTTGTCCACTAAGGACTGGACTTCGCTCGGCACGGTCACGTCGGTCTTCAAGTACTCAGCCTGACCGCCGGCAGCGCGGATTTCGCCCGCGATTTTTTCCAGTTTGTCGGTTCGGCGCGCGCCGAGCACCACCTTCGCACCGAAGCTGGCGAGGTGGCGGGCCGTCGCCTCACCCAGTCCGCTGCTGGCGCCGGTGATAACTACAACTTTATTCGCAATGTTCTCACTCATGCAGATTCCTCGTTCGAATTGCGTTGCTGGATAGTGTTCGCAAAGCGTAGAGATCTTGGCGGCGATCTGCCATGGCGAAAACTGCAGGACACTTGCCTAAAACTACTTGGCTGGGATCTTTGATTCGCGGAATGAGCGTAATGTCAAAGTCCACTAGGAAGCGGGTTAGGTTCGTATTTTCTTAAAAATGTCTACTAATGCTCAGCCCCAATAGCCTGCCTGCTCTGAGCTGCACACACTGGCTTTCAAGGTGCACTTTCCCCTGCAATAGCAGGGGGATGGCGATGTTCGGGAAAATTGCTACAGTGTGCTGTCCGGTTGTTTCTCAGGCCGCGCTTCGACAAATGCCGGAATCTCATTGCAGGCGAGCATGATCCGGTGGATGGCCGGGTATTCGGCGATATCCATACCGAAGCGCTCGGCGCTGTAGATCTGTGGCATCAGGCAGCATTCGAACAGGCCAGGTGTGTCGCCCGCGGCAAAAGGCGCCGGGTCCAGCTGCTGTTCCAGTGCGCTGAAGCCCTCGTGAATCCAATGGCGTATCCACTCCACTTTTTCTTCGTCGCTGATGCCGTATTCCGACTGCAGGTATTTGAGAATGCGCAGGTTCTGGATCGGCTGTATATCGCAGGCGACGTTGTAGGCCAGGGCGCGGACTCTGGCGCGCGCCAGCGGCTCTTTGGGCAGCAAAGCGGGTTCCGGGTACTGGTCGTCGAGCCACTCCAGTATGGCCAGCGACTGGGTCAGGATCTTGTCGCCGTCGACCAGTGCCGGCACCAGTCCCTGGGGGTTCAGCTTGCGGTATTCGTTTTCGCGCTGTTCGTTCTTCAGCAGGTTGACCGGGCGGTAGTCGTACTGCAGGCCTTTCAGGTTGAGGCCGATGCGCACGCGGTAGCTGGCGGAAGAGCGGAAGTAGCCGTGCAGTTCCATATTTATTCCTTTTTCTATGTTTTATGTAGGAGCGGCGGGGCGGCCATCCGCCCATGGCCGCGATCGTTGGTGGTTTATTTCTCAGATTGATCGCGGCCATGGGCCGCTCCTACGGTATTTTTTCGTCATTCCGGCGCAGGCCGGAATCCAAGCGCCACGGAGCAGAGTATCTACAGGGGGACTTGCTGAATCAATCCGGGTTTGTGTATTCAACCACCCGCTGGCTGATGGTGCCGAAAATATTCATATCGTTTTCATCGAACATGGCGATCTCAATATGGTCGCCGTACTGCATAAACGGCGTGACTGCCCTGCCGTCGGCAATTATCTCCAGCATGCGCACTTCCGCCAGGCAACAGGAGCCGGAGGAGCGGTCCACATTGGATACGGTGCCCGAGCCGATAATGGTGCCGGCACCCAGAGGGCGGCTCTTGGCCGCGTGGGCGATCAACTGCGGGAAATTGAATGTCATATCAACGCCCGCGTTGGGCGAGCCAATCTTTTCGCCGTTCAGCATTGCGTGCAGCGGCAGGTGGACCTTGCCGTCCCGCCAGTGGTGGCCCAGTTCATCCGGCGTTACGGCGACCGGCGAGAAGGCGCTCGAGGGTTTGGACTGGTAAAAGCCAAAGCCCTTGGCCAGCTCGCCCGGAATCAGGTTGCGCAGGGACACGTCGTTGACCAGCATCAGCAGGCGGATGCTGTCTTCGGCCCGGCTCGCACCGGCGCCCATCGGCACATCGCCGGTGATCACCGCCACCTCGGCCTCGAAGTCGATACCCCAGTCGGTGCTGGCCATGGCGATATCCTGGGTGGGCGCGAGGAAGGTGTCCGAGCCGCCCTGGTACATCAGCGGGTCCGTCCAGAAGGAAGCCGGCATCTCAGCGCCGCGGGCCTTGCGCACCAGTTCCACATGGTTCACATAGGCGCTGCCGTCGGCCCAGTGAAAGGCGCGGGGCAGGGGGCTGTGACACTCATTGGCATCGAATGAAAAGCTGGTGACTTCGTTTTGTTGCAGCGCATCGAAGCGGGCCTGCAGTTTCGGCTGTGTGATTTCCCACGCGTCCAGGGCCGCCTGCAGGGTCGGCGCTATGTCCGCGGCGCCGCAGTAGCGGCTCAGATCGCGGGAGACGACGATGAGTTCGCCGTCGCGGCCGCGGTTCAGGGAGGCGAGTTTCATTCCTTTTCGATCCTCTTTTTCTCCATAGCCCCGCCGCTCCTACAGGAAACTATTTATTTTGCTTTCCACGAGTCCACGTATTCCTGCAGCTCCACCGCATGGGCGTCCGGCAGTATGTCCCAGGGCGTGCGGCTGTCGAGCATCACGGCCACCTCGTCGGTCTCCTTCTTGGCGTGCTTGGCGCCCGCGGCGAAGGCCTTCGGGTGCGGCCCGTGGGTAAAGCCCATCGGGTGCAGGGTCAGCATGCCCGGGTAGATATTGTCGCGGCTGAAGAAGTCGCCCCGGTGATAGAAGATCAGTTCATCGAAATCGTCGTTGTTGTGGAAGAAGGGCACTTTCAGGGCCCCGGGGTCGCTCTCGATCGGGCGCGGCGCGAAGGTGCAGACCACGAAGCCGCGCGCCACGAAAGTGGTGTGCGCCGACGGCGGCAGGTGATAGCGGTGGCTCATCAGCGGGCGTATGTCGCGCCAGTTGATCCGCACTGCCAGATTGTCGCCCTTCCAGCCGACCGCATCCAACGGATTGAACGGAAAGGTGATGGTGGAGACCTGCTGGCGGGCCTTCACCTTCACCTGCCACGCGTCCTCGCTCTGCTGCGCGCGGAACTTGTCGTCTATGTTCGGCACATCCAACATGGCCGGGTCGAAAATCGCATGCGGGCCGACCAGACCCTTGTCCGGCAACTGAAAGTGGCTGCCGGTGGCTTCCACCATCAGCAGTTCCAGCGGTTCGTCGGCATTGGGTGCCAGCCGCCACATGGTGCCGCGGGGCAGCAGTATGTAGTCGCCGTCGCGTATATGCAGGTGGCCGAAATCGCAGTAGAGATCGCCACTGCCGTTGTGTACGAACAGCAGCTGGTCGCCGTCGGCATTGCGCACCAGGTGGTCCATCGCGTCGTGGCAGGTCCACAGGGCCACCAGGCTGTCGCTGTTCTGCAGTATCGGCTTGTAGTCCCAGGGGCAGTTGCTGTTGTGGGCCATCCTGGTGCTGTCGAAGGCGTGGGGGCGCAGCGGCCCTTCGAAATCGCTCCAGCCGGTCGGCGGGTGGCGGTGATAGAAGTGGGTGGCGGGGCCGAAGAAGCCCTCCTTGCCCATCTCCCGCTCATAGGTGTTCGGGGGAAAGTCCGCGTGGGCCTGCCGGCTGGTTTCCCCCTCTACACGGGGAAAGTTGATCCAGTTTTTCATCGGGCTCTCTCGCTCTTCATGAAGCGGCGGCGGTTGCCGGTCAGAAAGTCATCGATTGCTGCCGAATCGGCCGCGCAAATATTTTGCGCGGTAACGGGCTTTCGATACCAAAAATGGCGCGCAAAGCCGTATAATGCGCGACCGATTTTGTCTGATGACCCGCACCTTCCTCGGAGAAAATTTCCGACGGCGGTGGTTACAATTGAAACCAATGTTAGTTACATTGGTAACCTGATACAACTCCGAGCCCTTATGCCGGAGTAAAACAGGTGAGTGAACAGCCATGACAATTGATAACAATGCGCCTCAGTTGAACGCCGAGGGAGCGGCCGTGGCGCGCGATGATTTGCGCCTGGAAAAGTTTTTGCCCTACCGCCTGTCGGTGCTGTCCAACCGGGTGAGCAATGCCATTGCCCAAGCTTATGGTGCGCGCTTTCATCTGACCATTCCCGCCTGGCGGGTAATGGCGATTCTCGGGCGCTTTCCCGACCTGTCTGCTGCGGAGCTGGTGGAACAGACCGCGATGGACAAGGTGGCCATCAGCCGCGCCGTATCGTCGCTGCTGAAGAACGATTACATCACGCGCAGCGAAGATCCGGCCGACCGCCGCCGCCAGGTGCTCAACCTGTCGGAGCTGGGCCGCGATGTCTACGCGCGCATAGTGCCGCTGGCGCAGCAGTACGAGAACGACCTGATGGCGTCGCTCTCCACCGATGAGCGCCGGCAGCTGGACAGCATTATTGAAAAGCTGATGGACCGCGCCCAGGCCTGGGCCGAGCGCGGCCTGATGGATTGATGGTTGAATATAGTTGAAGGAGTTTCGCGATGTTTGAGCACCTGAGCAGTCTTCCGCCGGACCCCATTCTGGGCCTGCTGGCCAGTTACCGCGCCGATGAAAACCCCAACAAGATCGACCTGGGGGTAGGGGTCTACAAAGATGAGGCCGGCCACACCGCGGTACTGCAGTCGGTCAAGGAGGCGGAGACGCGCCTGCTGCAGAGCGAGGAAACCAAGGCCTATATCGGCCCCGCCGGCACGCCCGGTTTCAATGCCGCCATGCAGGAGCTGATTCTGGGTGCCGATCACCCGGCACTGCTGGCCGGCCGCGTGCGCTCGGCACAGACGCCCGGTGGCTGCGGCGCACTGCGCGTTCTGGCGGAATTCACCAATCGCGCCAAGGCGGGCGCCACCATCTGGGTCAGCGACCCTACCTGGGCCAACCACGTGCCGCTGCTCGGCAATGCCGGCCTGCAGATCAAGAGCTATCCCTACTACGATCGCGCCACCAGCAGCCTGCAATTCGACGCGATGGTCGACACCCTGAAGAACGTTGGTGAGGGCGATCTGGTTCTGTTCCACGCCTGCTGCCACAACCCCTGCGGTGCGGATCTCTCCCGTGAACAGTGGAAGGTGCTGGCGGAGATGGCGCAAAAGCAGGGCTTCACGCCGTTTATCGATATGGCCTACCAGGGCTTCGGCGACAGCCTCGATGACGACGCCTACGGTCTGCGCCTGATGGCGGCATCGGTGCCGGAGATGCTGGTGGCAGCCTCCTGCTCGAAGAATTTCGGCCTCTACCGCGAGCGCGTTGGCCTTGCGATGGTGATCTACAACACCGGTGCCGAGGCGGACAAGGGCCAGAGCCAGATGCTCAATGTCGTGCGCGGCAACTACTCCATGCCGCCGTCGCATGGCGCCGCCATCGTCGAGTCCATCCTGACCGACGCCGGACTGAAAGCCAATTGGGAAGCCGAACTGACCGAGATGCGCGAGCGCATCAACGGCCTGCGCGCGGGACTGGTAGAGAGCCTGGCCGCCGCCGGCGCCGCCGGTGATTTCAGCTTTATCCAGCGCCAGAAAGGCATGTTCTCCTTCCTCGGCATTACCGCTGAGCAGGTACAGCGCCTGCAGAAGGAGTACGCCATCTATATGGTCGATTCCAGCCGCATCAGTATTGCCGGCCTGAGCAAGGGCAATATGGAGTATTTCTGTAAGGCCGTCGCCAGCGTCCTGTAAAATTCTCTACAGACGTTTATCCCGGGGCGAACAGTGGTTCGCCCCGGCAGTATCTCCCCCGCGAAGTAAGAGCCGAAAATGGAAGTTGAGGTAGATATCCCCGTGTCCGCATCCCCCGCCCAAGCCTGGACCCCGCAAAGCTGGCGTAATTTCGACGCGAAGCAACAGCCGCACTATGCATCCCCCGAACAGGTGGAGCAGGTGACCGGAGCCCTGTCCGGCTACCCGCCGCTGGTATTTGCCGCCGAAGCGCGCGAGCTGCGCCGGCAACTGGCCCAGGTGGCAGAGGGCAAGGCCTTCCTGCTGCAGGGGGGCGACTGTGCCGAGTCTTTTGCGGACTTCAATGCCAATCGCATTCGCGACACCTTCAAGGTGCTGCTGCAGATGGCGGTGGTGCTGACCTTCGCCGGCAACCTGCCGGTGGTGAAAGTCGCACGCATGGCCGGGCAGTACGCCAAGCCGCGCTCTGCGGATACCGAGACCATTGGTGGCGTCGAGCTGCCGAGCTACCGCGGCGATATCATCAATGGCATCGAGTTCACCGCCGAGGCGCGGGTGCCGGATCCGCAGCGCATGCTGACTGCCTACAACCAGTCGGCGGCCACGCTGAACCTGCTGCGCGCCTTCGCCCAGGGCGGCCTGGCGGATCTGCACCAGGTGCACGGCTGGAACCTGAGTTATCTCGAGAGCAATCCCCAGCGGGAGAAATACGCCCAGCTGGCGGAGCGGCTGCAGGATGCGCTGGAGTTTATGGCCGTGTGCGGCGTCACCTCGGAAAACACGCCGGCGATTCGCGAAACGGTGCTCTTTACCTCCCACGAGGCGCTGCTGCTCGATTACGAGCAGGCCCTGACCCGCACCGACAGCCTGACCGGCAAGTGGTACGACTGCTCGGCTCACATGCTGTGGATCGGCGAGCGCACTCGCCAGCTGGATGGCGCCCACGTGGAATTCCTGTCCGGCGTCTGGAACCCGATCGGCGTAAAAGTCGGCCCGAATATGCAGCCGGATGAACTGCTGCGGCTGATCGACAAGCTGAACCCGAACAACGAGGCGGGCCGTCTGACCCTGATCACGCGCATGGGCGCCGACACCCTCGGCGACAAGCTGCCGGCGCTGGTGCGGGCGGTACAGCGGGAAGGGCGCACGGTCGTCTGGAGCGCCGACCCGATGCACGGCAATACCGTCAAGGCCAGCAGCGGCTACAAGACGCGCGATTTCGACAAGATACTGCGTGAGATCCGCGACTTCTTCGCCGTGCACCGCGCCGAGGGCAGTCATCCGGGTGGCATTCACCTGGAGATGACCGGCCAGCACGTGACCGAGTGCACGGGCGGCGCCTGGCAGATTTCCGAGGCGGACCTGGCCAGCTGCTATCGCACCCAGTGCGATCCGCGCCTGAATGCGGACCAGGTGCTGGAACTGGCCTTCAACGTGGCCGAGTGGCTGCGCGCCGGGCGCTCGGGCTGAGCGAAGAGGTATCTACTCGCGAACGGCAGATTAGGGAGGCAGTATGGATCGGGAGCTGGATTTCTATACCGAGAGCACCATCGCCTCCTGGGAGGAGGCGGCGCCGATTCACCGGCAGATCAACCGCGACCTGCTTGAGAAGGTCGCTGCGCCGGACTTCAACGCACTGGAAGCGGACTTCGATGCCCTGGTCAGCGGTTTTGATCTGCACGGCAAGTCCGTTGTGCAGGTCTGCTGCAACAACGGCAAGGATCTCCTGTCGATCAGGAAAAAAGGCGCGGGTCGCTGCCTCGGCATCGATGGCTCGTACCTCTTTATCGAGCAGGCGAGGGAGCTGGCCCGCGCAGCCAGCTGTCCGGAAATGGAGTTCGCCTGCCACAATATTTACCAGCTGCCCGAGTACTACCGGACTTCGTTCGATTTCGCGGTAATTACCGTGGGGGTGCTGAACTGGATGCCGGACCTTCCCCGTTTTATGCAGATCTGTGCCTCGCTTTTAAAGCCAGGTGGCTGGCTGTTGATGGAAGAGCTTCACCCGGTACTGAATATGTACGAGGAGGGCGAGCCCTCTCACCTGGCGCAGTCGTATTTCGACCGGCGCCCCTTTCGCGATGACAGCGGACTGGATTACTTTACCGGCAGAAAATATCAGGCCAGGGAAAACTATTATTTTCACCATACTCTCGCCGATATTCTGACTGCGGCTATTTCCAGCCAGCTGGCGCTGCGCAGCTTCAGGGAGATGGGTATCAATGTCGGCAACTACTGTGCCGACCTGGAGAATGCGGAGTGCGTCCCACCTATGGCATTCGCAGCCAGTTGGCAGAAATCTTCCTGACTGCCGCAACGCTCGAACCCTGGAAGATTTACCTATCGATAGACGCTTAATCAAGGACGGCAATCATGTACGAGCTATTTATCGCCAACAAGAACTATTCCTCCTGGTCGCTGCGCCCCTGGGTGCTGATGCGCCAGCTGGAGATTCCTTTCGAGGAACAGCTGGTGACTTTCGAGGAGGGCGGCAGCCGGGACAAGTTCAGCAGTTTTTCTCCCACCGGGCAGGTGCCCTGCCTGATCGATGGCGATGTCTCCGTGTGGGACTCGCTGGCAATTGTCGAATACCTGGCGGAAAGCTATCCGCATGTCTGGCCGCAGGATAAGGCGGCCCGCGCCTGGGCGCGCTGTGCCGCTGCGGAAATGCATGCGGGTTTCTCCGTACTGCGGAATATCTGCACCATGAACTGCGGTGTCAGGGTGCAGCTGGCCGAGTTTCCCAAGAGCTTGCACAGGGAGATCGATCGCATTGACGATCTGTGGCAGGAGGGGCTGCAGCGTTTCGGGGGCCAATTCCTGGCTGGTCGGGAGTTCACCGCGGCAGATGCCTTCTTCGCCCCAGTGGCTGTCCGGGCCAGGACCTACGATCTGCCGCTGAGTCATACCTCCGCGGAGTACGCCGAGCGGCTGCTGGAATTGCCGGCCATACAGGCGTGGATCGCCGACGCTTTGCAGGAGCCCTGGCGCGAGAAAGAGCACGAAGAGGAACTGCGGCGCGCCGGCACCGTCGTCGAAGACCAGCGCCAGTAATCCGGCGGGATCCGGGGTGTTCTACACAGGAGAGCGCCCAGGCGCCCCCGAGTCTCTTTCCTCTGTTCACAGAGGCCTGTCGCTTGCTCCCCTGTACTGGTAATCACAATGCGGTCATACAAATAATTACCCAATAAAAGAATACACTTAAAAAGTCGTTATCAAATGAGCGTGCCCACCGCCCACTAGCTGGTTTCGTCGCCGAACCCCTGGTTGGCCAGGGCAGGGCGCTCGTCGTGAAAAGCCTTCTGCCCATCGTTCCCAGCGACGGGCGGCGGGGCGGGGATTGGCGGTGGCGGGGCAACTGGGGTTACACTCGGCCGGTTAAAAACTATTACAAGACCGTATCTAAGAGGAGATAGCCGATGCGTCAGACACTGATCGCGCTTTCCGTTGCTGCCGCCCTGGCGGCCGCGGCTGGATGTAGCAAAGAGGCCGGGCAGAGCCAGGCCGCACAGGACAACCTGCAGGCTCAACAGGTCGCAGTGGCAGAAGCCGGCAGCGCCACCGCTGCCAGCAATATCCTGCTGGCGGAGTGGACCGGGCCCTACGGTGGCGTGCCGGCATTCGACAAGATGCGCGTCGAGGACCTGAAGCCGGCCCTGGAAACTGCGATGAGCAAGAACCTGGCCGAGATCGATACCATCGCCAGCAATCCCGCGGCACCGACCTTTGCCAACACTATCGAAGAACTCGAGCGCAGCGGCGGTGACCTGAATCGCGTATTTGCCTACTACGGCATCTGGAGCGCGAACATGTCTTCGCCGGAATTCCGCGCGATCCAGCAGGAGATGGCGCCGAAGCTGGCCGACTTCCAGTCCAAGATCGTGCAGAACGATAAGCTGTTCCAGCGCGTGAAGGCGGTTTACGACCAGCGCGATTCGTCTGATCTGAACGCCGAGCAGAAGCGCCTGGTCGAGCTGACCTACGATCAGTTCGCGATCAACGGCGCAACCCTGAAGGGTGAAGGCAAGCAGCGCTATGCCGAGATCAATCAGCGCCTGGCCGAGCTCTACACCAAGTTCGCCAACAACATCCTCGCGGACGAAGAGGGCTACGACATCTTCTTGCGCAGCGACCAGCTGAGCGGCCTGCCGGAATCCTTTGTCGCGGCGGCGGCAGCACTGGCTGAAGAGAAAGGCCAGAAGGGCAACTACGCGATCGCCAATACCCGCTCGTCCATGGATCCCTTCCTGACCTATTCCGACAACCGCAAGCTGCGTGAGCAGGTGTGGAAAAACTACTACAGCCGCGGCGATAACGGCGACGAGCACGACAACAATGCGATCATCGCCGAGATACTGAAACTGCGCGACGAACGCGTCGGCCTGCTGGGCTTCGACAACTACGCCGAATGGCGTTTGCAGGACCGCATGGCGAAGACCCCGGAAAATGCCACGGACCTGATGGAAGCCGTGTGGCCCGCCGCCGTCGCCCGGGTGAAAGAGGAAGTCGCGGATATGCAGGCGGTGGCGGATGCCGAGAAGGCCGGCATCACCATCGAGCCCTGGGACTACCGCTACTATGCGGAGAAGGTGCGCAAGGCCAAGTACGACCTGGACTCCGACGAAGTGAAGCAGTACCTGCAGCTGGATAAGCTGCGCGAGGCGATGTTCTTCGTTGCCGGCGAGCTGTTCAACTTCACCTTCAGCCCGGTGAAAGCCGGCAGCGTGCCGGTCTTCCACGAAGACGTGAAAGTCTGGGAAGTGAAAGACAAGACCAGCGGCGAGCATATCGGCCTCTGGTACCTGGATCCGTTCGCGCGCGCCGGCAAGCGCTCCGGCGCCTGGGCGACCATGTACCGCGATCACACCACCTTCGACGGCAAGAAGACTGTGCTGGCCTCGAACAACTCCAACTTTATCAAGGGCGCCCCGGGCGAGCCGGTACTGGTGAGCTGGGATGATGCGAGGACCTTCTTCCACGAGTTCGGCCACGCGCTGCACTTCCTCGCCTCCAATGTGTCCTACCCGACGCTGAACGGCGGTGTGCGCGACTACACCGAGTTCCAGTCGCAGCTGCTGGAGCGCTGGCTGTCCACCGATGAAGTGATCGACAACTACCTCGTACACTACAAGACCGGTGAGCCGATCCCGGCGGAGCTGGTGGCGAAAATCAAGAAGGCGGCCACCTTCAACCAGGGCTTTGCCACCACCGAGTACCTGGCCTCCGCGCTGATCGATATGAAACTGCACACCACCGATCCGGAGGGCATCGACCCGGACAAGTTCGAGCGCGAGACCCTGACCAAACTGGGCATGCCGAAGGAGCTGGTAATGCGTCACCGCACGCCGCATTTCGGCCATGTCTTCTCCGGCGAGGGCTACGCCACCGGTTACTACGGTTACCTGTGGGCCGACGTGCTGACTTCCGACGCGGCGGAGGCCTTCGCCGAGTCCGAGGGCGGCTTCTACGACAAGGAGGTTGCCGGCAAGCTGGTCAAGCACCTGTTTGCACCGCGCAATGCGGTGGATCCGGCGGAGGCCTACCGCGCCTTCCGCGGCCGCGATGCCAAGATCGAAGCGCTGATGCGCGATCGCGGCTTCCCGGTGCCGGGTGAGAAGAGCACCACCGTGGCCGTGAAAGACTAAGGTCTTTCCGTTCCACTAAAAAAGCCGCACCACTGACGTGGTGCGGCTTTTTTTATGGTTCGGGTTTTATGGCTCAGGGTTGTTGTAGGAACGGCGGATGGCCGCCCCGCCGTTCCTACAATGCCCCATCAGCGGGCGAAGACTTTCTCGCCTTCCACCCAGGTTTCCACTACCTGCGCCTGCCAGATCTCCTGCGGATCAATGGTGAAGATATCGCGATCGAGCAGGATAAAGTCCGCGAATTTCCCCGGCTCCAGGCTGCCGATCACTTTTTCCTGGTGGCTCGCATAGGCGGCGTCGAGGGTGAAGGCGCGCAGCGCCTGTTCCAGGGTCATGGCCTCGTCGGCGCGCCAGCCTTGGTCGGGTGCACCCTGACGATCTCTCCGCGTAACGGCAGCATGAATACCGTAGAGGGGATTGGGCGGCTCCACCGGGAAATCGGAGCCACCGGCGATGCGCGTGCCCTGTTGCAGAAACGTCTGCCAGGCGTAGGCACCGGCGAGGCGCTCCTCGCCCAGGCGGTCGCCGGCCATATTCTTGTCGCTGGTGGCGTGGGTGGGCTGCATCGAGGCGATCAGATTCAGGCGCGGAAAGCGGGGGATATCTTCCGGCGTCAGAACCTGGGCGTGCTCCACGCGGTGTCGCAGTGCCTTCTGGTCCCGGGCTTTGTTCAGCGTCTCCAGGTGGTTCAGCACTATGTGATTGGCCCGGTCGCCGATCGCGTGCACGTTGACCTGGAAACCGTTATCGGTCGCCAGCTTTAGCAGCGACAGTATCTCCGCTTCCGGGTACAGCAGCAGTCCCTTTTCGCCGGGCCTGTCGTGATAGGGTTCCAGCAGCGCCGCGCCGCGGCTGCCCAGTGCACCATCGGCGGACAGCTTGATACTGCGCACATACAGTCGCTCTGCCGGCGAGCCGATATGGCCGGCCTGCAGCAGTTCGCTGAGACTGTCATTGTCGACCGAGATCATGGGATACAGGCGCAGCGGAATGGCCTTTTCGCGGGCGAGTTCCCGGTAGGCGCGCAGGGTGCTGGCATCGATACCGGCATCGTGTATTCCGGTGAGGCCCAGTGACAGGGCGAGGTCGAAGGCCGATTTCAGGGACTCCTTGTCCTGCGCGAGACTCGGCGCCGGGATGGCCTTCTCGAGCAGCGCCATGGCATTGTCGATCAGTACGCCGGTCGGCTGGCCGTCGCTCCCGCGAATGATCTCACCGCCGTCGGGCGAGCGGGTGCTTTTATCGATACCCGCACGCTTGAGTGCGGCAGAGTTAGCCCAGCCGGCGTGGCCGTCGATGCGGCGCAGCCAGATCGGCTGGTCGATATCCAGCGCGTCGAGCTGCGCGCTGGTCGGGAACTGTTTGCCGGGCCAGAGCACCTGGTTCCAGCCGCGGCCGATCAGCCATGTGTCCGGCTCAAGCTTCTCCGAAAATTGCTTGATGGACTGCAGTGTCTGCGGCAAATCCAGATCGCGCAGTTCCAGCTGTTGCTGCAGCCTGCCCAGGCCGAGCACATGGCCGTGTGCATCGATCAGCCCCGGCAGCAGTGTCTTGCCGCCTGCGTCGATTCGCTCTGCCTCAGGGTAACGACGGTTCAGCGTTGCGTAGTCACCGGCTGCGAGCACCTTGCCCTGGTCGAATACCAGAGCGTTGAACTTCTCGAGGGCGCTGTCGGTTGTCTGGTAGCCCTTGAAGTTGTGGATCAGCGTTGCCGCCTGGAGATGCCATGAAACGAGCATGAGGGACAGAAATGCCAGGCTTTGAAGAAGGGTTTGAAAGAGGCGCATAGTTGTTAGCCTTATTGTGAGCTTCGGTCGGGGAGCCGATTCGATGGTATCAGTGGATTGAAATTGCTGCCAAATCGCGTGTTTCCCCACCTTGGCGCCACGGGGCTTTACACTGTTAAGGGGTGCCGTATGGTCGCGGTGCTTAAGGGTAAGGAGGGTAGTGGATATGGCGCGCTGGCTGATCGTCGCCGGAGCAGTCTTGGTCGCAGTGGGTGTGCTGATGCACTACGCGCCGTGGCTGTTCAATTGGTTTGGGCGCCTGCCCGGAGACATACGAATTGAGTCAGAGCGCAGTCGCGTTTACATCCCCATCGTGTCGATGATCATTCTGAGCATTGTGCTGAGTGTCATTATCAATTTTTTCCGGCGCTGAAAAAAACAAATAGGCCGCGGTGCCGACACATTAGTTCAGCGGCCAGAAACTGGAGCAGGTGGAGAAGCCATCCTGCGATGACAATTCACGGATCTATCTGTGGCTGCTGTTGCTGGGAATTGTGTTCGCCGGATTTGCCAGCAACTGGGTCGAGCGGCGGCCCGTAGGCGATGGTGCAGGAGCACCATCAAATCTGGCGGGCAGGGGGGAAACCCTGTCCGCCCGGGCACTTCGTAGCAAGAGGGCGCAGCTGCGGCCACCCGGCAAAAAACCTGACCGGTAAATATTTGCCGGGTGGCCGCCGCTGTGCTTTTGGTGATGCGACCGGCGGTTACTTCCTTTTCGGAAAATGCGATGAAGGTTGGTGGCGCGGTGAAGGCCCTTCGGGAAATATTTACCGATCAGGTTTCTTCCCGAAGGCCATCACCGCGCCTCCCAGAAGCCAAGGTCCCAGCACTACTTAGCCTTTTTCCAGCAACTGATCCAGCGGCAATTCGGTGCGATAGCGCACCTGCTTCAGGGAAAAGCTGCTCTTGATATGATCGATGCCCGGCAGCTCGGTGAGCTTCTTGTCGAGGAATTCCTGGTAGGCCTGCAGGTTCGGCACCACCACCCGCAGCAGGTAGTCGAAGTCGCCGGTCATCAGGTAGCACTCCATCACCTCCGGCCACTGGCCGATCACCGCTTCGAAATCCTGCAGCTCTTTCTTCACCTGGTGGTTCAGGGTTACCTGAATAAACACACTCACCGGCAGGCCGACTTTCTCCGGCTCCAGCAGGGTGACCGCGCGTTTGATAAAGCCCTGTTCGTGCAGGTTTTTCACCCGGCGGGAGCAGGGGGAGGGAGACAGGCAGACTTTCTCCGCCAGCTCGATATTGGGGATGGTGGCGTCCTGCTGCAGAATTTCCAGGATTTTTTTGTCGATGGCGTCCAGTAAATAGGCCATTGTGCTCGTCCGTTTCTCGTCATTAGGTGGATGCACCAGGCTCCCGGCTAACTCTAGCAGGTTGTTGAAAAAGGCCATCGCGGCCTTTTTCAACCCGGGTTTGCGGCGCATGTCCGCAAACCCTCCGCGACAAATCAAGCACTTACGCGCTTGATTTGCGGCCGGGCCGTCTCTGGCCCCGCCTGGCAGGCTGTTTTACAACAGCCTGCTGGTTCCCTGGAACGGGCTCGCCGGAACCTCGCGCAATCGGGGAATGGGGCGTCAGTCGCCTTTGACTTGCATTCCCGAAATTGCTGCGAATTGAGTGATTTATTGCCAGTGCTGGTCAGTCTTTGGTGACTTGTGCCGGCATTATGCCCTAAGGGGGCCTATTTTGGTATGACCTGCTTCGCCGCGCGGTGGTAATTTTACCGACCAATAAGAAACCAAAAACGATTTAGCTGGTGAGGTAGTACCCATGGCGATGGTCGAAAGCGATCAGGAGCTGGGCTTCGATCGCGAATATTCCCTGAAGGCCGCGTTTACCCGCGATGCGGGACGCGTGTTTCTGACCGGTATCGATGCGCTGGTGCGACTGCCCATCATGCAGAAGCGCCTGGACGAGCGCGCCGGGCTCAACACCGCCGGCTTCATTTCCGGCTACCGCGGCTCGCCGCTGGGCGGCTATGACCAGGCCCTGTGGCGACACAAGAAGCTGCTGGCCGAGCGGGATATCCATTTCGAGCCGGGTATCAACGAGGACCTGGGCGCGACCAATATCTGGGGCACCCAGCTGCTCGACCACTACCGGGCGCAGGCTACCAAAGAGGGTGTCTTTGCCATCTGGTACGGCAAGGGGCACGGTGTGGACCGCAGTGCCGACGTCTTCCGCCAGGCAAATGTCCAGGGCACCTCCAAGCTGGGCGGCGTACTGGCCCTGTGCGGTGACGATCACACCGCCGAGTCCTCGATGTTCTCCCACAACACCGACCAGATCTTCGAGTCGGTGATGATGCCGCTGCTGTTCCCGGCCACCATCGACGAATACCTGACGCTGGGCCTCGCCGGCATCGCGCTGTCGCGCTTCTCTGGCCTGTGGGTCGGCTTCAAGACGATCACCGAGACCGTCGAGGCGGGCGCCTCCCTGGTGGTGCCGCAGCTGCCGCAGTTCATCCTGCCGGCGGACTTCCCGCTTCCGGCCCACGGCCTCAACTACGACCCGCACCTGAACTGGCCCGCGGAGCGCCTCGAATACGAGCGGCGCATGCTGGAAGAGCGACTGCCGGCGGCGCAGGCCTTCGCCTATGCCAACAAACTGGACAAGACTGTCGTCGAGGCGCCGCAGAAGCGTTTCGGTATCGTCACCGTGGGCAAGGCCCACGGCGACCTGCTGGAGGCGCTGGAGCTGCTGAACCTGTCCGAGCGCGACCTGCACGACGCGGGTATCTCCGTCTACAAGGTGGCCATGAGCTGGCCGCTGGAACCGCGCGGCATGAGCGAGTTCGCCGACGGCATGGAAAGATTGCTGGTCGTGGAAGAGAAGCGCCCGCTGGTGGAAGACCAGTTGAAGAAACTGCTCTACGGTTGGGCCGACAGCAAGCGCCCGAAGGTGGTCGGCAAGAAGGACCTGGACGGCACCGACCTGCTGCCGGCCATCTGGGGCTTCGGCCCGGACCGGGTGGCCAAGGCCATCGCGCGCTGGCTGGCCGATACCGAGCTGGCGGCCAAGATCGCACCGCTGGCGGAAAAGCTGGGCGGCAATGTGCCGGCCAAAGCCAGCGGCCTGCTGGCGCGCGAACCGATATTCTGTGCCGGCTGCCCGCACAACACCTCCACCAAGCTGCCCGAGGGCAGCCTCGGCAGCGCCGGTATCGGCTGCCATATCATGGCCCTGGGCAAGGGCCTGCGCACCGACACCTACTCCCATATGGGCGGCGAGGGCGCGCACTGGGTCGGCCTGCACCGCTTCTCCACTGCCGGCCATATTTTCCAGAACATGGGCGACGGTACCTACAACCACTCGGGCCTGCTGGCGATCCGCCAGGCGGTCGCGAGCAAGGTCAATATCACCTACAAAATACTGCTCAATGACGCCGTGGCCATGACCGGCGGCCAGCCCGCCGACGGCGAGGTCACCGCACCGAGCCTGGCGGCGCAGCTGCTGGCCGAAGGGGTGCGCGAGGTGATCCTGCTGAGCGAGAACCCGGATCACTGGCTGAAGCACCGCAGCCAGCTGCCGGCCGCGGTCGAGATACTGCCGCGCTCGGAACTGGACGCGGTGCAGCGCCGCCTGCGCGAAACCGCCGGCGTGACGGCGATCATCTACGAGCAGGTGTGCGCCGCCGAAAAGCGCCGCCGCCGCAAGAAGAAGCTGATGCCCGATCCGGCCACCCGGCTGCTGATCAACCACCGCGTCTGCGAGGGCTGTGGCGACTGCAGTGTGCAGTCCAGCTGTATCGCGGTGGAGCCGCTCGAAACGCAGTTTGGCCGCAAGCGCCAGGTGAATCAGTCCAGCTGTAACAAGGACATGCGCTGCGCCGATGGTTTCTGCCCGAGCTTCGTCAGCGTCGAGGGCGGTGAATTGAAGAAGCCGCCGGTGCAGTCACTGGCCGATTCCCTCGACGTGGCCATCGCCGGACTGCCGGCGGCGCCGATGGCGAGCCTCGACCAGCCGCTCAGCATTCTCGTCGCCGGTATCGGCGGCAGCGGTGTGCTGACTGTGGCCGCGCTGCTGGGCATGGCCGCGCACCTGGAGGAGAAGGGCAGTACCACGCTCTACTTCACCGGCCTGTCGCAGAAGAACGGCGCCGTGGTGGCGCACGTAAAAGTGGGCGCGCGCCCGGAGAGCATCACCACCGCACGTATCCGCGATGGCGCGGCGGAGCTGCTGCTCGGCTGCGATATGGTGACCGCGGCGGGCCAGCGGCCGAAATTTGCCGAGGGCAGGATGCGCGCGCTGATCAACACCGCCGAAGTGCCGGTGGCCGCGTTTATTCGCGACCTTTCACAGGGAGGGGAACTGGCGTTCCCGGCCGACGCGACCCAGCAGAGCATCGAGTCGCTGTGCGCGGAGTATTTCGCCTTCGATGCGAACAAATACGCCCAGGCCCTGTTTGGCGACACCGTCGCCAGCAACCTGATGATCATGGGCTACGCCTGCCAGAAAGGCCTGCTGCCGATCGGCCAGGCGGCGCTGGAGCGCGCCATCGAACTGAACGGCGTCGCCGTGGAGAACAACCTGCGCGCCTTCCGCGCGGGCCGCCTGCTGGCGGTGAATCCGAAGACGGTGGAGCAGCTGGCAGTGCCGGCGCAGCCGGTCAAGCTGGTGCAGCCGCAGGAGACGGTCGAGCAGCTGATCGCGCGACTGGCCGCGGAGCTGACCGAGTATCAGAGTGCCGGTTACGCGCGCTGTTTTACCCGCGCCATCGAGCGACTGCATGCGGCGGAGAAACTGCTGTCGCGCTCTGACGGCAGCCTGACCCGTATCGCCGCCAGCAGCCTGTACAAGGCCATGGCCTACAAGGACGAGTACGAGGTGGCGCGCCTCTACAGCGGCGAGGATTTCCAACGTCAGCTGCGCGAGACCTTTACCGGCAACTACAAGCTCAAATTCCATATGGCGCCGCCGGTGATCGCTCGGCCGGATAGCAGCGGTCGCGTGCGCAAGATGCAGTTCGGCCCCTGGATGGGCAAGCTGATGCCGCTGCTGGCCAGGGGCAAGGTGCTGCGCGGCACCGTGCTGGATGTGTTCGGCTATACGCGGGAGCGGCGCGCCGAGCGCAGCTGGGCGCGCCAGGTGGAGCGGGCGGTCAGCGCAGTTGCGGCGCAGCTGAGTGCAGACAATATGGCTGCTGCCCGGGAGCTGTTGGAGCTGCCGCTGCAGGTGCGCGGCTACGGCCATGTGCGCGAGCAGAAGTTCGAGCAGGTGCACGGGCGCTGGAATGTACTGCTGAATCTGTTTGCACGCGACGACGCGCAAGCGGAGGCGCTGGCCGCGCGTTGACAGTGCGGCAGATGGCGGTGGCACCTTGCGCCGCCATCTGCACCGCCGACGCTCAACCGGGCCGGAACGACAGAAACGGGTTGATCAGCCAGCCCAGCAGCCCGGTGACCGCCACCGGCGCTTCCACTACCGAGAAGCACAGACACTCCTGGTCCTGAGTGGCGATGGGACGGTGGACTTCACCGGGTTCGCGCACCAGGAAATCCCCCGCACTGTAGATACCGTCCTTATCCGAGAAGCTGCCGTAGAGCACCAGCGTGATCTCGCGGCCGCGGTGGTCGTGTTCGGCCACCTTGCCGCCGCTGCAGATACGGTGAAAGGCGACCTCGTGGTGGTCCTGTCCGGTTTGCAGGCGCGACATTCTGAGCGCCGGCGTTACACGCTTCCATTTCATAGGCGCATTACCGTCCACCAGCTTGCGGATAACCCGCGGCAGCCCGGCGAAGACCGGATCGCCGACGTCGCGCGGCTCGGCGACTGCGGCAATGGCCGTACCCTGTTCTTCCTTATCGATGCGCCCCATCAGGCGCTGCAGGGCATCCGCCGGCAGCGGCTGCGGTTCGCTGTCCTGGAGCAGGGAGCCGCCGACCCGGTTCATGGTCTGGTACTGCGAGCGGCACTGGGGGCACAGCTGTACGTGGGCGGCAACCACCAGGCTCAGCGCCCAGGGCAGGCTGCCCGCGGCGTACTCCAACAGCAGATTGTTTTCTGGATGGTGGCGAATCATGCTGTGACTACCTGCTCAATATCGCTTGTAACTTCTTCAATGCCAGCCGCACCCGGGATTTGACCGTACCCAGTGGCAGGCCGAGTTCCGCAGCAATCTCACTTTGCGACTTGCCCTCCATGTAGGCCTTTTCCAGTACGTGGCTCTGCTCCGCCGGCAGGGCGCGCAGGCCCGCGGCGATATCGCGCTCGTTGCGCCTGTGTTGCAGGAACAGCAACGGCTGGCTTTCCGGTGACTCATCCCAGATATCGTCCACCTCGACGCCGCCATCCTCGTGCTGCCGGTGGCGGTTGCGGCGCAGCATATCAATGCGGCAGTTGCGCATGATGGTGTAGATCCAGGTGCTCGCCGACGCCTTGCGGGCATCGAAACTGGGCGCTTTGCGCCAGACCCGGAACATCACCTCCTGCACCAGCTCATCCGCCGCTTCGGCACTGAAAGCCTGGGTGTTGCGGCTGTGGTGGAAGCCCTTGATCAGCGGGGCGAAATGGTGAAACAGCCGCTCGAACGCGGCCCGGTCGCGCTGTGCGCCGATCTGCGTTAACAGTTCGCTCCAGTCATCGTCGCGACTCTCGGGGGCCTGCACTCTTTTTCCGCCGCTGTTGAGGTGGGTTATCTGCGCCATCTTAGCGATCTTTCACTGCTTGTCGAACCCTACTACGCTCGAGAAAAAGGATTGGATCTCTGCCGCAGAAAAAGATTGTGGTGCCCGCCATTGGTGGTGCAGCGCAATCCTGTTGTGATCCGCTCCGTCGTCGCTGGCGTATGAGTTGGCAGTTCAGTTCAAGAATGGAATAGGACATGAGCGGGCTGATACAGGACCTGCAGCAGTACTACAGCGACTATCTCGCCGGGGACCCGGTGCAGCTGGCGCGGCTCTACCGGGAGGACGTGATCTTCCGTGATCCGCTCCACCGGATCGAGGGTCTGCCGGCACTGCAACGCTACTTCGCCGCGATGCGCTCGGGACTGCTGGAATGCCGCTTCGAGTTCGACGATGCCTCTGTGGCCGACCACAGCGCCTGTCTGCCGTGGCATATGCACTACGCCCACCGCTCCCTGAACGGCGGTCGCCCGCTCAGCCTGCGGGGCTGCAGCCTGCTGCGCTTCGCCGACAAGGTGTACTACCAGGAGGATTTTTACGATCTGGGCGCCATGGTCTACGAGCGGGTGCCGCTGCTCGGCGCGCTCGTGCGCGGCGTCAAATCCCGTCTGGCCGGGGGCTGAGCGATGGCATCGATACGAGACAAGACCATCTGGGTGACCGGGGCCAGCTCTGGAATTGGCCGCGCCCTGGCGCTGCGACTGGCGGAGCAGAACAACTTCGTGATTGCCAGCAGCCGCGGCCGCGACGCGCTGGCCGAACTCCAGCAGTCTTCCCCCAGGCGCATCCGTATCCTGGACTGCGACGTCGGCGATGACGAACAAATGGCGCGCGCCGCCGCGCGCCTGGCGGAGATGACCGACCACCTGGATATGGTGATCGCCTGTGCGGGAACCTGCGAGTACGACGACAACCTGCAGCTGGATACCGCGAGCTACCGGCGGGTTTTCGATGCCAACTATTTCGGCGTCGTGAATACCCTGCGCTGCGCCCTGCCGCTGCTCGCCAACAGCCGGGCGCCGGTGTTTGCCGCGGTGGGCAGCCTCTCATCGGTGGTCGGCTTTCCCCGCGCCGAGGCCTACGGCGCGTCCAAGGCGGCGCTGGGCTACTTCCTCGATGCCGTGCGGGCCGACGCCTGCCGCACCAGCCTGCGGGTGGTGCATATCCGGCCGGGCTTTATCGACACCCCGCTCACCGAGCGCAACGATTTCGATATGCCGTTCCTGATGAGCGCCGAACAGGCGGCCGGGTGCATCGAGCGGGGGCTGGCTTCCCGCAGGCACACCATCGACTTTCCGCGCCGTCTCAGCTGGCCGCTGCGGTTTCTCGGCTTTTTTCGTCCGCTCTGGTTTCGCTACTGTGCGCCCAGAATGACCAGAGTTCGCTCTATAAGGAAAACCTGATGCGCATCGCGATTATCGGCAGCGGCATTTCCGGACTGACCGCTGCGTATCTGCTCAACCGCAAACACGACATTACGCTGTTCGAGGCCGCGGACCGGCTTGGCGGTCATACCGCCACGGTGGACGTGGAAGAGGGCGGTCGCACGCTCGCCGTCGACACCGGCTTCATCGTCTACAACGACTGGACCTACCCCAATTTCATTCGCCTGATGCGCGAGCTGGGGGTCGAATCCCAGCCCACGTCGATGGGTTTCAGTGTGCGCTGCGACAAGCAGGGCTTCGAATACGCCGGCAACAATCTCAACAGCCTGTTCGCGCAGCGCGCCAACCTGGTCAGCGCGGGACACTGGCGCATGCTGTGGGACATAGTGCGCTTCAACCGCAATGCGCTGAAAGACTGGCAGGCGGGCAGGCTCGATGGCGGACTGACCCTCGGCGAATACCTGCCGGCCAATGGCTACTCGGCGGAATTCGCCAACCGCTATCTGGTGCCGATGGGGTCGGCGATCTGGTCGGCGAGCATGGCGCAGATGCTCGAATTTTCGGTGAGCTTCTTCGTGCGTTTCTTTGTCAATCACGGTCTGCTCAATATCTTCAATCGGCCGCAGTGGCGTGTGATCCGCGGCGGTTCGCGGCAATACATAGGTCCACTGACCCGATCGTTTGCCGACAGCATCCGTCTGGCGACGCCGGTGCAATCGGTGCTGCGCCTGGCCGATGGCGTGGAACTGTGCACCGTCGGTGGCGAGCGGCAGCTGTTCGATGAGGTGGTCTTCGCCTGCCATTCGGATCAGGCGTTGCGGTGTCTCGCCGATGCCAGCGACGCCGAACGGAACATTCTCGGTGCCATCCCCTATGCGAGCAATTCCGTCGTGCTGCACACCGACACGAATCTGCTGCCGCGCCACCGGCGCAGCTGGTCGAGCTGGAATTACCGCCTGCGCGAGGAGCACGACCAGCTGCCGGTGCTCACCTACAACATGAACATCCTGCAGGGGCTTCGAAGCGACAAGACCTACTGCGTGACTCTGAACGCAGAGCAGCGCATCGATCCGGACAAGATTCTGCAGCGCTTCGAATATGCCCATCCGCAATTCTCCGTCGCCGGCACGCGCGCGCAGGAACAGTGGGCCAGAATAAACGGGGCCAACCGCACCTGGTTCTGTGGTGCCTACTGGGCCAACGGCTTTCACGAAGATGGTGTCAACAGTGCCCTGCGCGTGGCGGAAGGGCTCGGGGTGAAATGGTGAGGATGCAGTAGTGGAGAGCGCCATCTATACGGGCTGGGTGCAGCACCGGCGTTACTCGCCGCGCTCGCACCAGTTTCGCTATCGGGTCTTTATGGTGTACCTGGATCTTGCCGAACTGGATGACGTCTGTTCACAGTCGGCGTTCTGGTCGCAGCGACGCTGGGCGCCGGCGCGCTTCCGGCGTGCGGATTTCTTCGGCGATCCGGCGCTCAGTCTCGATGAAGCGGTGCGGCGCCGCGTCGCGCAAGCCGGCGGTGAACGACCGGATGGTCCGATCCGCCTGTTGGCGAACTGGCGTTACTTTGGCTGCAACATGAACCCGATCAGCATCTACTACTGCTTCGACCGCACGGGCACGCGGGTGCGCTGGCTGTTGCTGGATGTGCACAACACGCCGTGGAACGAGCGCCACAGCTACCTGCTGGATTGCCGCGCTGAAGCGGCGGTGCAGAAGGCCGCCTTTGCCAAGAATTTTCACGTGTCCCCGTTTATGCCGATGGCGCAGGGCTATCGCTGGCGCAGTGCGACGCCGGGACGGCGGCTATCGGCTTTTTTGCAGTCCAGCGACGGCGGCGAGCGGGTCTTTGATGCGACGCTGAGTCTGCACCGCCAGGAAATAAGCGCCCGCTCGCTCAACGGAATACTGATCCGCTATCCATTGATGACCGTAAAAGTGCTAGGTGCCATTTACTGGCAGGCTCTCAAATTGTGGTTCAAGCGCGTCCCTGTATTTCCGCATCCAGGTCGCGGCGCTGAAGTTCGGGTAGGAGACAAGCGACGATGAAGTCATTCGACAGCGCGGTCCAGGCGCGTTTGGTCAGGGAAGCAAAAGCCGGCGGGCAGCAAAGCTGGCTGGCGCGACTCGCACGCAAGCTGGTGCTGGGCAAGCTCGGCGCTATCGAGCGCGGACACCTGGTGGTGGAGGAAAACGGCGAACGGCTGACGTTCGGCCAGCCCGCCGACCAGGCCGCCATCTGCGCACAGATCACTGTGCACGACGACAGCACCTATGTGCAGGTGCTGCTGAACGGCACCATCGGTTCCGGTGAGGCCTATATGCAGGGCGCCTGGAGTTCACCGCAACTGGTGAACGTGATTCGCCTGATGGTGAACAACATGCCGCTGCTGGAAAACATGGATTCCCGCTGGAGCTTTCTACACAAGGCCGTCCTGCGCGTGCTGCACCGCCTGAACAACAACAGCCGCAGTGGCTCGCGCAAGAATATCGCCGCCCACTACGACCTCGGCAACGATTTTTTCCGCCTGTTTCTCGACAGGACCATGCTCTATTCGTCGGCGGTGTTCCCGCGAGAGGATGCCAGCCTGCACGAGGCATCGCGATACAAGGTGGAGCAGATCTGCCGCAAACTGCAGCTGCAGCCGTCCGATCACCTGCTCGAGATAGGTACCGGCTGGGGCGGTATGGCGGTGTATGCGGCGAAACATTATGGATGCCGGGTGACGACGACCACCATTTCCCGCGAGCAGTATGAATACGCGAAGCAGTGGGTGGAGCGGGAAGGCCTGCAGGATCGCATCACGCTGTTGCTGCAGGATTACCGCGATCTCACCGGGCAGTACGACAAGCTGGTATCGATCGAGATGGTCGAGGCCGTCGGGCACGAGTACTACGCCGAGTTCTTCTCCCGCTGCAGTCGCCTGCTGAAAGTCGATGGCCTGATGGTGATGCAGGCAATCACCATGCCGGACCAGCGCTACCACAGCTATCGCAAGCAGGTGGATTTTATCCAGCGCTATATCTTCCCCGGTGGCTGTCTGCCGTCCAACCAGGTGGTCGCCAATCATATTGCCGATGACACAGATATGCAGATCGTCGGCCTCGAGGACATCACCGCACATTACGCACGTACCCTGCGCGCCTGGCGCGATGGCTTCTTTGCGGAAATAGGGCAGGTGCGGGCACAGGGTTTCGACGAGCGCTTTATCCGCATGTGGGATTTCTATCTCTGTTACTGCGAGGGCGGCTTCCTGGAGCGGGTGATCAGCACGGCCCAGTTTGTCTTTGCCAAACCGCGGTGCAGAGCCGCCGCTGTCTGATATGTGGCGATTTGCCGCCAATGCGCTGCTGTTTGATATCGCCTGGCCGCTGTGTGTGCTGGTCGACAGCGTGGCGGTGATCGCCGTTTTCACGCTGGCGAACCTGTTTATTCACCTGCGTTTTGTCGCGAACAAACCGAACGAATGGCTCTGGATACTGGTGATCTGGTGTTGCGGCGCAACCATAGATACCGCGGTGTTCTCCAGCGGCCTGCTGCGCAATGACAACGGTTCCCCGTTTCCGCCGCCCTGGCTGCTGTTGCTGTGGGTCAACTTCGCCACCGCCCTGCGCTACAGCATGTTCTTCCTGCAAAAGAGTGCCGCGCTGGCCGCCGTACTCGGGGGCGTGTTTGGTCCATTCAGCTACTGGACCGGTGCCTGGCTGAACGGGACGGTCGAATTTCAGCAGCCGGTGATCCTTCCGGTGGTTGTCCTCGTAATAATCTGGGCCCTGTTTCTGCCATTCACGACCTGGCTCGCACGCCGGAGGATCTTTACCGAGGCCAGCTATGCTTAGCCTGCTTGCCGCCGCGGCCCTGAATACGGTTGCTCTCTGTGGTTACGAAGGGGAGGCACAAGTTGTCGGCCTGGCACGGGATCCGCGCACAGGTAAGCTCGCGTACTGCGAGTATTACCTGCCTACTGAGAATGACCGCACCCGGGTGCTCTATTACAGTCCTGCAGGGTATCGGATCGCCGAGAAAACACTGTTTACCAGGGGGGCAGACCTGCCGCGCAACAATCCAAAGCCCGAGATGTTGCAGCGCGACCACCGGCTGGGCGAGGAGCGGGCGGTGCGCCGCCGGGGCAACCGGTGGGAGTTACGCTATCGGGCTTCGGGCTCCGCCGACTGGGAGAGCGCGCTGGTCGGGCAAAGCGACATCGATGTGATCGACGCCGGCTTTGACGCCTTCGTGCGCCAGAACTGGCGGGAGCTGCTGTCCGGCCGCCGGTTGGACTTCAACTTTGCCTCGCCGGTACACGGTCGTGTAATCGGCCTGCGTGCGCGCAAGGTCGATTGCCGCGGCGAGGCTGCGCGCGACATTTGCTTTAGTGTGGACCTGGCACAACCGCTGTTGCGCCTGTTCGCCGGTGACCTCTATCTGGAATACGGCGCTGACACGCGGCGCCTGCAATTCTTCGAGGGCGTGGTCAATCTGCTCGACGGACGCGGGCAGAACCAGCGGCTGCAGATTGACTATCGCTACCAGTAGCCATTTCCTGCCTTTCATCTGACTAAAAAGTCGGAATTTTCTCGGCGCCCGGCTGGCGCGCCCTTCTACCAACAGCTAAACCTAAAGAAGAACTAAGCGACATATGTGGCGCGCGGTCTGCCTGCGCTGTGTCGGCTTGAGTTTGCTTGAGCTTGAGAGGAGCATCCGATGAAGTTTGGAGCTGTAGCAGCGATGGGCCTGGGCGTAGTGCTGACATTCGGCTGTGCAACGCAGCGGGAGCAGGTGCCCGGCGCCGGTAGCGTTGTCATTGATACGCAGGGCGTAAACATGAGCCAGTACCAGGCGGATCTGGCGGACTGTCGCGCCACAGCCAGCATCGCCAGGGCGGATGCCGGGCGCCGCGGCGCGACCCGCGCCGCCGGCGGCGCCCTGTTGGGCGGCGCGCTGGGCGCGATTATCGGCGATACCAGCAGGGCGGCCGCGGCCGGCGCGGCCAGCGGAGCGCTGGTGGGCGGCGTTTCCGGTGTCGGCAGCGCCAGTGCCGAGGAGAGCTATATCGTCAGAAACTGTCTGCGCGGTCGCGGATATCGCGTGCTGAATTGATCTTTTTTTGATCGGCAGGGTCAAAAGAGCATTAAATCCGTTGCAATACGGCAATCTCACAGGACTTATATTGAGCCGGGAAATTCCCGGCTTTTTTTTGGCGCCTGAAAAGGTGGAAATAATGACAGGAGCGGCCGCTGGCCGCGATCGCCGGGAGCGCCGAGCCCCAGCTCGGCATGCGGGCCGCCGGCCGGCCCCGCCGCTCCTACAGAGGGTATTTCGGGTACAAAAAAGGGGCGAACCAGACGGTTCGCCCCTGCAGATCTGATGAGCGGGCCTTCGGCCCGCAGGCCGAGCTGGAGCTCGGCGGTGACTCGCGCCTTCCATGGCGCTCGGCCTTACGGCCAGCTTAAGCTGCCCAAATCGGCAATCCTGCCGATTTGTCCCAGGGGGGCTTACTGCCCCAGGGTAAACAGCTGAGTGTTGCCGCCGGTGGCCACCACGTTGACCGTCTTGGTCTTCTCGTTGGCGAAGCGGAACAGGTAGTGCGGGCCGCCGGCCTTCGGGCCGGTGCCGGACAGGCCCTGGCCGCCGAAGGGGTTTACACCCACGACCGCGCCCACCATATCCCGGTTCACGTAGCAGTTGCCGACGTTCACGCGCTTGAACACCGCATTGGCGCGGCCCTCGATGCGCGAGTGCAGGCCGAAGGTCAGGCCGTAGCCGGTGGCGTTGATACGGCGAATCACGTCTTCCAGTTCTTCTGCTTTGAAGCGCACCACGTGCAGGAAGGGACCGAACACTTCGCGCTTGAGCAGGGACAGATCCTCGATCTCTACCACCTGCGGGCCGAAGAAAGTGCCCGCGGCCGGCTTCTTGCTCTCGTCGAACGCGAACAGCGGCTTGGCTTCCTTCTGCATGCGCTCGCGGTGGGCCTCCAGCATGCCCAGGGCCTTCTCGTCGATCACCGGGCCGATATCGGTTGAAAGCGCAGACGGATCGCCCAGGGTCAATTCGTCGCAGGCGCCCTTGAGCATGTTCAGCAGGTTGTCCGCAATCACGTCCTGCACGCACAGGATGCGCAGGGCAGAACAGCGCTGGCCGGCGCTGAGGAAGGCGGACTGGATGACATCGTCCACCACCTGCTCCGGCAGGGCGGTGGAGTCGACGATCATGACGTTCTGGCCGCCGGTCTCGGCGATCAGCGGCGTGATCGGACCTTCCTTCGCCGCCAGCTGCTGGTTGATCAGGCGCGCGGTCTCGGTGGAACCGGTGAAGACCACACCGGAAAGGCGCGGATCCTCGATCAGCGGTTTGCCCACGGCGGCGCCGGTGCCGGTGATCAGGTGCAGTACCTTGTTGGGTACTCCGGCTTCGTGCATCAGCTGGATGGCGCGCGCGGCGATCAGCGGCGTCTGCTCGGCCGGCTTCGCCAGCACCGCGTTGCCCGCCGCCAGTGCGGCCACCACCTGGCCGGTGAAGATTGCCAGCGGGAAGTTCCACGGGCTGATGGCGACGAAGACGCCACGGCCGCTCAGGTACAGCTGGTTGGCCTCGCCGGTCGGGCCCGGCAGTTCGGTCGGTTCGCTGAAATGCTGGCGCGCGCCGTTGGCGTAGTAGCGGCAGAAGTCCACCGCCTCGCGCACTTCACTGATGCCGTCGTTCAGGGTGCGGCCGGCCTCCAGGCAGATCAGTGCGGTCAGGTCGTTGGTGTGCTTCTCGTACAGATCGGCGATCTTGTCGAGGATCTTCGCGCGCGCGTCACCGCCGAGACGGTCCCAGGCGATCTGCGCTTCGGTCGCGGACTGGTAGGCCCGATCGATCAGGTCTTTTTCGGTATTCGCGGTATGGCCCACCTGCTCTCCAGTAGCCGGATTGACGACGGGTTCCTCTGCCTTGCCCATCACGCCGTCCACGATCGGACCGCCTAGGAAGTGCTTGCCGCGCATCTTTTCCACCGCTTCCAGCAGCGGCTCGACGGCCTGCGGATCGGTCAGTTCGATGCCGTGTGAGTTTTTCCGTGGCAGAGCCTCTGCGCCCATATAGATGTCCTCCGGTACCGGAATTTGCGGGTGGCGATAGGGGTTGCAGTTCTCGCTCAGTTCGAGGGTGTCCTGCACCAGTTCTTCAATCGGGGTCTTCTCGTCCATAAAGCGGTTCACGAACGAGCTGTTGGCGCCATTCTCCAGCAGGCGGCGCACCAGGTAGGGCAGCAGGTCCTTGTGCGCGCCCACCGGGGCGTAGACGCGCACCGGCACGCGCTTGCCGTGTACCGCTTCCAGCTGTGCGTAGAGCAGGTGGCCCATGCCGTGCAGGCGCTGGAACTCGAAGTCATTGCTGTCGCCGGCCATCTCCAGGATCAGGCCCACGGTGTAGGCATTGTGGGTGGCGAACTGCGGGAAGATGGTGTCGCGCGCATCCAGCAGTTTCTTCGCGCACACCTGGTAGGACAGGTCGGTGTGGCTCTTGCGCGTGTACACCGGGTAGTCGGACAGGCCCATCTGCTGGGCGTGCTTGATTTCGGTGTCCCAGTAGGCGCCTTTCACCAGGCGCACCATGACCTTGCGGCCGGTGTCGCGGCCCAGCGCGATCAGCCAGTCGGCCACGTGCGGGGCGCGCTTCTGGTAGGCCTGCAGCACGAAACCGAGACCCTGCCACTTCTTCAGCTCCGGGTCGCGGGCCAGGGCTTCGAAGATGTCCAGGGACACGTCCAGGCGCTCGGCCTCCTCGGCATCGATGTTGAGGCCCATGTCGTATTTGGCCGCCGCCATGCACAGGCGCTTCACCTGCGGTAGCAGTTCGGTCATCACACGGTCCCGCTGAAGCACGCTGTAGCGCGGGTGCAGGGCGGAGAGCTTGATGGAGATGCCGTTGGCCTCCACCACGTCGCGCTTGGTGTTGTCCTTGCCGATCGCCTCGATCGCCATCATATAGGCGTCGAAGTAGCGCTCGGCGTCCGCCATGGTGCGGGCGCCCTCGCCGAGCATATCGAAGGAGAAGCGGGTGCCGGGCAGGTTCTCCGCCGGGCCGCGCTTCAGCGCCTCCTCGATGGTGCGGCCCAATACGTACTGGCCGCCCATGATCTTCATCGCCTGCATCATGGACGTGCGCACCATCGGCTCGCCGAGGCGGCTGACCAGGCGCTTCATCCAGTGGGAGGGCTTCTCGGTGATGTCGGGGTCCAGCTCGACGATGCTGCCGGTCAGCATCAGGCCCCAGGTGGAGGCGTTCACGAACAGGGAGTCGGACTGGCCACGATGGCTGGACCAGTTGCCGGAATGCACTTTCTCGGCGATCAGTTTGTCGGCAGTATCCGCATCCGGAACACGGAGCAGGGACTCCGCCAGGCACATCAGCGCCACGCCCTCCTTATTGGAGAGGCCGAACTGCTGCAGAAACGCATCCAAAGTGCCGCGCTTGCTGCGGTGCTGGCGGGAGTGGCGCACCAGCTCTCGCGACGTGTGCAGTATCTTCTTGCGCAGCGTGTCGCTGGGGCGCGGGGCGGCCAGCAGTTCGCTGACGCACTGGTTTTCGTCGGCGTGCAGATACTCGCGGGCCCGCTGGCGGGCACTGTGCAGCTCTTTGGTGAATTGGCCGGCGACGTTTGTCGACATATTGTCTCCCAAGCTCTGTAACTCAGATTCTGTGTTTAGGGGGCAGAATAAAAAACCGGATTATGTGCGAAACCGCTCAGAATTAATCGCCATTTTGCCGCCTGTTGTGGTTAAATATCACGCCTCGTTGCGTGATTACCAGTAGGGTATGTTGCTATGTCTCGACAGTTGGAAGATCTGGACCGTATCGACCGCCAGATACTGCGCATCCTGCAGCGCCACGGGCGCCTGCCGAACGTGGAGCTGGCACGCCGGGTAAACCTGAGCCCCACGCCGTGCCTGGAGCGGGTCAAACGCCTCGAACGCGAGGGCTTTATCCGCGACTATGTCGCGCTGCTGGATCCGCTCAAGGTGCACGCCGGCCTGGTCGTCTATATCCAGGTGACCCTGACCGATACCGCCACCGAGGCCCTGGAGGCCTTCAACAAGCATGTGTCCAGCCTGGAAGAAGTGCAGGAGTGCCACATGGTTGCCGGTGGTTTCGACTATCTGATCAAGATCCGCATCAAGGACATGCTCGGCTACCGCCGCTTCCTCGGCGAGAAACTGGCGTCCATTCCGGGCGTGCGTGAGACCCACACCTACGTGGTGATTCAGGAGGTAAAGACCGACACCGCGGTGGCGGTGCCGGACCCCGAGCCCAAGGGCAAAGGCGGCAAGCGCTGAGCCCCGCTGGCGCACAAAACTCTTGTAAAGCTTAGCCCCGGAAATGATGGCTGTAGGGATCTATGGGTAATCCTCCGACGGTCGACAACCGCCGCGCCGTGCTGCTGGCCCTGGCGGCGGTACTCTGCTGGTCCACGGTGGCCAGCGCCTTCAAACTCTCGCTGCAGTATGTATCGCCGCTGCAGCTGGTCAGCATCGCCGCGCTGGTGTCCACACTGGTCATGAGTGCCGTAGTTACTCGCGAGGGTCGCTGGAGCGAGCTGCGCGGCACCTGGCGGCAACACTGGCCCTGGTTCCTGGCGCTCGGCTTCTGCAATCCCTTCCTTTATTACCTGGTGCTGTTTCACGCCTACGACATGCTGCCGGCGCAGCAGGTGCTGCCCCTGAATTACACTTGGGGCATATTGCTGGCGCTGCTGTCGGTGCCGGTGCTCAAGCAGCAGCTGCGCACCCAGGATCTGGTGGCCGCGCTGATCTGCTACAGCGGCGTGCTGGTGATCGCCACCGGCGGCGATCTGCTGGCGCTGGACTTCGAGAAGCCGCTGGGCGTGGGGCTGGCCCTGTTCAGCACGCTGATCTGGTGCTGTTTCTGGTTGCTGAACACGCGCATCGGCGGCAGTGCGTCGGTCAACCTGCTGCTCAGCTTCCTGTGCGGTTTGCCGTGGCTGGCGGGCGCGCTGGCGGTGCAGGGCGACCAGTTCCAGTGGCAGTCACCCGCCGGTTGGCTCGGTCCGATCTATGTGGGCCTGTTCGAGATGGGCATCGCCTTCCTGCTGTGGCAGGCGGCGCTGATGCACTGCGACAATACGGCGCGCATCAGTAACCTGATATATCTCTCCCCGCCGCTATCGTTGGTATTGATTGCGATTTTGGTCGGTGAGCAGATTCAAATGGCAACCATTGTCGGTCTGGTTTTGATTATGCTCGGTGTCGCAGTTCAGCAGGGGATTCTGCGCCGGCTGATATTCAAGCGATGATCAAATCGCTTTTGGCGACCAATATCAAAGTCGTCGTCATCCCGGCGCAGGCCGGTATCCAGTGCTGTGGCACCTGGGTTCCGTCTTGCGCCGGAACGACGAATGTGCTCCTACAAATATGTTTGGCAAACGAGTAAACGATAAAGAATAAGCAGGTACGGTATGGATTTCTCACTCACCGAAGAACAGCAGATGATCCAGGAAGCGGCGCGCCAGTTTGCGGACAGCGAACTGAAACCGGTTGCCGCCGAGCTGGACAAAACCGCCAATCGCGAACTGCTGCTGGAAAAACTCCAGCAGCTGGCCGAACTGGGCTTTATGGGCATCAATATCGATCCCGAGTACGGTGGCACCGGCGCTGGCACCATCGCCTTCAGCCTCGCGATCACCGAACTGGCGCGCGGCTGCGCCTCCACCGCCACCACCACTTCGGTAACCAACATGGTCGCGGAAGTCATTCAGGCGGTGGGCGATGATGCGCAGAAAGCGAAGTACCTGCCGAAAATCTGCAGCGGCGAATACGCCGCCGGTTCCTTCTGCCTGACCGAGCCCGGCTCCGGTTCCGATGCCGCCGCCATGCGCACCCGCGCGGTGAAAGACGGCGACGAGTATGTGCTGAACGGCAGCAAGCTGTTTATCAGCAGCGCCGAGTTCGCCGGCATCTTCGTGGTCTGGGCGGTGACCGATACCGAGGCGCCGAAAGGCAAGGGCATCTCCTGTTTCCTGGTGGAGGCGGGCACGCCGGGCCTGATCATCGGCAAGGCGGAAGAGAAGATGGGGCAAAAGGCCTCCGTCACCAATGAAGTGTCATTCGACGACTGCCGCATTCCCGCCGCCAACCTGCTCGGTGAGGAAAACCGCGGCTTCCGTATCGCTGCCGGTGAACTGGCCGGCGGCCGCATCGGCATCGGCTCGCTGGCGCTCGGCATCGGCCTCGAAGCGCTGGACTGCGCCCGCCATTATCTGCAGGAGCGCGAGCAGTTCGGCAAAAAGCTGGCGCAGTTCCAGGGCCTGCAGTGGCAGCTGGCCGACAAGTACACGGAAATGGAAGCGGCGCGACTGCTGCTGTTGCAGGCTGCATGGCAAAAGGATGCCGGCATGCACTTCGGCCCGGCGGCGTCCATGGGCAAACTCTACGCCAGTGAGAAAGCCAATGAGGCCTGCTATGTGGCGCTGCAGATGCACGGCGGCGTCGGCTATACGCGCGAGTTCCCGCTGGAGCGCATGACCCGCGATGTGCGCATCACCACCATCTACGAGGGCACCAGTGAAATTCAGCGCCTGATTATTGCGCGCCATTTGCTGGAAGACGTGCGCTGATCGCGCCAATTACCAAGATAAGAAGCGGGCCTTGCCCGCTTTTTTTATGTCTGGCTTTTTTTTTAAGCGGTAAAGCTGACTCCAGAATCATCAGTTCAATGATTTCAGCGCAACGGCACAGTTTGCCAGCAACATTTCCTTTCTAGACTGTCAGAAGCGATAAATTTTTTTTCTGGATTTCGCTGTAGGAGAAAGGGATGTCGAGATTCGCTGCGGTGTTGTTGTTATTGCTGTCACCTGCACCACTTATGGCTCAGAGCAGTGAAGAACTGGCCAAGAAACTTTCCAACCCCGTCTCCAGCCTGATCAGTGTGCCGTTCCAGAGCAATTTCGATCGCGATGTCGGTCCATTCGATCAGGGGCGCCGCTACACACTCAATATCCAGCCGGTGATTCCGATCAGCCTGAACGAAAACTGGAACCTGATCAGCCGCACCATTGTTCCTGTCATCAATCAGGAAGATGTGTTTCCGCAGGCCCCGGAGAAAACCGGCCTGGGCGACACGACCCAGAGCCTGTTTTTCTCACCAAAGGAGCCGGTGAACGGCGTTACCTGGGGCCTGGGGCCGGTGTTTCTCGTGCCGACCGCGACCGAGCCCGAGCTGGGCACGGAAAAATGGGGCGCCGGCCCCACCGGCGTGGTGCTCAAGCAGACGGGTGGCTGGACCATCGGCGCACTGGTGAACCATATCTGGTCCTTCGGCGGCAGAGGCAGCCGCGCCGACGTCGACAGCACCTTTATTCAGCCCTTTTTCGCCTATACGACCCCGAGTGCCTGGACCTACACGCTGCAGACAGAATCCACCTACGACTGGGAGGCGGAACAGTGGAATGTGCCTGTCGCCTTTCTGGTCGCGAAAGTCTTTAAAGTGGGTAAGCAGACCTACCAGATCCAGGCCGGACCGCGCTATTACGCGGACAGCCCGCCGACCGGCGCAGACAATTTGGGCTTCCGCTTTAACTTCGTGCTGCTGTTTCCCGCAGGAAATTAACCAGCACCTATCTCGAAATGGTGTTGATTATGAGGTCTCGTAAACTCTCGCCCAGAAAGATTGCGCTTCTGACGGCGGTCAGTGCGCTATCGGCAATACCTCTCGCTCATGCTGGCGGCCTGATGCTGTGGGAAATCGGAACGCCTACTCTGGGTACCGCAAGTGCCGGCTGGGCCGCAATGCCGGAAGACGCCTCCACCGCCTTCACCAATCCGGCCGGCACTGTCTGGCGCGACGATATTGAGATGCGCGCGGCAGGTCAGCTGTTGTACGGCGATATCGGCTTCAGCAACGGCGGCCTGACGAATGTACCCGGCAATGATGGCGGTAATCCTATCGATTGGTTTCCCGGCGGCGGTTTCTACGTCGCGGGCAGGTGGACCGACAATCTCGGCTGGGGCCTCGCCATGGCCGGCAATTTCGGTGCGGCCCTGGAGTACAACAATGGCTGGGCCGGGCGACGCTTTACGCAGGATGTGACGCTGATCGGCATGAGCCTGATTCCATCGCTGAGCTGGAAGATCAACGATTGCTTCTCCATCGGCGCCGGGCTGAACGTGATGGGATCCTACTTCAATTTCAAATCCAACCCGCGCGCCGGCCTGATCGACGAGGATGCCAGCCTCAAGTACAGCGATACCGAAATAGACTATGGCGGCAATCTGGGCATCATCTACCGGCCGGTACCCGCCACCACATTCGGTATCACCTTTACCTCCGAGATCGAGGTGGATTTCGAGGACCGCCTGCGATTGCGCAACTTCGGTCCGCTATTTACCCAGCTGCTGGAGCGTTTCAATGACAAGCGCACGGATATCGACACCACGGTGCCGGCCACGGTGACTGCGAGCCTGCGGCAAAAACTGACGCCTGCGACCACCCTGTATGCCAACCTCAACTGGCAGGACTGGTCCAAATACGCGCAGGTTGCCCTTGAGATAGATAACCCGGAACAGACCTCGCTGCGGGTGAACCGAGGCTACAAGGATACCGGGCACTTCGCCCTCGGCGTACGCCACGATGTTGGCCGCGGTTTTCTTAACAACTGGCTGGAGGGCTGGTCACTATCCACAGGCTTCGCCTATGACAGCTCAATGACCACCACCGCATCGTTGACCGCCGACACCCCGGTGGCAGACCAGTGGCGCCTGGGGCTCGGAGCCGGCAGGGAACTGTGCCCAGGCGTCGAGCTGGACCTCGGCTTCACCTTTCTGTGGGCAGGCAACATGGATATCGACCAGCGCGGCGGTCCACCGTTCAACCCGATTCTGGAGGGAACCTACAAGGATACTGCGACATATTTCTTTGGCGGGTCGGTGCAGTTTGAGCTTTGACTTTGTAGTCGCCGCGGCATCGAAGCCTGTCAAATTACAAGGAGCAGAGCAATGCTATTTACCACGCGAATGCTATGGCCGATTTTTTACTGCGTGGCCGCTGTCCTGGTCGCGGCGGCAGCCCATGCACAGGAATCCAAGCCGGCAACCGCCACTACCAGGGAGACCAACTCTGCCGTGCTCAAGGAGCTGCCGTTCAAGAATCAGCAGGACTTCAAGGATGTAAAGCGTGGCTTTATCGCGCCGCTACCGGACAACGGCGTCATAAAAAACGCAAAAGGGCAGCCGGTGTGGGATCTGGGTGCCTACGGTTTCGCCCATGGCAAGGATGCGCCGGAAAGTGTCAACCCCAGCCTGTGGCGCCAGCTGCAGTTGCTGTCCGAGGGCGGTCTGTATGAAGTGACGCCGCGCATCTACCAGGTGCGCAGCGCCGACCTGTCCAATATCACTTTTATCGAGGGCGACAAGGGCGTCGTGGTGATGGATCCGCTGATCTCTGCGGAAACGGCCAGAGCCGCGCTGGATCTTTACCGCAAGCACCGCGGCAACAAACCCGTGGTGGGTGTCATCTACACCCACAGCCATGTGGACCACTACGGTGGTGTGCGCGGCGTGGTGGAAGAAGAGGATGTGAAGGCAGGCAAGGTCAAGATCATTGCTCCGGAACATTTCGTGGAAGAAGCAGTGAGCGAAAACGTCTTCGCCGGCAACCATATGTCTCGCCGCGCCACCTTCATGTATGGCAACCTGATTCCCAAAGGCCCCCAGGGCACCCTGGGCACGGGTCTCGGGCTGGGCACTTCCCCCGGCACGGTTACGCTTATCGAGCCGACCGACACGATTACCAAAACCGGCCAGCAGATCAAGCTCGACGGTCTCACCTATGAATTTCTGCTCGCACCGGGAACCGAAGCACCCGCGGAAATGCACTTCTATATTCCCGAGCTGAAGGCGCTCACCGCCGCCGAGAACGCCAGCCACACGCTGCACAACCTCTATACGCTGCGCGGCGCTAAGGTGCGCAACGCCAAGGCCTGGTCCGGATACCTGAACGACACCATCAATCGCTGGGGCGACAAGACGGAGGTGCTCTACGGACCGCACCACTGGCCCACCTGGGGCAATGAGAATGTCGTGAACCACCTGAAGAAGCAGCGCGACCTGTACAAGTACCTGAACGACCAGACCCTGCGCATGGCCAACCATGGCTACAACATGGTGGAGACTGCGGAGATGATGGAGTTACCGCCGGAGCTGGCCAACTACTGGGCCAACCGCGGCTACTACGGTAGCGTCAACCACGATACCCGCGCCGTGTGGAATTACTATCTCGGCTTTTTTGACGGCAACCCGGCGCGGCTTTACCCGCTGCCGCCGGCGGATGCGGGCAGGAAATATGTCGAATACATGGGCGGCGCCGACAATCTGCTCAAACAGGCACAAAAGGACTACGATGCCGGCAACTACCGCTGGGTGGCACAGGTCCTGGACAACCTGGTATCCGCGGAACCGAACAACAGGGTCGCGCGCAATCTGCTCGCCGACGCGCTGGAGCAGCTGGGCTACCAGCAGGAAAATGGTCCCTGGCGCAACTTCTTTATCAGCGGCGCCAAGGAGTTGCGCGAGGGCGTCAAGAAACTGCCAGTGCCGAATACCGCCAGCCCTGACACCATCCGCAGTATGCCGACCGGAATGTTCTTCGACTATCTCGGCATCCGCCTGAACGGACCCAAGGCCGCCGGCAAGAACATTGCCATCAATGTATCGCTGCCGGACGTGAAGGAAAACTACTCGCTCGTGCTGGAAAACGGCGTGCTCAACTACGGCCCGCCGGTGGACAGACCCCACAGCACCGTGACCATCAACCGCAGCGATCTGAACGACGTCATTCTCGGCACGGCGACCATGAAGGACAAGATGAACGACGGTTCGGCCAAGGTGACGGGCGACCAGGCCGAGTTCGAAACATTACTGTCGCTGCTGGATACCTTCGAGTTCTGGTGGAACCTGGTCACGCCCAATCCGCCACCGAAAAGCTGACAGGAGAAATCTATGGGTGGCCCGACTCCGACAGTTGTCACAGTAGAAGAAAGCGGCGATGGGAAATTCACCCAGGCCCTGACCTCCGGCCCCCATCATCTGGTCGCCGATGAGCCCGAGGATGTCGGCGGCGATAACAAGGGTCCCGGCCCCTACGAGTACGTACTGCTCGGCTTGGGCGCCTGCACCAATATGACCATTCGCATGTACGCCGACCGCAAGGAAATCCCGCTCGGCAGGGTGCGCACTGTGCTGTCGCACCGCAAGATCCACGCCAAGGACTGTGAGGACTGTGAGAGCAAAGACGGCAAGATCGACGAAATCGTGCGGGAGATTACCCTGGAGGGCGAACTGACCGGTGAGCAACGGCAGAAGCTGCTGGATATCGCCAATCGCTGCCCGGTGCACAATACGCTCACCTCGGAAATCGTGGTGCGCTCGCGATTGTCGTCCGCCTGAGCATGCAGTTGGCGCATTCCTTGTAGGAGCGGCGGGGCGGCCAACGGCGGATGGCCGCCCCGCCGCTCCTACAATATTCTTTCGACGTTTTGAGGCCGTCTGGATGTCCACGACCACAAAAATGGATACCGGCCTGCGCCGGTATGACGATTGGGGGGCGCATTACATTCTTTCGTCATCCCGGCGCGGGCCGGGATCCAGGGATCTCGAAACTGGATAACAGCCTGCGCCGTTCTCTCAGATCTGTGATTCGATCGGCAGTCGCGACAGCATCCGTGACAGCATCCGCTGCCAGAAATTGCTGTCTGGATCTCTGTGTTTCACTATCGCTCTATTGTCGTCGTCAGTCGCGTGCCAGCTTATGCGGCCTCTGTCATCGAGCTGCAGGCGCCAGGCGGCATCCGGTGCTACCCAGGTTTCGAACAGCCGGTGCAGCTGGCGGTTGACCGCCGCATTCTCGATCAGCACGCCGATCTCCGTATTCAGAATAAAGGAACGGCTGTCGAGGTTGATGGAGCCGACAAAGCTCCTTTCGCTGTCTATTACCATCATCTTGGCGTGCAGTGTCGCCCGGGACTTATCACTGAACCAGTGCATGCGGTGTTCCCGTTCCGCCGTAGGTCGCAGTTCCCACAGGCGCACGCCGGCGCGCAGCAGCGGCTTGCGGTAGCGGGAATAGGCACCGTGCGCGACGGCCGTGTCATTGGTGCCGAGACCGTTGGTGAGGATGTCCACCTGTACGCCGCGTTCTTCGAGCTCGGCAAAGAGTTCGGTACCGCGCCGGCCGGGAATCAGGTAGGCGTTAGTGATTTGCAGTCTCTCCTGTGAATCTTTAACGATTTGTCCCAGCTGGTAGCCCGGGTAGTCGGAGAGGGGGACACTTTCGTGATCCGTCGCCTTGGCCGGGGGATCGGCGTACAGGGTGGCGGTGCCCCACTGGAACGGCACCTTGCCGGCGGCGAGCTCCTTCACCAGGGTGGACTCCCGCAAGGCATCGCGGAACTCGGATTTTTCCTCCTTGACGAGATGTTCACGCAGGCGAGTGCGCAATTCCTCCAGCGAGTGGGTCTCCTCCCTAAGCGATATCAGCTTTGATACGGGCAGTGACACCGAGTGATTCCAATAGTCGTCAAAGGTGATCGACGCATCGGCGATGATTGCACCTATGGCAATGACGTCTACATCGAGGAATTCCACCTCGGCGTTGGTGAAGTAGCCATCGGCGACGTTGCGTCCGCCGGTGATCATCGCCAGCCCGTCTGCCACTAACAGCTTGTTGTGCATGCGGTGGTTGATGCGGCCGAAGTTGAGTGCCTGTTCCAGCCCGCGGCGCAGGCCGCTGCGACCCTCGACCGGGTTGAACACGCGGATCTCCATGTTCGGGTGGCTGTCCAGCGCCGTCACCCAGGGATTGGTGAGGCGCGTGCCCAGGTCGTCGACCAGCAGTCGCACCCGCACACCTCGGTCCGCCGCTTCGAGCAGTTTTGCGGTCAGCAGGCGCCCCGAAGTATCGTCGCTGTAGATGTAGTACTGCAGATCGAGGGAGATAGCGGCCTCCTCGATCAATACCGCGCGGGCGACGAATGCGGACAGCCCCTCGTGCATCAGATAGAAGCCTGACTCGCCGGAGGAGTGCCCGTTGCTTTCCATTTCGATGCCATGCGCCAGCCGGGTATTCATGGCCGGGGGCAGGGCTCCGGTATTTTCACTGGAAGTCATCACGTCGTGCCGACTGCAAGCGTGGATGACCGGGGCGAGGCCGCCAAATGCATACGATTCATGGGCGTCGGCTCAAGAAGGCGGACTGGTGTCCCGATCGGGTTCTTCGGAAGGTTCGAACCTGCGTGGGCAGATCTTGAGAAATACGCCCAGGGCGACCAGCAGTGCCGCCGCACTGAAAATGACGGCGATCGGCGCCGGCAAGTCTTCAACATTCTGGTCCTGAATGAGTTTTATGACCAGAACCAGCCCTTCCAGGGCGAGGGCGGCGCAAACGACGATGATAAAGCGAGGCGCCGACTCCAGTAACATATGCGACGATTCAAGCCTGGGCTCCCTGCGGATATTGATTTTGATCACCACGTAAAGCTCGAACATCGCCAGTGCGATAATCAGGTTGCTGATGGCATTGATGATGACTTCGGGGATTTCATTTTCACTGTAGAAAATTTCGGAAGAGAAAAAGAATTTCACCAATGTCGACATGGTTGAAATCAATATCGCCGCACAAAGTATCAAGAAAAGTACGGAAAAGAACCACGTAAATATGACATGTGCAGAGTATTTGGAGAGTTTCGGTTCCGTCATGGTTGTCCGGGTCGCATTTCAAACTTTGCGATTGAAGTCTGCCGCGTCCCAAATGTTGTCGAAACCGTCAGGGTGCCTATCCATCAGGCGAAAAACGGCTTGCGCAAACCGGGAGCGGCGGGCATGGCTATTGTGAGCTGGCTGAATCTAGCCTAGCAGGACTGGGAAGCGCGGGGGATTGAAGGGAGGGAAGCTGTCGCGGGAGCCGAGCTCCCAGCCACCCGCACCGTGGTATGGCACAGTTTGGGCAGCTGGAATGGGAGCCGGTCCAACTCTTATAGCATCAGCCGACAGTTGCTTCCGCCGCTCGGGCAAAATTCGGGTCGGATTTGCTGCCAGATTCGAACTGCAGGATGCCATCCAGCAGGGGTGACTCCAGCAGGATTTTCGAATCCTTTTCATAGTCGTTCAGCAGCCGCCAGGGATACCTGGTGCCCTGGCGTGGTAACACATCGTTGCCGCGCTGCACATAGCCGGATTGCAGCCCGCTCATTACGGATGTCTCTTCGGCACAGCCCTCGCGATCTACCGCGACGGAAACCCGCAGGTTGTTGCGTTTCATATGATTCAGTAGGCGACAGACATAGCGCGCGGCGATGTCTGCCTTGAGGGTCCAGGGCGCATTGGTATAGCCGAAGATCCACGACATGTTCGGCACCCCTTCCATCAGCACCGCCTTGTAGGTGAGCTTGCGGTTGACCTGCACCGCCTCGCCGTCGACCCGGAGCGCCATTCCGCCCAGCACCTGCAGCTTGAGGCCGGTGGCAGAGATGATGATGTCTGCTTCCAGCTCCCGGCCGGACTTCAGGCGAATGCCGCTTTCGGTGAAACTCTCGATCTGGTCAGTAACGACGGAGGCCTTGCCGGACTTGATGGCGTCGAACAGATCGTCGTCCGGGATAGCGCACAGTCGCTGGTCCCAGGGCATATAGTCCGGGGTGAAATGCCGCATATCGAAGTCTTCCCCCAGTCCCTTGCGCACGCCGCGCAGGTAGAGGGCGCGCATCAGGCTCGGCCAGCGCTTGGATACCTTGAACATCCAGCGCTGCAACTTGATGTTGCGCCAGCGCGCCATGCGGAAGACCCAGCGTTCCGGCAGGAACTTCTGCAGTATCGCGGAAATTTTGTCGTAGGCGGGGATAGACAGCACATAGGTTGGGGAGCGCTGCAGCATGGTCACATGAGCCGCGTCGCCAGCCAGGGCAGGCACCAGGGTCACTGCCGTGGCGCCGCTGCCGATGACCACCACTTTTTTGTCGCGGTAGTCCAGATCCTCCGGCCACTGCTGCGGGTGGATAAAGCGGCCGCCGAACTGTTCGAGTCGGGGAAACTCGGGTGTGTAACCCTGATGGTGATCGTAGTAGCCGGTACAGGAGATCAGGTAGTCACAGCTGTAGCTGCGCGGTTCACCGGTTCGGGTGTCCTTGGCCTGCAGTGTCCAGCGTCGCTGCTCGCTGCACCAGTTGGCATCGTTCAGATCCACGCCAAAATGAATCTTGTCGCGAACGCCGAACTCCGCCGCGGTGTCGCCGATATAGCGGCGGATGGCCGGGCCGTCGGCCAGTACCTTGAGGCCGTTCCAGGGGCGGAAATTGAAGCCGAAGCTGAACATGTCGGAGTCCGAGCGGATGCCCGGATAGCGGAACAGGTCCCAGGTGCCGCCCACATCGTCGCGCCGTTCCAGGATTGCGAAGCGTCTGTCCGGGCACTCCCGGCTCAGGTGGCAGGCGGTACCTATGCCCGACAGGCCGGCGCCGATGATCAGCACGTCGTAATGTTGTGACTGCATGGTTTCTCTCACGTTTATTCTTATCGTGGCCGAGTAGATTGCGCTTCTTCCGATGACTTTTATTGCTTTATTGCGACAAAAGATTATCGTATCCCGACAAACCAGCCTTGGAGTAGCAGATGGCGAGTGTCATTCGGGCCAGTGTACTGGCCGGATACAGTGAACTGGTGCGCGACCTGGGCGGTGATCCGGCGCCGTTGCTCGAGGTGCTGCGCATCCCCGCGGATATAGTGCCGTCGGATAATCGCCTGCTGCCATTCCGGGATTCGGCACGGCTGCTGGAGTTGACGGCAGAGAGACTGAGGTGCCCGGATTTCGCCCTGCGCCTCGCCGTCCGGCAGGGCGTTGATCTGCTCGGCGGCATCGCGGTGATCGCCTGTAATTCACGCACGCCGCGCGAGGCGGTCGAGGATGTCACGCGCTTCATGCCACTGCACAGCCCGGCCATTCACCTGCGCCTCGAGCCCACGGAGGCGGCAGGTATCGAGCGGTTGCTTTTCGAGCTGGCAGACCCGGTATTGTCCCGTCTGTGCCAGGTACAGGAACAGACCCTCGGCAATGCGCTGGGGATCCTGCGGTTGCTCGCCGGCTCTGAAACTGCACCGCGACGGGTTTTTCTGCCCCATGCACCGCTGATGCCGGCGCAGCAATATCGCGCATATTTCGGTTGCCCGGTAGAGTTCGGACAGGACTGCTGTGCGATGGAGTTGCCGACAGAAATGCTGGATAGCCCCATTGCCACGGCGAATCCGCTCACCAAGCAGCTGGCCGCCAATTATCTCGAGAGGCAATTCGTTTCCGCGGCTGAGGCAGTCAGCGTTCAGGTCCGCCAGTTGATTCGGCAATTGTTGCCCACCGGCAAATACCAGATTGGTGTAGTGGCTGAACATCTTTGCCTGCACCCGCGCACGCTGCAGCGTCGCCTGGCAGAAGAGAATCTCCGTTTCGATGCGCTGCTGGATACAGTGCGCGTCGATCTGGCGGCGCAGTACCTGGCAGATGCCACCCTGACCCTGGGCCAGATTACCGGCCTGCTGGGTTATTCTGAACAGAGCACTTTCCAGAGAGCCTGCCAGCGCTGGTTTGGGGAGACACCGCGGAACTATCGCAAGCGCCTGGTTGCCGGTCGGCGCGCGACCGCTCAGTTGGCCTAGGGGCGTGGGTGTGAGGGCGCTTACAACTTTTGTAACAGCTGCTGGCGCTGCACGGAAGGCGGCACGCCAAACCAGCGCCGGCAGGCGCGGTTGAATGTGCGCTGATCTGCGTAGCCAAGCAGACACGCCACCTGGGTCATCGGCATGTCCTTCTCCGCGAGATAGATCAGCGAGCGGTCCCGGCGTACCCGGTCGACTACCTGATCAAATGTGTGCGACTCTGCTGCGAGTTGTCGTTGCAGAGCGTGCGGTTTCAGGCCGAGCTGTGTGGCAATCGTTTTCAGATTACAGTAGCGCGTAGGCAGGAACTGAATGATCAGGTGCTCCACGCGCGCGAGTACCGTCAGAGGACTGTCGCGCAGCGCATCCTGGACAAACGCTTCCAGCATGTCGTGGATTTGCGGGTCCGATCGATCGATTGGTTTTTCGAGGACTTTGGTTTCGACAAGCAGTGCGTAATATTGCTGCTGCTTCGAGACAGGGGCATCGAAAAAATTGTGATAGTGAAGAATGCTCAGGGGTGAGTTTCCCTTCAGCAGGACCTCTTTCGCGCGAAAGTCCTGCCCGTACAGCATTCTGACCGCCTTGTCCGCTACCCCAAGCGTCAGATCCATGGTCTGGCGGAGCTGTTTGACTTTAGTTTCCAGGTCGAATGTCATGCGTGCGATGCCCGGCTTCACGTCCCGGGTCAACTCCATCTTTACGCCGGGTGCGTAGTAATGCATGTAGCGGATAATCTGCTCGAGTGCGTGCCCGACCGTCTGCGCATTGAGTGCAATCACTGCCAGCGGCCCCAGAATCATCAAGTCTTGCCTTTTCGCCAGTTGCAGTCCGAAATCGGGGCACTCCAGCTGGTTGGCAGTATCTTCCACGACACGGATCATCGCGCTGTGCGAGATGACGTCGTCGAGTTTTCGGACTTTTTCAGGGTCGATCAAGAATTTCCGCAACTGCGCATCGGGGTCGCCGCCGAGTTCTTCGACGAGATCGATATAGCCCATCAGGGAAGTGGAGCGGATCAGTGTGGTCATGATTCAATGAGGATAGGACAATACACCGAATCATTGACTGCAATATCTGGCCGCCGGGCCAATTTCATCGCGGCGTGGTCGAACGGAAGCGACTGGAAAAGCAAATGTGAATTCAGTCTTTGTTATCGCCCGGGTTAACGTATTTGTCGTTTCGTGACGATTTAGGGCGTATACCAGATCGGCGAAGTCCAGGCGCGCTCCTGAATGGTCTCCGGCAGGTCGTCACGCGGTTTGCGCCCCACGCGCATGGCGTCGTAGGTGGACCAGCGCGGTGTCGGGATCTCGATGACGCGCGCATAGTAGAAGGCGTGCTGTGCTGGGTCGAACTCCTCGTCCGTCCATACCGCAGACAGCTGTGCCGCACCGATAGTATTGGTATAGGTCGCGTCCTCGACGTTGACGGTGTTGCCCACAGGCGCAACCTTGCCGTCAGCGCCGGGTTTGCGATCGCCTGACACGGCGACGTTGAATATTTTCTGGTGCTGCTCGCCTTGTTCGTCGACCCAGCCCTTGATGATCTGGAGGCGGTCGAGATTTGCCCCGGTGCTGTCCTTCATCGCCTGCAACAGAAACACCGGTTTCTTGCCGGCGCTGCCCGGCTTCAAGTTACCTCCCATGGGTACCCCGGCGGCATAAGCGCCTTTGGCCCATTCTCCCTGCAGGCTCTGCTCGTTGTAATCCCAGCCGCCAAAAAAGCGCACTTTCATGCGCGGGCCCGAGGTTGCGTAGGTCTCCTTGCGTTTGACCGCATCCCAGATGGCCTCGCGGGTATTCTCCCTGGCCCAAACCGCGGCCAGGCCGCCGGAGCTGAATTCGCGCACGCGCTGGTTATTGACCTCATCGCCGGGTATTGGTCCGTCGAGCCGGTGTTCCGGGCTGGCCTCCATACCGAACTTGCCGGTGTAATTGTCCTCCTCGATTGCGGACGCAGAATTGTGCGTGTCGGAATCCCCGATCAGGCCGAACACATAGGGATTGCCCTTGCCGTTGGCCGCCATCGACAGGCCGTCGAGATAGGCCTGGCGCGCATAGCTGCCTTTCTTGTTTTTAGGCCGCACCACCTTGGTCGACGACAACGTATAGTCCCAGATTTCAAAATCGGCGAATTCATCGTTGGGCGAAAGGCTCGGGAAAGTCTCCGAGGTGCCCTTGATCTGCGAGACCTCGTAGACCGGCTCATTGCTGACACGTGTCGCGATGTATTCTTCGGTCAGCGGTTCGCCGTCGAGTTCGACCGGAAACATCAGTCCGTCGCTGGCGTTGCCGTTGTGCGGTATGGCGAACAGCGTTGCGCCGCCCTTGCGGGCACTCTCCATCCACTTCCACAGATCGCGTGGGTCATCCGAATCCAGGGCCGAGTAGGGCATATCCGGTACACCGTCGGAAGTGCGGAACACCACTACGCGATGCAGGTTCAGCTTGTCGGGGTTCGAGGTCCATTCGAAGGCGGGGAAGGTGGTGAGCTTGCCCGGCTCGTAGTATTGGTCGGCAGTCTCCACCATTTCCTTCCAAATGGGCTTGGTAATCGCGGGGTCTGACAGGGCCGGGTCTGATTTACCCGGCTGCATCGAGTCGAGCACCCGCGCATAGGCATCGAAGGCCACCTTGGTGTCTTTCGAGGTGATTTCCTTGGCGATCGGCAACTTGCTGGCCGGGCTGTTGGGGTCATACATTTTCTTGAAGACCCCGAGATATTCGGCGTGATCGGAGACTGCGTAAAAGTCCAGCGGCCGGTTGATGCGCAACTCTCCACCGAGCACACCGGCGGGAATGGCTTCGCCCCTGGCCCAGCGGTAGGCGTCTGCCGGAACCGTGGTGGCGCCGTTGGTCACGGCGTCAAACGAGTAGCTGGTATGGACGTGGAAGTTGCCGAAATAAACGTTGTCGGCGATTTCACCAGGCGCATCGCCCAGTTCTTCTTCAACCAAAATTTCCCTTGCATTGCCGGTCCCGGTGCCGTTTCTTGTGACCGACTCGGTTGCGGATAACTCATCGGTTTGTGCCGGCTCTGCCGAATCTTTGTCCGGTTTTTGTTGATCCCGGTCGCCACCACAGGCGGCGAGCATGCAGGCCATTAACAATATTTGACTGAACCGGCGCATCGCACATTACCTTTCGCTAGACAATCTCCAGCGATAAGAGTAGCCATTGGGAAGGCGAGCGGCTACTGGGCGTGCACAGTACAGCGTATTCTGGGCAGAATTCAGCGCAACATTTCTTCGTATTTGTCGGCGGCCTGCTCATTGCCAGCTTCCCGGTTGATGGAAACGAGCGCAGAGAGGATTTCCCGGTTGCCGGGAAAAAGTTGCTGACCGCGTTCAAGTTCACGCAGTGCATCGGCGCTCTTGCCGGCGGTGTTGAGTGCGATGGCATAGACGTAGATGTAGCGCGCGGTTGTATTCGGGTTCTCGGCTGCCTGGCGCAGGAATTCCAGCGCCTCCTGCATGCGCTTCTGCCGCACGAGGGACAGCCCCAGCGAATGTTGAAGCGGAGAATTCACGAGCACCTTGTCGAGTCCGCTGCGCAACAATGCTTCGGCATCCTGTTCGCGCCGGCCGCTGCGATACATGTCGGCCAGGTTGATATAGGCAGGGCTGTAATGGGGGGCTATCGCCAGGGCGCGGCGGTAAAAGGCTTCCGCCTGTTTCTGGTTGCCGCGCTGCGCGTGCAGTGCGGCCAGGTTGGTGAGGGACTCGGGGCGATCCGCATTGAACGTCTCGGATGCGAGGTAATGGTTCAGCGCCTCGGTAAATTGGTGCTGTACCGCCGCCGGGTAGCTGTCCATCGGCAGCGCGGCGATCGAGTTCGCCGCGAGCGCACTCGTCACGCGCTCGTCTTCATACAGCAGTGGAATAGCCAGTGCCGGGCGTATCTGCTGCGGCACCGAGTCCAGCGACTTGGCCAGCCCGAGATTGAGCAGCGCATCATCGCCCTGGGCGATCGCCTGCAGTAACTGCGCAGAATTTCGTGAAAGATAGTGCGGCAGTAGGCTGACCGCCGTGGCGCGGGCGATGGTCGGCTGGGACTCGTCCGCAATCAGCGCAACCAGTCTGGATTCCGCATCGGCGAGGCCGTGACGCCCCGCGTAAATGGCCTCCCCGTAGTGCGCCTCGGTGGGTTTGCCAAACTTTTTCTCCAGCACCTCCGCAGCCCAGGTATTGGCTTTGTCCGTGTGGCAGCCGGTACAGGCGTTGGGTGTTTCGAGCTTGTCCGAGAGATCCGGGCGCGGAATACGGAGGCTGTGGTCGCGGCGCGTGTCCACCTGCATATAGGTCTTGGTGGGCATATGGCAGCTGACGCACTGGGCCCCGGCACTGTTGGCGGGGTGGAAGTGGTGTTCGGGGGTGTCGAATTTTGCCGGCAGGTGGCACTGGGCGCAGACACCATTCCCTTCTACGCGAAGCTGCAGACTGTGCGGATCATGACAGTTGCTGCAGGTCACGCCCGCCGCATACATTTTACTTTGCAGAAAGGAGCCGTAGACGTAGACCTCGTCGTTGATCTGGCCATCCGCGTGGTAGAGGCGCTCGCTCAGAAGTGCAGGGTTGAAGTGGTCGAGCAGATCGTCACCGGCCCGAGCGCCGGGGAAGCTGGTGCTGCGGCGCGAGTGGCACTGGGCGCAGGTCTCTATTTCCGTCTGTGTGTCGGCCGGGTGCTGCAGGTGCGCGATGCCGGTTTCGGTGTCCATGGCCCAGACGGCCTGTTTGCGCCCGCTGAAGGAAACCGCCAGGCCTTTGTCGGCAATGTCGGGTTTCGGGTTTTGCGCCCACTCCACATGGCTGGCACCCGGGCCATGGCAGGCCTCGCAGGCCACATTTATTTCCGACCAGGATGTGCTGTAGGTCTGGGCGGCGAGATCGTAGTTTTTCTGCAGATTGGTGGAGTGGCAGTCGGCGCACATGAAGTTCCAGTTAAAATTGAGACCGGTCCAGTGCAGCTCGTCGCCGTGTTTGATGTGCTCGTCCGGATTCAGGTGGTACCAGCGCTGGCCGCCCTCTGACTCGCTGCGGCTGTCCCAGGCGATGCTCAGCGCCTGCATCTTGCCGCCGGGGAACTCCACCAGGTATTGCTGCAGTGGATAGACACCAAAGGTGTAGGCGATGGGGTAATCGTGCAGCTCGCCATCCGGACCGTCCGTGCGGACAAAGTAACTGCCGTCCTTTTTGTAGAACCGCGAGACCGTGCCGAAATAATCGAATTCCGCGTTTTCAAAATTGCCCAATACAGTCTCGTCGTTGGCCTTTTTCATGGCCAGGTCGTGATGTGAGCCCTGCCAGGCCTTGAACTGCTCGCTGTGGCAAGCGGCACACTGTTGCGAGCCTATGTAGGTTCCGGGACCGGTACCTTTGTCGGAACCAATGTCTCCAGTTTGGTCACCTTTTGCCTGCGGATAGGTGGTGTTTTGCTCGGAAGCGGCGCTTTCATCTGCCTTGGCCCCACCTTGCGACGGGTCTCGTTGGGAATTTTTGTCGCAGCCGCAAATGAAAAGCACGAGCAGCAGGATGCGCAGGGTGGTCGGCATGGATTCCTCAGAGGTCTGTCATTTTATTTTTTGCCACGACACTTTTGCGGTGCGGGTTTCTATCCGTGAACTTCCATGATAGCGGTGCCTCTGTCACAGACAGGATTATTGTGAATGCATTTTACGCCATTATGGTTGACCGGGGCATGGTGTAATTGTCAATAACGTCAATGACTTAGGGGAGAAGCAGCAGAGCAGACTATGCCTGGTGCCCAATTTCTGCTCACGTAATGGGGGCAGCCAAACGTCGGTGCGACGATATTTGCCATTTAGTGAGCGCCAAGCTGCCGGTGAATCGCCCTGCGCTACAACTTATTTCGGAACTCTACCGATCGAGCAATTGGTTCCGCTGACCGGATGGTATTTAGCGTCGTTGATTCACACATACTCGTTTTTCGGGCTATGGTGAGATAAGGCGCAAGGATTGCGGGCTTTTGTATTGCTTCACCGTTGTTTTCGAGTAGTCGTTTTCGAGGAGTTGCCATGATCCTTACACCCCGTCTGCTCGGCCTCCTGAAGCTGGGTTTGCTGCTGAGCCTTTTGGGTGCCATGACAGCCGTTCAGGCTGCAGATCCGCTGCCGTCATGGAATGACGGCGAGACCAAACAGTCCATCATCTCCTTCGTCGACAAGACCACGAAGGAGGGCTCTCCCGGATTCGTCCCCCCCGAACAGCGCGTCGCCACCTTCGATAACGACGGCACCCTGTGGGCGGAGCAGCCGATCTATTTCCAGCTGCTTTACGCCATCGACAAAGTGAAGGAAATGGCGCCGCAGCACCCGGAGTGGAAGCAGCAGGAGCCCTTTGCCTCGATCATTAAGGGCGACACCAAGAAAGCGCTCGAAGGAGGCAAGCCGGCGCTGATGCAGCTGCTCGCCGCCACGCATACCGGCATGACCGGGGAGGAGTTTCAGGACAGCGTCAAGAAATGGCTGGCCACTGCGAGACACCCGGAGACCAATAGGCCCTATACCGAAATGGTCTACCAGCCGATGCTGGAGTTACTGAAGTATCTGCGTGCAAACGATTTCCAGACTTACATCGTCTCCGGCGGCGGCATCGATTTCATGCGCACTTTCGCCGAGGGCACCTACGGCATTCCCCCCGAGCAGGTGGTAGGGAGCAGCCTCAAGGCCAAGTATGAAATGCGCGACGGCAAGCCCGTCATTGTGAAGCTGCCCGAAGTCAACCTGATTGACGACAAGGCCGGCAAGCCGGTGGGTATCTACCAGCATATCGGCCGTCGCCCGATCTTTGCGGCGGGCAATTCCGATGGCGATTTCGAGATGCTGCAGTGGACCACGGCCGGCGAAGGTCCGCGTTTCGGCCTGCTGTTGCACCATACCGATGGCAAACGCGAGTGGGCCTATGATCACCCGTCCCATGTAGGTCAGCTCGACAAGGCCCTGGCGGCAGCGCCGAAGGAGGGCTGGACGGTGGTCGACATGAAGGACGACTGGAAGGTGATTTTCCCCTGGGGAAATCTGAAAGCCGCATCCGGTCAGTAATTTATCTCGAAGTATTCCGGGGGCTAGCCTGCCGCTCCCGGAAGGTCACATCTGAGGCAGGCAGAATTCCGGGAGGAAATGATGTACCTATCCTCGCTGCGCGGGTTGCTGCTGCTCCCGCTGTCACTGCTACTGCTCTACCCGGGCGTTGTTCAGGCCCAGGAAAAGCCCAATATTCTCGTCATCTGGGGCGACGATATTGGTATAACCAATATCAGCTTCAACAGCCGCGGACTGATGGGCTATTTCACGCCCAATATCGATCGCATCGCCAAGGAGGGACTGTCCTTTACCGATTACTACGGCCAGCAGTCCTGCACCGCCGGTCGCGCGGCCTTTATCGGCGGCAACGTACCGGTCAGAACCGGAATGACGAAAGTTGGGCTGCCCGGGGCGAAGGAGGGCTGGCAGAAGACCGATGCCACCGTCGCCACCGTGATGAAAAGCCTTGGCTATGTCACCGGCCAGTTCGGCAAGAACCACCAGGGCGATCGCGACGAGCACCTGCCGACGAACCACGGCTTCGACGAGTTCTTCGGTAACCTCTATCACCTGAATGCGGAAGAGGAACCGGAAAATCGTGACTACCCGAAAGACCCGGAGTTTCGCAAGAAATTTGGTCCCCGCGGCGTGATTCGTGCAACTGCCGGTGGAAAGATAGAGGATACCGGCCCTCTGACGAAAAAGCGCATGGAGACGGTGGACGAAGAAACGCTGAATGCGGCGATCGACTTTATCCAGCGCGCGCACAAGGCCGGCAAGCCCTTCTTTGTCTGGTGGAATGCCACCCGCATGCATTTCCGCACCCATGTGCGCGAGGAACACAAGAACCTCGGTGGCCCCAACAGCAACGAGTATATCGACGGTATGGTCGAGCACGACCAGCACGTGGGCAAACTGCTGAATCTGTTGGATCAACTGGGTATCGCCAAGAATACCCTCGTGTTCTATTCCACCGACAACGGCCCCCACTACAATACCTGGCCGGATGCCGGTATCACGCCGTTCCGCAGTGAGAAGAACTCCAACTGGGAGGGCGCCTACCGGGTTCCTGCGTTCGTCCGCTGGCCCGGCAAGTTCCCCGCAGGTAAAACGCTCAATGGTATCGTGTCCCACGAGGACTGGCTGCCGACATTGGCGGCGGTGGGTGGCAATGCCAATATAAAGGAGCAACTGCTAAAAGGCGTCAGCTTGAACGGACGCAAATACCGCAACTATATCGACGGCCATAACATGCTGGACTATTTCAGCGGCAAGACGGAAGAATCGCCACGCAAAGTGTTCATGTATGTCAACGATGACGGGCAGATAGTGGCGATGCGCTACCTGCCGTGGAAGGCAGTTTTCCTGGAGAACCGCGGCAAGGCGTTTGAAGTCTGGCGCGAGCCTTTCACCGAGCTCCGTGTCCCGTTGCTGTTCAACCTGCGCCGCGATCCGTTCGAACGAGCCCAGCACAACGCGAATACCTACAACGACTGGTTCCTGGACCGGGCCTTCGTACTGGTGCCAATGCAGCAATATGTGGCTCAGTTCCTGAAAACTATGCAGGACTACCCACCCAGCCAGACGCCGGGCTCGTTCAATCTGGAAAAGATACAGAAACAGCTGGAGGCGGGCGCCTCGGGCAGTAACTAGTACGGCTTGCGGATTCGAGCGAGCCTGATAATGAAGATGGGCCCGCTGTTTAATAGACGAAGGCCCCGAAAATCGGGGCCTTCATGCAAATGAATTTGGAGTTATTTAGTTTCCCGTCGGCATGGGAATCTTGACCCCGTCCTTCTCGAGCTGTTCGCGGAGCCACTGGAAGCGCTGATACTCGGTGATCGTGATTGGGCCACTGTAGCTTTCACTCTGGAGCTTGCGCGGCGGATACTCGAGATAGGTCTTCATCAGGCCCTCGATCGCCTGGCTGATCGTTACCATGGTCCAGGTGCGCTCGGTAAAGTTATTCATAAACAGGTCGTAGCGCTCCTGCGGGTCCTGCCACAGATCGAACACCTGTGGCACCGTGGCGACATATTTTTGTGCGCCCTTCCAGCCGAGGTTACTGTCCACCGCGAGGCCGCCGGTGTGGGCGCCGTCGTCGCCGCGCAGGTTGAATACCGCCTTGTAGTTACCGACACGGGCCGCCCCCGGCGTGAGTTCGTCTTCGGTGAAATAAAACCAGGAGGCGCGCGAGCTCTTGCCGGTACCGGCCAGTACCGGTGACATGTCGTAGCTGTCGAAATAAATCGGCTGGCCAGCGCGGTCCTTCTCCGGCAGTTTTATACCGGCCACGGAGGCGAAGGTGGCCATCAGGTCCAGGCCGCCGAGAATGTCGTGATTGCGCACGTTCGCCGGAATCTTGCCCGGCCAAACCGCGATCGCCGGCACCCGGTTGCCGCCTTCGCGCACGGTGCCCTTGGTGCCGCGGAAGGGGGTATAGCCGGCATCGGGAAAGACATCCTGCCAGGCGCCATTGTCCACCGTGTAGAACACCAGCGTGTTCCGATCGAGCCCCAGTTCACGCAGTTTTGCCAGCACGCGGCCGATGCGCGTGTCCAGTTCCACTACCGCGTCGGCGTACTTCGACTTGGACATGGATTTGTGCTTGAACTCGGGTGCCGGCATGTTGGGCTGGTGGTTCTTCATGAAATTGATATTGATAAAGAAGGGTGTGTCTTTATCCTTCGCCGCCTGCTCCAGGAACTTGATCCCCGCCTTTTCGATATAGTCGTCGAGGAAGGGCAGGCCAACGACGCCTTTATCCGGTGTATTCACATACTGGCCATTGACCTTCCAGTCCTGCTTGGCCGGTTCACCGGCCTTGCCGGACATTGAGCCCTTGGTCACCCGGTCGAACATGGCGCGCAGCTTCGGATCCATATCCGGGAACCAGGTCGGGTCGCCATAGGTATAGGCATTGGCGTGATATAGGAAGGCGTGTTCCATAAAGTCGTAGCCCTGGGCGTTGGGCAGCGCATAGTCGGATTCGCCGAGGTGCCATTTGCCGGTGAAGTAGGTTTCATAGCCCGCCTTTTTGAGCACCGATCCCAGAGTCCACTCTGCTTTCGGCAGGCCGCCGCCCTGGCCCTGGAAGGCCACGGTGGTCATGCCGCTGCGGTTCGGAATGCGACCCGTCTGGATCGCCGCGCGCCCCGGTGTACAGCTGGGCTGGGCATAGAAGGAAAAGAAGGTCATGCCTTCGGCGGCCATGCGGTCGATATTGGGAGTCGGCATACCGCGCCCCTCACCACCACCATAGGGCCCCAGGTCGCCCACGCCGGTATCGTCGGAGACGATCAGCAGGATATTGGGCTTGGTGCCGGCGATTGTGGCCGGAGCGGGGGCGGGCTGGGTCGCCATTTGCGCTAGCGGTGATTGCGAAGTCGTCGATGGTGTCGGCGCTGGCGGCGTGTCCTGCATTGGTGAGATGGGCTCCGCCGACGCAGTTTCGCCAGTAGCCGCGCTGTCCTGCTTCCTGGCCGCGGCATCATTGCTGTCGCCGCAGGCGGCCAGGAAAACCGACAGCAGGAGAGCCGCATAAAAGTGGCGCATGGGCAAATCCTTTTTCGATAGCGCTAAAGGCGATCCTTTTTGGATTCCATACCAGTAAGGCGGAATGGAAGCATACCCCGCTCCCGGGACCCTATGAGGCATGGATGCCGATGACGAGCGTCCAGGGATGTATTCACAGCGTGTTCCGGGAGAGGGGTATGCTTTCCTTTCGATCCGGTAGTAAGTAACTCAAGTTTCGGCGTTCACATCGAGGGCAGGAAGAACCCGCTTGGCACAGTGCGAGGCCCTGCTACCGGTGGCCACCTGGCAAATATTTACCGATGCGGTTTTTTGCCAGGTGGCCACCGGTAGCAGGGCCGCTCGAAGGCACTTCCCTTCCGGCCTGGCAACTCCTGCGAACTCCGAAACTTGAGTAAGTAATAGCATAGGGGTGTCGCGCGTCACTCAATCGCTGGCCAGTGGCACCATCTAGGGCGTGTACCAGATCGGTGACGTATAGGCGCGCTCCTGGGTAATCATGGGCACTTCGTCCGGCATCTTGATGTTGAAGCGCTTGGCCTCGTAGGCGGTCCAGCGCGGAGTCGGGATTTCGATGATGCGGGCGTAGTAGAAGGCCCTTTCGCCGGGGTCGAAGTCCGGGTCCTTCCATACGCTGATCAATTCCGGTGCGCCGATGGTGTTGTACCAGACCGCCTTCTCTACATCGACGGTGTTGCCCACCGGAGGCAGTTTGCCATCGGCACCGGCCTTGCGGTCGCCGGACCAGACGACGTCGTAGACCTTCTCCTGCTTCTTGCCGTCCTGGTCGAGCCAGCCCTTGATGATCTGGATCCGGTCCAGGTTGGCACCGATGGGGTCGCGCAGGGCGGCGACGAGGAAGGTGGGGCTCTTGCCCTGCGGGGCTTTGCTCAGGTCGCCGCCCATGGGGACGCCTTTGTCGTAGCCGATCCAGGCCGGGTCGCGGGCGCCGGCGTCTTCCTCGGTAAAGTCCCAGCCGCCGAAGAAGCGCACCAGCATGCGCGGGCCGGTACTGGCATAGGTTTCACGGCGCGCCATCGCATCCCAGATGGCCTCGCGGCTATTTTCTGTGGCCCAGACGGCCGTATAGCCGGCGGCACTCATCTCCCAGCCGAGGACTTCGCGCCCTTCAAAAGACAGGGTGACATGCTTGTACCGCTCGGGTCCGGGCTCTACCCCCGGGTGTTTGCCGAAGAAATTGTCCTCTGCGCCGGTGGTGAGGCCGGTATGGGAATCGGTGCCGGCGGCCAGGCCGAACTTGAACGGATTTGCGCCCAGCTCCCGCTCCAGCAGCAGTCCGTTTTTGAGCGCCTCGCGGGCGTATTCAAATTGCAGCATCTCCGGTTTCTTCGGCAGCAGGTTCAGGTTGCCCTTGTCCCAGCTCTCGAAGTCTGCGAACTCATCGTTGGGAGAGAGGGCGGGGTGGGTCTCGCCATCGCCCTTGATCTGCGTGACCTCGTACAGGGGTTCCCGTTTTTGCCGCTCCAGTGCGTAGGCTTTCGTCAGTGGTTGGCCGGTATAGGTCTCCATGGCGAACATCAAACCGTTGGAGAGATTGCCGTTGTGGGGAATGGCGAGAATCCTGCCGCCGCTCGTCTCCTCGTAGCGTGCCATCCACTTCCAGAGATCTTCAGGGTTTACCGTTTCGTAGGTTGTGAGTGGCGTCTGTTGAATCGCCTTGTCGCGCCCGTCGCGGTAGACGAGATTGCGGTGCAGGTTGTTGCCGGGGCCGGGATTCGGTGTCCACTCGTAACCGATAAATGCAGTAAATCGTCCGGGCTCATTATATTTTTCGATGATCTCTGTATATTTTTCCCAGTTGCTCTGCAATGTTTTGGGATTTTTGAGAATATCCGGCAGGGTGCCTTTGCTCTGCGCCGCGATGGCTTCCATGGCGGCGGCCACCGAATCCTGCGGGTCGCCATTCATGGCTTGGTTCCACTGTTTTAGGGTCGGCTCCTGCATATACTCCGGATTGCCCTTTCTAATCTCTGCCGTGACACCAAGGGAGTCGGAGTGGTCCGTCATCACCACCCAGTCCAGTGGCCGCGACAGTCGCACAGGTACGCCAAAGGTCGACTTGAGCTGTTCCCCGCGGGCAAAGCGCAGGGCGTCACCGGGGGTAATCGTGGCCAGAAAACCCGCGTCGAAGGACCAGGAGGTATGCAAATGCTGGTCTCCCCAGAGCGCGCGGCTGGGGAATGTGCGGTTGGCGTAGGGCGAGAAACTGCGGGGCCCCAGTTTCCTGGTTTGCATAATCGCTTTCGGGTCGATCAGTCCCATATCGCCGGACTGGACCGGATGCTCTGTGCCTTTTTCGCCACCCCCTTGTTGCGCTGCTGTCGTCTGAACAAGTGCTTCGCTGGACTTGTCGGCGACATTGTTGGCTCTGCTTTCCGGTTCCGGTGCATCTTTCGGTGGGGACTCGCGCTGACAGGCCGTCGCCAGTATCACCAACGCAAGGGCCGTGCCGGCCGTCAGTCTGTGTCGACAGGATATAGTTGCCGAACCTGTTTTGAAGATATTCATGACATCCTCTGTCACTAGATAACCTGAGCCTTCAGGGCGTATACCAGATCGGACTGGAGAAGGCGCGTTCCTGCTGCACCTTGGGCACTTCCTTGTCCATGTCGATGCCGAAACGGACCTTGTCGAACAGCGTCCAGCGCGGCGTGGGGATTTCCAGTACGCGCACGTAGTAGACCGCTTTATGGAGGGGGTTGAATTCCTCGTCCTTGAAGTAGCCGATCAATTGCGGCGCGCCGATATCGTTGGTGTACTTGGCGGTCTTCAGGTCGACGGTACTACCGACGTGTTGGATATGGTGCATTGCGTCCTTCTTGCGATTGCCGGACCACTTCACGTTGTAAATCTTTTCGTGAGTCTCACCGTTGCCGTCCACCCAGCCTTTGACGATCTGCACGCGGTCGAGGTTGGCACCCTGCGGATCTTTCATCGCGGCAACCAGGAAGGTCATTGGCTGCCCGCGTTTGGCAGCGGAAAGCTTGCCGCCCATAGGTACGCCTTTTTCGTAGCCCGCTGCTGCGATATCGCCTGCTGCGTCCTGTTCATTGAAGCCGAAACCGCCGAAGAAGCGCAGCTGTATGCGCGGGCCGGTGGTGGCGAAGGTTTCCTTGCGCATCATCGCATCCCAGATGGACTCGCGGGTGTTCTCCTTGGCCCAGACGCCCATCACGCCAGAGGCCGCCTGCTCCCAGCCCATATATTCTCCGCCTGGCCCGCTCAGTAACGGGAACTTCCAGCGCTGTTTGTTGCTCGGTTCCAGGGTCTTGAACTTGCCGAAGAAATTGTCTTCCTCGGTGGTGGATAGGCCGGTGTGGGTGTCGGTGGCGCCATTGGCGCCGTACTGGAAGGGATTGGTGCCGAGCTCGTCCTGCAGGCGCATGCCGTTCTTGAGCGCTTCGCGCCAGTATTCGTACTTGAGTGCGCCGGGCGGTTTCGGCTTCACGATCAGGTTGCCGCGGTCCCACAGGTCCCAGTTGGCGAACTCGTCTTCGGGTGACAGGGAGGGATGGGATTCGCTCTGGCCCTTGATTTGGGTGACCTCGAACAGAGGCTCGTATTTCGCCCGCATTGCGGCCCACTCTTTGGTCATTGGCGAGCCGTCGAAACGCTGCTCTTCGAACATGCGGCCGTTGGACAGATTACCGTTGTGTGGAATCGCCAGTACGCGGCCGCCGGTTTTCTGCTCGTAGGCCTGCATCCATGCCCAGAGCTTTTCCGGATCCTGAGTCTCGAATGTGGTCAGGGGCAATAGGGTGCGGGTGCGGTCGGCGCCATCGCGGAAAATTACGTTCCGGTGCAGGTTGTCGCCGCCACCGGCGTTCACCGTCCACTCATAGGCGATGAAGGTGGTGAATTCGCCGGGTTTGTAGTACTTCTCTGCGGCGTCCACCGTCTTTTCCCAGGCGGATTTCATCCACTTGGGGTCCATGACCAGCTTCGGCAGCTTTCCTTCCGACTGCATGACGATCAGTTCGCTCTTGGCATCTGCCGCGGCTTTTTCGTCGCCGGAGGCCAGCGCGTCATGCCAGCGCTTTAGTGTCTCGTCCGCCATCATTTCCGGGTTGGCGGCGACGATTTCATTGATCACGCCCATGCCGTCAGAGTGATCTGTGATCATGAACCAGTCGTAGCGCCGGTGCAGCTTCGCCCTGATGCCGGAGTTGGACTTCACCTCCTGGCCCAGCGCAAAGCGATAGGCGTCTTCCGGCGTCAGGATAGCACCGTCCATACCGGCATCGGCGGACCAGCCGGTGTGCACATGGGTGTCGCCGAAGTAGACGTTGGTGGGGTAGCCGGCGGTGGAAGTGGTAGCGGGACCGCGAGCGGAACCGCCGGGGGGGGCGGCAGTGGAATCCCCGGCCGCGTAGGGATTGCCTTCGACGGAAGCATCATCCGAATCGGGAACCGCAGTTCCATATTCCTCTTCGACAATCTGCTCGCCTGCTGTCCTTGGTTCCTTGGTCGTGCCTTTCCCGCTGTCGCGGTCGCCGCCGCAGGCGCTCAGTAACACAAACAGTGACCATATCAGCAATGACTTGGGGAACATACTGCGGGACATTATCTCGACTCCTTTCGATCAATCTATGCGCGCCGCTGGAGCGATTAATGCCGGCGCCTAGTTCACGAGTTCAATCTCACTCGGGCGCCACTGCTTTGTAAAGAATGGCTCCAGCGGGCTGTAAAGGCGCAGTATCGTGAACCAGCCCCTGCCGGGCATCGTCTGTATCCAGTTGCCGCGCTCTACACCGTCCGGCTGAGTGGGGCTGAAGTAAATGGTAGTCGACCCGTCGCGGTTCGGTTTCGCAGCCGGAGTGGGGTAGCCCTGACTGCCGGCACGGGGGAATCGCTGGGGTGTCGCGAGCATGGAGCGGGTCTGGTTGTCGTATAGGGTCAGCGACCAGAACTTTTCGGCGGGAATATTTTTCGGTAGTGTCACCCTGTAAGTCTTGGCGCCGTCGTAGGGATTACCATCCGCGTCCAGAAACCCCATCAGGTACTGGGATCCGACACCGGGAATGCGCATGATCATGCCGGGCGAGTCGAGGGTGTAGCCGTAGTAAAAGGCGGTGCGCGAATCCAGCGTGCGTGCACCGCTAGGGGGGAAGGGCTTGAACATACCGTCTTTGGTAAAGATCGGCGGCGGAGTCTCAAAGAAGGCGCCGCCCTGCCATAGCATGCTGCCCCACATGGAATCCTGGTAGTAGGCCCAGTCCGGGTGCATCACCGCGAAGCGCCAGTTGAGTACGCGTCCGGCGCCATTGCCGACCGCAGCTGCGTCGGTGAGGATCTGTTTCATACGGGCATCTGGCTTGAACGGCTTGCCTTTCACTATTCCGATTGCCGCCAGTTGCCCCGCGAGTTCTACGTCGTAGCTGTCGGCGGGCTCGTTCTGCAGATTGGCATTGATCATCTCATAGAAGCTGAGGTCATTCGGTGGAATGGTGTTGAACACTTTGCCGCTGCCTTCGATAAATCTGGTCTCCGGTATGGCGGGGTTTTTGCTCATGCGGACTTCACCTTCGAGCGCGGTGGCAATACTGGTGCCGATACCCCCCGGCGTATAGGGGTAGATTTTCAAGTGCTTGCGAATGTTTTCAACGGCCGGCTTGGGATCGTCGTTGACGAGAAAGGTGCGGGACGCATAGAGCGCGCGATTGGTTTTCGAGTGGGCGATGTAATATCCGCCTTCGGGGAGGGGGCCCTCATAACCCGGCGGCACCAGCAGGTATTTGCCGCCCTCGCCGCGGTCGGGGCCCGGGAATCCGATATCGATGATCCAGCTGAACCACATATCGTTGATAGTCCCGAGTCCCATCGGCGGCTGTTCGATCACCATTGGCCCTTTCGACAGGTCCACCGCGGACAGGTAATAGACGGTATCTGCATTCGCGGTGAGGAATAGCGAGTTGGCATCCATCAGCTCGGAGAATATCAGTACGTCGTTGTCCTTGGCGCCGATGCTGAGAAATCCCGCGCGAATGGCGTAGGCAGACGCGCCGCGAAAGCTGTTGTTGAAGACGTTCAATGCCCGGGTGAAATCCAGTGTGTCGCGCACGCGCTCGGCAGTCTCCACTGTCGGCACACCATCCCAGTATTCCAGAGTGCCTATACGTGTCTCAGCCTTATCAGGCGTGGTGATGGAGGGCGGGATTTTCGGGTTCGGCTGGGCCGCGGCCACCCAGGGGAGCACCGCCGCCAGTACCCATAGAGTCATACTCCTTAAAATCAGCACTTTGAATTGCTCCGAGTTGAAGTTTTCCTTCCGAATTGCTCCGAGTTGAAGTTTTCCTTCCGAAAAGCATAGAAAGCTTTCGGAGTCGGGTTGCCGTTTAAAGCGCAAAGTTACACGGAATATCGCCCGGTTTGTGTATAAGATAAGCAGCGTAGTGAAGTCGATGTGGTGGGGATTGAAATGCAACACAAATTTGTCACTGTCGTTGGAACCCTCGACACGCTCGAGTAGCCGCGCGACATCGAGGGGCGAAACAACACCTGCAACAACACCTGGGTAACTCAGTTCAATCAGAAAGATAGGGACAGTCGGCACAAGCTAATGGCAGAGGGTTCAAAAAAAGCGGTTCTCTACGCAATCTGCGTCAATGCAGTCATCACGGTCCTGAAGGGACTGGCAGCACTGGCCACCCACTCGGCGTCGATGACGAACGAGGCGGTGCACAGTCTGATGGATACGCTCAATCAGGTCTTCCTGATGGTCGGTCTGATCAAGGGCGGGCGGCCGGCGGACCGCGAGTACGCCTTCGGCCACGGCCAGAAGAAATACCTGTGGAATCTGTGGAGTGCCATAGGGCTGTTTTCCATCGGCTGCGGCCTGGGCCTGGCCCACGCCTGGCATGCCTGGCACCGGCTGCATATCGTCGAGCGGCCGACATCGGTGTCGGTGTTGGGCCTCGAGATAGCGCCGATATGGATCTCGGTGGTGGTGCTGCTGATCGCACTGGTACTGGAAGGCTATGTGCTGGTGGTGGCGGCCAAGGAATTCGCGCTGCGCATGCGTGCCGCCGGCGTGAAGAATCCGCTGCGCTACCTGCGCGACGCCGACGATCCCACGCTGATCGCAGTGCTGCTCGAGGACAGTATCGCCGTCACCGGTGTGATCCTTGCCGCCACCGGTATCGCCATGACCCAGGTGACGGGCAACAAGCTCTGGGATATCGGTTTCTCGGTCATCATCGCGGCGATGCTCGGCGTGACCGCGATCTTCCTCGGCATGATCAATATGCGCTACCTGACCAGTATCCGCGATCCGGGTGTCGAGCGCGCTTTCCAGGAGATCTGCAAGTCCCACCCGGAGATAGAGCGCTTTCACGACCTGCGCTCCATCGTCGTCGACGAGACTCATACTGTCGTGGTGGCCGAGGTGGAGTTGCGCGAGGAGCGTCTGGTCGGGGACATGCGCGCGCGTATCGACGCCCACGAGCGAGCGCTGCTTGCACGCGTGCCGGAAGAGCGCCTGAATGACAAGGTGCGGGAGTATGTGGAAACCCGCGCGGTGATCCAGGCCACGTTGGAGCGCACCGAACGCATTATCGACGAGCTGGAAACAGAGCTGAAGGAGCGCTGCCCGCGGGTGTTCCACCTGACGGTGGAAGTGGAGAGCATAGCCGCGCCGTCGCAGCTCGACGATCCGGAAGCCTTGTTATCTTAGCTGGTAATCGCTAGTCTTCCGGCCTTCGCCGCACCGGCACCGCGCGGAATTCCCTGACTGATATCCCGAATTCCGGTCACTATCGAATTCCGCGCGCAACCCATTTCGCCACCCGCCGCAGATGTAAGCAGGTTTATGAGCAACAAAGACAAGCGCCCTCTATATATCCCCCACGCCGGCCCCTCGCTGCTGGAAATGCCGCTGCTCAACAAGGGCAGCGCCTTTACCTTGAAAGAGCGGATCGAATTCAACCTGGTCGGCCTGCTGCCGAACAATGTGGAATCCATCGAAGAGCAGGTGCGCCGCGCCTACCACCAGTACGAGCAGTGCCGCACCGACCTGGAGCGGCATATCTACCTGCGCGCGATCCAGGACGACAACGAGACGCTGTTCTTCCGCCTGATCGAGCAGCATATCGAGGAGATGCTGCCGATCATCTACACGCCGACGGTGGGTGCGGCCTGCGAGGAATTCTCCAATATCTATCGCAATCACCGCGGCCTGTTCGTGTCCTACCCGGACCGCAAGTACATGGACGATATCCTGTTCAGCGCCACCAAGGAGAACGTGAAGGTGATCGTGGTGACCGACGGCGAGCGCATTCTCGGCCTCGGCGACCAGGGCATCGGTGGCATGGGCATTCCGATCGGCAAGCTGTCCCTGTATACCGCCTGCGGCGGTATCAGCCCGGCTTACACGCTGCCGGTGATGCTGGACGTGGGCACCAACAACCGCACCCTGCTGAACGACCCCATGTATATGGGCTGGCGCCACGAGCGCATTTCCCAGGAGGAGTATGACGAATTCGTGGCCGAATTTGTCGCCGCCGTGAAACGCCGTTGGCCGAAGGTGCTGGTGCAGTTCGAGGACTTCGCCCAGACCAACGCCATGCCGCTGCTGGCGCGCTACCGCGACGAGATCTGCTGCTTCAACGATGATATTCAGGGCACCGCGGCGGTGGCGCTCGGCACCATTCTCGCCGCCTGCAAGACCAGGGAGGAGACACTGCGCGACCAGCGCGTGGTGGTGGTGGGCGCCGGGTCGGCCGGCTGCGGCATCGCCGAACAGATCGTCAAGGCGATGGTGAACGAGGGCCTGAGTGACGCCGAGGCGCGGCGCCGCCTGTTCATGTTCGATCGCTACGGGCTGATCACTTCCGATATGAAGAACCTGCTCGACTTCCAGGCCAGCCTGGCCCAGGACCCGGCCAAACTCAAGGGCGTGGCCGACTGGAATCTGCAGCAGCTGATCGAGAAGGTGAAACCGACCATCCTGATCGGCGTCTCGGGTCAGGGCAGCCTGTTCAGCCAGCCGGTGATCGAGGCGCTGCACGCCGGCTGCGAGCGCCCGCTGGTGATGCCGCTGTCCAATCCCACCTCGCGCGCCGAGGCGACACCGGAGGAAATCCTGACCTGGACCAACGGCAACGCCCTGGTGGCCACCGGCAGCCCCTTTGCACCGGTGGAGCTGGCGGGCAAGACTTATCCGATCGCCCAGTGCAACAACGTCTATATCTTCCCGGGCATCGGTCTCGGAGCCATCGCCGCCGGCGCCAACCGGGTCACCGACAATATGCTGATGGCGGCTTCCAATGCCCTGGCTGAGCAGGCGCCGGTAGTGAAGAAGGGCAAGGGGGCGCTGTTGCCGCCGCTGGCGGAGATCCGTGACGTCAGCCGGGACATCGCACTGGCGGTGGGCAAGCAGGCGCAGCAGGACGGGGTGGCGCCGGTCGTCGACGAAGAGAAACTTGTGCGCGCGATCGAGCGCAATTTCTGGACGCCGAATTACCGTACCTATCGCCGCCGTTCATTCTAAAAAAGGTTCAGACATTTCGTCCGGAAGGGCGGAAACGAGCACTTAAGGAACTTCCGCATATCGTCACTCCGGCTTCCGCCGGAGTGACGAATTGGACTTATTCCGAGATTCCCTACTTGGTCAGTAACCCGCGCCGGGCCAGCAGTGCATCGACGCTCGGCTCCCCGTCGCGGAACTGGACGTAAGCCTGCATCAGATCCTGGCTGTTGCCTATGGACAGGATATGCTTGCGATATTCGTCGCCGTTCTCGCGATTCAGGCCGCCTTGCTCCTTCAGGTAGGCAAAGGCATCCGCGGCAAACACTTCCGTCCACAGATAGGCGTAGTAACCGGAGGAGTAACCGCCGGCGAAAATGTGGCTGAAATAGGCAGACTTGTAGCGCGGTGGAACCGGTGCGAAGTCGATGCCGTGCTTGGCCAGGGCCTGCTTCTCAAACGCATTGAAATCTTCGATCCTGGTGCCGGCCGGGATGCTGTGCCATTCCATGTCCAGCAGTGCGGATGCCAGATATTCCGTGGTATCGAACCCCTGGTTGAATTTGTGCGCCTTCAATATTTTGTCCAGCAGTGCCTGCGGAATGGACTCGCCGGTCTGGTAGTGCTTGGCGTAATTGGCGATTACCGCCGGATCGATATTCCAGTCCTCATGGAACTGTGATGGGAATTCCACGAAGTCGCGGGCCGTGGCAGTACCGGCCAGGCTCGGGTATTTCACCTGCGAGAAGAGGCCGTGTACCGCGTGGCCGAACTCGTGGAACATGGTGCTTACTTCATCGAAGGTCATCAGCGTCGGCTGTCCCTCGGCCGGCTTGGGGATGTTCAGCGCGTTGTACACCACCGGCTTACTGCCCAGCAGGTGGCTCTGGGAGACGTATTCGTCCATCCAGGCCCCGCCATTCTTGCCTTCGCGCGCATAGGGATCCAGGTAGAACAGTCCTACTGAGCTGCCATCCGCATTGAAGATTTCGTAGGCATGGACGTCCGCGTGCCATACAGGCAGGTCGTCGCGCGGCTTGACGGTGATGCCATACAGGCGCTGCATGGCGAAGAACAGGCCGTCGTTCAGCACACGATTGAACTCGAAGTAGGGTTTGACTTCGCTCTCGTCCAGGTCGTACTTGTCTGCCCGTACCTTTTCCGCATAGTAGGCCCAGTCCCACGGCTGCAAGGTGAAGTCGCCGCCCTCATGCTCGATCATGGCCTGGATGTCAGCGGCCTCTACCTTGGCTTTGGCGACCGCTTTGGGCGCGAGATCGTCGAGGATCTTGTATACCGCTTGCGGCGTCTTGGCCATCTGGTCGGCGGTCACATAAGACGCCCAATCCGAGTAACCGAGCAGCTTGGCCTTGTCGGCCCTGAGCTCCGCCATGCGAACGAGAAGCGGGCCGTTGGTGTCAGCGGCGCGATTGGCCGAGGTTTCCCAGATCTTCTGCCGCAGCTCGCGGTTTTTCAGGCTGCCCAGGATCGGATTGCGGGTGGTATTGACGAGGGAAATCATGTAGCCCTCTTTACCGGCTCCCTTGGCTGCCGCCGCTAGCGAGGCGATCTGTTCCTCGGACAAACCGTCGAGTTCCTTCTTATCCTTCACCAGGACCACATCGTTCTTGAACGAGTCGAGGATGTTGTTGTTGAACTCGGTAGAAAGCTTGGCCAGCTCGGTATTGATTGTGCGCACCTGCGCTTTGTCCTGTTCCGACAGCCTGGCGCCGGCGCGGACAAACTGGTCGTAGTAGAAATCTATCAGACGCTGGTCTTCCGCATTCAACTTGGATTTGTGCTTGTAGATGCTGTTAACACGGGCAAACAGCTCGGGGTTCAAATAAATATTGTCGTTGTGCTCGGACATCTTGGGTGCCACCTCGCCCTGAATCGCCTGAATTTCTTCGTTGGAGTTCAGGCTCGCGAGGTTAAAGAATACACGCGCAACGCGAGAAAGCAGCGCACCGGTCTTTTCCATTGCAACAATGGTGTTGTCGAAAGTCGGCGGCTCAGGGTTCTTGGTGATCGCAGCGATCTCTTCGACGTGCGCCTTGAGGCCCGCTTCAAAGGCCGGGCGAAAATCTTCGATCTTCACCAGGTCGAACTGCGGCGCCTCGTATTGCAGCGGGCTGGGCTTGAGGAGCGGGTTTGTCGCCGACTTGTTCATGGCGGCCTGGCCCTGGGTGCTGGCTGCCGGAGCGGTGTCAGTTGTGGCCTGGTTATTGGTCGATTTGTCGTCTGAGCAAGCGCTCAATGCCAGACTGGCGCTAATAGCGGTCGCGATCAGGGATTTACGCATAAGTTCTCCGAAGGGTTCGCGTTTATTTCGCACTGAAGGGGCAGAGAAGCTTCTGAGGCATCCATCTCATGATGCCGTGGCGGCAACCATGTACGGGTCGATTCCCAATCGGTGGGAGTCGCCGTGGCAGGGTCTCGCTGTCACTGCAGTGCTTTACCTATCTTTACAAATGCCTGCAAAGATGGAAGCCAATAGTTCGCTCAGCATACTATCGCACTGCGCCGTGGATTCAAGCGCCTGCGAAAGTGGAGCTGTGACCGAGGGGTTTGTAACGGTTGACTGGGGTCAAGCTATCAGTCACCCATCTGCGGAATGTGAAAATTATCAGGTGCTGGCATGTAACTTCATTACCGCCTTTCTCAGCAATCCGCGGCAGAAGCGGTAAAACACATTGGGAAAGTGGCGGTTGAGAAAGGCGGTCAGTTTGCTGCGCGCGCCGGGGATGATCTGCCAGCGGCCGGCATCCAGCCCCGCCAGAATCTTATCGCAGGCCGTATCGACATCCAGGGAGCCGGCGAGCCTTTTCAGCTCCAGCGAAATGGGGTTGCCGCTGGCGTTCTCGCCGTTCACCATCGGCGTGCGCACTTCTCCGGGGCAGATGCAGCTGATGCCTATGCCCAGCGGCTCATATTCGATACGCAAGGTGGTGGCGAGACCGACGACGCCGAACTTGGAGGCACCGTAGGCGGCGTAGCCGTAGTTGCTGGTCAGACCGGCCATCGAGGCGATCAGCGCGAGGCGCGCGCTCCGCTGCATATGGGGCAGGGCGGCGGCGGCAAAGTGGAAACTGCCATTCAGGTTTACATTGACCACCTGCCGGAACTCCGCCGCCGTCAGATCCGCGACGGCCCTGTTGATGATGATACCGGCGGAGTTCAGGGCCAGTGCCGGCGGTCCGAACGCGCGCACCGCTTCCGCGACCGCGTCGCGCACGCGCGCGGCGTCGGTGATATCGATGCGCAGGAACTGCCACTCGCCCGCGCCCTCGCGGGCTGCGCGGTCGAGCTGCGCCGAGCTCTCCTCGCTGACCTGCAGGTCGAGCACACTGACTTTGCTGCCGCGGCGCAGCAGGCGAATGGCAATCCCGAGTCCGAGGCCGCTGCCGGCGCCGGTGATCAGGGCGTGAGACCAGGCTTTCATTATTATTGTCCCGTTTGCGATTTCGATAGGGGCCCAGGGGGCAGGGTGCCAGTATCCGTATTTTGCCGGGCCGAAATCAAGGACGGGGCGCGCTGCCGCGGCAGCGCTGGCATGGTTGGTGGATTCCCGGGCTCAGAACCCCAGCTTCTTCAGCGTCCAGCCGAGGAACTGTTCGAATCTGGTCTTCGGGCGGATGATAAATTTGTCCAACACCTTGTGCTGCGGCTCGGCGCCCATCGCCTGCAGCTCGGTGTGCAGCAGCTGCAGGTCGGCGACCGCGAGTGGCAGCGGGGCTTCATCCGGCTGGAAGCTGCTGCCCCTGGGGTAGTCGCGGCCCGGTGTACTGGACATTTCGATATGGCTGCCCAGCAGCGCGGATACTTCGTTGCCCTCACAAAAATTCACCAGCCGCTGAATACTGGCCCGGTAGGCTTCCCAGTCGTCGATATACAGCCGGCCGGGATAAAAGGTGTCGCCTGTCAGCAGCCAGTTGGTGTGCGAATCGTAGACTGAGATGCTCTGCGCATGGTGGCCAGGCGTGGGAATGATGGTCAGTTCGCGCCCGCCCAGGTCGAGTCTGGCGGAGCCGTTGGGCCAGTCACCGAGTGCGAAGTGTTCGCGAATTGCGTCCGGCTCCGCCGCCACCAGGGTCACGCCGGGTTTGTCGAGGAACTGGCCGTCCGCGGCCTTGTGGTCCCTGTGGCCGTGGGAGTGTGTCACCAGCAATTCCTGCGGCTCTGCGTGACCGGCGGCCTTGCGCCGCTCAATCAGCGACCGCACTGTCTCATAGAGCGGAAACTGCTCGGCGTCGGCAGTGGCACCGGTGTCCTGCAGGAACAGTATCTTCTCGCCGAACAGGGCATAGATAAATGGCGCTTCGTAATTGAGGCAGCGGTTCTGGCGCAGGATAAATGTGTCGGCGTCGTGCTGGTAGATCTCGATGGGCGGGTCCCGATTGAGGTCGCAGTTTTCCGAGCCGTGATTCCAGTTTTTTTCCCGCAGTTTTTGCAGGCCATCGGCCTGGACGAAAGTTGCCGGCAGTAGTAACACTGCGAGCGCAAAGTAGATTCTGATTTTTTTCATCGACCGATTTACAAATCCGTTTGTCATTCAGGGGCGCTATTTATAGCGCAATGCGTTTGCGGAGTATATCGGTGCCGGCTCACTTTGGTTTTAATTTTGTCTTTGATTTTAAATGGCTTCGAAAGGCACATGAGGCTTGGTCAAAATTATTCTATTTTTATCGCTTGTCTGCGCGGGCTCCGCGACGCTTCAGGATATCGCTAGAGCGGGAATGACTCTTTCTCTGACGCTATCCGCCCGGCCAGAGCGCGAGCACCGCAATCCCGGCTGTGAGAGGGACGGCAAACAGGATTGCCAGATAGCGGAGCAGCGCGCGGCCGCCGAGAATACCGGCCACGCCCGCCTTGAACAACATATTGGCGAGGGTGGCGATTACCATCGCGCGCCACGCCGTCGCGGGGGCGAGCACGCCATTGCCCGCGAGGTTGGCGGTGGACAGCGTGATCGCATCCACGTCCGTAAAGCCGGAGATCAGCGCGACCACATAGATGCCGCGGTTGCCGAAATATTCACGCGCAGCCGCGATCGCCACCAGGATCACCGCATAGAGCCCGGCAAACACCAGGGCCGGCATCAGCTCGGCCGGGTTGATCTGTTCCGGCATCTCGTTCTGCCGGTGTTCGAAGAAACGGTAACCGATGGCACAGGTAACGGAGCTTACCGCCAGCAGCGCAATCAGGGGCGGAAGCAGCTGCGGCAACATGCGCGGCGCCACCACCGCGATTTCCACGAACATGCGGATAAACATGCTGGTGGAGGCAATCAGTATCACCAGTGCCGCAATACCGGCGACGCCCTTCTCGAGTCGGGCGCGGCGCGCATAGCTGACGGTGGTGGCGGTAGAAGAAATCAGCCCGCCGATCACCCCGCTGAGCACGGTGCCGGCGCGCGCCCCAATCAGTTTGTAGGCGCCGTAACCGCCGAGGCCGATACCGACGATCAGTACCACTAACAGCCATATCTTGAACGGATTGAGCACATCGTAGGGGCCGAAGGTCCGGTTCGGCAGCACCGGCAGTATGATCAGGGAGATGAGCGCAAACCGCATGATTGCGCGGAGATCCTCTTCCGGCAGGCGCCGGGCAAACTTGTGCATGCCCGGCTTCAGGTGCAGCAGTATCGCCACGGTGCCGCCTATGGCGACGGCCACGGTCTTTTCGCCCAGTACCAGGAAGGCGCCGAGCAGGTACATCAGCAGCGCCGACATCTCGGTGGTGATGCCACTGCTTTCCTGCTCGCCGCGCATGCGCTCCAGATTGCCGAGCACAATCAACACCGTCATACACAGCAGGCCTGTCGGCACCAGCCACAAACTATCCTGCAGCTGGCTGAGCAGGGCGGAGAGCACGCCGAAGATCGCGATCAGCGGGTAGGTGCGGATGCCGCCGAGGCGGTCCGCAGTGCGCTCCCTCTGCAGGCCGATCAGCAGGCCCAGTCCGAGGGCGATGGCGAAGGCGACAACACTCTCCGAGTCTATAAACACTCGGAGCGTGTCGGGGATTCCTTCCGCGTCACTGGCCCTCGGCGCATCTTGCATCGGATTCTCGACTGGCAGCCCCTGCGATCGGTGGTTCCCTAATTCTAGTGAATGCGTTGATGGGAACAGTCGGCGCCCAGGGGCCGGAGGCTGCATTTTTCGCGCCGCTGTGGCGCGAAATGCTCAGCAGCTACCCAGGTTTGTTGCAGCCGCACCTAGCTCTCCTGTGTCGCGAGCTCCGGGTTGACTGCTTCTGATTCGACGATTGTGGGCTGGCGCAGCTTCAAGTATTCCCGCCAGTTGAATCCCTGGCTTGGATTGCCTGGGTCGGTGCGCAGGAAATCGACGGCGGCCCTGGCGCCGCACAGGAACAGGTGCTCGCAGTGGGCCTCGGGCATGGAGAAATCCAGCCAGTGCGGCTGGTCGCCGTTGTCCAGCGGGGGAATCGCGATCTCCTTCACCAGTGCGTGGTACTCGGCGTTGAGGCTGGCGCGAAAGTGGTTGTCGAGCATATGGCGGCAGGTGTTGATCAGGCCCATGGTGAAGCGGCCAATCCTGTTGGTCTTGGGCTGGTAGAGATCCACTTCCAGCTTGACGCCGAAAGTCGGCAGCTTGGGAATACCGGTTTGGGCGTGGAATATGTCGAAGGGGAAGTTGGATACCATGCCGCCGTCGACAAACTGGATGTCCTTGGGGAAGCCCCTCTTGAAAAAGGTCTGCGGATCCTTGATCCCCTTTATCCTGCGCCAGTTTTCTGACACCGCGGTGTCGGCGCCGAGCTGCGGGATGTCCCTCACGGTATGGGGCTCGAAGAAGCCGGGTACCGACATGGACGCCCGCACAAACTCGGCCGGGTTGACGGCGTCGGGGTTCGTAAAGTAAAGCGCGGCCTTGCCGGGGAACACGGCCCGGGTTTCGGTGGTGATATCGGCGGCTACCAGCGCGACCTCGCCCCTGCCGACCCGGGTGTCCCTCACGCCGCGGTATTGCAGCGGCGGGAACTGGTTGATGCGGGTGTTCAGTTGCGCGGTGTGCTCGATGCCCAGCTGCTTCAGCTGGTCCTGCAACCACTGTTTGAAACTGTTGCCGGGGTTCAGGCCCTTGCGCCTGAGCAGATGTCTGATTGTGCGGTAGGAGTCTACCGGGTGCAGCAGCACATTGTCGAAGGCGCTTTGGCTTTTGAGCAGGCGTTTGACGGTTTTCCTGCAATAGTCCTCGCCGTCCTCGAAGCTGGCGAAATCGGCGCTGGCCATGATGGCCAATAATTTCTCGCTCTTCACTTCATCCGGGGTTCCGGCCGCGGCCAGGAACAGCGCATTGATGGCGCCGGCAGAGGTTCCTGCGATCTTGCGGAAGCGGATGCCCGCCTTTTCCAGCATGTAGGTATAGCCCACCAGGGCAATACCGAGCATGCCGCCGCCCTCCATGACCAGGTCTACATACTGGTGGCCCGCCTCGTCGCTGACGTCGCTGTAGCTATTGCCGATGATATTGGGCCTGGCAGCTTCCCATTGCGCATCCGCCTTGGTGATGGCGTTTACAACCCAGCTTGAACTTCCCACGGTGAGCTCCTTTGCCGATTGGCATTTATTAGAATCGGGTTATATATCGGAACGAAATAGAAGCTATTTTCTTGTAACACCTGGCCAATGTGCAAAGCCCAGTTTCAGGGGCGTTTTGCTGGCGGACGTGTCCGAGCGTGCGCGCTCATGGAAGCGCGGGCATTATCCAGATTGTTCCTGATAGCGGATATCCACCACGTAATAGGTCAACCATTGATCGCCACTCCGGAGGTCCACTTCGTCGTCCAGGCGGCGGCCGAGCAGGGCGCGGGCCACCGGGGAGTCCATGGAAATCAGGCCGGCCTTAACATCGAATTCATCGGGGCCGACGATGCGATAGGTCAGGGTATTGCCGTCGTCGTCTTCGAGCGTGACCCAGGCACCAAAGAACACCTTCTCCCGGTCGTCCGGGATGCGGTCCACAACGGTGATCTCTTCCAGGCGCTTGGTGAGAAAGCGCACGCGGCTGTCGATTTCGCGCAGGCGCTTCTTGCCGTAGATATAGTCGGCATTTTCCGAGCGGTCGCCCAGTTTGGCCGCGTCGCTCACGGCCTGTGTCACCCGCGGGCGCTCCACTTCCCAGAGTTGTTTTACTTCCGCACGCATACGCCGCGCACCCTCCGGCGTGATATAGCGGGAACCGCGCGGACGCGGTGGTCTCCATCTGCCCATGGCGTCAGTGATCCAGGTTTTCGATAGTGATGCCCGGACCGGGTTCCGGCAGCGGGAAGCCGAAGATACGGCTGTAGAACTCCAGCTCGCCCTCCAGCGCCATCACAATGCTGTCGCCACTGCGGAAGCCGTGGCCCTCGTTTTCAAAGGTGATATAGGCTACCGGGATGCCCTGGCGTTTTATCGCGTCGACCATGGTCTGGGCCTGGTTCGGCGGCACCACCTTGTCCTCGAGGCCCTGGAAGAAGATCACCGGGCAGTTCAGCCGCTCGACATGATTGATCGGCGAGCGCGCGCGGTAGATGTGTTCCGCTTGCGGCCATGGCCCCACCAGCTTGTCCAGGTAGCGGGACTCGAACTTGTGGGTGTCCCGCGCCAGCGTGGTCAGGTCGCCGATGCCGTAATGGCTGGCGCCGCCCCTGAAAGTCTCGTGGAAGGTCAGGGCGGCCAGCACCGTATAGCCGCCGGCACTGCCGCCTTTGATCAGCAGCCGCTCCGGATCGGCGAGCCCCTTGGCCACCAGGTATTCGGCGCCGGCGCAGACATCTTCCACGTCGGTAATTCCCCAGCTGTCTTTCAAGCGCTCGCGATAGTCGCGGCCGTAGCCGGTGCTGCCGGAATAGTTGACGTCGAGAATCGCAAAGCCGCGACTGGTCCAGTACTGCACCTTGAGATTGAGGCCGGCAGAGGTGGCGCCAGTGGGCCCGCCGTGGCTGAACACTATCAGCGGCGGCTTCTCCCCTGCGGGTGCGACGTATGCGGGGTTGTACGGCGGATAGTAGAAGCCGTACACACTGCGCTCGCCGGCGGGGAACTCTATTTCCTGGGCCAGGGAGAATACCGCCTCCGGCAGCGGGTTACTGTTGCTGCTGGCGATGGTGTTGAACTTGCCGCTGTGATTGTCGTAGCCAACGACAGCGGGAAAGGTATCCGCTCCAGCGGCGATCATGACTGCGCGGTGGCTTTCGCAATGCAGGCTCTCGATATCGCTGTAGGGCTGCTCCAGTATTCGGTGCTCGCCGCTGTGTATGTCCAGTATCGCCAGATGCCAGCGGCCTTCCTCGGTATAGGTACAGAGTATTTCGTCGGAGTTGAGGAAACCGTAGGTGGACATGCCAAACACCCACTGCGGTGTAGCGAACTCGGCCTGTTTTTCCCACAACGTCTGATTGCTGCCCAGGCGGTAGAGGTTCCACCAGTTGTTGCGGTCGGAGACGTAGAAGAGTTCGCCCTCCGGCGACCACTGGGGCTGGAACAGGGATTCGTTGTCGCCGCCGGCGACTCGCTCGGTGTTGATAACGGCGCCGCTCGCGTCAAGCTCCGCGATACACAGTTCGGTGCCGTCCCAGGGCATGTTCGGGTGGTACCAGCGCAGAAAGCTCAAGCGGGTGCCGTCCGGGTTCAGGGTCGGGTTCGAGTAGAAGTCGGCGCCCTCGGCCAGCACCCGCGGATCACTTTTAAGCGACTGATCCAGATCGATGGCGATAATGCGCGCCCGGGCCTCGCCACCGCCCGCGCAGGGCGTATGATCCTCCTGCACGCAAATAAGCGCATTGCGTGCACGGTCGAGACACAGGTCGGCGTAGCGGAAATTGCCCGCCACGGTGACGGGCTCCGGCAATTGATTGTCCAGATCCATGCGGTAGATGCGCTGGTCCTCGGCGAGCACGAAGTAGACCGTATCGCCGCTCACCAGGTAGCTGGCGCCGCCGTATTCGTGCGCCTTGGAGCGGACGCTGAGCGGCGCCGGCACCAGGTCGCGGCGGCCGCGCTCGGGACAGTACTGCACCAGGGCCGAGCGGCCCTTTTCCGCCGGGCGCGACTCCAGCCAGTAATAGCGGCCGTCCACCAGGCTGGCTTCGCTGAGGCGCACGCTACCCTGCACCAGCAGTTCCGCGCCGATAGCCGACTTCCAGCTACCGTAGGGGGCCGTCCTGACGGCCGGGGACTCGCTCATGGGGACACTTCCTTTTTCTGCTACGCGGCGCATTCTGCCGGGCGGGGCAGGGTGATACAAGTTGCCTTTTTCCGGCCCGCGGCCTGTGCTAGGCTGCCAAACCAAGCAAGCGCTTGGTGGTGGTGTGCATGGGGCATGGCGTGCGCCGGGCGGCGCTCCGGCGCGCGGCGTGCGTGACACAGATAAAAATAATGCAGGAGAGGCAGCGATGTCGGATGAAGTGGTGATCACCTGTGCCCTGACCGGGGTGCTGACCAACCCGGAGCAACACCCGGTGCCGGTCAGCCCGCAACAGATGGCGCAGTCGGCGCGGGAGGCCTACGATGCCGGCGCCTCGGTAATGCATGTGCATTTCCGTGCGCAGGAGCCGGGCAGGGGACACCTGCCGAGCTGGGATCCGCAGGTGGCGCTCGCGATTGCCGACGCCATTCGCGCGGCCTGCCCGGATGTCATCCTGAACTTCACCACCGGCACCATCGGCCGCGACCAGCAGGGCGCACTGGAGTGCATTCGCGCCGGCCGCCCGGAGATTGCCGCCTGCAACGCCGGCAGCCTCAATTACCTCAAGGCGCGCACCGATGGCACCTGGGCCTGGCCGCCGATGGTGTTTGAGAACCCGGTGGACAAGGTGGAGGAGCTGCTGGCGGTCTGCCGCGAAACCGGTACCCGGCCCGAGTTCGAGTGCTTCGACGTCGGCATAGTGCGCTCCGTGGGCATGTTCAGCGACGTGGGCATGGTCGACAAGCCCAATTACAACCTGGTGATGGGCGTGGCCTCCGGCATGCCGGCGGATGTCGAGCTGTTGCAGCTGCTGCCAAAGTACATGAAGCCCGGTGCCCTGTGGCAGAGCACTGTGATCGGCCGCGGGGAGATCTGGCCGGTGCACCGCAAGACGGCCGAACTGGGCGGCCACCTGCGCTCCGGCGTGGAAGACACCTTCTACCTGCCCGGCGGTGAACGGGCCAGTGGCAACGGCCAGTTGATCGAGGCGCTGGTCCGCGTCGCCGAATCGTGCGGGCGCAAGGTGGTGTCACCGCAGCGCGCCCGGGAAATCTTCCTTTAATCTCCCTGGTATGCGGCGGTCCGGTATTGCCGACCGCCGAGACACAGCGCTTTTATTCGCTTTCCCGGTTCTCGACTAGGCTTATACAGAAGTCTCTTTCCGCGCCAGTCGTGCTGCGCGCGGCACAGTCCTAGGCGGGAGCGCGCGATGCAGGGCTTTCTGGATATCCTCGCCAGCCTGGTCGGCTGGGGCAATTCGATCACCTGGGGCGGTATCGCCGGACTCTGGTGGATGGGGATACTGATCGCCGGACTGCTGCCGGCCGGGCTCTATTTCACCTGGCACAGCCGCTTTATCCAGTTCCGCCATTTCGGCCATATGCTGACGGTGATGAAGCGCAGCTTCCGCAAGGAACACTACGATTCCGTTTCTTCCTTCCAGGCCTTTGCGACCAGTGCGGCCGCCCGTGTCGGCACTGGCAATATCGCCGGCGTAGCGGTCGCGATCACCGCGGGCGGGCCGGGTGCGGTTTTCTGGATGTGGATGGTGGCCTGGGTGGGAATGACCACCAGCTTCGTAGAGAACACCCTGGCCCAGACGTTCAAGGAGCGGGGCGAGGAGCACGGTACCTACCGCGGCGGCCCCGCCTATTACATCGAAAAGGGACTGGGCAAGCAGTGGAAATGGCTGGCGGTACTGTTTTCCATATTTCTGATCATCTGCTTCGGCTTCTTCTTTAACGCGGTGCAGTCCAACGCGATGGCCGCGGCCATTCATGGCGCCTGGGGTGTCAATCCACTGCTGGTGGGCTGTGTGGTCGCGCTGCTGGCGGCAATCATCGTGTTCGGCGGTATCCACTCCATTGGCCGCTTCGCCGGTATCGTGGTGCCCTTTATGGCGCTCGCCTATCTCGGCGTCGCATTTGCGGTAGTGCTGATGAACCTGGGGGACTTGCCGAGAGTTTTTGCAGAAATCATCGGTAACGCGTTCGGCTATGAAGAGGCGGGAGCCGGGGCCTTCGGCGCTGTGGTGGCCAATGGCATCAAGCGCGGTCTGTTCTCCAATGAGGCGGGTATGGGTTCTTCACCAAACGTCGGCGCAGCTGCGGATGTGAAGCACCCGGTAGTGCAGGGCTATGTGCAGATGGCCTCGGTTTTTCTCGACACCATTCTGATCTGTACCGCAACAGCGGCGATAATCCTGCTGGCCGACGTCCATATGGTCGGCAATATCGAAGGGGTGACACTGACCCAGGATGCCCTGGCCAGCGAGGTGGGTGCCTGGGGCGGCGGCTTTATTGCAATCGCGCTGCTGTTCTTTGCGTTCACATCGATCATCGCCAATTACTACTACGCGGAAACGAATATCTTCTACCTGTGGCACTCGCGCCTGTCGATCTTCTGCTACCGGCTGCTGTATATCCTGTTCATTCTGTTTGGCGCCTGGGTCGCCTACAGCGGCAGTTCGGCTAACTTTGCCCTGCTGTGGAATATGGCCGATATGTCCATGGGCTTCATGGCCACGGCTAACCTGCTGGCCATTCTGCTGCTGTCGGGCGTGGCCTTTAAAGTATTGGGTGACTACGAGGCGCAGCGGGCCGAGGGTATCGCCGAACCGGTGTTCGATGCGCGCAGGTTGGCTATCAAGGGCATAGAACACGACGTCTGGGATGCCGATGCCCGCTGAGGCTGGATGCTCTGAACGCTAATTATCCGCTCAGAGAAGCGCCGGTTTGCGGATCGCGAGATAGAAAATCAAGGCCACCTGAACGAGTGCGAATGCGGCACCGGTCAGCCGCGTGCGCCGGCCGAGGTGCTGCCGCAGTGCGACCATACCCGCGGCAATGTAGCCGCACAGCAACAGGATCTTTGCTCCGAGCCAGTGGTAAACGAACGGATTCCAGCCGCCCATCACCGCAAGCGCGACGGCGGCGCCCAGCAGCAGGGTGTCATTGGCATGCGGTAGCCAGCGCAGCGCGGATCGCCGCCAGCGCGGTCTGCCGCTAAAGTCCAGACCGACACGCAGCACAAACAGTGACACGCTCAGAACAGCGCAGGTAACGTGTACGAATTTGATGAGCGAATAGATCGACATTACAGATAGTGATGCGCTGGTATTCGGAGGCGCCGATGGCGATTAGTGTGGGAACCGAACATTTGTATCGCCCCCGCTCTTAGATGCCCATCTGTCTGGACGCCAGGTCCCGCAGAATTTCCTCGGAACCGCCGCCGATGGCATTGACCCGCACCTCGCGGTAAATCCGCTCCGTGCGCCCGCCGCGGATATAACTGGCACCGCCGATCACCTGCATCGCCTCCCGCGCACAGAACTCCAGTGTTTCGGTGGCCTGCACCTTGAGCAGTGCCACGTCGGTGACCTTGAGTCGCCCCTCCTGCTCGGCCCAGGCGCACAGCTCCAGGTAGGAATGAGTGGCGTTGATACGCTGCAGCATCTGCGCGAACTTGTGGCGGATCACCTGGTGATCGGCGAGGCGCCTGCCGAATGTTTCCCGCTGCTGGGCCCACTCGATCGCTTCGTGCAGGCAGACTCGGCTGTACTCCACACAGGAGGCGGCGATGCCCAGGCGTTCCCGGTTGAAGTTGTGTACGATCGGCAGGAAGCCCTGATTCTCCGCGCCGATCAGGTGGCTTGCCGGCACCCGCACCCGGTCGAAGAAGATCGTCGCGGTATCCGAACACCACCAGCCCTGCTTCCTGTCCAGGGGGTGCCGGCTTACCCCGTCGGCATCGGCGGGAATCAGCAGCAGCGAAATGCCGCCGAAGCCGTCGCCGCCGGTCCGGACCGCGGTGGTAAACCAGTCGGCGCGCATGCCGCCGGTAATAAAGGTCTTCTCCCCGCTGACAAGGTAACTGTCACCGTCGCGCACCGCGCGGCAGCGGAGACTGGCGACATCGGAGCCGGCGCCGGGCTCGGTCACCGCCAGCGAAATATGTTTCTCGCCGCTCAGTACCGCGGCGACGACCAGGTCTTTGAGCGCATCGCTGCCATAGTGCACCAGTGGCGGCAGGGCGATGCTGTGCACCATCAGGCTCGCATAGAGTCCGCCGGCACCGCAGCGCGCCAGTTCCTCGGCGGCGACAATGGTGTGAAAGGGATCCGCTTCGATACCCCCATAATTGTCCGGATAGCCCATCTGCAGCAGCCCGACATCCGCCGCCTTGCGCCAGAGCTCCGCCGGCAGGGTGCAGTCCTCATCCCATTCGGTGACGAACGGCATGATCTCCCGGTCGACGAAGCGCCGCAGCTGCGCACGCCACTGGTGATGGCTGTCATTGTAGAAAGGGCTGGCTGGGCGGGTCGCATCGATATCGAACACGGCAAGATCCTCTGGCAAGTTCCTCTAGCAAGTTCCTCTAGGAAGTCGCGCCGGTGGCGATTTCCACTGGCTCGATCTGCACCAGCAATTGACCGCCACGCACCTGATCACCGGCAGACGCGGCCAGCTTAATGACAGTGCCATCGCGATCGGCTTTCAGCGGGTGCTCCATCTTCATAGCCTCCATAACGGCGATGGTGTCGCCGCAGCGGACGGCCTGGTTGGCCTGTACATGAATTTCCACGATGCAGCCGTCCATCGGCGCGGTGATGTGACCGCTGCCCTGTGCCAGCGCGGTGCGCGCCGGAGCCTGCGTAGTATCGACAAACTGCCACTGGCGGCCGTCGCGCAGCAGAAATAGCGCGTTATCGACCCGCACAAAGCGCTGCTCAAGCTCGACACCGTCGACGGTCAGCCGAGCGCAGCGGTCGGCGAATTGCCGCACTTCGATGTCAAAATCCCGGCCTTCCACCATTACGCGATAGCTGTGCCCGCCGCGACAGGCGAGCCGGCAGTGCAATTCCTGTGCATCACATTGCAGCTGGTAATGCAGCGGCAGGCTGTGGTCGCCGCTGCGCCAGTTCGCGCGCCCGCTGCGTCTGTCCGCTGCGCGCAGATGGCGCTCGTGGTTCAGTGCGGCGGCGATCGCCTGCGTCCAGGTGTCCGGCGCTGGCTGCGCCGGATACCAGTTGGCATCTTCCAGGAACGCGGTAGTGGCTTCGCCGGCGACAAAGCCCGGCTGTTGGAGCAGCTGGCGCAGGAAGTGGATATTGTTCTTGGGGCCGATCAGCTGCAGCTCGCCGAGGGCGCGGTGCAGCCTGCGCCGCGCCTCCTCGCGGTCCCGCCCCCAGGCGATCAGCTTCCCGAGCATCGGGTCGTAGAAGGGCGACACTTCGCTGCCCTGCAGCAGCGCGTGGTCGATGCGGATACCTTCCCCGGCCGGTTCGCGCCAGTGGTGAACGGGGCCGGTCTGCGGCAGGAACTGATTTTCCGGATCCTCCGCGTAGAGCCGCACCTCGATGGCATGGCCGCGCTGCGTCACCGCCTGCTGGGTGACCGGCAGCGGCTCGCCGCGCGCGACCGCCAGCTGCCAGGCCACCAGATCGAATCCGGTGACCATCTCGGTGACCGGGTGCTCCACCTGCAGGCGGGTGTTCATCTCGAGAAAATAGAAGTCGCCGCTGCGGTCAAGTAAAAATTCCACCGTGCCCGCACCCAGGTAGCCGCAGGCGCGCGCCGCGGCCACAGCCGCCGCGCCCATCCTCTCGCGCAGTTGCGCATCGACGGCCGGGGAGGGCGACTCCTCGACGATCTTCTGGTGCCGCCGCTGGATGGAGCAGTCGCGCTCGCCGAGATGAATGACATTGCCGTGGCTGTCTGCGAATACCTGTATCTCGATATGGCGCGCGTCCAGCAGCGCCTTTTCCAGGATAATTTCGTCGCTGCCGAAGGCGCCGAGCGCCTCACTGCGCGCAGAGCGCAGCTGCGCGGCGAAGCTGCCCGCATCTTGCACCAGGCGCATGCCGCGGCCGCCGCCGCCGGCGGCGGCCTTGATCATCAGGGGAAAACCGATTCTTTGCGCCTCGGCCATCAGCGTGTCGTCGCCCTGGCTGCCCCCCGGATCCGAGTGCGAGAAGCCGGGAATACAGGGAACTCCGGCGTTCGCGACAAAGTCCTTGGCCCTGCGCTTGTTGCCCATCAGCTCGATGACTTCGGCGGACGGGCCGATGAATACCAAGCCGGCCTCGGCGCAGGCGCGGGCGAACCCGGCGTTTTCCGCCAGAAAGCCGTAGCCGGGGTGAACCGCGGCGGCACCGGCTTTTTGGGCGGCGGCAATGATCTTGTCAATATCCAGATAGGATTCGGCGGGAGTCTGGCCGCCGATGGCAAGGGCGCGGTCGGCGTCCCGCGTGTGCAGTGCGTCGCGGTCCGCATCGCTGTAGACCGCCACGGTGCTGTAGCCCTCGGCGCGGGCAGTGCGGATGATGCGCCGTGCGATCTCGCCCCGGTTGGCAATTAACAGGGTGGGGGAGATTGACATCAGTATTGCCACTCCGCGGCTCGTTTTTCCAGGAAGGCGCGGGCACCTTCGCGCCCCTCGTGGCCCTGGATCGCATTGGAAAAAGCTTCGGCGCCGCGGTCGAGTAAGCGGCTCAGCTGCTCATCATCCGCGACCTGTGCACTGGCGAGCAGCAGTTGCTTGGTCGCGGCCAGTGCCGCGGGCGCGCAGGCGCGGATCGCCTGCAGCTGCGCTTGCAGCTCCTGTTCCAGCGCTGCGGACCCGTCGGCCAGCAGGTGGCAGAGACCGACGCGCTGCGCCTGCGGCGCATCGATGGTTGCTCCGCTCAGCGCGAGGCGCCGGGACTGGGAGAGCCCGAGACGGGATACCACAAACGGCGCTATCTGCGCGGGCGGCAGGCCGAGCCGGGTTTCGGGCAGTGAGAACTTCGCCGCGCTATCGGCAATGGCAATGTCTGCGATGCAGGCGAGACCGACGCCGCCGCCCATTACCGCGCCCTCCAGCAGCGCAATGATCACCAGGCGCGAGCGGTTGAATTTCTCCAGCAATTCGCCGAAACGGCGGTTGAGCCGGTAAAAAGCCTCCGCGTCGCCGTCGCTGGCGCGCTGCTGGGCCGCCAGCATGTCGCCGATATCGCCTCCGGCACAGAAGTTGCCGCCCGCGCCGCGCAGGACCAGCGCGCGCACGCTTTTGTCCTCTTCGGCTCGCTGCAGTTGCTGTAGCAGCTCCTCCACTATCTGCAGGCTGATCGCATTGCGCTGCTGCGGCCTGTTTAGCGTGACGATCTGGGCGATGCCATTAGTTTCGCTCACAATTGTCTGCATGCGGTTCACGCCTCAGGTTTGCGTTTGCCCGGCAGTATGCCCATCAGCTTGCAGATAATGCCGAGCATCACCTCATCGGCGCCGCCGCCGATGGCGGTCAGGCGACAGTCGCGGTAGGCGCGGTTGATTGCCGTCTCCTCGATATAGCCCATACCGCCCCAGAACTGCAGGCACTGGTCGGGAATACTGCGGGACAGGCGGCCGGCCTTGAGCTTGGCCATGGACGCGAGTGTGGTGACATCCTCGCCGCCCACGTAGGCCTCCACTGCCTGCCAGGTCAGTGCGCGCAGGCACTCGACTTCGGTCTGCATTTCGGCCAGGGCGAAGTGCACCGTCTGGTTCTGCAGCAGCGGCGCGTCGAAGGCGTGGCGTTCGCGCACATAGTCGATGGTGCTGCTGACACAGTTCTCCAGGCCCTTGATGGTCAGTGCGGCACCGGCGAGCCGCTCCTCCTGGAACTGCAGCATCTGCAGCAGGAAACCCGCACCCTCGTCGCCGATGCGGTTGCTCTGCGGCACCCGCACATTGTCGAAGAACACCGGCGCCGTTTCCGAGGAGCGCATGCCGAGCTTTTCCAGTTTCTGGCCGACGCGCACGCCGGGCGTCTTGGCCGGAATGATCAGCAGCGACTTGTTCCGGTGCGCAGCACCGTCACCGGTATTGACCAGGGTGCAGAAAAAATCCGCACAGGGTGCGTTGGTGATCCACATCTTGCTGCCGTTGACGATATAGTCGCCACCGTCGGCCACCGCAGTGGTCTTGATGCCTGCGACATCCGAGCCGGCGCCGGGTTCGGACACGGCGATGGCGCCGACCATCTCGCCGCGAATGGCCGGCGTCAGGAACTGTTCGCGCAGCGCATCGCTGGCGAAGTTCGCCAGCGCCGGGGTGCACATGGATGTCTGCACGGCGATGGACAGTGGTACACCGCCGCAGTGGGCGCCGCCGAGCTCCTCGAGAAAGACCGTTTCGTAACTGAAATCGAGACCGAGGCCGCCGTAGGTCGGGGACTTGCTGATGCCGAGCAGACCCAGCTGGCCGAGTTGCTGGAAAATTTCGCGGATCGGGAAGGCGCCGGCCCTTTCCCACGCCGTCACATTGGGATTGATTTCCTGCTGCACGAAATTGCGTACCGTGCGCTGCAGTTCCCGGTGTTCGTCGGTCAGTATCATTATTTTTGTCCCGTAAGTTTGATTCGTCTTCTTCTGTAGGAGCGGCCCTTGGCCGCGATAGATTTCCGCAATCTGCGATGAATCACAAACTGGCACAGGGTGAGGTCCTGCTGCCGGTGGCCCTTCGGGAAATATTTACCGATGAGGTTTTTTCCCGGAGGGCCACCGGCAGCAGGGCCGCTCGAAGCTCATCGCACTGCCGGGCCCTGATCGCGGCCATGGGCGGATGGCCGCCCCACCGCCCCTACAAAGTACTTTTCTAAAACCTCGCCACACCGAAGGTGCTTTTGCGCAGATTAAACCGCTCCGATTCACGGCAGATTTCCAGCAGCATCCCCAGCAGCTTGCGGGTGTCCCGCGGATCGATAATGCCGTCGTCCCAGAGACGCGCGCTGCAGGCGAGGGCATCGGAATTGGCCGCCATAAACGCGGCGGTATCCGCTTCCAGTTTATTCAGGGCACTCTCGTCCACCTTGCCAGCGCGCTGCATCTTCTGCTCGCTGACGATACGCAGCACCTTGCCGGCCTGGGCGGCGCCCATCACCGCGGTGCGCGAGTTGGGCCAGGCGAAGATGAAGCGCGGGTCGAAGCCGCGGCCGCACATGGCGTAGTTGCCCGCACCGTAGGAGCCGCCGACGACGATGCTGATCTTGGGCACCGAGGCATTGGCGACAGCCTGGATCATCTTCGAGCCGTGCTTGATGATGCCGTTCTGTTCGACCTCGGTGCCCACCATAAAGCCGGTGGTATTGTGCAGAAAGAGCAGCGGTGTGCCGCTCTGCTCACACAGCTGGATAAACTGTGCTGCCTTGTTGGCGCCCTTGGGTGTGATGGGTCCGTTGTTGCCGATCACGCCGACCGGCTGGCCCTCGATGCGGATATGGCCGCAGAACGTCTGGCGATCGAATTCCGGCTTGAACTCCAGCAGGGCAGAGGCGTCGGCGATGCGCGCAAGGATTTCGCGCACGTCGTAGGGTTTCTTGCTATCCGCCGGTATCAGGCCGAGCAGCTCCTCGATCGGGTAGCGCGGTTCCGTCCAGCCTGTGGGAGCCTGCCCGGCAGGCGAACCAGGCTCCCACAAGCTGGCGACGATCTCCCGCGCTATGCGGATGCCGTCGGCGTCATCTTCCGCCAGGTAGTCACCGCTGCCGGACTGCTGGCAGTGCATTTCCGCACCGCCGAGATCCTCCTCGACCGCCACTTCGCCGGTGGCCGCCTTTAACAGCGGCGGCCCGGCCAGGTACATGCCGGTCTGGCCGCGCACCATCACCACATAGTCGGACAGCCCCGGCTGGTAGGCGCCGCCGGCCGTGGCGCCGCCGTGGACGACGGTGACCTGGGGAATGCCCGCGGCGGAGAGGCGCGCCTGGTTGGCGAAGCCGCGCCCACCGGGCGCAAAGGTTTCGGTGGCGTACATCAGGTTGGCGCCGCCGCTCTGCGCCAGGGTGACGATCGGCAGGCGATTCTCCAGGGCAATCTGTTGCATGCGCAGCGCCTTGTCCATGCCCGCCGGAGAAATGGTGCCACCCTTGACGGCATAGTTGTCGACCCGCACCAGGCAGCGCCGGCCGCTGATCTGTCCGATGCCGCAGATGGCGCCGCCGCCCGCGCCACTGCCGTCGCGGTCATCATAGAGCTTGTAGCCGGCCAGTGCGCACAGCTCGACAAAGGGCGCGCCCGGATCCAGCAGGCGGTTGAGGCGCTCCCGCGGCAACAGCCAGCCGCGCTCTCTATCGCGCTCGGCTTTGTCCCGCTCCGCCTGAATCGGGCGCTGTTCCGCCGCGCGAAAGCGGGCGATGCTTTCCAGCATGGCGGCGCGATTGTCGTTGAACTCGGCCGAGCGACTGTCGAGTCGCGATTCGATCGGCTGCATCAGAGCTTGCCCTCGGCTTCCAGTTCCTCGACGACCTGGGGCCTGCGGCTGCGGTGGAAACCATTAAAACGATTGCCGCCGCACGCCGGTGCCGGGCGCCACAGCGGCGAGTGGTGTTTCAGGCTCGAGCCGCCGTCGATACGGAGCGTCTGGCCGGTGATGTAGCTCGCCGCGTCGGACAGGAGAAAGCAGACGGCGCCGCTGATCTCCGCCTCCTCGCCGAGGCGGTAGAGCGGAATACTGTCGCGAAAGCCGGGCAGGAGCTCCCGCAGAAACTCCGGGTCATAGGTGTCAAAACCGCTGGAGAGGATATAGCCGGGTGCTACGGCATTGACCCTGACACCGTGAGCGGCCCATTCGAGCGCCGCGGTTTCCGTGAGGTTTTCCATTCCGGCGCGGGCCGCGCCCGAGTGCCCCATCATCGGCATGCCGCCGACATTGTCCGCGGTAATATTGACGATGCTGCCGCCGTGCGTCTTCATCGACTGCAGGAACACTTCGCGGGCCATCAGGAAGCCGCCGAGCAGGTTGCTGCGCACGACGGCCTCGAAGCCCTTGCTCTTGATCTGCTCCAGCGGTGCCGGGAACTGGCCGCCGGCATTGTTTACCAGCCCGTGGATACATTGCCGCGCTTGCACTATAGCGGCGACGGTGTCGCGCACGGCGTCTTCGTCGCGGATATCGAGGCTGTGCAGGCTGCAGTCACCGCCGTCGGAGCGAATTTCCTCCGCCACCAGCGCCAGTTTTTCGGCACTGCGGCCAATCAGCACCACATGGGCACCGAGGCTCGCCAGTTCGTGGGCGATGCAGCGGCCGATACCGCTGCCGCCACCGGTGACCAGATGGGTCTGCCCGCTGAAGCTGCCGGGGCGCAGCTGGCTCTGATAGCGCATGAGGGGTTTCCTTTTTGGGGCTCGCCCCGCGCGGGGGCATTGGTCCGCATGTTGTCTTGTTCACGCTTGCACCCCGGGGGGTGAACACTCAGAATGCCCTAACGCTACCAAGCAAGCGCTTGGTATTCAATAGTGAATTTCAGGGCGGTGGGTACAGGGGGACTCGTGCAGAAAAAGGCGCAAGCATTAGTGAAGAAGTCGGGCGAAGTGTCGCCGCGCCAGCAGATTGCCGCGCTGGTGGCCGAGGGAAGCCTGACGGATCCCGATTCCCCTCGCGGGCGCCTGTTGCATGCCGCCGCGCGGCTGTTCGAGCAGAAGGGCTTCGCCCGCACTACGGTCAGGGATATCGCGGCCGAGGTCGGCATACTTTCCGGCAGTATCTTCCACCACTTCGCCAGCAAGGAGGACATACTCTGTACTGTGATGCAGGAGGTCACCATTTATGCCCGCGCGCGTATGGCCGGCGCGGTGGCCCTGGCGGCGTCGCCGCGCGAGAAGCTGCGGGCCTGTATCCTGTGCGAGCTGGAGGCGATCCACGGACTGGCGGTGCCGGGCTTTTCGATACTGGTGGCGGAATGGCGCAGCCTGTCGGCGGACAGTCAGAAGAAGGTGCTGCGCCAGCGGGACGAGTACGAGCAGATCTGGCTCGAGACCATCGCCGACACCCATTGCCCGGGGGGCGATGCCGCTCTGGTGCGCCGACTGCTACTGGGAGCGCTCAGCCATACGCACAGCTGGTTCAAACCGAGAGGCAGGGGATTGTCACTGGCCGAGCTGGCGGACCGGGTGTTGTCGATTTTCGCCCCGGCTTAGCCTGTCGCCTGTGGCCAATTAGAAGTGCCAGAGGTCCCCGGGAATTGTGCGCCTTGCCGCTTTTCCAGTGAAATCCCGGTCTATAAGGATTTGGGTGAGAACCAGTACTCACTGTATTTGAAGCGAATCTTTTAGTCTCTGCTGCGTCAATCGTCCGCAATGTGACACGGGATGTCACTAAATGACAGGAGCGCACAATGTCCGCCGAGGAGAAGTTTCAGGTAGTTTCCGCAGGGAAGACGCTGCGGGCCAAGGCGCCGGAAGCTGTACTGCAGGATGCGGCGAAAGCATTTGCCATTCCCCTTGCGCAGGCCCGCCGCCTGTTGGTCAAGGGATGGGTCATCAAGGACCAGTTGTCGTCCAAGCAGGTACTGGAATACCGCACCCGGCTGCAGCAGATCGGGCTGCGCGTAGAGGTATTTCCCGCCGGCAAATTCGACAACCGCGCCCTGATCGCGAAGGCCCAGTTTGCGCAGCAGCGACGCGTGCGCAGTCAGACCGCGGGCCTTGAGGCCGCTAGTACGGTATCTGCAGATATGGCGGTGGTTGAGCCGTCGCCCCCTGTTGAGCCGCAGAGAGCGCCGCCACAGAGTGTCGAGCCGCGGAAAGCCGAGCGACAGAGAGCCGACCAACAGAGAGCCGACCAACAGAGAGCCGAGCCCGTTGCCACCGCGGCGACATCCTCCGGTAAGGGTGGAGCCCGCGCCCAGGTAGAAGCCCTGTTTAGCGACGAGTTGCCCGCGGTGCGGGAAACCGCCGCCGAGCGCGCCGGGCTGCTACTGGGAATGCTGCCGGCCGCCCTGGTGCCGGGGCTGTTTGTCCTCTTGCTGTGCCTGTGCGGCTACACCGTCGCCCGCGCGCTCTGGCAGATTCCGCAGTCCATACTGGCCGGCGAATTCAGTGCACTGACGGCCACCGGCAGCCTGATTTCCGTTTCCTTGGCGGGTTTCATCTGCGCGCTGTTGCTGTGGCCGTACTTCTTCGTGCGGCGCCTGGCGCCCGCGCGCAACGGGGCCATTGACTTGCAGCAGTCCGATGCCAAGGGCTTGTACCTGATGCTGGACGTCCTCGCGGAGAAAACCGGCCTGCCGGCAGTGGAGCGGATTGCCGTCACCGTGGGTGTGGAGGTGATTGCCGAGCCCGACCTGGCCGAGATTCGCAGGCAGAGACTGCCGCTCAGCATAGGATTGGGGGCGGTCCGCTCCCTCAGGGGCAACGAACTGCTGGCACTGGTGGCGCGCTCACTGGGTGTGTTCCGCGGCAAACTCGGGGGCCTCACCGCCTGGCTGGTGTTGGATACTGCCCGCCGTCTGCAGCAAATACTGTGGGCGCTGGAAAATGAGCGCAATGTGGTCTCCGTGAGTGGCGACGCCAGCGCATTGCGAAAGCCGTGGCACGTCCTGTTTGCCAGCTGTGGCAGAGCGCTGATACCGCTGGTAGAGCGCCTGGACGGATGCCATAAGGCATTGTGTGCGCCGGTGGCCCGGCGACTGGAGAAAAGAGGCGACGCCTGGGCCGCACAGCTGCTCGGCAGCGACGCGTTCGTGGCCTTTGCCGAGAAATGGCATCAGCTGGTGCACGCGGATCTGGTGGTGGGAGAAATCAACCGCGAGGCTTCTGTCGCCGGTCAGCGCCTGCAGGATTATCCGGCGGCGGTACTTTGGATGCTGTGCAACCTCGATGACGATACCCGCTCCAACATCGAATTGGCGATGGCGCAGGCAAGTGACCCCTGGGATAACAACCAGGCCGCGGACAATGAACGCATAGCCTGGGCCGAAGCGCTGGCCCTGCAACCGCTGCTGCAACGGGAGTTTTCGCTGCAGAAACTGTTCGAAAACTTCACCGACCTGGTGAATGCGACCAGCGCTGCTGTCGCCGCGGAAGGCGCCCGGGCGGTGGAAAATCATCGCCTCCTGACGGTGAGCAAGGAGGCGGAACGGGCCCTGCAGCGGCTGGGCGAGTACTTCAATCAACTGCCGCCGCGGCTGTTCCTGCCACTGGAACTGCCTGCGGGTGAGGAGCTGCAGACCATGGACCTGCAGGAGGCCGTGGACTGGCTGCGCGGCAAACTGGTGGAGCTGCGCGAACTGGAGCAGCGCTGCGACAACCTGCGCGCGCGTGGCGTGGCCATGCAGCTGGGTTCGGGGTTGATCCGGATACAGGGCAGCATCCAGCCGCAGGAATATTTTCTGAGCGGCAGCACGCCCGCGGCAGCGGATGAAAGTGTCCGCGACAATCGCGTGCGCCGGCAGGAGCTGGCGCAGCAAATCCGGCAGATTTTCTCTGTGTTCTATCTCCGTATTCGTCGCGCACTGGCGGCGATGCCGGCGGGCGAGCGGCAGCTCGCCGAAAAGACGCTGGAGCAGCTGGCGGCCTATGAACCGCTGCAAACGCGCCTCGACAGGCTGGAAAACTACGCAGAAATTCTCGGCATGGCGATCGACCGCTTGTCACTGGAATCCGATCAGCGCGAGTTGGTGCAGAAATATTTCGCCCTGGCCGCGCAGGAGCTGGAAGCGGTGTTCACGGCCGTGGATGCGTCGGAGCAACTCCGCGGCCTGGGCCTGCACAGCGCACTGCAAGAGCGGGTAGACAGGTCGCCGGTGCCGAAGCTGCCGCAAAAGCGCCAGGCCCTGATCGATGTCCTGCAGGCACTGGAACTCAAATGCAAGTACGCCAGTGCGGCGATTGGCGAGCACTACCGCATCCAGCTCGCCCGGTTGCTGGAATCCTGCCTGAAGCAGGAGAGGGCGATGGACATCCGGCCGCTGCGGCTCTTGAAGCCCGTGTAGGAGCGGCGGGGCGGCCATCCGCCGTTGGCCGCGATCGGTCTCTGCTGAGTAACCGCTCGTTCTGATCAAGCGGCCCTGCTGCCGGTGGCCTCCCGGGAAAAAACCTGATCGGTAAATATTTCCCGGAAGGCCACCGGCAGCAGGGCCTTGCATCGCGCCAGCTGAATGATTGTGCGCGGTTCGAACCGGTCTCCGCAGTTCGATCGCGGCCAACGGCGGATGGCCGCCCCGCCGCTCCTGCAGTGGTTGGTGAGTTTAGCCGCCGGCCAGTTTGACCTTGTAAGCGCGGGACTCCAGCAGCGCCTTGATCTCCTCGCGCTTGTCGCCCTGGATTTCGATCACCCCATCCTTGAGCGCGCCGCCGCAACCGCAGCGCTTTTTCATCTCCGCGAGCAGCAACTTGAGTTCGCTATCGGTCCCGGGCAGGCCGCGCACGCAGGTAACGCCCTTGCCCTTGCGGCCCTTGGTTTCCCGTTGAATGCGCACAATGCCGTCGCCCTCGCGGCGGCTTTCCGGTTTGGGCTCCTCCTCAATGCGGCCGCGGTCGGTGGAGTACACCGGGCGACTGTCTTTTGCCATATTGACCTCTGACTGGATTTTTGGCGATTGTGGTCGCCGTGCAGGACTTTGTCTAGCGGCGTCCCTTCACTGGCGCTATAGTTTGTGCCTCGAGAAAAGGGGAAATCTATGGCTTTGACCGGCAGACGCAAGTGGCTCAACGAGGTGATATTCGGCACGGATACACCGGCGGGCAGGGGTTTTGATGTCTTCCTGATCTGGGCCATTCTGATCAGTGTCGCGCTGGTGCTACTGGCGTCTGTTCAGAGGATCGCCGGTCAGTACGGCGAACTGTTGTTTGCCCTGGAGTGGTTTTTTACCGTTCTGTTTACCGTTGAGTACCTGCTCCGCATCTACTGTTCGGTAAACCGCCGCCTTTATATCACCAGCTTCTACGGCATCGTCGATCTGCTCGCCATACTGCCCAGCTACCTGGCCCTGATCTTTGCCGGAGCCAGCACCCTGCTGGTGGTGCGTCTGTTGCGGGTGCTGCGCATCTTTAGGATCCTGAAACTGGTGCGCTACCTGCGCGACGCCAATACGCTGATGCGGGCCCTTTACCAGTCCCGGCACAAGATATTGGTTTTCTATGCCAGTGTCCTGGTGCTGTGCGTGATTTTTGGCTCCGTGATGTTCCTCGTGGAAGGGCCGACCCACGGCTTTACCAGCATACCGAAAAGCGTTTACTGGACCATCGTTACCATCACCACGGTGGGTTTCGGTGATATCACGCCGCAGACATCTCTGGGGCAGGCGATTGCGTCGCTGACGATGCTGACCGGCTATGCCATCATCGCCGTGCCCACTGGCATAGTGACTGCGGAACTGGCCTCAGAGCTGCACTACGAGCGCACCCTGAACCGCTGTCACAACTGTAGCCGCACCGGCCACGACAGGGATGCGGAGTACTGTAAGTTTTGCGGGTACAAACTGGATGAGGTGGGGTAGATTCCGGGGGAGCGCATGACTGCACGGCCTGAACCGCCGAATGAAAAGCCGTCACCGGTGATTGGCAGCTGGCGGGGTCATCTCTTTGCGGTGACGGTAGTCGCCGCGGTTACTGCGGTTACGGTACTGCTCGAAGTCTGGATCAAGAACTACAATCTGGTGTTGCTCTTTGTCCTCGCCGTAGTCATTACGGGGCTCAAGTATGGCTCCCGACCCGCGATTGTCGCGGCCGTCCTTTCCTTCCTTGGATTCAATTTTTTTCTTACCGAACCGAAATACACCTTTGAGGTATCGCAGCGGGATGAGCTGGCGACGCTGGTAATTCTGTTTGCAATCGCTTTGATCTGCGGCCCGGCGGCGTCGCGTATCCGCAGCCAGATTCTGCTGCTACAGGAACGTGTTGCACTGACCCGCGACCTGCAGTCCGCGCGGCTGCAGAGCGAGATGGAGCAGTTGCGCTCTGCGCTGTTGTCCTCGGTATCTCACGATCTCAGGTCTCCGCTGGCTGCGATGATGGGGGCGGCGGAGAGTCTGAAGGTACTCGATAAGCAATTGACGCCGGTGGACAGGGATGACTTGCTGGATACCATATTGCAGGAGAGCCGCCGTCTTGATAGCTATATACAGAACCTGCTGGATATGACCCGCCTCGGCCACGGAACTCTGAAAATTGAGCGCGACTGGGTTTCCATTGCCGATATTATCGGCAGCGCCGTGGCGCGGCTTCGGCGTTATTTTCCCGGTGTGAAGACAGAATTTTTGGCCAAATCTCCCCCGCCGCTGTTGTACGCTCACGCGGCACTGATCGAACAGGCTCTTTTTAACATCCTGGAAAATGCGGCCAGGTACTCACCCGCGGATGAGTGCATCCGCATCAGCGTAGCGCGGCAGGGTGATACCTGTGTGATCGAAATTGAGGACCGCGGGCCCGGGATTCCGGAAGCCCTGCGCGAGCAGGTCTTCGACATGTTCTATGCGGTCGCGGAGGGGGACAAGAAGGCGCAGAGCACGGGCATGGGGCTGGCGATCTGCCGCGGAATGATAGGCGCGCATGGCGGTACCGTGCGTGCCCTTGCCGGCACGCAGGGGAGGGGTACGCGGATAGTGGTGAAGCTGCCCGTCGATTATCCAAGCAGTCCCGCTGGTGGTTTGCCGCCGGAACATTGAGGTAGCGAATGAGCGCGAAGATAGCCGTCATCGACGATGAAACGCAGATTCGGCGCATGCTGCGCATTGCGCTGAAAAGCGAAAGCTATGAAGTTGTCGAGGCGGATTGCGGCAAAGGGGGGCTGGCGCTGATCGCCCGGCAACAGCCGGATCTGGTGGTGCTGGATCTGGGGCTGCCTGACATGGATGGCCACCAGCTGCTCAGCGAACTGCGCGGCTGGTCATCGGTACCGGTCATCGTGCTGTCGGTGCGCGCCGGCGAACGGGAAAAAGTGCGGGCGCTGGACGCGGGCGCGCAGGACTATGTGACCAAGCCTTTCAGCATCGAGGAGCTGCTCGCGCGCATTCGCGCCGCACTGCGCGACCGCATCAAACCGGACCAGCCCGCGATGCTCGACGACGGCTATCTGAAAATCGACCTGAGCCGGCGCCTGGTCGAGGTCGAGGGCAGCAGGGTGGATCTGACCCCGAAGGAATATGCAGTGCTGTCGGCGCTCGCCAGATCCCCCAATTGCGTGATCACCCAGACCCATTTGTTAGAGGAAATTTGGGGTCCCGGCCACAAAAATGATACCCACTATCTGCGCATTATCGTTAGCCATCTGCGGCAGAAGCTCGGCGACGATCCCACAGAGCCCAAATACATCAAGACCGAGGCCGGTGTGGGCTACAGGTTTATCTATTCCGATAATTCTGTTTGATGGACCGACATGCAGTTGTTGAACAGGGAAAAATTCCGCTGTAGGAGCGGCCCATGGCCGCGATCGGCGGTCGGGAGTAACAGAGGTCCGATCGCGGCCGTGGGCCGCTCCTACAGGGCATTATCGTTTCCCGGACGATCAGTAGCGCCAGAATATCCGCGTAAAAATAATCAGCAGCGGGAATATCTCCAGGCGGCCGCACAACATGGCGGCGTACATCAGCCATTTGGCCTGATCGGTGAGGCCGCCAAAGCCGGCGGCGGTGTCGCCGTAGCCCACGCCCATATTGTTCAGGCAGGCTGCGACCGTGCCGAAAGCGGTCTTTAAATCATGCCCGCAGGCGACCAGCCCCCAGGTAAAGACACAGGCCAGAAACACATACAGGAAGAAGAGTCCCCAGACCGAGCGGATAACCCTTTCCGAAACTACATGACCGCCCACCTTGGGCAGGCTGAGGGCGTTCGGGTGCACCAGCTGCTTGATCTCCTCCTTGCCCTGGCGGTAAAGCACCAGGAAGCGCATCGCCTTGATGCCGCCACAGGTGGAACCCACACAACCGCCGAAAAAACTGGAGCCGATTAGCAGGATCGCGACATGGTCCGGCCAGTTGGGATAGCCGGCTGTGGTCAGGCCGTTGTCGGTCATGATCGACAGCGTCTGGAAAAACCCGTGCACCAGGGCGCCCTGGCTGTCGAAGGTACCGGAACGATACAGCTCCACAACGGTAAAGCTCACAAGTATCCCGGTGACCGTAATGAAAAAGCGGAATTCGGAGTCCCGGAATATCGGTTTCAGACTGCGCCCGCTGATCACCAGGAAGTAGAGCGCAAAATTGACCGCGGCCAGCAGGGTGAAGACACCGCCCACCAATTCGATGGCAATGCTGTTGTTGTAGAAACCGAGGCTGTCGCCGTGGGAGGAGAAACCGCCGAGGGAAACCGTGGACAGGCTGTGACAGACGGCGTCGAACCAGGTCATGCCGGCAAGGCGGTAGGACAGGGTGCAGAGCGCAGCCAGGGCCAGGTAGATAAACCACAGGTGCTTGGCGGTATCGGCGATGCGCGGGGTGAGCTTGGATTCCTTCAGCGGCCCGGGCATTTCGGACTGGTACAGCTTGGCGCCGCCGATGCCGAGCAGCGGCAACACGGCGATGGCCAGCACGATAATACCGAGACCGCCGAGGAAGTTCAGCTGGGCGCGGTAATAGAGGATGGAGGGCGGCAGCGTATCTATATCTGACAGTACCGATGCGCCCGTCGTGGTAATGCCGGAGATCCCCTCGAACAGTGCATCGGTCAGGGTCAGGCCGAGGCGGCTGTCGAGAATAAACGGCGTGGCGCTGGCCGCGGAAAAGATGACCCAGAAGAGCACCACCACCAGGAAGCCGTCGCGGGTGCGCAGGGTGGCGGTGCGCTGCTGCGTAGCCAGAAAGCCAGTCAGCCCCAGCACCAGGGTGATCGCGAAGGTGATCAGGAAGGCGGAGATATCGCTTTCGTCATACAGCCAGCCCACCGCCACCGGCACCAGTGTGGTCAAACTGAACAGCAGGACCAGGAAACTGCACAGGTGGAGAACGGTGGTTATTCGTTGGTACTTTTGCATCGAGTCGGCCGTGTGGCCCGCTAGCCGGAAACGCGAGGAGATGCTAGGGAAAGGCGGCGTAATGATTCCAGTCGAATTTGACGGAATTGCGTAAAGAATTCGTAAAATTGCCCGCTCAGCCGACCTGGACCTGTTCTTCCACGTAGCGCACGCGCCAGCGGCGCGGACGGGCCAGTGAGAACGCCAGGGCCAGTGGACCAATGCGGCCGGCGAACATCAGCAGCATCAATACCACCTGGGCGGGCAGCGAGAGCTGCGCGGTGATGCCCCGCGAAAGGCCCACGGTGCCGAACGCGGAGAAGCCCTCGAACATCAAGTCCAGCAGCTGCAGTTGTGGCTCGAAAACGACCAGCAGGAAGTTGCCGAGCATCACCATCAGCAGGCTCAGCACCACGACACAGTTCGCCCGGAATACGGCATCGGTGGCCACCGCGCGCCCGAAGGCACTGGGCTGGTGCCGCCCGCGCAGGAAGGAACGGGTGGCGAGGACTACCACCATAAAGGTGCTGACCTTGATACCCGAAGCCGTGGAATTGCTGCCCCCGCCGATAAACATCAGCAGCATGATCAGCAGGGTGCTCGGCACCAGCAGGCCGGCGGTGTCCAGAGTGTTGAAGCCGGCGGTGCGTGGCGCTACTGCGGTGAACCAGGCGGCCCAGGGGCGCTCGCCCGCGGCCAGTGCGCCCAGTGTCTGCGGATTTTGCCACTCGAACAGCATGATCAAGAGCCAGGCGCCGAGAGCGAGGATGGCGGTACCGGTGAGGGTGAGTTTGCTGTGCAGACTCAGGGTGGCGAAACGCCGCTGTCGGCGCAGGTCCATCAATACGGTGAAACCCAGACCGCCGATAATAAACAGTCCGCTCACCACCAGGTTGATCAGCGGGTGGCTGGCCCACCGCGTGAGGCTGTCCGGGGAAAGACCGAAGCCGGCGTTATTGAAGGCGGAGACAGCATGGAAAAAGCTGTACCAGATCCCGCGCCAGAAACCCATTTCCGGTACCCAGACCAGGGACATCAGCGCCGTGCCCAGCAACTCCAGCGACAGTGCCAGCAGGGCTACCTGACGCACCACGATCAGCATGTCGCCGGGGGAGGTGAGGTTCATTGCCTCGCGCACCAGCAGTTGGCGGCGCAGGCCGAAGCGCGCGCCCAGGGCCATCACCGTCAGCGCGGCGAAAGTCATCAACCCCAGCCCACCCAGGTGGATCAGCAGCAGCACCACGATCTGGCCGAACAATGTCAGTGCGCTGCCGGTATCCACTACGACCAGGCCGGTCACAGTTACCGCCGAGCAGGCGGTGAACAGGGCCTGGGAAAATGTCAGTCCGTCGTGACTGGAGGCGGGCAGCCACAGGAGCAGGGCGCCGAGTACGATCAGTACCAGAAAGCCGATCGCGAGAATGGCCGGCGGGCTGTAGCGCCAGGCGCGCCTCAGGTTGAGTTCCAATGCGTTGGCGCGAAGACCGGGAATCCAGAATCTCATAGTGTTTCGGCGAAGCGGCGCAGGGCCTCCTCGTCGCCGACCAGCACCAGGTGATCGTTGCGGTGCAGCCGGTGAGTGGGGTCGGGGTGGAGAGTCAGCTGCTGTCCGTGCTTGAGTGCCACCAGATGGATCTGTTCCCTGTCGTACGGCAGTTCTGCCAGCGGGTGGTCTTCCAGCAGGTCGCCGGGGCGTATCTCGATCAGGAAAAAGTTATCCCCCAGACTGATGTAGTCGAGCATGTTCGGATGCGCCATGCTCTGGGCCACGCGCAGTCCCATTTCGTACTCCGGGTGCAGGATGCGGTCGGCACCCAGCTTTTGCACGATCCGGTGATGGATGCTGGTGATCGCCTTGACCCAGACCTCTTTGGCCCCCAGAGATTTCACTAACAGGGTACAGAGCGTGCTGGCCTCGATATGCTCACCGATGGCGACGAGGACCGCGTCGAAACGCTGCAGGTCCAGTTCGCGCAGTGCCTCTTCATCGGTGGCATCGGCGATCACGGTCTGGGTGAGGCTGTCGGCGATGCGATTGGCCTCTTCTTCTCTGAAGTCTACGCCCAGTACGTCGTGGCCCAGGCGCATCAACTCCAGGGCGACGGCAGTGCCGAAGGCGCCGAGGCCGATTATCGCGAATTGCTTTTTCATGCGGCGGTCCTTGCATTGCCATCTATGCCAGCCTGCAACCGGGCACTCGCCGCCCGCGATTTACCAGTCCTCTGGCACCCGTACGGCGATGACTTCGGCGGTGGCACAGACCCGGCCGTCGCTGCTCAGGGTGCAGTGCAGCAGGGTTTTCCTTCCGTTGCGCTCGATGATAGTCGCCTCCAGCATAGCTGGCTTGTCGATGGCCGCCGGTGCCTTGTATTGCACCTCGAGCTTGCCCGTGGCGTACCAGATCTTGCCCCCGCTGCCGATATCGCGCCCGGCCTGGAGATAGCCGTCGGCAATGGCGGTGCAGATGGTGTGGCAGTCGATCACAGTGGCGATGATGCCGCCGTTCAGGTACTGGACTGGGCCGGCGCTGTGGTGGGGCTGGGGGAGGAAGGTGCAACGGGTCTGGTCGTTGCCGCTCCAGTAACTCTTGATCTGCAGACCGCGGTCGTTGTCCGGTCCGCAGCCGAAGCAGTGGTTGCCGGGGATCTGGTCCTGGATTGCCGGTTGTTCGGTCATGCATCTTCCCTCTTTTTTTGCTGGCGCCATGCTAACGATTTGCGCCGGGCGGGGGAAGAAATTACCCTTGCGCTCCCTCAAGTTGGATGTAGTCGAACTGGAACCCATGGATATCTACGGCTTTTGCGCCCCCGGCTTTGAGGCGCTCTATGACACCTTCGCCCATAACTTCCGCGAGTGCGGCGATAGTGGCGCGGCATTTGCGGTGCGCCAGCACGGCGAACTGATCGTCTCGCTCTGGGCCGGCGGCGCCGACCGGGACGGGGCCACGCCCTATACCGAAGATACCCTGGCCAATGTCTTTTCCTCCTCCAAGGGCGTACTGGCTGTACTCACCTTGCAGCAGGTGGCGGCCGGCAACCTGGATCTGGACCGCCCCGTGGCGGACTACTGGGCGGAGTTTGCCGCTGGCGGCAAGGAGGAAATTACTGCGCGGCAGCTGCTCTGCCACCGCGCCGGTCTGGTGGCGTTCCGCCAAAAGGTCACCGATGGACTGATCTACGACTGGGACGGCGCCTGCGCCCAGGTCGCCGCGGCGGAACCCTGGTGGGTCCCGGGCAGCCACCAGGGCTATGCCCCCTTCCTGTATGGCTGGAGCCTGGGCGGTCTGCTGGAGCGGGTTTCCTCGACCCCGCTGCCGGAACTTTATCGGCAGGGGCTGGCCAAACCCCTGGATCTCGACGGCGGCTTCGGTGCTCTGGGTCACCGCTCGGCACGCATCGCCGATGTGGGGCCGCTGAAGCAGCCGCTGCCGGAACTGCGGGAAAATGCCGTGGGGCGGGCGATCAAAGAGGATCGCAAGGGGCCGGTGGCGATGGCCTTCACCAATCCCGTCAGTCTGATGATGGGCACTAACAGTCCGGAGTGGCGCGGGGCGCTGATTCCCGCGGCCAATGGCCATTTCAGTGCGCGGGACCTGGCGGCGGTCTACGGAGATCTCGCCGCGGATCAGCCGACCGTCCTGACGCGGGAGTTGGTGGAAGAGGCCGCGCGCGAGCAGAGTCACGGGCGCGACGCGGTATTGCAGGCGGAGATCAGTTTCGGCTGCGGTTTCATTCGCAGTGGCCGGGCCGCCGACCTGCGCTTTGGCGGTGAGCGGGGCTTCGGCCACCCGGGTGCCGGCGGCAGTGTCGGTTTTGCGGATCCGCAGTGCGGTATCGGCTGCGGCTATGTCACCACGCGCCTCGGCCAGAGCCTGTTTATGGACCGGCGCTCGGTGAGCCTGGTGGAACAACTGTATAGGTTGCTGTGATGGAGCAGAAGCTGGCGGAGCTGACCGCGCGAGTGGAGGAGCTGGAAAGCCGCGTCGCTTTTCAGGAAGACACCCTGGCGCAGCTCAATGATGTAATCGTGACGCAGGATGCGAATATCCGCGCCATGCTGGCGCGCCTGCGGGAACTGGGAGACAAGTGCCAGGATCTCTCATTTGAATTGCAGGGCGGCGACAAGGGCACAGAGGATAAGCCGCCTCATTACTGATTTTTGTCCGACCAGTTGGAGTTGACCAACTGGTCCGGGAGAAATGCGGCAATGGCCAGGTGGTACTCGTGTGCCTTAATGCCTTTCGTAAAGTATATTCAAGCCCTTAAGCATAAAGTTTTCTAAAAAAAAATTTGGCGGCCCTCTAGTCAGCTATTGACAAAGTTTTTTCCACATGGCGAAGAGGGAGGATTGCAGCCGCGGGCGAGGGTAAAAAATTGGTACGCAAAATCTTGATATTTTTGTAACTTGTTGTTTTGTAAGAAAAAAATAGGCAAGTTTAAAAAGTGTGCAAAATGCTGGGGGCAAGAATCCGCGCTGCTTGGCGTAGCCTTTTACTGCTTCATGCACAGAGTTATCCACAGAAGCTGTGGACGAAGCGCCGGAAGGCCGGCGTATCCATTCAGGGCGTAGCCACACTGCCGCTACCTGTGCTGTGACACAATTCGAAGTCACAATTGGGCGCCAATCGGTAGACCTGCTTGCGAATTGGCCCTAGGCTTCGGTTCCGAAAAACAGAGCCCGGTTCAGCTGCCAGTCAGTTGACGGTGGCAATACTTTGATTCAAAGCGCGGGGGGGGGAATTACCCACCGTGCGTCTCGACACCCGTTCATAGACATAGCGTTTAGGAGAACCTTACATGAAAAAATGGGTAGCAATTCTCGCACTGGGCTCACTGGTGGGCTGTACCACGCTCGACCCCTACACGGGTGAAAGCAAGACCAGCAGTGCGGCCAAGGGAGCCGGTGCGGGCGCCGTGGCAGGGGCCATTATTGGCGCGGCTACCGCCAGCAAGAAAGATCGCAAGAAAGGTGCCCTCACTGGCGCCGTTGGCGGTGCGGCAATCGGCGGTGGTATCGGCTACTACATGGACCGCCAGGAGATGGCTCTGCGCCAGCGCCTGGAGGGCACCGGCGTGCGGGTACAGCGTGAGGGTGACAACATTCGCCTGATCATGCCCGGCAACATCACCTTTGCCACTGGCCGTGCAGATATTCGCACCGATTTCTACGACACCCTGGACTCGGTGATCATCGTGCTGAAAGAGTTTGACCAGACCGCTATCCGTGTCAGTGGACACACCGACAGCACCGGTTCCGACGTCTTTAACCAGAATCTGAGTGAGAGTCGCGCCAATTCCGTCGCTGGCTTCTTCACCGGCCGCGGTGTTGCCAGCGGTCGCGTGCAGGCGGTCGGTTATGGTGAGCGCTACCCCATTGCCGCCAACGACTCCGATGCTGGCCGCCAGGCCAACCGCCGCGTGGAACTGGAGTTGCTACCGCTCAAATAATATGAGACAAAACGGCCAGGAAGCCGTTTTGCACAGCCGCAGGCTGCCCCAAGGGTGAGGGCCACGGATGGCCCGAATGACAAAACGGCCAGGAAGCCGTTTTGCGCAGCCGCAGGCTGCCCGGGAGTAAGGGGCACGGATGGCCGGAATCGCGAAAGGGCACTTCGGTGCCCTTTTTTTGTTGCTGCGCGATTGACGGTGAGTTTCAGTTGCCAGCCACGGACCGAGTGTGACCCGCGTGTGTGTAAACAATGGAGATAACACGGTGGAAATGAATGGAAACAAATGGCGCCGCTATTTGAGCACCGCAATGTTGGGCATCGCGACGAGCCCGCTGGCGCCGGTCTGGGCCGAAGAGGCGCCAACAATGGCCGCCGGCGGTGGCGACGGTGACAGCTTCGCGCTGCGCTATGAGCAGGCGGAACTGGTCGCGCAGGTGCAGGTTACCGGTGTTCACCGCGATGTCGATAATGCACTGTCGGAACCGGGGATGGTCGCGATTTCCGGTTATGTTTATTCAGCTGTTTCGCGCCGGGTTTGGAAGGGTGAGGCGACACGCCTGGTTGCCTTTCGCCGCGGTCTGGATAAGTGCGAGGATAAGCTGAAAAAAGGTGAGAACTATCTGATCTTCGCCAGTCCAGACAGTTACGGCCGGCTGCAGCTGCTCAGTTGCGATGCGGCTGTGGCGGAATCCGAAGCGGTAAACCTGCTCGCCCGTCTGAATCAGTAACGGCTGCGGGACAGAAGTTGCACGACGCGTTGCAATCGCTGCCGAATTCATTACCCGCTCTGATTTTTCAATTTTTCCTCCGCGTGCATGCCGATTCACTCGCGACGGGGGCCGAAGCTTGTCCTTTCAGCATCGCTGACCTGGATCTCTTCCAGACCACAGACAGTACCACTGTTTGATTCTCTTGATTCTGCCAAACGCTGATTCTTTATAACTTCTGGTTTTAAAGCTCTTCGTGCTTACAGCAATCCGAACTGCATGCGAGGAATAATGTTCCTTGAAGAACGCGAATGGCGAGTTATTCTTATCAATATTGGCGTCACCTTCTTCCGAAGTTGTCGAAACTGTGGAGTACGTGTTGGCGCCAAGAGGCTAGGGTAAGACATATTGATTTCGCGAGGCCGGCTGGTTCGGGCAAATTTATTGTCACCCGTTCGGTTCCGTACAGCACAGCTGGCCTCGCGTACTATGTCTCCATTGACGAAAGAGCCAGGGGTTCAAAGGTGGGTTTATGAAGAAGCTATTGATTCCGCTGATAATTCTGTTGCTGATTATCGGCTATTTTATGTCGCGCGGCGGTGACCGCGAGGCGAGGGATGCCTACGATTCGCTCGATAAACCAGAGAGTGAACAAATGCAGGAGCCGACCACACCGCCGGATGATATGACCACGCCGCCGGATGAGACCAAAACACCCCCCGACGGCATGGGCACCCAGCCACCACAGGAACCGGATCGGCCGGATACCGTACCGCCGGGCACACCCGACAGCTCCACGCTGATGGAGAAGGCGGAAGATACCGCCACCGATGTCGGTGAAGCCGTCGGCGGTGCGGCGGAAAAGGCCGGTGAAGTCGTGGAGGGCGCGGCGGAGAAGGCCGGTGAAGCCGTCGAAGAGGCCGGCGATGCCGCGAAGAAAGCGGCGGAAGAGGCCGCTGAGAAACTGCGCGGCGAAGATACGGATACCAGCACCGAGGATGAGCCGCAGCAATGATGCTGGCGGTGCTTTCAGGACAGAGACAGAAGCCGCGTAATTTTTAGCGTGTCAGTAGTGCCCGATAGTACTGCCGTGAAAGTCCAGCCGCGAAAGTGCCGCGGCTTCTGTTTTTTCAAATGATGATTGATCACAACTGGCACCTGGGCCACAGCGTACTCGAAGTACAGCCATTGGGGCCGCTCACGGAAGAGGATTTCCAGTCGCTGGAGGCGCAGGTCGATCCGGTAATCAGCGAATATGGCCGGCTCTCGGGACTGCTGATCAACGCGGAGCATTTCCCCGGCTGGGAGAGTTTTGTGGCGCTGGTGTCACACTGCCGGTTCGTGCGGGATCACCATAAACACATCCGCAAGATAGCCGTGGTTTCCGATCACCGACTGCTGGGGGTAATGCCGCGGCTGGTCGACCACTTTGTCAGTGCCGAAGTCCGGCCCTTCTCAACAGGCGAATACCAGCGTGCCCTGGATTGGCTCGGTGAACCGGGTTAGCATCGCGCCAGCTTTATAACAGCCATTTTTTAAACCAAGATCCCCTGGAATTACTGTGAGTAACGCATTGGCGGTGGTGGCCGGCGCGGCGGAATACCTGCCCACAGCTCAAGCACTGGCGCAGGAACTCGGCACTCCCTGCCTGGATTGTCTGGATCCCAAGGAAATCAGCGAGCCTGACCACGTATTGCAATGTGGCGAGCAGTTGCAGCTCTGTGCTACCGGACGCAAAGCACCCGGCCCTGTGGCCGTTGATTTCGTCGGCGGCGCGCTTGCGCATAGACGTCAGTTCGGCGGCGGCAAGGGGCAGCAGATCGCCAAGGCTGTCGGCCTGCGCAGCGGTTTTCGTCCGCGCGTACTGGATGCCACCGCGGGGCTCGGGCGGGATGCGTTCGTGCTGGCGTCGCTCGGTTGCGAGGTGGCAATGCTGGAGCGCAACCCGGTGGTTCGCGCCCTGTTGCGGGATGGGCTCAGGCGCCTGCAAGAGGCCGCGTTGACGGATCCAGAGCTGGCGGCAATTGCGACGCGCTTGACCCTGATCGAGGAGCGCATTTCGGCCGCAGACTGGCTGGCGCAGCAGGCCGAGGAATCTGTGCCTGTGGTGTACCTGGATCCGATGTTTCCCGAACGCGGCAAGAGTGCCAAGGTCAAGAAGGAAATGGCGGCTTTCCACCAGCTGGTGGGGAGCGATGAGGACGCCGACGCTTTGCTGGAGCCGGCATTCGCGGCCTGCTATTACCGCACCGTGGTCAAGCGGCCGCGCCTGGCGCCTTTTCTGGCGGGCAGAAAGCCGGCGCTCTCTCTGGAAGGGAAATCGGGGCGCTTTGATATCTACACCAAGCACGGCGTGCCCGGATGAAAAGCGGGCGAACCTGATGTTCGCCCGTTGTCATATCAGCAGTTCACCGCGTTTACCGCCAGCCCACCCAGCGATGTTTCCTTGTACTTGCTCTGCATATCGATGCCGGTCTGGCGCATCGTCTCGATGACGCTGTCCAGCGGCACTATGTGCGCGCCGTCACCGCGCAGGGCCAGGCGGGCGGCATTGATCGCCTTTACCGCGCCCATGGTATTGCGTTCGATGCAGGGCACCTGCACCAGGCCACCGATCGGATCGCAGGTCAGCCCCAGATTGTGCTCCATGCCGATTTCGGCCGCATTCTCAATCTGCTGGTTGCTGCCGCCCTGGACTGCGGCGAGTCCGGCAGAGGCCATGGAGCAGGCCACGCCGATCTCACCCTGGCAGCCGACTTCGGCCGCGGAGATGGAGGCGTTTTTCTTGAACAGCATGCCGATGGCGCCGGCGGTAAGCAGGAATTTCACTACCTGATCTTTCAGCTCACCGTGCTCGCGCGGGTCGTGCACGAACTGCACGTAATAGGCGATCACCGCCGGAATCACGCCGGCGGCGCCATTGGTCGGCGCGGTGACAATACGGCCGCGAGCCGCATTCTCCTCGTTGACCGCCAGCGCAAACAGGCTGACCCAATCCAGAATGGCGAGGCCGTGGTTGCGTTCCTCTTCCGTCTGTTTGCTGAGTTCGCGGTAGAGCTCCGCCGCGCGGCGGCGTACTTTCAGGCCGCCGGGCAGAATGCCCTGCTGACGACAGCCGCGCTGAATGGAGGCATCCATGACCTCCCAGATATTCCACAGCGCGTCTTTAACTTCCCCTTCGCTGCGGAAGGCCTTTTCATTCTCCATCGCCAGATCGGCGATACTCCAGCCGCGCTTGTCACAGATTTCCATCAGCTGCTTGGCGGAGCCGAAATCGTAGGGTAGCAGGGTGGCGATCTGGTCCTTGTGGGCGAAGTCGTCTTCCGACAGCACGAAGCCGCCGCCGATGGAAAAGTAACTGCGCTCGAACAACAACTCGCCGCCGCTGTAGGCCTGGCAGGTCATGCCGTTGGCGTGTTGGGGCAGAAATTCGTCGTTGTGGAATACCAGGTCGCGATCGCGAATAAACTCGATATTGTGGTCACCGCTCAGCCGCAGCATGTGCCCCTGCTCGATCGTCGCCATCTTGTCGTCGATGGTATTCACATCGATGCTGTCTGGCGCCTCGCCGAGGAGGCCCATCAGTACCGCCATATCGGTACCGTGCCCTATCCCGGTCAGGGCCAGGGAGCCGTACAGGTGCACCTGCACCCGGTCGGTAACCTGCAACTGGTTCCGGCTCGCCAGGTCCTGCACAAACTGGTGTGCGGCGACCATGGGCCCCACGGTGTGGGAGCTCGAGGGGCCGACGCCAATCTTGAAGAGTTCGAAAACGCTAATGCTCATAGAAACACTCTAAGCCCAGTGTCATTGTAGGAGCGGATGGCCGCCCGCCGCTCCTACGGGGAATGGTTGCACCATTCGAGTGCGAACTTTGCCGAACAGGGCGTCACAATCAAGATGCTGGTCGCCAATCCACATAAAATTCTTTTAGCGGGTGATTTGGCAGCATTAATGCGTTTCTGAGAAGCGAGGGTAATAGAAGCTACGGCGCTTTTGCGACCAGGACGGCGCGTTTCGGCGCGGGGTGACCTTCGACGGTCTTGTTGGGTGACTCTGGGTCCAGAAAGTCGGCCAGGGACTCGAAGCGCATCCATGTGGTGCGGCGCTGCTCGCCGAAGCTGGTGGGGTTCAGATCCACGGTGGTCGGGTTTTCGAATCCGCACTTGCGCAGCCAGCTCTCCAGGGTGGCGCAGCTCGGAATAAACCAGACGTTGCGCATCTTCGCATAGCGACCCTCAGGCACCAGACAGTCACCAAGCTCGCCGTCGATCACCAGGGTTTCCAGCACCAGCTGGCCGCCGGGGCGCAGCGTTTCGCGCAACTCGCGCAGGTGGTCCATCGGCGAGCGGCGGTGATAGAGCACGCCCATGGAGAAGGTGGTGTCAAAAGCCTGCAGGTTGGGCGGCAGTGCCTCGATGCCGAGCGGCAGCAGGTCGACCGGTTTCTCCTCGCCCAGGTATTTTTTCAGGGCATAGAACTGGGCGACATATTTCGCCGACGGATCTATACCGATCACGCGACGGGCGCCGGCGCCAAGGCTGCGCCAGCAGTGATAGCCGTTGCCGCAGCCGACATCGAGTACCAGGCGGTTTTCCAGGGATTCAAGGTATGGCAGCACCCGCTCCCATTTCCAGTCCGAACGCCATTCGGTATCGATAAACAGGTCGAAAATTTCCCAGGGGCCCTTGCGCCAGGGGTGCAGCCTGCGCAGCTGGAGTTCCAGCTCTTGCAGCTGTTCCTCCGAGGCGTCGGCGCCGCAACCGATGCGTACTTTATCGGTTAACTCGATATAGGAGGGGGTTATCTCCGGCAATGCGTTCAAGGCTGCCTGCCAGTCGGGCAGATCGCCCCAGCGGTGCGGGCTCAGGCCCGCGGCAATCTGTTCCGGCAGCTGTGCCAGCCAGGCGCGCAGGGCGGGAATATGCTGCAGGTCGGCGTAGAGAGGCGTGTAGTCGATCACGACGGCAATTAATTCCCGGTTTTTCCCTTGATGGCAATCAGCGAGGCAAAATTAAAGCACTGGAACCAGACATCCACGCTGGTGAACCCGACTGCCTTCAGGCGCTCACGGTGGGTGTCCAGTGTTTCCGGAATCAGGACATTTTCCAGGGCGGTGCGTTTTTGCGCGATTTCCAGTTCACTGTAGCCATTGGCGCGCTTGAAGGCGTGGTGCAGATCGATCATCAGCTCGCTGTGGTCTGGATCGGAGAAGTCCACCTTCTCGGAGATGATCAGGATGCCGCCCGGGCGCAGGCCATCGTGAATCTTCTGCGCGATGGCCAGGCGCTGCGCCACCGGGATAAATTGCAGGGTGAAGTTCAGCACCACCACCGAGGCATTCTCGATCGCCACATTCTGCAGGTCGTCGCAGATCAGCTGCACCGGAATCTGGCCGCTGTCGGCGGCGAGCACCTTGCGGGCCTGTTCGATCATTGCGGCTGAATTGTCCACCGCGATGATTTCGCAGCCGGCCGCGGGAATGCGGTGGCGCATCGCCAGCGTGGCCGCGCACAGGGAACTGCCGAGATCGTAACAGCGGCTCCCCGCCTGGGCGTAGCGCTCCGCCAGGGTACCGATCATCGCCACTATGGTGGTGTAGCCGGGCACCGAGCGCTGGATCATATCCGGAAAGACCTCGACCACTGACTGGTCGAACTTGAAGCCGGCCACCTCGCCGAGGGGGTTTGCGTAGATATTGTCTTGTCTGCTCATCGAAGCGTCGTCAAAAAAAGCGATTATCCCTGTAGGAGCGGCGGGGCGGCCATCCGCCGGTGGCCGCGATCGATGCCGGCAGAGTCAAGCGCTCTCATCAGCTCGTCGACTGCAAGGCCCTGCTAGCGGTGGCGCTTCGGGAAATATTTGCCGATGAGGCTTTTTCCCGAAGGGCCACCGCTAGCCGGGCCGATCGAAACCACCAAACCAGGTGGCTTCTGCAAATATCGATCGCGGCCAACGGCGGATGGCCGCCCCGCCGCTCCTACAGGGGCGTTTTCGGTGTCAGTTCAGAGTTTTTCTTCCCGCAATTCCAGCTTCAGCCCCGCCTCGCGGCCCTGGGCGCCGGTGACCACGGCGGTGCTGGCTTGTTCCGGCTTCAGGTAAGTGGCGGCGACCCGCTTCAGGTCGTCCAGGCGCACTTCGGTTACCTGGCGGCGGAATTCCTGGCGCACCGCGTGGCTGCGGCCGTAGAGGTTGGAGTGGAAGGCCTTCTTGGCTTCGCCGGCGGGGGAGCCGGGTTTGTCCAGGGCGCCGACCACGCCGAGAATCGCTTCCTCGACCTGCTCGTCCTTGTGCTTTTCGTGCGCGAGCCACTTCAGGGCGGCGTCGAAATCCTGCAGTGTTTCCGCCATGCGCGGGTCGCGGTAGGAATAGAAACGGAAGACGCCGATATTGCTGTCGTGGCTGGCGCCGCCGCCGTAGGCGCCGCCCTGTTCGCGTATGCTGCGGTGCAGAAAACCGTTGCGCAGGAAGCCACCGAGCACCGCCAGCGGCGCGGCATCCGCATGGGTCATGGGCACGGTCGCGTAGGCCTTGGCGCAGAAGTTGACCTGACTGTTGGCGATCCAGAGCTGCTGGATGTGCTGCGTTTCGAATGGCGCATTGGGATCCGCCGGGGCCAGGCTCGCTTCGGCGGTCAGGGGTGCCAGCGCCTGGCTGAACTCCGGCAGTTTGTCCTCTTCGCCGATCAGCAGGAACTGCCGCGGTGCGGCGACAATCTTGTCGTGTATCGCCTGGAACTGCGCGGCGAGCTTTTCCAGGCCCTGCTCGCTGTCGAGACTGCGCACCATGGCTTTAAGGTTGCGCAGGCCCAGCAGGCCGCCGGTGGCATGGCTCTCGAAGGCAGCGCGGTTGTAACCGGCACTGGCCGCAGCCATTGCCAGCGCGTGGCCGTTCCCCACCACACCCTGTTCGCGACGCGCCAGCGTCTGCAGCAGCAATTCCTTGATGCGCGGCAGTTCGTCGAAGCGAATCTCCGCCATGGTCGCCTGCATCAGTTCGGTCAGCGCCGCCTGGTTGCGGGCCAGCGCCTTGCCGGACAGCACAAAGTGGCCGCTCAGTTGATGCAGGTCGTCAATCGCGGTGCGGCTGCTGGTAAACCCGTGCAGCGCGCCGGCGACGCGGGTCTGCCACTGCTGAACTTCCAGGTAGTCCTTGTCGCCGAGACCGACTTCGCTCAGTACCTGGCAGTAGTAGGGCAGCAGCTGCTTCTCCTCCTCGCTGAATTCCGGCAGGGCGGACACCATCTGCTGGTAGACGAGGCCGTTGGTGCCGGCGCTGTAGCGGGTCAGCTTCTGCGTGCCCAGATCGACTTCCTCGCCCTCCACCTTGGGCAGCTCCGGCGGGATATCCTCGACGCCGACTTTGGGCAGGATGGAGGCGTCGTCTTCGCGTTGCTGTCGTTCCGCCAGCGCGTGGGCGGTCTGGATGATCCGCTGTTTCTCGCCGTCGGACAGGCGCGCCCTGGTCTCCGCCAGCAGCGCCTTTTCCTCGGCTTCGCGGCGCTCGGCCAGCTTGTCGTCCGGCGACAGCACCAGGCGCACCCGGTGCTGGTTTTCCAGCAACAATTTTCGCGCCTTGTCGGCGATAAAGCGCGGGTCCCTGATCTGCTCGCGCAGCTTTTCCAGCGTGGCGTCGATATTGAGCAGGCCAATCGCGTCGCCGCGGTGGGTGGCGCCGGTCAGCGCCGTGAGAATCAGCTGCAGGCCGTAGGGGTAGCCGTCACCGGTGATCTCGCGCTGGTGCAGTTCCAGCTGGTGCAGGCTGGCGGCCACCTGCTCGTAGGGCACGCCTTTCTCGGCCACTTCCTCCAGCACGGCGAGCACCTGTTTCTCCAGCTCATCGGCGCGGTCGCGCTCGCTGCCCTCGATGCCGCACACGAACACCAGCTCGCGCTGGGAGTCGTCGAGGCCGACGAGCGGGGAGGGCGACGTGCCCAGTTCCGAGGTTTCCAGCAGCTTCATCAGTGGTGAGGCGCTGTTGTCCAGCAGTACGCCGGACAGCAGGTGGGCGGTCAGGGATTCTTCCAGGTCAGTGACATCGCCGAGCAGCCAGCCCAGCACGATATGGGTTTTCTCCTGGAGACCGTCTTCATCGCTGAGCGGGTAGTACTCTTCGACGCGCAGTGGCGCCTGGTAGCGGTCTTCGCGGCCGACCGCGATGACCTTGTGCAGCGGCTCGAACTTGTGCAGCGCCTTCTCCTCGAACGCCGCCTGGTGCTCGGCGGCGGGGATATCGCCAAAGGTCATGAAAATGGCGTTGCTCGGGTGGTAGTGGCTGCGGTAGAACTCCACCAGCTGCTCGTAACTGAGCTTGGGTATATCGGTCGGATCACCGCCGGAGTTGTAGTGGTAGGTGGTGGTCGGAAAGAGGTGCTTGCTCAGGGTTTGCCACAACTGGGAGCTGACAGAGCTCATGGCGCCTTTCATCTCGTTGTAGACCACGCCCTTGTAGACCAGCGGACTCTCCGGATTGTCGGTTTCGGCGAATTCCAGCCGGTGGCCCTCCTGGGCGAAATCCAGCGGATCCAGGCGCGCAAAAAAGACCGCATCCAGGTAGACGTCGAGCAGGTTGTCGAAGTCCTTGCGGTTCTGGCTGGCGAACGGGTAGGCGGTCCAGTCGGAACTGGTGAAGGCGTTCATAAAGGTGTTCAGGGAGCGCCTTATCATCATGAAGAAGGGGTCCCGCACCGGGTATTTGTCACTGCCGCAGAGCGCGGTGTGCTCGAGGATATGGGCGACGCCGGTAGAATCGTGCGGCACAGTGCGCAGCGCCACCAGAAAGACGTTTTCGTCGTTGTCGGCGGCGATATGCAGGTGCTGGGCGCCGGTGTTTACATGGCGGTACTCTTCGACACGCACGCCGAGGGATTCGATTTCTGCGCTGGTAACCAGTTCGAAGGCGGGATGTGAATTGCTCAAAAGACGGCTCCCTGGGTTTATACGAATTCTCTGGCCGGTGGCCAGTGCCCTGAGTCAGAAGTTTGTTCAATTTTGCCGGCGTCTTTTGCCGTCATGCTGCGTTGCGACTCCTCGCCATAGCCCTGCTATGACTCGTCGCCGCGCCTTGCCTGACGACTAAATCCGCTCGCCAATTCTTGAACAAACTTCTGACTCAGGACACCGTCGCCGGCGAATGGGGCGCCATTCTACCGCTTGGCCACACTGGAAAGACAGCGCCGCGCCGGAAAAAGCAGCGCCGCGGCGGACTAAAATCAGTGTTGACAAGGGTGCCAGCACAGCCAAGACTCCTGTGCCTGTAAGCCCCGGCATAAATGTAGACGAACACGGAGAGAGAAGTTGTCCTGGTTGGATATCGCCAGCGTCACTGGCTTTTTTATTACCTGGGCGGGATATACCGTCTTTGCGCGCAAGAAGGCCAAGGTGACCTGGTCGCTGTCGTCGTCGCTGCAGTGGTATCGGGTCGAGTGGATGCTGCGCATGCTGGAACGGGATATGCGCATGTCGGATGCGGCCATCATCGGCAATCTGGAGCGGGTCATCGGCTTTTTCGCCTCCACCAGCATCCTGATCCTCGCGGGCCTGGTCACCGCGTTGACCGCCAACAAGGCGGCGATCGAGGTACTCAGCAGCCTGCCGTTTGCGGAGCAGACCTCGGTGGAGCAGTTCGAGGTGAAAGTGCTGCTGCTGGTGTTGATCTTTATTTTTGCCTTTTTCAACTTTACCTGGTCGCTGCGGCAGTACTCTTTCGCCAACGTGCTGATCGGCGCCGCGCCGCCCCCCGACGCCGAGGGCATCTCCCAGGAGGAGCGCCGCCGCTTCGCCATCAATACCGCCAAGGTTATCGACCAGGCCGGGCACAGCTACAACTACGGACTGCGGTCCTACTATTTTGCGATGGCGGTAATGGGCTGGTTTATCCATCCGCTGCTGTTCATGGCCGGCTACCTGCTGGTGGTGTGGGTGCTGTTCCTGCGCGAATTCCGTTCCCGCACCCTGCAGTCGATCCTCGCTGCAGAAGGGCGCGCCCTCGGACACGAGCCGGAGAAATAACCCGATGGAAGCTGGTGAAATTCTGTCCGCCTTCGACGAAATCGCACGGCGGCGCGGCTGGCAATCGCTGCACACGCCCAAGAACCTCGCCATGGCGCTGTCGGTGGAGGTGGCCGAGCTGTGCCGCCATCTGCAGTGGCGGACCGACGGCGAGATCCGCGAACTGATGCATTCCGAGGCGGCCGCACAGGTGGCGGCGGAACTGGCGGATATCCAGATGTACCTGAGCAAGCTGGCCGCGGCCCTGGGTGTGGACATGGACGACGCGCTGCGCGACAAGATCGCGGAGAACCGGCGTCGCCACGGTGAAGCTGGCTCGGGCGAAGACACCAATGACGTCTGACGGCAACTCAAACCGCGACTCATACCGCGATTCGGACCGTAATTTCGATGACCTGGCGCACCGCTTCCGCAATCGGATCTACGGCGGCCTGAAGGGCGATATCCGGCTCGCGGTGCTCAACCGGGATCTGGCGCCGCTACTGGCGGATGCCGCTACCCTCAAGATCGTCGATGCCGGCGGCGGCCAGGGGCAGTTTGCGCTGGACCTGGCCGAGGCCGGGCACAGCGTCTACCTGGCCGACATCTCCGCAGAGATGCTCGATCTGGCCGCCGAGCGGGTGGCGGAGCGGCAATTGCAGCGGCGTGTCACCCTGTTGCACCGGCGGCTGCAGGAGCTCCCGGAAATTGCCGAACTGCAAGGTGCCGACCTGGTGATCTGCCACGCGGTGCTGGAGTGGCTGGCGCAGCCAAAGCGCGCGGTGGCGCAGTTGCGCAGTCTGTTAAAGCCCGGCGGCTATCTGTCCCTGACTTTCTACAACCGGCGCGCGCTGGAATTCCGCCTGCTGCAGCGCGGCAGCTTCCGCCAGCTGGACCGCAATATCGACAGCGATCACTGGGGCGGGCACCCGGGCAGTCTGACGCCGCAGAACCCGCTGCTGCTGGAATGGGTGCAGGACTGGCTGGCGCAGTCCGGGTTGAATGTAGTCGCGCACAGCGGTATCCGCTGCTTTCACGACTTCATGACTCCGTCGATTCGCGAGAAGCTGCCGGCGGCCGCGATCGTGGAGAAAGAGCTGGAATATTCCCGCGTGGATCCCTACCGGCAGTTGGCGCGTTACGTCCATCTGCTCTGCCGGTTATAGAGGGTGGCGCCCGATTACAGGTTGCGCAACAGCAGCTCCTTGGCGGCGTTGATGCGCGAGGCGAGGTAGTCGTTGCCGCCGCGGTCCGGGTGCAGTTTCTGGATCAGCTTGCGGTGGGCGCCGATGATTTCCTCGCGGCTGGCCGCCGAGCCGACGCCGAGAATACGGCGCGCCTCGTCCGGCGTCAGAGGCGGGGCCTTGTCCGCGTCGGAGGCGTTTTCCTGCGCCTTCTGCTGCTGCCGCGCCTGGGCGTGCTTGGCGAGCAGTGGGGCCAGCCAGGGCAGGTGTCGGCCGAGCCAGCTCAGGGTGCGCCCGAGCACCGGCAGGGTCAGGGCGATGGCAGCGCCGACCCAGTGCAGTCGACCGCTGATTGCCAGTAACACCGCTATCAGCGCCAGACCGATCAACAGCCATTGCAGCAGTAACTTGCGCCGCTCTTGTGGCGCACTGGCTTTGAATTTTTGCCACGCCAGCCAGGCGAAGATGCCGACGGCAATCAACAGGATCATGCGGCCCAAATGGATAGTCCTCTGCGAGATCTTGGACCGCTAGCTTATCAGATGTCGACGCGGATGCCTGCGGCAACGAATCCATCCGGGCGCTCAGCTACATCGTTGTTGTCGCCAATGGCACCTTCCAGATAGATACGCACGCGCTCGTTCCAGAGGTACTGGAAGCCGTAGAAGAGCGCGCCGAGACGATATTTATCGCCGGTTATCAGCGCCTCTTCGAAAATTTCGTCGTTGTGGGACTTCAGCAGGTTGTGGCCACCGTAGATTGAGTAGCAGTTGTATTTGCCCCAGGTCCAGCTGATAAAGCTCTCCGAACCGATGGCGTTGAAGAAATTCGTCGCCCCCATTGTCGAGCCGGGCGGCGCAATTTCGTTGTTGTGCGAGCGGTGCCAGTTGAAGGCAGCATAGAGTCCCCGCTCAAAGGCGCCCTTGCCGTAGGCGATACCGCCGATGAAGGCGAAGTCGTTGCTGCTGGCATTGATCTCCACGTCGTCCCTGATCAGGATCATATCGGCGGGGTTAGAGATGTCGAATAGCAGGCCGCGGTCCGTCTGGATATCCAGATTAACGCGATTGTATGCCAGGCCGAAAAACCAGCCGTCGCCGACGTCCAGCGTGTAGGTCAGGGAAGCGCCGCGAGACAAGCCATATTCACAGTCCCCGGGTGGACACACCAGCAGGGTATCTTCACCCCTGGCGTCCTCGGCCTGGATATCCAGGTCGGCGACGTGGGCGGCGTATTGCAGGCCGATCTGGAATTCGCCGCAGAGGGCCTTCCAGTCCTTGCGCCAGGTGATGGCACCGTCGGCGCGCCCGGTGCCGGTAATACCGCCGTCGCCGCCGAGGGCAAAAGCACCGCTGGCGAGGCCGCCGGACACGTTGTACCAGTCGGTGATGCCTGCCACATCGTAGTAGACGGACCACTGTTTGCCGGCGACGAAGTTGCCCCAGAATTCATGCTTGGCGTAGGCGTTTCCCTGGCGAGTATAGAGAGGGTCGGCGCGCTCGCCGGGGGAAGCCTGCTGGTCACCGGAGATCACGAGCACCTGGTTGGGGGAAACGGCCTGGATGCCCCATTCGATCAGAAAGCCGACGTTCCAGTCTTTGTAGGCGGGAACATCGAGGTTGAAGCCGATGCGCGATGGGCCGTCATCCATAGAGGTGCTCCCTTCGATGTTGATCTGATGGGTGCTGAACCAGCCGTGGATATAGAGGGCCACTTCGTTAGATTCGTATACCGGCAGTGCATGGCCGTTCGATGCCGCCAGTAGAGGAATGCTGGCTAAGCCAGTTCGGATAAACTTGCGCATAGCACTGATCACATCTTCCCTGTCGTGCTTGGTGGCTATTTAATGAGCAGTCAAGTAAAAAGGTAGCGCAGCACAGTGATTCGGAGAATGTCCTCGACAGAGGTGCGCACTTTTTGGCGGCAGTGGCCCTGTAGTGGCGGCAGATTTTCGGGATTAGCCGGTGCTAGCATATATGTGCGCCCGCGGCAGGTGAGGGGGGCGCGGCCGCCCTGCACTGGAATGACAGAAATTTGCCGTTAAAATTGTCGGTCAGTTGCAATTGCTGCATTCGTCTGGCGGCACTTTGCCGCGTGGGATTCAATTAAAAGGAAGTGAGGCAGGACCATGTCTTCCCGTCAATTCAGTCGCCGCCTATTCGGCCTGACCGTTCGCCAGAATGCCCATCCGGATATGCGCCGCCTGCGCCGCGAGGCCGGAGATCCGAGCCTGCACGGCAACAAATTCTGGAAGAGTTCCTGTCTGACGATGGATTACCTGAAGAAGAACCCACCTCATCAAGGGGTGCGGGTGCTGGATCTGGGCTGCGGCTGGGGACTGGGCGGTATCTTCTGCGCCAGGGAATTTGGGGCGCGGGTAACCGGACTGGATGCGGATCCGAGTGTTTTTCCGTTTGTGCATTACCATGCCGAGCTGAACGGCGTCGAAATGGAAACCTGGCGCTGCCGCTATGAGAAGGTGACGCAGTCCGATCTGGGTCGGTTCGATCTTCTTATCGGCACCGATATTTGTTTCTGGGACCAACTGGAGCCGGCGCTGTACAATCTCACCCGCCGCGCCATGCGCGCCGGCGTACAGCGCGTGGTGTTGTCCGACCCGGGGCGCTCGCCGTTCCGCCGCCTGGCGGCGCGCGCAGAGGACAAGCTCGGCGGCAGTTACCGGGAGTGGAGCGTGAGCCGGCCAATGAAGGCCAGTGGCTGTATCCTCGAGGTTGCCAATCCGAGCCCCTGAGGGCTCCCGGGCAGCGGCGCGCGACAGGTTTTCCCGAGTCAGGTTCTTTTTGTCAGAGGTAGAGAATGCACTACGACAAATCCTCCATTCCCAGCGCCGCAGAGGCGCTGCCAGGTCGCGAGGAAGCCATGCCCATCAGCGGTGTGCACTTTGTGAACGGCCATACCATGTTGGAGCCTTTCCCCGCCGGCCTGGCAAAAGCCGTGTTCGGCATGGGGTGTTTCTGGGGCGTGGAGCGCCTGTATTGGGAGCTGGACGGTGTTTACACCACCGCGGTCGGCTACGCCGGTGGCAGTACGCCGAATCCGAATTATCGCGAGGTGTGCAGCGGTGGCACCGGCCATGCGGAAGTGGTGCTGGTCGTCTTCGATCCGCACAAGGTTTCCTACCGGGAATTGCTGCGCCACTTTTGGGAGGAGCACGATCCCACCCAGGGTATGCGCCAGGGCAATGACCTGGGCACGCAGTACCGCTCCTGCATCTATTGCTATGGCGAAGAACAATTGAAAGAGGCGCGGGAGACTGAGGCGCAGTTTCAGGAGGCGCTGCAGCAGAAAGGGCTGGGCGCGATCACCACCGAAATAGCGCCGGCGCCCGTCTTCTACTACGCCGAAGAGGACCACCAGCAGTACCTGGCGAAGAATCCGGGTGGCTACTGCGGTCTGGCCGGTACCGGCGCCTGTCTGTTGCGTTGATAGTTCCCTGTTGCGCCGGCAATCCCCGCCGGCGCTTTACCTTTTAACTTTCTCATCCCGGTCGCTTGTGGTCGGGCCGATCGAAATTGCGCGGCGGAAGGACGGTCAGGTCGACTCGGATTCCGGATAGACGATGTGCGCACACCAGTCGCTCCAGCTGCCCGGATAGAGCAGGGCATCCGTGTATCCGATCAAATGCAGGGAAAACAGGTTGACGCAGGCGGTGACGCCGGAGCCGCAGTAATTCGCCAGACGCTCATCGGCCGGAACGTCCTGCCAGTGATTGCGGAGTTCATTCACTGACTTGATCCTGCCGTCCTCACGGGTCACGCCCTGCCAGGGTTTGTTTAGGGCCGTGGGAATGTGGCCGGCGATGGGATCCAGCGGTTCCTCGATACCGGCGAAGCGCTGCGCATCGCGGGCGTCGATCAACTGCCAGGGCGGATTATCCAGCCGGCTGTATATCTGTTTGTGATCGAGCAGGAGATCGTCCCGCGCACTGGCGACAAAGTCGCCGGGCGCGGCAGGCGCGGAAGGGTTGGTGTCGAGCGCCAGGCCGGCTTCGCACCAGGCCGTGAGACCGCCATTTAGGACAGCAACGTTTGCGTGGCCGAAATAATGGAACAGAAACCAGGCGCGCGCGGCGAATGCCAGGCGGTTATCGTCGTAGACCACTACCCGGGTATCGCGGTCTATCCCGCAAGCGCGGGCAAACTGCTGAAACTGCTCGGCACTGGGTAGCGGGTGGCGCCCGCCATAGCGGCCCACCGGACCGGACAGGTCCCGATGCAGGCTGGCATAGTGGGCACCGGGGATGTGCGCCTCGGCAAACGCCCGGGCTCCGGCTTCCCTGTCGACCAGGCTGTAGCGGCAATCCAGAACCACCACATCGGGTTTCCGGATGATATCCGCCAGCTCCGCTACCTCTATGACTGCCTTTTCGCTCATGCTCTTCGTGCCGGGTCCGTTATCGTTGTTATAGGGCCGAAATTAAGCGCAAGCGGGATATTTGTCCAGCAGCCGGTTCAGCTTTTCCCATCCCTGGCGAAGCCCGGCACAAAACGCCTATTTTGTACGCGATTATTGGCCAGCGCTTAATGCTGCTGGCTGTATTGGCTGTCCGCGGGTACTTCACCCCCCGCAGGGATCTTGCCGGCCAGCTCTTCCCGGCGGCAGGCTTTCACCAACTCCTGCTGGTCCTGCTCGGGATTGTCGAGAAAACGCGCCGCGGCCTGCTCCGCGCAGTTACTGGCCGAAATGATGTCGTGCGCCAGCAGCGGAAACAGCAGCCACTGGTGATTCGGCAGTTTGCGGCGCGCCTTGTCGACGTCATCGGCGGCGAGCACGGGGTCGAGGCCGCCGTGCAACAACATGACCGGCAGGGGCGTTGTTATTGCCTGGGACTCCATTTGCGGCGCCGAGGGCAGGGCCCAGATTCGGCACTGTATCTGCATCAAGTCGATATCTGCGCGCACCGCGCCGCCGAGGATGCCGGTGTCGGCGGCATTGGCTCGCGCCTTGTCGAAATCGACAAAGGGTGCCTCTTCGTAACAGAAATGGCTGACGCCGGCCGCGTCGCCGAAATAGGGATCGAGCAAAATTTCCATGAACTTCGCGATCGCGCCCTGAACCGGCCCCTGGCTGTCAGCGTCGTTGGTTTCCAGCGCTTCGATGACCTTGGGTAAATCGCCGTAGAAATTTTCGTCGTACAGCGCCTGGAACAGGACTCGCAGCAGTCGCTGCCCGGTGAGGACAAAATGGTAGGGTTCATTGGAGAACCGGTGCTCGATGGCAATGGTGCGCGGACTCTCATCCAGCGACTGCACCAGGCTCTCCAGGCGCCGCTGCAGGTCGGGATAGCGGCTGTTGCACAATTTGTCCTCGATACAGTGCTGCAGACCGCGCTGATAGGCCGCCAGCGAGTCTTTGGCCAGCTGCTGCGTGTAGATGATATTGGGGAACACCGCGCTGTTGAGCACCAGTGCGCGCACGGATTCCGGGTAGTCCCGGGCCAGGGTGAGCGCGTAGCGGGACGCGTAGGAAACCCCGTACAGATTGAACTTCTCCACGCCCAGCAGCTGCCGCAGGGACTCGACGTCCCGGGCAATGGTGGCGCTGTTGTAGGTGGCCATATCGGCGGTTTTGCTCAGCCGGCTGTAACAGCGCTCCATGCTGAATGTGAATACCCGGGCTTCCTCGTCGGCGGAAAGATTGCGCTGGAAGGCGGTCTGGGCATCCTCGATAAACTCGTCGCAGGTGAGGCGGGGCCGGGCCATGCCGGTGCCGCGGGGGTCCATCAGGATCAGGTCGCGGCCGTCCTCGACGGTCATCGCCGCATAGTTGATCCAGAGCCAGTCACTGGCATTCTCCGGTTCCAGGCCGAGACTGGCGCCGGGGCCGCCGGCGCCCAGGTGCAGCAGTGGATACTTGTCGGCATCCGGTTTGGCGGCGAGGAAGCGCACTACCGGAAACTGGATCTTGCGCTCCGTCGGTTTGGCGTAGTTCTCCGGCACTTCCACCATAAAGCACTGGGTGACCGGCCAACTGTCATCGGTTTCGAACCAGCAGGGTTTCGGGATCAGGCGCGTCGGGCCGGCGGTGCTGTCGTCACGCGCGGCGCGGTCACAGGCGCCGAGCAGAAGGGCGGCCGCGAGCAGGGTGGCTTTTATGAGTAGTCGGAGATCACACACAGCGGTAATTCCTGTGAAAAATGCTGGCTGGTCAGTTGTTGCCGAAACGGGCGATGGGTGCGGACAGGTTCCAGCGCAAGGCCGCGAGGCGAATCGACAGGGTCACCAGTACCGCGATGGCCACCACTACCTCGCCCGGCACCCTGCCGCTCGCGTCGAGCAGCACCAGGGCGGCCGCGCCGCTGAGCGCGGCGGTGGCATAGATCTCGCGGCGCAGCAGCAGCGGTATGTCGCCGGCGAGGATATCGCGGATCAGGCCGCCGAAAGTCCCGGTCATCACCCCCATCACAATCGCGATCGCGGGGGAGTGGCCCAGGTCCAGCACCTTCTGGGTGCCGATGACCACGAAGACCGCCAGGCCCATGGCGTCGGCGATCATCAGCAGGCGCATCGGCACCTGCAGGTAACGGATCAGGTAGAAGCTGATCACGCCGGTGGTGGCGGCGATCCACAGATAGTGGCTGTCCTGCAGCCAGAATACCGGAATATTCAGGATCATGTCCCGCGTGGTGCCCCCGCCGGTCGCGGTCACACAGGCGAGCACCACCGCCCCGAACAGGTCCATCTGCTTGTGGCCCGCCGCCAGTACGCCGGTAAAGGCAAAGACGACTATGCCGATTAGATCGAACCAGTGCAGCAGTTGTTCCATAACTTTTTGTTTCTGGGGCGGGAGTAGTATTTAGATAGATACGGGCGGCCCTGCTGCCGGGCGCCGTCCGCTCAACAGCCTCATCGGGCCATTTTCGGCCGCAGGCGCGTTGCCCGGACGGCCCCCGGCATCAGGGCCTTCAATTCATACTGCAGTATTCTTTAGAAATGTAGGGGCGAACCTTGGGTTCGCCCCGGCGGGCCGCAGGCCCGGATTTAGAAGAACGCCTGCAGCCCAGTCTGCGCACGCCCCAGAATCAGTGCGTGTACGTCGTGGGTACCCTCATAGGTATTCACCGCTTCCAGGTTCATCACGTGGCGGATCACGTGGAACTCGTCGGCAATGCCATTGCCGCCGTGCATGTCGCGGGCCACGCGGGCAATATCCAGGGCCTTGCCGCAGTTGTTGCGCTTCATCAGTGAAATCATGGTCGGGTCGAAGTGCTTGTTCTCGTCCATGAGCCGGCCCACGCGCAGGGAGCCCTGCAGGCCGAGGGCGATTTCGGTCTGCATGTCGGCGAGCTTCTTCTGGAACAGCTGGGTCTGTGCCAGCGGCTTGTTGAACTGCTTGCGGTCCAGGCCGTATTGGCGCGCGGCGTGCCAGCAGAATTCGGCGGCGCCGATGGCGCCCCAGGAGATGCCGTAGCGGGCGCGGTTCAGGCAGCCGAATGGCCCGCGCAGTCCGCCGATATCCGGGAACTTGTTCTCTTCCGGCACAAACACATTGTCCATCACGATCTCGCCGGTGATGGACGCGCGCAGGGAGAACTTGCCCTCGATCTTGGGCGCGGACAGTCCCTCCATGCCTTTGTCGAGGATAAAGCCGCGGATAACCCCTTCATCGTCCTTGGCCCAGACGACGAAGACGTCGGCGATCGGGCTGTTGGTGATCCACATCTTGGAGCCGCTCAGGCGGTAGCCGCCGTCCACCTTCTTGGCGCGGGTCTTCATGCCACCCGGATCGGAACCGGCATCCGGCTCGGTCAGGCCGAAGCAGCCCACCCACTCGCCAGTGGCCAGTTTCGGCAGGTACTTTTCTTTCTGGGCCTCGCTGCCGTAGGCGGAGATCGGGTACATCACCAGGCTCGACTGCACGCTCATCGCGGAGCGGTAGCCGGAGTCCACGCGTTCCACCTCGCGTGCCACCAGGCCGTAGGACACATAGTTCAGACCGGCGCAGCCGTAACCCTCGATGGTGGAACCGAGCAGGCCCAGTTCGCCCATTTCCCGCATGATCTCGCGGTCGAATATCTCGTGGCGATTCGCCTCCAGAACGCGCGGCATCAGTTTTGACTGGCAGTATTCGCGCGCGGTGTCGCGCACCATACGCTCTTCGTCGCTCAGCTGGCGGTCCAGCAGCAGAATGTCGTCCCAGTGGGCGAGGGGCTGATGTTTACTCATGGTGTTTCTCGTCTACTTCCTTTAGGGGCCTCTCAAAAAATCTACTGTGCGTGCGCCTGGCGGCGATTTTCAGAGATGCCTGTTATTGATCTCAACCGGCGTGTCCGGCCGGTCCAATTATGCGGGCGGCGTTGATCGCGCGACCCGGATCAGGCGCTGATGTGGAGTCGCCGGCAAGACTTGCGACAATACCCGATGACCGATCAGTTTAGTGTGGCGCATGATACCTAAGTAGGGACGCCGGAGCACTCCTGCTCGGGGCAATTTTTCCGTGCATTTATCCAATCAAGCGTAAACAACCGTAAATTACCTTGCAGCGCTTAGTGCGAATTCCATAATAGGCGCAATAATGTTCTAACTTTCGTGCTGATTCAGACACTCTGGTGATATTTCCTTGCGTTTTTTCCGTGTCTTAGCCATTTGCCTGCCGCTGCTCTCCGCCTGCGCCGCCCAGCCCCTGCCGCCGGATCTGGCGCAGGAGACTCTGGGGTTGCCGGACGGGTTTCGCGCCTCCGGCAGCGAGGCGCCGGAAGTGCGCTGGTGGCGCAGTTTCGACGACCCGCAAATGAACCGGCTGGTGCAGCTGGCACTGCACGACAATCCGGACCTGCAGGCCACTCTGTGGCGCCTGCAGCAAGCCGAGGCGGCGGCGGTGGGCGCGAGATCCGGCTTCTGGCCGCGCCTCACCGGCCGCCTGGACAATACGGAGCAGCGCATCGCCGACGGGGATTTCGACTTCGAGGGCAGCGAGAACGAGGGCAACTCCTGGAGCGGGCGCCTGGCCGCCAGTTACGAGATAGACCTCTGGGGCCGGGTGCGCGCGGGCGCGCGGGCCGCGGAGGCCGGGCGCCTGGCGCAGGAACAGAATCTGCAGACCGCGGCGCTCAGCCTGGCCGCGGAAGTGGCCATCACCTGGCTGCAGCTGCGCGAACAGTGGGGGCAGCGCGAGTTGTTGCTGCAGCAGCTGGAGACTAACCGCAAGACACTGCAGGTACTCGAACTCCGTTTCGGCCGCGGTGCCAGCGCGGCTGCGGATGTACTGCAGCAGCGCCAGCTGGTACAGCAGTCAGAGCAGGAGTTGCAGCAGGCAGAAGCCGATATCCAAACCTTCAAGGTCCAGCTGGCGGCGCTGCTCGGTGTTGCCGATCAGGCGCTGGAGGGGCATCTGCAGTTCGCGGCCGGAATGCCGTCGATGCGATCGCTGCCGGATACCGGTGTGCCCTCGCAGTTGCTGCTGCGGCGGCCGGACGTACAGCAGGCCCAGCGCCAGCTGCTGCAGGGCTACTATCTGGCGGACCAGGCCTGGGCGGAGCGGCTGCCGGTATTCAGTCTGGCGGCCATTGCCAGCGGCGGTGGCAGCGCCATCAGCGATATCACCAAAGACTGGCTCCTGACCATTACCGCCGCCGCCGAAGGCGTGATCTTCGACGGCGGGCAACTGGCGGCCGCCCAGGACCAGCAGGACGCCGTCCTGCAGGAGCGCTGGGCCCTCTACCGCAGCACCGTGATCCAGGCTCTGTCTGAGGTGGAACAGGCCCTGATCCGCGAGCGCGCGATTGAGGAGCGGCTGCTGCACCTGCGCGAGCGCGAACGCCTTTCGGATCTGATCGTCGTGCGCCAGCGGCGCGCCTACGCCCGCGGTGCGGTGGATTTTCTTAACGTGCTGACGGCGACCAATGAACAACAGAGCCTGGCGCGCCAGATCCTGAGTGCGCGGCGCGAACTGATGGAGAACCGGGTAACCCTTTACCGCGCGCTCTCCGGGGGACTTCCGCGGGAAGACCTGCCCCCGGCAGCGCCGGTAGAGCTGGAGTTGTACCGGGAGGGGAACAGCTGATGTTGAAGAAGCTCAACTGGAACTTTGCGATACCGGTCGCGCTGATCGTGCTGGCGCTGCTGATTTCCAGCTGGCTGATGCGGGAGAAGCCCACTCTGAGCCGCGGTGAGCGCAGGACACCGCCGCCGACCGTCGATGTCGCGGTGGCCGAACGCGGCCGCTTTCCGCTGACGGTTAATGCGCTGGGCAAGGTGACTGCGCGGGAGCTGGCGGAGTTGCAGCCGCAGGTGGACGGGCGCGTCGAGTGGCTCGACTACGACCTGGGGCCCGGCTCCACCCTGGAGAAGAACCAGTTACTGCTGCGTATCGAATCGGAGCCTTATCAACTGGCCCTGCAGACGGCGCGCAGCAGTCTCGCCGAGCGCCGCGCCGAGTTGCAGCAGGAGCAGGGCCAGCGCCAGGTGGCGGAGGAAGAGTACGAACTGCTCGGCAGTTCGCTGCCGGCGGCGGATCGCGCACTCGTGCTGCGCGAGCCGCAGTTGGCCGCCGCAAAGGCGCGGGTCGACGCGGCCGAGGCGCAGGTGGGCCTGGCGCAGCGCGACCTGCGCCTGACAGAGATCCGCGCGCCCTTTGGCGCGCTGCTGGTGAGCCGCAGCGTCGATGTCGGCGATCGCGTTGCGCCGGGCACGGTGCTCTACTCGCTGGCCGGTGCCGAACGCTTCCAGATCGAAGTCGAAGTGCCGGCGGCCCAGCTCGGGCGCGTCAACAGCCCGGATGCCGAGGTGCGTATCCGCGGCAGCCAGTGGCCGACCGGGGAGTACCGCCGCGGCGAGTTCGTGCGGGTGATTCCGGTGCTGGAGGAGCAGGGCCGGCTGGCGCGGGTGCTGGTCGAGCTCACGGATCCGCTGGCCATCGACGACCCGAATCAGCCGCCACTTCTGCTGAATGACCTGGCGCGGGTGGAGATTACCGGCCGTGCCACCCGTGAGCGGGTGCGCGTCCCCCTGACCGCGGTGCAGGATGGCGACCGGGTGTGGCTGGTGCGCGACAACCGCATTGTCGTGCGCCCGGTACAGATCGCCTACCTGAGCGGGGATTACGCGGTACTGGATAGTGGCCTGGACGGCGGTGAAACCCTGGTCACCACGCGCCTGACCACGGTGACCGAGGGCATGCCGGTGCAGGTCGCCGGCCAGGCGGCAGGGCCCGAGGGCGGAGCCCCGCGCGAGAAACCGGGGACTGCGCCTAAGCGCGGCAAAGGGCCGCAAGAGGAACCGCCTGCCGCCGAATCGCAGAAGGGAGAGCGCGGATGAGCCTCGGCAGCGCGAACCGGCCGCCGGTAGATACCCGTTCCGGTGCCATCGCCTGGATGGCTCACAACCATGTGACCGCCAACCTGCTGATGCTGGTGTTTATCGTCGGCGGTCTGATCTTCTCCCTGACCGTGAAAAAGGAAGTTTTTCCCGAATTCAGCATGGACACCATCAGCGTGCAGATCTCCTACCCGGGCGCGAGCCCGGCGGAGGTCGAGCGCGGCGTGCTGGTGGCGGCCGAGCAGGCGGTGCAGGGCATCGTCGGTATCAAGGAAATGCGCGGCTCCGCCTCCGAGGGCGGCGCCAGCCTGATGCTGGAGCTGGACGAGGACGCCAACGCCAACCAGGTGTACCAGGACGTACAGCAGGCCATCGATCGCGTGACCACCTTCCCGTCGGATATCGAGCGCCCCCAGGTCAGCCTGGCGGAGCGCAAGCGCGATGTCATGGACCTGGTGATACACGGCGACCTGGACGACCGCACCCTGCGCGATATCGCCATGCAGATCTACGACCGACTGGAGGTACACCCGGATATCACCCAGCTGGAAACCTCCGGCGTGCGCGATTTCGAGGTGGCGATCGAGGTGCGCCGCGACGACCTGCGCCGCTATGGCCTGTCGCTGCCGGACGTGGCCCAGCTGGTGCGCAATGCGGCCGTGGATGTGCCCGCCGGCGGGGTCAAGTCCGAGGCCGGAGAAATCCTGGTGCGGGTGACCGAGCGCCGCGACTGGGCGCGGGAGTTTGGCGATATTGTCGTAATCCAGGGCAGTGGCGGCGGTACCGTGCGCCTGCGCGATGTTGCGACCATCCGCGATGCGCTGGTGGATGAACCGCGCAACATGGTCTTCAACGGCGAGCCGGCCGTGGGCATCGATATCTTCCGCGTCGGCGACCAGACCCCGATGAGTGTCAGTGAGGCCGCGCGCGAAGTGCTGGCCGAGCTGGAGCGTAACCTACCGCCCGGCGTGCACATCAGCATTCGCGACGACGACTCGGAGATATTCAAGGAGCGCCTGTCACTGCTGCTGAAGAACGGCTTTATCGGCCTGCTGCTGGTCTTTGTCGTGCTGGGTGCTTTCCTGGAGCTGCGCCTGGCATTCTGGGTGACGCTGGGTATTCCCACCAGTTTTCTCGGTGCCCTGCTGTTCCTGCCGGCGCTGGATATCTCGGTGAACATGGTCAGCATGTTCGCCTTCATCATTGCCCTGGGTATCGTGGTCGACGACGCGATCATCGCCGGTGAGAACATTCACGAGTGGCGTCGCCTGGGCTACAGCAACCTGGAGGCGGCCATCGGCGGCGCGCGCCAGGTGGCGGTGCCGCTGACCTTCGCGATCCTGACCAATATCGTCGCCTTTATTCCGCTGATGGAGCTGCCCGGTTTTATGGGCAAGATCTTCGGCATCATTCCGTTCGTGGTCGGCTCGGTCTTTGTCATCTCCTGGATCGAGGCCCTGTTTATCCTGCCGGCCCACCTGGCGCATTCCCGTCGCGGCTACCGGAACGGCTGGGCGCGGCGCCTGGCCGCGCGGCAGAAAATGATCGCGCGCAGCCTGGACCGTTTCGTGGAAGTGCGCTTCAAGCCGCTGCTGGATCTGTGTGTGCGCCGCCGCTATATCACCATCGCCGCTGCCATCGCTATTTTGCTGGTGGTCGGCGGCTATGCCGCCAGCGGGCGCATGGGCTTTACCCTGATGCCGAAAGTGGAGCGGGACTCGGGGCGTGTCGAGGTCACCTTCCCCGCGGGCACCGCGGAACAGCAACTGGAAAAGGCGCGCAGTCAGATCATGGCCGCCGCCGAGCGGGCGCTGGTGGGGACGGATCGGGAAAAGGTGGTTCTCGGCGTGCGCGGCCTGGTGCGGGACAATTCGGTGCAGGTGGATGTCTACCTGGTGCCCTCGGACCAGCGTCCCTTTACCACGGGGGAGTTCGTGCGCAACTGGCGCCGCGAAGTGGGGCCGGTGCCCGGTGCCATGAGCTCCAGTTTCGCCGCCGACCGCGGCGGCCCCGGCGCGGGCGCCGCGCTGACGGTGGAGCTGCGCCATACCGATACCGGAATCCTCGAAGGCGCGGCACAGCGGCTCGCGCGGGAGCTGGAGAGGTTTCCGCAGGTCAGCGATATCGATGCGGGTATCTCTCTCGGCAAACAACAGCTGGACCTGACCCTGACCGAAACCGCGAAGAGCCTCGGTCTCTCCGCCGAGGATATCGGCCGGCAGCTGCGCGCTTCCCTCTACGGCGCCGAGGCGCTGCGCCAGCAGCGCGGCCGCGACCAGGTGAAAGTGATGGTGCGCCTGCCGGAGCGGGAGCGGGTTTCGCTCGACGATGTATCCAGCATCATGATTCGCGCCGGCAACGGCCTGTGGCTGCCGCTGCCGGACCTGGTGGAGGTGGACAAGGGCCGGGCCTACGCGACCATCAATCGCCGCGCCGGGCGCCGGGTCATGACGGTCACTGCCAATGTGGACCCGCCGGACCAGGCGGCGCTGGTGATCAACGCGCTGAATCGCAGTGTGGTGCCGCAGCTGCAGGCGGAGTTTGCCGGCCTCAGCATTTCCTATGAGGGCAGGCAGGCGGAAGAGCGCGAAGGCCTCGCTTCGCTGGGGCTGACCTTCTCCCTGACGATGGCCGCGCTGTATCTGTTACTGGCGATTCCGCTGAAGAGCTATATCCAGCCGCTCACGGTGATGGTAGCGATTCCGTTCGGCGTCATCGGCGCGCTGCTCGGGCACCTGGTGATGGGCTATGGCCTCAGCATGGTGAGCCTGCTCGGCATGGTGGCGCTGGCCGGTGTGGTGATCAACGATACGCTGGTGATGATCGAGTACGGCAACCGGCTGCGGGAAAACGGCACTGACCTGACCGACGCGATCAAACAGGCGGCCGCGCGCCGCTTCCGCCCGATCATCCTGACCACGGTGACGACCTTCTGCGGCCTGATGCCGATGATCTTCGAGACCTCCGTACAGGCGCGCTTTATGATCCCGATGGCGATTTCGCTCGGCTACGGCATACTCGCGGCGACCGCGATTTCGCTGCTGCTGGTGCCCTGTCTTTATCTGATGTTCGCCAAGGATATCCCGCGCTTCTTCGGCCTGCTGAAAAACAGCCGGAAACCCGCCAAGGTGCAGGGTTGAGGCGGTCCCGCTGCCGGTAGCTGTTTGCGGGACACGGGCTAGGCGCCCCCCTAAATACATCCATGGACCCAATGCACTCGCTGCGCACGCGGGGCCGGCCCTACGCTCTGCGCGGCCATCCTTGGCCGCGAAAGGTCCCGCAAACAGCTGCCGGCAGCAGAACCTTCGCATCAAGGTCAGTGTTCTTAATCCCTGCGCAACTCGTCCTTGATTGCAATCGGATTGGGGAAATTGAGCACGACAATGTAGGAGGAGACCAGGAAGGTCAGAATCGCCGTGGCCTGGATCAGGTGTGATGCGCCGCTGCCAATCAGCTGCTGGTTAAACGCGAGAAACGCGATCAGCAGCGAGAACTCGCTGATCTGCCCGAGGCGAAAACCGATGTCCCAGGCCAGTACCTTGTGCTCGCTCTGGTTGCCGAGCAGGTAGCGGAAAACCACCGGTTTGATCAGCAGTACCGCCGCCGCAGTGACCAGCGCGGGCAGGGCGATTTCCGGCACCATCGACAGCTTGAACTGCGCACCGAGGCTGAAGAAAAACAGGATCAGGAAGAAATCCCGCAGGGGTTTCAGGCTCAACGCTATGTACTGGGAAATCCGGCTGGTGGCCAGGGTAATGCCGGCGATGAAGGCGCCGATTTCCCGCGACAGCCCGAGTATTTCCGCGAGTTCGGCCAGGCCCATGCACCAGCCCAGTGCCAGCAGAAATACGTATTCGTGAAAGCGGTCGAAACGGGTAAACAGCGGCAGCAGCAGGAATTTCACCGCCACCCAGGCGAAGAACACCAGTAGCGGCAGGGCGGCGAAGGAGAGGCCCAGCTGTGCCAGATCCATTTCGCCGGTACTGCCGGAGAGCAGGATCATCAGGCAGGTGATGGCGACAAAATCCTGGAACAGCAGCAGGCCTACCATCATTTCGCCCAGGTGTTTGTGGTGCAACACGGTGGTGGGCAGCAGTTTGATACCGATAATGGTGCTGGAGAACATCAGCGCCATACCGATCACCCAGGACTCGGTATTGGTGAAGCCGAATAGCTGCCCGATGGCAAAGCCCAGCCCGAGAAAGACGGCGCAGCTCACCAGGCCGACAAAAGTGGCTTTGCGCAGTACCGAGAGCAGCGCCTGCGGTTGCATGTCGAGACCGAGCAGGAACAGCAGGAAAATAATGCCGACGTTGGACATATCGGCCAGCAGCTGCACATTGTCGATGATCGCCAGGCCGGATGGGCCGAGCAGGACGCCGAGCGCTATGTAGGCGACCAATAAGGGCTGGCGCCCGAACAGCGCCAGCGACGCGACAATGGCGGCGCCGCTGAATATCAGGAAGAAAGACTGAAAGAGAGAGGTTTCCGCCACAGGACATCCTTGTTTGAAAGCGCATTCGGCCCATTATCCATAGTTGTCGGCACGGCCGAAACAGCCGCATGAATGTCGTTGCTGTGCCCCCGTAGGGTGCGCCGTGCGCACCGCTTGAACATTTCGGTGCGCCGTGTGCACCGAGCGAACATGTCGGCGCGCAGGGCGCGCCCTGCGGAGCATGGTTCAGAAGCGCGCGGCTTTATTCGCCGGGCGGAAGGCTTTATTCGCCGGGCGGAAGGCTCTATTCGCCGGGCGGAATGGGCAGTTCGGTGGTGCTCTTGATCTGCTCCAGGGCGAAATTGGACATTATGTCGCTGATGCCTACGTGGCGGATCAGCTCCTTGTAGAAGCGGTCGTAGGCGGCGATATCACTGACCACGATGCGGAGCAGGTAGTCGTAGTCGCCGGCCATGCGATAGCAGTCCACCACTTCCGGCAGCTCCGCCATATGGGCGGCGAAGGAATCCGCCCACTCTGGCGTGTGCTGGTCGGTTTTGACCTGGGCAAACACCGAAACCGGCAGCCCCAGAATCTCCGCGTTCAGCAGTGCCACCTTGCGGCGGATGATGCCGCTTTTTTCCAGTTTCTGAATCCGGCGCCAGCAGGGGGTTTTGGTCAATCCCACCCGCTCGGCCAGCTCCTCGATGGAGAGGCTGACATCAGACTGCAGGATGGCCAGAAGTTGTCTATCGATTGCATCGAGTGAGGACATAATTCTACAGAGCTCCCTAAATCACGGGGCCGTGTATCCCTGAGCGTCGATCTCAGCGCCATCATTGGCGCGGTTACCCCTTGTGAATGTCCTGTGTCGTGAGTGCTGTGGAGCTACCCGCCGCGCGGGGATAGTTGGGCTCCGACTTCACCCTCCGATGTAACGATAGGCTCCGAATGGGGGCGCTGGTAGCGAAAAGTTTCAGTGGCGGGTGATAGGTGGTGAATGTAGGAACGGCGGGGCGGCCATCCGCCGGTGGCCGCGATCGATGCCAGTGTTGTCCCGGGATCCGATCGCGGCCATGGGCCGCTCCTACCGGCAATTGTCTCAGGCGGCGTCTTTTGGCGGAAAGCGCGGCTCGAACAGACCCAGCTCCATGGCCTGGTGCACTTTGGCCATCAGGTCGATCTCGGTGAGCTGCTGCAGCTGCTGCAAGTCGCTCAGCACATAGTAGATCGGCTGCACTATATCGATGCGGTAGGGGGTGCGCAGGGCGTCGAGCACGTCGAAATCGTAGCGCTCCGGCTCATTGCCGAGCGCGTACATGGTCTCTTTGGGGGAGGAGAGGATACCGCCGCCGTAGATGCGCAGGCCGTCGCTGGTGTTGAGCAGGCCAAACTCGACCGTGAACCAGTAGAGGCGGGCCAGGTAGGCGCGCTCCTTGGGCGTCGCCTTCAGGCCGAGTTCGCCGTATTTCTGCGTGAAGTTGGCGAACGCCGGGTTGGTGAGCATCGCACAGTGGCCGAAGATCTCGTGGAAGATATCCGGCTCCTGCAGGTAGTCGAACTCCTCGGGCGTGCGGATAAACGTCGCCACCGGGAATTTGCGGTCGGCGAGCAGGCCGAAGAAAGTCTCGAAGCCGATCAGCGCCGGCACCCGCGCCACTTCCCAGCCGGTTTCGCGGCGCAGTACGCTGCTGACTTCCTCCAGCTGCGGAATGCGGTCGCGGGGCAGATCGAGCAGTTCCAGGCCGTGCAGGTATTCGTCACAGGCGCGCCCGGGAACCACTTTCAGCTGGCGTTCGATCAGCCGCTGCCACGTCTGGTGCTCGATATCGTCGTAGTGGATAAAGCCCTGCTCGTCGGGCTTGCGCGCCACGTATTTGCTGGGCTTTTTCGCGTCTTTCTTCATGCTGCTGCACTCCCGCGGTCGCTCGGATCACCGCCCGTTCAGGGGCTTGGCCGGTGCGCCGCTCTGTGTTTGTTGTTATCTCTGTCCCTTATTTTTAGTCAGTGGCGCGGCCGTAGGGGAGAGTGGATCAGGCAGTCTTGTGATCGCGGATGTGCTGTTGCTACACTTCCTGTAAAGAAATTTTTACAGTATCGCGATGAGAGTCGAAATAACCTGTGCTAATCGTGTCGGTATTCTGCATGAAATTATGCAGATATTTGGTGAATACCGGATAAATGTTACTTCTGGAGAGCTCGGCGGCGACAGCGGGGACAAGGTCTACCTGTCGGCACCCAGCATGCTCGCGACCCAGTACCAGGCCATCGAGAAATCCCTGTTAAAGGTTCCCGGTGTGCAGCGGGTGCGGCGCATCGCCCTCATTCCCTCGGAGAGGCGCCATTTCGAACTGGATACCCTGCTGCGCCATGTGGCCGATCCGGTGCTGAGCGTGGACCGCGAAGGGCGGGTGATAGCCGCAAACCTGGCCGCCGCGCGCGCCTTCGGCGTGAACCTGGACCGGGTGCCGGGGCTGCAGTTGCAGCGCTTCCTGCCGCTGATGCAGGTGGCAGAGCTGCTGCGCGATTTCGCCGTACCCCGCTACGGCCTGCCGGTGGCGGTGCGCGGTCGCGCCTATCGGATGGAGTGGTCGCCGATTGCGGTGGCAGACAGCCCCGGCGCCGTGGACTCCCTCGCCGGTGCGGTGCTGACATTGCAACGGTGGGACGCGGATCAGACCGGTCCCGAGCTGCCGCGACCGGTGGCCCTGTGGGATTACGACCGGCGCCGCCGCAGCTGCCTGGATTTGCAGGAGCTGGCGGCCTATGGCGCGCCCCTGCTGATCGCCGGCGAGCGGGGCAGCGGCAAGACCACATTCGCGTCGGCGCTGCACTATCTGTCGCCGATGGCGGCCGGCGGCGACTGCCAGCGTTTCGTTCCGCGGGATGGGCAGCTGCAGTTGCCGGCGCAGTTGCGCGGCAGCGGCACACTGATACTGGAGGATCTGCACAGTCTGTCGAACGAGGCGCAGCTGGCACTGGTGCGACAGCTGCGGGACCTGCCGCCGCAGTTGCGCCCGGTCGCTACCTGCACCAGCGCCGATCGGCTGGCGCCGGCGCTGGCCCAGCTGTTCTCGTCGCTCGCCATTTCCCTGCCGCCGCTGCGCAATATGCGGCCCGCGCTGCCGCGCTTCGCCGCGGCGTTGATGCGCCAGGAGGGCGGCAGCGGGCAGCTGCAGGAAGATGTGCTGGATGTGATCAGGCGGCACGACTGGCCGGATAACTTTAACGGGCTGCGGGACTACCTCGGCGCCGCGGCGGACCGCTGTCGCGCGCGCGGCGCCACCGAAATCGCGCTGGATGACCTGCCGGAGCTGACTGCGCGCGCGCAGTTGCCCTGGAGCGACTGGGCCCGCGGCCTCAGTTACCGGGAAATGCTGGAACAGCTGGAGCGGGCGCTGTTCAGCGACCTGGCCGCTGAGCAGCCCTCGACCAGAGAGCTGGCCAAACGCCTCGGCATTTCCCATACCGCTGTGGCCAACAAGCTGCGCAAGTACGGCTTGTCAAAAGCGGGAGTCAGGGGCTGAGGGTTAGCGCTCGATGCGGCCGAGCAGCATGTCCTTGAACATCACGAAGTCCCCCCACAGGCTGTAGAAGGGGTGCTTGAAGGTAGCGGGTCTGTTGTGCTCGAAAAAGAAGTGGCCGACCCAGGCAAAACCGTAACCGGCAACCGGCACGGCGGCGAGTAACAGCAGCTTGCCGGTTACTACGGCTAGGACGACCAGTGTAATCACGATAGTTGTGCCGACGAAATGCAGCCGGAGGCAGGTCAGGTTGCGGTGCTCTTCGAGGTAGTAGGGGTAGAAGTCGCGGAACGACTCAAATTTTTTTGTCTGTGCGGCGGACATTCCGCAGCTCCTTATTCTTCTGGTATTGGCGCCAGTGTACGGACATTTTCTGTGGCGTCCAAGTCGAGCACCGACCGGTCAAATCTGATAGTCTGCGGCAAATTTTGCTCGGGGCTCCCACCCGTAGAAGAACAAGACGAGGAAGTTATGGCAGGTCCACTCGCGCAATTAAAAGTTCTCGATCTCAGCCGTATATTGGCCGGTCCCTGGGCCAGTCAGGTGTTCGCCGATTTCGGTGCAGAAGTCATCAAAATCGAGCGCCCGCAGCGCGGCGATGACACCCGCCACTGGGGCCCTCCCTACCTGAAAGATGCGCAGGGCGCGGATACCGCGGATGCGGCATATTACCTGAGCGCGAATCGCGGCAAGAAGTCCGTTACCGTCGACATCACCACGGAAGACGGACAGCAGCTGATCAGGCAGCTGGCGGCGCGCTGCGATATCCTGCTGGAAAACTACAAGGTCGGCGGCCTCAGGAAATACGGCCTCGACTATGACGCCATCAAGGCCATCAACCCCGGCATCATCTACTGCTCTATCACCGGCTTCGGCCAGTCGGGTCCGTACAAAAACCGCGCCGGCTACGACGCGATGATACAGGGCATGGGCGGCCTGATGAGCATCACCGGGGTCCCGGACGGGCAACCGGGGGCCGGACCGCAGAAAGTGGGCGTCGCGGTGGCGGACCTGATGACCGGCATGTACGCGGTCTCCGCCGTCCTCGCCGCGGTGATTCATCGGCAGCGTTCCGGGGTCGGTCAGCACATCGACCTGTCCCTGCTGGATACCCAGGTTGCCTGGCTCGCCAACCAGGCACAGAACTTCCTCACGTCCGGCAGGAATCCGGAGCGCCAGGGCACGGGTCATCCGAACATAGTGCCCTACCAGGCGGTGGCCTCCAAAGACGGCTACTTTATGCTCGCCGTGGGCAATGACGAGCAGTTCAAGCGCTTCTGCAATATCGCCGGCCTCGGTGAAATCGCCGAGCAGCCCGCCTATGCCAGCAATGCCGCCCGAGTGCTCGCGCGCGAGCAGCTGGTGCCGCTGATCGAGGAGGCCACCCGCAAGCGGGAATCCGCCTGGTGGCTGGAAAAGCTCAGCGATGCCCATGTGCCCTGTGGCCCGATCAACACCCTGGACCAGGTATTCGCCGATCCCCAGGTGCAGGCCCGGGGCATGGTGCTGGAGCAGGCGCATCCGGTGGCGGGAACGGTCAAGACCGTCCGCAACCCGGTGATCTTTTCCGAAACGGCCCTGGAATACGAGCAGGCGCCGCCGGTGCTCGGCGAACACACCGAACAGGTATTGCGCGACCTGCTGGCGAAAAGCGATGCGGAAATCGGCGCGCTTAAAGACAAGGGCGTCATTTAAAGCTGCTCCCGATCAATAGACGGAAGCGCCCGGGAAACGAATATTTTGTGGGGTTCTATTATGCGGATTTTTTCCCTGTTTTACTGTGCCATTGCCTTGCTCATATCCGCCCAGTCCGCGGCGGATGCCAGTGAAGAGTCGAGCTACGATCTGCTGCTGAAAAATTTCCAACTGGTCGACGTGGAGACCGGCAGGGTCCAGCGCGACCGCCTGTTGCTGATCGAGGGCGACAGGATTGCCGCAATGCTTCCCGCTGCCCGGCGTGGCGAGGTGAGCGCGGACAGGGTGGAAGACCTGGGCGGCCGCTACCTGATTCCGGGGCTGTGGGATATGCACGTGCACTTCGAGGGCCGCGATCTGCTCGAAGACAATGCGCTGTTGTTTCCGGTGTACCTCGCCTATGGCATTACCGCGGTGCGCGATGCGGCCAGCGACCTGGCGCCGCAGGTGCTGGCTTGGCGGAGCGAGATCGACGGTAAAAAACGGCTCGGCCCGAAAATATTCACCGCCGGACAGAAATTTGAGGGTATCGACTCCATCTGGAAAGGCGACCTCGAGGTCGGCGACCGCGAGTCCATGCTGGCCGGCATGGACAAGCTGGAAGGGATGAAGGTCGACTTCATCAAGATCACCGAAAATACCATGGCGCCGGAACTGTTTCTGGAGACGGTCCGGGAGGCCCGCCGCCGCGGACACCTGGTATCCAGCCATGTGCCCTACGGTTTGAGTATTGAGGAGCTTGCAGACGCCGGCTTGTCCAGTATCGAACACGCCTCTTACGTGCTGCGCCTGGGTAACGCGGAGGAGGCGGCCATAGCCGCAGCCGTGCGCGCGGGGAAGCTGTCGAAAGAGGAGGCGGCAGAGCGCTATCGGGAGCAGTTCGACCAGCAACAGGCAGAAAAAGGCTATCAGATGCTGGCGCGCAAAGGAGTCGCGGTGACGCCGACGCTGATCGGTGGGCGCCAACTGGCTTACCTGGCGGAGACAGACCACAGTGGCGACAAGTTTCTGCGCTTTCTGACCGATGCGTTCACGAGCAACTATCAATGGCGCATCGATCGCATGGCGGGAGAGACGGAGCAAGACCGCCAGGCGCGCAAGGCGCGCTATCAGTTGACAGCGGGCCAGCTGCCACTGCTCGCGGATGCCGGGGTAACCCTGCTGGCGGGCAGCGATTCGGCGGCACTGAATACCTACGTCTATCCGGCCGAGGCGCTGCACGATGAACTAGTGTTATTTCAGGACGCCGGCCTGAGCCCGCTGCAGGCCCTGCAGGCCGCCACGGTGAACGGCGCCAGATTCATGGGCCAGTGGCGCGATTACGGCAGCATTGCCGAGGGCAAGAAAGCCGACCTGGTGATCCTGAACGAGAATCCGCTGAAAAATATCAGCGCCACGCGCAGTATCGAGGGTCTCGTGCACGGCGGCGCACTCTACCGCCGCGATCAGCTGGATGCTCTACTGGACGAGGCGGCTTCGACCAGGGCGCGACTAGACAGATCCCGCGCAACTGCCGAGTGACGCCGGCGCCCGACAACCGTATCGATAACTCGACCATGCCCTTGCCGCGGCGGTCGGCGCGGGCGGGGCAACAAATGCTGGAGTGAACAGGGTGCGCCTGGACCATATCAATATCAGTGCCCCGATGGACCTGCTGTTGGAGGTCCGGGATTTTTACTGTTCCGTGCTCGGCCTGGTGGAGGGATACCGGCCGGCATTTTCCCGTCGGGGCTTCTGGCTGTACGCGGAAGACAGACCACTGGTCCACCTGGTGGAATGCAAGGTGCACTTCGAGGGCGAAGCGCCCGGTTACCTGGATCATGTCGCCTTCCAGACGGCCGATCTCGACGCCGTGATTGGCGGCCTCGAGGCGCGCGGCGTCAGCTATACCAAGACCCATGTGCCCGCCACTAATATGGCCCAGCTGTTTTTCCGGGATCCGGCGGGTACCGGCATCGAGGTCAATTCGATCGCTTGAATGTGTTTGGGGGAGGCCGGGCAGGGACATTCGCGTGCTCAACAAACTTGTCGACAGTCTGGGAACCAAGCTCTATGTGCAGATCTGGGAAAAGCGCATCAGGGTAACCAATATCGACAGCGGCAAGATTTTCGATGAGTCCCCGCTGGTCGCGCTGGAACAGAAAAAGAACCGGAGCATAGTGGCCGCGGTGGGGAATCGCGCTGCTTCGGTATCGGGCAAGAGCGTCGAGGTCATCAATCCTTTCTCCCATCCCCGCACGCTGATACGCGATTTCACTGCCGGCGAGAAACTGCTGCAGCAGATATTCCGCAAACTCTCCGGCGATACGCTGCTGACACCTTCGCCGATCGTCGTGTTGCAGGCGATGGAAAAATTGCAGGGCGGGCTGACCGAGATAGAGTTGCGCGCCTTTCGCGAAATGGCCCTCGGCGCCGGCGCGCGGGAGGCGCTCGTTTACCAGGGCGAAGAGCTGACACGGCATACGTTTGACTACGAAAAAGTCAAAGCGAAAAGTGGGCCCGCGGCAGCAGCCTCTGCAAATGCCGGTGGTCAGGCGGTGCAGTGGTTCCTGGTGCTGCTGTGGATTATCTTGATTGTCCTGATGGCCGTGTTTGGCGGCGAACGGTGACGGTGACTGGTGGACTTTTCGACTTGCTTTTTTAACCCGTCAATACTCTGATCCGAGTCGAGCTGTAGTTTGATCGTCATTCCGGCCTGCGTCGGAATGACAGAAAGTATTCTGTAGGAGCGGATGGCCGCCCCGCCGCTCCTACAGGGAAAAAAGTAAGCCCCGCTGTGCGGGGCTTCTTTATTAGAAGGCGATATTCTTCGGCGTGCGCGGGAAGGGGATCACATCGCGGATATTGCCCATGCCGGTCACATAGGCCACGATGCGGTCGAAGCCGAGTCCGAAGCCGGCGTGCGGTACTGTGCCGTAGCGGCGCAGGTCGCGGTACCAGTACAGATGCTCCTTGGGGATGTGCATCTCGTCCATGCGCTCGTCCAGCTTCTCCAGACGCTCTTCGCGCTGGGAACCGCCGATGATCTCGCCGATGCCCGGCGCCAGCACGTCCATCGCCGCGACGGTTCTGCCGTCGTCGTTCATGCGCATGTAGAAGGCCTTGATGTCCTTCGGGTAGTTCATGACGATGACCGGCTTCTTGAAGTGCTTCTCTGCCAGGTAGCGCTCGTGTTCGGAGGCCAGGTCGATGCCCCAGGACACCGGGAATTCGAACTTCTCCTTGCACTTCTCCAGGATCTCGATCGCATCCGAGTAGTTGATGCGCGCGAAGTCGTTGTCGATGATGTTCTGCAGGCGCGAGATGGCCTCCTTGTCGATGCGCTGGGCGAAGAACGCCATGTCGTCGGCGCGCTCTTCCAGCACCGCCTTGAACACGTACTTCAGCATCTGCTCGGACAGATCGGCGATATCGGCCAGGTCCGCGAAGGCCACTTCCGGCTCCACCATCCAGAACTCCGCCAGGTGGCGGGTGGTGTTGGAGTTTTCCGCGCGGAAGGTCGGGCCGAAGGTGTAGACCTTGGACAGCGCCAGGCAGTAGCTCTCGACGTTCAGCTGGCCGGATACGGTCAGGAAACTCTCCTCGCCGAAGAAATCCCGGCTGAAGTCGATGTCGCCCTTGTCGGTGCGCGGCAGGTTTTCCAGGTCGAGGGTGCTGACCCGGAACATCTCGCCGGCGCCCTCGCAGTCGGAGGCGGTGAGGATCGGCGTGTGCACCCAGTTGAAGCCCTGCTCGTGATAGAAGCGGTGAATGGCCTGGGCGATGCAGTTGCGCACCCGGGCCACGGCGCCGCTGACGTTGGTGCGCGGGCGCAGATGGGCGTGTTCGCGCAGGTGCTCCATGGTGTGGCGCTTCGGCGACATGGGATAGGTGTCCGGGTCCTCGACCCAGCCGACCACGTGCACTTCGCTGGCCAGCAGTTCGATAGCCTGGCCTTGCCCCTCGGATGCCTTGATCGTGCCCTCGATATCCACCGCGCAGCCGGTCGTCAGGCGCAGCACTTCGGACTGGTAGTTGTGGACGTTGGCCTCGACCACCACCTGGATGGGATCGAAGCAGCTGCCGTCGTGCACGGCCAGGAAGGACAGGCCGGCCTTGGAGTCGCGGCGGGTTCTGATCCAGCCCTGTATGCGGGTCTTGCTGCCCTCGCGGCCGCTGGACTTCAGTAGGGAATCTACGGATTCAACTTGCATTGTTCTCGCTTACCTGAACTCTCCGCAGGCCGCGCAAATTTTAGGCGATCCGCGGTCGGTGAATGTCGGCCGGAATATTGACGTTTTGGCGGTGGGAAATCCAGTCCTGCGGACACGACTTAGGGCATTCATTTACCCCGGCGCGGGCCGGGGTCCAGTGGAGGGGGAAGAATCCGGTCGGGACCGGCGAAATCGCCGAGTTGGCCAGCCGCGTTAGCGGCGGCGGAAGAGTGGCAGTTTCTGGTCGGCGGCGGCCTGGTAGCTCTCACTGAAATCGTGCAATGAGTTCAGCAGGGCCTCGAGGGGCTGCGGGCCTTCATAAGCGAAAGCGTTGAAACCGCAGCGGCGCAGGTAGGTGAGCTGGTCGCGCATAAAGGCGCCGACCGCACGCAGCTCACCTTCGAAACCGTAGCGCTCGCGCAGCAAGCGCGCAGTGCTGAAGCCGCGGCCATCGGTTACGGCGGGGAAGTGTACTGCGATCAGCGGCAGCTCCGCGGCTGCCGCACCGACCAGCTCGACGGGATCGTCGCTGTCGAGCCACACGCCGATTTCCGCTTGCCGGTCGCCGAGGTCGCGGTGCAGCGCCTGCCAGGTGGCGAGAGGCAGGATCACCTTGCCCGGTGCCAGAGACGCGGCAGTGATTTCCCCGTTGCCATCATCCTGCGGTAGCAGGCGCCACTCGTTATGGGCTATGACGCCATCGATGATCAGTTGCGCGGGATTTTGCGGTTGCGGTCCCTGCGCTGGTCCATTAGCGGCCATAAACACGCTCCTTGAATGGCTGCAGTCCGATGCGAATGTAGGTATCGAGAAACAGCTCGTCCGGACGGCGCAGCTCCACATAAAGATCTAGAATGCGGCCGATCACGTCCGGCACTTCCGCCCTCGAAAAGCTCGGGCCGAGCACCGTCGCCAATCGGGGATTCTCTGACGAGGAGCCGCCCAGCTGGATCTGGTAGAACTCCTCACCTTTCTTGTCCACGCCGAGGATGCCGATTTGGGCAACATGGTGATGGCCACAGGCGTTCATGCAACCGGAGATATTCAGGGTCAGGTCGCCGAGGTCGTAGAGGTAATCCATGTCGTCGAAGCGACGCTGGATGGCCTCCGCCACCGGGATCGACTTGGCATTGGCCAGCGAGCAGTAGTCGCCTCCGGGACAGCAGATCATGTCAGTCAGGGTGCCGATATTCGGGGTGGCAAAGCCGTGCGCGCGCGCTGCCTGCCATACATCGTAGAGCTTTTCCTGCGGTACGTCCGCGAGCACCACGTTCTGGTCGTGAGTGACGCGGGCCTCCCCGAAACTGTAATTGTCGGCGAGGTCGGCAATCGCCTCCAGTTGCCGGTCGGTGGCATCGCCCGGCGGCACACCGGTGGGTTTGGTGGAGAGCTTCACAGCGCGGTAACCGGGTACCCGGTGCGGAAAGGTGTTGCGCTCCAGCCAGCGGGAGAAAGCCTTGTTGGCATCCGCCTGTGCCTGTAGTGCGGCGTCGCTGGCGGCGCCGTCGAAGGGCTGGTACGCGGGCGCGCTGAAGAAGGACTTGGCCCAGGTCAGTCCCTCCGGGGTGAGCTCGTTGACACCGTCGCGGATCTGTTCCCACTCCGTTTCGACGCGGCGCGCGAATTCCGCCGCGCCCATGGCCTTGACGAGAATCTTGATGCGCGCCTTGTACTTGTTGTCGCGCCGGCCCAGCTCGTTGTAGATGCGTACGATCGCTTCCAGGTAGGACAGCAGGTGGCGCTCGGGCAGGAAGTCGCGGATCAGTTCGGCGATCACCGGCGTACGGCCCTGGCCGCCACCGACGAATACCTGGAAGCCGATTTCCCCGTCGCGCTCGACAACCTGCACGCCAATATCGTGCACGCGCATCGCCGCCCTGTCGCCTTTGGCACCGTTGACCGCAATTTTGAACTTGCGCGGCAGGAAGGCGAACTCCGGGTGGAAGGTAGACCACTGGCGGATCAGTTCACAGTAGGGGCGCGGGTCGACGATCTCGTCGCGGGCCACGCCGGCATAGGGGTCCGAAGTGGTGTTGCGGATGCAGTTGCCGCTCGTCTGCACTGCGTGCATCTCCACTTCCGCCAGCTCGGCGAGAATATCCGGCACATCCTCGAGCTGCGGCCAGTTGAGCTGCAGGTTCTGGCGGGTGGTGAAGTGGGCGTAGCCCTTGTCGTAGTCGCGGCTGATGCGCGCCAGGCGGCGCAGCTGGGTGCTGTTCAGCAGGCCGTAGGGCACGGCGATGCGCAGCATCGGCGCCAGCCGCTGGATATAGAGGCCGTTTTGCAGGCGCAGTGGCAGAAATTGTTCCTCGCTCAGCTCTCCGGCCAGGTAGCGTTCTGTCTGGCCGCGGAACTGGATCACGCGATCGCCGATAATGGCGCGGTCCCGGTCGTCATATCGATACATAACAGCTTGATTCCATTGCCTTTTTTGCGCACTTTTTTCGAGGTCAGGGGAGAGCGGGCGGCACACCGCACAGTCTCCGATGGCGCATAACATACCAGCGCTCTTATGCAAAAAATAACAATATTTTTCGCTATGGCTGTAACCAATGGTTATAAGGATTGGAGATTGCCGGGAGGGCGTCGCTTGCGCCACGAACGGGGATTTGCTCTACTTGACTTGCCGTTCTATACGGTCCATCTACTTTGAATAACAATAAAGAGCAATCGGAGTAATTCGATGAGTGAAGAAGTAGTTGTATCCAATGAAGACGATAACGTGGCTGACGCCTTTGCCGCGGTGGCTCTGGTAGCCATTTTTGTAGTGACCTGCATTTACTGGGTGGCCTCCCAGTAATTCATCCTCGGGCCCGGAGCAGAGCGGTGCCGGGCGGGGTTCCTTTCTTTTCTTTAATTCCTTTTTTCCGGCTTGTGCCTGGTGGCGGATGCTCTGCTGTCGGTCTGAATTCGATCGCGGCCATGGGCCGGGATAGCCAGCGGCCGCGATCGATACACGAAAGACTATGGCGGGTCAGCCCATATTGCCGAGCACTGTCTTCACCACCAGTACCAGCGTCAGCACAAACAGCGCGGTGAAGATCACCCCCGCGGCGATATAGGTCTTGATACTGCCACCCTTGAAGTCCCGCTCGCGGTTTTTGCTGCTCTGCACACCGATGGCGGCGGCCAGGGTGCTCAGCACTACCTGGCCGAAAGATGGTTTCTCGTTTCCAGTGTCATCTTCGTTCATCTACTGAGTCCTGCGGTTGAGTAGGGTGTGCCGTGCGCACCATAGCAGACGTCCGGTCTCGCATTGGTGCGCAGGGCGCACCCTACGGATTCTCAATCCTCGAGATTGGGGCGCAGCCAGCGTTCCAGCTCCTGTTCGCTGACGCCCTTGCGCTGCGCCAGGCTCTGCAACTGGTCGCGGCCTATCTTGCCCACGTTGAAGTACTCGGCCTGCGGGTGGGCGAAGTACCAGCCACTGACGGATGCCGCGGGCAGCATGGCAAAGTGTTCCGTCAGGTTGACGTTAATATTGTGCTCGGCATTCAGCAGTTTGAAAAGGGTTGCCTTTTCCGAGTGGTCCGGGCAGGCCGGATAACCGGGGGCAGGGCGGATGCCGCGGTAGGCTTCCTTGATCAGCTCTTCGTTGCTGAGCTGCTCGTCCGGTGCATAGCCCCAGTAATTCTTACGCACCTGTTTGTGCAGTGTTTCGGCAAAGGACTCGGCCAAACGGTCAGCCAGCGCCTTGACCATAATCGCGTTGTAGTCGTCGTGCCTGGCTTCGTACTCGGCTGCCAGCTCGTCGGCACCGATACCGGTGGTAACCGCAAAGCCGCCGACATAATCGGCGACGCGAGAGCCATCAGCCCTAAAAGTGTCCACCGGGGCGACGAAATCCGCCAGTGAACGACAGTGGCCGTCGCCGCCGCGCTTCTGGATCTGCTGGCGCATATGGTGCAGGCGGGCCAGCTCCTCGGTGCGGCTCTCGTCCCTGTAGACGATGATGTCGTCGCCGTCGCTGTTGGCCGGCCAGAGGCCAAAGACGGCGCGGGCGCGCAGCAGTTTCCCGTCGATGATCTGCTGCAGCATCAGCTGCGCATTCTTGTACAGATCGGTGGCCGCCTCGCCGACCACTTCGTCATTCAGGATCGCCGGGAACTTGCCGGCCAGATCCCAGGAGATGAAGAAGGGCGTCCAGTCGATGGTGTCGACGAGTTGCTCCAGCGGGAAGTCGTCGATTACGGTTACACCGGTTTTTTGCGGCACGGCCGCGCTATAGCCCTGCCAGTCGAACTGCGGCGCCGCGGCCAGCGCCTGTTCGTAAGTGAGACGGGTATCGTTGCGCTTGCGATTGGCGGTACGGGTGCGCACCTTTTCATACTCTTCCTGCACACCGCGCACGAACGCCGGGCGCAGTTCGTCGGATATGAGACTGCTGGCCACGCCCACCGCGCGGGAGGCATCCGCCACATAGACCGTCTGGTTGCGGTTGAACTGCGGATCGATTTTGACGGCGGTGTGCGCCTTGGAAGTCGTGGCGCCGCCGATCAGCAGCGGGATGTCGAAGCCCTGGCGCTCCATCTCCGCGGCCACGTGCACCATTTCATCCAGCGACGGCGTGATCAGGCCGGACAGGCCGATGATGTCGCACTGCTTTTCCCTGGCCGTCTGCAATATGGTTTCGCAGGGGACCATCACCCCTAGGTCGATCACCTCGTAATTGTTACAGGCGAGCACCACGCCGACGATATTCTTGCCGATATCGTGCACGTCGCCCTTTACCGTCGCCATCAGGATGCGGCCGTTGGGTTTGCTCTCCGCAGTCTTTTCCGCTTCGATAAACGGCTGCAGGTAGGCGACCGCCTGTTTCATCACCCGTGCGGACTTCACCACCTGCGGCAGGAACATCTTGCCCTCACCGAACAGGTCGCCGACGACGTTCATGCCGTCCATCAGCGGGCCCTCGATCACGTCCAGTGGCCGTGTGGCTGCCGCGCGGGCCTCCTCGGTGTCTTCCACAATATAATTGTTGATGCCCTTGACCAGCGCGTGTGCCAGGCGTTTGTTCACCGGCAGTTCGCGCCAGCTCAGATCCTCCTTGCGCGCCGCGCCGCCGCCGTCACCCTGGTACTTCGGGGCTATGTCGAGCAGCGCTTCCGTGGCGTCGGGGCTGCGGTTGAGGATCACGTCCTCGACTTTCTCGCGCAGCTCCGCCGGCAATTCGTCGTAGACCGACAGCATACCGGCGTTGACGATGCCCATATTCAGGCCGGCCCTGATCGCGTGGTACAGGAACACCGAGTGGATGGCTTCGCGCACCGGGTTGTTGCCGCGGAAGGAGAAGGACACGTTCGACACGCCGCCGGAGACATTCGCACCGGGCAGATTCTCGCGAATCCAGCGCGTGGCCTCGATAAAGTCCACGGCGTAGTTGTTGTGCTCCTCGATGCCGGTGGCGACGGCGAAGATATTCGGGTCGAAGATGATATCGGCCGGCGCAAAGCCGACTCTCTCCACGAGGATGTCGTAGCTGCGCTGGCAGATCTCGATCTTGCGCGCGAAGGTATCCGCCTGGCCCTGCTCGTCGAACGCCATCACCACCACGGCCGCGCCGTAGCGCAGGCACAGGCGGGCCTTGTCGATAAAGTCCTGCTCGCCTTCCTTGAGGCTGATGGAGTTGACGATCGGCTTGCCCTGGATGCACTGCAGGCCCGCCTCGATCACCTCCCACTTGGAGGAGTCGACCATAAACGGCACCTTGGCGATATCCGGTTCGGTAGCGGCGAGGTTGAGGAAGCGGTGCATGGCGGCGACGGAGTCCAGCATCGCCTCGTCCATGTTGAAGTCGATCACCTGGGCACCGTCCTCCACCTGGGCGGCGGCCACCTGCAGGGCGGCCTCGTAGTCCTCGTTCAGGATGAGGCGTTTGAAGGCTGCGGAGCCGGTCACGTTGCAGCGCTCGCCCACGTTGACGAACAGCGAATTCTCGTCGGCCACGAAGGGTTCCAGCCCGGACAGGCGCAGGGCGGGTTTGATCTGCGGCAGCCCATTGTGGTCCCGGGGCGCGGGCGCTCGCGGCGGTATGTCGGCCACAGCATCGGCGATCGCGCGGATATGTTCCGGGGTGGTGCCGCAGCAGCCGCCGAGAATATTGATAAAGCCACTGCGCGCGAACTCGGCGACGATCGCCGCGGTCTGTTCCGGGGTCTCGTCGTACTCGCCGAACTCGTTCGGCAGGCCGGCATTGGGGTGCGCGGAGACATGGCAGGCAGCAACGCCGGAAAGCGCCTCGATATAGGGGCGCAGCTCGGTGGCGCCGAGGGCGCAGTTGAGGCCAACGCTGAGCGGCTTGGCGTGGGCCACGGAGTAGTAGAAGGCCTCGGTGGTCTGGCCGGACAGGGTGCGGCCGGACGCATCGGTGATGGTGCCGGAAATCATGACCGGCAACTCGAAGCCGATCTCCTCGAACAGCTGCTGCAGCGCGTAGATGGCGGCCTTGGCATTCAGCGTATCGAAGATGGTTTCTATCAGGATTATGTCGCTGCCGCCCTCGATCAGCGCGCGGCCGGCCTCGACATAGTTCTCCACCAGCTGGGCGAAAGTCACGTTGCGCGCGCCCGGATCGTTCACGTCCGGGGAGATGCTCGCGGTGCGCGAAGTCGGGCCGATGACGCCGGCCACCCAGCGCGGCTTGTCCGGGGTGGAGAACGCATCGGCCGCCCGGCGGGCGACTTCGGCGGAGACCCGGTTCAGCTCCGGCACCAGGTCCTCGAGCTCGTAGTCCGACTGGGACAGGCGCGTCGCGTTGAAGGTGTTGGTCTCGATGATGTCGGCCCCGGCCTCGAGATAGTCCCGGTGTATCCGTTCGATCAGTTCCGGCCGGGTCAGGCTGAGCAGGTCGTTGTTGCCCTTCAGGTCCCGGTGGAAGTCGGCAAAGCGTTCGCCGCGATAATCGCCTTCTGCCAGTTTCTCCCGCTGTATCATCGTGCCCATGGCCCCGTCCAGAATCAGGATGCGCTCGGCGAGCGCGGCTTGAAGCTGTTGCAGGCGTTGACTGCGGGACTGCTGGGACATGGACAATTCCTATCTGTTGCTGGCGGCGAGAGGGCGGCAATCTTAGCACAATCGTCTCGCGGGACCCGGCTTTGCCGCGGATTCCTTGCGCGGCTGGCGGTGCCCCGGGCTGGTCATTGGTCATGTAATCAAAAGATCCGGGGGACCGGTCCGATAGAGCGCCGTGCAGGGCGAGCATTCGCGGCTAATCTGTCTTTGACAAACCAGGAGATAGCCATGAACCAGCCCAGTGATAAAAACCGGCGCATCGTGCTGGCATCCAGGCCCAAGGGCGCGCCTTCGCCAGAAAATTTCCGCCTGGAGGAGGTGGCGCTGCCCAGGCCCGCCGACGGCGAAGTTCTGCTGCGCACCGTCTATCTGTCCCTGGATCCCTATATGCGCGGGCGCATGAGCGATGCGCCTTCCTATGCCGAGCCGGTGCAGCTGGGCGAGGTCATGGTGGGCGGGACCGTGAGTCGGGTCGTGGAGTCGCGCCACCCGGACTTCGCCGAGGGCGACTGGGTGCTGGCCTACAGCGGCTGGCAGGACTACGCCCTGTCCGACGGCACCGGGCTCACCAACCTGGGCCGCGATCCCCAGCATCCCTCCTACACTCTGGGAGTATTGGGCATGCCCGGCTTCACGGCTTACATGGGACTGCTGGACATCGGTCAGCCGAAGGCGGGCGAGACTCTGGTGGTGGCTGCGGCCACGGGTCCGGTGGGGGCTACTGTCGGCCAGATCGGCAAGATCAAGGGCTGCCGGGTGGTCGGTGTCGCCGGTGGACCGGAAAAGTGCCGCTACGCGGTGGAGGAGCTGGGTTTCGACGCCTGCATCGATCACCACGCGGATGATTTCGACGAGCAGCTGGCCGCGGCCTGTCCGGATGGCATCGATGTCTACTTCGAGAATGTCGGCGGCAAGGTGCTGGATGCGGTGCTGCCGCTGCTGAATACCTTTGCGCGCATTCCAGTCTGCGGTCTGGTGTCCCAGTACAACGCATCGTCGCTGCCGGAGGGCCCGGACCGCATGGGCTGGCTGATGGGCCAGACGCTGGTGAAACGCCTGAAGATCCAGGGCTTCATCATCTTTGACTACCAAAACCGCTTTGGCGAGTTCTTTCCGCAGATGTCCGAGTGGCTGGCGAGCGGCAAGGTCAAGTACCGCGAGGATATTGTCGAGGGTCTGGAGCGGGCGCCGCAGGCGTTAATGGGCATGCTGGAGGGCAAGAACTTCGGCAAGCTGGTCGTGCGCGTCGGCGCCGACGACTGATCCTGATTTTCAAGTCTATTCACTACAGGAGACCAATCGATGAAGATTCTGATGGTGCTTACCTCCCACGACCAGTTGGGCGATACCGGCAAGAAAACCGGTTTCTGGCTGGAGGAGTTTGCCGCGCCTTATTACATCTTCCACGATGCCGGCGCCGACGTTACGCTGGCATCCCCGCAGGGCGGCCAGCCGCCGCTGGACCCGAAGAGCGACGAGCCGGATTTTCAGACTGCGTCGACCGAGCGCTTCCGCCAGGACGACGCAGCCCGGCGCGCGCTGGCGAATACCCTGCCGCTCGCCGATGTCCGAGAGGAGGATTACGACGCGGTCTTCTATCCCGGCGGCCACGGCCCACTGTGGGACCTGGCGGAGGACAAGTACTCCATCACCCTGATCGAGTCCTTCTACACCGCCGGCAAACCGGTCGGGGCCGTCTGCCACGGCCCGGCCGTATTCCGCCATACCACGGTAAACGGCAGATCTCTGGTGCACGGCAAGAATGTCACCAGTTTCACCAACTCCGAAGAGGAGGCGGTTGGGTTGACCGATGTGGTGCCATTTCTGGTGGAAGACATGCTCAAGTCCAAGGGGGCCAGGTTTTCCAAGGCGGACGACTGGCACCCCTACGTGGTTGTCGACGGCAAGCTGGTCACCGGGCAGAATCCACAGTCGTCCGAGGAGACGGCCGAGACTCTGCTGGGGTTTGTCAAAGAGCCCTGAATGGACGGTCCGACGGGGGACCGGGTGGAGCGCGCAGCCCGCCTCAGCCGGGCAGGTTTAACTTGGCCGCAACTGAGAGTAAAATACCCGACAAAGGAACTCGGTTATTTGCTCGCTTATTAGAGAAGTCTTATGTCTGAATTGAATGTCACCATTACCGAATCCGCCCAGGAGTACCTGCGCGAGCTGCTGGAGAAGCAGGACTGTGAGGGCATCGCCATCCGCATGTTCGTCTCCAACCCGGGTACCCCGAACGCGGAGACCTGCATTGCCTACTGCCGTCCGGGCGAGGAGCAGGAGGGTGACGTGACAATGGATATGAACGGCTTCAGGGCCTACTTCGAGGGCCGCAGCGTGCCCTACCTGGACGAGGCGCGGGTCGACTACTCGTCGGACAAGATGGGCGGCCAGCTGACCATCCGCGCGCCCAACTCGCGCATGCCCAAGATCACCGATGACAGCCCCATCGAGGACCGCATCAATTACGTGCTCTACAACGAGGTCAATCCCGGCCTCGCCGCCCACGGCGGCCAGGTGAGCCTGGTGGAGGTCACCGAAGACGGCTACGCGGTACTCAAGTTCGGTGGCGGCTGCCAGGGCTGCGGCATGGTGGACATGACCCTGAAAGAGGGTGTCGAGAAAACCCTGAAGGAGAAGATTCCGGAGCTGGCGGGGGTCAAGGACATCACCGACCACACAGACAAATCCCAGGCTTACTACTGAGCCGGGCAGGGCACTGCATTGGATCCGTAAGGGCGAACATCGAGTTCGCCCTTTTTAATTGCCGGTTTATTGCGGAGATGGGCCTCTGCGATTGCGCAGGTCGCAAATCATTAGCTAGCGCAACAGAAGCTCGGAGGGGGCGCTAGGTGCCGTCCGCAGCGCTCCGGTCTTCGAAGAACTCGAACACGTCGACGTTGTCCAGCAGTACCCCGTCAAAGTTCGCGTCCAGAATCCTGAACAGGTAGGACTCGTTATTGCCGAAAATGATGTCCTGCCACTCGTCCCGCCAGTACTCCACGTAGTAATTGCCCGGCATGCCGGAAACTTCCTCTTCCAGCCATACGGGCGGGTTGGTGAACCAGAAGGACTGCCAGTAGAAACGGTTGTCCTGGGCCAGACCGATGCTCATGTAGGCGATCAGCAGCCTGCGACCGCCGTTGTTCTTCACCTTGAGCTGTTCGACCTGTTCCGCGGTGAATTCCAATCCGTTGAAGAAAAAGTCGATGATGACGATGTCGTAGTCCGTTGCGCTGATCGCGTCGACCAATTCCTGGCGCGTGGAAAAAAGGCGGGGATTGATCAGGTTGAGGAAGTTTCTGGCTTGTGGCAGCCGATCGATGTTGTCAGAGTTGAGATTGTGGATTTCTGGCGGATAGCTGGGAATGTTATCCAGCTCTTCGTGGTCGGCGGCGAAGGAAATATAGCCGGCGTCCTCATTCAGCTGGTAAGAGTCGTCAATATTGGTCTGGCTGGTTGCGAAGTCGGTCACCAGGATGACAGATCCGTTATCTCTGGCCAGGTCCAGAAAACTTTGCAGGCGGCGGCGCTCTGCCAGCGGCGTGGGCTGGTCGATACCATTCTGGCCGAAGAACAGGGCTTCCTGGGCGAGGCCGTCGACGGCATTGACGTAGTCGACATCGACCGTTCCGCTCTCCCGGCCGGTTGTGGCTACCAGTTCAACACCGTTTTGCGAGATAACGATAAAATCCCGGTCGATATCTTTCGCATAGCGGCTGATATCCTGGACGAAATCGCGCATCTCCTGTTTGAAATTGATGGCGCGCCCGGTGGGGAATTCCGGAAGCTCATCAAAATCGCATCCGAAAAAGAACAGCGGTGTTAGCAGAACTGCGAGGGTCCGTTTCAAAATCCATCTCCAGTAACAAAACCCGGGTGGCGCAAGGTAGCAAGGTTGCCGGTCGCCGGCAACTCGCCGCCGTATCGCTCAAAAAATCGAATCTTTTCCAACTCCCATCTGGAATAATCGGGCTGCTCCCGATTATTGTTTTTGCGGGTTCTTAAACATCTTTCCGTGTCCCGGAATAATCCAGTCGGCGATTCCCAGAATCTTCTCGCGGTGTTTGTCGAGATCGCTCTGACTGGAGGCCAGTGGATCCTGCACCGGTGTCATATCCGGAAACCACCACAAGTGCGTCAATACATAGGTGCCGTCTGCGGTTTTCACGACCAGTGAAGCGTCTTCGTCGGTATGGCCGGGCGTGCGCAGGACCTCGATGCCGGGTGCCACCTCGTAGCCATCCGGATGATCCTGCCAGAGGTCGCCGCGATAGCGTCCCCAGAAATCCACCACTTCAGCGTTGGGGAAGAGGGCGATATTGACTGTGTGATCGGGATGGTGGTGGCTGATAAATACATGGGTGACCTGCTCCGGTGAGACGCCTTGCTTCTTCAGCGTGTCCAGGATCACTTGCCTGTCGGTCACCATGCCCGGATCGGCCACCAGTGTCGTGTCCTTGCCCTGTACCAGGACCACAGTGCCAGCGACCTTGCGGGCGCCGTCGGCTGATTTTCCCGGCACGAATTCCCGGCCCTCAATGGGCCTGACGTAGCCTTCCGTCAGTACCGTCACCTTGTTGTCATCCGGGGCTGGCCGGGCAAGTCCTGGCAGCGACAGGAACGCGAACGCGACAGCCGCAAGCATAGTCTGATGCATGATATGTCTTCCTGGAGGGGGCGTGACCGGCGCCAGATTAGAGCGCAGGTTCGGTGTTACTTCCAGCATAGACAGTGCGCCCCGGCTCCGATACGGATCCGTGACGGCGAGGTTCGAATCGGAGCGGGCGGCGCAGTGAGCGGATTATGGCGTCCCCATGCGCTTCTTGGTTTTGCTGGTCGCCTGCGCGGTGAGCGGATCGTCGGGCCAGTAGTGTTTCTGGTACTTGATCCGCAACTCCTTTTTGACTTCCTGGTAAGTGTTGGCCCAGAAGCTGGCCAGATCCCGGGTCACCTGTACCGGTCGCTGCGCGGGCGAGAGCAGGTGGATCATCAGCGGATAGCGGCCATGCAGGATCGCCGGTGTCTGCGCCAGGCCGAACATTTCCTGCAGTCGCACGGCCAGGACGGGTGGCAGCTCATCGTAATCGATTTGAATGCGCGAGCCGCTCGGCACCTGGAAATGGCTCGGAGCCAGCTCTTCTATCCGCTGCTGCAGAGACCAGTCGAGTTGACTCTGCAGGATACTGTGCAGATTCAGCTGCTTGAGCTGGTCCAGTTTGCTGAAGCCCTGCAAGTGGGGCAGCAGCCAGTCGTCCAGGGTGGCCAGCAGGGTCGCGTCGCTCCAGTCCGGCAGCGGCAGATCTGCCAGCAGGTCCGGATGGTCCGCGGCGATAGCGCACAGAAACTGGAGTCTTGCGCGCAATCCGTTTGCTTCCCTGCTCCAGGGTAGGGACTGCAGGCCTTTCTGGCGCACGGCATCCAGCAGCGCGCGGTTCAGCATCTCGGGAGAAATGTTTCTGGCCGGCTGTTCATCCAGCACGATGCGGCCCAGGGTAGTGCGCTCGCTGGCAACGGCCCGTCCCGCCTTGTCATCCCAGCGTACCGATTCGCCCCGTTCGATCAGTTCGCGGAAGTGGCCGCGCAACGCCGCCGCGGATATACGCGCGGCCAACTGAATGCGGGCGTCACGGCCCTGGCCATCAAGCTCGGCAATAACGAGGTAATCGGCGAGTGCCAATTCGTCGTCGTGAGAGAAGAGGGCTCCGCGGCCACTGGCAAGCAGGAAGCGGCGCTCGCGGTCGCGGCGGCTCTGGGCGATGCGGTCCGGGTAGGCGAGTCCCAGTAGTATGCCGACCCGATCGAACTCGTCGATATCCGCGTTTGCTGCAGCGGTTGCGTGCGCGTCAGCGGAGCCTTTCAGTTGTGCCTGCCAGATCCCCGCCTGCTGGCGGACACGCTGTATGGCGCCGCGGTCGGCACCTGTGTTTTTTGCGCGGCCCTGCAGAACGTCCATACGCTTCTGAACGTCGCGGTCCCAGCGGGCCTCGCCGCGGAATATATCCCGTTCTGACAAGAGTGCCGCCAGCAGGCAGGCCTCGTCCGCGAGCGCCAGATCCAGGCTGCGGATCATCATATGGGCCAGGCGCGGATGAGTGCCCAGGGCCAGCATGGCAGTGCCGTGCTCGGTAATGCGCAGACTGGTATCCAGTGCGCCCAGCTGCTGTAACAACTCCTGCGCCTGGGCCACCGGGCCCGGCGGCGGCACATCCAGCCAGCGCAGTTCGGTGACATCGGTCACGCCCCATTGCGCCAGTTCGAGCGTCAGTGGCGCCAGGTCGCTGAGCAGTATCTCCGGTGTATTCTTCGCCGCCAGGCCGTCCTGGCGCGACTCACTCCACAGGCGCAGGCACAGGCCCTCACTGAGCCGCCCGGCGCGGCCACAGCGCTGGATCGCTGATGCCTGCGAAATATGCGTGGTCACCAGGCGGTTCATGCCGGTGTTTGGATCGAAGCGGGATTCGCGCATCAGCCCGGCATCCACGACCATGCGGATACCGTCGATGGTCAGGCTCGTCTCCGCCACATTGGTGGCGAGGACGATTTTGCGCTCGCCGGGCGGGGAGGGGGCAATCGCGGCGTCCTGCTGCTGTTTGCTGAGATCGCCGTAGAGCGGGGCGATCGCTATCTCACTGCGACCGGCTAGCTGTTCATTCAGCAGTGCCTCGACCTGCCGTATCTCGCCCACGCCGGGCAGGAAGGCGAGCAGGCTGCCGGTCTCCAGTTCCATGCATTCGACGATCTTGCGCGCCATCAGCGCCGGCAGCTGGCGGTTGTCTCCGGGCGCCTGCTGGTGCAGCTGTTGTTGCGGAAGATAGTGCACATGCACCGGGTAGCTGCGGCCCTCGCTGGTTATGACCGGCGCATCGCCGAGTAGTCCGGCCACGGCTGCGGTGTCCAGAGTCGCGGACATTACCAGCAGCTTCAGGTCCTCGCGCAGGTATTCCTGCGACTGCAGGCACAGCGCCAGCGCCAGATCCCCCTGCAGGTTGCGCTCGTGGAACTCGTCGAAGATCACCAGCGCGGTGTTGGACAGCTCAGGGTCCGACTGCAGCAGTCTGGTCAGAATCCCTTCGGTCACCACCAGAATGCGCGTTTGCCTGCCCGCCTTGCGCTCCGCGCGAATATGGTAGCCGACCGTCTGGCCCACCGGTTCGCCGAGCAGCTCCGCCATGCGGTTGGCCGCACTGCGCGCGGCGAGGCGGCGCGGTTCCAGCAGGATGATGTTCCGCTCACCCAGCCAGTCGCTCTCCAGCAGCGCAAGCGGCACCGCGGTGGTCTTGCCGGCGCCCGGGGGCGCCTGCAGGACGACGTTGTTGTGCCGGCTCAGCGCGGCGAGCAGCTCGGGGAGGGCGGACTGAATGGGTAACTCTGGCATGGGCGGGGATTATAGCGGCAGCCGAAGAGAGGCAAAGCAATAGCCGAGGTTTTTAGCTTCTCGGGGCCATTTTGCCGAAAGGCCTGCGCAGGAGATCGGTCGTGCCGGAAAAGGCACGCGCGTCTACGCGTCCATGCGAGCGGTCATCTATACACAGTATTTGGCAAAAACTGTATGTCGCGATCCGGCGGTCGGGCGTCCAGTCACCAACTTCGATTGGCCCGACTGGGATGGAAAGGAGCACCATGAGTTATTCAATCAGTGTCAACGGCGAAGTGCGGGAATTCGATGTGGATGGCGATACGCCGCTGCTGTGGGTACTGCGCGATGTTCTCGGTCTCACCGGCACCAAATACGGCTGTGGCATCGCATTCTGTGGCGCCTGCACCGTGCATGTGAACGGCGCGGCGAAGCGGTCCTGTGTCATGCCGGTCTCGAGCATCGGCACCGCCGAGGTGCGGACCATCGAGGCGCTGCACGAGACGCCGGAGGGCAAGGCGCTGCAGCAGGCTTGGCGGGAACTCGACGTGGTGCAGTGCGGCTATTGCCAGCCGGGGCAGCTGATGTCCGCCGCGGGCCTGCTCGCGGAAAATCCCCGACCGTCCGATAAAGATATAGACGCGGTGATGGACGGCAATATCTGCCGCTGCGGCACCTACGTAAGAATCCGCGCGGGCATCGCTCGCGCATCCGGACTTATTTCATCAGCCGGGAAAAAGGCGAAATCGGGAGCGTCGACATGAGCTGGCGCAATGGCGATAGTGCGCCTCTCTCCCGGCGCAAGTTTCTCGGCGTCTCGCTGGTGGCAGCGGGCGGTCTGTTGCTCGGTTTCACCGTCGGCGGGCGCACTTGGGCGCAGGAGGCGCCTGCGACTCCTCCCGTGCCAGTGCCGCCGCCGAAGCCAAACGCCTTCGTGAAAATTGCTCCGGGCGGCCGCATCACACTCGTGATCCCCTATGTGGAAATGGGGCAGGGCGTCTACACCTCGCAGGTGCAATTGCTGGCGGAGGAGCTGGAAGTGGATCCGGCGACAGTGGCGTTCGAGGCTGCGCCGCCAGACGACGCGCTCTACGCCAATCCGTTGATCGGCGAACAGGTCACCGGCGGGTCAACTGCGCTGCGCGCCCAGTGGATCTCAGTGCGCCAGGCGGGCGCGGCGGCGCGGGAGATGCTGATCGAAGCCGCGGCGCGCCGCTGGAAGGTCCCCGCGGCTGGCCTGAAGGCGGAGAACGGCAGAATTATCGAAACCGCCAGCGGGCGCAGTATCGGCTATGGCGAGGTCGCGCGTGAGGCGTCGGGTCTCCCCGTACCCAAGTCGCCGGCGCTCAAGGCGCCGGAAAAATTCCGTTTTGTCGGCAAGCCGACCAAGCGTGTCGACACCCCGGCGAAGATCAACGGCTCCGCCATCTTCGGCATCGATGTGCGACCGCCCGGTGTGCGGTATGCCTTGGTAGCTGCCTGCCCGGTGTTCAATGGCAAGCTGGCGAGCGTCGATGACCGTGAGGCGATGAAGATCAAGGGTGTGCGCCAGGTGGTAAAGATCGAGGACGCGGTCGCGGTCGTCGCCGATCACACCTGGGCGGCGCGCAAGGGGCTGGCGGCGCTCAAGATAAAGTGGAATGAGGGCGCCAACGCCAGGCTCACCACTGCGGACCTGGTCGCCGGGGCGGACGCGGCGATGGACCGCGACGGCCTGGTATTCATGCACGAGGGTGATGTTAACAAGGCGGAATCCGGGGCGGCGGGGCGTTTTCGGGCGGATTTCCGCCAGCCGATACTCGCGCACGCGGCGATGGAGCCGCTGAGCTGCACGGTGCACGTCAAGCCGGACAGCTGTGAGGTCTGGCTGGGCTCGCAGGTTCTGGCACGGGCCCATAGAGCCGCGGCCGAGGCCGCGGGTCTGCCGCCGAATAAAGTCGTGATGCACAACTACTATCTGGGCGGTGGTTTCGGCCGGCGACTCGAGATCGACTATGTCCCCCAGGCGGTGAAGATCGCCAAGCAGGTGGAGGGGCCGGTAAAAGTCACCTGGAGCCGCGAAGAGGATATGCAGCACGACTACTACCGCTACCTCAATCACAGCCGCGTCACTGTCGGCCTGGATTCAGCGGGTCGCCCGGTCAGCTGGCGGCACCGCGTCGTCGGCCCCAACATCATGGAGCGCTTTCTGCCCATTCTTAATAAAGACGGCATAGATCTGGATGTCGTCGAGTGTGCGCACGGGCCCTACGACATTCCGAACGTGCTGATCGAATTTACGCGCAATGAACCGCCGAAAGGTCTGGGCGCGGGCAACTGGCGTGGTGTGGGCCCGACCCGCAACGTCTACGTGGTGGAAAGCGTGATTGAAGAACTGGCCTACCGGGCCGGCCAGGATCCGGTGGCCTACCGCCTGGCGATGATGGCGAGGCAACCGCGGCCGAGGGCGGCGCTGGAGCTGGCGGCCGCCAAGGCGGGCTGGGGCAAATCGCTGCCGAAACGCAGCGGCCGCGGGGCCGCGGTGTTTAGCGGTTTCGGCAGCCACCTCGGATTCGTGGCCGAGGTGAATGTTGAGCCGTCGGGGCATGTGCGTGTGGACAGGGTGGTGTGCGCGGTGGATACCGGCTTCGTGGTCAATCCGGATGTGGTGCGCGCGCAGATGGAGGGCGGGATCATCTTCGGCATCAGCGCCGCACTCTACGGAAAAATCACCGTGGCCAACGGGCGCATCCGGGAAGGCAACTTCGACACCTATCCGGTGCTGCGCATGCACGAGGCACCGCGGATCGAGGTGCATATAGTTCCGAGCAGCGAGGAGCCGGGTGGGGCGGGCGAACCCGGAACCTGCGGCGCCATAGCGGCCGTGGCCAATGCGGTCTCCGCGGCGACGGGCAAGCGGCTGTTGAGCCTCCCGGTCGATTTTGCACAGCTCAAGGAGGTGTGATGAGCGTCCTGAATACCCGGCGCCTCTGGCTGATGGCCGCCAGTCTCGCGGCGGTAGCGGTCTATGTGGGGTTAGCCCATGTAGTCGCGTCGGAAGAAGCCGCTGCCGATGCCGTGGCAGACCCGCTGAAGCCGGCCGCAGATTTTTCTAACATCGCCGATCAGCGAGCGCGATCGGTAGCACTCTTTACCGAGGCCGCGCGGGTGCTGCAGAGCCCGCGCTGCCTGAACTGCCACCCGGTGACCCGCCAGCCTACCCAGGGTGACGAGCTGAAACTCCATGTCCCGAGGGTCATTGCCGATGCGGAGGGGCACGGCCCACCGGGACTGGCCTGCAGTACCTGCCACCAGGTAGAAAATGCCCGCACCTTTGCTGATCCGATCGCCAGCGTCCCCGGCCATGCACCCTGGGCGCTGGCGCCGGCATCCATGGCGTGGCAAGGCTTGTCGATCGGCGAAATCTGCGCGCAGCTGAAAGACAGGAAGCGCAACGGCAACCGCACACTCGAACAGATTCACCACCACATGGCTGAGGATGGACTGGTTGGGTGGGCCTGGCATCCGGGCGAGGGGCGCAAACCCGCGCCGGGCACCTGGGAGCAGTTTGGTGAGCTGATTCATGCCTGGATCACCACCGGCGCCCACTGCCCGAGCAGTTGACTTATGCAGCCAATGGAAGGGCCGGAGTCACTCGTAGCGCCCCGCCACGCCACCTGGCTGGAACTGTTCTTCGACCTGGTGTTTGTCGCGAGCATCGGAGTGATCTCCCACGGGCTGTCCCACAGCCACGACGGTCATGTGTCACTGAAGCAGCTAACGGATTTTGTGCTGCAGTTCTTTCCGATTTGGTGGATATGGGCCAGCCACACGCTCTATTTAAACCGGCTCGATACCTACGACCGCGTACAGCGAATCCTCACGCTCTCGGTCATCTTTCTGCTGATCAATCTGTCCGCGATGTTCGGCGGCAATGTGCTGGTGCACACCAGTGAATTCATCCTGGTATATACCGCCATTCGGTTGCTCATCGCGTTCATGTATTTCTGGTCGCAGTTTGGCGGCGGTCATTTGCAAAGCTATGCGCGGCAAATGTGTGTCGCCACACTGCTCGGAGCGTTGATCTCCTGCGGCGCGCTGGCTTTTGCCGGTGAACACAGGGTGGCGGTTTTCTACCTGGGCATAGTTCTGGAGATGGCCCTCGTGGCATTTGTCTCGCGCAAGATTCGGTTGACACGCCAGGACAGGAAGCATCTGGTCGAACGTATCGGTCTGATGACCATGATTCTCCTGGGTGAATCCATCATCAGCCTGGTTGCGAGCTTGCAGGACCGCGCCGGCGAAACGCCGAATTTAATTGCGATGATGTTCGGCTTCATCTTGATCGGCGCCATCTGGTGGATCTACTACGGCAGTTTCTACTTGCTCGAATCCGCCAGAGAAATTCGGCGAGGTATTACTTTGCTCTATACCCACCTGATCTTTGCGATGGGCCTGGTAATGCTCGCCAATCTGATCGGACTGACCATGCGCGATGAAATCGACTCGGAGAGTTTCAGGATGCTGACTTTGTTCGGGCTGATATTCTTTTACATTGGAAAACAGGTTAGCTATTTCAAGGCAATCCCACCACACCGCATTAATAATGTTGTTTTTACACTTACCTGTGTTTCTATTGGGGCATTTTCAACCTATTTACCAAATCCAACGCTCGCTCTCGTAGGCGTGACCTTTGCTATGCTGACATACGTATTTATGCACTATACGTGGACGCTGCCTAAGGATGTCAGCGCTTACCTGGAAGTGAGTGGAAAGGCTCGCAGATGCTAACCGACGATTTGATGCTGGATCGTTATGAGTATGGATCGAAATCCAAAATTTGAAATATATAGGGGTATCAACAATCACGAAGAAAAAATTGCAGCGGAATATTCATTGAAGTCGGCTTGGCTGGAGTTTCAGTTGAGCCACATTTTAGTTCTATGGGTGATGAACATTGTTAGGAGTCCATGGGCCAGATAGGGTGAGAGCAAGTCTGCGCCACCGCAGATCCATTGGACATCCGTAAGGCCGATGCTGGCGCATTTGCCCATGAGTAAGGTGAACGACGCTTTGGTGCGGCTAAAGAGCGGTGAAACTCGCTATCGGATAGTCCGGGAAGTTGGGAAATAACCCACATTCGCTTCGAGCTGCCAATACGAAGAGTGGCCGGCGCTACACCGGCCACTCTTTCCTGTTGCGATTTTCGACCAGGGGTTCACCTGTGCATCCAAAGCTGCCCTGGAGTATGCAGTTTAATCGCCGGCAATTGGCAACGGTGCGTCAGAATCGACCAGGCCGGCGCTGCGCAGCTCTCGCCAGAAGTCCGCGGGCACCACCTCTTCCAGCGCCGCGCGGTCTTCCGCGATCCGGCTGGGTTTGCTGGCGCCAGGTATTACTGCCACCACCGCAGGATTCGCCAGCGCGAACTGGAGTCCGGCCGCCTTCATGCTGATGCCATAGCGGTCTGCGATGGCCTTGATGCGGGCGACCTTGTCGAGGATTTCTGGTTTGGCCGGCGCATACTCGAAGTTCGGGCCGCCGACCAGCGCGCCGGAGCTGTACGGCCCTCCGACCACGATTCCCAGCCCGCGCGCCGCAACCTGTGGCATCACGCGTTGCAGCGCACGTGAATGATCCAGCAGGGTGTAGCGGCCGGCGAGCAGGGATCCATCCGGACGCGGTTCTTCCAGATCGAGCAGCAGTTCGATTGGCTCGACACGGTTCACACCCAGGCCCCAGGCCTGGATGACGCCTTCGTCGCGCAGCCGGTCGAGCGCCTTGAATGCCCCCTTGCGCGCGCTCTCGAACACACCCAGCCACTCGTCGCCGTAGAAATCCTTGGCCACATCGTGTACCCAGACGATCTCGATGTGGTCGGTTTTCAGGCGCTTCAGGCTGTCTTCGATCGAGCGCAAAGTCGCGTCGTGGGAGTAGTCATTGACGATCTTGTTAGGGCGGCCGTATTTGAACACATCACCTTTCTCTCCGAGGTCGCGACCGCTGACGTCCTCGATTTCATCCAGGATCAGGCGGCCGACCTTGGTGCTGATGACGTACTCGTCGCGCGGGTGTCCTGCCAGCGCCTCGCCCATGCGGATCTCCGCCAGGCCGGCGCCGTAGAAGGGCGCAGTATCGAAGTAGCGGATACCGTCGTTCCACGCCGCTTCCACTGTCGCCAGTGCTTCCGCTTCCGGAATGTCGCGGAACATGTTGCCGAGCGGTGCAGTGCCGAATCCGAGCTTGCCGGGAAGAAGGTCCTTCAGTGCCATTGTTTGCTCCAAATCATGAGAGTTGGTGAATTGGCGGAGATATCGGTCGAGTTGCCTACGCGGGGGTAAACTCAGTATATCCCTCAGCCCCGCTGCCGAAGTAGGAAGATGCGGGAGCGTCAAACAGCGGCGCATTCGCGCGCAGACGCTCGGCCAGGTCGGGGTTGCCGATAAAGAGTTTGCCGAAGGCGACCATGTCGGCGTGACCGGAGGACGTCGCGTCGATGGCCCTCTGGCGGTCGTAGCCATTGTTGGCGATGTACGCGCCGTCGAATGCCGCGCGCAGGGCGCCAACGTCGAAGGCCTCGTCGCTGCTGTCGCCGTGCAGCTGCCCCTCGACGACATGCAGGTAAGCCAGTCCGATCTCGCCGAGCCGGCGAGCCAGGTAGCTGTGGGTCTCCAGCGGCGTGCTGTCGAGTGGCGTGTCGCCGATTGCCGTGGAAAACGGGGAGAGCCGCAGGCCAATGCGATCGGGGCCCCACACGCTGGCGACCGCCTCGACGACTTCAAGAGTGAGTCGCGCCCGGTTCTCGATGGAACCGCCGTAATGGTCCTCACGGAGGTTGGTGCTGTCGCGCAGGAACTGTTCCAGCAGGTAGCCATTGGCGGCATGCACCTCGACACCATCGAAGCCGGCCTCCTTCGCCCTGCGCGAGGCCTGACGATAGTCGTCGATGACGCCGGCGATCTCGTCGGTGCCAAGCGCGCGCGGCGTGGACGGAGGGACGAATCCCTCTTGCAGAAACACATTGCCTCCGGCGCGGATCGCAGAGGGCGCCACCGGTGCGGCACCGTTCTCCTGCAGACTCACATGAGACATACGGCCGACGTGCCATAACTGCATGACGATTTTTCCACCAGCGTCGTGGACTGCATCGGTCACGCGCGACCAGGCCTCAACATGCGCATCGGAATAGATACCCGGGGTGATTCATGCCAAAGAGGGCGCGACCGTCTACGCCGCCGATATTGCAACCCCAGGCAAGCCTATTCAAAAGGTATTGAGGCTATAACGCTTGACGTCACCGGCGAATCGGAATGGCAGAAGGTCGTCGACGAGATCGTCAAGAAGAGCGGGCGCCTCGACGTACTGATAAACGATGCCGGCATTATCGCTTACGAACCGCTGCACGAGCTGGAAATGAAGGAATGGCAGAAGATGATCGCGGTTGATCAGACTGGTGTCTTCCTTGGTATGCGCGAGGTAGTCCCGATAATGCGGAAGCAAAAATCGGGTTCGATCGTCAACATTTCCTCGATCTGGGGTAGTGCCGCGGTCAGCGGTGCGCATTCGTATCACGCTGCCAAGGGGGCAGTCCGCAATATGTCGAAGAACGTAGCGATGACGTATGTCGCCGATGGAATCCGGGTCAATTCCGTGCACCCGGGCTTCATTGATACGCCACTGACGCAAGCGCAGGATCCTGAACTGAATGAAGCAGTCATGGCGGCGACGCCAATGAAGCGCGGAGGCAAGCCCATTGAGGTCGCCTATGGTTGCCTTTTCCTGGCCTCGGATGAATCGAGCTATATCACCGGCGCTGAGTTGGTGATCGATGGCGGCTACCTGGCCCAATAGCTGAGGAGTAGAGGATGTCTTTCTCGCCTATTGTGCAGGAGCGCATCGACGCCTGGAGCGCCGCGTCATTGGCTTTCGGCCCACTCTTGCGGGGCGAGCCTGGTGCTTGGGACGCCGCATGAAAAAAATTATCTAAGGAGGCGCTGATTAATATCACCTACTTCCTGGCGAGAGCGTGGAAGCATGGCGAGTAATATGAAAGGGCAGCTCATTCGGTGAGCGGGGATGCCAGTAGCGATTCTCGCCGATCAAAGAGTCCGAGCGGAATTTCATGTGGCCATTGGGAAGGCGCCCCGATGACCACGCGGGGCTTTCTGATCTGGGCCTTTCGAAGCTGTCTGTAATCGCCCGGTGGGCTGACGGGTGAATGGGATGACCCTTTGTGGAATCGTTCACGCCCACGGATGCCATGTGGAGAGTATGACCGCCACGGATGGCGGAAGTGCAGATTTTGCAGGAGCAAAGATCTGCCGGCGCCATCCACTCGTCCGAGAGGCCTCTCCAGCAGTGCTTGACCAGCCAAATCCATACTATCCTTATCGTCACTTCGTCTACGCTTAGTGTAACCGTGTGGCGGCTCAGTCATGTGGGGCGGAGTTTGAGCTTGGAGACATTTCCGATAGCTAGGGTACTTCTGAAAAACGTAGCGAGCGGGCGGCAGTGGTGGCCGCCGGCCGCCGCCAGGCGCGCGCGCAGTAGTTTTTCAGAGGTTCCCTGCTAATTTTTGTGCGCCCCGGTCTTGGCTCACTACCACTGAAACACTTTTTCTCCGTCACGTTACGTAGGCGATGACCCAGACCAGAAAACGCTCGACCGAATGCCCGTCGCCGCCGCGAAGCTCAACCTGCAATGACCCAAAAACAGGAGATACATTGGTGGAAAATCAAGTAAATGTCGATCACGCTATGCCGGAAGGGCCACTCCCGGCAAAAACCGCGGCACCAGATTTCACATTACATACGACCCCCGACCAAAGCGTTTCGTTGAAAGACTTTATTGGTCGCCCGGTTGTCATGGCATTCTACCCGGCTGACTGGAGCCCAGTCTGTGGTGATCAGCTCGCACTATACAATGAGCTGCATGCTGAATTTAGCCGTTTCAATGCGGCGCTCCTTGGCATTTCGGTTGACGGCATCTGGTGTCATAACGCCTACGCCCAAAATCGGAAACTACATTTCCCTTTGCTTTCGGATTTCGAACCGAAGGGTGCTGTTGCGCGAAAATATGGGGTCTATCGCCAGAATGACGGCATCTGCGAGCGAGCGTTGTTCGTTCTCGACCCCAAGGGCACCATCTTTTGGAGTTATGTATCCCCCATCGGAGTGAATCCGGGGGCGGACGGAATCCTAAACGCGTTGGAATCCCTAGCATCACAAGAGGCATCCAAATGACTGCGAGATTGACAGTTCCTGTCGGCGCGCGTGACCATATTTCCGGAGCCCCCAACGCCCCATTGGTTCTGCTTGAGTATGGGGATTTCGAGTGCCCTTTTTGCGCTGAGGCTCATCAAGTCGTCCAGGAAATACAGCAGCTGCTGGGCCCTAATTTGTGCTTTGTATTCCGTCATTTTCCGCTTGCTACGGTCCACCCACATGCGCAGCACGCCGCAGAGGCGGCCGAGGCAGCGGGTGCCCAGGGTGCCTTTTGGCCCATGCATGATATCTTGTTCGAGAATAACAGGGCGCTGGACGACTTGGACCTTCTCATATATGCAGATTCACTGAGCCTGGACATGGAGCAATTCTCCAGTGAACTCAGCAACCATATCCACGCCTCGCGAGTTCGCGAGGACTTTATGGGCGGCGTCCGCAGTGGCGTAAACGGCACGCCGACGTTCTTCATCAACGGCGAAAGGTACGATGGTTCGTTTGACCCCGTTTCTATGCTGGCGGCGCTCGAAACCGCGGGGGTGGAAAGTAGAAGATAGTCGCATTGCAAGGAGTTGTGATTGATCTTGCACAAATCGGTAGGCAACAGATCAGAACCGTCCGCGGCATGACCCCGGCCTCATTCGGGTTGCGGGAAGTATCCCGTTGATCCGGATCACGAATTTATTGGCGCGCGGAATAGTTTTGTAACCCAAACAACTTTTGATGCCGTGCTTTTCGCTACGCCCTTCGACGATATGTTCCCGGCAGGAAAAAAACGCTCAAGAAGCGAATTGGGCATAAACTGGCCAGAATAAAATTTTCCAGCGATTTTCAGACAAATAGGGTAATGAAAAGGCCTACTTTACCCAAGTCAAAATGCTCTCCAGAGCTGATTCCAGACGGCACCCCAGGCACTGTGCCAGTCTCGGCATGAGGCGGGGAGCGGATATATCGCCCAGGATCTTGTAACAGCGTGCCTGGATGATCCCTAGGACTTTCCAAGCCTGGCTAGCATAATCACCTGAGCGTTTGCCGCCGGGAGGAGGGAGTCCCAATAGGGATGTGCTGGCCTTACCTGTCTTGAAAATCGAGCGTGGATATAACCGGTTCGCAAGCAGGCGAGTGCGGCGCCTCGGTCCATCGGGCGCTGCACGGACATTAAGTTGGGTTCCTGCGATTACTCGACGGCAAAATCCGTAGAAAGCGCAAGTCCCTGCCATTTTCTGACTTCACGCAATATGAAGCTCGACTTCTGTCGAAGGCTTCAAACCCGCCAATGGACGAAATGTTGATGATATGTCCGCTACGCTGCCGGCGCATATGGGGCAGAGTTGCCCTGGTCACCGCGAGCAGGCCGAACACATTGGTGCGGAACAGGTTTTCGATCTCCTCTTGCGAAGCCTCTGCCACCGCGCCCAGCAGTCCATAGCCGGCGTTGTTGGCCAGAACATCTATGCGGCCGAAACGCTTGATCCCCTGACCAACGGCCGCAAACGCCGCCTTCTCGTCGTTAACATCGAGCCTTACTGCCAGCAGGTTAGGGTGCTCGCCCAGCCGCTCGGTGACTGCTTCCGGATTCCGTGCGGTGGCAATGACCGCATCTCAGGACTGCAGGGCCTTTTCGGCGATCAATGCGCCAAATTCGCGGGAAGCGCCAGTGATAAACCAAGTACGTATGTCATGCCTCCGGTATCCGTTCGTTTGCCCTCGTTAGGGAGCGCTTGTTACGGCATTCGACGGGGCGGTCATGGCTTTGCACTGACCGCTGGCGCCGAAGCGCGAATGGCACTTTACCGGCTGGTTACTATTCTGATAATCGGTCTTATTCTTAATGAAGTTGTGAGCAGAGCTCAATAATTTCGGCGATTAACCCCAACGACCTGTCCGTATTCATGGCCGTTGCCCGGCACAGGAATTTCAGTCGTGCGGCGGCGGAACTCGGCGTGTTGCCATCGGCACTTAGCCATGTCATGAGGGCGCTGGAGGAGCGGCTGGCTATTCGCCTGCTGAACCGCACGACGCGCAGTGTTGCATTGACCGAGGCTGGCCAGCGTCTACTGGACAGGATCCAGCCGGCCTTTCGCGATATCAGCGAAGCGCTGGAGGATCTGAGCCAGCTCAGCGGCCGTCCCTATGGCACTTTTAGAATCAACTCGGGCTTGCCGAGTGCCCAGATTGTGCTATTGCCGCTGGTCAGCCGTTTTATTGAGGAGAATCCCGAAGTAAAGGCAGAGATCGGAGCCTTGGACGCCCTGGTCGATATGGTGGCCGATGGAATCGATGCTGGGGTGCGCTTCGGTGAAATCCTGGCCAAGGATATGATCGCGATACCCATAAGCCCGCCGTTGCGCTCGGCGGTAGTTGCCTCGCCGGATTTTTGCAAGCAATACCCGATACCCGGTCACCCGGAAGAACTGAAGAAAATCACCTGCATCTGCCAGCGCTTTCCCAGTGGCCAACTGTTTCGAGCGGGGCGGCGTCGGGCTGGAGCTGCAGCCCGACGGCCCGCTGATCCTCAATGACATGCGCCTGATCGTCGATGCCGCTGGCGGCTCGGTTCTCTTGCCGTGTTTTTCTCTGTCATTCGGCCTGAATCGGATCCGGGTATGCGACCTGGCGGTACTGCTCGATCAGGTCCTCGACTTTATAGAATTGAGTCACTTTGTCGCAGCGTTCGGTTCCGCCCGGCTCGTTGTCCCGCTTTTCTGCGTCGGCGGTACCGTCAGAGTAGACCGTCACCGCAATGCTCTGGTATCGGTGGCTGATCCAACAGTACCCGTCGATATCGGCGGGCTCGATCGAGACCTGCTTCCAGGAGGACTGGATAATCAGTTCAAGCCAGGTGTTACAGAGGGTTGTTGAACGACGCTGGTGGGGTATTTCCAGTCTGTGCGGGTGCACCATTTCCCAGTTCTGCTGGCTGTCACAGCGGAATAACAGTGAATTTGAAGTGAGCCCGAGGTCGTCTTTCGAAAGCTCCGGGTATTCTTTCAGGGCGGCATCCAGAGCGGTGCGGTAAATCGCCGCGTGGTCGACAAAGAAATTCGCGGCCTGGGCCGGTAGCACTATGGCGTGAGCGGTCAGCAGGGCGAGTACCAGTGAAGGCTTATGATTGCTCATTGCAGGCCGCCCCACGCTTCGGAAACTTGGGGCGCTATCGGCAGGCGGTCAATTTCATTGTCCAGGACTTTCTTGTGCCGCGCGATCAGGTCATCCAGATCGTAAAGCTTCTCGAAATCGATGTCGGCACAGGAGCCGGTTGATGACGACTTTTGATCGAATCCACTGCGGTGAAACTCCATCGTGTCGTCCTCGTAGATCTTTACCGAAACCGATTGATAGAGTGTGTGGAGCTTGCAGCGCCCGTTCGCAAGCGCGGTGACATCGCGCTTGACGGTGTCCCGAATCACGAACTCCACTTCCGCCCTGCACGGGGACGGCACAAACTTGTGCATCGGGCACTGGGTGTCTGACGACTCGTGTGTCAGCCTGCCCTGGTCCGGGTAACAGAAGAGGTCGATGGCAGCGTGGTCCCGGGCAAGCAGTCTATCTTCGGGAATGTCCGGGAACTCGCGAGAAATCGCCTCCGCTGCCGATCGGATCAAGCTCGGCGAATCAATCAAGAACAGCGGGCTTTCGGCCGAGGCCTTTAGGGTAAAGGTCAGCGCGACAAAGACGTTGAGCAGCATGCTGCAAAACCGGTTTCTGACAGGTGCTGCGGGTTGGTCCAGTGTCGCGCTGTCGACGGTATACGTGCGACGAGTGGCTTGTAGTGCCACCGGCTTGCAGTAACTCGAGTGGATTTCCATTGGTTGGGGCATTCTGGCGCTCCCTGCCGAGATTGGCCTGCGATGTCAGAATAGAAGATTAGTCGCGATCTCGGCGATCGGCAGCGGATCGTATCGGCACAGGAATTGGCGTCGCCATTTGGCAGGGTGGCGCGAAGATATGCAGCGGCGCGGGAAACGGCAGATGGATGACTCTCAGAGCGCCACCTTTTCGGGGGCGCGGGGTGCGATCAGTTCAGGGTGGCCAGTTGCTGCTGCAGCCACTGCTGGAATTGCAGTTTCGGCAGGGCCCCGGACAGCCGCGCTACCTCGCGGCCGCCGTGGAAGAGCATTAGGGTGGGAATAGAGCGGATCTGGAAGCTGGCAGCGGTGTTCTGGTTGGCCTCGGTGTCGAGCTTGATAAAGATCGCCTCAGTGGCCATCTCAGCCGCGACCTGGCTGAAGACCGGCGCAAACTGCTGGCAGGGTCCGCACCAGGTTGCCCAGAAATCCACGACTGCCGGCAGGCTGGACTTGTCGATCAAGCGGCGAAAGCTGTGGTCTGTGGCTTCGATGGGTCTTCCGCCAATCAGTGCGCTGCGGCACTTGCCGCACAGCGGTCGGTCGCGGAGCCTCGATGCTGGCACTCGATTGATGGTCCCGCAATCGGGGCAGACGAGCTGAAGGGTAGGTGTATTTGCCATCGAAAAATCTCGCCGGGGTACGCAATACAGTATATGTATCCGACCGGGACGGATTTCAAGCGGTGGCAGGAAATTGGCGGATGTGGCGCCGCCAAGGGGGGGCCATTTTGTAAGTGCTCCAAAGCGATTTTTGATCGAAAGGCTGGGGAGAGCTGGGCGCGCCGAGACTGATCGGCGGATAGATGACAAGAGCCCGATGGCGGCATTGTGCCGTCCAGCGGGCCCGGGTGAGAATGGATCTACGCGGCGCCCTGCAACTTAACAGCGCGCTGCGCTGCACTTAGCCTTCGCGCTTAGCTTTTGGCCGCAGTGCCGTCCACAAGTGGGTGTACATCAGCGCAACGCGGTGCGCGAGTTGCTCGTGGGTGGCGCTGCCCTTGTGGCCGCCCTCGAGGTTTTCGAAGTACTCCACATCCTGTCCCATCGCCTCCATGCGCGCCGCCATCTTGCGGGCGTGGCCCGGGTGCACGCGGTCGTCGCGGGTGGAGGTGAAGAAGAACACGGACGGGTACTTGGTGTCGGCCTTCAAGTTCTGATAGGGCGAGTACGCCTTGATGAAATCCCAGTCGTCGGTATCCGGGTTGCCGTATTCACCCATCCAGGAGGCGCCGGCCAGCAGTTTGTGGTAGCGCTTCATATCCAGCAGCGGCACACCGCAGATCACCGCATTGAACAGGTCCGGGCGGCGCGCCATGCTGGCGCCCACGAGCAGGCCACCGTTGCTGCGGCCTTCGATGCTGAGTCGCTGCGGCCGGGTGATGCGGCGCGCGATCAGGTCTTCCGCCACCGCGGCGAAGTCCTCATAGGATTTCACCCGGTTCTCGCGCAGGGCCGCGGCGTGCCAGGCGGGGCCGTATTCGGCGCCGCCGCGGATGTTCGCCAGCACATAGACGCCGCCGCGCTCCAGCCACAGTTTGCCGTAGGCGCCATTCAGCGGCTCGTAGGAACCGGAATAGGACGGCAGCAGGGCATTGCGGAAGCCACCGTAGGAGAAGATATGGGTCGGGTTGTCGCCGTCCAGTTCGATGTCCTTGGCCATGACCGCGAAGTAGGGCACCTTGGTGCCGTCGGCGGATTCGGCAAAGTACTGCTCGATCTTGAACTTGCTGCCGTCAAAGGTCGGCGACTGCACCAGCAGGCGGTCGAGCTTGTCGGCCTGGGCCCGATAGCGGTACAGCGTCGGCGGGGTGACGAAGTTTTCCCAGGTCAGATAGGCGTTGCCGCTGGCATCGCTGTAGGTCGCGATCGCCAGCTGGCCGTTGTCGGGAAACGCAATCGGAGTCTTGGTGAAACCCTTGTCGCCGCGGCGGTAGAAATAGGCACGGCCTTTGACGTCGTCGAGCATGGTCACCAGCACACCGGCTTCGGAAACGGCGGCCGAGTTGACCACTTCGGTTTTGCTCGGAGTGACCAGGGCGGAAACCTCGGCACTGCCGTTCACCAGCGCGTCCAGGGATACCAGCACCAGGCTGCCCAGCGGCCAGTATTTACCGCCGACCTTCCAGTCTTTGTTCAGCTTCACGACCAGCGCGCCGTCCAGCGCGCCCTCGATCACCGCGCTGTCCGGCAGCGGCAGCGGCAGCACCCTGCCGTCGCGATAGATAAAGTTGCGGCTGTGCCAGAAATCCAGCGCCTCGTTCAGGATCAGCGTGCGGCTGTCGCCTGAACCGATTGCGTGGGGCGCCACCCAGACAGAATCCTTGGATACTTCCAGCAGTGCTTTCGCATCGTCGAGCAGCTTCCCGCGTTGCCACACTTTGATGGTGCGGGCGTAACCGGAACTGGTAGCTGCGTCCTTGCCCAGGGCACTGGCGATCAACAGTGTGTCCGCATCGAGCCACTCTGCGGACTGCTTGGCACTTGGAGAGAAGAAGCCGTCCTTCACGAATTGCTTGTCGCGGGCATTGAATTCGCGCAGCTCGACGGCGTCGCCGCCACCTTCGGAGAGGGCCACCAGGCAGCGGGTCTGGGCATCGTCCTCACAGTTCATGCCCTTGAATACCCACTTCTTGTTCTCCGCGCCGGAGAGTGCGTCGATGTCCAGCACCGTCTCCCAACTGTCGCTGCCGCGGTCGAACTTGTCCGCCGGGATACGCCGGTAGAGGCCGCGCGGGTTTGCCTTGCTATGGTGATTCTCATACAGCCAGTCACCTTTCTGACTGATTTCGGGCAGCCGGTCTTCTGCACTCAGCGCCGCCAGTGCATCGGCGTAGAGGGATTTGTACAGGTCGCTCTCGGCCAGGTGGGCCTGGGTCTGGGCGTTCTGCTTTTTCACCCACTCAATGGCCTGCCTGCCGTCCACTTCCTCGAGCCACAGATAGGGATCTTCCTCCGCCCAGGCCATGGGCCCGGACACCAGCGCCAGCGCCGCAACGGCGAGACCTTGAAACTTTCTTCTCATAAAAATTCCACCTGTAGAAAATCATCGCCGCGAAGCTGCGGGCGCGATAGATCAGCGGGACAGCATATGTAAAGCGGCGCCGGAGATCAAAGTTTGATCGTCTGGAGGTGCTGCGGATGCGATGAGTGGATGGGGCGGCGGGGGCCGGCGCTGAGAGTGGGAACCGAAGTTTTATCTTAGTGGGGGAGGGGCCTGGGCGGGGCCGGATTGTTTCCCGCTGCGGCGATCCGGGGCAGGTGGATCCAGCCGGCGCGTATTTCCAGGCTGTTAGCGGCGATGTAATGGAGGACACCTTACATCAGGTGATTGCCGCAAAAAGTGGCGGCCGTATCCGATATGTCGGCGGGTACACCTGCGTCGCGCATCGCCGTGACCATTGCGCGCAGGGGCAGGGTGCTGCGGTAGGCGACAGGTCCGTCAGGCACTGTAGCTTCACCCTGCAGCGCCACCCCCCGGTTGTCCATCAACTTATAACGGGTTGAATCGTTGAAGTTCTGCGCAATGCGCTCAACAGTAATCATGGCCCGGCCCCCGTACTCCCCCATCATCACCACCAGCCGTGGCCGGATTTTCCCGATTGCGTTGCGCACAACATCGATACATTCGAAGAAGTCGTTGGGTATCACTATTCCCGAGATTTCTGCGCCTGATTCTGCACCCCGTCAAGGGATCGGGCGACAGACTCTGCGGGATTGACTGGCGTAGTGCCGAAGGCTTCGAAGCCGGTCAGAAGAACCTTTGTCATTATCTTTACCCCTCTTAGTCTTGAAAGCGCCGCATGCTTATGCACCTGAATAGATCAAACCATTCCACGCTCCGCTGGCCCGGAGTAGACCAACAGCACCGAACCACCAGGCGTAGTGATGGCGCGAGCGCGACGTCGCCCGCATATTTGCGCCCGGCTTTGAAGGCTGATTTTTGGTTGTTTGGAGCAGCGTCAGCGATTGGCGTCAGTTGAATCGCCGTAGTCGCCGAAAACATTTTATTTGCGGCACCAGGGGCAGAATCTTCTATATCTTAAATCTTGTCCTGAGTTACTTACTATTGGGAGGCGAATTCCATGTTGAAAAGAATGCTATCAAAGAGCGCGGTTTTGATGGTCGTCGTATCGTCGCTGGCGCTATCAGTTTCGGCCGTTGCCCAGGGCCAGGTGAGATCCAACCAGTTCTGGTGGCCGGATCAACTGGACCTTTCGCCGCTGCGCGCTCACGGCGCCAAATCCAACCCCCTGGGTGAGGACTTCAACTATGCGGAGGCGTTCAACAGCCTCGACCTCAAAGCCGTCAAGAAAGATATCGAGAATGTACTGAAAACGTCGCAGGACTGGTGGCCGGCGGATTATGGCCACTATGGGCCTCTTATGATTCGCATGGCCTGGCACAGCGCGGGCACCTACCGCATCGGCGATGGCCGCGGCGGGGCCGGCGGTGGTCAGCAGCGCTTCGATCCGTTAAACAGCTGGCCGGACAACGCCAGTCTCGACAAGGCGCGGCGCCTGCTCTGGCCTGTCAAGCAAAAATACGGTGAAAAGCTCTCCTGGGCTGACCTGATGATCCTGACCGGCAACGTGTCGCTGGAATCCATGGGCTTCAAGACTTTCGGCTTCGGCGGTGGTCGCGAGGACGACTGGGAGCCGGACCTGATCTATTGGGGGCCAGAGACAAAGATGCTCGAGTCCGACGCACGATTCAAAGATGGCGGGAAACTGGAAAACCCGCTGGCAGCGACGGTGATGGGCCTCATCTATGTGAATCCGGAAGGGCCGAACCGCAGTGGCGATCCGTTGGCCGCCGCTGAGAAGATTCGCACTTCCTTCGGGCGCATGGCCATGAACGACGAAGAGACCGTGGCGCTGATTGCCGGTGGTCATGCATTCGGTAAAAACCATGGCGCCGTCAAAGCGGATTGCATCGGTCCCGAGCCCGCGGCAGCCCCAATAGAGGAGCAGGGTTTTGGCTGGAAGAACAAATGTGGCGAGGGCAAGGGCTCCGATGCCTTTACCAGTGGGCTGGAAGGCGCCTGGACCGTGACCCCGGTCCAATGGAGTCACAATTACCTGCAGAATCTGTTCAACTTCGAGTGGAAGCAAACCAAGAGCCCGGCCGGGGCAATCCAGTGGATCCCCAAGGACCCGAACGCGGCCAACCTGGTGCCGGATGCGTTTGACCCCAACAAGCGACACGCACCGGTCATGCTGACCACGGATCTGTCACTCAAGGAGGATCCTGCCTACCGCAAGATCTCAGAGCGTTTCAAGGAAAACCCCAAAGAGCTGGAAGACGCCTTTGCCAGGGCCTGGTTCAAGCTGACACACCGCGATATGGGGCCAAAGGCGCGCTATCTCGGACCAGAGGTGCCGAAAGAGGACTTGATTTGGCAGGACCCTGTCCCCGCCGTGGACCATCCGCTGGTGAACGACAGGGATGTCGCACAGCTGAAAAGCAAGATCCTCGCCTCGGGCCTGACCGTGCCGGAACTGGTCCGCACCGCCTGGGCTTCCGCGTCTAGCTTCCGCGGCTCTGACCTGCGCGGTGGTGCGAACGGTGCGCGCATTCGCTTTGAGCCGCAGAAGGACTGGCCGGTGAATAACCCGCAGGAGCTGGCAAAAGTACTGAACAAGCTGCAGAGCATTCAGCAGGACTTCAACAAGTCCCAATCGGGCGGCAAGAAGGTTTCCCTCGCGGATGTCATCGTACTGGGCGGTTCCGCCGCTATAGAGCAGGCCGCCAAGCAAGCCGGGCACAAGGTGCAGGTGCCGTTCAGGCCGGGACGGACGGATGCCACACTGGAAATGACCGATGTCGAATCATTTACCTGGCTTGAACCAAAGGCCGACGGTTTCCGCAACTTCTACGGCAAGGGTAATGCCATGTCGCCGACTGAAGCGCTGGTGGACCGGGCCGACTTGCTGACGCTCAGTGTGCCAGAGATGACCGTGCTGGTCGGTGGTATGCGATCCCTCGGCGCCAACACCGGGGGCTCAAGACACGGCGTCTTCACTGATAAGCCGGGCACTTTGAACAATGATTTCTTTGTGAACCTGATGGACATGTCCACGGTGTGGTCGAAGTCCTCGAAGGAAGAGGGTATTTACGAGGGGCGCGATCGAAAATCCGGCAAGCAGAAGTGGACGGCGACTCCGGTAGACTTGATTTTCGGGTCGAACTCGGAGTTGCGCGCTGTGGCGGAGGTCTATGCGACGCAGCGCGGTAAAGAAAAGTTTGTGAATGACTTTGTCGATGCCTGGGTGAAGGTAATGAACCTGGACCGCTACGATAAACCGGCAACTGGGGCGCAGCGGTCTACCGGCAGATAGCATCTTGTTCATACGGTCAAGATGTGCTCGATACAGTTTTAAGGCGCGGCGGTATCAAAAATACCGCCACTGCCGTAGTTGCCGCGTGAACTGTTTCCCGGTGCATGCTATCGGTCGTGGTTATCACCATGTACAAAAACATGTCGGGTTTAGTTAAAAACAGTGTGGCAGCGAAAGCAGAGTGGAGGCGGACGGGCTGACGAATTTTTGTCGTGAGTTTCACGACCTTATTTATTGCTTTTGCTGGGCATGGCTAGATGGCCCGGTGTCCTTCTGGCCGCTTGTGGGAGTATTTGCCCAGCCCGACAATAGCGCTTCAGGGGTAATAGAATCCCTCCTCCTTGAGTGCCAAGCGAATATGGTTCACCTGCGCATTGCTGAGTTGCCGATAGTCCGGATAGGGCGTCAACAGCAGGCGATTATCGGGATCGATGAAAACATCGGGGCTTTCCGCCAGTGCTCGAGCACGGTGGTGCAGGTCGCTAAAACGCTGCAGATTGTCCTTACCACCAATCCAGTGCCACCTGGCGGTGTCGGCCAGCCTGGGAGCAAAGCAGAGTGCCGTCTGCCGGAACAGATCTTCATCCCTGAAGCGGCGCCAGTCATCAACGTCCGGGCTGGCGATCTTGGCCAGCAGAGTCAGGATCTTGCGCCAGTGGTTGGAGTTGGCCGCGGTCAACGCCTGGGCGCTGGGCGCATCCACCAGTTGGAGCAGGCCGTTCGGCCGGTGGGGCAGGTAAAGCGCGAGCCGTGGGTGGGCGGCGCCAAGATAATCGGGTGGATGCATGGTGTATCGCCTGATGGTATTGACTGGCAGTCCCTCTATTCGCTCTAGACGCTGTAGTTACTTAGCGCTCAACGAGTTATTGCCGCAGAATCTTCTCCATCGCCTTTCCTTTTGCGAGCTCATCAATCAGCTTGTCTAAATGGCGTATTTTCTGCATCAATGGATCTTCGATCTCTTCTACGCGAACACCGCACACTACGCCCTTGATGAGTGAGCTATTCGGATGAATGGCCGGGGCTTGCGCAAAAAATGTTTCAAAATCGCTTTCCAGTTTGATTTGCTGCTGCAAACCGGCTTGGTCGTAACCCGTCAACCAACATATGATCTGGTCGACTTCTGCTTTCGTACGATGCTTGCGTTCTGCTTTTTGAATATACAGCGGATAAACCCTCGCAAATGGCATCGTGAAAATCTGGTGCTTAGGCATCGTCATCCCTCCTTATTTACGGGTGGTCGGCGTGCGCACTGTCTTCAGCGCGCTAGCGCCCGCAACGGGGCGACACTTGCGCATATCCTACGCCGACCGATTGGTGACTTCACTTGGTGTTTAGTTGATTTTGCCGATCCTTGCGCGAAGTCTTTCAGACCAATGAAAAAAGGCCGGCAGTGCCGGCCCTTTTAGGTAGTTGCAAATTCTAGCTGGTCAAGAGTTGCGTGTCGCCAGCGGCGCGCGCAACTGTTCCGCCATCTTGAGTAACAGCGCTTCGGTGGTCTCCCAATCGATACACTTGTCCGTTACGGACACTCCGTACTCCAGCTGGCTCAGGTCATCGGGGATCTTCTGGTTGCCGGCCTTCAGGTTGCTCTCCACCATGATACCGATAATGGAGCGGTTGCCGTCCAGGATCTGGTGGGTGACATTGTCTACCACCAGCGGCTGCAGCTCGTGGTTCTTGTTGGAATTGGCATGGCTGCAGTCGACCATGATGTTCGGTATGAGATCGGCTTTGCGCAGTTCCTGTTCGCAAACGGCGACGCTGACGGAGTCGTAATTGGGCTTGTCATTGCCGCCGCGCAGTACCACGTGGCCGTACTTGTTACCGGCGGTGTGGATGATGGCCACCTGGCCTTCCTTGTTGATGCCGAGGAAACGGTGCGGGTTGGCGGTGGACTGCAGCGCGTTGATTGCCACATCCAGGCTGCCGTCGGTGCCATTTTTGAAGCCGACGGCGGAGGAGAGGCCGCTGGCCATCTCGCGGTGGGTCTGGGATTCGGTGGTGCGCGCGCCGATGGCGGACCAGGAGATCAGATCCTGCAGGTACTGGGGCGAAATCGGATCCAGTGCCTCGGTGGCGGTGGGCAGACCCAGCTCGGCGATATCCAGCAGCAGTTTGCGGCCGATATGCAGCCCGTCCTGAATCTTGAAGGAATCGTTCAGGAAGGGGTCGTTGATCAGGCCCTTCCAGCCGACGGTGGTGCGCGGCTTCTCGAAGTAGACGCGCATGACGATCAGCAGTGTGTCGGACACCTGGTCCGCGACCTTCTTCAGGCGCTTCGCGTAGTTGATCGCGGCGTTGACGTCGTGTACGGAACAGGGGCCGATTACCACCATCAGGCGGTGGTCCTTACGATCGAGGATATCGCGCACGGCGGCGCGGCCGGCGGCGACGGTGGCCTCGGCGGCTTCGCTGATCGGCAGTTCTGCCTTCAGCTGCTCGGGGCTGATCAGAACTTCCTGGGAGACGACATTCAGGTCGTCGAACTGCTGTGTGGTCATGGCGTTCACTATTACTCCGTTCCTTCTCACCGCTGCGGCTGGCGCGCAAGGCGGGGCATCTATCCTACCCACGCCGCCGGGGCAGGGCGAGGGTTTCATTTGTAACCAAATGGGTCTCTCGACGCCGCGGGTTGAACGGCAAGTGGGCTCCTATTGTGCGGGGCTGTGTAGGAGTTTGCTTGCCGAAAGTGAAACTGACTGGATCCGAAATTCGGCTTAGCGCAAGCGGCGAGTGTGGCGCTGCGACATTGGATCCCGGCCTGCGCCGGGATGACGATGTCAGGATTAGCTGTGAGCTGGGATCTCGTCTCCCCGGCCTGCGCCGGGATGACGATGTCAGGATTGGCTGTGAGCTGGAATCTCGTCATCCCGGCGGAGGCCGGGATCCAGGCGGGCCCTTGGCCCGCTTTGCCGAGCTGGGGCTCGGCGATGACTCGCGCCGTCCCTGGCGCTCGCCCTCCGGGCGCCTTCGGCGCCCAAATCGGCTTTCCTGCCGATTTGTCCCGGGGGCGGCCGCTTTGCGGCCTTTGTATGCGGACAGGTGCATTAATGGAGTTCGGCCAGCTGTTGCAGCAGCGGGAAATAGAGGGCGCAGCGGATATTGCGCTCACCGCGGGCGTAGAAGAGTTTGCGGTAAGACTCCAGCTGGCCGCGGTAGCGCTCCAGTTGCGTTGCGATAAAGCCTTCCGGGTTTTCCTCGGCGCCGGGTTCCGCGGTCTTGTAGTCCACGATCCAGCGCACGCCGTGGGCGTCGATAAAGGTGCGATCGACGATCGCGCGGCGCAGCTGGCGGCCACCGCTGTGCAGTTCCAGTTCGCACGCGGACTCGCTGTGGCTGCTGTCCAGCAGCCAGCGGCCGGTTTCACATTTCAGTGCGTTGGTTACCGCCTGTTCGACCTTTTCCCTGGCCTTTTCCAATCCGCTGCCGTGGAGGCCCAGCTGAGCCAGACGCAGCTGCCACAGCGGGCGCAATTGCTGCAGGTGCGCATTATTCCAGTCGTCCAGATCCGATTGCGCGATGGTCGCCAGTGTCTCGTGGGCGACGGTGCCGGCGTGGCGCAGCCAGCGCAGGGCGACCCGGCCCATCTCGGGTAGATTGTCGGGGGCAGTCGCCTCGGCGGCTTGCTCCGGCTGGTAGTCGGGCATGCGGTACTCGGCCAGCCAGTCCTGGCTCGGCATCGGCGGCACCTGCCAGTCGATCGGGAGGCGCAGAATGTAGTCGCGATCGGTACCGCGCTCGGCCCCCGGCTCATCGGTTTCCGGGGCTTCGAGCCAGTGGCACCAGTCGCTTTCCTCATGTGCGGGGATCGACGGCCAGATGCCGGCGAGCAGGGCGGCCGCGCCCGGTGCTTTCAGTTGGCCTTTCTTTTCGTCGCGCTTGACACAGGCGAGCAGGTGCAGCGAGCGGATGGCGCGGGTACAGCCGACGTAGAGCAGGCGTGTGCCCTCCAGGCGTTCGCGTTCGCTGTTGTCGTACCTGAGGTAGTCGAACAGGGGGTCGCTGTCGCCGCGGGCGCTCTTCGGCGCGAGCAAAAAGCGGCTCTCGCCGTCGCGGTTCAGCCACTCGGCCCAGCGCAACAGTTGATCGCCGCCGGGCTTGCCGCCCTGGTCCAGGCCGGGAATCAGTACGTGTTCGAACTCGAGGCCCTTGGATTTGTGAATCGTCATCACCTGCACGCCGGCATCCTGGCCGGGTCGCGCAAACAGCTTTTCCAGCGCGTTGTAGAACTGCTGCCAGTCGCCGATGGCACCGCCGCTGTCGAAGCGTTCCAGCAGCTGGAAAAAGTCCTCTCCATTGTCGAGATCGCTTTTGTTGGCGACCGCGGCCGGGCCACCGAGGGCCAGCCACAGGCCCTCGATCCAGGCGCGCAGGGGTTTGCGCCCGCGCTGCTGCCAGGCGCGCAGTATCGGCGCGGCGGCGCGCTCGAGCCGCGCCCGGCCGTCTTCGCTCAGCAGTGGGATATCGTCGATTTCGCGCAACGCCAGCAGCAGCGGGCGCGCGCTGGTGTCCGTCGGGGTGCTGTTATCCGGAGAGGGGCCATTGCCCCAGTTGGCCAGCGTAAACAGGTCCGGCAGCTGCAGCCCGCACCAGGGCGCGCGCAGTAGCGCCAGCCAGCTGATCCGGTCGCTGGGGTCGAGCAGGGCACGTGTCAGGCTCAGTAGGTCCAGTACCACCATCTTGCTCGCCAGCGGCGACAGGTCCGGTGCCTGGAAGGGAATACCGGCGGCGCTCAGCGCTGGCAGCACGCGACCCAGATGCTTTTTCTTGCGCACCAGAATGGCGATGCGCCCGCCCGGATCCCTGTCCTGCAGATCTCTGACCAGCTCGACAACCTGTTGCGCCTCGCGGCTGCGTTCCTCGTCGTCGATGCAGCCGTAGAAATTCACAGCCTGGCCAGGCCACTTGGCGCCCTTGAATGCATGCGATTTCAGATAGCGCACCGCGCCGCGGCCGATATTGTCCCGAGCCGGAAACGCCTTCTGGAACACGGCGTTGATCCAGTCGACCACCGGGCCTTCGGAGCGGAAGTTCACCTGCAGGTCCAGCGCTTGCAGCGGTACCTTGTCGCTGCCGTGGCCGATACCGCGGCTGCGGGCGTCGAGGAAAATGCCCACATTGGCATTGCGGAAACCGTAACAGGACTGCATGCCGTCGCCGACGATAAACAGCGTGCGGCCGTCGCCATGCTCCCAGCCGGCGGTGAGTTTTTCCAGCAGCTGCAGTTGCATCTGCGAGGTATCCTGGAACTCATCGACGAGAATGTGTTTCGTCTGCACGTCCATCTTCAGTGCCAGGTCGGTGGGCGCGTCGCTGTCGCCGAGGGCGATCAGTGCCGCCTGGGCCACTTCGGTGTAGTCGGTGGCGCCCAGCTGCTGGAAGACCAGTTTCAGCTCGGCCACCAGCTTCGGCAATACCTGGGAGAGCGCCTGCAGCAGCTGCCACTGGCTCTCCTGCAGGCCGGAGGGCAGTTTGCGCACCTCATTGACTGAGGCGAGCAGCGATTCGTCGCTGCCGAGTTCCGCCAACAGGTCCTTGATGCGCGCCTTGAATTCGTTGGCCAGCGCCGTTTCCGGATCTTTCTTGTCGACTGCCGGAAAACCCACGCGCTTGTCGACGGCCTTGCGGATCTCGCCCTTGCCGGTCACCAGCAATTCGGTCAGCGCCAGCCACTGGGGCAGGGCGCTGTTGTCCGCCGGTGGCAGCGCATCCAGGTCGGCGCAGGCGCACAACGGGTGGGCGGGACTTTCCCGCAGCAGGTTTTTGCCGGCGTAGTTGGCCAGCTCGATCAGTTCGCCGGCGTAGCCGCGCAGTGCACCGGCCAGGTCGCCGAGGCTTTCTGCCACCAGTTCGTCGATGGCGAAGTGGAAATAATCCTGCGCGTCTGCATGGCCGACGCTGAGCAGTGGCCCCAGCCACTGTTCGCGCTTTTCCAGCAGTATCTGCAGCAGTTTGTTCAGCTGGCCCAGGTCGTTGTCCAGGTGCAGCAGTAGCTGCTGCAAATCGCTGTCCGGCGTGTCGCCGTCCAGGTGCCTGAGCAGATTGACCACCGCCATTTCAAACGCAATCTGCGTCTGCTCCAGCGGCTCGCCGGGCGCGCCCAGACCGCTCTCGATCGGCAGCTGGCTGGCGAGGCTGCGGCAGAGGCCGTCGATGGTCTGAATGCGCAGGCGCTGCGGCATCTGCAGCAGTTGCCAATCCAGTTCCGCATCGCGGGCGAGCAGTTTGCTGGCCAGGTCCCAGGTGATTGCGTCGTGCGGACTGTCGGGCCGCGCCGCGTCGCGCGCGCTGAGCAGCGCCTCGAGCAAGCGCTCGCGCATTTCCCCTGCGGCCTTGCGGGTAAAGGTGATCGCCAGAACTTCCTCCGGCTGCTGGCAGCTGCCCAGCAGTTTCAGCACCCGCTGGGTCAGCAGTCCGGTCTTGCCGGAGCCGGCTGGCGCGGAGACAGCGAAACTCTCGGTGATATCCAGGGCGCGGGCGCGGGCCTCGGCGTCGACAGGCTGGCGGATTTGCTCTATCACGTCATTCATTGGGTGTGCCACTGGCCTGAATGCATAGTATTGAGATCATCCGCGTTATCTGCTTTGGTCGCATGAATAGCATGGCCGTTAGTAGATTTTAACCACCGCTGGATGTCTTCATTGTCTTGTTGGCCTATTACTGCCATGCCGGGGTGGCTGCGACCTCGGATGTCATGTACAGATAAGCTCGGGTTGCTAAGGTTTTCAAAATGCGAAAATGGTGCTACAGGATCTTCTGATGAGGCGAGAATAAGCACTGGTATGCGCGATTGCGATACCGCTGGCCTGATATCGGTCTGGTCCAGGGATACCTCGGCAGCTTGCAGCGCTTGAGTCGCTCCCCTGCGGATTGACTTGTCTGACAAGAGCAATGAAAGGAATGGAGAGTAAGCATTAGCGTAATTGGCCGCTGCCTCATCAAATACAATCATCGGAGCCTGAAGTATTAATCCTGAAATATCATCCCTTTTCCTGGCGAGTTCGACGGCAGTGATCGAGCCCATTGAGTTGCCAACAATGAATAAGGGGTGAGTTGTCGCATGATGGCTATTCAGAAGTTCATTCAGAACTTCGCCGTCTCTTATGCCGAAACTCAAACGCCCTCCAGACTCACCGTGCCCCAGTAAGTCAGGTACTAGCACTTTGAATCCTAAAAATCGGAAATAGAGCGCTGAGTTAACCATGAACTCTTTGGAAGCGCGAAAACCGTGGATCAATACTACTTCGCCTCGATATGCCTCTATGGTGTTCCGTTTGAGGTCCAGTGCGATCTTATCGTCGGCACCGGTGCCGGACAGGGAAACTTGATAATTCAAGCTTTTCTTATCCACCAGAGGTTCAGCGGTCAGGTAGCTCATGCACACCTGGTACAAATCCGAGCAATATGTCGCCTTGGAGAATCCTTGGTTTTCGAGTTCACTGCTGGTGGTCAGGCCCTCATGGCCAAAGCTTCGTTGGCTTGAGATATATTCGGAGACTGCCGCCGAGCATCCGCTCAACAGAATAAGGCTGGCTAATAAGATCAACTGCGCAGGATTCATTTGCTCTGCTTATTCCGCTGTGTTTCGTTCCGGCCAGCGATTCAGCGGCCAGAGTTCGCTGTCGTTGTCCGCCGTGCGGTCGAAGGTGAGGGTGGCGACGCCGCTGCGGTATTCGTCGGCCAGCAGCTGCAGGCCGCGCTGCCAGTGTTCGGTCAATTCATCCCAGGTGGCGAAAGGGGCATCCTTCTGCACGTCTCCCACCGCCTTGATGCCGTCGATCGGCTGTTCCAGTTCGCCGCAACCGGTCCACTTGCAGTCGCCGTGGCGCACCTGGCCGAAGGCGATGGCGCGGGCGTCGGGCTGGAACAGCGCGTAGAGCGGCAGCTGTGGTTCGCGGATGCGTTCGCCCAGCCAGTCTTTGCTACTGGGCGTGCCGGTCTTGTAGTCGACGACCAGCTGTTCGCCACTGGCAAGCTGATCGAGGCGATCGAGGCGCAAACTGAACTGCAGCCCGCCGATTTGCACCTGCTGCTCCCACTCGATTTTCTCCACGGCGAAGGCCGGCCGCTGCATTTCCAGTTGCAGCCACTGATCCATCAGCCGCACAAGGCGCTGCTCTTCCATCCCCCAGAAGCCGGCTGGCAGATGTGTATGCTTCTTGCGCACATTGCGCAGTGCATTTTCTATCGAGCTGTCGATCTGATCCCGGCGATGTTCCTCGTCCATGGTTCGCAGGTGGGCCACATCGCCGCACTGCTGCCAGAATTCCGCCAGCACCTGGTGCACGATGTTGCCGCGCTCGGCGGGGCTGAGGCCGATATCCGGCTGCACAAAACCTCGGGCACCGAGGCGGTAGCGCAGCTGTGCATTGAGCGGGCACAGGGCCTGGGCCTTGAGCACCGCGGCGCCGCCGCGCACGCGTTCGCAGTCCGCCGGCGCCAGCGGCGGCAGCCGGTTGTCGGCGACATTTTCCAGCGCAGTGGCCGCCGCGAGTTTCGCGCTGTGATCGCTCAGCGCATCGGTTTCGATGGGCGAAAGCGCTGCCGGGTTGCCGAACAGGCTGCTCAGCCCCTGGTGCACACCGTCCTCCACGGCGGTGTAACTGACGACGATATCGGCGCTGGCGCCCAGCAGGTCGTCGCTCAGTTCACGCGCGAGTTCCAGTTCGCGCTCGGCGCTGGCGCGGGGCATTTTCCAGTGCTTCTGCCACTGGATCGGCAGCAGTGGATTGGGCGCGGGGGCGGGCGGCCACTGCTGCTGGCCGAAGCCGACCAGGCGCAAGTGATCGAAGGCGAGGCCGCCGGCCTCGAGCACGCCGAGAATCTGCACCGGGCCGTCGTGGGTCTGCGCCTGGAAGGGCGTGCGGCTGGCGATCTGGCGCAGCTGCTGCAGGGCCTGGCTCAGGGTCAGGCTGCCGCCGCAGGCGGACAGGGCGGCGAGATCTTCCAGCGCGCTCTCCCAGTGTTGCAGCTGCTGGTATTCCTGGCTGTCGGGGTTGCGGTTGCCGGGCCAGCCGAGCGCGGTGAGCATTTCCGAAAAACGCGCCGCCCAGATTTCTGCGGGCGCGCGTTTCCAGCGCCGCGTGCACTCGCCGATCAGTTCCAGCTGGCGCGGCAGCTGTGGCTCGTCAAGTTGCAGATGGGCGGCAGTGCGCTCCGCCCAATAGCGCAGGGTGGCGCCGTCGATGCGGCGCAGCTCCAGCTTCTGCAGGCGGCGGAACAGGGCGCTGTGGAGCCAGGTTTCCTCTTCACGCCCCCAGAAGGGGCAGAACAGCAGGTTGCGCAGCTGGGCGTAGTCCCATTCGTCGCGCAGCAATTCGAGCAGCAGCAGCGCCGCGCTGCCGATTGGCGTCTGCGCCAGGGGCGTGCCGGCGGAGAAGTTGAATGGCAGTGTGTAGCGCCGCTGCTGCGGATCCAGGTACTGCGGTTCCAGCACGCGCGCGAAGATGGCTTCCACCTGGGCGCGACACTGGCCGAGGTTGTTGACGACGATACCGACGCTCGCACGCGGATTCCGCTCGAGTTTCTGTGCGGCCCAGCGCGCCGCCTGGTATAGCTCGTCCTCGAGGTTCTGGCAGGGGGCGCCACGTATCTCGCCGTTCCGTTTAACCGACGGCCGTGCGACCACCTTTTTCGCGGCGGCGTGGAGTATGGCGTCGGCCAGGGGGGATATCTGCGCAAAACCGGCGGTGTCGATCTGCGGTAGCGAGCCGATGGCGCCTTCTTGCAGTGCGCGCAGCAGCAGCTGGTCGCGCTGGTCGGGGGTGATGCCGTTGTGAGTGTGCAGCTGTTGGGCGAAGGCCCTGATCATTGCGGTCAGCGGCAGTTCATCGTCGCTGAAGCCGAGCGCGAACTTTTCCAGCAGGGGTTCGACGCTGGCCTCGATGCGGTTGATATCCGTTACCAGCTGCCACTGCAGCAGCTGCGCCAGGGCGCTATCGGCATCGCGGCACAGCTGCTGGCTGTTCAGCAGCTGGCGCTCGAGGGATTCGTCCAGGGCGCGCTGCCACAGCAGCTGGCGTTGCTCGCGGTTCAGTACCTGTTTCAGTGCCGGCTTCCAGCCGCGCTGCTGCAGGTGGAACCACAGTTTGTCGAGCCAGCCCTGCAGGGATTCTACCGGCGGCGGCGCCCAGCAGGACCCGGCCGCTTGTGCGGCGGCGTAGACCTGCTGGCAGCGGTTGCGCAGGCGGTTGTTCGGTGTCAGCAGCAGCCCCCCCGGGGGGAGTCGCGCGAGGATTTCCAGGACGGGGAATGCCGGTTGCAGCATGGATTCTGGGCACCTGGTTCGGCTTGGGATTTGTGATTACGGTCGCGTTTTGTGGTGAAACTGTCAACCGGATTCGGCGGGACGGCGTCAGCTGGCCATGGACTGCGCGCGCGGCGCGAACTCGGCGAAGGCGAGCGCGATCCGGCCGTCGCTGTCCGCTGCGCTGGTCAGCAGCTGGCTCTGCCCCGGGCTCGCGGGCAGGGCCAGCTGCAGCTCGCCGAGCCACCACTGGACGCGGCGGGCAATGGCGGCGCCGGAGTCCAGCCACTGGATCGGCCGCGGCGCGTAGCGGTCCAGTTCGTCGCGTAAGAGCGGGAAGTGGGTGCAGGCCAGTACTGCGATATCTACCTTGTCGCCGCCGGCGGTGTGAAAGATGCGGTGCAGTACCGGTTCCAGGTCGGCCGCGGTCACCGTTTCACCGCGCAGCTTGGCCTCCGCCAGATGCACCAGCTCCGGTGCCGGCACATTGATCACGCGGTTGCCGTTGGCGAACTGTTCGATCAGCTCCCGGGTGTAATTGCGGTTGACAGTGCCCTCGGTGGCGATCAGGGCGAAGGTGCGGGTTTTGGTGGCTGCGGCTGCGGGTTTGACCGCCGGCACCACACCCACCACCGGCTCGCTCAGCGCCTCCCGCAACTGCGGCAGGGCGAGGGTGCTGGCGGTGTTGCAGCCGACCACGAGTATGTCGGCCCCGCAGCGCGCCATCATCCTGCTTGCCTGCGCGACGATGCGCGGGCGCAGCTCCTCTTCGCGCTTGGTGCCGTAGGGGTAGAAGCCGTTGTCGATGCCGAAGTGCAGCGTCAGGCCGGGCAGCAGGCGGCGGATCTCCCGCGCGATGCTGATGGCGCCCACGCCGGAGTCGAAGATCAGCGCGCTTGGGTGCTCGGTGGAGCCCTTGTTAGAATGAGCGCTTTCGAACTGCATACGCAACCTTGTTTCCCGCCTTGTCCGGGGGACTCCCCGGCCGTTCAGAATACCAGCCATCCAAGTTTAAGAGAATTTTATGGAACTGTTCCCGCTGCAACTGAGCCTCGAACAAGCAATGCTGGCCGGTATAGGCCTGCTGCTGTTGCTCGGGCTGCTGGTCTGGCTCGCCGGTGCCGGCGCGCGACGCAGGCTGGCAGAGACGGCGGCGGCCCTGCAGGCCGCCGGGGCGGAGCTGAAAATAGCCGAGGCGCGCCTGGGCGGCAGTCGCGAGCGCGAGGCCCAGCTGGCCGCGGAGGTACAGTCCCTGCGCACCGAGCTTGCGGACAAGCTGCAGCGCCTGACCCGCAGCCAGGTACTCGTAGAGAAGAGCGAGGCCGCCCTGGGTGAACAGCGCCAGCAGCTGGAGCAGACGCGCAAGGCGATGGCCGAGCAGTTCGAGAACCTGGCCAACCGCATCTTCGAGGAGAAGCAGCAGGCGTTCGTGCGCCGCAGCGAGGACAGCCTGCGCAAGAGCCTGGATCCGCTGGAGCGCCAGCTGGGCGATTTCCGCAAGCGGGTGGAGCATGTCTACGACCAGGAGAACCGGGACCGCGGCAGCCTGGTGGGGCAGATCAAGGCGCTGCGCGAGCAGACCCAGCGCATCAGCGACGAGGCCCTGAACCTGACCTCGGCGCTGAAGGGCGACCGCAAGATCCAGGGCAACTGGGGCGAGGTGGTACTGGAGCGGCTGCTGGAAGAATCCGGCCTGGTTAAGGGCCGCGAGTATGAGACCCAGGTTTCTCTCAAGGCTGGCACCCAGGATGGCCGCCGCCGCCAGCCGGACGTGATCGTGCGGCTGCCGGAGCACAAGGACCTGATCATCGACTCCAAGGTGTCGCTGGTGGACTACGAGCGCTACAGCGCCGCAGAGACCGACGAGGAGCGGGCGCAGGCGCTGAAGCAGCATGTGAACTCCCTGCGCGCCCATATCACCGGCCTGAACAAGAAGGCCTATGAACAGCTCGAGGGCGTGCGCACGCTGGATTTCGTCTTCATCTTCGTGCCCATCGAGGCCGCCTATATGCTGGCGATGCAGGCGGACCCGGAGCTGTTCCGCTTCGCCTACGAGAAGCAGATAGTGCTGGTGAGCCCCACCAGCCTGATGGCCACGCTGCGCACGGTGGAGAATATCTGGCGCTACGAAAAGCAGAACAAGAACGCCGAGCGCATCGCCGAGGAGGCCGGCAAGCTGCACGACCAGTTCGCGATGGTGCTGGAATCGCTGGACGAGCTGGGCGCTCGCCTGCGCCAGGCCGACGAGGCCTATCAGCAGACCTACAAGCGCCTGGCCACCGGCCGCGGCAATGCGGTCAAGCGGATCGACAGCCTGCGCAAGCTGGGGGCCAAGACCCGCAAGCAGATCGCTTCGGACCTGCGCGAAAAGGCGGACTCCAGCGAACTCAAGTCCCTGCCGGAACCCGAACCGGAAACCCAGGCCGAGACCGAAGTCGAAGGCGAATAATTCGCGATGGAGACATTCGCCTTCGCGCTGTCGGTTACCGGGCCGATTTTCCTGACCCTGATCATCGGTTACTGGCTGACCAGGATTGGCCTGCTGCGGGAGGCGTTTGTCGACGATGCTTCGCGGCTGGTATTTCTGGTTACCCTGCCGGTGTTGCTGTTTAGCGAGATTTTTACCTCGGATGCGGAGTTGGGTCAGGAGCTGCCGCTGCTGGCGGCCGGCCTGCTGGGCACCCTGATCACGATTCCGTTGGCGTGGGCGGCGGCGCGACCATTGGCACGAGGCGATCGCAGCGCGTTTATTCAGGGCGCCTTCCGCGGCAACCTGGGTATTATCGGCCTCGCCTGGGCGGCCAATGCCTACGGCAGCAGCGGTCTGGCGCAGGCGGCCCTGCTGATGGCGGTGGTGACGATGCTGTACAACCTGGCCGCGGTGACGCTGTTCGCCGTCTACAGTCAGGACGCGCCGGGAAAATGGAACCGGGGCAGCTGGGGCAAGCTGGCCAGGGATATAGCGCAGAACCCGCTGATTGTCGCCATAGTACTGGCCCTGGTGTGCCGACAGGCCGGCCTGCAGTTGCCGGCCATCCTGCTGCAGACGGGGGATTACCTGGCCTCGATCACCCTGCCGCTGGCGCTGCTGTGTATCGGTGCCAGCCTCGATTTCAGCCTGCTGCGCCGCAGCTCACTGACCGCATTCGGCGCCGTGGGATTCAAGCTGTTGCTGGTACCCGCGGTACTGCTGACTTTTGGCTGGCTGTTCCGATTGCCGCCGCAGTCAATGGGCGTACTGCTGTTGCTGGCCGCGGCACCGAGCGCGACGGTTTCCTTTATCATGGCGCGCGCCATGGGCGGCAACAGCCAGTTGGCTGCCAATATCGTCGCGCTCAGCACGCTGCTTTCCATCGTCACTGCCAGCCTGGGGCTGGCGCTGTTACAAGTCCTGTATTGAGAGGTATTGCATTGATGACGGCATTCCCGACCTGGCTGCTGCTGGTGGCCGCGCTGATTGTGTTCGCGCTCGCGGTGGTCGCCGGATATTACCTGCGCAAGCTCAACGTCGCGCAGCGGCAGCAGGCGCAGCAGCTGGCTGAGCTGGAACAGGCCGCGGCGGATCAGCGCCAGCGCGTCAACGACAGCATCCAGATAATCGCGCGTACCCTGCTGGACGACGGCGTCGGGCTGACAGAGGCCTCGATCCGTATTCGCGTGCTGCTGGACGCGCTACAGGTGGAGCAGGGGGTGCGCGAAGAGTTCGTGGCCTTCTACACCATTGCGGAGAAGACCAGTCATATCCCGATCCTGCAGGACTGGAAGAAGCTGCCGCGCAAGAAGCAGTTTCAGTTCGAGCTGGAGATGGCGCGGATCGAGGAGGAGTACAAGGATTTCGCGCTGGACGCGGCGCGGCGGATTCTCGGCCGGTCCTTCTGAGTTGTCTGAGAGATCGATCGCGGCCATGGGCCGCTCCTACAGGTGGTGGAAAAAACTATTGTAGGAGCGGCCCATGGCCGCGACAAATTTGTCCGGAACAAATCTGGACGTCGAAGACGCCCGCAGGGCGAGCGCCGGGGATGGCGCGAGTCAACGGATCATTTGCGCACTATTTGCGCACTAACAGCAGCCCGGATTCCGTGTGATCCGTATAGGGAAACTGGTCGAACAGCGCAAAGCGCTCGATCCTGTGCGTCCTGCTCAGCTCTGCCAGGTTTTCCAGCTGCGTCTGCGGATTGCAGGAGATATACAGAATCCGCGGGAAGCGCGCCACCATCGCGCAGGTATCCCTGTCCAGCCCGGCGCGCGGCGGGTCTACCAGTACGGTGGAGAAATCGTAGCTGTCCAGGTCGATCTCTTTCAGGCGGCGGAAGGGCCGCACCTTGTCGATCGCCTGTGTGAACTCCTCGCTCGACAGGCGGACTATATCCAGGTTGGTCACGCCGTTCGCGGCAATGTTTTCCTGCGCGGCGTTGACCGAGACCTTGGACACTTCCGTCGCCAGCACCCTGTCGAAATGCTCGCACAGTGGAATGGTTAAGTTGCCATTGCCGCAGTAGAGTTCCAGCAGGTCGCCGCTGCTGTCCCGGCACACATCCTTGGCCCAGCCGATCATCGAGCGGCAGATTTCGCCGTTGGGTTGAGTGAAGCTCCCCTCCACCTGCTTGTACTGGTAGGTCCTGTCGCCCAGCTGCAATTGCTCGGTGACATAGTCCCGCTCCAGCACGATTTTTTGCTTGCGCGAGCGGCCGAGGATCGGGAAACCGAGCTTCTCCTGCAGCGCGCGGGCCTCAGTTTCCCATGCCTCGTCGAGCTTCTTGTGGTAGATCAGCGTGATCAGCGCGTCACCGCTCAGCGTGGTCAGGAATTCCGCGGAAAACAGGCGTTTGCGCAAAAGCTCGCTGTTGTTGACGGCTTCCAGCACCAGGGGCATCAGCCGGTTCATCAGTTCCGAGCCAACGGTAAACTCATCGATGATAAACGGCTGCTTGTATTCGCCCTGGCGGTACATCGCATAGTGCGCCTCGCCTTTCTCGTGCCAGACCTTGAACTCGGCGCGCAGGCGGTAGTGGATCGGCGGCGACGGGAACAGCTCGGGTTCCAGCGATGTGTATTCGCTGAAGGCCTGGCGCAGCCGTGCGGCCTTCTGCTGTAGCTGTTCCGTATAATCGTCGGTGTTAACGCGGTGTATCGCCATATTAAAATGCAGTCTGAATCTTCGGGCGGGCGCGCATTGTAAAAGAAAGAGCGCGGGAATCTCTATGGCAATTGGTGAGATAGGAATAGTAGTGCACGGCCAGGGGCTACACGAGTTTACTGACCAGGTATCCGACTGGCTGGCCGGGCAGGGCGTGGACGAGGGGCTCTGCACGCTGTTTATCCAGCACACCTCCGCCAGCCTGCTGATACAGGAAAATGCCGATCCGAGTGCGCGGGATGATCTGGAGCACTGGCTGAACCGGCTGGTGCCGGAAAACGACAGCCTGTATACGCATACGCTGGAGGGACCGGACGATATGCCGGCGCATATCAAGGCGGCGCTGACGGCGACCAGCCTGTCGATTCCGGTAAAGAGCGGCCGGCTGATGCTGGGCACCTGGCAGGGGATTTACCTGTGGGAGCACCGCCACCACCGGGGCAAGCGGCGGGTGATACTGCATATTTAGGCTCCCCCTCTCCCCAAAGCGGGGAGGGGACTGCTGCTCCCCTCTCCAGCTTGCGGGAGGAGGGCTGGGGATGAGGGCCTACAGGCAGTGGGTCGGTTTTGGCAGCCCGGCGATCTTGCTCGCCACCTTGGCCGGGCTCGGCGGAAACAGCTGCATCAGGTAGATACTCTTTCCCTTGTCGGCGCCAAGATGCTGGCCGACATACTTGACCAGCGGGCGCATCGCCGGGGACAGCTCGAATTCGCGGTAGAAGTCCTGCAGCAGCCGGACCACTTCCCAGTGCGCTTCGGTAAGCTCGATGTCCTCGGCGATGGCCAGCTGCTCGGCAACGGCCGGGCTCCAGTCATCGAGGTTGCGCAGGTAGCCCTCCTTGTCGAGTGCTATCTCGCGGCCTTCCACCTGAATACTGCCCATCAATTGAACCAGCTGACTATAGGGTTGTGTTCGAGACAGAGCTGGACCCAGCGCCCATCGTCGATCGCCTGGATGGATGCCGGCACGGTGAGGCCGCGGGCCTCGACATCGGCCCGCAGGCAGTAGACGGGGCTCACGGCGATGCCCTCCGGCATACGGCCGCTCAGGGCGTAGACACCGTCCTCGATCAGCAGCAGCGCATCGCCCTCGGCAAAGGTGCCGATGCAGTCGGCGAGGGCATTGGAGCTGTAGGGGGACTTGCTGACGATATGTAGGGTCATGCTCAGAAACTCAGAACGGTATCGTAGGCGGCAATAAAACTGCCGGTGTCGAGCACCAGCTCAACTTTGACGCCGGGTATTTCTATCCGCTTGGCGTCGATGCCTCTCTCCATCAGGCTGCGCTCACAGACGTAGACGCGTTCTACGCCGAACATCGGCAGTGCCAGCAGATTCCGCTGCAGGCTTTTCTGCCCAATGCCTTCGGGCGACTGGTCACCCAGCAACTGGAAGGCGCCGTCGCGCAGCAACAGCAGGTCCGGCGCCTGGTCCATGGCCGCGGCGGCGAGGACCGCCTCCAAGCCCTCGCGGGCGAGGGCGCTGCCATAGGGTGCCTGGCGGCAGAGTGCGAGTGTGCGTTTTGCCATCTTCAACCTCCAAAGGTCACCAGCCGGTCGGAGTTTGCCACCGCGTCTGCCAGCTGGCCGAGACCCGCCAGCTCGAAGCCGTCCGCCAGGTTGGCCGCGGGTTTTTCCAGGCGCTCCGCCTCCCGTTCGCTCAGCACACCGCGCCGCTGCGCCGCGGCAATACAGATCACCAGGTCCAGCTGGTGCTGTCGCTGCAGCGCCTGCCACTGACCGACCAGATCGAATTCGTCCTGGGGCGGAGCGGCGATGCTGCTGCCGTTATGCACACCGTCACAGTAGAAGAACACCCGGTAGAGTTGGTGCCCCTGCGCGAGCAGTGCCTGGGCGAAGCGCAGGGCACTGGCGGCGGACTGCGACGAGTGGGGAGCACTGTATACGGCGAGTGAGAATTTCATAGGGGGCCGGATAGTAAAATGCCCCGCGTTGCGGGGCATTGCGTATTACGCGGACTGCTGCGGTCGATCAATCGTCGGAGGCGAAGCCGAAGAGGTGCAGCAGGCTGGTAAACAGGTTCAGGATGTTCAGATACAGGGAGGTGGTGGCCATCAGGTAGTTGGTCTCGCCGCCGTGGACGATGCGGCTGGTGTCATACAGGATGAAACCGGAGAACAGCAGGGCAACCACGCCACTCAGTACAACGCTGGCCAGCGGCAGGTAAACGCCGAAGAAGCCGGCAATCACCATGCCCAGTGCGCAGACCAATACAGCGATCAGGCCGACGAACAGGAAACCGCCCATAAAGCTGAAATCCTTGCGGGTGGTCAGCACGTAGGCGGACAGCGCGAAGAAGATCAGAGCGGTAGTGCCGAGCGCCTGCATGACGATCTGGCCGCCGCCGGCGAGGCCCAGATAGTGGTTCAGCAGCGGGCCGATGGACGCGCCCAGCAGGCCGGTAAATGCGAAGACCACGCCGACACCGGCGGCGGAGTTTGCCGTGCGCGGCAGAACGAACCATACGAGCACAATGGCGGCGATGGAACAGATCAGGCCCATGCCCCGGCCCATATCCACGGCCATCGCGATACCGGCGGTAAAGGCGCTGAACAGTACGGTCATGGCCAGTAGGGCGTAGGTATTGCGCAGTACCTTGGCCGTATCCAGGCGCTCCAGCGCTCCGGATTGAGAATAGACTTGCGGCTGCATTAGCGACTCCTGCTAGTGAAAGATACGAGAATCATATAGCCAGTGCCTTGGACCATCAAGTCGGGGCGACAGTTCGCGGCTACCGGCCGCAGTTCCATGACATGTGGGTTAAAAAAACCGCAGCTGTTGCGGTTTCTGACCGGCTGGTTGAGCCAATAGATTGGGGCTGCAACCGTCTTTTTCAATGCCCGCGACTGCTCAAGTCTCCTCGATCGGGATCTCGATATCGATGATCAGCGGCAGGTGGTCCGAAGCCTGCCGGGTCAGCGCCGTCTGCGGGATCAGCACTCTTTTTACCTCGATGTCAGGGCTGACATAGATGTAGTCGATGCGCGCCTTGGGCATATGGCTGAAAAAGGTGCCCTGCGGCGTATGGTTGGGTGCCTGTAGCTGGGCGTCGTGCAGCTGTGTGGCCACGCGTCTGCACTCGGCGGAATTGGGCAGTGCGTTGAAGTCGCCCGTCAGGATCTTGGCGCCGCGGCACTCCGGATGGGAGAGCCATTCGGGCCCCAGCAGGGCATCCACCTGCCGCAGGCGCTCGGCTTTCGACAGGCCCAGGTGGGTGTTGATGATGTGCAACTTCTGCCCGTTGTGCTGGACCTCGATCCAGAGGGCACCGCGGGGCTCGTCCGCGGCCGGATTGAACAGCTTGCTCTGGCCCGGCGGCGGTCCCGGCAATAGGCCTTTCTTGACCAGGCGCACCGGCAGATGGGTCAGAATGGCGTCGCCGTAGCGCTCTTCCTCGAGATGTAGCGCCGGGTGAAAGTGCACATTCATCGCCAGCAGCCGCGCCAGGCGCTCGGCCTGATCCAGGCCGCCACTGCGCTCGCGCATCACATCCAGTTCCTGCAGCGCCACTATATCCGGCTGGTAGCGGGCGATGACACGGGCGATGCGCTGGGGCGACAGCTTGCCGTCCACACCGCGGCAGCTGTGGACGTTGTAGGTCATGACCCGCAGTGTCTTCTGTGGTACCGGGCGGTGTTTGACGGACATGGGCTTGACGCCGCGCAGATAGGCGCGGGCGGCGGAGCGCAATTCCTCCGGGCGCCAGTGCCCGCGTTTCGGGTCCGGCGGCGGTATGTCTTCCGGCATCAGCGCAAAGGCGTGGGTCTCGTTCGGCCCGGCACCGCCGTGGCTGCCGTTCTCCAGCGCGAAAGTCAGCGATGGTTCCTGGCCGGCGCACCAGCCGTACATCATGAAATCGCCGGCATCCGCGTGACTGCACAAGCGCACCATGTCGGCGATGGCCTCGTCCGGGAACGGGTGTTCGTCGCCGAGCAGTCTGGCGCCGTCTTCCGGCAGGCGCACCGGTCCCTGCGCCCACCAGCCGCGGACCGGTGAGGTGGGGTCACCCGGATCGGTGCGGTAGAGCACCAGTGGCACCTTGGCCTTGTCGACGATCAGCCGCGCTATTTCGTCGCGGTCGGCGCCGTTCGCCTGCACGTTGTACAGCATGGCCAGCGGACCCAGTGCCGCCAGGGCTACCGGTGAGTCGCCGTTTTCGGTTGACGCCTCGTCGTTCGGAATCATCCGCTCGATCCATTCGCTGCCAAACAGGCGCGCGCGTTCCAGCTGCACCCCGCGGCGGCTTTTGCCGCGGCGTACGTTCGGGCTGGTCGGCAGGTGCGAGAGGGCGTCCGACAGTGCATCGCCGAGGCTGCGGCCGTAATAGTCCTCGTAGGGGGTTGCCGCTTCCTGGCCGTGGTCCGAGAAAATCCACACGTCATAGTGGCGCCGGTCGGACGCGTGGGCGGCGCGCCAGATGCGTGCGATGGCGTTGTCGATGCCCTTCAGGACCCAGTGGGCGAATGCGGAGCTTGGCCCGCGGCGGTGGGACTGCTCATCGTAACCGAGCAGATTGACGTAAATGATCGGCAGCCCGCGGGCGATATCGATCTTGACGCCGATGGTGCAGAGCTCGCGCATCAATATGGTGACGGCGACCCGGGTCGGTACGAACATCAACTCGCGGATCAGATCCTGCCCCTGGATGACACCGCGTATGCTGTCTGCCAGTGCCAGCACGAACTCCACCACCACCAAGCCTGCGGTGCGCACCAGGCTCCAGGCGTTGGTCAGTAACAGCAGGAAGACCGCCCACGGACTCGCTTCGCGCAGTGCCGGGCCCCAGCCCTGGTCGGCGGGGCAGAAGTGCGCCTCGCCGTGTTGCGTGCCGGCGCGAAACAGGCTCAGGTAGCAACTGCCGCCCTTGAGCAGTGGCGCGCGGCCCTTCGCCTTGGCCCGTTTCTCCACCAGTGCTGCGACTTCCGGATCGTACATCCGGCCCAGCTGGCCGGTTTCGTGCGCCATGAAACCGAAGGCGGGCACTATCTGGCGTACGCCGTAGAAGAGTTCCGCCTGTACTGCGGGTGTGGTGGAGGGCACACCCGGGTAGAGATGCTCCAGGTGGTAGTGTTCTTTGCGCATCAGCCGTTTCAGAAACGGCAGCCGGCCCCGGGCGAGCGCCTTGTTGAACTGCGAATAGGCGAGGCCGTCCACCTGGATCAGGATAAGTCCGGGATCACTGGGCGGGCATTCGCTCCTGGAGAGGCCGAGCAGGTGGGCCATCCACTCGCTGCGGCTGAAGCGGCGGCGCCAACGGCGCAGTCTGGATCCTATTCGGCTCAGCATCGCGGCCAGACTTTATCGTTGCGAAGGGTGGGACAAGGCGGCGCCCGCGGCACTGGTGACACCCTCGAGAATTTCCCACTGGGCGCCGATCAGATTGCGCAGGCGCATCCACTGTGCGTACAGCGAGTCGTCGAGCGGCCAGTTGTGTTTGAGCAGCGGCTCGTAGAGCTCCAGCGCCCGCCCGGCGCAATTTCCGATGGAGAACTCGCGTGCGGTGCGGAGTGCTGCCTCGGCAATTGCGCGGCGCTGCTGCGCGGGCAGTTCATACAGCCACTCGATAGCGGCGACGAATTCTCTCTGCTCTTCACGCGCCACCAGGCGGCCGTTGACGCCGTCCCGCACAACTTCACGGGTACCGTTGGCATCCAGCGCGACAACCGGCACACCCGCGGCCATGGCCTCGGTCAGCACCATGCCCTGGGTTTCGCTGGTGGAGGCGAAGGCAAACACGTCCATCGCACTGTAGGCATCGCGCTGGGCTTCCCCCTGCAGGGTGCCGGTCAGGTGCAGCCGCGCGGTGAGGCCGCGGCTGGCAAACAATGCTGCCAGCTGGTCCGCGAGCGGCCCGCTGCCGACCAGCAGGAAATGCACGTCGTCGCGCCGCTGCATGAACTCCGCAACAGCGGCTGCGAGGAAGTCGAGATTTTTCTCCAGCGCGAGCCTGCCCAGGTGACCGATGACAAACGCGCGCTCCGGTATGCGCCGCTGGCCCCGGAACCCGGAACCATCGCCGCCGCGGTAGTGTTCCAGCTGCACGCCGGTCGGAACCTCGGCGATTGGCGTTGTGACGCCGCGCCCGCGCAGCAGCTCCGCGATGCTCTCGCTGGGGGCGAATACCAGGCTCGCCAGGTTTGCGTAGCGGGTTGCGAGTTCGATCACGAAGCGCTTCAGGGCCTGGGAATCCGCGGGCACATAATGGGTGTAACGCTCGTACAGTGTGTGATGGGTAAAGACCAGCGGCAGTTCCCGCTCACGCGCGACTCGCAACGCGGTCATACCGAGCAGGAAGGGGTGGTGGGCGTGCACTATGTCCGGGCGGAATTCGTCCAGCCGCTCGCTCAGGTGGCCGGAAAAGGGCAGGGCTACGGAGAAGTCGCTGCCATTGAAATTCTGAATCGCGTGGATGCGCACCACATCGGTTTCGTCGGCGATCTTCTCGGCGAATTCCGGCGCGACGATCAGAACCTTGTGTCCGCGCTTCCGATACTCGCCGGCGAAGGCCGCCACCGAGCGCGCCACGCCCCCCACATGCGGCAGGTATGTATTGGTGAGCATGACGATGTTCATAGGGACCTAGGCCGTCAGCTCCACATGGTTGACCTCGGGCACCGCATTTACCGCCTTAAACCCGAGTGCGCGCACCTCGATTGGCGGCGCGCCGCGGTACCAGTCCCCGATCCAGGCGACGCGGGGGCTGGATCCAGGCGTGATCTCCAGGGTGATCTTGCCAAAGCGGGTCAGGGCCGGGCCGAAGCGGATGGGTTCAGCGGCCGACTCGTTTGCCAGCCACTCCGGTGGCAAACCGGATGCCAGTACCAGCGTCTCGCCCTCCTCGCGGACAAAGCAGTTGCGCTGCATCGCCACCCATTCGGCGGCGGCCCAGGCGTGCTGGCCGTCACCCATGCAGCCGCCGAGTGAATGCGGGTGTATCGCTTCCGGCCATTGACCGGTAGGGGAGGCGAGCCGCGCCACGTTGCGCATCAGGTCCAGGCAGCGGGGATCGCCGGCGCGCAGCAGCACCTGGGCGATATGCAGCGTCAGGTAGGCGTTGATCCCCGAATGGATCATGTCCTGGAAAAAGCCGCCGCTGACGAAAGAGCTATCGATCAGGTAGTTGGCCAGGTCGGTGAGGCGCGCGTCGTCCGGCGGATACAGCTGTAACGGATAGCCGGCGGCGATGGAGCCTATGGCGCCCGCGTCCAGGCGGCGATTCGGTGAGGCGGGCATTGCCGGTCTGCCGAGTCGCTCCATGGCGGCGGCAAGGCTCTCGTCGATGGTCTGCTGGAAATCGTTCGCCTGTGCGTTGAACTGGTGGGCGTCGTTCGCCAGGCCCTCCCGCTCGCAGATGGCGGCCGCTGCGTGCAGGCCGGCGACGCCCCAGAAATCGTCCCAGTAGTAGCAGTCATTCGGGCCCAGGTGCTCGGCACTGAAGCCGGCCGGCAGCAGACCGCCGCAGCGGCTGCCGTCTTTCGGCAGGCGCTTGCCGGTAATCCAGCTGGCGCCGCGCAGCATCGGATCGCGCCACGCCACTTTCAGCGGGCGGTTGGTCAGCTGGCAGTACAGGTCGAAAATCCACAGCGCCTCGCCGTTGGAATCCCACTCGCCGTCCTGGGAGTGGAAGAAGCCGTCCCGCTTCTGCCGGTGGGGGAACTGGTCCAGCGCGCGCTCGGCCCGATCGACGAGGCCTGCGTGCAGTAGCGACTGAATCATGAAGGCGGCGTCGCGGAACCAGAAGCGCTTGTAGGTATAAGGGCCCGGATAGACGTCTTTCGGCGAGTGCAGCACCAGGGTGCGGATCGCGGCGTCGTACAGGAACTGGAATTCCCTGTCGGGTACCGACATGGCGCAGTGATGCTGCAGGCTGTCCGGCCAGGTCTGCAGGGGCCGGCTTCTGTGTTTGTCGCTGTGCAGGGGGATGCGGACACCGATATGCAGTGGCTTGCCCGCGTCGATGCGGAACAGCGCCGCGGCCGAGGCCATGCCCACATCGCATTCGCCGTGTACCCGGCCGCCCTGGTCCTGCAGGTGCAGGTATATGTCGCCGTGCCGATAGTCAGAGGCCAGGTGCTTTTCCACCGGTTGCTCGAAATTGACTGCCAGTTTGTCCTCGATCAGCCACTGGCGGCGATTCTCATCCAGGCGCACTTTATGGACAAAGGCGACGCCCTCTGGATTGCACGGTCGCAGGGCCACTACCAGCCAGCCTTCGCTGGCGGACTCGGCTTTCAGGTCCAGCAGGCAGTGGGCATCGGTACTGTCCGCTTCCACCCGCGCACAGTTGCGCAGTTTCAAGCTGCCCTGCGCGGATTCAGTCACTACGGCTATGTTCTCGTCCATTTCGAGCCGCTGTTTGCAACTCTTCAGTTTTGAGGGAATTAACTGCTCACCGTTGGTATCTATTACCCAGGCGTCGATGGACCAGCCATCGTAATGGGGCGTCAGCAGCCCGCGCGGATCCACCACCGGCATTTCCTCGCAGTCCGGCAGGCCCACCGCGGTCCAGTTGCGATGGCTGAGGTTGCAGTGCGTGATGGAGAAAGCGCGCGGAATAAAGGATTCATCGCGGGGATCGAACTGGCGTTCGATCCAGTAGGGCCACACCCAGTCGAGGTTGTGTTGAATAACCTTGCTGTTGATCAGCGCTCGCGCGTGAAAGATTGCGCCGGCACGCAGCAGTTCAATAGGCTCGCTGACCTCAGAGGGTTCGGCGAAGCGCTGCATTCGCGCCATCAGCGCGAGCGGATCGAGGAAACCGTGCGCAGTGGCGAACTTGCGTACGAAGAAGCGCCAGGGAAGCCATTTCATCCAGGGCATCAGAGATCCTCACTTTCTATTTTTTCCTTGAGTGCACGGCGCGCCATGCGCGTCAGCCCGATCACCGCAATTACCGCCAGCACAAATCCAATTCCATAAAAAGCCCACTGTGCCGGCGTGCGCTCCTCCATCTGCCCCATGGTGGTGATATCGGCGGCGATCGATCCGATATAGACATTGTGCAGCGTGATCGGAATGACACCGATCGCGTTACCCAGCACGAAATCCCACAACCGTACCGGCGTCAGGCCAAAAAAATAATTGGATAGCTTAAACGGGAAGAGCGGCACAAGGCGTGTGAGCATGATCATTCGCCAGCCCTCCCTCCGGATGACCTCTCCGATCGTCGGCGGCTTGATATGCGACATCAGCCAGCGGGAAGGGCGTTCACCGAATAGATAGCGTGCGATCAGGAAGGCGATGGTGGCGCCGAGCACGGTGCCGGCGACAACCAGCAGGGTGCCCTTGATCACACCAAACACAAATCCCGCGCCCATGGTAAAAATCACCCCGGGGGCCAGCACGACTATGGCCAGCGCAACGATCAGGATGAGCAGCAGGCTGGCCTGCCAGCCGCGGCTCTCCAGCCACTGCAGTAGTTCGATGATGCGGTCATCCAGATCGAAGTAGAGCAGCAGCCCAATTGCACCAGCCACGACAACTATGCAGACAAGAATGAACAGAACAGGGGATATCCTTACCGCCATAGATTCGCTCTGGAGCACCCAAGTACTACGAGTTTTCATCGCCGCCACTGTATAGCCTAGTCAATCGCCAAGCGTGCGGGGAAATGCGCCCGTTTCCACATACTCCTGCGGACGATGCAGATGCGCACTTTGGTCGAGGCGCGGGTCGGGGTGACCCAGTGCAATCTGCCGAGCAGAAATCTGAATATGGGCTACGGTGGCGCACTCGCGCGAGCCGAACCAGGCAATTGGCATCAGAATCGATATTGCAGTGTCACTTCGGTGAAGTGAATGTCTTCCGCCGGGCCCGTTGCCCGGATAAAACTGCCGGGCTGCAGGTAGGTATAGATGGCGGTGAACAACAGTCCGCGATCGAAAGTGTATTCGGCGGTGAAGGAGAAAGACGAAGCAACGTGCCGTTTGCTGCTGCCCTCGGCAAAGCGGATGATTTGCCCGCTGGGGCTGTAAACGCCGTCTGCGGTTGTCAGTCGCCAGAAGAGATTGATATCGGTGGTCAGGGTCCAGCGCTCACTGGGCTGCAGATCGAGAAATGTGTGGAAGTTGTAGAAATTGCGCGGCCCCAGCACCGCTGCTTCGGAAAAGTAGTTGCCGCGCGGAAAAAGCGGGTTGAAAGTGCCGAGCTCAGGATCGTCCAGGTTGTCATCGCCGCTGGCGATATTGACGCTCAGTCGCAGCTGCGGCTGCCAACACGCGCTTTGCCACCGGTAGGCGGTTTCACTGGCAATTGTCCAGGCGTGGATATCGCCGCTGCCGAAACCTCCATACTGGTACAGCGCCTCCCAGTTCCAGGTCCAGCGGCCGCTATTGCCCCAGTAGCGGCCGCCGAGGGAATAGCGGTCCTCATGGTCGATACCCTGTGTATATTCGGCAAGGTTGTTCTCGTAGCCCAGGAAGTAGAGATCCAGGCTGCCGTAGTGCAACAGGTTTTCCGCGGACGTGGCGTAGAGCCCCCACAGCGCCTGGCTGCTGTCAGTAGAGTCGTCGAACTCCCCGGGGTTGTCCTCGCGCGGTCTGAGGGCGACAGCGCTCAGTTGTCCGAGGTCAGGGTTCAATAGACCCCGGACTCCGTCAAAAGTGCGCCGTACATTGGGGCCCTCGCGCACACTGACCAGGCGTCCGGAGCCCAGTTCAACCTCCTGGCGACCAGCGCGCAGGGTCAGCTCGTTCGAGGCAGTTAGCGGCCCGCGGAGGTCCAGGAATGCGTTCTGCCACTCGAGCTTGTTTTCATCCACCGGGCTCGGACCGCCGGCTCGCCCGGCTTCCTGGGCGCTGGTGAGCTGGGCGAATATCCTCATGTGCCGATTCGGGTGCAGGTCCCCGAGGATCGAGTAGCGGTGCAGCCAGACCCCGTGGCTGTCCTGAGGGTCTGCGCCAAACAGCGGGTTCTCGGTGTATTCATAGCGCTGGCGGATTTCACCGCCGATACTCAGATACTGTGTCGCGCCGCTATCCAGCGGAAGGTATTTCCATCTGGCAGGCCAGCCCCGCAGCGGCAATTGGCTGCGCAGGCTGCCGTAGTCCTCTTCATAGCGCAGTTTCTCCAGCGGGGGCAGTTGTTGCTGGGCAACGGCGGTCTGCAGCCAGCATAGGGCGATCAACAGCAGCGACAGGCGAGCGCGCGCAGTAACGCCACTTGCCGTGCGTGCGCTCATCACCGTTAGAAAGCGAAGCAGGAACAGCCCAGGGCGCCCCAGAAACCTCCCTTATCCTGCACGGGGATCGGCGAATTCCAGGCGATCAAATGGTTGTGGCCGTGCAGCGTACAGCCGGACGCGCAACTGTCGTGGCAGGCGCGCGCGTAGTCGCCGTGGCGCATTGACGGTGTCGGCTCGTGTTTCACCGGGCTCCAGTCTGGACTCGCCGGGGGTAAGGGCGGGTCGAACTCCTTGAAGGGCCCGGCGGCATAGACCACCCTGCCGTCGACGATGGTGAGCTCCGACACTATCTGCTTGATCTCCTCGTCGGGCACCTTGAAATAATCGGACGACAACACACTGAGATCCGCATACTGGCCCGGCGCCAGTGTTCCCTTGACATCGTCCTCACCGGAGAACCAGGCGGAGCCGTGGGTCAACAGGCGCAGCGCGGTTTCACGGTCGACCAGGTTTTGCTTGTCGTAAAGGGCGAGGCCGCCGAGCGTCCTGCCGGTAGTCATCCAGTACAGGGCCACCCAGGGATCGTAGGAGGCGACACGGGTGGCGTCGGTGCCGGCGCCGACCGGGAGACCAATGGCCTGCATTTTCTGGATCGGCGGTGTGTGCTTCGCCGCCCGCTCGCCGTAGCGCTCGACGAAATACTCGCCCTGGAAGGCCATGCGGTGCTGTATGGCGATACCGCCACCGAGCGCCTTGATGCGTTCCAGGTTGCGTTCGTCGACGGTTTCCGCGTGGTCGATAATAAAGCGGGTCTGGAAGGGCGTTTTGCCGTTCACCCGCTCGAATACATTGAGAAAGCGGTCGATAGACTCGTTGTAGGTGGCGTGAATGCGAAACGGCCACTTTTCCGCAGCCAGCAGTTCGACGATCGGTTCCAGTTCCTTTTCCATGGTGGGTCTGAGGTCCGGGCGGGGTTCGAGAAAATTCTCGAAATCCGCCGCCGACCAGGTGAGGTTTTCACCGGCCCCGTTCATCCTCAACATGGTGTTCCCGGCGCCTGGCTCGGTCATCGCAACCCAGCGCTCGTAGTCGGATAGCTCCTGGCCGGCCTTCTGCGCAAACAGGTTGTAGGCGATGCGCACCGTCAGCTGCTTCTCATCACTCAGTTTCCGCACGACCCGGTAATCGTCCGGGTAGTTCTGGCCGCCGCCGCCGGCATCGATAACCGAGGTGATGCCGAGGCGGTTCATCTCGCGCATATAATGCCGGGTGGAGTTGATCTGCTGCTCCAGTGGCAGTTTCGGGCCCTTGGCCAGTGTCGAATAGAGAATCAGCGCCGACGGCTTGGCGATCAGCATGCCGGTCGGCTCGCCGTTCTTGTCCTTTTGAATGACACCACCGGGCGGGTCGGGGGTGTTGCGGCCGATGCCGGTGGCCCTGAGCGCGGCGCGGTTGAGCAGGGCGTGGGAGTAGAGGTGCAGGATAAACACCGGCGTCTCCGGTGCCACCTGGTTGACTTCCTCGAGCGTCGGCATGCGCCGCTCCGCAAACTGGAACTCCGACCAGCCGCCGATAACCCGGACCCACTGCGGCGCGGGTGTGCGCTCCACCTGCTCTTTCAGCATGCGCAGGGCATCCGCCAGTGAAGGCACATTTTCCCAGCGCAACTCCATGTTGTAATTGAGGCCGCCGCGGATCAGGTGGGTGTGGCTGTCGTTCAGGCCGGGGATTACGCGCTTGCCCCGCAAATCGATTACGTGGGTTTTATCGCTGGCCAGGCGCATCACTTCTTTGTCAGCGCCGGTCGACAGCACGCGGCCACCGGCGAGCGCTATGGCCGTGACTTCCGGATTCTTTACGTCGAGCGTGGTGATGTGCCCATTGCGAAGAATGGTGTCCGCCATGACGTTTTCTCCATGCTGCCAGGATCGGGCGGCGAGCGGACCCAGCAGCGCAAGTGCGCCCAGCGCCGCAGATCCCTTTAACAACTGGCGTCGGTTGGGCCGACTGCCCGCCTTGGACCGGAATTCGTCTGAATCCTGCATAAACCTTCCCTTGCGAGGCAGCTCTAGGCGATCGAAACACAAGTCGCATCAAGTGCCGGGCGCGATGCGTTACCCGGATTTGGCCGGCACCGGATCCTGGCGCGGCCCGTGCTTCACCCGCTCATCGGCCTTGTGCACCATGGTGTAGGCGTAGTCCACGCCCATGCCGTAGGCGCCGGAGTGCTCCTTGACGATATCTATGACGGCATCGTAAGTATCGCGGTGCGCCCAGTCGCGCTGCCACTCCAGCATCACCTGCTGCCAGGTCATAGGCACGACCCCTACCTGGATCATGCGCTGCATGGCATAGTCGTGCGCGTCCTTGGAGGTGCCGCCGGAGGCATCTGCCACCATATAGATCTCATAGCCCCCCTCGCGCATGGCGTCGAAGGCGAAGGTATTGTTGCAGACCTCGGTCCAGAGGCCGGCGACAACGACCTTTTGTCGACCATTTGCTGCCAGCGCATCGCGCACCTTCTGGTCATCCCAGGAATTCATGGACGTGCGTTCAAGTATTGGAATATCGGGGAAGACCGCCAGCAGTTCCGGGAATGTATGCCCGGAGAAGCTCTCGGTTTCGACTGTAGTGATGATTGTCGGTATCTTGAATGCCTTCGCCGCCTTGGCCAGTGCGACGACATTGTTTTTCAGTTGCTGACGGTCGATCGACTGGACGCCAAACGCCATCTGCGGTTGTAAGTCGATGAAAATGAGCTGGCAGTTGACCGGTGTGAGAAGTTCGGGTTTAGCGGGCATAAAAATTCTCCACGGAGTTCAAGTCCCGGGACGACCTAAACATAACTGGGGCGCTGAGCTGTCCTGCGGCAGGAAGTGGCAGCATACGAATTCGGAGATGCTGCTTTCAAAATGCTAGATCAGAATCGCAATCAGAAGTTGTCGCGAAGTAGAAATTGTCGCCACCCAAAAAAGCGACATCCGAGAACTTGGCGGGATTATATTCATTGGAGCGACAATCTATTTGTCGGGAAATTCGCTGTGCCTGCGATAGCGCGATCTATGGTTTCAGACATCGATATGAGGTTCTGAGGAGGAATACCCGTGCGTTTATTGATGCAAGTTCTGATTCCGGTGGAAAAAGGCAATGCCAGTTACGCTGATAAGTCGATGTCGGCTGCGATAAGTGAGTTCATTGAAGCTGCTAAACCTGAAGCCGCGTATTTTCACGTATGGCAGGGGAAGCGTGCCGCTGTTTTCATATTCGAGGAAACACAGCAGGACAAGCTGATGGCGCATAATGAAGCTCTCTTTGCTGCGCTGAACGCCGAAATATGGATTACGCCGACGCTAAGTTTGGCAGAGCTGCAGAAGCATCTGTAATTGCCGAACTGAACGAATAGCCAGGGAAGATTCTGCCTTGCAAATGGACGTAGGGTAGGGTGTGGTGAGTCGAGAGCGTTTCGGTTAGCGGCACACCGTCCCTAATCGGATCCCTCTGTATGAAAAGCCAGGGTTGGGTCAAGTACTATTCACTGAACACAATGCCCTGCGAAGCTCGGTCACCCATGTGAACCTGCTCTGGCATGGTTGCCGTTGCAGAGTCCCGTTGGATGGGGTTAGTAGGCTTTTCGTCATGTCGCTGGCAGGGATTAGCTTCGCTGCGCTCGCTGGTCTCCGCGGGCTGCGCCCGCTGCGGCTCGAACGGGATTCTCATCCTAATCTGCCCCACCGCCATATAAAAAAACCCGGCATAAAACCGGGTTCTTTTATATGGCGGTGGGGCAGGGATTCGAACCCTGGGACCTGTTACAGTCAACGGTTTTCAAGACCGCCGCTTTCGACCACTCAGCCACCCCACCAAATTGTCCGGCGCATTATACCGGGCGTATTTTCCGGTACAAGGGCGCGTACGATTTTTTTTAGGCAGTTCAATGAGTTAGCTGATTTATTGACCAGCGCCGTCCGTGGCGCGGATCTGCCGGAGGAGGGGATTTGGCTCAATCCAAAACGAGCCTGACTCCGGCTGCTAAATCACCAACTAGCTGTTTGCCTTAAACTCAGCTGGCCTCCGCAGAGTCATCACCGAGCGTGTCGTTGGCCTGCGGTGCCTGCCGTGCGACGCGGGGGTCGTTGGCCGGGCGGGGCAGGGGGCGCGGGTTGTGCTCGATTGCTGCCGGCTGCGCAGTGTCCAGCGGTTGCAACAACCCGAGATCGCGGTGCTCAGTAACGACCGCCAGTTCCTGCAAAGGTTGCGGGTTTACCCGCGGATCATTACTGGCGCGGCCACCGAGGGGGGCCACTGCCGGCTTCAGCTTTTCTGCGGGTTCTGCGGTCGTCACTTCAGTGGCAACAGCCACCTCTTCGGCGGGCTTTTCGATTGCCTCTTCGGTAACGGCCGCTTCCGCTTCTGCAGGTGCCGCTTCTGCAATGACTTCCGCTTCGACCGGTGCGATTGAGGTCACTTCCTCTGCCGCGGGTGGCTGCTCTCGCTCTGCAACAGCCGGCGCTTCCGCTGGGGCTTCGGCTTCCTGTGGTTGCTCAGCGGCGACCGCTGCGCGCGGCTGTTCAGCGGCAAGCTCTGGCTCGGCTTGCGGTGCTTTCGCTGCCGGCGCTGGACGCTCCGCCGCGGCAGCGGGTTTTTCCTCTGCCGCCGCCGTGGTCACTTCCGGTTCGCGGGTCTCTGCGGCCTTTTCTTCCGACTTCTTGGCTTCGCCCTCGGCCTCGTCGATGGCTTCCCTGACCTCGCGATCGAGCTCCTCCTGACCCTGGGCCACTGCCGCGGCCGCGGCATTGTCCCCGCGTCGACCGCGACGACGGGCCTGGGGACGACCGCGGACATTACTTGGGCGACGCGACGGGCGCTGCTCTTCTGCGGTCTCTTCGGCGAACTCGGCGCTCTCTGCAGTTACTTCGGTTTCAACTGCCGGGGTCTGGCTTTCGTCGCGGCGGCGTCGCCCCTCGCCACCACGGCGACGGCGTCTGCGGCGTTGACCTTCGCCAGTGGGGCGCTCCGCGGCGGCCTCGCGGACCTCTTCACGCTTGGCGGGACGCTTTTCTTCGCGGCGCTCCTCGCGGCGTTCTTCGCGGCGCTCCTCGCGCTTGGCTTCCTGCTTGCCCTCTTCGCGACGATCCTCCCGCCGGCGGGTCGTGGTGCGTGCGCCGCGACCGCCGCGGCCGCTGCGCTGGGCGCGCTGCTGCTGGTAATCCTTGCCGCGGCCCTTGCCTTTCTTGTGCTTCTTGGTCTTCTCGCCCTCACCGCCAAAGAGTGCGGCGATAGCGCTGATCAGTCGGCTGATCAGTCCCGGTTCGGGCTGCTTCTCCGGCGTCGGCGTCGGCGTCGGCGTCGGCGCCGGGGCCGCATGCGTTATTTGCTGCACCGCGGGCTGCGCGGGCGGACGCATGGGCTCCTCTTCCAATTTGGCGCCGGTGTCCTCCACCATGGTGCCGGAAATCTTGTAAGAGGTTTCCACGGTTCCGGCTTCATCGTCGCGCAGGCGCTGCACTTCGAAGTGCGGCGTTTCCATATCGGCGTTCGGCACCACCACCACGCGGGTGTTGTTGCGCGCTTCGATATTGGAAATGGTCTTGCGCTTTTCGTTCAGCAGGTAAGTCGCGACATTCACCGGGGTGATTGCGCGGATCTCTGCACTGCGCTCTTTCTTCGCCTCTTCCTCCACCAGGCGCAAAATGGACAGCGCCAGCGATTTGGTGCCGCGAATGGTGCCCTGGCCGCTACAGCGCGGGCAGACGCGGAAAGTGGTTTCACCGAGGGACGGGCGCAGGCGCTGGCGCGACATTTCCAGCAGGCCAAAGCGGGAGATGCGGCCTACCTGTACGCGGGCGCGGTCCATGCCTAGAGCCTTTTCCATGCGCTTTTCCACTTCGCGCTGGTTGCCCTTGTTCTGCATGTCGATAAAGTCGATCACCACCAGGCCGCCCATATCGCGCAGGCGCAGCTGGCGGGCGATCTCGTCCGCAGCTTCCAGGTTGATATTGCGCGCCGTCTCCTCGATGTCGCCGCCTTTGGTGGCACGCGAGGAGTTGATATCGATGGATACCAGCGCCTCGGTGACGTCGATCACGATAGAGCCGCCGGAGGGCAGCTTTACTTCGCGCTCGAAGGCGGTCTCGATCTGGCTTTCAATCTGGTAGCGGTTGAAGAGCGGAATCGCATCTTCGTAGTACTTCACCTTGTTGGCGTAGTGCGGCATCACCTGACGGGCAAATTCGGCGGCCAGCTGGTAGGCGCCCTTGTCGTCGACGATGACCTCGCCGATATCGTCGCGCATATAGTCGCGAATGGCGCGGATAATGACGTTGCTCTCCTGGAACAGGAAGTGCGGCGCCTTGGAGCCATCGGCTTCTGTCTTGATCGCGTCCCACAGCTGCAGCAGGTAGGTCAGATCCCACTGGAGCTCTTCGCCACTGCGGCCGACGCCGGCGGTGCGCACGATAATGCCCATGCCGGACGGCACTTCTACGTCGGCCAGCGCATCGCGCAGGTCGGAGCGTTCATCGCCCTCGATGCGGCGCGAGATGCCGCCGGCGCGCGGGTTGTTCGGCATCAGCACCAGGTAACGGCCGGCCAGGCTGATAAAGGTGGTCAGGGCGGCGCCCTTGTTGCCGCGCTCCTCCTTGTCCACCTGCACGATGACTTCCATGCCCTCTTTGACCACATCCTTGATCTTGATGCGGCCTTCGATGTCCTTCGGCTGTTTGATGAAGTAATCGCGGGAAATTTCTTTCAGCGGCAGAAAACCGTGGCGCTCTTCACCGTAGTCGACGAATGCGGCTTCCAGGGAGGGTTCTACGCGGGTGATCTTGCCTTTGTAGATGTTGGCTTTTTTCTGTTGGCGGGTTCGATTCTCGATATCCAGGTCATATAACCACTGGCCATCGACCAGGGCTACACGCAACTCTTCAGGCTGAGTCGCGTTGATGAGCATTCTCTTCATGCGTGTCTTGTATCCTTGCGTTGCGCAAAGGTGGGACACCGCAGTTCACAGGCTTGTGGATTGGCAGCCGCGCGGACGCGGCCGCGGGGCGGGCAGGGACGTGGGATAGCGCTGTTCCAGCCGATAGCCACTGCTATTCGGACTGGGCAAAGCGGGGTTTTACCCACTCGTCACACTGCTGTAACTCCGAATGCGTGCAAATGGCGAGGCATTCGTTGGTACCTTTCGTACCTTTACCTTTGGCACCTTTTATAGAGTGCTACCCAGATTCGGTCTCGCGCCTTTGGTTAGTCGGGCGCGTTCTGACTGGGCGCCACCCATCAGTAATGACTAATGCGGGTGGCGAGGTTTACGTCCTTCGTTCGGCTCTGTCGGTCGGCTTTTGGCCGATCCCCCTTGGTTCTATCTGTTTTATCGCCGGGTTCGCGGAAATCTGTGCTGCCCGGGTTGCCAGTGCGGTCGCTGGCGGTTTCTACAGAGCGGGACGCAAATGTATGAGTCGTCCTTTCAAGCGCTGCGGGCTGCGGCCCGTCTTACCTTCGCGATAATTACCCGCACAGTGGCGGGAGTTGTAGCCGGCGAGGCGCCCCGGGAATCTGTAGGTTGGGGCACGCCTTGCCGGCGAAGTTTTGTCAATGACGCGGCCCATCTTTCATCTGGAGAGGCGCGCACCGGCCGATTGGCGGTATTTTCTCTGGAACCATGGCTGTCACTTCAACTGAAGGCGACGCCCCTGGCCGAAAACCAGCCCAATTCAGGCCGGCCGAATATAGCACGGCCGGCGAGGTGCTTCAATTGGCGTCGCGGCGGCGGTATGATGCGCCCCATGCGAAGTACACCCCCCTCCGATACGGCCTCTGCGGCCACACCTTCCGATACCTGGAACCCCTCTGGCGGCGTGCAGTTGCTGACCGTGCCCGGCGAGCTCGCGGGCCAGCGAATCGACAACTTCCTGCAGGCGCGACTCAAGGGGGTTCCCCGGTCGCGCATTTATCGCATTCTGCGCAAGGGAGAGGTCAGGGTAAATAAAGGAAGGGTAAAGGCGGAGTACAAGCTGTGTGCTGGCGACGTGGTGCGCGTGCCGCCGATCCGCGCTGCCGAACAGGCGCCGGCGCCCCTCGCGGGCGACCAGCTGCGCCAGCTGGTGGAAGAATCCATACTTTACGATGCGAAGGGTCTGCTGGTGATCAATAAGCCGCCGGGTCTCGCAGTGCACGGCGGCAGTGGTGTGCGCCTGGGGCTGATTGAGGTCTTGCGGCAGATGTACCCGCAGAGCCCGTTCATAGAGCTGGTTCACCGTCTCGATCGGGATACCAGCGGGGCAATCCTGGTGGCGCGTAAGCGCTCGGTGCTGCAGCATGTGCAGGCTGAACTCCGCGGCGGCCGGGTCGGGAAGTCCTATCTGGCTTTGGCGTCAGGCAAGTGGCCGCGCGGTCGCCGCGTGGTGGAGGCGCCGCTGCGCAAGAATACGCTGAAAAGCGGTGAGCGCATGGTGTCCGTCGATCCGGACGGCAAGGCATCGGAAACCCGTTTCCAGGTGTTGGAGCGCTTCAAGGGGGCAACGCTGGTCTCCGCGGAGCCGGTCACCGGGCGCACACACCAGATCCGCGTGCACGCCCAGTTTGTCGGTTGCCCGCTTGCCGGTGACACCAAGTACACCGCTGACGAGGTCAATCGGGAGTTTCGCGATCTGGGGCTCAGGCGCCTGTTCCTGCATTCGGCCAGGGTGCGCTGCACATTGCCCGACGGCGAGCCGGTGGCAGTAGAGGCCCCGCTGTCGGCGGAGCTGGAAGCGGTGCTGGTGGCGCTGCGCAAGCAATAGAAGTGGTTGGACAGCTATGTTGGTAATCCTCGACTGGGATGGCACCGTGTGCAATTCCGAGGCGCGCATCGTTTCCTGTATGCAGCGCGCCGCCGACAGGGTGGGGCTGCCGGTGCTGGCGCCGGAGGCGATCGGCAATATCATCGGCCTCGGTCTGCCGGAGGCGATTCAGTCGCTGTTCCCCGAGGCTGCCAGTGATCAGCGCCATAAGCTGCGCGAACTGTACTCGGAAGAGTGGCTGGCTGCGCGCAGTGAGCCGCTGCCGCTGTTTGACGGCGTGCTGGAGACCCTGGATCAGCTGCTGGGCGGCGGCCACCAGTTGGCAGTGGCTACCGGCAAGAGTCGCAGGGGGCTCAATCGCGAATTTGTCGAGCACGGCCTGGAGGGGCTGTTTATCGCCAGCCGCTGTGCCGATGAGACGGCATCGAAACCGGACCCGCGGATGTTGCGTGAACTGCTGGACGAGACCGGCTGCGCGGTCGAGTATGCCGTGATGGTTGGCGATACCGTGTACGACCTGGAGATGGCCGCGTCGGCGGGCATGGCGTCTATCGGCGTCAGCTATGGCGTGCACTCTCCGGAGCGTTTGTCGCACTTCAGGCCGCGCGCGATCATCGATCACTTCTCCGAGCTGCTCGCCTGGCCCCCGCTGATCCCGTGATCGGCGATCGCCAGCGGGTCGATGCCAAATTCCAGCAGCAGATCGACCAATCGAATTAATGGGAGGCCAATCAGGGAATTCAGGTCTGACCCTTCCATTTTTTCGAATAATACTATGCCCAGGCCTTCCGCTTTGAACGAACCCGCACAGTCGTACGGGGTTTCCAGTTCCAGGTAGCGCCGGATCTGCCGGTCGCTGAGCTTGCGGAAGTGCACGGTGAATGTCTCCACCGCCGTCCGCTGTTTGCCACTGGCGGCGTCCAGCAAGCAGATGCCGGAGTGAAAGTGCACGGCGCGGCCGCTGCTGGCGCGCAGCTGTGCTGCGGCCCTCTCCGGGGTGCCCGGCTTGCCCAGCGCGCGCCCCCCGCACTCCGCGACCTGGTCTGAACCTATGATCAGTGCGTCCGGATAGCGGGGCGACAGTGCCTGTGCCTTTTCCTGCGAGAGTCTCCGCGCCAGCGCAATCGGTTGCTCGCCCGGCATTGCCTCTTCATTTATATGGGCTGGTGCGCACTCGAAAGGTATTCGCAGCTGTTTAAGCAGTGCACTTCGGTAAGGTGAGCTGGAGGCTAGAATCAAGGGGCGAGCCATATCGAAAGAGTCCAGTGAACGTGATGGAAACCGGCCGCAGAGCCCGATACTGCGGTGGTTGAATTGTTTTGACAAGGGTAGGGCTTGTCCATAGAATTGCGCGCTTATGTCGATACCCCCCTCTACAGCAGCACTTCCAAAGATCGTCGATGCGCGGAAGTTGGTGCAGCGCGAGCAGCATCTGGTCGGCATTCTGCCGCACGGCTCGCTGGGGCGACTCAGTGCTGCAGTGGAGTCGATTGACGGAGATGTCCGCGCCGATCTCCAGTTCGGGCGGGATCTGCAGAGACACCTCACGGTGAGCGGCAAGTTGCAGTGCAGCGTGCAGCTGCAGTGTCAGCGCTGCCTGCAGCCGATGCCCGAACAGGTGGAGGCGGAGTTTCGCTGGGGTATCGTGTGGTCCGAAGAGCAGGGCAAGGCTCTGCCGAAGGACTTGGATCCAGTCGTGCAGGACGGCGATGAACTGAACCTGTACCAGATACTGGAAGATGAGATTTTGCTCAATCTGCCGATGGTGGCCTACCACGAGCAGGAGTGTGTCGCCCGCGACCGCTTCCAGTTCGGGGCGGATGCCGACAAGGCGGATGAGCAACGGGAAAACCCCTTTAAAGTGCTGGAACAGTTGAAGGGTTCATCGAACAAACCGTAAGGCTGTTGGGTGAGTTTGGGCTCGCCGGTAGGCGCCCCGGTTCCAGTGAAATCTGTTTATTTTAGGAGCAAGACATGGCTGTTCAGCAAAACAAAAAGACTCGTTCCCGTCGCGGTATGCGTCGCTCTCACGATGCCCTGGGCGCCGGTGCGACCCTGTCCGTTGACCCGACTACCGGTGAAAAGCACCGTCGTCACCACGTGACCAAAGACGGTTTCTACCGCGGTCGCAAGGTGATCGAAGTCGGCGGCTCTGAAGAAGAGTAAACTTTGTCCAGCCAATTGCGATTGGCCGTGGATGCGATGGGCGGGGACTTAGGTCCCCGCTCTGTCGTTCCGGCCTGCATCAGATTCCTCAAAAAATTCCCCGAAGCTGAGCTGAAATTATTCGGCCCCAGCACCCAACTCCAAGCGCTGATCGATGAGGCGCGCCAGCCACAGTTTTGCAGCCGGCTGCAAATTGCGCCCTGCGAACAGGTCATCACCCAAAGCTGTAACCCGCTTCAGGCAGTGCGCCACAAGCGCGAATCCTCTATGGCGCTGGCATTGCAGGCTGTGGCCAGTGGCGAGGTGCAGGCCATGGTCACCTCGGGCAACACCGGCGCCCTCCTGGCGCTGAGCCGCAGCATTCTCGGCAATATAGAAGGTGTGCGAAAACCCGCGCTGGGCAAATCCGTGCCAACGGAGCAGGGATCCTGCTTCCTGCTGGATCTCGGTGCTAACATCGACTGTAGTGCCGAAGACCTGCTGCAGTTTGCCCGCATGGGGATCGAGGCTCAGCGGGTTCACACCGGCAGGCGAGACCTGAAAGTCGCGCTGCTCAATATCGGTGCGGAGGCGCACAAGGGCACCGAAGAGATTCGTCGCGCGGCCGAGCTGCTCAATGCGGATCCGAAGATCAACTACGCTGGATTCGTCGAGGGGCACGATATTTTTACCGGTGTGGTGGATGTCGTGGTCTGCGACGGCCTGATGGGAAATGTCGCGATGAAGTCCGCCGAGGGCGTCATTCGACTAATGGGTCAAAAAGCGTTCACCATCGAGAAAAAGGGGTATTTCAAACGTTTTTTTGGCCAATTAGCCATAAAGCTGTTGCGAAAATGGCGCACACAGGTAGAACCCGCCCGCTATAATGGCGCCAGCTTTTTAGGGGTGAAAGGCAACGTGATCAAAAGCCATGGCGGTGCCAGCAGTGAGGCATTTTACCGGGCCCTGGTCACCGCCAAAGAGTGTGCCGAAGCCGATCTGGCAGCGAGAGTCGGTCGCGCCATGGCTCAGCCCTGAGTACCCCGCGATCGAACAGTGCAAACCAGGTTTAAGGATGTGCCATGACCAATGCAAGGCTCGCATTCGTCTTTCCCGGCCAGGGCTCCCAGCAGATAGGTATGCTGGCGGAAGCTGCGGCTGAATTTCCCGAGATCCACGCCACTTTCTCCGAGGCGTCCGACGTCCTCGGCTACGACCTCTGGGACCTGTGCCAGACCGGCGAGCAGGCCGATATCAATCTGACCGAGCGCACCCAGCCGCTGTTGCTGACTGCCAGTGTAGCGCTGTACCGCGCCTGGTGCGCCCGCGGCGGTGCGCGTCCCGCGCGCATGGCGGGTCACAGTCTGGGCGAGTGGTCCGCGCTGGTATGCGCCGGCACTCTGTCGTTTAAGGATGCCGTGCGCCTGGTGCGCGAGCGCGGTCGCCTGATGCAGGAGGCCGTGCCGGCCGGTGAGGGCGCCATGGCCGCCGTTATCGGATTGGACGATACCGCGGTGGAATCCGCCTGTGCGGAAGCCGCCCAGGGGCAAGTGGTCGCGGCGGTGAACTACAACTCGCCGGGCCAGGTGGTGATCGCGGGCAGCAGTGCCGCAGTCGCAAGGGCAATTGAGGCCTGTAAGGCCGCGGGCGCAAAGCGCGCCATGCCGCTGCCGGTCAGCGCCCCGTTTCACACCGAATTGATGCGTCCGGCGGCGGACAAGCTGGCCCCGCAAATCGAAGCCACGGTTTTTCACGCGCCGGAAATTCCAGTGATTCACAATGTGCACGCCAAGCCGGAGGCAGAACCTCACGCGATCAAGGCGCTGATGGTGGAGCAGATCTACAGTCCGGTTCGCTGGACCGCCTGCGTTCAGGCGATGGTCGCCGGCGGAACAGCAGAACTGGTGGAATGCGGTCCGGGCAAGGTGCTCGCCGGCCTGGCCAAGCGCATCGATCGAGATCTCGCCTGTCACAATATCGACACACCCACTCAATTCAATGAGGCTTTACTGGCTACTGCCGGCTGAGCACGCCTTTGGCAAAAGCGTCTTTTGCCGAAATTACGTGGAGTAACAATGACACTAACAATTTCCCTCAACGACAAGGTGGCACTGGTCACTGGCGCCAGCCGCGGTATTGGCGCCGCCATTGCCGATACGCTCGGCAGTCTGGGTGCCACCGTAATCGGAACGGCCACCAGCGCCGCCGGCGCCGAGAAGATCAGCGCGCGTTTTGCTGAAAAAGGCATCGCCGGTGCCGGCAAGGTGCTGGACGTGACCAGCCCAGAAAGCCTGGTCGAGCTGCTGGATTCTGCCAAGAGCGAATTCGGCGCGCCCACCATATTGGTGAACAACGCCGGCATCACCAAGGACAACCTGCTGATGCGCATGAAGGACGAGGAGTGGGATTCGGTGATCGACACGAATCTCTCCGCAGTGTATCGCGTGACCAAAGCCTGCCTTCGCGACATGACCAAGGCTCGCTGGGGGCGCATCATCAATATCAGTTCAGTCGTGGGCAGTATGGGCAATGCCGGGCAGAGCAACTACGCTGCCACCAAGGCGGGCGTTGCCGGTTTTGCGCGTTCGCTGGCAGCCGAGGTCGGCTCCCGCGGTATTACGGTCAATACAGTTGCTCCCGGTTTTATCGATACCGATATGACCAAGGTATTGCCCGAAGCGCAGCGGGAAGCGCTGATGAGCAAGATTCCGCTGGGTCGTCTCGGCGCACCCGAAGAGATCGCTTCCGTTGTTGCATTTTTGGCCAGCGACGCCGGTGGATATGTCACCGGTGAGACTATCCATGTAAACGGCGGCATGTATATGGCGTGAGATTTTTTCTCAAAAAGCCATATAACGTATTGATTTAAAAGGCTTTTGTATTCAAGCTAACGGCAATGACAGGCTGCGCATTACATCCCGAAAAAGTTGGGGTACAATGCCGCCTCGCATTAACCAGAAGCTGTGTGAGCCGGTCGTTATCTCCGCAACTCAGTGCGGCCCAATCCCAATAATCAGGGAACAATAACGACTACAACAGATTTTTATCCACTAGGAGTTAAATTGAATCATGAGCAGCATTGAAGAGCGCGTTAAAAAGATCGTTGCTGAACAACTGGGCGTGAAGGAAGAAGACGTTAAGCCTGAAGCCTCTTTTGTTGAAGATCTGGGCGCTGACTCCCTCGACACAGTTGAGTTGGTAATGGCTCTGGAAGAGGAATTCGAAACTGAAATTCCCGACGAAGAAGCCGAGAAAATTACTACTGTTCAGCTTGCTATCGATTACATCAAGGAAAACCTTGGTTAATCCCCGCTGGGTAGTTTAGCTCCGGATAGCCGTTTGCTATCCGGCGCCGAATATATTGCGAGAGCCGTTCTATGTTGAGTAGTACGGCTCTCCTTTTATTGGCACTAAAGAATTGTGACTGCTGACATTGACTTTGTCCGGCTTAATCGAGGCGGTATCGTCAGCAGGCAGGAGAGTATTTCGGGGGAACACGAGTGTCGCGTAGAAGAGTTGTCGTAACCGGAATGGGTATGGTGAGCCCGCTGGGCAATACCCTGGGCGAGACCTGGTCTGCCATCCTCGCTGGCACCAGCGGTGCAGCGCCGATCGAGACGTTTGATGTTTCGGCATTTTCCACCCGCTTTGCGGCGACGGTTAAGAATTTCGATCCCACTCCCTATATGCCGGAAAAAGAAGCGCGCAAAATGGACGTGTTTCTGCAGTATGGCATGGCTGCGGCTATCCAGGCGGTGGAAGACAGCGGTCTCGAGGTGAACGAGGAGGATGCCCAGCGCATCGGTGCCTGTATCGGCTCCGGAATGGGCGGCATTCAGGCAATTGAAAACAATGCCATGCTGATCGCGGAAAAGGGCCCGCGCCGGGTGTCCCCCTTCTTTGTGCCGGGCGCCATCATCAATATGGTCGCCGGCAACCTGTCGATCAAGTACGGCATGAAAGGCCCGAACCTCTCCACTACGACTGCCTGCACCACCGGCACCCATGCGATTGGCCTGGGTATGCGCTGTATTCAGTACGGCGACGCCGATGTCATGGTTTGCGGCGGTGCGGAGATGGTCACTACACCCGTTGGTCTGGGCGGTTTCTGTGCGGCCCGCGCGCTGTCTACGCGCAATGACGACCCCCAGAGCGCCAGTCGTCCCTGGGACAGGGATCGCGACGGTTTCGTGCTGGGTGAGGGTGCCGGGGTGCTGGTACTCGAAGAGTACGAGCGGGCCAAAGCGCGCGGCGCCACTATTTATGCGGAGTTGACCGGATTCGGCATGAGTGGCGATGCCTACCACATGACCTCCCCGCCGGAGGACGGTGCCGGTGCGGCCCTGTCGATGCGGAATGCGCTGAGCGATGCCGGTCTTGGCCCGGACGGGATTCAGTACATCAATGCCCACGGTACCTCGACCCCCCTGGGCGACAAGGCGGAAATCACGGCGGTGCACTCTGTCTTTGGCAGTGCCGCCGACAAGCTGGCCGTCAGCTCCACCAAATCCATGACCGGCCATCTGCTCGGCGCTGCCGGCGCCGTAGAGGCGATCTTCTCGGTCCTGTCTCTGCGCGACCAGGTGGCGCCGCCGACCATCAACCTGGACAATCCGGATGAGGCCTGCAACGGCATCAATCTGGTGCCGCAGGAGGCCCAACAGCTGGCCATTGAGGCTGTGCTGTCAAACTCCTTTGGCTTCGGTGGCACCAACGGCTCGCTGATCTTCAAGCGCGTCTGATCCACTGCGCCCGCCACTAAGCCCAGAGCTGAGGCGGGCGTTTCTGTTTTTGGGGGAGGTATGACAGAGCTCCCGCAATTCTTCTGCCGCGGCCTGGCCGTGGCCTCGCTGCCGCAAGACCATGTCTACGACCTTGGGCTGCTCGAGACAATGCGTTGCCAGCATGGCTCCGTGCCACTCTGGGCGCTGCATCGGGCCCGCCTGCAACGCGGCGGGCATCTGAGCGTAGCGCTGCTGGCCGAAGTGGACAGGGCCGTGCGGAAGATCGCAGCGAACTGCCCATCTGCATCCGCAAAGCTGCGCCTGCGCTGGGGGTTGGTTGACGCCGAGGAGCGGTGGGATTTGAGCCTCCTGCCGCTGGAGCCGACCCCGGAGCTGACACAGGGCGCCCGCCTCTTTCCATGCGCCACGCGACTCGAATCTCCCGATTCTGCCAACCTGGGCTGCAAAACGCTGCGGCGCACGCGATATAATCGCGCCAGGAGCGAGTTGCCGGCCGGAGAGCCGACTGACGGGCTGTTGCGGGACAGTCGCGGCTGGGTTATCGAGAGCCTGCGCTGTAACCTGCTGGCCCGGATCAGTGGCACCTGGGTTACCCCGGACCTGAGTCGATGCGGCGTGCGCGGTGTGATGCGGGACTGGATAGCGCGTCACATCGAGTTGTCTGAAATGAACCTGGATCTCGAGTCTCTCTGCCAGGCGGATGAAGTGGCGCTGTGCAACAGTGTACGCGGCGTGATGCCGGTGACAGAGTTGATTGGCTATCGCAACTGGCCCATCGGGCCTGAGACGCGGAAGCTGCAGCAGCTGATAGCGGAAGAATTGTGGTGAAGAAGAAGCAAGTTAAGCCCCGTAAGAATATCTGGCGCTATGTCGTTGGTGCGCTCGTTCTGGTGCTGCTGTCGGCATTCATTGGACTCTGGGCCGCCAAGACAGCCCTGGTGCAGCCGCTCGCCGTGGGCGAAGACGGAATGCGCTTCGAAGTGGCAAGCGGCAGCAACCTGTCGCGGGCGCTTCGGGACCTGGGGCGTGAGGGAGTGATCAGGTGGCCGCGCCTGGTGCTGGCCTACGCCTACTGGCAGGGCGAAACGCGTATCCACGCCGGTGAATATCTGTTGCCCTATGGCAGTAATGCCATGGACCTGGTGGCCCGCCTCAATCGCGGCGACGTGACCCGCTACCGCCTCACTCTGGTGGAGGGCTGGACCTTTCGCCAGGCGCTGGATCAGATACGGGCGGGGCGAAACATCATCAAGTCGGAGGCGGGTAGCAGCGTGGAGAGCGCCAGCAGCGCGCTGGGTTTAGACGGCGCGACTGCCGAGGGATGGATTTTTCCCGACACCTACATCTACCGCTCGGGCACAACCGACATCGAGTTGCTGCGCCAGGCCTACCAGCGCATGCAGGGGGTGCTGGAAGAGGAGTGGCGGGCACGCGATGACAACCTGCCGTATGACTCCCCCTACGAAGCACTGATTATGGCCTCGCTGATTGAAAAGGAGACGGGCCAGCCTTCTGAACGCAGTGAAATCGCGGGCGTCTTCGTGCGCCGTCTCAACAAGGGCATGCGCCTGCAAACAGACCCAACCGTTATCTATGGACTGGGCACCGAGTTCGATGGCAACCTGACCCGGGCGCACCTGCGCCAGGCGACGCCGTACAACACCTATGTCATCAGCGGCCTGCCGCCCACGCCTATTGCACTGCCGGGGCGGGAGGCGATTCGCGCGGCGTTGAATCCGAAGCCCGGCAACAGTCTCTATTTCGTCGGCAAGGGTGATGGTTCCCATCACTTCTCGGCGACGCTGGCGGAGCACAACAGGGCCGTGCGCGAATATCAGCTCAAGCGCCGCGCTGACTACCGCTCCAGTCCGACAGAAGGAAATTGATTTTGCCGCGCGGAAAATTTATCACCCTCGAGGGTGTCGAGGGGGTGGGCAAGTCCACCAACCTGCAGTTTGTCACCGACTGGCTGCGCAAACAGGGGGTTGCATTTGTTCAGACCCGCGAGCCGGGCGGAACACCGCTGGCGGAACAGCTGCGGGAACTGCTTCTTTCGAAGCGCGAGGAGGTCGTGGACCCGACGGCTGAATTGCTGATGGTCTTTGCCGCGCGCGCGCAGCACCTGGCGCAGGTGATTATGCCCGCGCTCGAACGCGGGGACTGGGTGATCTGTGACCGCTTCACCGACGCCACCTATGCCTACCAGGGCGGCGGCCGCCAGCTGGACAGGTCGCTGATCGCGCTGCTGGAGCAAACGGTGCAGGGGGATCTCCGCCCGGATAGGATCCTGCTGCTGGATCTGGATCCGGACGTCGGCCTGCAGCGCGCCGCCCGCACCGGCGCGGCCGATCGTTTTGAGAGCGAGCAGCTGGCATTCTTCCAGCGCGTGCGGGCCGCTTATCGCGAGAGAGCCGCAGCCGACCCGTCCCGCTACGCGGTCATCGATGCGAGTCGTCCGCTGGAAGAGGTGCAGCAACAGCTGCAATCAGAGCTGGAAAAACTCATCCTGTAGGAGCGGCGGGGCGGCCATCCGCCCATGGCCGCGATCGAGCTCGGGAAACCACCCACCGCCGATCGCGGCCATGGGCCGCTCATACACAAACACTGTAAGACCGATATCAAGTGTCCGAAACCGACGAAATGCCAACTATTCCCTCACCGCTGCCCTGGCAAGCGGACCAGTGGCAGCGCCTCGGCGCCCAGTGGCGCGCCGGTCGCTGTCCGCACGCGCTGTTACTGAGTGGCCAGGCAGGCCTCGGCAAGCGGCGCTTCGCGGAGGCGTTTGCGGCGCTGGTGCTGTGTGAGCATCCGCGGGATGGTCTCGCCTGTGGCCAGTGCCGGGGCTGCCGCCTGTGGCAGGCCGGTTCTCACCCCGATTTTCTGCGGGTCGAACCGGAGAAGCCCGGCGGGCCACTCAAAGTCGAGCAGATCCGCCAGCTGGGCGCTTTCGTCGGTCGCACCAGCGGTCGCGAAGGCGCGAGGGTCGTGTGGCTGGCGCCGGCAGAGGCGATGAACGTCAATGCAGCGAACGCGCTGCTGAAGAATCTGGAGGAGCCGGCGGCCTCAGTGATTTTCCTGCTGGTTACCGATTCGCCGTCGGGCCTGTTGCCGACCATACGCAGCCGCTGCCAGGCCATTGCCTTTCCGGCGCCGGGCGAGGAGGCGGCACTGCGCTGGCTGCAAAAGGGGGGGCTGGATGGGCAGGCAGCGCGGCGCGCGCTGGTGCTTTCCGGGGGCGCACCGCTGCTTGCGCTGACGCTGGCGGAGCCGGCATCGCGCGAGGCCCGCGAGCAATTCCTGGGCGATCTCGCCACCCTGGCGCAGGGCAGTGCGAGCGCGGTGCCCCTGGCCGGGCGCTGGGAGAATCCCCCGGAGGGCGTCGAGCTGAGCCAGTTACTGCAGTTTTGGCAGCAGTGGCTGGCGCAGATGCTGCGTGTACGCAGCTGCGATCTGACTACGGACGCACAGATCATGGGGCTGTTGCAGCGCCTGCCGGGTACCGGCGAGGCGAGTCTCCGCCCGCTGTTCAGCTTCTATGACAAGCTCCTGCAGGCGCGCCAGGCGCTGAGTAGTGGGGCCAATCCCAACAAGCGGCTGCTGATCGAGGATTTGATGATTCATTGGGCAAAACTGTACGTTTAGTGAGCACCGCTCGCTGTACAGTTTTGCGACCGGCCATGGGCCGAAGGCGCCGTGAATACTTGGAGCGGCCGGACTGGCCGGGCCGGGCGGTGCTCCAGGGACGGCTGCTTGCGATAAGTCGGATTCGAGCCGGAGCTCCGCGAAGCCCAACTGGTGCCATGATCAAGCGCAGAGGCGGCCCTACTGCCGGTGGAAGTATGCGGGACACGGGCTAGGCGCCCCCCTTAAATACGTCCCTGTACGCTATCCTCGGCCATCCATGGCCGTGAAATGTCCCGCATACTTCCCCCCGGCATCAGATCCTGCGCTTCGAACTTAGGAATTCTTTTCCCGAGTCCCGAGTCCCGAGCCCAGGAATTCTGGACAGAACCGGTACGCTCAGATAAGTTACCGATAACCAAGAACAACGAGGTGCGGCAATGAAAGCCATGGGGGGCGGTGCCCGTAACGGCATCCTTTCACTGAAAATTCAGGACAAATCCGTACTCTATGCGGCTTATATGCCTTTCGTTAAGAACGGCGGCCTGTTCATCAGCACTGACAAGTCCTACAACCTCGGTGACGAGGTGTTTCTGCTGCTGAGCCTGATGGACGAACCGGAAAAGGTTCCGGTAGCGGGCAAGGTCGTCTGGATCACGCCGAGCGGTGCACAGGGCAACCGCACGCCGGGTATCGGCGTGCAGTTCGGTGACAAGGACAACATTGCGCAAAACAAGATTGAGACCTACCTGGCGGGCTCGCTCGAATCCAGCCGTCCCACCCACACGCTGTAATGCATTCAGACTTGCCCCTATCCCATGCTTGTAGATAGCCACTGCCATCTCGACAGACTCAAACTGGACAAGTTCGACGGCGGACTCGATGACGTACTGGATCTCGCCCGCAGTCGCGGTGTGGGCAAGTTCCTGTGTGTGGGCATCAGCCTGGAAAACGTCGATCGGGTAGTGGAACTGGCCGGGAAATATGACGACGTGGTCTGTTCCGTGGGCGTACATCCGCTGGATGTGGATTCAGGGCTTGCCGGCGTGGACGAATTGCTCGCGATGGCACAGAGGCCCAACGTCGTCGCCCTCGGCGAAACTGGTCTCGATTATTACTACAGCACCGAAACCAGGGAAATCCAGCAGCAGAGCTTTATCGCCCACCTGCAGGCGGCAGGGCGGGCGCGGCTTCCCGTGATCGTGCACACCCGCGATGCGCGCGAAGATACCCTCGCGCTAATCCGCGAACACGGCGACTCCGATCATGCCGGGGTGCTGCACTGCTTTACCGAGAGCTGGGATATGGCCAGGGCGGCGCTCGACCTCAATTACTACATTTCCCTCTCCGGTATTGTGACCTTCAAGAATGCCGAAGAGTTGCGCGATGTCGCGCGCAAACTGCCCCTGGAGCGCCTGCTGGTGGAAACCGATTCCCCCTACCTGGCGCCGATACCTTATCGAGGCAAGCCGAACATTCCAGCCTATGTCCGCGAAGTTGCGGAATTTATTGCCGAGTTGCGCGGCATGCCTTTCGAGCAGTTGGCCGAGATCACTACCGAGAACTTTTACCGTCTATTCCCCCGGGCCGCCTGAGCCCGGATACCGAATGACAGGAATCCCTCTCAATTACAGGAATCCCTCCCCAATGATGAAACAGCAATTGCAGGCCATGCTGGTACTGCAAGACGAGATCAATACGCTGGTTAACGACAACTGGCGCGCGCAAAACTTCGCCTGGTACCGTGCCATTTGGGTCGAGAGTGCTGAACTGCTGGACCACTTCGGCTGGAAGTGGTGGAAGAAGCAGGAGCCGGATATGGATCAGGTCAAGCTCGAGCTGGTAGATATCTGGCACTTCGGACTCAGCCTGGAACTGCAGCAGGGCAGCCCCGAGCAGGTAGCGGCGCATATGCTCGAAGAGCTCGGGGCAGGGCAGCGCAGTGTTGGGGACTTCCGTACCGACCTGGAGGCCTTCACCCTGAATACCCTGGCCAGCAAGCAGTTCGACCTGGTGGGTTTCGCGCAGTTGCTCGCGGATGCCGATATGTCCTTTGACGAGCTTTACCAACGCTATGTGGGCAAGAACGTCCTCAACCGTTTTCGTCAGGACAACGGTTATAAAGACGGCACTTACGTGAAGAGCTGGGCGGGCCGCGAGGACAATGAACACCTGGCTGAGATAGCCAACACGCTGGACACTTACGCCGCAGACTACAGCCAGCAGGTCTACCTGGCTCTGCGGGAACGCTACCGGGAAACCGCGATTGCGTAATGGGACTCAGGTTAAGTTGTTCATTAAATGCGCAGAGTCCAGCCTACGACCTAGGTCCTGGATCTCGCATGGCGAGATGAAATTTGCTCGCAAGGCTCTATAATGCGGGCCGCTTACAAACGAGGGAGAACTATCGTGAAAGCACCTGTTCGTGTTGCTGTTACCGGCGCTGCCGGTCAGATCAGCTATTCGCTGCTGTTCCGCATCGCCTCCGGCGAAATGCTGGGCAAAGATCAACCGGTCATCCTGCAGCTGCTGGAAATCACCCCGGCCCTGGAAGCACTGAAAGGCGTGGCCATGGAGCTCGAAGACTGCGCCTTCCCGCTGCTGGCAGGTATCGTGCAGAGTGATGACGCCACTGTCGCTTTCAAGGACGCCGACTACGCACTGCTGGTCGGTGCACGTCCGCGCGGTCCGGGTATGGAGCGCAAGGACCTGCTGGAAGCCAACGCCGCCATCTTCTCGGCCCAGGGCAAGGCGCTGAACGACGTCGCCTCCCGCAATGTGAAGATCCTGGTTGTCGGCAACCCCGCCAACACCAACGCGCTGATCGCCCAGCGCAATGCGCCGGATCTGGATCCGCGCAATTTCACTGCCATGACGCGTCTGGATCACAACCGCGCGCTGTCGCAGCTGGCCGGCAAGACAGGCTCAAGCGTGAACGACATCGCGCATATGACTATCTGGGGCAACCACTCGTCTACCCAGTACCCCGACCTGTACCATGCCAAAGTTGCCGGTGCTGCCGCTATGGATAAGGTTGAGCAGGACTGGTACGAGAACGACTTCATACCGACTGTACAGCAGCGCGGCGCGGCCATTATCAAGGCGCGCGGCGCTTCTTCTGCGGCCTCTGCCGCCAATGCGGCCATCGACCATATGCGCGACTGGGCTCTCGGCACCAAAGACGGCGACTGGACCAGCATGGCCGTTTACAGCGATGGTTCCTACGGCATTCAGGAAGGCCTGATCTACTCCTTCCCCTGCACCTGCAAGAATGGCGACTGGGAAATTGTCCAGGGTGTCGATATCAATGAGTTCTCCCGCGAGAAAATGACTGCCACCGAGCAGGAACTGGCGGAAGAGCGCGACGCAGTGGCACATCTGCTGCCGTAATTCCTGCGCCTAGCCGTTAAAAAACCCGCATCTCGATGCGGGTTTTTTTATGGTCTCTATATCGCGGTTATGTCGTTTCCGCGAGACTGCTTATTACGAAACGCCGCAGTCGATACGTCCCGCGCTTGAGCTGACATTCAGATTCCGTCCTGAAGGTCTGAAGTTTCACTATGTGTCCCTGCCTCGGAACCGCACTACACTGAAATCGAATGCCACCCGGAGCCGCGTGCTATGGTCACCGAAGTCGGCCGCAATTCTTCTCGTTGTGCGTGCATTCTCCTGCAGCCCAACCAGTCCCTGTCACTTTCCGGCAACCTCTGGGTATTCGTGTCGCTGGTGGCGGTATCCCTGGGTATCAGCCTCGCCTTCGCCCTGGCGGGTGCCTGGATGATATTGCCCTTCGCCGGCCTGGAGCTGCTGTTGCTCGCCGTACTGTTTGGCTACGTCTATCTGGAGGGCACGCGACGCGAAGTGATTCGAATCAGTAATGAACGGGTGGTGCTCGACTGTTGCAAGGGTCACAGGCAGCAGAGTGTCTATCACCGGGAGTTTGCCCGGGAGAGCCTCGCGGTACTGGTGCGGATGGGAGGTAGTGCAACGGAACCGGCCTCAGTCAGCTTCAGCGGGCCGGAAGGATGCCTGGAAATAGGGGACTTCCTGACCGATGCCGAAAGGGCGGACCTGGTGCGGAAGCTCGGCCAGTGTGGTATCTGCGCGCGGAGGGAGAAGGAGTTCCGGCTGCAAGAGTTTTGATGCGGGCTATTAGGAGCGACCGCAACCAATCACTTTGGCTATAATGCCCCGCTGACAATCAGCAGCAGCTAACAGGGGCTACACATGGCTTTTCCCAAGATCGGCAACCTGGCGCCGGCCTTTACTCTGACCAATCAGAATGGCGACAAAGTATCCCTGAAGGATTTTCGCGATAAGCGCAATGTCGTGCTCTACTTCTATCCGAAGGCGCTGACACCGGGCTGCACCACTCAGGCCTGCGGTATTCGCGATAGTGCCGGGGACTTTGAAAAGTTGGACACGGTAGTCCTGGGGGTCAGCCCCGACCCCGAAGCCAAACTCCAGAAGTTTATTGAAAAACACCAACTCAATTTCGATCTGCTCGCGGATGAGGACCACGGGATCGCTGACAAGTACGGCTGCTGGGGGCTCAAGAAGTTTATGGGCAAAGAATATATGGGCCTGCTGCGCACCACCTTCATTGTCGACAAGAGTGGTCGCTTGCGACACATTATCGACAAGGTGAAGACCAAGACCCACCACGAGGACGTACTTCAGTGGATAGGCGACAATCTCGCCTGACGTGCACAAGCGCTTTTATTGGCATGGGGTGACACCAAAGTCACTCCTGGCATCATTTCCCATCTACGGTTCGCCCGAATCGGCATAATAACGTCCCAAATGGTACTTTCGTGCCATTGTGGCGCTGATTTGCCTTTTGCGCTGGATTTAAAAAAATTTGCTGTCGCCCCTTGCATTCGGATTTCTTGGTCTATACTGGCTGGTGTGAAGGAAAGGTGCGCCGGTGAGAGAGTTGTATCCCGCTGGGATTTAGCCGGGGCAGAAAGTTTAAAAATTGTACAGCTCTGTGAAGGATTCGATGTCTGTTTCAGGTGCATCCCGCACCCGGGTAGTAGCCCGCTCTTTGTAAACAGTGTTAGGGGCAGGTTGAGGCAATAGGGATTCGCAGGAAGCGGACAAAGAAAAATAACTGCGGCTCACGGAACTCAAAAGGAGCAGCTCGATGAATCATATTCAGCCCGACCAGACTTCGCTCTCAGAAGACAAACCGCTACAGCAGGCCAGGATATCCGGTGATCCGAATATTCTCGATCAGCTGCTGGCACCGCCGGAAGCTACCAGCTTTGGGATTGCCGCGCGGGTCATCGATGTGCTGGAGCAACGTATCGGTAAGGCTTCCCTGGCTATTCGCCCGGTCGCTTCAGACCTCAGCATGTCAACCCGTACATTGCAGCGTCGCTTGCAGGAACACAATCTCAGTTTCGCTTCGCTGCGCGATCATGTGCGCTTCCGCCATGCGGTGCATTTCCTGAAAGACACGGCGCTCAGTGTGGACGGCATTTCGCGGATCCTGGACTTCTCTGACAGGACCAGCTTTACGAGTGCCTTCAAACGCTGGACCGGCATGTCGCCGACCGGCTACCGTCGGCAGGTGCGTCAACGCTTCTGACCGGGTAGAGAATCGGGTCGCCTCCAGAAGGGGGCGCTCCGATGCGTTGCCTCGGCAGGGTAAACCCGCTAGAGTTGGCGAAAATTTTATTGGCTGACTCTTAGTAGAGGTTTTGCATGAGCTTTTTTATTCCCGCTGCTGTGGCACAACAGACAGCTCCGGCGCCGCAGGGTAATCCGATGGTAACCCTGTTGATGTTCGCGGGCCTGTTTGCATTTATGTGGTTTTTTATCATTCGCCCGCAACGCAAGCGCCAGAAGGAACACCAGGAACTGGTCAGTGCGTTGAAAAAAGGCGATGAGGTCGTTATGACCAGCGGCATGCTGGGCCGCGTGGACAAGGTCGATGATGACTATATCGTGCTGGAAGTGGCCGACAATATGTCGCTCAAGTTCCAGAAAGTCGCCGTTCACGCAATACTACCTAAGGGCACCATCAAAAAGATCTGATGTGTCTGAAGCGCTTTCGACAAAAGAAACCCGGCAGTTGCCGGGTTTTTTATGGCGCACTATTTCATCGGCCTTCCAGCTTGTGATCGCGAGATCGCAGCCCATTGCCGGGAACCTGACCAGGAGGGGTAAAGTTTGACTGCGAAGATGCCTCTCTCATATCCCCCGCGAGTGGACCTGGCCCGCTTACCTACCCCTTTACAACCACTGGACCGTATTACGGAGAAATTCTCCACCCCCCACGGCGGGCCGCGGATCTGGGTAAAACGGGACGATCTGACGGAAACGGCAATGTCCGGCAACAAATTGCGCAAGCTGGAATTTGTAACGGGTGAGGCGCGAGCGCAGGGATGCGACACATTGATAACCTGTGGCGGGGTTCAGTCCAATCACTGCCGAACTACCGCGCTGGTCGGGGCAAGGCTGGGGATGCGCGTGCAACTGATACTGCGCGGTGAATTTGAAGGCATTCCCGACGGCAACCTGCTGGTCGATCAGCTGGCCGGGGCATCGACCGCTTTCTACCCGCCTCGCGAGTATTTCCAGGACCTCGACAAACTCTTCGCGCACTGGCTGCATTGCTATGCCGAGCGCGGCCACACGGCGTTCCTTATTCCTACTGGTGCCAGTGATGGACTGGGCATCTGGGGCTACATCGCCGCGTCCGAGGAGTTGTTGGCGGATTGCCTGAACCTTGGCTTCGAGCCCGAGCACATCATTTGTGCTACCGGCAGCGGCGGTACCCAGGCCGGTCTGACACTCGGCTGTCACCTAATGGGGGCGAGCGCCGAGGTAACAGGATTTGCGGTCTGCGACAACGCCGAGTATTTCCAGCGCAAAGTGCGCGAGGACATCCGGCACTGGCGTGAATTGACGGGCCACTCGGTCGATGAAAATGCGCTCAAGATACGGGTCAACGCTGACTACATTGGGCCCGGTTATGCGATCGCCGAAGAGCCGGTTTACCGCTCGATTGCGGAAGCCGCCAGTCTCGAGGGGCTGTTGCTGGATCCCGTCTATACCGGCAAGGCTTTTTACGGCTTGTTACAGGAACTCTACAAGGGGACGTACCGCGACTGCGAAAACCTGGTGTTTGTCCACACCGGCGGGCAGTTCGGCTTGTTTCCACACCGGGAAAACTTTCCGTTCCTGCTGTAAAAAGCCCCGTTACTGTTCTAGTGTTGCGGAAGCTGCTAATCTGCGCAACAAATTACAGATACAACTGTACAGAAAGCAATCAAAAATAAGTCAGAGTAGTGGGGGTTAGATTGGAATCCTTTAATCAACTGCTGTTGTCACTTGACGGCATGCTCGGTTCAGCGCCCTGGTTTCCATGGGTGCTGCTCGGCGTCGGTTTCTTTTTCACCATATACCTGGGATTCCCGCAGGTGCGCTATTTCGGGCACGCGATCAAGATCGTACAGGGTAAGTACGACAAGCCAGGTGATCCCGGTGATACCTCCCACTTCCAGGCACTCGCCACCGCGCTGTCCGGTACCGTCGGTACCGGCAATATCGGCGGCGTCGGACTGGCTATCTTCCTCGGTGGGCCGGCCGCGCTCTTCTGGATGTGGATGACCGCCTTCCTCGGTATGACAACCAAGTTCGTCGAAGTGACGCTGTCGCACAAATACCGCATCAAGGCCGCCGATGGCTACTACGCGGGCGGCCCGATGTTCTACATGGAGCGCCGCCTGAACATGAAATGGCTGGCAGTGATGTTTGCCATCGCCACTGTGATCAGCTCGTTCGGTACCGGCAGCCTGCCGCAGGTGAATAACATCGCCCAGGCCATGCACGACACCTTCGGCCTCAATAAGGCAATCACCGGCGGTGTGCTGGCGATTCTTCTGGGTATGGTGATTATTGGTGGCATCACCCGTATCGCCAAGGTGACTTCAACCATCGTGCCCGTGATGGCGGTGCTGTATATCATCGGTGCGCTGGGGGTCATCCTTTATAACTACCAGAACATTATTCCGTCCTTCGTCACCGTATTCCAGGATGCCTTTAGTGGCAGTGCCGCGGCCGGTGGCTTCCTCGGCGCGACCTTCGCCTATGCCTTTAACCGCGGCGTAAACCGCGGCCTCTTTTCCAACGAAGCAGGGCAGGGCTCGGCGCCGATCGCGCACGCCGCGGCACGTGCCGATGAGCCGGTTTCCGAGGGAATGGTGTCTCTGCTTGAGCCGTTTATCGATACCATCATTATCTGTACGCTGACCGGCCTGGTTATCCTGTCTTCGGGTGTCTGGACCGAGAAGCACATGAACAGGTTCGAGCGCGCCGATATGGTCGTCGCGGCCGGCAGTTACACCGATCAGAAGCCGGAAGACGTGCAGAAGCTGTTCAACTTCCTCAGTGGTCACGAGAGCGATGTCCAGCCCTATAGCGGATCTGTCGTCGTCGCCGACGGCCGCGCGCTGAACGGCAAGGAGTTTACTCTGATCCACGCGCGTTCCGTTGCCGAAGATCTCGAGTTCCGTGTGGGTGATGACAACTTCAGCGGAGTGCTGACCGTGGTGGACGGCAGGTTTGCCAACCCGAACGTCGATATCTGGGGCAATTCACTGGTGCATTCGGTGGCGCTGACCAACAAAGCCTTCCAGCGCGGATTCTTTGGCGATTACGGCAGCCTGATCGTGACTCTGGGCATTCTGCTGTTCGCCTTCTCGACGGCAATTGCCTGGTCTTACTACGGCGACCGCTCGATGATCTATCTGTTTGGCCCCCGCGCGGTGATGCCGTATCGACTGGTCTACGTGGTGGCCTTCTTCTGGGCGGCAATCGAGGACACCACGATTATCTGGAACCTGTCCGCAGTCGCTATCGTGATCATGACGCTGCCCAACCTGTTCGGTATCAGCGTGTTGGCGAAAGAGATGAAAGACACGGTGAAAGAGTATTGGCGGGATCCGCGCCACAAGTAGCAGCGCCCGCGGTGATTGCCGCGCGCAAACGCAATTGAGAGAGGGGGGCGGCCGGTTGGTCGTCCCCTTGTTTGTACCTCACTGCCTGCATGACGACAGTCCCATGCCCTTCCGGGGCGCTAAAGTTTCCATGCACAAAAAAGCCCCGAATTCGGGGCTTTTTTGTCGGCATTACCGTTTGAGCCTTTAAACATTCAGCAGCAGGTATTCCCGCTCCCAGGAACTGATCACCCGGTTGAACTCCTCGTACTCGTCGCGCTTGATTGCGCTCCAGGCGCGCACGAATTTCTCGCCGAACATTTCCGCCGCTTCGTCGCAATCCAGCAGCATGCTGAGGGCGTGCTCCTGGGTGCGCGGCAGGGTGATCGGCTCGGAGGAGCAGTCGCCTTTATAGGGCGCGCTGGGTTTCACCCGGTTGATCATGCCCAGGTAGCCGCAGGCGAGCGAGGCCGCGATCGCCAGGTAGGGGTTGCAGTCCGCACCCGGGAAGCGGTTCTCCAGACGCTTCCCCTGGGGCGAGCTGTCCGGAACGCGCAGGCCGGTGGTGCGATTGTCATAACCCCAGTGCAGGCTCGTGGGTGCCGCCATTTCCGGTGTGAACCGGCGGTAGGAGTTCACGTTCGGGGCGAAGAAGCTGATAAAGCCCGGGGTGTATTTCTGCATACCGCCGATAAAGTGCAGGAAGGTATCGTTTTCCCTGCCGTCGTCGTCGACAAAAATGTTCTTGCCGGTTTCGGCATCCACGATGCTCTGGTGGATGTGCAGTGCACTGCCGGGCTCATCTTCCATGGGCTTGGCCATGAAGGTGGCGTAGATGCCGTGGCGCAGCGCGGTCTCCCGCACGGTGCGCTTGAAGGTGAACACCTGGTCCGCAAGCTTGAGCGGGTCGCCGTGGAGGAAGTTGATTTCCATCTGCGCGGTGCCGGACTCGTGAATCAGCGTATCCACATCCAGGCCCTGTGCCTCGGAGAAATCGTACATGTCCTCGATGATCGGCTCGTATTCGTTGGCCGCATCGATACTGTAGGACTGACGGGTTTTTTCCGTGCGTCCGGAGCGGCCCACCGGTGCAGACAGCTTCTCGTCCGGGTCCAGGTTGCGCTTCACCAGGTAAAACTCCACCTCCGGCGCAACAATCGGTTTCCAGCCCCTGGCCTCGTACTTTTCCAGTACGAACTTGAGGATGTTGCGTGTGCTGATCGGGTGAGGTTTGCCCTCGCGGGTATAGCAATCGTGAATGATCTGCGCCGTGGGCTCGTTGGCCCAGGGGTTCAGTCGCACAGAATCCGGATCCGGTTCCAGCAGCATATCGGTATCTGCCGGGTCCACCAGTTCATTGTGTTCATCGACGTAGTCGCCGGTCACCGTCTGCACCAGAATGCTTTCCGGCAGGCGGCTGTCTTCGGTCAGGAATTTGTCCGTGGGGGTAAATTTGCCCCGCGCATTGCCGGACATATCGGGCACCAGACACTCGACTTCAGATATATCGTGTTCTGCAAGCCACCGTGTAATCTTGTCCATTTTGCACCTTGATCGAAATGATCTTCCCCGTTTTGGGTTGCATTAGTATACGCCCGGTCCCGCAGTCCGCGGCCACGAGTACTGCCACTCGCTGAGTGGGGTCGCCGCCGCGGGAGAAGTGCCGGGGAGGCGATCGGCAGGGAAAAACCGATCGCGGGCTTTGATTATGGCAAGAAACCGAATTATTATTCAATATAAATTGAATGATTGTTCGGTTTTGCCGCAATGTAGGCCCGAGGGCCCTGCTTGGAGACGCATCTATGACTGCCACTGGCACAGTGAACACCGGTACCGTGAGTAAACTCGTCGGCCACACCGATTCCTATTACGCCGCGAGCGCCAACCCGGCCCGCACTTGGCCGTCACTCGAGGGTACAGTGCAGGCGGACGTATGTGTGATCGGGGGCGGCTATACGGGCCTTTCCTCGGCACTGCACCTGGCGGAGCGCGGTTACAAAGTGGTCGTGCTCGAAGCCGAGCGTATCGCCTGGGGAGCCTCGGGCCGCAACGGCGGACACGTCGGCGTAGGGCAGCGCCGCGGCCAGGAGGATCTGGAAAAGATGCTGGGGCTGGATACCGCCAGGCAGCTGTGGGATCTGAGTGTCGAGGCCGTGCGGTTGGTCGAGGATCTGATCCACAGGCACAGCATTCAGTGCGACCTGAAACGCGGGATTATGCATCTGGCCGCTAAGCGCAGCCACAACCAGCATCTCCAGGAGGAGACAGACCTGCTGCGCGAGCGCTATGCGTACGAGCAGATGCGCTATGCGGATGAAGATGAGGTGCGGTCGCTGGTGGGTTCCGAACGGTATTTCGGTGCCCAGATAGACAGCGGCTCTCTGCACCTGCACCCGCTCAACTATGCGCTCGGGCTCGCGGATGCGGCCGCTGCGGCCGGGGTCGAGTTTTACGAGCACAGCCGTGTGACCAGGTATCGGGGCGGTGCGAACTGTGTCGTCGAGACAGCAAAGGGGCAGGTTCAGGCCAAGAATGTGGTGCTCGCCTGCAATGGCTATCTGGGTAACCTCGAGCCCCGCATGGCGGGGAAGATCATGCCGATCAACAACTTCGTGCTCGCCACAGAGCCGCTGCCCGACTCACTGGCCGGGGAGCTGATCGCCAACGATTACGCGCTGCAAGATACCCTGTTTGTCATCGATTACTGGAAGCTGTCCGGGGACAACCGCTTGATTTTTGGTGGCGGTGAAAACTATAGCTCGCGCTTCCCGCACGATATCCGCAGCTTCGTGCGCAATTACATGTTGCGTGTCTATCCGCAGCTCGCCGATACGCGCATCGATTTCGGCTGGGGTGGCACCCTGGCCATCACCCTTAACCGCATGCCGCACCTGGGCCGGCTGGAGCCCAATGTTTACTACAGCCAGGGCTACTCGGGCCACGGCGTGCCCACCGCCACCTTGGCAGGCAAGTTGATTGCGGAAGTCATTGCCGGGACGGAGGAGCGCTTTGATATACTGGCGCAAATTCCAACGCCGACCTTCCCGGGCGGTACCCTGCTGCGCTGGCCGGGGCTGGTGGCCGGGATGCTCTATTACAGCCTCAAGGACAAGCTGGGCAGCTGATGGCTGTCCTGCAATAGGGGGGCTGTGGCAACTTCGCTAGGAGCAAAATCTCAAATTTGAATAAACATTCGGTTTGTGGGATAACAGACCTTCAAGTTCACTCGCTGGGTTAGCGCCATCGGCGGTTTTGGATGAGCAACCCTGAATAAAAAAAATGACGGGGGCGACCATGCCTGTATCAACTAGACCTTTACACAGCCACAAGCACGCTCTGGCCACGGCCATAGGCGCGGCAGTTATTGCCGTGACCACCGGGGCCTCGGCCGCGGAGATCGAAGAGGTGACCGTTACCGCGCAGATGCGCGCCGAGTCACTGAAGGATGTACCCATGGCGGTGAGCGCCTTTACCGGTGACACCGTCAAGAACAGCAACCTGAGCGATTTCAAGGATCTGTTCGCGCTGACCCCGGGGGTATCCGGGGAGACCAATGATTCCTTCTTCGACTCGGTTTCCGTGCGCGGCGTCAACAACAACAGCTTCGGCAGCGGCAGCGATCCGGCCCTCGGCGTCTTCCTCGATGGCGTCTACCAGAGCCGCGCCGGCGCCACGCCGAGCATGTACGACCTCGAGCGGGTCGAGGTGGTGAAGGGCCCGCAGGGGACCCTGTTCGGCCGCAACACTGCGTCCGGCGCCATCTCCATGGTGTCCCGCAAACCGGGCGAGAGCTTCGCCGGTGAGATCTCCGTCGGGGCCGGCCAGTACGGTCGCCAGGAGTTTGAGGGCAGCATGGACATGCCACTGGGCGAGAACCTGGCCGTGCGCATTGCCGGTATGCACCAGCAGGAAGACGGCCACGTGGAGAACCTGGCCGGCGGCCGCGACCTGGGCGCCAGCGAAACCGATGCGATGCGCTTCACCGCGGTCTACGACGGCCTGCAGAACACCACCGTCACCCTGATGGCGCAGTACGAAGACCGCGTCAGCGACGGCACCATCTACCGCGCCTTCGATTCCGGTGCCGGCTATAACTACCCGATTCCGGAAGGGGATTACGACCAGGTCTACAACGACGTACAGGGTACCGACGAAGCCGAAATCGGCGACGTCATCCTGACCGTCGAGCACGAACTGGCCGGCGGTAATACCCTGTCGTCCATCACCGGTTACAAGACCCACAACTACACCTACATCGAGGATTTCGATGGCACCGCCGAGCCCGTCGATACCTTTGTGCGCGATCAGTCCGGCGATTTCTTCAGCCAGGAGTTCCGCCTGACCTCCAACAACAGCGGCCCGTTCAACTACGTGCTGGGTGCCTCCTACTACCAGGAAGACATCAAGACCTTCTTTGCCGGCATCGACCGGGAAGACTATATCTGTGACGGCATCTACGCGGACGAATGGGAAGAGGGTCTCGACAGCTTCGTGACCTGTGACATGCTGCCGCAGGACGTGCTGGACGAGGCCTTCGGGTTCGAGGGCGAGCCCTGGGAGTATGCTCCGGGCGGGCTATCCATCGAAGCGGCCGACACTGTCGGCGAGTATTCCGGCTGGGGCGTATTTGCCAACACGACTTACGACCTGACCGAGGCCACGACGCTGGGTCTGGGCGTGCGTTACACCGAAGACGAGAAGACCTACAGCGTCGACTCCCCGTGGCCGGATACCTGGACCGGGGGCTGGAATTACCAGTCCATGTATACCAGCGGACCGATCACCGGCGACAACACCTGGAGCAATGTGTCCGGCCGCGCGACCCTGACCCACGTGATCAGCGACGAGCTGACCACCTACGCCAGCGTTGCCACCGGCTACAAATCCGGCGGTTTCGACTACCTGTCCTACCACATCACCGATCCGGCCTATGGCACGGACGAGGACAGCCAGTATGCCTGGCTGGACGAGCAGGGCTATGAAGTCGATGCCTCCAACGCCGAGCCGAGCAAGTTTGACGAAGAGAACGTGCTCTCCTACGAATTGGGTGTGAAGGCGCGCCTGCTGGACAACCGCCTGGCCCTGAACGCCGCGGCATTCCAATACACCTACGACAACCTGCAGCAGGCCTTCTTCGTGGGCGCGGCGGCCATCACCCGCAACGTCGGCGAGTCTGAAGGTCGGGGCCTGGAAGTGGATGCCCGCTGGCTGATCACCGACAACCTGGACCTGTATATGGGCCTGGCCTGGCTCGACACCGAGTTCACCGGTGCACCTGCCGAGCTGTGTGAAGACTGTGACGGGAACGAGATGGCCTTCTCGCCGAATTTCTCTTCCGCCACCGTGCTGACCTACAGCCGCACGACCGGTCTCGGTGAGCTCTCCGTTTCCGGTGAGTACACTTTCACCGGCGAGCAGTGGTCAGATCTCGAAAATACCGAGGCGGTAAGACTGGACAGCCGCAATGTCTTCAACTTCCGTGTCGCCTTGACCTCTCCGGCGGACAGCTGGACCGCGGGCATCTATGCGGAAAACCTGACCAGCGAAGAGTACTACCACTGGGGTTACGCCGAAGCGCTGTACAACCTGCCGGCCACCAAGACTGATCCTTCCCGCGGTCGGGTGCTGGGTGTGGACCTGAACTACCGCTTCTGATCGGCATCATCGCTTTCGGTTGGGTAGCGAACAAAACCGGCGCTTCGCGCCGGTTTTTTGTTGCCGCAGATTGCCGTCCCGGGCAGTCGAAATGCGGGGGCAAATTGGTGGTAAACTGGCGGCAGTTCTACTCAGGGAAACTGACCTTGTCCAATACCGAGCAGAGAAAGCGCAAGAGCCAGCTGACCCCGCGCCGCGAACCGGTGCAGGCCCGCGCGCGTGAGCGAGCGCGGCAGATTCTCGATACGACGGGGCGTCTGCTGGAAGAGGTGGGTCTCAATGATCTGACCACCATTCTGATCGCCAAGGAGCTGGGCGTGTCCGTGGGGTCTCTGTACCACTATTTCCCCAATAAGCACGCGATTCTCTACGCAATGGGCGAACAGTGGTTGGCCAGCATGACTGCCGCACTGGACGAGTTGGCGCAGCAGGATCTGGAATCCATAGAATTGCAGCAGTTTATCGCCGAGCTGCTGCAACGTTTACTGACCGTTTACCGCGAACAGCGCGGCCTGCTGCCTCTGGTGCAGGCGATGTGGGGGATCCCGGAACTTCACGAGCTGGACGAGCGCCATGATGAGCTGGTGATCAGCCATCTGACCGCCATGTACCAGCGCCAGGGGTTTGTTTGCCCTCCGCACGAGATGAACCGCCTGGCCAGGGCCACGCTGGAAACCTGCCATGCGCTCTTGCTGGTCATAGTCAACCAGCGCGGTGTGCGCTCGCGGCGCACACAGGAGGATCTGCAGCAGATGCTGTTTACCATGCTGGACAGCCGCCGGCATGAGCCGCGCCCCGCCGGCCTCGATGATGTGGAGGCGCCCTGATGACACCGCGTGCAGAGAAATTGGTGATCGCGATTTCCTCGCGGGCGCTCTTCAACCTGGGGGACAGTCACCGCATCTTCGAGGAGCAGGGGCTGGAGGCCTTCTCCACCTACCAGGTAGAGCGCGAAAATGATGTCCTGGAAAAGGGCGATGCCTTCCCCCTGGTGGAGAAATTCCTGCAGATCAACGACTGCCTCGAGGGCGAGCCGCGGGTGGAAGTTATTCTGCTGTCCCGCAACAGCGCCGATACCGGGCTGCGCGTGTTTAATTCCATCGAGCACTACGGCCTGAATATCACCCGCGCGGCCTTTTGTAATGGCGAGAGCCCGTATCGCTATATAGCGCCGTTTGGTTGTCACCTGTTCCTGTCCACCGACGGTCTCGACGTGCGCCGGGCGCTGGAGCAGGGCGTGGCCGCGGCGACGCTGATCGCCGGCGGCGCCCGTGAGCGCCGCGACGATATCCTGCGCTTTGCCTTTGACGGCGACGCGGTGATTTTCTCCGACGAGGCGGAGCAGATCTTCAAACGCGACGGCCTCGCCGCCTTCACCGCCGCGGAGCGCGCCTCGGCACAGAAACCCCTTGGCGGCGGGCCGTTCAAAGGTTTTCTCGAGGCCCTGCAGCGGTTGCAGGCAGAATTCGGCGCGGATAGCTGCCCGATTCGCACGGCACTGGTGACGGCGCGCTCCGCGCCGGCCCACGAGCGTGTTATTCGCACGCTGCGCGCCTGGAATGTGCGAATCGACGAGTCGGTATTTCTCGGCGGCCTGCCGAAGGGGGAGTTCCTGCGGGCCTTTGGCGCCGACGTGTTTTTCGACGATCAGCCCAGCCACTGCGCCTCTGCCGCCCAGCACGTGGCCACCGGCCACGTGCCCCACGGCGTCGCCAACGAGATCAGCTGAGGACAGGGCCGTCAGCAGCATCCCGAGTCTCGGTCGAATGAACAGGCTTTGCCTCAAAAGGCCCGGTCATCGAATGTGGGATCATAGCGGCGAATATAGGCCTGTAAGGTCTGGTGTTCCTCTATTTGGAAAGTTTCGCCGGACGGCGCCAGATTGCGAATGCGATCCAGCCGGAACAGCCGGTGGTCCTCGCGCAGTCGGCACCAGGCGACAAGCGTCCAGGCCGCGCCCCAGTAGATCAGGCCGAGAGGATAGATACTGCGCTGCGAAGAATTGCCCTGTTCATCGCAATAGTCCAGCCAAACGGTTTCGCGCGCCCTGATCGATTGCCGAATACGGGCGCCGAACCGGGATTTCTCCGTGCGCTGATGTCCCGGTACCAGGAACACCGATTTCTGCTGCTCCTGATCCCTTAGCATTCGCTCAGGCAGCACCGAGCGAATTTTATGTAGTGCCGAATCTGCCGCCGTACCGATGTCCTCGTCTGCCCATCCCTGTACCATCCGCACGCCCAGCAGCAGGGCTTCTATCTCCCGGTCGTCGAACATCAGTGGCGGCAGAAAGGAATCGCGCCGCAGGCGGTAACCGACCCCGGCTTCACCCTCAATCGGCACGCCGGACAGTATCAGCGACTGAATATCGCGATACAGGGTCCGCACTGACACCCGCAGACGCCCGGCCAGCACCGCGGCGGTAACCGCCGTGCGTCGCGCGCGCAGCAGGATCAGCAGTTGTAAGAGTCGTTCGGATTTGGTCATGTTGTCGCCCCGGCAGTGGGGCAGAACGATAACCGGCAAATCGCGCATCGCCTAGGGAATCAGGCCGGTTGGGCCTTGCGCTCATCCCAGTGCATCGCCTCTATCTTGTGGCCGTCCGGATCGCGCAGGAAACAGCCGTAGTAGGCATCGCCGTACTGGGGGCGGGCGCCTGGCTCTCCCTCGGGTGTGGCGCCGGCGCGAATCGCCGCGGAATAGAAGCGGTCGACTGATTCGGGGCTGTCGGCGAGGAAGGCGAAGTGCGTGCCGTTGCCGACGCTCGCCGCCTCACCGTCGTGGGGCGGGTGTACCCAGAACTCCGGGAACACCTTTCCGTAGGCAACGGCTTCGGGAAAATCGAGAATGCGGCGCGCACCCAGCACCGAGAGTATCTTGTCGTAAAAACTCACCGCCTCATGGAAGCGGTTGGTGCCGATGGAGATATGGCTCATCAGGGAAGGGTTGGCGTTAACCGATTTATTTTGAGTCATGCTGAATTCCAAATGTTGTCGAATCCAGAGGTCAGCATAAAGAAAGCTTTTGTCAGTTAGTGTCAGTAGCCTGGTGCGGCTGGGGCAGGCAAGGCCCTGATGGCGCTATTCTGTTGGCCCCCCACTGGATTCACTGCTATTCTTTTCTCGCATAAACTTAGATAGTTTTTATAACCGGTCTGACTGCCAGGTTGGCGGTGATCGCGGCGACGGATATTTGAAGCATTAGGGAGATTCTATGAAGCTGCAGCAGTTGCGCTATATCTGGGAAGTGGCCCATCACGACCTCAATGTTTCTGCGACAGCACAGAGCCTCTACACATCTCAGCCGGGCATCAGCAAGCAGATTCGCCTGCTGGAAGACGAGCTTGGCGTGGAAATCTTTGCGCGCAGTGGCAAGCATCTGACACGCGTGACGCCGGCCGGCGAAGCCATCCTCAAGACCGCCGGCGAGATTATGCGCAAGGTGGAAAACATCAAGCAGGTTGCGCAGGAATTCAGCAACGACAAGAAGGGCAGCCTGTCGATTGCCACCACCCATACCCAGGCGCGCTATGCGCTGCCACCGGTCATCAAGTCCTTTATCGCCCGCTACCCGGATGTCTCACTGCACATGCACCAGGGCACGCCGATGCAGATCTCCGAGATGGCGGCGGACGGCACTGCGGACTTTGCCATCGCCACCGAAGCCCTGGAGTTGTTCAGCGACCTGGTGATGATGCCCGTGTACCGCTGGGACCGCTGTATTCTGGTGCCCAGAGATCACCCTCTGTGCCAGTTGAGCAAGCTTGAACTCGAAGACGTAGCCAAGCATCCGATCGTCACCTATGTCTTCGGCTTTACCGGGCGCTCGAAACTGGACGAGGCATTCCTGGAGAAGGGCCTGTCCCCCAAGGTGGTATTTACCGCGGCCGACGCAGACGTGATCAAGACCTACGTCCGTCTCGGCCTGGGTATCGGTATCGTTGCCGACATGGCGGTAGATGAAGCGGACGAGGATCTGGTGGCGTTGGATGCGAGCAAATTGTTCGAGTCCAGTGTAACCAAGATCGGTTTCCGCAAGGGGATATTCCTGCGCGGCTTCATGTACGACTTTATCCAGCAGTTTGCCCCCCACCTGACCCGCGAGTTGATAGACCGGGCCGCGCACGCCACGTCGCGCTCAGAGGTCGACGAACTCTTCTCGAGTATCGAACTGCCTGTCTATTGAGGCGTTGCTCCAGAAAAAAACGCGGCTTCTAGCCGCGTTTTTTCTCAGTTTCAGGTTGTCGGGCCTTTATTCGGACTGAGCCAATTCCGCTGTCTTCTTGGCCAGTACTTCTTTGACGAGCTTGAAATAAACCGTGTAAATCTCCGGCTCGCGCCCCTCCTGCTCCACCAGAAAAAACGGTGCGCGGTCCACGCCGTACTTGCGCGCAATCTGCATCCCCGCACTTTGTTCATCGCGTACGTCGGCGATCAGCGTCCGGTCGATAAAGCGCAACTGGTTGTGTTCCTCCAGCTTCTGCTGCACGTCGCGACACTTGGCGCAGGGCGCACCGTCGGCGAGTATCTTCTTGACCAGGGTAATTTTCACAGCGACTCCATCGATAAATGCCCGGCGGACCGGTCCCAATGGCGCTGAATCTACCAAAGTGCATAATAACTTTGAAATATCAATAGTGGATAGGTTTATAACTTTAAGGACTGGAAGTTGGGGGTTTGCGGCTGGGTGGGAAAGGGCGACGAGCGCAATGCGAAGGCCGCCGGCACCGGGGCCGCCCGGCCACTCGCCGATTACGGGCACTCCTCCAGAGTCTCCAGCAGCAAGCGCACCTTGTTCAGGCACTCCTCGTGTTCGGCGGCGGGGTCTGAATCGGCAACTATGCCGCCGCCGGCCGCACAGGTGATGCGCCCTTGGCTCGCGGTAAAGGTGCGGATGGCGATATTGGTATCCGCGCGGCCGCAACTGCTGATGTAGCCGATGCTGCCGCAGTAGACGCCGCGGGGGCTCAGCTCCAGCGCGCGGATAATCTCCATCGCGCGGCGTTTGGGCGCACCGGTGATGGAGCCGCCCGGGAAGCAGGCCGCCAGCAGGTCGGTGTAGCCGTACTCCTCCGGCAGCTCGCCGGTAATTACGCTGACCAGATGGTGCACATTGGCAAAGCTGGCGAGCTGGAACAGCTGTGGTACCCGCACACTGCCGCGCCGGCACAGCTTGCCGAAATCATTGCGCAGCAGATCGACAATCATCAGGTTCTCGGCCCGGTCCTTGGCACTCTGCTGCAGTGCCAGAGCGGCGCGCGCATCCTCCTCTGGCGTGGCCGCTCTAGGTGCCGTGCCCTTGATCGGTTCCGTTTGCAGGCTGGAGCCGTCGGCGCGGATAAAACGCTCCGGCGACATGCTGAGCAGGCTGCCCTGCGGCAGCGCCAGATAGGCCGAGAAGGGGCCGGCCGCACGCGCGCGCAGCGCCAGGTAGGCGGCGAACAGGTCGCCTTCATAAGTGGCGCTGAAACGCTGGGTAAAATTGGCCTGATAGATATCGCCGGCACGGATGTAGTCCAGCACCCTGCGAATGCGCGCCCGGTACTCGTCAGTGGAAAACTCGTGTGCAAAAGGGGACAGCAGCCGGAAGTCATCGCGGCGGACCTCCGTCTGCCAGCGCACCGCGGTGAAGCGGGCGATCAGGTCGCGCACCTGGACGCGGGTACAGGCCGGGTGGAACACCAGGTGCGTGGCTCCCAGCTGGTGGTCGACGATCAGCGCCCAGCCGTAGAGCCCGAAAAAGCCCGCCGGCAGGTCGGTGGGGCGCCGATCGAAGGGCAGGTAGTTGCCCTGCATGCCCAGTTCATAACCGGCATAGCCGATAACGCCGCCACAAAAGGGCAGTTGCGCATCGCTGTCCTGAGGGCTCAACTCACACAGCAAGTCGTCGAGCTGCACGAAGGGCTCTGCGCTGTCCGCCTGCAATGTAAGGGTGTTGAGCGGATCGGCACTGATGATGTCGTAGCGACCGCCGCTGGCAAGCGGCCGGCCGCTGTCCAGCCACACGGGAGCGGGCAGGTCCGCGATGGCCTGGAAGGCCACGGCAGTATTGATGGAATAGGGCAGAGAGACGATTTGCATTTAGGAATACGGCTGTCAGAAGACGGCGCACACTACACATTTTGCGCGTGCAAGAAAAGGTCGCGAGCAGCTCGCGCCCCTCAGCCGGCGCGCCGCTCGATACCCGCCTGTGACATCAGCCGCGTGGCCAGCTCCTCCACTGACAACTGAGTCGCGTTCAGGTAGGGCACCTGCGCCCTGCGCAGCATCTGTTCCACCTGGCGCACTTCGAATTCGCACTGCTCCAAAGAAGCGTAGCGGCTGTTGGCCCGGCGCTCCTGCCGGATCTGCATCAATCGGCGCGGATCGATCGTCAGGCCGAACAGCTTGTCGCGATAGGGCCGCAAAATCTTTGGCAGCGCGGTGGAATCCATGTCCTCTTCGGTAATGGGATAGTTGGCCGCACGCAGACCGAACTGCAGCGCCATATACAGGCAGGTCGGTGTCTTGCCGGACCTGGAAACGCCAACGAGGATCACGTCGGCGCGCTCGAACTCCCGCACGCGGCGGCCGTCATCGTTGTCCATCGCAAAATGTACCGCCTCGATGCGGTCGCTGTAGCGGCGGTCGTCGGCGATGCCGTGGGAGACGTTGACCGACTGCGCGGGGTCGCAACCGAACAGATTGGCCAGCGGTGTCAGGTAGCTTTCAAATACGTCCAGCATCAGTGCCGAACTCTGGTGCAGCTGCTGGCGGATCTGGTCGGAGACGATACTGGTGATCATGATCGGCTGCATGCCCGATTCGCTCGCCACCCGCTCAATTCGCAGTAACGCCTGCTGGACCTTTTCGGAGGAATCAATATAGGGCAGGGTGACCTGTTCCACGGTCTGATCGCGGAACTGCGCGAGCAGGCTGTGCCCGATAGCCTCCACCGTCAGGCCCGTGCCGTCGGAAATAAAGAACGCGGTGCGCTTGCCTTTTGCCATTTTTCTTCCATATTGAGTCGCTGAGACGCGGAGTGTAAAGCGTTTTGAAGTCCAGGGAACCTCTGCATAAGTCCATAGCCTCTATGGCTTTCAGAGCGGTTCACAATCAAGGCGCGGTTTCGCAGGAATGTCTAGACCTTTCAAGAAGCCCCAACGCGGAGTGTGAATCGCTCTGAAAGCCCCGCAGGGCGGGGCCTGAAGCGTGCATCTGCGGTGTTGCAGCTCTTGCAAAGGGCCCAGCCATTAGCGGCTAGCTGTGCCTTGCATCTGCACGCTTCAGATCCCGCAGAGAGGCTATGGGCTTATGCAGAGGTTCCCTAAGTCGCGGCCGATCTTGTAGAAAATTTACAACATTTTTCGCGATTTTTACGGGCTATTTTTTACAAGCCCCATCCTTATAATCGGCCGCCACAATTCCTGCTTCAGAGGGCCTTCACTTGACGAACTTCACCATCGAATTCGCAAAACTGGGTATGGGGGATGTCGACAAGGTCGGCGGTAAGAACGCATCGCTCGGCGAGATGATCTCATCCCTGGCCGGCGCCGGTGTCAGTGTGCCGGGCGGCTTTGCCACCACCGCGGAGGCGTTCCGTGCCTTCCTGTCCCACGAGGCGCTGGAACAGCGTATTGCCGCGCGCCTGCAGGAGCTGGATGTATCCGATGTCACTGCGCTCGCCGCCGCTGGTGAGGAGATCCGCGGCTGGATCCTGAACACGCCTTTCCCCGCGCAGCTGGAGCGGGAGATCCGCGCGGGCTACGAGGCTCTGGGCGGCGGCGAGACCGCGGTCGCCGTGCGCTCCTCGGCCACCGCGGAGGACCTGCCGGACGCCTCTTTTGCCGGCCAGCAGGAGACCTTCCTCAATATCCGCGGTATAGACGCGGTGTTGCGGGCAGTGCATGAGGTCTTCGCCTCCCTGTACAACGACCGCGCCATCGCCTACCGCGTACACACCGGCTATGCGCACGCCGGCGTAGCCCTGTCGGCCGGTATTCAGCACATGGTGCGCAGTGAGACGGGCGCGGCCGGGGTGGCGTTCACGCTGGACACCGAAAGCGGCTTCCGCGACGTCATTTTTATCACTGCCGCCTTCGGCCTCGGGGAGACGGTGGTCCAGGGCGCGGTCAACCCGGACGAGTTCTACCTGTACAAGCCGGCGCTCGATGCCGGGCGCCCGGCGATACTGCGCCGCAACCGCGGCAGCAAGGCGATCAAGATGGTTTACGACCAGAGCGGCGAGTGTGGGCGCTCGGTCAAAACAGTGCCGGTGCCCGACGAGGACCGCCTGCGTTTTGCGCTCAGCGACGAAGAACTGACCAGTCTGGCGCTGCAGGCGCGCAAGATCGAAGAGCACTACGGCCGCCCGATGGACATCGAGTGGGCCAAAGACGGCGATACCGGCAAGCTGTTTATCGTGCAGGCCCGCCCGGAAACCGTGCGCTCCCGCGACCAGGGTACCAGCATCGAGCGCTACCACTTGCGCGAGCGCGGCGAAGTGCTGTGCGAGGGCCGCGCCATCGGTCAGCGCATCGGCGCCGGACGCGTGCGGGTGCTGGAGTCCGTCGAGGACATGGCGTCCATGCAGGACGGCGAAGTGCTGGTGACCGATATGACGGACCCGGACTGGGAACCGGTGCTGAAGAAGGCCAGCGCGATTGTCACCAACCGCGGCGGCCGCACCTGTCACGCGGCGATTATCGCGCGCGAACTGGGCATCCCGGCGGTGGTCGGTTGTGGCAATGCCACCGAGCTGCTCGCCCCCGGCACCCCGGTAACCGTGTCCTGTGCCGAGGGCGATACCGGCTTCGTGATGTCCGGCGAGCTTAATTTCGAGCGCGAGGAGACCGAAGTCAGCGACATGCCCGAGCTGCCGTTCAAGATCATGCTCAACGTCGGCAATCCGGATCGCGCCTTTGCCTTCAGCCACCTGCCGAACCAGGGCGTTGGTCTGGCGCGCCTGGAGTTTATTCTCAATCGCATGATCGGCATTCACCCCAAGGCACTGCTGGAGCTGGATTCCCTGCCGGATGACCTGCAGCAAACCATTCGCGAGCGGATCGGCGGTTACGCCTCTGCGGAAGACTTTATTGTCGAGAAGCTGGTCGAAGGTATCGCCACGCTGGCGGCGGCCTTCGCGCCCAACCGCGTTATCGTGCGCCTGTCGGACTTCAAATCGAACGAGTACGCGCACCTGATCGGTGGCCAGCTGTACGAACCGAGTGAAGAGAACCCGATGCTGGGCTTCCGCGGTGCGGCCCGCTACCGCTCCGCGGATTTCCGCCAGTGCTTTGCGCTGGAGTGTCGCGCGCTGAAGAAAGTGCGCGATGAAATGGGGCTTACCAATGTGGAAATCATGGTGCCCTTCGTGCGCACGCCGGAAGAGGCCGCAGAGGTAGTCGGCTTGCTGGCGGAGAACGGCTTGCGGCGCGGCGAGGCGGGACTGAAGGTGATCATGATGTGCGAGCTGCCGTCCAACGCCTTGCTGGCCGAGGATTTCCTGCAGCATTTCGACGGCTTCTCCATCGGTTCCAATGACCTGACTCAGCTGACGCTGGGCCTGGATCGCGATTCCGGGCTGGTGGCGGACCTGTTTGACGAGCGCAACCCGGCAGTCAAGGCTCTCCTTTCCCGCGCGATAAAGGCGTGCAAAAATGCGGGTAAATATGTCGGTATCTGCGGTCAGGGACCGTCGGACCACAAGGATTTCGCCCGCTGGCTGATGGATGAGGGCATAGACAGTGTTTCCCTCAATCCGGACACGGCAGTAGATACCTGGCTATTCCTGGCCAATGAACAAGATTAATGTTGTCGTCAAAGCGGCCCCCACGGGGCCGCTTTTTCTTTTCTCGCCAAGTGAAGTCGCGTCGAAACTCATCTCCGATCGCGCCGCGTTTGCTGTTCCGTTTTTAGATTTCTGTTGCAACGACAGCCATTAATTTTCAGATTTTTTCCTGCCTTTTATATGGGCGACGTTTCGCTCACACGTTATGGTCAAGCTCCATTTCAATAACGCTTGGTGCATCGAGAATAATTCAATCTAAGTATCCACAACTCCCTCAATAGAATCGAATTAGTGCTAAGGCGAGGCTGGAAGCGGAAACCGCGTTGCGCTTATCGCCGCAAGGCATTTCTCCCGAGCTGTGAAATTACCGAGCGCAGCTCCCGGGAGGTCAGCAGTGCCGGGCGGACTATTTCTTCGGCCGGACTTCAAGCCAAGCAGACAGAGTAGTTGAGGTGAGCTATGCACTCGAACATACGAACCAGAATTTCATCGCTGTACGCCTGCCTGGTACTGGTGCTGGCTGTCTCAATGGGCCAGCCGGCCGCCTGGGCCGATCCCCGCGGGGTCAACTGGTTTGATGATCACGCCGCGGTAAACTCGTCCGGTCCCGCTTCAATCAGGATCAACCTGAGCGAGCAGCGTGCCTATTTCTACAAGGGTGGCAGGCTCATCGGTGTGTCCAGGGTCTCATCCGGTAAAAGCGGATACAGTACACGGCCGGGCCATTTCCGCGTACTGTCAAAGCATCCCAATCATCGCTCGACAATCTACGGCAGCTATGTCGATAGCCGAACCGGCCGCGTCGTGAAGGCCGACGTCAACACGCGCAAGGATCGCCGCCCGCCGGGCACCTATTATCGCGGTGCGAAGATGAATAACTATATTCGCTTCAACGGCGGTATCGGCCTGCACGCCTCCGGCCATGTGCCGGGCTATCCCGCCTCCCACGGCTGTGTGCGTATGCCGCCGCATATGGCTCAGAAGTTTTTTCAGCATGCGCGCGTCGGTACTCCGGTCAGGGTGACTTACTAGGTTCTCAACCCAGGCTCCTACCTCAGGCGCTGACACAGGCGCGTCGATACCGGGTGTTATCCACCGGGGTGATGCCCGGTATTTCTTTGGACGACTGCAATCGCCGGCCGGACTCGCTATTATCCGCCGCACTGACAGTGATTATTCAGAGGGAATTTACGGTGATTTCCACTCCAGATCTTTGCGATGCCCACCCGGAGCTGGTACAGGTGCTCGAGCCGATGTTGATCAACTACGGCGGGCGCGAGCGCTTCGGCGGACAGATTGTGACCATCAAGTGCTTTGAAGATAACTCCCTGGTGCGCGAACTGGTGGCAGAGCAGGGGGGTGGCAAGGTGCTGGTTGTTGACGCCGGCGGCTCAATGCGGCGGGCCTGTCTCGGCGACATGCTGGCGGAGAAAGCCTGTGCGAACGGTTGGGAAGGCATCGTCATGTATGGATGCATTCGCGATGTGGATGAGATTTCTGGGCTAGAGTTAGGGGTACAGGCACTGGGAACTCACCCGATGAAAACGGACAAGAAGGGCATCGGCGAGAAAAACCTGGCCGTGACTTTCGGCGGAGTGACTTTCCGGCCTGGTGAATATCTGTACGCAGACAATAACGGCGTTATCGTTTCCCCGCGGCAGTTGCTCTGACCGCCTGTACAGCTGCTGGGAATCCTGCGCCGAGCGTGACAAAACGAATAGAATCTTGGGTTTTATCACTTGGTTGTACCGGAAGCGCTTGTCTACGGGCTGGTCCTGCTGTCGGCACTGGCCCACGCCGCATGGAATGCGGTGGTCAAACACAGTACCGATGCATTTCTGCAACTGGCGATGATTCGCAGCGTCGGGTTGCTGACGGGCTTACTGTTAGCTTCTCAGCTGCCTTTGCCGGAAGCTGAATCCCTGGGCTTCCTGCTGGGCGGTGCCTGTTGCCAGTACGCCTATTTTTTTCTCCTGACCCGCTCCTACCGCGCACTCGATTACAGTACCGCCTATCCCATTGCCCGCGGTGTCACGCCGCTTCTGGTGACGGGGGCCGCACTGTTTTTTCTCGACGAATCGCTGCGCCCGCTGCAGTTGACCGGGGTGCTGCTGGTCAGCTGCGGCATTCTCGCGCTGCTGCTGAAGGATCGGCGTGTATCGGGCACGGGCATACTGCTGTCCCTGGCCACCGGTATCGCGATAGCGGGGTATACGACCCTGGGCGCCGCGGGAGTGCGGACGGTAAGTCATCCCCTGAGCTTTGTGGCGTGGCTGGAAATACTGTCGGGCGCCGGCATTCTGCTCTCCGTCCTGCTGACGCAGCCGGTGCAGGGGTTCGCCTTTGCGCGCGCCAATATCTTGCGCGGTTCGACATCGGGCGTCATCGCCTCGGGGGGATTCGCCGTCGCGCTCTGGGCGACCTCGGTGATGCCGGTGGCTGCGGTCGCCGCCACCCGCGAGAGTAGCATTCTGTTTGCTTCGGTGATCTCTGTCTGTGTGCTCAAGGAGCGCTTGTCGGTGCGGCGGTGGATTGCGGCGCTGATTATCTTTACCGGCATCGGCGCACTGGCACTCGCTTGAGATCGTCGCCTATCATTGTGACCGGATGTCCCTCACCGTCTTGCGGCGCGGCAACTGCCGAGCCGTATCTGCTTGCCCACGGAAGGTAACAATGAGCGACTTGCGCAAAAAGTGGATCACGGCGCCACTGCTGAACCTGATCAAGAAAATCCTGCCGCCAATTTCTGAAACAGAGCGCGAGGCCATGGAGGCCGGTGAGGTCTGGTGGGATGCCCAGCTGCTGTCCGGCAAGCCAGACTGGGAGCAGTTGCTCAGCATGGGGCCGCCGACCCTGAGCGATGAGGAGCAGGCGTTCCTCGACGGTCCGGTGGAAGAATTGTGCCGCATGGTGGACGACTGGAAGATCTCCTTCGAGGAGCACCGGATCCCCAAGGACATCTGGGATTTCCTCAAGAAGGAGCGCTTCTTCGGCATCATTATTCCCAAGGAATACGGCGGTCTCGGCTTTTCTCCCACCGCGCACGCGGAGATCGTGACCAAAATTTCCACCCGCAGTACCAGCGTCGGCGTGACTGTGATGGTGCCCAACTCCCTGGGGCCGGGCGAACTGCTGATGGCCCACGGTACCGATGAACAGAAGCAGCATTACCTCCCCCGCCTGGCCGACGGCCGCGATATCCCCTGTTTCGGCCTGACAAGCCCCGAGGCCGGCTCGGATGCGGCGGCCATGGTGGACAACGGCGTGGTCTGCTACGGCGAATACAAAGGCGAAAAGACCCTCGGCATGCGCGTGAACTGGCACAAGCGCTATATCACCCTGGGCCCGGTGGCGACGGTGCTCGGGCTCGCCTTCAAGCTCTACGATCCGGAGCATATTCTCGGCGAAAAAGAGGAACTGGGCATTACGGTAGCCCTGGTTCCCACAGATACCGAGGGCGTCACCATCGGCCAGCGCCACCTGCCGGCCATGCAGGCATTCCAGAACGGGCCCAACTGGGGCAAGGATGTGTTCATCCCCATGGACTGGATTATCGGGGGCCAGGAAAACGTCGGCCGCGGCTGGCACATGCTGATGAGCGCACTGGCCGCCGGCCGTGGCATTTCACTGCCGTCGCTGTCGACCGGTGGCGCGAAAATGGCGGCCCGCACGACCGGTGCCTATGCGCGCATTCGCGAACAGTTCAGCATTCCGATCGGAAAATTCGAGGGCGTGCAGCGGCGCCTGGCGGAAATCGCCTCGATCGCCTATGTACTCGACAGCGCCCACAAGACAACCACCCGCGCGCTGGATGAGGGGCGCAAACCCGCCGTGGTATCCGCCATCATGAAGGCGCACGCGACGCACGGCCTGCGCGAGGCGATCAATGACGCCATGGACATCCACGCCGGCAAGGCGATCATGGATGGCCCGCTGAACTATATCGGCAATGTATACCGCGCCGTACCGGTCGCCATTACCGTGGAAGGCGCGAATATCCTCACACGCAGTCTGATGATCTTCGGCCAGGGCGCCATCCGCTGTCACCCGTATCTGCTCGAGGAAATGATGGCGGCGGAAAATCCGGATACCGATGCCGGTATCGAGGCGCTGGACAAGCTGTTGCCGAAACATATGTGGTTTCAGTTCAAGACCTTGTTGCGCGGCGTGTTTCACGGCTGGACCGTGGGGCTCTTTGCCAGCAGCCCGCGCGGCGTGGGCGCCGCGGCCAAGTACTACCGGCAGCTGAATCGCTACTCGGCCGTACTGACGCTGGTGACAGAGATATCACTGATGTCGCTGGGTGGGGAGCTGAAGAGAAAGGAACTGATCTCCTCGCGTCTCGGCGATGTACTCAGCGAACTGTACCTGCTGAGCTGCGCCCTGAAGCGCTTCAAGGACGACGGCAGCCCGAAAGAAGACCGGCCATTACTGGAATTCGCGATGCGCGCCGGCCTGCACCGGATCGAAGTCAGTCTGCTGGAAGTCTTCCAGAACTTCCCGCGCCGATTTATCGGCCCTTGGCTGCACTTCCTGACCATGCCCTGGGGCCACAGTGTCCACACTGCCTCGGATCGCCAGGCGCGGGTCTGCGCGGACCTGCTGATGACGCCGTCGGAAACACGCGACCGCCTTACCAAAGGGGTGTTTCTGGGCAATCCCGGCGACGGGGTTGACCTGGTGGAGCAGGCATTCCTCAAAGTCTGTGCCACGGAAGAGGCGCGGGACAAGCTGAAAAAAGGCGGTATTCGGACCCTGAGCCGCGCGACCATCGACGAGGGCCTGGAACGAAAGTTGATCAATGAGGAAGAGGCGGCGTCATTGCGGGATACCGCCGACGCTGTGGATTTGGCAATTCAGGTGGATCACTTCGATCACCTCGGCCGGGAGAGCGCCGTCGCAGGTTAGGATCGGCAACTGACAAGAGAGCGTATGGATGAGTCCCAGGGCGAAAGTCCGCGGCGCTTCGATTGCGCCGAAAAATGCGTGGATGCGGTGCTGGAAAAAATCGGCAAACGCATCGTGCTCGGCTTGCCGCTGGGTATTGGCAAGGCCAACCATTTTGCGAATGCGCTCTATGCCCGCGCCGCCGCCGATCCATCCATTTCCCTGACCATCTTTACCGCGCTTACCCTGGAACGCCCCGTCGGCAGCGGGGAACTGGGGCGGCGTTTCGTGCAGCCGCTGCTGGACCGCCTCTACAACCATTACCAGGACCTGGGCTATACACCAGCGCGGCGCAAGGGATTGCTGCCGGGCAATATCGAGGTGTGCGAGTTTTTTATGCAGCCCGGCACTTATGTCGGCAACGCCAGCGCACAACAGGGCTATGTGAGTGCGAATTACACCCACGTGCCGAGAGACCTGCTGGATCGCGGCGTCAATGTCATTGCACAGATGGTGTCGCCGGGTGGGGCGGATGGGGAGTGTTTCAGTCTCAGCTGCAACCCGGACCTCACGCTGCCACTGCTCCGTCTGGCCGGGGAGCGGGCGGATTACCCGCTGTTGCTGGTGGGCGAGGTCAATCCACAGCTGCCCTATATGGTCGGCGACAGCGAACTGGCCGCGTCTGAATTTGATTTCCTGCTCGAAGGGGATACTTTCGACGCGCCGCTGTTCGCCGCGCCTTCGCTGCCGGTCAGCAATACCGACTACGCGCAGGCATTTCATATTGCCAGCCTGGTTCCCGATGGCGGCACGCTGCAGGTGGGCATCGGCGCACTCGGCGATGCCATCTGCCACGCGCTGCGTTTGCGTCAGACAGATAACCGTGTCTATCGCGACCTGGTACGCGACCTTACCAGCGACGATTCGCTGCAGTTGCGGGAAAAGCTGCCGCCGATGCTCGAGCCGTTCAAGAAGGGGCTCTACGGGGCCAGCGAAATGGTACCGCCGGGCTTCCTGCACCTGCGCCGGGCCGGTGTGCTGACCCGTGAAGTCTACCCGGATGCGGTACTGCAGCGGTTGCTGGACTGCGACGAGATTACTTCCACCGTCAATGAAGAGATGCTGCTGGCGCTGAAAAACAGCGGCCGTATCCGCTGCCCGCTGACGCCCGCGGATACGGAATTTCTGCAGGCACTGGGCATTGTCGATCCCAGCTACAGTTGGCGCGGCCACAAGCTACTGAACCCGCAGGGCGAAGAGGAAGAATGCGACCTGCACAGCGAGCACGGCCGGCGACGCCTGTTGGGCCGTTGCCTCAATGAACAGCTGCAAGGGGGCATCTGGCTGCACGGCGGCTTTTATCTCGGGCCCGAATCCATGTACCAGGAGTTGCGCGAGCTGCCGGACCCGGAGCGCGCGGGTATCGGCATGACATCGATTGATTTTATCAACGACCTGCAGTCGGATCGCGAACTCAAGGCCGCCCAGCGCCGCGATGCACGCTTTATCAATTCGGCGATGATGGTGACGCTGAACGGGGCCGTTGTTTCCGACACTGTAGCCGGCAATCAGGTGGTCAGCGGGGTAGGGGGGCAGTACAACTTCGTCGCCCAGGCCCACGAACTGGCGGGCGCCCGCTCGATCATCGCACTGCCGAGCACGCGTCACAGCAACGGTGAGCGGAGCAGCAATATTGTGTGGGAGTATCCGCAGTGCACAATTCCCCGCCATCTGCGCGATATCGTCGTCACCGAATACGGTGTCGCCGACCTGCGTGGCAAGAGCGACCGCGATGTGATGGTGTCGATGCTCTGTATCTGTGACAGCGCCTTCCAGGACGAGCTGCTCGACAAGGCCAAGGGCGCGGGCAAGGTGGAGAAAGACTACGCAATACCGCTGCAGTTTACCGCCAATACGCCGGAGCGAATCGCAGCGGTTTTCGGCGATGCCGCGGCAATGCAGTTACTGCCGTACTTTCCGCTGGGTACCGACTTCACCGACGAGGAGGCGCTGCTGGCGATTGCCCTCAAGCAACTGAAAGTCGGCAGCAAGAAGTGGTGGAAAATGCTGCCCCTGGTGCTCGCCGGACGCCGCATCTGGAAAGACCACTCAGAGCAATTCGCCTGGGTGCACCGCTGCCTGGCGCGGATGGAGTTCGAGCGCACCGACACCTATGAGCACCGGCTCGAGGCCTATGCCGTAGCGGGCGCCCTCGATAAATTTGTCGACCGAAAGCGCCCCCTGCGCTGGGACTGAGACGCTATCAGCACTTGCTCACCTTGCTCACCTTGCTCACCTTGCTCCCCTTGCTCTGAGCCGCCTGAATGGCAGTCAGGGCGATGGTGTAGACGATATCGTCCACCAGTGCGCCCCGGGACAGATCATTCACCGGCTTGCGCAGCCCCTGCAGCATTGGACCGATACTGACCAGGTCCGCGCTGCGCTGCACCGCCTTGTAGGTGGTGTTGCCGGTGTTCAGGTCCGGAAAAATAAATACCGTTGCCCGCCCGGCCACAGGGCTGTCGGGCGCCTTGGCCTCGGCGACATTTTCCATCACCGCCGCGTCGTACTGCAGCGGTCCGTCAATGATCAGGTCCGGGCGTTTTTCCTTGGCCAGGCGCGTCGCTTCGCGGACTTTCTCTACATCCGAGCCGCCACCCGAACTGCCGGTGGAGTAACTGATCATCGCCACGCGCGGATCTATGCCAAAGGCCCGAGCCGAGTCCGCGGACTGTATAGCGATCTCCGCCAGCTCCTCGGCATTCGGGTCCGGATTGATGGCACAGTCGCCGTAGACCAGTACCTGCTCCGGCAGCAGCATAAAGAACACCGATGACACCAGCGCCGCATCCGGGGCGGTCTTGATCAACTGCAGCGCCGGGCGGACGGTGTTTGCGGTGGTGTGCTCCGCACCGGACACCAGGCCGTCCACCTCGCCCCGCGCCAGCATCATGGTGCCCAGTACCACGTTGTCCTGCAGCTGCTCCCGTGCGACCACCTGGGTCAGTCCTTTATTCCGGCGCAGCGCCACCATCGGCTCCACATAGTCCTCGCGCACCTTGTCCGGCTCGACGATTTCGATTGCGTCCGGTAGCTCCAGCCCCTGTTGTTCCGCCACGCGGTGGATTTCAGCCAAGATGCCGAGCAGCACCGGCCGGGCGATACCGCGCTCGGCGCAGATCACCGCCGCCTTTACCGTGCGGGGCTCGGTGCCCTCCGGCAACACGATACGCTTGTCGGCCTGCCGCGCCAGCTCCGTCAGCTGGTAGCGGAACGCGGCGGGTGACAGGCGTTTCGGCCGCTCCGATTCGACCGCGAGTGACTCGATCCAGCGCTGGTCCAGGTGCCCGGCGATAAAGTCCTGTACCCTGTCGATGCGCTCCAGATCGTCCGCGGGCGTGCGCGTATTGAAGGTCTGCAGCTGCATGGCCGTCTGCCAGGTGTTGGTCTGCACCAGCAGTAGCGGCAGGCCAGTCTCCAATGCCGGCGTGCATAGCTTGTGCACCGTGGCCTGCATCTGGTAACCGCCGGTCAATAGCAGGCAGCCGATTTTCACGCCGTTCATCGCCGCCAGGCAGGCCGCCACTACCACATCGGGACGGTCACCGGAGGTCACCAGCATGGCGCCGGGCACGAAGCGATAGATCATGTTGCCCAGGGAGCGGGAGCAGAAGGTGATGCTGTGCAGCCGCCGTGTTTCCAGTTCGCCCCAATGGATGATTTCCGCATCGAAGTGCCTGGCCAGATCCACCGCCCGCGGTGCCAGCAGATCGGCACTCCAGGGGATGCAGCCGACGATTCGCAGCGGACTCTTGCTATAGAGCGACAGGATATCGAGCTCGCTGCGATGTGCACCGGTTTGCTGCAAGACCCCGCTGATCTCCGCACCCGGTGCATCGGCCATCCACAGCGGCGCGCCCACCTTGTTGATAATGCAACCGACCACCCGCTTGGCTTCCGCGCCGCCGAACAAGGTCGTGGCAAATTCCAGCCGCTCTCTGAGTTGCTGGGTGGAATTTCGGCTGGGGCAGGCCACCAGGACAACTTCCGCATCCAGGGCTTTGGCGATCTGATAGTTCATCTGGTTGGTAAACTGGCTGTCGGGCAGGGGCAGCAGGCCCTCCACCAGCACCACATCAGCGGCCGCGGCGCCCGCGCGGTAGCGTGCCACTATCTCTTCGAGCAGCTCCGACTGCTTGCCGGAGGTGATCAATGCCTCCGCATGCTGCGCACTGAACGATTCCGGGATTTCCAGACCCGATGCCTTGCGCAGTATCGCCGTGGAGCGTTCGTTCCCGGATTCGTGTGTCGGTGGCTCGGCAATCGGCTTGAAAAACGCGACTCCGACGCCGTTGCGCTCCAGCGCGCGGAGTATTCCCAGGCTCACCGACGTTATACCTACGCGGGCATTGAGCGGAACCAACATGATGGTGCGGGACATAGTTCGCTATCCCCGCGCGTCGCGCACCAGCGCCGCTGCGTCCCGCGCAATGATCCACTCCTCGTTGGTCGGTACGACCAGCGCTGCGGGCCCGGGGGCGGTGATGCGGCCCTCGGCGCCGAAGCGGGTCTGCTGATTGCGGGCAGTGTCGAGTTCGTAGTCGAGGCAGCGCAGCCACTGCAAGACCTTCTCGCGGACAAAGCAAGAGTTTTCGCCGATGCCGCCGGTAAACACCACGGCATCGACGCGCAGCAAAGGCACATGGTAGGCGGCGACATACTTAGCCAACCGGTAACAGAAAATTTCCAGTGCCAGGCGCGCGCCCCTGTGGCCGTCTGCAGCGGCTCGCTCCAGCTCGCGGCAGTCACTGCTGAGCTCGGAGACGCCCAATAGCCCGCTGTCGCGGTTCAACAGACGGCTGATCTGGCCGAGGGAATAGTCCAGCGACTCCGCCAGATGGATCAGAATGCCGGGATCCAGGTCGCCGCAGCGGGTGCCCATCACCAATCCTTCTAGTGGCGTCAGTCCCATACTGGTATCGACACTGACGCCGCCTTTTATCGCCGCCACCGAGGCGCCGTTGCCCAGGTGCGCGGAGACGATGTTGGCTTCAGAAATCGGCTTGTTCAGCAGTTGTGCCGCGCGCTCGCTGACAAAGCGGTGGCTGCTGCCGTGCATGCCGTAGCGGCGAATGCGGTGATCGCGGTAAAGCGCATAGGGCAGGGCGTAGAGATAGGCGTGTTCCGGCAGCGTCTGGTGAAAGGCGGTGTCGAACACCGCAACCTGCGGCAACTGCGGAAAGGCGGCCAGGGCGGTGCGGATTCCCAGTAGTCCGGCCGGGTTGTGCAGCGGTGCCAGATCCGAGCACTCGGCGATCGCGTCGATGACAGCGCGATCGATCAGCACCGAGCGGGAAAAATACTCACCGCCGTGAACCACACGGTGGCCCACCGCGATCAGTTGACGCCGCAGCTCCGGCAGATCCTGTTGCAGCATATCGACCAGGAAGTCGATAACGGCACCGTGGGCGGCTCCCGCAGGCAGTTCGCGTTCGGATTTTTCGTCGCTGTAGTTCCACGACAGGGACGGCGCCGGTGTGTCCAGCGCATCGCCGATGCCATCGAGTGCCGTCTCTCCGGACTCCGGGTCCATCACCGCGAACTTCAGTGAGGAACTGCCCGAATTGAGTGTCAGCACTAAACCGGAGCTACGCATGGGGCCCGCCAATAAACCAGACGTATGCCATAAGGCTAGACGCTTCCGGCACATTCTTCGTGGTTGCGGCGGCGAGTCTGCTGGTGGCGCGCAAAAAGGGGCCGCGTCAGCGGCCCGAATCATGCGTGAAGGGATATAGAGGCGTTGCTTACTTGAACTGCTCTTCTTCGGTAGAACCGGTCAGTGCAGTCACGGAGGACTGGCCGCCCTGAATCACATTGGTCATATCGTCGAAGTAGCCGGTACCCACTTCCTGCTGGTGCGCGACGAAGGTGTAACCGCGCTCGGCATCGGCAAATTCCTTCTCCTGCAGGCGCACATAGGCGGTCATATCCTCGCGGGCGTACTCGTAGGCGAGGTTGAACATGCCGTTCCACATGTTGTGGATACCCGCGAGCGTGATGAACTGGAACTTGTAGCCCATCGCGGACAGCTCGCGCTGGAACCTGGCGATGGTGGCGTCGTCCAGGTTCTTCTTCCAGTTGAAGGAGGGCGAGCAGTTGTAGGACAGCAGCTGGTCCGGGTACTCCTTGCGCACCGCCTCGGCGAATTTCTTCGCCTCGTCCAGGTTCGGAGTGGCGGTTTCACACCACAGCAGGTCGGCGTAGGGTGCGTAGGCCAGGCCGCGGGCAATTGCCTGGTCGATCCCGGCTTTCACGCGATAGAAACCCTCCGCCGTGCGCTCTCCGGTGAGGAAGGGGGCATCGCGTGCGTCGCAGTCTGAAGTCAGCAGGTCGGCGGCGTTGGCGTCAGTGCGGGCCAGGACGATGGTCGGCACACCTTCCACGTCGGCCGCCAGGCGTGCGGCGATCAGTTTCTGTATCGCTTCCTGGGTCGGAACCAGTACCTTGCCGCCCATGTGGCCGCACTTCTTCACGGATGCCAGCTGGTCCTCGAAGTGCACACCGGCGGCGCCGGCGCGGATCATGTTCTTCATCAGTTCATAGGCGTTCAGCACGCCGCCGAAGCCGGCCTCGGCGTCCGCGACGATCGGCGCGAAGTAATCGATATAACCGGCATCGCCCGGGTTCTTGCCGGTCATCCACTGGATCTGGTCGGCGCGCTCGAAGGCGTTGTTGATGCGGCGTACCACGGCCGGCACGGAATCCACCGGGTAGAGGGACTGGTCCGGGTACATGGTCTCGGAGGTGTTGGCGTCAGCCGCTACCTGCCAGCCGGACAGGTAGATTGCCTGGACGCCGGCCTTAACCTGCTGAACCGCCTGGCCACCGGTGAGGGCGCCCATGGCGTTCACGAAGTCTTTGTCCGGACGGAAGGAGGGGCGGCCGCCCTCGTTGACCAGTTGCCACAGTTTCTCGGCGCCGCGCTTGGCGATGGTGTTCTCGCGCTTGATGGAGCCGCGCAGGCGTACCACGTCCTCGCTGCTGTAGGTGCGCTTCACGCCTTTCCAGCGCGGATTCTCAGCCCAGTCTTTCTCAATGGCGGCGATCTCCGCCTTGCGATCGTAGTTGCCTGTCGTCATCTCTTGTTCTCCCTCGAAGATCTCGTAAACCAATGGCTGCGATCAGGTATTGAGTGTCTGGCGCCTGCGCAGCAGATTCGGCGATGGCATCGATGACATTCTGGTCGATCAAGACCGAATGGGCGAACCGCTCAATCACTACGGCGTGTGCCGCGTCGCTGCCCAGCGCCGCGCTGCGCTTCTGTCCCGGGGACTTACAGGGGAGCAATGGCCCGGGACTTCCCGGAGCCTTGCCGATACCGCTCATGTACTTTTCGCCACAGTGGGGGTCGAGCAGCGCAAACTTGAGCGAGGAGCTGCCGGAATTCAATACCAGAACCCGGCTTGAAGCTGCCATAGCATCCGCCAAGTCGACACAGTCATTCCCTAAGGCTAGTCGAATTTGGCGCGGTTTTTCCCGCTTCGAACAGATACAAAAAAGGGGCCACAAAGTGGCCCCAAAAAGTGAGTGAATAAAAGGCAGGAGCCAGCTATTCCGAGTTACTTGAACTCCGGTTTGCTGACTGCGAGGCCGCCATGGATGGCGGTCATGCAGGTCAAATGGCCGGGAGCAATTTGGCACAGCGAAGCTGCCCGAAGGGGCGGGCACATGGATGTGCCCGGTGCAAACGCAGGGAGCATTTTTCTGCCTTAGCCGAACTGGTTCATGGTGTTGTCTTTACCCGCAGCTTTCAGTGCGGCCTCGCCGGAGAAGTAATCCTTATGGTCGTCGCCCATGTCGGAGCCGGCCATATTCTGGTGTTTCACGCAGGCGATACCCTGGCGGATTTCCTTGCGCTGCACGCCTTCCACGTAACCCAACATGCCTTTTTCGCCGAAGTACTCTTTGGCCAGGTTGTCGGTAGACAGGGCGGCGGTGTGGTAGGTCGGCAGGGTGATCAGGTGGTGGAAGATACCCGCTTCGCGGGCGGCATCCGCCTGGAAGGTACGGATCTTCTCGTCCGCGACCCTGGACAGTTCGGAGTCGTCGTACTCGGCGCTCATCAGCTTGTCGCGGTTGTACGCGGAAACGTCTCTGCCTTCTTCCTTCCAGGCATCGAATACCTGCTGGCGGAAGTTCAGGGTCCAGTTGAAGGACGGGCTGTTGTTGTACACGAGCTTCGCGTTCGGAACCTGCTTGCGAATCTCGTCCATCATGGCACCGATCTGGCCCACGTGGGGCTTCTCGGTTTCGATCCAGATCAGGTCGGCACCGTTCTGCAGGGAGGTGACGCTGTCCAGGACGCAGCGGGCTTCACCGGTACCTTTGCGGAACTGGAACAGGTTGGAAGGCAGGCGCTTCGGTCGCAGCAGCTTGCCATCGCGATTAATGATGACGTCGCCATTGGCCAGATCGCCCGGTGCCACTTCATCGCAATCCAGGAAGGCGTTGTACTGGTCACCCAGGTCGCCCGGCTCTTTGGTGACGGCAATCTGCTTGGTCAGGCCGGCACCCAGGGAATCGGTGCGGGCAACGATTACACCGTTGTCGACGCCCAGTTCGAGGAAGGCGTAGCGCACCGCACGTATCTTGGCCAGGAAGTCCTCGTGGGGAACGGTTACCTTACCGTCCTGGTGGCCGCACTGCTTCTCGTCAGAGACCTGGTTTTCAATCTGGATACAGCAGGCGCCGGCCTCGATCATTCTCTTCGCCAGCAGGTAGGTGGCTTCCGCGTTACCGAAACCTGCGTCGATGTCGGCGATAATCGGCACCACGTGGGTGACGTGGTTGTCGATTTTTTCGATGATCGCCTTTTCCGCGGCCTTATCGCCGGCTTCACGGGCCGCATCCAGCTCGCGGAACAGGCCGCCCAGCTCGCGTGCATCCGCCTGGCGCAGGAAGGTATACAGCTCTTCGATCAGACCGGAGACCGCAGTCTTCTCGTGCATGGACTGGTCCGGCAGAGGGCCGAAATCGCTGCGCAGGGCGGCCACCATCCAGCCGGACAGGTACAGGTAGCGGCGGTCGGTGTTGCCTGCAAAATGCTTCTTGATGGAAATCATTTTCTGCTGGCCGATAAATCCGTGCCAGCAACCCAGTGACTGGGTGTACTTGGTGAAGTCCCGATCGTAGGCCGCCATATCCCTACGCATGATATCGGCGGTGTATTTGGCGATATCCAGGCCGGTCTTGAACTTGTTCTGGAGGCGCATACGGGCCACAGATTCCGGGTTGATGGCGTCCCAGGAGCTCCCGTTGGCTTCACAGAGCTTGGCTGCCGCTTCGATTTCTTGAGAATAAGTGGGCATGGCGGTATTTCCTTGAAAAGATGACTGCGAAATGTTGTTGCATATGCTAGAGGGCCAGGCATAATTTGCCCAATTTATTGATTTTATTTTCGCTATCAGTCTTACGAATACCCTATGAATCTGGAAAGAGCCGACCTGAACCTGCTGGTCTACCTGGATGTGCTGCTGCGCGAGCGCAATGTGACCCGCGCCGCCAATTACCTGGGGTTGTCCCAGCCCGCGATGAGCAACGGCCTGAAACGGCTGCGGGAGCTGTTCGACGACCCGCTGCTGGTGCGCACCCGGGAGGGCATGATGCCCACCGAGCGCGCGCTGGAACTGCAGCCGATGGTGCGCGAGGCGCTCGCCTCCATCGACCGGGTGATCCAGCCCAACCGGGATTTCGAGCCCGCCGAGGCGCGGCGCACCTTCCGCATTATGGCCAGCGACTACGCCGAGTCCACGCTGATTCCGGCCCTGCTGATCCTGCTGCGGGAGCAGGCGCCGGGTATCAGCCTGGACATCATGACCCCGAGCGACGTCAGCTTCGTCGATGTGGAGCAGGGCAAGGTGGACATGGTGATCAACCGCTTCGACAGCATGCCGCAGAGCTTTCACCAGGCCACCGTGTGGCGGGACTCCTTCTCCTGTGTCATGCGCGCCGATAACCCGATCCTCGAAGACTACAATCTGCAGAGTTACCTGATGGCCCAGCATATCTGGGTCAGCAAGACCGGTATGGGCGTCGGTGTGGGCGTCAATCCGGAGGATGTGCAGCGGCTGGGCTGGGTGGATGAGGCTATCGGACGCCTGGGGGAGAAGCGGGATATCTCGGTTTTCACCCGCCACTACCAGGTGGCCATGCTGCTCGCCGAGCAGAGCGACCTGATCGTCACGGTACCGACGCGGCTGGCGCAGCTGGCGAAAGACAACCCGCGCGTGGCGCGCCGCGACCCACCGCTGGAGATACCGCCATTGGAACTGAAGATGGCCTGGAGCCCGCTGCTGCAGCAGAGCGCGCCGCATCGCTGGTTGCGGCGGTTGATTCTGGATATCGGCCGTCAGCTATAAGAGCGTACCTAGTAGCGACCAAGTGGCGGCCCAGCTACCGCGGGCTGTTTGCGGGACACGCCGTGAATACATCCCTGTAGGCTTGTCTGCGAGGTCCCTCTCGCAGACAGTCCCGCAAACAGCCCCCGGCATCAGGGCCTTAGCATTGAGCGCTTCGCGAGAACAAGCTTTCTCGAAGCGAACACAACGACCTCAAAACAAAATTCAAAATGTGAATAGTGAGAATTGCGCCTATAAATTAGCGATATGGAATGCCGGCTGTTTAGAATGCCGCAACACCGACCATTGAGTTCCCACGACCAGCGAGAGGCCCAGGATATGACGGAACGAGTCCAAATCGGCGAACTGCAAGTCGCAGCAGTACTGCACAAACTGGTCAACGAAGAAGTCATTCCCGGCACCGGAGTCAGCGCTGATGTGTTTTGGGCCGAGTTCGAGAGAATCATCCACGACCTGGCACCGGTGAACCGGGCCCTGCTGGAGAAGCGCGACCAGCTGCAGGAAAAGATCGACCGCTGGTACAGCGACAACCCCGGTTCCTATCGCGATCTGGAGCGTTACAAGTCTTTCCTGCGTGAGATCGGCTATCTGGTCGAGGAGCCGGCGGACTTCACCGCGACGACGGAAAACGTCGACCCGGAAATCGCCACCATGGCCGGACCCCAGCTTGTGGTACCGGTAATGAATGCGCGCTATGCGCTGAACGCCGCCAATGCCCGCTGGGGCAGTCTCTATGACGCCCTTTACGGCACCGATGTGATCAGCGAAGAGGGCGGCGCTGAAAAAGGCGGTCAATACAATCCTGTCCGCGGGACAAAGGTCATCGAGTACGCGCGGGATTTTCTCGACCAGTCGGCGCCCCTGACCTGCGGCAGTCACAGGAATGCGGTGCAGTACCGCATTAACGGCTCGCTGCTGGAGATCGAACTGTCGAACGGCGATATCGCCACGCTGAAAAAATCCAAGCAGTTCGTCGGCTACAGCGGCGATTCGGAAAACCCGAGCGGGATACTGCTGAAGCAGCACGGTCTGCGTTTTGAAATCCAGATCGACCGCGCCAACGCGGTTGGCAAGGCCGATGCCGCCGGTATCAAGGACATCCTGCTGGAATCCGCGCTGACCACGATCATGGATTGCGAGGACTCGGTGGCCGCCGTCGATGCCGAGGACAAGGTGCTGGTCTACCGCAACTGGCTGGGGCTGATGAAGGGCGACCTGAAGGAGACTATCAGCAAGGGCGACAAGACCATCGAGCGCAAGCTGAATGCCGATCGCGAATACACGACACCAAACGGAAATTCCCTGACACTGCCCGGGCGCAGCCTGTTGTTTATCCGCAACGTCGGCCACCTGATGACCAACGACGCGGTGCTCGACGCCGATGGCAGAGAAGTGCCGGAAGGCATCCTCGACGGCATGATCACCAGCCTGATAGCGCTGCACGATATTCGTGGAAAGGGGCCGCTGAAAAATTCCCGCACCGGCAGCATCTATATCGTGAAGCCGAAAATGCACGGGCCGGAAGAGGTCGCCTTCGCCAATACGCTGTTTGATCGCATCGAGGATGCGCTCGGGCTCGCGCGCAATACGGTGAAGATGGGCATCATGGACGAAGAGCGCCGCACGACCGTCAATCTGAAGGCCTGTATCGCCGTGGCCAAGGAGCGGGTGGTATTCATCAATACCGGCTTCCTCGACCGCACCGGCGACGAGATCCATACCTCCATGCTCGCCGGCCCGATGATTCGCAAGGGCGACATGAAGCAGTCCAAGTGGATCAGCGCCTACGAAGACTGGAATGTGGATGTCGGCCTGGCCACCGGACTCAAGGGCAGGGCGCAGATCGGCAAGGGCATGTGGCCGATTCCGGACCAGATGGCGGCGATGATGCACGCCAAGCTGGCCCATCCGATGGCCGGCGCCAACACCGCCTGGGTGCCGTCGCCGACCGCCGCCACGCTGCACGCGCTGCACTACCACAAGGTGGATGTGGCCAAGCGCCAGCAGGAACTGGCCGGCCGACCCCGCGCGAAGCTGGACGACATCCTGACGGTGCCGGTAGCGGAAAATCCCAACTGGAGTGCGAAAGATGTTCAGCGCGAGCTGGACAACAACGCCCAGGGCATTCTCGGCTATGTCGTGCGCTGGGTGGAGCAGGGTGTCGGTTGTTCCAAGGTGCCGGATATCAACGATGTCGGCCTGATGGAAGACCGCGCGACGCTGCGGATCTCCTCGCAGCATATCGCCAACTGGCTCAGGCAGGGTGTCGTGACCAGGCAGCAGGTCATGGAGACCATGCAGCGCATGGCGGCGGTGGTGGACCGCCAGAATGCCGGGGATCCCGACTACCGCGACATGTCGCCCAACTTTGACAGCAGCATCGCCTTCCAGGCGGCCTGCGAACTGGTGTTCGAAGGCTGCGCGCAGCCAAACGGTTATACCGAGCCGGTGCTGCACCGCCGGCGCCGCGAGTTCAAGGCCAGCGTCGGGAACGCCTGATAGCGATAGCTTTCCTACGAAAACCCCGCCCTGCGCGGGGTTTTTCTTGCCTCACTTTTCCGGCCTGCCTCGCTGAATCTCACGCCTTTCGCTGTAATCGGCGACGCCATCGGTGAAGTGGCGCCCGAGCCATCCGCACACAAAATACGCCCGGTATATTCTTGGCCCTGTGACAATTGGCGATGCAGCGGCAACGAGGATGCGACCATGTCTGCTACGTCTTCGAAAACGACCAAGGCCGTTCCCGCGGTGCGAGGGTCGGTGGATAAGCTGATGCGAGAGGGGATTCAATACGCAATCCGGGCGGAAAGGGCTGCCGGGGAAGCTGCCGTTGCCGGCTTTCAGCAACTGGCTGAGGAAACCGCGGTGGCCATCAGCTACAACGGCGTCAACCACGCGGTGATGATGGCGACGCCTGAGGACCTGGAAGACTATGCCATCGGCTTCAGTGTCGCCAACGGCATAGTCCAGGATCTGCATCAGATCCTCGATATCCAGTTGCAGCGCGCGTGCGATACGGTCCGACTCGAAGTGCGGCTCAACCAGCGCGCACACCACGAGCTCAGGCTCGCGCGCCGGGCACTCGCCGGAAGCAGCGGCTGCGGGCTCTGCGGCGTCCAGGCACTGTCACAGGCGCTGGCACCGCTACCGCGATTCCAGCCGGAATCCGGCAATGCGCCGCCGCCCCCATCCGCGCACTTGCGTGGCCTGCGCGAGCGGTTCCGCAAGGCGCAGAAACACGGACGCCGCAGTGGCGCCATGCACGCGGCGATCTATGTCGATAGCGATGGTGAGACACTGCTGTGCCGGGAGGATATCGGCCGTCACAATGCGATGGACAAATTGCTGGGCGCCTGCCTGCGACGCGGTCTTGCGCCGCGCAGCGGTTTCGTGGCCATCACCAGCCGCTGCAGCCTGGAACTGATTCAGAAAGCCGCGCGGGCTGGTGTGGGAACGCTCGTCAGCCTCTCTTCACCCACCGACATGAGTGTGCGCTGGGCCCGGGAATACCACCTCAACCTGTTGCACCAGCCCGCCCAGGGGCCGGCGCGCCTCTATTCCCCTCTGGCGCAGAGCGGCAAGGAGCCCGGATGAAACCGCCCGCCGATCGATTCCGTTTCCGTCCCTACCAGCGTCCCGCGGCCGGCTGGGGCGCGTTGCGCAGCGTGGCCCATGCCTGGCGCGACAGCAAGCAACCTTTCAAGAACCTGCGCGCGATGTTGCAGACGAACCAGCACGGCGGCTTCGACTGCCCCAGCTGTGCCTGGGGCGAAGCGCCGGAAGAGGGCCGCATCCGCTTCTGCGAAAACGGCGCCAAAGCGGTCAACTGGGAGGCGACCGGGCGCGGCGTGGACGCGGCGTTCTTTCAGGGCAACAGTATCAGTCAGTTGCTGAAGCACGACGATTACTGGCTCGAGTACCAGGGGCGTTTGACCGAACCCATGTACTTTGACGGCCGCGCGGATCACTACCGGCCGATCAGCTGGGACCAGGCCTTTGCCATCATCGCCGACCACCTCAACGGCTTGGCGTCGCCCGACGAAGCCGCCTTCTATACGTCCGGCCGCGCCAGCAACGAAGCGGCCTTTCTGTACCAGCTGTTCGCCCGAAGCTACGGCACCAACAACCTGCCTGACTGCTCGAATATGTGCCACGAGGCGAGCGGTGTCGCGCTCAGTGAGAGTATCGGCACCGGCAAGGGTACGGTGACCTACGAGGATTTCGGGCTGGCCGATGCCATCTTTGTCGTCGGGCAGAATCCGGGCACCAATCACCCGCGCATGCTGGAGCCGCTGCGGGAGGCGGTGCGGCGGGGCGCCCAGGTAGTGGTCTTCAATCCGCTGAGGGAGCGGGGCCTGGAGCGCTTCCAGGCCCCCCAGGACCCAATGCAGATGCTGACCGACGGGGATTCCGCCATGAACACGGCCTATTTCCGCCCGGCGCTCGGCGGGGATATGGCAGCAATCCGCGGCATCGCGAAATTTCTGTTCCAGTGGCAGCGCGAAGCCGACACGGATGGCGCGAAAGCCCCGCTCGACCTGGAGTTTATTGCCAAGCACTGCAGCGGATTCGAGGAATACCGCGCGGCGGTGGAAGCGAGCAGCTGGGGGCATATCCTCGCCCAGAGCGGCCTGCAGCGCGCGGAGCTGGAAAGGGCCGCGCATATTTTCAGCCGCAGCGAGCGGGTCATCTTCTGCTGGGCCATGGGCATTACCCAGCACCGGCACTCGGTGCCGACCATTCAGGAAATCACCAACCTGCAACTGCTGCGCGGCCAGATCGGCCGTCCCGGCGCCGGCCTGTGCCCCGTGCGCGGGCACAGTAACGTCCAGGGCGACCGCACCATGGGCATCGCCGACAGACCACCGCCCAAATTGCTGCAGGCACTCGAGCAGCGTTTCGGTTTCACCTGCCCCCGGGCCGATGGCGTCAATGTGGTGAAGACCATCGAGGCGATGGAGCAGGGGCGGATCAAGGTGTTTGTCGGCCTGGGCGGCAATTTCGCGCAGGCGACACCGGACAGCGCGCGCACGCACAAAGCACTGCGCCGGTGCCGGCTGACGGTGCAGATCAGCACCAAGCTCAATCGCAGCCACCTGGTGACCGGTAGTGAGGCCCTGATCCTGCCCTGCCTGGGCAGGACAGATATCGACCGGCAGAAAGCGGGCCCCCAGGCCGTTACGGTCGAGGACTCCTTCAGCATGGTGCACGCCTCCTTCGGCCAGTTGCAGCCGCTGTCGGCGCAGATGCGCTCGGAGCCGGCGATTGTCGCCGGTATCGCCGATGTGACACTCGGAAAAGGCATCGTCGACTGGCTGTCACTGGTGGAGGACTACAGCCGGATTCGCGATCTGATCGCCGATGTGATTCCCGGTTTTGGCGACTTCAACCGCAGGCTCGAACAGCCCGGCGGCTTCTACCTGCAGAATCCGGCGGCCGAGCGGCGCTGGAACACCGATATAGGCCGGACAAAATTTATCAGCCACCCGCTGCCGGATTCCCTGCTCAATGAGCGCGTGCGCGGCAAGGCGCGCAAGCCCGATCTGATATTGCAGAGCCTGCGCTCCCACGACCAGTTCAACACGACGGTTTACAGCCTCAACGACCGCTACCGCGGCGTGAAAGGCGATCGCCACGTGCTGTTCGCGAACCTCGAGGATATTCACCGACTGGGATTCGAGGATGGCCAGAAGGTCGATATCGTGTCCCTGTGGGGCGACGAAATCGAGCGCCGGGTACGGGGCTTTACCCTGATTGCCTTCGATATCCCCGTAGGGCAGGCCGCGACTTACTATCCCGAGGCGAACCCCCTGGTGCCACTGGAGAGTTACGGCGTCGGCAGTTACACGCCCACGTCAAAATTCATTGCGGTGCGACTGGAACTGAATTCGGCGCCTGAGCGGATTGTCTGAGCGGGCCCGGAATCCGCCCACACTATTTTTTTCCATCTGATATCTTGACCTCAACCTTGCTTGAGCTCTTAAGCTGCACGCCTCGTTCATTGGCACAGAGGAAGCAGCCAAAATGCCCACAGCAGCGATAGACCTGGACGCATATCTGCAGCGCATCGACTTTAGGGGTAGGCCGTCGGCAGATCTCCACACGTTGAGCGCACTCGTCAAGCATCACACCCAGTTCATTCCATTTGAAAACCTGAACCCGTTTCTCGGCTGGCCCGTGGATATCGACCTGGCGTCGGTGGAGCGCAAGCTGGTGCGGGAAGGGCGGGGCGGCTACTGCTATGAGCAGAACAACCTGTTGCGCGCGGTACTGGAAGCGATCGGCATACCGGTTCTCGGGCTGGCGGCGCGCGTACTGTGGCAGGCACCGGCAGGTCACCAGCCCGCCCAGTCCCATATGATCCTTAGCGCCGAGATCGACGGCATCCCCTATTTGGTCGATGTCGGTTTCGGCGGACAGACGCCCACCGCGCCACTGCGGCTGGACGAGCGCGCGGAGCAGATCACCCCGCAAGGGGACTATCGCCTGCGCAGGGTCGACGGCGACTACCTGCTGGAATCGAAAATCGGTTCGAGCTGGTTGCCGGTCTACCGCTTCGACCTGCAGAAACAGTCAGCCGGCGATTACACGGTGTTCAACTGGTACTGCTCCACCCATCCCGAATCGCGCTTTGTCAGACAGTTGGTGGCGGCCCGCGCGTTTTCCGGCGGACGTCACACGCTGTTGAACCGGGAGCTTACCTATCATCCGCTGACGGGCCCGAAAACGGTCGTCCGGCTGGCGAGCCCACAGGATGTGCGCCGAACACTCGCCGACATCTTCGGTATCCGAGTGCCCAACGGGCCCGAGGTGGATCTGGCCATCGGCAGCCTGTTTGCACCGCAGGAGCAGCACGCATGACAAAGTTTGCCGTTGTCTATTACTCGGCGACAGGCACCAGCGAAATACTGGCACAGGCGGTTGCGGCCGGCATTCACTCGGTGGCTGGCGCCGAAGCCGTGGTATTGAAAATTGCAGACACTGATATAGACCACGGCCGCTACAAAAACAGGGAAATAATGCGGCAACTGGATCACTGCGACGGCATTGTGTTCGGCTCGCCCACCTTTATGGGTACGGTTGCCGCACAGTTCAAAGCATTTATGGACGCCACCAGCGAGCGCTACAGCCAGCGCGCCTGGGCCGGCAAGTTGGCCGCGGGATTTACCATCGGCGGCAGTCCGAGCGGCGACCAGCTGAACACGATCCAGACACTGCAGATTTTTGCCGCCCAGCACGGCATGCTGTGGATGGGCATCGATCTGCCGAGCGGCTGGGATACTTGTGGGCGCAACCCCTCGGGTGCCCAGGCGGGACTGATCGCGCAGCGGGCGGATTCCGGCGGTGTGCACAGGTTGGACCGGCTCACCGCCATGTATCTGGGCGAGAGGCTGGCCGGGCTGCGGGGCTTCGAGAAGCCAGCAGAGCCACGCTACTGCGCCGGCATTGCGGGGACGGCCGGCCAATAGATCGGGGATGAACAGTTTGCTGGCCGGGTTAACAAAACCGGTAGATCCGCAGGTGTTTGGCCCAGGCGCGGAAGGTCGCGCTCCCTTCGGGCAAGTGCTCGTGGATGCCAAGGACCAGGGCGGCCCCCGGATGCATGACCGCGCTGATGCGTTCCAGGGTGGCGCGCTGCAATCCCTCAGCGAAATAGGTAAACGCCAGATTGCGGCAAAGCACCAGATCGAAGGGCCCGAGGGGCGCACTTTGGCGCAGATCCTCCATCCTGAATTCGACACGGCGCCGATACCCCGGCTTTACGCAATAGTGACCGGCGCGGGAGGTGAAAGCGGTATCCAGCCAGTCCGCGGGCAGATCCTTGAGGCTGCCTCGAGGGTAACAGGCTTCGAGGCCGCGGCAGTACTGATTGGCATCGGCTTCGGTAGCCACGATATTCAGGTGCAGATCGGGAAAATTCGCTTGCAGTCGCAACTGCCAGATAATGGCCAGTGTGTAGGGCTCTTCTCCGGCGCCCGCGCCCGCGCTCCAGACGTCGAGGCGATCCGCCCCTCGCGCGCGGGCCTGCTGTGCCAACACTGGCAACACCGTCTCGGCCAGGTGGTCGAAAACGCCTCGGTCGCGGTAGAAGCGGGAAATGGTCACCCGGCACATGGCATCCAGCCTGTGCCATTCGTCCGGATGCCCGCCCAGGTAACGGCGATAGGCGGGCAGGTCTTCGAGTCCAAGTTGCCTGATGCGTCTTTGCAGGCGTTTGCAGACCTGGCCGCGCACGCTGCGAAAACCCGGCCAGCGCAGACGCAGTTGGGGCAGGGCCCATTGCAGAAAGGCCACACACTGCTGGTCGCGCATGGATCTGGGTAACCTCTAGTGCTTTTAGTGCTCTTCCGTCAGTGCTTTTCCGTGACCCCGATCAGTGGCGGATCGATCCAGGTGCTCCGGCATTTGGGGCATCTGCCGGGCCGGGTCATGTGGCTGCGACTGAAGCCGAAGCCGCAGTGTTTGCACTTGGCCGGTGTGATCTCGAGATCATAGGGGCTGTGGCGCAGGGACTTCTGTAAGTGCTGGAGGTCGGAGACCATGTCTTTGATGGGTTCTTCCATCAAGGCTGACAGGTCGCGTACCGACTGGGGATGGTTGAACAGAATGTCGATGAGGTCTTTCCGGTACATGGCGTGCTCGCCGCCCCGCAGCCTGTTTGCACAGCGGTGCCAATAAGCTTAGCAGAAGGAAGCTTAGCAGACGGCCTCCCCGTAAATCGTAGGGCAGACGGCAGGGCAAGTCAGAGCGACAGGCGTCTCAGATTGGCATCGGTAGTGGCCAGCGACCAATCGCGCTCGAAGATATCCAGCAGCTTGCGCGCGCGCACCTGGCTTTGTGGATGGTAGCTGCCCAGCCACAGGTCCCTGTCGTCGCACTGCAGGACACCGCGGCCGTCGGCGATTGCGAACTCCCAGTCGGGGGTATCCACCGTGGCCTCGATCTTGCGGATTTCTATCCGTGTGCTGAGGCGCTGGGCCAGGACCTGGGCGCGGTGAAACTGGCGCACTATGGGGTCGCTGTCGCGAATCAGGATACGCACTCGGGCGCAGCGGCCGCTGCGGGCGAAACTCGACAAGGCCTCTACCACCTCGCTGTCGTGATAGAGGGGGCGGGCCAGCCGCTCGGAGTAGATGCACAGTTCCCGTCGCGCCTCGCCCAGCAGTTCGATCAATGCGCCGCGAAAGCCGGCGAGATCCTCAAGTGGCAGAGCTTCAGTCAAAACGGCGCACCATCCGGATATGGGGAATATCCGCTTCGATAAATTCCTCTCCCGCGGGGACAAAACCCGCCTTGCGGTAGAAACCCTCGGCGTGGGTCTGGGCGTGCAGATAGACACTGTCGAAACCGCGCCCGCGCGCGTAATCGCAGATAAATTCCAGCAGGCGGAAGCCGAGGCCGCTGCCGCGCGCGGACTTCACCACCGCCATGCGGCCTATCTTGCCACTGGCGGTAATGCGCCCGGTGCCCAATGGCTCAGCGCCATTCATTGCCAGGAAGTGCTGTGCGGATTCCTCCTGGTCATCCCACTCAATCGCGGGATCGACCTTCTGCTCGCGAATAAATACAGCTTCGCGTATCTGGCGAATCAGCACCCGATCATCATTCCAGTCCGCAGCGCGAATGATGGTAGTCACGATCAGAAATCCTCAGGCGGGTATATCAGAGTGCCCTGGGACACCAGTTGGTCGATAAGACCACCAGTTTGGGCCAGCTCGGGAAAATCCTCGATATCAGCCTGGGTAATCGCGTGGCTTTCGCAGAAGCGCTCGGCGAAGGGCAGGGGCACCGGAAAGGATTCGCCGTCGACAAACAGGGTTTCAGGTTCCCGGCAGAAAGCACAGCGGGACGCCGGATTGAGCACCAGCTCGGCACCTTCCACCAGCTGTTCGCGCCAGTCTTCCGCCTCGCCCGCATCCAGCGCCACCGTATCCGGATACTTCGCCTCCGTCATCACGGCACCAAACCACTGGGCAATATTCTGCGGCTGCTGCAGCCAGCTGCTCAGCTGCTGCTGCAGCCGGGCCACGGAAGCGGGATCGATCTCCGCCGGCGAAGCCGCAGGCGCAATCTCGGGATCGGCATAGCGCAAATGGTCGGGCAAACGATGGGCAAGCTCTGCGGCGAGATCCTCGAGAATGGTCGCGGCCGAGGGCGCGCGAAAACCGACGGAAATGGTGGTACAGGCACCGTCGGCGACCCCCCAGTGACTGTACTGCGGCGGCAGATAGAGCATGTCGCCGGGTTTCAGCAGCCAGCTGTTTTCTGGCTCGAAGTTCTTGAGAATGTTCAGCGGCGTGCCCTCGACCCGCGGGCTGCTCTCGTCAACCTTCGGCCCCTGGTGCCAGAGTCGCTTGCCCTCCGCCTGTAGCAGAAACACGTCGTAGTAGTCGAAATGGGGGCCGACGCTGCCTTTGTCCGCGGCATAGCTGATCATCACGTCGTCCAGACGCCAGTCGGGAATAAAGCGGAAATGCCTTTTCAGCGCCGCGACTTCCGACAGCCACTGGTCGACGGCCTGCACCAGCAGTGTCCAGTGCGTGCGCGGCAGGGACAGGAAATCCTCTTCCGTGAAAGGGCCGGTGCGCAGCTGCCAGGGTCCCTGGTCACCGTGCTCCAGCACCAGGCGCGATTCCACCGCCTCTTCCAGCGCCATACCGGCCAGTTCCTCGCCGGAAATCGGCGAGACGAAGTCCGGGAAGGCATTGCGGATCAGCAGGGGCTTCTGTTGCCAGTAGTCGCGAAGGAAATCGGCTACCGGCATTTCGCCCAGATGAGTAAAAGGTTTCTCCACGCTTTCGTACCTGGTTTCTAGGGAGTTCCACTAAGTTATCGAGCCGGGAGGGGGAGCGCCTTCCGGGACTGTCTGCGAGAGGGATCTCGCAGACAAGCTTACATGGATGTATTCACGGCGTGTCCCGGAAGGCGCTCCCCCTCCCGGCCCGGCACCTAGTGGTCCATGCGGTTAATTCTGTAACCGATCTCTTCGCCACAGGCACCAGTGCTGCGTTGAAAAAGCTTGAATTAGCCCTGCTAGTCCTGCGCTTTTTCGCCTTGCCCCGGAGCCTGTGGCTGAGAGCTTAAGTCACCGAATTAACCGCATGAACCACTAGGCCCGGGTTGCCACAAAAAAAAGGGCGCCTGGCGCCCTTAAAGTATCCAATAGTTAAATTTTCTTCGCCTGATCAACCGCATTGCCGATATAGGAAGCCGGCGTCAGTTGGTGCAGGGATTTCTTTGCCTCGGCCGGAATATCCAGATTCTCGATAAAGGTCTTCAGGGTCTCCCGGGTGATGCCCTGGCCGCGCGTCAGCGCTTTCAGCTTCTCGTAGGGCTCCTCGATGTTGTAACGGCGCATAACGGTCTGGATCGGTTCCGCGAGCACTTCCCAAGCGTTGTCCAGATCTGCCGCCAGCCGGTCGCGGTTGATCTCCAGTTTGCCCAGCCCTTTCATGGTGGCCGCATAGGCGATTACAGAGTAGCCGGCGCCGACGCCCATATTGCGCAACACGGTGGAATCGGTCAGGTCGCGCTGCCAGCGGGAGATCGGCAGCTTCGCTGCCAGGTGCTGGAATACCGCGTTGGCGAGGCCGAGGTTCCCCTCGGAGTTCTCGAAATCGATCGGGTTGACCTTGTGCGGCATGGTGGAGGAACCCACTTCGCCGGCCACGACCTTCTGCTTGAAATATCCGAGGGAGATGTAGCCCCAGATGTCGCGGTCGAAGTCGATCAGAATGGTATTGAAACGCGCGATCGCATCGAACAGCTCGGCGATATAGTCGTGCGGCTCAATCTGCGTGGTGTAGGGGTTCCAGGTCAGTCCCAGGGAGGTGACGAAATCCTCGGCATTCTGTTGCCAGTCGATATCCGGGTAGGCAGACAGGTGGGCGTTGTAATTGCCAACCGCGCCGTTAATCTTGCCCAACAGCTCGACATCGTGAATCTGCTTGATCTGCCGGCGCAGGCGCGCCACCACATTCGCCAGCTCCTTGCCCACGGTCGTGGGGCTCGCTGTCTGGCCGTGTGTGCGGGACAGCATCGGCACATCGGCAAAGTTTTTTGCCAGCGCGGCGATTTCGCCGACGATCTGGTTCATCGCCGGCAGCAGTACCTGGTCCCGACCAGCGCGCAGCATCAGTGCGTGGGAGAGGTTGTTGATATCTTCGGAAGTGCAGGCGAAATGGACGAACTCACTGACTTTTGCCAGCTGCTCGTTGCCACTGATTTTTTCCTTCAGAAAGTACTCGACCGCCTTCACATCGTGGTTCGTGGTGCGCTCGATCTCCTTGATGCGCGCGGCGTCTTCCAGGGAAAACTCGGCGACGACTGCGTCGAGCAGCTGGTTGGCGGCGTCGTCGAACAGCTGTACCTCTTCGATCTGCGGGTGACTGGCAAGCTTTTGCAGCCAGCGCACTTCCACTTCCACCCGCGCGCGGATCAGGCCGTACTCGCTGAATATGTCGCGCAGCGGTGCGGTTTTGCCTTCGTAGCGGCCATCGATGGGAGAGACCGCGGTGAGGGCGGATAGCTCGACTGTCATGGTAAATCTCCGGATTTAGTGATTTGTAGATTCGATTTGCGCGATCAGTGCGTCGGTCGCCGCCAGCAGTTTCTTGCGCTGGAACAGCAAGTGCAGTCGCCGGCCGCCCAGCTGCCGCCACAAAGTGGCCGAGCGCACCCCGGCAAACAACATGGTGCGAATCTGATTGGCGATACGCTGTTGCTGTAAATAATTGAAGTCGCCGAGCACCTGGATACGGAAACGGAAAGTGCTCAGGGTGTCGCTGTAGATGCCGGCAAGATTGGAAAACACATTTTCATGGGTCGGGCTGAAATGCTCGGCCTGCGCCCTGGCTTTTTCCAGCCTGCTGCCGATGATCGCCAGCAGGTCGTTCTTCTTGCTCAACTGCCGCTGCAGGTAAAGGATCGACAGCGCATAGCGCAGGCAGTCGGTGTATTCCGGGTGTTGTCTGGATTGCAGCAGCTGGCGCGAAACTTTCAGACCGGGCAGCAGTTTGCCCGCGCCGCCAAACACATCCTCGGCAGAGTCCGGGTTGAGCTGGAACAGGCTGTAAACCCCTGTCTCCAACTGCTGCTGGGGTGCCGTACCGGTTTTCGCCAGGCGCTCCACCAGCGTAGCGGACTGGAATATCCCCGCCAGCGCCAGTGCCTGATCCCGCCAGTTGTCCAAAATCGTTCCTCAGTTCTTTTGATATTTTTCCGGCAGCGCGCTGCCCACACCGGTAGCCCGCTCGATCACGGCGCCACCCAGACAGACCTCGCCATCATAAAGGACCAGCGACTGGCCGGGGGTGATCGCGCGCTGCGGCTCGTCAAACTCGACCACCAGATCGCCGTTTTGCCGCACGTGCAGGGTGCAGTCCTGATCCGGCTGGCGGTAGCGGGTCTTGGCCCTGCAGCGCAGCCCTTCAGCGGTATGGGCGGGGGCCGGCGCGCTGCCGTTGATCCAGTGGGTCTGTGTCGCTTCCAGCCCGGTCGCGTAGAGCAGCGGGTGGTGCGCGCCCTGGGCGACCAGCAGCACGTTTCGCGCGAGATCCTTGCCGACTACGTACCAGGGCTCCTCGCCGCCGCCCTTGACGCCGCCGATACCCAGCCCCTGGCGCTGACCGATGGTGTGGTACATCAGGCCCGCGTGTTGCCCCATGACCTCTCCTTCCGGCGTCTCCATGTTGCCCGGCTGTGCCGGCAGGTATTGCTCCAGAAAGTCCTTGAAGCGGCGTTCGCCGATAAAGCAGATGCCGGTGCTGTCCTTCTTGTCATGGGTGACAAAGCCGTTTTCCTCGGCGATGCGCCGCACTTCCGGTTTTTCCAGCTCTCCCAGCGGAAACAGTGACCGGGCAAACTCCGCTTCGCCGACGGCGTGGAGGAAGTAGCTCTGGTCCTTGTTGGCGTCGAGCCCCTTGAGCAGGTAGGTGCGGCCGTCGATATCCCGGCGCCTGGCGTAGTGGCCGGTGGCAATGGCGTCGGCGCCCAGGACTTCGGCGTACTCGAGAAATACCTTGAACTTGATTTCCCGGTTGCAGAGGATGTCCGGATTCGGCGTGCGGCCCGCCCGGTATTCGGCCAGGAAGTACTCGAACACATGATCCCAGTACTCGGCGGCGAAATTGGCGGTGTGCAGCTTGATGCCGAGTCTCGCGCACACTGCCTGGGCATCCGCCAGGTCGGCCTTGGCGGTACAGTACTCGGTACCGTCGTCCTCGTCCCAGTTCTTCATAAACAGGCCCTCCACCTGGTAGCCCTGCTGTATCAACAGCAGGGCTGCAACGGAGGAGTCCACACCGCCGGACATGCCGACGATGACGCGCTGGGGCTGTTGGGAGGTGGTTTCAGGCATAACAGGCATAGATTGGGGCAATCGACTACATCAATGCGATAAAAAGGGGGCGAATTTTACCCGCGATTGGGGCTGGTGACCAAGACCGCTTTGAACTTCCATAGCGTAGCGCTGATAAATAGGAGCCTGGCGCTGGTATAGAGAAGCTTAGCGCCGCGTCCGGCCCCGCCGGCGATGGCGGGCGGAGTCGGCCTTCGGTGCCCCGTAGACCTCTTCGAGCCGGTGCTCCCCCGGCTGCAGTTGCCCCAGCCGCCAGTTGCCGATAGCGATCCGGATCAGGCGCAGGGTGGGGAAGCCCACGGCAGCAGTCATGCGGCGCACCTGGCGGTTGCGCCCCTCGCTGATGGTCAATTCCAGCCAGCTGGTGGGAATCGATTTCCGCTCCCGCACCGGCGGTACCCTGGACCAAAGAACCGGGGTATCCAGGCGCTGCGCCCTGGCAGGCGCGGTGGGGCCGTCCTTCAGGAGAACGCCGCGCCGCAGTGCCGCCAGGGCTTCGTCGCTGATCTCGCCCTCCACCTGTACCCAGTAGGTCTTCGGCAGCTTCTGGCGCGGATGGCTAATCTGGTGTTGCAGGGCCCCGTCGTCCGTAAGCAGCAGTAGCCCTTCGGAGTCGTAATCCAGGCGCCCGGCGGCGTAAAAGCCCTTCCGCTTGATATGGTCGGCAAGGGTGGGGCGCCCGCTGTCGTCGGTGAACTGACTAAGGACGCCGTAGGGCTTGTTAAACAGGATGATTTTTGGCATTTGGAAAGTGGGCCATTGTAATCCAGCTACAAAATCGGGCCGATGCTGATATAATCCCGCCGTTTTTTCATCCCGCCTTGAGGTTCAGGCAGGCGGGGCGAGCACCACGCGACCTAACATAGTCACAGATAGTCACAGAGTTTTGGGAGTTTAAGCAATATGGGTCATATCCAAGTGCCGGCAGACGGCGAGAAAGTTACAGTCAATTCCGACGGTTCGCTGAATGTACCGAATCGCCCGATCATTCCTTTCATCGAGGGTGACGGCATCGGCGTGGATATCACTCCGGTAATGCGCAAGGTAATCGATGGCGCCGTAGAGAAAGCCTACGGCAGCGACAAGGCTATCGCCTGGATGGAAATCTACTGCGGTGAGAAAGCTGCAGAAACCTATGCCGGCGACTGGTTCCCGGCCGAGACTCTGGACGCGATCAAAGAATACGTGGTCAGCATCAAGGGCCCGCTGACTACTCCGGTCGGTGGCGGCTTCCGCTCCCTGAACGTAGCCCTGCGCCAGGAGCTGGACCTGTACGTGTGCCAGCGCCCGGTGCGCTGGTTCAGCGGCGTACCTTCTCCGGTGAAGGAGCCGAACAAGGTCGACATGGTGATCTTCCGTGAGAACTCCGAGGACATCTACGCCGGTATCGAGTGGAAAGCTGACACCGAGGAAGCCAAGAAGGTCATCAAATTCCTGCAGGAAGAGATGGGCGTTAAGAAAATCCGCTTCCCGGAGCACTGCGGTATCGGCATCAAGCCGGTTTCCGCCGAGGGCAGCAAGCGCCTGGTACGCAAGGCCCTGCAGTACGCCATCGACCAGGACCGCGACTCCGTGACCCTGGTGCACAAGGGCAACATCATGAAGTTCACCGAAGGTGCCTTCGCCGATTGGGGCTATGAGATCGCCCGCGACGAGTTCGGCGCCCAGCCGCTGGACGGCGGTCCCTGGCACAGCTTCAAGAGCCCGAAGACCGGCAAGGAAATCGTCGTTAAGGACGTGATCGCCGACGCCATGCTGCAGCAGATCCTTCTGCGCCCGGCCGAGTACGATGTGATCGCGACCCTGAACCTGAACGGCGACTATCTGTCGGACGCCCTGGCCGCGCAGGTGGGTGGTATCGGTATTGCCCCGGGTGCCAACATGTCCGACGAAGTGGCCCTGTTCGAAGCGACTCACGGCACTGCACCGAAGTACGCCGGTCAGGACAAGGTAAACCCTGGCTCACTGATCCTGTCCGCGGAGATGATGCTGCGTCACCTGGGCTGGAACGAAGCTGCGGATCTGGTCATCAAGGGCATGGAGGGTGCTATCGAAGCCAAGACCGTGACCTACGACTTCGAGCGCCTGATGGACGGTGCAGAGCTGAAATCCTGCTCCGAGTTCGGTGACGAGGTGATCAAGCACATGGCCTAAACCCGGGCCCCGGGCGCAAGCCTACGGCTTGCGCCCACAAAAAAGCCCCGCGCCTTCCCGGTGCGGGGCTTTTTTGTGCCCGTTTATGCGAAATCTGCAGCGAAGCGCATTTTTTGCGGGGTTCTGGTCCGGCTGGCGGGGGCTCTACTCGAGCGCTTCCGCCTCTTTTTCCCGCTGCGCTTGACTCTTTTCCTGGTTGGAGTCGGCGTCTTTGGAGACTTGCTGGTCGCCGGCGGCGTCCGTAGCCGTTAGGGCGGAAATATTGGCTGCGTGGTAGCCCTTGTCCCCTTTGATAATGTCAAAAGTGACTTGCTGACCCGCCTTTAATGTTCGATATCCTTCCATTTGGATCGCGGAGTAGTGCGCGAACAGATCTTCTCCCCCTTCATCCGCAAGAATAAACCCATATCCCTTGGCGTTATTGAACCACTTGACGGTACCGGTAGGCATGGCGAATTCCCTCTAATTGCCGGGGCGACTGCTGGCCGCCTTACAGAGTCTTTATATTTATCTGCGCTTGCTTGCACATTGACCGCGAATCCAGTTCCTCGTTTCGCGATTGCCGCCCTTGACAGAGCAGGCACTACCTCTTGTAGCTAACTGATTTGCGAATGTCAAGGACTGCTGGCGCCCGCTGTGTCCCCTGGCAAATGAGGTTACAATGGCAGCCTGTTGAATAAGTACGCCCGTTACAACTTTTAGTCATTGCAGGATCTCATTGATAAACGCTATGGGTATTTCTCTGGCCATTAAACTAAGCTCGAGCGACGCCGATGATGGCTTCCACTATCCGGGCGATCTGGACGGTGATCTGCTGTTGGAGGAGGCGCCCCCGCGACTGAAGCGCCCCCCCATGTACAAGGTGGTCATGTTGAACGACGACTACACTCCGATGGACTTTGTCGTCGAGGCGCTGGAGTTGTTCTTCAACGCCAACCGGGAGCGGGCCACTCAACTAATGTTGCAGGTTCATACACAGGGAAAAGCGATCTGCGGTGTCTATACTCGTGATATAGCGGAGACAAAGGCCGCACAGGTTAATCAATTCGCCAGGGACCACCAGCACCCCCTGCTGTGTGAGATTGAAGCGGATGAAAGCGAAGAAGATTGACGCTGTACTGAAACTGCTTTTGCAACAAGGGTCCCGTCGCCTGAAAGGAATCAGGCACACTCAAGTCGCCGGCTTCCGGCGCGCGATTACCAGTGGAATCGGCGGGTGACATTGGCGATTAGGGTTTGAGGTTTAGATGCTCAGCAAGGATTTAGAGGTAACGCTCAATCTGGCGTTCAAGGGTGCGCGCGCGAAACGGCACGAGTTTATGACCGTGGAGCACCTGTTGCTGGCGCTTCTGGACAATGAGTCCGCCGCAGATGTGCTTCATGCCTGCGGAGCGGATCTCAGCGCCCTGCGCCGGGAGCTGCTCGAGTTCGTCGATTCGACCACACCCCTGATTCCCGAAGCCGATACCGATCGCGAAACGCAGCCCACGCTCGGGTTCCAGCGCGTGCTGCAGCGCGCAGTATTCCACGTGCAGTCGTCCGGCAAGAAGGAGGTGACCGGTGCAAACGTGCTCGTGGCCATCTTCTGCGAGCAGGAGAGCCAGGCGGTCTACTATCTGAAGCAGCAGAGTGTTGCGCGCATCGATGTCGTCAATTACATCACCCACGGCATTTCACGCGTCGGCTCCAGTGGTAACAATCACCACCATAATCCAGATCCGGCCCCCGAGCAGGTCGACGACGATATCGGTACCGGGGCAGAGCCGGGCGGTTCGGACCCGCTGGAAAGTTACGCCACCAATCTGAACCAGGAAGCCATACTCGGGCGCATCGATCCCCTGGTTGGCCGCGGTCCGGAAGTAGAGCGGGTCACGCAGGTGCTGGCGCGCCGCCGCAAGAACAATCCTCTGCTGGTGGGCGAGTCCGGTGTCGGCAAAACGGCGATTGCCGAGGGTCTTGCGCGACGCATTGTCGACGAGGAAGTGCCGGAGCCGCTGCGCAACAGCACCATTTATTCCCTTGACCTTGGCTCGCTGCTCGCGGGCACCAAGTACCGCGGCGATTTCGAGAAGCGCTTCAAGGCCCTGCTGGCCGAGTTGAAGAAGCGTGAACACGCCGTGCTGTTTATCGACGAGATCCACACGATTATCGGCGCCGGTGCCGCGTCCGGCGGCGTCATGGACGCGTCCAATCTGCTGAAGCCTCTGCTGTCGAGCGGTCAGCTGCGCTGTATCGGTTCGACCACCTTTACCGAATACCGCGGCATCTTCGAGAAAGACCGCGCCCTGTCGCGCCGGTTCCAGAAGATCGACGTCAACGAGCCGACGGTCCAGGAGACGGTCCAGATTCTGCAGGGCCTGAAAAGCTGTTTTGAAGACCACCACAAGGTGCGCTTCACCGACGCGGCGCTGGAAGCCGCCGCACAGCTGTCTAGCCGCCATATCACCGAGCGCTTTCTGCCGGATAAGGCCATCGACGTGATCGACGAGGCCGGCGCCTATCAGTCGCTGCTGCCGGTGGAAGAGCGCAAGGAAGTGATCGGGGTTACCGAGATAGAAACGGTCATCGCCAAGATGGCACGGATTCCGGCCAAGAGCGTATCCGCCTCCGACAAGGAGCAGCTGGCCAAGCTCGATGACAACCTGAAGATGGTCGTGTTCGGCCAGGACAAGGCCATCGAGGCCCTGAGTACGGCGATCAAACTGAGTCGTGCTGGGCTCGGGGCGGAGGAGAAGCCCATCGGCTCCTTCCTGTTCGCCGGCCCCACCGGGGTGGGTAAGACAGAGCTCTGCCGGCAACTGGCCAAGGTCATGGGCATCGAACTGATCCGCTTCGATATGTCCGAATATATGGAGCGCCATACAGTATCACGCCTGATCGGCGCGCCACCGGGCTATGTGGGCTTTGATCAGGGCGGCCTGCTCACCGATGCGGTCACCAAGCACCCCCACAGCGTTGTCCTGCTGGACGAGATCGAAAAGGCGCACCCGGAAGTCTTCAACCTGCTGCTGCAGGTCATGGATCACGGCACCCTGACCGACAACAACGGCCGCAAGGCGGACTTCCGCAACGTCATAATGATCATGACCACCAACGCCGGCGCCGAACTCATGAGCCGCCGCTCCATCGGTTTCTCCACCCAGGATCACTCCAGCGATGGTATGGAGGAGATCAAGAAGATGTTCACTCCGGAGTTCCGCAACCGCCTCGACAGCATTATCCAGTTCAGTTCCCTGGATCTGGATGTGGTCAAGACGGTGGTGGACAAGTTTATCGTCGAACTGCAGGCCCAGCTGGACGACTCCCGGGTTACCCTGCTCGTCGACAGCGAGGCCCGGGAGTGGCTCGCCGTGCACGGCTACGATGAAAAGATGGGCGCGCGCCCCATGTCCCGCCTGATCCGCGACAAGCTGCGCAAACCGCTGGCGGAAGCGGTGCTGTTCGGCGATCTGGCGGAAGAGGGCGGCCGCGTGGAGGTCACCATCGAAAACGACGAGCTGGCGATCAAGACCGCGGTGCCGGCCTAGGGTGCGCCGCGCGCACCGGGCGTAGGTAGGTAGGCGTAATAGGCGTAAGCAGGTATCAGCAGGTAGATGGTGCGCACGGCGCACCCTGTGGAGTGGTCAGCGCGAGAATGGCACGGAAATGAAAAAAGCCACCTTTTGGGTGGCTTTTCTCGTTTCCGTAGCCGGCATTTTCACTGATCTCTCACCTCCGGCCACGCATCACTCGAATCAGCGGGCGCGGTAGGTGATGCGGCCCTTGGTCAGGTCGTAGGGAGTCAGCTCTACCTTGACCTTGTCACCGGTGAGGATGCGAATATAGTTCTTGCGCATTTTTCCGGAAATATGCGCGATCACCACGTGTCCATTCTCCAGCTTTACGCGGAAAGTGGTATTGGGCAGGGTGTCGATCACCTCGCCTTCCATTTCAATGTAATCGTCTTTTGCCATGCGGCAGTAACCTTCGAAATAACTTAATCTGATCTTTCCCCGGCACTGTTTCCCATTTACAGGTGGCCGCGGCGCGACGGGCGAGCATTTTGCACGAAAAGGCGCAGTAGAGCAAAGGCTGAATACCCGCGGTTAGCGGGCTTTCAGCGCCCAGCGATTCTCCCGGCGCAATTCAATGGGCTGGAACTGGCTCTTGTAGGCCATCTTCTGGCACTGTTCGATCCAGTAGCCCATATACAGACTCGACAGTCCCAGCCGACGCGCCCATTCGATCTGATAGAGGATGCAGTAGCTGCCGAGGCTGCGCTTGACCTCGTCGGGCTCGAAGAAAGTATAGATAGCCGACAGCCCGGCGGTGAGCAGGTCGGTCACGGCCACGGCCACCAGCCTGCCGCGGGCGCGAAACTCGATGTAGCGGGTCGCTCCCCAGGCCTGGTTCAGGAAGCTGCGGAACTGATCGCGACTGGGCGGGTACATCTCTCCGTCCGCGTGACGCCGTTCGATATAGCGGGCGTAGAGCTCGTAGTGCTCGTCGGTGTCGATGGTTTCCACATGGAAGATATCCAGGTCGCGATTCCGTCGCCAGCAGCGGCGCTGCTTCCGGTTGGGTACGAACAGGCTGACCGGTACGCGGGCCGGAATGCAGGCCTGGCAGGCGGCGCACTGGGGCCTATAAAGATAGGCACCGCTGCGGCGGAAGCCCAGCTCCGACAGGCGGCTGTAGAGGCGCTGGTCGACGGGGGTCTGCGGGTCCACAAACACAGTGGTGGCCTCCCGGTCGGGCAGGTAGCCACAGGGGTGGGGCAGGGTCGCCAGCAGGCGCACGGAATCCAGTTGAGAATACTTACTCATAATCCTAGAAATCGCGGTTGAACGCGCCCGAGTGTGCGCCTGGGAGGTCGACTGGCCAGGCGCGACGACGCGCAGGTTGGACACCTGGAAGGAGAAGCAACACAGCCGGGCGGCCTCCCAGGCGTATAATCGGGTGCGTAGAGGCCCACAGCTGTTGAATGTGTCGCAAAAAATGTAATAGCGCGGTTCTCATGCGACCTCCACGAATGTTCAAAGCGGTCAACTGCGGTTTCTAGGATAATTCCACGACAGCTTCCAGGGCTGAGGGAAGGGCGGCTGTCGTATGCCGGCCTCCAGCAGGCGCTCGAAATCCTCTCGACAAACCTCTACCGCCCCCAGACTGGTCAGGTGAGGATTGCTAACCTGGCAGTCGATCAGCGGGCAGCCCCACAATTCTAATTGCCGCACCAGGTGGACAAAAGCGACTTTGGACGCACCTGTCTCGCGGTGAAACATGGATTCGCCGAAAAATATGCGGCCCAGCGCGAGACCGTACAGTCCCCCAACCAGCTGCTGGTCCCGCCATACCTCGACCGAATGGGCATGACCGAGTCGATGCATCGCCCGGTAGGCATCGTGCATCTCGTCGGTAATCCAGGTACCTTCCGCATCCGCACGGGATACCCGGCAGGCCTGGATGACCCGGTCGAACGCGCGATCAAATGTCACGCTAAAAACGCCGCGGCGCAGCAGCTTGCGCAGGCTGCGACCGATGCGGAACTGATCCGGCAGGACTACGCAGCGCGGCGACGGGCTCCACCACAGGATGGGCTGATCGTCGGAGTACCAGGGGAAGATACCGCGGCGGTAGGCCGCCAGCAGCCACTCGGGGCTCAGATCGCCGCCAATGGCCAGCAGGCCGTTGGGGTCCTTAAGCGCGAGCCTGGTGGGTGGGAACGCGATGCGCTCGGGATCGAGCAGGGTCAAATAGCCGTCCGTAGATTTGGTCACGCGCAGCTCCGCCCCCATGCGGTCTCGCCAGAGGGTTATCAAACAAAAAGGGCGATCACAAGGATCGCCCTCCTATTAACCAGCAGCTTGCAGCCTGTAGCAGTAGCTGCCTGATAGCGCGGGGCGATCCCTGTGATTGCCCCGGCGGCCTTGCGGCCCGCAAGCTGGGGCTCCGGGCTACTGGGCGTCCAGGAAGCGCTCCGCGTCCAGCGCCGCCATGCATCCGGTACCCGCGGAGGTCACCGCCTGCCGATAGATATGGTCGGACACGTCACCCGCGGCAAACACGCCGGGAACGGAAGTCTGGGTCGCATTGCCGTCCAGGCCGCTCTGTACCAGGATGTAGCCACCATTCATCTCCAGCTGGCCGGCGAAGATGTCGGTGTTCGGCTTGTGGCCGATGGCGATAAACACGCCGGAAACCTCGAGTTCTTTCGTGGTGTCGTCCTGGGTGCTGCGCAGGCGCACGCCGGTCACGCCGCTGTCATCGCCCAGCACTTCGTCCAGGGTATTGTGCCAGCAAACGTTGATATTGCCATTTGCCACCTTGTCCATCAGGCGGTCCTGCAGGATCTTCTCCGCGCGCAGTTCGTCGCGGCGGTGGATCAGGGTCACTTCACTGGCGATATTGGACAGGTAGAGCGCCTCCTCCACCGCGGTATTGCCACCGCCCACCACTGCAACCTTCTGATCGCGGTAGAAGAATCCATCACAGGTGGCGCAGGCGCTGACACCGCGCCCCTGGTAGGCCTCCTCGGATGGCAGTCCCAGGTACTGGGCCGAAGCGCCGGTGGCGATGATCAGCGCATCACAGGTGTAGGTGTCATTGCCTTTCAGGGTGAAGGGGCGCTGCTTGAGATCAACGGAATCGATGTGGTCAAAGATGATCTGGGTGTCGAAGCGCTCGGCGTGCTGTTGCATCTGCACCATCAGGTCGGGTCCCTGCAGGTCCGCCACACCGCCCGGCCAGTTCTCGACCTCGGTGGTGGTGGTCAACTGTCCGCCCTGCTGCATGCCGGTGATCACGACCGGGTTCAGGTTCGCGCGCGCGGCATAGATGGCTGCAGTGTAACCGGCGGGGCCTGAGCCGAGGATTATCAGTCGATGGTGGTTATTGCTCATGGAACACTCTTAAATCTGTCAATTGAACACAGTGTACTCAGTGATTCGGGTATCATCCCGCCCGACTACTTTTTGATCAGTCGAGACTATCAATTTGGCCGCCATGATAGGCGATAGTCACAGTTGGGCGAAATAGTTTGGGTTAATTTCACCGATTGTAGGCCGCTATTCCGCCGGCCCTGGTCTCCGCCAGGCCGCTATTGGACAAAACTCCAACCTGCTCACGGTTCGCATCAAGAAAGTGCTCTATGCTATTGATCTAATTGGATAAAAAGACTTCTAAAGGAAAGTCTCAAGTCGGCTGCCGGTAGCAATTCTGCGGTGTCTGTAGTACACAGTCCGGATTACGCCGCCATGCCATATCTAAATAAGCAGTAAGAAGAGCCGAGGTAAGCCATTGAAGGCCGATAGCGCGACCGACCAATCCAGCGACGAAAACGGCGCCTTGCCGGACTCCCTGATCGCCCGCGTGCTGCGCGAGGGCGCACTGATCGGACTCCTGGCCGGAGCGCTGCTGCTCGCGATCAGTCTGATGAGCTACAGCCCCCAGGATCCCGGCTGGTCGCATACGGGCCATGGTGGCGCAGTGCAGAATGCGATTGGCCCGACCGGTGCCTGGCTGGCGGATGTCTGTCTCTCCCTGCTGGGCTGGATGGCCTATCTCTTTCCATTGCTGATCGGCTGGCGCGCGTTCGGCATATTGCGCGACCGCAATGCGCGCTTTCACGGCCCGCTGTTCACTTTGCGAGTCTCCGGCCTGGGTCTGTTGCTGGCCACCGGCGCCGGTCTCGCGACGCTGTGCTTTGCCGAGGCGGACAAGCCGCTGCCGTTTTCCAACGGCGGCATCATCGGGGCAAACATTGCCGGGGCGGCAGAGGTCAGCCTGGGATATGTGGGTGCGACCATCCTGCTACTGGCGCTCTTCGCCATTGGTATCACCGTCTTTACCGGGCTGTCATGGCTGAAACTGGCGGACGCCATCGGCCGTAATATCCTCGGCTTCTTCGGCTGGCTGGGAAATCGCTACCAGCGCTCCCGGCAGCGGCGCGCGGAGGAGCGCGCCGCGCAGCAGGCGATAGTGGTGCGCAAGGCCGCCGTAGAGGAGGAAAAGCAGCGCACCGCCAAGCGGCTGCCGCCGACAATCGAGCCAGTGGCACCGAAGCCGAAGCAGAGCCCGCGCGCCGCCAAGGAGCAGCAGCGCGAGCTCTTCGCCAGCGGTCCGGTGACCGGCACGCTGCCGCCCCTGTCGCTGCTGGATGCAGCGGACAAGAACAAGAAGGCGGGCTTCTCCCGCGAGTCCCTGGAGGCGCTGTCGCGGCTGCTGGAGCTCAAACTCAAGGACTTCGGCGTGGTGGCCGAAGTGGTGTCGGTGCTGCCGGGTCCGGTGGTGACCCGCTTCGAAATCCAGCCCGCCCCCGGGGTCAAGGTCAGCAAGATCTCCAACCTGGCCAAGGACCTGGCGCGCTCGCTGGCGGTCATCAGCGTGCGGGTGGTGGAGGTGATTCCCGGCAAATCCGTGGTGGGTATCGAGATCCCGAATGAGAACCGCCAGATGGTGCGCCTCAGCGAGGTGTTGTCCGCGGATGTCTTCGACAACGCCAAATCCTCCCTGACCCTGGCGCTGGGCCATGATATCGCCGGCACACCGGTGGTGGCGGATCTGGCCAAGATGCCGCACCTGCTGGTCGCCGGCACCACCGGCTCAGGTAAGTCTGTCGGCATCAACGTGATGCTGCTGAGCCTGCTGTACAAATCGACGCCGGAAGAGGTGCGCCTCATCCTGGTCGACCCGAAGATGCTGGAACTGTCGGTCTACGAGGGCATTCCGCACCTGTTGACCCCGGTCATTACCGACATGAACGACGCCGCCAACGGCCTGCGCTGGTGTGTCGGCGAGATGGAGCGTCGCTACAAGCTGATGGCGGCCATGGGCGTGCGCAACCTGGCCGGCTTCAACCGCAAGGTGAAAGACGCCATCGCCGCCGGCGAGCCGCTGGAGGACCCCACCTGGCAGCCGGACCCCATGTCCAGCGTGCCGGAGGCGGAGCAGACGCGCCCGCACCTGAAGCCGCTACCGGCCATAGTGGTGGTGATCGACGAATTCGCCGACATGATGATGATCGTCGGCAAGAAGGTGGAGCAGCTGATCGCGCGTATCGCGCAGAAGGCCCGCGCGGCGGGCATCCACCTGCTGCTGGCCACCCAGCGCCCGTCGGTGGACGTAATCACCGGCCTGATCAAGGCCAATGTGCCCACGCGCATTGCCTTCCAGGTGTCTTCGAAGATCGACTCCCGCACCATTCTCGACCAGGGCGGCGCCGAGCAGCTGCTGGGTCACGGCGATATGCTCTATCTGCCGCCGGGCAGCGGCGTGCCGGTGCGGGTGCACGGTGCCTTCGTCGACGACCACGAAGTGCACAAGGTGGTGGCCGACTGGAGCCGCCGCGGCGAACCGGACTTTATCGACGGCATCGTCGACGACAGCAATAACAGCATCCCGGTGCCGGGCATGGAGACAGAGGGCGGCGACGGCGATGATCCGGAGGCGGATGCCCTCTACGACGAGGCGGTGGCATTTGTCACCAAGTCGCGCAAGGCCTCCATCTCCTCGGTCCAGCGCCAGCTGCGCATTGGTTACAATCGCGCCGCGCGTATCATCGACGCCATGGAGTCCGCCGGCGTCGTGTCCCCGGCGGAGCACAACGGCAATCGCACCGTGCTGGCGCCGCCGCCCGTCTGACCCGCGATGGGTGAATACGGCCTGTTCCGTGGTTCAGGCAGTATTCACCCGCTGCCAACTAATCTTTAGGGAAATCCCCAGACTGGAATCCTGATATGAAAAGTCTTCTGCGCAACTCCCTGGTGGCCCTGGGCATGTTTGCCGGTGCCGCCTGGGCCGATGCCACCGACGAGCTGAGCCGTCTGCTGCAGCCGCTGGCCTCCATTTCCGGCAATTTCCAGCAGACGCTGATCGACGAGCGCGGTGAAGTGCTGCAGAAAAGCAGTGGCAACTTCTCTGTGCAGCGCCCGGGCAAGCTGCGCTGGCAGACCGGCGAGCCATACCCGCAACTGCTGGTCACCAACAACAAGAAGCTGTGGCTGTACGACCCGGACCTAGAGCAGGTCACCGTGCGCCCGGTGGACAAGCGCATGAAGGAAACCCCGGCGCTGCTGCTCGGCGGTAAGGTCGAGGAAATCCGCGGCTCCTTCAATGTCAGCAGCAAGAAGGGCGCCTATCACCTGACTCCCAAAAATTCCTCAGCCCCCTTCAAGACGATGGAGATCCGCTTCGGCAATAATGGCCTGCCATCCGCGATGACCGTGCGCGACGGCATGGGCCAGACGACCAAGATCAAGTTCAGCGGGCTGAAAGCCAACCCGCAGCTGTCGTCCTCTATCTTCAACTTCAAGCCGCCGAAAGGCACCGACGTCATTCGCGATGAGTAGGACGATGAATAGGGCGGTGAATAGACCGCGATGAGCGACCTGTTTCAGTCAGCACCCCAGAACCAATACTCCAGGGGTCAACCCCTGGCCGCCCGCATGCGACCGAATTCCCTGGCCCAGTATGTGGGCCAGGCGCATTTATTGAGCCCGGGAAAACCGCTGCGCGAGGCGGTGGAGCGCGGTCAGCTGCACTCGATGGTGCTCTGGGGGCCGCCCGGGGTGGGCAAGACCACCTTTGCGCGCCTGCTGGCCCAGGAGTGCGACGCCCGCTTCGCGACGCTGTCCGCGGTGCTGGCCGGGGTCAAGGAAATACGCCAGGCGGTGGCCGAAGCGGAGCAGCAGCGGGCCCAGTTCGGGCGCGGCACCATACTGTTCGTGGACGAGGTGCACCGCTTCAACAAGGCGCAACAGGACGCCTTCCTGCCCTATGTGGAAGAGGGCACTGTCACTTTCGTCGGCGCCACCACGGAAAATCCAGCCTTCGAGCTGAACAATGCGCTGCTGTCCCGCTGCCGCGTCTACCTGCTGCGCAGTATTCCCGAAGAGGCGCTGCTCGGCCTCCTGCAGCGCGCCCTGCGCGACGATGAAGAGCTGGCGCGGCGCGAGGTCAGCATTGCCGATGACGTCCTGGCCAGGATCGCCCGTGCGGCCGATGGGGATGCCCGCAGCGCACTGAACCTGCTGGAGATCGCCTGTGATCTGGCGCGGGAGGAAGGCGGCGGCTACCTCGTGGATGAGGCGGTGCTCGCCGAGGTCCTCAGTGCCGACGTGCGCCGCTTTGACAAGGGCGGCGACTACTTTTACGACCAGATCTCGGCCATGCACAAGTCGGTGCGCGGCTCCGACCCGGACGCCGCCCTCTACTGGTTTGCGCGCATGCTGGACGGCGGCTGTGACCCGCTGTATATCGCCCGCCGCGTGGTGCGCATGGCCAGCGAGGATATCGGCAACGCAGACCCGCGCGCGCTGCAGCTGGCGCTCAACGCCTGGGACGTACAGGAGCGCCTCGGCAGCCCGGAAGGGGAGCTGGCCATAGCCCAGGCGGTGACCTACCTGGCGGTGGCGGCGAAGAGCAATGCCGTCTACACCGCCTACAAGCGCGTTCTGGCGGATATCCGCCGCGACCCCAGTTACGAGGTTCCGGTCCACCTTCGCAATGCACCGACCAAACTCGCGAAGAGCATGGCGCACGGCGCCGACTACCGCTACGCACACGACGAGCCGGATGCCTTCGCCGCGGGCGAGAATTATTTCCCTGAGGCGATTGCCGACCGCAGCTATTACCATCCGGTAGCGCGCGGCCTGGAGTTGAAAATCGGCGAGAAGCTGGACAGGTTGCGCGAGCTCAATCGAAACAGCGAGCGGCGGCGCTACAAGAGCGGAAAGTGATGGCTGATCAGTGGTCCGTGGAGGCCTGCCCCGCGGACGATTTAGGAGAATAACAAGTGCAATGGCTGGCTATCGCCCTCGGCGGCGCGGTTGGGGCAATCCTTCGCCATCTGATCACCGTGTGGAGCTACCCGGTCTTCAACGGCAAGTTTCCGCTCGGCACCCTGATCGTGAATGTCAGCGGCTCGTTTCTGATCGGAATCGTTTACGTATTGATCGTAGAGCGCGGCCTGCTCGGGCACGAATGGCGGCTGCTGCTGATGACGGGCCTGTTCGGTGCCCTGACAACCTTCTCCACCTTCTCGCTGGAAAGCCTCATGTTGTGGCACAATGGCCAGCCTCTGACGGCCCTGGGTTATGTCCTGTTGAGCCTGGTGCTCTGCCTGGCCGCCACCGGTGCCGCCGTCACCCTAGCGACGAAATATCTGTAAATACCACAAAGCTGTAGGAGCCTGCGCGCAGGCGAACTGGAAACAATGCTCGACCCAAAACTTATTCGCACTCAAATGGACCAAGTGGCCGCGGCCCTGAAAAAGCGCGGCATGGAACTGGATACGGCCCGGCTCGAGAGTCTCGAGGAGCGCCGCAAGGAACTGCAGGTGCGCACCGAGAGCCTGCAGAACGAGCGCAACAGCAAGTCGAAGAACATCGGCCGGGCCAAGGCAGCCGGCGAGGACATAGCGCCGCTGCTGAAAGAGGTCGAATCCCTCGGCAGCGAACTGAACAATGCCAAACACGCACTGACGGAATTGCAGGAAGAGCTGGATGGGATCCTCTCCGCAATACCCAACCTGCTGGACGACTCGGTGCCGGCAGGCGAGAGCGAAGATGACAACGTCGAGGTGCGCCGCTGGGGCCAGCCGCGTGCCTTCGACTTCGAGGTCAAGGACCATGTGGATCTGGGCGAGCGGCTCGGCGGCCTCGATTTCGAAATGGCCGTAAAACTCACCGGCTCCCGCTTCGCGGTGATGACAGGGCAGGTGGCCAGGCTGCACCGCGCGCTGGCGCAGTTCATGCTCGACACCCATATCGAAGAACACGGCTATTGCGAGGCCAATGTACCGGTAATCGTCAATGGCGACTCCCTGTACGGCACCTCCCAGCTGCCGAAGTTCGGCGAGGATCTGTTCAAGCTCACCGACGAGCGCGGTTTCTACCTGATTCCGACCGCAGAGGTGCCGCTGACCAACTTTTATCGCGATCAGATCGTCGAGGATGCGCAGTCACTGCCGCACAAGCTCGTCGCCCATACCCCCTGTTTCCGCTCCGAAGCCGGTTCACATGGCCGCGATACCCGCGGCATGATTCGCCAGCACCAGTTTGAAAAGGTGGAACTGGTGTGGGTCACCCGACCGGACCAGTCCGAAGAGGCGCTGGAAACACTGACGCAAAATGCGGAAACCATTCTGCAGAAACTGAATCTGCCGTACCGCACCGTGGTGCTGTGCAGCGGCGATATCGGTTTCGCCGCACGCAAGACCTACGATATCGAGGTGTGGATTCCGTCACAGGACAAATACCGGGAGATCTCCTCCTGCTCCCTGGTCGGTGACTTCCAGGCGCGGCGCATGAAGGCCCGTTGGCGCAATCCGGATACCGGCAAGCCGGAACTGCTGCACACCCTCAACGGCTCGGGCCTGGCGGTTGGGCGCACCCTGATTGCGGTGCTGGAAAACTACCAGCGCGAGGACGGCAGTATCGAGATACCCGAAGTGCTGCGCCCCTATATGCGCGGCCAGGAAGTTATCTCTCCGGAAACCGCGTAACCCTGAACTTGAAGGGCGAACTTGCTGTTCGCCCTTTTTTGGACCGGCGAATCCGGATTCGCCCCCGCTGAGCATCAACGGACAACCACCTTGCGCTACCTGCCTCTCGCTTTCGATGTCCAAGACAACTCCTGCCTGATCGTCGGCGGTGGCTCCGTCGCCACGCGCAAGGCGCGGCTGCTGGCCAAGGCCGGCGCCAGGCTGGTGGTGGTTGCCCCGCAAGTTTCCGCCGAATTACAGCAACTGGTTGCGAGTACGGATGGTGAAGTGCTTTTTCAGCAATACCGCTCGGAGCTTCTGCAGCAGGTTCAGCTGGTTATCGCCGCGACCGCCGATCCCGAAGTGAACCGCACCGTTTCTGTCGATGCGCAGTCCCGGCGCCTGCCGGTGAACGTGGTGGACTCGCCAGAGCTTTGCACTTTCACGTTTCCCGCCATTGTCGAGCGAGGGCCGCTGGCGATCGGCATCAGCAGTGGCGGGTCCGCGCCCGTCCTGGCCCGGCGAATCCGGGCGCAAATGGAAGCCCTGCTGTCGCCCGGGATTGCCTCGCTGGCGGAACTGGCGGCGCGCATGCGCGAAGAGGTGAAGGCGGCGCTGCCGGAAGCGAAGCGCAAGGATTTCTGGCAGTGGGTATTTTCCGGTCCCGTGGCCGCCAAGGTGGAAGCGGGTAACGTCGTCGACGGTGAAAACGCGTTGCTCGCGGCGCTGCAAAACTGGCAGGGCAGCCCGGCGCCCAGCGGTGAAGTCTACCTGGTCGGCGGTGGCCCGGGCGATCCCGATCTGCTGACTTTCCGCGCCCTGCGCCTGATGCAGCAGGCCGATGTAGTGCTCTATGACCGCCTGGTTTCGCCCGGCGTACTGGAGCTGGTGCGCCGCGACGCCGAGCGTATCTATGTGGGCAAGAAAAAGGAGTTTCACTCGGTACCGCAGGACGACATCAACCAGCTGCTAGTCGACCTCGCGCAGCAGGGCAAAAAAGTGCTGCGGCTGAAGGGTGGCGATCCGTTTATTTTTGGTCGCGGCGGCGAGGAGATCGACAAACTGGCCGAGGCCGGAATTCCCTTCCAGGTAGTGCCGGGCATCACCGCCGCTTCCGGCTGCGCCAGCTACGCCGGCATTCCGCTGACACACAGGGATCACGCTCAGTCGGTGCGCTTTATCACCGGCCACCTGAAGCAGGGTGAGCTGGATTTGCCCTGGCGCGAGCTGGCCTCTCCGGGGCAGACGCTCGTCTTCTATATGGGCCTCACCGGTCTCCAGACGATTTGCAGCCAATTGATCGCGCACGGCATGCCTGCGCACACCCCGGTGGCATTGGTGGAGAAGGGCACCACCAGCGAGCAGCGGGTTGTGGTCGGCGACCTGAATTCAATCCCGCAGCTGGCGGAGGCCGAAGCCGTTGAGGCGCCGGCCCTCACCATCATCGGCGGTGTCGTCAGCCTGCACGAAAAACTGCAGTGGTATAACCCCGCTAAATAAACCGCCGTTGCGCCGCGCCGGCGCGCGGCCGGCCCAACTCGAGCATCTATACTGCAAGGTAAGTTTGCGTCTGGTGCTCGATATGCTGTTGGCCCTGATTCGGTTTCACTGCACTCTTTTAGTGCGATTCTTCCTGCCGCGGGAAAGCGAGATCTGTGTACCGAGTCAGGACGACAGCCACACGCGCCGTTATTCGCAGCGCTACCGCCTGAAAAGAAGCTGGGTAAAAAACCTCTGGATAGCCACCTCGCTGCTGATGCTCTGCTTTCCGCTGCTGCCGTTCGTACTGGCGATCGGCCTGCTCACATCCTTTCTCTCCTTCGCGATACTGGACGAGACGGCCTGATACGAGTGGCCGGTGGCCGGTGATCGGAATACCGGGCACCAACCACCGGCCACTCGTATCAGCGAAGTCTAAGCACGTAGCGGCTTTCCCCCTCAGAGAGCGGCGACGGATTCCCCTCGACCCAATCCCCGTGGCCGCGGTCAAAAAACGGCGACAGCGGGTGTGCGCTCTGGCCGGTGGCCATATGGAAGATCGCCCGATTCTCGCGACCGGGTGCAACCACCATGCGCTCAGAGGCGCCGTGAGTGGGCGACTGGAACCTCGGCATATGGGTATCCCCGGACAATTGGTCGGCGGGCATCGCGGTCAACCAGTTCACTGCGGCCACCGCGCGACCGAGCGGATGCTGAATGCGCGCCGTATTTTCTACGCCCCAGGTCTGCTCGTGTAAGGGGCGCCCATCGGCGGCCATCTCGGCCAACACCTCATCCAGCGCGGACAGCTTCAAGGCCCGCCAGGACTCGAAATCCGGGTTGAGCAGATGTGCGGGCTCGTGTTGCGCCATTTCCCATAGCGCGTACTCGAACTGACGCTTCAGCGGGCCGAAGGAGAAGTCCGGCTGGTAGCGGCGCATATAGGTGAGGATGGGCGCGGTGGTAATTTCCATAAACTTCATACGATAGTTGCGCACTATGCGGTAGCCCACTGAATCGGCACCGGCGCGACCACCCCAGTCCCGCACCTGCTCACGCACATCGCGGTAGTTCTGCCGTCCGTCCAGCAGGGTGAGCAGGTGTTCCTGCCAGCGCTGCAGGAACACGGCGCGGTCGTCCAGCTGGATATCCAGCAGTGCCTGTTCATCGAAGCGATCGCGCGCGAAGAGGTCGTCGCGGATCTGCTGCTGACGCGCGCCGAGCGCGTAGCCGTGATTGCCCATGACGCGCAGGAATTCGCCGTCCATTGTGCGCGCGTTGGCAGTCCAGATTCGGTGGGAGGGGGGATCGTAGACCCGCGGTTGCTCTTCCAGCGTCAGGTAACCGTCCCAGTGGGCGGTGCCGTCTGCCCAGGAAACGGAGCGGCTGCCATCGAGACCCACGCGGCGGGGAATCGCACCGCCCACCGTCCAGCCGATATGCCCCTCACTGTCGCCCACCACCAGGTTCTGGTGCGGAATGCCCAGGCTGGGCCCCAGGTCGAGGGCTTCGCTGGCAGTGGTGACAGTCTCCAGGCGCAGCAGATTCAGATTGCTGCCGCGAATGTCATGGGCGATCCATCGGTAGGCGAGGGGGACACCGCGGTGGTTCTCGGCGACCACCGGGCCCCAGATGGTTTTGCGCACCTCCAGTGTCTCCGCCGCGGCGCCTTTGACGGCGATGGTTTCGCGCTCTATGTCGAAATCGCGCCAGCCGTCGGGTGTCAGGTACTGCCTGCCGTCCTCGCTCAGCTCCAGCGGAATCAGGTCGCCCCAGTCACCCGCCGTATTGGTAAAGCCCCAGGCTACCAGCCCGTTGCTGCCGACAACGGCGATGGGGCCGCCGGGCAGCGTGGCGCCGCGCATGGTGCGGCCGGTACCCGGCAGATTCCATCCGGCGCGATACCAGATATTGGGCACATTCAGGCCCAGGTGCATGTCGTCCGCCAGAATGGCGCCGCCGTGTTCGGTCAGGGCGCCGCCGACCACCCAGTTGTTGCTGCCGTAGATCTTGTCGTCGCTCTCCATCACTTGATAAGCGATAGGGTCACCGGGCTCCAGCAGTGAGGCGATGGATGTCTCCGGCATGGTTACCGGGCCGCGGACCTCGCCGATCAACGGAGCGTCCCAGCTGCCACCCAAGGGAAAGTAAAACTCGTAGAGATCCCGCGGCAACAGATCCGCCAGTGCGGTATCGCGCAGTTCAAACTTGCCGATGGGGCTCTGCAGGGTCAGGTACATGCTGAATATCGTCAGCAGGCTGTCGGCACTGGTCCAGGGTTCGGGTTCCTGGCCGAGCAGCGCGTACTCCCAGGGCTTGGCGGCCAGTTGCTGCAGGCCGAAGTTGACGCCGTCCACGTAACTTTCCAGCAGCAGCCGCTGGGCCTGGGGCAGGGCGGCGACGTTGCGCTCTGCGCGCTTGCGGAACTGGTGCAGACGCACCTCTCTGTCGTGCTTCAGTGCCGCCGCGCCGACCAGCTCTGACAGTTCACCCGCCGAATTGCGCCGCAACAGGTCCATCTGGAAGTAGCGCTCCTGGGCGTGCAGGAAGCCCAGCGCGTATGCCGTGCTGTTGCGATCTTCCGACTCGATCAGCGCAATACCCTGGGCATCGCGGTGAATGGTGGCGGGGGCCCGCAGCACACCGGTGTCGAGCACGCCGTCCAGGACTGGCAGGCTCTGGCGCAACCACAGCCAGGCTGCGCAGGCCAGCAAAAGGATGAATGCGGCAACACCGATGAGGATGCGCAGCGCCAGGCGGGTTGGCGGGGAACTCTTGGCCATGAGGTTTTCCAGCGGGACATTATTGTATTTGGTGTAATTTGTGATTCTAGCAAGGCGGGGAGGCCGCAAAATAGTTACTCGCGGACAAAGGGCGGTCACAAAAAATGATTTTCTGTAGAATCTGATGCCAGTACAGTGCCGCCTCAATATTGCGCGCCCGGCAGAACTGACCAGTCACTAGAAAAAAGTCACAACAGGCTTTCAAATCGACATTGGTGATCGTAAGATGGCGCCCAATAACAAAAAACTGACACAAAAAACATCACGCTTTTCATAACAACAAACGCGAGGACGCGATGATGCACGACGCCGATCAGACCGGAAAAACCCGGCATTTCAGCCTATCCATCCTCTCTGGAGCTATTGCTTTTGCCACTGCCATCAGCGGCACAGCCTACGCTGCAGAAATCGAGGAAGTAGTAGTTACCGCGCAGAAACGTGCGGAAAACCTGCAGGATGTACCTATTGCAATCTCCGCCTTTACTGGCGAGAACATGAAAGACATGGGTGTGGAGAACCTCACCGACCTGGGCAAATTCACCCCGGGCGTTGAGATGAACAACGACACCCCGCTCCAGCCCACCTATAGCATTCGCGGTATTCAAACCGGTGACTTCACCGTGGGTTCCGACCCGGCCGTGGCCGTGTACGTCGACGGTGTCTACACCGGTCGCGGTGCCGGCGCCGAAGTGCCGCTGGCGGATATCGAGCGCGTGGAAGTGCTGAAGGGCCCGCAGGGCACCCTGTTCGGCCGCAACGCCACCGGTGGTGCCATTCACATCATCACAAAGAAGCCGCAGGCCGATGACACCACCGAGCTGAGCCTGACCGCCGGTAACTACGGCCGCCAGTCTTCCGATCTGCTGGTCAACCGCCAGCTGACCGACAATCTGTACGGCCGCATCACCGCGTCCAGCAACCGCCGCGATTCTTTTGCCGACAATATGGCGGGAGGCTTCTCCGCCGGCAACCAGGACACCCAGACCTATCGCGCCTCACTCCTGTGGGAGCCGACGGCTGATACCGAAGTCCTGTGGCGCGCCGACTACGGCGTCATGGACCAGGGCAGCGCACTGCGCAGCAGTATCGTGCCCAGCCTGCAGGCCCTGGACGGCGGCACCGATGTATACGGCGACTACGCGCTGGACACCCCGACCATCGAAGATCGCGATTCGTTCGGCACCTCGCTGACCGTTACCAGCGACTTCGAAAACTTCACCCTGACTTCCATCACGGCCTACAGCAAGTTCGATGCGCACCTGCAACAGGATGAGGATGGCACTGCGAACCTGGACTACAAGTTCGGTTCCGCCAACTTCGACGAGCAGGAGCAGTTCTCGCAGGAATTCCGCCTGAACGGCGCCACCGACACGCTGAAGTGGACCGTCGGCGCCTCCTACTCCCAAGAGAAGCTGGAGCACGACACCTGGGCCTACTTCACCTCCGGCTCGCTGGAGTCCTTCGCGGTGTATGAAGGCACCAAGATGGAGTATGAGGCGCAGAAAGCTGCAGCGGAGGCCGCAGGTGTCGACTTCCCCGAGCTGAGCCAGACCGAACTGGAAGAAATGGCAGTACTGAATCGCCAGTACTACAAGGAACTGGGACTGGAAGGTATAGCCGCAGCCACTTTCGTCTATGACCTGATGCTGCAGACAGGTCAGGTGGATCAGCTGCTGGCCGCCTTCGGCGCTCCCGCCGGTGTTACCGGCAGCATGCTGAATTCCCAGGCCATGGCCATGCAACTGCTGGCCGGCTTCAAACCGTGGGTCGTGGGTGACGTGGCCTGGAACGAAAACGTCCTGAATACCGGCGACTATCGCTCCACCGCCGTCTACGGCGATTTCACCTGGAGCCTGACCGACAAGATGGACCTGACCGTAGGTGCCCGATACACCTACGACGAGAAGGATTTCACCATCCAGACGGCCTACCAGAACGCGATTCCGCTCGCTCTGAGCGGTGGCAACGTACCTCTGATGGGCCCGGACGGCAGCGTGGTCGGCTTCCTGCCTTTGCCTGCACTGCAACTGCCGGCGCAACCCTTCGGTATGGCCTTCTTCAACAACGGCCAGCCGATGCTGGATTCCAAGTTGAACGAGAACTGGAGCGATGTCTCCGGCCGTGTCGTGCTGGATTACCGCTGGACCGACGACGTCATGACCTTCGTGTCCCTGGCTGACGGCTTCAAGGCCGGTGGTTTCAACAGCCTGAACTTCGGTCCGAACGTGTCACCTTCCTTCGACCAGGAAGACGTGGTAAACCTGGAAATCGGTGTGAAGAGCAGCCTGTTCGACAACCGCGTGCGCCTGAACGCGTCCGTCTTCAGCTATGAGTACAAGAACCTGCAGGAACTGGACCTGGTCGGTACGCCCATCCCCAGCTACAACCTGCGTAACTCCGACGCTGAGGGCACCGGTGCGGAAATCGAGGTGCAGTGGGCCGCCACCGATAACCTGTTTATCGGCGGTAACTACTCTTACCTGGATACCGAGTTCACCAAGTACGGCTACATCGAGGCCATTGGCGAAACTGCAGAGGACGCTGCAGACAAGATCGGCCAGCCGCGCGTTGACACTCCGGAGAGCAAGTTCAACCTGATGGCGGAATACACCATCGGCCTGGCTTCCGGTGGCGACGTGGTGCTGCGCGGTGACTACAACTGGACCGACGAGCGTATCGGCTCCATCAGCGACCCGACCCGCATCGTCGAGGACTACCAGCTGCTGAACCTGCGCGCCGGCTGGAACAGCGCCTCCGACCGCTACTCCGCGGCCCTGTGGGTGCAGAACGCGACCGACGAGGAAATCGCCGGTGGTTACGGCGGCACCGGTGCTGCCATCGGCGCCAGCCCCGCCTGGCGTTACATGCCGCGCATGTACGGTGCAGACTTCACTGTCCGCTTCTAAGCGGCACGTGGAATCAGCCTGATGAGATTAGGGGCCGGCAATTGCCGGCCCCTTTTTTTTATGTCCCGCTGTTTTTCACGGTTACAGAAACTGGCGCCCAATGCTGCCTGCATTCATATGGGCGCATGGGAATCCCGCCAAAACTGCGTATGATCAATTCCGAGCAATTGAATTTAATCGCAGTTGGCTGTTGCCATGACAATACTTGCGGGTGAGGTAAGTTCAGACATTCAGCAGCGACTCCTCACGCACTACAAGCGCGTTCGCGGGGAGACAGAGCAGTTGGCGGATCCGCTGACCGCCGAGGACATGCAACTCCAGTCGATGCCCGATGCCAGCCCCACCAAGTGGCACCTGGCCCATACCAGCTGGTTTTTCGAGACGTTTGTCCTGGCAGACCGGCTTCCTGGCTACCGCCGCTTCGATCCCGACTTTCACCACCTGTTCAACTCCTACTACAACAGCCTCGGCACCCCTTTCAGCCGCCCGCAGCGCGGCCTGCTGTCCCGCCCCGACCTCGACACCGTGTTTGCCTACCGCCGCGCGGTAGACCGCAGTATCGAGCAATTGCTGAACGAAGGCCCGCTTACGCCGGACATGGAGGCACTGATCACCCTGGGCCTCAATCACGAGCAACAGCATCAGGAGTTGTTGTTGACCGATATCAAGCACGCGTTCTCCATTAATCCAACGCTTCCCGCCTATCTGGACATTACTGCCGATGACGAGGACCCCGGCGACGCAGATCCGCTGCGGTGGCTCGAGATCCCGGACGCAATCTATGGCATCGGCAGCGAAGGGGAACACTTCTTTTTCGACAACGAAAGCCCCGCACATCAGCAGTTACTGCACGACTTCCGCATCGCGTCGCGCCTGGTAACCAATGGCGAATATCTCGAATTTATCGAGGATGGCGGTTACCGGGAGCCGCGCCTGTGGCTGGCCGATGGCTGGACTCTCGTGCAGCAACAGGGTATTGACTGCCCCCTCTATTGGCAAAAACGCGAGGGCAGCTGGTACCAGTTCACCCTGGGCGGTCTCCAGCGGATTGTCGACGCCGAGCCCGTCTGCCATATCAATTTCTATGAGGCGGATGCCTACGCCACCTGGGCAGGATTCCGTCTTCCTACCGAGTTCGAGTGGGAGGCGGCTGCGTACATTTTGCGAAAGCCGGACCAGCTGGCCGCGGCCAATCTGCTGGAAAAGCGCGCGTTTCGCCCGCTCGCCGCGCAGGGCGGCCAGAACCAGTTTCTCGGCGATCTCTGGGAGTGGACCTCGAGCGCCTATCTGCCGTATCCCGGATTCAGGGCCAGCCCGGCGGCGGTAGGGGAATACAATGGCAAGTTTATGTGTAACCAGAAGGTTCTGCGCGGTGGCTCCTGCATTACGCCCGCGGAACATATCCGCATGAGTTACCGGAATTTCTTCTATCCGCACCAAGGGTGGCAGTTTAGCGGAATTCGCCTGGCAGGAGACTGAATGTGAATATGGCCCTGAAGCCTATGCGTGACGATGAGGTTCGGAATAGCGAGTTTCTCAGAGATGTGCTGGACGGCCTGAGCGGGAAGCAGAAAACACTGCCGTGCAAATATCTGTACGACGAAACCGGCTCGCGCCTGTTCGAGCGGATCTGCGAACTCGACGACTATTACCTCACCCGCACCGAGGCCGCCATCTTCGCCGAACATATCGCGGACATGGCGGAGTATATTGGGCCCCAGGCGCTCATTGTGGAACCCGGCGCGGGCAACTGCGAGAAAGTGGAACCCCTGCTCGAGAAGTTGGCGGCGCCCCGCGGCTACTTTCCCATCGACATATCACCGGAAATCCTGCTCGCCGCGCAGAGCAGGATCAACGCCCGGCTGCCGGATCTCGAGGTGCGGGCATCGGTTGGTGATTTCACCCAAGCAGACGCCTGGCAGCCACTGGGAGATCTGCCCGCGCACAGGAAGGTGGTGTTTTTTCCCGGCTCTACCATCGGTAATTTCGTTCCGCTACAGGCAGAGGCGTTGCTGGAGCTTTTTGCCTCGAATCTCGATTGCGGAGATGGCCTGCTGATCGGCACCGATCTGGTCAAGGATTCGGTGGTGCTGGAGCGGGCCTATTGCGACAGCGAGCATGTTACCGAGGAGTTCAACAAGAATATCCTCGCGCGTATCAACACTGAGCTGAGTGCGGATTTTGAGCTTTCCCATTTCGCGCACCGGGCTTTTTACCATCCACTGCGGCAGCGCGTGGAAATGCACCTCGTGAGCCTGACGAAGCAGTGCGTAAACCTCGCCGGCACTCGGCTGGACTTTGCGGAGGGAGAGACGATCCACACCGAAAACAGCCACAAGTATACCCTCGACGGCTTTAGCGACCTGCTTCGCCGTACCGGGTTTACACCGATAAAATACTGGACGGATCGAAAACAGCACTATGCCATTCATTTCGCGCAGGCCCGCTGATCATCTTCTTCGCGCAATTGCGCTATTTTTCGCACTCGCGAGCAGCTGCCTGATAGCAGAGGAAGACGCGCAACCGAAACACCTGACCGTTTTCAAGCACCCACTGTGTTTCTGCTGCAAGAAGTGGATGAATCACCTGCATAGCGCTGGCATGGAGACGCAGGCGGTTAACAGCTTCGACATGAGCAAGATCAAGGGCGAGTGGGCAGTCCCCAGTGGTATGGAGAGTTGCCATACCGCGGTTTGGCAAGGCAAATACGTATTTGAGGGACATGTTCCGGCAAAGTACATCGAACAGTTTCTGGCCGACCCGCCCGAGGGCAGTTTCGGACTGACGGTTCCCGGCATGCCGGAGGGCAGTCCCGGCATGTACGACGGTGAAAACTTTACCCCGTTTGTTATCTACCTGTTGCTGCGCGGAGGGGAGTATCGTTTCTACGCCCGCGTCGAAGAGCCCCAGAAACCCTGAAGATACCTATTTCTTCTATTCGGCCACCGGCAGTTGGTGCGCCAGACGACTGATGTCCCCGAACGCCACCTGCAAAACGCAAAAATCCACTATGGTGCGCATGAGCCCTCTTTGTCACGCGCTATTGCCGATAGATTGAAGTTCTATTGGCACTGCCCCCGCACATGAACTATTTAGATGGATGCGTCCCGCAACGGTTGTGTCATGCATCGTTGAGGAACCTCACTTGAAAAGCAAAATCCTGTGTTGCGGAGGAGCTTTATGTGCATCCAGACCTCTATTATTTCTGCCGGCGTCCGATGGATAGCGGCACTACTCGCCATTATTTCGCTGCCAGCCCTTGCGCAAATGAATGCGCCACCAAGCAGCTACGCGCCGGTCGTGGACAAGGAGAGTTTCACTAGCACCCTGAAACGGATGCAGGGGGAAAAATCCGAAATACTCCAGCGCCACAAGACCCTGCTGAATCAGCGCTACGACCTGTCCAACCGGCCGGTGAAGGGTGTCACCATGAGTGGCGGCAAGGCGGTGCAGGGTGGGGTCAGAGTCAAACTGCCCCGTGGCACCAGTTGGGAACAGCTAGCAAAGATGTCGCCGGACGACGTTATGAGCAAGGGCCTGTGGCCCGAGGGTTTCTATCCGCTGCCACACCCCAACCAGAATGAAGGCGGCATGCTGTTCCCGCAGTTCCATATCGACGCGATCAAGGAGCAGGAGGACAGGGACCTGACCCGCTTCGATCTCGACTTCGTACTTCCGGATGAATTTCTGCCCGAGTTCCCGCCGCCCATCTTCCTGACCACGCGCCCGGATCTCGGCGATGTCTCCCAGGGCAAAGCGGTCACCCTGACCAATTTCTACGACCTGTTTAACGGCATACTCAACCCGAAACAGCTCGAGGGGCTGCGCCTGCTGGTCACGCCTTTCCCGCAACAGCAGTTCAACGCCACCTGGGACAGGCGCTCGATCAAACCTAGCCAGGGTGTGTCCTGCCTGGACTGCCATATCAATGGCCACACCAACGCGGCCACCCACCTGGTCGGTGACATTCGCCCGCAGAAACATCGCCATCGCATCGATACGCCCACACTGCGGGGCGTGAATATCCAACGGTTATTTGGCTCCCAGCGTGCCCTGAAGAGCGTCGAGGACTTCACCGAGTTCGAACAGCGCGCCGCCTACTTTGACGGCGATCCGGTCATCGCGACCAAAAAAGGCGTCAACATTCTGGAGCGGGGCAGCCAGGTGCACTTTATGGCGGAGGTGCAGGAACTATTCGACTTTCCGCCCGCGCCGAAGCTCGGCCTGCTGGGACGACTGGACAAGAGCAAGGCCACAGAGCAGGAAATCAGGGGCGAAGCGGTCTTTTTCGGCAAGGGCCAGTGCTCTGTCTGCCATACACCGCCTTACTTCACCGACAACCTGATGCACAACCTGCGCGCGGAGCGCTTCTTCAAGCCCAAGATGATCAACGGCCGCCTCGCCAGCGCCGACGGGCCCATCAAGACCTTCCCGTTGCGCGGTATCAAGGATTCGCCGCCCTATCTCCATGACGGCCGCCTGATGACCCTCGACGATACGGTGGAGTTCTTCAACCTGGTCCTCGGCACGCAACTGACAGAGCAGGAGAAGAAGGATCTGGTGGCCTATATGTATACGCTTTGACGTCGAGGGCGTGCGCGGCTTCGCCGACAACTTGTTTCACGATAAAAAAACGGTAAGGTGCACACTGAGCTTGCTGGATTAGAAGTATGACCGAGAAGTTCTCGCCTGCCACAGGGCTGGGCAATTGCCATCTGCAGACGGTATTTGCCCGGTTCCACCGCCCAGAACCCTGGATACAGACCGACTGCCGCTGGTATGCGACCCCCGACGGCGATCGGCTGGCCGTGCATACGCCGCGGCCGCTCAGGGACGATCCGGCCGCGCCACTGGTCCTGGTACTGCACGGCCTGGAAGGCTCTGTGGCATCTCCATATGTCCAGGGCCTGATGGAAAGCCTGCTCAAGGGAGGCTACCAGGTGGCGGTAATGCACTTCCGCGGCTGTGGCGGTATCCCCAACAAGCTGCCGCGGGCTTATCACAGCGGCGACAGCGAGGATCCGCGCTGGCTCCTGGGAGAATTCGGCAAGCAATTTCCGCATACGTCACTGATGGCCGTCGGTTACTCCCTGGGCGGAAACGTACTGCTGAAGATGCTCGGTGAAGACGGGCAGGGCAGTCCCCTGACGGCGGCGGCGGCGGTATCGGCGCCACTGGACCTGCATGCCTGCAGCCGGCGTATCAATACCGGCATGTCGCGAATCTACCAGCGACACCTGCTCAGCTCCCTGAGACAGAGTCTGCGGCTGAAGGCCAGCGATCCCTGTCTCGCCGCGGCCCTGCCAGATCTGGAGAAGGGCGTCTATTTCGCAAATTTCCGCCACTTCGATAACGCCTTTACCGCACCTCTGCACGGATTCCGCGACGTCGACGACTACTACACGCGGGCGTCCAGCAAGCCGCTGCTGAGGAACATCCGCGTGCCCACACTGATCATTAATGCGACGGATGATCCGTTCATCTGTCCGTCAGCCCTGCCGGAGCCAATGGAGGTGAGCTCAGACGTACAGTTACAGATCAGTGAGAAGGGCGGCCATGTGGGCTTTGTCGGCGGCAGTCTCTGGCGCCCGAGCTACTGGCTGGAAACCCGGATCCCCGCGTTTCTCGACTCCGTGCGCTAATCAGCTCCGCGCAACACTGACACAGAAACGTCAGAGCTCGCGAGTTGCCGCCTTGCCTGGCGCGACCTGGCGCAGGCATTCACCACAGAGGACCGGATCGGTGCGCATTGCTTTCGGTACGCGCCGACCGGCATAGACGTCGGAGAAATAGAACTCGCCGCCTTCTTTCTGCAGCCGATGTATGCCCCGCAACACCGCCTCCCTGTCCGTGGACAGGATCACCACGCAGTTGGACACATTCACGTCAAAGCTGCCTGCCTCCAGATCCAGGCGCTCAAGCCGTTCGATACAGCCGTGCGGGAAGCGCACATTGCCAAAACCGAACTGCTCTGTGTAACAGAAATGCCGCAGAAGCGACTAAATACAAGCGGCCCGACGACCGGCGGTTCTGCCGCAGGCCCGATTTCGGCCTGTGCGAGCGCGAGCCGGTTTCGGGTAGTATTGCCTGATCCCAGTGATTTGTATCGAGGATATGGCCATTGAGCGAGAACGTCGCCGCTGACAGCATAAACCTGGTCGAAAGTAGGGAGCAGTCCCCCCTGTCGGACCCGCAATTCCTGCAGGAATTGCGAGGGCAGATGCTCCGCTTCGCCAGCCTGCAACTGAACGACCACCAGCTGGCGGAGGACGCGGTGCAGGAGGCCTTGATCGGCGCCTTCAAGAATGTGCGAACCTTCGCCGGGCGGGCTGCGCTCAGAACCTGGGTTTTCGCGATTCTGAAGAACAAGATCGCCGACATTTTGCGTCAGCGCCAGCGCTATGCGGACGCAGACCAGTTGTTGCGGGCGGACCGGGAGCAACACGACCACGACGAACTCTTCGACCTGCGCGGCCACTGGCTCCGGGACGAGAGACCCGCGCAGTGGGAGGATCCCGAATCGGCCGTTTACGACAAGCACTTCTGGCGTGTCTTTGAGGTCTGCCTGAATCACTTGCCAGTGCGCCAGGCGCAGGTATTTATGATGCGCGAGTTTATCGAGCTGGAGAGCCACGAAATCTGCGCTGCCGCGGAGATCACCGTAAGCAACCTAAACGTGACACTCTACCGGGCCCGTGTGCGGTTGCGCGAGTGCCTGGAAAACAACTGGTACATGCTGGAGGACTGAGTCGTGCTCAAGAGTTGCCGGGAAATCACCCGCCTGGTCTCCGAGGCGCAGGAACGCCAGCTATCGCTGAGCGAAGGTGCGAATGTCAGGCTGCATCTGGCGGTATGTTCCGGCTGCCGGAATTTCAGTAACCAGATGAAGACATTGCGCGAGATTGCGCGCTGCTATACCAATGGCTCCGGTGCGGCCAATGACGCCGCCGCCGATTCCCGGAATCAGGATAACGGCGACAGGTGAAAGGCCTCGGAAATCCATACCGGCGCGGCGGCAATCAAACAGGCGCATTGTGATAAGGGACAATCTCTGCGAGTTGCCGGGCGAAAATTGCTGCGTCTTCACAGGGCAACTGACAGCTCCCCTCCACACACACATAGGCGGTGGCTCGGCCGTGCAGGGCTACTTTCCCCTGGAGTTGCGGAACCAGCTTGGCGTGGCGCTCCAGTTCGGAACCTTCCTCTACCACGACAAGGACGCGATTCGGCAGAAAGGTCTGCCGCAGCGCCGCGAGCATGGGCGCGGCACTGTCCCGTTCGCCCTCAGGGGTGACGACTATTATTGCCTTGACCTTATCGCAATAAAATTCCAGCGCCAGTAGCATTTCGGACAGCGCCAGCGGATTGGATTGCAGATTGAGGGAAAAAGCCCGCAGACCGTTTTCGGCGCGCTGGCGATAGCGGTCTTCACCGGTCAATTCGTGCAGGCGCAGCAGGTTCAGCAGCGCCACTGAATTTCCCGAGGGCTCGGCGCCGTCAAAGGCGGGCTTCTCCTGCGCGAGAAGCTGTTCCTGGTCATCGCCGGTCCGGAAAAAGCCGCCGTGCTCGCCATCCTCGTAATGCTGCGCCAGCACCCGATCCAGTAGCAGTGCCTGTTGCAGCCAGTGAGTTTCGCCGGTGGTCTCGTACAGATCGAGCAGTCCCGCGACGGTAAACGCGTAGTCCTCCAGGAAACCCGCATGTCGGGCGCGGCCGTCCTTGTAACTGCGGTACAGGCGCTGCCCGTCGCACAGCTTGTCCAGCAGGAAGCTGGCCGCCGTCCTGGCAATTGCCGTGAAACTCGGTTCATCCAGTACCAGGCCAGCCCGGGCAAAGGCGGAAATCGCCAGGCCGTTCCAGGCACTGAGTATCTTTTCATCGCGGTGCGGGGCGGGGCGCCCGGCCCTGGCGCGGTAGAGTTTCTCCCGCGCAGAGCGCAACAGGGATTGGGCGCGCTGCAAGTCTAAGCCCAGAGCCTCGGCCACCGTTGCCAGCGGCTGCGCGACATGCAGGATACTGCGGCCCTCGAAGTTTCCAGCCGCGGTAATCCCGAAATGGCTGGTAACCAGTTTTGCTTCATCTTCGCTCAACACCGCGCCTATCTCCGCTGGCGTCCAGGTGAAGAAGCGGCCCTCTTCGAGATGCCCGTTCGGGGCCAGACTGTCGGCATCCGTGGCGGCGTAGAAGGCCCCTTCGGGTGAAGCCATATCCCTGCGCAGAAAGTGCAGTATATCTTCCGCCACAACCCTGAACTGCGGGTCCCTGGTGACCTGGAACGCCTCGAGATAGGCGATCGTGAGCAGCGCATTATCGTAGAGCATGATTTCGAAATGCGGCACCAGCCATTGCGCATCGGTGGCGTATCGATGGAAACCGCCACCCACCTGGTCGCGCATTCCACCCGCCGCCATTCGCTTTAGCGTGGTCGCGGCCATCTCCAGCGCGAAAGCCTCACCACTGTGACGGTAGTGTCGCAGCAGCAGGCGTATCGGCAGACTGCTGGGAAACTTGGGTGCGCCGCGCACCCCGCCGTATTGCGGGTCGTAGATATCCCGGTAGCGGTCCACGGTGCTGGTCAAAAGCGCGGCACCGGGCAGGTCGCCACCGGGTTGCGGGGCCAGGATTTGTGCCACCGCCTGGGCCAAACCTGCACTCGCCTGGGTCACCTTTTCCCGCTGGAGGCGGTAACTTTCCGCCAGGTTTTGCAACAGAGTGAGGAAGCCGTAGGGCGCGCCGCGGTCGCCGGTGCGGGGCGGAAGATAGGATGCGCCATAGAAAGGCTTGCCGTCAGGCGTCAACCAGACTGTCATCGGCCAGCCGCCGGTACCCGTCAGGGCCTGCACTGCGCCCATATAGACCGCATCGATATCCGGTCGCTCCTCGCGATCCACTTTGATCGCGATGTAATGGCGGTTCAGCGCCTCGGCAATTTCCACATCCTCGAAGGATTCTTCTTCCATCACATGGCACCAGTGACAGGTGGAATAGCCCACACTGAGCAGGATTGGAAGATGGCGTCTCCTGGCCGCATCAAACGCCTCAGCGCCCCAGGGATACCAGTTAACCGGATTGTGGGCGTGCTGCAGCAGATAGGGGCTGGTTTCCAGCAACAGGCGGTTGGTGTACTTGGCCGAGCCATCCGCATTCAAGTGGCGACTTCTCGGGCGGTAAGCATCACCTTTGTTCCGGTAGGCTGCTGCCAGTTCTGCCTGCAGGGACTCATCGTAAGGCTCGATGCCGGGCAGGGCGGCGGTGACCATGTTGGGTGTTTCCGGCATCAGCCCATCCTTCACGTGACTGCGTGCATTGGCCACCGGGCTATGCCACGGTCGCTATTGCAATGTTCACTGTTGCGCAGCGCACAATACTGCAGCTGGCAGCCATTGGCCGACAAACGTCCGCCGCCGCTAGCGCGGCGCCGCGACAGATTCGTAGGCGATGTGTACGCCCGTGTAGTGAGGGCGATACCAGGCTGAACCACACTGTTCATAGGTGATGCCGCCTATGGAAATTGAGGTGCAGTCCGGCGGCAGCGAATAAATCCAGCTGCCCACTGCGGCCGCGCCGGCTGCGGCACCGGCCCAGTGTCCGGGGCCGGCGTACGGCCAGTAGTGCGGATAATAGTGCTGGTAGGGGTGGTAAGGGCGGATTGGGTGTGCAGGGTCATCCGGGCGTAACGGCCGGTCCAGTGGGCGACCGCCGGCGAATCTTCCCTGAAATTCCGGTCCGCGCAAGTCCGGGCGAAAACCCAAACCGCCTATCGGCCGCATCGCATTGAAATGGCTTCCGACATTGAAATGGGCTCCGCCTCCGCCAAACCGCCCGAGTGCTTCGGCCGGTGCGCTCAGCAGCACAAGCAGAACGCTCGACAAAGCCAGAAATGCTAGCGGGCGACACGAATCGTGACTCGCGCGGCAACTGCTGCCTATCATTCTCAACCCTCCTGTTTCGGCGGGGCTTTCTTGAACTCGATGCGCTTCAGTTCCTTCGCCAGCGCTGGCGAAAATTGCTCGGCCTTGGGCACCTGTGCCTCTGACCATTTGAGCGTCGCCACGAAGCGTGGCCTGGTCGGATCCCGCGTGTTAACCGTGGAAATCCGCAGGGGGAGCGGCTTGTCTCCGGTTGCAATCCAGATTTCCCAGTCCAGGTTCGGGCCTCTGAATGCCCAGTGTTGGGTCTCCTTGCCGTCCACTTTATCCATACCGACTAAAAACCCCTCGCTGATATTCTTCCAAGCGTCCCGCGTATGGCCCCATTCGAGCAAATCGGCAAAGGGGACCTCGATACCGAAATCGCGCGCGGCCATCACCAGCGCGTCGCGCGTCGATGAAGCCGCGTCGAGTTCGGCAAAATATCCCTCCCGGGGTGCCACCAGCGTGAATTTCGTGCCGTCGTGGTAGAAGTGCCGCTTAATAGATTCGCCGAGCAGTTCCACCCGCAGCTTGTCCGGCTTTACCGCCAGGTAGCGCACGACACCGGGAACCAGCAGTTTCTGCTGGTTATCCAGCACCGCCTCGGTGAATGTCGCGGCGTCGAAGGCGATGGATTTCAGCGAGCCGAGATAGGTCGCCATCTCCTGCAGCGCTTTGATCGATGCGGGGTCAACGGCGCTCTCACCACGTTCAGCACTGCCCCTGTCCGCGGGCGCCTGGTTATGAGTCTGCGCACTGGCTGGCAAACCGACCCACGACAAGGCAATAAATATCAACGCCAGAAGCAGGGCGCCCATTTGGTGGTTTCTCAGCATCCAGGGTATCTCCGCGTATCCCGCAGTCTTGCGCGACCGTTGAGCCGGGTCGATATACGGCGCAACGCTGTGGCCGCCATATGAGTGAGTTTAGAAGAGGATTCTCAAGATGGCGGTAAATCCGACGGGTATCGGCGCCGAGCAGATGGGGGCAGGGCAAACCAGCCTGCTGCAGACTTCAGGCATCCTGGACTCGGCGCCAGTATTTTGTGCTATTGCTAATGCGGGCAATTGCCGTGACCTGACCGCCCCAGCGGCGAGCAGCACTGGAAAAGGAGCATGTAGATTGAAGCCGTGTCCACCTTGGCGATCCTATGAATGAAGCCGTCGCTGCCCATGAGCCGACCATCCGCCTGGTGTTCTTTCTGGGCATTCTCACCGCTATGGCGCTCTGGGAAGTCGCGAAGCCGCGCCGCAAGCGGGAAATTTCCCGCCGCCTTCGCTGGACCAACAATCTCGGCATCGTCATCGCCAACACGGCCATTCTTCGTTTGGGGTTCCCGATTATTCCCGTCGGCCTTGCGCTCGTGGCGGATGAGCGGGGCTGGGGGCTTTTCAATATCGTCGACGTGCCCGCATGGCTGGCCTTCACACTGTCAGTGCTCGCACTCGACCTCGCCATCTACCTGCAGCATGTGATGTTCCACGCGGTGCCCGCACTGTGGCGGCTGCACCGCATGCATCACGCCGATCTCGAATTCGATGTAACCACCGGTCTGCGCTTTCACCCCGTTGAGGTAATTCTGTCGATGGGTATCCGACTTGCCGTGGTGATGGTGCTCGGTCCTCCAGCCGCCGCCGTGCTCGCTTTCGAGATCCTGTTGAACGCCACCTCCATGTTCAACCACAGCAATGTCCGTATTCGGGTCGGCGTAGACCGGGTATTGCGCTGGTTCGTGGTCACGCCCGACATGCACCGCATCCACCACTCGATCCATCCGTCCGAAACCAATAGCAACTTTGGCTTCAATTTGCCCTGGTGGGACCGCTTGCTGGGCAGCTACCGCGCACAGCCGCGCGACGGCCACGAGGGCATGACCATCGGCATCGAGCAGTTCCGCACCCGCCGGGACCTCTGGCTGGACCGCATGCTTGTCCAGCCCTGGCGGGGCCCCGCGAGCGGCTATCCGATCAATCGCGACACGTGAAACAGGTGGCCGAATTGCTCATCGACCAGTTGCTCCAGCCGAAAAGCTTCCCGAATGGAGACTCTTCATCGGGAAGCCGGTTGCACAATAAAAGAGAATCAAGCCTCACTTCATATAGCGGTCGAAGAACGCAAGGATTTTTTCCGGGTGCCGCCCGAAATAGTTGTATCCGTCCTTTAAACGTCTCGTGGTGTTCTCGATCCAGAAGAGTTCCTTGTCTTCGCTCCCCAAAAGATCGAAGGTCTTTTGCCCGTCTTCCGGGTTCCTTGTCCAGGCGTCTTCGAGTACCTGGAACATGAGCACCGGCATTTTCACTGCAGGCGCGAACAGCTGGGGATTCATTTCGGCAGCCGTGTAGGCCCCCATCCTTATCAGCTCCAGATCTATAGGCTCCTGATGCTGGCTGATCCCTTGCAGTTCGGAAAAGGCATCGAAAATTGCCCACATGGAAACCACCATCGGGCTGCACATATTTGACACACTTGGCAAGCGTCACTCCCGCAATAACTCGCCCGTCTCCGGTAAATTAACGGATTCGCCAAAGGATCTGGTATGAAACCTGGACATGGAAACGGGCTCCAGCGACAACTACGTCAGGTGTAAGGTGAAGAAAGCCATAAGGGCAAACAGACTGAAGACGAGCCCCACCAGCAGCAGGTCGAACGGCCTGGCCTCATAGTCCGGTCCCGTTGGCGCATCAATCTGTCTGCGCTGGACGCGCATGCGGGCGTACGACAGCAGCACGACAAACCCACCACAGACAAGTAACGCGACCTCCGACCAAGGTGACGCCGGCTGCTCGCTCAGCCGCCCGGCGGCGAGTCCGAAGCCAACGACCGCCACTGCGGTTCGCACCCAGGCGAGGAATGTACGCTCATTGGCGGCATGCTCTTTGAAGTTCCGAGCCATCTGTGGCTCCCGTGCTGTATCGGCTTGCTCCGATGTCGAAGTCTAGATGACGCAGGAGCGTGATCTTTCGATCCGAACCCATACGGTAAAGGCAGGGAGGCTGGTGGAGATCGGTTGGTGCGGAGGACTACAGTGGATGCCGGGCTATTTGACTAAATCGAGAGAAATGTTGCGTAATAAACCGCTAACCTATTGATTTATATGAATTCGCTCGGTGTAAATTTGACTCATGGCTTTTAGGTGGAATGCGGCTATGAGAATCATTCTCACATGTGGCGTCATCAAATTCTCGTCCTAAATGCTCGCGCCACTGACCGAGGCTTCCGAGGATTCGATCTCCATCTGTAGATGGAGATGATCCAAAAGGGCTATACCCCCGCTGCTCAGTACCAGCCGTTCTTTCCCGTTCCAGTGCGCCAGTTTGCGCGCGATCAACACGTTCTCTAGTTCTTTGGCAAAGCTGTTACGTAATCCCACAGCCCGCATGATGTGCTGATATTCTTCGTTCTCCCCAATCCTTTCCAGGTGCTCTTTACCGAGGCCTGCTGTGTACTCCGTCAAGATAGAGGTCAACAGTGGTATTTGTGTCGTTCCTCGCACCAGGATTACTAGTATGGCCTGTATCTTCATGGCCGCATCTGAAAGTATCTCGTTTTTCCCGATTTCGTTCAGGAAGAAGCATTCCCCAAGCTCTTTCAGCTCGTATCCAATACAGCGGTACAGCAGGTCGTAATGGGGGCGGTTGTCCGAGGATGCCAGTTCGTCATACAAGGGATTGTCCACCAAGTGGCCGTCGGCTGGCGTCTTCTTGTTGATGACCCCACCGTTGATGAGCTCTTGGTAGATTCTTTGGCTTGCTCCGATATCCATAGTTACTGATTCTCCCTTGCTTGCTCTTCTCTCTTGGCTAGATATACGCGTTTGCGGTAGCGGAGTCGCATATCCTTGTGATCAATTTCGGAAAATTCCGCCGGTTGGTGCGTCTGCAGTTGGCCCTTGGCACCTAGAAAGGGCAGGGCATCAAGCAGCAGGTTAAGCCTGTATCCTGGCATGGTCGCACACAGGTATTCATGCAGCACCCGGTATGCATCTTGGTAGTCTGCATCAAAGCCGAACCCTTCCATCGCCTCCATGATCCTACTGACCGCATTGCGCTTGGCAATCTCCGCGGCGCTGGGAGGTTCTTGTACGGGCTTGCGTCCGGCCTTCGGGTGCAGCGTCTCGTTTTTAAGGCGGACCCGCAACAGCTCGTTGAACTCTGCGAGTCCCCGGGATTCGGGCCAGTTCAGTTTCGCGTTGTAGCTACGGTTGTAGCTTTTCAGTCCGCCTAGTATCCGCACTGGATTGAATACCGGATCATCTGCGCGTAAAGCCCAGTTTCGCAGTTGCCCAGTCTGGCGCTCTTGGACAGCATCTTTCAGCACATTGAATAACTCTTCGGTGCGGTTGTAGCGGCGACGTTCGTCCTGCGCATACTTTATGTAGGTTTCCAGGCTGTTGGCTATTTCGCCCACATCCTGTGAGTTACCTAGAATATGCAATTGAATCCTGTTGAGCCGGGCCACGTGTTCGGTTTGATTGTGCTGCTGGAAGCGCTCGACAATCTTACGTACCAGCGCCATCGGCGCATAGCTACCGTCGAGCTCTGTGTCCAGCCGGCGTATATCCAATCGCTCATCCAGAAATTGCAGTGTCGGTGTCACATAGCGCTCGTGGATTTTCAATATGGAATCCAACGCCTCGCGCACTTGATCGGTATGCTCAAGGTCGTTAAATGCCTGCTCATCCACCTTGGCTGCCAGTGTCTCTGCCTGTCCTTTTAACGCGCGCACCGCGGAGCGGATGCGTGAGTCTACCCCGTGCAGGGTCTGATAGACCTGCTCGAGCATCTCATCAAACTGAGGAATTCCCACGACCCATGGGATCAGGGGGTTGCTGACCTGCTTGTAACACTGCTCAAGCTGCGCCATAAGCTGGTTTAGCTCTGCCGACGACAGCTCCCGGAGCCGGGAATTGTCCAGGTGACGCAGCATCTCCAATACGAAGTCTTTCAGACGGAAGCGGCCAGACTGGGGATCCCGGTAGTTGAGCAGTCCGCAATGCTCCAGATTGTCCAGAGACAGGGCGTCCAGTTGCTTTAGCCGCTCCACCACCTCCAGCCCGGCGACTGATTGCATCAGCAGCTTGTCGTAATCGCTGGTGGTGAACTCCATCGAGGGGTTTTTCTGATCCCGCTCTACCCGGTCCATCAATGTGAAGAACAGGTGCTTGTTCTGCAGCACCTGGATGAGCGTGATATCGACTCTGACTGGCATAGCGCGAGACCTCAGTGCGCCGTCACGACGTCGTGATCGGCTTTGGCTGTGTAAAGTGTCTCGGCCTGCCTGGAGTCGTCACTCTCACGTCCATTTAGGTTATCCAGAGGCCCGGATACCTCCTCCGTTTCCTCTTCCATGGCGGTAGGCGGTATGACGGTGAGGGATTCTTCCTCAGACAGATATACCGCATGGCATTTGCCCACCGCAGTGCCTTCAGTTAGATACTGCAGGTAGATATCGTGCCAGCGCCCGATGTGCTCGGCGATATATCCGTTGTTGTTGGGGTTGGCTACCAGCAGTACAAAGCGGTTCTGCTCCACCACTCGGCGCAGCTCCGGCAGGTTGTCCTCATCCAGACTGCCGATTTCGTCGAACACCACGGGGAGGGTGAAGGTGACGTCCTCCGGTACCAGTCTGCGCATCAGGATCGACAGCAGGACTGCATTGACCATGCCGTTGGTGCCATTGGACTGGGAGGTGGTTTCCTCCTGGCCATTGATCTCGTAGATGAAGTCGACCCCGGTGATGATCCGCTCAAGGTCCAGCTTTGCATATTGTCCCCGTGATGAAACTAAGTACTCCTGGCTGAACGCCAGCAGCCGTCGGTAAAAGGAATCACTTTTCAGATCAGTGCTGCTAACCCGGTAGTCTTTCAGTTCTCGGCGTAGAACATTGAATGCCTCTAGCGTCTCTATTTTGATTTTGACACCCGTCAAGTTGGAAATTTTCACTCCGGCCAGGGTTTCATTGATCCGCTTCTCGAAGCTCTCAATGGACACACCCATGCTATCCAGCATGCCGAGTTCGGCGCTGGTTTTGTGGTTGTGGTTGCTGATACGAACCTGGTGTTCCTGTTCCTTTTTAGCTAGATTTTCGAACTCAGAGCGCAATCTTGAAAACAGCCCGGCGAAAACCTCTGAATCCAGACTCACTTGGTGAAGGGTTTCTGGGTCCACTTCAATGATGCCGGCTTGGGTCAGCTGTCGGTATCTGCGCTCTGCTTCCTGCTGGGCGTCGCGGTATTTGGTCATAGAGCGCTGCAACGGACCATGTTCATCGGCGAGGGCGTTGTAGTCGGTGATCAACTCTCTTTCTAGAATGGTGGCTTTGACCATTTTCGGGAGTTCTGGTGCGGAGCGTTCCGTTAATCGGAGTTCTTGTTCCGTGTCGCGGACCTTGTTCTGCTGCTGCTCTAGCGCGTTCAGCTTCTCCTGCAGTTCCGCCATCGCCTGCATGATTTCATGATGGTGGGCGTTGGCTTCGGCCAGCTCTTCCTCAAGCTCCGCGATCTCGCTTTGCAGATCGAATTCTTGAGCCCGTTTTTCTTCGCGAGCTGCCATATCGCCCTCGTAGCGGTGGAGGCAGGTCAGTTCGCTTTCCATTGCAGTGATTTCTGCCTGCTTATTGGCAACCATCTCCTGTGTGAGTGGACCGCTGGATTTGATAAACCTGTTCAGCTTGGTAATCTTGTCGTCGCAGGTTTTCAGTTTCCCCGTAAGGTCCTCTTTTTCCCACTCTGCTTCTTCGCGGGCGCGGTCGGCGTCGAAGATCTTGATGGGCGTGCTGGGCAGGGGCTCACCAATGAATTCCAACTGGTCACTATTGACTTCAAACAGCAGTGAGAATTCATTGATGGCATCGATGTGCTTACTCATGGGTTCACCGGTCAGCCGCTGGAAGCCTGGGTTTAGGCTGTGTAACACGGTGGCGCTGTGAGAGGGCAGATAGCCGAGTAAGGGTTTTTTGTTATCCTGGAGCTGTTCGGTGAGTTGTGCCAGGCGCGTTTGGTAGCTCTTCTTATCATCCAATCGACTTTGTAAGGCCTGGTTGGCTTCCTCCCGCGACTTCAGAGCAGTGAGTTCCTCCCTGGTTTCAGACAAGACGTCGTTGAGATAGCTGATGATTTGCGACAGCTCTGTGGTCTTACACACCAAGCTGGTTTGCTTTATAGCCTCCTCGGAAGTTGCTATGCGCCTATCTATCGACTTCAGGTCATTTCTGACTGTGCCAAGGCTGGATTTTCGGCCAGTCAGAGATTCGCTCACAGCCTTGCGCGCGGACTTGGCACCATTCAGCTGTCCTTCGAGCCCGGTTTTTTCGCCATTGAGTTGTTCCTGCTTTGGTGCTTGGCCTTCTTTTATGGCCTGAATAGACTCTTTCAGCACCCAGTATTTCCGGTGTGCCTTGATGCGTTCCGATTGGTAGGTGCCTTCTGAGGACTTCAGGACTTTCCAGTGATCCATGTTGTTCTTGATGGCCTGGATCAAATCTGCTTCTCGGCGCAGTTGTTCTCTCTCTTCGTGAATACCTTTGATATCGATATTGATGGATTTTTTGTTGATGGAGATTTCACTGTCGATGATATTGGCCATCGCCAGGGGCAGGTTGGCGGTGTCGGCACCTTTGATGTCGAAGGAAAGCTGCAGCATGGCCTTGATGGACTTGAGTAGTGATGGTCCGGGAGGCTGTACTGTGGGGACGATGCAGAAACGAGTTTCGGGGCGTGCCGGATTGACGCGAGTGAACATCGCGGTACGGATACTCTCCGAGTCCGTGAACAGCCGGCCGCCGAGATCAAGCAGGCTTTTGGTGACCTCTGCCAGTGACAGTCCTGGGGGATGCTGTCCCAACCCCTGATTGGCAGAGGAATTGTAATCCCAGAACAGGTGACGAATGGCTTCATACGGGTGCGGGACGTTGATCCGACCGTAACCTAACTCCTCTCTGCTTTGGTGTAGGACGATACAGAACTGCCCGTGTACGTTCTCTGCTTCCAGGATCAAGAAAGATGCATCGCAGGGAAAGTAGTAGTTGTAACTCTCAATACCGGTATATACCTTACCAGCAGATTTGAACTCGAACTTTTTCTCACAGTTTCGGAAGTTCACCTCTGGCAGCAGGAACAGCTTCAGGGCGTTCAACGCGGAGGTCTTGCCCTTGTTGTTCTTGGATAGGAGGGCAGAGCTCTCGTCAATGGGGATTTCCACATAGGCGCAGCTGCCTGAATTGACCAGAATCAGTTTCTTCAGACGGTAGATGTCGCCTTCGTCCAGCAGAGTGAGGGTGTTATCCATGGATTCTTTCCAGATAGGTTTCCTGTTCCAGTTTCTTGCCTTTGGTGTACATGCAGGTTAATAGCGGTGCCAACTCCGGGTGCTTGGCTCTGGCAAGGTGTATGGCGCTACGCTCGTCTTGTGTCAGGTGCCACCGGGAGCGTTCGAGGTATTGCTCAAAGTTGCTGGGTGCCAGGAAGCGGGGCGTCATGTCCGCCGGCCCCAGCAGGCTTTTGAGATTTGCGTAGGTCTTTATCCCTCCCATATCGAGATCAAAGAGGGTGTAAACATTTCTGAATTGTCGGTAGTAGGGAAGGTTGCAGGCTTTGGCCGCAGCGTTTCCAGCACCAAAGGCCAGTACCAGCTGTTCGGGCTGGTCCTCTATATCGCAATCTGCAGTGATCAGATCGAGGGTTTCCCGGTACCGGAGAAAGTTCTGCAGGTTTTCCACGATAACCAGGCTGGTATTTTCCGGCGGCGGAGGCGACCAGCGTCTACCGTCCCAGCTCACTGCGACTTCGGGCCTTTGCCATGGGTGATACTGAATCATCAGAGCATTACCTTCCACAGACTGGCTGTGAGATTTACCGGTGTGGGAGGCAGATACACGATCTGTGATCGGAGTAGGGGAGGGGAATTGGGATTCGATGTCGGTAAACAAGGACTCGTCGACGATTCGGACTTGGGTTCTCTGTGCCAGCGGGGATTCAGGAGCCAGGCAGAGAATCAATGTACCCGGGGGAATGCCATTTTTTGACATGGCATTGAGGAGCCGGCGCCACTCTATTGGGGTGCCAGCTCTGATTGCGCTCAGGAACTCGTGGGGTTTGCGCATTTTTTAGGCATTCCTGGGGCTGTTTGAATAGAAGTCACATTCTAAACAGCGATCAAATGATTCGCTAGTAATAAAACATACAGTTCTTTATGATAGCTACGATCATATGATATAGAGTCAAGCTATGCTTGAATTGTCACAACATGCACTGAAGCGGTTACGTCTGATAGACCTATATTTGGCGTTTTCAGGTCGTGTCACCCGCGGAGATCTCATTGCGCACTTTGATGTGGGTACCGCAACGGCCAGCCGAACGTTTAAGGAGTATCGCGATCGATATCCTGACAATCTTACGTATTCCGTCAACGAGCGAAGGTATCTGGCTGCCCCTATGTTCAGACCGGCTTTTGAACATGATGTGGATAGGGCCCTTTCCCTTCTGGCTTATGGAGTGGATTATCACGAGATTGCCGGGGTCAGATTTGGCGCCCATGTTCCGACCAATCTCACCGCACCGCTGGACCCATTTGCTGTCAGCGCTATCACGCGCGCCCTAGTATCTGGTACTGGGGTGGACGCGGCTTATGCCTCTGGCAGCTCCGGGGAAACCTACCGGACCCTCTTTCCTACCTCATTATTTCAGGGGGGCGGGGCCTGGTATTTCCGGGCTTTTGACCCGGAGAAAGATGGGTATCGCACATTCCGTTTCAGTCGTGTCAGCTCAGCAGAACCTTCTAGGCGCGATTGTAGTGGTGATCGGATAGCGCCTGATCCTGAATGGGCTCAGCAGGTGACCGTCACAGTAGCCCCTCATCCATCGAGAGAAAATCAGGTTGCGCTAAGGGAGGACCTTGGCCTCTCCGACAAGCCTGTAAAGAACATCATGATCAATGCGGCGGTGTGTGGTTTTGTGTTGACGGATTTACGGGTGGATTGCTCCTTGGGCGGGGACATGAATGCGCTTGAATATCCCTTGCGGCTGATGAACCGCCATGAGCTGACGGGTATTGGCAGCATGGCCATTGCGCCTGGTTTTCGGCAGGACTGAATTCAGTGAATCGTCTTAAAAAAATGTCCCTTGACGTGTTCTGGGAAGGTGGTGTCAAAGCCGCCGTCCAGATTTCGTAGTGATAATCGTTCTCAAATGTACCAGCTCACCGGCCATTGCGCTTTGCGGTTAATTTTTGAACCATCTTTGATGGCAGGGGGTAGCTGGTGGGCTGAGAAGAATCTATATCTTTTTAGCGCTCTTAAGGGAGCTAATCAGAACATCTAACCCTTCGTGGGGGTCAGCATTCAGGACCGCGCAGTACTCCACGAAATCAACGATATCGATCTTCTTACGTTCCTGTTCAATCTTGCCGATGATCGAATGGTGACGGCCGAGCATCCCGGCCGCGGCACGGATAGAGAGCCCCCGCTCTTCGCGTTGTTGCTTGAGCCACTTGCGGAGCTTGTCAGCATCGGGTGAATAGGGGGAGGACTTCATTGTCTCGATAGTAGAGACGAAGTACAATGGCGCGAAATTCGAGACAGCTAGATGTACTATGAAAGCTTTGAGGGTAAAGCCCGAACTCGTCTCACTACTGAAGACCGGGAACTTTGATACCTTTTCTGTACCCCGTTTTAGGGATGCCTACCAGGAACTGGTAGGTGAAGCTTCCAAGCCCAAGAAAGTGGTCAGCCAGTTGGTCAAGCGGCACTTGCGCAAGCTGGAAGAGCGGGGAGTCCTGGAACGGATCAACACCGGTAAGCCCCATCCGATCGAGTATCGGATAAAAGATCTCACCCGGTTGGACCCTGTACCCACCACCCCATCGAACGTGGATGTCATGCCCGAACAGGCAGGCGAATCGCTGCCTGACGAAGTAATTCACACTCTCATAGTGAAGTTGAGCAGATATCGAACAGATATGCTCTCGGCAACGGGCGCGCTTGAAGAGTATGAAGCAATCGTTCAAGCACAGCCCGGCCTGAAAAAGACGATCCAGAAGAAGTATGATCAAACCCGTGAAGAATATGCCAAAACTCTCGGTAAAGTGAGAGCTCTGGAGTCCCTGATCGACCTCCAGCCTAGTCCTTAATCGCTATGAACTTACGCCGTTGGCAGGCCGAGAGTATCTCTCGGGCCTATGTACAGTATTGCTCAAATGTTCGCCACTTCATGTGCCTGGCTACCCCTGGGGCAGGGAAAACAATCATGGCGGCTTTGTTGACCAAGAAACTGTTTGAAGCCGGAATGATTGACATGGTGATGTGTTTTTCCCCTGCGATCGTCGTGGCTGAGGATTTCCAGAGGGAACTGGAAGTACAGACAGATAAAAGGCTGAATGGACGGCTCGGCGCAGATGGATGTTCTTTGACCTATCAGGCCATGAGCTCTTTGGATGCTTCCTTTTGGGAAATCCTGGAGAATTATCGAGTCTTCGTAATATTTGACGAAATCCACCATTGCGCGGCCACGGAAGAAGGTAGAAGCAATAGTTGGGGAGAAACCATCTATCGTTATATCCGCGGAAAATCAGCTTACTCCTTGGCGCTGACGGGCACACCGTGGAGGTCTGACAATATCCCCATCGTACTGGCGGATTACTGCAGGGAATCCGGCAAGGTACATTGCGACTACCGCTATGGTCTGGGCCAGGCGGTAGCTGACGGGGTCTGCAGAGAGCCACGCATCAACGCTGTCGACAATTCACAAATCTGGGTCACTGAAGGCACGGAGACCCATTGCTACCACTCCTTCAAAGAGCTGCTGTTGCAGTCAGATTGCTGCAGTTACCAGGATCTCTTGGATAACGATGCCCTGATTACAGAAGTCCTGCGCCGAGCGACGCGTAAACTCGATAGCCTGAGGAAAAGAGCCCCAAATGCTGGGGGGCTAATAGTTGCGACCTCCGTTTCTCATGCGCGGAAAATAGCTCATTTGCTGCATACGGAGCTCAATGAAACCGCAGAGATCGCCACTTACGCTGAAGACAGTCCGCTGGCTACCATCCGCCAATTCCGCAATAGCACCAGCAAATGGATTATTTCTGTTGGGATGATCAGCGAGGGCACCAATCTGCCGCGACTGCAGATCTGCTGCTATCTGACACGCGTCAAGACGGAACTCTACTTCCGTCAGGTGCTTGGACGCATTCTTCGCGCTACGGGCCAGGAGGGCGAGAGAGGCTATCTCTTTATGCCGGCAGAACCGACCCTGATCGAGTATGCCCTGCGGGTGTCGGAGGATATTCCCGATTCCAACATTCTGTCATTTGAATCGATAGAATCCGCAACTGATGTTTTTGTTGGCTCGAGTTCATCCTCAGACGAGCAGGAGAGGGAGTGGTCAAATGCCAACCCAGTGATCGATATCAGTACCGGTGCTGGTGGAGAATACGTCTCCGGAGAGCTGACCGGTACGCAATCGGCGCTGGCGCAATCCTATGAAGCCTGTATCAATATTTCTGGATACTTCGTACAGAAATTGTTGGAGATAAGCGGAAACGACCTTGGTGGTCGCGGCACTCCATCTGGCCGAGTACAGGCTCCTCTTTGAATTGGCGATGGCACGATTTCCGGTTGGGAGTAGGGGAGTTGAGGTGCGTTTGATGCTGGAAGGCGTTTCATAACTTGGGAAAGAGGATTCTTCGGTCAGGCTGGCTAGGGCTACCCGGTTCCAGGCGAGCCACGTCTGATCCGACTCGGATACCCCCTTTGTCTCGAGATTGTGACCACCGCGTTATCAGAGGTAATATAGTGCCTAAACGACACTATATGAGCTCTGAATGAATGAACGAGGAAGAGTACCTACAAGGCTATGACAAGGGGGCATTCGAGGCCCCTTTGCTCACGGTGGACGCAGTGCTGTTCACCTACCATCAAGACGAGCTGAAGGTGCTTCTGGTGGAGCGCTCCAACCACCCGGAGAAAGGGAGGTGGGCCCTGCCAGGAGGCTTCGTCGCAGAGGACGTCGATAAGACCCTGGAGGATACAGTCGTCCGCAAACTCAAGGAAAAGACTGGAGTAGAGCCCCCCTATGTCGAGCAGCTGTATACCTTCGGCGGTGACGACAGGGACAAGCGCGGCTGGTCGGTTACCGTCTGCTATACCGCCCTGATCGCCCACCAGGACTGCCAGACTCATATTGATACGGTTTCCGGCGTAGCCTGGGTGAAGGTCGCTCGTGCGGAGAAGATGGATCTGGCGTTCGACCATAGCAAGATCTTGCGCTACGCCCAGGAGCGTCTTCGCCAGAAGGCCCTGTATAGCATCGTACCCGCCTATGCGCTGCCCAAAAAATTCACCCTGCCGGAGTTGCAGCGAGTGCATGAGGCGATCATCGGCAAGCCGCTGCAGAAAAAGTCCTTCCGGCGCCGGATCGAGCAGGCGGACCTGCTGATCGATACCGGAGAGAAGCGTTCGGAGGGCGGACGGCCGGCGACGCTCTACCGGATGCGGGCGAAGTCCGGGGACTACACCTTCGTGCGCAATCTGGAACAGTAGTCGCCGCAATCGGTGGCCCGACGGTAAGAGGTAAACGATGTCTTGGCAAGATAAGACCGTAATCTACGTGGACATGGATCGCACCCTTTGCGATTTCGATGGTGCCTATCGGTATTACCAGTGCGAGCGGCCGGACGTCGCCTTTCCGCAGAGTATCCCCGGCTTCTACGCCGGACTGCAGCCGCTGCCCCACGCAGTAGAGACCTATCGCTGGCTGCACGAGCAGGAGGCGTTCGCCGTGTTCGTCCTGACCGCACCCTCGACCATGAATCCCCACTGCTACACGGAGAAGCGCCTTTGGGTGGAGCAGCATCTGGGTTTCGACGTGGTCGACCGTTTGATCATCAGTGCGCACAAGGGGCTCAATCGGGGCCACTACCTGATCGATGACAATGCCGAAGGACGGGGGCAGGAGTATTTCGAGGGAGAGCTGATCCACTTTGGACAGACTCCATTCCCGGATTGGCTGGAGGTTAGGCGCTTCTTTGAGCGCCTGTCGGCTGGTGCCGAGGTGGGCGCTTAGATCAAGTCGTACGTCACGTTAGTCATAGAATGGGTTTCTATGACCCATTCTGCGGGCAGATTGTGAGTCATAGAAATCGTTCGGTGGGCGTCGAACAATGCTTGCGCCGTGAAAACCCTGTACTGCCTCGGTTTTCACGGCGCAGCGAGAGGCCGCGAGACGCAATTTAAGAGGCAGCGGCCATTGCCGTCTCTCCGCGAGGGATGGCCGCGTGCTCGCGGATTTCCTCCAGGTCCTGCTCAACCAGCAGCTCCCCGTTGCGGAATACCGGCCGCAGCAGGTTAGGGCGATTCCCCAGATCCTGTTCGCGAATAGTCCCCAAGGTGCCATCGCCGCGACGGATCAGCGCCAGACGGCCTTTCTTTGAGCGTTTGCCGATATCGGTCACCGGGTCCTTGTAGACATCCCACCACAGGCCGTTCACCCTGACCGCGCTGGCCTTCATGGCGAACTTCATGGTGTCCCGGTTCACCTTCTGCAGCAGCTCGGCGCCCATGCCGAAGGCGATGTTGTCGGCGCTCTGCTTGCGAGCCTTCATCGCGGCCAGGATGCCCTCAATGGTATGCAGAGAGATGCCGTCCCCCTGGATCACCCGAATGTAGTCCGGCAGCACCCGATAGCCCTTGTCATTGATACGGGCCCCGAAGATGCGCATCAGGCGCTCGATGGTCTGAGTGACCACGTCAACGGGATCGCCGCTATCCGGGCGGATTACCAGGGTTCCGCCATTGTTCTCCACTCGCTCCTTCAGCTCGCCGCCCCAAATATTGTCGATGGCATTCCACAAGTCGTAGCTGTCACTGACCACCGCGACCAGGCGTCCGTCGCCCGCGAACTGGGTCAGCATGTTGGCATAGGCCTCGGCCTCGTGGTCCCGCCCCCAGCTGGTCATGGTGCTGTGCTCCGCAGCCGGAATAGAGAAGCCGGCCATGGGTGCGTTGTAGAAACGACGGCCTGCGACCAGCGCCGCGATGGTGTCGGTGCCCTGGAAGTTCACTAGGTGAGCCAGGCCACCCAGCGCCGCGGTCTCCTGGCTGCTGGCGCCGCGGGCGCCGAAGTCGTGAAGCTTGAAGGGCAGTCCGTCCAGATTGTCCGCGGTTTCCTCCAGGTAGCGGTGGATGACCTTCTTCGCCTCGCGGCTCTGGGTGGCCACGGTGGTGGGGTACCAGACGGCTCGGAGCAGGGCGGTCTCCACATAGCTGGTGAGCCAGAAGCACTTCGGATCAGTGTTGACTACCTGGGCCAGCACGTTTTGCACCGGGACCACCGTGCCCTCCGGCACTGCCTGTACCTCGATGGGCAAATGACCCCGGTGTTCCGCGAGGATGTACTCCCAGCCCTCGCGATTGAAAGGCACTCCGTGGGCCAGGCAGAGTTCCTCCGCTTCGTCGACGTCGGCCTGGCCAATGGGGCGGGTCAGGTACTGCTTTATGAAGGCCTGCAGGCCGAAGAAGACCGCCTCCTTGAACTGCCCGCCGCGGCTCTCGATATAGCTGCTGACGTATTGGGTGCCCTCCGGGTACTGGAGGTAGTGGCTGGTCTTGTAGCTGTCTACGTTCAAGATCGGGTTGTAGCTCTGCATCGCGGAAATCCTCCGTCGAAGTGGTGTTGGCGCCGGTCTATCCGGCACGTTGAGCAGCGGGAGCTGCCAGACCATTAGTGACGTTTCGCCTCTAATGACCAAATAGTGGCTGATAGACACTTTCGTGTCAAGAGCACGTCCATGGAATTCCGCGTTGCGAAGGCAGAAGGGTGCGGAGGTAGGATTAGCGACTCAGATCAAGTCGTCGAGAAGGGAGCAGTCGACGCGTGGAGCAAGCTTCACGGCCTTAGCCGAGACAGCTCGGAGCTGAACAGAAGGCCCCTCAACCCAGCGCCATCAATTCTCGAAACGACTTCGTCGGAGCAAAACAGATCGAACGACACTTCATTCCGGGCCTTGAAGATGTGGTCCTTCAGGGGCTCCGGAAAAGTCAGGGATTCAACTTCCACATGGGTTTCGCCGTGCATCCGGTAGGAAATCTGATCGACCTCTATCGGCTTGCTGTTGAGGCAGTGATACAGGCAACAGCGCCCGCCCGGAAGGTTGCACGGTAAGAACTCTCCGAAGGGAGACAGGAGATCGTGCAGCGCCTCCTCGGCTTTCTGATTCAGGATCAAAAAGCCGGGTCTCCACATGCCGATGTCCGGCAGCGCTACAGTGCCCTCGTTTTGAAAATAGGTGACGTCCAAAGGCTTCCAGAAATCGGCGACCGGCACGTCCAGGGTGCCCAGCTGCATTGCGACCTGTTCCCCGATGTGTGGATCGAGGAGGTCCAGATAGTCCTCGACGTCCAACGTAAAGCTCTGGTAATTCTGGCTGTCTTCAAAGATTTTATAAATCATGGGCTTTGTTACCTTAGAGGCGGCTGGGTGACGTAGTCGGGCTGCTGGCCATCGCGCAGAAGATTGCGCAAGGCTATCAACTTGGCCCGGAATACCTCGCTGTCGGAGATGACGTTCGTCGAGGTATGAACCCAGTGCTCATAGTTGTGCGTATGAATCTCGGAGTGCGCCGCGGCGTGGGGCATGGCCCAGTGCCCTTTGTCTTGCTTCTGCCGGGGATCCAAACGCCGTTGTCGGGGTCGTTGATGCGTATGCCGTGGAAATGCAGGTCGATTCGGGATTGCGCCGCGTATTGGGTTCTCCCCTTGCCCAGCACGATGTGGTGTGCCGTGAAACGGGGGTTGGGCTGGGGCCGTCCATCCGCGCGCATGAACCTGGCGAGCGTCTCCGTTGGGTGATGTTTCTCAAGCGCCATTGCCCCGCGCAAGGCCCGCTTTTCCTGGCGGGTTGCGCCGTCTCCCGGCTGAAGGGCTGCGCGATATTCTTCCAGTCGTGTCTGCACCTGAACCTGCGTCAAGGTGACCTGCCGCTGGGCTTTCAGGTGCGCAAGCGCCTTGCCAAGCTCCTTTTCTCGCTTCTCGCGTTGCTCCAGCGTCTCGTTGGCCGGTGCTATCGACTTGCGATAATAGGACTTGGCTTTCTCCTCGAAACCGGCGATCGCCCGTTCGAGAGGGCTCATTTCGTGGTAGTGAGGCGTGATTCGTCGTCCGTGATCATATTCCATCGCAGTTACTCCATTGCTGCTTGATGCGAAGGGCGCTTTTTCCAAAACGGGATGTTACAACATTCTCCGGACACGGAGGAAAGCTCCGGCGCGCCGTGACGACCGGCACTACAAATCCAGATTCGGCAGTAGCCGGGCGATGTTGCGCGCGTCGTCCTCCCCGCGATGCTGCCGCCCCTCGAATTCCAGACCGAGGGATTGCAGTGCGCTTCCGAGGCCGGCGTGACGCTTCTTGCCGGTCTTCTGCTGCCACAGCGCCTTAAGGTTGATATGTTGCTTGGCAAAAAATGCCGGCGCGCAGTCGTGGCGCGCCTGCTCGATGCGGATCTGGTTGAAGTCGTACTGTCCCCAACTGGCCCAGGCCTTGTATTCGAGCCCCTGCAGCCAGCCGTTCAGCAGCGCCGTCGCCTCTGCAAAGTCCGGCGCCGCCGCCACTTGTCCGGGATCTATGCCGGTGAGCTGGCAGCAGAAATCGCTGAGTTCGGGGTTGATGGTGGGCCTCACTAATTGGCTGTGGCTGGCCAGGACTTCTCCCTCCAGGGTGGCCAGGGCTAGTCCGAACTCGATCACTTCCATGGTCTCGGCGGACTGTGGGCGATCGTTCCAGCAGGTGGCTTCGAGGTCGACGATCAGCAGGTGACGGATGGGATCCGCATTCGGCGGTGTCATGAAAGGGGCTCCGTTGTTCCAGGGGATTCGCTGAGGCACACCAGGGCGAGCCGCTCGCCTTCCTCTCCGCGATAGGTATCCAGGAAGTGGCAGTTGCCCACGGCGACCGGCCTGGGTACAAAGTTGTGGCCGAGGTAGAGTGCGTCGATGCCGTCGATCCGGAAGGGGGCGAGGGCTTTCGGTTCGGCCTGGGCAATCGTGTCCAGGCGCTCCAGAAATAGTCGTCTGTATTCGGCCGGGGTGCGTTTCGCATCGCCCAGCCCGAGCAAGCGCCGGTACAGCTGGCTGGCCAGGGAGCGATCCCATAGGAACTGCTCCGCGGTATTCGCCACTCGCTCGTCTTCTTCCAATGATACGCCAGAGGACCAGGACTCCTCGATTACGGCCAGGGCGCGCAGCGTTCGCGGCCAGCTGCCGCCGAGGACGTTGGCGTGGATCAGGCCGATGTGCCGGCCGCCGGCGTCTAGCTCGATGGCCCAGGGCCATCGCCTAACTTGGCTCACTAGGTACTGCTGTTGTGCCTGCGGCAGCCTGTAGAACCAGTCGCCGCCGTTGGCACGGTGCCGGAGTGCAGTTTCCGGATTCTCGGACCCGGCGATCATCATCGCTTCGTGGTTGCCGAGAATGCCGAAATAGGTCTTTTGATCGACCATTGCGAGCAGAGATTCGCTGTCCGGGCCTCGGTCAACCAGGTCTCCGAGACAGAAGAGGCGATCGCAAGCAGGATCGAAGGCAACCTCCCGCAATTGCTTATTGAGCTGCTGCAAATGGCCGTGCAGGTCCCCGACGACGAAGTCACGTCCGGCAAGATTCCTGTCGACATTGAGGAACAGACTCATGGAAGACTCACATGATTGACCATAGGCCGCGTTGCCGGCATCGGAGAAGCCGTTGTTTCCGGCCTCATTGCCGGCACTCAGGTGGCCGACGGCTTCCCGGATGGCGAAGTTATCAAAATCACTTATAACTCCCTAAACTCGCTATAAATCGACCGCGGTGGGGTGCGGGTACCTGCGAGCACATCTCATGATGCCGGAAGGTTACGCTGTCCCTACCAAGGATTGGATTATGTAGTAGTGGTCCTCGAACATCTCCTGGGGATCCAGTGCACCCAGTGGCACCCACCTGGCATGGCGGGCGTCGTCGCCGCCCTTTACCTTGGGCAACTGGCTGCAGGGTTCCAGTTCAATATAGAAGGCGTGGGTAATGGTCCTGCCACGGGCGGAGCGATAGGGCTCGTCGAAGACGTCCTGGCGGCGGATCGAGCCCTTGAGGACCGGAGCCGGCACCCTAAGCCGGGTCTCTTCGCGCAGTTCCCGCAGGCAGGCGTCCACCAGCTTCTCGTGCGGATCGACAAAGCCGCCGGGCAGGGCCCAGAGGCCACGTCCCGGGAAGGCGCGCCGCTCCACCAGGAGCACGTGCCCTGACTGAACTACCACCGCATCCACCGTCACATGCGTGGGCGGGTAGGGCGCGGCAGTCCAGGAGGCCTTGTACTTGGTCACGAACTCAGCCTCCTCGCGCATTGCCTGGTAGGCCGGATCAGAGTCCACGAAGCTGTGCAGAGTTTGCGCCACCGGCGGCGGCAGCAGGTGGGAATCCTCCAGATCCCGCAACTGACCAGCCGGATTATCGCCGAACACCCGCTCCCGGATGGGCGTCGCGCTGATGCTCTTGAAATTGTCGACGCCCAGAGAATCCCACTGGGGGAAAAGGTTCAGGTAGAAGCCGGTGTGATCCTTGCGGTGACCGATCAGCGCGATCTTCGGAGGCTTGTGCGGCACCGGGTGATGCGCGGTCACTATTCCAGAGACCGAAGTCTGCACGTTGCGTACCCACAACTCATCGTTATAGGGCACGTCCATCAGCGGCAGGCAGATGAGACGTCGGTTGTCTGCTTCCGGCAAGCAGGCCCGGATATGCGTCTCCCGCTCGACGTGCGTCCAAGGGTTGCGGGGATTGCGTGGTTGGAAGGCTGAGCCGATCAGGACGATCAGACGCGCTGCCCGGGACAGCCCTTCCTCGACCACCTTGAGGTGACCTGTATGAAATGGCTGAAAGCGGCCGATAAAGACGGCGAAATCGTAGTCTTTGGACATGGCAGCAAGCTCCTTGCTGGGGTGAATGACTCTGGTCTATCCAGTGCCGTGATTATTCATCCTTACATTATTGACTTTTAGACACTAATGGTCAAGAAGCAGATACCTTGTTAGCCAACATGCTATGCACGAGATTACATTATTATATCGCTAGATGTCTTGAGGATCTTGGGCTTCAACTCTAAAAAGAATCTGTGACGCTTGGACCTTTTTCTATCCATGGTTCGATATGCAAAATCCGCGCTATTTCTTTTTCACGGCATTGTAGTATTCGGCTTTAGTAGAGCAATACAGATTGAGCAGTTACTCCATAGGGACAAGCACAGAACCGCGCCCTGAACTTGGCACCAATTCTACATATAGAGATTTTCGTCCAACGATGGCAGCAAGCATTAGCCGCTTGTCCTGGCGCTTCTCTGATAAGCGGTTCCACTCTGACCTATCGAGAACAGAAGGATGAGGATTGTCTTCCGGATGGGTGTGCCATTCACCCAGATAACGGACGGTCCCGTGACTCATCGTCCATCGTGACATGGCGATGGTTTCGTGGCCAAATGGCATCCGCTCGAAAAGATAAGGAAACCGCTTATCCAATGCCGTGGGAACCGTGGCTTGCTCAATGAGCATATGGGTTCCATGGACAGAACCGAGCAGAAGCCCACCAGCTTCGCAGTCGGTATCATTGCTCTGAATATGCTGACAAAAAGTTTCCAACGTGGCCTTCGAAAAATGCAGCAGCGTTCTTTTGTCGTTGGTCGCCCAAGAACTCATGAAGTGCATAGGGGACATTCCCGATCCCGCAGCGGATCGCAATCGGGTGTAGCAAGCTGTTGGGTGCGGTCGATCAATCTGGTTCGCAACGCGGGGGAATAAACGCCGTTGATCCAGTCAAGGGTCATCTCAGCACCTAGGCTGGCAGCATGCACCGACACCGAAGCGGGGAATGGCACGTACAAGCCCTCGCATCCATGCCCTGCCAAAATGGCAGGTAGAGGATCAAGGGTGGAACGGAGTTCATCTCTCCTGTTGCTATGCCAAAGACATCGGAAGCACGCACCAGATGCGTTCGTTCTCAGGAGCGCACGGACGGCCGTTCCCGGCCCCTCGATCCAGACCGAGAGCATGGGCATCGGAGGCGGATAGTGGCCGCACAGCCAATGTCCAAGCGATTCTTCTCCAGTGGCGTCTATGAGTAAATCCAACTCTCCCAACTGGGCTTGCCTGACATCCACAGGGAGCGCACGAATCTCGGCACCTGGCGCCAAGCGTTTGAGTTCCTTCGCCATAGCTTCGGCCTTGTTCGACAGCAAGTCTGGAAAACCCAGGCGATGCCGCCCGATGTTCTGCGGGAGAAGGTAATCGAAATCCACCAATGTGAGTTTTCCGCCGCGTGTCCCCGCCCCAGCCTTGACCAGCATGTCCGACAGATATCCGCCGATCGTGCCGCATCCCACAACGGCAAGGTTTTTACCCGCAAGCGTCTTCGACTTTGGTATGTTCCGCTGGGCAAGGTACCGATCGTCAATTCTGACCACCGAGATGGGCTTCGCCTTCAATCCATAGCTCAAATCCTTGCGATCTGCGAGTTGTTTGCTCTTTTGGACCGGACGTTTTTTGCGGTCATAGAAAACCACGAAGCCATACGTCATCAACGGAGACTCGATAATGATCAGATTGCCGTTGGCCTTTTTCCTTTCTCCCTCCTTGATGCGCTTGTGAATCTTGCGCCGGCATTGAGGGTCAAGGGTGCCTTGCCATGCCAAGATGTCCCCAACGGTTTCGGGGGGCCAATGGCCGGTCAGAGGACGGGGTTGGGTGCCAGTCCTTATCCGATAAGTCAGCACAGTGCTATCGGTGACTTGGAAGCCCAGCGACTTCAGCTTCTCAGTTGTTCGGTCTTCGTTGTCGGTGATAAACCAAAAGGGGCTCTCGTTGGCCTGTGCGACTATGCAGTTCTGTTGCCCTAGGTCCTCGCTCTGCATGTCCACGAAGCAAAACCAGCCACGCCAATAAGCGAAGAACTCTTCCGCCAGGTCTTCAATCATCTCCCCCTGCATGATCTGCCCAAAAACAGCCGCTGCACGTTGCAGGCACGCCAGCGACTGTCCGACAGGATCGTAGATATCCAGAACGACAGTACCCTTGGCGAGATAGCAAAGCTCGCCATCTGCACCAAGATGAGGAACCGCTGCGGGCAGCTCAGGAGGGATTTCCAGCAGCCGGATGCGGGGCAAGTCGAAGAACGTGGGATCGAGCTGCACTTCGCATGGACAACCCTTGTCCGCTTGGGGCGGAATCAACCGCCCGTGTAGTCGGAACCAGCCGTCCTTCTTCATGCCGACAAACTCAAAGCCTCGCTGCTTGAAGGCCTCGATCACGTCTGCGACTGCTGCAACGCAGCTCATCCAGCCTTCGTTCGCCCGACAAGTTCGCTCGGACCAGCAGTGGCGGGCGCTGCGGAAATGGTGGCGGCAACGGATACCACCTTGACCCGATCCGGCTCGTTGGGAAAGCGCGGGCCAAACTTACCTTGCATCCAAATGCAGGCCTGTGAAGGGCTGCCGGCGTCGGTGGCTCCGCGCAGCACCTTCTCAAATTCTTCAAACGCCTTGGCCGCTTCTTCGACCCCCGCGTTGCCGAGCCGTTCAGTGAGCGACTCGGACTCTTCCACTGGGTTGTTTACACCCTCCCGTAACTGGGTCGGCAGTGCCGCGACGACATCCAGCAGCGCGAGGTCGTCGCGCCGATCACGTTTCTCAAAGACAGGTGCGGCGGCGGCCATCAACAGGATCGAAGCGGGGCCGCCGTTGGGCCAGCTCCAATCGCGGTATGCCTTCAAATAACGAACCACGCGGCGGAACTGCTCCCCCTTGGCTTCCACTTCGCCCAGGAACCATTCCTTCACAGGCCTGGGGTCAGAGGGCTTCCAGTTGCATTCACGATGGGCCAACAGCACCTTGTCAGCGGGGAGCGCCGTCCAGATATCCTGCTCCGCCATGTTTACAGCTTCTGATAGCGAATCGTAGCCACGCATTTCCATTGACGCCTTTAGAAGCGCAAACTCTTCGTCCGGGATGGCATACAGGGGAATATCGATGTGGGCGAATGTAGCAATGACGATGCGAATACACGTTGGCTTATCGGTGACAAGACTCCAGCTATTTTTTTCGACCAGCGGCTTCAAGGCTTCTTCCGCTGCTGCAAAGAATACCGTCGCTGCAGTGCTAGGGCGCTTAGTCTGAGAGACGAAGCTCATTGGCAGATAGCAGCCATCATCGACATCCGCCTGCTGCGGGTGCTGTGCTGGGGAGTTCAGCGTCTTGTATGCCCACGACCCTTGTGTGAAGAAGCGGGGCTTGGGGACGTTTTCTGTGTATCCGCCTGCCTTCAGCACCCGAGGGATCCCCGAACGCAGGCAGTCTCTGACATCAGAGCGTGCGCTGGCGATACAGGCGCGCTGCTCAGAGGTGAGGTCCAGCTCGTCATGCATGCAGGATTCGTCATCAACGGTGGTAAAGAAAAGTGGGCTCAGGTTCAGCATGCGGTCTCCGGAACATTTTTGTTGGGGCCGTGATAGAAAATGGGTGCGCCGGCTTGGTGCGCTCGAAATGGTTGGAAAAGAGGATCGCCGAGCGCACGCTGCGCCGCATGATTACCGCGATCCTTGAGCGTATTCGTGGCGGCAATGGAAACCCGATCCAGCGCTTTCACGTCCTTGCTTTGATCCGGCGTCGCCTGGTCGTCGATCTGGAAATAATCGTTACCCAACGACTGCCGCAGCATGTAGTCCACGGACGACTCCTGAGCGGAGATCACCAAATCAAAGAGCCCTCCACCCCACTTGCCGAATCCACGATCAAGGCTGGCACCGCCGCGAACGGTTGCACCGATGGTCATCGTGCCGATGGCGAGGACCCGAACCAGCGCATCCGGGTTCGGCGCCAGGAACATCTTGACTTCGTGCAACCCGAACAGGCCGGGGGCGTTGCCCACTAGCCCCCCGTCCGCGAAGACACCGCGGTTATTGCGAGCCAGCGGAAAGTAGACAGGCGCGGCCGCGGTCGCCAACGCAACGTCGACGATCTTCATCCGGTGATCCAACTCAAAGGATGGATGGTGCGGGGTCTTGAAAAACTGCCCACGTCCCGTCGAGTAGTTGACCGCCGGCACAAGAACACGATGCTTCAGGTCACCGATCGTGGTTCCTTGAAAGCGCTCTGTCAGCACTTCATTCAATCCCGCTGAGTCATGCTTTGCGGTCAACCAGAATCCCAGGAGCCGTCGCGGAAGGTTGCGACAACCAAAGATGCGGCTGCCCTCGTCTTCAAACAGTGCTTTGAGTTCATGGGCCGGAATTTCTGCAGCCAGCCCCAAAGCCAGCATCCCGCCCGCCGATGTGCCGCAAATCAGATCAAAATGTGAAGCGATAGGGCGACCCAGCACGGCTTCAAGTTCGGCAAGAACCGTAGCCGTATAGAGGCCGCGATAGCCTCCGCCCGACAGGGCGAGCACATGGTAGGTAGGGATGTCAGTCATGGCACCTTAACCTCTCGGGGGAAAGGAGTCGTTGCCATGGCTATCCTTGTCGCGGATACGGCCATCTGGACGATGGATGACGAGTTCGGAATTCTGGTTGCGTGCAATATCCCGCGCAGCATCTATTGCCTGTTGCTGCGTGTCATGCACAGAGGTCGCTCGCTGGTTGCCAGCGCCTTTGACGGCCCAACCGTCTTGATGAGGAACAACATGCTGATTTTTTCCGGCCATGATGGCTCTCCTACAGTGGGGCTAAGGAAGTCCCAGCCCATCGGCTGGGTTGTCAATGGCCGTCCACTGCAGCACAATACGTTGCTCAGTCAGACAACAGGAGGGCCGAGCCAATCCAAGCTGAAGCGACCGTAAAGCCCGCCTCTGTTGTCTGGCTGGACAACAATGTATCAGAGCATGCGCGCCGGTGCAACCCCTGCGCCACATGCGCCTTTTAACTCGACTGGATGCGGGATTGGTGCAACCGAGGGCTACGACCTTCTTCCCGCAACCGCAAGGATCAGAACTCATGCCGCAAACAGGTTTGGGCGTCGCTATCAAGACGCTACGCGAACGCAGAACCCTTTCCCTGCGTGAAATTGGCCAGCTATCGGCAGTGGACCATGCGTATATCCACCGTCTCGAAACGGGCGAAAAAACAAACCCCTCTCCAGACCTGGTTGAAAAGCTATTGAAGGTTCTTAAGCCGTCGGAGAGAGATGCTGTACTCGTAACTTGGCTGGTTGATCATGCAGGAGCTGACCCGAGCCTCGTCGAATATGTGCTGCAAGATCCTTCTATCAGTATCGACGTATTTACGGCTGCGGCTGGAGTCAGGCATAGGGGTAATGCAAGGCCTGATCCTGCAACATTGATTGCCCGAATTAAAAAGGCCTTCGAGGATGACGACGAGGACGATTGAGTATGGATGAAGCGAATGTCAGGCAGAAGGCGCGTGCGTTTATCGCGAAAGTCGATGTTTCTAACATCCAAGAAGATCTTTCCCCCTACGTGACCGCAGCTAACGCCAAGGTCAAGAAAGATGAGCTTGGCGAGGGGGAATCTGGATACACCATTACCAAGCCAAACGGGAAGCACATTATCACGGTGAACTCGCTGGAAACTAATGAACGCCAGCGCTTCACCATCTGCCATGAAATAGCTCATATCGTGCTCGGTTTGGAGTCGAGCCACGAGGAAGTCCCGTCCTGGTCTTATGCCAAACGACATCCTAACGAGATCGCCTGCGACACATTTGCCGCTGAACTGCTGATGCCTTATCAGCTTTGGCTTTCTGCCGTACCCAGGGAAGAGCCTTCCCTAGAGCTTCTCCAGCATATGGCTGATTTATTCGGTGCTTCGTTCCCTGCCGCTGCGTCAAGATTTGCCAGTCTCAGCGATATGCCGTGTGCCTTCGTCACCATGGAGCGTGGTGCAGTACGGTATGCCGCACGCTCCACGTCTTTGAGGCAAGTCGGGGCCTGGATATCGCCGAGATCGGTGATCCCGACCGGCTCAGTGGCTCATCGACTCAGATCTTCCGGGACCAGTACAACTGAGACTAGGGAAGTTTCGCAGGACTTGTGGTTCGATAACTGGGAAAAGGGCCTTGATCTCTGGGAGCTTTCGAGGCATTACGCACGCGTTGACACTACCATCTCGCTGCTATGGTTTGACAGCGAAGATCTGCCAGAGGTCGAAGTAAACCGCTTCGGCGCGCGAATCGAAGACGATGGTGGCTTGCCCGAACTTACGGGCGAGCTTCCCTGGCCAGGGCGAAACCGGCGCCGCTAGCAAAGCCAGACAGCCACGGTTTCCGAACAGTAAACCAAGCTTTTCCCTTGCTGTCAGTTTCGTTGGCCTTAAGGGGGTTTTGCTAGGCTCCGCTCAATGAGTTGCCGGGAAAAGGGGTCCGGAACATCGATGTATCGCATTGCAGATTGAATATCCTTCCAACCGACATGCTCCATCAGAGCCTTGGCATCCCAGCCGTTGCTGTTTGCCCAGCTGGCAAATCCGCGACGCAAGGAATGACTGCTAATGCCAGCATGCTTTGAGGTCCCGGATTCATCGAATACGCGCCGGAGTAGGGCAGAGACACTGTTAGGCTTCAGGCCTTGCTCGGAAAGATGACCCCAACGGTTAATGCCGCGGAAGACCGGACCTTCGCCAATGTCGGCCAAGTGAATCCACTCTTCATAGGCAGAAACGGGGCATAGCCGGCTTAGCGCCGGTACCCTGAACTCCCTTCCCGCATTCTGTCGATCGCCCTTACTCCTGGGCAAGAAGATTGTCAGTCCCTCGCCGGGACTCACCGTCACAAACTCCGCTTGTAGGCGGCAGAGTTCGTCACCACGAAATCCGCGCCAAAAGCCCAATAGCAGCAGTGCTTTGTTGCGGGCATGTGCGAGTGACGACTTGTGATCTCCCCCGGCTGTTGCGGCTTCGCACTCCCGTTCAAGCCAGGAGGTTAGGGCGGTCAACTCCTCCAGCTGCAGTGGGCGCGCCCGCTTTTCTTGTGCCGGGTGCAACTCCCGAATGCCCTTGAGAACCTTCTTGACGATTGGCGCCTTGGTGGGATCTGGGAATCCCTGATCATTGTGCCACTGCGCCAGTGCGGCGAGGCGCAATCTGAGCGTGTTGACGGCCAGGGTCTCCGCATGGTCCACCAGATACCGAGCCACGCTGTCGGCGGTCGCCGGCAGGAAGCCACCCCAGCTCACCTCGAAGTGGTGGATCGCTGCCTGGTAGCTGCGCCGCGTGTTGTCACGGGTGGCCGCGTGGATGTACTGCTCGATCTTGCTCATGGCGATTTCTTCCCGGGTTGCCGGGGTAGGGGTGCTGCTGGATTCACTAGGAATTAACCCGGCGACAGGGCTTTCGTACTGAGAAGTGGTCATTTTACGGCAAAGATGGCATCTAACAATGGATAATTCCTTATTATCTCTAATTAATAATTGCGAATTCTTGCCAAGTTAAAAGTTGAATTTTAGTATGTATATACATGGTACATACTACAGTACAAAATAATAGGATACCCCAATGGCGCGTGCAGGTATCAACAAAGCCCTCGTCCAGAAGGCACGGGATGCCGTGCTGGCCCGTGGAGAGAATCCGTCGTTGGATGCGATACGTATCGAACTGGGCAATACCGGCTCCAAAACAACCATTCACCGATATATCAAGGAAATCGAGGAGGCTGAAAGCACTCGCCTCGACGATGAGCAGCTCCTCAGCAAGACGCTGCAGGAAATGGTGGCCCGGTTGGCGGCGCGCTTGCGGGAGGAGGCAAATGAACTGGTCTCGGCAGCCGAGAAGCGCCTCAAAGACCAGGAGGCTCAATGGAAACAGGAGCGTGAACGACTCGAGGGCTTGCTGAAGGAGAGCGGCGAGAAAGCGCACCGCCTGGAACAACGCCTGGCGGACTCCAAGAGTTCACTGGAACAGGCGAGAGCGGAGTTGCAATCCGAAAGGCTCCAGTCGCAACGGCAGGCCCAGCAGATAGAAGATCTGGAAGCGCGCCTGGCGGACAAAGACTCCCACCTGAAGTCCTTGGAGGATAAACATCAGCACGCCCGAGATGCTCTCGAGCACTTCCGCCAGGCCAGCAAAGAGCAGCGGGATCAGGACATCCGCAGGCACGAACAGCAGGTGCAGCAGCTGCAGGCCGAACTGCGTCAGTCCAATCAATCCATCATCGTTAAGCAGGGCGAGCTCACACAGCTCAACAAGGACAATGCCCGCCTAGCCAGCGAGCTTGGTGCAGCTCGCAAACAGGCAGGCAGTCAGGAAGATGCGCTCCGGAAGTCAGAACAGCTGGTCGCCGCCTTGCGCGAGCAATTAAGCCAGGCCAACACCAACTTGAGCGCAAAAGCCAAAGCGCGAGATCTGTATTGCGAGCAGTTGGAGCGCGCGCAACTGGAACTGAAAGAGTGTGCGCACCGGCAAACAGAGCTGGAGGTCGCCCTCGCCGAAGCCCGCACCAGTCTGGGCCATTTCAAAGCAGCTGCAGACGCAAAAGGTGACCTCTCGGGGAGACCTCAACCGGAAGAGAAATCCAGGTAAGGCCGCGGGCGGGCGATATTGAACTCAGTTGAGGAAGTTGGAAATGGCCCACTATGCTTTGCTGTGCCAGCCCAACACTATGATTGACATGCCGAGTAATGCGACGCCGGCGCCCACCCAATCGAGGGCGGACAGCTTTACCCCATCTACGACACGAAGCCAGACCAGTGCAGTAGCCACATAGACGCCACCGTAGGCTGCGTAGACGCGGCCACTCGCGGCTGGGTGTAATGTGAGCATCCAAACGAAGACCGCCAGGCTCATCGCTGCCGGAATCAGCAGCCACATTGGCCCGCCTTTACGCAGCCACAGGTAAGGCAGAAAGCAGCCGACGATCTCGGCGAGCGCTGTTACTACGTAAATTCCTGTTGTTTTCAGAATCAAGATCGATAGCTCCACCGTTGATGGACCTCAAAGAGACGTTGGCAGCGGCGTCTGCCCGGAGCGTCTATTATGCAGACAAATGTAGTCCCGGGTCTGGTTAATGTGCTCCGGGTCGAACGGGAGGACGGATATCCGCAATAGGTGGACGGACGCCACAGCATTGTCACCCAATTGGTCGACGAACACATCGGCCGGGTGAAATCCCAGATGGCGGTGCTGCGGCAATTGAGGCAACAGTTGGTGGCTCTGCGCATCCGGTGTGCCGGGGAAAACTCCGGTGAATCGTGTGAAATACTGCAGGAGCTGTCTGGTTGCGCCTGTCATTCCGCACAGGCGGATTAGCCGGAGTTGGAATTTCCATCCGCAAGCTGTTAGATTGGCGGCCATTCATGGATGCAAAAACTGACTTTCTGTAATGAGCTTCGCCCGTGCCTGCTACCTGCTGATCGCGCTGTTGGTCTTCCAGACCGCAGTGGCGTTTTATGATAGCCACGAGGCGTTGCAGGATGTCGCCACCCATGTGCCGCCTCACCACCTGGATGGGGGCGAAAGCGTAGAGTTTGCCCTCGAGCCAGATCAGGGGGAGGCAGGGCCCGCGTCGCCTTCGCTTCCAGACGAGCCAGATTTCTGCCACCACTGTTGTCACTGCCACGGCGTCGGCGTGGTCGGCATTCTCGGCCAAGCGCCGCGCTTTTTCGATCCCGGCAGCCGTGTGCTGCGGGACACTAATAATCCCTCCTTTTCTTCCGGCTATTTCTCCGCGTTTTTCCGCCCACCCATAGCCTGAGTTGCGCCCTGAATCCGCGCGTGTCTGCAATTTTTGTATCAGGCGCGCGCTCTTCACGACACGACTCGGGAGTACCCTATGTTGCCTATTTTTGCGTGCGCATTTCGCGCGCACTATCGGCGTGCCGCGCTGCTGGCGCTGACGCAGCTGATATTGTGGATACCACACGTCCAGGCCCAACAGCCTGAGCCCTTGACCCAGCTAACCCTCGCTGAAGCCATTGACCGCACGCTTTCCCAAAACCCGGAATTGGCGGTATTCCGTCTGCGCGAAGCGGCGTTGGCCGGCCGGACACAGACCGCTGCGCTGCGGCCGCCGCTGGAGCTCGGTGCCGAGCTGGAGAATTTCGCCGGCGAGGGTGGCGCCGACGAGGCGGAACTGACCGTTTCCCTGTCCTCGGTGATCGAACTGGGCGGCAAGCGAGCGGCGCGGGTGGGCGCAATCTCCGCCCGGCGCGATCTGCTGCTGGCAGAAGAGCAGGCCAAGGCTCTGGATCTTCTTGGCGAAGTGATCCGCCGCTATGTGGAAGTGCTGGCGGCTCAGGAGAGGCTGGCGCTGGCGCGAGACTCTGCCGCCCTCGCCGGCGACACCTTAAGCGCAGTGGAGCGCCGCGTAAAAGCAGCGGCTTCGCCCAGGGCTGAGGCCCTGCGCGCCCGCGCGGCAGTTTCCAGGGCGCGCTTTGCGGTCCAGTCGGAGGAGCGTCTGGTCGCATACCACAAACTGGCGCTGGCCTCCTTGTGGGGCGGCGAAAACTCCGCCTTCCGTCTGGACTCCGCCGAACTTTACCGCTTTCCCTCCTCAGGCGGCTTCGCCGAACTCTACAACCGCGCCCAGGAGAACCCTGCCATAGCCCGCTTCGCGTCGGAGGAGCGGTTACGTGCGGCTGAACTGCGCCTGGCCGAGACGCAATCGAGCCTGGACATCGGCTGGTCCGCGGGTATCCGCCGCTCCCGTGAGATCGATGAGACCACTTTGGTGGCCGGATTCGAACTGCCGCTTTTCCCGGCACGCCGCAACGCCGGTGCCATCGTCGCAGCCTCCGCTGAGCGGGAGCGGGTGGCTGTGGAGCGTGAGGCTGCACTGCTGCGCCTGAAGAGCCGCCTGTTCCGCGCGGTCAGTGGCCGCGAGCAGGCATTGGTGGCGGTAGAGATACTGCGCAGTGAGGTGGTGCCGACCCTGCGCGAGGCATTAGTGGAAGTAGAACGGGCCTACAATCGCGGCCGGTACTCTTATCTGGAGTGGGCCTCGGCGCAGGAGGGACTGATCGGTGCCCGTCGGGCGCTGATAGAGACCGCTAGCGCGGCGCTACGCTTTGGCGCCGAAATAGAACAATTGACCGCTGCACCGCTATTGCCCGCGGGCGCAGAGCCGAGCAAATAGAAAAGATTGGATTACCGATGAAAAGCAGAAATAGATTGCAAAACACTTTCGCAGCGCTGCCCTTGATCACGCTGCTGTTGTATGCAGCCGCCCTGACGACACCAGTTTCGGTCTTTGCCTCTGGTGGAGAAGAACACAGCGAAGAGCACGGAGAAGAGCACGGTGAGCACGGTGAGCACGGTGAGCACGGTGAGCACGGTGAGCACGAGGAGGCACGCGGTCCCCACGGTGGCCGCCTGCTGGAGGACGGCGAGCTGAGTGTGGAGCTGCTGATTTTCGAGCGCGGAGGGCCGCCGGAATTCCGCGCCTGGATCAGCGACAGCGGTGAATCACTCATGAAAGCCGGGGATGCGCGCCTGGCTGTGGAACTTACGCGCCTGGGCGGCAAAGTGGATCGATTCGATTTCACGCCGGTGGGCGACTACTGGCGCGCTAAAGGCGCGGTCGAAGAGCCACATTCGTTCGACGTTAAGGTTTCGCTGGCACGTAATGCCGAGCGCGCAGAGTGGCATTATGAATCCCATGAGGGGCGGGTAGAAATCGACGCCGATATGGCCGCCAAAGTGGGTATCGAGACTGCCGTAGCGGGCCCTGGTGAAATACGCCAGTCACTCACCCTCTACGGTAAAACGGCGCTGGCCCACGGCAGCCTAAGTCACGTGCGCGCACGCTTTCCGGGCCCCATCAAGGCGGTCACAGCGGAGATCGGCGACCGGGTGCGCAAGGGACAGAAGCTGGCTGAAGTGGAGTCCAACGACAGCCTGCAGGTCTACCCGATTACGTCGCCCATAGACGGGCTGGTTATCGATAAACAGGCGAGTAGCGGCGAGTACAGCGGCGAGCGTGAGCTTTTCACCATTGCCAACTATGACCAGTTGTGGGCGGAGCTGCGGTTGTTTCCCGCGCAGCGAGCGCAGGTCGCCCGCGGCCAAAAGGTGACTTTGAGCGCCGATGGGCAGGAAGTGGAGACGCAGATCGCCAATCTCGTGCCGGGCACACCGGGACAGCCTTTCGTGTTGGCCCGCGCTCCCATCGACAACCGCAAAGTCAACTGGCCGCCGGGTCTGATGCTGGAAGGGGAGGTGCTCGTCGACCGGGTGCGCGTTCCTCTGCTAGTGGAGAGCCGCGCGCTGCAGCCGCTGCGCGACTGGACCGTGGTGTTCGTGAAGGTCGGCGCCAGCTACGAGGCGCGCCCGCTGCGATTGGGCCGCTCCGACGGCCGGGTGACAGAGGTCCTGGGCGGGCTGAAGCCCGGCGAGCGCTATGTCACTGCCAACAGTTACCTAATCAAAGCCGACATCGAAAAGTCCGGCGCAGCCCACGCCCACTAACGGAGGCAAGTTATGATTGAAGCCATACTGCGCCTCTCGATTGAGCGGCGCTACCTGATGCTCTCCCTGCTGTTGGTACTGATCGGCGCGGGTATCTGGAGCTATCAGAAGTTGCCCATCGATGCGGTGCCGGATATCACCAACGTGCAGGTGCAGATCAATACCGAAGCCCCCGGCTATTCGCCGCTGGAGGCGGAGCAGCGCATCACCTATCCGGTGGAGACCGCGCTGGCGGGGCTGCCCAACCTCTCCTATACGCGCTCACTGTCTCGATACGGTTTGTCGCAGGTGACGGTGGTGTTTGAGGAGGGCACCGATATCTACTTTGCCCGCAACCTGATCGACGCCCGCCTCGGCACGATCAAGGGCGTACTGCCGCCGGGGCTGGAGCCGGAAATGGGCCCCATCGCCACTGGGCTCGGCGAAATTTTCATGTACACGGTCGAGGCACTTCCTGGCGCAGCTCAGGCGGACGGGCGTCCTTACGATGCGACCACACTGCGAGAGATACAGGACTGGATCATCAAGCCGCAGCTGGCGCTGGTGCCCGGCGTCATCGAAGTGAATACCATCGGCGGCTTTGACAAGCAGTACCATGTGATGCCGGACCCCCGCAAGATACTTGCCTTTGGTCTCACCATGGAGGAGGTGATCGAAGCCTTGCGGCGTAACAACGACAATCGCGGCGCAGGTTTCGTGGAGTCCAACGGGAGGCGCCTGTTGGTGCGATCGCCGGGCCAGCTTCGAGATATCGCCGATATCGAAAATGTCGTCGTAGCCAACCGCGACAGCGTGCCTGTGAAGATCGCCGATATTGCCGAGGTAGCCATCGGCAAGGAGTTGCGCACTGGTGCCGCCACCCGTGACGGCAAGGAAACAGTGCTTGGCACTGCGATGATGTTGGTGGGGGAAAACTCCCGTGCCGTTGCCCGGGACGTGGCCGCGGCACTGGAGAGTATCAAACCCTCTCTTCCCGAGGGCGTGCGCCTGGAGGCGGTCTACGATCGCACGACACTGGTAGACAAGGCCATACGCACGGTGCAAAAAAACCTGGTCGAGGGTGCTTTGCTGGTGATCGCAGTGCTCTTCCTTTTGCTGGGTAACCTGCGAGCGGCCTTTATTACTGCGGCGGTAATTCCCCTGTCAATGCTGGCCACAATCACCGGCATGGTGAAGACGGGCGTGTCCGCGAATCTGATGAGCTTGGGCGCGTTGGACTTTGGCCTGATCGTAGACGGCGCCGTGATCATCGTTGAGAACGCCATTCGTCGCCTGGCAGAAGCCCAGCACCGCAACGGTGGCACCCTGCCACTCGAGGAGCGGCTGGAAATGGTGTTCCGCGCCACCAACGAGGTGATACGCCCAAGCCTCTTCGGAGTGCTGATCATCACCGTGGTCTATATCCCGCTCTTCTCGCTTACCGGCGTGGAAGGCAAAATGTTCCATCCGATGGCGGCCACGGTGGTGATGGCGCTGCTGGCAGCACTCGTACTGTCGTTGACGGTGGTGCCGGCGGCGGTGGCGGTGTTCCTGACCGGCAAGATCAGCGAAAAAGAAAACCGTCTAATCGTTGCCGCAAAATCCCTGTACCTGCCGCTACTGCTGGCGGCAATGAAAGTCCGCTGGCTGGTGTTGGCCGCAGCCGCCGGGCTGGTGGTGCTCTGCACCTGGCTCGCCACAACACTTGGCTCAGAATTTATTCCCCAGCTTAACGAAGGTGATATTGCCCTGCATGCTATGCGGATTCCCGGTACCGGCCTGGAACAATCATTGGAAATGCAGGAAACCCTAGAGCAGCGCATCAAAGCCTTCCCCCAGGTGGACAAAGTATTTGCGAAGATAGGCACCCCGGAAGTGGCCACCGATCCGATGCCGCCCAATGTTGCAGACAACTTCCTGATCCTGAAGCCGCGTGACGAATGGCCCGATCCTGACAAGCCCCGTGATGAGCTCATCGAGGAAATCGAAGCCGCGCTTCGAAAGCTGCCCGGCAACAACTACGAGTTCACCCAGCCCATCGAGATGCGCTTCAACGAGCTGATTTCAGGGGTGCGCGCGGATCTCGGCATCAAAGTGTTCGGCGACGATCTAGACCAGTTGGTCGTATCAGCGAATGAGATTCTCGCCGTGTTGCAGGGCATCGGTGGCGCCGCAGATGCTCGTGTCGAACAGGTGGAGGGGCTGCCGGTGCTGTCGGTGGTGCCGAAACGCATTCAGCTGGCCCGCTACGGCCTGGACCTGCAGGCACTACAGGATCTGGTGGCCACCGCCATCGGCGGCGAAAGCGCAGGGCTGATCTACGAAGGCGACCGCCGTTTTCAGCTAGTAGTGCGTCTGCCGGAAGACATTCGACGCGATCTGGACCGTCTTGGTGAATTACCGGTGCCGCTCCCCGCAGGCGGTTTCGTGCCGCTTGAGGAGGTGGCCGACTTGGAGATGGCCCCGGCCCCCAACCAGGTTAGCCGTGAGAACGGCAAGCGCCGGGTGGTGGTTACCGCCAATGTGCGCGAGCGCGACTTGGGCTCTTTCGTCGCAGAGGTGAAACAACGGATTGCCAGTGAAGTGCAATTGCCTCCGGGCTATTGGCTGGATTACGGCGGCACCTTCGAGCAGCTAGAGTCCGCCAGCCGACGCCTGTCGCTGGTAGTGCCGGTGACTCTACTGATTATTCTGGGATTGCTGGTAATGGCCTTCGGCTCGCTGAAAGATGCGCTAATCATCTTCACCGGTGTGCCGCTGGCGCTGACCGGCGGGGTGCTGGCGCTGTGGCTGCGGGACATGCCGCTGTCGATTTCCGCCGGGGTGGGTTTTATCGCCCTGTCAGGGGTTGCGGTGCTTAACGGCCTGGTGATGCTGTCGTTTATCCGAGAACTCTGGCGCGAGCGAGGCGACTTGGTGTCCTCCATAGTCGACGGTGCCCTAATCCGTCTGCGTCCGGTACTAATGACCGCACTGGTAGCCAGCCTCGGCTTCGTACCCATGGCGCTGAATACTGGCACCGGCGCCGAGGTGCAACGACCGCTAGCGACCGTAGTGATCGGTGGAATCATCTCATCCACGCTGCTGACGCTGCTCGTGTTACCGCTGCTGTACCGGATTGTCCATGGCGGACGCAACGCCAAATACGGTTAGCCAACCAACTATTACAAGCGTCTCTGCACCTGACAGAGACGCTTGTTGTCAAGGATTCTTAATCCGAGAGAAAGTGAACCATGAAAAAAATTGAAGCGATTATCAAACCGTTCAAATTGGCTGATGTGAGAAAAGCCATCGTACTGTGCGGCGCAAAAGGACTTACCGTAACCGAAGTAAAGGGTATCGGTAACCAAATGGGGCATGTTGAGCTAAGTACTGATTTCGACGACATGGCGGATCTGGTGCCTAAGTTAAAATTGGACATTGTCATCAAGGATGACCTGGTACAACCCTGTGTGGAGGCTATCGAAAAAGTGGCGAAAACCGGCAAAATCGGCGACGGCAAGATCTTCGTATCAGACATCGAACAGGTCGTCCGGATCCGAACCAGTGAGCGCGATCAAGACGCTTTATAAGTACGGCAAATCAACCTCAATTTTTAGAAACGGAGGTTGGATGCGATAGAAGCATAGTTGAAGCCTGATCATTCCTATGCGACGTACGTTGTCTGCATCTGGTCACCGCATGGAGAACTTCATGTACTTACTGTTCACGTTATTCTTGAGGGTAACTCTATCGACATCACTCGCCATTGAAAATTAAAGGGAGAAATGGCGGACAAGCTTGGGAAATATCAGCTGCAGCATACAGCGATAGAACTCGAGCGCAGCGAAGAGCTATGCCGGGATCAACTTGACAGGTAAATATCAACTGCAGCGGTTAATCCTCGGTAGCGTTTGAACCCTAGGGCGGCTGTTGCGATATCCCGCAATGCGCACCTGTGCGACCGCTTGAACAGCGGTTTTGAATCGACTTCAACAGCCTGAGCAGCGGCGAGCTGCCGGCACCTACCCATTGCAAGGAATTAGCATGCACCGGAACAACCACACTCTAAACGAGGATGCCAGTTCACGGCGTATCGGGCTGGCATTTTTCCTGAATCTCGGCTTTACCATCATCGAGTTTGTAGGCGGCCTGCTTACCAACAGCACCGCTATCATGGCCGATGCGGTGCATGACCTGGGAGATAGTGTATCCATCGGTAGCGCCTGGTTGCTGAACCGATGGGGTGGAAAAACAGCGGACAGCAGCTTCACCTATGGCTACCGGCGACTGTCCCTTTTCGGCGCTCTGTTCAATGGCTTGGTACTGCTGATTGGTTCGGTGTGGGTATTAAGCAAGGCCATACCGCGCTTGGCCAACCCGGAAATGCCAGTCACCGAAGGGATGATGGCGCTGGCGGTGTTTGGCGTTGGGGTCAATGGCTATGCGGCCTACCGCCTCAGCCACGGCACCTCCCTGAACGAAAGGGTCCTGAACTGGCATCTGCTGGAAGATGTGCTCGGCTGGTTAGCCGTCTTGATCGTTGCGTTAGTGCTGCATTTTGTAGAGTTGCCGATACTGGACCCACTACTCTCCATCGGTTTCACACTGTTTATCCTGTCCAATGTCATCAAGAACTTGTGGGTTACAGCAAAACTGTTCTTTCAGGGTGTGCCCGACAAAGAGATGTGGGACGAAATCAATAAAGTACTGCTGGAAGTGCCTGGTGTCAGCGATGTGCATCATCTGCATCTCTGGTCACTGGATGGAGAACATCACGTGCTTACGGTTCATATTGTTCTTGACGGAAACTCTATTGACATCGCCCGCCATCAGAAATTAAAGGGCGAAATGGCAGACAAGCTTGAAAAATATCAGTTGCAGCACACGACGATCGAATTCGAGCTCAGTGAAGAGCTATGCCGGGATCAAATTGACAAGTAAATACAAACCACAAAGGGTTAATCCTCCGTAGCGTTTGAACCCTCGGACAGCTGTTGCAATATCCCGCAATGCGCAACCGTACGATCACTTGAACAGCGGCTTCGAATCGACTTCAACTGCCTGAGCAGCTCATTGAGTTCCCCGATGCGGCACTCAATCTGTCGGATGTGCCGGTCGATCAACTGGTTGGCATGGTCGCAGTGGGTTCCCGGAAAACGGTTCAACTCGAGCAGCTGGCGAATTTCCGACACCGTGAGATCAAGACTGCGGCAGTATTTGATGAACAGCAATCGGTCAACGGCTGACGGGTCAAAAAGGCGGAAATTGCCCTCGCTCCGCCGGTTCGCACCGAGCAATTGTTGCTTCTCATAATGGCGAATCGCCTGCACGGTGCAGCCGGTCATTTTTGCCAGTTCGCCTATCTTCACTCTCTTGGGGCCCGGAGTTGACTCTATAGTGGCTATAGAGTTTAAAGTGCACCCTGGAGACAACACAAGGGCATTTTTTATGTCGAATCAATGTGGCGGTGAATGCAGGGGTGGGAAGGCGGAGCCAGATGTTTCCGTGCCGGACTTGATGTCCGTAGCCTCGCGTAAAGACGGCAGTATCAGTGAATTCGAGGTGCCCAAAATGGACTGCCCGTCCGAAGAGCGGATGATTCGCATGGCACTGGAGAATATCCAGCCCAAAGTTGCCCTGGACTTCGATATTCCCACACGCAGGGTCCGGGTGTTCCATCAGGGGAACATCGACGCAATTCGCGAGCGCATGGTTTCGCTCGGGCTGGGAACCACGCTGCTAGACACGCGCCGGATCGCTCACAGCGATTTGACCCGGGCCATGGCTTCCGCTGGCGAGTCGGATAAAAGGGAGGCGGCGGTGCTCAAGTGGCTGTTGGCGATCAATGCCGTCATGTTTGCGGTGGAAATGGTCGTGGGCTGGTTGGCCCAATCGACGGGCCTCATTGCCGACTCGCTGGATATGTTTGCCGACGCTGCGGTCTATGGCGTCGCCCTTTATGCCGTCGGCCACAGCCTGCGTATGAAACTTCGGGCAGCACACCTGGCCGGGTGGCTGCAGGTGGTCCTGGCCCTGGGCGCATTGAGTGAAGTGGCGCGGCGGTTTTTGTTTGGCAGCGAACCCGTATCGACACTGATGATGGGGTTCGGGTTTGTGGCCTTGGTGGCTAATATCGCTTGCCTGATGCTGATTGCAAAGAGCAGGGACAGCGGTGCGCACATGAAGGCTAGTTGGATATTCTCCGCGAATGACGTTATCGCCAATCTCGGCGTGATTCTGGCGGGCTTCTTGGTGGCCTGGACCAATTCAAGGTACCCAGATCTAATCATTGGCCTCATCATCGGTGTAATTGTGCTCAACGGGGCGCGAAGAATCTTACAGATGAGATCCTGACAAAAGATGCGCCGTCAAAAATTATTCCTTGCAAACTTGTACCGCTACAAGAGGAACAGGTTGAACCATGTCTGGCAGCAAACCTCTGACCATTGGCCGCCTGGCGCGGGCCGCCGGCGTGCATGTGGAGACTGTGCGCTACTACGAGCGCCGGGGCCTGATCGAGCAGCCGGCAAGGCCCGCACAGGGCCACAGAGCTTACCCACGGGCCGCCCTCGAGCGACTGCTGTTTATCAAGCGCGCCCAAGAGCTGGGGTTCACGCTCCAGGAGATCGATGGCCTGTTGGCGCTGGGCAGCGGGCAATGCGCCGAGGTGCTTGCCATTGCCGAGGAAAAACTGGCGGCAGTGGAAGCCAAGATCGCCGACCTCCAGCGCCTCCAGGCGGTCCTCGACAGGCTGGTGCGCAGCTGTAAGGCCAATCGCAGCAGCGCACATTGCCCCATCGTCGAAACCCTGTTGCCGGACGCTTGACTCCGTACGGTGGTACGGCCTCTAAACTCCCCCTATGAGTTTCGGAAAGAGGGAGAGGCCGTGCCCACCGACAACACCAGATTACCCCTGATCGGCGGTATCGCCGCCGCCATCGGCGCCGGACTTTGCTGCGCCGGCCCCTTCGTTTTGCTGTCGCTGGGCATCAGCGGCGCCTGGATCGGCAACCTAACCCTGCTGGAGCCCTATCGCCCGCTGTTTATCCTGGCGGTACTGACGCTGTTCGGCTGGGCGGGCTGGAAGGTGTTCGGGCCCTGTGCGCCGGGCAGCGCCTGTGCCGCGCCGCGGGTGCGCCGTCGCCGCCAACTGATCTTTGTGCTGGCCGCGCTGGCAGCGGCCCTGCTGGTGACCAGCAACTACTGGATTCCGTGGATCGCCTGATCCGCCCATCGCTACAGACAACACCAAGGAGAAATCTTCATGAAAAACATCCTGATCGCCCTGACCCTGCTCACCGCCAGTCTGTCCGCCCAAGCGGCAACGCGCACCGTGACCCTGGATCTGCCCAGCATGAACTGCGCCATGTGCCCCATCACCGTAAAAAAGGCACTGGACAAGCTCGAGGGCGTGAGCAAGGCGGAAGTCAGCTTCGACGACAAGCGCGCGGTGGTGACCTTCGATGACACTGCCACCAGCACCGAGGCGCTGGTCGAGGCCACCACCAACGCCGGCTACCCGTCCACCGTCGTGAAATAGGGGCGGCCAACATCGTGAAGCCGGGTCCTCTGCTGGCCCGTATCGGCGACAAGCTCGGCGCCCTGGGCGCGCTGGTGTCCGCGGCCGGCTGCGCCATCTGCTTCCCGGCCATTGCCAGCCTGGGGGCGGCGGTGGGCCTGGGCTTTCTCAGCCGCTGGGAGCCATTGCTGCTCAACACCCTGCTGCCGCTCTTCGCCGGCCTGGCGCTCGTCGCCAACGCCCTTGGCTGGTTCTGGCACCGGCGCTGGCGCCGCGCCGCCCTGGGCATACTGGGGCCAGCGCTGCTGCTTCTGTCCCTCTATCCCTGGTTCCAGTACGCCTGGAGCAGCACTGTGACTTACGGCGCCCTCGCGCTGATGGTGGCTGTGGCAATTTTCGATCTCAAGTACCCGCCGCGGCGGCACTGTAAGACCTGAAGTGAGGAATATGTGAAACCTGTATCCATCGCCATTATCGGCAGCGGCTCTGCCGCCTTCGCCTGCGCCATCCAGGCCGTCGACCGCGGCGCCCGGGTCACCCTGGTGGAAGCCGGCGAAGTGATCGGCGGCACCTGCGTCAATGTGGGCTGCGTGCCCTCGAAGATACTGATCCGGGCCGCACAGCTGGCCGAGCAACAGCGCCGCAATCCCTTTGCCGGCATCGCCGACGCCGAGCCCGCCGTCGACCGCCCGCAGCTGATTCGCCAGCAGCAGGCGCGGGTGGAGGAGCTGCGCGCGGCCAAGTACCAGCACATACTCGACACCACCCCGGACATCCAGCTGCTACGCGGCCGCGCCCGCTTCGCCGACGCCCACACCATGTCGATTGCGCGCGCGGACGGCAGCGAGGAGCGCCTCAGCGCGGACCAGTTCCTGATCGCTACCGGCGCCAGCCCGGCGCTGCCGCCCATCCCGGGTCTGGCGGACACTCCCTACTGGACTTCCGACGACGCCGTCTTCGCCGACCAGGCGCCGGAACACCTGGTGGTGATCGGCTCCTCGGTGGTGGCCGTGGAGCTGGCCCAGGCCTATCGCCGCCTGGGGTCCCGGGTTACCGTGCTGGCGCGCAGCAGCCTGCTGTTCCGCGAGGAGCCGCTGCTGGGCGAAGGCCTGACCCGTGCTTTCGAAGACGAGGGCATCCGCGTGCTGGGGCAGACCCAGGCCAGCCGCGCCGACTACCGGGACGGGGAATTTATTCTCGACACCAACAGCGGGCAGATCCGCGGCGACCGGCTGCTGGTGGCCACCGGACGCAACCCGAATACCGCTGACCTGGGCCTGGAAGCCATCGGCGTAGAGACCGGACCCGGCGGTGCGGTTCGCGTGGATGAGTCCCTGCGCACTTCCGTGCCGCATATCTATGCCGCCGGCGACTGCAGCGACATGCCCCAGTTCGTGTACGTGGCCGCGGCGGCGGGCACCCGCGCGGCCATCAACATGACCGGTGGGGAGGCCCGTTTGGACACTTCTGCCATGCCCGCGGTCATCTTCACCGACCCGCAGGTGGCCACCGTGGGCCTGTCCGAGCAGGAGGCGCATGTGCGCGGTATAGAGACCGATTGCCGCGTGCTGGAACTGGAAAACGTGCCGCGCGCGCTGGCCAACTTCGACACCCGCGGCTTCATCAAGATGGTGGCCGAGGCCGGCAGCCACCGGCTGCTCGGCGTCCAGGTGCTGGCCCACGAGGGCGGCGAGGTGATCCAGGCTGCAGCCCTGGCCCTGCGCAACCGCATGACCGTGGAGCAGCTGGCGGACCAGCTGTTCCCCTACCTGACCATGGTAGAGGGGCTCAAGCTCTGTGCGCAGACCTTCGCCGGGGATGTGAAGCGTCTTTCCTGCTGTGCCGGTTAATCCGTACATCGGCATCTTAAGGAGCAACGTCGGGTGCAGAGTCGGCGCCGGCATCCCCCTCCCCAACAGAAGATACCCTCCACCCCTTGACCTGGAGTCGGCTCCAGCTGCTAGCCTTCTCGGGCTTTAACGCAAAACCAAGGAGACTGACAATGAAAATCGCAACTGCAGTGGTCTTAGTACTGTCGCTGGCCGGCGCTGTCGCCTGGGGCGCACAAGCCGGCTCCTGCCCCCTGTGCCCGCCCGCCGAGGCACACTCCCAGCAGTGACGGCGCTACTACCGGGGCCAATGGACAGAGAAGCGGTGCGAACCGATGCCTCCCTGGCCGGCGGCCTCGGGCTGGCGCTGCTGGGTACCAGCTGCTGCGCCCTGCCCATCACTCTGGTGGCGCTGGGGCTCGGCGGCGTGGTGGCCTCGCTGGTGGCGGCGGCCCCCTGGCTGGTGTGGCTGTCCCACTACAAGGGAATTACCTTTACCTTCACCGCGCTGGTGCTGGCCTACAGCGGCTGGCGCCTGCGCAAGGCGCGCCTCTGCGACCCGGCATCAGGAAGGCGGCGCAAATGGCAGCAGCGCATCCTGCGGCTGAACGCCGCGCTGCTCGCGGCGTCGCTCTTCGCCGCCTACGCTTTGTTGCCACTGGTGCAATGGCTGAAAGGATAAGCCGATGAGGATATTCAGATTGCTACTGTTGGGCGCCTGCCTGTTGGCCGCCGCTGCCCGGGCCGACGGGCCGCAATATCGCCTGGGCGTGGATGGCGTGGCCTGCGCCTTCTGTGCCGCCGGGGTGGAAAAGCGCCTCAAGGGGATAGAAGGCATCGAGTCGGTCGAGGCCGACCTGGGCAAGGGCCTGGTGGTCATCCACATGCGCGAGGGCGCATCGCTGACGGAAGAACAGGCGCGCGAACAGGTGGAAAAGGCCGGTTTCAGCCTGCGCACCTTTACTCGCGGCGAAACCCGCGGCGAGGAAAAGTCGTGAACGGACTGTCGCTGCCGAGGCAGCTGCTGGCGCTGCTGGCCGGGCTGCTGCTGAGCCTGCCGCTGCTGGCGGAAAGCCGGCAATATGAACTGGGCGTCGACGGCCTGGCCTGCCCCTTCTGCGCCTACGGCATAGAGAAAAAACTGCGGGTAATAGACGGCGTGGCGCAGGTTCGGGTGGACATTGCCAACAGCCTGGTGCGGGTCACCATGCGCGAAGGCGCCACTCTCAGCGAGGCGCGCGCGCGCCGCGCCGTGGAGCAGGCGGGCTTCACCCTGCGCTCCTTCCGGGAAGCCGGCGGTGGCTAGTGTGAGACACCACACCAGGCACGCCGCGGCGCTGTGCCTGCTGCTGTCGCTCAGTGGCGCGGCGCAGGCCGCGCCCATCACCTTCAACACCGCGCTGCCCGTGGCCGAGGGCGAGTTCGTCTGGCGCGAGCAACTGGTACGGCGCCGGCGCTCGGACGGCGGCCCACTGGACCGAGAGGTGTCGGTGGACGCCCTGGGCAGTGTGCTGGGCTACGGCGCCAACTCGCGCCTGGCAGTGTTCGCTGCGCTGCCGTACTTCTTTGACAGGGAGTTGCGCGTCACCACCCCTGCCGGCCGCCTGCAACGCGACACCGGCGGCATCGGCGACCTGGCCCTATTCGCCCGCTACACCCTCTACAAGCGCGATTCCAAGGGCGCCACCTTCCGCATAGCGCCGCTGCTCGGCCTGGAAGCGCCCACCGGCGATGACCGCGACCGCGATGCCGTCGGCCGCCTGCCGCGGCCGCTGCAGGCGGGCAGCGGCGGCTGGGACGTCTTCGGCGGTGTGGTGGTCACCTGGCAGACGCTGCAATACCAGATCGACAGCCAGTTGCTCTTCCGCGAAAACGGCCGCCACGACGGCTTCGACCCCGGCGACCAGTGGCGCTTCGACGCCTCCCTGCAGTACCGCGCCTGGCCGCGCGAACTGACCGGGGACACGCCGGCCTTCCTCTATCTGGTGCTGGAATCCAACCTGTCCCACACGGGGCGCGATATCGACGATGAGCGCGGCATAGGCCTCGATCCCAACTCGGGCGGCACCCAGTGGCTGCTGGCGCCCGGGCTGCAGTATGTGACCCAGCGCTGGATCCTCGAGGGCGCGGTGCAGCTGCCCGCCGCCAGCAACCCCCACGGCAACGCCCTGGAAGACGACTACCTGGTGCGCGCCGGCTTCCGCTACAACTTCTGACAGCTTTCGGGGAGGTGGAAATGGCTATGGGCAGCGGCATCCGCCGCCTGATCGCGTTCACGGCGCTGCTCGCCGCGCTGCTCTCTGCGGTTCTCTACGCCGGTGGCGCCGTCCACTGGGACCGCGAGCCGCCCTACCAACTGGTCGACAGCTGGGGGGGCAGGGGCAGTGATCCCGGGCAGTTCAACGACCCCACCGGCATTGCGGTAGGCAACGGCGAGGTGTTCGTGGCCGACGCCCGCAACCGCCGCATCCAGGTGTTCGACAAGCGCGGCAACTTCCGCCGCGCCTTCGGTGGCGAGGTGCTCGAACGGCCGATGAACCTGGCCATTGCCGACGGGCGCCTCTATGTGCCGGATTACTTCAGGGACGTGATCCAGGTCTTTGCCCTCGACGGCAGTCACCTGCGCACCCTCGGTGCCGGCGCCGGCCTCGACAGCCCCGGCGGCGTGGCCGTGCGCGGGGACGGCTCGCTGCTGGTGGCCGACACCTACGGCCAGCGCGTACTGCACCTGGACGCGGACGGCCGCCTGCTGCACAGCTGGGGCGGCCGGGGCAGCGGCGCCGGCGCATTCAGCTACCCCACCGATGTGGCGGCAGCCGGTGGCGGCTTCTACGTGGCCGACGGCTACAACGACCGCATCCAGCAGTTCGACGCCGATGGCGCCCTGGTGCGCAAGTGGGGCGGCCCCTTCGCCGCCAATATCTTTGGCCCCTTTCGCGGCTGGTTCGCCACCGCCACCTCGGTGGCCGCGGGCGCGGACGGCAGCGTCTTCGTGGCCGACTTCTACAACGACCGCATCCAGAAATTCAGCGGCGACGGCCGCTTCCTGACCGCCTTCGGCACCCCTTCGCGCGGCCCCGGCCACACCCAAATCGCCGTGGCCGTCGACGCGGATGGCAGTGTCTGGAGCGCCAACTACGCCGACAATCGGGTGGAGAAATGGCGCCCACTACAGCAAACTGAAGACTGATATCGAGCGGAGACGTCAGATGCCAGTACAGGTGGAGCTTCTCACCGCCAACGGTTGCGGCGCCTGCCAGCGGGCCAGGGCATTGCTCGCGGAGGTGATCGGCGAGTTGGATGACCCGCGGCTGGAGTACCGGGAGCTGGATTTGGTGGCAGAGATCGACTACGCGGTGCAACTGGGCGTCACGGCTTCCCCGGCGGTGGCCGTGGACGGGCAGCTGCTGCCGCCGGCCTTTTTCACCAGGAAAAAACTGCGCGCGGCCATCGCCGCGCGCCTGGAGAGTTTGCATCGTGAAACGCATCGGTGAAGTCGCGGCGGCGTTGGGTGTCGGCGTGGACACCCTGCGCTACTACGAAAAAATCCGCCTGTTGCCGGCGGTGGCGCGCGACGGCGCCGGCCTGCGCCTCTATTCCGAGAAGGACCTGTCGCGCCTGCGCTTTATCCGCCGCGCGCAGAAAATGGGCTTCAGTCTCGAGGAGATATCCCGGCTGCTCGAGTTCCGTGAAAACCCGCAGGGCGCCAAGCCCCAGGTGCGGCGCCTGGCGCAGGCCAAGCTGGAACAGTTGGAGGCGAGCCTTGCGGACCTGGCCCACCTGCGCGACGAGCTGCGCCTGTTGACCAGCCTGTGTCGCGCCGATGTGGACGGCTGCCCGATCTTGCAGAATATTGAGGGCAATCATGAAGAAAGGGAGCAGAATGGATAGCTGCCAATTCCTCTCTCTGGAAATGTAAAGTTTCCTAAATTCCTCCCAATTCCCTATTTGCTCGACCAGTGCACGTGCACGATTTTCCAGTCGCCGTCGCTGCGTTTGAGCACAAGGGTTTCCATGCTTTGCAGGTCCAGCACCGTATTCTGTTCCTACGGCTCTTTGCCCTGTCCGCCGGTGCAGCTGCAATGCTGTTGCTGTGGTGCCGCGGGGAATAATAAAAAATGAAACTGGACTTTGGTTTCCGAGCCCACACGACGATCGAATTCGAACTCAGCGAAGAGCTATGTCGAGATCAAATTGACAAGCAAATATCGACCGCAAGGGTTGATCCTCCGTAGCGTTTGAACCCTCGGACAACTGTTGCAATGTTTAGCGGTCCTCGAATTGCAATATGACGATGCCAAGCAGGATCACGGCGATACCCGCTGCTTGTCCGGTATCGAGTCGCTCACCGAAGTACAGGTAGCCAATGGCCAAGCCGAATGCCGGGGTGAGAAAGCTGAACACATTCAAGCGGCCCAGGGGCATCTTTGCCAGCAGCCAATACCAGAGAACTACCATCAACGCAGTAGCCAGGGCGGACAGGACCAGTAGCGAACCGCTGAAACCCAGCGTCCAGTGCACGCTCCAGGGCTCTTCGGCGATTGCCGAGGCGAGCAGCAGCAGGCCGCTGCCGATAACGAGCTGCACGGCCATGGGCAACAGCACGGCGCCCTGCGCGCAGCGCTTGAGCAGCACGTTGCCCGCGGCAGTGCCGATGGCAGCGACAAGAACCCAGGCCACTCCGGCGATATAGCCATTATCCCCGCCGTCCGTTCCCCCCAGGGACAAGAGGGTGACTCCGGCAAAACCAACGGTGAAACCGAGCAGGGCGCACCGCGTCAGCGGCTCATCCAGCCAGGCGGCCGCCATCAGCGCGGCTAGCAACGGCTGGGTGGATGCGAGCACCGTAGCCAGCCCGGGAGAGAGGCGGCCGGCGCCGAGAAACATCCCCCCGAACCCCATCGCAGTAAACGTAAGCCCGATAGCAGCGAGGGCTGGCCAGTCGCGCCGGCGGAGTCTCAAGCCGTGCCTGCGCGACTGCAATATCGCCACCAGTGCCAGGAGCAAACCGGACAGCAAGGCCCGCAGGGCCGCAAAAAACAGGGGAGGGGCGTGGGGAAGGCCGATGGTTATAAACGGAAAGCAGATGGCCCAGAGTAGGGCCACCACCGGCATCCATATCCAGGCGAGCAGCCTGTTTTCACGGCTTGCCGCCGGCATCAGCTGCGGTGCCTCGCGTAGCGCCGCCACGCCAGGTGCTCGTAGAGCGAACCCCACATCAGCCCCAGGGTTGCCGCGAACAGCAGTTCCTCGAGCGGTACGCCGCCGATCAGCAGTCCGCTGAGCCGCTCCAGCCGCCAGACCCGCGACACATAGTCCGGATAGACGGCGGCCAGTGATGCGAAGTAGAGGAAGTACAGTGCGGTAAACAGCAGCGCGGCAATGCACATCGGGCGCCACAGGTCCGGGCGACAGAGGCCGGTGGCCAGGCCGCCGAGCAACATTGCCAGGGAGGCGGTGTAGATGGGGTTCAAATCCGTCGCCAGGTACAGGATGGCGAAGGCGACAAAGGGCACCGACAGCATCAGCCGGTGCCAGCGGTGCCGCGGGTGCCGCCGTTCGCAGGGCTCGACGCCTTTCTCCTGCACCGGCACCAGCGCCGGGTAGAGGGTGCTGGCGATGCCGCCGGCGGCAAAGGCGAACAGCAGGCTCTCCAGGTCGAAGCCGGTGCGCGCAGCCAGGTCGAACAGGGTCGGCGGCTGCCAGTAGTCCGGCACGAACAGCGGCTCGGTGAGTCCCAGCGGCGCGGTGCACAGGCCGGCCAGCCACATCCTGCGGCGCAGCGCCGGGCGTGCGGCGTAGATCAGCGCCCAGATCCCCAGCAGGATCAGGCTCCAGGTCAGGTAGGCGAACTTCACCCCCGCGCCTCCAGCGCACGCACCCCGTCGGCGAGCAGGCCGGCGATATCGATGGCATTGCTCGGGTGGGGGATGGAGTTGCTGGTCACCACGCGCGTCGTGGCGGATGCCAGTTGGGTCGCGGCCTCCCCGGCAAAGACGCCGTGCACACCGATGCACACCGCCTTCGGCAGGCCGAGGCGCTGCAGCTGTTTCAGGGTTTCCAGCATGGTGTGGCCGCTGGAGACGATATCGTCCACCAGTACCGGCGTGTGCGATCGCCAGCGCGCGATATCCGGCGCGCTGACCTCCACGTCGCGATCGCCGTGGCGCACCTTGTGCAGGACCGTAAAGGGTGAACCGGCGCGTCCGGCCACCGCCTCGACCCACTGTGCGCTTTCGCTGTCGGGACCGATCAGCAGCGGATTGTCGATATTCGCCGCAATCCATTCGGCGATCAGCGGTGCGGCCTGCAGGGCCAGTGCCGGTATCGTGTAGATTTCCGCCAGCGATGCATAGCGGTGCAGGTGCGGGTCCACGGTGACCAGGCCATCGAAACTTGTTGAAACCAGTCTGGCGAAATAGCGCGAGGTGACGCCCTCGCCAGGGTGAAAGCGTTTGTCCTGGCGCATATAGGGCAGGTAGGGCGCGGCCAGCAGCAGGGATTCCGCGCCCAGGTCGCGCAGGGTGCCCGCCAGCAGCAGGGCGGGCAGCGTGTTGCGGTCAGGCCGGTGCAGGTCCGCCAGCAGCACCAGATTTTGCCCGCGCACCTCGTCGAGGACGCGGAAATAGCTTTCGCCATCGGGAAAATGCCGCGTATCCAGTCTCCCCTCGGCGGCGCCGAGTCGCTTTGCCAGTTCCGCAGCCAACGCCCGGTTGGGATGGAGGCTAAAAATTGTGCCAGCCATTTCTCTGTCCTCGCCGCTAACAGGGAGTGAAGCGCAGCAGCGGGCGCGGATCTGTGCGCCCTTCAAGGGCCGTAAGCTCGTCCGCGCCCAACCATTCGGACAGTAGAACGTCGAGAGCGCCAGCCAGTGACTGCAACAGATGCAGCCAGCTGCAGCCATTGGCGAACAGCATGCCCTCCGTATCCAGGGTGCCACCGCGGTTGCGGTAGCCGAAGAGGATCTGTTGCCCGCCGCCCGGCAGCAGCCCGGCGAGTGCCTCGGGGCGGGTGTGGCTGGCGACCATGGTGACGCTGGCGTCTGCGCGAAACAGTTCCTCTACGAGTGCCGTGTCCGTGCCCGCCCGCCGCTCCCATTCATCGCGAAAATCCCGGCGGAAGCGCCCCGGCTCCAACAGGCAGATGAGCGCCGCGTCGATCCCGCGCTCCGCCAGTCGCTGTTGGGCCAGCCAACACTGCTGCAACTGATAGGCGCCCACGGCCACCAGGCGTACGCTTGCGGTTGGGTTTCCCTCCACCAGCAGGGCGCCGTCGCGCACCAGCTGCTGTGCCTGCTCGCCGTCCAGCAGTACCGGCAGTTCCCGTTTCGGCACCACCAGCGCGTGCAGTTCCCCCTGCCGCCGGTAGCAGTCTGCCAGCGCCGCCAGGGCACTGTTGGCGTCCACCGGGAAGCGCACCACGCTGGTGTCGGACATCTCGCCGAGCAGCGCTTCGCACAGGGTGGGATCTTGATGAGACTGTTCGTTCTTGCCGTTCTCCCAGGTGTGCGAGCTGAGCAGGAAGGGCACCGACAGCCACTGCGGCGGCCGTCCCGCCTCCTTCTGGTGGCGGGCAAAGATGAGTTCCTGGCGCAGGATGCCGAGCATCTTCACCGCGAAGGCCTCATAGGTCACCACTAGGTTGATGCCGCCCTTGTTGCCCAGCGCTGCGCAGGCCACTGCCTCCTCGTTGAGGGCGGTGATCACCGCGCCGTCCACCGCCTCGTCGCTGCCGGCCTCGGGCACGAAGACCCGGTGGCGGAATTGTTCCAGGGTGCGGGTAAAGCGGTTGCTGTGCAGCTCGTCGGGATTGCCTACGCGCACCCGCCACTCGGGATTGGCGCCGGTGATGGCGACGAAATACTCGTCGAGTGCGGCCATCGGCGACTCGCGCCCGCCGACGGGGCGCCAGTCCGGTAGCAGCGGGTGCGCCAGAACGACATCGCGCCTGCCCAGCGGGTGGTCTTTTTCCCGCACGCGCCCCTGGGCGGCGTGGTCGGCGAAATAGGGCAGGGCCTCGCGCAGTTGCCGCTCCTCCACATAGAGTTCGGCGGCGCCGGCGGTAAACTCGCCGCGGGCGCTATCGTCCTGCGCTGGGTTGCCCGCCAGCGGCAGCCCGTGGGCGCGGTTGGTGCCGGCGCCGGGAAAGCCGTAGCCTTTCGGCGCCTCGGCGATCACATAGTGCAGCGGTACCGGATAGCGGGTGCTGCCGTTGGCGACCGCATCGGCGCAGCCCTGCAGGCGCTCCTCGGCCTCGAAAATGGCCCAGGCGAAAGCGGCGGGGTCGGTGCCGTCGATCAGCAGCGGATCGAAGCCGTTCAGGCGCAGGTGCGCGGCAAACCAGTCCACGCCGCCCTGCTGGAACAGGGTGGAGCGCTGCTCGATGCGCCGCCCGTTGGCGATCATGATCGGGGTGACCAGCCCGCAGTCCGCGGCGCGCCACCAGCGCGGTGCCCAGTCGCTGCCGCGCTGCTCCTCGAAGGCGCCGTCGCTGAGGAAAGCCACCAGCCGCTCGCCCGGCAGCGGCATATGTACATACTGCACTTCGGCGAAGCCGAGATAGCCGCCCTCGAGAATGCCGCCGGCGGTGTTCACATTCACGTGGCTGCCCAGTGGCGATTCGGGCCGGCCCCGGTTGTCCAGCGCGTAGGAGTAGAAGTCGCGCACGAACCGCGTCAGGCCCTCGTCGGTCCAGCTGTAGCGGGCGGCGTGCTCCGCCTCCATGTTGCCCACCAGCAGGTTGCAGGCGTCGATGGCGGCCACGCAGTGGCCCTGGCCCATCAGCCAGCTGCGGGTGAGGCCGCAGAGCGCATTGGCCGCCAGGTAGCCGATATAGCCCGGCACCATGTTCAGCGAGCCGCCGGTGTGGCCCTGGGGATCGGCCTTGAAATCCGCCGCGGCCAGTGGCCGCCCGTCGGTGCAGACGCGCTTCGCATAGGTCATGTGCACCACCAGCCACATGGCCGCCCGCGCCAGCCGGTCAGCGGCGCCTAACAGGCGGAACACCTGGGACCTGTCGGCCACCGCGCCGCGCTGCTCCAGGTCGCAGGCCATGCGGAAGACCTTGACCTGGGTGTCGGCGCGGTGGCGGATCACCCCGTATCCCGCCGCCCAGGCGGCGAAGTCGGTATCGTGCTCGCGATAGCTGCGCGCCTGGCGCTCTTGTTGGTGCCTCTGGTGCGTGCGCTGGTTCATGTCTCCTCTCCCTGTAGCAACAGTTCTGCGTTAAATAGCAGCTCGCGCGCCTCGTCCGCGGGCAGTACATGGATCTCCGCGCTACCCACGCCTGTGTCCCTCGCGCCTATGTCCGCCTCGCCGGCGCTCGCCGCCGAGTTGCGCGCGGCGTCCAGTTGAAGACCGAGCGCGGCCAGCGGCGCGAGTATCTGCGCGCGCACCTGGGGGCAGTGCTCGCCGATGCCGCCGGAAAACACCAGCGCATCGGCGCCGCCCATTTCCGCGAGATAGGCACCGATATATTTGCGCGCGCGGCGGCAGAAAATATCCAGCGCCAGTTTTGCGCTCTGGTCCTCACGCGCCAGCAGTTCGCGCATGTCGTCCGTGCCGGCGAGCGCCACCAGCCCCGAGCAGCGGTTCAGGATTTCATCGAGTTTGGCGGCGTTTATGCCGCCGTTGCGCAGCAGATAGAGCAGCAGCCCCGGGTCCAGGTCGCCGGCGCGCCGGCCCATGACCATGCCCTCCAGCGGGGTGAAGCCCATGGAGGTGTCCAGCGGCCTGCCGTCCAGGATGGCCGCGGCGGAACAGCCGGCGCCCAGTTGCAGGGTGATTAGCCGGCCGCGGCTGCGCCCGCTGATCTCGCACCAGCGCCGCCACATGGCGCTGTGGGCCAGGCCGTGGAAACCGTAGCGGCGCAGCGCCTGCGCGGAGACCAACTCCTGAGGCAGCGGGTAGCGCCGCGCCCCCTCCGGCAGGTCCGCGAAAAAGGCGCTGTCCGCCACCGCGACCTGCGCTGTCGAGGGGAGGAGCGCCCGGAACTCGTGCATCCACGCCAGTGCCGGGGGATTGTGCAACGGGGCCAGCGCCGCGGTGCCTTCCAGTTGGGCGAGCAGTGGTTCGTCCAGTATTGCACTGCGCGGCAGCACCGCGCCGCCATGCACATAGCGGTGGGCCACGCACAGCAGCCGGTGTTCGCGAATCCCGGCGACGGCGAGAAATTCCGCGATTTCTGGCGCTTCCGCCGTCGCTAGAGGCCAGTTGCGATACAGGCTTTGCCAGGGGCGGCCCGGTTCGCGGACAAAGGCGGTCACCTTCAGCGATGAACTGCCGACGTTGACCGCGATTGCCTGCTGTCCGGCGCCTTTTGCTGCGGTCATCTCAGGTCTCGACCTGGAAAATGTCGCTGTTGTCCCGCACATAGGAGAGGGCGTAGTCCAGCTCACCGGGTGTTTCCGCGTGCAGCTCGAACAGGACCTGGTCCTTTTCCAACCTGTCGCCGAGGGCACAGTGCAGCAACAGACCTGAGGCGGGGGAGGCGGGCGCGCCGGCGAGCTTGGCGGCGCGGGCCAGGCGCCGGTTGTCGATGGCGGCGACGCGGCCGGCCTTTGTACTGCGCACCTCCTGCCGCAGTTTCGCCACCGGCGGCGTGCGCATGCCGCCCTGCGCCGCGCAGATGCGCTGGAATTTCTCCCAAGCGCGACCGCTGGCGAGTGTCTCCTCGGCTGCGGCCCCGCCGCTGCCGGATGCGGCGCTTCCGGCCAGTTCCAGGATCTCTCCGGCAAGGAATACGGCGCGTTCGCGCAGGTCCCGCGGCTGGTCCGCGCTGTTCTGCAGTACCGCGAGCAGGTCGCGGGCTTCCAGTGCCGGGCCTATGCCGCGCCCGACCGGCTGGCTGCCGTCGGTAAACACCGCGCGTACGGACAGCCCGATCTGTTCGCCGGTCCACTGCAGCAGTTGCGCCAGCCGCTCGGCGTCCTCCCGGCTGCGCACCTTGGCCGTGGGGCCGACCGGGATATCGATCAGCACATGGGTGGAACCGGCCGCGGCCTTCTTCGACAGCACCGAGGCCACCAATTGGCTTTCGCTGTCGATATCCAGTGCGCGCTCGACGCGGATCAGTATGTCATCAGCCGGGCTCAGGTCCACCGCCGAACCCCAGACGGCACAGCCGCCCTCGCGCTCCACCACCCGGCGCATTTCCGCCAGCGACAGCCTGACCGGGGCCAGGGTTTCCATGGTGTCGGCGGTGCCCGCCGGGGAGGTGATGGCGCGCGACGAGGTCTTCGGCATCAGCAGCCCGTGGCAGGTGACGATGGCCACAATCAGCGGTGTGGTGCGGTTGCCCGGCAGGCCGCCGACGCAGTGCTTGTCGACGATGATACCCGGCGGCCAGTGCAGCTGTTTGCCCGCATCGACCATGGCGCCGGTCAGGTGCGCGACCTCCTCGCGGCTCATCCGCTCGCCGGTGCAGGCGGTGAGGAAGGCGGAGATTTCCACGTCGGTGTAACGGCCGGCGCAGACATCGGCGATGATGTCGTTGAACTGGGACCGGTTCAGGGGGTGGCCGTAGATCTTGGCGCGCACCGCGCTCATCGACGCCACCGGTGGCGCGTGGGAGAAGCTGGCCAGCTCCCCGTCGGACGCCGCCAGCGCGCGCCAGGCGGATTCCGACAGGCCGAATTCGTCGTGGGCCAGGCGTTCCCCCTCAACCGAGTTGAGGGTGGCGAGAATACTCCGGTCTCCCATCGTAATTTTGATGCGCGCCTGGGCACTGAAACCCTCGGCGCGGCACACGTGGCAGTCCTGGCGCATGTACACCACATGCTCCTGGTGGGTGTCTATGCCGAAGCGGCGGGCCTTCAGCCGGTAATCTCCGCGGTTCATTTTTTCCGGCCCCTTTGCGGCTGAGGTCGTTGCGGTCGGCGGCTGCGGGCGCGCTCCAGCAGCGACAGAAGATCCAGGGCATCGTTGCTGAAGCGCACCTGGCGCATCAGGTTCCAGTTGTCGTGCAGGTGCTTTTGCAGGCAGTCGACGATGGTTTCCAGTGAGACCACATGCCAATGCGGCGGCGGCTGTTCCGGCTCTATGCCGCCGAACGCGATCATGCGCACGATGTGGCCGCGCGCACTGGTTTCCTCGCCGCTGTGCACCAGCTTCTGTGCCAGGGAGTGAGCGTGTTTCGGTTCGCAGCAGCCGAAGCGCATCAATGCCGCGGCCAGCACTTCCGGTCGGCGCGCGGCGGAGTTGAAGCGCGCGCGGCCGCGCTTTACCTCGCCGACGATCATGTCCGGCTGGTCGGTTGGACTGTCCAGCGCCGGGTCCGGCTCGAAGCGCGTGTCGCCGACGATCTTGTCGTGTTTGTGCAGGCGCACCTCGCGCCCGGCACCGGGAAAGCGAAAGGCCAGTACATCCAAGTCGCTGACGGTTGTGATTTCGCCGCGCGACGATTCCAGCAGCGGGTATTCGGTGATACAGAAATAGCCGTTGACCTGCAGGTAGGCACTGACCAGTGCGACGGAGGTATCCACGGCTCAGTCCAGCTCGACGGTTTCGCCCGGGGCGGGGCAGTGGCTGGCCCAGCCCGACTCCGCGCCCAGGTGGTCGGCGAGGGCGGTGCGGCTATCCGCTTCGCCGTGCACGATAAAAGTGCGGCGTGGGGGCGGGGCGCTGTGCAGCCAGCCGGTCAGCTCGCGCTGGTCGGCGTGCGCGGAGAGACCGTCGACCGTCTCGATGCGTGCTTCTACCGGAATATCGGCGCCGAGAATTGGCGCCACGTCTATGCCCCGCTGCAGCTCGGCCCCCAGGGTCTTCTCGGCCTGGTAGCCGACGATCAGCACCGCGTTGCGGGCATCCGCCAGGTAGTGCTTGAGGTGGTGCAGCACGCGCCCGCCGGTCGCCATGCCGCTGGCGGAGACGATGATTTTTGGGCCGCTGTGCGCGGCGATATGCTTTGACTGCTCGACACTGCGCGTGTATTCGGCGATGCCGCACATGGCTTCGCACTGGGCTTCGCTCAAGCGGTGCTCCTGCGCGTGTCGGCAATAGAGGCGGGTGGTGTTGATGGCCATGGGGCTGTCGAGGAATACCGGCACCTGCGGCAGGCGGCCCGCGGCCGTGGCTTGGGCAATTAGGTGCAGTATGCTCTGCGCCCGCCCCACGGCGAAGGCGGGAATCACCAGGGTGCCGCCGCCGGCGATGGTTTCCGCCACCAGCTTTTCCAGCCGCTCTGCCGGGTCTTCCGGTGAGTGCCGCCGCCCGCCGTAGGTGGATTCCACCAGCAGGTAGTCGGCGCCATCGAAGGGTTCAGGGGCGCGCATGACCGGGTCCCGGGGGCGGCCTATGTCCCCGGATACGCAGATTTTCAGTCCGTCGACCTCCAGGTAGACGCTGGCGGCGCCGAGGATATGGCCGGCGGAGCGGAAGTGTGCGCTGATTCCAGGAGCGACGTTAAAAGGCCGGTGCAGGGCGTGCGGCTGCATGGCGGCCAGGGTTGAGTCCACATCTTCCGGTGAGTACAGCGGCGTATCGGCCACAGTTTCCAGACCGTGGCGCTGCAGGTAGCTGTAGTGCTCCTGCTGCAGGTGCGCGGAGTCCGGCAGCAGGATATTGCACAGTTCCAGCGTGCCCGAGGTGGTGTGGATGGGGCCGGTGTAACCGCCGGCGATCAGCGCCGGCAGCATGCCGCTGTGATCGATATGCGCATGGGTCACCAGCACGGCGTCCAGCGATGCGGGCGAAAACGGCAGCGGCGCGCGGTTGCGCGCCGCCGCGTCACCGCCGCCCTGAAAGAGGCCGCAGTCCACCAGCCAGCGCCGCCCGTCGTGTTCAAACAGAAAGCGCGATCCGGTGACCGTATCCGTGGCGCCGAAGAAAGTTAGTTTCACGAGTCCCTCCGATATTCTGATGCCTCTAAGTCCGGGTCGGCGGCCTCGTCGTCCCGCTGCCGCAGTTCCACCGCTTGTGCCAGCTGGGCGGTGAACAGCCGCAGCAGGGCCAGGCCACCTTTCATCGATGACTGGAGTATCTGCTTGTCGTCCCAGTATTCGGTGTGCGGAAACCTGCGCGCTTCGGCTTGCCAGAATTCCCCGATCTGGCAGGCGTCCGCGGTCCAGGGGCGGCCCTTGTCCCCGCGGTTGCGAATGGTCTGTTGGAAAGCGCGATAGTCGGCCTCGTCTGTGGCGTCGCCGCTTGAACCTTGCGTCGCTGTATCCGGGGAATTGTCCCCGCCCGGCTCGCTGGCCCACAGCGCCCGCTCCTGCTGCATGGCCAGCAGGCGCAGCAACCCGAGTCCGGTCTCGATCAGCGCTTGGATTTCCGGGTGCTCGAGCCAGTAATCTGTGGAGGTGTAGCGCGAGATATCCGCCGATTTTTCCCTGAGTTTCTCGTCTGTCTCTTCGCCCCAGACATAGGCCAGGGCCTTGAGTACCTCGCGGCGGAAACGCCGCTCTTCCAGGTCGTCGTTGGTCGGCACCGGGCCGGCGGGGGGAGTTTCTCCGAGCAGGATAAACTCGCCCAACCCGCCCCAGATGCGGTCGAGAATGCGGCGCGGCGTTGCCCGCCGGGCCAGTTCGCGCGCGACTATGGGGCGCGCCTCCTCGGTGAACTTGAAATCCGGGTAGAGCACCAGATCGAGCGCCTCGGCGGTGACCACGGCCTTGGCCTGCAGCATCATCTCCGGCGGCATCACGATGTTGCATTCGGCTGCCGCCAGCAGTATGTCCAGGTAGGTGCGCGCCATACTGCGCTCGAGCAGCGGGGCGCCGTAGAACTGGTCGAGAATAGCGTCGTAGCGCTGGCGAAACTGATCGAGGTCGGCGCCTTTCAGGGAAGAGGCCATCTGCAGCAGGTGATGTGCGGCTCTGTCCCGCTGGCGTCGCTCTATGGCCACCCAGTAACAGAGGAAGCGGTCCTGGGTGCGCGCTGCTATTTTGCCCACCATGCCCACATCCAGGATGACGATGCGGCCGTCGGCCTTGAAAAAGATGTTGCCCGGGTGCAGATCCGCGTGGAAGAACGCATCGGTGACGAGCATCTGCAGCTCTATCTCGGCCAGGCGCCGCGCCAGCCGGTGGCGCTCGTGCGGCTGCAGATTCGGCGTCACCTCTTGCACGCGCATGCCGCTGACCCGTTCCATGGTCAGGCAGCGGCTGGTGGTGTAGTCCCAGTAGATGCTGGGAAAGATCACGTCGTCCTGGCCGGAGAAGTTTCGCCGGAATTCGTCGTAGGTCTCACCTTCCAGGTGGAAGTCCAGCTCCCTGAGGGTCCAGCGGCCGAACTCCTCCACCGCTGCCTCGGGTTTGAGGTTGCGCACCCGCGGGTAGAGGCGCGCCAATTGCCGGGCCAGCCAGCGGAGTATCGCCAGATCCTCCTCGATGACGGCCCGGATCCCGGGGCGCTGGATCTTCACCGCGACCTCGGTGCCGTCGTGCAGCACGGCGAAGTGCACCTGCGACAGGGAGGCCGAGGCAATGGGCTTTTCGTCGAAGGCGCCAAAGCAATCGGCTGGCGGCTTGCCCAGTTCCTCCTCCAGGATCTGTCGCACTTCGGCAAAGGGGAAAGGCGGCACTGTCTCCTGCAATGCCTGCAGCGCCCGGCTGTACTCCTCCGGTATCAGGTCGGGGCGGGTGCTGGCTATCTGCCCCAGCTTGATAAAGGTCGGCCCCAGTTCTATTACCGTGTTCAGCAGTCGCTGCGGCAGCGGCAGGGCGTGCCCGCAGGGGCAGGCCCCTTTTTCCTCTTTGCAGCGACAGGCTTCGGCGATCTCCGCCCGGCATTCCCGCGTCACCAGTGGGGCGAGAGGGGTCTTGTCCACGAACGCCTCGAATCCCTGGTGGAAGAGGATATGGGCTATGCCGCGCAGCCGCCGCAGCGTGCGGCCGCGCGCGGGGACTCCTTCGAGGTCGATGGCCATGTTTACCTCGGTTTCGTGCGGTTGAACTGGCGCTGGCGCGTCCGTCTCTGGTCCCGCCACAGGCGGAAGAACTGGGGGTTGGGTATCGCAGCGGACATCACCTCGGTGACGACCACCGAGGCCTCCTCGAAGGTCAGTACCCTGTCGGGCTTCAGCGTCAGGATCCTGTCGGAATACGGGTGCGGCTGTCCCGTCTCCGTCGGCCAGTCGTGGGCGATGACGCTATCTTGCTCGAACAGGTAGTGTTGATCCTCTGTGGAAAATCCGCCGGCGCGGATGAGCCTGTTGATACCCCTGACCTCCTCCTGGATGTGCCAGGTCTCGTACTCGATATCGATGCCCGGCAGTGTTCCGAACCCGGAAAAAATGGGCAGATACTCCTGGGGGATGTCGACCCAGATAACGTGGTAGCCATGGGTCCCCCCATCCGCGCGCGGAGTCAGGTCGAGCGACGTGCCGATAAATACCTTTGGCCACTCGGCAAACGGTGCCCGCCAGGCGAAGTGCCGGTTGCGTTCGAACTCGGTGACCGTCGCGTAGTGCATCACGTGGCGATCGCCCGGTTTCTCCCAGATCAAAAAGCGCGAGCCGAGCCCGCCCCGGCGGACCCGGTGCCACTCGGCGCCGACGTGAATGGTGCGCGTCCAGTCGGCGTAGCGCGCGAAGCGGCTGAACACGTTGAACACCAGCTCTGGGGACGCCGGGAAGTCCACTTCGCCGTCGGCGTACAGCAGGCGCACCCATTCGCCCTCACTGACGCGCTGGGGCCAGTCGGCTGCCAGGACCCGGTTGTCGGTGAAGAGATAGGCGAGGTCCGGTTCTTTTATCTTTCCCTGTTGAATCAGCTTGTCCAAACCGCGCAGCCGCGCCTCGAGGAAATCCGCCAGGGTCTTTTGATCAAACCCGGACATCGCGGTGAATCCGGCGACCACCGGCAAGTGCTCCTCGCGGGCCTCGAAGTAGAGAGTCTCGGTTACCCGGCTGCCGCCGCCGGACTTGGGGGCGATTTCCAGTTGGGTGCCGATATAGGCGCGGTTCCACTCGCTGAACGGCGCCCGCCAGGCGAAGCGCCGGTTGCACTCCAGCTCGGTCACTTCCCCGAAGTGCGCCAGGTGCCGCGCGCCGGGTTTGTCGTACAGGATGAATCGCGAACCGGGTCCCCCCTCGCGGACGACAAGCCAGTGGCCCGCGCCCTGAACGTCCGGCGCCCACTGTTCGTACTCGGCCCAGCGACTGTACGCGTTAAAGAAAGTGTCGACCTCGGTCGCAACCTCCACCGTTGCAGCCGCGTGCTCTATGCGGACCATCGCCGGATCGATACGGCTGGGCCCGGTCGTATGGGAATGAGCTCCCGAGTGATGGTGCTGATCAGAACCTTTTTTCATCTCCTCGCCAGCCATTTTGAAGACGGTCAGCGGCTGGCGGTGCCGGGCAAGCGCCAGCGCGGAATAAAGCGCGGCGTCACTGCGGCGTAGCGGCGCCAGGTGTCGCCGAAGCGCGCCTCGGTTTCGCGCTCCTCGCGCTTGGCCAGGTGCACGTACATGTAAACCAGTATCGGGTACATCACCAGGGTCAGCAGCGTCGGCCACTGCAGCAGGAAACCGGTCATGATCAGGATAAAGCCCAAGTATTGGGGGTGGCGCAGGTGGCGGTAGATGCCGCCGGTGGCCAGGGTGCCGCTCTGCTGCGCCGCGTACAGCTGGCGCCAGCCGGCCGCGATCAGCCAGAAGCCGGCGCCGATCAGCGCGAAACTCAACAGGTGGAAGGGGCCGAAGTGGGGATTGGCCTCCCAGCCGAACAGCATCTCCAACAGGTGGCCGGCATCGTGGGACAGCCAGTCCACATCCGGGTAGCGGGACTGCAGCCAGCCGGACAGCAGGAAGATGGTCAGCGGGTAGCCGTACATCTCCGCAAAGAGCGCCACCACGAAGGCGCTGAAGGCACCGAAGCTGCGCCAGTCGGTGCGCGTCTGCGGCTTGAAGAAGCTCAGCGCAAAGAGGATAAATACCACCGAGTTGATGATCACCAGCCCCCAAAGGCCGTAGGCCTGTATTTCTCCGTGGCTCACCGCCGGTCCTCCCTGTCGTCCCGCTCCCCGCCGCCGTGGTGGTGCCCGTGCCCGCCATGTCCTCCGTGACCACCATGGCCCCCGTGCATAAAGACATGCATCAGCGGGCAGACCAGCAGTATCAGGTAGGGCAGGGCGCCGAGCATGTGCGCGCGGTGCTCCTCCAGCAGCAGGAAAGCGGAAATGGCCGCGAAGGCGAGAAATACCAGCCAGAATTTCCATTGCATAGGCTTACTCTCCAACTTTTAACGCAGTTGCGTCGGAAACCATCGCTCTGTGGGAGCCAGCCCTGCTGGCGATATGGGGGCTGCCAGCGGAACCTTCCTATTCGCCTGCAGGGCAGGCTCCCACAGGACACTACTTCCGCTCATCACTCCTAAACCTGCACGCGGTTCAGGCGCAGCGAGTTGCCAATCACCGACACCGAGCTGAAGGCCATCGCAGCGGCGGCGATAATCGGTGACAGCAGCAGGCCGAAGGCCGGGTAGAGCACGCCGGCGGCGATGGGCACGCCGGTGGCGTTGTAGGCGAAGGCGAAGAACAGGTTCTGCTTGATATTGCGCAGGGTCGCGTGGGAAAGGCCCCGTGCCCGCGCTATACCGCGCAGGTCGCCCTTGACCAGGGTGACGCCGGCGCTCTCCATGGCCACGTCGGTGCCGGTGCCCATGGCGATGCCCACCTGCGCCTGGGCCAGCGCCGGGGCGTCGTTGATACCGTCGCCGGCCATAGCGACTGTGCGGCCCTCCGCTTGCAGGCGCTTGATGGACTCGGCTTTCTCGTTCGGCAGCACCTCCGCGAACACCTTGTCGATCCCCAGTTTGCGCGCCACCGCCTCGGCGGTGGTGCGGCTGTCGCCGGTGATCATCACTATCTCCACCCCTTCTTGGTGCAGGGCTTCGATGGCCTCCGGCGTCGAGTCCTTGATCGGGTCCGCCACACCCACCAGCCCCGCGGCTTTGCCTTCCACCGCCACGAACATCGCCGTCTGCCCCTCGGCGCGCAGGGACTCGGCAGTTTTCAACATCTCGCCGATATCCACCTGCAGGTCTTCCATCAGCGCCTTGTTGCCGAGTGCCACTGCCTGGCCGTCCACGCTGCCGCGCACGCCCTTGCCGGTGATGGAGTCGAAATCCTCGGTCTTTGCCAGCTCCACATCGCGCTTTTCCGCGCCGCGCACTATGGCGGCGGCCAGCGGGTGCTCACTGCCGCGCTCCAGGGAGCCGGCCAGGCGCAGCAACAGTTGCTCGTCGAAGCCCGCCGCCGGCACGACGCTGACCAGCTGCGGCTTGCCCAGGGTCAGGGTGCCGGTCTTGTCCACCACCAATGTGTCCACCTTGCGCAGCAGCTCTATAGCCTCGGCGTTCTTGAACAGCACGCCCAGTCCGGCGCCCTTGCCGGTGGCCACCATGATCGACATGGGCGTGGCCAGGCCCAGGGCGCAGGGGCAGGCGATGATCAGCACCGCCACCGCGTTGATCATTGCGAAGACAAAGCGAGGTTCGGGACCTATGGTGGCCCAGACAACAAAACTGATCAGCGCGATCAGCACCACCGCCGGCACGAAGTAGGAGGCCACTAGGTCCGCTAAGTTCTGGATGGGCGCACGGGAGCGCTGCGCCTCGGCCACCATCTGCACTATCTGCGCCAGCAGGGTTTCGGTGCCGACGCGCTCCGCCTCCATCACCAACCCGCCGGTGCCGTTGACCGTGGCGCCGATGACCTTTTCCCCTGCGGTCTTTTCCACCGGAATCGGCTCGCCGGTGATCATCGACTCGTCGACGCTGGAGCGCCCCTCCAGCACCACGCCGTCTATCGGTATCTTTTCGCCGGGGCGCACCCGCAGCTTGTCGCCCGGCTGGACTCGGTCCAGGGGCAGGTCCTCCTCGCTGCCGTCCGGGTTTATCCGTCGCGCCGTCTTCGGCGCCAGCCCCAGCAGGGCGCGGATGGCGGCATTGGTTGCGCTGCGCGCCTTCAGCTCCAGTACCTGGCCCAGCAGCACCAGGGTGACGATCACCGCCGCGGCCTCGAAATAGACGCCGACCATGCCGCTCTCCTCGCGGAAGGTCTCGGGAAAAAGATCCGGGAACAGCAGCGCGATCACACTGTAGAAATAGGCCACGGCGACACCCAGCCCAATCAGGGTGAACATATTCAGCTTGCGGGTAATCACCGAACGCACGCCGCGCACAAAGAAAGGCCAACCGCCCCAGAGCACCACCGGCGTGGCCAGGATCATTTCCAGCCAGCCGCTCACCTTTGGCGAAATCCACTCGTGCAAGTGCAGGAAGGGAATAAATTTGGACATCGCCAGCAGCACTACGGGCACCGTGAGCAGGGCGCTGATCCAGAAGCGCCGGCGCATATCCGCGAGTTCCGGGTTTTCCTCCTCCGCGAGTGCGCTGCGCGGTTCCAGGGCCATGCCGCAGATGGGACAGTCGCCGGGTTCGCTGCGCACGATTTCCGGGTGCATGGGGCAGGTCCACTCGGTGGAAACCGCGACCGGCGCCTTCAGCTCCAGGGCCATGCCACATTCCGGGCAGCTGCCGGGCTTGTCCGACTCCACCTGAGGATGCATGGGGCAGGTGTAGACAGCGCCGCCGGCGGATTTACTGTGGGCGTCATCTTGCGGGCGGTGTTTGTGCTGCGGCATAAGGTGCTTTCCCTGACCTGATCGCGCTACTGACGGCAAATGTTGAATATCAGTAATAGTCCAGCCGGGGCACTTGCTACTCTTTGATATAGATCAAGTGGCGGGCGAAAACGCTTCGCTATTTTTGTTGCACCGTGTTCCTTTACCTGTGGAGACTGAAAGTGCAAGTCGAGACCCTGAGGGATGTGCTGGTGTGGACCCGCGAGTTTCACAAGAATTTATCCGCCTGCCTGCAGCACTGCGCGGGCAGGAACGAGAATGCCCGCTCCAAAATGCTGCTCGAATACCTGGCGCGGCACGAGCAGGAACTTTCGCAGACAGTTGCCGGCTTCGTGGAAACTGCCGAAACCAGGGCGCTGAACACCTGGTGTTACGACTTTCTGGAAAAGCATCCCATTTTGCACAGCGCGCAGTGCGACGCGCCCTTCCAGGCGTTAGAGCCGGACGAAATTATGGGTATCGTCACCGACCAGCAGGAGCAGGTGATCGATCTCTACCGCTACCTCCACGGCAGGGCGGACATAGAGGCAACCCGGGAGCTGATGGAAGAGCTGGAGTCGCTGGAGGAGCAGGAGACCAAGCAGATGGTCCAGGGTGCCAACCGAATGCAGGAGATGTAACACTTCATTAAACAGGGAGACTCGTAATGAAACTGCACGCGTGTAAATTTGGCATCGCCGCCGCGCTCAGCTTTGCCATCGCCTGGCTGCTTTGCAGCCTGCTGGTGATGTTACTTCCGGGCATGACGATGGGCCTGTCCGGCGACATGCTGCATATGGACATTTCCCAGATGGGTTGGCACCTCACGGTCAAGGGTGTGTTCATCGGTATGATTGCCTGGGCGGTGGTTGCCGGTTTCATTGGCTGGCTGCTGGCCTGGATCTACAACCGTTTGGTTTAGGTGTTGGCGGCTGTGGCGGCTAGACAATTGCAGGATCCTGTCTGCGGCATGATGGTGGCAGAGGACTCCTACCCCCTCGAGCATCTGCACATTCACTACGCTTTCTGCTCCGAGCAGTGCCGGGAACGCTTTCGCCGCTACCCGCACCTGTTTGTCGGTGACCCGGCGCACGGCCCGTCGGAAAAACAGAAGGGCAGGGTAGAGCGCAAAGCGCACCGGATTAAACTGGTTGCCGCGGTGGAGGGAACAAAGCGAGAGAGCCTGAGAAATGCCGTCGAGTCGCTGATGGGTGTTGAGACGGTGGATGTCGGCGGCGATCAGGTGCTGGTGGTCTACGATCTGGTGCAGGTTTCGCTGAACGATATCGAAGATGCCATCATTGCCGAGATCGGCGGTATACGCGAAGGGGTGACGGATAAAATCCGCCGTGCATTTATCCACTACAGCGAAGAGTGCGAGCTGGAAAATCTCGCGCATCTCTCCGGCCACCACCGCCATTGAGAAACACCGTCCCGCAATCCGCCACCAGGCAACACCGGCCCTCAGCGAGACTAACCCTTCCTTGCCTGTGAAGCCGGGCGCGCGCCGATCTTGGCGCATGAAAGCTAACGAATTCTAACGAGATGTGATGTCCTATTTTATTCTGCCGGTAGTGGCACTGGCAGTAGTGGCCATGTTGTTCCGCCCGGCGTTGCAGAATTTGCCGCTGTGGCGCGCCACGCTAACACCGCTCGCATCCATTATCGGCAGTGGCTTCCTTATTTCCGGACCCCTGCTTACCCATATCGTGGAAGTCTGGGCGCCGCTGGCAATGCTCGGCATTCTGCTGGCGGCCTTCGCCATCGGCGCCGTCATCCGATTCAATATCATCTATGCAGAGCCGCTGCTGGCAGGGAGAGATCGTCCGACTGCTGCAATAGCGCTCCAGCGCATATCGGATCTGGCGCTCGGCTTTGCCTATATCGTATCGGTGGCTTTCTATCTGCGCCTGTTTGCGTCTTTCGTTGCACGAATTGGCAGCTTCCGCGACGCGGCGATCGAGAATGCGCTGACCACCGCAGTGCTGTTATTTATCGCTGCAGTCGGTTGGTTGCGCGGTCTAGCTGGGCTGGAAAAAATGGAAGAGGCGGCGGTGGTGGTCAAGCTCGGCATTATTGCGGCGCTGCTTTTGGGGCTGGCCGAATTCGACATGTATTGGCTCGCTGCCGATGAAACGCTTGTGATTCCGGGTGTTGACCTTTCCGGAATGGAGCGTCTGCGACTACTGGCGGGGTTGCTGTTGATTGTGCAGGGGTTCGAAACCTCGCGTTATCTGGGCAAGGCCTACGACCAACCCACGCGTGTAAGGTCGATGCGGAATGCCCAGCTGATTGCGAGTGCCGTCTACCTGCTTTTTGTAATGCTGGGTTTGCCTCTCTTATTGGCGTTTCACGGTATCGCGGATGAGACGGCGATTATCACCCTGGCAGAAAGAGTCGCGGCAATACTGCCCGCGATGATTGTCGTGGCCGCGGTGATGAGCCAGTTCAGCGCCGCGGTGGCCGATACCGCCGGGGGAGGGGGGCTGTTCAACGAGGTTTCCGGCGGCAGAATTTCGCCCCGCAAGGGCTATCTGTGCCTCATCATCACCGCGATCATATTGGTGTGGACTGCAAATGTGTTCGAAATCGTCACATTGGCATCGCGCATCTTCGCGCTCTATTACCTGCTGCAGTGCCTGGTGGCGATAGCCGTATGTGTTACGGAAAGTTCAGCAGGATCGAAGCGCCACCTGCTGATTCCGGCTATTTCAGCAATGGCCATCTTGTTGGCGCTCGTCGTTATTTTCGCTATTCCTGTGGCGTGAATCTAATAATCGCGAGGCTAACCTGAATGTTGCACCGCGCCGCGCAGCTTGTGCTCTAAAATTTTGCAGTCAAGCCACTTTCCCGAATTATTCCCGGGTTACAGTTTTCTAGCCACCACCGCTGGCCGCACCGTCCCCTGGTCTCTGCACTGAGCGCGCAGATCTCGATGCAATCATCGCGGCCCGCGATGCAATATCCGGGCTAGGGTGAAATAAATATTCGCATTTGCGTTTTTGTTTCAAGGCTCTCTGGCTCTTACCGCAGTGTGCGAATGCTGTTGCGTAAAACCGGCGTCTAGATAGTCCAGTGTCCTTTTCCTTGAGAGGTGAGTTTCTACTACTTTATGCGGTGGTTGTTAATAGATATGGGTGTCATTGCTGTTTTAAGCCATTCATATGCCTCCGGATGAATGGCGCAGGTCGAAGCTAAGGCCGGTCATATCCTGTGTTACCTGAAATCAACTGCTAAAGGATCTCAGATGAAGAGATCAAGAACTTTATATTGTCTCTCCGGCCTCCTTTTTGCTCAGACAGCGTTGGCGCAGTGTCGCTGGGGGAAAATGGTTTCGAAGATTTCGGATACGGGCGCTTCGTGCTTGTCGGTTATGGCAACGCTATGTACGAAGATGCAGATCTCGCGGACAACAGCGTGTTCACAACTAACTTCGTGCCCATTTTCCTGTTCAATCTGAGTGACAAGCTGCATGTGGAGGCGGAGACGGAGTTCAGTCTCAACGATCTGGGGGAGACCGAGGTAGAACTGGAGTACGCCAACGCGCATTATTTTCTGACGAACACGACCACACTGACGGCGGGGAAGTTTCTGCTGCCCTTCGGCCAGTTCAGTGCCAACTTTCACCCGAGCTGGATTAATCGCTCACCCTGGACTCCGGGAATCTACGGTCCTCACGACGGCAACCAGGCCATGGAGCCGCTGCTGCCGGTATTGAGCGATGTGGGCCTGGCCCTGCAGCAGGTGATTCCGCTCTGTCCCGACAGAAAGGTATTTATCGATCTGTATGTCAGCAACGGAGCCCGGGAAGAATTAGAGGAGAACGGCGTGGACCCGGATGCGCCGGACGAAACGCTGGACGAAGAGTTGCACGAAGAGTTACATAGCATAGAGCCCGAGGTGGAATTCGAGGCGGCGAGCGTCGACAACAACAATAACAAGGCAGTCGGTGGGCGCCTGGCTGTCGCGTTTTTGCCACCGTTGGAAATAGGGGCGTCCTACTACAAGGCCAAATACGACGACGAGGGCGATTTCGAAGTGATCGCCAAGGGGCTGGATCTCAACTGGGTGGGCCGGCACTTCATAGTCCGCGGCGAATATATTCGCAAGGAAACCGAGGGCCTGGAGGAGATCGAAGAAGACGTATTTCGTGAACATACCTTTAAGCGCAATGGCTGGTATCTGCAGGGCACCCTGCAGCTCGGACGAATCTGGCCGGTCCTCGGCGGCACCGAGTTTCTTCTCGAACGCTCTGTTACCAGCAAGCTGGATAAGGCGCACCGCTGGGTCTACGGATTCAACTATTGGCTCGCCCCCCGCACGGTGATCAAGCTCGCCTATGAGGATACCGATGTCAAAGACGGGGAAGACGATAACCGCGTTGCCCTGCAATTCAGCTACGCATTTTGAGAGGCAGAGCCATGAAAATTCCACACACTGCTTCCGCGCGCCGCCTCCTGTTCATGCTGGTGATTTCCTCCTCTTCTTTCGCCGGAGGGGACGGATTTCCGGCGAGTGGCGCCGAGGTCATCAACAACAACTGCTCGCGCTGCCACAATTCGCGGCCGGTGCAGGAATTCAGCCTGGAGGACTGGTCGGTGATCATGCCGCACATGCGCCACCAAGCCCATCTGACCGGCGAGGAAACGCGGGCGGTTATGGACTATTTCCGGACGCTGAGCCGGCGGCCGCCGGCGGAGTCCGTTCCGGTGCCGGCGAAAACGGCGAGCGGCAAGGAGTTGATGACCCGCTACGGTTGCCTGGGGTGCCACAGTCTGGGCGGCCAGGGCGGCAGCGTCGGTCCCGCATTGGATGGTGTGGTCCAGCGGCGGGGGGCGGACTTCGTCAGGAAAAAACTTGCGAATCCCCAATTCGACAATCCGCAATCGACTATGCCGCGAGCGCCGCTCTCGGGAGCGGAGATCCAGGCAATCGTCGACTATCTCGCTAGAAAGTAGCGGGTGAAGCGGACAGCCTTTTTAAAACTCTGCATTACCTGGTAAAGGCCTCTATAGCCGAACCACAGGTGTTTAAATCGGGTACTGCTGCTGCAGTACCCGATTGCTGTTGGCGGATCAATAAGCCAGGTAGACGTAGTGCACTGTGGCGCTGCCGTCGGCTTGAGTTTCTATCCAAACTTCCATGTGGTCTGTCTTATGCACCCGGTGGCCCAAGCCGAAGTTCCGGCTATTGCCCACCGCGCTGCTGGCGCTGCCCGTAGCGTAGCTGTTGTAGCCATCCGCGTGGTCATACATGGCCATCAGCGTGTCGTAGTCGTGCTGATTGGGCCACTGACTGTTGGGGTCGGAGGAATAGTCCATGCAAGTCTGCTGGCTGGAGCCGTCCTCACTGGTGTGGTCCAGACCCAGCACATGACCGATCTCCTGGCACATCACGTGGTTTTTTTCTGCCGGGTCTTCCCAATACGAGGAATAGGAGTCGTTCATCTTGGCAGTGCCCTGGGTGATGTGGCTGTTGCTGTCGATGTTTATGCTGGCGAGACCCAGCCAGCCATTAAATCCGTAACTGGCATTGCAGACGCGCATCTGCCCCGAAACCATCTTGCACTGCTTGCGCGCTCTCCTGGAATCATCTGCGGAAGTAATCGCCATATTGAACACATCGGAAATGTTCCACATGTTCAGTGAATCGTTCAGTTCGTTGTCCCAGAATGCGGTGGTGCTGTCGACTACCTGCAGGGGAATGGGTGTGCTGGTGGACATTCTGGCCCAGTGGTAGTCATTCCAGGAATTGTTTGCCTGGGAGATGGAAGGGATTGCCACGCACGCAGCAAAGGAAATGGCCCAAGCGATACGGCTGACAGCATTTGTTGGAAGATTCATGACTTCTCCATTGATGTCTGTTTATTAGGGTTTTGTACATCAGGAGATTGATATGCTTCGACGACTACGGGTTTCCGTTATTATCAATCGCCGCGATTTATCACATGGAGTTCGCACGGGCGTCAATTGCCGGCTTTGCAATTTGTGGCTTCGTTTTGATGGCTGGCGTTTTTCTCAACCAGTGCCCTCGGCAGAAAATGCAGGAAATTTATGAATGGCGGGATGAAAAAATTTCCTGGGGAAGATTTGGCGGGTTGGCGTACGGTATCGCCGGGATAAATATTTCGGTATCTGCTCTTTTGGGAGTTCGGTGATGCTTTTTCTTGGCAGTCTTTCGTTTTTTCGAAATATTTATCCCGATTTGTTGATGTGAATACGAGCGCGGCCGGCGCGACTACTTATTCGACCAGTGCACGTGCACGATTTTCCACTCACCGCCGCTGCGTTTTAGCACAAGGGTTTCCATGCTTTGCAGATCCAGCGCCTTGTCCTTGTAGTCCCCCTGCAATCGCGAGCGGCCGTAGGCGTAAGCCAGGTCGCCGACCTCTCGCACCTGCAGCTCCTGCTGGTTGATCTTCATCTGCTGCAGAAAGGCGATATCCGCGGGCAGGTGGTGGCCGGCATACTCCTGTGCAGAACGCTCGACACCGCCGCCCTCGAAAATTACCACCGCGTCCGCAAGCGCATTTAACACGGATTGCTGATCACCCTCGCGCAGCGCGCGGTGGAACATCTGTACGGCTTTGCCGGCGCCCGTTTCCAGCCCGGAAAACATTTCCGGGTCCCTTTCTTGATGCGGCTTGTCGCCGTGTGCCATGGCCAGCGAGGCGGCGCTGAGCAAGATGCTGAGCCCCAATGCGTGAATGGTCTTGAACAGTTTTTGCATTGTTATTTTCTCGGGTTAGTGGTGGTGGCCGGAGTCTTCTTCATCGCGCGCGGTGATGATCTGGTACTGCTGTGGTGTGAGTTCGGGTAGTTTTTGCAGGAAGGCCACCATGGCCCAGATGCGCTGGTCGTCGTGGGTGGGTCCCCAGGCGGGCATGCCGGAGGCCTTGATGCCGTGCTTGATGACCCAGAACTGGCGGCGAGGGTCACCGGCTTTATCGGTAAGATTGGGCGGTGTCGGGTAGAGGCCGAGGGTGAAGTCGCTCTCGTCTTTGCCCGGTTTCAGGTGGCAGCCGGTGCACATCTCGTTGTAGTCGGGGCCGCCCGAAAGCAGCAGTTCCGGGTCGTCCAGCGCGGGCATGGCGATCTGCGACGCGGCCTTGTCGATGGATCTGTCGCGCAGGGTTTCCAGCAGCCAGTGGGTGAATTTCGTGTGCGGCACGTCGGCGCCCATGGGGTAGCTGCCGGAGTAGACGAATGCGATTAGTCCACCGGCGGCAATCAATACGGCGAGCAACAGTGTTTTTATTATTTTCAAAATATTCCTCCAGAAAAAAAAGGGGGCCGGCAGCCCCCAATCCTTATTTCTCCTGCGGCTCCTGCGCGGCGCCGTGGTCGTGGCCTTCCCCGTGGCCGGCGTGTTCACCATGGCCGGCGTGTTCACCGTGCTGCATCTGCTCGGCGCACTTCTTCATCATCGCCTGCATGACCGGATCATTGGCATCCATTTTCGAGTGGTCCATGCCTTTCATCGCCGCACAGTCAGCCTTTTCTGCTTTTTCCTTGTGCATACTGGGGTCGTGGGCCTGGGCACCGCTCGCGGCGATCAGGGTGACGGCGATTAACAGCTTGTTGAAAGTTTTCATGGTGATCTCCAAGGTTTGTTTTTACGGGCCTGCGGCCCATTTGCCGAGCTGGAGCTCGGCATTCCCAATGGCGCGGCCTGCGGCCGCTCTATGCACGATACTGCTGGTGCCGAATCTCGAATCCCGATTTCCCAATTAGAACCAGGCGTGCAGACCGATCACCCAACTGGTGATACTGGTGTGCTCGCCCTCGTCGCGGGCGAAATCGGCGGCGTTGCCGAATTTCTTCTCATAATGCACGCCGACATAGGGTGCGAACTGCGGCGTGAATTCGTAGCGCAGGCGCAGCCCCAGTTCAATGTCGGATAATCCTGAGCCGGTGCCGGCATCGCGGTCGTTCTGGCCGAAGAAATCCGCCTCGATTTCCGGGCTCAGAATCCACTGCTGGGTGAACAACAGTTCGTATTCCGCTTCCAGGCGCAGGGCGGTATCGCCGTCTTCGCCGACAAACAGCGCCGAGTCCACTTCGAAGAAATAGGGCGCCAGGCCATTGAAGCCGATGACTCCCCAGTTGCGGCTGTCGCTCTCGGTTTCGAAGTCGTGGCGCACGCCCATCTGCAGGTCCCAGTAGGGCGCTATGGCGCGACTGTACAATGCGTGCAGCTCCGCCTTTTCGGTTTCGCCCTCGTCCCGCTCCCACTCGGTTTTAAGCCAGAGCTTGTTGCGGTCACTGCCGAACCACAGGTCGCCCTTCAGCGCGCCGCCATCATTCTCGCGCACTTCCAGCTGGTCGAAGGTGACCTTGGTCAACAGCACCTCGTGATCCATCACGTGATCCGGGGAATCCGGCGCGTGCTCCAGGTTCCTCGTCGCGCCCTGTTGCGCCGGGTAGGAATCCACCGGCGGGGTCGGATAGGAATCCGCCGGCGCGCCGTGGTCGTGATGGGACATATCGTCCTGGGCGAGGGCGGCGTTTGCCGTGAGTGCGGCACATAAAATTACGGTGTTTTTCATGTTCGCAATTCTCATACGACTCTAACCTCGCGGAACATGCCCGGCATGTGATACAGCAGGTGGCAGTGGTAGGCCCAGCGGCCGTAGGCGTCGGCGGTGACCAGATAGCTGATCTTGGAGCCGGGCTGTACCAGGATCGTGTGCTTGCGCGGAATATACTCGGCATCGCCGGTTTCCAGCTCACTCCACATGCCGTGCAGGTGAATCGGGTGGGTCATCATGGTGTCGTTGACCAGGGTGATGCGAATGCGCTCACCGTACTTCAGCATCAGCGGTTCGGCGTCGTTGAACTTGATGCCGTCCATGGACCACATATAGCGCTCCATATTGCCAGTCAGATGCAGTTGCAGCTCGCGGGTCGGCTCGCGGCGGTCGATGGTCGGGGTCAGGTTGCGGATATCGCCGTAATTCAGCACGCGGCGGCCGTAGCGTGAACCGTGATCGCGCAGACCGATACCCGGGTCGTGCAGGCCGCTCATCGGCATTTCCGAGCGCATGTCCACGCCGAAACCGTACTCGCTGGGCAGGTGCACGATCGGGCTATTGCTGCCGTGGCCGGCGCGGCCCAGATTGTCGGTGAACCAGACGCCCTGCATGCCGCCCAGTTCCGAGCGGCCGCCGTGCAGGCTGTAGCCCTGCGCGCCGACCTGGTGCTGACTGTGGTCCATGCCGTCCATGTTGTGCTGGCTGTGATCCATGGTGCCCATGTCGTGCTGGCTGTGATCCATGGTGCCCATATCGTGCTGACTGTGGTCCATGGTGCCCATATCGTGCTGGCTGTGGTCCATGGTGCCCATATCGTGCTGGCTGTGGTCCATGCCGCCCATGTCGTGCTGGCTGTGGTCCATGGTGCCCATGTCGTGCTGGTTGTGGTCCATGGTGCCCATGTCGTGCTGGCTGTGATCCATACCGCCCATACCAGCCATGCCGGCGTGGGCGCCGTGGCCCATGCCCATATCGCGGTGGGTCAGTACCGGGGCGTAGTCCATCGGCGGCACTGCAGCTTGTAGGCCCGGTTCAGAAGTCAGGGTGCCGCGGGCGAAGCCGCTGCGGTCGATAGTCTGCGCGAACAGGGTGTAGGCGCTGTCGCCGTCGGGCTCGACAATCACGTCATAGGTTTCGGCGACGCCGATGCGGAATTCGTCCACCGTGACCGGCTCGATGTTCTGGCCGTCGGTTGCCACCACGGTCATCTTCAGGCCGGGGATGCGAATGTCAAAAATCGACATGGCCGCGCCGTTAATAAAGCGCAGCCGTACTTTTTCGCCCTTGCGGAACAACGCGGTCCAGTTGGCATCCGGCGTTTGGCCGTTCATCAGGAAGGTGTAGGTGTAGCCGGTCACGTCGGAAATATCGCGATCCGACATGCGCATCATGTTCCACATCTCGCGGTCGCGCCAGGTCGCCGCCACGCCCTTTTCCTTGACCTCGCGCCACAGGTCGCCGGCGGTGCGGCGGCGGCGGTTGTAATAGTGGCCCTCTTTTTTCAGCTTGGCGTAGATGTCGTGGGGAGATTCGTCGCTCCAGTCGGACAGTAGCACGACGTAATCGCGGTCGTAGGCCACCGGGTCGGCGTCGGCCGGGTCAATCACGATACTGCCGTACAGGCCTTGCTGTTCCTGGAAGTCCGAGTGGCTGTGGTACCAGTAGGTACCGCTCTGGCTCAGCTGGAACTGGTAGGTGAAGGTTTCGCCCGGGCGGATGCCGTTAAAGCTGAGTCCGGGCACGCCGTCCATATTGCTCGGCAGGATGATGCCGTGCCAGTGTATCGAGGTGTCGTGGGCCAGGTGGTTGGTGACGTTCAGCGTCACTGTCTGCCCTTCCTTCCAGCGCAATATCGGGCCGGGCACGCTGCCGTTCACCGCCACTGCAGTGCGCTCGCGGCCGGTGTAATTCACCGGCAGGTAGCCAATGTTCAGGTCGAACTGGTTGCCGCGCAGCGTCTGCGGTGCCGCGCCCGCACGCGGTGCGCTGGCGGAGAGCCCCGCCGGCATACCCAACAGCGCTGCGCCAGCCGCCATACCGGTGACAAAGCGTCGCCGGGACAGTTGCGGCAGCTCAAATTGGGGGCTGTTTCTTCTTTTCATTGGTACCTCAGTGCTGTTGTTCGATGCTGTCCATGCGCGCGTAGACGCTCTCGCTGCCGTTGCTGTTCAGCTGCATCACGTTATAGGGGGTAAAGCGGCCATCCACTTCCATGCCCGGGCTGCCCAGCGGCATGGCCGGCACTGCGAGGCCGCGGGCGCCCGCCGGCGGATTCTGCAGGAACTGGCGGATGAGCTTGGCCGGGATGTGTCCCTCGAAAACATAGCCCTCAGCCGACACGCTGGTGTGGCAGGACTGGTGGCGGGGTTCTATCCGGTGACGGTTCTTGATGTCGTTGAGGTCGTCGACATCCTGTGCGGTAATCGCGAAGCCGCTATCGCGCGCGTGATCCACCCATTTCTTGCAGCAGCCGCAGGTGGCGCTTTTGTAGGTGGTCAGTTCGATGGCCGTGCTATCGGCAGCCTGGGCCGATTCGCTTTGCGCGTCACTTTTCGTGTTCGGGCTGCCGGATTCCGCGTCCGCACAGGCAGTCAGAGCCAGCAGGGCGAGCGCGACCAGGGCAGACATCATGGGCTTGATGATCATGGTTGTTCTCTCTGGTTATACAGGTAGTTTGTTCGGGTGCAGTTACAGGCTGCTGTTTTGCGGATGAATATCCGTCTTGGCGCCACCGGGTGAGAAACTCACCGCGGCGTCAGCGCTTTTCGGGAGGGGATGCGTTTATTTAGGACGCACTGACCCCGTGATCAGCCAATTCGCGGTGGCTTGATCGCGGATTCCGGATTCGGAGAGGAGGTGATATCGCGGTACGTATTGATTGGAAAAGCGCGCGGCAGACTATTGCTGCCGAGTGCGGTAGTGGGTAGTACAGAGGCGCAGTGACCGGGACAGCAGGTGCAGCTCTGCCCGCAGTCTTCTGCGGTGCTCTGAGCTTCGCCGCAATGGGACTGCAATTCCGCCGCCATCGCCTCGCCGTCACCGCAGTGGGCGGCGTGGTCGTCGTCAGCGTCGCCCATCGGGTGGTCGACCGTCATTTCCGCGCTGGCCCCCATCATCTGCGCATGCATATCCGCGCACGGCTGCGCCATCACCTGTCCGAAAACGGTGATCAACATCAGCAACAGCAGTGATTTCGCGATGATCTTTTGCATATGCAGCGCTGGGTGAAATCTGGTCCCGAAGATTAGAGGTTGCACGGCGGCTTGGCAAGCGCCGGGGGTAGGACCGGCGCTGCCGCGCTATCAGCAGCCGAAGTCGTCGAAGGCGATCCTGTCTTCGGTGACACCCAGCGCCGTGAGCATGGCGATACAGGCTTTCAACATCGGCGGCGGGCCGCAGAGGTAGAACTCACAGTTGCCGATTTCCGGGTGACTGCGCAGGTACTGTTCCGCGACGATATCGCTGATGAAGCCGCTGGCTCCGGACCAGTTGTCCTCCGCGCGCGGCTCCGACAGGCCCAGGTGCCAGGCGAAATTGCCGTGCTCGGCGGCCAGTTGGTGGAACTCCTCTGCGTAGAACACTTCGCGCAGGCTGCGCGCCCCGTACCAGAAACTGATTTTGCGGCCGCTGCCCCGATTGCGCAGCTGGTCCACGATGATCGAGCGCAGCGGAGCCATGCCTGCACCGCCACCGATAATCACCATCTCGCGGCCAGTCTCCGCAGCATGGAAATTGCCGAAGGGCCCGGATACTTTCACGCGGTCACCGGGCTGCAGGTTGAACATGAAACTCGATCCCACGCCACCGGGCACCGTGTGGTCGCTCTGGGGCGGCGGCTGAATACGCACGTTCAGTACGACGCTGTTGCCGCTCGCGGACTGGTTGCCGGGCATGACTTCGCCGGGCGCGCTGGCCATGGGCTCGCCGGGCGCGTTAGCCATTGAGTAGGAGCGCCGCACGGGTTCGCGGTGTCCGGCGTTGGCCGCAACCTGCCACTGGTGCCAGTCCGCGCGGAACTCGGTATCCACCGGCAGGTCCGCCAGCCGCAGCTGGTGTGGCGGCACTTCGATCTGCACAAAACTGCCGGCGCGGAAGGCAAAGTTGGCTGTATCCGGCAGACGCAGGTGAATTTCCTTGATGAACGGCGTTAGGAAGCGGGTTTGCACCACTTCGGCGGCGTATTGGCTGGCCTGCAGCAGGCTGTCATCCAGGGTCAGGCGCGTTGCGGCGCTGGCGCGCTGTTGGCACGCCAGTCGATAACCGGCGTCCAGCTCGCTGTGAGACAGCAGTGCTTTTTCACTGGCGCTGACCGGCGCATCGGCATCCATGCGCACCTGGCACAGGCCGCAGCTGCCACCACCACCGCAGTTGGACGGCAGCTGTACGCCGTTGGCGGCGAGGCCGTCGAACAGGTTGCTGCCACTCGCCAGGGCCAGCTGGTTGATCGGATTGGCATTGCTGCCAAACAGCTGTACCGCCACGCGGCTGCGGCGCAGCTTCGCCACCAGGTTGAAATCGTGGCGGGAAAAACTGCTGAACAGCAGCAGGCAGCCGGACAGGGACATCAGCAGGGCGCCGAGACCAAAGGCGATCACGAACGGGTTGTTGAAATCCTGCCGCTCGCTGTAGTCCATGATGTGCAGCATCCAGAAGATATCGAACAGCCGCCAGCTGTCATTGCGGCGTTCCAGCACCCGGCCGTCCTGCGCGGAGATATACAGGCTGGTGGCAAAGTCGTCCGCGACGTCCACGCGCCACATGGCTCCCCGGTGTCGGCGCGCTTCCATATTGGCCGATTCCATAGGCACCGGCTCGCCAATCAGGCTGTCGTCGCCGGCGTAATCCCGTGCGGCGATGGCCGCGGCGCGCGCGCTGTCGATCACCACCGGTGCGCCACGGCCGGTATCGCGCAGCTCGACGCTGTCTTGGGTCTGTACCCGATAGACTGGGCGCTCAAAGCCGGGCTGCAGGCGGATATCGATGACCGAGCCTGGCGCATACAGTCGCGCAATGGCATCGTGACCGACAGTTACTTCGGCGGCGCTGAGTTCGGCGGCAGCCGGGCTGGCGACCAGGTGGCGGCCGCTGACAATTTTGGAATCGAGCAGGTTGAAGGCCAGTCCGCTGGCCAGCCACAGCGCCAGCTGGAGTCCGATAAAAAGGCTGAGCCACTTGTGGGCTACTTTGACAAAATTCATGCGGTGGCCTCCTGCTGTCGCTGTGCACTTGTGCTACTGCGCTTGCCAAAGCTGTAAAACAGCAGCACCAGCCCCGCCAGTACGCTGACCAGGCTGAACAGGGTGGCGATCAGCAGCAGCGGGTTGTGGATGTTGTCGCGTTCCTCGTAATCCATGATGTGCAGCATCCAGAAGAAGTCGAACGCGCGCCAATAGTCGTGGCGGCGGGTGACCAGGGCGCCGGTATTGGGATCGATATAGAAGCTGGTGCCGTAGCGATCATCGAAGTTCACCCGCCACAGTGGCAGCATGCGGGACTGCAGTTCTGTCGGTGGGTTTTCGCTGATCAGTTCCGCGGTGGCCGCCGGCAGGTCGCCGCTGTAGTAGTGCTCGGCCAGTGTTATCGCCGTCTGTTGATCGAGTGGGGAAACCTCGATACCACTGTGGGCGTCGAGTAGGTGGGCGCCGTCGCTGTCGCGCACCACAAAGAATAATTTTTCGCGAATGGATTTCAGCTGCAAGGATTTAACATCGCTGCGATCGCGCAACAGCTCGCTTGTAGGAAATAATTCTGCTGTTGCGGCGGGCAGTGGTTCATTCAGGTTTTTCACCAGATGGTCGCCATGGATGAAGTCCAGGTCCATCACCACCATGTAGGCGCCGCTCAGGGTCCAAAACAGTGCCTGGACACCGACAAACAGGAAGATCCATTTGTGGATCTTCCTGGTAATAGAGGCTGTTTGCATTGTACGTTTTCTCTAGGTTACCGCTGTTGAGAAAATAAACAGCTGGCGGGAGTCTAACCCCCGCCGCCGTGAATGTCCCCGCTGACTCAGTCGAACCGGTAGGTCATGCGCACGTAGCTGCGCATGCCGGCCAGATCGTAGGTCATGGTATCCGTATTGCCATCGGTCCAGCTGGCGACACGGGGTGCCTCCTGATCGAACAGGTTGTCCACGCCAACGCTCATCCGCAGTGCGTCGCTCATCGCATAGGAGAACTGCACATTGTGATAGAAGACGTTGGGCATGCTGGAACCGATGCCGCTGTCCGCGTTGAAGTCATCACCTTCGCCGATCATGCGAATCGAGTAGGTGCCGCTCCACTGGTTGCCGCGCGTGGTCAGAGACGCGTTGGCGCGCCAGTGCGGGTAGCCACCATTGCCACTGCCGATGAAACCGTCGAGTACAAACGGCTCGTCGCCTTCGAAGGCGGTGGTCTCATATTTCTTCAGGTATGAGGCCTTGAAGTCGAAAGTGTGCGACAGGCCGGCCATGTCGAAGTCATACAGTGCACCGAAATCGATACCCTGCATCACTTCGTTACCGGTGTTGAACTTCTGCGTAGACAGGTAGTTCACGTCGCCGTTGACCGGGTTGCGGGTGTGCTGGTCCGGTGCGCAGAAAGCGTGTCCCAGATTGGCGGACTCGTAACACATGGCCAGCTTGGTGGAACCGGACACTTCGCGGATGGCGTCGTCGATCTCGATATCGAAATAATCGAGCGTCAGCGACAGGCCGTCCAGCGGTTGCAGCACCAGGCCGAGGGTGAAGCTTTCGGCACTCTCCGGCGTCAGGTTCGGGTTGCCGCCGCGGTCGGTCAGGATGGTAGTGCCGAGCTGGGTGTAATTCAGCGGTACGCCCGCGGCCTGGCAGTTCTGGTACACGGTGCTGGACGGATCCAGTGATGCATAGTTGGAACACGGGTCGGTGGTGGTCAGGTTGCCCTCGGACACGCCGCCGAACAGTTCCGGCACATTCGGCACGCGGAAGGCGGTGGTCATGGTGCCGCGCACTTTCAGCATGTCGTTGACCTGCCAGTTGAGGCCGGCCTTGTAGGTATCATTGCCGTCGAACAGGTCGTAGTCGGAGTAGCGCAGGGCCAGGTCGAGTTCCAGCGACTGCACCAGCGGCAGATCGGCCAGTACCGGTATCAGCAGCTCGCCGTAAATCTCGCGCGCTTCGGTGGAGCCGGAAATGGGGTCTTCCTGGTTGCCGAGTGCATAGCCCGCCTGTACCAGCGAGTCTGGCTTGCGCCAGCCGCTGTCTTCGCGCCACTCCACACCCGCGGCCACACCCACGGTACCGGCCGGCAGTTCGAACAGGGAACCGTTGATATTCGCGCTCACGCTTTTCTGCTCGTTGCCACCGGTGCCTTCCTGGTTGAAGACGATGTAGTCGAGTACTTCCGGGGTGACGTCGCCGTAACCCAGGTAGTCGGCACAGGGAATACCGTTGCTGCCGCACAGGTTGGTGTCGATGGTTTCGCCCACGCGCTGCATATTGATGTTGTTGGCGATGGCATCGGTGGCGGTGTTGCGGCCCCAGTTAAACGCGACGTCGTAACCCCAGTTGTCGTTGATGTCACCCTCGATGCCGGTGACTATGCGCCAGGTGTCCACTTCCTGGTAGAAGTCCCGCGCACCGTTTTCCAGCAGGCGGCGGCGCTCCAGCACGAAATCGCTGCCGGTGGGATTGGATGGGTGATCGGCGCTGTAAGAGAGGTCCGCCAGGCTCGCCGGGGAGGCGGGCTGCATCGACTGGCGGTTGGTGAACATCAGTTCCGTAAACAGCGTGGCCGAATCGGAAATCTCGTAGTTGCCGAGGGTGGTAAAGCTGAAGCGCTCTATCGGCTGCACGGCATTGAAATACGGGTTGTAGTTGAACCCGTGCTTCAGCCCGTCGTAGGGCTCGTAGAAATCGCCGTTGCCGCCTGGATCCTGATTGAAGTTGACGCGGGTGGGTTCGGTCAGCACTGTGCCGTCTGCCAGGACGGCGCCGGCAGGCAGGGTGGTGCGGCCACCGATGGTGGACGAGCTGCCGCTGCACTGGCTGTCATCGTCCAGCGGGCAGGGCACGCGGTCGGCCAGCGGTGAGGGCTCGTTGTTCTGGTAGCTCATATTGACCATCAGGTTGCCGTGATCGCCGGATACGCCCCAGGTCAGATCGAGTACCGTCTCCTCGCCGTCGCCGAGCGCGGTCTGGCCATATTTGCCCTCGATTTCGAGGCCATCGAATTCCTTCTTGGTGATCAGGTTGACCACACCGGCCACGGCATCGGCACCGTAAGTGGCGGAGGCGCCGTCTTTCAGTACTTCGACGCTTGAAACCAGTGACATCGGAATCATGGACAGGTCGACACTGCTATTGGCGCCGGTGCCGCCGTTGACCACCCGGCGGCCGTTGACCATCACCAGGGTGCGATTGATGCCGAGGCCGCGCAGGTTGATCTGCGGGGTGCCCCAGCCGTTGGAGGTCCAGTAGGCATTGGTCTGGTTGCCGCCGAAGCCGGCCGCGGCGGGCAGGGATTGCAGCAGGTTTTCCAGCGAGCTGATACCGGTGGCTTCAATGGAGGCTTCATCGAGTACGGTAACCGGGCCGACGCCCTCGATATCGGCCCGCTTGATACGGGTACCGGTGACGTTGACTTCTTCAATCTGCGATTTGGCGCCGGCATCTTCGGCTTGGGCATAAGTCATTTGGCCGTAACCGGCAGCGGCAGCCGCCAGTGCAATAAACAGCGGTGTTCTCGCGATCTTGTTGCTCGTATGTGTCATCTCGAATTCCTTTATCTTCTATTTTTTTGGAGTCCCGCGCGATGGTTGTGCAGGGACTAACACACAGGCGTATACGATGTACGCCGTGCGATATTGGACTTGAGTAGTTAGCGGAGGGATTGAATGCGATACCCCGGCCTACCAGAAAGATCTATCTGCTTTTGAAGTGGCAGATTGCGCTTTCAGTAGGCGCACCTATCCCATATCAGGTGGTAATGGGAGGACGCAGGGCCGCTTCGGGAAGAGGAGAGGAATGGAGTTCTGTGTAGATGGCTTTTGCCGTTACGGGCAGGCTCGCTGCACCATGGATTTCACTACCGGGCATGGCGCTGGCGCAGTGACCGGGGCAGCAGCTGCAGGCCTGTTCACAGGCTTCGAGCGTTTCGCCCGCATCACCGGAATTGCAGTGATGGGCGGTCACACCGGCAATGCAGTGATCGCTGGTGGCCAAATCGGTATTTTGGTGGTGGCTATCATCACCTTTACGAGCAGACGCGCAGGGTGCTGCAAAAGCCTGACCGTTAAGGGTCAGTAGCAAAATTAGCAGTAGTAAGCGGGATAGCGCGTTGTTCATGAAGGAATGCGGAAATGGCCCCGAAGTTTTTATTGTCTGATTTCCGTCTGAGATTACGTGCGAATGCTCGTGAGCACAAGCCCCGATGCTGACGTTGGTCTGTTCGACAGTCACCGTGCAAACTGCCGGCGAGGGAATTTTTCGGGGTAAAAAGAATGATGAATAGCGCGCAATTGCCCATACTGCGGATCGGTATCCGCAGAGACTATAGTTTGCCGATATGGAATTGCTATGTCGGTAATTTCAGTGGCAGGCCTGGATAGTTGCCAGCGGAAGCCCGAGTTCGATTGAGAGACCTGTGTTGGCGATACGTTGCATAGCGAGGGGTGAATCTTGAGCGATCCAAAAGGGTATAAGCAGGTACTGCGCGAATTGCAGGTCAAGCTGGTGACACTGCAGCGCCACCTGATCGAACACGATCTGCAGATTCTCGTATTGTTCGAAGGACGCGATGCGGCCGGCAAGGACGGTACTATCAAGCGTATTGTCCAGCACCTGAGCCCGCGGGAGACGCGCGTGGTGGCACTGGGCAAGCCTTCGGACCGGGATAGCGCCAGCTGGTATTTCCAGCGTTTCATTCCCCATTTGCCATCGCGGCAGGAAATGGTGCTGTTCAACCGCAGCTGGTACAACCGCGCCGGAGTCGAGAGGGTCATGGGATTCTGTACCGACCAGGAATACCGGGACTTTATGGATTCGGTAGTGCCTTTCGAAACGATGCTGGTGCGCTCCGGTATTCAGATCATCAAGTACTACCTGGATATCGACAAAGAAGAACAGCGGAAGCGTATGAAGGACCGTAGGGTGGACCCGCTCAAACAGTGGAAAATCAGCCCGGTCGATGAGGTGGCGGTAAAGCACTGGAAAGAGTACAGCGTCGCCCGCAACGAGATGTTCGCCAAGAGCCACAGCGAATTGGTGCCCTGGTATGTGGTGCGGGCCAACAATAAGAAAATCGCGCGACTGAATGTGATCCGCCATCTGCTCACTGCGGTGCAGTGCCCGGAATGCGACCAGCAGGCCGAGGCCGCGGATCCGGACATTGTCTTTCCCTATGACGGAACTCATCTGTTGAACGGCACTATTGCGCCCTAAAACTCAACCAGCAAAGGCTGCTCGGGTTTACGGCCAAACGCCGCCGCACTCCCGTGAGCCTATACACGAGCGATTATTGCCTCTACCGGCTTCGCAGCCCGCGGCATAGTCACGTCTACGGAACTTCGCCGTGCGACGTTAAGCTAGAAGTCCGGGAGGTGATTCAATGCGCCCGAACAGCCAGGACAGTCCGTTTATCGCCGCGCTGGTAATGTGCTTTGTCGTCCTGCTGCCGGCTCCGGCTCAGGTCTTCGCCGATACGGTCGGCTGGTTTGACGAGGAGGCTGCGGTTGACATCTCGCGGGCGCCATCTATTCGAATTTCCCTGGGCGAGCAGCGCGCTTATTTTTATATGGGCGGAGAGCTGGTGGGGATTTCCCGGGTCTCATCCGGTCGGGCCGGTTACCGTACACCGAAAGGCAGCTATCGGGTCAGGGGCAAGAAACTCAGGCACAGATCCACGCTCTATGGCAGTTATGTCGACCGGAATACTCACCGCGTGGTGCGTGCCGACGTAGATACCCGCAAGCACCGCCGCCCGCCCGGCACTTATTACCGCGGCGCCAAGATGGATTACTTTATCCGCTTCAACGGTGGTATCGGACTGCACGCGTCCGGAGACGTACCCAACTATCCCGCATCGCACGGCTGCGTGCGCATGCCGCGGCATATGGCACAGAAATTCTTCCGCTATGCTCCGGTGGGTACGCCGGTCATCGTCACTGATTGAGGTACGCGCTGGTTCTAACCGTTCAGCCCTTTCCAGAGCCAGTAGGCGACAGCGGCGAGCGCAGAGATCCACAAGGTCGCGATGACGACGCTCGCGCGAAAATTTTTCGGCAATGACAGCGGCTGCGCCTCGGCGCGGGCCTGCAGTTCGTGCCACAGCTCGGCCGGCACCAGCTTAATCGCCAGCCAGATACCCAGCGGCAGCAGCAACAGGTCGTCCAGGTAGCCGAGCAGGGGAATAAAGTCCGGGATCAGGTCGATCGGACTGAGTGCATAGGCGACCACGACAATCACGATCAGCTTGGCCAAGAGCGGCGTCCTCGGCTCGCGACTCGCGAGGTAGAGCACCTCCAGCTGCAGTTGCATTCGCCGTGCAAAGCGCCTCAGCCGCTCGATCATTGCGATCAATCCAGCTTGCGGCAGAAACAGTAGACGAAGCGCTGCACCACACCCGCCGGCGTATGGTGCTCCTCCCGTTCCTGCCCGAGCAAATCAAAAGGCGCGCCGAACTCGCCGTGCAGCTGGTCGGCGCTGTAACGCACCACCGGCAGGCCGCTGCATTTTTCCGGGCCGTCTTCGGCGAAGGTGGCCACTATCACATGGCCACCGGGTTTTACCGCGCGCAGCACTGCATCCACATACGCCTTGCGTTCCCGTTCGTCGGTCTGGAAGTGGAACACCGCGCGGTCGTGCCAGACGTCATAGGCCTGTTGGGGCAGGTCGATCTCCAGGATGTTGCCTTCCAGCCAGCGCACCTTATCCGCTCTAGCGCCCAGTCTGTGTTGCGCCTTGGCCAGTGCTTGGCCGGACAGATCGAGCACGGTGAGGTTGTCGTAGCCCTTGTCCAGCAGATCGTCCACAAGCTTGGAGGCGCCGCCGCCCACATCGATAATATTTGCGGACTTGGGCGCGCCCGTCTGTTCGATCAGCCGGACAGATACCTCGGCGTGCTCCTGGAACCAGCTGACTTCGTCTTCCGATTTTGAGCTGTAGATCTTTTCCCAGTGGTTTTTATTTTGCATAAGGCGCGCCATTAAATTTAACTGAGAGACTGTTGATGGTTTGGAGTGTTCGCCGCAATAAGCGCGTGGCGTTTCCACAAATAAAATACTGCGGGCAGCACCAGCAGTGTCAGCAACAGCGCACTCAACATACCACCGACCATCGGCGCGGCAATGCGGCTCATGACTTCGGAGCCGGTACCGGACCCGAACAATATCGGCAGCAGGCCGACGACGATGGCGGCGGCGGTCATCATCACCGGCCGCACCCGCAAGCCGGCGCCCGCCAATACCGCTTCGCGCAGAGACTCCGCGTCGGGGATTGCGCCCTCATGCTCGCTGTCAATGTGCATTTTGGCGTAGCTCTGATTGAGATACACGAGCATGATCACGCCGATTTCCACGGCCACCCCAGCGAGCGCGATAAAGCCGACTCCGACGGCGACGGAAAAATTGAAATCGAGCAGGTAGATAAGCCACAGGGAGCCGACCATTGCCAGCGGCAACGTACCCATAATGATGGCCACTTCCTGAACGTTGCGGAAATTCATATATAGCAACAGCGCGATTATCAGTAGCGTCAGCGGGACCACGTAGGTGAGTTTTTCTATCGCCCGCTGCATATATTCGTACTGCCCCGACCAGGTCACCGAGTAGCCGGCCGGCAGCTGCAGCTTGTTGTCGACGGCGATCCGCGCCTGCTTCACATAGCTGCCGATATCGACGCCCTCGATATCCACGAAGCTCCAGCCGTTCAGCCGCGCGTTTTCACTCTTGATCGCCGGCGGGCCATCTTCCACCGCAATTTTTGCCACGTCGCCGAGGGCGATGCGCTGTCCCGCCGGGGTGACGATCGGCAGCTGTGCAAGCTGTTCGGGCGAGTCGCGGTAATCCTGCGGGTAGCGCAGGTTGACCGGGTAGCGCTCCAGGCCCTCGACAGTCTGGGTGACATTCATACCGCCGACAGCGGTGGCGACAACCTGCTGCACGTCGGCGATATTGAGCCCGTAGCGGGCGGCGCGCTTCCGGTCTATATCCACGGTGATATAGCGGCCGCCGGCAACCCGCTCGGAATACACTGACGCGGTGCCGGGCACCTGTTGCAGAATCTGCTCCAGCTGCTGTCCTATCTGCTGTATCTGTTCGAGATCCGGGCCCGCGACCTTGATGCCCACCGGTGTCTTGATGCCGGTGGCGAGCATGTCGATGCGGGTCTTGATCGGCATTACCCAGGCGTTGGTGACGCCGGGCAGCTTGACCAGTGCATCCAGTTCCTTCTGCAGTTTTTCCGTGGTCATGCCGTCGCGCCACTGGTCGCGCGGCTTCAGCTGGATAAAGGTCTCGATCATGGTCAGCGGCGCCGGGTCGGTGGCGGTTTCGGCGCGACCGATTTTGCCGAACACGGTTTTCACTTCCGGCACGGTGCGGATCAGTTTGTCGGTCTGCTGCAGCAGCTCGCGCGCCTTGCCGATCGAGAGACCGGGGTAGGTGGTGGGCATATACATCAGGTCGCCCTCATCCAGTGGCGGAATAAACTCGCTGCCGATTTTGCCGAGTGGCCACAGCGCAGTGAGCAGCAATACGAGTGCCAGCGCGAGGGTGGTTTTCGGAAACTGCAGTACCCGCTTGAGCGTCGGCATATAGGCGCCGATCAGCCAGCGATTGAGCGGGTTCTTGTGCTCGGGCAATACCCGTCCGCGAATGAAGTAGCCCATCAGTACCGGCACCAGCGTTACCGCCAGCGCCGCGCTCGCCGCCATCGCATAGGTCTTGGTGAATGCCAGCGGCGAGAACATGCGTCCCTCCTGGGCCTCGAGGGCGAATACCGGTAGGAAGCTGACGGTAATGATCAGCAGGCTGAAGAACAGCGCCGGGCCCACTTCCGCGGCGGATTCGGCGACGATCTGCCAGCGGTTGGAGTCGTTGAGCGGTGTGCGCTCCATATGCTTGTGCATGTTCTCGATCATTACGATCGCGCCGTCGATCATCGCCCCGATGGCGATGGCAATGCCGCCCAGCGACATGATGTTGGCGTTGAGCCCCTGCAGGTGCATAACGATAAAGGCGGCGAGTATGCCTACCGGCAGGCTGATAACGGCGACCAGCGACGAGCGCAGGTGAAACAGGAACACCACGCACACCAGCGCGACCACAATGAATTCCTCCAGCAGCTTGTGCCAGAGGTTGTCCACCGCGCGCTCGATCAACGCCGAGCGATCGTAGACGGTAACTATCTCCACGCCCTCGGGCAGGCCCGCCTTGAGTTTTTCCAGCTTGGCCACAACGCCGTCGATGGTCTTCTGGGCGTTTTCGCCGAAGCGCATCACCACGATGCCGCCGACCGCCTCGCCCTCGCCATTCAGTTCGGCGATACCGCGGCGCAGTTGCGGGCCCAGGGCGATATCGGCAACATCTTTGAGCAGAAGGGGTGTGCCATTGACATCCATGCCCAACGGTATTTCGTTCAGGTCGTCGATCGCCTGGATATAGCCGCTGGCCCTGACCATGTATTCGGCTTCCGCCATTTCCACCACCGAGGCACCCACTTCCTGGTTGCCCCGCTGTATCGCCACCTGGATTTGGGACAGCGGAATGCCGTAGGCGCGCAGCTTTTCCGGATCCACCTTGACCTGGTACTGCTTGACCATGCCGCCGAGTGCCGCCACTTCGGAGACGCCGGGCACGGTCTGCAGTTCGTACTTCAGGAACCAGTCCTGCAGGCTGCGCAGTTCGCTGATATCGTGCTTACCGCTGCGGTCGACCAGGGCATAGATATAGACCCAGCCGACGCCGGTGGCATCCGGCCCCAGTTGCGGCCGCGCATTGGCCGGCAGCGTCGGCGCCACCTGGGAGAGATATTCCAGTACCCGCGAGCGCGCCCAGTAGGCATCGGTGTCGTCGTCGAAGATGACATAGACATAGGAATCGCCGAAAAACGAAAAGCCGCGCACGGTGACAGCACCGGGCACCGACAGCATCGCCGTGGTCAGCGGGTAGGTAACCTGGTCCTCGACCACCTGCGGTGCCTGGCCGGGATAGCTGGTCTTGATAATCACCTGCACGTCGGACAGATCCGGAATCGCATCCACCGGTGTCTTCTTCAACGAATAGATACCGGCACCCACCAGGAACAGTGTGGCCAGCAGTACGAAAAGGCGGTTGTTGACCGACCAACGGATAACGGCGGCAATCATGGCTGTTCTCCATGCGTTCCGTGGTCGCTATGGTCGCCGTGGTCCTTGGGCTCTTTGTGTTCGTTGTGTTCACTGTGTTCGCCGTTGTCGTTGTGCCCTTCGTGCTCTTTGTCCTCTCTGTGCTGGATATGCTCGTTGTGCTCCCTGTTCTCTTTGTGCGTACCGTGGTCACTATGTTCGCCATGATTCATCTGACCCCGGGGGGCCATGCGCATGAAATCCGAGGTCTTGCTGGATTCGGAGTCGATCAGGAATTGCGCCGAGGTAACGATGCGCTCGCCCTCCCGGAGTCCTGCCAGTATTTCCACCTGACGTTCGCCGATGCGGCCTGTCTGCACGTTGACCGACTTGAACTTGCCGTCGCCGAGTGCGAGTACCACGCGCGGTTTGCCGCCGGTGCGGATCAGTGCCTCGGCGGGAATCAGCAGTGTCTCCTCGCCGCGGCGCGCGTGGATGGCCAGTTGCGCAAACATATTCGGCTTCAGCTTGTGGTCCGGGTTGCCAAAGCGGGCGCGTATTTGTGCCGTGCGCGTCTTTTCATCCAGAGTCGGGTAGATGTAATCGACGGTGCCGGTCCAGCTCTGTCCGGGCAGGTAGTCCAGCCGCATGGTGACCGGATCGCCCTTGTTTACCTGTGCCGCCTGGCGCTCGAAGACTTCGCCGATGACCCACACCTGGTCGAGCGCGGCGATGGACAGCAGCGCCATGCCCGGCTTGACGAAAATACCCTCGCGCACACTGAGCTTGTCCACCACGCCGGACTGGGGCGCGTAGACGGTGACGGTGCGCTGGACTTTGCGGGTTTTGATCAGCTGCTCGATGGCACTTCGCGGCAGTTGCAACGCGCGCAAACGCTCGCGCGCCGCGTCTATCAGGACGCGGTTATTGTGCTTCAGCGCCAGCACCAGCTCCTCCTGGGCATTGACCAGTTCCGGCGAATAGAGGGTGTACAGGGGCATACCGCGGTTCACCGGATCCCCCTCGGCATTGACGTAGAGTTTTTCTATCCAGCCCTCGACCCTGGGGTTGATCTGTACCAGCTGCTTTTCATCGTACTGCACGTAGCCGACGGTCCTGATTTCCGCATCGAAGCGGCCGCGCTCGACGGCGGCGGTGCGCACGCCCAGGTTATTGACCACTTCCGGAGAGATGCGCACCGTGCCCGGCGAATCTTTTGTGCCCGGTTCCTCTTCGTACACGGGGACCAGGTCCATACCCATGGGCGACTTGCCCGGTTTGTCCCGGCGGTAATTTGGATCCATCGGCGCGACCCAGTACAGCGGCTTGCGCTCGCCGCCGCTGGCCGCCTCTTCCCGGTCGCCGCGCAGCAGCAGTGCGATGGCGATGCCGACAGCGACGCCCAGCGCGATCAGCAGTGTCGTTTTGATACGGTTATTCATTTCTGCGGGGCTCCTGTTTCCGCGGGAACCTGCGCGAGCAGGTAATTCAGCTGCGCGATGATTTTCAGGCGCTCGACCTCGATATCGAGCGCGTCGATTTTGGCGTTGAGTTCGGCGATGCGTGCGCGCACCGCCTCGGCGAAATCGCTCTCATCGTTGTAGTAGCCGGCCAGGGAGGCCTCGGCCTGTTCGCGCATTTGCGGCAGTAACTGTTGCCGATAGAGAGCGCGGCGCTGATCGAGGCGGATGAGTTGCAGGCGCGCATTCTCCAGCTGCGCCAGCAGTTGCCGGAGCAGCAGGGATCTCTCGGTTTCCGTGGCGGCGGTGCGCGCCACTGCGGCACTGAGGGTTTTGTCCTGCCGTTTTTCGGTGAACAGCGGCAGATCGAAACTGACGCCGACGGTGAATAGGTCTGTCCTGTCCTCTCCCTGAGGGTCTTCGCCGCGGAGGCCATAGGCGGCCTTGAGGCCCCACTCGGGTTTGTATTGCTGTTTCGCGAGATCGATGCCGGTGGCCACCGCATCTATCTTCACGTCCAGGGCCAGTACCGCCGGGTGCAGGCGCAACTGCTGATACCAGTCGGACGGGGGGCGGTTGTCCGTCACCGGCACTAGCGGCTCCAGATGCGGCAGGGCACCGCCGGTAGCCCCGGCGTCCTGCACCCATTCCGCCAATCTGCGCTCGGCGCCGTCCTGGCGTTGCCGCAGCATCGTCAGGCGGTCGTCGAGACGGGTCAGTTCCAGTTGTGCGCGGATGACATCCGGCTGGCGCGCGCGGCCGCGGGCCGATGCATAGCCGGCCACGGCCGCATCCACCAGCTGCTCGAACAGGGCGCGGTCGCCCTCGATCAGCTGGATGCTCTCGCGCGCGCCGTAGGCGTCCAGCCACAACTGCGCGACCGTGGCGGTCACCCTGGCGCGCCGATCCGCGCGCAGCAGGGGTTCGCGGGCGGCCAGCTGTTCTTTCTGCTGGCGGGAGAGAGCGCGGCTCGCCCCGCGTGGAAACATCTGGTTGATGCCGACGGCGAACTGAGTCATCGGCTCCTGACCGAAGTTGAAGGTATCCGTGGGAAAGTTGAGCGCGGAGACTTCCATTTTGGGGTCCGGCAGCTGAGCCGCTGCCAGGGCCTCATCCATCAGCGCCGCCTCGGTATGGCGGCTTCCGTCCAACCAGGGGTCGCTTTGGATAGCGATGTCGATTGCCCGGCCGAATGTTAGCCCGGTACTTTGCTGCGCCAAGCTCTTGGGAGCCAGTAGGGCAGTGGCCAGGGCCAGCGCGGCCGGAAAAGTCTTGCCAGTCACAGGGGGAACTCCTCGAACATGCGGGCGCGTGAAAGCGCCGCTTTCTTTATCCAGTGCGGGAAATCAGTATTTTAGTGGGAGGATTGGCTCAGATACGCAAACGCAGTGTAGTCAGCCAGGTACGGTTACCGGGGGTGGCGGGATTAGAATGGGGATAAATGGCGGCGAGGGGCACTGGCGGGGCTAGTATCGACGGCCACTCCACACCAGGCAGCGCGCCCAGTTGCGGGAGGTCCGGCCCCAAGTTCGTCTGTGGAAGTAGAGCCTGTTGCTCCCGGCAGTCCACCTTCAGCGATACCGACAGCTCCTCCGTGCAGCAGTCACAATCCGCTTGCTGCCCCTCAACCATTGCCATCGCCATTGCGGAAACGGTATGCCCAGGCATGGTGCAGGCAAACACCACCTGCACCTGCAGCAACAATAAAAGTATTGCAGCAAGGGAGATTGATCTCGAGGTGTTGGAAGGGTTTGCTATCTTCATCGCCCGCACATATTAGCAGAGACCCCACTGACTGGAAACTGGGGTAGCCTACGGAGGCTAGAGGCTTTCATCATGCACTTACTCTTGCTTTACTGCCATTTCCTGTCGATAGATCCGCTATTCTGCCGCACAATCAACACTCCGGATACGGGGGAGTGAGTAAAAAGATCTCAAGATTACGTATTTGTCATGTTGGGGTCATCTCGGCGTCAGGAATGCTTCCTTAACATCTCAATTAGTGCCCAATCACTCGCGATTGAAAGTGACTTGACCCATGTGCAGCACATAGGTGTAGTCTGCGGACGAAAAAATCTCACTGTGGTTAGTTCTTGTCCTAGGTTTTACTCCGGTGCTTGATCTATATCAAGATAGTAGTGATCGTATTTCCGGTACGCTGTACCTCAGTGCTATCAGCTTGTGCCGGAGCAAGATTATGAGAGTAATGGAAATCGCCAAGCGCTTAGATGTCACGGCGGAAACGGTCCGTTTCTATACGCGGATTGGAGTTTTGCAGCCGACAAAGAACAAGATCAACGGCTACCGGGAATTCAGCGAAAAAGATTTCATCCGTTTGCGATTCGTATTGAATGCCAGGCAGCTGGGCTTTTCGGTAGGCGATATCAAGGAAATTCTCGCCCATGCGGATAAGAAACAATCGCCTTGTCCAACGGTGCGGCGACTGATCGATCAGCGCCTGCATGAGACCGAGCGGCGGTTTACGGAAACTCAGAAGCTGCGGGACCGCATGCAACAGGCGGTGGCGCAGTGGAGCCAAAGGCCGAATAAAGCCCCGACCGGGAATATGATTTGTCACCTGATTGAAGAATTTGCCGCGGAAGATTGAGCATGACGACACCAAAAGTGAAGCAGGATCAAGGTCACGGGGGTTGCTGTTGCACTGGCAAGTCAACCGTTTCCACCAACGAGCATGAAGCTGGAATCGACCGCCCTGAATCCCTTCCTCTTCAGCAATTAAGAGTGAAGGGTGCGCACTGTGGCGGTTGTGTGAAAAATATCGAGCAGACGTTACGCTCCGTTGCCGGGGTCAGTGAGGTGTCTATGGACCTGGCGACCGGCATCGCTTCGGTTGTTGGCATTGTCGAGCCAAACGACCTGATTGAAGCGTTGGACCGAGTGGGCTTCCCTGCGGCGGCTATCAATTAAATCAGGAGCGATTGTATGAGTTCAATAAACATGGAATCCGGCAACTCAAGATGCCATGTAGACGCCGAGACACGTCAGAAGCATCACCATCACGGTCATAACGACAGCTCGGCACAGCAGGAACTGATTATCGAAGGTGCCGGTTGTGCCAGTTGCGTGGGAAAGATCGAAGCGGCGTTAAAGGCAGTGCCGGGAGTGGAAAACGCTGAGATGAATTTCGCTCAGCGCACAGTGAGCGTGACAGGTAATGCCGACGCGACTGCTTTGGTTAAGGCGGTGGAGAAAGCGGGCTATAACGGCAAAGTCGCCGCTGCCGCGAGCGAGGATGATGCGCTGACAGAAAAAGAACAAGCAGACTGGGCCTACTACAAACGGCTAATGCGTGAGATGTCGATCGCATTATTACTGGGTGTGCCCTTGATGGTCTACAGCGTTGTTGTTGGCGAAATGACGGTTAGCACGACGGGTGAACGCCTAGCGTGGCTGATAGTTGGGCTACTAACCCTTGGCGTTATGGTGTTTTCTGGCAAACACTTTTTTGTGGGTGCCTGGCAGTCCTTTAAAAATCATTCGGCCAATATGGACACCCTGATTGCGTTGGGTACTGGTACAGCATGGGTTTACTCCATGGTCGTAGTGTTTGTGCCACACGTTGTCCCGGAAATGGCGCGCCATGTCTATTTCGAGGCAACGGCCATGATTATTGGTTTGATTGATCTTGGTCTCGCTCTCGAACTGAAAGCCCGTGGACGAACATCGGAAGCCATCAAGCGGCTTATCGGTCTGCAGGCCAAAACCGCCAGGGTAATTCGCGACGGCAAGGAATTGGATATCGCCATCGAGCAGGTGCTGATGGATGACGTTGTGCGTGTGCGTCCGGGTGAAAAAATTCCTGTCGATGGTGAAGTTATCGAAGGCCATACCGCCATTGATGAATCCATGTTGACCGGTGAGCCCATGCCGGTGGAAAAAGCCGTTGGTGATAAGGTCGCGGCTGGGACCATCAATAAAACGGGTTCCATTTTGTTTAAGGCAACCCGCGTGGGTAAGGACACGGCACTGGCACAGATCATCAACATGGTCAAACGCGCGCAGAATTCCAAACCGTCTATCGGCCGCCTGGCGGATGTGATCTCAGCGTATTTTGTCCCCGTGGTTATGATCATTGCGGTGGTGAGTGCGCTTGCCTGGCTGAACTTTGGGCCGGCGCCAGCGGTGGCATTCGCGATTGTATCGGCGACGACCGTGCTGATTATCGCCTGTCCCTGTGCGCTGGGCCTCGCCACACCCATGTCCGTAATGGTCGGCGTGGGTAAAGCCGCAGAGGCGGGCGTGCTGATTCGCAACGGAGAAGCGCTGCAAACCGCGTCAAAGATATCCGCGATGATTTTGGATAAAACCGGCACCATCACTTTAGGCGCCCCCAAGGTCACCGACGTGTTGATCGCGGGTAGATATGACGAGGATGCCATTCTTAAACTGGCGGCAACGCTCGAATCCGGTTCCGAGCATCCGTTGGCGCTCGCCATTGTGGAGTCTGCTCAGGAAAAGGGGATCGAAACCGGAAAGGTCGCCAACTTTAACGCCATTGCTGGCCACGGCGTGCAGGCCGAGGTCGAAGGTAAAACCCTGTTGTTCGGCAATGAAAAACTGATGCGTGAGCGCAATATTGAACTCGGGGATTTTGTAGAAAAAGCACAAATCCTGGCAGCCGAGGCCAAAACGCCAATGTATTTCGCCGTGGATAATACGCTCGCTGCGATTATCGCAGTGGCAGACCCTATCAAGGAGGACTCAATTGCCGCCATTAAACGATTGCAGCACAACGGCATTCGCGTCGTCATGCTGACCGGGGATAACCGCGCCACGGCAAAGGCGGTAGCGGAAAAGGCGGGTATCAAGGAATTTTTCGCCGAGGTGTTACCTGAAGATAAATCCAAAAAGGTTCAGGAACTGCAAATGGAAGGCGAAGTGGTCGGCATGACAGGCGACGGTATTAACGATGCTCCGGCGCTGGCGATTGCCAATGTGGGTTTTGCTATTGGTACTGGCACGGACGTCGCTATTGAGAGCGCGGATGTCACCTTAATGCGTGGATCACTGCATGGTCTCGCCGATGCGATTGCCGTGAGCAAGGCCACGCTGCGTAACATCAAGCAAAATCTATTCGGTGCGTTTATTTACAACGTGGCAGGCGTTCCCTTTGCGGCGGGTGTTCTGTATCCATTTTTTGGTCTGCTGTTAAGTCCCGTGATTGCCGGTGCCGCGATGGCGTTCTCTTCGCTTACTGTAGTGACCAATGCTAATCGGTTGCGCCTGTTCAAGGCGCAGGATAATTAAGAGCAACCCGATCAGGAGAGTAGAAATGTTAATTATCAATGTCGCCGGTATTGTACTGATCGCATTAATCGTGTGGTGGTTTTGGCTCTATAAGCCTAAAGAAGCGGAGCTGGGTGAAAACGATCTGGTCATTACCGTGGAAAATGGCACTTACTCGCCCTCGCGTATCAAAATGCCTGCTGGAAAACCGGTGGAAATAAAGTTTATACGCAAGGATCAGTCGCCCTGTTCTGAAACATTTCTCGTGCCGGAGCTGGAAATCAGTGATACCTTGCCGCTCAACAAGCTGAAATCCATCCAGTTGCCTGCATTGAAGTCGGGAGAGTACGCCTTTCATTGCCAGATGCAGATGTACCGCGGGCAGATCACCGTTGACTAGGGATAGTGCCGCCGCCAGCCGCAGGCTGGCGCGAGACCTTGAAATACCGGCAAATCCGCGCATTTGTGAAGACCATCCCTGAGCTTTGCCCTGCGGGCCAGCGATAGCTGGCCAAAACCGCTCCCAGCGGTTTTGTGCGCCAGTATTTCAAGGGCGACAAGCAAATAATTCAGGAGAATTATTTGTTTGCCGGGTTAATGGGAGAATTATTTGTTTGTCGGGTTAATAAATAGGAGGAAAGTCTACGCCTATGCGAAGCGCTGGCTTGTATTGTCCAGATAAATGAACTCTTTTGAATTCAAGACAAATGCAGTGCTGAAGACAATAATTTTAATTTTCATCAGTGATGGGACATGATATGACAACTCAAAAATCATCATTCTGGTTTACCCCTAAAGGTCTGGCAGCGCTGGGGATTATCGGTGCGGCCACATACTTTCTACTAATCGAACACCGTGAGCATGTCTCACAATTTTTACCCTACCTGATTCTCCTGGCATGCCCCTTTATGCATCTTTTTATGCATGGAGGGCATGGTGGTCATGGCGGTAATGGAACACACGGCCAGAACGAGGGCGAGTCTGAACAGGATGCCTATCAACGTGGCCTGGAAAAGGGGCGTAGGGAAAGCCAGCACCGCCACTACCATTAAACTGATTCATAACAGGAGAACGACAATGCACGGTGATTCCGCTTACGGGCTCTGGACGCTGGTGATACTTAATTCGGCGATATTTATTTTCTTTGCCTTTAGTTTCGCCAAGCCACAAACAAAAACTGACTGGCGCAGTTTCGGTGCTTTCTCGGCCTTTGTTATCGCTCTGTTTACCGAGATGTACGGCTTTCCGTTGACGATTTATTTCTTCTCTGGATGGTTGGCGGAAAAATATCCCGGCGTCGATTTTCTCTCCCACGAAAATGGGCATTTGCTGCATACCATCGTGGGGTTCGAGGGGGATCCGCATTTTGATCCACTACATATTGCCAGCAATGTCCTGATTGTACTCGGCTTCTTCCTGCTCGCTTCGGCGTGGAATATTTTGCACAGGGCACAACAAACCCGTTCTCTAGCGACAGCCGGCTGGTATGCCCGCTGTCGGCACCCACAGTACATAGCCTTCATTATGATTATGTTTGGATTTTTATTGCAGTGGCCCACACTGCCCACGTTGGTGATGTTCCCGATATTGGTAGTGGTTTATGTGCGTCTCGCTAAGCGGGAGGAGCGTATGGCGATAGAAGAATTTGGTGAAGAGTATCTCAGCTATATGAAGTCGACACCTGGGTGGATTCCAAAATTCACCATCGACAAAACCGTTTCCACATGATGAGCCCTTTCCGATTATTAACCCGGCTATTGCAGAGATCGACAATTTGTATGGCCTTGATAGCGTGTCATTTTATGCTATTAACCCGACAAACAAATAATTCTCCTGAATTATGTATTTGTCGCCCTTGAAATACTGGCGTAAATGCGCGGATTTACTGGTATTCCAAGGGCTCGCGCCAGCCTGCGGCTGTCGGCGGCACATCCCTGTGCCGCTATTAACCGGGCAATATTCTATTGCCGGGTTAATAAATCCCAGGTGTTGAATCCTGCCTGCGAAGCATCGCGAATCTGTCTGGATGGTATCGAAGACGTGCTGGCTAAACATGACCTGGAAATAGGTCGCGATTGGTGGACCCATTTCAAAGAAGGCTATTACAAGTTTGTCGATGAAAATATAAACGAAAATAGCCGTCATGAATCTTGGATCTGTCATCAGTCACCACCGGGGAAAGGTCTAAAGCGTTGATGAATAACGAGGATAATGAGGTGCCATCGGGAGCATTATGAAAGAAACAAATTCGCTTACGGTCATTGACATGGGTATCGACACCCATCAGGAGCCGGTTGTATACATGCGCAGTGACTGTCACATTTGCCGTTCAGAGGGTTTTACGGCTAACAGTCGTGTGCTGCTGCACTATGAAAACAATTCAATTATCGCCACTTTGAATGTCGTGGATGAAAAGGTGCTGGCGCCTGCGCATGCTGGATTGTCCAAAATTGCCATGCGCCGCTTGGGAGTGCTCGATGGAGTATCGATAACGATAAGTCACGCGCCGGTCATTACCTCACTGACAGCCGTTCGCAAAAAAATATTTGGTCACAAGCTTAGTGATGAGGAAATTTGGGCGATTGTCTCGGACATCAGCGCCCATCGATATTCCGATATTGAAATTGCGAGCTTTCTCAGTGTTTGTGCCGGCAGCCGCCTTGACGTGGATGAAATTATTAGTCTCACGCAGGCTATGGTGGCTTGCGGCAAGCGTTTAACCTGGCCAAATGAGACCCTGATTCTCGACAAACATTGTATAGGCGGGCTACCAGGAAACCGCACAACACCGTTGGTGGTTGCCATTGTCAGCGCGGCAGGATTGACGATTCCAAAAACCTCGTCGAGGGCAATCACGTCACCAGCTGGTACTGCCGATACCATGGAATCCTTGACCACCGTCAATCTAAACCTTGCGGATATTCAACGTGTCGTCAATGAAACCCACGCCTGCCTTGCCTGGGGAGGGGCGGTGAACCTGAGTCCTGCCGACGATCTTTTGATTCGTATCGAGCGAGCGCTGGACCTTGACGGCGAAGGCCAGTTGATTGCCTCGGTACTGTCAAAGAAGATTGCCGCCGGTTCTACTCATGCGGTGATCGATATTCCCGTTGGTGCAACGGCGAAAATTCGCTCGCAAGTAGAGGCCGAGCGCCTGGCATCATTGTTCACCCAGGTCGGGGCGGCCTGCGGTATCCAGATTCGCTGCCTGATTACTGATGGCAGTCAGCCTATCGGAGCCGGCGTCGGACCAGTCGAAGAAGCACGAGACGTATTGGCTGTTTTACAGGGGCGCGATGATGCGCCGCAGGATTTACGCGAACGAGCGCTTTATCTCGCTGCGCACCTGTTCTCACTCGCATATCAGGAGCGCTATGAACTCGGGCTGATCCGGGCAATGGATATCTTGGACAATGGCGAAGCCTGGTTGCAATTTCAGCGGATCCTGGCAGCACAAGGCGGAATCAAATCACTGCCGAAGGCCAGTTATCAACATACAGAAGCTGCTCCGATGACAGGCACATTGCAAGCCATCGACAATCGTCAGCTAGCGCGTTTAGCGAAACTGGCCGGAGCACCGACCACGGCAGCTGCAGGTTTACGTCTGCATAAACGTGTTGGTGACAGAATCGAGCGCGGAGAGCCGCTGTTCACCCTCTACTCCGATACAGCTGGAGAGCAACAATACGCCTTGGATTTTTATCAACAATCAGCAATTTTTAATATTGGAGAGGCTTGATGAACGAACAGAAAGAGACAGTCGGCCAGTCCCCATTGGTTTTTTCCCTTAATGATCACCCGTTGAAGAATTTGTTGACCAGGGCAATTGGCGGTCAGCAGGGCGGTTTTGACACGCGGCAGTTTCCCGATGGTGAGTCTTATCTGCGTGTTTCCTCAATGATTGAGAAAAGTCCCTGTGTGGTTATCGCTGACCTATCGCACCCGAATGACAAGTACTTACCGTTGCTGTTTTTAATCGAAACGTTGCGTGAATTGGGTGCATCCCAGGTCGGTTTAGTCGCACCTTACCTGAGTTATATGCGCCAGGATCGCCGTTTCATTGATGGTGAAGCAGTGACTTCACGCATTTTCGCCCACTCGCTGTCACGTCATATTGATTGGTTGGTTACCGTCGACCCACATCTGCATCGCTATCATGCCTTAGACGAAATCTATTCTGTGCCCAGCCGTGTTGTTCAAGGGGCGCCTGCATTAGCACAGTGGCTGCAGGGGCAAAATAACCTGCTATTGGTGGGACCGGATAGCGAAAGCGAGCAGTGGGTATCGAATATTGCTGAGTTTAGTCAACACCCTTACGTGATTGGCGAGAAGCAGCGTTTGGGAGATCGCAATGTCGAAGTGACCTTGCCGGATATCCATGTTCACGGTGGCCGAACCGCAGTCATTATCGATGATGTAATATCCAGTGGCCAGACTATCCTCCAATGTATAAAAGCCCTTCAATCAAAAGGGATTGACAGTATCCAGTGCGTGGCGGTACACGGTATTTTCGCCGATAATTCCGACAGGGCCTTGATGGCCGCCGGTCTCAGCCAGTTGGTAACTTCCAACACCATTCCCCATTCGTCCAACGCCATTGATATCACGCCGCAGCTGATCACTCCCGTTATCGACATGCTTAATTTGTCAGGAAAGTCTTCATGAAAATTACCTTTTTGGGCGGAACGGAAACCGTGACCGGTTCCAAATTTCTTCTGGAAACAGACAATACCTCGGTATTGGTCGATTGTGGCCTCTATCAGGGCTACAAATGGCTGCGGGAGCGCAACTGGCAATCTCTGCCACTGGATATCGACAAGTTGGATGCTGTCATACTCACCCATGCGCACCTCGACCACTCCGGTTATATCCCGGTGCTGTACAAGCGCGGATTTCGTGGGCCAATTTTTACCCATCATGCCACCAAGGCCTTGTGCCAAATCCTGCTGGCAGATAGCGGCCATATTCAGGAGGAGGACGCCAAATATTACAGTAGACATAAACTGAGCAGGCACGAACACCCTGAACCGCTCTATGACCGTCAAACGGCCGAATCCAGCATGGTCCTGTTTCAATCAGTTGACTTCGATGAACAGGTTGTTGTGGGGGATATTCGTTTTTACTTCCAGCCGGCCGGGCATATTCTTGGGGCTGCCAGCGTTATCGTTGAGGCAGAGGGAAAGCGCATTGGTTTCTCCGGTGATGTGGGCCGATTCAATGATGTACTGATGAAGCCACCGCGCCCCCTGCCTGAGCTTGATTTCTTATTGATGGAATCCACCTATGGTAACCGCCAGCATGAGACAAACGATGCGGCGCAGCAATTGGCCTCCATTGTAAATCGTGTCGCGAAGAGTGGAGGCGTTTTGCTGATTCCGGCTTTTGCGGTGGGGCGGGCGCAGGCCTTGCAACATCTCCTGGCAAGCCTGATGGACCAAGGCGTCATACCAAGGCTTCCGATCTATCTCGACAGTCCAATGGCGATTAAGGTGTCGGATATCTTTTGTCGTTTCAGTGAGCAGCATCGATTGACGGAAGCACAGTGTCACCGTATGTGCGATGTTGTCACCTATACCCGCACGGTGGATGAGTCCAAGGCGCTGGCTGGGCAGGCCTTTCCCCACATTATTATCGCTGGCAGCGGTATGGCCACGGGTGGCCGTATTCTTCACCACTTCAAGCGCCTGTTAGGCCACTCCAAAACCACAGTGCTGTTTACGGGCTATCAGGCAGGCGGCACTCGTGGCGCGAAAATGCTGGAAGGCGTCGATGCGGTGAAGATTCACGGTGACTGGATTCCAGTGAGAGCTGAGGTCGACTTGATCGCGGGTTTATCGGGACACGCCGATTATCTCGAGCTTACCGAGTGGTTGCGACAGTCAGAATTAACCGACGCCACCCGAATCAGGCTGATTCACGGTGATCCGGAGGCTCTTGAAGGCCTGCGAGTGCACTTGCAGGAGCAGACGAAATTCAAAGTGGATGTTGCGGGCTATCGCGATATTTTGCGTCTATAACAGATTCGGAAATCATTGTCAGAGGATAATTTCATGCAAATCGAGACCCTAAAAGATGTGCTGCACTGGACTAAAGAGTTTCATCAGCACCTAAGTCAGTGCTTATCCCACTGCGCGGACAAAAATACTGACGAGCGAGCTCGAATGATCCTTGCCTACCTTTCCGATCATGAAAAAGCGTTGACTAAGGTGGTGACTGGATTTGAAAAATCTGGGGAAGAGCATGCCCTTAACACCTGGTGCTATGAATACCTACACCATCATCCGATTGCCCGGCATGTTCATTGCGATTCCCCCTTCGCCGAACTGAATGCCGAGCAGATTATGGAAGTGATCGTCGATCAGCACCGGCAGGTGATTGAGTTGTATCGCTCCCTCGCATCGAGGGCGGATATTCCGCCTGCGAAAGAATTGCTGGACAACCTGAAGTCGATGGAAGAGCATGAAATGATGCGCATGTCGCAATCTGCCAACCGGTTTGAAGAGATGTAAGCAGTTGGAATCAAAAAACTGCTGAAGAGAAGGGGCTCCTATGCCATTACATACTTTGACATTGGGCCTGACGGGCGGCATTGGCGCCGCCATATTGTGGCTTGTTTGCGGCGTTTTGGTCATGCTGTTCCCTTCAATGTTGTTGTCCCTATGCAATGATATGTTGCCTGGGCAACAGCGGGGGCCGGACTGGCATCTAACTCTGGTTGGGGCAATTAACGGATTGCTGTACTGGATGATCATCGCAGCTATTACGGGTTGGCTTCTGGCCGCTGTTTACAAGCGGTTACTGGCTTAAGTATTGGGTACATCGTCCAAACCATGATGACTTTGCCAAATAAGCAGCCTGCTATACTGACCGTCAATTTAGGAAGTTCCAGTGTCAAATGGGCCCTATTTGGTGCCTCGTCACTGGACGCTTCAGGAACACCTTGCGCCATTGATTACGGACAAGTGTCCATACAGACTGGCGCGGACATACCCTTCCAACTGGATGGCGTGCTTGCAAATTGCGATGTTCGCGTACTGATCGTCAGGGTGGTACATGGTGGTCCGGAATTTCTGGCACCTGTGGAGATCAACGGTGAAAACCTTCAACGGTTGAAATCTGTGATTTCCCTGGCGCCGTTGCACAACAAGGTTGCAATAAATTTCATCGAACAATGGCGGAACACCCGCATTTCATCCCGGGTCTTTGCTGTATTCGACACGGAATTTTTTACCAATCTTCCAGCGGTTGCGCAGGCCTATGGCCTCCCCTCTCCATTGATGAAAAAATACCAGATACGACGCTACGGCTTTCATGGTTTTGCCCATGCCGATATGGTCCGGCAGTGGCGACAATTGAACCCGAGTATAAAACAGTACACTCTCGTCACCGCTCAACTGGGTAGCGGTTGTTCCATCGCTGCCATTCGCGACGGAAAACCGGTGGATACCACTATGGGCTTTACTCCCAATGAAGGTTTGCTGATGCGCACCCGCAGCGGTGATATCGATCCCGGTTTGCTGGTCTGGCTGCAAAAGCAGGAAAGTTGGTCCCCCGAAGAGGCCGACTACATGCTAAATCACGAGTCGGGTTGGCGCGGAATGTCCGCTGGAATCGACAACATGGCTGATCTGTTTATCAGCAGCCGGCCGCAAAGCCGCCTGGCTTTTGAGCTGTTTCGTTATCGCTTCCAGAAAACGCTGGGCGCTTACTTTGCGATTTCAGGCGGCCTGGATGGTGTGGTCCTAAGTGGTGGTATTGCAGAGAATAATGCAGCCATTTGCCGGAACCTGCTGTCCGGGCTTTCGCATCTGAATATAGAATTAGAACCTGACCAGGCCGATAGCGACCTGCCGTTATACCTCTCGACCGCCGAATCTTCGGTGAAATGTTATGTGGTCGCCGCGGATGAGGCGGCCGCGATGTTATGGGCTGTACAAGAGAAATTTTCTGATGATCTTGCCGTTCAGCTCGGAATTGACTGAGGAATCTCCATGTATGTGATAGACCAACAAAATGATCACCGAATCGGTCAACGGGCAAGGTTGTATCGCGAAACTTACCAAGCGTTTGCCCATTGGGCGAATGGTTATGGGGCAATACAACATCGAGATGAGACTCAGGTGCGTGTCTTTGATCTGTGCCAGCAGCTGGTCTGCGCGGGGCGGTTTCCACAGATCGAAGAGGCTTTGGAGTTATTTAGCGCTGCCGACCGCCTGGCGAGCGCGGCCATGTGGCTGGTGGTGCATATGACTTACAGTACCAAGGTAGATCTTGCCGGTGGAACGCTCGAAGCCGGCGACTTCAAGGTCAACCCCCAGGGACATACCGGCGGCTCTCTGAATATGGTTCCCGCCTATGTAGGTTATATGGTCGCCAACCAGCTGGCAGGTATCACCCGCAGCTGGTTGATGGGGCAGGGGCATTGCGTGGCAGCGGTTGATGCGGTCAACGTATTGTTGCAAAACCTCTATCCGGAACAGGCTGAACGTTACCCCTTAAATAACGAAGGGTTGTCGCAGTTATCCCGGGATTTTTACAGCTATGCCATCGCCGATAGCGGCCGGCCCGGTGTCCCCTTGGGCAGCCATGTGAACCCCCATACGGCCGGTGGCCTGATCGAAGGTGGTTATCTCGGCTTTGCCGAACTGCAATATGTGCATATGCCTCTGCCGGGCGAGCGGTTGGTGGCGTTCTTGAGCGATGGCGCTTTTGAAGAACAACGTGGCAGCGATTGGGCCAGCCGCTGGTGGCGTGCCGAAGATTGTGGTCTGGTCACCCCGGTGATGATCGCCAACGGGCGGCGTATTGATCAGCGCTCCACCATGTACCAGCAGGGTGGCCTATCGTGGTTTTATGAGCACCTGGAACACAATGATTTTTACCCTATTGCTATTGACGGGCGCGATCCCGCCGCTTTTATCTGGGGAATTTTTGAAGCGGAGGAAAGACTTCAAGCCTGCAGTACGCATATTCGCCAGGGCACAATGCGCTATCCGGTGAAGTTGCCGTACCTGATTGCCGAAACGGAAAAGGGCTACGGCTTTTACGGCGCTGGAACCAATGCCGCGCACGGTACGCCTTTACCTGGAAACCCGAGAAGTGACGAAGCCTCCCGGGATTTATTTAATTGCCACGCAGCCAGATTGTTTGTTCCGCAAAATGAACTGCACAAGGCTGTCGCGCAATTGACGCAACACGAAGCGGATAACCGCGTTCGGGAAAAGCACCACACGCTCTGTCAGCGTAAAGTTGTACTGCAAGTGCCTTCCGAGGCACCGCTGCACGAACAAGGCGAAACACTTTCACCTATGGCAGCGGTGGATGCACGACTATGCGAGTGGCATCTCGCCAATCCTGATGTGCGCGTACGTGTCGGCAACCCCGATGAGCTACGTAGTAACCGTATGGGTAAGACGCTGGACCTGCTCAAACACCGGGTGCTGAATCCGGAACCCGGTGTGGCCGAGTCGATACAGGGCTCCGTCATTAGCGCCCTTAATGAAGAGGCAGTGGTGAGCGCGGCGCTGGCTAATAAAGGCGGCATGAATCTGGTAGTCAGTTATGAAGCTTTCGCCATGAAGATGATCGGTGCATTGCGCCAAGAAATTATTTTCGCGCGCCACCAGAAAGAGCTCGGGCGAGCGCCGCACTGGTTGTCGTTGCCCGTCATCGCCACTTCCCATTTGTGGGAGAACGGCAAAAACGAGCAATCGCATCAGGATTCCGCCTTCGGCGAAGTACTGCTGGGCGAGATGAACGATATGGCACGGGTGGTGTATCCGCCAGATACCAATAGTGCCATTGCCTGCCTCGACGCCTGCTATCAAAGCCAGGGGAAAATCTGGGCGATGACGATTCCCAAGCAAGAGGTTACTACCGTTTTTAGCCCGGAACAGGCCAGGCAGTTGGTGGAGTGGGGCGCCCTGACACTAGAAGAGGACGAGAATGTCGATGTGCAGTTAGTTGCGGTGGGCGCTTATCAATTGCATGTCTGCCAGGAAGTGAGACAGCTACTGATAGCAGACGGTATTGGCTGCCGTATCACTTGCGTGATCGAACCAGGTCGGTTCCGAATCCCGCGGGATGAACATGAGCAATCATTTATTGGCACGACAAGCATTCGAGCAGAGTTGTTTAGCGATGATATTCGTCTGCGCGTGTTTGTTTGCCACCTGCGACCAGAAATCCTGCTTGGCGTCTGTCGTCCCCTGGACCTTGGCAGTGAACGCTGTTTGGCTTTTGGTTATTCCAATCGGGGCGGAACACTGGATACAAAAGGATTATTACGGGCAAATGGATGCGATGCCCGGTCTATTGCCGCGGCGATCACACAACGGTTGAGCTGAGCGTAAAGAGATCACCCCGATAAGGGCGCGACGCTGCCAAGGCTACTGAAAGCTATGCGGCCGATTACAAGCAAGCGAAGCAGGACTGGTGTCTGAAAGACAGTGTATTTACATCACCCGCTATCCACTGCGAGCTTCGTTTGATGTGATCGAAGTGGCCATCCAAAGGAAAGCGATAACGCCGCATTGCGAGCTTATCGACAGGACGGCGTGCGGGTTTATTCGCCATGGCGAAAATTGTGAATTCGATAATCTGGCGCATTGGCTAATCGGCGGCGGTTGTCATTGAGAAAAAAGTATGAATAAACAAAAGCAGTTTAACCTCGTCTATCTGTTCGTCGCGTTGTGGGGGATTGTATTGTTTCAGAGCTTTTGGGGGCATACAGCCCGCCAAGTTGAGCTCAGTTACAGTGAATTCGAACGCTACCTTGAACAGGACCGGTTAAAGGACCTGGTGGTTGATCAGCAAACCATTAGCGGCAGTTTTAAGGAACCAATCGAGGGAAAAGATCATTTTGTCACGCCAAGGGTTGAATTCGATCTGGCCGAAAAGCTGAATGCCTACAACGTGAATTATAAAGGCGTGGTTTCAGGGGGCCCTTTGGCTACGCTAATCGGTTGGGTAGCGCCGGCTCTGGTATTTTTCCTAGTGTGGATTCTGCTCTTCCGTAAATTTGCCGGCAAGCAAGGGATGGGCGGTATGATGAATATCGGTAAGAGCAAAGCAAAAGTATTAGTGGAAAAAAATACGGGTGTCGATTTCGAAGATGTGGCCGGCGTGGACGAAGCCAAGGATGAATTGATCGAAGTGGTACAGTTTTTAAAGGAACCCGGTCACTACAGCCGGCTGGGTGCACACATCCCCAAGGGCGTATTGCTGGTCGGCCCACCGGGTACCGGTAAAACCCTGATCGCTCGCGCTGTGGCCGGTGAAGCGGGTGTACCCTTTTTTTCGATCAGTGGTTCCGAATTTGTCGAGATGTTTGTCGGCGTCGGTGCGGCCCGGGTCCGGGATTTGTTCGAACAGGCAAAAAGTCATGCGCCGGCGATTATTTTTATTGACGAGTTGGATGCGCTGGGCCGTGTGCGGGGTGTCGGCGCCATGTCCGGGGGGCACGATGAGCGGGAACAAACCCTGAACCAATTGCTGACCGAGTTAGATGGCTTTAATCCCTCAGAGGGTGTGATTATTCTTGCCGCTACCAACCGGCCGGAAATCCTCGACCCGGCACTGTTGCGTGCCGGTCGGTTTGATCGCCAGGTTCTGGTGGATCGTCCGGATAAGATCGGCCGTGAGCAGATCCTGCGTGTGCATATGAAAAAGATCCATTCTGACCAAACCGTCAGCATAGAAGCAGTGGCTTCCATGACGACGGGGTTTACCGGCGCGGACTTGGCGAACCTGGTTAACGAATCAGCCTTACTTGCCACCCGGCGCAGTGCCGATGCCGTGTCCATGGACGATTTTGTCAATGCCATTGAGCGTATTGTTGCGGGCCTGGAGAAGAAAAACCGGCTGATTAATCCCCAGGAAAAGGCCATTGTGGCCCACCACGAAATGGGTCATGCCTTGGTGGGCATGGCGCTCAGTCCGGAGCAGCCGATTCAAAAAGTTTCTATTATTCCGCGCGGTGTGGGCGCACTGGGCTACACCATCCAGCGGCCTTCTGAAGATCGCTACCTGATGAGTAAAAAGGATTTGCAGAACCGGATTGCCGTTTTACTGGCGGGGCGGGCTTCGGAGCAACTAATATTCGGTGAAGTCACCACCGGCGCGGCAGATGACCTGGTAAAAGCCACTGACATTGCCAGAGCTATGGTGACCCAATACGGAATGTCGGATGAGATCGGTATGTTATCCATCGATGTACCGAAAACACAGTTTCTCGATCCCACTCTTGCTGAGTCAAGCCTGCGCTTTGGCCCGGATATGGCGCAACGTGTATCGGTAGCCGTCAGCAAATTACTGGATGAGGCCTTTCAGCTGGCCACTGACGTGCTGACGTTCAATAAGTCGGTTCTTGAGGAGACCGCCCGCGAACTGCTCGCGGAGGAAACCCTGGACGAGCGGCGCCTGGCGTCCATCAAGAAAAAAATTGCCGTTTCCGATTACATCCAGCAGGCGGCATTTTCCCGTTTAGCTTCAGTGGAGGAGCATTGAAGCGGTGACATCTTGAGGGGGTTTTATCGTCTACATCCTCATCTGTATTGTGGCCGCGTTTTGGTCGGGTGGTCACCGGCAGGTCAGGCGGAGCCCCGGAATACCGTCCGCGGTAGAGCGAAGTGATTGGGTGCGGATGCGCAAAACACTATTGAGGTGTTGCAGCAAGCCCGCGGTGCCGTGGTTTTTATCACTGCCTTGCTGCAGTCGCCAATCCCAGGGACCGAAGCGTATTTGAAGCGCCAGCCGGCACGGGCTCTGGATTCTTCCGGGATGTAAAAGGCCATATCGTCACCAATTATCAATTCATCCAGCGCGCCGGACGTGTGGCCGGTGTTAAAGCTGTATTAGCTCATTGTGGAACGGGACTGACTCGCCGATGACTGAATACCAGACAGAACTTTCCCACCTGATGCTCTTTGCGCAAAGCATTGGTATCGGTTTTTTGATCGGCCTGGAACGGGAGCGCCATCACAATACCATCGCCGGAGTGCGCACGTTTACGCTTATCGCACTGGCTGGTAGCCTGGCGGGGTATATCGGCATATTGAATCAAAACGCGGGCGTAGCCATTACCATCGGCGCCCTGGTTGGAGCGGCACTGGTGGTGGCGCAATTTCGGTCAACCTCGGAAGAGCCGGATACCACTACGATAATGGCCGGGGTGATTGCGTTCGGGCTGGGCTATGGGCTCTGGCTCGGTCACCCTCAGCTCCCAGCCGCACTGGCAATAGCCATTACCGCGATACTGTATTTTCGCGAACAGTTGCGGAGCATGCCCAAGCAATTGACCGACAAAGATATCCGCTCGTTTTTCCAGTTCGCGGCAGTAGCGTTTATCCTGTTGCCTGTGCTACCTGATACTACTTATGGGCCCTACGAGGTATTTAACCCCTACCAGGTCGGTTGGCTGGTGGTATTGATCAGTGGCATCAGTCTTGCTGGCTACGTCGCGTTGCGCTGTCTGGAAGGCAAGGCCGGACTCTTGGTAATTGGGCTGTTTGGCGGGCTTGTTTCCACCACAGCGACAACATTAGTCTACGCGCGACACAGTAAGAATATACCGGGATTTACTACTGCTGCCAGCACCATCATCTTGCTCTCCCACATTGTGCTGTTCGTGCGCATCGGAATTTTGGTTGCCGCGGTTGAGCCCTCGATGCTACAGCCCATGTTGTATTGGCTGCTGGGAGGAGGCTTGGCAGGTACGGCGTATGTGGTCTGGGCATATCAAAGCACCGCCAGCAGGAAGAAAGCATTGCCTGAATTGGAAGTACGAAATCCCGCAGAACTGAAGACGGCACTTGGGTTTGCTGCGGGTTTCGTCTTGGTATTGATGCTGTCTTCCTGGATGAACGATCAATTTGCAGATACCGGCGTTTATTTGGTGGCTTTCATTTCGGGGTTGACCGATCTGGACGCCATCACCATTTCAAACCTAAAACTGGTTTCCACGCAAGCGCTCACACCCTCTGTCGCGGTGATCGCTATTGTCATCGCTTTCATTGCCAACCTGATTTTTAAGTTCTCAATCGTGTTATTCGTAGGGGACCAATCCATGCGTCTACCTGTAGCGGCTGGTTTCCTCACATTGCTGATAGGCATTGGATTAGGTATTAGCACGGAGACATTGTGGTAACTACGACTCTTACAGATGACGGAAATGAACTATGAATATTCTGTTGGCACCGATTTATCCCCCTGATATTTTTTCGGCAATTGGGTATAGGCGGATTTTACGGCCACCATGGAGGTTGTTACGACAGCTCACGCCGGGCGGCTTTGGTAGTGGCAGTGGTAGTTTCGGCGGCGGTGCTTCAGGACCTTGGTGATGCGGTTTTCAATCGCCAACCCCCATTCCGCCATTGTTCATGGGCTCTCAACACGGGTAATCGGAGACCGTACTGTCAAGCTCCAGGTTTGGTACGACAACGAATATGCCTACGCCTGTCGATTGTTGGGTTTACTGGCGGGTTTATAACGTTGGCCTATGCGTTTTCATTAGCGGCAAGATGACAGTCGGCGCGATAGATCATAAGGGGGAATTAAAAATGGAAGAATATATAACTCACTCTGGGAATGGGGGCTCACTATTATCATGATTGTGGGGATTTCATGGCTTTCTACCGTTACGTGGTACCTAAAACCTTGCGTGAGTGGGCCAGCGCAGGGATGTGCAGATATTTATCTTTGCGTTGTATGTGGAGATGTATGGGTTTCCTCGGACCATTTATTTTCTTTCGAGATTCTTTGGGCTCGACAGGACCGATCTAAATGCAAGCTTGTGGTCCACCCTGTTGGGTAAGGGAGATACCGGTATGATAATTTCAGTGATTTTCGACTATGTTCTGGTCTCTCTAGGGATTGGCATTTTTTTAGAGTTGGCGGCAGGAGTTCCGTGCGCGACCAGCCAACGAGTTGGTCACTGATGGGCTGTACCACCTTGTACGGTATCCTCTGTACAACGGCTTATAATTGGGGCTGATGACTAATGCTCTCTAACGGAGGAACAAAAACACCTGAGTTTGATTGTATTGCTAACGCTGGTGATCGTAAGGAAACCTTTCGCTTGTTTATTGAGGGCGACGAGTTGTATTCAGCTATGTTGTCCTCAATCGCAAAGGCGAAAGATTGCATACAATTAGAGAGTTATATCTATGCTGATGATAGGGTAGGGCATCAGTTTAGTCAGGCTTTGATCGAACGGGCACGAGCGGGCGTGCTCGTTAGGGTACATATCGATGCAGCTGGTTCCCTGTTCTGGTTCTCACGAAAAATGCAAAACCATCTCCGTGAGCACGGTGTTCAATTGCGCTGGTTTCACCGCTGGAGCTGGCGCCAGCCATGGCGTTACAACCATCGCAATCATCGCAAGCTACTTATCGTCGATAATCGTATCGCGTATCTCGGCGGCTTTAATATCCACAATGAAAATTCCCGTAGCTTTTATGGAGAGTCCCGCTGGCGCGACACCCATGTGAGCTTTGACGGTCCGCTCGTCGACGTGGCCTCACAGTTGTTTGATGCCTTCTGGCAGGGCCGCCAACACTGGGTTCCCAAACAGGAAAATTCCGGTAGCAAATTGTTACACAATCATACCCTGATGTGTCGTTATCGGCTTCGCTGTGTATTTGGGGCTGCATTCAGCAAGGCTAAACAATCTATTTTTCTGACAACTCCTTATCTGGTGCCGGATACGTACACGCTCAAGCAATTACGTCTTGCCGCAGAGCGTGGTGTGGATGTCAGGCTGCTTGTTCCCCGAGAAAGTGACGTGCCAATTGCGCGCTGGGCGGCTCGGCATATTTATGGATCGTTACTCGCGGCAGGCGTACGAATTTATGAATATCTGCCACGTGTACTTCACGCGAAAACCGTAGTCATTGATGGAAGCTGGTCGATGGTCGGAACAGCAAATTTGGATTATCGCAGCTTATTTACCAACTTTGAACTGAATTTGATTACCAGAAATATGAATTTATCCTGTAAATTGAATGATAATTTTAATAATGATTTGCGATTTTCTGAACGCATAGAGTTGGATTCCTGGAAAGAAAGAAAGTGGACATCTCGCGGACTGGAATATTTAGCGATCTTAACGAGGCGTTGGTTGTGACCATGTTGGTCGTGACTGTATTGCGGTAAAGTCAATGGTTATTCATAGATATTTCTTATTGAAGATAGCGGTCGCGCTGCGATTTTTACAGATTGCGTACGCTGTTGCTGATAGTGCTTACACTGTGCGGGTTAAGTCCCGTGCAACATCGCAGTCGGTCTATAATCCCTCGCGATTAGCCGCTAATGCCACGGCGCGGCTTTTCATTGATGGTAAGTCAGTTGCTGATTGGCGCAATCTCGGCTTTCTTGACGTTATCACCGCGGGAATCCATCAGGGGAAAGGTTCACAGAAAAATAACAACGTGAAGCAGACCAAATTTTCTTCCGGTAAAAGACTGCCAGACGATTTTCCACTTGATATTAATCGAGAACTATCTTGCGCCACAACAAGTGAAGTTGATCAATTTTTCGAAAGCCAGCCAGTGTCGGGCAGGCCTATGGTATGGCACCATGGGCTAACCGGTCTTAAAGCGATAAACGGAGCGACACAGCGATGCGGTTGTTAGTGGTCGAAGATGAGATCAAAACAGGCGATTATTTACAACAAGGTCTGACCGAGGCGGGATTTGTGGTGAGCCTCTCACGAAATGGCCTGGATGGGCATCACCTTGCCATGACTGAAACCTTTGACCTGCTGGTGTTGGACGTGATGCTTCCGGGTATGAATGGTTGGCGCATTGTACAGTCACTGCGGAAAGCGGGCCACCAAACACCAGCCCTCTTCCTGACCGCTTGTGACAGCGTGGATGACCGGGTTAAAGGGCTCGAAATAGGCGCGGACGATTACTTGGTTAAACCGTTCGCGTTTGCCGAACTGCTGGCCCGTGTTCGTACCCTTCTACGAAGAAGCACTGCACCGTTATTGACGGATCAAATCAAGGCGATGGACCTGACCCTGGATCTAAGGCGTCATCGTGCCGTGCGCGCGGGTCGCAAAATTAACCTCAGCCACAAGGAGTTCTGCCTGTTGGAGCTGCTGATCAGTCGCCGGGGTGAAGTCTTGCCACGTTCACTTATTGCCTCTCAGGTATGGGACATGAACTTTGATTCCGACACCAACATAATTGATGTGGCTATCCGCCGCCTACGCGCCAAGATCGACGACGATTTTGAGCCGAAGCTTATTCATACCGTACGCGGTTTGGGTTACAAGCTGGATGTCGAGGATGACCGTGACGAAGTTTAGCCTCACTCGGTGTCGCCCGCTATCGCTCAATAGCCGGGTGATGTTCTTCGTAGCGGTTGCGATCAGCTTGAGCGTGTTGATCATTGGCCACCTGGTACAAAGCGCGGTGGAACGGCACTTCGCGGAACAGGACGCCGGCGAGTTGTTGGTCATTACTCATGCGGTGGAGGCAGCCCTGGAAAGGGCAAGCAATGAAGACCTGGCAGCAACGGACGCTTTGGCTCATGCCGTATCAGGGCATCATGGCGTTTATTTTCAGGTCTGGGATGAAAACAATCATTTGATTTATGGACCGCCTGAGTCGCCGCGTTCAGTGCAAACCATTATCCACGCCCCGGCAAACAGAGCCCGTTCTGACAATTTGTATCTCTGGCCACTAGATGGGAAAACCTACCGTGGCACAGTGACACAAACTCAGGTCGGTGAGAGCCGATACCGCATTGTCGCCGCCATTGACATCGGTCCCCATCTCCAATTTCTGCAAAGCTTTGGTCGCACCCTGTGGCTGATCATGACTGTGACTGGGATAGCTACGCTGCTGGCGGGCTGGTTCGGTGTGCAGCAGGGGCACGCGCCGCTACGCGAGCTGAGCGAAGCGATGCGGGATATACAGCCGGATCGGCTGGACGTTCGACTGGACACCGAGACTGTACCAGCTGAGCTAATGACCCTGGTGGAATCTTTTAATAGCATGATCGGCCGTCTGGAAGACAGTTTTGTAAGACTTTCCCACTTTTCGGCCGATATCGCCCATGAGTTGCGCACACCATTAACCAACCTGATTACACAGACTCAGGTGGGGTTGAGCAAATCCAGAAGCCGTGATGAATACCGAGAGTTACTTTATTCAAACCTGGAGGAACAGGAACGGTTGTCCAAGATGGTGAAGGACATGTTATGGCTGGCCCAGAATGAGAATGGTTTACTCAAACCTGATTGGGAACGATTGGAGTTAGTTCAGGAAGTAAAGGCGGCTATAGAGTTCTTTGCTGCCTTGGCGGAAGAAAAGGGTATCCGCTTACAAGTTGATGCTCAGCCAGCAACGGTCATTGGGGACCGGGCAATGTTGCGCCGTGTGTTGTCCAACCTGTTATCCAACGCACTTCCATTCACTCCTGAAGGGGAGAAAGTGCAGTTCAGAATATGGGAGACCGATAAAACTGCATACCTGAGCGTGGAAAATCCGGGCGCGAATATTGACGCCGAACACCTGCCTCGACTGTTCGACCGTTTCTATCGGGTCGATCCCTCACGTCAGCGCCAGACAGAAGGGGCAGGGCTGGGTCTGGCTATCGTCAAATCCATCGTGGACGCGCACGAAGGCACCATTGATGTTTCTTCTGCACATGGGATAACGTCTTTCACAATCAAGCTTCCTCGGCAGCGAGGGTGTTTCGAAAGCTGACTCGCAAAGACAAAGACCTATATCCCACATCCTTCTAATACCCTTTAGTATTCGACATAGCCTGTAGAGACCTGTAGAATGGGTTTCTCACTGAAAACCCGGACTTCAGGCTTACGTATGGCTATCCCCAAACCCGTCCCGCTGTATCCGACCTATGCTGAGCTTAAGGACTTCAGCTTTAACGACTATCCAGACCTCCGGGGCTTCCTGGAATCTGGCGAGACCTGGTGGCAGGCACACTGGCGCTGGGGCCAGGAGTTCCTGAGCTACACGGGCCGCAACAAGTCCGAGCATACCTTTACACGCTTCCGCAATGAGACCGAACGCTTCCTGTTGTGGGTGTTCCTGGTCAAAGGCACACCCACGGAGCGATTGCGCAAGGCCGATATCCTCGAGTATGCGGATTTCTGCTGGCAGCCGCCGGTGTCCTGGATCTGCCTGGCCAACCACGAGAAGTTCCTGTTCAACAACGGCCGGTTTATTCAAAACCCGTCCTGGGCGCCGTTTAAGCTCAAGCAGCCCAAAAATAGCGATAACCCAGACTCAAAGCCGGATAAAAGAAAGTACAAGCCATCACAGCAGACCTTGGCTGCCACGTTTACTGGGATCATTGCTTTCTACAAGTATTTGATGAACGAGGAATATCTGTATGGAAATCCCGCTCAAATTGCCAAACCAGATTGTCGCCATTTTATCAAGGACGCTCAGGTTAAAGAAGTTCGACGGCTGACCGAAGCCCAGTGGCAATATGTGTTTGATGTCGCATTGACCATGGCCGAAGAAGACCCAATCTATGAGCGAAGCCTGTTTGTAATTTGTGCGCTCAAGACGTTATTTCTACGAGTTTCAGAGCTGTCCGAACGCCCGCAATGGACTCCAATCATGAGCCACTTCTGGCAGGATTCGGACGGCAACTGGTGGCTGAAAATTTTCGGTAAAGGCCGGAAATTGCGTGATATTACTGTTCCAAATAGTTTTGTCCCACTCCTTAAGCGATACCGCGCCTACAGAGGCTTAAGTCCGTTGCCGGCTTCAAGAGAAAATCAGCCCATTGTAGAAAAAATTCGCGGACAAGGCGGTATGACATCTCGACAGATCACTCGTATTGTTCAGCAAGTTTTTGATCGTGCTTACGAGGAAATGCGATCCACCGAAGGTGAAGACAGCGCCCGTAAGCTAAAAGAGGCTTCTACACATTGGTTAAGACACACTGGCGCCAGCATGGAGATTGAACGTGGCCGTGCACTCAAGGATCTTTCCGAAGATTTAGGCCACTCAAGTATGGCAACCACCGATACTGTATACGTACAGACTGAGAATCGCATACGCGCGCAAAGCGGAAAAAGTCGCGGCGTCAAATAGCAGGGAAGGTATATTGCGAAACCGAACTCAAGCAGATCTATAAAATGAGTCACCGAGTATTGCCGATTCTTTTCTTGTTGATCACATTGGTATTCCCGGGGACAAGACGATCGTCATAGTGCTTGGAAAAATAGTAGGCGCCATTGAAAGCGAGGAACCAGGCGAGCCTACCATTCGGCCACCGCCTGACCTGAATCTCTCCGAAGTTCGCGTGGTTAGCAAGACTGAGATAAGCGCGCCAGAGCGTACCGGTATGGCGGTCGTATGAACCGAAGAGATACTCACGCTCGTCTGCAAAGGAAAGATTACTAAACAGTAACACCGACGACAGCTTGACTTGGCATCCTTTGTCAATTTCCCAGGTAGTGCCGCTATACCAATAACTCAGCGCCTGAAAGATACCTCTTGAGGATTTCCCGTGAAAGCCCTTGTCAGTCCTAGGGTCAAGGAATTTTACTTCGACACCCATGTACTGATCGGCAAACCCGGCGCGCTGTAGGATCGGCTTAGGCCGGATTACAAAGTCAATCCGGAGATTTCTTTGCTCGCGATCAATATAGCCGAGGCCGTCAACTTCCTCGAAAATCTCAAACCAACGGGAAAATGCCCTCTTGAACCAGTGCGCCAAATCTAGCTCCGAAGACCATCGACTTTCAAGTGCGTCGATATGCGCAGCTCGCTGCTTAACCAGATAACTGTGAAACAACCGGTTGATTTCACAATCAGTGTGTTCAGCTCTAAAGTCCTCGATCGTTTGGTTGATCTGTCTCGAAAAAGCATCGTAGAGATCGACGCTGGGTGGGCGCGAAGGCAGCGCGGGGCGGCTATTGGCCCGTATGTAGTGTGATGGTATTTACCTGACACCTGGCCACTTTTTAAGCGGTGGCCATGGTGCCTCCATTGGGTTAAAAGATTAATCGCCAAACCAATCTTTTACTCAGGAGAATCACCATGGCCACACAAGCGAAAGTAGCACGTCGCAAACTGTCGTTGCTAGAGCTGGCACATGAACTGGGGAATGTTTCCAAGGCCTGCAAGGTCATGGGCTACTCCCGCCAGCAATTCTACGAGATCCGCCGTAACTACCAGACTTACGGCTCTCAGGGGTTGATAGATCGGCTGCCGGGGGCGAGGGGCCCTCACCCAAACCGAGTAACCGACGAGGTAGAAAAAGCCATCCTGGACTATTGCCTGAAGAACCCAACCGAGGGTTGTCTACGAGTGGCCCAAGAACTCTCACTTCAAGGCATACAGGTAAGCTCCGGTGGAGTCAGAGGTGTCTGGGTTCGCCATAACCTCACGACCAAGCACGAGCGGCTATTGCGGCTGGAAAAGACCAGCTCTCAATCGGGCTTTCACCTCACAGATTCCCAAGTCAAAGCGCTCGAACGCTTCAGTCCTGAATTCCGCGAAAGACACATAGAAACGCGGCATACAGGTGATTTAGTTGCTGTAGACACGTTCTTTGTCGGCGTATTGAAAGGCGTCGGCAAGATCTACCTGCAGTCTGTCATTGACTGTTACAGCCGCTATGCCTGGGGCCGTCTCTACACCAACAAGATGCCGGTTACTGCCGTCCATGTTCTGAATAGTGATGTGCTGCCATTCTTCGAGAAACATCTAGCAAAAATCAGCACTATCCTGAGTGACAACGGCCGCGAATTCTGTGGTCGTTCGGACACCCACCCCTATGAACTATTCTTACAGTTGGAGGGGATCGAGCACCGGAAAACTAAAGTGCGGCGTCCTCAGAGCAACGGCTTCGTAGAGCGACTTCACCGAACACTTCTCGATGAACACTTCCGTATCAAGGGAAGGGAGAAGTGGTACGAGTCCCTGGCAGAAATGCAGAATGATCTGGATCAGTATCTGCTCAAGTACAACGAGAAACGGCCCCATCAGGGCCGCAACATGAACGGTCGAACGCCGTATACGATGTTTAAAGCTGGCTTACCTAAGCCAGGAGGAGAGAAGAAGAGCACACCGGCAGCAGCCTAAGTTATCCACAGATCCTAGGAGGCAACTGTCAGGTGAATACCCTCACTGTACAGCCCGTACCCTCCTCATCTCTTCCAGAAACCTAAATTTGACACTGGAATAGAGTTCACCAACTTCCTCATCAAACGGCAGCGGCTGTATAGAGACCCCTTTCTTGGATACCTCACTGCCCACGGCCTCGCCGCAGATCAGACATTGATAGGCGTAAGCCGTCCCCTTACCTTTCTGTCGCTCTCTCAATTCGAGGTGAGTTCTGCAGTCATGCTCAAGGTCTTCAATGCTGGCCGCATTGGCTATGAAACTCGCACCGATAGGATTTGCCATGTGGTATTACTGTACTGATTCCCGTAACTCTTTTTGGTATGAATCCCAAAGTTCAGTTTCGTGCCTGTGTAATCTCGCAATATTAATAAGGATGGAATTAGCTTGATCTGGTAATTCCCAGCAATATCCCATGACTATGTTCTCATACCACTCCAACTCGGGTGGAGGGCACCAATTATCATCTTCCGTTCCAAATGGTGCTGGTACATGCGTGAATGATGACCAGTATCCTCCACGAGACAAATTATGAGAAATTCTTTTTAGTGTTGCATTTGGGTTATCTTCAACAATAATCTCGTGCTTGAGAAAGCAATCTTTTTTCTGGGTCATGAATAACCCCACTAAATAGCCTGATTGTCACATGTCAGGCAATTTACTATATTTTCTGACATGGGTCATCCACCATAACCGCAAAATTGATTCGTGAGCGCTTCGAGGATAAGCGTTCACTTTGTCATTCAAGATCCCCTTCAAACTGGACGTCACAATCGCCACACAATATGTGTAGCTTTGGTCTTCCATACACAATGACATCACAACAAGGGCATTGATAACGGATGCGAGTCTTTCTTCTAGGAGCTTCCAGGATCTGGAGATTGCTTGGCAACAATGAACTGACCGTTGGGCCTGTAGAAGTGAATGGGTATCCTTGATCTAAAGGTGATACTTCGAAGCCATCTTCGGATTGAACATATTCACCAGAGTTACCACTCTCTTCAATGTGCCTATCCAGCAGCGCCCTATTAGGTTTTGAATTAGGGTTGGGTCCTGCAATTACTGGCTCAAATAATCGAGGCAGAGCTTTTCTGTCAAGCCAAGCCAAGCCAATTTCACGGTCCGCTTCAAGCTCCTGAAAGACTTTCAGAAAGCTGCCGTCCTCCAGGATGTAATCCCCCATAAACTGTCCAACTATATTCCCACCGGGCTCACCTGTTGAACTGGGCATCAAACCCACCTCAATCATTTTTTTCGCCCATTCCACATTGTGGTAGTACTTACGCCCGGGGCTCCCGTGGAAATGTTGCCAGCAATGAACCATTTCATGGACCAATGTTTGCATGACTTCAATAAGTCGTGAGCTAGCTATATAGGATGGATTGATCGCTATTTCACTCACAATCTTGCCGTGTACATCACTCCAACGATCACCAGTAAAGTACCCCATTACTCCGGGTTTACGTTGCACTGTGAAAATGACAGGAGGAAGAGATGCATCAAATAACCGCTCGTTAAATCGATCATATGCGACTTGTAGAGATTGATAGAGTTCTGCAGTAGGATTCATCGACTGAATTTTATCAAGTAAGCGATACAATTATCGCATCTTATAAGATATTGGAATTAAAAATCTTCATTTTATTCCATAAATACAATTTTACTGTTGTGTACACTACAGTAAAATCTATATTTTGTTATTAGAATATATTTTTTTATAACCAAATAGAATTAATGGCTTTGCTGGGCCAAGGAAGGGGCTACCAAAATAACATGAGTTCGAAGCAGGAGCACATACTCCCCCCATCCCGGCAAAAGGCTTGGGACGCACCTCCAAAACTCGATTTGCGGCAACGAAGCGTTTTTACGTGTGATTCGATTACCCAGCGGGCACTTAGGAAGATAACTCGCGAGGATTACAAAGTCGGCTTTCTTCTCCAAGTCATTTACTTCACGCGAAAACGTCAATTCTTCAACGTATCAGAGTTTCCAGTAGAACATATCCGTGCAGCTAGAAAAGCTCTATCTCTGAAGTCGACCAAGGCTTCGTTTGACTACCCCACAGATGTCGCTTCCCGGCACAAGAGTAAAATTCTAAAGCAATATGACTGGCAAGCTTTTGATGCGAGTTTCAAGGCAAGGTTTAATGATCTTGCGAATTCCCTAATTGATAAACGTCGCAGAAAATCTGACATCGCGGATTGTTTATTGGAGTATTGCCTGGAGCAACATCGAGAGGTCCCTTCATTTACCACTGTCCGAGAAACTATTCAACATGGATACCGAGACTACGAGGAAAAGCTCGCCACAGAAATCCGTACTCACTTGTCAGATGCGCAACAACAGGTTCTAAATAATCTAGTCTCGGAATCTGACGAATTTCTGCTGCATCGTGATGTCAAACGTATCAAACAGGGAAGCCAACTCAATCACTGCAAGTTAAATGGGAGAATATTGCAGAAATTTCATGATTTGCATACTGAGTTTTTACCTGTAATTTCGGCCTTATACCTTACCCAGGAGGCAACAGAAGATCTCGCTATTTGGGTAAAACAAGCGACCACCACTCAACTCCGAAAGTTTCGAAATCAGGATCGCCGGAACTTACATTTACTGGCATATCTACAGTACCAGCACTTTCACCGTTCAGATGCCGCTGTAGATGCGGGAAAAAAGATCGTCACACAGCTTTTAAATCATGCTAGGGCCTATCAAAATAGAGAAAGTGATAAGCACGAAAGTGAATTCTTAGACGCAGCGGCGGCTATAAGTAATGTTGCTCGCAACAGTAAAGAACTGATCAAGAAAATCATCGATATAGCACGATCAAACAAATTATCAGATCGGGAGAAGGTACGTAAAATTCTAAAATTAGCTGAATCGCTCATGCTTTCAGACATTGAAGATGTCGACGTCACCTTGCAGGCTGTCGACACCGACATAATAAAGCGTCGCCAGAAGTTTGACTACTATAACTTTATATTTTCAAGATCCAGCTCAATTCAGAAATCACTAGGCCCGCTTTTGAGGCCGCTGGTTTTTGAAAGCTGCTCAAGCCCGGAGCTCCTTTCGGCGATAACAGCATATCAGAAAGGTCTGGATAAGATTTCCGATACAACTCCAATGAAATTTTTAACAAAGTACGAGCGTGATCTAATCTGCCGAGAGGACGAGTTTTCCGCTATTGGAAAGTACAAAGCATTACTAATTATCCGCGCTTTCGAGGGGTTTAAAGATGAATCTTTGACTCTAAAGTACAGCTACAAGTACCGACCTACAGAGTCTTATTTTATGCCATCTGAAATATGGCGAAAATCTTTCGATGAGATTCTTATTTCTACAGGCTTGAATGAATACCGTGACCCTGAGAAATACTTGGATTCGATTGGAAAAACCGTGACAGAACTCTTTAAAACGGTTAACCATCGAATCGATAGCGAAGAAAACACGTATGTAAAATTTAATAAAAACGGAACTTGGTCAGTCGACACCCCAGCAACGGACTTTTCAACTGATCAGTTTGTCTCTCAGCTCATGGGAGAAGAAGCAAGCTTTAGTCTTTATCAAATCATCCACCAAATAAATACGTACACAAATTTTACCGAAGAGCTAGAGCATCGCACAAAACGATTTGCCAATGAGGAGTTTATGCTGTCGCATGCCTATGCGGCACTCATGAGCTTGGGTACAAATATTGGCCACAATCATATGGCCAAGGCATGCCAAGAAATTTCTTTAAAGCAGCTTAGAGATATTGAATCTAATCGCTTTTCTGTGAATAACTTAAAGAAAGTAAATGAGAATATAGTACATCTAATTAAGAGCTTGTCACTTCCAAAAGTATATTCTGGTGACGATGGGAGATTACACACCTCTAGTGATGGCCGCAAGATTGTAGTGGCTGTAGATTCACTGATGGCAAATTTTTCATATAAATACTACGGAAAAGATAAAGGAATTAGTGCAAACGCTTTTATCGATGATCAGCAGATTTTCTTTAATGTCAACGTTCTAACATCTTCAGAGCGCGAAGCTCCATATATGCTAGCCGGGATTGCTGAATCCAAGCGTACTCTTTACCCGGAAACCAAACTAAAGAAGGAAAATCACTTACATTCTACAGATACGCATGGATATACAGAAGCGATATTTGCTGGCCTACATTTTTTGGGAGTAACTTTTGCCCCAAGAATAAAATCCGTACAAGGGCAAACGCTATACTCTTATGAAAATGAATCACTAAAAAAGAATAGTAAGTTTAGAATCGGCCCGAAGACCAAGCTAAATAGAAAACTCATTATTAAGCGCTGGGATGACATTTTACGGCTAATGGCCAGCATCAAAATGAACTATGTCTCCGCAAGTGATATTTTTCGAAAACTATCATCAAGCTCAAGAGATACTGAATTGTATCGAGCTGTTAAAGAGTTTGGCCGACTACTTAAAACACACTTTATATTGACTTACGTAGATGATCTGGAGTTGCGTCAAGTAATTGAAAAGCACCTCAGCCGAATCGAACTGGGCCAAGGCTTGTCAAGGTCAATTTTTCACGGCCGAGGTAAACGGCTATATGTTGGCTCAAAAGAAGAGATTGATAGAGTTTTACTCTGCAGCACAATACTTCAGAATATTGTGATTGCATGGAACTATCTCTACTTGTCTGATTATTTGCTTTCTATCGATGATGCTGAACAGCGCCAGTCTATCGCTGATGGTATTTCTAATGGCTCAGTTATCAGTTGGGAGCATATCAATATGCTAGGTAACTTTGATGAGCAACTACAGGGGCCGGCCTTCTTGGCAACCCTCCAGGAAATGCGAAATATCAAACTCCGTACGTAACTCGCAACTACTTAACCTTGATCTCTGTACGGCTCATCCTCCTTCTTGCTGGAGGTGATTCAATAAAAAAACCCATATATATCAATACGTTAAGAGGGCTTTGTGCAATGTTTCCCTCGATTTTGTCAAATAGCCATGCCGCCCCAAAATGCCAAACATCAGATTTAACATAATCTATATTATGCGCACATGAACAGTATGGCGGTACCGACGCAAACGGCCGGCCCCTGGTTACGTCGAACTCCAAATTCAATATGGAAATTGTCTTCCACGTGGACCGCTGGAGGTATATCCGGCGTGAGATTAGCCCTCAACCGCAGATGCTAAACCTATAGTTGAATTTTCGACCGCCTGGCGGCTGTGACTAGCCACCACTCCAAATCAAGAAACTTAAGGAAGAATACCGTGAAAAACTTTCTGCGCTTTACGGCACTCGTCCTCTGGCTACTGCCGCTTGCGGCAAGCCTCGGCGCGCAGGCGCCATCGGTACAGGAGGCGCGGGAAATCGCCCGTGATGCCTACATTTACGCCTATCCGCTGGTGATAATGCACCTCAGCCGGCAAGTGGCAACCAATGTGGAAAAGCCGCAATTTCCCCTGGGTCCAATCAACCAGCTGGCCCACGCCCGGAGCTTCCCCGATGCCAGCATGGACATCATCGCCAGCCCGAATGCGGACACCCTCTACAGCTCGATGAATTTCGATGTATCAAATGAGCCGCTGATCATCACCGTGCCCGACTCCGGTGGGCGCTACTTTCTGCTGCCCTTCCTCGACGAGTGGACCGACGTCTTCACTGTTCCCGGCAAACGCACTACCGGTACCCGTGCCCAGACCTTCGCCATCGTCGGCCCGGGCTGGGAGGGCGAGCTGCCGGCAGGTGTTACCCGCTACGACAGCCCTACGGCCTCCGGCTGGATGGGCGGGCGCGTGCAGACCAATGGCAAGGCGGATTACGAGGCCGTGTACAAGTTTCAGCAAGGGATGAAGGTGGTTCCGCTCAGCGCCTACGGCAAGCCCTATACGCCGCCGAAAGGCGCTGTCGACCCCAAATGGGATATGAGCCCGCCGGTGGACCAGGTGGCAAAGATGGACGCGGAAACTTTCTTTTCGCTGTTTGCCGAAGGCACCAAGAGCAATCCTCCTCATGCGCATGATTACCCGATCCTCGACCGCATGAAGCGTATCGGCATAGAGCCCGGTAAGAGTTTTTCTCTGGACGACCAACCGAATGCTGTCAGGGAGGCTCTTGAAGCGGCACCAGCTGAAGCCCTGCCGAGAATAGTTGCGGCCTGGAAAATGCCCGGTACTTCTGTCAATGGCTGGAACATCAACCTGACCGGTATGGGCAATTACGGCACCAACTATCTGCGTCGGGCAGCAGTTGCCTATGGCGGTCTGGGGGCCAATGTCCCCGAAGATGCCGTCTACCCCACCACTTTCACGGATGCAGACGGAGAACCCCTGCGAAGTGACCGGCGCTATATCGTGCACTTCGACAGGGGCCAGTTGCCACCCGTGCGCGCCTTCTGGTCCCTCACCATGTACAACGACCGTCAGCTGTTCGCCGACAACCCCATAGATCGCTTTGCGATCGGCGATCGGGACAAACTCGAGCTGAACCCGGACGGTTCACTCGATCTCTACATTCAGCGCGAATCACCCGGCCCGGAAAAGGAATCCAACTGGCTGCCCACACCAGCGAGCGGTGATTTCTCCCTGATGATGCGCCTCTACTGGCCAGCCCTCGAGGTCCTCGACGGCTCCTGGGAACCGCCGCCGGTCAAGCGGGTGGACTGAGCACCAGGGGCCGCACTGTGCCCGCGTCACAGGCGGGATGATTGCACCCCGCTCAGGCTTGGTGCCCTCCCCTCCGGGCAGCGGAAACCACCTGAGTGTCCCACACACCGACCAGCGCCAGGATCGCGGTGGAGACAATAGCCACCGCAGCCAAGCAACCGCATCCTGAAATTCCGACTCGACTGCGATAAACATGCTGCCATAAATTCAAATATATTTGCCCCAGTCGACTGCCGGGCGAGATCGCCAGCGACCTGGTCGCGTTGGGGTGACAGCTTTGAAAGGCAGGGTTCTGGACAATTTTCACTGTCGTTTCCGTTGATGCGGAGAACGCGATATGAACGACGCCGGCAACGTTTCGATCGGCCAGCATACGCCTGTCCATTTATCGTTTTTATAAATACGAACATATGCCTGCGATGCAGTTGCGACAAGCGACTTAACAACTAGGGCTATCTCTAAATATCAATGCGTTAGATTATCTGGTTTGACGTATTGGCCCGAATTGCTCAGTACCCGCATAATGTGCCGCTGTCCCCGCGCTCGCGGCGATGCAAGCGAATAACGAAAACTGGATAATTTGGGGGAATGGCGCCGTGAATCTGGCCCTTCGCTTCCTGCTCACCTTCATCTTTGCCCTATTCCTACTGCCGCTGACGGCCTGCGACGGAAGTCGGAGCCGCGCCGCGGAGGTGCGTGCGCAGGACGACGGCAGCTATCTGTTCACCGCGGCGGACGGCCGCCGGTTGCGGGTGCGCGCCTACGGCGAGCATATGCTGCGCCTGCAGAGCGCGCGCGCCGGCGAGGACTTCTTTGCCGACGACCGCTACGAAATGGTGGAGCGCCACGACTGGCCGAGCCGGCTGGCCCTGAGCGAGAGCAAAGGCGAAGTGCGGCTCGGCACCGCCGAAGGCTTAACGGTGATCGTCGACAAACAGAGCCTGGCTGCGCGTTTCGAGGAGGCCGGGCAAGCGCTGCTCGCGGAGAGCGCGCCGGTGAGCTGGCGGGACAACACCATCGCCACCCGCTTCACCTACGATCCTGCCGAGCACTTCACCGGCCTTGGTCACGGCTATTTTGCCCGGGCGGAGAGCCTGGATCTACGCGGCAGGAAAGTTCGCCGCAATTACGGCAGCAGCCACCTCGAGCAGGCGCCGCTGATCGTGCCTTTCTACCTGTCCAGCAAGGGCTACGGGGTATTTCTTAACAGCACCTTCGCCAACACGTTCAACTTTGGCGAGGACAGCAACTACGGCTTCGCCATCGACGACAACGGTTTCGGCGGGCGCATGGACTACTTTTTTATCGCCGGCCCCAAACTCGGCCAGGTGCTAGACCGCTATACACAGCTCACCGGCCGCCCGCGCCTGCCGATGAAGGCGATGTTTGGCCTGCAACTGTCGGACAAGGGTCATGACCACAACTCGGCCACCCCCTCCGACGAGCAGTGGTGGCGGCGCAAGGTCGCGGAACACCGCGCGGCGGGCTTCCCGCTGGATCACCTGGTCAACGACAACCGCTGGCGCGCGGCCGGCGGGCAGCGCTGTGTGTCCAAGCTGGCTTGGGACCCGGAGCGCTACCCGGACCCTGAGGCCTACGGTGCGTGGTTAAAGGCCAAGGGGCTGGTGATGACCCTGGATTTCAACCGCTGTATCGCGCAATTCAGTGACGGTTGGAAAGCGGCGTTCAATCTGCCGGAGTCGGACAATATCGATTTCGCCGACAGTGCACCGGACCTGACCAATGCGGAGTTCCGCCGCTGGTTCTGGGATATCTTTTACCGCACCGCATTCGATCCGGCCCTGGGCTATCCCGGCGAGGCGCTGTGGATCGACGAGTTCGACGAGCAGGGCGCGGCGCCGTTGGATATGGTCCTGGCCAATGGGCGCAGCTCTGCGGAGATGCGCAACTACTGGTTCTTCCTGATTGCCAAGGCGCTGGTGCAGCAGGGCTGGGACAAGTCCGGCATCGAGCGCCGCCCCTTCGTGTGGGTGCGCGGCATGACTGCCGGCGCCCAACGCTATGCCACCCTGTGGAGCGGCGATATCGAGCCCAGTTACAAAGACATGCGCAGCCAGATCCGCGGCATGCAGCTGGCGGGATTGTCAGGCTTCCCGTTCTGGGGACACGACGCCGGCGGTTTCCACGACTGGGAGCGCGGCCTGGGTCCGGATGATCCGATGTATGTGCAGTGGTCCATGGCCTACGGCAGTTTCGCCCCCATTTGGAAACCCCACGGCATGGGCCAGTCGCGCTGGCCGCTGGACCGGCCGCAGAGCGTGCAGACATTCGCGCACTACTACGCGCGCCTGCGCTATGAGCTGATGCCCTATCTATACAGCGCTGCGCACCGCGCCGCCGCGAGCGGCCTGCCGATGGCACGCCCGATGCTGCTGGCATATCCCCGCGAGGAACAGGCGTGGAAGCGCGACCTGCAATACCTGTGGGGGGACGATTTCCTGGTGGCCCCCAACACGGCAGACGATGGCGAAGTGGAAGTCTGGCTGCCCGAGGGCGGCTGGGTGGACTACCACAGCCGCGCGCCGATCGGCGGCGGTCGCGTGCTGAAAGTGCCCGCGCCGCTCGGCACCCTGCCGCTGTTCGTCAGGCAGGGCGCGGTTATACCCAGGCGCGACTACGCGCTGAGCACCGCGTTTGTCGACAAGAGCGTGCTGCTGCTCGAGGTTTATGCCGGAGCCTCCGGCTGCGGCGAGCTGATCGAAGACGACGATGTCAGCGAGGGCTACCGCAAGCGGGGCGAAATTCAGCGCACCGCGCTGCAGTACGACCAGCCGAGCCGCACCCTCACCATCGGCGCCGCCGAGGGCAGTTATCGCGGCGCGCCCACCGAACGCAACTACAAAGTGCGGGTGATCGGCGATCCGGCGTTCGTCTGCGCCGAGATCAACGGCGAGAAACTCAGCGCGCGGACGGACGGCGACAATGCCCTGCTACTCGACCTGGGCAGATACCCACTGCGCGAAACACTGCAGGTGCGCGCCTGTGACCCGCCAATCCTTCAGGCTCGCGACTGATTTAGCGCGCTGAGAGAATCCGCACGGGTTTTTTCAGCAATCCATTTGCCCGGCGCCGGCGGGCATGCGCTCCATGTACCGGCTATTGCTCCGACGCGCGGCGGCGTCGCTGCTCGCAGAATTTGTGGCAGGAACAGGCCCGCTTAATTGTTCTTGTATTACTTGGCAGAGCGGCGACATTTCTCGAATTGATGTGGTGGAAAACGCACAAGCCCAAGTTCTACGATGTGCATCTTCCAGAAGGCAGATTCAAATCCCATGCCGCACTATTGGAAGATATTCCCAGCCTGGGCGATCATCGTGACCAATAGCGAGCATAGATAATCCATTGACAGCTGAGCCAGGCCGACCAAAACGCAAGCCCCCTACCCTAGATCTCGCCTGGCGCGCAGCCGGCCAAACATAAATACTTATGTGTCATCGATATCCATTTGCACTTCCAGACCCTGAACGCGGCGAATCAGTGACGGCTTGACGATGCGGTGCAGGCAATGATCGCGAACGATTGCGGTCAGCCCCTTTGTGGTGTGCAGCGTGGAAATGTATTCCCTGACCCAGCTGCGCGCGTCAGCTTCAGAATTGAAGTCCGCAGAAACCAGTCTCCACAAAAATTGATCCAAACTGATGGAGACTCGGGTCGAGTCTGCATTTTTGCCGTCGATAATCACTGATGCCACGATGAGACCTCGCATAAGTATTTATGCGAATACTACATAAGTATTTATGTGGGCAACACATAATTATTTATGCGGCCGGCACATAAGTATTTATGTGCCTCGGGCGCTGGTGCTTATTTTTGCTCTCACCGATCAAGCTCCCTGCAGTCGCATCCGTGTGGTTCGCACTCTGGTTAGTCTACCTGATCTTCGTGACCCGCCACTTCCCAAGGATTCAGACCTCTCGGTAGATCCCATTCTGGCAATCGTGCCGGCATTGAATCTATGTGCCTGGGGCGGTAACCGGAAAGCCCGATGAAGACGAGGAGCCCTTCCTCTACGCAAACTTATCTGGCCATCTATCAGCTGTTTGAACGTGCGCGCTCGGCACGCCGAATACGCGTGATCAAAATCGGCCTTGAAAAATACAGGTTATTTATGCAGCTTCGGAAAGTCGAAGAGGCGGACGGTACCGCAGGATTCAGCCAGTTCACACCAGCGAGTAATCTTCAAGCCTATATGCAGCACGGCGGCGGTGGGGAACTTGGGCAGCCGCTCGTGGGTAAGGTAATAACCCAAGTCTTCGAGCCCCGGATTGTGGCCGATCACCATCAGGTGTTTCCAGTCGTCGCTCTGTTGCTGCAGAAGGCGCAGCAGCGACTGGTAGCTGGCCCCGTAAAGTTCAGACAGTACCAGTAGTTTATCGCCATCCAGCTCCAGCGTGTCGGCCAGCACCTCTGCGGTATCGAGCGCCCGAACAGCGCCGCTGCTCAGCAGCCGGTCAGGCAGCAGGCCCAAGTCGCGCACTCGCTGCGCCATGGCCGGCAGGTCGCGCTTGCCACGCTTGTTGAGCGGACGGTGGAAATCATCCAGGTCGGGGTTGTCCCAACTGGATTTGGCGTGTCGAATCAGCGTGAGCTTCTTCATGGGAGCGTTCGGTTTGTGTGTTGCCGTTGCAGTATTATTGGTCAAAAAATCCGGAAGCGACTACTGGCGACAGCCGTTCGTTGCTGCCGTCCGCGAACAATTGGGCCCGATTCGATCTGGCGATTCTTTGTGCACCTCGCTGGGCTCTGGGATGGCCGCGTAGTCGCTCCCGGGTTTGTTCCCGTTCCACACATGCTGTATAACCGTACAGCTATCAAGCCCCGACAGAGCTCTTCGACGCACCGCTTGAAATATCCATTCCAATAGCGGCAGTTGCGAAATGAGCTCGGGAACCAATCACAAGCGACTACACAAGCAACTACACAATCGACTAGCAGTACCGTATGACCGATCCCGTTGAACTGGCACCGGATTATTACCTGGCGAACTTCGTCGCCCTCGTCGACTTCGTGATGGCGCGGTATGAATCAATGCTCTCAAAGGGAGAGCGGCAGTTTTACACCGCGTTCCGCGCACTGGACATCAACAGCCAGCGCCTGTATGTGCGGCTGCTGTCGCGCAAGGGGGTGCCCTCCTCAGTGGGCGCCCTATTCCGTCAAAGCAAGCTCATTTACGCCGAGATTGATGATCTACCGCAAGCCGCAGACCGGTTGGTAACGGCGGGCTTACTACAGCGCGATCCGGTATTGCCACTGGAGGAAGTCCTGCCGCTGTTCAGCAAGGCGGAGTTGCTGGCCGCCAGCCCTGTTTCCCTGCCCCGCACCCTCAAGCGCCCGGCGCTGGAGCTGGCACTGCTGGAGCAGCACTCAGAGCCAGCGGTGCTGTTGAACGCACTGCTGGAGACGGAATCCTTGCTGGCGATACAGGCCGCAGCGCACTTTGAAACGTTCAAACTGTGCTTTTTTGGCAACCTCAACCAGGATCTGACCGACTATGTACTGCGGGACCTGGGGCTGTACCGTTACGAAAATTACCCACTGGATCCACAAAGCCTCCCGTTCCAGAGCCGGGCGCAGATTGAACTGCACCTGCGCTATTACGACTGCCTGGCGCAGCTCGACAATGCGCTTGAGACTGGAGTGGACGCGATCCTGGCACTGGCCGGGCGGCTGCCCGCTTTCGGCGCTGGAATCGAGGGCGATGCCACCCTGCTGCGCCGCCTTGACCGCCTCCGTTTGACGCTGGCGCGACAGCTGGAGCGATCGGACGCACTGGAGGCGGCCGACCAGCTGTACCGGCACTGCACGCGCCCACCGGCCCGCGAGCGCCGGGCGCGGATCGCCGTCAGGCGCGGCGATATAGACACCGGCCTGGCCCTGTGCCGCGAGATTCGGGCGGCACCCCACAACGAAGCCGAGCAGGTATTTGCTGAAAGCTTTGGCTACCGCACTGCCAAGAAAGCGGGACGTTCGGAAGGCTGGGAGCCGCCGGCCGGGTACCAGCCGCCGACCCAAACCGCAGTACTGCCGCAGGCTCCGGAACGGGTGGAATTGCTGGCGGCAGCGCACCTGCAACAGGCCTCTCCCGGCGCGGCGGGGGACCGGTGTTTTTACGTGGAAAACTGCCTGTTTAATGGCGTGCTGGGGCTCTATGTCTGGGACATCCTGTTCGCGCCGGTGCCCGGGGCATTCTTCAATCCGTTCCAGGTGGCGCCCAGCGACTTTCGCACACCCGACTTCTATCCACTGCGCCGGGCCGCATTCGAACAGCGCCTGGCCGAACTGGACGGCGACAAGCTCGCGCGACGCGTGTGGCAGCACTATCGGGACAAACAGGGCATTGCCAATCCGCTGGTGGCCTGGGACGCGCTGCCGGAAGCACTGCTGGAACTGGCGCTGGCCCGCATTCCCGCGGACGACTGGCGACGGCTGTTCCGGCGCCTGCTGAGCGACATCGAACATCACCGCGCCGGCCTGCCGGATCTGATCCTGTTCCCGGCAGCGGGCGGCTATGAGCTGGTGGAAGTAAAGGGCCCCGGCGATCGCCTGCAGCAGAACCAGCTGCGCTGGCTGGCCTTTTTTGCCCGACACCACATCCGCCACCGCGTCCTGCATGTGGAGTGGCTGCAGCCTTGAGCGATGCGGAAACTGCCATGCATTGCGCGATAGCAGCCGCAAGCGAAGCAGCGGCCGAGAGCGATCGCCGGCCCCTGCATCTGTCGGTGGGTGAACTGGTGAATTTTGCCTGCCGCCGTGGCGATCTGGTCGGCGACGGCAGCGGCGGACCCACCGCCGAGGAGGGCATCCGCGCGCACCAGAAGCTGCAGAAGCAGCGCCCCGAGGGCAGTGAGTCCGAGTACCGTCTGCAGGTGCAGGTAGCGATCGATGGCACACTGGTGCAGCTCAGCGGGCGGGTGGATATCCTGCACCCGCAGGCGGACCTGCACCGGCCGGTGCAGCTGGACGAGATCAAGACCACTTATTGTCCACCCGACAAGTTGGCGGAGTCGGTGCGCCAGCTGCACTGGGCCCAGCTTAAAATCTACGGTTACTGTTACCTGCTGCAGCGGCAGGCGGAGACCGGCACGGCCGTCGCCGATGCAGAGCGCGTGGCACTGCAGATGCTGTGGCACAACCTCAAGGAAAAGAAGACCTACCCGGAGCTGCTCGAATACGACTGGCCCGAGCTGCAAGCCTTCGCCCGCGCGGCACTGACGGAGTACGTGCAGTGGCACCGCGACTGGCAGCTGCATCGCGCCCGGGTACAATCATCGGCCCGGGCCCTGACATTTCCATTCCCCGACTACCGCCCCGGGCAGCGGGAGCTGGCGGTGGCGGCCTACCGCTGCCTGCGCGACGGCGGCGAGCTGCTGGTGGAGGCGCCGACCGGGATCGGCAAGACCGCCAGCACCCTCTTCCCGGCCATCAAGGCCGTCGGTGAAGCCCAGGTCGAGCAGTTGCTGTATCTCACCGCAAAAAACTCCGGCCGCCAGGTGGTGCGGGAAACGGCGGCGCGGCTGCAAGACAGGGGGCTCCACCTCTCCGTGCTGGAAATCCAGGCGCGGGACAAAACCTGTGCCTGCCGCCTGGGCCTTTGCAGCCGGGATGCGGACAACATCTGCCCGCGCACCCGGGGCTTTTACGATCGCCTGCCCGAGGCCAGGCGGGCACTGCTGGGCCAACCGTTGCTGACGCCGGCTGTGGTGGCAGAAGTGGCGGACCGCCTGCAACTGTGCCCGTTCGAGCTGTCACTGCAAATGCTGCCCTGGGCGGACCTGGTGGTGTGCGACTTCAACTATGTATTCGATCCACTGGTGCGCATGGGTGCGCTGCTGGACCAGCGCATCAAGCGTGCACTGCTGGTGGACGAGGCGCACAATCTGAGCGACCGCGCGCGGGCCATGTACAGCGCCAGGATCACGCGCGGCGACAGCCGCCGCGCCGCAGCGGCCTGCAAGGGCTCCCACCCGACCCTGGGCCGCAGCATCCAGGCGCTGGTGCGCGCGCTGGACAAATGGGTCGCCGAGCGGCGGCAAGAAGGCACCCATGCCGGCAACAGCGAAAACCGGGATGCCGAGCTGTGGGTGACGCCGCCACTCAACGCCGAGGGCTCCGCAGGCGGCTACTGGCCGGCCGCTGTCAGCCGCGCGGCGCACAGGGTAATGGCGGAAGTCACCCGTTTGTGGGAGAAGTCCCAGTCGCCGCCGGAGACGATCGGCGACTGGCCGCGCGCGCTCTACCGCTACCTGCTCATCGAGCAGTTGCTGGGGGAGCAGCATCGCTGCCTCACCCGCGCGGAAAACCGCGATGCGCCCTGGCAGGAGCAGGAAATCAAACTGCTGTGCCTGAACGCCGCCGCTTATCTGCGGCAGACCTATCAGCAGTTCCACGCGGTGATCGCGTTTTCCGCCACGCTGCGGCCCGCCGCCTACATCTATCGGCAGCTGGGACTGCGGGCAGAATCCCCCTACCTGGTGCTGCCCTCGCCCTTTCGGCCGGAACAGCTCGGCGTCTACCTCTGCCCCTATGTGGATACCCGCTACCAGGCCAGGCACCGGGCGACCGATGCACTGGTGGATATGGTGTCGCGCGTGTACCGCAGCCGCCCGGGCAATTATCTGGTGTTCTTCCCATCCTACCGCTTCCTGCAGCAGGTGGCCGGACGCTTTGCCGCGCGCTTTCCGGAAATTGCCCTGGTACAGCAGGCCCCCGGCGCGGGAGAACGCGAGCGCGCCGGCTTTCTCGAACATTTCGCCGCGGGCCGCCAGAGCCTGGGCTTCGCCATTATGGGCGGCGTGTTCGGCGAAGGGGTCGACTATGTCGGCGAGCGGCTGGTGGGCACTATCGTTGTTGGCGTCGGTCTGCCGCAGGTAAACGCGGAGCAGGAGCTGCTGCGCCGGGCCTGCGATACCAGCGATGCCCACACGGGCGGCAACGGCTTCGATACGGCCTATCGCTACCCGGGCCTGACCCGGGTGCTGCAGACCGCCGGGCGGGTGATCCGCACCGAGTCAGACCGGGGTGTGGTGATCCTGGCGGATTACCGTTTCGCCGATCCGTTTTACCGGGCGCTGTATCCGGAACACTGGCAGGTGCAGACCTGCGACAGCGGCGCGGCGCTGTCGAGCGGGCTCAGCCGTTTCTGGGGGTTGGAATTTTCTGTTCTTGCGCAGGGTGCGCCGTCCGCACCAGCGAGTTCCGATGCAGGATTCGCTGATATCGGTGCGCACGGCGAACCCTACAAAACCGATTTTTAGAGGTGCCCTTGTGTCATCCCGACAGTTTTTTCGCCGCGGACCCAATCACCGGGATCAGCAGCCGGTCACCTTTGCCGATGTCAGAAGAAAGTTTGGTTTCAGGTCCATCAGTATCGGTCGCTGGGTCACGCAGGCGGAGCGCGATCGTGCGGCCGCTCTTTTCTATGACGCGCTCGCCGACCTGATGTCGATACTGCAGGGGCCTGAACTGCTGATCTCCCTGCGGCAGACACTGTCCTTTCAATACGGCATCGGCGGGCGCCCCGGGATGCTGGCTTTCTATGAACCGGCGACCAGAACCTTCTCCCTGGCAAAGAATGCCGGTCCCGGCTCTATTGCCCATGAGTGGTTTCATGCACTGGACCACTACCTCGCCGACAAGGCCTTCAGCGATGCATCCGGGACCATGTACGCCTCGGAGGCCTGGCTGCGCGACGCCACCCCGGTACCGCACCCCCTCAATGATCGACTCTTTGCCTGCTTCAAGAGCATCATGCTCGACGAGATGGGTGAGAACCCCAGTGAGCTCTTCCGAATCTCCTGCCGGGCGGACGAGGCCAATGGCTGCGTCTATTACAGTGATCCCGCGGAACTGTGCGCACGCGCCTTCGAGGCGTTCGTCCAGGATGCCAGCATCAACAACAATTTTCTCGTCTCCGGCACCAAGGCCACTGACGAAGCGCGCATGGGGCTCTACCCTTGCGGGCGGCATCGCGAGCGCATAAATTCCGCATTCAGGGAGTACTTCAGTTGTCTGGGCAGGGCCCTGCAGCAGAGCGCGCAGCCTTCCGAACATAAAAGCGGAGCGCATTTAATATCCTAGATACTGTCTTGATGCGCCAACCGCTACGCATATGGCACGCGCCGTCCGGTGCACGGAAGTCCAGTTACGGCGCAACGCGCCGGTATTTTTCAGCGCTGCTGCAACAGTTCTGGCAGTAGCTTGAGCGCCGTCGCGCGCGCCTTGTCCCAGGGATGCGCGAAGCTGATACGCAGACAATTCTTGAACTGTCCGGATACGGAGAACAGCGGACCCGGCGTAATCACGACGCCCGCCTGCAGCGCCCGGGGGTAGACCGCCAGGCTGTCCACTGCTTCCGGCAATTCGACCCAGACTGCCAGCCCGCCTTGCGGCGCACTCACCCGGACATCGCCGGGCCAGGCGTGTAACAGACTTACCAGCTGGTCCCGCCGCTCCCGCAGCTCGTTGCGCAGGCGGCGCAGGTGAGAGGTGAAGCTGCCATCCGCCATAAACTCGGCGACGCCCTGTTGGAGAAAACGGCTGCTGGCCAGCTGGGTCACCAGTTTGAGGTGGAGAATGCGCGCATGCCAGCGCGCGCCGGATATCCAACCGAGTCTCAGGTCGCGGGACAGGCACTTGGAGAAGGAACTGCAGAGTATCACCCGATCATCTGTGTCGAGCGCCTTGAGCGGATCCGGTACCGGCCCGAAGGCGGTGTCCGCATAGATATCATCCTCGATGACGGCGAGGTCATGCTGGTCGGCCAGCGCCAGCAATCGCCGCTTGGCCGAATCCGGCATCAATGCGCCGCCCGGTGTGGCGAATGCCGGTGAAACGACACATGCCCTGACCTGCCAGCGCCGCAGCACCTCTTCCAGTGCATCGATATCCATGCCGGTTGCGCTGGAAGCCGGGACCTCGACCACCTGCAGGTCGAATTGCTCGATAAGCTGCAAGACCCCGTAAAATCCGGGTGACTCGACCGCAACCACGTCCCCCGGCTTGCAACACGCCATCAGTGCGAGAAAGAGCGCGTGCTGGCAGCCGGACGTGATGCACAACCGGTCCGGCCCAACCCGCCAGCCGCGCCGGGACAGGTGCAGTGCCAGCTGTTGCCGCAGTCCGCTGTCCCCCGCCGGGTCGTCGTAGTACTGATAGTCGTCACCTCTCTGCCTTCTGAGTGACCGACCGATGGAACGGTTCAAGGCGACAATGCCGGGCGGGAGATCGCCGGCTTGCCCGTCCGGCAGCAGATCGAAGGCGGCACTCCTGCGCATGATATCGAGCAGCAGGTCGCTGACCGTGACCGGCCTCGGCGCCTCGATGCGCGCCCGACTGAGTGGCTGTTGCACCGCGGGCGCTTGCAGCGATACGAAATGGCCCGCCTTGGGGCGGGCCTCCACCAGCCCCTTTGCCTCCAGTCTTTGCAGTGCGTGCTGTACGGTGGCTTTCGCCACAGCGTGTTCCCGGCACAGGCTCCGGATCGACGGCAATCGCTCCCCCGGGCGCCAGCGCCCTTCCTTTATGCCCTGTAACAGCCAGGCCTCCAGCTGCAGATAACGATACTCTCGCGTCACCGCTTTACCTCTCAAGCACCTCTCAAGCACCTCTCAAGCACCTCTCAAGCGCAATCTGTACCCATTATAGTTATTTTTTTTGGGCCTGACCCTATCGCCGCTGCCGGCGTAATCTGCCCGCCATCAGACTTAGCGCGGATTAGCCCCATGGAAATAATTCCCGTTGTACAGGATTTCACGCCCCCGCCCCCCCTCGCACACGACGGCAAGTTTCACGTGCGGCTGACCAGTGGTCGTTTCCAGAATCTGCGGCGCCTGACCAGCTGGCCGCTGATTGCCCTGTTCTTCGGCTTGGTGTGGGTGCAGTTTGATGGCCAGCCCTGGCTGCTGTTCTCCTTCGAGCAGCGCCGCATCATCCTGTTTGGCAGCGCCCTCTCCTGGCGTGACCTGCCATTGCTGGCGGGGCTGCTGATTGCCGCAGCCTGCCTGCTGTTCTTCCTCGCCGTCGCCTGGGGGCGGGTCTGGTGTGGCTTCGCCTGTCCGCAGAGCATCTGGACCTGGCTGTTCATCCGCATCGAAGACCTGGTCGAGGGCAGCGCAGTAAAAAGGGCCCGGCAGAGCGGCGAGCCGCTGGCGGGGCTGCGGCTGCTGCGCCGCGTCACCAAGCACCTGCTCTGGATGCTGCTCGCACTGGCAACTGCAGCCACCTTCACGGGCTACTTCGTCCCGATTCGGGAGATCCTGTCGGACAGTCTGCAGCTGCAACTATCGGCGGCCGTTGCCGGTTGGCTGGCGATTATGGCCGGGCTGACCTACATCAACGCTGGCCTTGTGCGGGAAAAGATCTGCCTGCACGCCTGCCCCTACGCGCGCTTCCAGAGCGTTATGTTCGACAACGATACGCAGACCGTCAGCTACGATGCCCGCCGCGGCGAACCACGCGCGAGTCTGCGCAGAGGTGCTTCGAACAGCGGCGATTGCGTCGATTGCGGGCTGTGCGTGCAGGTCTGCCCGGTCGGCATCGATATCCGCGACGGTTTGCAGGCCGCCTGTATCGACTGCGCGGCCTGCATCGATGCCTGCGACGGCGTGATGCTCAAACTCGAGCGGCCCAAAGGGCTGATCCGCTTCGCCTCCGAAGTCCAGCTGCGGGGCGACAAGGGCCGCTTTCTCCGCCCGCGGCTGGCCGGCTATGGCGCCGTCATGCTCTGCGCCTTCAGCGCAGTGCTCTACGGCTTCACCGGCACCACTGACCTGCTGGTGGAGATCAGGCGCGACCGCGGTGCCATGTTCAGGCAGCTGGATGCGCACACGGTATGCAACGTCTACCAGGTCAAGGTGGAGGGGTTCAGCGAGGCGCATCGCTTTATCGATGTGTCGATAGCCGGTGAGGGTCACTACGATCTGTACGGCCCCGGGCGAATCGACCTGGCCGAAGAAAGCGCCAGCTGGCTACCCTACCGGGTTTGCACCCGCGACCCGAAGCTGCCGAGGGCGGTGCTGACCTTCAACTTCGATGGCGGTTCTGTGCAGACCTCGAAGCAGACGACATTTCTGAGCAGATCCTTCTGAGTGAGCCAGACATGTCACGGGCTGTGTGTTTACGCGCACACCATTTACAGCTGCCAGCCGGCTCTCGCGGCAACCGATCGCCCGCGTCCCACCCCCGGGTTTGCGTCTAGGCTTTAGAAAACTGGCGATTCGCAAATTCAGTCTGAATTTACCGGGGAACATGTCATGGCCGTGATCAGCACTAAAGACGGAGCCGAGATCTTTTACAAGGACTGGGGCTCCGGCCAGCCCATTATGTTTCACCACGGTTGGCCACTCTGCAGTGACGACTGGGACGCACAGCTGCTCTACTTCGTCCGCAAGGGCTACCGTGTTATCGCACACGATCGCCGCGGCCACGGGCGCTCGAGCCAGATAAGCAGCGGTCACGATATGGATCACTATGCGAGGGACGCGGCAGCGGTGGCCGAACATCTCGACCTGGCCGATGCGATTCATGTGGGCCACTCAACCGGTGGGGGCGAAGCGGCGCGCTATGTCGCCCAGTACGGAAAACACCGCGTGGCGAAGCTCGTACTGATCGGTGCAGTTCCCCCGCTCATGCTGAAGACGCCGGAAAATCCGGGCGGCCTGCCAATCGAGGTTTTTGACGACTTCCGCCAGCAACTGGCCGCCAATCGCTCCCAGTTCTATCTCGATGTCGCCGGCGGACCATTCTATGGATACAACCGCTCCGGGGCTAAAGCGTCCCCGGGTATTGTCAACAATTGGTGGCGCCAGGGCATGATGGGCAGCGCCAAGGCGCATTACGAAGGCATCAAGGCCTTTTCTGAAACGGATTTCACCGCGGACCTGAAGAAAATTGAAGTGCCAACACTCGTCATGCACGGTGACGACGATCAGGTTGTCCCCATCGATGATTCGGCCCGCTTGTCGGTCAAGCTTCTGAAGCATGGCACCCTCAAAGTCTATGCGGGCTATCCGCACGGCATGGCCACCACACATGCGGATGTAATCAACGCAGACCTTCTCGAGTTTTTTGAAGGCTGAATTCGGCGGCAACTTCCCCGCGTGGCGGCGCCATAGAATTTATTGGCCGCTGAATCAGTGCGGCCAATAAATCTGTCAACTACCAAGGCGCAAATGCCGGCATAAATTTCCACGCGAAAAAATTGTCATCAGATTCATGCAGTTGTCTGGCAAAGCTATTTTTCCCAACTACGCGGTCCAGTAGTATGCCCCGCTCAATCTTCTCGGGGGAGAAACGACCATGACTACCGGACAGAAAATCTACCAGACCATTGAATTTTTCAGCACCGAAGAACCGCACTTCGACCGCTTCAAAACCGCCTTCCGCGACACGCTGATCGACATCGGCGCTCCGGCCGCGAACGCCGGCGAAATGGCGGCGATTGCCGCGGAGACACTGCGCGACCATAGCGACGGCGATTACCATCTCGGCATGGCCTCCATCATCACCTTCCACCCGGAATTCGAACGAGCGATCGGCGGCGATATCGCAGTGATTCAGGCCATGCACAAGTACATGTCCTACTACCTGGATTTCGCAGAAATGCAGCAGACAAGGGCGGCCAGTTGATGAGCCCCCGGGCGAGTGCGCAGCGCCGCGCCGTGCGCTCGCCGGGGTTTTCCTAACAGATCCTCGGCAGCTGCTCGCCGGGCAGCTGGTGCAGCAGGCGCTCGCAGCCGAGCGATGTCTGCATGATGACTTGCGCTGACGCGCTGCCCGCAACGCTGCCCCCAACGCTGCCGACAATGCGACTGCCGGCGGCGACCGGGTTGCGCGCCAGTGCCGCCAGTGCGCGGTCGGCGTCCGCCGCGGGGATAAAGGCGACGAAGCGCCCCTCGTTCGCCACATAGAGCGGATCCAGCCCCAATATCTCACAGGCGCCCTGCACCGCGTCGCAGACCGCAATGTCGTCCTCGCGCACGGTGAGGTTCTTACCGCTGTTCTCGGCCAGCTCTACCAGTGCCGTCGCCAGGCCCCCGCGGGTCAGGTCGCGCAGGCAGTGCAGTGCAATTCCAGCGTTCAACAGTGCCTGCACGGCCGAGTGTAACGGCGCGCAGTCGCTGTGCAGCGGGCTGTCGAATTCCAGTCCCTCGCGCCTGGCCATCACCGCCATGCCGTGGCGCCCGATATCACCGGACAGCAGGATCAGGTCGCCCGCCCCATGGAGGCCATGAGCCGGGACAGGGTCGCCATCGTCAGCCCCTCTTCCAGGAGCAGGCTGCAGCTCAGGTAGCGCGGTCTGGCGCCGCTCATGGCCAGATCGTTGACGGTACCGCAGACCGCCAGCCTGCCGATATCGCCGCCGCTGCCGTGGCCCAAGCGCACACTGTCATCGGCGGGGCTGGTCAGAATCTGCCCCCCATCAGACTTAGGGCGGATTCGCCCGATGGAAAAATTGCCGTTGTACAGGATTTCACGGCCCCGCCCCCTCGCGCACACGACGGCAAGTTTGACGTCAGGATGACCAGAGGCCGTTTCCAGGATCTGCGACGCCTGACCAGCTGGCTGTTGATTATGGCCGGCCTGACCTGTCCCAATACGGGCTGATGCGCGAAAAGATCTGCGTGCACACCTGTCCCTACTCGCGCCTCCAGAGCGTAATGTTCGACGCAGATACCCGCACCGTCAGCTACGATGCCCGCTGCGGCGAACCCCGCGCTAACCGGCGCAAAGGCAGTGCCAACAGCGGTGACCGCATCGACTGCGGTATCTGCGTACAGGTGTGCCCCGTCGGTATCGATATCCGCGATGGATTGCAGGCAGCCTGTATCGATTGCGGCGCCTGCATCAATGCCTGCGACAGCGTGATGAAATGAGTGGACAGGCTCACCGGGCTTATCCGCTTCGCCTCCGAAACCGAACTGCAGGGAAACAGGGTCCGCTTACTACGGCTGCGATTGGCCGGCTATGGTGCCGTTATGCTCGTCACCTTCAGCGCCCTGCTCTACGGCTTTACCGACACCACCAGATTGCTGGTCGAGATCCGACGCGACCGCGGCGCCCTGTTCACACGACTGGACGAACACACCGCGTGCAACAATTACCGGATCACGGTCGAGGGGTTAGTTGATGAGCAGCGCTTTGTCGACGTATTGATCGCCGGCGACGGCGACTTCCAGCTGTTCGGCCCCAACCGGATCGACCTGGCGGAAAACAACGCTAACTGGGTTCCCTATCGGGTCTGCGCCCGCGACCTGAAGCGGCCGAGCGCAGGACTGACATTCGACTTCAGCGCAGGCTCAGTGAAGTGATCCAGGGAGTCGACCTTTCTGGCCCGCTCCCTGTAAAGTCGCCAGGCAGGTGCAGCACACTAGTGCTTGCCGGCAGATGCGATGATCTCCAGGGCCTCAGCTAGGTCGCGTGTCAGGTCATCGACCAGAAGCCGCACCTTGGCCGCCGTGGTGCGGCCCTCGGTGTGGAGTACCTGGACGGGTATCGGATCCACTTCGTAGTCCTCGAGTACCACTTCCAGCTCCCCTGACACTTGCTCTGATCCGATCTGGTAGCCGAAGACCTGCGTGAATCCGCCACCCGCCCTGCACACAGCAATAGCGTCCGCGATATTGCTCGTGGTGCGGCGGGATTGGACTTCCACGGCCAGGCCCTGTGCGAATTTCCACTGCGGCGTCGGGGTAATCGGCCTGGCGCTGATGGTCTCCGCAGCGGCGAGCTCGGAAGGATGTTTCGGTATCCCGTGCCGCTTTAGATAGGCAGGGCTGGCACATACCACGCGCCGCACCGAGCCGACGCGGCGCGCGAGCAGGCTCGAGTCCTGCAAGTGGCCGATGCGCACACCGATGTCGAACCCTTCGTCCACCAGTTGCACCGGGCGATCGACATAGACGGTGTCGATTTCTACTTCCGGGTACTTCTCCATGAACCGGTTCAGTGTCGGCGAAACGTAGTAGCGGCCGAACAGCACCGGCGCGGTCAGCCTGACCTTACCGCGGGGAATGACTCGCGCACCCCTCGCCGTATCAAAGACCTCATCGCAGCTCTGCAGCACCTGTTCTGCCTGAAGCTGGAATTCCCGCCCTATTTCCGTGATATGGATCGCCCGCGTGGTGCGGTGCAGCAGTGTCACGCCCAGATCGCCTTCCAGCTCATTGACGATGCGGGTCACACTAGGCGGACTGATACCGAGTCGCCTGGCCGCCCCCGCGAAGCCGCCCGCTCTGCAAACCTCCACGTAAACCCGCATCGCCTTGAATTTGTCCACAGCATTATTCCGAAATATAAAATAATAAATTGCAAGATTATCTCATTGTTCAGACGTGTGCGCGCAATTACTGTAGCAGCCACCGGAGCAACCCTGCCCGGCCAACCCTTTCCGGAGGAAACCATGTCCCGTATCCCAACTCCCACCACTATCGACAATGCGCCGGCCGAGTCCCGCGAGCTGCTGAACGCGGTCAATGCCAAACTCGGCGTGGTACCGAATATGTTTCGCCTGATCGGCAACAGCCCGGCGGCGCTGGAAGCCTATCTGTCATTCGGCGGCGCGCTGGACAACAGCTCGATTGATCTGGCCACCCGCGAGCGCATTGCCCTCACTGTCGCCCAGGTAAACGGCTGCGATTACTGTCTCGCGGCGCATTCCTATATCGGTGCGAATATGGCAAAGCTGTCCGCCGAGGAAATTGACGCGAACCGCAGGGGCGACTCCACCGATGCGAAAGCAGCCGCGGCAGTCAGTTTTGCGCGCAAGGTTGCCAGCAACCGCGGTCAGGTAAGCGAGGGCGATATTGCGGCGGTGAAAAGCGCGGGTTATTCCGATGGCGCAGTGGTCGAAATCATTGCTCTGGTCGCCCTCAACCTGCTGACCAACTATATCAACACGGCGCTGGAGACCGAGGTGGACTTCCCCGAAGCGGTAGCACTGACTGCCTGATCCCGACAGGGGCGGCCCTCCGGGTCGCCCCGCCACTCACCGGACCAACGAGGTATCATCATGACTACACGACCGCCCCTGCCGCCTTTCACGGAAGAAACTGCAGCAACCAAGGTCCGCGCCGCCGAGGATGGATGGAATTCCCGCGATCCCGCCAGGGTTGCGCTCGCCTACACCGAGGACACTATCTGGCGCAATCGCAGCGAGTTTCCCAGGGGGCGCGCGCAAGTCGAGGCCTTTCTCACCCGCAAGTGGCAACGGGAAATGGACTATCGGCTGATCAAGGAACTGTGGGCGTATAGCGCAAACCGCATCGCCGTGCGCTTCGCCTATGAATATCGCGATGACGCCGGTCAGTGGTACCGCGCCTACGGTAACGAGAACTGGGAATTCCGTAAGGACGGACTGATGCACCGGCGCCATGCCAGCATCAACGATATGCGCATTGCCGCCGCTGATCGCCTGTTTCACTGGACGCTAGGCCCGAGACCGGAAGGGCACCCCAACCTGAGCGAGCTGGGCCTTTGAGTAGCAAACAATAGATTCCGCGAGGCTGTTCAGCCATCGACTGCCGGCCCCGGCACTAGCAGATTCGCGGTAGCTGCTCGCCGGGCAGCCGATCCAGCAGGCGCTCACAGCCAAGGGCGTTCTGCAGGATCACCTGGGGGCTGCTGCAGCTGGCGACGGTGCCTATGATGCGGCTGTCTGCCGAGACCGGGTTTCTGGCCAGGACCGCCAGTGCCAGCTCGGCCTGCTGCGACGGCACAAAGGCGACAAAGCGCCCCTCATTGGCGACATAGAACGGATCCATGCCCAGCACTTCGCAGGCGCCCTGTACCGGGTCGCAGATGGGGATTTCCGTTTCCCGCACAGTCATTTTCCGGCCGGCACTTTCTGCCAGCTCCACCAGTGCCGTGGCCAGGCCGCCGCGGGTCAAGTCGCGCAGGCAGTGCACGGCGATTCCCGCATTGAGTAAATCCTGCACCGGGCTGTGCAACGGTGCGCAGTCGCTTTGCAGTGGGCTGTCGAAATCCAGTCCCTCGCGCTTGGCCATCACCGCCATGCCGTGGCGGCCGATATCGCCGGACAGCAGTATCAGGTCGCCCGCCCGAATACTCTGCGGGCCGATGGCGAGACCGTGCTCCAGTATGCCGATGCCGGCGGTGTTGATATACAGGCCGTCGCCCTTGCCCCGCTCCACCACCTTGGTGTCGCCGGTGACTAAATGCACGCCGCATTCGGCCGCGGCCCGCCCCATGGAGGCCATGACCCGGGACAGTGTCGCCATCGGCAGCCCCTCTTCCAGGATCAGGCTGCAGCTCAGATACCGTGGCCTGGCGCCGCTCATGGCCAGATCGTTGACGGTACCGCAGACCGCGAGCCTGCCGATATCGCCGCCGGGAAAGAACAGCGGCGTAACGACGAAGGAATCCGTGGTAAACACCACGTGTTCGCTGTTCAGTGGCAGCGTCGCGCTGTCGTGGGCCTGGGCTATCCAGGGGTTGTCAAAATGCGGATAGATGAAATCCCGCAACAGTCGCTGACTCAGCTCGCCGCCGCTGCCGTGGCCGAGGCGCACACTGTCATCGGCGGTACTGGTCAGAGGGCATTCAGTGTTCATCGGCGGTTGTCCGGTCGCTGTATCGCTTGTCGTATCGATAGTAGGCCGCACAGGCGCCCTCGGACGAAACCATCGGCGCACCCAATGGTTGTTCGGGACGGCAGCGGTTGCCGAAATGCGGGCAGTCGCAGGGCTTTTTCTGCCCCCGCATTATCTGACCGCTGATACAGCCGCTGTCACCCGCGCGCGTATTGGTGGTCAGACGGAATTTGCGTGCCGCATCGAACTGGGCAAATGCCTCCTGCAATTGCAGGCCGCTGGCGGCGATGGTGCCGACCCCGCGCCACTTCTGCTCGGTTATTTCGAATACCCGATCGAGCATCGCCTGGGCTTCGCGGTTGCCGCGGCGGCGCACCGCTCGCACATATTGGTTCTCAACACCGCAGCGCCCGAGCTCCAGCTGGCGCACACACATCATGATTCCCTCGAGAATATCCAGCGGTTCGAATCCGGTTACCGCGATGGGTACGCGGAATTTCTCCGCTAGTGGCAGGTACTGCGCATAGCCCATGATCGCGCACACGTGGCCGGCGGCGAGAAAACCCTGAATGCGCGAATCGGGTGCAGAGCAGATAGCCTCGATCGCGGGCGGCACCAGGAAGTGGGAGACCAGAATGGAGAAATTGCTCAACTTCTTTTTCGCGGCGAGAAACACCGCCATAGCATTTGCCGGCGCAGTAGTCTCGAAGCCGATGCCGAAGAAGACCACCTCCCTGTGCGGATTCTGTTCCGCAAGCTTCAGTGCGTGCAGTGGGGAATAGACGGTGCGGACATCCCCCCCCGCCGCCTTTACCGCCAGCAGATCCCGCTCGCTGCCCGGCACTCGCAGCATGTCGCCAAAGGAACAGAAGATCACGTTTGGCTGCGCAGCAATCGCGATGGCCTGGTCGATCGTTTCGAGCGAGGTCACGCACACCGGGCAGCCCGGGCCGTGCACCAGTTCTATCTCCGGCGGCAGGAACTGCTGCAGGCCGAACTTGACGATCGCGTGCGTCTGGCCGCCGCAGACCTCCATAATGGTCCAGGGCCTGGTGGTGATTCCGGCAATTTTCGCCGCGATCTTAGTGATACTGTCGCGCTCGCGGTATTCGTGCAGATATTTCACAGGATTTCCCTATTCCGACTCACCCAGCTCGCCCAACTCGTCCATCTGTTCCAGATAGCGGAACACTCTGCCCGCTTCTCCCGCATCGATGCGGCTGATGGCGAAGCCGACGTGCACGATCACGAAGTCGCCCACGCGCGCCTCCGGTACATAGGCCAGGTTGATTTCCTTGCAGATGCCGCCGAAGCTCACCCGGCCACTGCGCTCCAGTGGTGACGCGTTCAGTATTTCCTCAATGCGACCCGGAATGCCTAGACACATAGCGCTCCGCCCTCGTCCATGCTGCTGCCGCAAGCGTCCATGCAGGCCGCGTAGCAGATCTGGCCCAGCGCTATGCCGCCGTCATTTGGCGGCACCTGCCGGTGGCAGTGCACACGGAAGCCGTTGTGACGCAGCAACCGCGCGGCGGTCTCCGTCAGGCGCCGGTTTTGGAAGACGCCGCCGGACAGAAACACATGTTCGTGACCGGCCTTTGCCGCAACCGCCAACATCATCCGGGCGAGGGTGTTGTGAAAGACCGCCGCCCGCTCCGCCGCGGACACGCCCCGCGCGCCATCGCCCAGCAGGGCGGCAATCATCGGCGCCCAGTCCAGCGTCCAGTGGTCGCCGCTCTCGCGCAACGCGAAGGGATAGTCGCGATCCGTGTGCGAGTCGCGCGCGGCGAATTCCAATCCCATGGCCGCCTGCCCCTCGAAGCTGACGGCCAGCTGTGGATCCAGCAGCGCGGCGACGCCATCAAACAGGCGACCGCCACTGGTGCACAGCGGCGTGTTGATCCGGCGTTCAAGCATCCTCGCCAGCACGGCTCGCTCTGTGGGACTGAAGTTTTCCGACATATATTCGGCAGCAAAGACGGCACTGCCGAAGGTCGTATACAGGAGTCCCGCGGCCTGGCGCCGCGGCGTGCGGATTGCGGCCTCGCCGCCCGGCAGCGGAAAGGCGCGCAGGTTGCCGACGTGCCGAACTCTGCCGTCGCCGTCCCAGGACAGGAATTCACCGCCGCGGATCACGCCGTCCGCACCGTAGCCGGTGCCGTCCCAGCAGATGCCCAGCGCCGGCCCCACGTAGTCGTGTTCCGCCATGCAGGAAAACAGATGGGCCACGTGGTGCTGTGTGCCGATCGCCCGGGCCCGCTGCCGGCGCGCCCAGCGGCTGGAGACATAACCGGGATGCAGGTCGCAGACCACCCTCTGCGGCGCACACTGGTAGAAAGCCTTCAGATCCGCGATGGCCTGCTCGAAGGCCACCAGTGCCGCGCAGTGCTCCAGGTCGCCGATATGCGGGCCCAGGTAGACGGTATTGTCGCGCGCGACGGCCGGGGCATTTTTCACGTCGCCCCCCACCGCCAGCATGTCACCGCCGCCCAGGGTCCGCGGCAATGCCAGCGGCCGCGGCGCAAAACCGCGCGCGCGGCGGAGGATCGTCTCGCGCCCGTCGATTACCCGCACCACCGAATCGTCCAGCGGGCGGGTGATGGGCCGGTTGTGCCAGAGGAACAGATCGGCGATTGCGCCGAGCCGCGCCGGCGCCTCCCTGTTATCGCGGCAGATCGGCTCGCCGGACAGGTTGCCGCTGGTCGCTACCAAGGGCCGCCCGAGCTCCGCCATCAACAGATAGTGGAGCGGTGAGCAGGGCAACATGATGCCGAGATCCGGATTGCGCGGCGCCACACCTCTGGCGATACGCAGCCGGGCCTGCGGGCGCGCGGACAGCAGTACGATCGGCCGCTCCGCCATAGAGAGCAGTGATTTCTCCAGCGCGGAGACATGGCAGTCCCGCTGCACGGATTCGATATCCGGGTACAGCAGCGCGAAGGGTTTATGCGGTCGCTGCTTCCGCTGGCGCAGCCGGGACACCGCAGCGGCATTGGCCGCATCCACCAGCAACTGGAAACCGCCGACACTCTTCAGCGCGACGATCCGGCCTGTATCGACCGCCTGCACCGCCTGCAGCAGCGCTGCGTCTCCCCGCGCCAGCGCTCTCCCCTGCGCATCGCTCAGTGTCAGCTCCGGCCCGCATGCCGGACAGGCATTGGGTTCGGCGTGAAAGCGGCGGTCCAGCGGATCCGCATATTCCCGCTGGCACGCAGCGCAGAGTGGGAAATCTTTCATCGACGTGTTGGCGCGGTCGTACGGCAGCCGTTCGACGATGCTGAAGCGGGGGCCGCAGTGGCTGCAGTTGGTAAACGGATAGCGATAGCGGCGATCGGCCGGATCGAACAATTCGCGCAAGCAGTCGTCACAGGGGGCGAGATCCGGCAACAGGGTGGCCGATGGCCGCGCCCCAGCCGCGCTCGGCCGGATCGAGAAATCCGACTCCTGTTGCAGCGGTATGATTTCCGAAAACAGGCTGCTGATACTGGCATGTGCGGGCTTGTCCGTTTGCAGTCTCTGCACAAACTCCAGGATGCTTCTGCGCTCACCCTGCACTTCCAGGCGCACGCCCCGGGTGTCATTCGACACCCAGCCGCAGAGACCGAAATCCCTGGCCAAGCGGTAGACGAAGGGACGAAAGCCGACGCCCTGCACCAGCCCCGCGATCTCGAGATGCCTGCGCTCAGTGGTCATGGTCTTCTGCAAACTCCAGGCTCTCCAGCACGATGTCCTGGGCCTGGACGTGGTGGATATCGGTTAATTCTTCGATCTCCAGCCGCAGGCCCTGCAGGCTGGTGCCGGCGGTCTCCCGCTCGAAGTGTTCGCGCAGGTGTTCCGCGGATATATGGGCCAGCGCGCCGAGCCTGAGTTTGGCCGCCACCAGCCGGCCTTTTTCATTACTTCGAAGGAGACGAATCTTCTCCGTTAAATCCTTGATCAGGGACTGTTCGTGCACGGCGGACCTCCTGTCTGTGCCATAAGGAAATTGACGATCTCCCGCTCGACGACTGCGGCCGCGGCCGCGACAGCGGGAGAGAGCGCGGCGCTGGTCGCGAAGTTTTCGCCACAGATCGCGTAGATATCCAGGCTGCGCGGCAGCGCGCCCACAGCGCGTCCCAGTTCGATCGCCTCGGCCAGGTTCAGGCCATGACTGGAAGTGCCGCACACGCTGTGTGCAATGGGTGCGGCCAGGCCGTCGAGACGGATCACGTCACCGACAGCACGCCCCTCGGCGAGCACCGCATCCACCAGGCAGACCCGGCGGTCCCGCCATTGCTCCAACAGCTGCGTCATATCGCCGCCGTTTTCTATACAGGGCACCATGTCACCGAGATGCTGCCGAATTCTGTGCAGGATATAGGGCCCGACGCTGTCATCGCCGCGAAAGCGGTTACCGAGGCTGATGATCGCCCGGTCCGTCACTCTGCGCTCCTGTCGCTGCGATCCAGGTGGAGCTTCAGAAAGTGGGTCGAGCAGGAGATACACGGGTCGTAATTGCGAATCGCCTGCTCGCACTGGTGCTGCAGCTTTTCCTCGGTTAAGTGGAGATACTGCGGAAGCATCAGCCGCAGATCGGTTTCGATGGTCTTCTGGTTCTGGGAAGTGGGCGCCACTATTTTGGCATCGGTGATCTTGCCCCGCTCGTCGATACTGTAGCGGTGGTAGAGCAGGCCCCGGGGCGCCTCGGTGGCCGCGCAACCGGTGGCTGCCCGCGGTTCCGATTTCAGGTAGGGCTGCTGCGGCTCGCGGTAGCTATCGATAATGCGCAGCGCCTCGTCAAACGCGTAGAGCACTTCCAGGCTGCGCACCACGATGCTCTGGAACGGGTTGGCACAGAATGGCGGGAAGCCGATATCATCGGCGACCTGTCGCACCAGCGGCGACAGGCGATCGCAATTCAGGTTGTAGCGCGCTATGGGACCGACGAAATATGCACCGCGTGCGTTGATCACGCTGTGCAGCGCGTTGGTGTAGTCGACCTGCTCCTCGCGGAAGTGGTGGTCGTAGTCGCGCACGGCAATGTCCAGGCCGCGGGTGGAGGCGATGCGGCCCTCATTCATCGGATATTCGCGCGGATTGGACAGGGCGACGAATTCGTATTGATTGTCTGCGGCGCGCTCGAACTTCGGAAACGGCAGCGACGCCGCCCAGCGCACGGTTTCCACCGCCATATCGCGGGCCTGTAACAGCTGCTCCCGCAGAGGATGCAGCTCAGTGGCCGCCGGCACGCGATAGAAGCCCCCCACGCGCACATTGATCGGGTGTATCTCCCGGCCGCCGAGCAAGTTCACGATCGCGTTGCCCGCCTTCTTGATCTGCAGGCCGTCCCGAACGATCTGCGGATGGTCCTTCGCCATCGCCACCGCGCTCGGATACCCGAGAAAATCCGGCGCGTGCAGCATATAGATATGCAGTGTGTGGCTCTCGATCCACTCACCGCAGTAGATCAGCCGGCGCAGCGCGCGGAGCTCCGGCGTCGGCGCCAGGCCCAGCGCATCCTCCATCGCGTGCAGCGCGCTCATCTGATAGGCGACCGGACAGATGCCGCAGATGCGCGCGGTGATGTCCGGCGCTTCCAGGTAATCGCGCCCGCGCATAAAGGCCTCGAAGAAACGCGGCGGCTCAAAGATTTTCAGCTTTACGTCGTGCACACCGCCGTCGTCGTAGCGGATATAGAGCGCGCCCTCGCCCTCCACCCGCGCCAGGTAATCGACCTTGATGGTTTTGCTCTCAGTCACTGCCCGACTCCTGGCGACGGCTCTCTTCGTCAAAGGCCGGTGCAGCGGCATTGAAATTGCGCAGGTTCTCGATAACGGCGGCCTCATCCGCGCCCAGCTCCTGTTTCCACCAGTGGCACAGGGATTGGGTATTGGGGTTCTCCTTGGGGCCGTAGCAGGCGTAGCAGCCGCGGTTGTAGCTCGGGCAAACCGCACCACAGCCGGCGTGCGTAACCGGGCCCATGCAGGGCGTGCCGTGCGCGACCCAGACGCACACATTGCCGCGCAGCTTGCACTCGATGCACACCGAGTGCGGCGGCACCTGCGGCGGGCGCCGGTGCAGGAAGGCGCTGATCACTTCGAGCAACTGTTTCTTGTTGATGGGGCAGCCCTGCAGTTCGAAATCCACCGGCACATGGGCGCTGATCGGTGTTGAGGTCTTCAGCGTGGCGATATATTCGGGGTGCGCGTAGACGACAGAGGTAAATTCCTTCACGTCGGCAAAGTTGCGCAGCGCCTGGATACCGCCGGCGGTGGCGCAGGCGCCGATGGTCACCAGCGCGCGGGACTGAGCGCGCACCTCACGGATGCGCCGCTCTTCTGCCGCGGTGGTGATGGAGCCCTCCACCAGCGACAGGTCGTAGGGGCCCTCGACCTGGCGGCTGGATGCCTCCATGAAATAGGCGATATTCATGGTGTCCGCCAGCTGCAGCAGTTCGTCCTCGCAGTCCAGCAGGCTCAACTGGCAGCCGTCGCAGGAGGCAAACTTCCACACCGCCAGCTTGGGTTTGCTTCGGTTATTACTCAACGCACAGCCCACTTGATTGTTATCACAGGGCGCGTATCCGCAACCATGAGTGGATATCCCTGTAGCAAAACACCGGCCCGTCCTTGCAGATAAAATTCGGGCCCCACTGGCAGTGGCCGCAGTGGCCGGTGGCGCATTTCATGTTGCGTTCCATCGACAGGTAGATGGCAGATTCCGGCAGTCCTTTTTTAATCAATGTCTGAATGCAGAAGCGCATCATGATCTCCGGCCCGCAGACGAAGGCGAGGGCCTTGCCTGTGTCTATCTGCGCCGCCGCCAGCGGGTCGGTGATCACGCCGATATGGCCCGGCCAGGCGCTGTCGGCGTGATCGACCGACTGCACCAGTTCCGTCGACTGCGCCCACTGCGTGAGCTCCCGCCGGTAGAGTCTTTCCTGCGGCCGGCGGGCGCCGTAGAAAAGGCGCACGCGGCGGGCGCCCTGCTCGTCCTGCAGCAGTTTGTAGACCACCGGGCGCAGCGGCGCCAGTCCGAGGCCGCCGGCAATGATCAGCAAATCCCTGCCTCTTATCCTTTCCAGTGGCCAGCCGCAGCCGAAGGGGCCGCGCACACCCAGCTGCTCGCCCTGCCCCAGGCGCTGCAGCGCCCGGGTCACCAGTCCCTGGGTGCGGATGGTGTGCACCAGCGCGCCGTCCGTCGATACCGGGCCGCTCACAGAGATGGGCACCTCACCGGCACCGAAGGCGTAGAGCATGTTGAACTGGCCTGGGCGCCCCGCCTCAGGATCGGCTACTGCACGCCCCTGCGCCATCGACAATTGCAGGGTAAAAGTGCCGGGATATTCCTCCTGCCGGTGCTCGATACGGTACAGCAGCGGTATCACTGCTCGTCGCCCAGGAGCGGCGGCCGCTGCCCATAGACATCCAGCAGCTGGATCCGCGCCGCCTGCAGCCGCTCGGTGGCCATGCGGGCGAAGCGTTTCATCAGTTGAAAGCCGAGCCTGGGCTCCGCCTCGCATTTTTCCCGCAGACACTTGCCATCCAGGCGTATCGCGTGCACCTCATCCAGTGCGCGCGCGTCGAAAGTCCAGATGTAGGGCGGAAACAGCCAGGACCAGCCGAACACATCGCCGTCGTGCAGGGTCTGCAGGCACAGTGGGCCGCGATCGGGCAGGAAGGTTTCCACCGCGACACGCCCGCTGCGGATCACAAAGAAGTGATCCGCCGCCTCGTTCTCCCGCGCGAGATAATCCCCGGCACTGTAGATAGTGTTTTCGCCGCAGCCGCCGATAAATTCCAGGTCCGCCGCAGCCAGGTCGCGGAAGAAGGGGTGCTCGCGCAGCAGATCGGCAATGGTTTTCATTGTTTTTCCGGAATTGTTTTATCAGGACCCGATTGTTCCAGGGCGCGGATGCGCCGCACTTCCTCGGTCAGATCGATACCCACCGGGCACCAGGCGATGCAGCGGCCGCAGCCGACACAGCCGGAAGTGCCAAACTGGTCGTACCAGGTCGCCAGCTTGTGGGTCATCCACTGGCGGTAGCGGGAGCGCGTGTCCGGGCGCACAGATCCGCCGCTGATATAGCTGAAGTCCGCAGTAAAGCAGGAGTCCCAGCGCTCCCAGCGCGCCGCCTGGTCGCCGGTCAGGTCGGTGGTGTCCTCCACCGTGGAACAGAAGCAGGTGGGGCAAGCCATGGTGCAGTTGGCACAGGACAGGCAGCGCTCCGCCACCTGATCCCACGACGGGCTCTCATAGTTGCGGTACAGCAGTTCCTTCAGATCCGAGCTGTCGAAGCTGCGCGGTCCCTGCTCCATCTGCTGGACCGCACGCCGGACGGCACTCTGCGCCATTTCCAGGTGCTGCCTGGCCGCGGGCTTCACCGGCAGCCGCTGCAATATCTGCCCGCCCCGATTGGAACCGCTGCCGATCAGGAAGTAGTGCTCACCGCCATGGCTGACTTCGGTCATCACCAGGTCGCTAGGCAGCGTCACCTCCGGCCCGGTATGCATCGAGGTGCAGAAACAGGTGGCCGCGGCAGAAGTGCAGCTGACCGCCACGGTAAACAGCTTCTCGCGCCGCTGCGCATAGCTGTCGTTGCGGTAGCGGTCGTCGATAAAGACGCGGTCCTGTGCGGCGATGGCGTGCAGTTCACAGCTGCGCACACCGATAAACGCCATCGATGGCGCCTCCTCGACAATCTCGGTGATCTCCAGCCCGCGATTATTTTTCTGCGCGCGCCACACCTGGCGCCGCGGCAACTGCAGGAATTTCTTCCACGAATGGGGGCTGGCTGCGTAGCCGAAATAGGCGCCGTCGTCCCGTCGAACAACCCGGTAGCGGCCCTTTTCCTGCTCGTCGGTCCAGCCCCTGGGCAGGTCGGCAGCGGAATTGATCTCATCGTAGACAATGGCCCCATCGCGGAGTCGCGGCCCGAACAACTGGTAGCCTTCCCCGCGAATGGCCTGGATCAGCAAATCCAGGTCGTCTGCCTGCAGTACGAACTCTTGCATTATTGGGCGCCCCGCCCGGCGTAATCCTGCGCGTAAATGAATGTGCCTGGTTGGCCGGTAGCAACTACACAGAACTATTATTGATGCAGATTGTAGAAACTGGCAGTTCGGCCTGAGAGGAGACAGGTGACAATGTCCGGAGAAAAGCACCAGGAGGCATTAACCAGAACGGTAACGGAGAAGCTGAGTGACGGTCAGGTGGTAAAGATCCGCCCGTTGAACCGCGACGATATCGAGCTGGAGCGCGAGTTCATTACCAACCTGTCGCCGGAATCCCGCCACTTCCGCTTTCTCGCCGGCGTCGGCAAACCGAGCCAGAAAATGCTGGAGGAGCTGACCGATATCGACCACGACCGGCGCGAGGCCTTTATCGCACTGATCCAGGAGGACGGCGGAGAAAAGGAAATCGGCGTATCGCGCTACGCGCTGGACCCGGACGGCAAGGCCGGCGAGTGCGCGGTGGTGGTGGCCGACGAATGGCAGAAGCACGGTCTCGGCACCCTGCTCATCAACCGCCTGATCGAGTCGGCCCGCGCGCGCGGCCTGGAACGGCTCTACTCGATCGATTCGGCGGAGAACTTCAAGCTGCGCCAGGTGGCACGGGAAATGGGCTGGGACAGCAATGCGGACCCCGACGACCACACACAGGTGATCTACACCCTCGACCTGGCGGCGACATAGGCTGCAGGCCTGAGCCCGGAGAGATTCCGGAATCAACGATTCCCCGCGGTTGACCGCCGACAACCGCCAACGACTATGCTTGACTCAGATTGCAGAAGCCGGCGGTTCCGCTGGAGAGGAGACAGGAGACCATGTCCGGAACACAGCACCTAGAGGCATTAACCAGGGCGGTAACGGAAAAGCTGAGCGGCGGGCAGGTGGTAAAGATCCGCCCGTTGGAGCGGGGCGATATCGAGCTGCAGCGGCAGTTCCTCAGCGCCTTGTCGCCAGATGCCCTGCACTTTCGCTTTCACGCCGGTATCGGCAAGCCGAGCCAGAAAATGCTGGAGCAGCTGACCGATATCGATCACGCCGAGCGAGAGGCGTTTATTGCGCTCATCGACGGGGAAGGAGGAGAAACGGCGATCGGTGAGTCCCGCTATGCCCTGGACCCGGATGGCGAGTCCGGCGAATGCGCGGTGGTAGTGACCGACGCCTGGCAGCGGCAGGGCCTCGGCACCCTGCTGCTGAACCGCCTGATCGAGTCGGCTCGCGCCCGCGGCATTGCACGCCTCTATTCGATGGACGCGGCGGATAACCTCGCGCTGAATGCGTTCGCGCAGAAACACGGCTGGGAATGCCACTATGACCCGGACGACCACACCCAGGTGATCTACAGCCTCGACCTGACAGCCGGTTAGACCGCGGGCTGCGCGCGAGGCAAGCTAAAGCTAAAGCTATAGCTAAAGCCCCCCTTCCATCGGCGGCAGTTTCTCCTGCGCCGCCGGCACAATTGCAATCATCGCCGCGGTGGTAATCATCAGGCCGGCGATGGAGGCGGCATTCTGCAGCGCCGAGCGGGCCACCTTGGTGGGGTCGATAATGCCCATCTCCATCATGTCGCCGTAGGATTCCGTCTGCGCGTTGTAGCCGTAATTGCCTTTGCGTTTCTTGATGTCGTTGATAATGACAGAGGCGTCTTCACCGGCATTGTTGACGATCTCCCGCAGCGGCCGTTCCAGGGCGCCGACGGCGATGCCGATGCCCACATCCTGGTCGTGGTTGGCCCCTTTCAGCTTGCTCTTTTTCAGCGCCTGCAACACGCGGATCAGCGCCACACCGCCGCCGGGCACCACGCCCTCCTCCACCGCGGCGCGCGTGGCATTCAGGGCATCGTCCACCCGGTCTTTCTTCTCCTTCATTTCAATCTCGGTGGCCGCACCGATCTTGATCAGCGCCACGCCACCGGACAGCTTGGCCAGGCGCTCGCGCAGCTTTTCCTTGTCGTAGTCCGACGTGCTGCGCTCCAGCTCTCCTTTGATTTTTTCCATCTGCGCGGCGATGTCCTCTTCGGAACCGGCGCCGCCGATGATGGTGGTGTCATCCTTGGTCACGATGATTTTGCGCGCGCGGCCCAGATCCTCCAGGGTCGCATTTTCCAGCGTCAGGCCCAGCTCTTCGGTAATCACCTTGCCGCCGGTCATCACGGCTATGTCTTCCAGCATCGCCTTGCGGCGATCGCCGAAGCCCGGCGACTTGACCGCGGCCGCGTGCATGGTGCCGCGGATCGCGTTGACCACCAGGGTCGCCAGCGCATCGCCCTCGATATCCTCGGCGACGAACAGCAGCGGTTTGCCGGTCTTGGCCACCTGGTCGAGCAGCGGCAGGCACTCGTGAATATTGCCGATCTTCCTGTCGTAGAGCAGCACGTAGGCATTTTCGAGCTCCACCCGCATGGCGCTGCGATCGGTAACGAAGTAGGCGGATAAATAGCCGCGATCGAACTGCATGCCCTCGACGATCTCCAGTTCGTTGACCAGGCCGGAGCCCTCCTCGATGGTAATGACACCGTCGCGGCCGACCGTGTCCATGGCCTGGGCGATGATATTGCCGATATCCTCGTCGCCATTGGCGGAGATGGTGCCGACCTGGGCGATTGCCTTGCTCGTGTCGCAGGGAATGGACAGCTGCTGCAGCTGCTCCACGGCGGCCGTGACGGCCCTGTCGATGCCGCGCTTGATATCCATCGGATTCATGCCGGCCACCACCGCCTTGAAGCCCTCCTGCATAATCGCCTGCGCCAGCACCGTGGCCGTGGTGGTGCCGTCGCCGGCCACTTCCGAGGTCTTGGCGGCCACCTCGCGCAGCATCTGCGCGCCCATATTCTGGAACTTGTCCTCGAGCACCACCTCCTTGGCCACGGATACGCCGTCCTTGGTCACCGCCGGCGGCCCGAAGCGCTTCTCGATAATGACATTGCGGCCCTTGGGCCCGAGCGTCGCCTTGACGGCGTCGGCGAGTATCGCCGCGCCGGCGATCAGCTGCGTGTGCGCGTCCGTGCCGAATTTGATTTCCTTGGTTTCCATAAGTGTCAGTCGCTGAAAAACCTGTTGCGTCGAAAGAGATAAGGGCCTGCACGGCCCTTATCGGAGGAAGATTTCACATACCGCGGCGCGCCGTTACTGAATGGAAATCCGCTTGGGTTTGGACACTTCGCGCTTGCCGATGGTCACCGTCAGCACGCCGTCCTTGCCCTTGGCGGAAATCTTTTCCGGATCCGCGGTTTCGGGCAGGTTGAAGCGGCGGTAGAACATGCCGTGGGAACACTCGGTGCGCATATAGCCCTCTTTCTTCTCCTCCTTTTCCCACTTGCGCTCGCCGCGGATGACCAGGTTGCCGCCGTCCAGGGTGACCTCGATATCCTTGGGGTCCACACCGGGGATATCCGCCTTGACCAGGAACTGGTTGTCCTCCTCGATCACATCGACGGATGGCATCCACTCGCGTGTCGCCATTTCGCCCTCCTCCTCGAACAGGGAGGGCCAGCGCTCGCCCATGGCCCGCGTGAGCTGGTCGAAATCCTCCTGGAAGCGGTGCCACAGGTCAGTGGGTCTTTTGGCTGGCATTTTCATAATTGCCTCGCTTGAATTTGCCGTGAAATTGCGCCCTCAGGCGGTGGGTATTGACGAAAAAATTATAGCCAGCGGATCGCCCGTGAACCGAGGTGGGCACCAAAGAAGGCCTATTGACCGGGCGTTGGCGCAGCCGGCTCGAAAACCACGCTCACCCGGTGCTCAGCGCCGTCGTCCGCGAGCGGGATGCGCTCGCCAGAGACCTGTTCACCGTCCAATGTCAGCTCCGCAATTTTTTCCGGACAGCCGCCGCAGTTTCGCACCTCGATATCGTAGCGGCTGGCGCCGAAACGCAGCGACAGGCGGTAGCTTTCCCAGGATTGCGGCAGGCAGGGTTTGATCTCGAGGCTGTCGCCGTCGAGAATCCGCGCGCCCAACAAGGCTTCCAGCGCGCCGCGGTACAGCCAGCCGGACGCGCCGGAATACCAGGTCCAGCCGCCGCGCCCCACGTGTGGCGGCACGCCGTAGACATCGCCGGCCAGCACATAGGGCTCGGTGCGGTAGCGCTGCACGCCCTCGGCGTCGGCGGTGTGGGTGATCGGGTTCAGCAGGTTGAACAGGTGCCAGGCGCGCTCGCTGTGGCCGAGGCCGGCGGCCGCCCACACCGCCCAGGTGGCGGCGTGGGTGTACTGGCCGCCGTTCTCGCGAATGCCCGGCGGATAGCCCTTGATATAGCCGGGGTCCTTCTTGGTGCGGTCGAAGGCCGGCTCCAGCAGCAGTATCTGTCGCGCGTCCTCGCGCACCAGATGGCGATAGGCCGACGCCATCGCCTCGCGGGCGCGGTCGGTCGGCGCTTCCTGCGACAGCACCGACCAGGTCTGCGCGATCAGGTCGATCTTGCACTCGTCGCTCTCTTTGGAACCGATCGGCGTGCCGTCGTCGTAGTAGGCGCGCCGGTACCAGGCGCCGTCCCAGCCGCTGTCTTCCACCTGCTGGCGGAAGTTTTCCCCCAGCGCGCGGTAGTGCTCCGCCAGTGCCGTGTCGCCGATGTGATCGCACAGCGGCGCCATATCCCGGCACACCCGCAGCAGGAACCAGCCCATCCACACGCTCTCGCCGCGTCCGGTGGTGCTGATGCGGTTGAAACCGTCGTTCCAGTCGCCGTTGCCGATCACCGGCAGGCCGTGGGGGCCCACGGCGCCGGCGCGCTCGATCGCGCGGCAGCAGTGCTCGTAGAGGGAGCCGGACTCGTCGCTGGTGTCGTACTCGGCGTAGCGCTCGTGTTCGTCCTTGGCCAGCGGCGGCCCCTGCAGGTAGGAAACCGGCTCGTCCAGGATCTCGTAGTCGCCGGTGGTGCGGATGTACTGGGCGGTGACGAAGGGCAGCCACAGCAGGTCGTCGGAACAGCGGGTGCGCACGCCGCGCAGGGGATTCTCGTGCCACCAGTGCAGCACGTCGCCGTCCTGGAACTGGCGCGAGGCGGCGCGCAGTATATGCTCGCGGGTCCACTCCGGGTGGGTCCACAGCAGCGCCTGCACATCCTGCAGCTGGTCGCGGAAACCGAAGGCGCCGCTGGACTGGTAGAAACCGCTGCGCCCCCACAGGCGGCAGGCCAGCGTCTGGTATGGCAGCCAGCGGTTGACCAGCAGCTCCGTGGCCCTGTCCGGCACTGCCACCTGAACAGTGCCCAGATAGTCTTCCCAGAACTGCGCGAATTCGACGCGGGCCGCCTCGGCCCTGTCCGGCTGCCGGAATTCCCCGGCCAGTGCCAGGGCCCGCGCCCTGTCGCTGCCCTCTCCCATGACGAAATAGATTTGCTGGGTTGCACCGGCGGCCAGGTCAATATGCAGCTGGTAGGCGGCGCAGGGATCGTCGCCGCACTGCACCCGCCCCGACAGGCCGATGCGGAACAGCGCCTCCGGCGCCGCCAGCCCGCCGGCGCTGCCGAGGAATTCGTGCCGGTCGGTGGTCAGGCCGTGGGGTGGCAGGCTCGCGGTCAGGAAGGCCACGCCGGGTTTCGCGTCGGGGACGAAGGCGTTGCGGGCCAGCAGCGCGTTGCTCTCCGAATCGAACTCGCTGATCAGGTGCGGCCAGCTGCCCGCGCGGGTCAGCCCCTGTACCCATTCCACATAATAGGTGGCGGTCAGGCGCCGCGGCCTGTCCCAGCAGTTCTTGAGGGTCAGCCGGCCAATCTTGACCGGCGCCTCGCGGTCTACGGTGACGTGCCAGGACTGCTCCAGGCCGTGGCTGTTATGCCGCCATTCTGTATAGCCGGCGCCGTGGCGCACCTGATAGGCGGCGTCCGCCGGCCGCGGCGCCGGGGTCGGCGTCCAGACCTCGGCGGTCTCCTCGTCGCGCAGGTAGAGTACCTCACCGCTGGGATCGCGCACCGGGTCGTTGTTCCAGGCGGTCAGCCGGTGCTCGCCGCTGTTGCCACTCCAGGTACAGCAGGAGCCGCCCTCGGACACCAGGCAGCCGAAATCCGGATTGGCGATGACGTTGACCCAGGGCGCCGGCGGCCGCTGGCCCGGATCGCCCGGCGTTCCGGGTTGAAGGTGCAGGATGTACTCGCGGCCGTCGGCGGAAAAGCCGCCGAAACCATTGTCGAACAGCAGGTCGTCCGGGCGCCGCAGTTCGGGCGTGGGCTGCGGCGCATCGTCGGCGGGACGCACCGGCACAAAGGGCGGCAGCGGCTGCAGCTGTGCCTGTAGCGCGGCGGCGCCGCTTTCCAGCTGCGCGGGCACCGGGCCGGCGGCGGAATCCAGGATCACGCGGGCCGCCGCCAGCAGCCGTATGCGCTCGGCGCCGGGCAGCTCCTGGCCCGGCACCATGACCACCGAGCCGGCGAGCTTGCGCAGGGTGCGCCCGCGGATATCGGCGATCATCTCCTGCAATCGGTCGCGGGTCTGCTGCGCGTAGCCGGCGGACTCCTCGTCGATGATCACCAGGTCAACACCCACACCGCGGCCGCACCAGTAGGTGTGCGCCTGCAGTATCGGCTCGGCAAAGTTGATCTCCAGTTCGCTGCGGATCTGCACCAGCAGTATCGGGTTGTCGCCGGAGATGCCGCGGCTCCAGAGGCCCGGCTGAATATGCCGGCTGCGGGCGAGCACCCGCGACGGCGCGCGCAGGCCGCCTACGGGGGCCAGCACTGCCGACAGCAGGTCCATCATCCAGTGCATGTCCCCGGCCGCGATATGCAGGTGGCGCACCTCGTGCTCCGACTGCATGCGCGCCAGATCGAATATCCAGTTCGCCTTGGGTCGGGAGCGATAGGAGCGCAGTACCTGTAACAGTTCCCGCCGGGATTTGCTCACCCCGGTCAGGTAGACCACCTGTATCTCCGATTGCGGCGGCACCACCAACTCCTGCGCCGAGGCGATCGCCGGGTCCAGCACCGGGCCGGTGGTACCGCTGAAGCCGGCCAGCCCGTCCTGCAGCGCCCGCGGGCGCGCCGGTGAGCCGCCGCGGCCGAGGAAGCGCATGCGGTCCGTCTCCCAGCCGAGGCGGTGGCGCACGCCGGCCTGCACCAGCACGCAGTGGGCCAGGTAGATCGGCTTTTCATTGCTGCCGCGCGGCCGGCGCCGATAGAGCATCACCTGATCGTCGGGCAGGTACTGGCTCTCCACAAACAGTTTGGCAAATGCCGGATGGCGCTGGTCCTCCCGTTCCGGCGCCAGTACCACCTCGGCGAAGTCGGCCAGCAGCAGGCGCCGCTCGCGGTCGCTCTCGTTCTTGATCAGCAGGCGCCGCGCCTGAATGTCGTGCTGAGAGCTGAGGGCTATGTGCAGGCGGCAGAAGAGTTCCGCCTGGCGCCGCTGCAACTCGACGCCCTGCGGCGAAAAGCTGGCGCTGCAGTTAGCGGGGTCGCCGCCACAGGGCGCCAGGCCCACGGAGAAGAGTTCGCCGCTGTCGAGGTCGCGGACATAGCTCCAGTGCCCCCACTGATGCCGGGTCGGGTCGGGCTGCCAGCGCGTCACCGCGATGTTGTGCCAGTAGCTGCCACCGCCGCCGTCGGCCGCCTGCACCAGGGTGTAGTGGCCGTTCGACAGCAGGTTGTACTGCGGGAAGGGCCGCTGCAACTGCGCCGGCCAGGTCTCCAGCGCCACTTCGGCGTGAAAAGTGCGCATGACCCCGGGCCGTTTCCACGGCTTGAGAGCCGGTGGCGCGGCGGGCAGTCGCTCGTGCAGCAGCGGCGTCAGGCCGGCGATGCGCGCGTCGCCGTGGAAGCGCCGCAGCATGATGTCGCCGTGAAAGAAATTGTTCAGCGCCAGCAGGATCATGCCCTGGTGGTGGCTCATATAGGAGCGCACCGTGCGCGCCCGTCGCGGCGCCGGTTTGGCCGTGCGGCCGAAATCGATCGCCTCGTAGAGGCCGAACTGGCCGTAGGCGCCGTGGGCGCGCAGCTGGCGCAGGTTATCCATCACCTGCGCCGCGTTGAACGGCAGGGCCATCATCGACGAATAAGGCGAAATCACAATGCGCTCGCCCAGGTCGCGGCGAAAACCGATGCCCGGCACACCAAAGGCGCGGTACTGGTAGTGCAGGTGGCTGTCGAGTTCGTAATAACCGGATTCGGCGATGCCCCAGGGCAGCCCGAAGCGGCCGGTGAATTCGCGGTGGATGTCGATCGCGGTGCGGCAGGCCCGCCCCATCAGGCTCGCGTCCGGGGTTTCCATCAGCAGGCGCGGCATCAGGTATTCAAACAGGGTGGCGCTCCAGGACATCAGCACCACCCGGCGGTGCAGCCGGCGGAAAGGGCGCTCCAGATGGCGCCAGTGGCGCGCCGGGACGTCGCCCTTGGCGATGGCCAGAAATCCGGTGAGCCGCGATTCTGAAGCCAGCAGATCGTAGTAGTTGGGGTCCAGTGCGGCGTCGGTGACGTTGTAGCCGATATGGAACAGGTGGCGATCCGGGTCGTACAGGAAGGCGAAGTCCATCTCCTCGACCCAGTCCCGCGCCCGCCGGGCCAGGCGCCGCAGGTCGCGACGGTAGCCGTCGGCATTGTTGCGCGCTGTCTGCAGCGCAGCGCGCAACTTCTGGTTCCAGACATCCGCTTCTTCGCGCTGCGCTGCTGCACCTGCGCCCAGGGCACTTTCGAGCGCGACGAGCTGTTGTACCGCGGCGTCGCAAGTTGCCGGCAGCGTTTCCAACGCAACCGGCGCCTCCAGGACTTCCGCCAGGGCGCGGAAGCTTGCCGTCAAACCGGCCTGCTCCCGGTATGCACGGGGCGGCGCCTCGATCAGGCGCTGCCAGGGCTCCAGGTTTTCCTGGTAGCGCCGCGCGGCCACCGCGTGGTGATGCAGTTCATCGAGCCAGTGACGCAGGCGCGCCAGCGCCTCTGCGCTGAAATTCTGCTCATCGCTCTCGATCGCGGCCAGCACGCGCTCCTGCAGCGCCGGTACCTCCCGCTCGTAAATTTCGTCGATGATCTGCCACCAGCGCTTCTCTTCGCTGCCTTTTGCCGCGCCTTTTGCCTCGCCTTCGTCGGCACCCTCGTCACGCCCCGCGTCAATGCCCGGGTCCAGTCGCTCGCGCAGCAGCGTTATCTGCCGGATGATCTCCTGGACCTCTGCCGGGATGGACGCCGTATCCGGGGGCTGCAGGGTTTCCGCCACCGCACCGAGCGTGTCGCCGATCCCCAGCACCAGCTGGCGGCCGCCCAATGGCTGGGTTTCGAGTTCCTCCAGGCCGCGGGCCAGGGTCAGCAGGCTGGCGGCCAGATTGCCGCTGTCCACCGTGGACACATAGCGTGGATTCAGTGGGTGCAGCTCGCGGGTCTCGTACCAGTTGAGGAAGTGCCCGCGGTAGCGCTCCAGCCCGCGCATGCGATCGAAGCTGTTGTTGAGCCGCGCCAGCAGCAGGTTCAGGTCCAGGTAGCCGAAGTCGTAGGCGCTCAGGATACTGAGCAGCCCGAGGCCGATATTGGTGGGCGAAGTGCGGCGCGCCAGCACCGCCAGGGGTTCCTCCTGGTAGTTGTCCGGCGGCAACCAGTGGTCATCCGGCCCCATAAAGTGCTCGAAGAAAAACCAGGTGCGCCGGCTCAACAGGCGCAGCTCGCGCCGCTCCGCGGCGGTGAGGATCGGCACCTCGACCCGGCGGGGCCGGTTGATGCGCTGGATCAGCGGTGGCGCGAGCAGCCAGGCCAGCAGCAGCGCCGCGGCCGGCAGCAGATTGGCCGGCGCCCGCGCGAGCAACCCCACGGCCGTGAGCGCGGCCAGCGCCGGCGAAACCCACAGTGCCCGCCAGGTACCGTTGGCGGTCAGCGCCGCGCGCACGGAGCGATTCACATGGGCGGCGGATGTCCACTCCAGCAGGTGGCGGCGGGATATGCCGAGCCGGTACAGGGTGCGCACCATCGCATCCACCGCATTGACCGCCTGGCTCGGCAGCAGTGCCAGCGACAGCAGCCAGTGCAGGGCCCGCTGCTGCAACAGGCCCGGGCCACCTCGCAGGTGACGGTGTGCCCTGCGCGGATCGGCGACACTGCGCCACAGCATCGACAGCAACTCCAGCCACACCGGTGCGGCGGAAAGCACCAGCAGCCCCAGGGTCCAGGCCCAGGCGCTGCCCGGCAGCCAGCCGCTCCACGCGAGCAGGAAGAGCGCCAGCAGGCATGGCGCCTCCAGGCTGCGGCGCAGGTTGTCGGCAATTTTCCAGCGGTGGATCGGCGGCAGCGGGTTTTCGACTTTCCTGCCATCCTCGACCGGTACACGCCGGCGCAGCCACGGCAGCAGCTGCCAGTCGCCCCTGATCCAGCGGTGGGAGCGGCGCAGGAAGGCAAAGATATTGGGCGGGTACTGCTCGTAGAAAACCGCATCCGACAGCAGCCCGGCACCGCCGATGGCGCCTTCGAGCAGGTCGTGACTGAGTATCGCGTTTTCCGGCAGTCGCCCGGCCAGAGTCTGCGAGAAAACCACTGGATCGTAGATGCCCTTGCCGGCAAAGATCGCCTCGCCGAACAGGTCCTGGTAGGCGTCGGATATCGCGTGGGTGTAGAGGTCGACGGTGCGATCGCCGGCAAAGACTTCCGTGAACAGCGTGTCGGCGGAACCGGCGGGATCGGTTTCCAGCCGCGGCTGCAAGAAGCCGTAGCCGGCCACCACTCGCTGGCTCTCCCGGTCCACCACCGCCCGGTTCAGCGGGTGGGCCATGGCACCGGCGAGGCGCCGCGCCGTGCCGGGCGGCATCTGGCTGTCGGCGTCCAGGGTGATGACGTAGCGGATGCCCTCCAACTGGCTCCGGTCGCCGATGCAGCTGGCAAAACTGTGGTCGTCGCGGCCCTTCAGCAGGCGGTTGAATTCGATCAGCTTGCCGCGCTTGCGCTCCCAGCCCATCCAGCAGCCCTCGGCCGGATTCCAGCGCCGCTCGCGGTGCAACAACAGGAACGGCGCCCTGCCCTCGCTGTCTGCATAGCGCGTGTTCAGCGCCTCCACGGACTCCCGTGCAGTCCGCAACAGCGTCTCGTCCTCGTCGACGCTCTCCGAGTCGGCATCGGCAAAATCACTGAGCACGGCGTAGACAAGATTGGCGTCGTCATTGTTGAGGAAGTTGATCTCCAGGCACTCGAGGATTTTCTGCACATCTTCCTCGTCGGCAAACAGCACCGGCATCACCACCGCGGTGCGGCAGGCCTGCGGCACACCGTCATCGAAATCCATCTTGGCCAGCTTGCTCGGCGGCAGGCTGTGCGTGATCAGCCCGTTGACCAGCGCCAGCGCCAGGCCCAGCAGCGGTACCGCGGCCAGCGCCAGCACCAGCAGCGTCAGACCAAAGCCGGCTCCGCCGGAGACCAGGTAGACGGCGAGCGCGATCAGAAGCGGGAGGGAGAAAATTGCCAGCGCGGAAAAATAGACGACTGTCGCCCGGCGAAACAGTGACCGGTACAGGCGCTGGGCGAAACCCGGGCGGTAGTCCAGCGCCGCTTCCAGCTGCGCCCGCCCGTCGCCCAGCAGGTAATAACCGATATGCTGCTGGCGACTGTCGGGCGCCTGCTCATCGCTCAACTCAACCAAATGCTGCGCGACCTGGTGCTCGGCGCGGCCGCTGCCGCGCGCCAGCTTTTCAATTGCCCCGCGGTAGGTGTCGCGGGTTTCGAAATCCATCTTGCCGTAGGCGGCCGCCGGATCCGACTGCAGAATGCGCTCGACGCGGCTGAGAGACTCGACAAAGTCGCGCCAGTCACAGCTGCGCAGTTCGCGCAGACTGATAACGGCGCTGGCGATGCCGACACTGTCCGCTTCGGCGGCCTCACCCGCCGCTTCCTGTGCCTGCGCGGCCAGTGCATCCTCGGCGAACCGCGACAGGTGTTGCAGCAGGCTCAGGCGCAGCAGTGCCGGCAACGCCCAGAGTTCCCCGGTGGTCAGCACCGTCTCATGCTGGTACTGCTCGAGCAGCTGCTGGATGGATTCGATATCCAGCGGCTGGGCGACGTCCGCCACCAGCGCCTCGGCGAGTGAGCGCGCGCGCAGGTCGGTGCGCCCGTCCGCGGAAATCTTCGGCAACTGGCGCAGGTAATTCGAAGGCAGGGATTCGCGCACCAGTTCCAGCGCTTCCTGGACCACGTGCCGGTTGTCCAGCAGCCACTCCTCGCTGCGCGTGCCCTTCTCGCCCGCCTCAACGCGCGCGGCCAGGCGCCGGTAAATGTCCTGGAAATGTCGTTCCAGTTCGCGCAGTTGCGGTTTCAGCCGGTAGGGGCGCCCGCTGTCGATGAGGTGCCGGTGGCGCTTGGCGAGCGCCGCTATATCCTCTATTCGCTTCTGCTCTTCATCCCGGCCCGTTTTGTCTGGTTCCGCCGCGGCCCCCTTTTTCGGTGCCGGCTCGACCTGTGGCGATTTGCGGCGCAAGAAAAACTTGCGCCCGCGCGTGGAGCTGTCTGTTTTCCCGCGTCGCAGTTTCATTGCTGAACAGAGCTATTTTCCGGCAGTGTCGGGTGGCGTATCTGGCAGACCTCACCGCCTGCGCGCAGTGCCTGCAGCTGGGCTTCGGGCAGGTCCTGGAAGACCAGTACCGGCAGGTCGCTTTGACACATCACGGTGTGACAAACGGTGCCGGTGACCTGCTGGGCTCCGCTCTGCCAGTCGTGGGCACTCATGGCGATCAGGTCCGCGCCCTCCGCAGCCGCGGTGGCGTAAATGCGCTCGGCGACATTCTGGGCTACCAGCAGCAGTGGGCGAACCTTGAGGCCGTTCTGCAGTTGCCGGGCGATTTCTTCCAGGTAGGCCTGGGCAGCGCGGCGGTTGCACTCGACAAACTTTTCCCGCGTGGCGTGTTCCTCGCGCGTGATCGGCATGCGCCGTGGCATTTCCGGCACCGCGATGACCTGCAGCAGAATCAGCTCCGCCTCCTGCCCGCGCATCATGGTCGCGACCTGGCAGGCCACCCACTCGGAACGGGGGGAGCCGTCCATGGACACCAGAATGCGTCGATAGCCTGTTTCGCGGTCCTCAGCCGGCCTCTCCCCCGGCCGCACAATCATGAAGGAGCGCCCGGAACCGCTGAAGACCTTTTGTGCGGTGCTGCCGAAGTCAAAACGGCTGAGCCCGCCTCTGCCGTAGGCGGTGAACACGATCAGATCGATTTTGTGGTCTTCACAGAACTCGACAATCTGCTCTGCCGGCCGCCCCTCCACGATGGAAAGCGTCACCGGTATATCTTGTTCGGAAATGCGTTCCGCCAGCTGGTTCAGGTAGCTGCGCAACTCCGCCCGGCGCAGCCGCCAGTCGACCGGATCGATACTCTGCTCATCGGTACGGGACTGGGACTTCTGCACATGCAGCAGGTGGATTTCAGCGGCGCTGTTGCGCGCGATCACCAGGGCGTGGGCGATGGCCTCCTCGGCCATGGAGGAGCCGTCGAGCGGCAATAGTATGTGTTTGAATGGCATGACTGTTTCCCCCTGCCCGCAATGGGCACAGCGCGGTCACGTGAAATTGATGGAAGTTGCAGATGCCGGCGGTGTTATTGGCGCGGGTATGGTCACCCTGTTGTTATTACCAACCCCTGCACTAGTGAAATCCGATATTTGCAAACGCATTCAGAGCTTAGCTCGGCTATGGTCAGAGGTGGAAAACCGCGGTTCATGTCGGGTTGAAAGAGCGGCCAAATTGGGAAATGCGATAGCCATGGCGGAGAGTCGCTATATTCGCTGGTTCGAACACACGGGTCTCACCGACATTGCCGAGGTGGGTGGCAAAGCCGCCTCCCTGGGCGAGATGTACCGGAACCTGGCGCCACAGGGAATCCGCGTACCGAATGGCTTTACCATTACCGCCGCCGCCTATCGCACCGTGCTCGACCACGCCGGGGCCGGGGAGCCGCTGCGCGAACTGTTGCACGACATCAGCAACGCTGACAGCGACCAGCTGGGCAAAGCCGCCGCGCAGGCCCGAAAACTCGTGTACGAGGCGGGGCTGCCGGACGACCTGGCGCGGGAGATTGCTAGCGCCTACGTAGAACTGTGCGAACAGTACGGCCCGCAACTGCGCGTCGCCGTGCGCAGTTCCGCCACGGCGGAGGATCTGCCGAACGCCAGCTTTGCCGGCCAGCACGACAGCTTCCTCAACATCGGTGACAAGGATGGCCTGCTCGACGCCTGCCGGCGCTGCTTCGCCTCGCTGTTTACCGAGCGCGCCATCAGCTACCGCGAGCGCAACGGTTTCGACCACTTCAAGGTCTACCTCGCCATCGCGGTGATGAAAATGGTGCGGGCGGACCTGGCCTCCAGCGGGGTCATGTTCACCCTGGATACTGACAGCGGCTTCCGCGACGTGGTGTTTATCAATTCCGCCTTCGGCCTCGGCGAGAATATCGTGCAGGGCACCGTGGATCCGGACGAGTTTTTCGTGCACAAGCCCACCTTCGAGCAAGGCCACCGCTGTGTGCTGCGCCGCCAGCTGGGCGCCAAACAGCAGACGCTGGTGTGCGACGAGGATCTGAACAGCCAGGAACTGCACAATATCGACACGCCCGACGCGCGCCGCCGGCACTACAGCCTCAGCGACGACGAGGTGCTGACGCTGGCGGATTACGCCATCAAGACCGAAAAGCACTACAGCGCGCAGCGCGGCGACGACTGCCCGATGGATATCGAGTGGGCCAAGGACGGCGACGACGAGCAGCTGTATTTGCTGCAGGCGCGCCCGGAAACCGTGGCGTCACAGAAGCCGCGCAACCAGTTGGAACGACACCGGTTCCGCGACAAGCCGGACAGGGAAGCGCTGCTCGCCGAGGGGCGCGCGATAGGCGCGGGTATCGCCAGCGGCAAACTGCGCCGGATCAACAGCGCCGACGAGCTGGTGAAGTTCAAGGACGGCGAGGTGCTGTTCGCCGAAAGTACCAGCCCGGACTGGGGCCCGGCGATGCGTCGCGCCGCGGCGCTGGTGACCGAGCGCGGCGGCCGCACCTGCCACGCGGCCATAGTGGCGCGGGAATTCGGTATTCCCGCCGTGGTTGGCATAGGTGCCCATGGCGGGCAACTGCGGGACGGGGTGGAGGTTACTCTGTCCTGTGCGGAGGGCGACGTCGGGCGGGTCTATGCCGGGGATATCCCCTTCGATGTCGAGACCATCGAGCTGGACGATGTGCCCAGGCCCGACACCAGAATCATGATCAACCTGGGCAGTCCCGAGCAGGCTTTCCGGCTCAGCGCCCTGCCCTGCGACGGCATCGGTCTCGCGCGCATGGAATTCATCGTATCCGAGCATATCAAGGCGCACCCGATGGCGCTGGCGTGCCCGGACCGGGTCGAGGATGAGACAGAGCGCCGGCGCATCGCCGCGCTGACGGAGCACTACGCCAGCGGTGCCGACTTTTTTATACAGAAGCTGTCCGAGGGTATAGGCACCATCGCCGCCGCCTTCTATCCGCGCCCGGTCATAGTGCGCACATCGGATTTCAAGACCAATGAATACGCCCGCCTGATCGGCGGCGCCTCCTTCGAACCGCGCGAGGAAAACCCGATGCTCGGTTTTCGCGGCGCATCGCGCTACGCGCACCCGGCCTACGCGGAGGGATTCGCGCTGGAGTGCGCGGCGCTCGCGCGCGCGCGCGAGGAGATGGGGCTCACGAATATCAAGGTGATGATTCCGTTCTGCCGCCGCATCCCCGAGGGAGAGAAAGTACTGCAGGCCATGACCGAGCACGGCCTGAGGCCCGGTGAAAACGGTCTGGAGATCTACGTGATGTGCGAGATCCCCAACAATGTGGTGCAGATAGACGCCTTCAGCCAGCTGTTCGACGGTATCTCTATCGGCTCCAACGACCTGACCCAGCTGGTGCTGGGTGTCGACCGGGATTCGGATATCGTCGCCTTCGATTTCGACGAGCGGGATCCCGGTGTGCTGGAGATGATCCGCCAGGCGGTCGAGGGCGCACAGCGCAACGGCATTCCCGCCGGCATCTGCGGCGAGGCGCCGTCAAATTATCCGGAGGTGGCGGAGTACCTGGTGAAGCTGGGTATCGATTCCATCAGCCTCAGTCCGGATGCGCTGTTGCGCACGATCGAGCGGGTCGTGGCCATAGAGCGAGCGATGGGAAAATCTCAGTAAGTGCGGATGGTGCGAGTCGGCAATATTTCGAATATTCCGGACATCGATCGCGGCCAAGGACCGCTCCTACAGAATAAAACGAAACCTCTGCTTCAATAAGCCACCTGTAGGAGCGGCCCTTGGCCGCGAACGATCTCACCGAAAACGCCAAACGCCGATCGCGGCCACGGACCACCCCTACAGGTGCAGGTGGCCGCACAATTTGTTGAATAGCAACAGCAGCTCCACCCCAACAAATGCCGCAAAGCCACCAGGCGCCACGCAATTGGTTTATTCACATCCCTTCAGTCGCCTTTTATCCAAGGCAACATATGCCGCAACGTATCGTCGCGCACGACAAAATGGTGCCAAAGTGCACCGGCGACATGGACCACCAGCAGCGCCAGCATTAGATTCCAGAGCAAATCCTTATGCATGAATGCCAGCCACTCGGCCATATCGGTATTCTTTCCCACCAGCGGCGGCAGGTCGAACAGCCAGAACAGAGGTGTTTCCTTGCCGGCGTACTGACGCATCGCGATGCCGGTCACTGGCATGGCCAACATCAGTAGATATAGAAGTCCCTGCACCAATAGCGAGAACTTGCGTTGCCAGCGGCCGCCGAAAAGTTTTGGTCGGGGGTGAGTGATGCGCCAATAGAAGCGCAGCAGAGCGAGCAGCAATATGCTAAAACCGATGGTGAAGTGCAGGTATTCCCACCATTCACGCATTGGATTGCCTTTCTGATAGAGCTCATGTAGTTCCACAGAAGCCCAGGCACACAGAATCAAAATGGCGATCAACCAGTGCAGCCCCTTGCTCAAGGGGTGCCAGCTTTCAACGTTGCTCTTCATTTTTCATCCTGAATCTGATTTTTTGAACCATTTAGCAATCAACAATAGTTCCATCGCCAGCAACTGCAGCAGCGCCACCGCCAGTAACAGCAGCCACTGTTCCGCGCTCACCGGGGATACGCCGAGTACCTGCTGCATCAGCGGTGAGTAGAGCGACAGGATGTGTAGCCCCTGCGCCGCCAGGGTGCCCAGCAGCAAAATCGGGTTGGAAAAAAACGGCTGGCGGAATATCGAACGGCTCTCGGAGCGGCTGTTGAATACCTGCACATTCTCGAACAGCACCATCAGCAGCAGTACGCTGTTGCGCGCGGCTTCCACCTCCCAGCCCTGTTGCAGCAGCAGGTAAAAGCAGCTGAAGGCGAGGCCGCCCATCACCAGTCCGGAGGTGATCACCCGGCGCAGCATCAGCGGATCGAACAGCGACTCTTTCGGCGGGCGCGGCGGCCGCTGCATCTCGTCGCCCTCCCCCGGCTCCAGTGCCAGGCCGATACTCTGCACGCTGTTGGTCACCAGGTTCAGCCACAGCAGCTGCACCGGCGTCAGTGGCAGTGGCAGGCCAAACGCGGTGGTCAGCACAAACAGCATGACTTCGGCGGCGCCGGTGGAGATCAGGAAGAAAATGACCTTGCGGATATTCCGGTAGGCGATGCGCCCCTCCTCGACACCGGCCACCACTGAGGCGAAGTTGTCGTCGGCCAGCAGCAGGTCGGCGGATTCCTTCGCCACTTCGGTGCCGCGCTCGCCCATGGCCACACCGACGTGGGCGCTGTTCAGCGCCGGCGCATCGTTGACGCCGTCGCCGGTCACGGCGACAAACTCTCCCTGGCGCTGCAGCGACTGCACTATGGTCAGCTTCTGCTCCGGCGATACACGCGCGTAGACGCGGGTGTCGGCAGTCAGCGCGTCCAATGCCTGCGATCCCGCCGCTTCGGCCCGCGCCAGCTCGGCACCGGTGACCGCCCTGTCCTGTTCATCCGCCAGTTGCAGTTCCCGCGCAATACTGAGCGCCGTGTGCGGATGGTCGCCGGTCAGCATGCAGACGTGGATGCCCGCCTCCCGGCACCTGGCCACGGCGCCGGCCGCCTCCGGGCGCAGTGGATCGAACATGCCCACCAGCCCCAGCAGGCAGAGATCCTGCAGCTGCTCGGGGGCAACGGTTTCCACATCGCGCAGACTGCCCTCCGCCAGCGCCAGCACCCGCGCGCCCCGCTCCGCCAGCCGCTGCATCTGCGCCAGGGCGCGCTCACTGTCCAGGGGCACATCGCCGTCGGCGGTGGCCATGCGGCTGCACATGGGCAGCAGTTTCTCCAGCGCGCCTTTTACGCAAACCAGCCGGCCGCCGGCCGGCCCGCCGTCGCCCGCTGAATCGCGGTGCATTGTCGCCGCATAGCCCAGCGCCGGTTCGTAGTGAATCTGTGCCTGCAGCGGATGGACGCGCAGCAGCCTGTGTCGCCCGTAGCCGGTCTTGTGCGCCAGCACCAGCAGCGCCTGGTCCACTGCGTCGCCACTGCTGTGCCACTGCCCGTTGTCGAGCGGGTGCAGTTCCGCCTCGTTGCACAGGGCCGCGACCCGCGCGACCCTCGCCACCAGCTCGTGATCTTCTATAGGTGGATCCTTTTCCGCCGGCAGGCTGCCACCGTCGACGGTAAAGGCGCCACCGTCACAGAAGGCCAGCTCGCGCGCGGTCAGTTGGTTCTCGGTCAGGGTGCCGGTCTTGTCGGCGGCGATCACGGTGCAGGAGCCGAGGCTCTCCACCGCCACCAGCTTGCGCACGATCACATGGCGCTTGACCATGCGCCGGGTGGCGATGGACAGCACTACCGTCAGCGCCATCGGCAGCCCCTCCGGAATCGCCGACACGGCCAGCGCCACCGCCGTCATAAAGATCACCAGCGGCGGTGTGTCCCGCGCCAGCTCGAGCAGCGCCAGAATCGCCACCGTGGCCAGCAGGGCAATGGTGAGTTTCTTGCTGAAACGTTCGATGCGCTGAAACAGCGGCGGCTTCACCGTCTCCGCGGATTCCAGGCTCAGGCTCAGCTTGCCCATTTCCGTGTGCAGGCCGGTGGCGGTCACCAGCCCGCGGGCGCGCCCGGCCGACACCAAACTGCCGGCGAAACACTGGTTGATCCGCTCCGCCACCGGTGTGTCGGCGTCGCACAGGGCCGCGCTGTCCTTGTACACCGGCAGGGACTCGCCGGTGAGCACCGATTCGTCCACCTCCAGCCCCGTGGATTCCAGCAGGCGCAGATCGGCGGGCACCCGGTCGCCGGAAGTCAGCAACACCAGGTCGCCGGGCACCAGTTCCTCCGCCGCAATCTCGCCGGTCTCCCCGTCGCGTATTACCCGCGCACGGCTGACCATCAGCTTGCGCAGTGCCTGGGCGCTGCGGTGCGCATGATATTCCTGCAGCGCGCCGATCAGCGCATTGAGCAGCAGTATCAGGCCGATAAAGGTGGCGTCAGCAAGCTTGCCGACACTGAGGGAAACCAGCATAGCCGCCAGCAGCACATAGATCAGCGGGCTGACGAACTGGCGCAGGAGCAGGCGCGGAAATCCCGGCAGCCGCGGCAGCGGCAGCGCGTTGCTGCCATAGCTGGCAAGGCGACGCTCCGCCTCCGCGCCGGACAGCCCCGCATCGCCACTGCCGAGCCGCGCGGCGACTTCCGTCGGCGGCAGGCATTGCCACTGGCGCTGGCTGTCGAGATTTGTCATAGAGGCGTTTGCGGCATCCGGCAGGAAAACTGTTTACAGCACAGATTCTGCAACATTAGTCGAAAAACATTTTATGGCCGCACCGCCGGACCGCATGCCGGTAAGTGTCCCGGCAGACTCCACTCCCCGGGCAACGCATAACCGCCACCACTGGCCCATACTTCAGGAATGGACTGCTGGCCTCAATGATCACGCGATTGAGAAGGCTGCCATGCGACAGCTTGATGGTGAGCTTTTACTGGACGAACTCGGCGTCGACTATCTGAAAGATGCCGCGGCATTCGGTGCCCTGCCTGACGACGCGATCGCTTATCTGCTTAAAAATGGGCGTATTCACGCGCTGCGCAAAGGCGAGACTTTAGTCGAAGCCGGCGATCCCTCGGGTTCCTTCTATATCGTCCTTAAAGGTGCACTTGCCTACTATCAAGGGTCGAAAAATCACGGCGAGCATATCTACGATTTCCATTGCGGCGAGGCGATAGGCTTCGTCAGCATGATCGCGCTAACGCCGTGGCCGGGAACAACGATAGCCGCCAGTGATAGCTACGTGTTGGAGGTAACGTCAAATCTGTTTTACACCCTGCACTGCGAAAGACCGCTGGACTTCGGCGTACTGCTGATCAATCTATCCCGCGAGTTGGCCCGGAGGATCCTGGAGCTCATCCAGATGGTCGCGGAACTGAAAAGCACCGGACGTTGAGTGTGTCTGCCACGCGGGCATGTTCACGGGGAAAACCGGCAAAAGAATAATGGCCCGACAAACGATGCGGAAAAACAGTGAAGACTGGGAGCTGATTCCCAATCTGCTGGATTACAAAGCGGCGCGGGAGAATTTTTCCTGGGAACACGAGCTGGACATGTTGGACGGCCTGCCCGGCGGCGGCCTCAATATCGCCCATGAAGCGGTGGATCGCCACGCCGCCGGCGAGCGCGCTGACCACCTGGCGCTGCGCTGGCTGGACAAAGACGGTGCGGCGACGGATTTCAGTTACGCCGATCTGAGCCGGCTGAGCAACCGCTTCGCCAATGTGCTGCGCGGTCTCGGCGTGCGCAAAGGCGAGCGTGTTTTCGCACTCTGTGATCGGGTACCACCACTCTATATCGCCGCCCTCGGCACGCTGAAGAACGGCAGTGTCTTCTGTCCGCTGTTCTCCGCCTTCGGGCCCGAGCCGCTGCAGGCGCGCCTCTCCATCGGCGAGGCGAAGGTGTTGGTGACCACCGAGGCCCTCTACCGGCGCAAAGTCGCAGCGCTGCGGGATTCGCTGCCACAGCTGCTGCATGTCCTGCTGGTCCGTGAAACACGGCAGGGCGAACTGCCCGACGACACACTCGATTTTGAGCAGCTGCTGGACGGCGCCGCGGCCAGTTTCACCATCGACAGTACGGATCCCGAGGATCCGGCACTGCTGCATTTCACCAGTGGCACCACCGGCAAACCCAAGGGGGCCATTCACGTGCACCGGGCGGTGGTCGCCCACCACGCCAGCGCGCGCCTGGCGCTGGATCTGCACCCGCAGGATATTTTCTGGTGCACGGCCGACCCCGGCTGGGTTACCGGCACCAGCTACGGCATTATCGCGCCGCTCACCATCGGCGCGACCATGATCGTCGACCGCGCGGAATTCGAACCAGAGCGCTGGTACGGAATCCTGCGCGATCAGCGCGTCAGTGTCTGGTACACCGCACCGACCGCGGTGCGCATGATGATGAAATACGGCGCCGAGCTGCCGCGGCAGTATGCACTGCCGAAACTGCGCTTTATGGCCAGCGTCGGCGAGCCGCTCAATCCAGAGGCGGTGCTCTGGGGGCAGGAGGCCTTCGGTCTGCCCTTCCACGACAACTGGTGGCAGACGGAGACCGGCGGCATCATGATCGCCAACTTTCTCAGCCAGCCCATCCGCCCCGGCTCCATGGGGCGGCCACTGCCGGGGATCGAGGCCGCCATAGTGCGCGCGCGGGCAGACGGCGCCGTGGAAGTCATCGACGCGCCCGATCGCGAGGGCGAACTGGCGCTGAAGCGCGGCTGGCCGTCGATGTTCCGCGGCTACCTGCACGAGGAGGCGCGTTACCAACAATGTTTTCGCGGCGACTGGTACCTGACCGGCGACCTCGCCCGCCGCGACCGAGATGGCTATTTCTGGTTCGTCGGCCGCGCCGACGACGTGATCAAATCCTCCGGGCACCTGATCGGTCCCTTCGAAGTGGAGAGTGCACTGATGGAGCATCCGGCGGTGGCCGAGGCGGCGGTCATCGGCGTGCCCGACGCGGTGGCCGGGGAAATCGTCAAAGCCTTCGTGTCACTGAAGCCCGACTTCGAAGCCAGTGAGGCACTGCAGCGGGAAATACTCGCGCTTGCCCGCAAGCGCCTGGGCCCGGCGGTGGCGCCGCGGGAAGTCGAAATTCGCGCGCAGCTGCCGCGCACCCGCTCCGGCAAGATCATGCGCCGGCTGCTGAAGGCGCGCGAGCTGGGTCTGCCCGAGGGCGACACCTCCACCCTGGAGCACCCTGGAGGTCGATAAATGAATGGAAGACCTTCGCAGGTGAGCCGCGAACAGGGACTGCGCTGGCTGAAAGACATGACCCGCGTCCGCCGCATGGAGGAGAAATGCGCGGAACTCTACGGCCAGGAAAAGATCCGCGGCTTCCTGCACCTGTATATCGGCGAGGAAGCCGTGGCCGCCGGCGCCATGGCGGAACTCGGCGAGGAGGATGCCGTGGTCGCCACCTACCGCGAGCACGGCCACGCCCTGCTGCGCGGCATTTCGATGAACGCGATCATGGCGGAGATGTACGGCAAGCGCGAGGGCTGCTCACGCGGTCGCGGCGGCTCCATGCACCTGTTCGACGCCGAAACACGTTTCTACGGCGGCAACGCCATCGTCTCCGGCGGCCTGCCGCTGGCCATAGGACTGGCGCTGGCGGACAAGATGCAGAAGCGCCCGCGCATCACCGCCTGCTTCTTCGGTGAGGGTGCGGTGGCCGAGGGCGAGTTTCACGAGTCCCTCAACCTGGCCGTCCTCTGGCAGCTGCCGGTGCTGTTCGTGTGTGAGAACAATCTCTACGCCATGGGCACCGCACTGGCGCGCTCGGAATCGGTCACCGACATTCACCAGAAGGCCGCGGCCTACGGCATCGATTCCGCCGCGGTGGACGGCATGGACGTAATTTCCGTCAACACCGCGGTGCGCGACGCGGTGAAAAAGATCCGCGCAGAAGAGGCCCCGGCCTTTCTGGAAATGCGCACCTACCGCTTCCGCGCCCACTCCATGTTCGACCCGGAGCTCTACCGCAGCAAGGAGGAGGTGGAACAGTGGAAGCAGTTGTGCCCCGTCGCCACCCTGACAGCGCAGCTGATGGCGCAGAAGGTGATCGACGGCGGGGATATCGCCGATATCGAGAATGCCGTGGCGGAGGAAATCCGCAAGGCTGTCGATTTCGCCGAAGCGGGAAACTGGGAGCCGGTAGAGGACCTGATGAAGGATGTGTATACCGATTCGAATTAATCGAAACCACCCTGTAGGAGCGGCCGTTGGCCGCGATCAGACCTTCCGAATACATCGAAGATCGATCGCGGCCACCGGCGGATGGCCGCCCCGCCGCTCCTACAGGAAATCATCACGGTTAATGGAATGAAAACCACCTACCGCGAAGCCATGCGCGCCGCGCTGCGCGAGGCGCTGCAGGGTGACGAGCGCGTCTTCCTGATGGGCGAGGACGTAGGCCGCTATGGCGGCTGCTACGCGGTCAGCCAGGGCCTGCTGCAGGAGTTCGGCGAGGCGCGCATCCGCGATACGCCGCTGTCGGAGTCCGCGTTTGTCGGTGCGGGTATCGGTGCCGCGCTCGGCGGCATGCGCCCGATCGTCGAGGTGATGACGGTGAACTTCAGCCTGCTGTGCCTGGACCAGATAGTGAACACCGCCGCCACCCTGCGCCATATGTCCGGCGGGCAGTTCAGTGTGCCCATCGTCCTGCGCATGACCACCGGTGCCGGCCGGCAGCTGGCCGCGCAGCACTCCCACAGCCTGGAGTGCTGGTACGCCCACGTACCCGGCCTGCGCGTCATAGCCCCGGCAACACTGGAGGATATGCGCGGCATGCTGCGGCTGGCACTGAAGGATCCGGACCCGGTGATCATTTTCGAGCATAACGCGCTCTACAATCGCGAGGGCGAACTGGCGGAAGATGTGCGCATTGAAGATATCCGCCGCGCCGCCGTGCGCCGCCCGGGCAGTGACGTCAGCCTGATCTGTTACGGCGGCAACCTCTTCAAGGCGCTCGAGGCGGCGGAACAGCTGGCACTGAACGGTATAGACGCCGAGGTGATCGATCTGCGCTCCCTGCGTCCGCTCGACGACGCGACCATTCTCGCCTCTGCGCGCAAGACCCGCCGCGCAGTCATGGTCGACGAGGGCTGGCGCAGTGGCAGTCTGGCGGCGGAGATCGGGATGCGCATCGCCGAACAGGCTTTCTACGATCTGGATGCGCCGCTCTCGCGGGTGTGCACTGCCGAAGTGCCCATCCCCTACCCCCGCCACCTGGAGCAGGCGGCTCTGCCGCAGGTGGAGAATATCGTCGACAAGGTTCGCGAGGTGATGGGGAAAAATGACTGAGTTCCGCCTGCCATCGCTCGGCGCGGACATGGAAGTCGCGACGCTGCGGGAGTGGTTCGTCAAGCCCGGCGACAAAATAAAAAAAGGCGATATCGTCGCCGCGGTGGAAACCGACAAGGGCATTATCGATATCGAGATCTTCGAGCCGGGCACCATCGAGAGAATCCTGGTACAGCCGGATGAGAAGGTGCCGGTGGGCACGGTGCTGGCGACCTTTTGCGGCGAAGCCGAAGAAAAAACTGAAAAGGCAAAAGCCGCAAAGCATAAAGTTGAACGAGATGAGCAAGCGGTGGCCACCGCCCGCGAAGTAGCCTCAGCGACGATGCCCGGCGCCGCAATACCCGCGACAAAGGTGCGCAAGCGTATCTCCCCCGCCGCGCGGCAGCGCGCGCGCGAACTGGGGCTGGATCCCGAAGCCATTCGCGGCACCGGTCCCGGCGGCGCCGTGACGCTGGAAGATGTTATGAGCAGTGCCGGCCCGGCGGCGCCGGCGGAAACGGCCACGCATCGAGTGGAGACCGCCGAAACCGGCATGCGCCGCGCCATCGCCGCGGCAATGGCGCGCTCGAAGCAGGAAATCCCCCACTACTACCTGTCCACCAGCATCGACTTTACCCGCGCCCAGAGCTGGCTGGAGGCGCGCAACGCCGCGCGGCCGCTGCCCGAGCGTATGGTCTACGCGGTACTGCTGCTGAAGGCGGTGGCACGCGCGCTGGCAAAAACCCCGGAGCTGAACGGATTCTTCGCCGATGGCGCAGCGCAGCTGCACGGCGACGTGCATATCGGCGTGGCCATCTCACTGCGCAGCGGCGGCCTGGTGGTGCCGGCCCTGCGCGATGTGCGGGACAAGACGCTGAACGAATTGATGCCGGCGTTCGCCGACCTGGTGAATCGCGCCCGGCTCGGCCACCTGCGCGGCTCGGAATTACAGGGCGCCACCATCACGGTGACCAGCCTGGGAGAACAGGGCGTGGAAACGGTATTCCCGATTATCTACCCGCCGCAACTGGCGATCGTCGGCTTCGGCGCGATCGTCGAGAGAATCCGCCCGGTGGACGGCCAGCCGGCGCTGCGGCGCATCATCAACGCCAGCCTCGCCGCCGACCACCGCGCCAGCGATGGCCACCGCGGCGGTATTTTCCTGGCGGAGATCGAGCGCCTGTTACAAGAGCCGGAAAAGCTATGAGCACCGCCATGACGAGAGAGGCAATAAGCGCCCTGACGCTGGAGAAGCTGCTGCAGGTGGCGCCGGATATCGACCCCGGACTGCTCGATCCGGCAGTGTCGATTCGCGACCAGTACGATTTCGATTCGATGGACTTCCTGAATTTCACCATCGCCCTGGGACACGAATTCGAGATGGATATTCCGGAGAAAGACTACGCGGAACTGCAGAGCCTGAATGGCGCCATTGAATATGTATCGAAGCACCTGGAATCCGGGGCGTCCGGAGAATAGCTCCGGACACTGAAATGCTCACGCGAGATCCACTTGCGGAACCGTCAGGCAGGAAATTCTATGCATCGAAATACTAGCGGGTCGGATGGAAAGAATCCCCCGTGGTGGCAGCTCGTGGCTGGCATACTCCGGCCCGCACTGTACATTCTCCTGATGCTGATCGCGCCGGTGGTCGCGACCGCGGCCGACGCACAGCCGGCAAGCCAGGTCCTCGAGGTGTTTGTCCGCGACGGCTGCCCCCACTGTGCCGAGGCCAAGAAATACCTGCCGCAATTCGCGCGGGCGAGACCGCAGCTGCGCATCGTCTACCGCTCGCTCGACGACGACCCGCGCGCGGCCGACGACCTGGCGCGGCACTCGCGCCGGGCCGGGGAGTGGCCACCGGGGGTGCCCACCTTCGTGATCGATGGGCGGGTGCTGGTGGGCTTTGTCAGTCCCGAGGTCACCGGACCGCAACTGGCCGCCCTGGTGGACGGAGGCACCAAACCGCCGGGAAAGACTGAAGCGGCAGGCTTTGGCGACCTGAGTGTCGCCGAACTCGGCCTGCCGCTGTTCACCATCGCCCTCGGACTGATCGACGGTTTCAATCCCTGCGCCATGTGGGTGCTGCTGTTTCTGCTGTCGATACTGGTGCGACTCGAGGACCGCCGCCGCATGGCACTGATCGCCGGCACCTTTGTACTGGTGAGCGGCGCTGTCTACTACGCCTTCATGGCCGCCTGGCTGAACCTGTTCCTGCTGGTGGGCTTGTCCGACCTGCTGCGCTGGCTGCTGGCTCTTATCGCGCTGGCCATCGGTGTATTCAATCTGCGCGACTTTTTCCGCACCGGTAGCGGCTATCTCCTGTCGATTCCCGAATCCGCCCGACCGGGTCTCTATGCACGGGTGCGCGAAATACTGCGGGCGGACACGCTGATGTCGTCGCTGCTGGGTGTCGCCGTTCTGGCCGTGCTGGTCAACTTCATCGAATTGCTGTGCACCGCCGGCCTGCCGGCCATCTACACGGCGGTGCTCGCCCAGCAGGACCTGAGCACGCCGGCCCACTACGGCTATCTGGCGCTCTATATCCTCGCCTATATCGCCGACGACGCGCTGATGGTGACACTCGCAGTCATCGCGCTCGGCGGCCGCAAATTGTCGGAGCCTGCCGGGCGCTGGCTGAAATTATTGAGCGGTCTGGTGATGCTGTTTCTGGGCGCGATTATGCTGCTGTTTCCGCAGCTGCTTATCTAGCTGCTGTAGGATTAGCAGACGCGTATACCGTTACTGAAGTATCAAGCAGCAGGCCAGTGCGTACATCAGCGCAAGCCCCAGGGCAAAGAATACGAAGTGCACCGCGACCGGTCCGAGGTGGGCCTGCTGCTTTATTTCCGGAATCAAATCCGATGCGGCGATATAGATGAAATTGCCCGCGCCGAACAGCATCAGCCAGGCGACATCGAAATGGCGGGACACCCCGTAGGCCAGCAGTGCGCCCAGCGGAAAAGTGAGCGCGGACAACACGTTCCACAGCAGCGCGCGGCGGCGCGACCAGCCGCCGTGCACCAGCACACCGAAGTCGCCCAGCTCCTGCGGCACTTCGTGCGCGACAGCGGCAATCCAGGCGGAGATTCCGGCGCGGGGATCGATCAGGAAGGTGCTGGCAACGGCGAGGCCGCCGATAAAGTTGTGGATGGCGTCACCGAGCAGAATCAAATAGATCACCGGCTGGTGCCGCGCTTCCCGTGCACTGTGGGAGTGGTGCCAGTGCAGCAGCTGCTCGAGCAGCAGAAAGGCGCTGAAGCCCGCCACCAGCCAGGCCGCCGCCGTGAGCGGATCCAGGGCTTGCAACCCCTCCGGCAGCATATGGAAGAAGGCGCCGCCGAGCAGCGTCGCGGCTGCCAGCGATACCAGCGGCAACAGTATGCGCTCGAGGGTGGCGGGCTTCATCAGCACTGTGACGCCACCCACCATGGCGACGGCGCTCATCAACAGACCACCGGCGAGAATCCAGCCGAGGCCGTCTGCGCTCACGGCTCGCCCTCGCGCGGTTTGTTCTGCGGCGGCAGTTTGGCGCTGTCCGCGTTCAGCAGTATCACTTCGATCTCCTCGGTAATCTCCTCCTGGCGCAGCTGGTTGCCCCGGCGGCGCAGCGCCTCGAGTTTTTCGTCCAGATGGCGCTGCGCGCCATCCAGGTGCTGCATGCGCTGCTGGTTCTCCGCCATCAGCGAGACATAGAGTATTTCGTGCAGCGCAGCGAACAGGTACTGCTCCACCAGTTCCAGCAGAAAAGCACGCGGTGCCAGATTGAGCTGCGGCGCAAAGGGAAACTGTTGCGGCGCATGACGCAGCGTGGCAAACGGCGGCAACAGTTCGCGCACGATCACGTCCCGCCGCTCGGCGTCGTGGTAGATCACCGCAAGCGCCAGGGCACTTCCGGCTTGCAGGTCGGCCAGTCGCCGCACCAGTGGCAACAGTCGACCGCCCACCTCATCCAGCACCGCGGCGCCCTCCACGGACGCCAACAGCTGCGGGTGGCCCTCCAACTGGGCGCCCAGCTTCTGCCCCCAGCCAATAAGGCCGAAACTGTCGCGCGCGGCTTCCCCTCGCTGGCCGGCGACGCATTGCTGCAAACGCTGGAGCAGACTTTCGTTGAAGTTGCCGCAGAAGCCGCGCTCGGAGCCGACCAGCAGGTAGACGCGGCGCAGTTGCCGCGGCTGCGGCGGCAGTGCCTGCGGATAGAAGCTGAGAAAGTCCGCCGCGACAGCGCGCAGGGTGTCCACCACGCGCCGCTGGCTGTCGAGGAAGCGCCCCAGGCGACGCACCTCGATAAAGGCCATGGCCTTCATGGCGCTGACAATCTCGCGCGTCTCACCGAGCTGCTGCCCGTGGCGCAGCAGCTCGTGCCGGCGGCTCACCGCCCGCCCCTCACTTTTGCGCTCCCGCGTCGCCGTGCAGCCACGCCCGCAGCCAATCCCTGACCTGGGCCGCCCACTGCCGCCGCGGGTCGTCCAGCTGCAGGCCGCTGGCCTCCACCCCGCTCTGCAGCTGTGCCATCAGCGCCTGCACCTGTTGCGGCGCCACAGTGTCCAGCAGACCGTCGTTGAAGGCCAGCATCCACGCCAGCTGAAATTCGATCGGCAGCGGCGCCAGCCGCTCCTGCTTGAGGATTTCCCGCAGCACGCGCCCGCGGCGGATGGATTTTTCCATGCCCGACTCCAGCCTGGCGCCGAAGCGGGTAAACATTTCCAGTTCCAGAAACTGCAGATAGTCGAGCTTCATACGCGCGGCCTCGCGCTTGATAGCGGGGTGCTGGGCCCGTCCGCCGATGCGCGATACCGACAGGCCGATATCGATGGCGGGCCGGAAGCCGGCCGTGAACAGCTCGCGGTCGAGATAAATCTGGCCGTCGGTGATGGAAATCAGGTTGGTGGGAATATAGTCCGCTATCTCGCCCTGCCTGGTCTCCGCGATCGGCAGTGCCGTCATGCTGCCGCCGCCCTGGGCGGCATTGAGGCAGGTGGCGCGCTCGAGCAGGCGCGCGTGCACGGAAAAACTGTCGCCGGGATAGGCCTCGCGCCCCGGCGGGCGGCGCAACAGCAGCGAGAGTTCGCGGTAGGTCTTGGCGTGCGTGGAGAGGTCGTCGTAGACCACCAGTGTGTGCCGGCCGCGGCGCATCCAGTATTCGGCAATGGTGCAGCCGGCGAAGGGCGCCAGATGCTGGAGGCCGGGCAGCGCACCTGCCTCCGCCACCACCACGGTGGTGCAGTCCATGGCACCGTAGTCGCGCAGCAGGTCGATGGTGTCCACCACCGCGGAGCGCTTCTGGCCGATCAGCACATAGACGCAGTAGACGCCCCGGTTGCGCTGGTTGATCACCGTATCCACGGCCAGTGCGCTGCGCCCCAGGCCCTCGTCGCCGATCAGCAGCTGGCGCTGGCCGCAGCCGATGGGGATCAGTGTGTCCAGCACCTTGCAGCCGGTGTAGAGAGGCCGGTGTACGAAATCCCGCTGGGTGATCGGCGGTGACGCCAGCTCCAGCCGCCGCCAGCCGGGACAGTCCGGCGCGTCCGCGCCGTCGAGCGGGTTACCGAGCGGATCCAGCACCCGCCCCAACAGCGCATCGCCGACCGGGACACCCAGCGGCCGCGGGTGCAGGCGCGCCCGGGTGCCGGCGGTGAGTCCTTCGGTTTCAGTCAGCAGCACCGCCCCCAGTACGCCAACGGCGAGGTCGAACACCAGTCCGCGGCTGCCATCGGCAAATTCCAGCAGATCGTCGATGGCGGCGGTGGGCAGGCCGGCGACCCAGGCGATGCCGTCGCCGACCGACACCACCCGGCCCTGCTCGCTAATGCGCAGCTGCGGCCGGTAGTCCGTCAGCCACCGCGCGCGCTGCTGCAGCAGATCGCTGTTCACTCTGCGGCCCCGGCCAGCCGCGCAAAGGCCTGCAGCTCATCGCGCACACTGGCCCCGAGCTGCCAGGGGCCCACGGCGATGCGCAGGCCGGCGAGGAGCTCGGGGTCCTCGACGAAATGGCATGTCAGGTCTCTGTGCAAAATTTCCCGCACCGTGTGCTGCAACTGCCGGCGCTGCGGCTGTGTGAGCGGGAAGGCGCTGGTGATCTCGGCCACCTTGCCTGCTTCCGCCATGCCCGCTTCCGCGATGGACTGCCGCAATGCCTGCAGCCGTTCCTCCGACAGCGCACTCATCGAGTGCAGCAGCAGTTCCAGCAGGCGCTGCTGCAATTCCGGCCCGCTGCCCTGCTGTAGCAGGCGCGCGGCAAACTGGCCGCCCTGCTCCAGCGCCTGCCGCTCCAGTTGCCGTTGCAATTCCGACTGGCGGCGCCGCTCCACGGTCTCCGCCTTCTGGCGCTGCTGCTGCAGTGTCTCCTGCAGGTCCTTTTCCCCGCGCGCGCGCTCGGCGCGCAATTCCCGCTGCAAATCCTCATGCGCGCTGCGGCGTTCGCGCTGCCACTCGTCCAGGCGCGCCTCATACTGCTGCTGCAATTCCACCGCCTGCTGTCGGGTCTGCGCCGCTTCCGCCAGCTGCGTCTCTACATTTTGCTGCCGGCGGGCGATGACCGACTGCAGCGGCTTGTAGAAAAATCGCTTGAGGATCCACACCAGCACCAGAAAATTGACGATCTCCAGCAGAAAGGTAGACCAGCTGAGTTCCACGATTTGTCTCCGCTCACCCCGCCTTGGCAGCGGAGTCGAGCAGGTATTCCAGCAGCGGGTTGCGGAACAGGATGATCAGCGCAATCACCAGCACGTAAATGGCCAGGGATTCGATCATCGCCAGGCCGATAAACAGCGTGCGCATGATGGAACGCTCCGCCTCCGGCTGGCGCGCCAGCGCATCCAGCGCGCTGCTGATGGCGCGCCCCATGGCCAGCGCCGGCAGCAATACGCCGATGGCGATGCCGAGCATGGCGGCGATGGTCGAAAGCAGCGCAAACCAGGACATCTCATTCATCGATCTTTCCTTGCCTGGGTGTTGTGATTGCGGGCTTCCGATGCCCTGCACCACATTAGTCGAGCATGGCGCGTCGCGGAGCCTATTGCCTGCTGCGGTAGGTGCCGTAGATCATCTCGCGCTCTTGGGGCGTCAGCTGTTCCGGGCCCAGCTTGACGGTCAGCTTGTCGATCTTGCCGGTGAAGCGGAAAGGCACCTTGTAGTCGCGGTCATCCACCGCCGTGCCGGTGTCGACGCCGACGTTGAAGGTTTCCACCCAGCCGATGCCCACCGGCAGGCTCTTGGGCATATCGCGGCTGTCCAGGACCTTGCCGTCCACCTTCAGGGTGCCGGTGCCGCCCTGGCCCAGGCCTGGGCCGTCGTACTTCCAGTCGAACTCCAACGTGTGCTTGCCCGGCGATAGCGCCTCCTTGCCCTGCCATTTCACCCGATCCAGCTGCAGCAGATTCCAGGTGAACACCGGCACGCCCTTCAGCAGGTAGAAGCCGTAGCCGTTGAAGCGGCCGCCGTCGGTGACCAGCACCCCCTCGGCACCGCCCTGGGGAACCTCGATCTCGGCGGTGATGGTGTAGGACTTGTTCAGCAGGTTCGGCGCGCCGGCAACCCCCGGGAAGGGCACGTTGCTCAGTTCGCCCCTGTAGGTGAACTCGGTGCGGTCCTGGGTGTAGCTGGGCTTGATTCCCAAGTAGCGCGGCAGCGTGCGGTCATCGAGGGGGAAGACCTGGTATTTCTCCCCCTCCTTGATGAACAGCTTCTCCATTTCCTTCACTTTGTCAGGCATCTTCGCGGCGAGGTTGTCGGCCTGGGTCCAGTCCTTGCCGAGATCGTACAGTTCCCATTTGAAGTCTTGCCAGACATCGGTGGGCGGCGGTTTGAGCGACAGCGCCCAGGGCGCAACCACGGGCGGTGCCGAGGCGATCCAGCCGTCGTTGTAGATGGCGCGCGAACCGAACATCTCGAAGTACTGGGTCTTGCGTTGGCCGGGCGCATCGGCCCCGCCCTGCCCCCACGTATACGCCATGCTCACGCCCTCGATCGGCTTCTGCTTGATGCCGTTGACGGTTTCCGGCTGCGGCAGTCCGGCCGCTTCGAGGATGGTGGGCACTATGTCGATCACGTGGTGGAACTGGTGGCGGATGCCGCCCTTGTCCTTGATCCGCGCGGGCCAGGCGATGGCCATGCCGTTGCGGGTGCCGCCGAAATGGGAGGCCACCTCCTTGGTCCACTGATAGGGCGTGTCCCAGGACCAGGCCCAGGGCACCGCGTAGTGCGGGTAGGTCTGGTCCGTGCCCCAGGCGTCGTAGAACTTCATGTTCTGTTCCACCGTGGGGTGCACGCCGTTCAACACCGCGAACTCGCTGTAGAGGCCGTGCAGGGTGCCTTCCGGGCTGGCGCCGTTGTCGCCGCTGATATAGATGATCAGGGTGTTGTCCAGCTTGCCGGAGTCCTCGACTGCCTGAATCACGCGGCCGATCTCGTGGTCCGTGTACGCCAGGTAGGCCGCGTAGACATCGGCCTGGCGGATGTAGAGCTTCTTCGCCTCGGGGGTGAGCGAATCCCACTGCGGCAGGTCTTTCGGCCAGGCGGTGAGCTTCGCATTCTGCGGGACCACGCCGAGCTTCTTCTGGTTGGCGAAGATCCGCTCGCGCTGCCTGTTCCAGCCCTCGTCGAACAGGCGCATCTTGCTGATCCTATCCACCCACTCCCTGGTCGGATGGTGCGGGGCGTGGGTACCGCCGGGTGCGTAATAGATCATGAAGGGCCTGTCCGGCTGCACCTCGTTCAGCATGCGGATGCGCGCAATCGCCTCGTCGGCCATGGCGGTGATCAGGTTCCAGCCGGGGTTGCCCAGATAGGGCTCGATGGGCGTGGTATTGCGGAACAGGTTGTTCGGCTGCCACTGGCTGGTGTCGTCGCCGATGAAACCGAAATAGTAATCGAATCCCTTGACGGGGCCGGTCGGCCAGTCGGTGAAAGGCCCGGCCTGGCTCGCCACCCACTGGGGCACATTGTGGTCCTTGCCAAACCAGGAGGTGTCGTAGCCCTGCTGGCGCAGTATCTCGCCGATGGCGGCCGCATCGCGCTTGATGACGCTGTCGTAGCCGGGATAGCCGGTGGCCTGGTCGACCACCACACCGGTGGACACCGAGTGGTGGTTGCGGCCGGTGAGCAGCGCCGCGCGCGTGGGCGAGCACAGGGAAGTGGTGTGGAAGCGGGTATAGCGCAATCCCATCTCCGCGATCCGGTCCAGGGCCGGCGTCGGAATCACGCCGCCGAAGGTGGACGGCGCCGAGAACCCCACGTCGTCGGTCATAATCAACAGAATATTCGGCGCGCCCTTGGGCGGCACCACCAGCTCTGGCCACCAGGGAGTGGATTGCGCGGCGTTGCGCTCCATCTTGCCCTTGAAGGGCTGCGGCGGCGGGGGCAGGTGTTTGCCGTCGACGGTGGTGGTGGCGCCGGGCTCACCTGGCTTGATCGTCGCCTGCTGCGCCGTCGCCACGACTGGAATCGCGAGTAGGACAGCGGCGGCCATCCATGGCATGACGTTCATATCATCCCTCAGGGCTTATTAATCCCACAGTCTCAATAACCGGGGCGGGAAGAACCGGGGCGTTTAAGCACCTTCAGAAAGATTAGTAAACGGATGTCGCTTTTCCACGGGGGGGCACCAGTGCCGGCACCACGCTATTTGCAGTCGGGCAGTCGGTAGAACATCGTGAAATAGGTATCCATCGCCGGGTTGAACGACAAGCTTACGAATGTCCGCGCGAGCAGGCCGTGTTACTCGTCGCGCTCACCTTGCCTGAGCTGTTGTGATTGCAGGCCGCCGGCGATATAGATCAGAGCCAGCATGCCGAAGATGTACGCCTGCACCAGGGCCTCGATAACGTGCAGCATCAGTATAGGAACGGGAGCCAGAAAGCCGGCCACCAGCAGGATCAACAGCGCCGCCATCTCCAGGCTCATGATGTTGCCGAACAGGCGCACCGCCAGCGCGACGGTGCGGGTGACCTCGCTGATCAGATGAAACGGCAACAATAGAGGGCTGGGGGTCAGGTAGTGGCGCAGATAGGATTTCAGTCCCTGGCTGCGAATGCCGAACCAGTGCACCGACAGGAATACCAGCATCGCCAGCGCCGCCGTGGCGGACAGATCCCGGGTCGGCGCGTGCACACCGGGAATCAGCCCGCACAAGTTGGCCACCACCAGGAAAATCCACAATGTGGCGATAAACGGCAGCAGCAGTTTCACGTGATCCGGCGCCACCGCGCGAATCGCGTCCTCCGCGGCACCCAGTATGCCCTCGGCCAGGGTCTGTACCGGTCCCGGCTGTATCTGCAGGCGGCGCGACAGCAGCCAGGCCACCAGCCCGAGGGCGGCGATGAGCGCCCAGGTGGTAACGACCGTGCCGGTGACCTGCAGCGGGCCCAGACTGAAGACCACAGTGGGAAAAAGTTCGCCGTCGCGCACGTCCTACTCCCGGATCAACAGGTAGACGTTACAAGCGCCCACGGCCAAACCGACAAAAATGAGGCTCAGGGTCCAGCGGGTCGAGTAGCCCTCGGCCAGACCGTCCAGCCACTGGCCCAGATAGGCGCCGCCCACCACCGGCAGCACGAACACCAGGCCCAGGGTGCCGATATAGATGGTCTGTGCGAATAGTGTCGGGCGCTCGCGCTCGGCCCTTTTCATGCGCCGTGCCTGGCGCTCGACTTTTTCACGCAGTTTTTTATCGCGATCTTCCTCCATGGAAATTATTCCCGCAAAGGTCCGCGGCGCCCCGCTTGCCACAGACGGCGCATCAGGGACTCCTCCATGCGCCGCAGGCTTTCCTTCATCGCCTGCAGACTCTGCTCCTCGACCAGTAACTGCCGTTGCAGCATTTGTGCAATGCGTTCGTAGTCGCTGTCGATCAAGAAGTGGCGTGTACAGATCTGCAGCCGGTTATCGAGAAAATAGAGCAGCCCGCCAGGCAGCGCCAGGTACTGCCAGTTTTCCTCGCCGCGGCGAAAGCGGGCGAGGCCGAAAACCAGTGCGGTCATGCTGCGCCTGTGGCCGGCGAGTATGCCGAAGCTGCCCGACGCGTCCTCGCCGACGAAGGAGGTGACGCCGTCGATCTGTTGCTGCTCCGTGGCGGAGAGCAGTAGCAGGCTGAAGGTTTTCATTCACTGGCGTCCCCATAGCGGTTTGCAGTAGCCGGCCCGGCCGACGATTCTTCCGCTGAAGCTGCACACGGCAGCGCCAGCGGGGCTGGCTCCCACCATTGCCATTCAGCCCGCACCTTTCTTTTCCTCCCGCATGCTGCCGCGCATATAACAGTCCTCCTCCGCCAGTTCATCATAGTCGCCGCGCAGAAAGGACTCACAGTCGTCCAGTGTCACCGACAAGGGCACGGAAACCCCGGCGATCCCGGTATGTGATGCGGTGGCGTTGAACGGCTGCGTCAGATAGCGCTGCAATTTGCGCGCGCGCAACACGGTACGCCGATCCTGCGGCGACAGCTCTTCGATACCGAGCATGGCGATAATGTCCTCCAGCTCGCGGTAGCGCGCCAGGTGTTCGCGCACCCCCTCCGCTACCGCGTAATGGCGGTCGCCGAGGGTGTGACGGTCCATGGCGCGACTGGCGGACAGCAGGGGTTCCACCGCCGGGTAGATCCCCTTGCCCGCCTGCGCCCGCGACAGCACCACTGAGGAATCCAGGTGCCCCAGGATCGCGTCCACCGCCGGGTCAGTCATATCATCCGCCGGCACATAGACCGCCTGTACCGAAGTGATGGCGCCCTGCCGGGTGGAGAGGATGCGCTCCTGCATCTCCGCCACCTCGCTGATCAGGGTCGGCTGGTAACCGACGGTGGCCGGCATGCGCCCGAGCAGGCTGGAGATCTCGCTGCCGGCCTGCACGAAGCGGAAAATATTGTCCATCACGAACAGCACTTCCTTGTGCAGCGTGTCGCGCAGGTATTCCGCATAGGTCAGCGCGGACAGCCCGACGCGAAAGCGCACCCCGGGAGATTCGTCCATCTGCCCGAAGGTCATCAGCGTCTGCGCCATGACCCCCGCCTCGCGCATCTCGTGCCACAGCTCGTGACCCTCGCGGATGCGCTCGCCGACACCCGCGAACACTGACACACCGCTGTGCAGCGACGCCACCGCATGCATGAATTCCATCACCAGCACCGTCTTGCCCACTCCGGCGCCGCCGAACAGTCCGGTCTTGCCACCGCGCACGAAGGGGCACAGCAGGTCGATCACCTTGATGCCCGTCGGCAAAATGTCGCCGGTGCCCACCGTTTCCCACAGGGCCGCCGGCGGCGCGTGAATATTGCGGTACTCCCGCGGTTCGAGGGGGACACCGCCGTCCATGGGTTCACCGAAGATATTCAACAGTCGCCCGAGACAGTCCGGTGTTACCGGCACATGCAGGGGAGCGCCGGTATCGAAGACCGGCATGCCGCGACACAATCCCGCGGTGCGGTGCAGGGTGATGGCGCGCACATGGCGCTGGTCCAGGTGCTGGTGCACTTCAAACAGGTAACTTTCGCGATTGAGCGTTGCCTTCAACGCCTGGCGCAACGGCGGCAACACCTCGCAGCGGATGACCACCACCGGCCCGTGCACCTCGGCGATGAAGCCAATCTGCACCTGGGCACTGTCGGCTGCTATTTCCGCATCGGCCATCTGCCGCCTCGTTTTCCCGCTTGTAGATACTCTGTGCCGAATAGAGCTGTAGTCTGGTCGTCATATCGGCGCAGGCCGGAATGACGAAAAAAATACTGTAGGCGCGGCCGGCGGCCGCGATCAGGCTGAGGGCGCGGCACCGACCGCTCCGGGCATTCACGGCGCCTTCCGCCCTACAGCAACACCTTTTCCAGCAGGTCCAGGCAGCGGCAGGCGTAGCCGTATTCGTTGTCATACCAGACCTGGATCTTGGCGAGTTCGCCCTGGCTGCGGGTGGAAAGGCCGTGCACGATGCAGGAGTGGGAATCGCCGACGATGTCGCAGGAAACCAGTTCCTCTTCGCTGTAGGCCAGGATGCCGCGCAGCGCGCCCTGGGCCACAGCTTTCAGTGCCGCATTGATTTCCCGGGCGCTGGCGGCGTGCTTTAACTGCGCGCAGATATCGGTGAGGGAGCCGTCCACCACCGGTACCCGCACCGCCAGTGCGCTCAGGCGGTCCTTCAGCTGCGGCAGCACGGCGATGGTGGCGGCATCGGCACCGGTACCGGTTGGAATGATATTGACCGCCGCGGCGCGACCGCGGATTTTCTTGCTCGCCGCCTGGTCCACCAGGCTCTGGCTGGCGGTGTAGGCGTGAATGGTGGTCACATGGGCCTGTTCGATGCCGAAACTGTCATCCAGCACCTTTAGCGCCGGCGCCAGGGAATTGGTGGTACAGGAGGCATTGGAAACCACAAAGTGGAGATCCGGCTCGAAATCTGTCTCGTTGACACCCATCACCAGGGTGACATCCGCGTCCGGCGAGGGCGCGCTGATCAGTACGCGACGCGCACCGGCTTCAAGATGCTTTGCCGCGGCGACACGCTTGGTAAAGCGCCCGCTGCACTCGATGACCAGGTCCACGCACTCTTCATCCCAGGGCAACTTTGCCGGATCCGCCTCCGCGAAGAGCGGCAGCGTAAGTTTGTCCAGATGCAGTTTGCCCTGCTCGATGGATACCTCGTGCTCCAGCCTGCCGTGTACCGAGTCGTACCTGAGCAGGTACAGCAGGTTTTCCGCTGGCATGGGCTCGTTGGCGGCCACCAAGGTAAAGCGCTGGTAATTCCCGCGCAGAAAGCGGCGCAACAGCAATCTGCCGATACGCCCGAGACCATTGATGGCAACGCGTTTCATCGTTTGTGGTTTCGCTGGCTTGTGGTTTCAATGGCTTATGTTTTCGCCGGATTGGTATCTCTCAAGGATAGAAACAGCGAGAGCGGTTGACCTGGCCGAGCCGGGCAAACTGGAGACCATATACGCCAGACTAAAATACAAGGGTTGTGTGGCAAGGGGCCGGCGAATCGACGGCAATCCATGGATACATAGCACCAGTCGGCAATTCGCGCCGAGGGCCTGATGAAGGTCTACGGCAGCGGCGAATTCATCATCTACGCGCTGCGCGGCGTGAGCCTATCGGTGCCGCGCGGTGAGCTGGTGGTGCTGCTCGGTCCGTCCGGCAGCGGCAAGTCCACGTTGTTGAATATTCTCGGTGGCCTGGACTCGCCTACAGGGGGCCGCGTGTTTTTCGACAGTCAGGGGCTCACCGCCTTCGACGACCTGCATCTGACCAATTTCCGGCGCGAATATGTCAGCTTTGTCTTCCATTTCTATAACCTGATCCCCTGTCTGACTGCGCGGGAGTCAGCACCAGTCCGGATTGCCGCAAAGAATGGTGGAAATTTACCGAGAAAAGTTCCACTTGATTTCCCATCCCTTGACCGACTTCCAGATCGAAAACGAGGCGACCAGAGCGGACGGTTCCGTCGCGGTCCTGGTTGCATTGCGCCGCAAATCTGCGCCTGCATCCGCACCCAAGGACTTCTGCAGTATCTTTTCTCTGGCCAGGGTTAACGGCGAATGGCGCATCATGACCTGGTTTATCTACGGACTCAGCGCTCGCGGCTGCTCCCATCAACACTAGCAGTTCATAAACAGGACGCATCTGGCGCGCTTCTTGTGCACAGATTCCGGTCCGCCATATTCAAGCGTTACTGCCGCACCTAATTAATCGCCCACTTAATCGGCCGTGCTCCTGCCCGCCGCCCCGGCACCAGGGGTCTCTCAATCAATTTACCGCCCGAATGGTTCAGCCTGGGCGCCTGATTGCCTGCGCGTCATTCACGTTAAGCAAAATATGAAAATTGTAAGAAAGCGGGGTGAATTTTTTCCTATATTGTTGTTACAGAATAAGGTACCGGCGGTTCTTGCTAACAAGGAGCCTAGTGACAATGTCCCACCACCAACGCAACACAGCGTTATCCGGCATGAAGGCAGAGCGCGATTTTCGCGAAATGGCGCGCACTATTGACAAGTCGGTATCAGCGGCAGCGCCAAAATCGCTTTTGCTGCTGGCAGTATTTATGTTGTGCGCTGCCGCAATCATTGACCGGGCGCTGCTAATCGACATCGGCCTAATGCGAAGATCCTTGACTCACCCGGATTTGCGGGTACAGGAAATCGCCGCGCTTACGGTGTCGTTCGCCCGTATCATGATGGCCGGCCTCGGAATCCTGTTGAGCCTCGTGTACTTCTATTGGGATCGCCTGCTCGACAGTGCAGCCATGAAATACCTGGAGGATCACGTGCCGGCCTATCCCTGGGAGCGATACCGGGAGCGCCTGTTGAACAGATCCCTGCTGGTCATGGCAATCGCGCTGGCAGCATCCGTCCTGTTTGTCGCGGAGGCGCCTCGATTGATCGAGGCCGGTACGCTTTCGTTTATCGTCAATGAAGACGGTCTGCTGGAATCAATAACGGCTCTGCTCTTTCTGGCCAGCAGTGCCGTGGCACTCGGGACCGCGCGCCTGGACGTAACTCCCCGTCACAAATACATCCTCTGGATAATGGCGCTGGCATTTTTTCTGTGCTTCGGCGAGGAAATCAGCTGGGGGCAGCGGATATTTGATATCTCCACCCCGGAAGCCCTGGCGACAATCAATGCCCAGCAGGAAATCAACCTGCACAACTCCTTCGGTTATCTGGCGGATCATCTCTTTATTATTGTCGTTTTTTGCTATGGATTCCTGGTCCCTGCCCTGGCATCGATTTCGCCAGTGTTCTACAACCTGATGGACAGGTTCGGCATCCCGATTGCATCGATGGGTCTGGCAATTGGGTTTCTCGGCGTATCGCTGTTTCACGACTTTATCTTCTGGCGCTGGTTCTCCCCCTGGGGGCTGCGGATCGCCGAACTCCGGGAACTGCTGTCCTCACTGGGCATATTGTTAATCCTGCTGGAGACAAGAAGAATCTGGCTATTGTCTCGAGCCACATCGAGGGAAGCCCGAGCCTCTGGCTCGGCACTGACAACGAAATAGCTTTCGCAAATTCTCGCGGGACAGCAACCGGCAAACTGCTCTGTCCCGCGCTCCGGTGATCCAATTGGACTCGGGGATGGATAAAGAGTGCCAAACCGGCTGGAATTTGGTTTCGACAATCGCGAATCTGTTATTTATCCGGAAACGGAATAAATTCATCCTCGTCACCGGGCACTCTGGGGAAGTGCCCGCCCTTCCACTCCTGTACGGCCTGGTCGATGCGCTCGGCGCGACTGGAAACAAAATTCCACACGATGCAGCGCTTGTTAAAGCGCTCGCCACCGATGATGGCGATGCGGCTTTCCACGGCGGCCTCCAGTACCACGCCCGGCGAATTGTCGAACACCGTGAGGGTATATTGGGGGATCTCCGTGTCTTTCGCCTTCAGGTGGCCGGCGGCCACGTAAACCGCTCGCTCCGGCGCGTCTGGCAGCGTGATAGTCTGGCCCGCCTGCAGCTGCGCCTCCGCGTACAGCGTCTCGGCGAATGTTTTCACCGGTGACGTCACCCCGTAGGCCGTACCCATAATCACCCGGATCGGCACCGCATCGACGGTCACCGCGGGGATATCCGCGGAGGGATAGTGGTGAAACTCGGGATCTATCTCCTCTAGTTGCTCCGGCAGCGCCAGCCACAGCTGCAAGCCGTGCAGTTGGTGGTCGGTATCGCGAATCTCGGGGCGCTCGCGCTCGGAGTGCACTATGCCGCGGCCGGCCACCATCAGGTTGATGTCACCGGGGCGGATCGGCTGCAGGCTGCCGAGCGAATCCCGGTGCAGGATTTCGCCCTCGAACAGATAGGTGACCGTGGCGATGCCGATATGCGGGTGGGGGCGCACGTCTATGCCCTGACCGGCGGGAAAATAGGCGGGCCCCATGTGGTCAAAGAAGATCCATGGACCGACCATCTGCTGCGCGCGACTGGGGAGACAGCGCCGGACGGAAAATCCGCCGAGTTCCTTGGCCTTCGGCTGCACTATCTCCACGATGGCCCCGCATCCCTCGACGACCCCGCACTCCTGTTCGACCACTTTGGTGAAATTGCTCACATTTACTCCCGTTATTTCGACACAGATCTGCCACATCCGCTTGCGGCTAACGGTGAATCGCTCTCGATGAATATAGACCCCGCACCATAACCGCCCGCGGCATCGCTTCCCACTTACATTCGGCGGCGCAAGAAGCTACAGTGACGCGGTGCCATGCAGTCAATTTTTGCGCCGGCTATTTCGATCAGGCCCGCCGCCCCGGCCCGCTGCGACCGGTCGGCTAAGCTTTCAGAAATGCAATCAGAGACGCAACCAAAGACGCCACCAGAGGCACACTTTAGCGCAACGGAGCCGCTGCAATAATCACAAAGACGTTCCCCTACCGTGGAATCAGAGATGCTGGACCAGATTCTCGATAATAAGCTCATCCTCACCCTTTGCGTGATCGCCGCAATCCTGCTGCTGCGCTGGTTGCTGTCCTTCGCCATTGGGCACAGCAACTGGCCCAAGGCAGACAAGCGGCGCCGGATCAACACGGTACACAACACCGGCAACCTGCTGCTGGTAATCGGCGTCATTGCGATCTGGGTCACCGAGCTGCGCGAGTTCGCGCTGTCCATCGCCGCCTTCTCCGTGGCCATCGTCCTCGCACTGCGGGAAATGGTGCAGTGTTTTGTCGGCGGGGTGTATCAGGCCAGTATGCGCTCCTTCTCAGTGGGCGACTGGATCAAGGTGGGCGACCAGTTCGGCGAGGTCTCGGACAGCGACTGGCTGAGCACCACGCTGCTGGAGATCGACCCCCACGGGCTGGGCAACGGTTACACCGGCACCACGCTGTATATCCCCAACAATGTGTTTTTCACCCAAACGGTGAAGAACCTGAATTTTATGCGGCGCTATATCGAGCACACCTTTTCCCTGGTGCGCGAGAGCAAGGGCGTCAATCCGTTCGAGGCCAAGAAATACATCGCCGCGCGCCTGCGCGAACACTGCGAGTCCTTTCGCGAGGTCGCCGAGCGCTACTGCAAGCTGATCGAGAACCGCATGGGCGTCGAACTGTCGGGGCCCGATGCCAAGGTGGTTATCACGACCAACGAATTGGGCCACGATGTGCTGACGGTGACCGTTTTCTGCCCGCGCGAGGAGGCCACCAATATCGAGCAGCTGGTAACCGAGGACTTTTACAATTTCTGGTGCAGGAAGTCGCGCGAACTCGAAAGCGAAGAAACGGGTAGAGATTGACCCGCCGGAAGAGGGCCAGCCCTGCAACAGCGCGACCATTGGGTAAATAGGCGCGCCTGGAGACGCTGACAATTGTCCAAACTGGAACGAATCGGACTGGGCGGTGGCTGTCACTGGTGTACCGAGGCGGTTTTTCAGGCGCTGCGCGGCGTGCGCCGTGTCGAGCCGGGCTACATTGCCTCCGCCAGCCCGCACAATGGATTTTCGGAAGCCGTGATCGTCCACTACCACCCGGACGAGATATCCCTCGAAGTTCTGATCGGGGCGCATCTGCATACGCACGCCAGTCGCTCGCGCCACGCACTGCGCGAGAAATACCGCAGTGCCATCTACACATTCAGCGAGAGTCAGGCCGCAGCCGCCACAAGCGCCCTGCAATCATTGCAGGCGGAGTTTGACGCGGACCTGGTCACGCAGGTACTGCCGTTTTCCGCCTTCAAGGACGCCGATGCGCGCTTCCACAATTACTACGCCAGCGATCCCCAGCGCCCCTACTGCCAGACCTATATCGAACCCAAGCTGCGCCGGCTCAGGGCGAGATACGGCGACGCAATCCGCAATTAGCAACGTCCAATAATGGTGACTTCACGTCTTCGCCTCACCGCAGTGGGATTCCAGGTGCGCGCGGATGGTCTCCGCCAGGCGCAGCGCGCCGGGCCCGGGGGCTTCGCGGTCGGCAAACACCAGATACATGGGGACACTGCGCTCACTGCCGCCGCGCAGGGGCAGTGGTTTCAGGATGCCCGCGTCCAGCTCGGCGCGAATCTTCTCCTCCGGCAGCCAGGCGAACCCGTAGCCGCGACAGGCGGCGCCGATCGAAGTGGCCATATTGGTCACCGTCCAGCGCTGTGCCACCTCCACCGTGGCGGTGCGGCTGTCGCGCTGAGAGCCGGAGTCGCGCACCACCAGATGGCGGTGCTGGCGCAGGTCGCGCAGACTCAATTCCCGCTGCAGCTTGTGCAGCGGGTGGTCGGGGTGCGCCACCGGAATGATTCGCGCCGGCCGTGGCAAGGCCTCGCCGGTGAAGCCGCTGGGAACATGAGGAGTGATGGCCAGATCCACGCGCCCCTGGCGCAGCGCCTCGGGACCGCCGCCGATGACGGTTTCATAGAGTTCGATACGCGTCTGCGGGCTCTCGCGGCCGAACTGGTCCAGGCAGTCCAGCAACAGCCAGGTCGGAAACAGCACCTCTACAGCGATGCCGATTTCCGCCTCCCAGCCCGCCGAGGCCTTGCGCGCCGCCAGCTCGAGCCCGGCGGCATCCTCCAGCAGCAGCCTGGCCCGGCGGTACAGCATTTCCCCCGCCGGCGTCAGCACCGCACGCCGCCCCTCGATCGCGAAGGCCTTGATGCCCAGCACCGATTCCAGCTTCTGTACCGCATAGCTGACCGATGACTGGCTTTTGTGCAGCCGCTCGGCGGCCTGGGCATAGCCGCCCTCCTCCACCACCGCCACCAGGCAGCGCCACTGCTCCAGGCTGATACGCGGCGTCTGGCCGGACTCTCGAGTCATGGTATCGCTCATATGATCGACTCATTCGATAGATATAAGCGTATTTTTATGATTTTTTATCGAATCATTCAATGCTTCAATGCGCCCATCTCGGAAACAGCCGCTGTTGGAGGTAACCCATGGCAAAGCTACTCAAGATCCAGACCAGTATTTTCCAGAACGACGGCCAGTCCTCGCTGCTGGCAGACCAGTTCGTCAAGAACTGGCAGGCGCGCAATCCGGACGGCCAGGTGACCAGCCGCGATCTGGCGGCCGAGCCGGTACCACACCTGGACCTGGCCCGCTTCCAGTCCTTTATCACCCCGGCGGAAGAGCGCACCGCGGAACAGAAGGCCGTGGTCAGCTACTCCGACGCCCTGATCGAGGAGATCGCCGCTGCCGACGTGCTGGTGCTGGGTATCCCGATGTACAACTTCAGCGTGCCCTCGACCCTGCGCGCCTACTTTGACCATATCGCCCGCGTCGGCGTGACCTTCCAGTACACCCCGGAAGGCCCCGAGGGACTGCTGAAAGGCAAGAAGGCGGTGGTGTTTATCACCCGCGGTGGCTACTACGGCGAGGACCACGCCCAGACCGCGTTCGTGCGCCAGTTCCTCGGCTTTATCGGTATCGCCGACGTGGAGTTCGTCCACGCCGAAGGTCTGGCGGTCGGCGACGAAGCCAGGGACAAGGCCCTGAGCGCCGCGCAGGAGCGCATCGCCCAGCTGGTTTAATCACTGTAACTGCGCTTGAGTCATGGGCGGCGGATTGCCGCCGCCCTTTTTTATTTACGCTTCCCCGCTCTGCACCTAGCCTGATTACAGCAACTTGCCTTCCACCGACGGAAAGTGCCACATGCAACAGCAAATAATGCCCACCCTGTTCGTCGGGCACGGCAGTCCGATGAATGCGCTCGAGGACAATCCGCACACCAGCAGCTGGCGCGGGCTCGGCGAACAGCTACCTCAGCCCCGCGCCATACTCGCGATCTCGGCGCACTGGTATACGCGCGGCACTTATGTCACCGCGAACATCCGCCCCCCGACCCTGCACGACTTCCACGGCTTTCCACCGGCGCTGTACCAGTGCGATTACCCGGCCCCAGGGGCGCCCGAGCTGACGAAGGAAATCCAGCACCTGCTGCAGCCGCTGGAAGTCGAACTGGGCGATGACTGGGGTCTGGATCACGGCACCTGGTCGGTGCTGATGCATATGTACCCCGCGGCACAGATTCCGACCCTGCAACTGAGCATCGACGCCACCAGATCGCCGGAATTCCACTACCGGCTTGGGCAGCAACTGCAACCGCTGCGGGAGCGTGGTGTGCTGATCATCGGCAGCGGCAACGTGGTGCACAACCTCGCGCGGATCGACTGGCGCGAAGATGCGGCTGTGCCGTCTTGGGCGGAAGGTTTCAATCAGACTGTGCGCGCCGCCCTCGAGCTTGGCGACCACCAGAGCCTGATCCACTACGAGCGCGCCGGACACGACGCCCAGCTTTCCGTGCCGACGCCGGAGCACTACCTCCCGCTGCTCTACATCGCCGGTGCCAGCACCGCCGACGACAAAGTTTCATTTCCCACCGACGGTATAGAACTCGGCAGCATCAGCATGTTGACGGCACTGTTTTCACCACAAGCGGCACGCTGACGCGCATCGAGCAGCACAGTACCCGGGCCAATTTCTCGCGGCGGATTCAGCTAGGCTGAATTCGAGATCCCCGAACACCCGGTACAGTGCGCCATGAGCGGTTTGATGCATTTTCTTGGCAAGTGGCTGGCACGCTATCTGGAAAAGCCGAGCCATGCACACAGCGCCGCCGCGGCAACGCCGATCAGCCAGCTGCAGCAATGCCTGCAACCCGCCGACGTGTTGTTAGTGGAAGGCAACACCCGTATCAGCACCGCGATAAAGTATCTGACCCAGTCCACCTGGTCTCACGCCGCTCTATACGTCGGTCCGCAACCAAACGTCAAAGACTGGCCACCGGAACACGCCCTGGTGGAGGCGAATACCCTGGATGGGGTACGCAGTGTCGGTCTGGAAAACTTCCTGGGCCTGCACTCGCGGATTTGCCGGCCATATGGCCTGAGCTCCGAGGAGCGCCAACAGGTCATCGACTATGTCGTTGCCCGCATCGGCTACCAATACGATCTGCGCAATCTCTTTGACCTTGCGCGTTTTCTGCTGCCAGAGCCGCCGGTGCCAAGCCGCTTCAGACGACGCATGATCGCCCTCGGCAGTGGCGACCCTTCGCGGGCGATCTGCTCAACACTGATTGCGCAGGCGTTCCAGTCAATTCGCTATCCGATACTGCCGCTGGTGGAGCATCTGCCGAGCATGGTGGCGGATTGTCCCGGCTGCACCGAAGAGATATACCACATACGCCACTACAGCCTTTTCACTCCGCGCGATTTCGATGTATCGCCCTACTTTTCCGTGGTGAAACCCAATGTTGCAATGGGATTCGATTTCCACAAGTTGCGGTGGGAGCAAAGTCAGGGAGCCGGCGCGCAGCAGCGGGAATGACTGAGGGGATATTTCGGCCGAAAAGTCATCCGCTCAAAAAAGCAACGCCGGCGATTGCCGGCGTTGTCTGAGGGTTTACAGCGCTTCCGCTGTTGCAGCTTCACCGCGGGAAGTCTCCAACTTCCCGGAAGGCGTCGGCACCTGCGACGGTCTCTTGCGGCCGAATAGCTTCTGCACCACGACGAAAAAGAGCGGGATAAAGAAGATCCCCAGCAGCGTGCCCACGACCATGCCGCCGAGCACGCCGGTGCCGATGGCGCGCTGGGCGCCCGAGCCGGCGCCGGTGGCGATGGCCAGGGGCAGTACACCGAGGCCGAAGGCCAGTGAGGTCATCAGGATCGGGCGCAGGCGGTCGCGCACGGCGCGCATGGTGGACTCGACCAATTCCATGCCGCTCTCCAGGTTCTGCTTGGCGAACTCGACGATCAGGATCGCGTTCTTGCTGGTCAGGCCCACGGTGGTAAGCATGGCCACCTGGAAGTAGATGTCGCGCTCCATGCCGCGGAAGGTATTCGCCAGCACCGCACCGAGAATCCCCAGTGGCGCCATCAGCAGCACCGCCGTCGGCACCGTCCAGCTCTCGTAGAGTGCCGCCAGGCACAGGAACACGATCAGCAGTGACAGCGTGTAGAGCAGCGGCGTCTGCGCCCCGGCGGCGCGCTCTTGGTAGGAGAGACCGCTCCACTCCATGCCGATGCCCGCCGGCAACTGCGCCACCAGATTCTCCACTGCCGCCATCGCCTCACCGGAACTGACACCGGGCGCGGCCTCGCCATTGACCTGCATCGAGGGCACACCGTTGTAGCGCTCCAGGCGCGGCGAACCGTACTCCCAGCCAAAGCTGGCGAAGGAGGACAGCGGCACCATCTCGCCCCTGCTGTTGCGCACCGACCACTGCTGGAAATCCTCCGGCACCATGCGGAAGGGCGCGTCCGCCTGCATATAGACGCGCTTCACCCGGCCGCGGTCGATGAAGTCGTCGATATAGGAACCGCCCCAGGCCGCGCTCAGTGTGGCGTTGATATCGGCGATCGACAGGCCCAGCGCCGCCGCCTTGGCGGTGTCGATATTGACGCGGAACTGCGGCGTGTCCTCCTGACCGTTGGGGCGCACGTTCGCCAGCAGCGGGTTCTGCCCGGCCATGCCGAGGAACTGGTTGCGCGCGGCCGTCAGCGCCTCGTGGCCGAGGTTGGCGTTGTCCTTCAGGTAGAAGTTGAAGCCACCGGAGGTGCCCAGCTCCGGCAGTGCCGGCGGCGAGAAGGCGTAGGCGATGGCGTCCTTGATCTGCATCAGCGCCCCCATGCCGCGCATGGCCACCGGCCCCGCGCCCTCGGCTTCGGCTTCGCGCTCGTCCCAGTCCTTCAGTTTGATAAACGCGATACCGTTGTTCTGGCCGCTGCCGGCGAAGCTGAAGCCCTGCACGGAAAACACCGACTCCACCGTGTCCGGCTCGTTGTTCAGGAAGTGGTCCTCGACCTTCTCGATCGACTCCATGGTGCGCGCCTGGGTCGCACCGACCGGGGCCTGGATCATCGAGAAGAGCACGCCCTGGTCTTCCTGCGGCAGGAAGGAGCTGGGCAGGCGCATAAAGAGCACCGCCATCGCCACCGACAGGCCGGCAAACAGCAGCATAAAGCGGCCACTGCGCGCGAGGATGCCGCGCACCCCGCCCTGGTATTTGCTGCTGCCGCGCTCGAAGTTGCGGTTGAGCCAGCCGAAGAAGCCTTTCTCGCCGTGATGCTCGCCTTTTTTCAGCGGCTTCAGCATGGTCGCGCAGAGCGCCGGCGTCAGCACGATCGCCACCACCACCGACAGCGCCATGGCGGCGACGATGGTCGCGGAAAACTGCCGGTAAATAACCCCGGTGGCGCCACTCATAAACGCCATCGGCACGAACACCGCCGACAGCACCACGCCGATCCCTATGAGAGCGCCGGTGATCTGCTTCATCGACTTCTTCGTCGCTTCCTTCGGCGACAGCCCCTCCTCACTCATGACCCGCTCGACGTTCTCCACCACGACGATAGCGTCATCCACCAGCAGGCCGATCGCGAGCACCATCGCGAACATCGTCAGCATATTGATGGAGAAGCCCAGCGCGGCGAGCACACCGAAGGTGCCGAGCAATACCACCGGCACGGCGATGGTCGGAATCAGGGTGGCGCGGAAGTTCTGCAGGAACAGATACATCACCAGGAAGACCAGGATCACCGCCTCGACCAGGGTCTGGATGACGCCCTTGATCGACACCTCGACGAACGGCGTGGTGTCAAAGGGCACCACCGCCTTCAGACCCTGCGGAAAAAACGGCTCCAGCTCCTTCAGTTTCGCCTTCACCGCCGCCGCGGTCTCCAGCGCGTTGGCGCCGGTGGCCAGGCTGATGGCGATACCGGTGGCCGGCTGGCGGTTGTAGCGGGAGATAAATTCGTAGTTCTCCGCGCCAAGCTCGACGCGCGCGATGTCGCCGAGGCGCAGCACCGAGCCGTCCGCGTTGGCGCGGATGACGATGTCGCGGAACTGCTCCGGCGTCTGCAGGCGCTCCTGGGAGGTGATGGCCGCGTTCAGCTGCTGGCCCGGCACGGCCGGCGCACCGCCGAGACTGCCCACCGCCACCTGCGCGTTCTGCGCGCGCACCGCCGCGGTCACGTCACTCGGCGTCAGCTGGTAGGTCTCCAGTTTGTTCGGGTCCAGCCAGATGCGCATCGCGTACTTGGAGCCGAATACCTGCAGGCTGCCGACACCGGGCACGCGGCTGATCGGGTCCACCAGGCTCGAGTTGATGTAGTCGGCGATGTCGTTGCGATTCATGCTGCCGTCTTCGGAAACGAAGCCGGCCACCATCAGGAAGCCGCTGCGCGACTTGCTGACATTCACGCCCTGGCGCTGCACTTCCTGCGGCAGCAGCGGCATCGCCAGTTGCAGCTTGTTCTGCACCTGCACCTGGGCGGTATCCGGATCGGTGCCGTTTTCGAACGTCAGGGTAATGGAGGCACCGCCGGTGGACTCACTGGTGGCGGACATGTACAGCAGGCCGTCGAGGCCCTTCATGTTCTGCTCGATGATCTGGGTCACCGAGTCCTCGACCACCTTGGCGGAGGCGCCGGGATAGTTCGCGGAGATGCTCACCGACGGCGGCGCGATATTGGGATAGCGCTCCACCGCCAGCTGGGTGATGGCGAGGCCACCCCCGAGCATGATGATGATGGCAATCACCCAGGCAAAGATCGGGCGATTGATAAAGAAACTTGCCATTGCCGGACTCCTTACGACTCGTCTGCAGTCGGCGCTTGAACTTCTGTGGCCTGTATTTCGCTGGCACTGATCTCACCGGCGGCGGGCGCCGCAGGGGCTTCGGCCTCGGCGGCCTGCACCGGCGCGCCCGGGCGGATCTTCTGCAGCCCGGCGACAATGACCCTGTCACCGGCCTGCAGGCCGCCCTCGACCAGCCATTTGCTGCCGATAGTGCGGCTCACCTCGACCGAGCGCTGCGCGACAAGCCCCTGGTCTGTCACCACCATCGCCGAGGTGTGACCCTTGGGATCGCGGGCTATGCCCTGCTGCGGCACCAGTATCGCGTGCTCGCGCACGCCGCGGCCGATCACTGCGCGCACATACATGCCGGGCAGCAGCATATTGTCCGGATTGGGCACCACTACCCGCAGCAACACGCTGCCGGTGGTCGGGTCCACGCTGGCCTCGGCAAACTCGAGCTTGCCGCGGTGTTCATAGGCGCTGCCGTCTTCCAGCAGGATGGTCACTGGCAGGTCCGACGCCTGTTCGACGGTGCCGGCATCCAGCGCCTTGCGCAGACTCAGCAGTTCCGCCGTGGATTGCGTCACCTCGACGTAGATCGGATCCAGTTGCTGCACGGTGGCCAGTGCGGCGGACTGATTGGCGGTGACCAGGGCGCCCTGGGTGACCGCGGACTTGCCGATACGCCCGCCGATCGGCGCGCTGATGCGGGCGTAATCGCGCTGGATCTCCGCGCGCTGCAGCGCCGCCTTGGCCGCCGCTACATCGGCCCGCGCCTGCTGCAGGCTGGCCTGGGCGCTGTCGTTGTCCTGCTTGCTGACCGCCCCGGTCTTGACCAGGCCTGCAGTGCGCGCCGCGTTCAGACGGCTCACGTTCAGCGCCGCCTCCGCGCGCTGCAGACTGGCACGCGCGCTGTCGACATCGGCGCGGTAGGTGGCGTCATCCAGTTGGTAGAGGGGCTGATTGGCGTCGACCAGGCCGCCTTCGCGAAACAGCTGCTGCTTGACGATACCGTTTACCTGGGGGCGCACCTCGGCAATTTTGAACGGCGCAGTGCGACCGGGCAGTTCCCGGGTCAGGGTGACCGGCTGCGCCTTGAGGGTGACCACAGTCACCTGGGCCGCCATGGCCGCCGGTGCCGCCTCTTCCTCGCCACAGGCTGTGAGCAATGCGGATGCCATCAGCAGACTGGCTAGCGCTTTCTTGTTCAGCATTTCGACCTCTTACCTCGAACTTTCCATGAAAGGGACCCGCCGTCCGGACGGTGTCGCAGAACTTGAATCAAATATGCCAACAGGCAGGTTAGTCAGATTCTGGGGCTGGCATTTTATGTTCAGTCATGAATGAATATCAACTATTCATTCATGCATGAATATGACTTAGACTGCGATCCCAGCTTGATGCGGCCGCCAGACGGCCGCCAAAAACCGGACCACCGGATATGGTCGCCATTAACCGCAGCCGATCGACCGATTTCAATCCTGCTGCGGCCAATTGCGCGCAATCCGGGCCCAACTGCAATTTGTGACTTTCCAACAGAAGTACCCAGACCTCATGGCCAAACGCAGAAAAGAGGAAGCCCAGGAGACCCGTGAGCGGATCCTGGATGCCGCCATTACCGTTTTCCACAAGCACGGGGTTGCCCGCCCTTCCCTGACCGAGGTTGCCGAACTGGCCGGTGTCACCCGCGGCGCCGTCTACGGCCATTTCCGCAACAAGGCAGACCTGCTTAACGCACTGGCAGAGCGCATCAAGCTGCCGGGTGAAAAGCTGTGTGAGTCCGCCGGCGAGGAACTGAAGAGGGATCCTCTGGGTGTGTTGCGCACCCGCTGGCTATGGCTGTTCGAGGAGGTAGCCTGCAACCAGCAGTGGCAGCTGATCCTCGAGATTATTTTTCATCGCTGCGAGCTGGTCACCGAGAGCGGCGAAATTCAACAGCGCATGATGCAGGGGCGCGCCGAGGGGATTCAGCGCATGCACCAACTGGTCAGCGCGGCGGTGGCAAAGGGCCAGCTGCCCGTTGAACTGGATGTGGACGTGGCGGTGCCGATGCTGCACGGCGCATTGATCGGCGTCATGGAAGAATGGCTGCTGCAGCCGCAAATTGGCGACCTGACGGAACTGGGCGCGCGCTACATCGATGCGATGATCGATATGCTGCGCTTTTCAGCGGCACTGCGGCGCGAGCGCAGCGCAGTAGCCGTGTACTGATCCCGGCCAAACTATTTATCCGGCAGTGAAATAGATGAATCTTCATCTATTTCACTGTCGCCCTTGAAATCCTGACGCAGATGCGTGGATCTGCTGGCATTTCGCGGGTTCGCGCCAGCCTGCGGCCGGCGGCGGCACATCCCTGTGCCGCATTAACCCGCCAACCCAATTGGTTGCCGGTTTAATAAGTGCTGAAGCCGAGCAGCAGGTAGAGCCCCAACAACAGCACTACGCCCGCCACCATACTGCCCGTCAGCCAGCTGCGCGCCATGACGCCGTCGGGTTTGTGGTAGCTGGTCACCCCCGCCATCAGACGGTCGACAGCGTGTAGCGCAGTGCGACGCACGCGCTCATCCAGGCGGAACGCAGCGGCGAAGAAGCTGCGCGCGGCAGCGGGCAGCAGGCGTCGGTAGAGCCACTCCACATCCAGATTGACCGACGGCAGTTCCGGCGGATAGAGCCGGCGCAGATTCAGCCACACAAACGCCAGCGCGGAGAAAAACAACAGCTGCAGCTGGGTCAGCACATGAGTCAAGTCATAGGGCGAATAAGACATCTCGAATGGCAGCAGCCGGTAGAGCGCCTGCGGATAGATACCCACGGCCAGGCACAGCGCCGCGGCGATACTCATGGCCACCAGCATATTGGTCGGCGGTTCCTTGGCGCGCAGGCCCGAGTCGTGCGCAAAGAAAGCGAAGTACGGAATCTTGATGCCCGCGTGGTGGAAGACGCCGGCTGAGGCAAACAGCAGGATCAGCCACACCCAGTCGTAGCCGTTCTGGATCGCCGCGCTCATCACCATCGACTTGCTGACGAAACCACTGAACAGCGGGAAGGCCGAAATCGAGGCGGCGCCGATAATGCACAGCACGGTGGTCTTCGGCATAGTCTTGTAGAGACCGCCCAGCTCGGAACCATTGATACGCCCGGTCATCTGCAGCACCGCGCCCATGGACATGAACAGCAATCCCTTGAAGATCACGTCGTTGAAGGCATGCGCCACCGCGCCGTTGATCGCCAGCGATGTGCCGATACCGATCCCCACCACCATGAAGCCGAGCTGGTTGATCAGGCTGTAGGCCAGAACGCGGCGCAGGTCGTTCTCGATCACTGCATAGAAGATCGGGAAGCAGGCCATTGTCGCGCCGATATAGACCAGCAGTTCGGTACCCGGATAGGCCCGCGCCAGCGCGTAGACGGCGACCTTGGTGGTAAATGCACTCAGGAAAACCGTGCCGGTGGGGGTCGATTCCGGATAGGCGTCGGTCAGCCAGTTGTGGAAAAAGGGAAAGGCGCACTTGATGCCGAAGGCGAGGAAGATCATCCAGCTCCCCACCGAATCAAGAATGCCCTGCCCCAGCCCGATGTAGCCGAATTCGAGCGAGCCCTGCGCCTGCGCGTAAAAAATAATACCGCCCAGCAGTAGCAGGCCGGACAGGATCTGCAGGAAAAAATAGCGCAGGCCCGCCAGATAGGCGCGGCCGGTGCGGCGCGCCCAGACCAACATTACAGACGTCAGCGCCAGCAGCTCCCAGAAGATAAACAGCGTCAGCAGGTCGCCGGCAAAGACCGCGCCCAGCGCGCTGCCGGCATACAGCAGGCTGGCAACCTGCTGCAGCGTGTCGCGCAGGTGCAGCGCATAGACAATGGCGATCAGCGCGGCAATATGGAACAGGTAGCCGAACAGCAGACTCAGCCGGTCGGCGCGGAACAACAGCAGCTCGAAATCCAGCACGGACCAGGCGCCGAAGCTGCCCGGGCCCAGCAGCCACAGGTTGGCGAGCCCCAGCAGCGGCACGGCGACCATCAGCAGCGCGCGCGGCCAGCCGCGCACAAAGAGTGCGATTGCCGCCGCGACAAAAAACGGAACAAACGGAGCCACTTCAAACATCGCCGCGCCCTCTCTGCGAGTCTGCCTCTGCAAGCTCAACGCGGTCGTAGTAGTCGCCGGGGCGCATCAGGAATTTGCGCATCCACTTGGCGACGACAACCAGCAGTACGCAGCCGACGAAGCCGTAAACGGGATAGAAGGCCGGAAGCCCCTCCCAGCGGTACTCGGTATGCCGGTGGACGACAAGATCCAGCGCGACCAGTAAGGCACAGATACCGTAGAAAACCCGCAACAAGCGGCGGACATTGTCCGGCTTATCGAAGAAATCGTGTTTATCACCACTCATACGCGCTTCAAATTCCGGCTTTGATCAGCAGATAGAAAACATCCGGGTACAGCAGCAGATAGACACAGCCCGCGGCGGTGACACCGAGCGCTATCAGCGACGGCAGCGGCGCCTCCCGGATCTCGACCGCTTCGCCCTGCCCCGCCGTCAGCGGCCTCTCGCCGCCGGTCTCGACTCCCACCTGACCACCACCGCTGCCGCCACCGCTGCCTTCAAAAAAGGCGCGCAGCGGAATCGGCAGCAGGTAGGCGATGCTGAGCAGCGAGCTCGCCATCAACAGGGCCATCAGCAGCCACTGCTGTGCCTCGAAGGTCCCCAGCATCAGGTACCACTTGCTCCAGGTGCCGCCGGTGGGCGGAATGCCGATGATGCACAGGCTGGCGATCAGGAAGGCGGTCATGGTGACCGGCATCTGCCGGCCGATACCGCGCAGCTCACCGATCTCGGTCTTGTGTGCGGCCACCAGTATCGCGCCCGCACAAAAGAACAGCGTGATCTTGCCGAACGCGTGCATGACGATATGCAGCGCGCTGCCGGTGGCGCCGGCGCTGGTCGCGAGCAGCGCGCCCAGGGTGATGTAACCGAGCTGGCTGACCGTCGAATAGGCGAGGCGCTTTTTCAGATTCTGTTGGCGCAGTGCCACAATTGACGCGAGCAGAATCGACGCGCCGGCCAGGTACAGCAGCCATTCGGTGGCCGGAATACTCTGAAGCGTCTCCAGCCCGAATATCATCAGGCAGACCTTCAGCAGTACAAAGACCCCCGCCTTGACCACCGCCACCGCGTGCAAGAGCGCGCTGACCGGTGTCGGTGCCACCATCGCCGCCGGCAGCCAGCGGTGGAACGGCATGATGGCCGCCTTGCCGACACCGAACACATAGAGCACCAGCAGGACCGACAGCAGTGCCGTGGAAGTGCCGGGCGCAAAGACGCCGCCGGCCTTGAACGACAGGGTGCCGGCAAGCAGCCAGGTCGCGACGATTGCCAGCAGGAAAAAGCCGATGGAGGTGCCGAGCAGCACACTCAGGTACACCCTGCCCCCCTTGCGTGCCTTGTCGGTGCCGGCGTGGGTCACCAGCGGATAGGTGCAGAGTGTCAGGATTTCGTAGAAGACAAACAGCGTAAACAGATTCTCCGCAAACGCGATGCCCATCACCGCGGCGATCGACAGCGCAAACAGGCTGAAAAAGCGCGTCTGGTTCCGCTCGCCGTGGCCGCGCATATAGCCGATCGCATAGAGGGTGGTCACGATCCACAGGAAACTGGCCACCAGCGCGAACAGCAGCCCCAGCGGCTCGACGCGAAACGCGAGCGCCATGCCGGGCAGGACATCGAGCCAGTGCGCGGCGATCACCTGCCCGTCGATGACCGGTCTGTACAGTGAGGCCATTGCGGCAAGCAGCGCCGTGCCCGCGATCAGCGACACGGCTTCGCGCAGGTTGGCGCGCCGGCCGGTCAACTGGATGCCGGCCAGCGCCAGCAGCGGAATCAGCAACCCGAGTTGCAGCAGGGTCGAATCGTTCACGGTGCGGCACCTCCGAGCAGGAACTGCGCAGCCGCGGCCGTCACTGCGACCGGCAGGCGGGTATCAATGCCGAAATACAGGTTGGCACCGATCAACAGCCAGGTGGGCAGCAGCAGGCCGAGCGGTGCCTCGCTGCGGATCATTGCCAGCGCCTGCGGCGGCGACTGCAGATAGCCGGCTTCCACCAGTCGCCAGACGTAGATCACCGCCAGCAGCGATCCCAGCACGATCAGTATGCCCAGCCACCAGAGACCGCTGTCGATCGCCGCCATGACCAGATACCACTTGCTGACAAAGCCCGCCGTCAGCGGCATGCCGATCAGGCTGATACCGCCGATCGCGATGGCCGCCATGGTCCAGGGCATGGTGCGGCCGAGCCCGCGGAAAGCGTCTATGCGGCAGCCGCCGATCTGATAGACCAGCCCCGCCAGGGCCAGAAACAGCCCGCCCTTCATCAGTGCGTGGTTGAACAGGTGCAGCAGTGTCGCCTGCAGCGCCGTCGCGGTGCCGATGCCGATTCCCACGACCATGTACCCGACCTGTGCGACGCTCGAATAGGCGAACATGCGCTTGATATCCAGCTGGTAGATGGCCACGGCAGAGGCGACGAAAACGCCCGCCAGTCCGAGGCCGATCAACAGGAATTCCAGCGGCAGGCTGGCGAGGGCGAAATCCACCCCGAAGACGGTGACGGTAAAGCGCAGCAGCAGGTAGAGCGCCACCTTGGTGGCGGTAGCGGCGAGAAACGCCGTGACGATAGACGGCGCATAGCTGTAGGCGTTCGGCAGCCACAGGTGCAGCGGAAACAGCGCCAGCTTCAGGCAGATGCCGACGAACACAAACGCGAAGGCGGCGAGCACCGTGGTGGAGTCGCCCACTGCCGGCAGGCGCGCGGCCAGGTCGGCCATGTTCAGGGTGCCGGTCATCATGTACAGGAAACCGATGCCGATCAGGATAAAGGTCGCACCGATAGTGCCCATGATCAGATACTGGAACGACGCCCAGAGCGCGCGGCGGTCCCGGCCCAGCGCGATCAGTGCGTAACTGGCCAGCGACGAGATTTCCAGGAACACGAACACGTTGAAGACATCGCCGGTGGCGACTATGCCGAGCAACCCGGCGAAACACAGCAGATAGAGGGTGTAGAAGAGCGTCTGCCGGCCCGCGGCCAGTTCCCGCGCGACACTGCTGTGTGCCGCGGCGATTACCGCAGAGCTGAGCGCGGACACGATCAACAGCACCCAGGCATTCAGCAGGTCGATGCGGTACTCGATACCCCAGGGCGCATCCCAGCCACCGAGCGCATAACTGACCGGGCCTGTGGTGTAGACCTGCTGCAATAGCAGTGCACTGACTGCGAGCGCCGCCAGGCTGACCCCCAGCGTAAACAGCCACACGAGACTGGCGCGGCGGATGATCAGGCAGGAGGGCGCCGCCACCAGCGGCAGAATGACCTGCAATATCGGAAGGTGGCTCAACACGGCTTTTCACCCCCCGCGGCCGCAGCATCTTCGCTGGCCTGTATATCCCGCTCCTCCACGCTGCCGTAGGCGTGCTTGATGCGAATCACCAGCGCCAGTGCCAGTGCCGTGGTGGCGATGCCGACGACGATGGCGGTGAGTATCAGCACGTGCGGCAGCGGATTGGAATAGAGATTTTCCCCCGCTGTCAGAATCGGCGCACTGCCGCCGTCGACCTTGCCGACGCTGATGTAGAAGATGAACACCGAGGTCTGAAAGATATTCAGGCCGATGACTTTCTTGATCAGGTTGCCCTGGGCGATGGCCATGTAGAGCCCGATCATCATCAGGGCGATCACCACCCAGTAGTTGTACAGCGATGCCAGCAACACCTTAACCGGCCCTCCCCTCGGCAAATTCCTCGTCCCGCACCGCCAGCTGCCCGAGGCGCCGCAACTGTGCGAAAAAGGCGTAGAAAACCAAAATCATTACCGCCGCCACAGTGATCCCGACACCCAGCTCGATGGCGATGATGCCGACATGCTGGCCACTGACCGCATCGCCCGCGAGCGCACCGTAGTCGAGAAAGTTACGGCCACTGGCCAGCCCCAGCAGGCCGACCGAGCCATAGACCAGTACGCCGACCGCGGCGAGCAACTGCACCAGGCCGTGGCCGGCCACCCTGTGCAGCGCGTCCAGCCCGAACACCAGCCCGTAAAGGATGAAGCCCACCGCGAAAATCACCCCGGCCTGGAAGCCGCCACCGGGACCGTATTCGCCGTGAAACTGCACATAGAGGGCGTACAGCATGATCGGTGCAATCAGTATCTTGGCCGTTACCCGCAATACCAGATCCCGCGACTGTCCGCCCGACTGCAATACCGATGACGGCACGGCAGATCTGCTCTCGCCGCCGCCGAGCAGCAGTGCCAGCACGCCGAGTCCCGCGGTAAAGATCACCACCACTTCGCCGAGGGTATCGAACGCCCGGTAGCTGGCCAGCACCGAGGTGACGATATTGGGGATGCCGATTTCCGCCATGGACTCAGTGATGTAGCGCGGCGCCACATGCCGGTGCGCCGGTGCATCGACGGCGCCAAACGCGGGCATATCCAGCGTGGCGGCGAGCAGCAGCGCCCCGACGATGGCTACCAAGGCCAGCGCCAGCGCGGCCCGGCGCCTGTCCGGCCGCTGACGGCGGCCGCACAGCGCCAGGGTCAGCAGTATCAGGAGCGGTGCGATACCGGCGCCGACGGCGGCCTCGGTAAATGCCACGTCCACCGCGCCCATGGTCATAAAAAAACTGGCGGACAGCAGCCCGTAGATACCGGCGAGCATCGCCGCGGCGAACAGATCTTTCGTGCAGGCGATGGCCGTGGCCGTGATCAGCAGCAGCGCGAGCAGTGCAATATTCAGTAACAGTTCCATCAGCTTTGCTTCTCCACCGCCGCTCAGACCTTGTCCGTATTGAGTGCGTCCGGTTCCGCGACGTCCGCTGGAGCATCCAGAATCTTGGCTTCCCGATCCCGTTCGCCGCGCGCTTCCGTCCCCGACAATTTCCACTCGCTGTGCTGGGCAGCCCTGGCCAGCGCGTGACTCGCGGCCGGACTGGTAAAGAAAATGAACAGCAGAATCAGGCCGAGCTTGAGCAGCGCCAGGCTCCAGCCCGCGAGGAGCATCAGCCCGCCGATAATGAGAAAGGTCGCCAGCGTGTCGGTCACGCCGGCAGCGTGCATGCGCGTGTAGAAATCGGGAAACCGCAGCAGGCCGATGGCACCGGACAGCATGAAGAAGCAGCCCAGGGCGAGGGCAAGGCCGCTGAGCAGCATCAGGATTGTCTCAGTCATTGGGCACCTCACCGCTGCTGCCCGCGCGGAATTCGAAATAGCGCAACACGCCGATCACGCTGACAAAATTGATCAGCGCGTACACCAGCGCGATATCGAGAAACTCCGGCTTGCCCAAAGTGAAGCAGATCACCGCGATCAACAGCACCGTCTTGGTGCCGAACACGTTCACGGCCAGAATGCGGTCGTAGATACTCGGGCCCAGCAGCGCCCGCACCAGCGCCAGTGCCATGACCACCAGCAGTGCAACGATCGTCGCGGTCAGCATGATTCTTCCAGCGCCCCTACCCGCCTTTCCATTTCACCCCGGCGCAGTTCCTCGATGCCCGCCGCGGTCAGCGCGTGCACCAGGATTTGGTCGCCGTCTAGTGCCACTGCCACGGTCCCCGGTGTCAGGGTGATCGAGTTCGCATAGAGCACTTTCCCCAGATCACTGCGCAGACTGGTCGTCAGCCGCGCGTGCGCGGGAGAGATAACGGCATCGCTGCTGAAGACGCTGCGCCACACGCAGGCGACCACCTCCAGGTTGCTCTGCACTATCTTGCGGAACAACCACCAGTAGTAGCCGGGCAAGGCCGCCGCGAGGTGCAGCGGCTGGGATTCGCGATCCACCAGTTGCATCCGTCGCGCCAGCAGGATCACCAGGGCGATCGACAGCAGGCCGAACGTCAGCAGCAGCGGCGTGTAGTGGCCGGAGTTGGCCAGCCAGATAAAGGCCAGCACCGCAAACAGGGAGAGGGTGTAACGCATAGTCGACTCGAGCAAACTCAGCCGTTAGTACCGACAGGACAGCGACATCAGCTCTGGACCGCCGCATCGCAGAGATAGTGGCGCTCGAACACCCGGCGCATCACGATGTCCGCCGCGGTGTCCGGTGCGAAACGCTGCTCCTCGGCGGCGACCCTGGCGATCAGCCTATCCACGGTTTCCCCCTCGGGCAGGCAGTAGCGGCTGTCGAGGCGCTGCTCCGCGGCATCGGAAAGGCGGCTGGCGCGCGTGCGCAAAGCCCGCGCGACAAACCCGGACGGACGATCCTCGGCGGCGACGATGTCGTTGCTCGCCGCCAGGTAGCCCTGAATGAAGGCCCTGCAGCTGGCCGCGGCTGTCGCTTCGCCGGCCATCTGATACGCTTTGCACGCGGACACCAGCCCGGCCGCACTCATCGGCTCCATCGCGGCCAGCGACTGGCTGAAGATCAGCGCGAGCGGCGCACCGATACCTATCCCTATTCGCGTTCTTCTCGCCATAAATGCCTGCGGTTTATCGGTCTTGTTGTGCCGATCACTTTGGCATTTTTGCTGTGCCGAATATTGTCAGGATTGTGAAAAAGTGTGTCGGAGTTTGTCGGCGCGGCTCACCGGCAGCCGCCATAGCACCTGCGGACTAGCCGAAGTTGGCGCACTGCGGGGGCTCTGCTAAAGTCGGGGCTTCGCGCGCCGCGCCAGCTCTGGCAGCCAGCGGCGGCACGCGATTCCATGATTTGCAACAGTTGATAACAATTCGAAGTGATTCCGATGGCGGCGCCCAAAGCCTGTGTAATGGTGGTCGATGACGACTGCGACATCCGCGACCTGATCGGCCGCCTGCTGACTGCAGAGGGCTATGCGGTCGAAACGGCGCGGGACGGCGAGGAGATGTTCGGCCTGATGGCCCAGCGGCCGGTGGACCTGATTCTGCTGGACGTGATGCTGCCGGGCCGGGATGGCTTTGAACTCTGCCGCCAGTTGCACGGCAGTGCGGAAATGCCGCCGGTGATCATGGTCACCGCCAAGGACGACGAGATCGATCGCGTCGTGGGGCTGGAGCTGGGCGCCGACGACTATATCGTCAAGCCCTTCAGCGGCCGCGAGCTGCTGGCGCGCATCAAGGCAGTGCTGCGCCGCGCGCGACAGCCGGCGGTCAGCCGCAAGCGTGGTGTATACCGCTTCGCCGGCTGGCGATTCTACCCGGCGCAGATGGAGCTGTACGATGTGGACGCCACCGCGATACCGCTCTCCACCAGTGAGACCGAATTGCTGCTCGCCTTCGTGCAGAACCCCCAGGTGCCGCTGTCCCGCGACCGCCTGCTGGATCTGACCAAAGGTCGCGACAGTTTCCCGTTCGACCGCAGTATCGACTCCCACGTCAGCCGCCTGCGGCGCAAGCTCGGCGACGATGCAAAGAAACCGGAGATCATCAAGACCGCCTGGGGCACCGGCTATATGTTCACCTATCCGGTCGAGGCGGAGTGAACGCAGGGTGAAGTTCCGGCGGCCACACACGATCCGATCGCGCACGATACTGGTGCTCTTCTGCGCCTTTCTGCTGTCGCACACCATCAGTCTGGCGATCTATGAGATCAATCGCGACAAGACCATTCTGCTCACCGAGGCCACGGATCTGGCGGATCGCGTCATCGGCGTGGTCGAACTGGCGCGCAGCTTTCCCGAGCGGGACCGCCAGCGCATACTCGCCGCCGCGGAAACCCAGTTCCTGACGATGTTTCCGGAAACCGGCAATCTCGACGACGAGCGCTGCCGCGACAACGACTTTTCGCGCCGCCTGGCGGACTCCCTCGGCGCCGCCTTTGCCGACGTGCCCGGTTTCAATGCGCAGGTGTGCCTGCGGCGCCTGAAACCCGCCCCGCTGCTCGCCAGAAACGAACCGCTGCACGGCTACGACGTGCTGGTGGCGGTCAATTTTCCCGATGACGAGCGCGCCGTCTTTCACGCGATACTGCCGGAAGGCGAATCCCTGATACACGATGCGGTGCTGCTGTACCTGCTGTTCTCAGGGCTGATCGCGCTGCTGCTGGCCGGCTACCTGATTCGCAAAACCGTGGCGCCGCTGGGCCAGCTGGCCAGGGCCGCCGACAGCATTGGTACCAATATCGACGCAGCGCCGCTGCCGGAGAATGGGCCCGCCGAGGTCGCCGCCGCAGCCCGCGCCTTCAATCTAATGCAGCAGCGCCTCGCGCGGCTGGTACACGGCCAGACGGAAATGCTCGCTGCCATCTCCCACGACCTGCGCTCCGCGGTCACCCGCCTGCAATTGCGCGCGGAACTGCTGCAGGACTGCCAGGAGCGCGAGGGCCTGCTGCGCGTGGTCGACGACATGAAAACCATGATCCAGTCGGTACTGGATTTTGCCCGCGGCCTGGATCCCAGCGAAACGCCGCGCAGGATCGATATCGGCGCGCTGGCCGAGAGCCTGTGCGACGACCTCAGGGAGGAAGGCTACCCGGTACAGTTTTGCGGCAGCGGCGATGACTGCGTGCTCGAGTGCCGGCCGGTGGCCCTGCGGCGCAGTCTGCAGAATCTTATCGACAATGCGATCAAGTACGGTGGTGGAGCGAAGGTGAGCGTCGCGGGCGGGGTCGACAGTATCCGCATCGCGGTGGACGACCGCGGCCCGGGTATCCCGCCGCAGGAACTGGCGGCAGTGCTGCGCCCCTTCTATCGCCTGGACAAATCCCGCAACAGCAAAACCGGCGGCGTCGGGCTCGGCCTGTCCATCGCCGGCAACACTGTGCAGGCCCACGGCGGCGAGCTGTCACTGGAAAACATGGCGCGCGGCGGCCTGCGCGTACAGATACAGCTGCCCCGCTGCTGACCGCGCACGCGACCGACCATGCCGGGGTATTCCACCGGAATGTCGCAACGGCTGGCACCCATATGCAAGGGGCATTCAATCAGCGTGAGACAGCGCTTCGTTCACTATTTCTGCCGCAAACTGGATACCTGAGCTGTGCTGATTATCAAAACGACTGCACTTTTTATTGTCACCGCGATAGTGGAAATTCTCGGCTGCTTCCTGCCCTACCTCTGGTTGCGCAAAAGCGGCTCCGTCTGGCTACTGCTGCCCGGCGCCTTGAGCCTGGTCGCATTTGTGTGGCTGCTGTCCCTGCACCCGGCCGCGAGCTGTCGCGTCTACGCCGCCTACGGCGGTGTCTATGTGGTAACCGCGCTGTTCTGGCTACGCTATGTCGAAGGCATAGAGCTGTCCACCCACGACTGGGTCGGCGCGAGCGTGGCGCTGTGCGGCATGGCCATAATGGTCTCCGGCTGGAGGCACTCGTAAAGCGAACGCGGTTCTGCTGGCCGACGAGCGAGCGGTTAACGGAGCTGCACCACGCTCGAGCGGGCGCGGCGCAGCCGGCAGGTGTTGGGCAGCCTTTTGTCTACTGCTGCTACGGCGAGCCTTATTGAATGCCCGCAGTCATCTCCGAGCCGCGCTCCCCAGCCTTCTCCCGGCCGTGCACAATCCGGTACAGCAGCGGCAGCACGAACAGGGTCAGCAGAGTCGAGGAGATAATCCCACCGATCGCCACCGTGGCCAGCGGCCGCTGCACCTCGGCGCCGGTGCCGGTATTGAGCACCATGGGCACGAAGCCGAGGCTCGCCACCAGCGCGGTCATCAGTACCGGGCGCAGACGGGTCATGGCGCCGTCGACGATGGACGCCAGCAGTTCACCGCCCTCCTGGCGCAGCTGGCGGATAAACGACAGCATCACCAGGCCGTTCAGCACCGCGACACCGGAAAGCGCGATAAAGCCCACCCCGGCTGAGATCGACAGCGGCATGCCCCGCAGCCACAGCGACAGCACGCCACCGGTCAGCGCCAGCGGCACCCCGGTAAAGATGATCAGCGCATCCCTCAGCGAGTTGAAGGCCATCAGAAGCAGGCCGAAAATAACGGCGAGCGTCAGCGGCACGACCAACGACAGCCGCTGGCTGGCCGACTCCAACTGTTCGAAGGTACCGCCGTAATCCAGCCAGTAGCCCGGCGGCAACTGCACCTGTGCGGCGATACGCGCCCTCGCCTCCTCGACGAACGAGCCCAGATCGCGCTCGCGCACGTTGGCGGTAACCACGACCCGGCGTTTACCGTTTTCGCGACTGATCTGGTTCGGCGCCGGCGCCAGTTCCAGGCTGGCGACTTCCGACAGGGGCACAAAAGTACCCAGCGGGCTCCCCGTGGGCAGCGGCACCGGCAGGTCGCCGAGACGCTGGTAGTCCCGGCGTATTGCTTCCGGCAGGCGCACCACCAGCTCGAAACGGCGGTCACCCTCGTAGATAAGCCCCGCGGATTGCCCGCCGATCGCGGTGGCGACCAGGTTCTGCAGTATCTGCACGTCCAGTCCGTAGCGGGCGAGCGCAATACGATTGGGCACCACCGACATTACCGGCAGGCCCTCGACCTGCTCCATGCGCGCGTCTGCGACGCCCTCGATAGCATTCAGTACGGCGAGAATCTCGCCGGCGGATGCCGCCAGCTGATCCAGGTCATCGCCGAATATCTTGATGCCGAGATCAGCGCGCACGCCTGAGATCAGTTCGTTGAAGCGCATCTGTATCGGCTGGGTGAACTCGTAATTGTTGCCCGGCACCTGCGCCGCCGCTGCCTGCAATTGTTCGATCAGCTGATCTTTTGTCAGGTTCGGATCCGGCCAGGCCGCGCGGGGTTTCAGCATCACGAAGTTGTCCGCCAAGTTGGGCGGCATGGGGTCTGTGGCGATATCCGGTGTGCCGATGCGCGCGTAGACCTTGTCGACCTGGGGAAACTCCCTCAGCCGCGCCTCCAGCAGCTCCTGCATTTGCACGGCCTGCTCCAGCCCGGTGCCCGGAATACGCAGCGCGTGCAGTGCGATATCCCCCTCGTCGAGCTGCGGAATAAACTCCGAACCGAGGGTAGTGGCGAGCCAGCCGCACAGCAGCACCAGCGCCAGAGCAGCGGACAGCACCAGCCAGCGGACCTGCATCGCGGCGAGCAGCGCCGGCCGGTACAGGGATTTGGCGGCGACGATCAGGCGGTTCTCCTTCTCGCTGATTTTGCCGGTCAGGAAAACCGCCACCGCCGCCGGCACCACCGTCAGGGACAAAGCCAGCGCTGCCAGCAATGCCATCACCACCGTCGCCGCCATGGGATGGAACATCTTGCCCTCGACACCGGTGAGGCTGAACAGCGGTATGTATACCACCGTGATGATCAGCACCCCGAACAGGCTCGGGCGGATCACCTCGTTGGTGGCGTGGAATACCAGTTCCAGCCGCTCCGGCAGTGCCAGCGGCCCACCATGGCGGCGCTGCGCCTCCGCCAGGCGGCGAATGGAGTTTTCGACGATGATCACCGCACCGTCGACGATCAGGCCGAAATCCAATGCGCCCAGGCTCATCAGATTCGCGGAAACGCCGGTTTTCACCATGCCGGCAATGGTCGCCAGCATCGCCAGAGGGATCACCGCGGCGGTGATCAAGGCCGCGCGCAGATTGCCCAGCAGCAGAAACAGCACCGCGATCACCAGCAGCGCGCCTTCGAGCAGGTTCTTCCGTACCGTGGCGATGGTTTTGTCCACCAGTGTGGTGCGATCGTAGACCGCTTCGAGCTTGATACCCTCAGGCACGGACGCCCGCACTTTCTCCAGCGCGAGCGCCACATCCCGCGCGACTGTGCGGGAGTTTTCCCCCACCAGCATCATCGCGATGCCGAGCACGGTTTCGCGGCCATCGCGGGTGGCCGCGCCGGTGCGCAGCTCCCGGCCGATGGCCACCGCGGCGATATCAGCAATCTTCACCGGCGCGCCGTCGCGATTGGTCACGACGACATTTTCTATGTCCGCGATATCTTGCAACTGCCCGGGGGAGCGCACCATCAGCTGGCGACCGTTGCGCTCCACATAGCCCGCGCCGCGGTTGTCGTTGTTGCGCCGCAGGGCTTCGGCGATTTCCTCCATGGAGACGCCGAAGTTGAGCATCTGTCGCGGGTCCGGCGTCACGTGGTACTGCTTGTCGTAGCCACCGAAAGTGTTCACCTCGGTGACGCCGGGCACCAACGCCAGCTGTGGCTTGATGATCCAGTCCTGGATTTCCCGCAGCGCCATTGCGTCGTAGGGCCGGCCGTCGGGCTGGGTTGCGCCGGGCAGCGCCTCCACCGTGTACATAAAGATTTCGCCGAGGCCCGTGGCGATGGGCCCCATCTCCGGCTCCAGTCCCGGCGGCAACAGGCTCTTGATAGCGCCGAGGCGGTTGTTGATCAGGTTGCGGGCGAAATAGAGGTCCGTGCCCTCCTCGAACACCACCGTCACCTGCGACAGGCCATAGCGGGAAAGGGAGCGTGTGTATTCCAGGCCGGGCAGGCCCGCCAGTGCCGTCTCCACCGGGAAAGTGATGCGCTGTTCCGTCTCCAGCGGCGAATAGCCGGGGGCCTCGGTATTGATCTGCACCTGTACATTGGTGATGTCCGGCACCGCGTCGATAGGAAGTAGCCGGTAGTTCCACAGGCCGAGCCCGATCAGAAGCAGGACCAGGGACAGCATCAGGTAGCGCCGCTCGATGGAGAGGCGCAGAATGGATTCAATCATCTTTTTGCCTCGTTCAGTGGTGGTGGCCGGCGCCGGACTTATCGCCAGATATTTCGAGATGGGCTTTGATCAGGTAGCTGTTTTCGGTGACATAGCGCTCCCCGGCTTTCAGACCGCCGTGCACTTCAGTCATGCGGCCGTCGCTGCGGCCAAGTTGCAGCGGGCGGGCTTCATAGCAGTCCCCTACTTTCACAAATACCACCGTGTCGTCGCGCAACGGCTGCAGCGCGCGGTTGTCGACCACAAGCGGCGCGCGCGACTCGCTGACCACCACTTCGCCCTGCACCATCAGATCGGCGGTCCAGAGTCCCTCGGGGTTGCCGATGGCTGCGCGCGCAAGCGCAAACGGCTGCCCTTCCGCTCCAGGGGACAGATTGGCGATGGTGGAGACCGCGCGCTGTTTGCCGGCGCTGACGACGACCGGCTGGCCGCGCGCTATCTGTGCGCGGCGGCCGGGAAACACCCGCAGCTCCGCCCAGAGTTGCTCGTAATTGGCGATGGTAAACAGCACCCGGCCACCGCTGAACTCGCCGCCGCTCGCCTGCTTGTCGATAATCTGGCCGTCTATCGGCGCCAGCAGGGGATAGATCTGCAGGCTGTCGTTGGACTCGACGGTGGCGAGCCGCTGGCCTTTCCTGACCCTGTCCCCGATCTCCACCATCACCTCGGTAATCGGGCCGGGAAAGCGGGCGCGCACATGGCTGATACTGCCGTGATCCACCGCAGTCTTCCCGTAGAGAGTGACGGTTTCGCGGATGCTGCCGGGGCCGGCGACTGCAGTTTCTATGCCCGCCTTGCGCGCGGTTTTTGCGGCGATCTCCACCCTTTCTTCGGCTGCGCCGTGCTCGCCTGGCTCATTGTGGTGATCCGCACCGCTGGCAAATGCCGGCGGGGGCACTGTCACTGCGCTCAGGCCTAGGAAGAGAACTGCCAGTAGCGCTCTTGAATACAAAATTCTGTTCATCGTAAGTCTCAATCTTTATTTACTGTGCGCGGGCGCTGTCGGCAGCAGCGGTGCGGCCGTCAGCTGCTCTATCTCAGCGCCGTAAAGCAGCGCCGCTCTGGCGGCTTCGATATGCGCGCGCTGCGCGTTGAGGAGTTCCTCGCGGGCCGTCACCCACTCCACGTAGGAGTAGCGCCCGCGTCGATAGGCGCGCTCCACCTGTTTCAGGGCTTCTCGCAGTGTGGGGATAATGGACCGGTGCAGCGCTTCCGCCGCCGCCAGGGCCTGCTCGCGACCGCTGACGGCGCGATACAGCTGGCTGTGCAGCCGCAGCAGCGCCGCCTCGCGGCGCAGTGCCACCTGATCGCGCTCCGCCGTGGCCGCTGCGACGGCGCCTATGTTGCGCCGGGCCGGAAACAGCGGCAGCGCGACGCCCGCCACCAGTGTGGTTTCATCAATCTCCCGGGACTGACGCACACCCACAGACCAGCCGATATCCAGGCTGGATTGGGTCTCGGCCAGGCGCAGCTCGGATTCGCGCAGCCGCTCTTCCGACGCAAAACGGGCGATGGCCGGGTTCTGCTGCGCCTGTGCGTAGAGTTCGCTGAAGCCGGCGGAGGGGGCGAAGCGGTAGAGTCCGCGGCTGTCCACGCCGAAATCCTCACCGGGCTCTCCCCACAGGGCCGCCAGGGCCCGTTTGTGATAGCTCAGCAAGCGCTGCTCGGACTGCTCGGTGAGCCTGGCCTCGGCCAGCGCCGCCTCCGCCCGCAGCCCTTCCGCCAGCGGCGCAGCCGCGGCATCCACCCGCCGCTTGACACCGCGGAGCGTATCCTGAGCCAGGCGCACGGATTCGCCCGCCAGCGCCACCCGCTCCGTGGCAGCCAGCACCTCGGTGTAGCGACGGATCACCGCGCCCAACAGGTCGAGCGCCTTGACCTGCTTATCCACCAACAGCAGGTCGCGGGCGGCGTAGACGGTATCGATCCGGGCCTGGCGCTGGCCTCCCAGCTCGATGACCGAGGAAATCGACACGGTCAACTCCGCGTCGCGGGCGCCGCCGGTGCCGGCAAAGTTCTCCAGCTCGGCGTCCAGCGCCAGCGGCGGCCGCAGGGCAGCCGTCAGTGCCCGGCCCTGCAGGGCGCCGTCGCGCATCCGGAACACCGCCAGCTCCGGGTTCTGCGCCAGGGTCCGCTCGATCGCGGCGGACAGTGTCAACAACGCCCCAGTCTGTGCCGAGGCTGACGACGCGGGGATAAGAAGTACCGCCACCAGTAGCCAACTGCTGGCGTGGCGATACGGCGCACCCAGTGAGCGCGCAGCGAAAAAAAGCATGGAAATCTCCCAAGTCACATCAGGTTTAGCGCGCGTCCCACTGGGCACGCGCGCGAAAACGCAATCAGACTCGGGCTATGGGTGGGCGAAAGAGGGCAGAAAAATACCCGGCGGGCACGGAAAAGTCCGCGCACTCCTGAAAAACAAGCGCACCGAACGGCGCTTGCGGCAATGACTGCACTGTGAGGCCGGCGACCCCGCAGCCGTGGCAGTGACAGCAGTGATGGCAGAAATCCAGCGCTGGCGCCGCCTGACCGGAATTACCGGGGGTCTCAATTTCAGCAACAACAAAAGATTGCGCATCTCGGTCGTCGTCCGCAATCTCAGCCGGGCCAACGGCGGCATCGAGATGGTGTGGTGGTAAGTGGGTGGCGATTTCCTGCAACTGCTCGTGGCTATCATAGAACGCCACCGCGGTCTGGAAGACCAGCAGCGCGATCAGCAGATAGCCCAGGCGCATTGCATTCATGATTTCACAGCATTGACAACATTGAGGAAAATAGTCCCAAAACTCTAGCAAACCAGAGATATGCGCTCAACCTCGCAATCCTCCCTCCGTCCCCGGCCCGCCCGCCGCCGGGTTCAATTGGTCTCTGCCGCCGAGGAAAGCTTTGGCTTGGCAGAGTGCGGTCGATGACCCGGCCCCCCGCTATCGAGCAATATGACCCGGCAGTTTCCCTGTAGCTGCCGGGCTGAGGTAAGGTTCGGGTTGAGACGGCCCTGAGCGGGCGACCAAAGACAAAAAGGCAGTCTATTCAATAATTTATTTGTGTTAATTAATGTAAAAAGTCGCGATTTTGCAGTCCGGCGTAACACTGTCTACGGATAGAATTGGCACGCAATGGCAATTTCTGCGCCACATCAAGCAACGCTGTACCCCATAAATCCTTCTGGAGACACCATCTGTCTCGGATTGGACGCATTTCATGCCTTTTGGAGCTTTCAGCCTTTATACTTGTCCTAAGCTATAGGTCGCCGCCATCCACCCGGCGCCGGCAGCCTATGAAGTAGGACGTATAAAGAGACTCCCTATGCTTACCAATCGGATCGCCGCCCTGTTTTCCGGCTTCTTGTTCCTCTCCCTGTTCTCCGCGACCACGTTCGCCGATACCAGCGCTCTGCAGCCCGAGCAAGACCAGGGCGGTACGGCGCGCGAGATCGTCGGCAAGCTGGAAATGCTGCATTACAACAAGCTGAAAGTTGGCGACGAGATGTCCGAGGGCCTCTGGGACGAATATATCGAGGCCCTGGATCCGACCAAGAGCTATTTCCTCGCCTCGGATATCAGTGAGTTCCGCGCGTCGCGCAGCAAGCTCGACGACGAACTGCGGGCGGGCCAGGTCAAGGCCGGTTTTGATATCTACAACCGCTACCGCCTGCGCGTGACCGATCGCCTGAACAACATCCTCTCGCAACTGGACAAGGGCTTGCCCGCGTTCGATTTCAACCGCGATGAATCCCTGGAAATAGATCGCGAAGAGAGCCAGTGGCCGGCGTCCATCAGTGCCGCCGACGAGCTGTGGCGCAAGCGTCTGAAGAGCAGCGTGCTGAACCTGCGGCTGACCGACAAGACCGATGAAGAGATCCGCGATCTGCTGGTACGCCGTTACAGGGGCCAGTTGAAGCGTGTCGAGCAGCAGTCGAGTGACGATGTGTTCGAACTCTATATGAACTCGCTGACTCGGCTGTACGACCCGCACAGCAACTACCTGTCGCCGCGCTCGCTGGAAAACTTCAACATGAGCATGTCACTGTCCCTCGAGGGCATCGGCGCTGTGTTGCAGGCCGACGAGGAATACACCAAGGTCGCGCGACTGGTGGCCGGCGGTCCCGCTGACCGCACCGGCAAGATCAAGCCCAATGACAAGATCGTCGCCGTGGGCCAGGACAAGGAAGGTGAAATGGTCGACGTGATCGGCTGGCGCCTGGACGATGTGGTCGACCTGATCCGCGGCCCCGCCGGCACCTTCGTGCGCCTGGAGACCATCCCCACCGGTGGCGACGGCAGCCACAAGACCATCCTGATCCAGCGCAGCAAGGTCAAGCTGGAGGACCAGGCGGCCAAGAAAGCCATCTTTGAGTTCTCCGACGGCGAGAAGAATTACAAGATCGGCGTGATCAACCTGCCGACCTTCTATATCGATTTCGAGGCCTATCGCCGCCGCGACCCCAATTACAAGAGCACCACCCGCGATGTGGCCAAGCTGCTCGAGGAGTTGAAGGCGGAAAACGTCGACGGCGTGATCCTGGACCTGCGCAACAATGGTGGCGGCTCTCTGCAGGAGGCCACCATGCTCACCGACCTGTTCATCGACCAGGGACCGGTGGTGCAGATCCGCCACGCCAACGAGCAGATTTCGCGGCACAACCGCTCGCGCTCCCGCGCCATGTACCGCGGCCCGCTGATGGTGCTGATCAACCGCCTGTCCGCGTCCGCATCGGAGATCTTTGCCGGTGCCATCCAGGACTACAACCGCGGTCTCGTGGTGGGCAACCAGTCCTTCGGCAAAGGCACCGTACAGACCATGGCGCCGCTGAAAGAGGGACAGCTGAAGATCACCCAGTCCAAGTTCTACCGCGTCTCCGGTGACAGCACCCAGCACGCCGGTGTGACTCCGGACATCCCGATGCCGCAGCTGATCGATGCGGAGAGTGTCGGTGAGAGCGCCTACGACACCGCCCTGCCCTGGGACCGCATCCACGCAGTGCCGCACGCGAAGTACTTCAACCTGAAGGACATGCTGCCGGACCTGATCAGCAAGCATAACCAGCGCACTTCTGCCGATCCGGATTTCATTTTCCTGCGCGAGCAGTTCCAGTTTGAAACCGAGCGCGCGGACCAGAAGTTCGTGTCCCTGAATGAATTTGCCCGGGAAGAGGAGCGCAAGGACCTGAACGAGCGCCTGCTGACCATGGAAAACCGCCGCCGCTCCGCCAAGGGGCTGGAACCCTACGCGACCTTCGAGGCCTATGAGGAGAGCGAAGCCGAGGATGTGGCAGCCATCGGCGGTCCGGTGGAGATCGAACTGGATAAGGATCCGATCCTGAACGAAGCGGGATTCATCATGGCGGACTTTATCGGCCTGTCCGACAAGATCGCCAAGACCCCACCGCAGGTGGCCGACTTTAACTCGCGTTAATTGCGTCTATTTGTTCGCTCAATATCAAGGGTGCGCTAAGCGCACCCTTTAACCATAAGAATTCAGGTTGGGCCCGCCCGACCTTTTTATTTTCCGGGGGAGAAATGAAAGTCGTTTCCTTTAACGTCAACAGCATCCGCACGCGCCTGCACCAGATGCAAGCTCTGGTCGAAACCCACAAGCCGGACATTATCGGCCTCCAGGAAACCAAGGTCACCGACGAAGACTTCCCGGTGGACGACATCCGCGACCTGGGTTACGAAGTCATCTACTTTGGTCAGAAGACCCATTACGGCGTCGCCCTCCTCTCCCGCCTGCCGTTTATCGATCGCGAATACGGCTTCCCGAAGGATGAGGACAATGCGCAACGCCGCATGGTGATGGGCAAGTTCGATATCGGCGGCAAAGAGCCACTGACGGTCATCAACGGCTATTTTCCTCAGGGAGAGAACCGCGGGCACCCGGTCAAATTTCCGGCCAAGCGCAAGTACTACGCGGACCTGGACGACTATCTGCAGACCACCTGCAAGCCGGAAACCCCCGTACTGGTGATCGGCGATATGAATATCTCCCCCACCGATCTGGACATCGGCATAGGCGACGACAATCGCAAGCGCTGGCTGCGCGACGGCAAGTGTAGCTTCCTGCCGGAAGAGCGCGAGTGGTTGCAGAAGATCCAGGACTGGGGCCTGGTTGACACCTTCCGTGCCCGGCACCCTGAAACCGACGACATTTTCAGCTGGTTCGATTACCGCAGCCGCGGCTTCGACCGCGAGCCGAAACGCGGCCTGCGCATCGATCTGATCCTGGCCACCAAGAAACTGGCAGAAGCCTGCGTGGACGCCGGAGTCGACTACGATATCCGCGCCATGGAGCGCCCGTCGGACCACGCGCCGGTGTGGGCCGAGTTCAAACTGTAAGCTGACTCTGCACGGGCCGGCCGGCTTCCCGCCGCCCGGCCCTTCTTCGGCCTTTTCATATATGGTTTTTCATATATACTTCTGGCCATATATATCCAGGCAACCCTCATGAAAAAGCGCGTACTGTTCCTCTGCGTCGGCAACTCAGCCCGCTCGCAGATGGCCGAAGCCCTGTTGCGACACCAGGCGGGCGAATACTTCGAGGCCTGCAGTGCCGGCACGGCGCCGGAAGCAGTGGATCCGAGGGCGATACTGGCCCTCGAAAAACAGGGCATTTCGACGGCGGGCCTGCACTCGAAACCGGTCGAGACATTCGCGGGGCAGAAATTCGACTTCATGATCACCCTCTGCGACAAGGCGCAGCGGGAGTGCCAACCGCTGCCCGGAGTCTGCGAGCTGATCGCCTGGGATTTTACCGATCCCAAGACCCGCACTTGCCCGAGGCCCTTCGAGACTACGCTGAAGGAACTCGGGGAGCGCATCAAGATGTTCGCCCTGGTACAGACCCGAGAGCTCAGTCGATGCCTATGAATCCCCTGTCTTTCTACAAATGCCTCGCCGACGAGACGCGGCTCCGCAGCCTGCTGCTGATCGCCCACGAGGGAGAACTCTGCGTTTGCGAATTGACTGCGGCGCTCGGCGAGAGTCAGCCAAAGATTTCCCGGCACCTGGCACAACTGCGCAACTGCGAGCTGTTGCAAGACCGGCGTCAGGGTCAGTGGGTGTTCTATAGCATCAACCCTTCCCTGCCCGATTGGGCCAGAAAGGTACTGAACGAAACCCTGGAAGCCAACCGGCAATTTGTGCAAGAAAATCTGGGCAAACTGTGCCGGATGGGAGATCGGCCCGAGCGTGCAAGGCTCTGTTGCTGAAAAAAAATTTGCCCAAATACATACGTTTTTTCATACGTCTTTATATACACGACCTCGGTTAATCAATGATATTGGAGATCAGCCATGGCGATAAAAGTGGGCATCAATGGCTTTGGCCGCATCGGTCGACTGGTACTGAGAGCCGCCTGGGACTGGCAAGATGTTGAGTTCGTGCAGATCAACGACCCGGCCGGCGATGCGGCGACGCTGGCGCACCTGTTGAATTTCGACTCCGTGCACGGCCGCTGGCGCCACGACGCGGCAGCGGAAGACGGAGCCCTGGTTATCGAGGGCCGGCGACTGAAGTGCACCGCCAACAGATCCATCGCCGACACAGACTGGTCGCAGTGTGATCTGGTGATCGAGGCCTCGGGCAAAATGAAATCCACTGCGCTGTTGCGGGCCTACCTCGAGCAGGGTGTAAAGCGCGTGGTGGTATCGGCACCGGTGAAGGAGCCGGATGTGCTCAATATCGTGATGGGCGTCAACCATCATCTCTACGACCGCCAGAAGCATCCGATCGTCACCGCCGCGTCCTGCACCACTAACTGCCTGGCGCCGGTAGTCAAGGTGATTCACGAGAACCTGGGTATCAAGCACGGCTCCATAACCACCATTCACGATCTGACCAACACCCAGACCATCCTCGACGCACCCCACAAGGACCTGCGTCGCGCCCGCGCCTGTGGCATGAGCCTGATTCCCACCACCACCGGCTCCGCCACCGCCATCACCGCCATCTTTCCGGAGTTGACCGGCAGGCTCAATGGGCATGCGGTGCGCGTTCCGCTGGCCAATGCGTCACTCACGGACTGCGTATTTGAAGTTGAGCGAGCGACGACGGCCGAAGAGGTGAACCAGTTGTTAAAGCGTGCGGCGGAAAATGAATTGAAAGATATTCTCGGCTACGAGGAGCGGCCGCTCGTTTCTGTCGATTACAAGACCGACCCGCGCTCCAGCATCGTCGACGCGTTGTCGACCATGGTAGTCAACAACACCCACGTCAAGATCTACGCCTGGTATGACAACGAGTGGGGCTATGCCAACCGCACCGCGGAGTTGGCGCGGATGGTGGGATTAATGGACCGGGCTTCCTGAGAATACCTATCGAATCTCTCCCGTAGGAGCGGCCCATGGCCGCGATCGAATTCGCAGCCAATCCTTTACATCGATCGCGGCCATGGGCCGCTCCTACATTGTCAGTAATAACTTCCTATGCATGTGATTTCATCCCTATCGCCCCAGGTACGCCAGTACCTGCTGATCACCGCGAACTACTGGGCCTTTACCCTGACCGACGGCGCGCTGCGCATGCTGGTGGTGCTCTATTTTCACGATCTGGGCTACACGCCGCTGCAGATCGCCATGCTGTTTCTCTTCTACGAGATCTTCGGGGTCATCACCAACCTGGTTGGCGGCTGGCTGGGCGCACGCCTGGGCCTGAACCGCACCATGAACATCGGCCTCGCACTGCAGGTGATCGCACTGGCCATGCTGCTGGTGCCCACTGCCCTGCTGACAGTACCCTGGGTCATGGCCGCCCAGGCGTTGTCGGGGATCGCCAAAGACCTGAACAAAATGAGTGCGAAAAGCGCGATCAAACTCCTGGTGCCCGCGAACGCCCAGGGAGCGCTGTACAAATGGGTGGCCCTGCTGACGGGTTCCAAGAACGCGCTGAAAGGGATTGGCTTTTTCCTGGGCGGCGCGCTGCTGGCCTTGCTCGGTTTCAGAGTCGCAGTGCTGGTGATGGCTCTCGGCCTGACAGCCGTCTGGCTGCTGAGCCTGATTTTCCTGAAGAAAGATCTGGGCAGAGCCAGGGCGAAAAGCAGGTTCCGCGATATCTTCTCCAAGAGCCGTGCGGTCAATGTGCTCGCCGCCGCGCGCCTGTTTCTGTTCGCCTCCCGCGATGTCTGGTTCGTGGTGGCGCTGCCGGTCTTTCTCGCCAGCCAATTTCAATGGGATCACTGGCAGGTCGGCGGCTTTCTCGCACTCTGGGTCATCGGCTACGGCGCGGTGCAGGCGATGGCCCCCGGAATTACCGGGGCTGCCGGCAAGCAAGCGGACCAATTCCCCAGCGGAGATTCCGCGGTCCGCTGGGCCACCGTGTTAGCGCTGATACCTGCACTGATCGCCATTGCACTGTATGCGGGATTCCACCCGGCAATCAGCCTTCTTGGCGGACTGCTGCTGTTCGGTATCCTGTTTGCGATCAATTCCGCGTTGCACAGCTATCTGATTGTCAGCTACGCGCGGGAAGATGGTGTCTCCATGGACGTGGGCTTCTACTATATGGCCAATGCGATGGGGCGCCTGCTCGGTACTGTGCTGTCGGGCTGGGTCTATCAGGCGGCCGGGCTGCAGGCCTGCCTGTGGATTTCCAGTGCGTTTCTGGCGCTGGCAGCGGCGCTGTCGCTGCTGCTGCCAGAGCACCACGTCAGCCCGGACGGCGGTTAATCAGCGAGCGCCCTGTCAATCACCGCTGCCAGGCGCACGCCCCCCTGTCGCAGGCGCTGTGCAACGATTCCCCGATTGCGCAGGTAGTATTCCTCTCCCAAATGCGCGCTCGGCGTGTAGGCGCTGTCATGCACTAGGCGATGGGACTCTGCGGCCCAGTCCGATGCAGCGCTGGATCTCCACGTCTTGTACTGCTCCCTGTCGATATTTCCGATCTGTTGATGCGCATACTGTTGCCAGTCCAGCACAAAACCGGCGGGCAGATAGATATCCCAGAGTGCGTGCAGATTGGTCGGCATACCGAAGAACTCAACGGCAATGTCATTGCCGCCCCTGTCCGCCGATAAGCCGGTGTGCAGCGGCTGGTGCAGGTCCCCGACAAAGTGCGCAACGAACAACAACGCCTCAGCGCGCTCGGCCTGCGGCGCATCCCGATCGCTCAGTACGGCTTCAAAATGCGCGATGGCTTTCAGGATGCAGCCCGCCGCTGGACAGTCCCTGGACTCGCGGTAGCCGTCCCATTGTATTGGCAGGCTGATATAGTGCAGTGGCGCCGCCCAGTCGTAGCTGCTGTTGCTGCGGATGCGGTCGGCCCAGGTGGTCGCCTCCGCGAGGCTGGGTTCCCCTGCTATCTGCAGCAGTGCCTGCACTTCCTCTCTCACTTCCGGATCCAGGTATTGCCAGGCGATTTCCCCCACGACCCGGTGCCCGTCCTCGCCCCAGGCAAATACTTCCAATGAAACGAATGCACAAAGAGAAAAAGCCATTAATCGAATCAGTTTAATTAAGTGAGCCATCAGGAGTTCTTCCACAATTAACATGCTTCGATCAATCTAATTACTATTTGTGACAAACGCTCGCGAATTATATTTCTGTTACAAAACTGATATAAAAACGCAACAAGCCCTTCACCTTCCCGTCAATTACTCCTGTTAAAAAGCGCTCTGGCCTGTGCCCGAAACCATGTGGCGCCAGTGCCAATTAAAAAAATATCTCTGCCAATCTTATTGGCCATTTCAAGACCAGGAGAAAAATATGAAACGCTGCTTGTTCCCGCGCGCGCTCTTATCCGCCGCGGTGATCTCGGCGATGGGCACGATGCCCGTGGCCGTTGCGCAGGAGACTTCCGCTTCCATTCGCGGCATAGTTACCGGCTTTGACGGCCAGCCAGTTACCAATGCAAAAGTGATCGCGGTGCACACACCGTCAAACAGCCGCAGTGAAATCCTGAGCGGCGAATCTGGCCGCTTCAACCTCAGCGGCCTGCGCGTGGGCGGCCCCTACCAGATTACCGTGGAATCCGAGCAGGGCGAGCGGGTCCTGAACGGTGTCTTCCTCACCCTGGGCGACCCGCTGTCGCTGCCGCTGAGCCTGGATACTTCCGCGCTGGAAGAGGTCAGTGTGGTCGCGCACATGGAGGACGGTGCCAACAAAGTTGTCGGACCCGCGTCGCGCTTTAACCTGAACGATCTGGAAAACACGCCCTCGGTCAACCGCGACCTGAAAGACCTGGTGCGACTCGATCCGCGCGTCTATATCGACGAATCCTACGCCGATGGCATCCAGTGTGCCGGTGCCAACCCGCGTTTCAACAGCCTCACCGTCGACGGCGTGCGCATGAACGATGACTTCGGTCTCAACAGCAACGGCTACCCCACCGAGCGCATGCCGTTCTCCTACGACGCCATCGACCAGGTCGCCCTGGAGCTGGCGCCCTTCGACGTCCAGTACGGCGGCTTCAGCGCCTGTAACATCAACGCGGTGACCAAGTCCGGCAGCAACGAATGGCACGGCTCGGTGGTGTTTGACTACACCGACGACGGCATGCAGGGCGATTCACTCGAGGGGGATGAGTTCTACGTCGAGTCATTCGACGAGCAGCGCTACGCCACTACGCTCTCCGGACCGATCATCCAGGACAAACTGTTCTTCTTTACCGCTTACGAAAAACTAGAAGGCGTAGACACCTTCGAGCGCGGCCCCGCCGGCTCCGGCGCGCCCACCGAAGTCCAGGGCGTGAGCCAGGCGCAGGTGGACGAGATACTGCGCATCGCGCGCGACGTCTACGGCTACGAGCCCGGCCGCCTGCCCACCAGCCTGCCGGTGGAGGACGAAAAGCTGCTGGTCAAACTGGACTGGAACATCGCCGACGGCCAGCGCGCCGCCTTCACCTACAACTACAACGACGGCTTCCATATCGCCGAGTCCGATGGCGACAGCAACGAGCTCGAGTTCTCCAATCACTACTACGAGCGCGGCGCCGAGCTGAACGCCTATGTGGCCCAACTCTTCTCCGACTGGAGTGACGTCTTCTCCACCGAATTCAAGATCGGCTACTCGGAGCTGGACAACCGGCAGCTGTCACTGGGCGGCACTGATTTCGGCGAAGTACAGATCCGCACTTCGAATGACCACGATGGCGACGGCAGCGCTTCCGATGCCATCGTCTACCTGGGCTCTGATGATTCCCGCCACGCCAATAAGCTTAAGTATGAGACGTTCACCCTCAAGCTGGCGGGCAACCTGCAGCTGAATGAACACAACCTCTATTTTGGCTACGAGCGTGACACGTTTGACGTATTCAACATGTTTGTGCAGGAGGCCGAGGGCGAATATATCTTCAACAGCATTGAAGATTTTGAAGCGGGCATCGCCGACCGCATCACTTACGAAAACGCCGCCGGCAGCAACAATGTTACGGATGCAGGAGCGGAGTTCGCTTACACGACCAACTCCCTCTACGCCCAGGACGAGTACCAGTTCAGTCAGATGGATCTGACCCTGGTGGCAGGCCTGCGCTATGACTGGTACACGAGCGACGACCATCCGGTGGAAAACCCCGCTGTGGAAGCGGCTTACGGTTTCGCCAATACGGAAAACATGGACGGCAAGGATCTGCTGCAGCCGCGCCTGAGCCTCAACTGGAACGTGAGCGACCAGCTGGAAATGCACGGCGGCATCGGTCTTTACTCCGGCGGCAATCCCAATGTGTGGATTTCCAACAACTACTCCAATAACGGTGTTATCCAGTTGGAACAAAGAGATGAAAGCGGTACACCTCTGTCGGATATGGCGTGGACCGGCAGCGGCCGCCCCATCTACGACATTCCCCAGCACCTCTACGATCAGGTGGCCAACGGCAGCACTTCCGGCAGCGTCAACCTGATGGACCCGGATTTTGAAATCCCCTCCAGCTGGAAGTACGCCCTGGGCGGCAGCTACCAGTTCGAAAACGGCTATCTGGCCAGTGCGGACCTGCTGTACAGCAGTTTCCAGGACGCGGCAATCATTCGCGATATCTCGCTGGAGCAGGTGGGCACCGCTGCTGCCGACGGCCGCCCGCTCTATGCCGCCAGCAACGGCCGCAAAGAAGACTATATGCTGACCAACGTGGACGGCGACTCCGGCTATTCCACCTCGCTGTCTCTGGGACTGTCCAAGTCGTTTGATTTCGGTCTGGATGTGGCGCTGGCCTACGCCTACACCGAGGCGGAAGACGTCAACCCGATGACCAGCTCCGTTGCCTTCTCCAACTACAGTGGTGTGGCTACCGCCAACGCGGAAGACCCCGGTACCGCGACATCCAATTATGTGATACCGCACCGTTTCACCCTGAAGCTGGATTACGGGCACGAGTTTGTCGACGGCTACGAGACCCGCGTGACCCTATTCGGCTCCCTGAATGAGGGCCGCCCCTACACCTACACCTTCTACAACCGCTATGGAGCTGGCTTCGGTGCCTACGCCGAACAGTACCGCCAGCTGTTGTATGTACCGAGCGGCGAAAGCGATCCGGGTGTGGTGTTTGGAGATGATTTCGATCGCGAAGCCTTCTTCGCCTGGGTCGACAAGGAGGGACTGGATCGCGGAGAGATCGTCGGGCGCAACGAGCTGACCAGCGACTGGTGGAGCCGCCTGGACCTGCGCATCAACCAGGAACTCCCCGGCTTCCGCGCCAACGACCGCGCCAACGCCTACTTCGTGGTGGAAAACCTCGGCAACCTGCTGAACGACGACTGGGGTGTGCTGTACGAGACCGGCTTCCCGCTGTCCCAGACGGCCGTCGAGGTCAGCCTGGACGAGCAAAACCGTTACGTGTTCGAGGAGTTTCTCGATCCGGCGGGGCAGACCCGGGTGGCCGAACCGTCCTTCTGGCGCGCTCGCCTGGGTATTCGCTACCAGTTTTGACTATATAGAGTGCCGGGCACAGCCCGGTACGCGGGCCCGCATTTAGAAATGGAATTGCAAGGGCGGACTCAATGTCCGCCCTTTTTTTGCCTGCAAAACGCTTTGTAGGAGCGGCCCATGGCCGCGATCGGAGTTTCGAGTCATGGCAGACATCAATCGCGGCCATGGGCGGATGGCCGCCCCGCCGCTCCTACACGGTGGTATCGGATATTGGGGCAAGGCTGCCAATCAGACGTTGCCCAGCCAGCGCTCCAGAGTCTCCCGCAGCGCATCCTTGCTCAGCGGCTTGGTGAGGAAGTCGTCCATGCCTGCCGCCAGGCAGCGGCCCTCGAACTGTTCTTCCGTGGTGCTGGTCAGCGCAATGATCGGCAGCCGGTCGTCCGGCGTATTGTCCGTCTCCCAGTGGCGCAGGCTCTCGATAATCTGGGCGCTGTGCTCGGTATTCTGCTGGCAGTCCACCAGCAACAGGTCGTAGTGCCGGTCGGGCAACTGCTCCAGCGCATCCACGACGGAAGCGGCCACGTCTACCCGGTAGCCGAGGGCCTGCAGCATTTCCTCGGTCACCCCCTGGTGCTGGCGCGACTCCTCGATCAGCAACAGCGAATACTGCCGCGGCAGATCGCCACCGCTGGTGACGATGCGCCGGCTGGCCTTTTTCACCCCACCAAACAGTCGTGCGATCAATGCGTCGTGCAGCTCCTTGCGTGTCACCGGCCGCCCCAGGTACTGGGAGCCGGGCAGCGCCTGCAGCACCTGGGTGAAATCGCTCTTGTGACCGTAGCCTCCCAGGCCGATCAGGGGACACTGGCTGGTATCCGCCGTCGACTCCCGGAAGAAGGTGCTTACCGCGTCCAGCAGGCTGTTGTCGCCCATGGCCGGCGCCAGCAGCACCAGTTGTTTTCTCTCCACCGCTAACTGCAACGCCTGCTGCATCTCTGCCCCGGCGTCCGCGACACACTTGAATGTGGCCACCTCCATCCCAAAGGAGCGCAACACCTGAGCCAGGCCGGCGACAAACAGTCCCTTCTGATGCAGCAGCAGCACCTCGAAATCCTGCAGGCGGCGGTCGGGCGTCAAATAGACCCGCTGATTGGGCTCCATGGTGAACTTCACCACGGCCTGGTAGCGGTTGCCGTCCGGCGTCGAGTGCAATTGCAGGTAACCGCCCATGGCTTCCGCCAGCCCCTTGGCAATGGACAGCCCGAGCCCGGTGGTGACCTGGGCGGTGTCCATACGCGAGAAGGCGCCGAACAGCTCGCTCTCGTCGGGCAGTATCTCGCCGCGGCCGTCGTCGATCAGGCTGATGGTCAGCTGCCCCTCGGCGCTGGTGACCGGGGTAAAACTCACCTGCCCCCAGAGCTCGCCCACCTGGGCGATGACAGTCGCGGAATCCACCAGGTTGCGGATCAGCTGTGCGGTCTTGCGGTTGTCACCAGTCACCATGACCGGCAGGTTGTCGTCGATCTGGAAGTTGAATTCCAGCCGCTGCCGGTGCGCCGCGCGCGCGGCGAACTTGAAGGATTTTTCGATCGTCTTGACCAGGTTGAAGGGGCCCTGGCGCAGGCGGATATCCTTGCGCGCCACGCGGGTGAAGAGTCCCACATTGTCCACCAGCTTCAACTGCTGGCTGCTCGCGGTCTTGGCCAGTCGCACCCACTCCCGCTGGCGCTCCGATAGCGGCTCCGCTTCGAGCAGTGCCAGTGCGCCCAGGGAATCGGACAGCTGGCTGCGAAACTCCTGGCCGATGTTGGCGACGAACTCATTGGTCAGCTCCACCGCGGCCTCGGAATGCTTGCGCGCCGCCGCGAGACTGCTGGCGCGCTGCTGCAGTTCCTGCATGGCGCCGAGGCGATCCCAGTAGTTCTCCGACTCGCGGCGCGCCTGGTGCGCGGTCAGCCACACGAAGGCAAATGTGAGCGCGCCATAGATGGTGCCGAGAAGCTCGCCGGAGATTATCGCCATGACCGCAGCGGGCAGCAGCGGCACGGCGATAAACCAGCTCAGGAAGCGGTGGTAAGGCGCGAATACCGTGGTCACGCTGGAGCAGAAGATGACCGTGTACAACCAGAGGAAATGGGTTTCCGGGGCAAAGCCCAGCAGCCACACATGGCAGAACAGAATGACTCCCCACCAGGCGGCGCCGATGGTCGAGGCCAGGAAATAGCGGCGGCGCCAGCGCTGCGGACCGGTGGAGTACAGATAGCCGAAGCGGAACACGTAATAGCCCCGCAGCAGGGTTAGCAATACCAGGCCGATGCCCAGAATCAGCAGCAGGCGTGGCGCTTCGACGCGCAGATCACCGATGACCGCGGCGATCAGGAAGGCACAGAGCGACAGCAGCATACCCCGGCGGCTGTACTTGGCGATGCGCGTGTCAGTGGCACGGCAGGCGCGGCGGTCTTTCTGGACCTTGAGTTCGGGGCGATCAAATATCGGCATGGAGATCTTCCCTGGACGACCGGGACTAGTGGTTCAAGCGGTAAATTCGGTAACTAAAGCTCACAACCACAGGCTCCAGGGCAAGGCGAAAAAGCGCGGGACTAGCAGGGCTAATTCAAGCTTTTTCAACGCAGCAATGGGGCCTGTGACGAAGAGATCGGTTACAGAATTTACCGCTTGGACCACTAGCCTATTCCCATTATTTCGACCAGCACTGTCTTTATTAGAAAGCCGAGCAACCCGAGGCCCAGCGCGATAAACAGAATCATGGTGCCAAATCTTCCCGCCTTGGACTCCTTGGCCAGGTTCCAGACGATAAACACCATAAACAGGATGAGCCCACCAACGCCCAACCAGAGGGAGTACTCTTCAAACTGCTCAAACGACATGCGGCTGCCCGCTTAAAAAATTAGCGCGCATTGTACAGTGACCGTTGGTGAGTGGCGAGTGGGCGGTGGTCAGTGATGAGGACCAGCACCCACCACCAATTACACCGTCAAGCCCCTTGATAGTAGTCGCCGTCTTCCGCCGCACGGGTACCGCAGCGCAGGCGCCGCACCTCGCGATCCCGGTAGCGGCTGTCGTGCCAGCAGCGCGGCAGGGCCTCACCGGACAGGAAACAAAGCTGGGTCTTGTCGAACACCTCCGGATCCTGCATTTCTTCGCCCCAGAGATAGCGGCCGACCACGGTCAGCTCATATGGATTGGAAAGCGTGACTATATCCGCCACCTCAACCAGGTGATTGGTGGACGTGTCTTTGAATAGCATCTTGGCACCCATTTCGTCTTACTAACCTCAGTATAGGGCTTTTAGCGCCACTCTCCTGAAAGCATTCCCATCTTGCTGGCGGTCACTTTTCCGGCAAATAACTCACTAAAACGAATCTCTGATCGACCCAGGATTCACATTCACCTAAAAATTCGAAGATAACCCAGGGAGTCGCTGCGATTTATTGCGCAGCCTGACAATGCCCGCTGCCATACCGCAGAGGCCTCCCCCTATCATCCCTCGAGGGTAAGTCGCGCCGAAACCATCCCCTCCTCCGGCAGCGCATCGAGGTTCAGGGTGCGAATTGTGAACTGCTGCTGCAGCAGGCTGTTCAGCCAGGGCTGCAGGTCCTGGTAGCGGGCCTCGTCAATCCACAGGCGAATGCGCCCCTCACCCTCAGGCTCGAAGCGCTTGATGGTGATCTGGTGCTGCTCGGCCGCCGCGGTGACCCGCTGCAGCAGGGTGCCAGCGGATTGCGCGCCGCCCGCCATGGGTTCCAGGCGCTCCAGCACCGGCCGCTGAGACTCTATCCACTGCACCAGCGCGCGCGACTCCTCGGCGCGGACGCGGGCGCCATCGAAAAAGCTCTTGGCGGGCACAAACAGGCCGTAGACCAGGAAAAGTCCGCCGAGAAACAGAATCAGGATACCCAGCGCACGCTGGTCGTTTTGGGGCAGCGCCTGCCACTTCTGTTGCCACTGTTCGATTTGTTCTTTCATCGCTCTTTTACTGCCAGTTCGTTCACCTGCGGGCACCGCAAGTGTTATCGCCTTTATAGCTTTCGGCCCGTCAGCGCAGGCGAATGCGCCCGGATACGCCCGTCTCGAGTTCGTTCGCCCCGAGCAGATCTGCGCGGAACTCCCCCTCCGACAGGCGGCCGACAAAGGTGTCCAGATCGGCCAGATTCGGCGCCTGCAACTGCAAGACCATTTCGCCGCGGTTGCCATCAAAGCGCAGCGACTGCAGTTTCAGCTCCCCGCCCTTGTGCTGGCCCCAGACCCGGCTCAACAGCTGCATCTGGCTGCCGAAATTGCCGTCGCCGCCTGCAGCGCCCTTCAGGTAGCCTTCGATCTGCCGGCGAATATCGGCGCTGGGTCTGCTTTGCGGGAAAAGCTCGCTGAACAGGGTGCGCGCCTGCTCCTCGGCACTGTTCGCCCGCCACTGGAAGTAACCGCCGGCCACCGCGAAGAGCAGCAGCTGGGCGACGAAACAGGCCGCCGCCAGCTTGGCGGGCTTGTGCCACCAGTCGCGCTCATCGCTGCCGTCGAGCAACTGGTAGTCACCCGTCATCAGGTTCGCCAGGCGCGCCGGCTTGTAGTGCGTCAACAGCGCCTCCTCGGCGGGCTGATCGATACACTGCAACCCGTCCTCAAACAGCGATTGCAGCTCTGCCACGATCATCGCATCCCGCTCGCCGGCGCCCAGCAGCTGCAGAGTCTGCCTTTCGACGCCGCCATCCTCGCCCTCCGCCAGCGGAGCCAGCAGGGGCTGCAGGTGCTGTCGGCGCAATGACAGGCCGTGGCCCGCCTTTTGCCAGAGATGCGCCCGATCGCCGTCGAGCCACAGGGAAATATCCCCCTCCAGCAGGTCGAGCAGCTGGTATTCCGGAATCGCCGCCGCCAGCGGCCAGTTCAGGCGCTGGACCTGGCTGCGCAACGCATCCATTTTCTCCACCGCAATGGCGTAGACGCTGCAGAGGTCGCCGTGGCGCGGCTGGCAGACGAAGTGCAAGTCTTCGACATCCTCCGCCAGGCGCTCCTCGACCATGTAGCCGATGGCGCTGGTCTGGCGACGGGCCGCTTTGGGAATTGTCTCGAGGCCGCTCCAGACCCAGTTGCCCGGCAGCAGCAGCAGCACGCGCGCGCCCTCCGGAATATTGAGCTGTATGGCGTCAACCGCAGCGTCCGCGGCCTCACAGGCATCGCCCGCCGTTTCGCAATCGGGATCGAAGGCCCGCACAAAGGCGTCGTCGAGCGCCACCCGACGCCAGCCGCCGTGACTCCAGCAGTGCAACTGCAGTGGCGCATGACGCGTGCCGCCCTCGCGCAGCCGCAGCAACATCAGCTGCCCGCGGGGCGCAGACTCGCCTTTGGCACCACTTGAACTGTTTATCGTAACCATATGATTTTATTGCGTTAATTGTTCGCTTCAGTAACTTCGTAATCCAGCAGCTCCTGCATCATGGTGCCGGAAAAAGTGCGGCGCTGCCGCTGCACTACCTGCGCCTGACCGCTGCTCTCGTCCAGTTGCAAAGTGGTTTCCCAATACTGTCGATAGTCGCCGTCGGGTCCCAGCTGGACCGCGATACGGGCGAGGTAGTACTGGCTGTGGAAGACCAGCCTGGCGGCGCTCGAAATCCCGTAATCCGCCAGCTGCGCGCGATCGCTGAACACGCCGTCCGACTCGCGAAAACGGACTATCTCGGCGGCGTTGGCCTGAGGATCCATCGCCTCCAGCAATTCCTGCGGCGCGAAGTTGATATTGACCGCCGTGCCCGATTCCGGCAGCGCGCACAGAAACGGCTGCAGTTTCTGCCAGTCCTCCGCCTCCATCCCCTGCACCGCGGACAGTTCGGAGATGTCGCTGATCGGAGTGTCCGGCGTGCGGTGGGCGATCTCGCGCCCGAGGTAGCCGTCGTCCTCGGTGCCGGGCGCCAGCGGTGTATCGCCGGCATCGATCCAGTCCTGAATCGACTTGGCCAGCTCCGCCTTGCCGCTCACATTGCGCACCAGGCGCTCGAAAACCTGCCGCTGCTCGGACTGCTCGCCCGCCGCGTCGGCGAGATTATTCACATTAAAGCAGGAATTTAAGTCTTTGATATTAATGCGAATTCTGCCGTTATCCGGGTTGAACGCCAGTGCCTTCTGCGCCCAGGCCTCCTGCGCGGAATCCGCGGACTGATTCTGTTCGCGGTCCGCCAGGAAGTCCCGCTCCAGCGCGACCCGCGCCCAGGCCTCGGCGCCGCCGACAAACTCCGCCAGCTGGGTATTCGCCAGCAGTGCCCCGGTGCGCGAGACGGCAATGCGATTGCGGGTGATGGCGTGGGTCACGGCGGCGATGGCGATGACCATCACCAGCAGCACCGTGATCAGGGCGACGCCGCGCTGGCGGCCGATGGCGCTATTCACTGGCGCGCCCTCCGCGCTCATCACTGTTTTCCTGGTCCTCGGGCGTGCCGGAGTCATCGCTGCCTTCTCCGTCCGCACCGCCTTCACCCGCACCCTCCTCGCCCGGTGTGTCGCCGTTGTCACCACCATCGCCCCGGTCGCCACCGGCAGATGCGGAAATGCGCGGCAGCGAGAAGACGCGGCGCAGCTCGCCGCCGGTGCGGGTGACAAGCACCAGTTCTACCGCCTGCGGCAAGCGCGTTTCGGCTGTCGCGGCCGCACTGCGCTCACTGACCGGCGGCCACTGGGACAGCCAGGCCTCGGTATCCGGGTCGTAGTAGCGCAGGTTCAGGCTGTCGACGCCGAGCAGCAGCGGCTCGGCCACCGGCTCCGAATCCGGCGCCCGGTCCAGTACCCGCCAGCGGCTGCGCAGCAGCAGCGCGCCACTTTCCTCTGCCGACGCACCTGCGCCCTCGCCCTCCGCAAAGCCGACGCTGTAACCGAGCCGCTGCAGTTCGCCGCGCGGTTCTCCGGTCAGGTTGGCGGCACCGAGCCGGGTGAATTCGAACTCGTTCGCGTCGCCGCGCAGCGCCGGTTCGTAGCCGTTGTAGGCATTCTTCACCGGGCGCGCGGTCAACTGGCGCAGGTCGTCGTCGATGCGATACATGGCCATGGAGAAACGGCGCAGCTCCTCGGCACGCAATTCCAGCGCCCGGTCTGTGCTGTTGAAGGTGTCCAGCAGTGCGTAGGAACCGACGCTGATAATGGCCACCAGCATCAGTACCACGAGGATTTCGATCAGGGTGAAGCCGGACTGGTGCCTGAGGGCGAGAACTCGCATGCGCGTCACTCCTCCTGTGCCGCCCAGGCGTCGAGGGTCAGGGTTGGGCTTTCGGCATCGGGGCGCGCCACCTCAATGGTGATATGGCGCATGCGCTCCTCGCTGGTCGTTTCCACGCGGGCAGTCACCTGCCACTCGCGCTCGCCGAAGGGCACCCGCTCGGATTTCTCCCCCAGCGGCGGCCAGGGACTGCGCACACGCACTTCCGCCAGCACCTGCTGCGCCACCCAGTTGGCGGCCAGCCGATCCTCCATCGCCGCCTGCTGGCGCACACTGCCCTGCATTGTCTTCAGCACACTGACGGCGACGACACCGAAAATCACCAGCGCCACCAGCACTTCGACCAGGGTGAAACCGCGCTGGGAGCGGCGACGATCAATAGTCATCTGCCTGCCACTCGAGCTGCAGACCGTGCAGACTGGTGTAGGAAATGGTCGCACCGCGGCCGATATCGCCGTCCTGCAGCAGGAACATGGCCAGCTCGACCGGCAGTATCTCGCCACTGGACAGGGCGACGAATTGCGGTATCGGCTGCGCGCTATCGTCCGCCTCGGCGGCGAATTCGGCCGGTGCCGACGACGGCAGCTCGGCCTCGCTGATCACCTCGATGCGCATATTGCCCGGCAGCTGATGGGCGACGAAGCGCGCCGCTACCGACTTGGCCGCGACGGCGTCGAGGGACTGCCATTTCAGGGTCGCCGGGTCGAAGCGCACCACGCGGTAGGCATCCTGCTCCAGCACTACGCCGTAGTGGGCCTTGTCAATCAGGGCGCGGTCCGCCACCAGCTGCAGCAGTGCGGCGAGCCGCTGCACTTCGCCACTCCAGGCACGGGCCCCGGAGTTGCCCAGGGAGAGCACCGCCATACCCGCGAGGGTGGCGATGATCACGATCACCACCAGTACCTCGATCAGCGTAAAGCCGTGGCTGCGACTGGGCCTGGCGCGCATGGAGAAATCCGGGCTGCTACTTAGAGATCGGCGACAATGATATCGGCGGCTTCGCCCTCACCGCCGGGCTTGCCGTCGGCGCCGAGACTGAACAGGTCGTAGGGGCCGCTGCTGCCGGGGCTGATGTACTGGTATTCGTTGCCCCAGGGATCCTTCGGTGCCTTCTTCAGGTACGGCTCGACCCAGTTCTTGGCTTCGGGAAAACCGGAGGGCTTGGCCACCAGCGCCTGCAGGCCCTGGTCCGAACTCGGGTAGACGAAGTTGTCCATGCGATACATGTCCAGCGCCGTCTCGATCGCGCGCAGGTCCACCACCGCCGCCTTCATGCGCGCCTCGCCGGTGCGCCCCAGCACGTTCGGCACGACGAGGGCGCCGAGTACGCCGAGAATCACGATCACCACCATGATCTCGATCAGCGTAAAGCCGCCGCTTTTGCGTAGATTTTTCATTGCTCTTCTCCCAATGGCCTGCGCACAGGCTCTTATACCACCAGTTGGTTCATGCTCATGATGGGCATCATAATCGCCATCACGATAAACAGTACAATGCCGGCCATCAGCAGCAGCATGGCCGGTTCGAACAGGCTGACGAAGGCGGTCACCGCGCCCTGCAGATCCTGCTCCTGGGACTCGGCCGCGCGGCCGAGCATCTCGTCCAGCGTGCCGGAGGACTCGCCGCTGGCAATCATGTAGATCATCATCGGTGGAATATATTCCACGTCTTCCAGGGCGCGGCGCAGGCTGCCGCCTTCCCGCACCGATTTCTGCGCAGCCTGCAGCCGCTCCTTCAGGAATTCGTTGCTCATGACGCCGCTGGCGATACCCATCGCCTGCACCAGCGGCACGCTGCTGCCGGTCAGGATGGCCAGGGTGCCGACGTAGCGCGCGCTCTGGCTACCGCGCACCAGCCAGCCGATCAGCGGCAGTTCCAGCAACCGGTGGTGGAAGCGGTGGCGAATCGCAGGGCGGCGCAGCAGGAAAATGGCGGCGGCGACCAGCGCCGCCAGCGCGGGCGGCACCAGCCAGCCCCAGGCAGAGATAAAGTCGGACAGTGCCACCAGAATACGGGTCGGCAGCGGCAGCACCTGGCCGGTGCCGGTGAACACCTCGATCACATCCGGCACCACGTAGACCATCAGGCCGGTGACCACGAGGATACAGATGAACACCAGCACCATCGGGTAGATCAGCGCCAGCTGCACCTTCTGGCGGAATTTCTGCTGGTTCTCGGTGTAGTCGCCGAGGCGCTCCAGCACCGCATCCAGGTGTCCGGAATGCTCGCCGGCCTCCACGGTGGCGCGATAGAGCTTGGGAAAGGCGCGGGGAAAGCTGCCCAGGGCCTGGGCGAAGCTGTGCCCCTCGAGCACCTTGCCGCGCACCGCCAGCACGATGCGGCGGATCTTGTGGTTGCGGCTCTGGTTGGCGATGGCGCCGAGGGTCTCCTCCAGCGGAATGCCGGCGCGCAACAGCGTCGCGATCTGCCGGGTCAGCAGGGCCAGGTGCTTGATGCTGAGGCCGGGACTGCCACTGAACAGGCGCGCACCGCCCTGGGCGGCCGTTTCCGTGGCCGGCGCCACTTCCAGCGGTACCATGCCCTTGGCGCGCAGCTGCTGGCGCGCGGCGCGGGCGCTGTCCGCCTCCAGGGTGCCGCGGCTCTTGCGGCCGGAGCTGGAGAGGGCGGTGTACTCAAATGCGGCCACGGTCAGGACTCCTGCGTAACTCGGACCACTTCTTCCAGTGAAGTAATGCCTGCCAGTACCTTGGCCACCCCGTCTTCGCGGATGCTCGGCGCCACTTTGCGCGCCTCCGCCACCAGTCTGCTCTCGGAAGCGCGGTCGTGAATCAGCTGGCGCATGGTCTCGTTGACCGGCACCAGCTCGTAGATACCCACGCGGCCGATATAGCCGCTGTGACTGCAGTGATCGCAGCCGTTCGGGCGGTAGATGACTGTCTCTGCAGCGCCTTCGACCCCCAGCATCCGACATTCGCCCTCATCTGCGGGGTGCGGCTGCTTGCAGTCCGGGCAGAGTACGCGCACCAGCCGCTGGGCCAGCACGCCGATCAGGCTCGACGACAGCAGGAAAGGCTCGATACCCATATCCACCAGGCGCGTCACAGCACCGAGGGCGGTATTGGTGTGCAGGGTGGAGAGCACCAGGTGCCCGGTGAGGCTCGCCTGGATGGCGATCTGCATCGTCTCCAGGTCGCGGATCTCGCCCACCATCACCACATCCGGGTCCTGGCGCAGGATCGCGCGCAGGCCGCGGGCGAACGTCATGTCCGCCTTGGTGTTGACCTGTGTCTGGCCTATGCCTTCCAGGTTGTACTCCACCGGGTCTTCGACGGTGAGGATGTTCTTTTCGCGGTTATTGATACTGCCGAGACCCGCATAGAGGGTCGTCGTCTTACCGGAACCGGTGGGGCCTGTGACCAGCAGTATGCCGTGCGGACGCGTCAGCAGATCGGTCATCACCCGCAGGTCGCCGTCCGCCATCCCCAGCTTGCTCAGGTCCATCTTGCCCGCCTGTTTGTCGAGCAGGCGCATCACCACCCGCTCGCCGGCGGAGGACGGCATGGTGGAGACCCGCACATCCACCTCGCGCCCTGCCATCAGTAGCGAGATGCGGCCGTCCTGGGGAATCCGCTTCTCGGCGATATCCAGCTTGGCCATGACCTTGATACGGGAAACCAGCAGCGGGGCCAGCGCGCGGCGCGGCTGCAGCACTTCGCGCAGCACGCCGTCGACGCGGAAACGCACCACCAGGCGCTTGTCGAATGTCTCGATATGGATATCCGAGGCGCCCTGCTTCAGCGACTCGGCGAATATGGCGTTGATCAGCTTGACGATGGGAGCATCGTCCTCCTGCTCCAGCAGGTCCTCGGTCTCCGGCAGCGAGTCGACGATGGCGGCAAGGTCCAGCTCCTCACCGAGACCCTCGACGTCAGACAGGTTGCCGCCCTCGCGGTTCTCGTACTGGCGCTGCAGCGCCCCCTGGAAGACCTCATCGTCCACCGCTTCGATATCCACCGCAGTGCCGCTGAGGCGCTGCACCTCGGCGAGCACCGTCGGGTTCAGCGGCGCCACGTACTGGCAGCGCGGCTGGCCGTCCAGGTCCACCAGCAGCACCCGGTGCCGCTTGGCGAACGCGTATGGCAGGCGCCGTATCATTGGAGTTGTCTCTACCGCGTTGGCCGTCATTTTGTAACTTCTGCCTCCAGCACCTCGACCGGCGGGCCGTCGCCCTCGTCATAGCTGCCGGTGGGCGGCAGCAGGTCCGGCAGTACGTCGCCGCGGTGCCAATCCCAGATTACGCTGGTTTTGTCGCGGAGGTACAGCTGCTTCTGCTGCAGGTCGAGATAGCGCGAGCGGGTCTCCTCGTAGCCGGCGACCTGGGTGCTGAGGATTTTCGGGCGCAGGAAGACCATCAGGTTGGTCTTGTCAACATCCTTGCTGGTATTGCGGAACAGACGGCCGATACCGGGAATGTCCCCGAGCAGTGGCACCTTGGAAACCGACTCGGTTACCTTGTCCTCGATCAGTCCGCCGAGCACGAGAATGGCGCCGTCGTCGATCAGCACCTTGGTGCGTATCTCGCGCTTGCTGGTAACGATATCGGCCGCACCGGTTACGCCCTCGGCAAACGGCAGGACGTTTTCCACCTTCTGCTCGATCTCCAGCGTCACCGAGTTGTTGTTGTTCACGCGCGGGGTGACTTTCAGCGTGGTGCCCACGTCTTCCCGCTGAATGGTGGTAAACGGATCGTTATTGCTGCCCGACAGCAGCTGTTCGCCGGTGATAAACGGCACGTTCTGGCCGACGAGGATTTCCGCCTCCTCGTTGTCGAGCGCCATGATGGTTGGCGTGGAGAGAATATTGGCGTTGTTCTCTCTCGCCACCGCGTTGATTGCCAAGCGGATATCAGTACCGCTCAGGTAGCCCAGATGCAGGGCGCCGGGACCGGTGAGGCTGGTCAGCGGCAGCGAGAACGGATTCAGGGTATCGATGATATTGCCGTCTTCATCGACGCCGGTGGTGGACGGCAGGTTGTTCCAGCCCGCCACTACGTCTTCGTTGGCACCGGCGATCCAGCTGATACCCAGTTCGTTGCCGGTGCCCTCGGTGACCTCGACGATGATCGCCTCGATCAGCACCTGGGCGCGACGCACGTCCAGCTTGGCGATAACCCCTTTCATGGTTTCCAGCAGCGACGGCGGCGCCGTCAGCACCAGCGAGTTGAGCGCTTCGTTGACCTGGATGCTCACCTCGACATCGGCGGCCTGCTGGTCCTTCTCAGTCTTCTGGATGCTGCCGCTCATGCCCTCCAGAATCGGCTTCAGATCGGCGGCATTGGCGTACTGCACATAGATGACCGCGGTGTTGCCCTCACCGGAGAGCGGCTGATCCAGCCGGCGAATCACGTTCTTGAGTTGCTGGCGGGTCACCGGGTCGCCGGTCAGCAGCACGCTGTTGGAGCGCTCGTCCACCGCGATGCGCAGCGGCTGCACCTCGCTGCCGGGGGTGCCGTTCTTGCCGCCGGCCTGCAGCAGCTCGCCCAGCACCTGCTTTATCTCCTTGGCGGAGGCAAACTGCAGCGGCACCATTTCAATCTCGATAGCGCCGGCGCGGTCCAGCTGCTTGACTAGGCGCACTATCTGGTCGATGTTGGCGGCGCGGTCGGCAATGATCAGGGTATTGGTGTCGGCATAGGCGGCCAGGTGGCCCGTCTGCGGAATCAGCGGCCGCAGCATCGCGATCAGCTGGGCGGCGGAGATGTTCTCCACGCGCACGGTGCGCACCACCAGGGATTCCGCCGGAGCCCGCGTTTTCTCGTCCGCCACCGGGATCGCCTGCTGCTTGGCCAGCGCGTCCGGCACCACCTTCCAGGTACCGCCCTGCTCCACCAGGCTGAAACCGTTGACCTGCAGTACCGACATAAATACGTCGAAAGCCTCTTCGTGGGTCATCGGATCGCCCGCGACCACGGTGACCTTACCCTTGACGTTCGGGTGGACGATGATGTTCTTGCCGGTGAAATCCGCGGCCCAATTGATCAGATCGCGGATATCCGCGTTATCGAGAGACAGTGTGACCCTTTCCGGGGCCTGAGCCAGTACTGAAGCCGATATAAATATCCCCACCCCGACAGCAAGCAGCCGCCGATAAAACATCCTCATCATTATTTGTCTGGCTCTTAAAATATTTTTTGTAAATGTTGAAAACTGGTCTTGGTAAAAATTTTCTGTCAGTTCCGGCGCTCGGCGCGACGCTCGCGGGCCAGGTTGCGCAGTTCTTCCAGCCGCTCCCTGATGGACTGCTGCTTGTCCGACCGGCTGGCATCGCTGGAGGCGCTGATCTCTGCGGCCTGGCGGGCGTAATCGGTGTACTTCTGCAGCGGCACGCTCGGGCGGCCGTCTTCATCCGGGTAGGTAAGTTTTTCCATCTTGCCGTTGCGGCGCAGGACTACGTGGTCCACCGCCACCGAGTAGAGTTCGGCCCCTCCGGGCAATGTATCTCCGACATACAGACGCTGTGCCGGCTTGCCCTTCTCTGCCACCAGTGCGCTGGCCTTGTCCTTGGCACTGCTGTCAAGCACGCCGGACAGCACCAGGTTGAGCTGGGTGATGGGAATATTGGTCAGATCGACTTCGGGCTGCTGAGTGGGTTTGACGGCCGCGCGGCCGAAGAAGGGCGTGCTGGGTAACGAGGTAACCCGCTGGGCCGGAACATGGCTGCTGCGCTTCGCCAGCAGCGACTCCTCCTCTCCAGCGGGGATCAGCAGCGCCCCATAGGCGAGCAGATTAAAAAACAACCAGCCAGCGACGACACCTATGGACACCATGGCGCTGCGCGCCAACGGTTTGCGCGGCTCGCGTGGGGCGAATCTGGCGCCGATGGAGCCAACGGCTCGCTTTACTGGGGACATGGACAAACCTGTATTTCAGTTCAACAATCGACTGAATTTCTCAATTATTGACGCCTATTCTCTTTCGTCATCCCGGGAAAGGCAATGTTCCCAAGCTGGCGTCGCACCGCACATGATTTGTCCTCAAACGCCGCAATCACCGGAAATACATCTTTCCCCCAAAAGAAAGGGCGACTCGATGCCGCCCTTTCCAAGGTTGATTAAGTATATTAATCAAAAATTACAACTTTGTTTCAAGCTCGGGAATCGCGTCAAAGAGATCCGCAACCAGGCCATAGTCGGCGACGGAAAAGATCGGCGCCTCCTCATCCTTGTTGATCGCCACGATCACCTTGGAGTCTTTCATACCGGCCAGATGCTGGATGGCGCCGGAGATGCCCACGGCGATATACAGGTCCGGCGCGACGATCTTGCCGGTCTGACCGACCTGCATATCGTTGGGCACGAAGCCGGCATCCACCGCCGCGCGGGAGGCACCCACTGCGGCACCCAGCTTGTCTGCCAACTTGTACAGCATCTCGAAATTGTCGCCGTTCTGCATGCCGCGACCACCGGAAATCACCACGCGCGCGGCCGTCAGTTCCGGACGGTCAGACTTGGCCAGTTCTTCACCAACGAAAGAGGAAACACCGGCGTCATCGGCGATGCCCACGGCTTCAACCGCCGCGCTGCCACCCTCGGCTGCAACCGGGTCAAAGCCGGTGGTGCGCACGGTGATCACCTTGGTGGCATCGCTGCTCTGCACTGTCGCAATCACGTTGCCGGCGTAGATCGGGCGCTTGAAGGTGTCGGCGCTCTCGACGGCAATGATGTCGGAGATCGGCTGCACGTCCAGCAGCGCCGCGGCGCGCGGCAGCATGTTTTTGCCGGTAGTGGTGGCGGGAGCGAGGATATGGCTGTAGTCCTTGCCCAGGTCGGCGACCAGCTTGGCGACGTTTTCGGCCAGCTGGTGCTCATAAGCGGCGTTGTCCGCCACCAGCACTTTGGCCACACCGTCGATCTTGGCGGCGGCTTCACCGGCGGCGCCGCAGCCGGCTCCGGCGACCAGTACGTGGATATCGCCACCGATGGCCTTGGCCGCGGCCACGGTATTGAGCGTGGCGCCCTTGATTTCGGCGTTGTCGTGTTCCGCAATAACCAGAATGCTCATCAGATTACCTTCGCCTCGTTCTTCAGTTTCTCTACCAGTTCCGCCACGTCGGCAACCTTGACGCCGGCCTGGCGCTCGGCCGGCGGCTCAACTTTCAGGGTCTTGGTGCGCGGCGTGATGTCCACACCCAGCTCGTCGGGGGTGGTGGTGTCGAGCGGTTTCTTCTTCGCCTTCATGATGTTCGGCAGCGAGGCGTAGCGCGGCTCGTTGAGGCGCAGGTCGGTAGTCACAATGGCCGGCAGCTTGAGCTCGACCGTCTGCAGACCGCCGTCGATTTCGCGGGTCACCTTGACGGCGTCGCCTTCCACAGTGACTTCGGAGGCGAAGGTACCCTGCCCCATTCCGGTCAGTGCGCCCAGCATCTGGCCTGTCTGGTTGTTGTCACCGTCGATGGACTGCTTGCCCAGAATGACCAGTTGCGGCTCTTCCTTGTCCACGATCGCCTTCAGGCACTTGGCGACGGCCAGCGGCTGCAGCTCGGCATCGGCTTCCACCAGGATACCGCGGTCGGCGCCCAGCGCCAGCGCGGTGCGGATCTGCTCCTGGCACTGCTTGGGACCCATGGAAACGGCGACTATCTCGCTGACAACGCCTTTCTCCTTCAAGCGTACCGCCTCTTCTACCGCAATCTCGCAGAAGGGGTTGATAGACATTTTTACGTTGGCGGTATCTACGTCAGAACCGTCCGCCTTGGGGCGAACCTTGACGTTGTAGTCCACAACGCGTTTCACAGCTACAAGAACTTTCATGGAAATCCCGTCTCAAATTAGCCTTTTAACAGCCGCGACTGACAGTTCACATCGCGAACGGATACGGTTTTCTGGTCAAACAAGTGTTTGAACGGCGTGTATGGTGGCCCTTCTATACGGCAAAATCAATAGCCAAATGGACGAGCCGACTGCCATTCAGCAAATCTATTTCCGGATATAAAATTCACCCATTCGGGGCTTCTAAGCCATTGAAAAACATCGTATTTGCCACGGCAAATGAATAGTCGTGCAATTGGTAGGGTTGATTAAAGCCCTATATAATCCGCGACCAATATAAATGTACAAGACCATTCAGGGTCATAGAATAATCGATTGCAACCAGCTGAGGAGTGCGCCGTGGAACGCGAATCAATGGAATACGATGTAGTGATCGTGGGTGCCGGTCCCGCCGGCCTGGCAGCGGCGTGCCGTATTCGCCAGCTCAATGAAGACATCTCCGTGTGTGTGGTGGAGAAAGGCTCGGAAGTGGGCGCCCATATTCTCTCCGGCGCGGTATTCGAGCCCACCGCTCTGAACGAACTCTTCCCCGACTGGAAAGACCGCGGCGCTCCCCTCAACACCGAGGTCAAAGGCGACGACATCTATGTGATGGGCAGCGCCGAAAAGGCGACCAAGGTCCCCAACTTGTTCGTGCCCAGCACCATGCACAACGAGGGCAACTACATCATCAGCCTCGGCAACCTGTGCCGCTGGCTGGCGGAGCAGGCAGAGAACCTGGGCGTGGAGATCTTCCCCGGTTTCGCCGCCGCCGAAGTGCTCTATAACGAGGACGGCGCGGTAAAAGGCATCGCCACCGGCGATATGGGCGTGGCCGCGGACGGCTCCCACAAGGACTCCTATATGCCCGGCATGGAGCTGCACGCCAAGTACACCCTGTTCGCCGAGGGCTGCCGCGGCCATCTGGGCAAGCAGCTGATCGAGCGCTTCAAGCTGGACGAAGGCGTGGACCCGCAGCACTACGGTATCGGCATCAAGGAGATCTGGAAGGTTTCCGACGAGAAGCATCAGCAGGGCCTGGTGGTGCACACCGCTGGCTGGCCGCTGGATGAGAGCGGCTCCCACGGCGGCGGTTTCCTCTACCACCTCGAAGACAACCAGGTGGTCGTCGGCCTGATCACCGACCTGGCCTACAGCAACCCGCATGTGAGTCCGTTCGACGAGTTCCAGCGCTACAAGCACCACCCGGTCATCAAGCAGTACCTGGAAGGCGGGCAGCGCGTGGCCTACGGCGCCCGCGCCATCACCAAGGGTGGCCTGCAGTCGCAGCCGAAGATGACCTTCCCGGGCGGACTGCTGATCGGCGACAATGCCGGCACCCTGAACTTCGCCAAGATCAAGGGCAACCACACCGCGATGAAATCGGGCATGATCGCCGCCGAGGCCGCGGTCGAGGCACTGGGCGCCGAACGCGCCAACGACGAGCTGACCGCCTACACCGCCAAGTACCGCGACAGCTGGGCCTGGAAGGAACTGCACAAGCAGCGCAACTTCGGCCCGGCCCAGCACAAGTGGGGCAACATCCTCGGCTCCGCCTATGCGTTTGTCGACATCAATATCTTCCAGGGCAGGCTGCCGTGGACCCTGCGCGACAGCAAGGCCGATCACGCCCAGCTCAAGCCGGCAGCGGACTGCAAGAAGATCGCCTACCCGAAGCCCGACGGCGTACTCAGCTTCGACAAGCTGTCCTCGGTGTTCATCTCCAACACCAACCACGAGGAAGACCAGCCCTGTCACCTGACGCTGAAGGATGACGAGATACCGCTGAACCACAACCTGCCCATCTACGACGAACCGGCCCAGCGCTACTGCCCGGCGGCCGTCTACGAGGTGGTCGAGGAGGCTGGCAAGCTGCGCTTCCAGATCAACGCGCAGAACTGCGTGCACTGCAAGACCTGCGACATCAAGGACCCGACGCAGAACATTGTCTGGGTGGCGCCCGAGGGCGGCGGCGGCCCCAACTACCCGAATATGTAATCCGTTTATTTTTTCGGGCGCCTGCGGGCGCCCTTTTTATTCTTCGCTCCCTCCGGTCCTGAGCACGCGACTTTGGCCGCCGGCTGATTATCAGGCTAAGCTTCCTCCGGTCAGCACAACGGAAGACCGGACATGAAACCCGCCCTGCTCTGTATCGACCTCCAGTATCTTTACGCCTCACGCGGCGAAGGGCTGTTTGCCAGCGGCAGTCGCAGCCATTTCGGTGAATCGGAGCAGACCTATTATTTCACCCGCCTCGAGCAGACTGTGCTACCCAACATTCAGAAATTGCAGGCGATATTCCGCGACAAAGGTATCGAGGTAATCCACATACGCACCCGCAGCAAAACGCACGACGGCCGCGACCGCACCTACTGGTACAAACGACGGGACATCAACTCAACACCGGGGTCGCGCGAAGCGGAATTCATTGATTCGGTGGCACCTCGGGACGACGAAGTCATCGTAAACAAAACCGGCTCGAGCCCATTTGGCAACAGTGTCATACAGGCGCACCTCAATCAGCTCGGCATCGCCCAATTATATTGCTGCGGCGTCTTTACCGATGATTCGGTGGAGTCCACCATCCGCGCGGCAGCCGATTTTGGCTACTGCCCGGTCTTGGTCGAAGACGCAACTGCTACGACCGGTGATAAACTGCAATCGCATTGCGTCGAGCAACTCAGGGATCGATTTTGCGAAGTCACGAAAACCGCAAAACTGGTTGAAGACCTGCAGCAACATCTGCGCTCAGTCAGCTAGCTAACCCTCAAAATAAAAAAGCCGAGTGCTGCAATCAGCACCCGGCTTCAGTAAATCCCTGTTTTCTAAAACTTAATGATCCTGCGTGAATCTAGTTAGAATTGATATTGGGCACTCAGCGCGAAGCTAGAACCCGGCTTTTCTTCAAACACGATTACACCGTCGCGTTCGATTTCCACGGCTTCGTCCAGCAGGTTCTGCATCTTGGCCTTGACGGTAATCTCCTCGGTCGGGTACCAGGAGTAAGTCAGGTCCAGAGAGTGAAATGGCTGCTCGAAGGCATCCGGGGCCAGGTTGCGGCCAGCCAGGTACAGGCGCTCACCGAAGACGTTGTAACCCAGCGTCGCAGAGTGGTTGCCATCGGGGCTGTCGAAGCCCAGCAACATGTTCACCACGTATTCGGAAGCACCGGTCATTTCGCGCACCGGGTTCGTCGGCGCATCCGCCTCATTGCCCGCTACCAGCTCAGACTCCTGCAATGTCACGTTGCCCTGTACGAAGAAGCTGTCCATCGTGCCGCCCATGAAACCGAGGTTCTTCATGCCCTCGATCTCGATACCGGTGATCTCTCCGGCCTCGGCGTTGATGATCTCGCGGGCAACGTTGGTGTCACTGGAGGCAGCCTCGAAGAACTCGATCGGATCGATGATGTCCTTGTAGAAAGCAGAGACGGTCAGGCTGTCTCCACTATCGAAGAACCACTCAGCGCGCAGATCGTAGTTGTTGATTTCCGACGGCCGCACATTCGGGTTACCCATTACCTGCTCATCGGTGATCGGGTCGATATAGAAGGCATCGGTAATCTCACGCAGGTCCGGACGCACAGCAGTCTTCGACGCGCCGAAACGCAGCTGGAAGGTCTCCGCCCACAGGGAGCCCATATAGGTCAACGACAGTGACGGGTAAATGTCGTCCTGCGCATAGGTGGCCTCCGCCAGCGCTTCCGGATCGGAAGTGATCTGAGGATCTTCCGGGGTGTATCCGTAGGGGTTCCACTCCAGGGCCACCTGGTTGTAGTCCTCCCAGCGAGCACCGGCCGACAGGCGCCAGGTTTCGTTATAAGTCCAGTCGAACTTACCGAAAACCGCATCGGACAGGGTTGCAGCAATGTAGCTCTGCTTGTTGCCACCGGCACGGTCGAATACGAAGTTGTTTTCAGTGCTGGTGATATTCTCATCGCTGAACACCTGATCCAGCGGGTTGCTCAGGATAGACCCGTCCGCAACGCTGAAAATATCCAGACGCAGCTGGGTTTGCTTATAGGTGCGGCCCTTTTCAGTGCGGGCAAAACCACCGCTCAACTCCAGCGTCGAGTTGGAAAACTCCAGTGGCAGAGTCGCGGCCCAACCGTAATTGCGCACTTCGTCTTCCAGCTCGGTGAAGCGGAAGTCGGCACTGCGGGAGCCGGTGCTGACAGAAGAACTGATCGTCTCGCCCGTGGCTGGATCTGTAACCGTCTCAGCATTGACACTGACTTCGTTCGGAATATCCGTGGTCGCCGTCGCATCGGAGTAGAACCAGTCGACGGTCAACTCTTCCGGCACCCAGCCGAGCAGACCGCCCGGTATCATGGCCTTGGTTTCCGAACCTACGGAGTGGCTACCCTTGATCTGGTTGACGACCATTTCACGCTCTTCGTATTTCAGCGTGTACTCACGGAAGCCCTGTCCATCAGAGATCTGGCGGTTTTCGTTGAAGTAATCACTGATCGAAGTTTCGTCATCGGTATTGCGCAGGAACAGGCTGGTGGTTTCCAGCTCATGCTCGTCGGCAAAGCGCAGCCCCAGATTCAGGTTGCCGCTGATATCCACCGCATAGGTGGATTCGTTGCGGGTGTCGGTACGCTCTTCCGGGGAGCCGTAATCGCGCTGGACGCGTTCGGTTTCCCGCCATTTGCTCTTGTAAGAGCCGCCAGCCAGGAAACCCAGCTCCCAGTTGTCGCCGAAATAGAAGCGATTGCCGACACTGGCCTTGATATCGCTGTCCGGATCGCTGGAGTCTTCTTCAACACTGACATCCCGGTTCAGATTCAGCGCCAGCTCGCGGTTCAGCGCCTGGGCCGCGGCCAAAGCTTCCTGCTCGGAGGCAAATTGATTGCCTTCGGCAATCAGAGTGCTGCGGATACCGGCTACACTCAGGTCGCCCTTGAAGCGCTGCAGTGCCGCCGTAATACCACTCGGCAGAGCACGGGTGCCATCGTCTGTGCCGAAAGCGTCGTCATCACCACCCCGATAGCTCAATACATCGCCATCATTTTCGGAGTTCATACCGGTACCGACTTCGATGGAATAAGTCAGGTTTTCCGGGATGCCCTTGGTGCGAATGTCTACGTTACCGCCACCGAAAGTAGCTGCCTGATCGGCGGAATAGCTCTTCTGGACTGCCAGAGATTCCACAACAGAAGTCGGGAACAAATCCAGCGGGATCACGTTGCGGGTCAGATCCGGCGACGGCACTGTGGCGCCATTCAGAGTCGTGCTGGAGTAGCGCTCACCGAGACCGCGCACATAGACAAACTTGTCATTCACCAGAGACAGACCGGAAACGCGGCGCAGGGCGGCGGCCACGGTAGAGTCGCCCACGCGGCCGATCATCTCGGAACCGAGAATGTCGGTTACCACTTCTTCTTCGAGACGCTCGCTGACCAGCATTTCTGCCGAGTCCCGCAGACGCCCCTGAACCATGACTTCTTCGATTTGCGGAGCGGCAACCTGCGGTGCGGCGCCGGTTGTGTTTTCAATCTGCTCGGCACTCTGCGCAAACGCACCGGTAGCGATCGAAGAGGCCGCGGTAATAGCCAGTACCAGCGGCGCTCTCTGAAATTTTTCGTTTTTAACCATTACCCAGGCCTCTTATCGTTCCTGTTGCTCACGGCAGTAAAATCAAACAGGGCGCCGACTCCATCAGCGAAGGCGGCGCCCCAAGTGATCAGGGAGTTAATCCCCAACCGTTATTGCGACTTATTATTCGAACCACAGCGGCTTGGCGCGGCTGCCTTCGTGCAGACCGTATGTCCAACCCTTGGTCCAGTCGGTACCGTTTACATCCAGGGCACCCAGGTAAGCGCGCTCAACCGGAGTCACGGTTGCGGCGGCACCTTCCACTACCAGGGCATCCGCGGTGTACATAGCCGGAATACCGGAGAGCAAGATGAGCTGTGCATCCGCATCCTGAGTCGGATTTACCTGGCCAGCGATGGTGGCAAACTGGTTGCCGCTAGCTACAGCCCAGGCTTGCACATCCATCAGATTAAAGTCGTCACTCTTATCGTCCGGAGTGCCATTGTCGTCCTTGTCAGTCTTAGTGCGATCTTCACAGGCGAAGATGTTGGACGTCAGGGCAACCTCGGTGCCGGTCTCAGCCTCATTGCGAGTCTGTGCACTCTCGACGCGCAGGCAGTAGTTACTGCCTTCAGCACCGTTTTCGTCAGCACTGAAAGAAGCGACGATCATGGAGTTGGTGATCATCGGGTAGATGCCCTCGCGCAGACGCCAGCCGGCACCCGGATCGTGAGTACCAGCCGCCTGAGCGGAGACAATGCAGGTCAGACCGTCGATAACCGGACGGCTGTTCAGGCCAGCAGCGATCAGCGCGGTGTAGTCAGTGCTCGCTGCGTAGGAACCGATACCGTCAGCTTCGATACAGTGGTTGCCATCGGTTTCACTCTGAACAACCAAGGCATTGGTAATGCTGCCGCGGTAGCCTTCGTCGATGTCGATGGAGTCGTCGCGCACATACAGGGCAACGTAGTTTTCTACGTTTACGGCGCCGCCGAAGAATTCGATACCGTCATCGTAAGTCGAGTAGGCTTCCAGGTTGCGCACCACAGTGCCGCTACCAACGGCGTCGAAAGCGATACCGTTCAGCTCGTCGCCACTGGCCACTTCAGCGCCAGTGTGCTTAACGCGAACGTAGGACAGTTCGCCGGAGCTGTCAGCGTTGTTGTCACCGCCGTAGTAGGAAGTGTTGTCGTCGGTGGAGCCTTCAGCCGCAACGTGACACTCACCAGACAGAGCCAGGTCGCCGCCGTCTACTGAACCGGTGTAAGTACACTTGTTGGTAACGCCAAAGCCATTGATCACCATGCCGCCCCACTGGGAGACATCTTCCGCGCCCACAGTGCCACGAACGTCGGTTTCGGAGGTGAAAGTGATCGGAGCAGATTCAGTGCCGCGCGCAAACAGCTGGGAACCGCGGTTCACTACCATGAAAGCGGAGTTGTCTTTGAAAGCGACGGTAGTACCGGCCTGGATTTCCAGCTTGACGCCGTCGCCGCCTTTGGCGATGCCAGCGGTTTGCAGTTCGGCGTTGCTGGCGAAGCTTTCACCCACGAACAGGCTACCGGAGAAAATGTGGGCGCCGCCGTTCGGCAGAGCCGGCAGATAGAGATCTTCGACCAGCGGTTTGGAGGCATCAACGAAGTCAGCGCCGTAGGAGCAGTGAGTACCGTCGTAGGATCCCTGAACACCAGTGCTCTCGATTACCGCGCAGGGATTGTTAGTGTCGCCGCCCGGGTTGGTTACGGAGTTGTCGGTAGAATTGTCAACCGTGGTCGGCTTGACCTCGATACCGCCACTGTCACAACCGGCCAGCAACGCGGAGATCGCGGCTGCCAGCAGCAGCTTGTTGTTTACTCGCTTCATAGTTCCCCCTAACGGAAGTTTTGCCAAATAGGTGTAATTGTGGGCAGCCAAAAACCTGTTCTTATGATTCAGCTGTGCGTCCTGAATTTTTTAAAAACCGATTTCCAGGATGCCCTGAAACCGTGCTTGTTTTGTTCGCCTTAGCGATTCGGACGCGAGGGAGTGTAGGAAGGGAATATTGCGAAATTGTTACTTTAGGAGGGTTTTCCGGGAAAATTTGAAATAGTTTTTCGCGCCAGAGCAAAAATTACATTTTTATTGCAAAAAGGTTTCGCTGGCGGTGTGAAATACAGACAGGTAGGCGAGAAAAAGTACAGAGGGGGAGAAGCACCCCGCGCTCCTATATGCGCAAGACATCCAAGGGTTTCAGTAAGTGCCGAGCAGGAAGTCTTCGCCGTCGCTGCGCAGCCATAATTTTCCTGCACTCTCCGACTGCCCAGCGCCCTCTTCTGCCCAGTCCACCAACTGGTAGAAGACCTCACGGGACACCCGCGCCTGCAGCCCGTCGCGGACCTCGATATAGGGAACAGGCTGGGGCGGTTCACCGAAGGGCTTGAGTTGCCATTCACTGTCCCGGTCGAGCGCAATTACATCGCCGGTATTGGTAGTGAACAGCAGGCGCTCCCGCCCGCTATCGGAACCTCGCGCCACCTGGGTGGCGATGAAGGGAACATCTTCCACGCGAATGCGCATCTTCTCGACCGGCGTGACCAGGAAATATTCGTCGCCCTCCCGCCTGAGGATGCTGGCGAACAGCTTCACCAGAGGCTGCCGGCGGATCTCGCTGCCCTCGTGGAACCAGCGGCCATCGCGGCGAATGACCATATCCATGTCGCCGCAAAGATCCGGGTGCCATTTGTGCACCGGGGGGTGGCCGCGAAACTCCTGCTGCAATTGCTGCAGCTGCTGAAACAGCGGCTCAGCCAAAGGATGAGCCCGTTGCCTCGCCACCGGGGCGGCTTTCTTCCGGCTGGCCGCGGCCGGAGATGTCGCCGATATGTACGCCGACGTCCATGATGAACTCCATCAGCCCTTCGCGATCCTCGATCACGTCGGCAAAGGACTTGGAGTGGTACAGCTCCACAGCGCCCTGCACCAGGGCCCAGTAAGTGGAGTAATAGTAGTAGGCGGGCACCTTTTTCAGCACGCCCTGCTCCATCCGCCGTTCGAACACCCGGTTCAGGGCCGAGGCGTTGGAGTTGCGGATGGCGTGCAGCTCCGCGATCATTTCCGGCGCCAGGTTCAGCGCAATGATTTTTTCCTCCAGCCGCTGGAACAGACGGTCCTTGGCCGGATCCGCCATGCGCGACTCGAAATAGGCCCGTGCCGGTGCCGTGATATCCCCCTGTTCGGCATTGGCCAGCGCCGTCTTCAGGCGCTCGGTCAGGGACTTCTCGTAATCCATCAGCAAGCGCATGTAGATCTCTGTTTTGGAGATGAAATGCTTGTAGATGGTGCCCTTGCCGATGTCCACGCGCTCGGCAATCTGCTCCACGGTGACCTTTTCCTCGCCGTGCTCCAGCAGCAGTTCCAGCGCGGCATCCAGAATACGCTGCTCACGCGCGCGAAAACGCTGAACCTTCTCTTTTGCCTTGTCCATACTCCCGACCTTACCTATCCGTAAATTTGGAGACTGAAATTGACTATCCATTCATGAATGATAGGCAATTCATGGCGCTTGGAAAAGCAGATAGCGGAATAAGCTTCTACTGGCGTCAATTTCCACGCCCCTGTGTGCTCCAGAGGGGGCCGGCGCCAAGCCGGGGCCGACTGGAAACAGACTGTCACCCACCGACAACCGCTCACGAACTGAGCAGGCGGGCGGGCGTCTGAGCCTGGTCGCGGCCGCTTCAATCGCTTCACCCTGGAATACGGGCCCACCCTGGTAACGCAATTGGTAACTTCGGTAATGGCCAAAGTGCCGACAATTGCTATTATCCCGCCCCCTGGACAAGCAATCCCTGCTTATCCATGCTACCGAAATTGAAAACTGAATTGACAGGCAGTTCGCCCATGTTGGAAAAGCTGAGCAAGCTATTGGATGTCGAAGAGCTGGACCGGAACCTGTTCCGCAGCCGCCACCACGTAGAAAATTACCGCAAGGTACTCTTCGGGGGGCAGGTACTGGGACAGGCACTGATGGCCGCCACCCGCACTGTAGAGGGCAGAATGCCCCATTCGCTGCACGCCTATTTCCTGCGGCCAGGCAGCAGCGAGCTGCCGGTAATCTACGATGTGGACCCGATCCGCGACGGTGGCAGCTTTACCACCCGCCGGGTAGTGGCCAAGCAGAAAGGCCGCGCTATCTTCAATATGTCCGCCTCTTTCCAGATCAGCGAGCCCGGCTTCGATCACCAGGTCGATATGCCCACCACTGGCATCCCCGCACCGGAAAGCCTCAAGAACACCCAGCAGCTGGCCCAGGAGGCCGGGCTTGTCAGCCCCCAGCACGACCAGCGCCGCTTTATGATCGACTTCCGCCCGGTGGATCCGCACAGTTACTTCGGCGCCGAGGTGCGCGAGGCGCGCTGCATGTTTTGGCTGCGCGCCGAGGGCGAGATGTCCGATGACCCGCTCGAGCACCGCTGCGCCCTGTGCTACGCCTCGGACATGGCCCTGCTGGGCACCGCCCTGCAACCGCACCCCATCTCCCTGTTCGACCCGCACCTGATGCCGGCCAGCCTGGATCACGCCATGTGGTTCCACCGCGACTTCCGGGCCGACGAGTGGCTGTTGTACGTCACCGACAGCCCTTCCGCCAGCGGCGCGCGCGGCTTCTGCCGCGGCCAGATCTTCACCCGCGAGGGCGTCCTGGTGGCGTCCACCGCCCAGGAGGGGCTAATCCGGCAAATTAAAAGTTAAATCAATGGTTTACAGCGGGGAATTGGCTGTTATAATGCGCCCCGCTTCGCTGATGAAGCACTTTAAATGTCGGTGAGTAGCGCAGCCTGGTAGCGCACTTCGTTCGGGACGAAGGGGTCGGAGGTTCGAATCCTCTCTCACCGACCATTTTCTTAAAATCCCGCCCCAAAGTATCCAAGCGCTCTAAACTCGACAAGGTTCGAGCCGTAGCTGGCGCAGCCAGCGGAGACCAGCGAGCCCGCAGGGCGAAGCTAATCCTCTCTCACCGACCATTTTTCTGCAGTTCCCCCCCCTCTTAAGCATCCGAGCTCTACGTGGCTCAAGCCGGCGTTCGTTCAGCCAGCCGCGAGCCCGGAAGAAGGAACCAGTCCTCCGCCAACCACCATTTATCCAAGTCCTCGTTTTTCACGGCCTACTTTCAGCGGCCAGCCCGGCCCGAGCAAACGGCTTCATCATTGGCCAATCAAAGAGTGCTGTTCTGGCCGCCGGACGCGCGCATTTGCGCCCCCCAATCCGGAAACTAGCGGCGCAGATTGATACCGCTCCACGTGGAACAAGAGCTTTGAACCGACAGATAACGCGGTCCTTCAGCACCCCGCTATTCTCAAAACCAGGGAGATGCCATTGAGGGCTCAGGGGGACTTTGTATCGCAAGCCCTGAGTCCCGCCCCTCGCAATTGACCGGTGGACCCCAGACCGAATTCCGCCTTAGTCCAGCTTCAACGACCGCGCGTCATCACACGGCGGCGGAATGCGCGGGACAGGACACTTGATGTGGAGCTAATGGCACGAGTACCCTCTTTCGCTGTCAAAATTCATCCATTCAGCAAAACCAGCAGGCCATGATGCTAAAAGAGTTATCCGCCCTGATCCTGCCAGCGCTCCTCTCGCTCAGCCTCGCTGTGGCCACGCCGGCAGCGCTCGCCGACACCTACGAGCTACTCTACACGGCGCAAATCGACCCGAAATCTGGTATGGCCGAGGTCGAGATCGAGCTGAACGGCGAAACCCTGCCGCGAGAGCTGTCTCTGAACCTGAGCTCAGGCCGCTACTCAGACGTGAAGAGTGAGCACCCTCTGGAGCTGACCGATGACAAGGCAGTCTGGCGCCCGGAAGGCACCAGCTCGAGCCTCAGCTACAAGTTCGAGATCAACAACCGGAAAGGCAGCGGCAGCTACGATTCCCGCATCACCAAGGACTGGGCCATATTGCGCAGCGACAAAATGATCCCGTCGATGACGGTGACCGGCAAGGGGCGCTCAAAAGCGGAACTGAAGCTGGGACTGCCCGAAGGCTGGTCGTCGGCGCTCCCCTACCCCGAAATTGCCGAGGACCATTACCGCCTCAAAGATCCGGGACGCCGCTTCGTGCGGCCCAAGGGCTGGATGATTGTCGGCCGCATCGGTACCCGCCAGGACATCGTCGCCGGGGTGGACACCAAGGTGTCTGGGCCCCTGGGCGAGGATATTCATCGCCAGGACACCCTGGCCTTCCTCAACTGGAACCTGCCGCAGATCAAGGAAGTGTTCCCCAAGTTCCCCCAGTACCTGTTAATCGTTACGGCCGGCGACCCCATGTGGCGCGGCGGCCTGTCCGGTACCCGCTCCCTGTTTATGCACGCGGACCGGCCGCTGATCAGCGGCAACCGCACCAGCAGCATGATCCACGAACTGGTACACGTGGCCACCGGCATTCGCGGCGACAAACAGAGCGACTGGATCGTAGAGGGACTGGCGGAGTTCTATGCCCTGGAGATACTGCGTCGCTCCGGCGGCATTAGCCAGCGCCGCTACGACGAGGCCATGGACAACCTGGCGGAATGGGGCCGACAGGCCCCGAGCCTCTTGGTCAGGCGCTCCTCCGGCCCCGTCACCGCCCGCGCGGTGGGCGTAATGCGCGAACTGGATCGGGAGATCCGCGAAGCCAGCGATGGCAAGGCGAGTATCGATGACGTCGCCCGCGGACTGGCAAAGAAGCGCGGCGAGGTAACGCTGCAACGCTTCAGAGACCTGGCCGAAAAGGCGGCCGGCAGACCGGTAAAAGCACTAGCAACGGAAAACCTCCGCGACGAGAGCGCATAAACAGCCGAATTGCAGGCAAAAAAAAAGCCCTGACGACGGGGGGGGGGGAGAGCGTCAGGGCCAAGACCATTAGGAGTGAAACTTGGAGGATTTCATCCTTACTACACAGCGGGCGCATACCTAGCGGAGCGCCCTACCGGCGTTACCGAGCACGTTTGGGGGAGGTCGTGCTAGCCAGTTACAGAGAAGTATCGATCAAGGGCGAAAGATTGCCAGCCGAGTCCCGCAAAAATTTAGAACAAATGGAAATAGTCTTCGCGGAGCTAGTACTAAAAGCTATTAAGCTCCCTGCCCCTCAAGCCAGGACAGACTATCCAGCCTCTCCATCAACCACCCCAATGGCCAGTATCACAGCGCTTGACTAATCCGGAGCAGTCCCTAGAATAGCGCCTTCTTACACGCCCAGCCGCGCGTAAGTATAAGAAAATGCTGGGATTTTTCGATCCAATCCGATAGAATTCGCGGCGTTTTCCGCTCCATGCGGAGCACAATAAGGCTAGGTGGCAGAGTGGTCATGCAGCGAACTGCAACTCCCTGACTCCTGGTAAGAGTGCCGGTGACATCGAACCGGCGGAGCGAAAGCTTTGAATTTGATGTTAAGGCTAGGTGGCAGAGTGGTCATGCAGCGGACTGCAACTCCGTGTACGCCGGTTCGATTCCGACCCTAGCCTCCATTTTCCCCATCGCCGACTTGCCCCTGTGTAGTCCGGCGATCAGCGAGGGCTCCCGATCCAGACGTCGGGCACCACCAAGACACCCTCGTACACCTCCCCCGCCCGGGTGGTGGAATCGGTAGACACAGGAGACTTAAAATCTCCCGAACGTTAGTTCGTGCCGGTTCAAGTCCGGCCCCGGGCACCAATATAATCTCCAGTCCTTCCCCTCACGTCGCACTCCTAGGCCGAACGACTGACAAATTCCGGGCAGCTTCCGACAAGCACTCTCCCGTATCGTCATTGGTTCAACACCGAGGACGAATCTGGCAGCTTCCTCGGCAGCCGGCCATTCAGTAAAAACCTGATCACCCAGTAACGCTGTACGATGTGGATGTGAAAGAGCACTGCCACTACTGATGTCAGCGCAAAGGCCAATATCAATCGCGCAGTCAATGGAAGGTCGAAGCCCTGCGCCGTGAGCAAAATTAGCGCAACAAACAAGTAATGGACGATGTACACGGTGTAGGCGGAATCGGACATTGTCCTTACGACGACATTCGGCTTTCCCAGCAATCGATTCGTCAGTGCAAATAGCGCAAAAGATATCGGTATGGCGGTCAAATAATCGACAAAAATTGACAGGAAATATTGCGCGGTGGAGGTTATCTCCTGGAACCATAGCCAATAGCGGTAAGCAATAAAAACAAGCGCAAGCATCACCCAAGTCTTTAAGTACCTGTGGGCAAAAGCATAGAGGCTCGGCCATTGGTACATGTAGATACCAATTATGAAATACGGCAGGTATATAAATGTCGAAGAAATCAGGAAGTCAATGACCCCATAATAAGGCAGCGCCGGCCCAAATTTGGACACAATTTTCTCGGCGCCTATAGATCCGGTAATTATCAATAACAGAAATACTGCGCAAATCGCGATGGGGCTGACCTTCTTAACCAGAAAGCCCGCTACACCCTTTTGCAACAGAACAATAGCGGGGGTTGCGAGCGTGAAAATAAGCAGCACATACAAGAACCATGCATGTCCCATCCATCCAGCCACAAATGCATTGCCCGATTCACCTCTCGCAAAATAGAGATCCATCCATGAATTGGTGATAGGGACCAGTATTGCCGTGCAAAATACAGCGGGAACAAACAGCAATGGGAGCCGCTTGATATAAAAATTGTTGATATCTTTCCGTGCGAAAATCATCGCAGAAAAATATCCGGAAATTATGAAGAAGCAGGCCATGCGAAAGGAATCCGACATGAAGCGGATTATTTCAAAGGTACCAGTATCATAATCTGCGTGACTTGCATGGACGAGAACGCCCAAAAACATCATGGATGCGCGAAGCAGGTCCAGGTGATGTAATCTAACGGCCAATTGCCCTGTCACATGCGTAGCTCCAGATATTGAAGGCAGCCGAACCTTCCAAGAATAAATCACGCCTTTGCGCCATTCATCCCACACTGAACCCGGATCACCAAATCGGAATTGACTCTATGGCGTGCAGCCGTTGAATCCCAGGCTCCGTGGCGCAACACCGACAAAGAATACCCGGGAATTCTTTCACTTTTATTGCGCGGAGGAATAGTGCTGCGCCTCAAGGATGAAAGCATGGCCAATGAACAGAGTGATTGCCGGGCCGACTTCTACTTCTTGGGCGTTCTCAACCTATAAGTTCTAGCACAACCATGCCTGTCAACAGTATGCGCAAACGTTTTTTTGCCGGCGTGGCAATCGGCCCCGATGGAGCGAATCGGCATACTTTGCCCCCGGCCTGGGATAGCTATCGCCATGACGTGAATGAAGTTGGTGAAGAGGAAGAAGTGAAGACCTGCACCTCGAACACCAACCGGGCTCCAGGTGCAGCAAATATTTTCAGCGAACAGATTAAGCGCTTGTGGCGCCTCGCGGGTGAAATGCCGTCGCTATGCAGTACGGCGCGACAATTGGGAATGCCTTTAAGTCCGCACCGCTATTGACGAGCCTCACGACTCGCCACGGTTTTCATCGCTCATCAGCGTCGGCCAGGCCGCCCGCAGATAAAGCACCATACTCCACAGCGTCAGCGCGGCGGCGACATACAACAGCACATAACCGATCTTTTCCATCACCGGATAGTCGCGCACATCGAACGCCAGCAACACGATTATCGCGGCGATCTGTGCCGTGGTTTTGACTTTGCCGATATAGGAAACCGCAACGCTACCGCGCTGGCCCAGCTCTGCCATCCACTCGCGCAAGCCGGATACGGCAATTTCGCGGCCGATAATGACGGCGGCGGCGATGGTGAACCAGGCATTCTTGTGCAGGCCGACTAGCAGGACCAGCGCTGTCGCCACCATCAGCTTATCGGCCACGGGATCGAGGAAGGCACCGAAAGGCGTACTCTGGTTGAGTTTGCGCGCCAGGTAGCCATCCAGCCAGTCGGTCGCGGCGGCGGCGGCAAAAATCACCGCAGAGGCGAGGTAGCTCCACTTGTACGGCAGGTAAAAGACCAGCACGAATACTGGTATCAGTGCGACACGGAGCAGTGTAAGTCGGTTGGCGAGTGTCATGCTTTTCCCTGTATTTGCGGTGGGCGTAACTTACCAAGCTGCGTCGCAAATTGAAACATCGAAAGCGCGGTGAACTATGTGCCTCTCCGCTACCTGTGCGAGCCTGCCCCGCAGGTTCCCATATAGGTTAGCCGCGCGACTGGCGAGCTATTCGCTGTGCAGCGCCGAGTATATCTCCTGAGCCAGCTTGCGACTCACACCCTCAACGCCCGCGATTTCTTCTACTGTAGCCCGGCGGATTTCCTGCAGGCCGCCAAAATGGCGCAATAGCGCGCGGCGACGGGCCGGACCGACGCCGGCGATGCCCTCCAGGGGTGATTCACGCCTTTTTTTGTCCCGCCGCTGGCGGTGGCCGGTAATGGCGAACCGGTGCGCCTCGTCGCGCACCTGCTGGATCAGGTGCAGCGCGGGGGAATCGGCCGAAAGTACCAGCTCTTTGTTACTGGCAACCACGTGCAGGGTTTCGAAGCCGGCTTTGCGGGTTGTGCCTTTGGCGACACCCACTATCTGCACGCCGACCACGCCCAGCTCGTTGAGAGCCTCGACCGCCTGGCGCACCTGCCCCTTGCCGCCATCGATCAGCAGGATATTGGGAAACTTGCCCTCGCCGCTCGACAGGCGCGTATAGCGCCTTTTCAGTGCCTGGGCCATGGCCGCGTAATCGTCACCGGGCTGGATATTCTCGATATTGAAGCGCCGGTAATCGGATTTCACCGGGCCGCCGGTATCAAACACCACGCAGGAGGCGACAGTGGCCTCGCCGCTGGAGTGGCTGATATCGAAACACTCGAGGCGCTCCGGGAGCTGGTCGAATTCGAGCGCGTCCTGCAGGGCCTCAAAACGGTCTTGCAATTTCTGCTGCGCCGCGGTGCGGCTGCTCAGATTCTGCTCCGCCGCCTGTTGCGCCATGGTCACCCAGGTAGCCCGGTTGCCGCGCAGCCGGTGCACTATCGACACCTCGCGGCCACTCTGTTCGCCCAGCGCCTGCTGCAGCAGATCCGTATCCTCGATGGGTTCCGAGAGCAGGATCTCCCGCGGCACCTCGCGCTGGCTGCCGAGGTAAAACTGCGGAATAAACGCCGACAGCAATTCCGCACTGGAGAGCCCCAGACGCTCGTCGGGAAAGTAACTGCGGCTGCCGAGGATGCGGCCCTGACGGATAAACAGAATGTGCACACAGCAGGAACCGCCCTGGCTGGCGACCCCAAGAACATCCACGTCACCGCTTGCGCGTTCGGCGACCTGGTCCGCCTGCAGGCGTCGGAGCGCGGAGATCTGGTCGCGCAGCCGCGCCGCCCGCTCGAATTCCAGCTCCCGCGATGCCTTGTCCATTTCATCGGCGAGTTCACGCACTATGCGATCGCTCTTGCCGGTCAGGAACATCTCGGCGTGGCGCACGTCCTGGCGGTAGTCTTCCTCGCTGATAAAGTCGACACAGGGCGCGGTGCAGCGCTGAATCTGGTATTGCAGGCAGGGGCGCGAGCGATTGCGGAAGACGCTGTCCTCGCACGAGCGAATACGGAAGGTCTTCTGCAGGAAATTGAGGCTGTCGCGCACCGAGGACGCATTGGGAAAGGGGCCGAAATACTGCCCTTTCTTGCGTTTGGCGCCACGGTGCAACGCTATGCGCGGGAAAGTATCTTTGTCGGACAGAAAAATATACGGATAACCCTTGTCGTCCTTGAGCATGACGTTGTAGGGCGGCCGCTGGGATTTGATCAGGCTCTGCTCCAGCACCAGTGCCTCGGTTTCACTGCGGGTGACAGTGACCTCGATGCTGTTGATGCGCTGCACCAGCGCCATGGTCTTGGCGGTGAGGCCGGTGGCGCGGAAGTAACTGGAGAGTCGGTTGCGCAGGCTCTTGGCCTTACCCACATACAGGATATGGCCGGCAGCGTCGAACATCTGGTAAACGCCGGGCTTGCGGGTGACGGTGGGAAGGAAGCGCTTGCTGTCGAACATCGGAAGGTACTGAAGGTACTGAAAGTATGCTGAACCCGGCGGCTCGTTTTTGTAATCGCGGCCGACGGCGGATGGCCGCCCCGCCGCTCCTACAGCGGATACCGCACTGCTACAAGGCGGCTTCCGGGTCCAGCATCTGATATTTCACCGCCAGCAGGGTCAGCTCCACGTCGCTGTGAATACCCAGCTTTTCAAAAATGCGGTAGCGGTAGCTGTTGACGGTCTTGGGACTCACCGACAGGGTGTCGGCGATCTCGGCCACCTTGGTGCCGTTGACGATCATGTCGGCAATCTGCAGCTCGCGTTTTGACAGGTCGTCAAACGGCGAGCTTTTTTCCGACTTGCCGCTGACACTGCGCAGGGCCATCTTGGTCGCCATGGAGCTGCTGATAAAGACATCGCCGGAGACAACGGTGCGAATAGCCCTGACCATCTCTTCCAGGTCGGCGCCCTTGGTGACATAGCCCATGGCGCCGGCCCGCATTAAACGGCCGGGAAACAGGTCGTCATCCAGTGCACTCACCGCAATCACTTTGGCCTCGGGACAACGGGACAGCAATTTGCGGGTCGCTTCGAGCCCGCCCATGCCGGGCATCTTGACGTCCATCAGGATAACGTCGACCTCGGACTGGCGCACAAAGGCGAGCGCCTCTTCGCCACTATCTGCCTGGCCGACAACCTGAATACCACTGACGTCACCCAACATGCGCGATATCCCCATGCGCACAAGATCGTGATCGTCCACCACTAAGACTTTGATCAATTTAGCCCCAACTACGGATTATGCAGTGGCTGCGTTGCGCAAACTCCCCAGCCGCACGCGCGCTTTTGACTGCGTTCTTGTTTTTGCTCGCGAGGTCGCTACCTCACATAGTTCCATCCACAGAGCCTTCTCGCAACATACCAGACAAATACCCTAGTGCAAAGCGAGACAAGCGTTTCAAATCCTGTTGATTAGATATTTAGCAATGATTTTTAACTAGCCATATAACGATCGTTTATAAATCGAAAAGTCAGGCTGATCCGTCCTCCCAGTTCACGCCTGCTCTTCGCCACGCCGTGCAACCAGTAGTGCTGTACCGCCGCGGAGGTCAGCAGCAGGGAAGCGTCGGGCAGGTCGAGCGCCAGGCGCCCTTCTCCGTCGCGTCGCTTGAAGCCAAGGCGCCGCGCCTGGCCGAGACTGACGGTAGCCACCACTGGCCATTCCCCAAGTTCTTTTTCGTTGTCCGCATGCCAGCCCATACTGTCTGCGCCGTCGCGGTAGTGATTAGCCAACACCGAATTGAACCGAAACCCGGCGGCCGCCAGTCGTGACCGGAGTATATCTAACGGTTCAATCCATGGCTGTGGGCGCTGTACCAGACCTGACCAGCGATAGATCACACTCGGGTCGCCGACAAAGGCGTGGCGACGCGGAATAGGATGTGATTTGCCAAACAGGCGAATCTCGGGGCGCTCCCAGCGCAGTTGGCGCAGGCAGGCGCCAAACGTGGTGGCGGACTCCGCCGGGGACAGCCAGTTGCGGATCAGCAGGGCCTGGCCGGGAGCAAGATCCGGCCATTCGGTGTCGGGAAAGCGTTTTGCAAGTTCGGTAGCGCGGGCGCTAAAGGTCTGCTCATTCAATGTTTACACCAGGCAGGGTGCGGCCCTGCGCACCATCGAGCTCGATTGGTGCGCACGGCGCACCTTAGGGGTAATAGCGGGGTTCCGGTTCAAGTTCCACACCGAACTTGGAGCGGATATCGGCCGCGATCTCCGCGGCCAGGCCGGTGACCTCGGCGCCGCTGCCGCGACCGGGGTTCACCAGCACCAGCGCCTGGCGTTCGTGGACGCCGACAGAGTTGCGCCGCGCACCGCGCCAGCCGGCGCGGTCTATCAGCCAGCCTGCGGCCAGCTTCCACTGGTCGCCGGAGGGGAATGCCACCAGATCCGGGTGGATTTTCCTGAGGCGCTCGTAGCAATCCCCATCCACCAGCGGGTTCTTGAAGAAGCTGCCCGCGTTGGGAATGTCGTCCGGCGACGGCAGCTTGCTATTGCGGATGTCGATTACAGCACTGGCCACATCCGCCGGGGTAAGATCTCCGACGCTGTGGCCGTGTTCGGCCAGATGCTGTTGCAGCGCCGGATAATCGAGCTGCGGACGCCAGTCCCGGGACAGCTGCAGGTGCACCCGGGTGATGATGTACTGGTCCCGTGCCGGACCCTTGAAAATGCTGTCGCGGTAGCCGAACTTGCATTCAGTAGCGGAAAACTCGTGCAGCTCACCGGTAGGGATATGCAGCGCCTGCAGGTTCACGAAGGTATCGCACAGCTCTACGCCGTAGGCGCCGATGTTCTGTATCGGCGCCGCGCCGATCTTGCCGGGAATCAAGGCCAGGTTTTCCAGGCCACCCATGCCCTGCCCCACCGTATGCATGACGAGCTGGTGCCAGTTTTCCCCGGCCGCAGCAGCCACGCTGGTGCCGCAATCATTGCTCTCCAGCGACAGGCCGCGCAACACCACGAGAATAACCAACCCGGGGAAATCGCCGGTCAGTACGATATTGCTGCCACCGCCAAGCGGAAATATCGGCAGCTTTTTTGATCGGGCGAACTCCAGCGCCTCGCGCAACTGCTCGAGACTCTCCACCCGGGCGAAATAGGCCGCGCGCGCGGCAATGGCCAGGGTATTCAGGGGTTGCAGGTCTACATCGGTTTCTATCATTCAGATACAGCTCTGGGCTGAATAACACAACATTCTGGTGGCACTCTGTGGGAGCCAGCCCCGCTGGCGAACCAGTCCGGGCCAGCCTCGCTATCGCCTGCAGAGCCTGCCCAGGACTCGATCCGGGGGCAGGCTCCCACATTGCATTCTGCGGGCAACAAGGTGAACACCCCGCGCCTGGTGCGCCTCGGCACTAACCCAGTAACGCCCGCATGCGCTGCAGGTCCTGCTCCGTATCGACACCGCCGGGGACGTCTTCGCAGGCATCGGCCACGTGAATATTCTCGTCATGGTAGAGAAAGCGCAACTGCTCCAGCGCCTCAAAGTGCTCCAGAGGCGCTACCGACCAGGAAACAAACCGATTCAGCAGCGCGACCCGGTAAGCGTAGATTCCGATATGCCGGCGCGGCTCCAGCCCGGCGGGCAACGCAACGGCATCCGTGGCAAACGCGTCCCGCGGCCAGGGCACCGGAGCGCGGGAGAAGTAGCGCGCGAGGCCGGACTCCGCAGCGACTACCTTGACGATATTCGGATTGCGGAAGTCCTCCAGACTTCTGATCGGCTCGGCGAGCGTCGCCACACCGGCGTCCCTGTTCGAGGCCAGGTTGGCGGCCACCTGATCGATGACTTTGGGGGGTATCAGCGGCTCGTCGCCCTGGACATTGACCAGGATGCGATCGCCGGACAATGCCAGGTTGCTCGCCACTTCCTGCAGCCGGTCTGTGCCCGAGGCGTGATCCGCCGAAGTCATACAGACCTCGCCGCCGAATGCGCGCACGGCTTCGGCTACACGCATATCGTCGGTGGCGACTATCACGCGCTCGGCACTGCTCTCTCGCGCGCGCAGGTAGACGTGCTGCACCATCGGCTTGCCGCCGATATCCGCCAGCGGCTTGCCCGGCAGGCGGCTCGAGCCAAAGCGGGCCGGGATGATCACATCGAAAGAAAGGCTATTGCTCATGTTGGGAAAACTGTTGCAGATGCTGATGAATCTTCTGGTAGAAAACGTCCGGCAGACGGGCGCGCACCTCCAGTGCCCACCAGTGGCTCTGCCAGAAATCACGGCACTTGACCGCGTCCTTCATGGTCATGATAACAGGGGTTTCGCCGTCAAATTGCAGCTCCTGCGGGGTGAACTGATGGTGGTCGGCAAACGGCTGCCCCATCACCCGGAAGCCCAACTTCTGCAGCTCGCGGAAAAACCGTTTCGGGTTGCCGATCGCGGCAACACCGTGACAGGGGCCGGGCTCCGGCCCCGAGCTCAATTTCAGCGTCGAGGTCTGATCCAGGTTGAACTGGTGCCAGCAGGCCGGCTCCAGGTTCATCTGAAACTCGAGCAGCTCGCCACACTGCGCCCTGACCTGCTCCTCCGGCTCGCCGTTCACCACCACCAGGTCCACGTTGCGCAGGCGGTCGGCGGATTCCCGCAGCGGCCCCCGCGGCAGCATATGTCCGTTGCCGAGGCCGCGGTGCCCGTCCACCACACAGATCTCCAGGCTGCGCCACAACTGATAGTGCTGCAGGCCGTCATCGGACAGGATCACGTCGCACTGGTGGTAGTCGACCAGTGCCTGCGCCGCCTCGGCGCGGTTTGGCGACACCATCACCGGCAATCCGGTAACCAGGTGCAGCATCAGCGGCTCGTCCCCGGACTCCAGCGGATGCGACTGTGCGGTGACCTGGTATGGGTACTGTTTGGCCCTGCCGCCGTAGCCGCGACTGACGATGCCCGGGTTCCTGCCCCGCTCGCGCAGCCAGCGCGCCAGCTCCGCCACCAGTGGCGTCTTGCCCGCGCCGCCGACGGTAATATTGCCCACGACAATGACCGGCACCGACAGCGCTGCCGGCGGGCTCTCGCGGTTCGCCCTGCGACGCCTCCTGCTCACACCCCGGTAGAGGGACTCCAGCGGTGCCAGCAGGGGCAACGTCTTGACCCGCCCCTCTTCCGGGTACCAGCGCCTGTTGAGCCAGTCTTCCAGTGACATTGCGTTGAAGCCTTATCCAGCGGTTTGCTGTTGTAGCAGGGTTGCGTAGCGTCCGCCTGCGGCGAGGAGCTCGGCATGATTGCCGCTCTCAATAATCCGGCCCTGCTCCATCACGAGGATCCGATCCGCGTTCTCGATGGTGCTGAGACGGTGCGCTATGACAAAGGTAGTGCGATTTTTCATCACTTCGGCCAGGGCAGCCTGGATGTGACGCTCCGATTCATTGTCCAGGGCGGAAGTTGCCTCGTCGAGAATCAGGATCGGCGCGTCTTTTAACAGAGCCCGGGCTATGGCCAGGCGCTGTCGCTGACCGCCGGACAGCATCTGCGCATTGTCGCCCAGCAGGGTATGCAGCCCCTGGGGAAGTTCGTCCACAAACTCGCTCGCGTGGGCCAGTTCGACGGCGCGCCGTACCTGTTCCGGCGTCGCATCCTGCAGCTCGCCGTAGGCGATATTGCGGTACACCGTGTCGTTAAACAGCACGATATTCTGCGACACCATGCTGATCTGGTGGCGCAGGTCTGCCAGCGGTACCTCGGCGATATCCACCGCATCGACAAGTATGCGCCCGCTGGTCGGCTCATAAAAACGCGCCAGCAGGCTGACCAGGGTGCTCTTGCCGGACCCGGAAGCGCCGATCAGTGCCACAGTCTGCCCCGGTTCGACCGCAAAAGAGATATCGGTAAGCACCGCCGGCGCCGATGGGTCGTAGGTAAAACCGAGATTTTCAAAGGTCACCGCACCCCGCACCGGCTGCGGCAGCCGCGCCGTGCCACCCTGCGGCTCTTTGGGCGCGTCGATGACTTCGAAGATGCTTTCCGCCGCGGCTATCCCCTTCTGGATGTCGGCAAAGACCTCCGACAGGCTGCGCACCGGCTTGGCGAGGGATGCGGCGGCACCGATATAGGCGGCGAACACACCGGCCGTCATCGACTCGACCATACCCGGTGCCAGTGCCAGCCAGACGATGGTGGCGGTGGAAAGGCCGACGAGAATCTGGATCACCGACACGCTGGCATTGTCGGCCACCACCAGCTTCATAAACTGCTGGCGATTGCTGTCGCTGGCGGCGGCAAAGCGCGCGTTTTCGTAGGCCTGGCCACCGTACATGCGCACAACGTGATAGCCGTTGATCGCCTCCTGGGTCACGTGCGTCACATCGCCCATGGTGTTCTGGATGCGGTGGCTCAGTTTGCGGAAGCGCTTGCCGACGCTGCGCACGATAAACGCGATAAAGGGCGCGAACAGGAAGAATGTCAGTGTCAGTTTCCAGTTCACCAGCAGCAGGTAAATGAGCAATCCGATCGTGGTAAAGGATTCGCGGATCAGCACCTTCACCGCCTTGGTGATGGAGTTGGTCACCTGCTCGACGTTATAGGACACCTTGGAAATCAGGTAGGCGCCGGTGTAGCGATCGAAATAGGCGCTGGGGAGCTGGCCGATTTTCTCGAACAAATCGGTGCGCAGCTTGTGGATGACCGCGCGCGCAACATAGGCGAGACCATAACTGCCGATAAAGTTGCCGCAGGCGCGCAACACGATGATCAACAGCATCGCGAGTGGAATCATCCAGCGCGCGGTTTCCTGCGGCATGATCCCGCCGGGAAAATGGGAAGCCACGATCTTGGCCAGGAAACCGCGACTCTCCTGGATCCCCGCCCCCACCGCATCGAGCAGCAGTTCGGTCACCGCAATGAGGCTGACGCCCATGGTGGAAAACAGCAGGAAACCGACCACCGCAATGGCAAAGATCGGCCAGTGTGGCAGCGCGTAGGTGAGCAGGCGGCGGTAGGTTTCCGCCCCGCGTCGCGGTTTGCTCGGGGGCGTATTGACTCTATCCATACAGACTATTGGCTGGGCTCGCGGGAGCGAACATGCTCGCACCCTGGGAGCCAGCTTCGCAGGCGACAAAGAACAGGGCCATCGGCCAGGTCCTTTTTCGCCGGCGGGGCCGGCTCCCACGAGCGGTGTCGCTTAGAGCGAGATGCGCGAGCAGTTAATTTTCTTCCGGCTGCCGCGTGGTGATGCTGAGGTTCACGAAACCCAGCTGACCGGCGGCATCCATGGCCCGCACCACGGCCTGGTGCTGGGCGGTGGCATCGGCGGTTATCACGAGGGGGCGATTGTACTCGCCCGCGGAAACTTCCGACAGCGCCGATTTCAGGGTAGCCAGTTTTTTGTTGATCAGGGCGCGGCCGTCCACCGAGTAGGAGCCATCCGCGTTGATCAGCACCTCGACGGCGCGCGGCTGCTCTTCGGCCTGGGGCCCCGCCGCTTCCGGCAGGTTCAGCTTCAGGTGGCTCTCTTTGGTGAAGGTCGTGGACACCATAAAGAAGATCAGCAGCAGGAAGACCACATCGATCAGCGGCGTCAGGTTGACCCCGTCCTGCTCTTTGGCCTGGCGACGAAATTGCATATCAGGCCCTACCCCTCGATTCGACGGTCGCTGTGCAGTGCGTCCACCAGCTTCACCGCCTCCTGCTCCATGGTGACGACGATGGTATCGACGCGGCGCTGGAAATAGCGGTGCGCCATCAGCGCGGGAATCGCGACGGTCAGGCCGGCGGCGGTAGTGATCAGCGCCTGGCTGATGCCACCCGCGAGCACGCCGGCGTTGCCGGTGCCCTCCAGCATAATGGCGGTAAAGACCTGGATCATGCCCAGCACGGTACCCAGTAGGCCGATCAGCGGCGCCACGGCGGCGATGGTGCCGAGGGCGCCGAGGAAGCGCTCCAGCTCGTGCACCACCTGGCTGGCGGTTTCTTCGATGCTGTCCTTCATGACGTCGCGGCCGTGGCGGGAGTTGGAAAGGCCGGAGGCAAAAATACGCCCCAGTGGGCTGGAATCGCGCAACTCCCTGAGTTTCTCCGCGTCGATCTGGTTGTTTTTCAACCAGGACCAGACTTCGCCCAGCAGGGTACGCGGCGCGATGCGGCGTGGATTCAGGGTCCAGAGGCGCTCGACGCAGATGGCGATGACGGCGACGGAACAGAGCAGAATCGGCAGCATCAGCCAGCCGCCGGATTTTATTATCTCTAACACTTTTCTAGATCCCAGACTGCGGAAGGGAGATTGGATGCAGACTCTACCACAGCTGGCCGCGGTGGCTAAGTCTCCACCCGGCGTCTGTTTCATCTGTGTGATCCGCATACCAAAACCGCGGCGCCGAGCGGGCCCTTTTGACTTGGGGGCTGCGGCCGTCCTGCTGCCAGGTAAATTCCAGCGCCCCGCTCTCGGCGGTGTTGAACAGCTCTGCACCGCTGGCTTCGTAGCGGCCCACCACGTCGGGATGCGGGTGGCCAAAGTGGTGGCGGTAACCCGCGCTGAAGACTACATGGCGCGGCTTGGCCCAGTCGAGCAGCGCCCGGGAAGACGAGGTGCGGGAGCCGTGATGTGGGGCGATTAACAGGTCTACCGGTGCAAAATCTGGCAATTTCTGACTCAGCTGCCGCTCCACTCCACTGGAGATATCCCCCGCCAACAGTATCCGCACCCCGCGCCATTGCACCAGGACCACACAACTGTGGTCGTTTTCCTCGCCACTGATGTCCTCCGTCTCGGGCCACACCCAACGCAACCGCAGGTCGCCCAGGGCTTCCTCCTCTCCCGCCAGACAATGGCCGGCATCCCGGCCACTCTGGTCGCGCAACCTCTGCGCCAGCCGGCCCGGCGCGACCAAGTGTCCCAAAGGCAGCGATTCCGCCAAACCGGCGAAGCCCCCGGCGTGGTCCCTGTCCCCGTGGCTGACGACGACCGCATCCAGTGCCGGCATTCCCTCTCCCAGCAGATAGGGCGCGATAATCTGGCTCCCGGCGCTCCAACCGCTCGCGGACAGGGGCCCGGTATCGTAGAGGAGCCGCTGCTGCGGCGTGCGCACGACCACAGCCAAGCCCTGCCCCACATCGAGCACCGCCACCCGCAGGCTCGCCTCGCCGCTGTCCGCCTGGGGCAGAAACGGCAGCAGCGGCGGCAACAGGAACAGCCAGCCCAGGCGGCGCCCCGGCAGCCCGGCCGGGAGCAGCAGCAGTCCGATGGCAACGGTCGCCACAAGAAGGCTCACCCATCCCAATGGCGGCCCGAGTGTCTGCCACGCCGGCAGGGCATCGCGGCCCGCCGCCAGGAAACCGATCAGCAAGTCCAGTTGCCAGGCGCTGAAACCGATAAACCAGCTGCCCGGGAGGGTGCCGACCATCAGCGTCCCCAGCAGCAGTGCCGGCAGCACCAGGATTCCCAGCCAGGGAATGGCGACCAGGTTCAACAGCAGGCCGGCCGGACTGAACCCGGAAAAGAATAATAGAGACGGGAGAAACAATGCGATGGCCACCAGCCACTGGGCGCGCAGAAGGCCGCGGCAATGGTCCAGTAGCGCGAGTGCTGCGCCTGGCCCGGACTCCCCTTTCCGGCTCAACGCGCGCGCACGCCCGGTGAATCCGAGCAGCAGGGCTCCCACGGCCACAAACGACAGCCAGAAGCCAGCGCCGAAGAAGGCCAGTGGCTGTAGCGTCAGCACCAGGGCAAGTGACAGGCTGAAGGCGAAACCGGCGCTGATACGCCGGCGCCACTGCCAGGCGAGCAGCATGATCCAGGTCATCACCAGCGCGCGCCGCGCCGACAGCGGCGCACCGGCGAGCAGCGTATAAACCAGTGCGGCGGCCAGGGCGAAGATCACCGCCAGGGCCCCGGGAGTTGCGCCGGTATAGAGCCCGATGACGCGCCCAAACACGCTGCCGAGGAACAGAAAGAAGCCCGCGACCAGTCCGACATGGAGTCCGGAGATGGCCAGCAGGTGCGCGGTGCCCGTCTCCCGCAGCAGGCGCCGCTCATCGGCACTGATACCGCCGCGATCGCCCAGCAGCAGTGCAGACAACACCGGGCCTCTTTCTGGCGCCAGGGCCAGCAGGCGATCGCGCAGCTCATGGCGCAGCGCGGCCAGACCCGTACCGCTGGCGAGCCACTGCGGCTCCCGGTCCTGCGGGCGCACATAGCCGGTGGCGTAGATGCCGCGCTGCAGCAACCAGCCCTCGTAGTCGAAGCCGTGGGGATTGACGCTGCCCCGAGGGCGCTTCAGGCGCACCGGCAGCATCCAGCGGCTGCCTGCGCGCAGCTGGCCCTGTAGCCGGTCATCGATCCGGTACCAGGTGAGATCCAGCCGTTGTCCGCGCAGCTCCAGACCTGGTGCCAGTGGCTGCGGGGCCCCCAACACGCGCGCCGTGAACCGCAAACTGGTGTTTGCGGCAGCCTCGTCGAAGCCGAATTCCGACCGGCGCATCTCGGGCAGGGACTCGATCTGGACCTCGAGCAGGAAGTCGGTGCCGTGGTGGCTGAGCGGCAGGCGGTTGTCCAGAGCCTCATGATTGTGCCACAGGGCCCAGCTGCCGCCAGCGAGCGCCGCAAGCAGGAGCAGCTGGATCGGGCGTCTTGTCCGCGCGGGCAGCAATCGAGTGGCGGCGAGCAGCGCGACGGCCACCAGCGCCGGCAGGATACCCGCAGGCAAACTGGGCAGGCTGCCAATGGCCATCACGCCCGCGGCGTAAGCCCACAGCATGGCACTGGGAGACAGGTGCGCTGTCCGCGACGCGGCCGTCGATTCCATCAACCTGGTCTCCACTTCCTGTGTTCAGGCTGGAGTTTTGCCAGATTTGCCGGCGCTCTGCAAAGCACTGGCACCCGTACCAGAAACGGTCGCCCAGCCCCCTGCACTGTCATACCTGTATAAACTGGCGCCGACTGGTAACAATTTATTAAGAAAAATGACACCTTTAACATGTTTGTAATATTCGCAGCGCAAAATCCGCACCAACTCGAGGTAAGCCGGGCTTTCGGACAGTAACCGGCCCCTCAGCCAAAACCATAAACTGTGCGAGATTTCCCATGAAAAAGACTGCTCTCTCCCTGGCCATCGCCTCTATGGTTCCGGTGCTGGCCAATGCCCAAGCTGAATCCGAACTGGTCGACCTCTACGGCAAGGCCAATGTGGCTTTCCAGTCCGCCGATGAAGGCGACGGCTCCGTTACCGATATCAAGAGCAACGCCTCCCGGCTCGGTGTGAAAGGCGAACTGCCCCTGGACGATGTTGCCGGCGTTGGCGGCCTCAAGGGTATCTACCAGATGGAATACCAGGTGGATATCGACGGCGAAGCCGAAGAGACCTTCGAGCAGCGCAATATTTTCGCTGGCCTGGAAGGCGGCTTCGGTCAGGTGATCGGCGGCAAGTTCGACACCCCGCTGAAAGTTGCCCAGAACAAGGTCGACCTGTTCAACGACCTGGAAGGTGATATCAAGAGCATCATCACCAAGAGCGACAACCGCGAGTCCAACAACCTGCAGTACACCACCCCGTCCTTCGGCGGCTTCAAGGTGTCCGCGGCGTATATCAGCCATAAGGACGACGAAATCCTCGATGCGGATGGCAACCTGCTCGACACCCGTGACAACGGCACTTCTGTGTCCCTAGCCTACGACAACAACGGCGTCTACCTCGCCTACGCCTACGACCAGGACGTGGAAGCCAACGACTGGGACGTACAGCGTGCGGTAGCCCAGTACAACATCGGCCCGGTTCAGGTGGGCGCGCTGTACGAACAGCAGGAAGTCGCCGACGGTGACACCGAAGACGGCTGGCTGACCTCCGTCGCCTACAAGATCAACCAGTGGACCGCGAAAGCGCAGTACGGCCAGTCCGATATCGTCAAGACCGACGGCGAGACCTACAGCCTGGGCCTGGACTACAAGCTGTCCAGCGCGGCCAAGGTATTCGGTTTCTACACCGATGAAACCGCAGCGGACGACTATGACCGCAGCTACTTCGGTATCGGTACCGAGCTCAAGTTCTGATAGAGCCTGGTTCTGTGTGAACGGAAAGCCCCGGTGTAACAGCCGGGGCTTTTTTCGTTGCGGAAAGTTCGATCGCGGCCAACGGCCGCTCCTACAATGTTGATCTCCTACAACGGTGATCTCCCGCAATGCTGACGTCGTCATGCCGGCGCAGGCCGGCATCCAGTCCGTGGCACCTGGGTTGGCGATGTCAGATGACAAACAGATCCATAAACTCCTGCACCGGAGTCTGCTCAAGCCTTTGTTGATCCTTGCACAGTGTAAAGATCTCCTCGCAGCGTCGAGAGGGGAATCGCGTTGCGAGATTGGCCCGGAATTTCTTTTCCAGTAACGGAATGCCCTCCTCCCTGCGCCGGCGGTGGCCAATCGGGTATTCGACTTCCACCTTTTCCGTTGCACTGCCATCCCTGAAGAACACCTGCACGGCATTGGCGATCGAGCGCTTGTCCGGATCCAGATACTCTTTCGAATAGCGCTTGTCCTCGACGACTTCCATCTTCTGCCGCAACACATCTATTTGCGGGTGCGCTTCGTGAAAACTGTCCTCATAGTTTTCCGCCACCAGGTCGCCAAACAGCAACGGCACCGCCGTCATGTACTGCAGGCAGTGATCGCGATCGGCGGCATTGGCCAGCGGCCCCTCCTTGGAGATGATGCGGATGGCTGATTCGTGCGTGGTGATCACTATCTTGTCGATGTCCTCGATACGATCTTTTACCTGCGGGTGCAGAATCACCGCGGCTTCACAGGCCGTCTGGCTGTGGAATTCCGCCGGAAAGGATATCTTGAACAGGACGTTCTCCATCACGTAACTGCCGTAGCCAGGTGAAGAGCCGCGCTGGAACCTGAACTGGCGGTCCCCCTCCGCTTTTACTTTCTGGTCGGCATTGGTCTTGCTGAATAGCACATCGTAAAAGCCCCACTGCTTCGCCGTCAGCACGCCGGGGATGCCCATCTCCCCGCGCATGGTGATATCGGCGAGTCGCACGCCGCGCGACGTGGCGTCGCCGGCGGCCCAGGATTTGCGCGAGCCCGCATTGGGGGCGTGGCGGTAGGTGCGCAGCGCACTGCCGTCCACCCAGGCCTGTGACAGCGCCGCCATCACCTGCTCGCGGTTGCCGCCCTTCAGCTTGGTAGCGACGGCCGTCGACGCGACGCGCACCAGCAGCACATGGTCGAGACCGACGCGGTTGAAACTGTTCTCCAGCGCTAGCACACCCTGGATCTCGTGGGCCCGGATCATCGCGTCCAGCACGTCGCGCATGGTGAAAGGGCTTTTGCCGCAGGACAGACGCCTTTGAGAAAGGTAATCCGCCACCGCGAGAATGGCACCCAGATTGTCCGAGGGATGGCCCCACTCGGCCGCCAGCCAGGTGTCGTTGTAATCCAGCCAGCGCACGATACAACCGATATCCCAGGCCGCCTTGACCGGGTCCAGGCGGAACTGGGTGCCCGGCACCCGCGCGCCGTTCGGCACCAGTGTCCCCTCGACAATGGGGCCCAGGTGTTTGGTGCATTCGGGAAAACGCAGCGCCAACAGGCCGCAGCCGAGCGTGTCCATCAGGCAGTTGCGCGCCGTATCCCAGGCCTCGTCTGAATCGATCTGGAAATCGAGGACATAGTCGGCGATATCCTGGATCACTTGGTCGTAATCCGGGCGGATATTCAGATCGACGTTGGCACTCATACCCTTGCCTTCCGTATTGGCCAACCACATTGCATCGCGGCTGGCGGCTGCAGTTTTTGAGTTATTGTGAGCATAGATAATTCCGGCGCGGGTACCGGACTCCCATATCCAGCTCCCCCAACCAGGCCTTGCCAGTAAGCCAAAAAGCGCCGAATTTACGGCGTACACCCGACGACCAAAGCTAAGATACGGTTCAGCAGGAGGGAAAATGAAAAATATCTGTGTCTACTGTGGATCCAATACCGGGCGCCGGTCCGAATACCTGCAGGCAGCCGAGGCCCTGGCTGAACAGCTGGTGGCGCGGGATATCGGGCTGGTATACGGCGGGGCCAGCATCGGAATTATGGGCGCGCTGGCCGATGCGGTGCTGGCGGGCGGCGGTCGCGTCACCGGAGTAATCCCGGAGGCGCTGGCGGTGCGGGAAGTGCCACATCGCGGGGTCACCGAGATGTGTGTAGTGAGCTCCATGCACGAGCGCAAGGCGCTGATGGAATCTCGTTCCGACGGATTTATCGCCCTGCCCGGTGGCCTCGGCACGCTGGAAGAACTGTTCGAGATCCTCACCTGGTCGCAGCTGGGGTTCCACCGCAAGCCCTGCGGCCTGCTGGATGTGGCCGGCTACTACCGGCACTTGGCTGCCTTCCTGGACCACTGCGTGGCCGAACAGCTGCTGCAACCAGAGTACCGGGCGATGCTGCTGGAAGCTGACGACCCGGCCCGGCTGCTGGCGCTGATGGAAAACTACCAGGCGCCGGCGATGGACCAGCGGCTGACTCGCGACGAACTCTAGTGCACCTCTAATTGTGCCCCAGCACGACCTGAGGCGCGCAGATGCAGCCACTTTGCGCTCCAGCTCGGGTTTGGACTGAAAGGAGCTTAACTGAAAGGAGCTCTCTAGTTGGAATTTCCACTCCGCCGCGAAGCCGCTTCGCGCCACAACGCGGTTGTCGGCATATCCATTTATCCGGTCACCGCATGATCTAGACTTGCACTGGCCATCATTCGGGCCGATCTCACAGGCGAAGGAATGCCCGATAAACAGGAACGCCCGATGAATAGCAACGTCCGATAAGATAAATAGGAACGCTCGATGAATATCAGCACAGCGAACCGGGCAAGATTGGCATTTGCGCTCGCGGTGCTTCTTGTCCTGGTAGCGGGGGCTATCTGGTATTACCGCACATCCGGCCGCTTTGCGACCTACCAGATTCTCACCGAAGATTCGGTATCCGGGCTGATTGCCGGTGCCCCCGTCGAGTTCCATGGCGTGGATGTAGGAAGGGTAACCGAGGTCGAACTTGTCGGCCCCCGATCCGTTCGTATTCTGCTGGACGTCGAGAAAGACGCGCCCGTCACCAGGGCGACAGTTGCCACCATTACTGCGCGTGGACTCGCCACCCGGGGGTTCACCGGCTATGTCTATATCCTGCTGGAAAACACCGGCACGGAAGAAGGGCCGCTCACCGCCGCTCCCGGCGCCCGCTATCCGCAGATACCCAGCACACCATCCCGCTCGGTGAACCTGGATACCGCGATCAGCCAGGTCAACCAGAACGTGCAACTGCTGACGGAATTGCTGCGCACGCTGCTGGACGACGAAACCATCACATCGTTCAAATATACAGTGGAGAATTTGCAGCAGGTCAGCCGCATGCTGGCTGAGAACCAGGAGAAGCTCGGCTCGATCATCGCGAATACCGAGCAGGCGAGCGGCCGACTCGGACCGCTGCTGGATTCGAGCCACGACACTGTCAAGGCACTGCAGCAGGTCAGCCACATGCTCGCCGGGAACCAGCGGAGACTCAGCGCGATCATCGCGAACACCGAGCAGGCCAGCGGCCGCTTCGCACCACTGCTGGATTCGAGCAGTCAAACTATCAACGCGCTGCAGCTGCAGGTCCTGCCCGAAGCCTATCGGACGATGGCCACCCTGAACCAACTGACCAATTCGATGAGCCGCCTGACAGACAAGATCAATCGCGATCCATCGATCCTCGTGCGTGGCAGCGCCCCTCCGCCTCTCGGACCGGGCGAAACCGAATGAGAGAAAGCGGCTGCGCGAGCGCTCTGTCTCTTACCAAGGTGGCCAAACCTCTTCTGGCCGCAGTCGCCGCGACACTGGTTTCCGGCTGCACGCTGTTTTCCCCAGTGAAAGACGACATGCGGGTGGCAGTGATCGACAAGCTGCCGCTCGAGCTCCCGCAACGGCAACCGCATCCGGCGACGCTGCTGGTGCTGCAACCGGCGATCAATCCGGTTTACGACACCGTCCGCATGGCCTACAGGATCCGGCCGTATCAGATTGACTATTTCAGTCGGCACCAATGGGGCGCATCACCGGCGCAGATGCTGCTGCCGTTGCTCGCGCAGACGCTGGAGAACACCGGCTACTTCGGGGCTGTACTCACACCGCCCTACTTCGGCCCGTACAGTTATGCGCTGCGGACCGAGATCCTCGAGCTCGCGCAGGATTTCACCACCGATCCGGCCACATTAAATTTTTCCCTGCGGGTGCAACTCGTCGAAGGCACATCGAACCGGATCGTCGCCAGCCGGGCCATAGCGCTGCGCGAACCCATGCTGCAGAGAGCGCCTTATGCCGGAGTTGTGGCCGCCAACGATGCCGCCGCGCAGGCCCTGCAGCAGGTAGCCGGATTCGTGCTGGAGAATGTGCAGTAAGCGAGTAGGCTTATTTGCCGGGCAGGATCTTTTTCAGGGTGTTATCCCGGCTGAGGAAATGGTGTCTTAACGCCGCGCCGGCGTGCAGCACAATAAAGCCGATCAATGCATAACCCAGCCACTTGTGCATTTCGATCAATTGCTGGAATCGATACTCATTGTGGGCGATGAGATCCGGCAGCCTGAACCCGAAGACGTACACCGGAATGCCCGCGGCGGAAGACATCAGCCAGCCGCTGATCGGCAGGGCGAACATGAAGCCGTAAAAAGAAAGATGGACAAACCGCGCGGCCACCTTCTGCCAGTCCGGAATTTCTTCGACCAGATCCGGCAGCACGTTGCCAACCCGCCACGCCAGTCTTACCGCGGCCAGACCCAACGCCAGGATACCGTACTCCTTGTGATAGACAATATGCAGGATTTTTTCCTTGTTGAATCCGACATCGGGCAGATCGCTCATGTACAGACCCTGCGCGATAAGTGCAATGAGCAATACCGCCATAAGCCAGTGCAGCGCAATGGCGACGGCGCCATAACGCTGATGCGTATTCATGAGCATTGGCATCGTTCGCACCGGTCGGTCAGAGACTGTTCACGCATAATAGTGCGCCGCGTTTCGCACTTCCTTCTGCAGCAACGCCACTTTGTCTTTTTAGCATACCGCTCAAATTTTGGGCGCAAATCAGTTGTCGGGCAGCTAAAGCAGCCACTAAAAAAGCGAGCCCCGCCTGAGGCTCGCTTTTTAGTTCAACCGAGGCCGGCTTATGGAATAGCCGCGGTTAATGTTGCCACTACAGTTTTACCTTAATATCGGCAATCACCGCATTGGCGGTGTTGCGCGCGGTTTCGATATCGTCGGCCCGCGCCAGGGCGACACCTAATCGGCGCTTGCCGACAACCTCCGGTTTGCCGAACAGGCGCAGCTGGGTATCGGGGCGGGAGAGTGCGGCGCTCAGGTTGCCGAACTGCATCTGGGTGGAACTGCCCTCCACCAACAGTACCGACGAGGCCGAGGCGCGGTGCAGTTCGATATTGGGAATGGGCAGGCCGAGAATGGCGCGGGCGTGCAGCGCGAACTCGGAAAGGTCCTGGGAGATCAGGGTAACCAGGCCGGTATCGTGCGGCCGCGGCGAGACTTCACTGAAGATCACTTCGTCGCCTTTGACAAACAGCTCCACGCCAAACAGGCCACGGCCGCCGAGATTATCGGTCACCGCTTTGGCAATTTCCCGGGCGCGGCTCAGCGCCGCTGCCGACATGGCCTGCGGCTGCCAGGACTCCTGATAATCGCCATCGGCCTGACGGTGACCAATGGGCGCACAGAAGCTGGTGACAATGTTGCCGCTGCCGTCGTTGTGGCGGATTGTCAGCAGGGTGATTTCGTAATCAAAGTCGACAAAGCCCTCGACAATCACTTTGCCTTTGCCGGCGCGACCGCCCTCCTGGGCGTAGGCCCAGGCCTTGTCAATCTGCGCGGCGTCGCGCACCAGACTCTGGCCCTTGCCCGAGGAACTCATAATCGGTTTGACCAGACAGGGAATGCCGATCTCGTCGATAGCTGCTTTGAATTCCGCCTCGCCGGCGGCAAAACGGTAGCGGGACGTGGGCAGTCCCAGGGTTTCGGCCGCCAGGCGGCGGATGCCTTCCCGGTTCATGGTCAGCTGGGTCGCCCTCGCCGTGGGGACAATATTTACCCCCTCCCCTTCCAGCTCGGCCAGGGTGTCGGTGGCGATGGCTTCGATCTCCGGCACCACCAGGTGGGGCTGTTCCTGTTCAATCACCCCGCGCAGGGCATCGCCATCGAGCATATTGATCACGTGGCTGCGGTCGGCCACCTGCATTGCCGGAGCATTGGCATAGCGGTCCACCGCAATGACTTCGCAGCCGAGGCGCTGCAGCTCGATCACGACTTCCTTGCCCAATTCGCCGGCGCCACAGAACAGGACGCGGGTGGCGGTGGAAGAAAACGGAGTGCCCAGGGTAGCCATAGAATTCTTGCCTTATTGTGAATTTTGCGCGAGGGACATCATCAGCGGCCTATTATCCATCCCAAGCCGGTGCCAGGCGCTCGGCCTGCTCTTCACGAACATCATCGATGACGGCCATCAGGTCCCCGACGTCGACGCTGGTCGTGTCATGCTCGAAATACCCGGTAAGGGTGCTGTCCGGGTGCAGTTCACCCGCCTCATAAAGCGCCCAGATTTCCTTGCCGTAATCGGTGGTCAATAGTTCCGGGGCAAAGCGGCCGAAATAGGCGCGCATATTGTTGACATCGCGCTCCAGCATCATGGCGGCGTTGTTGTTGCCGGCTGCATCCACGGCCTGGGGCAAATCGATGATTACCGGGCCGTGGCGGTCCAGCAGCACGTTGAACTCGGAAAGGTCGCCATGTACCAGGCCGGCACACAGCATGCGCACGACGTCGGCCATCACCCGGCCGTGGTAATCGCGGGCCTGTTCCGCGGTCAGTGTGACGTCATCCAGCCGCGGGGCGGCGTAGCCCTCGTCGTCGGCCACCAGCTCCATCAGCAGCACGCCGTCGACGAAGCCGTATGGCTGGGGGACCCGCACGCCGGCCGACGCCAGCCGATACAGGGCATCGACCTCGGCACTCAGCCAGGCCTGTTCCTGCTCTTTCTGGCCGTAGCGGGTCTTCTTCGACATCGCCCGGGCGCGGCGGCTGTTGCGCATCTTGCGGCCTTCCTGGTACTGCACCGCCTGCTTGAAGCTGCGCTGCCTGGCCTCCTTGAAGACCTTGGCACAGCGCAGGGCGTCGCCGCAGCGCACCACATACACCTGGGCTTCCTTGCCGCTCATCAGCTGGGCGATGACCTCGTCGACCATGCCGTCATCGACCAGCGGTTGTAATCTCTTGGGTACTTTCATGGTTCCTGGCAATCAGCCCTCGGCACTTGGTGACGCAGAATACCACGTTGCGCGCGGGGCGATAGGTGGGCAGCGATCGGCACAGCGCCCCGAACCGTGCCGGCTCGGCGCAGCCGCCGGTACTTGGCCGTCTTACCGGTGCGCCAGCGCGTAGTCGATCGCCGCACACACCGCGACTGCCTGCGCGGTATTGCATTGCTCGGGTGTCGCGCGCGGGCTGTCGGGATAGACCTCGGTGGTGGTCTTGTAGGGCGCATTGGTGATGCTGGCACACAGACCGAGCTGCTTCAGCGGGTACTCGATCACGCCCCGCGCGACCACCGGCGAGCCGATGATCTCGCCATTGTCATCCGCCGGGGCGATATGGGTCACCCGCTCCACCGCCGCGATCACCGCCTGCTGGAATCCGGGCTGCGGATTCTCACTGTCGTCGACCAGGTAGAAGCCATCGGGAATCCCGCCCGGCGCGAACGGCTTGCCGTCGCGGGCGGCCAGCGCGGGGCGGAACTCGGTTTCGTCGGTATCGGTGGTCTCGTGCAGGTCGATATGCATCAGTACCCGATCGCGGACGGGCGCCACCAGTCGCAAGAGCGCCGCCGACTCCTCGGCCGGACTGCCCTCGCGGAAGGAGCGGTTCGGGTCGATCGCGTGCGGGCTCCAGCGATGGATGCGCTCGTAGCCCCAGGGGCTGACGCAGGGCGCGACCAGCAGGTTGACGCGGCCTGTGTAATCCGCCGCATTCTGCTCCACGAACTGCAGCGCGCCGTGCACGCCACTGGTTTCATAGCCGTGCACGCCACCCGTCACCAGCACGACGGGCAGATCGTCACTCCAATCGCGGCTGCGGATCGCCAACAGCGGATAGCTTTCAGGGCCATATTCCAGGCGGCCGTACTCCTCCACGTCGAAGCGCGAGCGCAGGCGCTCGATTGCGCTCAATACCTCTGCCTCGTAGCTGCGATGACGGGTCTGTCGCGACAACCACTCGGCGCGCTCCGCGTCGCCCCAGGGCGTGCCGGGGGTACCGATTGGATAGAAGGCGGGGGCGGTGTTCATGGCGCTTGTTCTCCGGTGATGCGCGAGGGAGGTATTCTACACGTCGAACAGGCCCAGCTGGCCATCCACCAGACTGTCAAAATCCAGTTCTATGAAGGGCAATATCGCATCGGCCACCGGCTTGAGCTGCCTGTCGATATAGTGCTGGTAATCCATCGGTGACTGACGGTGATCCACTGGCTCCAGGCCATCGAGGGTGATCACGTAACGAATCCAGCCCTTGTTCTGGTAGCGGGGTGCCAGCCCCTGTTGCTGGCGGAGTTCATCGGCCAGTCGCGCCGCGTGTACTTGGGGTGGCACTTTTTTTACGTATTGCTCCAGCTTGCGCCTGAGTCGCTTGCGATACACCAGCTGCTCGTCCATCTCCCCTGCCCGGGTTTTCTCCACCGTCGCGCGGATATAGTCGGACGGATCTTCACCCTTAAACACCATCCCGTAGAGTTGAGTCTGGAACTGCTTGGCCAGGGCCGTCCAGTCGCTGCGCACGGTTTCAGGCCCTTGAATACCAGCTTCTCCTCGCCTCCTTTCACGACCAGGCCCGCATAGCGTTTCTTGGAGCCGGCCTCCGAGCCGCGAATGGTGGGCATCAAAAAGTGCTAGTAGTGGGTTTCGAATTCCAGCTCCAGTTCGCACTCCAACGCCAGCTCTTGTTTGAGCTTGTGCCGCCAGCGCGTGTTGATCTCGCTGGCCAGGTGATTGCCGATCGCATCCGCCTCTTCAAGGCTGGGTCGGCCGCTCAGCCAGACAAACGTGGAATCGGTATCGCCGTAAATGACCTGGTGACCCAGCTTCCCTTCACCTATTTCCTCGATCCAGCGGGCCGTCTGCTGCATGATCTCGTGACCGCGCAGGGTGATGGAACTGGCCAGGCGCGTATCGTAAAAACGGCAGCCCCCGGAACCCAGTACCCCGTAGAAGGAGTTCATGATGATCTTGATGGCCTGGGAGCGGGCGGCATCCCGCTCCTGCTTGGCGATGTCGCGCTCGGCCCACAGACTGGTAATGATGTCCGGCAGGAAGTGTTTGTCACGGGAGAAGCGCGCACCGCGAAAACCGGGGATGGCATCGTCGTCTTCCAGCCCCTCACCCAGGCCCATAGGATCGATCTTGAAGGTGCGGATAATGCTGGGATAAAGGCTCTTGAAGTCCAGTACCAGCACGTTGTCGTACAGGCCGGGCCGGGAGTCCATCACATAGCCGCCGGGGCTGGCCAGGCCGCCGTCCGCCGGCAGGTTGGGCGCCACATAGCCGCTGCGGTGTAGCCTGGGCAGGTAGAGGTTGGTAAAGGCCGCCACCGAACCGCCGCTGCGGTCGAGCTCCAGGCCGGTGAGCTGGGCCCGCAGGCGCAGGTAATCCAGCAAGCGGGTGTGCTGGAAGATGTCCCACACCAGGCGGCAGTCATCCAGGTTGTAGGCGGCCAGCTTGGGTTTGTTTTGGCGAAAGTCGTGCTCTATCACCGCCAGGCGGTTGTCCACGTCTTCGGTGTCTTTGCCCCGGCCCAGAAGGGTCTGGGCCACGAACTCCAGGCTGAAGCTTTCGAAGTTGTAGGTGGCGCTCTTCAGTCCGTCGATGCCGTCCAGTACCACCCGGCCCGGCAGCGTCACGAATCCCGGGCCGCCTTCCCGGCTATCCCGCCAGCGGGCCTCTGTGCCATCGCGCCCCAGCTTCAGGCGCAGGCCATGGCGCGCGGCCCTTTTCAGCAGCAGCCGAAAATCAAAGTCCACCACGGCCCAGCCGATGATGATGTCCGGGTCCAAGGATGTGATCCTAGCCTCAAGCGCCTGAAGTAGTGCCCGCTCGTCATCCACCCATTGGATGGTGGTGTCCGCACTCTGCGGCTGGCCCACCATCAGCACCTCCTCCACACCATGACCGTAGAGACCAATGGAATACAGCTCACCCTGGCCGGAGCACTCCACGTCCAGGGAAACCACCTTGAAATCCGGCTGCACCTCGGCGCCCTTGAGGCGAACCTTCCGATATTCCGTAAAGCCGTCCTTGGACTGGGCCAGGCCCTCAAAGTAGAGGCCGCCGCGGGCAAAGCGCTCCATCAGGTAGCGGTCGTGGAGACGAAAATCCGCTTCAAACACCTCGATGCCGCGATGTAGCAACAGGGCCTGGGCGCGGCGGTGGGCGTCGATGGTGGGAAAATACAGCATGGCCGCTTCCTCGCGGCCAAAGGTCTGGAAGCCCAGCTGCTGCCAATCGTAGGGTATGCCGGCCAGCGCCTCGGCCACCTGAGTGTGGTCCGCCACCTTCACCATAAAGACCGGGCGCTCACCTTCAATGACCAGCTTGACCGGGCCCTCGGGCGTGGCCAGCCAGTAGTGGATGCAGGTGCTGCCGCGCTGATCAAAGCTGTGGCGGCTGAGGAGGAATCCTTGAGGCAAGAGGCTGTTCTGGGTTGAAGCTGAGGTTGAAGATTTGCGCCATTCTACTGGATAAATCCACAGATATCAGCAATCGCCAGAGCTGGCCGAGAGGGCTCTAGCGAGGCTTGTATTTCTTCAGGTGAAAATATTTTTCAACTCCGCTAGCTCAACCTACAGAGCGCTCATTCCCTTGACCGCGCCGCTAATAATTTAGATCTCCTTGCGAAAACCCAGGCCGTGGCGCCTTGCCCAGGATCCTTCTAAGTATGTGGTTCATCGTCACCGGGTCATTATCAAAGCCTCCGTGACTTCGGCTATCTGTCATCGCTGATGGACTGTAATGAATCTTGACATCACTCATCGGGTATTTTTCATTGAAAGCCCTCATCCCGATTAGCGCCTCTCCCCGTACTTCTTCAAACGCATTGGAAACAAGGAACAGCAGTGACTTCTGATAGATTTTGGCAACGTTGTCGTCTTCCTCTAAGGCAGCTGACAAATTGTAGACACGTGCGTCTTGCACCTTGCCATCCTTAATCAAAGGGCGCAGGGTGTTGTGATATAAATCGTACGTCGCTGCAGGAGCAAGCAATGAACAGCTGGACACCGTTTTTACTATCTTGTCCTCAAACAATCGCTGCAAAAGATTTGCCTGTAGAATTGCGCCAGTGCTGTGTCCAGCGACATGCAGGCTTTTGCCTTTCAAGTCGGCCATTGTCGCCCCGATCTGTTGCAGTACCTTCGAGCCGTCGCTGCCCTTATTTTCGAAAGGTTTCGTCGCACCACGCTTCATCTCCCTCCAGATCGCACGCCCCGGAAAGCGTGCCATGTTCTCGATTCTGCGGTCAAACCAGTCCGAAATACCCCCTGCAATCTTGTCTGCCCTGGAAAATTTTCCAAAAAGTACATCTTTCATTTCTTCCATCAGACCAGTGTCATACATAAAGTGGAATGGATAAATACGATTTTCCAGAAAGACACCCTTCATCGCTGCAATACGCCGCGCTGATGCCTTGATATCGTTGAGCCCGCCATGGGCATACAACAGTACATGATCAAATTCATCCTTGATGCACCGCATATGCTCAATCACTGCACGTACATGCTCTTCATTGCTCCAGTATTTTCCGTGGTTATGGAACCGACCATCATCGAGATGAACGAAGTGTTTCCAGATTTCGTTCCGCCCCGGGGCGCTTTTTGTGGCAATATTGGCAGAAGACGAATTACCACTGCGCCGCAACTGATCAAAGATCTGTGGGGTAGGCAACGCAATTTGCACGACCCATGCATCATAGACTGTCGCCAACCAGTCCTCATATAACCAAAGCGCAATGCCATTGTTTCCCCACTCATGCCCCCAGGAATTTTGCACCCAAAATCCATCCTCGTTGTACCCAACAATTGCAAACGCATGCCCTCCTACCTCTTTCTTGCCTGGAGGAATTACGCACTCGCCGGCTTGGTTTTTTTTCATGGAAAACCAGCCTTTGTGGATATTGGCAGAGACGTAAACAATACCGCTCTCTATAATGGCATAATGCATTTCTGTGATATCTGGCCTGATACGCTAGTATGCGCCGATCGTTCTAGATTTTGCGTCTTCTAACTGGTCGTAATTCGGAGAATCGCCATTGTCTTTGTCGTATAGATCCGCATTACAAACACCGGTATTCAACCATCCCTTAATGGCACCGCGACAGCTCGAGCCTTCATAATCTTCACCGACCCATTCATCATAGCGACGCGCCATGTGGTATAGCATCCATGGGCTTACTCGCGCATCTTTGTTCTGCAGCTGGTAAAGGCGGTTAATCACAGCCGCCAACCCAAATCCTGTACAAGCACCATCCGGCCCCTGATCCAATATCACCAAATCATGAGGAGGGGCCTTTTCAGGCTGTAATGGAAATAGCCGGGGTTCGTAATAGCGATCGCGCAAATCTGGCGCGTCTGCGACAACATTAAATTGGTCTTGTTCGTTTTCACTCATAAGGAAATTCCACGGTCGGAAAAATGTATAATTAGTTCGCAAGTACCAATACGAAGAGACACCCCAAATTCATCGATAAAAAGCCAGATGCCCAACCCACCGGATAACGCTATTAAAATGACAGTGTTGGCCATACTGGAATAAGACTTGGGAAATATGTGCAAAGTACAATATGTATTCTCTGCGTAGAGCTTCAGCAACGTTCCCCCAGCATCCTTATAGTTCAACTATCCAATACAGAATTCATTGCTGACCAGTAAGAAATCAACAATATTCTCTCTTTGCTCGACACTTAAATACTTTCGTTTTAAGACTTTTATTACTCTCGATTAAATATTTGCGCATTCCGCAAGGAAGAAAGTGACGAAGTAGGTTTTTAATTCACATGTTTTTATACCTCCAACAAGAAGCAGCTGTGAAACCAATGCGATAGATTCGACGACAAAAGTTACGCTGAACTCGATATGTTTTGGGAAAAGGCTCTGCCAGGTAACGTTCATGGCGACAAGAATCCCCTTCCCGCACCTCACTGCCACGAATTGGCGACAGGGTCTGCACACGGCGGTGGGCGTCGATGGAGAGAAAATACAGCACGGCCGCTTCCTCGCGGCAAAAGATCTAGAAGCCCAGCTGCTGCCAATCGTATGGGGCGCCGACCAGCTCTGCCACCTGACTGCGGTCTGCCGTCGTCACCGCCCTTGAGACGACGACGCCTCGGCGGGTGGGTGCGACTCATTAGCTTCACTACTTACCCGATTGGTAACAAATAGCACGCGCTCTTTGATGTGAATCGTGATCGGCCCCTGCCCGTCAAGCGTATGCAGGAACGCATTCCGGACCAAATTATTCACCGCGATAGAAAAAGCCTGTGAATGGCCGCAGGCAATGGGTTTGGATAGATCATCGATTTCAACGTCGATTAAGTCGATTTCCACATCGACAATCTTGCCATTCAACAAGTGGCGATACTGATCTATTGCCTGAATCACCAACGGCATCACTGAAAGGTGATGGGCGCCGTTCAAGTGGATAAATACACGGACGTCCCGTGAAGAAAGCCGCTAAGCTGGACGCTGCCAGAGGCTGCCAGGCCTTTGCGCCGGCCTGTACCAGCGTGATGCCACCGCCTGAGCGAGTCCCTGACCCAGCAAGCACGCCTTGTCCACCTGGCCGGTCGAGATACGCGAGTCCCAGGCCCGAGCACCGTGCGCTTTCACCTTGATCCCGATTTCCCGATAGACGCCGCGGGCGGTCGCGATGGCCCAGGCACAGCGAGGCGTCAAGGCCGTCAATCCGCCATGTGCGGAGTCATAGTAGGGTTCCGCCACATCGATCAGTTGTCGGGCCAGACCTGCCAGGGCCTCACGATGCTGTGGCGCGGTTATCTCCTGGCGTGGAATGCCGGCTTCCTCCAGCCACTGTTCCGGCAGATAGCAGCGACCGATCTGTGCATCCTCGATGATGTCCCGGGCGATATTGGTCAGCTGAAAGGCCAGCCCCAGGTCGCAAGCACGATCCAGGGTCGCCTCATCCTTCGCGCCCATGATCCAGGCCATCATGATGCCCACCACGCCGGCCACGTGATAGCAGTAGGTCATGGTATCGTCGAGGGTGACATAGCGCCGCTGTGCCACGTCCATGGCGAAGCCGTCCATGTGGGCCAGGGGATAGCGCTCGGGAATCCTGTGGCCGAGCGCGACCTCCTGAAAGGCGGCGAAGGCCGGGCTCTGCATGGGCTCCCCCGCATAGGCGCGACGCGTCAAGTGTCGCAGCTCGTTCAGGCGCGTCTCGTTGCTTTCGCCCCCAGTTTCCTGAGTTTCCTGAGTTTCCTGAGTTTCCTGAGTTTCCTGAGTTTCCTGAGCACGAAAGCCCAGCTGCTGGCCGTCGATCACGTCGTCGCAGTGGCGGCACCAGGCGTAAAGCATCATGACGCTGCGCCGAGTGGCCGGATCGAACAGCCTGGCAGCGGTGGCGAAACTCTTGGAGCCCGCGGCGATCGTCTGCGCGGCGTGCTGTCCCAGCTTATCCGTCATCGAGTCGCTCCAGCATCAGGCCCGCGGTGGCCTTGGCGGAACCGATCACTCCGGGCACCCCGGCGCCGGGATGGGTGCCGGCCCCCACCAGATAGAAGTTGTCGATCCTGGCGTCCCGGTTGTGGGGCCGGAACCAGGCGCTCTGGGTGAGAGTCGGCTCCAGGGAGAAGGCGGAACCCAGGTGGGCGTTGAGCTCCTCGCGAAAATCCAGGGGTGTGAAGTGCCGACAGGTCACCAGGTGCTCCCGAAGCCCGGGAATATAGTGACGCTCGAGATAGTCGAAGATGCGGTCGCGGTATATCGGACCCTGGGTTTCCCAGTCAATGTTCGCCTTGCCCAGGTGCGGCACCGGCGCCAGGACATAGTGCGCGCTACAGCCTTCCGGTGCCAGGCTCGGATCGGTGACGCAGGGGGAGTGCAGATAGAGGGAGAAATCCTCCGCCAGGGTGTTCGCGTTGAAGATCTCTTCGATCAATTCCCTGTAGCGGGGGCCGAAGCACACCGTATGGTGCTCCAGGCCTTGCGGTGGCCTGTCCAGGCCGAAATAGATCACGAACAGCGACATGCTGAAGCGCTTGCGGCCCAGGGCCCTGCCTTGGCGGGCGCCGCGGGAATGCCCGCTCAACAGCCTGCTGTAGGTATGCATCACGTCCGCGTTGGAGGCCAGTGCATCCGTCGGAACATGTCGGCCATCCGTCAGGGTAACGCCGTTCACCCGATCCCCCGCGGTCTCGATGCGTGCCACTTCCGCGTTCAGTTCGAGGGTGCCGCCGAGGTCCTCGAACAACTGGACCAGGCCCTGCACCAGGGCGCCGGTGCCGCCCCGCGGAAACCATACGCCCCACTCCCGCTCCAGGGCGTGGATCAGTGTATAGATCGAGGAGGTGGCGAAAGGGTTGCCCCCAACCAGCAGCGAATGAAAGGAAAAGGCCTGGCGCAGGTGCGGGTCCTCAATGAATTTCGAAACCATGGAGTAGACGCTGCGCCAGGCCTGAAGCCGCGCCAGCTGCGGCCCGGCGGCGAGCATGTCGCGAAAAGTGAGAAAGGGCACGGCGCCGAGCTTGCGATAGCCCTCCTCGAACACCGCCTTCGAGTAGTTCAGGAAGTGTCGATAACCCTCCACGTCCCGGGGATTGCGCTCGGCGATCTGTCGATCCAGGGTGACCTGATCGTTGACGTAGTCGAAGGCCGGGGCATCTTCCCAGCAGAGACGGTAGAAAGGCGTGACCGGCAGCAGTTCGACATAATCCGCCAGCTGCTTGCCCGCCAGCCGAAACAGCTCTTCCACGGCCGAGGGATCGGTAATCACCGTGGGACCGGCATCGAAGGTGAACCCCTGATCCTCATACACATAAGCGCGGCCACCGGGCTTGTCGCGCTTTTCCAGCAGAGTGGTCTGGTAGCCGCCGGCCTGCAGGCGAATCGCCAGGGCCAGGCCGCCGAAGCCGGCGCCGATCACCAGGGCACGTTGGGGTCGGGGTCGAGGTGGTGTCATGAGCGTATTCCGAAGGAGGTGGATGCGATCTTTTGCGGTGAATTCAGCCGCACCGCCTTGATCGCTTCGCCAAGTGGCACCGGCGGCTTGCCTATCAAGATGCGCGCCTTGTCGGCCCAGGTCAGGCGTCCGGCGTAGAAGCGTTCGATCAGCGGTTCCGACAGGCCGTAGAAGCGCTGCATGACCTGCCAGCGCCGCTCCGGGCGGCCAGCCAGGAACAGCATGCGATTGAGCAGGCGAAAGTAGCCCTGGCGCCGCCATTCACGAGCGGCGAAGGCATGGATGGCCTGGAACAGCGACGCCGCATCGAGATTTCCAAGCTCGGCGATACACTCCGCCAGACCCATCGCCTGAGGCAGGGAGTAGCCGGTGGTGGGGTGGAACAGCCCTGCGCGCAGGCCGCTTCGCGGCTGACCCTGGGCGTTCCGCCAGAAGGCGTCGAAATCGCCCGCCAGGGTGATCGGCAGCACACCGCTCTCCTCCCGCAGGGTTTCGACAATCTGCCAATTGCGATCCCGCGCATAGGCGTTTATGTGCTCTCGCAGTCGGGCCGCGTCTGCCTCCGGGCGGTTCACATAGTGGGTATCCTCGATTAGCAGGGTGTCGTGGCTGAAGGGCAGCAGGTAGACGAACCGGTAGCCGTCCTGCTGCGGCACGCTGGCGTCCATGAGAATCGGTTCTTCCAGGCCGTGGGGCCTGTCCAGGCGCACTTCCCGCCCGAGAAATGCCTGATAGCCCAGGGTCAGATGCGTGCTGTCGGCGGGACCCCGGCCGTCGATCACCGCGTTCGCGTGCAGCACCCGGCCATCCTCGAGTTCCACGCGGTTTTGGGAAAGGCGGGCCACGCGCGTGTCGACCCACAGCCTGTCGCCCAGGGCCTCTACAAGAACGCGGGCGAAATCCCGGGAAAAGATGCTGGCATAGCCTCCGTTCAACAGGCGCTCGCGGTGCGGGAAAATCACCCGGTGCCGCGCCCAGCGACGGCCCACCAGGGGCGACAGCCAGGCATGTTGGGCTTCGGAGAGATCGCCATCGTGAAACGACCAGGTGTGATGACCACCGGGGCGACTTTCGCTTTCCAACATCAGCAGGCGCAACCCTGGCTGCGCCTGTGTCAGGCGCAGGGCGATCAGGCCGTTGGCCAGGCCGCCCCCCACCAGTATCAGGTCATGGTCCGGCGCGTTCACGAGTAATACCCCGTAGCCAGCAACCGGCACGGCAGCACCGGGGCGATGACGGCGATATACCTAGTCATGGGGCTCTTCCAGAGGGACGCCGCGATCATCCAGCAGCACCGCCGCACGCAAGGCATGCAGATCGGCGCTGCCGGTACAAAAACAGGCGATACGCAGCTGCTGGATGACCACCTCGAAGTGCTCGATCACCGCCTGACTGGATTCGGTGGCACTCTCGAGCACTGCCGCGGCCTGGCCCACCAGGTCCGCGCCCAGGCGTATTGCCTTGGCGGCATCCACCCCATCGCGAATGCCGCCGGAAGCAATCAGCGGCGTCTCCGGCAGGGTCTGGCGCACCGCCCGAATGGCCTGGGCGGTGGGGGTGCCCCAGCCGGCGAAGGCCATGGCGACCCGGCGCTGAGTCTCGCCTGACGCGCGTTCCGCCTCCACCGCTGCCCAGCTGGTGCCGCCGGCGCCGGCCACATCGATCATCGCCACCCCCTCTTCCACCAGCGCCCGAGCCACATCGGGAGAGATACCCGCACCTACTTCCTTGACCACCACCGGCACCTCGAGCGACGTGACCAGCGTGCCGATGGCGTGAAGCACGCCACGCCAGTCCCGGTCGCCGCCCTCTTGCACCGCCTCCTGCAGGGGGTTGAGATGGACGATCAATGCATCCGCCTCAATCATCTCCACCGCCCGGCGCGCCCAGTCGATCCCCTGGGGCTCCCGTAGCTGACCTGCGCCGATATTGCCAAGCAGGGGGATATTCGGGGCGATGCGTCGCAATTGCTTAGTCAGGCCATGATCGCTGCCAGACTGCAGGGCGACTCGCTGGGAACCGATGGCCAGGGCAATACCCAGGTGTTGGGCGGCCTCTGCCAGGTGATGATTGATCGTTTTGGCCCGCTCAGCACCGCCGGTCATGGAACTGATCAACAGCGGCGCGTTCACTGGTTTATGGAAAAGTCGTGTGCTCAGATCGATATCGTCCAGGTGCAACTCTGGCAAGGCGCAATGGGCGAAGCGATAGTCGGCGAATCCCGTAAGGGTCGAAGTGTTTGCCCGACGAGCATCCAGCACGATGTCGAGATGATCATTCTTGCGTTTCACCAAATCGTCATCGGTCATGTCGCGCTCTCGCTGGGAATACATTGGATTGCCTTTGTTTATGGTTAATATCGAAAGAGGCTACACCTCAAACCCCACCGAGACCTCAAACCAGCGAGACCTCAAACCACCGAGCGTTATCTCATTCTGGAGAATCCTCTCGCACAGATGCAGCCTGTTGCTGCTTCAGGCGTTTCTTGAGTTTCCTGACATCAGGCGCGTGAAGGAAGCCGAAGGACACAGCACCCTCTCGAGTACGTACGGTATGATGTATTCGGTGAGCCTGGACCAGACGCTTCAAGTAGCCGCTCTTCGGCTGCCAGCGAATCGGCCAGCGTCGGTGAACCATACCGTCGTGAAACAGAGAGTACACGACGCCGTAAAGCGTAATACCTGATGCGATTGCCATGAGTGGCTTCCAGTAAAGGTCACCCACAGCAAACATGCCGACCACCACCAGAGAAAACACAACAACATACAGGTCGTTTTTCTCGAACACGCCGTCAGTATTTTCATGATGGGATTCGTGATGGGACTTGTGCCAGCGCCAGCCCCAGCCGTGCATAATGTACTTATGGGCGTACCAGGCGAACACTTCCATGCCCAGGAAAGCCGTTATCACAAGCACGAGCGTCCAGAACCAGTCCATCATGTTTTACAACCCTGTTAGGCCGGCGTCTTGAATATGGGGACGGCAGCTAAAAGCAGGCACACCAGGGCCACGGCAGCCAAGATGCCGCCGGGCTGGGCTAGCTGAGCCCAGCTGTCGCCGCGAATCAACGCCCCGTAAAAACCTTCAATAGCCCAGGCATTCGGTGTGAACAAGCTCACCGCCTGCAACCAGTCAGGCATCATAAAACGTGGCACCATTGAGCCGCCGACGGCAGAAATTATGAGCACAAAAAACGCAGAAAAGGTTGTCGCCTGTTGAGTTGTTCGACACAGCGACAGGAGTAAAAGTGCCAGCCCAGCACTAGCGGCGGCGCAGGCAAATGCCATGACAATGACTTGCGCCAAAGCGCTCTCTATCTCTAGCCCAAACCCGAACCTTGCGACCAGGAATATGGCGCTAGCCTGTAAAAATCCCAGAGTTAACAAAAACAGAAACCGTCCCAACAGTAACCGAGCATGCGCAGCTTTGCTCAGCAGGAGGCGTTCGGAAATACCGTTTTGACGCTCTTCCAAACTGACCATGCCTGCATTCACGGCGGACAATAACAAGAACAGAATTGTGGTGGCACCAGCATAGTAAGCAATACCGCTAAGCCCGGATACAGACGCTGGCGCCTGGCCATAAACGGGCTGAAACTCGATAAGCGCATCTTCGGCGGCTGCGCTGTCCGGTTCTCGGGCCATTGCGCCTAAAGCGGCATCCAAGCGCGCCTGTTGTCCGGGCGTGAAGCCATCCACTAAAGCTTCTGTGCTTTGCGCAAGACGTTGCACAAGAAGCTGTGGTTGTTGGGAGGCCAGGCTTTGTCGCAGCCAGCCTTGTAAAGACAGGGCAGCAATTTCACGGGTAGGCTCGCTGACGATGGTAAACAGCGGACTGTTGTTATCGTCTGGCTGCCCGTGGATGATCACCGCTGTGTCGAAATTACCTTGTCGCACCTCTTCCAGTAGTTGAGCGCGGCTAGAATCGGGCAGAGCCGTAATCTCCACGTCTTCGGCTTGTGTCAGGTACTGCGCGAAGTCTTGCAATACCGGATCTTCAGTTTCCAACACGAGCCCTACCCGCAAGTGCAAGTCGCCTTCCGCTGCGCCGGAGAAGATGCTGGCAAATATGGCGAATACCAAGCTGGGCAAAGCAAATGCCAAGAGTAACGCACCGCGGTCACGCCACAAGCCCAAGGCCATCACCCGGAAAATTGCCCTCATGACACCGACTCCGACTCCGGCTCCACCACAGAATCGGTTCGGGCACCGGTGAAGTGCTGCATCACGTCTTTTAATCCGGGCCGGCGCACCGAGACCTCGGCAATTGCATCACGTGCTCCGACCAAGTCGCGGTAGAGGTGATCGATCAACCTATCCAGCGGTAAGTCACTTTGTAGACACCATTCACTGCTCTCATCACTACTCTCATCACTGCGAGGGCGAAAACCAATCTCCTGCAGCCGCTCACAGAGTGCCGGGGAAAGCATGGGAACCGTACGTACAACGAATAGCTGACTGTTACCAAAGGTTTCGTGTACTAAGGTCTGGGGCTCGGCCAGGGCTCTCAGCTGGCCTTGATGAAGAAGGGCTACGCGGTGGGATAGCGCTTCAGCTTCATCTAACTCATGAGTAACAACGACCACGGTCGCACCTTGCTCGGCGCGGCGGCGAATAAGGTCATGGATTGACATGCGCACACCCAGGTCGACCCCGGCTGTGGGTTCGTCCAGCACAAGTAGAGACGGGTGCGAGACCAGGGTGGCTGCCAGGTGTAAACGCCGTTGCATACCACCGGACATTTGGTCTACCCGCACATCGGCTTTGTCTGTTAACTCGATTTCTTCCAGCGCTTGTCTGACCCGTGCGGTGATCTGGTGGCGACTGACACCTGTGCAGCGCGCGAAAAACTCCAGGTTCTCCCGCCCCGTCAGGTGCCGGTATAAACCCAGGAACTGGGGGGTGAAGCCGATGGAATGCTGATAGGCCTTGCCCGGAAAAAGCGCTTTTCCGGCAATGAATATTTGCCCAGAGGTGGGGCGCAACTTGCCGGTAATGGCGCGCAACAATGTCGATTTTCCTGCACCATTAGGCCCGAGGATGCCGAGTATTTCACCTGGACGCACCTCTAAAGAAACGTCGTCTAAGGCGCTGCGGCTGCCGTAGACGACCCGTAGCTGGTCAATGGTGAGTGCTGCAGTCGCCGTCATTCGCCAGGTCTAACTCCCGAGCCTTTGCGCCGCGCCGTTGAAGGTAACGAACTGTTGTTCCACGAGCGCTGCGAGTAAGGATTCCTCGTATCCTGCTCTGCGCAATTGCTCTCTCGCCAGTGCTTGTGCGTCGCTCAATGCGCCACGAACTTCTTCCGGTGTGTACAGAGAAAGCAAAGTGGTTTTCCCCACATCCTGCTGCACGTCTTTACCGGTCTCTTGCACAAAGGTACTGTGGTCCAACATATCATCGTAAAGCTGAAACAGCAGACCAAAGGCACGGGCAAAGCGCGTCAATGCCTCTATCACTTCTGCGTCCAGCCCCCTAAGCCGTGCGCCGGTGACGACAGAAAACTCAAACAGACAACCTGTTTTCTGGTGATAAAGTTGCTCAATTTCGCTCTTGGCGCCCACGGGCTGGTTTTGTAAATCAGCGATCTGCCCGCCAATTAATCCCATAGAACCAACAACATGACTGAGATGAGCGCTCACGGCGACTTTGGTGGAAGCCTCCACGTTAGGGCAGTTGGCGATAACCCCGTACGCGAGGTTGAGAAAGTTTGTTGATGCAAGAATGGCTGTGCTTTCGGAAAAGCGTATGTGCGTGCAGGGGCGATCGCGGCGCATAGTCGCATCGTCCATGCAGGGAAGGTCGTCGAGAATCAGCGAAGCGGTATGCACCAGTTCCGATACGCAGGCCATACGGAGGGTATGGCTGTCAGTGGCCACGTTCGCAGCCAGAAGCGTAAGAAGCGGGCGCAAGCGCTTGCCTGGCCCCAGTAAAGCGTAATGCATGGCTTGATGCAGATGCGTGGGCGATGTTTCTTGGGCTGGCAGAAGCTCCAGCAAGGTTGCGTTTACCATGCTCTTTAGCTGGACAACTTCCATCATTGGAGTCATTGGCGCCGAGACGGTTATTGGTGCCTGTCTCTTAATACCTCGGGACGCGACAGTCGTGGACTCTGCGACGGACGCTTGCGGATTGCGTGTAAAGGTCACCCTATTCTCCCGGTTGACTGCCTATGCGGCCATAATTAAGTCAGAGCTGACTCCATTGAAGCACAATTTGAAAAGTTGTATTGACCTGGCCATTTTAGAAGACCAGGGCGCCGGCTATGACGGCGGCCAGAACCACCTCTCTTTCAAACACGCCGATCTAACGAGCTAATCTAAACGTGACAGCATAGCCTACGAAACGGCTTGCTAACGCCTGGCAGTGCTCGCGGGTCTGCCGTCGTCACCACGAAAGACGGGCGGCTACACGCGCTTCATCAGCGTGCAGCGAAAACGACCAGCGATTGCGCTCACACAGCCGTTGGACGATCCCCAGGCCCAGACCATACCCGTGCGACGACGCCTCGGTGGGTGTGTGCCCCTCATTTGCTTCACTACTCACCTTATTGGTGACGAAAAGCTCGTGTTCTTTGATGTGGATCGTGATTGTCCCCTGCCCTTCAAGCGTGTGCTCGAATGCATTGCGCACCAGATTATTGACCGCGATAGAAAAAGCCTGTGAATGGCCGCAGGCAATGGGTTTTGATAGATCATCGATTTCCACATCGACGCACTTGCCATTCAATAAGTGACGCTGCTGATCTATCGCTTGGCTTACCAGCGGCATCACTAAAAACTGCTCGCCATACAACCCATCATCGGTTTCGCGAGCGAGGCACAGGAACATTTCAATCGTGGCTTTCATTTCGAAGGTCGCTCGCCGCACTCGATCTACCACCTTCGCATCACTTTCTGAAAGATCGCTTTGTTCCAGCAGCTCAAGCGCGCCCATGATCACAGTGATCGGCGTCCGTAACTCGTGGCTGGCCGAACCGGTAAAGTATCGCTCCCTCTCTACAAATGCGCTGATACGCTCAAGCGTCTTCTCAATGGTCCTGGCGAGCACGCCAACCTCATCATCGCCAAACCGGCTGGACTCAATGCGTTTATGGTCTTCGGTCGATAGTTTTTCCGGGTCGATGTCCGCGACCACTTTAGCGAGTTGCGCGACAGGGGCAACCGCTCTACGCATCACAAGAACGCCCAGCCCGAAACCAAGAGCACCGAGCGCACCCACGACACCGGTGATCACGAGCAGCAACCACCAATCCTCTGACGACGCAGCCTCAATCCCGGCAACATCGAAAACCACAAATGCGTTTCGCTGTTCATTGTTGGTAGGTATTACCGCGACATGCAACTCTTCGGTATGGAATTCGTATAATCCCTCAGCGGGGTTTGTCTGCGCCCATTCCCTGAGTGATTCCGGCAAGCTGCCAACCTCATCGTATCCGCGAAGGTTCATCGTCAGAGAGGGATAGCTTTCGGCGGCACGCTGTAGCTGCTGCGCCAGCACACGGTCTTCGCTCAACCTGATCGCAGAGAAGAAAGCGAATCCCCAGACCACGCTGAGTACAGCAACACACATCGCAAATGCAATTGCGACACGCTTGCGTAAACTGTACCGGTACATTACTCAGCATCCTCTGCAATTCGGTACCCGATGCGATGCACCGTATGAATTAGCGGGCTATCAAACGGCCTATCGATAGCCTGCCGCAGCTTGTACATGTGCGAGCGAAGCGCATCACCATCGGGGCGCTCGTCAGCCCACAACAACGTTTCGAGATCATCGCGAGCCACAACAGACGGCGCCGCCTCCATCAATCGTTGAAGCAGTCTCATACCAGCAGGGGTGAGATCGATGCGCCGCCCCGCGCGATGCACTTGCAGCGTGGACCTATTCATCGTCAGATCACCTACTGTTAACAGGTTGGAGGTTTTTCCGTGCCTACGTTTGTACAGCGCCTGCAGTCGCGCATGTAGCTCTTGTAATGCGAATGGCTTGACCAAATAGTCATCGGCTCCAGCCTCGAACCCCTTAAGTTTATCGTCAAGCGTGTCTCTCGCCGTTAGCATAAGCACGGGCGTTTCTACTTCGGCATCAGTTCGCAGCTTTCGGCAGAAACTTAGGCCATCCATCCTCGGCAGCATCAGGTCTAGAACAATAACGTCAAACCGATTTGTCAATGCCAGGTGCATCGCGCTTATACCGTCATAGGCAAAATCCATAACGTAGCTATGCTTTTCAAGATACGCGGCAATGTTCTCGCAAATGTCGCGGTTGTCTTCGACAATCAACACTCTGATCGGCACGGCACCAAGCGCGTGTACCATCTGCTGCCCTCCCCTTACCAGGCACGATTTACCAGGCACGAATCACCAGGCGTAGTCCAGTCGCAGCCCAATAAGCGGCTCGGCTTCATTTTCGTCTACCACTTCAATGCCTCGGCGGTAGTCAAACTCGGTGTCGTCGCTCGACGACGCTGCTGTTACGTTGATCACATCGAGAAAGGCTGTTAAATCGATGGGGCCAAATGCGCGCCGATAGTCAACGCGAACGTTCAACATGCCGGAACCGCTTTTGCGACCGACATTGCGCTCAGTGATCTCTTTCGAGAAGCGTAGAGGTTGTCCGGCTCCCAACACGTCTGAGTGAACAATAAACAAGTCGTCTGGCGTGCCGGAAAGATATTTGTAGCGCCCGGCGACCTTCCAGCGGTCGCTGATTTCCCAGGTCAGTCCTAGGGTAGCGACATGCTCGCGGCTGAATTCGGCGGCTACGGCACCGCGACCGTCTTTGCGGTCGACTTCGGCATCGTTATAAGAGTAGGTTGCGGTGGCGTAAATGCCCTCGCGAATCATCCGGTTGGCCACGATATCGACGCCGTACGATGTGCCGTCACCAATGTTTGCAAAGGTTCCGCTAGCTCGATCGAGGTCCACCACCAGGTTGTCGAGGTTTTGGTAATAGGCTTCCGTCAACACTGACCAGTTGTTGTTCGGGACATATTCATACCCGATACTAGCGTGTGTGATGACTTCGTTCTCAAGGTCGTTCGACTCGTTAGCGGCGAGGTCTAAAAACCGTGGCGACTGATGAAAGAGCCCTGCAGTCGCAAAGTATCTGATCGTTGCACTCGGCCGCCAATTGACGCTGAACCTGGGCGACGCGAAGCTTTCGTCGGCAAAGCCGTCCTGTTCGAACCGCATGCCTGTGCGAACATCCCATTCGCCAAGCTCAAAAAGTTGTTCTACGTAACCTGCGTAGCTGGTTTCTTTCTGAACTAGCGAAGAGTTGATGCTCTCGGGCGTCAGCACAATAAAACGCTGATCGGGGTCTGGCCTGAAATCATCGTCGTCGTAGACAAACCGGATCCAATCGCCATCCAGGAAGGTGTTGTAGTCCAGTTCAATTTGCGTAACTCGAGTACCGGCACTGAACACGCCCCATGGATTCACCATCTCGAAGTCGCTGCGCCAGCCGATCTCTTTCTCGCCTTCACCGATGGTAATAATGTCTTCCCGCACCGGAAAGCTGGACGCAGGCGATCCCTCAGGTACCAGATCAGGAAAGGATTCCCCTTCTGAACTGACCTTGTCGCTTGTGCGGTAGTAAACCTTATTGGTCCAGACCGCTTCTTCACCGATCAATGATCGCAATGTCAGACCGTACAAATCACTATCCTGTTCAGAATCCTGAAGCGCAGCATCTTCGAAATTGGGCGACGCAAAAACGTGCGTTACGCCGCGGGTATAGTCCTCGTGCGTATCCATCAGCAGAACTTCGAAGGTGTGGTTCTGGTTGATTGGTATGACCGACTTTACAATGACGTCTCTTAAGACGGGCTCCCCAATATCGAGCTCTTCGATCGTTTCAAACAAAGCACCGAAATCCAGTCGCCGGGCAGAAACGAGCAACGTAGAACCTTCAGTGATACCGGTAGGGCCGTCGTAACCAATTTCATAGCCCGCAAGGTCGTAACGGAAACTCGCTGAAGGGCTTGGATTGCCATCGGCCACTTCCAGTTTGAGCAGCGATGCCGCCCGGCCCCATAAGCCGCGCTCCAACCACCCGGCGAAAACTCTGCGCCACTGATAACGTTCGGTGCGAAAATCGAGAAACGGCCGCCACCCCCGACATCTTCTTCTTCACCCAGTGTGGCATCAAAGTGCACCGCTTTATCAAAGGGAAAGTCATCAACGAATAACAAATTATCTCTTGGCCCTCGGCCGCGTACGCTAAAGCTCGCGAATTCACTGGCGGATGCAAGGCCAGGTAAGCCGTCCAGCGAGAGGAGCGGATCTGCGCCACCGCCAACAGCACTTCGCAACGCTTCTCTATCGAGGTAGGTGCTGTTAACTGATAATGCTTCAGCTTGCTGTCCGAGAACCGACACTTCCTCAAGTGCCTGCTGTCCAAGCTCGAACTCAATCTTGATATTTTTGCGCGTAACCACGCGTACGCTTGGCTGATACGATGAAGCGAACCCGCTTTTGGCTACACTCACCGAGTAGAGACCCGGGTCTAGCTGTTCAACGACGATGCGACCTTGTGCGTCGGTTTCTACAGATCGCGTGGAATTGGTTTCCCGTTCCTCGATCGTGATCTGCACGGTTGAGATTGGCCGGTCAGTATTCTGGTCCTTGACTATGAAAGTCAGCGCACCGGGCGCCTCTGCTGCGTGGGTAACAAGTGGAAATCCAATCAGGTTCGCCGATAGAGCCAACCACGATACCTGTCTCAATTGCCTGCTCATATTGCTATCCCTTCAACAATCTGCCGTTTTTATTTGGTGAAACGCTGGGAGGTTAGCAACGCAAATGTGACTAAAAAGTCGCTGGAATGTGAAAACTACATCAGAGCCCGGTTGCCTACAGCCGGTTCAACTCAAGGGAAATACCGGCACCATGCAATGTATCGCGGCGCGCAGGGCGTTTTGAAACGCCACTTGTGTCTCACTTTCTTCTCGAAATTCTTGTATATCTTGAGTTTTTTACATTAGAGGTCAGAGCAAAATTTCGCCACCTAAATCTACGGCTCCATTTGACGCCAAAATTTTACTCTGCCCCCAAATATCACGCCGGCCAGAGCCTCGGTCACCAAGGCGCGATCTGCCGCCTTCACCATAAAGACCGGGCGCTCGCCTTCAACAACCAGCTTGACCGGGCCCTCGGGCGTGGTCAGCCAGTAGTGGATACAGGTGCTGCCGCGCTGATCAAAGCTGTGGCGGCTGAGGATAAATCCTTGAGGCAAGAGTCTGTTCTGAGTTGAGGCTTGGGTAGTTGATCTGGACCTATTTATTATTCAAAGCTTGCCTGTCGCGCTTAATAATGACAAATACACTCTCTAAATCTACGCAACCCAAGCGCATAACTATATGAATCCACCGTTGCAATACCAGTCACTATTTGCCAATCCCTGAAACATTGCAGTTTGCCACGAGTTCCTATGCTGGCGATAGTTTGATTGCGCTTCAAACTCCAAATGCTGCCTTACTGAATCAACACCATTTTGTTCACGATGCATTGCCAACGTGTCCCTTAGGCATGCCAATTGACTACTCGACTCGACAGCATATCTAGCAGCCAATTTAAACTCATCAAAATGTGCATGTACACGAGCTTTTGATGAATCACTCCAGTCATCGGGTGGACTGACAAAAAAATTCAACGTTACAGGTTCTGTGTGAACCACCCTAGCAAATAACCATTGCTCCTCCACATAATTAGCATGATCAAAATATGGATGGAGGCTCTGCTCTTCCTGTGTAGATGGTGTGCGTGCAAGTTTCCCGGAGTTACAGTCTTTACAGCTGGGCACCAAATTTAAAGGCAAGACCGATAACTTAGGGTATTTTGATTTTGGAAGGTAATGATCCAACGTCGTTGCATGACCAAAACCACAAAATGGACAGCGACCTAAGGGCGCTCTAGCGACTATTGAATCATAAATGGTTCTTGCTGGCTTTGTTCTGGGAACCATATGAGCGCTATAAACGTCTTTAAGTTCCTTTTTTGTAACCTCACCAACCACAATCGTATCGTTATCACATTCGCTCGACGCAATTGTATGCAGTTCACTGATCGGTCCTTTTTGCAGATATTCATCCGCCGCATGACCGATATTTGCAACAACGGCATTCAATCTAGAGCGCAAATTGAGATCTGAAACACTATTGATACATACCTGATATACTTCCTGGGGGCTATAACCCGGCGCAGTCATCGCTCTCATTCATGCCCCCCTTGAGAATCGCGAACCGTGATCATAGAACGTAGGATGGTCCTACCTTCAAAACCAAGTCGGTGGTGGTATTCAAGCTCAATTTCTTCATAGCTTTTACCGGTTGCTACTGAAGTAGCTAAAAGCTTATGAAATCCCGACTTGGAAACTTCAAGCCCAAAAACTTCTCTGGTTAATACGCCAACATTTTCTGCAAATGTCTCAATTTCTGGCCTATCGACTATAGCATTCAGCCTTGTTCTGCGAATAATAGAAACACACGACTTCGGAACTTCCTGCAAAACAACTGGTGAATGAGTGGCAACAATAGCGACACCATTTCGGTTGACAAGAAGGTCTGATAGAGCTCTAGTAAAGGCCGACAGTAAAGGCGGGTGGAGATGGCTCTCAGGTTCATCTAATAAGATAAGTGTTTTCTCTTCGACAGTCTCAATCAACTTCGTAATTGTCAACAGGACAATCCCATGTCCAGAGCTCATACGGCTAAACAAAGATGAAACTACATTCGAAAAGTAATGATTACCCCCTGGCATGTCTTTCTCGTAAATATTTACAAGATTACACAAATCCATTTCAGCAAAATTATGGTCAGACTCAAGCGTTTTAACCGCAGAAATCCACCTATCTCTTTTAGCCACCAAAGAAAAGCAAGTATTCAAACTTCGGACCAAGTCCTCACACAAACCCTCATCATCCTTTTGCACCCAAACTTCTTTTCCCTCAAGCATCAGCCTCTTCTTAAGGCCGACATAAGAAAATTTCATGCCAGCATTGGCATCCAGCTGATCACGAGGTGGTTTAAAGGGATCAAAAGCGCTAAATGAAACTGAAACGACACCAGCAAAATAGTTTTCTTCCAAATCGAAAGCATCACCCCAGCCTGTATTAGTAGCAAAACGGCCAGTCTCTTCAACGGTCCCTCTGCCAGGGATCAGAGCATCCACCATCTTGTTGAGCAGTGTCGTTTTGCCGACTCCATTGCGCCCGATCAATATATGGATATTTGATGATGGCTTCGTATTTGGATCTACCGAAAATTCAACTTTGATGCCAGAGTACTGCTCTCCTTCAGCCCTCTCATAAAAGAAGTCATACTCAGTAAGCGGCGCTTCACCCCGCAAAATTCTCGCAAACTGTTGCTCAATAGATGACTTACTCACATTTCGCAAAAGCGATGTTCTAAATGCCCGCTCATCAAATGCCGCGTGCAATTTGACCTCATTGAATACAACGTCACCTAGCGCAGCTAATAAAAACTCCCTATTTTCACGCGATAATTTTTCTACTAGATTTTGATAGTAATCGGCATCTTGGCCCAGTGAGTAAAATTCTTCAGGTAGTGATTTCCTTACGTCATCAGGGATGCGCTCAATTGTTTTCCCATACTCCTGACCAAAAAATGTAATCTTGACATTACCAATTTCATGCTGCTTTCCGTACTCATCAAAGACTGTTAGGCTAAATAGAGTTTTATGCCCATAATCATCCCAATTGTCGTATTCAAGATAGGCAACGGAATCTCCTTGATTTGGACAGCGGTGACCAGGTGGAAGTACATGTAAAGTTAGAGCCACTATAACTCTCCGATAAAATGTATTTTCACGACTTCTACTTTTTTCTCACCAAATTAATCATTTACATGTAATAGCCGTATCTAATTTGAGGTGTTTCGGCCTCATTTAGATATTTCATGATTTCACCGACTTTTCTTGCGCACCCTAACGTCACAGGGTATTTTCCGTCGAATTGGGTGTTGTTCCAATTCATCTTAGTTAATCCCAATAGCTCTTCAGCAATAAAGCTTGGAGACTCTTCAGACTTCACAACTCTGAGTTCAAGTGGCTGTGGAACATACAGGCCAGTATACGTTTGGTAATACCATACAGCCCCGCGTGTATATAGAACCTGCCTTTCACCATCTAGTCTAGCCAAAGTCCCGCGATACGGAGGGTAATTCCCCTCTCGGTAAAGGCGTAGCTTTGAATCCATCACCGTTACAAAATCAACTACATCGATGTTCATATCTTGGGCTGCTAACTCAAGTCCCGATATTTCTTGATCAGTGAAGTTCGATGATTTATGAACGACTACCCGCGCAGGGTATGTACCTAATGCTACCCGATATTCCGTCAATGCGGCTTTAAGTAATTGATATGCCTGCCCCTCTGTCAGCTTAGGAATACGATCATTTTTATCGATTTCTACAGGCGTGCCTCTCAGGATTAGACCATTTCCTAGCTCGTCAAATATCTGTGCTAAGCTAGTGCTCAATGATTGCCGGTCTCGGCTTCGATAAAAAGCGATACCGACAGCGCACGAGGCGCCCTTGGATTCATCCCTCTTCAATTTCCAGGGTATTGTCGGGCCAGATTTGTAATACAACGCTGTACAAAAATTCCAGGCTTTGGTGGCATCATCCTGCTGATCGCCGTTTTTTCTTGGATCAAGTGAGACCTGACGAATTAGTTGCAAAGGCTTTGCTAGATGCATTGCTTTTGCTTTCAAAGCCCGCCTGAAGTTAAGTTCCTCATAAACATCTTCATCTTCAAGTTTTTCATCACCTGGACTATAGTCAGATGAAACAGCCTTAAAAAGATCTTCAGGAATAACGCAGACCACGACGTCTACATGACGGTTCTGAGCAAGGAACTTGATATTCTCATAATAAAGATCTATCGCGCGGATTATACGCTCTGCACGATTTTTTATTTTAACAATTTCTTTCACATCATTGTTTTTAATGGTCTTTGCCAAATCGATTGAAAATGTAAGTTCCGATTTGTAACCGCGATTAGAATTAAAACCGCAAAAAGGCAATCTCAGGTTTTCTTGCTTGGCATCCGAAGGCGCCGCGATGAAGCCTTTACAACGCCCCATCCAGTTGGCTAAATAATCAATACACTGGCTAGTTCCTACGCCACCAATATAGACCTCTTTTTTACGGGTATTCTGCTTTTGATCATAAACGCCATATTCAAAGATCCCTCTACGGGGGCAGATATGCTCGCCATTAGCAAAGATCAATTTAGGTTCATTAACATGCTCAATAATCATTATTGATGAAACTCCCCTGTGCATCCTGCTCGTCACCAGTGGTACCTAAAGGCTCCCAGAGGCTTTCATTCAAAACACGCCCGCCCTCTATCTTTAAAATGTCACCAAATGTCATGCTAAAGCCATTTTCGGATTGGTCCGAAAATAGATCGACCTGATCTACATCTTTAAGCCAAGATGCTAAAAACCGAAATTGATCGCAGACTGACTTGTTTCTTTCAAGGCGCTTTAAGCCGCTTAATGGCTTGTCTGAATAGGGTGATTTACGATACCGATCGCCCCAGCTAAAGAACCAATCGGGGGTGATCGAGATATACCAACCTCGGTCCAGGACTAAGAAGTTCACAGAGAAAGCAAAATGCTTAATCTGAAAAACTTCACCTGGCTTATTTGTCTTGTACTTTCGCTCAAAGACTGTTCGGCTCGATTTTTTCTTACCATACCAACTTTCGGTGCGTACATCTTGCTGATCATGCACCGGCAGAAAAATAAACAGTCTTTCATCGTGCTGCCACATCACTTTATGTTTAAAAAGCATCTGTTGAAGTGATAAACGCAAAAGCGACTTAAATACCCGTTCGTGATTTTTATCTATTGAGCAATAATCATCAGGTGCAAGATATTCAGCCGTACCATCCTCCACTAAATGTGAGAATGGGTTATTGGGTTCCTCGAGGTTGAAGAAAGTAATAATCCTTCCTGAGGCGACCTCAAACCCTGATGGAATTTTATAACCAAGGTCACGCGAAGCCTGAGCTACAGCTTTCCTCTCATTTAATCGCTTTCTGCCCGATTTTCCGTTTAAGAAATATTCTCTGACTTCAGCAATGTATAGCCTTGAAGGCAGGTAGAGTTCGACCAAATTACTTAATAGTGTTTCGGGCGGGTCGACGGGCGGATCAAAATCTTGATCTGCCAGGCCAACATCACAGCCGCGCTGATAAGAGCCCAGAATTTCAACTATACGTTTTAACACAGGAGGTTCAACATTAGCTGCTTTTGTCGCCAGATCTCTATAATCAAGGATATCATTACTGGCACAGAGAGAGAGAATTCCTCCACACTCTCTATCAATACTTTCCTGTGAATATTGACCTTGCTTCATAGTTAAACAGTAAAAAACGAACCTATCATACCGTTCATATAACTTATGCGCCTTTACTTTCCTGATAGTATCCTTAACTTTCTCTAGCGACTTATCAGATGTTACTTGTATAGCTACGCGCTTTTGATCATCAGCTAAGTCAATGCTAGGAAAATTTTTCCGCTCATCATTATTTAAATTCCGAAGATGAGGCAGATCAAACAGCTCTTTAAAGATCCCGCAAAACAGGTTTTCACAGATATGATTGATATCAAAATGCGACATGGCTGACGAAATTTCCACTTCTCTAGAAACCTCATTAAGCCCCTCCCTAAATTGATTTATCAATTCTGTGTGTTTCAATTCAATGTCCCTTTGTAATTGCTATACAGCCATTGAACCATCGGGATTGATCATTTTTTGTATAAATACAAAAAATGTCATCAATACCTTACTTCTCATATTCAAATGGCAGCCGCCCAATTATTTGTCTTCAGATTTCTTCTCTTAGATCCAGCTATCGATGTCATCTCGCTTAAAGCGCCAACTGCTACCAACCTTTATCCAGGCAACTTGCAAGCACCGGCAAGCTCATAAGCGGCAAGAAAATATCGACACTATCCTCATTGGTAACTGGCGCGTTGCGGTTTAAGCCCGCTTGAGCCGCCATAGCGATCAAATAAACAACACTAAACTGTTTCTTGTGAGTACTGCCACACATGAGACACTAAGCCCGCCCATTATTATTGTGACTTGCGTCACCATTATCATCATAATTAGCAGTCAAGGCCACCCACTGTATATCCATACAAAAATGGAGATGGTTCGGTAGTTCCGGTAAAGCCAAAAGGGAGATATTAGTGCTCCTACTTAGCCCTCGACCTCTGATTCCCAGCCGCTCGGCCGCTACAAATTATATTCTGACTAAGTATTGAACAGAGCCTGGCAGGCATAAAAAAAGCGAACGCCGCATGAGGCTCGCTTTCCCGGATATCCAGTATCAGCGTCTGGCCTGCTCACTTAGTGAGCAGGCCAGATACGATACGACTAGAAACAATCCCGGGGCAACCGCACCCACCCTTCCATCAGAATCCGCGCACTACGGCTCATAATGGCCTTGGTGGCAGTCCACTGCCCGTTCACCACTTCCGCTTCCGCGCCGACCCGGAGGGTGCCGGACGGATGGCCGAAGTTCACCACGCTGCGCTCCCCTCCCCCGGCGGCCAGATTGACCAGGGTGCCGGGAACGGCGGCGGCGGTGCCGATGGCAACCGCGGCGGTGCCCATCATGGCGTGGCGCAGTTTGCCCATGGACAGGGCGCGCACCAGCAGGTCGATGCCAGCGGCCGCGACTTGTTTGCCGCTGGAGGCCACATAGTCCTTGGGCGGCGCGACGAAGGCGACCTTGGGGGTATGCTGGCGGTTGGCTGCGTCTTCTACCTTGTCGATCAGGCCCATCTTTACCGCGCCGTGGGCGCGGATGGTCTCGAACATGGCCAGGGCCTTGTCGTCGCCGTTGATGGCTTCCTGCAGTTCGGTGCCGGTGTAGCCGATGTCCGCGGCATTGACGAAGATCGTCGGGATGCCGGCGTTGATCATGGTGGTTTTTAAAGTACCGACGCCGGGGACTTCGAGGTCGTCTACCAGGTTGCCGGTGGGGAACAAGGCGCTCCCTTCACCTTGCGCCCCCGCCCCATCTGCCGGGTCCATGAATTCGATCTGCACTTCGGCCGCCGGGAAGGTGACGCCGTCCAGTTCGAAATCACCGGTTTCCTGTACTTCACCGTTGGTGATGGGTACGTGGGCGATGATGGTTTTCTTGATGTTGGCCTGCCCGATGCGCACGGTGCAGTTGCCATCGGTGTGTTTGCCGTAGGGGGCTGGGCGGGTTCGGGGAGGGCCTGCAGGCGGAAGAAGGTGCCTTTGCTAATGCAATTGGCCCGTAGGCTATTGGCTACTACATCCTTAGTCACGGAGGAGATTGCCGAAAATTGCAGCTCTGAATCGGCTGATACAACAGCTCCGGCAGTTGCTTTAATGCGGCCTCGCGCGCGTTGGTCCAGGCATGCGCAAAGCTGAGGCGCAGACAATTCTTGAACTTTCCCGATACGGAAAACAACGGGCCGGGTGTGATCACGACACCCGCACTCAGCGCCTCGGGATAAATTGCCAGCGTATCCACCGTATCCGCCAACTCAACCCACACCGCCAATCCGCCTTGCGGCGCGCTCACCCGAACCTCACCGGGCCAGGCCTGTAGCAGCGCAAGTAAATGATCCCGGCGTTCGCGCAGCTCGATGCGCAAACGGCGTAAGTGCGCCGTGAGGCCGCCGTCCGCCATAAACTCGGCCACGCCTCGCTGGAGAAAGCGGCTACTTGCCAGCTGCGTCATCAGTTTGAGGTGGAGAATACGCGCATGCCAGCGCCCGCCGGAAATCCAACCGAGCCGCAAGTCGCGGGACAGGCACTTTGAGAAGGAACTGCAAAGAATCACCCGGTCCTCAGTATCCAGGGCCTTGAGTGGATCAGGTACCGCTCCGAACGCGGTGTCCGCATAAATATCGTCCTCGATTACAGCGAGGTCATACTGCTCAGCCAGTGCCAGCAGCCGGCGTTTGGACGAATCGCCCATCAGGGCGCCGCCCGGCGTGGCAAATGCTGGAGAAACGATGCATGCCCTTACCTGCCAGCGACGCAGCACCTCTTCCAGTGCATCGATATCCATACCAGTTTCACTGGACGCCGGGACCTCGACGACTCGCAGTTCAAGTTGCTCAATAAGCTGCATGACGCCATAGAATCCGGGCGACTCAACAGCCACCACGTCTCCCCGCTTGCAACAGGCCATCAGTGCAAGAAACAGCGCGTGCTGGCAACCGGACGTTATGCACAAATGCTCCGGCCCAACCTGCAAGCCACGTCGGGACAGGTGCAGTGCCAGCTGTTCCCGCAGGCCGCCGTCACCGGCCGGTTCGTCGTAGTACTGATAGTCTTCCCCCTTTTGCCTTCTGAGCGAACGCCCGATGGAGCGGTTCAAGGCGACAATACCGGGCGGCAGCTCGCCGCTATGGGATTCCGGCAGGATATCGAAGGCGGCACTTCGGCGCATGATATCCAGCAGCAAGTCGCTGACTGTGACGGGTCTCGGGGCCTCGATGCGCGTCCGGCTGAGCGGCGGCTGTGCCCTGGGAATTTGCTGGGATACGAAATGCCCCGCCTTGGGGCGCGCCTCCACCAGTCCCTGAGCTTCGAGTCTCTGCAGTGCGTGCTGTGCGGTAGCTTTTGAAACACCGTGTTCCCGGCACAGACTGCGTATCGACGGAAGCCGCTCACCCGGACGCCACCGCTGTTCTTTGAGGCATTGCAGAAGCCAGGCCTCCAGCTGGAGATAACGATACTCTTGGGCCAAGGGCTTAACTCTCAAACGAAATCTGTACCTATTATATTTCCTGCTTGTAGCCCTGACCCTATCAATTCTATTCGCGTAATGTGCCCGCAAACTGACCGTTAGCGGATTCGCCCCCGTGGAGAAAATTCCTGTTGTACCGGTTTTCCCACCTCCTCTCGCTCGAGGAGGCAAACTTAACTTCCGACTCTTCAAGGGCCGCTTCCAGAGTCTGCGGCGCCTGACCAGCTGGCCGCAGATAGACCTGCGCTACCTCGCTGGCGCCAGCGCGCTTTTGTTCGCGCGTTTCGTAGCGGCGGCGAGTGCGGAAGACAGTAGAGCCAGCGCGTCTGCCTCCGCGCGCATCACTCTCCGCCTGCCGGCAACAGTCGAAGTCACGCAAATGCCCGCGATGACTACAGATAACGCGGGTCAGCAAATTTGCCTCCAGCGGCTGCCCGCGAGCCGGGTTTCCCTCACATTCGAGGGCGAAAAATCCGAAGCCCGGAAGGAGATACACCTGACTCTGGACGGAACGCGCCAGTGTGTGGCGCTGCCATCTCAGACTGCTTCCTCGGACTCGAGGTCAATACTGCTGATTTCTGCGGAGTAATAGGTGACAGTCGCTCGCCCGGCCGTCAACGCCGGTCTCGAATACCCCCGCAGCAACCAGGGCTCCGGTCTCTGGTACCGAAATTCCGCGGTCACGGCTCCACCTTGCAAGCACTCAACCTGTACCTATTGTATTTATTTTTTTATACCTGACCCGATCGCCCGTCCAGGCTTAATCTGCCGCCCATCAGATATGGCGCGGAATGGCCATGAAAAAATCCCTGTTGTCCAGGACTACACACCTCCTTTCGCACATGACGGCAAGTTTCATGTCCGACTAACGAGGGGGGCGCTTGCAGAATCTGCGGCCCCTGACCAGCTGGCCGCTCATTGCCCTGTTCTTCGGCCTGGTGTGGGTGCACCTGGTTGCTGTTCTCGTTTGAGCAGCGCCGCATCATCCTCTTTGGCAGCGCGCTGTCCTGGCATGACCTGTCGCTGCTGGCCGGCCTGCTGATCGCCGGCGCCAGAAAGCAGGAGCAGCAAGGCCCGCAGGCCGTGCATGGGGCGTGACCTTGGACTTTTGCCAATAATTATAATCGGGGGATTTATGAGAAAGAGTCGAAAAGCAAAAGCGCACCCGCGCGCAACCGCGCAGGCTGTGGACGAGGGGGAGAATCCGACACAGCTGTCAGATTCGTTCGATGCTGAGGGGGGCGAACTGCCACCAGCGCCTGTGCCAGTGTATATGGTGGCAGAGCGCGCGATGATTCTGGAATTTCTAGAAGGTTTTGAGCGCGAGTTCAGGCTATTTACTGGCGACGACGAGCAGAACGCCGCGAGCATCCACACCAAGCTCGGCAAGTCGCCCGAGTGATGGAGAACCTGGCCCGGCCGGCGCGGGTGTATCTCCGGTCCGGCGCGGTCTCTCGCGTGCTGCTGGTGGCTGCGCCGCCGGCAGCCGTGGTTTCCCTCGCGCCCGGCGATCTGTCATTTTCACTAGTGGTCCATGCGGTTAATTCTGTAAATTAAGCGCACAGCCACAGGCTCCAGGGCAAGCCGAGAAAGCGCCGGAACAGCAGCGTAATTTCAAGCTTTCTCAACGCCGCCATGGTGTCTGTGGCGAAGCGATCGGTTAAAGAATTAACCTTACGGCACTCTAGAAGCTGTCCCCGGGCACACGCACCCACCCTTCCATCAGTACTCGCGCACTGCGGCTCATAATGGCCTTGGTAGCAGTCCACTGCCCATTGACCACTTCCGCTTCCGCGCCCACACGCAAGGTGCCGGACGGATGGCCGAAGTTCACCACATTGCGCTCCTCTCCCCCGGCGGCCAGATTGACCAGGGTACCGGGAATGGCAGCGGCAGTGCCGATCGCGACGGCGGCGGTGCCCATCATGGCGTGGTGCAGTTTGCCCATGGACAGGGCGCGCACCAGCAGGTCGATATCGTCTGCGGCGACTTCCTTGCCGCTGGATGCCACATAGCCCTTGGGCGGCGCAACGAACGCGACCTTGGGGGTATGCTGGCGGGCTGCGGCCTCTTCCACCTTTTCGATCAAGCCCATTTTCACCGCGCCGTGGGCACGGATGGTCTCGAACATGGCCAGGGCCTTGTCGTCGCCGTTGATGACTTCCTGCAGTTCGGTACCGGTGTAGCCGATGTCGGCGGCATTGACGAAGATCGTCGGGATGCCGGCGTTGATCATGGTGGCCTTCAGGGTGCCGACGCCCGGCACCTCTAAGTCGTCCACCAGGTTGCCGGTGGGGAACATCGCGCCCTCGCCGTCTGCCGGATCCATGAATTCGATCTGGACCTCTGCCGCCGGGAAGGTGACGCCGTCCAGTTCGAAACCGCCGGTTTCCTGCACTTCACCGTTGGTGATGGGTACGTGGGCGATGATGGTCTTGCCGATATTGGCTTGCCAGATGCGCACGGTGCAGATGCCGTTTTCCGGCACGCGCTCCGCAGCGACGAAACCGCTGTTGATGGCGAAGGCACCGACGGCGGCGGTGAGGTTGCCGCAGTTGCCGGACCAGTCCACGAAGGGCTTGTCGATGGAGACCTGGCCGAACAAGTAGTCCACGTCGTGGTTGGGCTGTTCGCTTTTGGACAGGATTACCGTCTTGCTGGTGCTGGAGGTGGCACCGCCCATACCGTCGGTCTGTTTGCCGTAGGGGTCGGGGCTGCCGATGACGCGCAGCAGCAGTTTGTCGCGAGCTTGGCCGGGGACCTGGGCGGATTCGGGCAGGTCCTGCAGGCGGAAGAAGACGCCTTTGCTGGTGCCGCCGCGCATGTAGGTGGCGGGGACTTTGATTTGGGGAGGATGGCTCATTGATTTCTCGGCAAAAGTCATTCAACCATTCTGTGGGAGCCTGCCCTGCAGGCGATTAAATCGGACTCCGATTCGTTCGCCTGCAGGGCAGGCTCCCACAGCGATTATTGGTGTTGGCTGCCGTAGGATGGGCGAAGCGTTACGCATTCGTCAGCAGGCTCTGCTGATGGGCGCGTCGCTACGCTCCTTTGCCCATCCTACGGTTTTTGTGGTGCGCGCGGCGCACCCTGTTCGCTCGTCATGCTGGATCAAGTCCGGCATGACGACTATTGAACTTAGGCAGTTGCTTCCGCTTCGAGGAAATCCTTGGCGAAGCGCTGCAGCACGCCGCCGGCTTCGTAGATGGAAACCTCTTCCGCGGTATCCAGGCGGCAGGTTACCGGCACGTCCAGGCTCTCGCCGTTCTGGCGATGGATCACCAGCGTCAGGGTCGCGCGCGGGGTGCGGTCGCCGATCACGTCGTAAGTCTCGGTGCCGTCGAGGCCCAGGGTCTTGCGCGTGGTGCCGGGCTGGAATTCCAGCGGCAGCACGCCCATGCCGATCAGGTTGGTGCGGTGAATGCGCTCGAAGCCTTCGGCGACGATCGCTTCCACACCGGCGAGGCGCACGCCCTTCGCCGCCCAGTCGCGGGACGAGCCCTGGCCGTAGTCGGCGCCGGCGACGATGATGAGCGGCTGCTTGCGGTCCATGTAGGTCTCGATGGCTTCCCACATGCGGGTGACCTTGCCTTCCGGCTCCACGCGGGCCAGGGAGCCCTGCTTCACCTCACCGTTCTCGTCGCGCACCATTTCGTTCAACAGTTTCGGGTTGGCGAAGGTGGCGCGCTGCGCGGTCAGGTGGTCGCCGCGGTGGGTGGCGTAGGAGTTGAAGTCCTCTTCCGGCAGGCCCATTTTCGCCAGGTATTCACCGGCGGCACTGCTGGCCAGGATCGCGTTGGACGGCGACAGGTGGTCGGTGGTGATGTTGTCACCCAGCACGGCCAGCGGACGCATGCCTTTCAGCGCGCGTTCTCCCGCTAAAGCGCCTTCCCAGTAGGGCGGCCGGCGGATATAGGTGCTCATCGGGCGCCAGTCGTACAGCGCACTGCCCTTCTCTTCCGCGCGCTTTTCCAGGTCGAACATCGGAATGTAGACGTCGCGGAACTGCTGCGGCTTCACGCTCTGCTTGACGATCGCATCGATCTCTTCGTCGCTCGGCCAGATATCCTTCAGCGTCACCGGGTTGCCGTCTTTGTCGTGGCCCAGTATGTCTTTCTCGATATCGAAGCGGATGGTACCGGCGATGGCGTAGGCCACTACCAGCGGCGGCGAGGCCAGGAAGGCCTGCTTCGCATACGGATGGATACGGCCGTCGAAGTTGCGGTTGCCGGACAGTACGGCGGTGGCGTAGAGGTCGCGGTCGATCACTTCCTTTTGAATAACCGGATCCAGCGCGCCGCTCATGCCGTTACAGGTGGTACAGGCAAACGCGACCACATCGAAGCCCAGTTGCTGCAGGTCCGGCAGCAGGTCGGCTTCTTCCAGGTACATTTTTACGGTCTTGGACCCCGGCGCCAGGGAGGTTTTCACCCAGGGCTTGCGGGTCAGGCCCAGCTTGTTCGCGTTGCGCGCGATCAGGCCGGCGGCAATCATGTTGCGCGGGTTGCTGGTGTTGGTACAGCTGGTGATCGCCGCGATGATCACCGCACCGTCGGGCATCAGGCCCTCTTCTTCCTTCCACTGCTCTTTCCAATCTCGGGCGATACCACGGTTGGCCAGTTCGGATACCGGCAGCAGCGCGTGCGGGTTGGACGGGCCGGCCAGGTTGCGGCCTACTGAGGAAAGATCGAACTTCAGTACGCGCTCGTACTCGGCGTCTTTCAAAGTGTCCGCCCAGAGGCCGGTTTCCTTCGCGAATTTTTCTACCAGCGCCACCTGCTCGTCGTCGCGGCCGGTCAGCTTCAGGTAGTCGATGGTCTGCTCGTCGATGGCGAACATACCGGCGGTGGCGCCGTACTCCGGTGTCATGTTGGCGATGGTGGCGCGGTCGCCCAGGCTCAGGCTGGAAGCGCCCTCGCCGAAGAATTCCAGGTAGGCGCCCACCACGCGCTCGCGGCGCAGGAATTCGGTCAGCGCCAGCACCATGTCGGTTCCGGTGATGCCGGGCTGCAGTTTGCCGGTCAGCTCGACGCCGACGATGTCGGGCAGGCGCATATAGGAGGCTCGGCCGAGCATGACGCTCTCGGCTTCGAGGCCGCCGACGCCGACGGAGATAACGCCCAGTGCGTCCACCATCGGGGTGTGGCTGTCGGTGCCGACACAGGTATCCGGGAAGGCGACTTTTGTTCCATCGGGGGCGTTTTTCACCTGTATTACCGGAGACATTTTCTCCAGGTTGATCTGGTGCATGATGCCGTTGCCCGGCGGAATCACGTCGACGTTCTCGAACGCGGTCTTGGTCCAGTTGATAAAGTGGAAGCGGTCCTCGTTGCGGCGCTCTTCCACTGCGCGGTTCTTTTCGAACGCGTCTTTCTCGAAGCCGGGATGCTCTACGGCCAGTGAGTGATCGACGATCAGCTGGGTCGGCACCACCGGATTGACCTTGGACGGGTCACCGCCCTGCTCCGCGATGGCATCGCGCAGGCCGGCGAGGTCCACCAGCGCAGTCTGGCCGAGGATATCGTGGCAGACGACGCGCGCGGGGAACCAGGGAAAGTCCAGTTCGCGCTTGCGCTCGATAATCTGCTTCAGCGCTGCAGTCAGATTTTCCGGCTCGCAGCGGCGCACCAGGTTTTCGGCCAGGATGCGCGAGGTGTACGGCAGCTTGGCGTAGGCGCCGGGCTGGATGGCTTCGACGGCGGCGCGGGTGTCGAAGTAATCGAGATCCGTGCCGGGGAGGTTTTTGCGGTATTCGGTGTTCATCATTTGGTAAATCTGTCTACTCGTATCTGCGGTCAATTTCCGGCACAAACCTGTAGGAGCGGCCGTTGGCCGCGATTGATATCCGCGGCTGCGATTGAGTCCGATCGCGGCCAACGACCGCTCCTACAAATGGCGGGCCTGCGGCCCGCATGCCGAGCTGGAGCCTTCAGCGTTCCAAGGTAAACAGCTCGGCGTTCCCAGGGGGGGGTTAACCGCGCTCGGCAATCGGCACAACCTTGCGCAGTTCCGGACCGACGTACTCGGCACTCGGGCGGATGATGCGGTTGTCGGCGCGCTGCTCGAATACGTGGGCGGCCCAGCCGGTTACGCGGGACATCACGAAGATCGGGGTAAACAGCTTGGTGGGAATGCCCATAAAGTGATAGGCGGAAGCGTGGAAGAAGTCCGCGTTGCAGAACAGCTTCTTCTCGCGCCACATGACTTCCTCGCAGCGCACGGAAACCGGGTAGAGCACGTCGTCGCCCACGTCCGCGGCCAGCTTTTCGGACCACTGCTTGATGATGGCGTTGCGCGGGTCGGACTCGGTGTAGACCGCGTGGCCGAAGCCCATGATCTTTTCCTTGCGCTCCAGCATGCCCAGCAGTGCTTGCTCGGCTTCGTCGGCAGAGGAGAAACGCTCGATCAGTTCCATCGCCGCTTCGTTCGCACCGCCGTGCAGCGGGCCACGCAGGGAGCCGATGGCACCGGTGATGCAGCTGAACAGGTCAGACAGGGTCGAGGCGCAGACGCGCGCAGTGAAGGTGGACGCGTTGAACTCGTGCTCGGCGTACAGGATCAGGGAAACGTTCATCACCTGCTCGTGCAGCGCGTTCGGCTTTTCGCCGCGCAGCATATGCAGGAAGTGGCCGCCGATGGAATCGTCATCGGTTTCGGTTTCGATGCGCACGCCGTCGTGGGTGAAGCGGTACCAGTAGCAGATGATCGACGGGAAGGCGGCCAGCAGGCGGTTGGCTTTTTCCTGCTGCTGCGCGAAGGACTCCTCGCCCTCCAGGTTGCCCAGCATGGAGCAGCCGGTGCGCATCACGTCCATCGGGTGGGCGTCGGCGGGAATGCGCTCGAGTACTTCGCGCAGGGCCTGCGGCAGGCCGCGCATGCCTTTCAGTACGCCTTTGTAGTCGGCCAGTTGTGCCCTGGTGGGCAGCTCGCCGTAGAAAATCAGGTAGGCGACTTCTTCAAATTCGCAGTTCTCCGCCAGGTCTTTGACGTCGTAGCCGCGGTAAGTGAGGCCTGAGCCGGATTTACCCACGGTGGACAGTGCGGTTTTGCCGGCGACCTGGCCGCGCAGGCCGGCGCCTCCTACTTTTTTCTCTGCCATCTTTATTTCCCCTTTCTCTTGAGTTTGTTCGGTTTGATGGATGTAGGAGCGGCCCATGGCCGCGATCGGACTCGCCAATCGGAAAGATCGATCGCGGCCACCGACGGATGGCCGCCCCGCCGCTCCTACAGGGCGGGCCTTTGGCCCGCTTGCCGAGCTGGAGCTCGGCGTTCCCAGGGTCAGTGCCAATTATTTCTTGAACAGACTGTCCAGCTTTTGCTCGAAGTCGTGGTAGTTGAGGTAGTCATACAGTTCCTCGCGGGTCTGCATGGTGTCGACCACCGCAGTCTGGTCGCCGTTTTGCAGAATACTGGTATAGACGTTTTCCGCGGCTTTGTTCATCGCACGGAAGGCGGACAGCGGGTACAGCACGATATCCGCGCCGGATTCGCCCAGCTCTCTGGCGTTGTACAGCCTGGTTTTACCGAATTCGGTGATGTTGGCGAGGATGGGCACATTCAGCGCGTCCTTGAAGGCGCGGTAGTGCTCCAGTTCGGTCACCGCCTCGGCGAAGATGCCGTCGGCGCCGGCCTCGATGCAGGCCTGGGCGCGGTCGATGGCCGCTTCCAGTCCCTCTTGGGCGAAGGAGTCGGTGCGCGCCATGATAAAGAAGTCGTCGTCGGTACGGGCGTCAACGGCCGCCTTGATGCGGTCGACCATCTCCTCTTTGGAGACGATTTCCTTGTTCGGGCGGTGGCCGCAGCGCTTCTGCGCCACCTGGTCTTCGATATGCACTGCTGCGGCGCCGGCGCGGATCATCTCCTTGATGGTGCGGGAGATATTGAAGGCACCGCCCCAGCCGGTGTCGATATCCACCAGCAGCGGCAGCTCGCTGGCCGCGGTGATGCGGCGCACGTCTTCCAGCACATTGTCGACGCTGGTCATGCCCAGGTCCGGCAAGCCGTAGGAGGCGTTGGCGACGCCGGCGCCGGACAGGTAGATGGCCTTGTGGCCGATGCGCTCGGCCATCATGGCGGTGTAGGCGTTGATGGTGCCGACCACCTGTAATGGTTGGTTTTCTTCAAGGGCGCGGCGGAAACGCGCGCCGGCGGAAGACTTCTGGCTCATGGGCAAACCTCAGGTTTCTTTTGTCAGGTTTCTGTTGTTAGTTTCTTTTCAATGTTGTGCCGCGAGGCGCGGATATGCCGGCGCATCAACAGCTCGGCCAGCTCGCCGTCCCCCGCTTCGATGGCCTCGATGATATGACCGTGCTCTCGGAAGGCGCGCTGTGCGCGCGGGCTGGCCATACCCAGCTGATAGCGGTACATGCGCACCCGGTAGTAGAGGCGATTGCAGAGTGTGTCGATCAGCAGGTCGTTCTTGGACGCCTGCACTATGCGGAAGTGGAAGTCGAAGTCGCCTTCCGGCTGGAAGTAGGCCTTGCCCGCCTGCAGCTCTTCCTGCTGCTCGTGGCGGGCCAGCATCTGGCGCAGTTCTACCAGATCTTCTTTCGTGTGGTACTGGGCGGCGAGGCGACAGGCCATGCCCTCGAGCGCCTCACGCACTTCGTAGAGATCCAGCAGGCCGCGCTCGGTCAGGTCGACCACCCGCGCGCCCACGTTGACGCGGCGCTCCAGCAGGCCCAGGGATTCGAGCCGCATCAGCGCCTCGCGCAGGCTGCCGCGGCTGGCATTGAAGCGCCGCGCCAGCTCCGGCTCGCTGATCTTGCTGCCGGCAGCGATCTGCCCCTCGACGATTTCGCCGCGCAGGGTGACGAACAACCGCTCGGCCAGGCTCTGGCTCGCCTCGATGCTCTTCAGCTGTCCGCCTTCCAATTAACAACCTCCGGTATGGACTTCGGATTGTCGACAATCCCGAGAAGAGCCGACCATAAACCAGCCAATTCCCGGCGTCAACCCGAAACGCAACGGGTAATTGTTGACAATCCAGCGGAAAAGCTGACTTTTTGTGGAGCGGTAGTCTTGTAATAACTAAGTGGGCATAATAGCGCCCGCACCGGTACGCCCGTGCCCAGGTACTCTATGCTTACGGCTGGACGGCGCCAGAGGATCATGCACCGGATTTGTCTTTCCGTCCCTTGGCGACAGAATCATTCGTTAATAATTGCCAGCACCCGGATATATAGAAATATGCCGAAGAGTATTATCAGGCGATGGCTGCCAACCCCCGAGCAGGTCCGCGCCAACAGCGGCCTGAAGTTTCTCGGCACTCTTTTGCACGACCCCAACCTCTTCCACCTGAACCGCCACTCGGTGTCCGTGGCCTTTGCGGTGGGTATCTTCACCAGTTTCCTGCCGCTGCCGGGGCAGATGATCATCGCCGCGCTGCTGGCCCTGTGGTTCCGCTGCAACCTGCCGCTATCGATGATTCTGGTGTGGATCAGCAACCCGGTGACCATGCCGGCCATCTTTTACAGCACTTACAAATTGGGCGCCTGGATACTGGGCACGCCGCCGCTGGATTTCCGCATAGAGCTGTCGTGGGAGTGGCTGACTGAAGAGGTGGGGAAAATCTGGCTGCCGCTGTTTTTCGGCTCGCTGCTGGCGGGCATCTTCTTTGCCACCCTGTCCTACTTTACGATGCAGGCGCTGTGGCGCTGGCATGTGTTGAAGCGCTGGAAGCTGCGGCTCGCCAAGCGCTCAATGGTCAATTTCCAATAAAATTGACCCCGTAGGGTGCGCCGTGCGCACCGCCACCAGGGGGAACAGTGGCGCACCCCGCCCTTGAAATCCAATGCACTGATGCGCGGATTGCCTACTGCTCGTTGCGCAGGGCGGCGGCCGGCTGCACGCGGCTGGCCTGTAGCGCCGGGTAGAGGGTCGCCAGCAGGCTGAGTAGCAAGCCCGCGCCCACGACCAGGGCCACATCCGGCCACTGCAGTTCGGACGGCAGATAGTCCACCGGGTAGACATCGGACTTCAGGAACTGGATACCGAACAGGGATTCGAGCCCGGCCACCAGGTCGGTGACCGTCAGCGAGCCCAGCACGCCCAGAATCCCCCCGACCACGGCGCCGACCAGGCCCACCAGCGCGCCCTGACTGACGAAGGTGAGCAGTATCTCGCGGGTGCTGGCGCCCATGGTGCGCAGTATGGCGATGTCGCTGTGCTTGTCGATCACCACCATCACCAGGGTCGACACCACGTTAAACGCGGCGATGGCGATGATCAGCAGCACCAGCAGCCCGACCAGGTTGCGCGACATCTGGATCGCCTGATAGAGGTTGCCGTGGGTGCTGCTCCAGTCGCTGCCGTAGAAATCCTGTGCCGGCAGTTCCTGCAGCAGGCGGCGCATGATCCAGTTGGCCTCGAGCATCTCACTCAGGCGCAACTGCACACCGGCGCCGCCGCTGCCACCCGCGAGGGCCTGCGCCTGGGACCAGGACAGCAGGGCCAGGGAGTGATCCAGCGCGGTGCCCGAGTGAAAGATATCCACCACCTTGAAGCCGGCCAGGCGCGCCGCGCGGCGGCCGCCATCGGCTGCCTCTCCATTCCCGCCGCTATTGGGCACGATCAGGGACAGGTGCTCGCCCTCGGCTACCCCCAGCTTCTCTGCAATACCGCGGCCGAGAATGACCCCGGGCTCGGCGCTGTCGCCGAGGGCGGCGAATGCCTGCGGATCGAGGAATTCGCCGACATTCGACACCTTGACGATGGTGTCGGGGTTTATGCCCTGCACCAGCAGCGGCGTCACTTCCCTGCCCTTGCGCGCCAGGGCATTGACCTGCCAGACCTCTGCGGCTGCGATGACCTCCGGATCCGTGGCGAGCTTGTCGCGCAGGGCCGGCCAGTCGATCTCGGGGCTGGCGTTGTAGATGGTCGCGTGGGGCATGATGCCGAGGATGCGCTCGCGCAGCTCGCGGTCGAAGCCGTTCATCACCGACATCACCACGATCATCAGCGCCACGCCGAGAATCAGCCCCACCATGGACAGGCCGGAGATGAACGACACCAGCCCGGCGGAATCTTCGCTGTGCCGCTGGGCACCCGCGTAGCGCAGGCCGATAAAAGCGGGCAGCGGCTTAAACACGGTCGCCCTCGTGCCAGTCGCGTTCCAGTCGGCCGTCGATCAGGTGCAGGCAGCGGTCCAGGGCCGCGGCCAGGTCCGGATCGTGCGTCACTATGACAAAGCTGATGCCCATCTCGCTGTTGAGCTTGTCCATCAGCCTGTGAATCTCTCTGGCGGTGGCCCGGTCCAGGTTGCCGGTGGGCTCGTCCATCAGCACGCAGGCGGGCCGGGTCACCAGCGCCCGTGCGATGGCCACCCGCTGGCGCTCGCCACCGGACAGCTGCGACGGCTTGTGCGTGAGGCGCGCTCCGAGGCCGACTGCCTCGAGCATGGCCTGGGCCTCCGCGCGGGCGCTGGCGACGGAATGCTTGCCGATCAGCAGCGGCATGGCGACGTTTTCCAGCGCGGAAAACTCGCCGAGCAGGTGGTGGAACTGGTACACAAAGCCCAGGCTGCTGTTGCGCAGCCAGCCGCGCTCGTTGGCATTCAGGCTGGCCAGGTTCTGCCCCGCCACCCAGACCTCACCGGCGCTGGGGGTATCCAGGCCGCCGAGCAGGTTCAGCAGCGTCGACTTGCCGGATCCGGAAGCGCCGACGATGGCCAGTTTCTCGCCGCGTTTGACTTCCAGCTCGACGCCGCGCAGCACCTCCAGCTCTTTGGTGCCCTGGCGATAGCTCTTGCGCAGCTGGCGGCAGGCGAGCACTGCCTCTTTGCTCTCTGCCGGCGTCGCCTGCTCGGTATTTATTTCCACTTGGCTGTTCATCAAATTATTTAGCCTGAATTTTTTCTGTAGATATGGCGCTTTGCATCAAACGTCCATTCGTTCGTCATACCGGCGCAGGCCGGTATCCAGTTTGGTGGCACCTGGATTAGCTGGCGCTCCTGCGCCAGGCCCTTCGGGCCATTCGCTTCGCGAATGCTCGCTACGGCATCCATGCCTACGCTGTCCGGCCTGCGCCGGAATGACGAGAGAGCGCTGTAGGAGCCTGCTCGCTATTACTCATACCGCAGCGCCTCCGCCGGCTCTATCTGCGCCGCGCGCCAGGCGGGAAACAGCGTCGCCAGCAGGCTCATCAGCACCGCTGCGGACAGCACCAGGGCTGCATCGCCCGCGCGGAATTCCGATGGCAGGAAGCTGACAAAGAATATGCGCGGATCGAAGATCTTCGCCCCCAGCAGGTTCTCCGCCCAGCTCACCATGTCGGTCAGATTCAGCGCGATCAGGATGCCCAGCACCGCGCCGATAAAGGCGCCGATAATGCCGATGGCACTGCCCTGCACGACGAATACCGCCATTATCTGCCGCGAGGTGAGCCCGAGCGTGCGCAGCACGGCGATATCCGAGCGCTTGTCGGCAACCATCAGCACCAGCGCCGAGACGATATTGAATGCGGCCACGGCGACGATGATCAGCAGCATCAGGGTGACGACCGTCTTTTCCATCTTCACCGCCTGGAACAGGCTGCCCTGGGACAGGCTCCAGTCCTCGCCGGTAAATCCTTCACCCAGACCTTCCGCGTAGGCAGACACCCGCCCCAGCGCATTGTCCATATCGTCGAAGCGCAACTGCAGCCCCTGCGCCCGGCCCGGCATACGCAGCAGCCGCGCGGCATCGTCCAGATGCATCAGCGCCATATTCTGGTCCACCTGGGCGCCGACGGAGAACACGCCGGCGACCGTGAAGCGCTTGGTGCGGGGGAAAATACCCGCGGGGGTGACCACCACTTCCGGCAGTGTCAGCACCACACTGTCACCCGGGATCACATTCAACTGGCGGGCGAGGATGCGCCCCAGCACAATCTGGTATTCGCGCGGCTGCAGCGCGTCCAGGCTGCCCATGATCATGTGTTCGCCAACGGTGGAGACATTGCGCAGCGCCCGCGGGTCCACGCCCTGGAACTCCACGCCGTGGCTGCCGCCTGCGGCACTCAACAGCGCAAAACCGCGCACAAAGGGACTCACCGCCTCGACATGGGGCTGCTGCTCCAGTTGCCGCGCCGCACTGCGCCAGTCTTCCAGGCCCTCGGCCTTTTCGACGAAACCGTGGGGCACGACACTCAGAATGCGGGTCTTCAGTTCCCGGTCAAAGCCGTTCATCACCGAGGTCACGACGATCAGCGCCAGTACGCCGAGCGCCATGCCCAGCAGGGAGAAGCCGTTGATAAAGGAGATGAACTGCTGACGGCGGCGGGCGGCCACATAGCGCAGGCCGATATACAGGGGGACGGGTTTTAACATAGCGCTGATTTAAGCGGAAAATCGCCAGTAAATACAAGTAATTAGCGAGGTTATGGCCGATCTTTTCGAAGTCCCGCCCAATTCGCTGAGACGCTCACCTTTCGTTATAGGTCCGGAGCTTCTCGCGCAGGCGCTCGAGCTCCGCCGCACTCCACCCCTCGGGCTCCGTCAACTTCAGCCAGGCATGCACATAGTCCGCCGGCGCGTAACTGTGGCCAAAGCCCATGGGGGCTACGCCCGCGTGCATGTCCGCCGCCAGCTGGAACATGGTCACGATCGGATACCACTGCAGATCTGGTGAGACATCGGGACCGCGCGGTTTGTTCATCCAGGCCGGCCTGCGGAAGGCCGCCTCCGGCTCGAAGAAGACGATCGGATCGCTGGCGTGCTGCAGGTAGGCGATGCGGAATGCCCCCCAGGGAACCTCGCCCTCCTCGTAGCCGCCGAAGTGGTTGCCAAAGCGCACCACGGCACCGCCGCGGAACTGCGGCAGCCAGGCGGGTGACCCCGGGTCCCGGTGCGCCGTCACCTCGCGCCAGGTATCGCTGCGAAACGGCGGCCCGGTCCAGAGGGCGCCGTGGAAAGGATCGTCGATGATGTCGTAGAAATCGAAGGATCGATCCGAGTTGAGCGCGCCCAGGCTCAGGCCAAACAGATACAGCCTGGGGCGCGATTCCCGCGGCAGCTGGCGCCAGTGGCCGTAGACTGACTGGAACAGCGCCTGCGCCGTCTCCCGGCCGTAGGCGTCCTCGGTCATCAGCGCGATGGGGCTGGGAAGATAGGAGTATTGCGCTGCGACACTGGCGATATCGCCCCCGTGCAGAAATTCCACCGAGTTGATCGCGCCGGGATCCACCCAGCCGGTGCCGGTGGGGGTGATAAGGACCAGGACGGAGCGGTCGAAGCCACCGACCCGCTTGAGTTCATCCAGGGCCAGCTGCGCCCGCTGCTGCGGAGTCTCCGCCGCATTCAGCCCGACATAGACACGCAGCGGCGCCGGCGCCCCCGGCGCAAATTCGCCGATATCCTGCGCTGTGGGTCCCAGCGCCAGATAGCGCCGCCCCTGGTGGCCCATGTCCTGCCAGCGCAACAGGGACTCGGCGCCACCCGGCTTTGCCGGATCTGCGGGCGGCGACATCTCCGGCGCAATGCGCGCGTCCAGTTGCTGGTAGATGGCATCCACCCGGTGCAGGGCTGCCGACAGGACCACATCACTGAAAACCGCCCAGAAGAGCCCCGCCGCCGCAACCAGGCCGATAAATAGCGACACGCGCCGCGGTATCACGCGCTCCAGTTTGCGCGACAGAAACAGGAAAGTGCGCCGAAACAATCTGGCGAGCAGAAGCAGTAACAGGAAAACCGCCAGCGCGACCAGGGCGATGGTGAGCGGCCTGATACCGGACTCCTCTTCCAGCCCCATCAGGGCGCGAACGGAATTCTGCCAGGCGCTGCCGCGCCACAGGAACCCCAGCGCCAGCAGAGTACAGACGCCGGTCGCTACCCACTCAAACAGGCGCTGCGCCCGCTCCCCCGGTTTCGGCAACTCGAGAAAGGACCACAACCAGACACCGAGTACCCCCACGCCGTAGCCGGCGGCAAAGGAGAGACCGGATATCACCCCCTGAAAAGCGCCGGCGCGGGGAATCAGCGAGGGGGTCAATGACAGCGCAAAGAAGATGGTGCCGATCAGCAGTCCGGTCGTGGAGAAGTGTCGTCCGATGCGCATCCGTGGCTGTCCGCGGGGGCCTGTTCGACCTTCAGCCTAGCACAGGCGCAAGGTCCGCCTGCGCCACCCGGCAGTCGCCACAGCTCCCGGCCCCATCGGCGGCAAGGTTCCTGACGGAAAACGTGAAGAAATCCAAGTGTTTAAGCGCAATATCTGCTTTAATTGGCCGGCAACACAGAACAATGAACCCGGAGAAGGACCCATGTTCAGCAGACTCCGCCACCGCATCCCCCAATTTACCGCCGCGGCCGCCCTGCTCCTCGCGCTCGGCGCCCAGGCAGAGACCATCGAAGTGCCCGTCGGCGCCCAGGGTGGCGACGCCCATGTCGAGCAGGTTCGCGGTTTGAAAAAAGATGAAGTCACCGCGCGCTTCGGCGAGCCCGTCGGCATTCAGGGCCCGGTTGGCGATCCGGCGATCACCCGCTGGGAGTACGCCGATTTCTTCGTGTACTTCGAGCGGGACACCGCGCTGCATACGGTGAAGAAGCACCCGGGCTAAAGGGCGGAACGCCCCCGGGCCACAACCGCTGGCGCCTTGCGGGCCAGTGGCGCATCCAACTAGCCGCGACAGAGTCGGTGCGATAGACGAACACGCGGTGAGACGCCCCGCCCCTCGCCACATTTCCCTCTGGCAATTTCCCCACAAGCGTACACGACTTCCCTAGCCCACCGGTCCCACAGCGGGCGAAACGCTAATTACCGCTGCAAAGGCGGCGAAAACCCGCAGCCACAAACGGAATCATGCGGTCGTAGGCAGACTTGAAATCGTGGGAGTGACACCGGTTGTCCGAAAGCTGGTCAATACGGCCCGTATCCGCGAAAGTCAGCGACAGGGCACCGGACAGGTAGTGATAGCACCAGAAAATATCCTCTGGAGCGGCGGCGGGAAAGCAGCGCTGCATCGCATCGGTAAACTGACGCACCAGCTTGTTGAAGTGCTTGCCCATCATCTTTTCGCCCCAGACCGGCGAATTGTTGACGTAGGCGATCAGCGCGCAGTAGTTGCGCCAACCGCGATCCTCAGTTTCCTGGGCGATTTCCAGCGGGCGCAGGAAGGCTTCGACAATTTTTTCGATGGTCGGGGAATTGGGAGCCGCCTCGGCCTCCGCCGCACGCAGGGCCTCCAGCCGCGCGTCGTTGAGGATCTGGCCGCGGCGCTCAAGCACCGCATTGAACAATTCCTGCTTGGGACCGAAGTAATAGCTGGTCAGGGCCACATCCACCCCTGCCAGGTTTGCAATCTGACGCAGCGTCACGCCGTCATAGCCATGCAGAGCAAACAGTTCCTCGGCCGCGTCCAGAATCAGTTCCCGCCGCTCCTGGCTGCGTGGCTCAGTCTCCTTACGCTTTCCCGCTTTGCGCGCAACACCCGTTGTCATAGGGTCAATCCCGTTTCACTCCAAAGTGCTGCAAGAATACCCGCGTCTTGACACCTCAACAAGTGTTGAATCTAATCAAGGGCACGGCCCAATCTCAACAACCATAACCGAGGGCAAACGATGATGAGCGCGGAAACATTCAAATACCTGTGCCTGGGCTTCTACGTCCTGGCGACCCTTTGGCTGTCCTGGGTGGGGATGCGCAAAACGCGGGATATCCGCGGCTTCGCCATCGGCAACAGGGATATGAACCCCTATCTGGTCGGCATCACCATGGCGGCCTCCATAGCCTCGACGGCCACCTTCGTGATTAATCCGGGCTTTGTCTATGTACACGGATTTTCAGCCTTTATTCATTTCGCAGTCGCCGGAGGAACAGGAATTATCGCCGCATTACTGGTCCTCACTCGCCGCTTCCGCAGTCTCGGCGACGCCGCCGGTGCGATCACCATCCCCGACTGGATCTACCGTCGCTACCACAGTCGCCCACTGAGCCTGTTCTTCGCACTGATCAATCTCTTGTCGCTGGCCTTCGTGGTGTTGATCCTGGTGGGCTGCAGCCTGCTGATGGCCCAGTTGTTTTCCATCGACCAGAACATCGCCCTGATTGCAATCGCCCTGTTTGTCTTCAGCTATGTGTTGATGGGAGGCACCTACGCACACGCCTACACCAACAGTTTGCAGGGCGTGATGATGCTGGCGGTATCTCTGGCAATATTTGTATCTGGCTGGCACTACTTCGACGGCGACATCGGCGGATCACTGCAGCGGATCGGGCGCAATTTTGCCAGTTGGAAAAATCCCGATAGCGAGCTCTATTTCGATTTCTTCTCCGTTTTCGGCAGCGGTTTCCTGATCACTTTCGCACTGATGCTGCAACCGCATATCCTGACCAAAATGCTCTACCTGAAAGGCGACGGCGATGTCAGCCGATTTATCGGCACCGCTGCCTTTGCCACCGTGTGCTTTATGCTGATGCTGGCAGTGGGTTTCTATGCCCGCCTCAGCGGTCTCGAAGTCGAGCGCCAGGATGCCGTTGTTGCCAGCTACATTGCCGCCGAGTATTCCGGCAGTGGCGCGGATGCCTACTTTCTCGCCTTTGTCGGCATCACTCTGCTGGCCGCCGGGATGTCCACCCTGGACGGCATACTGGTGGCGCTGTCGGCGATGGTGGTGCGCGATATTTACCAGCCACTCAGCGGCGACCGGGAGTCGGAGTCCCGGCGCGGGCTGCTACTGTCGCGCGCGGTACTGCTGGGTATAGGTGTCCTGGCCGTGATCATCGCGTACGACCCGCCACCACTGGTAGGCATCTTCGCCCAGAAAGGGGTCTACGGCCTCGGCGCCGCATCGCTGGTGCCGCTCTTGTTCGGTATCGTCTGGCGCGAGCCCGCACCCGCCTGGCTGGTTGGCAGCGCCGCCGTAATCGGGCTTTGCGGGCACCTGGCCTTCACTTATATCGGCGGCATCGCCAACCCGGCTGTCTCCGCCGCCTATGCAATTCTGGCTTCGCTCGCTTACTTCCTCGCCGGCGCCGGCATCCTGCAAATCGGCGAGCGATTTGCTCGGCGAGGAGGCAAGTCGACGCCAGATTCAACAGGTGATGAATTTTCTCCTTGACTTTCAACAGCCGTTGAGTTTTCCTTGCGAAGGATTCAACATCTGTTGAGTTTTGACAGCGGCGGCGTGCGGTTTCCACCGACCGATAAAAGACTGAATAACGATAAAAGCGATAATATGAGGGAATTCCAGTGAGCCAATCCAAGCATTATTTCCTGCAACCCCTGGCTGCCGCCGTGGGGATCACCTTTACTCTGGGCGCCATCGCCCAGCAGTCCGAAACCCGCGGCGCCCTCGAAGAGGTCGTGGTCACCGCACGTAAACAAGCGGAAGATCTCCAAAAGGTCCCCGTCTCCGTCTCCGCCCTGAGCGAGGCACAGATGCGCGAGCTGGGAATCACCCGCCTGGACCAGGTTGCCAAGCAATCCCCCAACGTCACCCTGGAAGCCAGTCGTGCCACCAACAGCACCCTCACCGCCTATATCCGCGGAGTCGGCCAGCAGGATCCGCTGTGGGGCTTCGAACCCGGCGTCGGGGTCTATATCGACGATATTTACTTCGCACGTCCGCAGGCCGCGTTGCTCGATGTTTACGATGTGGAGCGCATCGAGGTGTTGCGCGGACCGCAGGGCACGCTGTATGGCAAAAACACCATCGGCGGCGCGATCAAATATGTGACCAAGGGTCTGCGCGGCCAGTCGCCCCTGAACATCGATGCGGCGGTCGGCAACTACAACCAGCGCGACCTGAAAATCTCCTCGGCCTTCGAAGTGGTCGAGGGCAAACTGTGGCTCGGCGGCGCCGTGGCCAGTCTCAACCGCGACGGCTTCGGCGAGTACGTCGGCCCGGTCAATGACGGCGAGCAGAATTACAACAAGGACAGCCTCGCCTACCGCCTGTCTGCCGAAGCACAGCCCACGGACAATTTCAGCGCGCGCCTGGATATCGACAAGACCAGCGACGACTCCAACAATCGCGGCGGCCACCGCCTGACCAACGGGTTCGTGACCGGCGCCGCGCCACTTAAAAATGTTTACGACACCCGCTCCGGCATAGACCCGGATCAGGAGGTCATCAATGAAGGGGCCTCACTGACGCTCAGCTGGGACATGTCCGATGCGCTGGTACTGAAATCCATTACCGCCAAGCGCGAAGGCAGCACTTTCACCAGTATCGACTTTGACAACGAGCAGCTGAGCCTTGTGGAAGCGTCCGGCGCGGTCTACACCGACGAGCAATTCAGCCAGGAATTCCAGCTGACTTTCAGCGGGGAGAAATTCAGCGGCGTGGCAGGTCTCTACTACTTCGACGGCGATGCCACCGGTGCCTTCGACCTGGACGTCTACAAATCGCTGTACTCCGATGCGGACGGCAATCCACTGATCGGCACACGCACCATTGGTGCCGTAAATACGATCAGCACTGCCCTCTACGCTCAGGGCAGCTACCAGATCAACGACCAGTGGTCAGCGACACTTGGTGGCCGCTATACCAAGGATGAAAAGACCACCGAGTCCTACTTCTCGCAGTACAACGTGCTGGCGGGCGCTGGCAATTTCAATAATCAGCTGGTCGCCTCGGATTTCACCCGCAACCCGGAGTGGAGTGAATTTTCCCCACGCGCGGGACTCGAGTACGATATCAGCGATGACCTGATGTTGTTCGTCTCCTACGCGGAGGGATTCAAGAGCGGCGGCGTTGACCCCCGGGCCAACCTGGTAGGCAACCCCAACTCCGGCGATCCTTTCAACCCGGAAACCGTCAGCACCATAGAACTGGGCATGAAAAGCCAGTTGCTGGACGACCGTCTGCGCCTGAATATCACCCTGTTCGACAATGCCTACGACGATCAGCAGATCACCACCAGCATCCTGATTGATGCCGACGGCGACGGTGCAGCGGAAAGTTTCGCCGGCCAGGTGATCAATGCCGGTAAGGCGAGTGCTCGCGGCCTGGAAATTGAATCCATCGCGGCGCTGACCGACAACCTGCGCATCAACTTCACTTACGGATATATCGATGCGCAGATCGATGAATTCATCGAGATAGACCCGGCCACGCTGTCGCCGATCAATACCGCGGATCAACGTGTGGTCTCCAACACGCCGGAGAACACCATCAATCTCGGCGTTTCCTATGATATGGACCTGTTCGGGGGCAGCCTCATGCTGAACACCAATGCGTCCTATCGCGGCGAGACACACATCTTTGAAACCCCCTCTGCCATCGACCAGGACGGTTACACGGTAGTGGATGCCAATATGGTCTGGTTCAGCCCGGACCAGAACTGGAGCCTGGGTTTACACGGCAAGAACCTCACCGAAGAGGAATACCGCGTGGCCGGCTACAACTTCCCGACCCTGGCCAACAGTGTCATTGGCTACTACGGGGACCCAAGAACGATCACAGCCTCTCTCTCCTATCAGTTCTGATCGTTTTGTTGTGCTTGGGCGGGGTCTTCCCCGCCCCTATTTCCGATAGGAACATCAGATGCAAGACTATTTCGACCTTCGCTACAAAACTGGCGACGGACTGGAACTCTACGCCCGCGACTACCCTGGAAAGACGCAAGGTGCAAAGACGCAGGGTGGAGAGACGCAGGGTGGAGAGACGCAGGGTGGAGAGACGCAAGGCAGAGAGGCGCCGGTCATCCTCTGCCTGCACGGTCTGACCAGAAATTCCGCAGATTTCGACGAGCTGGCCGTACACCTTTCAAAGAATTTTCGCGTACTGGTGCCCGAGCAGCGCGGCCGCGGCCAGTCGCAGTGGGACCCGCAGCCCAGCAATTATCAACCCGGCACCTATGTGGCCGACACGCTCGGTATGCTGGAACAGCTAAAGATTCGCAACGTCATCATTGTCGGCACCTCCATGGGCGGCCTGATGGCGATGATGATGGCCGCCGCCCGCCGGGAACTGGTCGCAGGTGTGGTGCTGAACGATATCGGCCCCGAAGTGGATCCCCGCGGCCTGACGCGCATTAAGGGCTATGTGGGCAAGACGGCGCCGGTAAACAACTGGGAAGATGCCGCGGCGACAGTGAAAGAACTGAACGGTATCGCCTTCCCCGACTACGAAAAAACAGATTGGATGCGCATGGCGCACCAACTGTACCGGGAAAACACTGCCGGTATTCCCGAGCTGGCCTACGATCCGGCAATTTCCAAACCCATCAGTGCCGACACCGCCGCTGCGGTGCCACCCGACCTGTGGCCACTGTTTGAATCCCTGCGCGACATTCCCACCCTGGCGTTGCGCGGCGCGCACTCCGACATACTGTCGGCCGACTGCTTCGCGGAGATGCAGAGGCGTCTGCCAGACATGTCGGCGAACGAGATCCCGCACCGTGGCCACGCCCCGGCCCTGAATGAAGCGACATCGATTGCGGCAATCGACCAGTTTGTCGAAGGGATAGTGGGCCTGCAGCGATGAGGAATTCAGTTCTGATTTGCGGCGGTGCACACACTGCCTTCGCCGCTCATATCGACAAACGGCCCGACGCCGGTGAGCGCCTAGACCTGTACTCGCTGGAAGCAATGCTGCGCGACGTGACCAGCGCCGCGCTGGACGATGCGCAGATAGATGCGGCGCAAATCGGCGGTATCTGGCTCGGCAGTTGCTCCCCCGGAGCCTTCGCCAGCCAGGAACTGCTGGGGCCCCTGGCGCTGGAGGCAGAGCCGGCACTGCGCTTCGCCCAGGTGAACCAGTGCACCGCCGCCTGCGCCTCGTCGTCAGTGGCGCTGCACGCGGCCGCGGATGCACTGCAGGCCGGCCGCATCAGGGCGGCACTGGTAATCGGCGTTGAAAAAATGAATCTGCTGGGTACGGCCGCAGTCACCGAAATACTGGGGCGCTGCTCCTACTGGCCGGAGGAAGGCGGCCGCGGAATGGCCTTCCCCGGGCTCTTCGCCCGCCTCGGCGACAACTACCGCCGCCATCACGATATCAGTGAAACGCGCTACCGGCAGATGCTGGCCTCGGTGGCTGCCGCCAATTACCGGCGCGGAATCAAAAATCCCCTGGCCCATTTCGGCCCGGGCAGCCTCCCTGACCAGAAAGGGCTGACCAGCGCGGAGGCCATCCTCAACCTGCCAGAGGAATCCAATCCGCTGATCGCCGCGCCGCTGCACCTGCACGACTGTTCGCCGATCAGCGACGGCGCCGCGGCGCTGGTGCTGGTGCGCGCGGACAGCGGCCTGGCCGCCCCCGGTCAGACCGTGGAACTGGCGGGGCGCGCCATCACCACCGAACACCTGGCGCTGTCGCGGCGACAAAAGGACTATGCACTCGACGGCGCGCGCGTATCGGCGCAGAGGGCCTACCGGGAAGCCGGCATCTCCGCCGCGGAACTGGACCTGGCGGAGGTTCATGACTGCTTCACCAGCAATCAGCTGCTCTGCCTGGAGGCTCTCGGCCTCTGCGACAGCGGCTGCGCAGGCGACGAATACCTGGCCGGAGGCTTCGGCGAGGACGCGCGCTGCCAGGTCAACTTGTCCGGCGGACTCAAGTCCAAGGGACACCCTGTCGGGGCTACCGGCGTATCCATGCACTACTTTGCTTACCGGCAATTGCTGGGCCGCGCTGTCGGCACAGCCCACCCGGGCACACCGGAAACCGCCGCCGTACTCAATATCGGCGGCAGCGGCGTAGTGAACTGCACCAGTGTGTTGCGGGCTGTTTGACAATAAGTGGGTAACAATTATGACAGTCGATCAATTGCGAGATATCAGCCAGTGGACAACGTCCAAAGTGCTGGCGCGCCAGGCGGAACAAAATCCGGATAAAAAAGCCGTAACCTTTGTCGACGGACCCAGCCTCACCTATCGTGACGCCTGCCGGAGCGCGCGCCAGATAGCCGCGGGCTTACGACAGCAGGGCGTCAAAGCCGGTGACAAGGTTGCCAGCCTGCTGCCCAACGGGCCCGACTTTTGCGAAATCTGGTGGGGATGCCATTGGGCCGACGCGGTACTGGTGGCGCTCAACACAGAACTTGTCGGCAGCTTTCTCGTACACACCCTCAACTTGAGTGAATCCACAGTACTGGTGTGCAGCCCGGAACAGTTCGTCAAGCTGGCCCCCATCGCCGACCAGCTGCCGCAACTGCAGCAAGTTTTCGTGACCGGGCAATTGCCGGCCGGGTGCGAACAGTTTCCGCTGCCGGTACTACCCTTCGAATCCCTGCGCGGCTGTGCCGAGGCCGCGCCCGACCCGCAGGCCGGTTTTCAGGATCTGGCCTGCCTGATGTTTACCTCCGGCACCACAGGTCCTTCCAAGGCGGTGATGATGCCCCACGCCCACTGCTACCTATACGGCCTCGGCACCATCGACAACCTGGATTTCCACCCGGGGGACAGCTACTACGTGAACATGCCGCTGTTTCACTGCAACGGCCTTTTCATGCAGCTGTACGCCTGCCTGATCAATGGCGCCACCGCAGTAGTGCGGGAGAGGTTCAGCGCGTCCAACTGGCTGCAGGACATCCGCGATCACCGTATCACGCACACCAATCTACTGGGCGTGATGACCGAGTTTATCGACCGCCGATCGCCGTCGCTTGCCGAGCGCGATCACTGCCTGCGTGTTATCGCCGCAGCACCGGCCGCACCGGTATTTATACAGCGCTTCGAGCAGCGCTTCGGTGTCAGGATGGTGGAACTCTACGGCATGTCGGAGGTGAATATTCCATTGTTCACGCCGCTGGACGCGCCGCGACCTGGCAGCTGCGGCAAAGCCTACGGCCGCTACTTCGAGGTGCGCGTCGCCGACGCGCAATCAGATCTGGAAAATCCACCCGGCGTCGTCGGCGAGATCCAGGTGCGCCCCAGAATCTCGGGCGGATTTATGTCCGGCTATTACCGGATGCCGGAGAAGACGGTGGAAGCCTGGAACAACCTCTGGTTCCACACCGGCGACGCCGGGCGCATGGACGGGGACGGCTATTTCTATTTTGTCGACCGACTGAAGGACTGCATCCGCCGTCGCGGCGAGAACATCTCCTCCTACGAAGTGGAAACCGTTCTGCTGAGTTTCCCCGGTATCACAGAGTGCGCAGTAATCGCGGTGCCATCGAATATCGCCGGCGGCGAAGACGAGGTCATGGCAGTCCTTGTCGCCGACGGCGACTTGGATCCCGGAGCGATTAGCGCCCATTGCCAAAACAATATGCCGCGCTTTGCCGTGCCCAGATTCCTGCGCTTCGTGCAGCCGGATCAGATACCGCGCACCTCCACCAACAAGATCCGCAAGGTGGAATTGCGCAAGCAGGGTGTCACCGCCGACACCTGGGACAGGGAGGCGACCGCCTGCGTATAGGGATGCGTGCCTGCGCCAATTTTTAACGCCGTAACCGGCCAGTGGCGCTATATGCAAAAGGCAGTTATGTGCAATGTTTCAAGCTCTATGCACAACAATAAAAATTCCCACTGAGGATATAGCGATGAACTGGAGAAAACTGCCGGCACTACTGCTGGCCGGCTGCCTGATGGCAACTGCCAGTGGAGCCACGGCCTACACCGGCTCATGGTCCGACGAGCAGAGGATTGGCGGCAAACTGAAAACCTTTGTCTACACGCCCAGCACCGCACCGGCGCTGAATGGCAAGCGCGCGCTGATGGTCAGCCTGCACGGCTGCGTGCAGAAAAATGACCACATCAAGAACCATGGAAACTGGGAGGTCACCGCAGACCAGTACGGCATGGTGGTCGCCGTACCTCAGGCCTCTGGCGAGGGTACCTACGGCATTATGGGCTGCTGGAATTTCCACACCGGCACCAAAGCCAACCGCAACGGCAGCGACCAGAAATACCTGATAGATCTGGTCGACGCCTTGCTCGCAGACCCCGCGCTGAATATTGACCCGGCCCAGGTCTATTTAACCGGTCTCTCTTCCGGTGCCGGCATCATCAACCAGATGTGGTGTATCGCCCCGGACGTATTTGCCGGTGTCGGCGTCAATGCGGGACCTGCGCCGGGATCCAGCGGTAACCTGCCGGACCTGAACGACCCGTCCATATCGGTCAGTCAGGGCGAAAATAACTGCAAGCATTACGCCTCCCAGGTACCGGGTGGGCTTGGCAAGGATTACCTGCAGACACAGCTTTGGAGTGCGGTCCACGGCACCAAGGACGGTGCCGTAGCGCCGGCCCACGCGCACCGCAATGCTGATATCGCTGTGGCCGTTTACGACGACTACGACAGCATTTCCCAGTGTCGCACGGAAACCATTCCCGGCAGTGCCGGCAATTCCGATGCGACCATTTGGTGCGACAGCCTCGGCGAGCGCGTGTCCAAGATCATGGCCAACGGCATGGGGCACGCCTGGCCGTCCGGCGGCAACGACGGCTACTATATCGACGGCAACTATCTAGATTACCCCGCCTGGATCACCCGCTGGTTCTTCGACAACAACCGGCGCGTCAATGGCGGCAACTCGCCACCCAGCGGAGAAAGCGCCTCCCGCTCAAACTCCTCACGGAGATAACACTGTACTAGAGTGATGCCTAAATAGAGCCGGGCTACAAGGCCAACGTATCGCCGGCCGTTCCTATGACCTCTGCGGACCACCTCATGCCGACGGCTCGAGCGATTGCCTGGGGCGGTGGCATATCCTCTCTACGTTAAGCACCCGTGTGGATAGCACACAGGGTGACCTCGAGAAGAGACAGGGCTCATAAGAGTCAGCAGAAACAAAACGGCCGGCAGCGCCGGCGGTTTTATTTGATGATCGGCAGCATTTCAGTAGAGATAGGTTGCGGTACCCGTGGCTATCAGCTCATCCACGTCATTTTGCAGCTCCATTCTAGTCACCACCAGCTTGTTGCCAGTTCGCAGAATGGAGCCGTGACAGACAAAGTGCTGTCCCCTACCCGGCTTCAGATAGTCCACCCGCATGTCCACGGTGCCGAGCTTGGACAGCCGCTCAGTCTTCTCCTGCCAGCTGATATCGCCCATACGCTGATAGGCGGCCACCATTGCGGTGAGACCGCCGACGGTATCCAGGGCGGTAGCGATAACGCCGCCGTGCAGGATTTTCTTCCAGATATTGCCGATCAGCTCCGGGCGCAATTCGAAGGACGCGGACAGCGTGAGCCTGTCCAGGTCCAGCTCGCGCATCTCCAGGCCTATCTGGCGGTTGAAGGGGATCTGCTCGAAAAACCCTTTGACCAGCGCGCGAAACTCATTCGGGGACGGCTCTGTCACAGGCGCGCCACCCGGTTCAGTCCGTCCAGTGCCGCACTGCGATAGGCCTCGGCCATGGTCGGATAGTTAAAGGTCGTGTTGACGAAGAAATCGATACTGTTGTGCGGTGCCGGCTGTTTCATGATGGCCTGGCCGATATGCACGATTTCCGCAGCCTCGGCGCCGAAGCAGTGGATGCCGAGAATTTCACGCGTCTCGATGTGAAACAGGATTTTCAGCATCCCGACCCGCTCGCCGGAAATCTGCGCCCGCGCCGTGTGCTTGAACAGGGCGCGGCCGACTTCATAGGGCACCTTGGCGGCGGTCAGTTCCGATTCCGTCTTGCCGACGGAGGAGATCTCCGGCAGCGTGTAGATGCCGGTGGGCGCGTCCTCGATGACGCGGTGACCGCGACCGGCGATGGCGGCGGCGACCGCGCGCCCCTGGTCGTAGGAGGCGCTGGCAAGACTCGGCCAGCCGATCACATCCCCGACGGCGTAGATGTTCTCCACCTCGGTACAGTAGTGCTCGTCGACACTCAGCTGACCGCGGTGATTGGCCTCGAGGCCGATATGCTCCAGCCCCAGCTTACTCGTATTGCCGGTGCGGCCGTTACACCACAGCAGCGCGTCCGCGTGGATGCGCTTGCCGGACTGCATTTCCATGATCACGCCGTCTTTGCCCGGCACGACCTTGGCATACTCCTCGCGGTGGCGGACGGTCACGCCCATGTCGCGCAGGTGATAACTCAGCGCATCGGAGATTTCATCGTCGAGAAATTCCAGCAGACTGCCGCGGGTATTGATCAGGTCCACCTTGATGCCGAGCCCAGCAAAAATCGATGCGTATTCGCAGCCAATCACCCCGGCGCCATAGATCATGATGGAGTGCGGCGTGTGCTGCATGTCCAGGATGGTATCGCTGTCGTAGATCCGCGCGTGGCCGAAATCCACATCCGCCGGCCGGTAGGGGCGCGAGCCGGTCGCGATGACAAATTTCTCCGCGCTGACAATTTCGGTGGCGCCGTCGGGCAGCAGGATTTCGACACTATTGGCATCGCGGAAACGCGCCTCGCCGACGATCAGTTCGACGCGGTTGCGTGCATAGAAGGACGTGTGCATTTCCACCTGATAGGAGATGACCTTGTGAACCGTCTCCATCACCTCGGGGAAGGTCAGGCGGCGCGGTTCCCCTAAAGCGCGGAACACCGGCTGGGTGTTGTAGCGCATCAACTGTTTGACAGAGTGGCGCAGGGCCTTGGACGGAATCGTGCCTTTGTGCGTACAGTTGCCGCCCACCGAGTCGCGTTTCTCGATCACTGCCGCGCGCATGCCTTTCTTGGCCGCACTCATGGCCGCGGCCTCACCCGCCGGACCCGAGCCGATTACTACCAGGTCGAATTTCTGCTCTGCCATCTACAAGCTCTGTTTTATTTGTCTAATTCATTTGCCTGTGTAGGAGCGGCCAGTGGCCGCGATCGATGTCAGATGACTTCGGCAAGTCCGATCGCGGCCACCGGCCGCTCCTACAGGACCCTCTCCCCCAGCCCCTCTCCCGCAAGCGAGAGAGGGGAGAAAGAAGAAGGCGTCAGCGTTTGGTTGCGTCGTAGGCCAGCTCGGCCTGCTCGGCCAGGCGCTGCTGGCGCTCCTGTTCCTTCTTGCACTCGTCGTCGTTGCCGCCGCAGATTTCGCAGTCCTGCTTCATGCCGATATTGTTGAGGCCGCCGCAGGAACCCTTGAGGGGCTTGTTCTGCAGTATGGCGCCCAGGGCCATGCCGGTGACGATCAGCAACATGGCGACAAACGCAAAAATAAATACAGTCACTATTCAGACCTCTCTAGATAGGGTGCGAAGGCGCTGCTGTAGCGCTCTTCGAAACCCGCGTCGGTTTTCACCAACATAAACACGGCGAGCTGCTCCCGCTCCGCCAATTCTAAGCCCGCGTCGGCGCCAAGCACATTCAGCGCCGTGGCCAGCCCATCCGCCTCGGCGCAGCTGTCGGCGATCACGGTGACCGAGGCCAGCCGGTGCTGCAACGGGCGGCCGATGCGCGGGTCTATGGTGTGCGCATAGCGCACGCCGTTGCGTTCATAGTAATTGCGGTAGTCGCCACTGGTGGCGACCGATTTGCCGCTGACCGAAATCGGCTTCTGCACCACACGGCCGGCCGGATCCGGGCTCTCTATACCGATACGCCAGTGCCGCCCCTTGGGATTCACACCCAGGGTGCGCAGTTCACCGCCGATCTCGACCAGGTAATTGCGGATACCCTGCTGTTCCAGCAGCAGCGCCACGCGGTCTACGCCGTGCCCCTTGGCGATGGCGGACAGATCGATCTCCACCGGCCGGCTGCGCGTAATCCGATCCGGCGCGCGCTGGACCACAAGGGCATCGGAGCCAACTTGCTGTAGCAGGCTTGCAATGGTCGCGTCATCCGGAATCTGCTCGGGTTCTGGCTGCGGGCCAAACCCCCACAGATTCACCAGTGGGCCGACCGTGACGTCAAAGGCACCGTCGCTGCGCCGGAAAATGTCCAGCGACAGCGCCACCACCTCCGCCAGCGGCGCGCTGACCGGCACCGCCTGCCCCACCGGGCCGCGGTTGAAGCGCATCAGTTCGGAGTCCTCGATATAGGTCGACATCTCCCGGTTGACCTGGCGCAACTCGGCGTCGATCTGCTGCTGCAGCTCCGCGCGCTGCACGGCGGCCGGCACATCGACGACGGTGATGTGATAGCTGGTGCCCATGGTGGGCCCGCTCAGCTGCCACGTCTTCTGCGCCGGTGAACAGGCAGATAGCAGCAGTGCTGCGATTGCGCCCAGAAAAAGCAAAAACAGGGCCGGAATTACGGGCCCTGTTTTTGTTTTTATCGGCACTCGGATTGCTGTTGGCAATTTAAGCTCTCCGATTAATCACCCCAATTAACCACCAAAGTCGTCCAGCAGGATGTTCTCATCCTCAACGCCCAGGTTCTTGAGCATATTGATGACAGCGGCGTTCATCATGGGCGGTCCGCACATGTAGTACTCGCAGTCTTCCGGTGCCGGGTGATCCCTGAGGTAGTTCTCGTACACCACGTTGTGGATGAAGCCGGTGTAGCCGGTCCAGTTGTCCTCCGGCTGCGGGTCGGACAGGGCCACGTGCCAGGTGAAGTTTTCGTACTCCTCCTGCAGCTTGTCGTACTCGTCCTGGTAGAACATCTCGCGCAGAGAGCGGGCGCCGTACCAGAAGCTGATCTTGCGCTTGGACTTCAGACGCTTCAGCTGATCGAAGATGTGCGAGCGCATCGGCGCCATACCGGCACCACCACCGATAAACACCATCTCGTTGTCGGTATCCTTGGCGAAGAATTCACCGAAGGGACCGTACACCTTGATCTTGTCGCCCGGCTTGAGGCTGAACACGTAGGAAGACATCTGGCCTGGCGGCACACCTTCGGTGCGCGGCGGCGGCGTGGCGATACGGATATTGAATTTCACAATACCCTTTTCTTCCGGGTAGTTGGCCATGGAGTAGGCGCGCACCACCGGTTCGGTGACCTTGGACTCCAGTTTGAAGAAGCCGAAGTGCTCCCAGTCACCGCGGTATTCCGGCTCAATCTCGAAGTCGGAAAACTTCACGTGGTGGGGCGGCGCTTCCAGCTGTACGTAACCGCCAGCGCGGAAGTCGACGTTTTCGCCTTCCGGCAGCTTCAGGGTCAGCTCCTTGATGAAGGTGGCCACGTTCGGGTTGGATTCCACAGTGCACTCCCACTGCTTCACACCGAACACCTCTTCCGGCACCTCGATTTCCATATCCTGCTTCACTGCGACCTGACAGGAGAGGCGCTTGCCCTCCTTCGCGTCGCGCGGTGTGAAGTGCGCGGCCTCGGTGGGCAGCATGTCGCCGCCGCCGGACTTGACCACGCACACGCACTGGGCGCAGCTGCCGCCGCCGCCACAGGCGGAGGCGAGGAACAGGTTGTTGGCCGCCAGGGTCTGCAGCAGCTTGCCGCCGGCGGGCACGGTGAGAGTCTTCTCACCGTTGACCAGGATGTTGACGTTGCCGGTGTTTACCAGGCGCGAGCGGGCGACGAGGATCACCGCCACCAGCGCCAGCACTATGACGGTAAACATGGCTACGCCGAGGATGATTTCAATATTCATTCTATTGTGCTCCCCCGCTTAGATGTCGATGCCGCCGAATGACATGAAGCCCAGGGACATCAGACCAACGGTGATGAAGGTGATACCCAGACCCTTGAGGCCATCCGGCACGTCGCTGTACTTCAGGCGCTCGCGGATTCCCGCCAGGGCGGTGATCGCCAGCGCCCAGCCGAGGCCGGCGCCAAAACCGTAGGCGACACTCTCACCGAAGTTGTACTCGCGCTCCACCATGAACAGGGAGGCACCCATGATGGCGCAGTTCACGGTGATCAGCGGCAGGAACACACCCAGCGCGTTGTAGAGCGCGGGCACGTATTTATCCAGGAACATCTCCAGGATCTGTACCAGCGCGGCGATCACGCCGATGTAGGACAGCAGGCCGAGGAAGCTCAGGTCCACGTCCGGGTAGCCGGCCCAGGCCAGGGCGCCGTCCTTCAGCAGGTAGGTGTAGATCAGGTTGTTGACCGGCACTGTCAGTGTCAGCACCACGATCACCGCCACACCCAGGCCGATAGCGGCCTCGATCTTCTTCGACACGGCCAGGAAGGTACACATACCGAGGAAGAAGGCCAGCGCCATGTTCTCGACGAAAACGGCACGGATAATCAACGAAATAAAATGTTCCACGAATCAGGCCTCCTGCGCTTGTGCCGGTAGCGGTTGCGTGTTGGGCGCAATCTTGAACTCGTCCTCTTCCACCTGCGCCGGTTTCCAGGTGCGGATGGCCCAGATGAACAGACCGATCAGGAAGAAGGCGCTCGGCGGCAGCAACAGCAGGCCGTTGGGCACATACCAGCCGCCGTTGTTGACCGTCTGCAGGATTTCCGCACCGAACAGCTTGCCGGCACCAAACAGCTCACGAATAAAGGCCAGGCCGATCAGGATCACGCTGTAACCCAGACCGTTGCCGATACCGTCGAAGAAACTCGGCAGCGGTGGATTCTTCATGGCAAAGGCCTCGGCGCGGCCCATCACGATACAGTTGGTGATGATCAGGCCGACGAAGACCGACAGCTGCTTGGAGATGTCGTAGGCCACCGCCTTGATCACCTGGTCCACGAGGATTACCAGTGAAGCGATCACGGTCATCTGCACGATGATGCGGATGCTGTTCGGGATCTGCTTGCGGATCAGAGACACCGCCATATTGGAGAAGGCAGTGACGGTGGTCAGCGCAATACACATCACCAGCGTGACCTGCAGTGAGCTGGTCACCGCCAGCGCGGAACAGATGCCGAGAATCTGCAGTGCGATCGGGTTGTTGTTAAAAATGGGTTCGAGCAGTGAATCTTTGACTTTCATGCTTACGCCTCCCCTGCTTTCAGGTTGTTCAGGAAGGGACCGAAGCCCTCACTGCCGAGCCAGAAATGCAGCAGGTTTTCCACGCCGTTACTGGTCAGGGTTGCACCGGACAGGCCGTCGACCTGATGGATCGCCTGCGCGCTGTTGGGATCGACACTGCCTTTGATGATATTGATGGCGACGTCACCGTCGGCATCGAATACCTGGCGGCCGTGCCACAGGGCTTTCCAGTTGGGGTTGTCGACCTCACCACCCAGCCCCGGAGTTTCCTTGTGCTCGTAGAAGGCCAGGCCCGCTACGGTATTCAGGTCGCTCTCCAGCGCGAGGAAGCCGAACAGGGTTCCCCACAGGCCGTAGCCGCGCACCGGCAGAATCAGGCGGTCCAGCTCGCCATTCTTTTCCACCACGTAGACTTCGGAAATATTTTCCCGGCGGATGATCTTGGCGATGTCGTCGGCGGACGCCACGCGCGCGTGCGCGCCGTCGATGCGCGAAGCGGCGCGGCCGCTGCCACCGGCGGGGGCCTCGTCGGTGAACTTGCCAGTCGTCAGGTCGACGTACCGGGTCTCCACAGACTGGAAGGCCGCTTCCACTTCTTTGGCACTGGCACCCGGCTGCACCAGGCCGCCGGCAACCAGTACGTTGCGCTTTCTGTCCAACTCGACGTTGGCCTGCTGGGCAGGTCTCAGCACCACCGCCGCGGTGGATACCACCACGGAGCAGACGAGACACATGATCAGGGCGACCAGCAGCGTGCCCTTGACGGAATCTTTATTAGCCACGTGCCAACCTCCGTTTGATATGGGACTGCACCACAAAGTGGTCAAACAGCGGTGCGAACAGGTTGGCGAACAGAATCGCCAGCATCATGCCTTCCGGGAAGGCCGGGTTCACCACGCGAATCAATACACACATCACCCCGATCAGGATGCCGTACCACCAGCGGCCGGTGTCGGTCATGGCCGCGGAAACCGGATCCGTGGTCATGAAAATCAGGCCGAAGGCGAAGCCGCCCACCACCAGGTGCCAGTACCAGGGCACATTGAACATCGGGTTGGTGTCGGAGCCGATCATGTTGAACAGGAAGGCGGTGGCCATCATGCCCAGCAGGGTGCCGGCGACGATGCGCCAGCTGGCGATCTTCATGAACAGCAGGATGGCGCCGGCGATCAGGATCGCGAGTGTGGAGGTCTCGCCGATGGAGCCGTGCATATTGCCGAGGAAGGCGTCCATCCAGGTCAGCTGGCCGGTGGGCACGCCCACGGCGCCGTTCTGGATGCCCTCGCTGGCCATCACGGACAGCGCTGTGGCGCCGGTGTAGCCGTCGACTGCGGTCCACACGGCGTCGCCGGACATGGCCGCCGGGTAGGCGAAGAACAGGAAGGCACGGCCGGTCAGTGCCGGGTTGAGGAAGTTCTTGCCGGTACCGCCGAACACTTCCTTGCCGATCACCACGCCGAAGCTGATGCCCATGGCCACCATCCACAGCGGCAGATCCGGCGGACACGCCAACGCGAACAGGATAGAGGTCACGAAGAAGCCCTCATTCACCTCGTGGCCGCGTATCGCCGCGAACAGCACTTCCCAGATGCCACCGACCACGAAGGTGACCAGGTAGATCGGCAGGAAGTACATGGCGCCGTGTACAAAGTTGTCCCACAGGCTGGCGGGATCATAGCCGGACAGTGCGCCGATGATCGCGTGACGCCAGCCGGACAGCTCCGCATCGGCCATGCCGGCGATGATGGTGTTGGCCTGGAAGCCCACGTTCCACATGCCGTAGAACATCGGGATCAGGGCGGCGGCCCACACGGAGATCATGATGCGCTTCAGGTCGATACCGTCGCGCACGTGCGCCGTGGTCCTGGTGGTCTCCGACGGCTGGAACAGGCCGGTGTCTACCGCCTCGTACAACGCGTAGAACTTCTCGTATTTACCGCCCTTGTGAAAGTGCGGCTCAATCGAATCGAGGAATTTGCGCAACATCCTTAACCCTCCTTCTCAATACGGGTCAGGTTGTCCCGCAAAATGGGGCCGTATTCGTACTTGCCCGGGCACACGAAGGTGCACAGCGCCAGATCTTCTTCATCCAGCTCGAGTACACCCAGTTTCTGGGCGGTGGCCGTATCGCCGACGATCAGTGCGCGCAGCAGCTGGGTCGGCAGCATGTCCATCGGCATAACCGCCTCGTAGGTGCCGATCGGCATCAGCGCGCGCTCGGAACCGTTGGTGCTGGTGGTGAAGTTGAACAGGCGGTGTTTGAACAGGCGCGACAGATAAATCGGGAAAATCGAGAAGCGCTTGTTGCCCGCGCGCAGGTAGTGCAGTAACGGGCGCTCGCGACCCTCTTCCAGTACCGATACCTGAATGTGGTAGCGGCCCAGGTAGGCCAGCGGACCAGACGCGGTACGACCGCCGAATACCGAACCGGAAATCACGCGATTGTCATCGCCCTGCAGCTCGCCGGCAGTCAGCTCGTCCAGGCTGGCGCCCAGGCGGGTGCGCAGCAGGCGCGGCTTGCCCACGCGCGGGCCGGCCAGGGAAACGACACGGTCGGTGAACAGCACACCGGTGGCAAACAGTTTGCCCACCGCGATCACGTCCTGGTAATTGATGGTGAATACACTGCGGCCGGGTTTGACCGGGCGCAGGAAATGGATATGGGTACCGGACAGGCCCGCGGGATGCGGACCGGCAAAGGCCTCGCGGCGGATGTTACTGGCGGTCGGCACCGGGATATCGGCGTCCGGCGCGGTGCAGACGTAGGCAACGTCTGCCAGCTTGGACAGAATCTCCACGCCCTGGGCGAAGGCATCGCGGTGCTCGGCGATGACCAGCTCGGGATTGGCCGCCAGCGGGTTGGTGTCCATGGCATTGATAAAGATCGCCGCCGGCTCGGCATCGATAGCCGGAACCTTGCTGTACGGGCGGGTGCGCAGCGCGGTCCAGAGACCGGACTCGACCAGATTCTGCACCACCTGCTCGCGGGTCAGGCTGGCCAGCTGGTCGGCGCCGTAGCTGGCGAACTGCTCCGCCTCGTCGCCGTCGATCTCGATGACCACGGACTGCAGTACGCGGCGCGCGCCGCGATTGATAGCGACCACGCGACCCGCCGCCGGCGCGGTGTAACGCACACCTTCGGTCTTCTTATCGCTAAACAGCAGCTGTCCGAGTTTGACGCTGTCCCCCTCAGCCACCGCCATGGTCGGCTTCATCCCGTGGTAATCGGGGCCGAGCACAGCGACGGTCTTGAGCGCAGGGCCATCGTGGATGACCTGCTCGGGCGCGCCGGATATGGGTAAATCCAATCCCCGACGGATCTTTCTCATACGCCTATGCCTAATTTCAAGTTTGAAAGTTTCTAGTTTAAAAAGTATGCAAAGCGGCCTCGCAACCAGAAACCGCCAAGGCCCGGGTCGCAAAGCCGCATTGAGGAATTCCCACACTGCGAGGACTTAAGCCGCTTAACCCCAGGATCGGGTGAGGAGAGAACTTCTCGGCGCACGGCGGCCCCGCCAAAATCGCGCGCATTATAAAGACGGGCTTGGGGGTTTACCAGTGCGGAAGCGGCCGAATTGGGCCCAAGAGGGGAAAATTTTGCTGAAAAAACAGGGATTTGGGGGCAATGCGGAATGATGAATGCGGAATGCGGAATGCGCGACCAGGCGCCAGCGTAGCGGCGAAGCCCTGCCCGCGATCTGGTCCCAGGTGGCACCGAAAACCAGATCGCGGCCACCGGCGGATGGCCGCCCCGCCGCTCCTACAGCACGAAGCTAGATCGCGGATTTACCATTCCGCATTCCGCACTCCGCATTCAAGATCAGTCCCTCTTCGGGAAGAGCTCGTAGCGAACGCCGGCCATATCTTCCAGGCAGCGGACTACCTGACAGCTGTAGCCGAACTCGTTGTCGTACCAGCAGTAGAGCACCGCGTTCTTGCCGTCGACGATGGTCGCGATGGAGTCGAACACGCAGGCGCGGCGGGAGCCGACAAAGTCGCTGGAGACCACTTCCGGAGAGTTGGTGTAGTCGATCTGCTGGCGCAGCGGCGAGTGCAGCGCCACATCGCGCATATAGGCGTTCAGTTCGTCCTTGGTGGTCTCCTGGCCCAGATTCAGGTTCAGGATCGCCATGGACACATTCGGAGTCGGTACGCGGATGGCGTTGCCGGTCAGCTTGCCCTTCAGCTCGGGCAGCGCCTTGGCCACCGCCTTGGCCGCACCGGTTTCGGTCAGCACCATGTTCAGTGCCGCCGCGCGACCGCGACGCTCGCCTTTGTGGTAGTTGTCGATCAGGTTCTGGTCGTTGGTGTAGGCGTGTACCGTCTCGACGTGGCCGTGCTCCACACCGTACTTGTCCATCATCGCCTTCAGCACCGGCACTATGGCGTTGGTGGTGCAGGAAGCCGCGGACAGGATCTTGTCCTCCGGCTTGATATCGTCATTGTTGATGCCGTAGACGATGTTCTTGATATCGCCCTTGCCCGGCGCGGTCAGCAGCACCTTGGCGGCGCCCTTGCTCTCCAGGTGCTGGCTCAGGCCATCCTCATCGCGCCACACACCGGTACTGTCGACGATCAGGGCGTCGTGGATGCCGTGTGCGGTGTAGTCCACTTCCTGCGGGGAGTTGGCGTAGATGACCTTGATCTCGTTGCCGTTGCAGATCAGGGTGTTGGTGTCCTCATCGACGCGGATGGTGCCCTTGAAGGCGCCGTGCACCGAGTCGCGGCGCAGCAGCGAGGCGCGCTTGACCAGGTCGTTGGGGGCACTGCCCTTGCGCAGCACGATGGCGCGCAGGCGCAGCACATCACCGCTGCCGGCCTTGTCGATCAGCAGGCGCGCCACCAGGCGGCCGATACGACCGAAACCATAGATGACCACATCCTTTGGCTCTGGCAGCGGCTTGCCAGCACCCTCGGCATCCGCCAGTTCTTCGCGCACAAACTCGTCGACGGACAAGCCGCGGTCGTCGCGCATGTACTTGTTGGTCAGAGTACCCAGATCGATATGCACCGGACCCAGGTCCAGCTTGCAGATGGCTTCCAGCACCGGGAAGGTTTCGAACTCGGAGAGTTCGTTCTCCTCGACCTGCCGTACGAAGCGGTGCGCCTTCATGATGCTCAGAACTGAGCGGTTAACCAGGTTGCGGCCGTACATATAGACGCCGACGTTGCGCTCGCGGTTGAGCTTGCCAATCATCGGGATCATGGATTCGGCCAGTGCTTCGCGCTGTTTCCAGTCCTTGAAAAAGTCCGCGGGCTTCGGTCGCTTCTGAGTCACTGTCAGACACCTCTGCAATGTGTTTGATAGGCGGGATTCGCGGCCCGGCAAAGGGGCCGGGAACCGCGTGGCTGCGCATTATCAGCATTCACCTATGGGTGCGCAACTGAGCAAAAAAAAGCCCAAAAAATGTAGTAAAACTACCAATTCATTCCACACATCGGCCACCCTGCGCAATCGAGGCAAACAGGCTTTGCCCGGCGGCAGGTGGCCGCCCGCGGCGCGGAGAACCTGCACCGGGAGGAGTTCGCCGCTACAATAGCCTCCCCCTGGCCCAGCCCCGAATGAAACTGCGGAATACAAGGTAAAGATGACCGATTCAAACCTCCTGCCCACACCCCCGTTTCGCGCGCCCGGTGACCGGCAATTCTGGGGGCAACTGCACGGCGCGGCCGCCGCGCTGGCGATCCTGAACGCCGCCCGCCGCAGCAGTGCGCCCACCCTGTTGGTGACCCGCGACAGCCTCGAGGCGCACCGCCTGGAGGTGCAGCTGAAATTTTTTAACAAGCGCCGGGGAGACAGTGAGCGAGATGGGGCGCCGGGCGAGGAGCTGGAAATCTTCCAGTTTCCGGACTGGGAAATCCTGCCCTACGACACCTTCTCACCACACCAGGACATCATCTCCGACCGTCTGGCCACCCTGTACCGGCTGCCGCAGATGGGCCGCGGCATCGTCATAGTACCGGTCAGCACCCTGATGCACCGGCTGCCGCCCCGTGACTACGTGGGTGGCAACGCGCTGATTCTGCACGAGGGGCAGCAGTTTCGTATCGACACACAGCGCCGCCTGCTGGAGCAGGCCGGTTATCACTGCGTGGACACCGTCTACGAGCATGGCGAATTCGCGGTGCGCGGCTCCCTCATGGATATATACCCGATGGGCAGTCGCCTGCCCTACCGGATCGATCTGTTTGACGACGAAATTGAGTCCCTGCGCACCTTCGACCCGGAGAGCCAGCGCACCGTCGACAGGGTCGACAGCGTCCACCTGTTACCGGCGCGGGAATTCCCGCTGCACAAACCCGCGCTGGCGGAATTCCTGCAGAACTGGCATGAACAGTTCGACTGCGATCCGAGCCTGGTGCCCATCTACCAGGACATCAGCGCGGGCATCGCGCCCGCCGGGATCGAGTATTACCTGCCGCTGTTTTTTGGCGACAACTGTGCCAGCCTGTTCGACTACCTGCCGGATGGCAGCCAGGCATTGCTTGACGGCGATATCCAGAAACCACTGGAAAACTTCTGGCGCGAGGTCAGCAACCGCTATGAAAGCCGCTGCGGTGACCTGACCCGGCCGATATTGAAGCCCCGGCAGATACTGCTGGACATCGCCGAGTTCAATGCGGCCCTGAAGGCCATTCCGCGCGCGATTTTTTCCGCGGAAACGCTGCCGGATGCCCAGGGCAATCACAACTTCGCCACCAAGATACCGCCCCGCTTGCCGGTCGACGGAAAATCCGACCAGCCGCTCGCGGCGCTGGAAAGCTACCTGATGGCGTTTTCCGGCCGGGTGCTCTTCTGCGCCGAGAGCGGCGGTCGCCGCGAGGCCCTACTGGAACTGCTGGGCGGTATCCGCCTGAAGCCCACCCCCTTTTCCAGCTGGCAGGAGTTCCTCGCCAGCGACGAGACCTTCGGCATTACCGTCGCGCCACTGGACCAGGGCATGCTCCTCGCGGAGCCGGACATCAACCTGATCGCCGAACCGCAGCTGTTCGGCGAGCGCGTGCTGCAGCAGCGGCGGCGCAAGAAGGCCAAGGACGACGCCGACAACGCGGTGAAGAACCTGGCCGAGCTGCGTATCGGTGCGCCGGTGGTGCACATCGACCACGGCGTCGGCCGCTATCGCGGCCTACAGAGCCTGGAGATCGATGGCCAGCCGGCCGAATTCCTGATGCTCGAGTACGCCGACGAGGCGAAGCTGTATGTGCCGGTCGCCAGCCTGCACCTGATCAGCCGCTACTCCGGAGTCGATGAGGCCCTGGCGCCGCAGCACAGGCTGGGCAGCGAGCAGTGGCAGAAGGCCAAACGCAAGGCTGCGGAAAAGGTCCGCGATGCCGCGGCCGAGCTGCTGGATATCTACGCCCGGCGCGAGGCCCGCGTCGGGCACGCCTTCGCCGACCCCGGCCTCGCCTACCGCGAGTTTGCCGCCGGCTTCCCGTTCGAGGAGACGCCGGACCAGCAGCTGGCCATCGAAGCCGTGGTCGCCGATATGCTGTCGAAAAAACCGATGGATCGCCTGGTCTGTGGCGATGTAGGTTTCGGAAAAACCGAAGTTGCCATGCGCGCGGCCTTCGTCGCCGCCCACGCCGGCAAGCAGGTGGCCATGCTGGTCCCCACCACCCTGCTGGCCCAGCAGCACTTCCAGTCCTTCCAGGACCGCTTCGCCGACTGGCCGGTAAATGTCGAGGTGATCTCGCGCTTCCGCAGCGGCAAGGAAGTGGACAGCGTCAAAGAGAAAGTGGCCAGCGGCAAAGTGGACATACTGGTCGGCACCCACAAGCTGCTGCAGAGCGACCTGGACTTCAAGAACCTGGGCCTGCTGATCATCGACGAGGAACACCGTTTCGGCGTGCGCCAGAAGGAGCGCCTGAAGAGCCTGCGCGCCGAGGTGGACATTCTCACGCTGACCGCGACACCGATTCCGCGCACGCTGAATATGGCCATGGCCGGTATCCGCGACCTGTCGGTGATCGCAACGCCGCCGGCGCGGCGCCTGTCGGTAAAGACCTTTGTGCGCGAGCGTGATGAGGCGCTGATCAAGGAAGCGGTGCTGCGCGAGATACTGCGCGGCGGCCAGGTGTACTTCCTCCACAACGAGGTCAAGAGCATTGAGCGCGTCGCGCGGGAACTGCAGGAACTGGTTCCGGAGGCCCGCATCGGCATCGGCCACGGCCAGATGCGCGAGCGCGAGCTGGAACAGGTGATGAGCGACTTCTACCACAAGCGCTTCAACCTGCTCATCTGCACCACCATTATCGAGACCGGCATCGACGTACCGACGGCCAACACCATACTGATCGAGCGCGCGGACAAGTTCGGCCTGGCGCAGCTGCACCAGTTGCGCGGCCGTGTGGGGCGCTCCCACCACCAGGCCTACGCCTATCTGCTGACACCGAACAAGCGCGCCATGACCGCCGATGCGGTCAAGCGACTCGAGGCCATCAGCGAGGCACAGGACCTGGGCGCCGGCTTTACACTCGCGACCCACGACCTGGAGATCCGCGGTGCCGGCGAACTGCTGGGCGAGGACCAGAGTGGCCAGATCGAGAGTGTCGGCTTCAACCTCTATATGGAGATGCTCGACCGGGCGGTGAAGGCCATCCGCGAGGGGCGCACACCGAATATCGACGAACCGCTGGAGTCGCCGGCCGTCGACGTCAACCTGCGCGTGCCGGCGCTGATCCCCGAGGATTACCTGCCGGATGTCCACGGGCGCCTGATGATGTACAAGCGCATTGCCAACGCCGCGGACACCCAGGCGCTGAAGGAGCTGCAGGTGGAGATGATCGACCGCTTCGGCCTGCTGCCGGAGCCGGTCAAACACCTGTTCCGCACCACCGAGATCAAACTCAAGGCGGACTCTATGGGCATCCGCAAGCTGGAGGCCTCCGCCGCGCGGGGACGTATCGAATTTGCGGAAAATACCCGGGTGGATCCGCTGACATTGGTTAAGATGGTGCAGACCGAGCCCGGCCGCTACCAGTTGGCGGGCGCCAATCAGCTCAACTTCAGCCTGGACGAAGACGGCCCCGACCTGCGGCTTCAGCAGGTCGCCGGAGTGTTGGAGCGGCTGGCGCAATGATACTATTTCGGGGCTCGCACCCTACAGGCACATACGAAAAAACGACCAAAGCGGTAACACCATGACAAGAGTTCTAAAGATCTGCTCCGCCCTGCTTATGGCGCTGGCGGCGACGGCTGCCCAGGCGGTGAACTACGCGGGCACGACCTTTGAAATCGAAATGATCGCTTTCGAGCGCCCTCAGGGCATGGAGCGGTCCCGGGAGTCCTGGCCCGCGGCGCCGCGCCTGCAATACCCGAGCCGCTGGGTGGACTTCACCACGGCCGATGGCGAGGCGCTGGTCCTGTCCCCGGCGCCCACCAGACTGGACAACAAGGTCGCAGCGCTGAGGCGTGGCGGCGAGCGCGTGCTGTTCCACAAGGCCTGGCGCCAGGTGCTGCAGCAGAAGCGCAATGCCCCCGCGATCCTGGTCAGCGGCGGCGACAGCTTCAGCGGACACAACCGGCTGGAGGGCAGCGTGACACTGAGTGTGTCTCGTTACCTGCACCTCAGCACAAACCTGTGGCTGAGCGATTTCGGCAACGCTCAGGCCGGCAGCGGCATATTGCTGCCGCAGCGCCCCCAGGTGACCCTCGACGAACCCCTGGAGCTTATGGGCACCGGCGGCCCTGTCACATCCGCGGCGATCGGCCCCGCCGCCACCGAAGATCCGCAAGTCGTCTATGCGTCGCGCGTGGCCCAGTTGCAGCAGGAGCGCCGTATGCGCAGCGGTGAGCTGCACTACCTCGACCACCCCGCGTTCGGAATCCTGATCGAAGTCCGCACCGTCGAACAGCAGGAAGAAGACACCGCGGGCAAATAAGCCCGCGCAACTGCTCCCTCGATCTACCGGCCCTGGAACAACCGACCCGATAACAGCCGACCCAATAACAACCAGTTAATTTCACTTTTCTCTGATGATTACCAACGACGCCATAATTCTCGGCATGCTTGCCGCCATCCTCGGTTTTGTCTTTTACACCGCCGGCAGCGAGCACCGCTTCTGGAAACGCTTTTATCGTTTTGTACCGGCCCTGCTGCTGTGTTACTTCCTGCCATCCCTGCTCACGACTTTCGGCATTATCGACGCAGAGGCATCCAACCTTTATTACGTCGCCTCGCGCTACCTGTTGCCGGCAAGCCTGGTGTTGCTGACCCTGAGCATCGACCTGAAGGGCATCGTCAGCCTCGGCCCCAAGGCGCTGGTCATGTTCCTGACCGGCACCCTCGGCATCGTCATCGGCGGGCCCGTGGCGCTGCTGATCATGTCGGCCTTTGATCCGGGCCTGCTGGGTGTCACCGGCCCCGAGGCCGTCTGGCGCGGCATGACCACGGTTGCCGGCAGCTGGATCGGCGGCGGCGCCAATCAGACGGCGATGAAGGAGATTTTCGGGGTCGGCGACCAGATCTTCTCGGCGATGGTCGCCGTGGACGTGATAGTGGCGAACATCTGGATGGCAGTCCTGCTGATCATGGCCGGCAATGCGAAGCAACTGGACGCGCGGCGCGGCGCGGATACCAGCTCGATCACCACTTTGCGTGAAAAGGTGGAGACGCTGCAGAAGAAGCACGCGCGCATTCCCAGCCTGCAGGATCTGATGCTGATTGCCGCCGTCGGCTTCGGCATCACCGCCATAGCACACGGCTTTGCCGACCTGCTGGCGCCCTGGTTCCAGGCCAACGCCCCACAGCTGGCGCGCTTCAGCTTTACCAGCCAGTTTTTCTGGCTGATCGTTATCGCCACCACCCTGGGTATCGCCATGGCCTTTTCACCGGCGAAAAAGCTCGAGGGTGCCGGCGCTTCCAAAGTGGGCTCGGTGTTTATCTATTTCCTGGTTGCCACCATCGGCACCCATATGGACATCACCGCGCTCAGGGACAGCCCCGAGCTGTTCGTGTTGGGCGCCATCTGGATGGCCGTACACGCAAGCCTGATGCTGCTGGTGGCCAAGCTGATCAAGGCACCGACCTTCTTTATGGCGGTTGGCAGTCAGGCCAATGTCGGCGGCGCGGCCTCGGCGCCGGTGGTGGCTGCGGCTTTCCATCCGTCGCTGGCGCCCGTGGGCGTGCTGCTGGCCGTGCTGGGCTATGCCCTGGGCACCTATGCCGCCTGGTTCTGCGGCCAGCTGTTGCGTGTCATCGGCGGCTGATGCACCGACCTGGCGGGCCCAAGGCAGCCCTGCGGCGCCGCCCGCAGGGTCGGGCAAAAAACGCACAAAACAAAAAGCGGGCCACAGGCCCGCTTTTTATGAAACGCTGATCGGGACGCGGACTTCAAACCGCCAATCCGGATCCACCGTGCAGATACGTTATTTCAACGAGTAATTCGGCGGGAATCACTCACAGGGAACAACATCTTCCGCCAGCAATCCTTTGTCACCCTGCTGCATTTCAAACTCTACCGCCTGACCTTCGTTCAAGGTCTTATAGCCTTCACCACGAATACTGCGGTAATGAACGAAAATGTCTTCAGTTCCTTCTCCACAGGTGATGAAGCCATAACCGCGGGCGTTATTAAACCACTTCACAGTACCTGTAACGCGATCACTCATTGAGACAACCTCATTATTGTTATTGCGTTCACCTCTTTTACCCCATTCGGCAAGAGGGCTAAACGCCACCCCAATTCCAGTAGACGACTTCCTGCCGCTTACTGTCTTGCACTGTCCACCAAGTCAATCTCGATGTACGCCAACTGATTCTTAGATAAAAAGGCGCCAGTGTCTAGGTTTCCATGTGAAATAAATATTGTAGTTTTGTAACCATGCGCAATAAATCGCCAAAAAGAGCGGACCTAACCCCCGATAACTGTCCAATTGTGCTTTTTTGCACTCCTGTCTATCAACTGTCTAACGAGGCTTCGCGCGTTAATGACGGGATTTCGGCGATATGCAACGTGGAAGTCGGGAAAGCGCAGGAAGCGCCGTGCCCCTCTATTATTTTCAATATCGTTAACAGGATATCCTGCTTGATTTCGTGATATCGCACCCATTCGGTGGTTTTGGTAAAAGTGTATATAAAGAAATCCAGCGACGACGGCGCAAAGCTATTGAAATTGACGATTAGCGTCTGGTTCGTATCTATTTCAGGGTGCCGCTGCAACATCGCCTTTACATCGGCAACTATAGCCGTCATTAGCGGTGCATCTTCATAGCGTATACCGATGGTCTCGTATATACGCCGGTTCAACATACGGGACGGGTTTTCCACCGCTATCTGGGTAAATATGCCATTGGGAATGTAAAGTGGCCGCTTATCAAATGTGCGGATGCGGGTAAGGCGCCAGCCGATATCCTCCACTGTACCCTCGATTTCCTTGTCCGGGGAGCGCACCCATTCGCCCACGGCAAAGGGCCTGTCCAGATATATCATCAGGCCGCCAAAGAAGTTTGCGAGCAGGTCCTTGGCCGCGAAGCCCACTGCGAGGCCGCCGATGCCACCAAAAGCCAAAATGCCGCTGATGCTGTAGCCCAGAAACTGCATGACTACCATGGCAGCGGTGATCAGGATAGAGGCCCGCACCAGCTTGCCGACTGCACGCACCGTGGTCGCATCCATGGGCTTGCCCATGTAACGGGGGTCGCGCAGGTTGCGCTCGACATTGTGGGAGAAGCGCCAGGCAAACCAGGTCAGCGCCAGGATCAAGCCGATTTCCCGGACCGGCTCGGCCAGGGAAAATATCTCCGCCCCGGTTGCACTGCCCGCGCGGCCCGCCGCCATCGTCAGGCCCAACAGCCAGATCAGGACCGGACCGGGCGGCGTCAGCGCTCCGACCAAGGCGTCGTCCCAGGGGCTGACGGTACGTTCGGCCCGCTGCGCCAGACGCTGCACGAATCGGCCAAAGAGCCAGGCTGCCAGCGCCGTCGCCAGTACGATCAAAAAAATCGCCACTATCCAGAAGCGATTGTCCCCCAGCCACGACAGCAACATTCCCTTTACCGATTCCACGAACCACTACCCCTCGTTTTTTATACGATCCATTTGAATTGCCGCTGGCAGCATCCGGCCGTCCCGGCTTCGAATATGCCACCGGCTTGCCGACGGCCCGATTGCCTGATGGCCTGATGGCCTGATGGCCTTGTTGTCTAGAGCGCCGAGGCGAGCCAGCTCCGCGTGCTCTGCCAGCGCTCACTGGCCTCCAGCTCAGCCCAGGATTTTATTCCGGGCCGGCCGCGCATACGTTGCAGCCTGTCACTCGACTGCTGTCGCGGCGTAAAGTCTTTCAATGCCTCGAGTGTCTCGAGAGCTCCTGCGCGATTGTTGCAGACCACACCCATATCGCAACCGGCGTCCATGGCTGCCCTGATCCGGTCGCCATAGCCGCCGGCCGCACCGGCGCCTTCCATGGAGAGGTCATCGCTGAAAATCACTCCGTCGAACCCCAGCCGGCCGCGCAAGATCTCCTGCAGCCAGTAGCGGGAAAAACCCACGGGCTGGCTGTCGACCTGCACGAAACGGATGTGCGCCGGCATCACCGCATCCAGCTCGCCCGCGGCGATACATTCGATGAATGGCAGCGCGTCGGAAGCCATCACCGCCTCCAGCTCGCGCTCATCCTCGGGCAGCTCTTCGTGGCTGTCCTCGAGTACGTGGCCGTGCCCGGGAAAGTGCTTGCCGGTAGTCGCCATTCCCGCTTCATGCATGCCCCGCATAAACGGGCGCACCCGCGCGGACACACCCGCTGGATCGGCGCAGAAACTGCGATCGCCGACAATGCGGCAGTGCTGATCGTCCGCATCCAGCACCGGGGCAAAACTGAAGTCGATACCGACCGCCAGCAGCTCCGCCGCCAGTAACCAGCCGACATCCTGCAGCCGCTCCTTATCCGCCTTCGCACACAGTGCCTGCATCGACGGCAGCCGGGTGAACTCGTCGCGGAAGCGCTGCACCCTGCCGCCCTCCTGATCGACCGCCAGCAGGATGTCGGGGCGCTCTTCGCGAATCGCCGCGACCAGTTCCTGAAGCTGCGCGCGATCGCGAAAGTTACGCGCAAAGAATATCAGTGCCCCCACCAGCGGATGCCGCAGCAGTTCGCGGTCCTCCCCGGTAAGTTCCTGTCCCTCGATATCGATCATTACCGGGCCGAGCAGTGCAGACATGGGAGTTACTCCTTAATACGGAATGATGAATGCGGAATGCGGAATGCGCGGGCTGATTCCTTGTCATCGGGACGGCCATCGGCCGCGGCCATGCAGTCCAGGCGCCTATCGGCCTGTTCGCGGCCAACGGCCGCTCCTATGGCACTCCGTCGCTCGCGAGTCCGCATTCCGCATTCCTCATTCCGCATTGACTTTAAGCATTGCCGCCGCCGCGGGCACCAGTCGCTCCAGGGTTTCGGGCAAGGTGCTCTGGGCGCCAAAATCCTCTCTCAGGATAGCCTCGATCGCATCATAGCTCGACATCGTAAAGATGGTCGCGCCGAGCATAAAGTAGAGACGCCAGTAGAAGGTCACCGGATCCAGTCCCGGCAATGCCTGGGCGAGCAGACCGGCAAAGCGGCGATAGCTGTTTCCGTACCGGGATACTATAAAGCGCCGCAGGTGGCCCTGGTACTGCGTGTAGGCAAGCCCCAGCAACCGCATGAAGCGCTGCGGGTCCCTGCCCTGTTCGGCGAGACTGCCCATCCCTACCCGGTACAGACTCTCGAGCAGATCCTCCACCGTTAAAGCGCCGCCAGCGGCGGCACGCCGATCCAGCTCGCGGGCCAACGCATCGGTAAAAGGCGTCAAAAAGCGCTCGAATACCGCCTGAATCAGTTCTTTTTTCGATCCGAAGTGGTAATTTACAGCGGCCAGGTTGACGCCGGCGGTACTGGTAATGGTGCGCAGGGAAGTTTCGGTAAAACCGCGTTCCGCAAACAGCACTTCCGCCGCATCCAGAATTCGACTGACAGTATCCGTCTGGCTCATAGAGTTCAAACCACCATTTAAAACAGTTGTTTAGCACTGGCCAGATTAGCACATTTCGCGCCAACCGCTGATGCCGTTGCCGCGGGGCGGCCCTCCCGGGGCTTAGCGCAAAGACAAGTCGCAGTCGGAGAGCGCCGCAGCAAGCGCTCTGGGAGAAATCCGGGCCATACACTAGATTGAGAGGAAAACAACAGGGGGCAAACTGCCATGGCACATTTGCAACCGGAGATCGGCAACTGGTTTGAAGACCTGGACAGCGGCCAGCTGTTCGAGGTGGTGGCCATTGACGAGCTGCAGCAGACGGTGGAGGTTCAGTACCTCGACGGCACTCTGGACGAGTTCGAGCTCGATCACTGGCAGAGCTTGCCGGTGATCGGCGCCGCACCGCCCGAGGACGCCAATATCGCCTACGGCCTGAGTGTGACTGAACAGGACTCCAGTGCAAGCGGGGTGGATTTCTATCTCAACCCGCTGGATACGGTGGAAGGCGAGAGTTTTATCGGCACCGATGAATCTCCCTTTTAAATGCGCAGGGAAATAGCGCAGAGACGCCCTACTCCCTCTCCTTGATGTACTCGATGATCACCTCCGCGGCCTCATCCACGGTATCGACGATGCGGAAAAGGTCGAGATCGGAGGCATCGATGCAGCCCCGTTCGAGCACCGTGTCCACCAACCAGTCGTGCAAGCCGGACCAATAGCGCTTACCCACCAGTACAATCGGAAAACGTCGCACCTTATGTGTCTGCACCAGTGTCAGCGCCTCGAACAACTCATCGAGCGTACCGTAACCCCCCGGCAGCCCGACGAAACCCACCGCATGTTTTACGAACATAAACTTGCGCACAAAAAAGTAGCGAAAGTGCAGGCTGATATCCTGGTAGGGGTTGGCCTTCTGTTCGAATGGCAGCTCGATATTGAGCCCTATGGAGGCGCCCGGCTGCGGGTAGGCGCCGCGATTGCAGGCTTCCATCAATCCCGGACCGCCCCCGGTAATCACCGAAATACCTTCCGCGGCCAGTAACTCGCCCAACCTGACGCCCTGCCGGTATTCCGGGCTGTCTTCCGGGAAACGCGCGCTGCCAAAAACGGTGACGGCGCCACTGAGCGCGATCAGGCGCTCGATGCCATCCACCAGTTCGGACTGAATGCGCAGTACGCGCCAGGCCTCGGGCATTTTCGCGTCTAGCATTATTATTCCCTCGTTGTCGCGTAATTCTACGAGCTCTTCTTCGCTTTATTCCTTCCCCTTCAATGTAGCAGTGATTTGCGACATCACTGCGAGCATTGCGCGACCTCGAAATCTGTATATAATCCCAGCAACTGTATATAAATACAGAAACAGACCAGGTAACCCCTATGACCAATCTCACTGCACGCCAGGCCCAGGTACTGGAACTGATCAAAGTCTATCTGGACGAAACCGGCTACCCGCCCACCCGGGCGGAGATTGCTCAGGAACTGGGTTTCCGCTCGCCCAACGCGGCAGAGGAGCACCTGAAGGCACTGGCGCGCAAGGGGGCCATTGAAATGGTCGCCGGGGCATCGCGGGGCATCCGCATCCCGGACCACCAGACCGGCCTGCCGATTGTCGGCCGGGTGGCCGCGGGCAATCCGATCCTGGCGGAGGAAAATATCGAGGACTACTGCAATCTGCCCGCGGACTTCTTCCACCCGCCGGCGGATTACCTGCTGCGGGTACACGGCATGAGCATGCGCGATGCCGGCATTCTCGACGGCGACCTGCTGGCGGTACAGAAAACCGATCAGGTGCGCAATGGCCAGATCGTCGTGGCGCGCATCGAGGATGAGGTGACGGTCAAGCGATTCCGGCGCAAAGGCAACCAGGCCACGGTACAGCTACTGCCGGAAAACGACGATTTCGACGTGATTCAAGTGGATATGCGGGATAAGAGTTTCGCGATCGAAGGACTGGCGGTGGGCGTGATTCGCCAGAGCCCCTGACCGCAGGCGCGGCTTTTTCGCACTGGATTTGCAGGAGCGGCGACCGCCAGGGATGGCGGTCGCCGCTCCTACATTGTTCTATTTGGCTGCGTATTGATCGATTAGTGCACCGTGTGATTGATCGGCAACAGCTCGTCGTCTTCGTCCAGATAACCCGGCTCCAGATCGTCTATATTCTGCACAGCTTCGATGCCGGCCTCCAGCATGGCGCGCGCAATCGCAACCTTGTGATCGCGCAGGAACTGCAGACTCTCCGCTGAAAAGTGGATGCGCACCAGCGGGTCCTCCTTGTGGCCGGCGCGGCGCAGTGCCACATCACCATTGGCCAGCTCGATAATTTCAAAGGTCTCGGAGGACATTCGCTTCTCCCTTCGCAGCACATCAGTTTGCGCGCAGTGTACCACAGGCATCCCGGGAGTTTCAGCGCTGCACTTGGCCGGCGGCGCTCGGGAAATGCGAAGGCGGCCCGCTACCACTCTTCCGACTGAGCGCGCTGACGTCGCACCAGCTCATTGAGGGCAGAGTGCCAGTCGCGCAATAAATCATCAGTGAGCTGCACCGGACCGGGTGCGGAAAGATTCTGTGCCGGGATCAGGTTGGCGGATTCGCGTTTGCGATCAGTTTCGCCGGAAAAACTCCACAGCTGCACCCATGAGCTCTGCAATCCCGCGAGCCAGCTATCGGGGTCCGCGGCCAGCCCCTCCAGCTCCGCCGCCTCACTGCTGGTTTTGCCGAATGCGCGAGCGCGCTCGCCCAGCGCCTGGGCGGATTCCGGCTCCGCGTTCAGCTGCAGCTGGAAGGCCAACTCCGCGAGGAAGGCGCGATAGGCCCGCCACAACTGGAACACGGCCGCCTCCTGTAACGCGGCGCGCTGCAGGGGTGCGCCGCCACCCGCCTGCAGTAACAGCTCGCTCTTGCGCAGTGCCGAGGCGACAGAGCCGGTATAGGGATTAGCCCGCATTTGTCGCAATCCTCCTACTGCGGCGGCCCAACAGCACGCCCTGATTGGTTTTCACTCGGTCGGAGCCGAGGCGTCGGACCGGCTCGACATACGGCAAGTATGCCTGCGCGCTCCTCCATTAGCGACAGCCAGTCATGCCGTACTCTGGAACCGCCTCGCTACGGACGATTGTGACAAGTGCGGGCTTCATTTGCGTTTCGCCGCCGCCTTCTTGCGCACCGGCTTGCGCTTGGCTGTGCTGGTCTTGCTGCCGGCATCGATCTGCCACTTGCCGTCGCGGTAGAAAGCCCGCCAACCGGTGGCCTTGCCCTCTTCCTCGGACTGCACATACTGTTCCTGGGTCTTGCGGCTGAAGCGGACCACGGTATCGCGCCCCTGGTCATCTTCCGTCGGCGCAGAGAACAGGAAGCTGTACTTCGGATCAATTTCGCTCTGGTGCGGCAGCAATTCCTTCACCAGCGGTGCGCGGGTCTCGCGGTTCTTGGGGAACTGGCTGGCTGCCAGAAACAGCCCGGAAGCGCCGTCGCGAAGAATATAGTGGTCGTCCACCTTCTCGCAGGGCAGCTCCGGCATGGGTACAGGATCCATTTTCGGCGGCGCCGGCTGCCCATTCTTCAGCAGCTTGCGGGTATTCTTACAGGCTTCGTTGGTGCACCCGAAATATTTGCCGAAACGGCCGGATTTCAGCTGCATATCGCTGCCGCACTTGTCGCACTCGATCAAAGGTCCGTCGTAACCCTTGATCTTGAAAGTGCCCTGCTCTACCTCGTAGCCGCTGCAATCCGGGTTGTTGCCACAGATATGCAACTTGCGGTGCTCGTCCAGCAGATAACTGTCCATGGCCGTGCCGCACTTGGCACAGCGGCGCTTCTCCCGCAACTGGCGGGATTCCGCTTCCTCGTCCTTGTCCGCGTCCACGGCCTCATCGCCGGACACCAGGTTCATGGTGTTGGTACAGCGCTCTTTCGGCGGCAGCGCATAGCCTGAACAGCCGAGGAACACCCCGGTTGACCCTGTGCGGATCTGCATGTGGCGACCGCACTGACTGCACGCAATATCTGTGTCGGTCGGTGTGTTGCGACGCATCCCACCGTCGGCGGCCTGGGCCTTTTCCAGTCGCCCGGAGAAATCTTCGTAAAATTCGTCGAGCAGTTCTTTCCAGCCCTTTTCGCCGTCCGCCACCGCATCCAGGGATTCTTCCAGGTTTGCGGTAAAGCCGTAGTCCATCAGGTTCTTGAAGCTTTCGCTGAGGCGATCGGTAACGATATCTCCCATTTTCTCCGCATAGAAACGGCGGTTTTCCAGGCGCACATAGCCGCGATCCTGGATGGTGGAGATAATCGAAGCATAGGTAGACGGGCGGCCGATACCGCGTTTTTCCAGCTCTTTTACCAGTGCCGCCTCGCTGTAGCGCGCCGGCGGTTTGGTGAAGTGCTGCTTCGGTTCCAGCTTCTTCAGCGCCAGTTTTTCGCCGACTTTGACATCCGGCAGCACCAGGTCCTCGTCCTTCTTGCTGACCGGCGGCGCCACTTTGAGGAAGCCGTCGAAACGGATCACACGGCCACGGGCGCGCAGCTCAAAATCACCGGCATTGACCACGATGGAAGTGGAAGTGAACTGGGCCGGCGTCATTTGGCAGGCGACGAATTGCTGCCAGATCAGGTTGTACAGACGCTCCGCATCCCTTTCGACCCCGGACAACATATTCGGCTGTATGCGGACATCCGACGGGCGAATTGCCTCGTGCGCTTCCTGGGCCCCCTCTTTGCTGCTGTAGCTGTTGGGGGACTCCGGCAGGTATTTATCGCCGAACTGTTCACCGATAAATTCCCGCACCGAATCCACCGCTTCCTTACTGAGGTTGGTGGAATCGGTACGCATATAGGTGATATGCCCGGCCTCGTACAGGCGCTGGGCCAACATCATGGTTTTCTTGACGCTGAAGCCGAGGCGGTTGCTCGCGGCCTGCTGCAGGGTAGAGGTAATAAAGGGCGCTGTCGGCTTGGAGCTGGTGGGCTTGTCGTCCCGTGCACCGACCACAAACTCGCTGGCCTGCAGCGCCTTGGTGGCGGCACTGGCCTGCTCTTCATTCGTCGGGCGGAATATCTCGCCGGCCTGCTTCTTGACTTCCAGGCGCAGAGCATCGGCCTGGGCGGTTGCCGTATCCGCAAACAGTGTCCAGTACTCTTCGGGAATAAAAGCGCGAATCTCGCGTTCGCGCTCGACCACCAGGCGCACCGCCACCGACTGTACACGGCCGGCGGAGAGACCGCGGGCGACCTTTTCCCACAGCAGCGGTGACACCATGTAGCCGACGATCCGGTCGAGGAAGCGGCGCGCCTGCTGGGCATTGACGCGGTTGATGTTCAACCGGCCCGGATCCTTGAAGGCCCCCTGAATCGCGGACTTGGTGATCTCGTTGAACACCACGCGACGGTAGCGCTCGTCGTCTCCGCCGATCGCTTCACGCAGGTGCCACGCGATGGCCTCCCCCTCGCGGTCCAAGTCCGTCGCCAGATAGATATTGTCCGCCTCGGCGGCGAGCTTGCGCAGTTCGCTGACCACCTTTTCCTTGCCCGGCAGTATCTCGTAGTGGGCGGCCCAGTTGTGATCCGGGTCTATGCCCATGCGCTTGATCAACTGCTCGCGGTTCTTCTTGCGCTTGTAGACCTCTTTGTCCTCGGGGGACAGCTTGCGGGTCTCAGCAGCGCGGCGGGCGCGCTCCTTGGCATCAACCGGTTGTTTGCCGCCACCAGCGGTGGGCAAATCGCGAATATGACCGACACTGGACTTCACGACGAAGTCCTTGCCGAGATATTTGTTGATGGTTTTCGCTTTGGCCGGTGATTCGACGATGACCAGTGATTTACCCATAAGCCCTTGATTTCAAATAAAAAATTTACTGCTTTCGCACAACTGGCGGGCCCCTGGCTCGGGGCCGCAATGCGCGAATATATAAGCTCCGCCCCCGGTGCGGTCAAGCAAGTGACGCAAATTCCCGAAATCGGTCACAGGATTTGCCGGTCTACCGGCAGGGCGCAGATAGCCGCCGATCGCGCACAAAATCCCGGTATTTCGCGTCATTTCAGGGACATTCCCGCGATCCTATTCCCGCTCTGCTTCCCTGGGCTTCGGCTGCCGTATTGCTTCTTCTATAGTGGGGCGAAACTCGCCCAACGCGTTTTCCAGGGCCTGGAAGGCGCCATCCCCGCCGCCCTCCTGCCACTGAACCCCGAGACCTATGTGATGCGCCGAGATTGCACAGGCGTCTTTCGGCAATTGGTCCAGCATTTGTCGCAAAGGTTCCCACGCGGGCTGCGGCGCGGCGCGGCCGTTGCGCCAGTCCCAGCGGCCGGCGAAATGCATCTCGTGTTCGACCCGCTGCAGCTCCAGTATCCAGCCGAGTTGCAATCGGCGACTATCCGCCCAGCGGCTGTAATAGACCGCGGCCGTACCCTTTCCCAGTGCCGCGGGCAGCGCCTTCATTTGCACCACCATGCCCGACTTGGCGGCTCGTCCACGCAAATCCGCGAGGCGGCGGTCGCGCTGGCTGGGCTTCATCCACATCACCGGTCCCAGCACGAGGGCGACGGCAAAGAGAATGATGATCAGGGGAAGCCAACCGGACATAACGACTCCTTGTCAGTGGAATATGGCGTCTATTGTGCGATGCCCTGCGCCAATTATGTCAACCAGTTTTTTTTACAGTAGACTTTCGGGGACTAGTCCGCGCAAATAAAGCGCTCGCGCAAATCAGGGAAAGGAGCAGAGCGAACTATGGCCAGCTACAAACGCATTCTCGTCGGCCTGGATCTTTCCGAGGAATCCTCCCAGGTCCTGGACAAGGCCAGCGAGCTCGGCAGGGCATTCGCTGCAGACCTCAGCCTGGCGCATGTGATAGAGCCGTTGACGTTTGCCTACGGCGGTGACATTCCAATGGACCTCTCCGAGGTCCAGGAGCAGTTGCAGTCCCAGGCCAAGGAGCAGTTGCGCAAGGCGGCGGAACAATTGAATGTGCCGGCGGAGCGCCAGCACGTGGTCCTCGGCCAGCCGGCGACAGAAATCCACCGCCTCGCCGAAGAGCTGGAAGTGGACCTGATCGTGATCGGCAGCCACGGCCGTCACGGACTGGCCCTACTGCTCGGCTCCACCGCAAACGGTGTATTACACGGCGCCGGCTGTGACGTGCTGGCGGTCAGGGTGCATGTGGAGTAACAGAGGTCAGGGGTGAGAGCTCAGTGAAAGACTCAACCGACTAACCTTGTCCCGGCAACCGAACGCTGATCACTCACCACTCTCCAGTTCCGACCAGCGCTCGAACGCAGTCTCCAGCTGCGCCTGTTTGTCAGCGAGCCGCTGCAGCCTCTCTTCCACTATCTCCGGCTCCTGTCGATAAAATTCCGGCTGCGCCACTTCCTGTTCAAGCCCGCCAATTTCCTCCTCCAGCTGCTCAATAAGGGCCGGCAGACTGTCCAGCTCGCGCTGCAGTTTGTAGCTGAGCTTTTTCTTCTGTGCCGGCGGCTTGGCCTCAACTGCGACACTCTTCTCCGCGGCGCTCGCCGCCGGCTTTGCCCGCTCCGCCGGTGTGGAAAAGCGGCCCCCCTGGCGCACAAAATCGCCATAACCGCCGACATATTCCCGCACGCGCCCGCTGCCTTCAAAGGCGAGACAGGAATCCACCACATTGTCGAGGAAAGCACGGTCGTGGCTGACCAGCAACACAGTTCCCGGAAACTCCAGCAGCAGCTGCTCGAGCAATTCCAGGGTTTCCACATCCAGGTCGTTGGTCGGCTCGTCCAGTACCAGGATATTGGTCGGCTGGCTGAACAACTTGGCCAGCAGGGCGCGGTTGCGTTCGCCGCCACTCAGGGCCGCCACTTTGGTGCGCGCCTTGATACCGCTGAACAGGAAATCCGCCAGATAGGACATCACATGGCGGCTTTTGCCCCCGACAGTGATCGATTCGCGCCCCTCGGCGATATTGTCCAATACCGACAGTTCCGGATTGAGCTGGTCCCGCCGCTGGTCGAAATAGGCGACCTGCTGCTTGGTGCCCAAACGCAACTGCCCGGAGTCCGGCTGTAACTCCCCCAGCAGCAGCCGAATCAGGGTACTCTTGCCGACGCCGTTGGGCCCGATCAGGCCGACCTTATCGCCGCGCATCAGGGTAAACGAGAGATCGCGAATCAGCGGCTCCTCCCCCGGGTAAGCGAAGGAAACATCGGCCAGTTCCGCCACCAGCTTACCGGACATCTCGCCGGCATCCAGCGCCATGCGGGCGACCCCCTGGCGGTTCCTGCGCGCGTCGCGCTGGCGCCGCAGTGCCTGCAAGGCGCGCACCCGGCCCTCATTGCGGGTGCGGCGGGCCTTGATGCCCTGGCGAATCCAGGTCTCCTCCTGGGCGAGTTTCTTGTCGAACAGGGCCTCGTGGCGCGCCTCTTCTTCCAGCAGCGCCTCCTTTTCCTGCTGATACCTATCGAAACCGCAGCGGAATACGCGCAGGTGTCCGCGATCCAGGTCCCACACCGTCTGCGCCAACCGCTGCGCCAGGGCGCGGTCGTGGCTGACAAACAGCAGTGCGCCGCGGTAGCTGGCGAGGAAGTCTTCCAGCCACTCAACCGCGGCGATATCCAGGTGGTTGGTGGGTTCATCGAGGATCAGCAGGTCCGGCTCTGTCACCAGCGCCCGCGCCAGCGCGGCACGGCGCTGCCAGCCGCCGGACAGGTCCGCGACCGAGTCGTCGCCATTCAGACCGAGCCGGTCGAGCACGCTGTCGATGCGCGGCAGCAGATCCCAGCCGTGGGCCGTCTCGATGCGCGACTGCAGCTCGGCAGCGGGCTCGACGCGGTAGTCCGCCAGCCACAGCCCCACCTCACCGAGTCCGCCGGCGACAAATCGGTAGACACTGTCCGGGCAATCCGTCGGCAACTCCTGCTCCAGAGTCGCCAGAACCAGGCCACTAGCGCGCACAACCTCGCCGCCATCTGCATCGATCTGGCCGGCAATCAGGCGCAAAAGGCTGGATTTACCCTCACCATTGCGCCCCACGAGACAAATGCGATCGCCCCGCTCTATCTTCGCACTGACCTGATCCGCCAGCACCTGGGTCCCGTAACGTAGACTGACCCCATCCAACTGAAGCAACATAAATAAGCACTACAATTACTAGTACCGGTCCAGAATCTAACAGCCCCCGAGGACTGTGGGGGAAATCAAAACCGGCATGTGAAAAACGGATATTTTACGCATTTTTTACTGCACCGCTCTGTTAACTTCTCTGTTAACTTAAGGGGTGCGAACTTTCAATCGGGTGATTGTGATGTCGATTGACGCAAAGGGAATCGCGTTTCTGTTATCTCTGCTGATCTCTTCCCTATCAGTATTTCCACAGGCGCGGGCAGACGAGAGCGCTGCCGAAGCGGCGGTCGCACAACGAGCGAAGCTACAGGCCGCGCGGATGGCGATTGCACGCAATGATCAGCGCAGCCTGAACGATCTGAAGCAGGAACTGAAAGACTATCCGCTGCGACCCTATATCGACTACTGGGCCATCAGTAAAAAGCTGTCCCGCCTGCCCTTCGACGAGATCGACCAGTTCCTCGCCGATAACCAGGACACCGCTATCGGCGACTGGATGCGCGTGCGGGTATTGCGCGAGCTGGGCAGCCGCGAGCGCTTTCGCGAATACCTGAAGTACTACCAGCCCGAAAAGATCACCCGCGATTCCCTGCGCTGCTATTACGCCGACGCCCTGTCCCGCTACGGCGACAGAGAGGCTGCCTATCGCCTGGTCGAGGAGCTGTGGCTGGTGGGCAGCTCCCAGGCGGAGGAGTGCGACCCGGTTTTCGCCCGCTGGATGAAGCAAGGCGGTCTCAGTCAGGCGCTGGCCTGGCGGCGCCACCAACTGGCAGTCGAAAGCGGTAACCTGGATCTCGCCACCTATGTCGCCGGCAAGATGGACCAATCCCACGCGCAGATGGCCGAACTGTTGCGCTCGGTGCACCTGGAGCCGGAGCAGATCCTTAATTATTCGCGCTTTGTCAGCGATAAAGCCGAATACCGCACCATAGTCGTCCACGGACTCCACCGCCTGGCGCGCAAAAATGCCGCCAGCGCCGAGAAGGCCTGGCAGCGCTACCAGGCCAGTTACCTGTTCAGCGATCGCGAGCGGCAAGAGATGCTGCGCGACCTGGCGCTGCAGTTTGCCCGCCAGGACAATATCGCGGGCCTGCGGCAACTGGCGCAAGAGCGCGATATCGCCGATGAGCGCACTATCGAATGGCTGGCGCGCCAGTCCCTGCGCGAGCTGGACTGGGAACAGGTGGCATTCTGGATAGACCGGCTGCCGGAGGCGGAACAGCAGCGCGACCGCTGGCTCTACTGGAAGGCCCGCTCACTGGAGGAGCTCTACGGCAAGGGTCGTACCGACGCGGCAGTGCACCTGTACCGGGAGGCGGCCAAGGAGCGCAGCTACTACGGTTTCCTCGCCGCCGACACCCTCGGGCAGCACTACAGCTTCGTCGACCGCCCCGCCCCAGTCACGCCAAATCAGGTAGAACAAATGGCGATGCGCCCGGCCATGCAGCGGGCGCGGGAACTGCAGGCCATTGGCGAGCTCTACCACGCGCGCCGGGAATGGGATTTCGCCACCACGGGTATGAGTCACGAAGAGCTGCTGACCGCCGGCAAGGTGGCCAGCGCCTGGGGTTGGTACCACAAGTCGATACAGTCCGTACTGGCGGCGGATTACCTGGACGACCTGGAACTGCGCTTCCCGCTCGCGTTCGCCGACATCGTCGACGATGTCAGCAAGCGTATGGGCCAAAAGACCGCGCTGGACCCCTACCTGATCTACGCCGTGGCCCGCCAGGAGAGCCACTTCAACCACGACGCGAAATCCACCGCCGGCGCACTGGGACTGATGCAGTTGCTGCCGTCGACTGCGCGCGCCACCGCCCGGCGAGCCGGCGTGCCCTACAGGCGCAACTGGGACCTGCTCAGCCCCAGCACCAATATCGCGCTCGGCAGCTTTTACCTCAGCACTTTATTGAACCGCTTCGACAACAACCGCTTTCTCGCCGCTGCCGCCTACAACGCCGGACCCACGCGGGTGGCGAACTGGCTGAGAGAGACCAAAAACCAGCTGCCCTTTGACGTGTGGATAGAAACCATCCCCTACGTCGAAACCCGCAACTATGTACAGAACGTGCTGGCTTACACAGTGATTTACGCCTATCGCAGTGGCACAAAATTGCCTCTGCTAAGGGAGAATGAGGCGGCAAGCAAGCTTTAGCCTGTAGCCTGTGTGGTGTGGTATCGCTAGATGCGCTGGCGCAGCCAGTCGTTCAGCTGCGCGCGGTCAAACGGCCAGATGCAGACGTCGCGAGGATCACCGAGACCGACCACCGGAATCTGCGTCGCAAAATGCTCCAGCAGCTCTGGATCCTCGGCGATATCCACCTCCTGCAGCTGCAGCCGGAACTGCTCCAGCTGCGGCCAGATCTCAAGCTTGGCCTTTTCGCACAAGCTGCAACCGAGCGTGGTGTAGAGATAAAGCTTGCGCGCCATGGACGTCAGAGGAAACCCTGGTTGCGCGCCCAGAAGTACCCCAGGATCCCCGCGGCGAGCAGCAGTCCGCCTATCCGGGGCCAGACTCTGCTGCCCCCATCTTCGACCGCGGAACTCCCCTGAAACTGGCGCCGCCCCTGCATCGTCTCGGCAACAGAGGTCAGGTGAGGCTGGACTACGGCCCCTTTCACCTCTTGGCTGGCCCCTTTCACCTCCTGACCGGCCACTTTCACCTGCGGAATCGAAACCGCGGGCCGCAATGTCGTTTTGTCCAGATCCTCCGCCGGGCCCACGACACTGAAACTGAGCGTGTCAAATCGCAACTCGTCCCCGCGCCGCACGCGGGTTTCGACAATGCGCTTGTTATTCAGGTAAGTGCCGTTTGCAGAGCCCAGGTCGGTGACAAACAACAGCCCCTCGCGCACTTCCAGTCGCGCGTGACGACGGGACAAATGCGACAGGGAGAAGGTGATATCGCATTCGTCCGAGCGCCCCACCACAGTAATCTCTTTCACCGGAAAGACCTTGCCGGCGATCGCAGGGTGATTTGCCCTGAGCGCCCAGGTGGCACTGCTGGCGGGCTTCGCCGCTCTCAGCTTCGTCACTTTAGGGTCCACTATCTTCAGAATCCGCTCGCCGATTTGCAGCTGATCGTTAACCTTGACCTCGCAGCTGCCCTTCACCGGACTGCCGTTGAGCAAAATTTGCCCAGTTCCAGACAGGCTGTGGAGCGTCAGCACGTCATCCCCGACGGTAATCTCCGCATGCAACTTGGCCACAGATTCGTCGGCAATCGTCAAATCACAATTGGCCGCGCGCCCCACAGTCACTTTAGGAGCCACCAACCACACACTCAGGTTGGCATCCTTCAGGTCACAGAGTTTGAGCATGAGATCTATTCCTCTACCTGCCCCGCGGCAGCAATAGTTACTGCGCCCAGGGGGCAGTAACGATGTCAATTTCGCGGCAGCACCCTGCCTCAACATAAGCCCGTATCAGATGAGTTGAGTTTACCACGAGGATTTTCGTTAGCGTGTGATTCGGTTTGCAGCTTACAATGGCCGAAGTGTCTAGTGTCCTGTAAGGTACTAAATGCAATTATCAGAGCCCCCCAAATCGTTCACAGTTAGGCGCCGCTCGTAGGGAATGGCAGGCCCTTTCCAAGAGCGGCAACGCAGCTGTGGGCCCTCTTCACCTATAAAGAGGGGGGGCTCCCTTCGGGCGGGCCGCTAAGCAGCCATCTACGGCGTTGCATTTGCTTGACGTAGCCCGCTATGTCTGCGCAAATGCGCCTTGTATCTGGCCGCTTAGCGGCCCGCTGATAACCGCATTTAGTACCTTACAGGACACAAGGATCAGCATTGCGCCGACAAGTACAGCAACTGCGCCAGGCACCTGCCAGTGCGGGATTTTTGCAGTTCCCCAGGGATGACACCATCGGCCATCACAATAATCGATGGATCGCCGGATGAATCAGAATAAAGACAGGTAGTTGCACGCCAGTGAGTGAAGCCAAAGTACGCGAAGTATCGCGGCACAGCGGGACAGTCCAGCGGACCAGTGGCGCTACGCGCAGCGCCGGCGCAACCCACCCCGGCTATAGGCGAGAGCAAAACGAAGACGCCTACTGGGCGGACGAGCAGCGGGGAGTCTGGGTGGTGGCCGACGGTCTCGGCGGCCACCAGGCCGGCGAGATCGCCAGCAAGACAGTAGTGGAAGAAATACAACGCTCCGCCGCCACCGACCGCCATTACGAGCGCGCGCTGCAACGCGCGCACGCGCTTCTCCTCGGTGACGAACAGAACACTGCCAATATGGGTTCAACGGCAGTGGTCGTTGCCGAAGACGGCGCCTACTTTCACGTTTATTGGGTCGGCGACAGCCGCGCCTACCTGTGGACACCGGGCGAAGGCAGCGGCCAGCTTAAGCAGCTCACCAGTGACCACTCCTATGTGCAGATGCTGGTGGATTCCGGCGCCATCAATTCGCTGGAGGCGGCCAATCACCCCAATCGCCACGTCATCACCCGCTGTATCGGCGGAAGCACCAATCCCAAGCTGGAAATCGATCGGGTCTCCTCGCCCTGGGTGCCGGGCCAAAAGTTATTGCTTTGCAGCGACGGCCTCAGTGCCGAGGTCGAGCCCGAGGAAATTGCCCGCATACTGGCAGAAAACAGCAACAATCGGCGTGCCGCCGACCTGCTGATCGGTGCGGCACTGGACACGGGCGGCAAGGACAACATCACCGTCCAGGTCATCGATGCGCCCAATCCGGCGCCACCCATCGGCGGAAAGTGGACGTCGCGCACAAGCAAGGCGCTACGCGCTTCAACGCAACAGCTTAGGCTGAGCGGTAAACTGCTATTCGCAATCATTGCACTCGGCATGATCGCCGCCTTCGCCGCCTTCGCCGCCAGGCTGTTCGCTCAAATCTGATTCAAGGGAAAGCGCTCAATGGAAGTCGTCAGTACCAGTAATTCCTCGCTGGAAATCCCCGGTTACCGGATCCTCAAGAAAATCAACCAGGGCGGCATGTCCACCGTCTATCTGGCAATTCAGCGCAGTGTCGGCCGCCAGGTGGCGCTCAAAGTGATGTCGCCAGTGCTCAATGCCGACCCCATTTTCAGCGAGCGCTTCCAGCGCGAAGCCAACATCGTCGGACAGCTGTCACATCCGAATATCGTCGGCATTCACGATATTGGCCGCTACCGCAGCCTCAACTATATCGCCATGGACTATATGGCCGGCGGCTCGGTATCCGACCGGCTGGCAAAAGGGATCATGGAACCACTGGAGGCGCTGAACGTCGCGCGGCAAATCGCCTTGGCGCTGGACCACGCACACGGCAAGGGCTATGTGCACAGGGACCTGAAGCCGGAAAATATCCTGTTTCGCGAGGACGGCTCGGCGGTACTGACAGATTTCGGCGTAGCGCGTGCCGTGGCCCGCACCACCCGGATGACGAATACCGGCATGGTGGTGGGGACACCGCACTACATGAGCCCGGAGCAGGCCCGCGGCGCAGCGATCGACGGCCGCGCCGATCTGTACAGCCTGGGCGTGGTCTTTTACGAGATGATCACCAGTGCCGTGCCCTACCAGGCCGATGAGGCGGTGGCCATCGCCATCAAACACCTGACAGATCCAATTCCGCGGCTACCGGCGCGGCACTCCCTGTACCAGAGTCTGATCGACCGCTTCCTCGCCAAGGACCCGGACCAGCGTTTCCAGCGCGGCCTGGATATCGTGGACGCCATAGATCAGTTGGTTGCTGCCCTGGCCGGCAAGCCGCCCGTGCAGAGTACCCAGCTCAACAACACCTCGGTGCGCGTCTCCAGCCTGATGCGCGCTCTGCTGCTGACACTTTACGGGACCCTGAGCGATCAAGTCGCCAGCGCCTGGGCCCGCTGGCGCGACAAACCGCTGCATGAGAATCACCCGCGCGCAGAGCAGGAAACCATCATGCGCATCCACCAGGTGATTCAGCAGACACCCCAGCGCAAGCGCCGGCAGTGGCTGCTCGGCGGCCTGCTGACAGTATCCGCGACCTTTGCCTGGCTGCTCTTCAGCCTGATCGGCTTCAAGCTCCAGTGGCAATCGGAATACCCGCTGCTGAATAGCGCCAGCCGCTTCACAGCAGAGCTGCTGCTCCCCGAAGACATTGCGGCTCTCCCCGCCGGCGATCCGTCGATCTCACCGGCAACAGATTCCGGCGCAGAGGCAATGACCGCTGGCCAAACGACGCCAACGCCAATGCCGCTGGCCGCTGCGCCATTGCCGGGCGCCACAACAGAGGTCGCCGAGGCGGCCGATACAGCGCCGCCTGGCGCCACAGATGCGGTGGCGACAGCGCCGCCGGCAGCGGAAACCACTGCCGGCGGGCCCGCCGAAGCCGTCGGCGACGGCGATGAAGTGCCAACCGAACAAGCTGCCATCGAGCAGGCGCCGCCACAATTGTTCAAGCTCAGCGTGCGCGCGCAGCCGCGCGACGCGCGAGTGCGGATCATGAATATCACACCGCGCTACCAGCCCGGTATTGAACTGGCGCCGGGCAAGTACGACCTGGAAGTCAGCAAGCCCGGCTACGCGACGGTACGCCGTTGGATTGTCATCGACGACCGCAACCTCACCGTGCCGGTGGAACTGGAACGCCGCTACGTTGCCGGTAAAAAGATCCGCTCCCCGCTCGCATCCGGCGATCGGGGCCCACAGATGATCGTGGTCAAGGCGGGCAGTTTTAGAATGGGCAACAGCAAACGCGCTTTTGCCAGCCCGGCACATCGGGTTCGGATCGAAAAACCTTTTGCCATTTCAACGCACGAAATCACCTTCGACGAATACGACCGCTTTGCCGATGCAACCGGCGCGGCCCTGCCCGGCGATGCCGGCTGGGGACGCGGCAAGCGTCCGGTAATCAACGTGAGCTGGCACGATGCCGAGGACTATGCAGAGTGGCTGTCCCGGGAAACCGGCAGGCGCTACCGTCTCGCCAGTGAAGCGGAGTGGGAGTACGCCGCCCGCGGCGGCGAGCGCCTGCCCTTCTGGTGGGGTGAGGACGACGCGCGCGGCAAGGCGAACTGCCGGCGCGGCTGCGCCAGCGAGTTCAACAGCATATTCAGCGCCACCAGTGCACCGGTCGGCCACTATATGGCAAACAGCTTCGGACTCTTCGACACCGCCGGCAACGTGGCCGAATGGGTCCAGGACTGCTATCTGGGCGACTACAGCAAAAGCCGCAGCGACAGCCGCCCGGTAGAGATTGGCAATTGCGAACTGCGCACGGTGCGCGGCGGCTCCATGCGCGATCCGCTGAACAACGTCAGCTCGGACTATCGCGAAGGCCTGAGCGAGAACAGCATGTCCAGGGAAGTGGGCTTCCGCGTAGTGATGGAACTCGAGTGAATGCGGACAAATTTGCCTGGAGCAAATTTGGACGCCGAAGGCGCCCGCAGGGCGTGGGCCATGGATGGCCCGCGTCAATGCGGAATGCAGACACCATACTCCGCATTCCGTAGCCGTTACCGCGCCTCTATTTTCCACACATTGTGGATTTTCGGATTGCGCTGAAAATCCCGGTCCAGCAGCTGCAAATTCTCTACTGAGAATTCCGCACCGATCTCCTCATCCATCTTGAAACTGCGCAAATTGTTGGAGAACACCAGGGTTCCGCCAGCGGCCAGCAAGGTCATACACTGTCGAATCAGTTTGGCGTGATCCCGCTGGATATCCAGCACACCGCGCATTTTCGCGGAATTGGAAAAACTCGGCGGGTCGAGGAATATCAAATCATAGTGGCCGCGGCGATTTTGCTGTGCCGATTCCAGCCACTGCAGACAATCGGCCTCCACCAGCTGATGCCGGTAGGGATCCAGATTGTTGCGACGGAAATTGCGCCCGCTCCAGGCCTGGTAGGTCTTGGACATATCGACACTGGTGCTCTGCGCGCAGCCTCCCAGCGCGGCCTGCACCGTCGCGCTGGCGGTATAGCAGAAGAGGTTCAGGAATTTCACACCGGCCCCGCGCTCGCGCACCTGTTCGCGCAGATAGCGGCGCACCGGGCGGTGGTCCAGAAACAGGCCGGTATCCAGGTAGCTCCAGAGGTCCACCTCCAGCTCGGCTCCGTATTCACTGACCCAGAGCGCCGCGGCCCAGGTCGGTTTCTGCAGCTGGGCCTGCTTCTGGTACTGGCCGCCGCCCTTCTGGTCCTTTTTGTGGCTGTGGCGCCGGCGCTCCTTGATGCTCACCCTGCGCTGGGGAATTTCCAATACCGACTGCACCGCGCGCACCAGGTCGCGCAGTCGCGCGCGCGCCTTGCTTTCATCGATGGTCGCCGGTGCGCGGTACTCCTGCACGTGGGCGTACAGCTCCCCGTCGACGGTCTTGTACAGATCGATGGCGGCGGCGTATTCGGGCAAATCGGCGTCATATAAACGGTAGCAATCGATCGCGTTTTTCTGCGCCCACTTGCCGATGGTCCGCAGGTTCTTGCGCAGGCGATTGGCGACCCCAACAGCTTCAGGTGAGAGGGCCTCGGGCGAGCGCCTGGCTTCCCCCTCTTCCGCCATTCCTTCCGCAGACTGCGCGCGAATATGGAACAGCAGCAACTGGCTGGGAATGGTGCCGTTGTAGAGCTGGTACTGTTTGTGCGATCGCAGGCCCGTTTCGTAACCCAACTCCGGGTTGCCGGTGAAAATGCCGGCGTGCCAGCCGGGAAACTCCCTCTTCAATTGGCGCCCCAGCTCCGCATAAGTCTCGCGCAGCGCCTCCTGCTCGCCGATGCGCTCGCCGTACGGCGGGTTGGTGAGCACCAGGCCGGGCTTGATCTCGCGATGGCTCGGCGCCTTGAAGGCCGCCACCGGGCGGCAACTGACGCGCACCTGGCGCTCCAGGCCGGCACGCGCGATATTCGCCTCCGCGGCAAACAATACCTTGGCGTCGGCGTCATAGCCGCGGATTTCCGGCAGTTCCCGCTCCAGGCCGCGGCGGCGCCGCTCCAGCGCCTCCTCGCGCAGGTCGTTCCAGATGTCACTCTGATGGCCCAGCCAGCGCTCGAAACCGAAACTCTTGCGCAGCAGGCCGGGCGCTATATCCGCGGCCATCATCGCGCCCTCGATCAGAATGGTGCCGGAACCGCACATGGGGTCGAGCAGCGCGCCGCCCTCGGCGGCAATCTGCGGCCAGCCGGCCCGCAGCAGCAGCGCCGCCGCGAGGTTCTCCTTCAGCGGCGCGATACCGATATGCGTGCGGTAACCACGCCTGTGCAGGCTGTCGCCACTGAGGTCTATGGCGATGTCCAGGCGATCGCGCTGCAAACGCAGGGCCACGGTCAGGTCCGGATTCTCCTTGTCGACCACTGGCCGCGCGCCGCTGTCGCGACGCAAGCGATCCACGATTGCGTCCTTTGCCTTTTGGGCGCCGAACTGGCTGTTGCGGATTTCCCGATTGGTACCGGAAAACTGCAGCCAGAGCCTGCCGGATGGACTGATATGCTGCTCCCAGGGCTGCGCCGCCACCGCGCGGTAGAGGTCCTCGGCGTTGCCTACACGCGCCTGCTCCAGACGCAACAGGATGCGGTTGGCCAGGCGACTCCACAGGCAGCACCGGTAGGCCAGCGCCAGGGAGCCGGAAAAGTGCACTGCCGCGGGTTGTTCGCGCAGATCATCTGCGCCGAGTTGGCGCAGCTCTTCTGACAGCAGGCTTTCCAGGCCCTTGGGACAGGTGGCAGTGAACGACAGTTCGCGGGTCAGTTGGTCGATCAAAATCTTTTACTCATATGTTAGGGCTGTAGCGCTACAGACTTCCCCTATTACCGCTGGGGCACAGAATTTTCTACTCTGCCGCAAGATAGGCAATTATGCCCTTATACCTATTCATATTCCTTCTATTAGCTGCCACGTTAATACAAATTAATTTGTTCACATAGTAATCACTCTTTGATCTACTGACGCCTGCGCTCATTTCTGCTGGCTTTGAGAAACCCGACCGATCGTCCGCCACGAAATGCGGTGACTCAGCGACTGAAACACTGCGTCGCGGTGAGCGCTTTCTTTGAATCGCCCGGCCACACGATATTCTTGCAGATATAGACGGCAACAAGAGGCAGGCGAGGCTATCTGACGGAAACATTCACTAAGCTTAGAAATGCAGGTGTAAAAAAACGTTAATCATGCGAAACCAGCGGCAAAACCGATCCAAGGGAGAGCCGCCTATGCACACATACCAAGAGGTACTGCATACGATGAAACGCCAAAAACGTAACCAGTCCGAAAGAGCCTTTTACAAAGGCTACCTGGCCGCCACTCAGAACAAAGCCATGGAAAGTTGCCCCTTTGAAAACGGCACATTGCATCAGGCTTGGGTCAATGGGTGGAGAGAAGGCAGGGAGGACTACTGGAACGGATTTGGAGGTTCTACAACGGCGCAAAAACTCGAGACCTATCGAGCTGTGACCACCGACATTCACCACCCCGACGGCTGGAGCACCGCATAACCCCATTCGGGTTCGCAGCCGCAAACTACCGCAACTCCTGAGAATCGCGCCGCGGCCTGGCTGAGCCGGCCGCGGTGTCGCAGTGACTCAGCACTTCGCCCGCCGGCGCCCTAGTGGTCCATGCGGTAAATTCGGTAACTAAAGCACACAGCCACAGGCTTCAGGGTGGCGCTGAAAAAGCGCAGGACTAGCAGCGTTAATTCAAGCTTTTTCAGCGTCGCCCTGGAGTCTGTGGCGAAGTGATCGGTTACGGAATTGACCGCATGGACCACTAGTGTACTGTTTCGCGCTTAATGGCACTTTCAGCGGGCCGCTAAGCGGCCAACTGCAAGGCGCACTTGCGCCGGCGTAGCCCGCTACGTCAAGCGAGTGCAACGCAGCAGATGGCTGCTTAACGGCCCGCCCGAAGGGAGCCCCCCAAATCGTCCACAGCGGCGTTGCCGTTCTTGTAAAGGGCGCGCCATTCCCTGCGAACGGCGCCTAACTGTGAACAATTTGGGGGGCTCTGAAAGCGCCATTAAGCGCGAAACAGTACACTAGCTCCTTCGCAACAGGGCGATGGCCTCGGCGGCCTCTTTGATCACCGCAGGGCCGCGATAAATAAATCCGGTATAGATCTGCACGGCAGTGGCGCCCGCGCGAATCTTTTCGGCCGCGCTCTCGCCATCAAAAATTCCGCCCACTCCAATAATGGGGATCTCCCCGCGCAATTCCTTTGCCAGCTGTGCGATCACTTGGGTGGACTTTTGTCGCAGCGGCTTGCCGCTCAAACCGCCCTCCTCACTGCCGTGGGGCAAGTGCGCCACGGCGGACTTGTCAATGGTGGTATTGGTGGCGATAACGCCGTCGATTTCAAACTCGCGCAGCGCCTCGGCAATTTGCCCAATCGCGTCGTCGTCGATGTCCGGGGCAATTTTCACGGCCAGGGGTACATAGCGGTCGCACGCCTGCGCCAGCTGCCGCTGCTTTTCCTTGATGGCGTCCAGCAGCCGATTCAGGCTTTCACCGAACTGCAGATCCCGCAGCCCTTTGGTATTCGGCGAGGAGACATTCGCGGTGATGTAGTCCGCATAGGGGTACACCTTTTCCATACACAGACAGTAATCGTCAGCCGCGCGCTCGACCGGGGTATCGAAGTTTTTACCCACATTGATGCCGAGTACACCACCGTAGCGGCGCCGCCTGACGCGCTGCACCAGGTAATCCACACCGAGGTTGTTGAATCCCATACGATTGATAATCGCATCGGCCTCCTCCAGGCGGAACAGGCGCGGCTGCGGATTGCCCGGCTGCGGGCGCGGCGTCACGGTGCCGACTTCGACAAAGCCAAACCCCAGTGCACCCAGGCCATTGAATGCCTGGGCATTCTTGTCGAGCCCTGCAGCCAGCCCGATGGGATTAGGCAACGTCAGCCCCATCAACTCCACCGGGTCGTCCACTACCGGCTTGTTGAACAGCGACAACAATCCCAGCCGCTCCGCCGCACCAATGGCGTCCAGCGTCAGATGGTGCGCCCGCTCAGGGTCTAGCGCGAACAGGGCCTTGCGCAGATGTGAATACATTTTTCCCCTTATTTCGGTCGTTTTCCCTTGTAGGAGCGGCGGGGCGGCCATCCGCCGTTGGCCGCGATCGATTATGCGGAATCAACCACCATCGATCGCGGCCATGGGCCGCTCCTACGGTCATTGCCGATTTACTCGGCCAGCGACTCCTGATCCGCGGTCGCGTTGGCCAGGTACATCAGCTCGCGCAACGCGACGGTAAACATGGCGAAGTCACTGACCGGCGCCGCTTTCAGTTCGGCGATCATACTGTTCCAGCGCTGAATCGCGGGCGCCATGATAGCGCTCCAGCTGGACATTGCACCATCCACATCCAGCTCCGCCTCTCCGGCAAGACGCAGGATGCTCACCGCCAGGCTGGAGAGCTGGCTGTCCAGGTCGTCCATGCTGGTCTCGCGGGCCTGGGCCTGCCAGAAACTCTCCGCGGGCAGGTCGATGATCAGGTTGCCGAACCAGTGCAGGTTCAGCACGTCGGCGAGACGGAAGTAGACACTGGCCACCTCTTCCACCGGGCGCTCGCTGGCGCGGGCGGATTCCGATATCCCGAGGGCCGAATAGAGATAGGTGGGGGACGCGGCCAACAGCGCCACTTCTTCCGGGACCTTTGCCTCCAGCAATTGCCTGAAACGGGAATCCCAGTCGCGGCGCGGCGCGCCGCTCAGTACTTCCGGCAGCGCCTTGATCACGCGCTGCACAGACTCCTGGAACAGCTCGCGGTTCAGTGCCGGTTCCAGGTCGCGGCGATTGCGGATGAACCAGCGCGTTGCGCGGCGCACGCGCCCCATCATGGAGCTCAGCAGCTCTAACTGCAACGCAGCGGGCACCTGGTAATCCAGCGACGCTATCTGTTGCAGGAACTCAGGCATCAGATACACATCGCGGGCGCTGACATACGCCGCGGCCACGGCGTCAATATCCGCCCCGGTGGCGCTGCTGATGCGGTGATAAAAGGTGATACCCATACTGTTGACCATTTCATTGGCCACCTGGGTGGAGACAATCTGGCGGCGCAGTGGATGGTCGTAGACCAGCTCGCGGTAACGCGCTACCAGCTCCGCCGGGAAGGCCGACTCAACCGCTTCCTGCACACGCGGATTGTCGATGATGCCTGCGCCGAGCAATTCCTCCTTCAGCTTCACTTTGACATAGGAAATGAGCACCGACAGCTCCGGGCGCGTCAGGTACTGCCCCTTGTTCTCGCGCTCGGTCAGCTGGTCATTGTCCGGAATGAACTCCAACGCACGCTTGAGCCGGCCCTCGCTCTCCAGCGCATTGATGGTGCGACGGAACTCATCCAGGCGCTCGGGCACCTGATATTCCGCCACGCTCAGCGCGCGGGTCTGGTCGTAGTTATTGTGCAGCACCAGCTCCGCCACCGAGTCGGTCATCTCCTCCAGCAACTGGTTGCGCTGCTTCTCGGTAAGATCCCCGTTGGCCACCACCTTGTTCAGGAGGATCTTGATATTCACCTCGTGGTCGGAGCAGTCCACGCCGCCGGCATTGTCGATAAAGTCCGTGTTACAGCGACCGCCACTGAGGGAATACTCGATACGGCCGCGCTGGGTCATGCCCAGGTTGCCGCCCTCGCCGAACACCTTTGCGCGCAGCTCGCTGCCGTCGACGCGCAGGTGGTCATTGGACTTGTCACCGACTTCCGCGTGGGATTCGCTGCTGGCCTTCACATAGGTGCCGATGCCGCCATTCCAGATCAGGTCCACCGGCGCGCGCAGCAGCGCGCTGATCAGCTCGTTCGGGTTCAGCTGGTCCGCCTCGATTGCAAAGGCAGCCTTCATTTCCGGCGTAATGGTGATCGACTTGGCGCGGCGCTCGAAGATGCCGCCGCCTTTCGAAATCAGCTTCTGTTCGTAGTCCATCCAGCTGGAGCGCGGCATCTCGAACAGGCGCTTGCGTTCCTGGAAGCTGGTGGCCGCATCGGGATTGGGATCGATAAAGATATGCAGGTGGTTGAAGGCGCCCTTCAGGCAGATATGCTCGGACAGCAGCATACCGTTGCCGAACACATCACCGGCCATGTCGCCGATGCCGATCACCGAAAAGTCCTCCTTCTGCACGTCCACGCCCATCTCGCGAAAGTGGCGCTGCACCGACACCCAGGCGCCGCGGGCGGTGATGCCCATCTTCTTGTGGTCGTAGCCCTGGCTGCCACCGGACGCGAAGGCGTCGCCGAGCCAGAAATCGTACTCCGCGGCGATGCCGTTGGCGATATCGGAGAAGGTGGCCGTGCCCTTGTCCGCGGCCACAACCAGATAGGGGTCGTCCTCGTCGCGGCGCACCACCTGTTCCGGCGGCACCACTTCGCCGTCCTTGAGGTTGTCGGTAATGTCCAGCAGGCCGCGAATAAAGGTCTGATAGCAGGCAATACCGGCCTCCATCATCGCCTCGCGACTGCCGTCCGCCGGCGGTTGGCGCACCACGAAGCCGCCCTTGGCGCCACTGGGTACGATCACCGCGTTCTTCACCGCCTGCGCCTTCACCAGGCCCAGCACTTCGGTGCGGTAGTCCTCCAGCCGATCGGACCAGCGCAGACCGCCGCGCGCGACCTTGCCACCGCGCAGGTGTACACCCTCGACCCGCGATGAATAGACGAAGATCTCGAATTCCGGGCGCGGCTCGGGGATGCCGGGGATATTGCGCGGGCTGAACTTGATGGAGATGTAGTCCTTGGGCTGGCCGTCGGCATCCGGCTGGAAGGCATTGGTGCGCAGCGTGGCCAGGATCAGTTCCAGGTAGCGACGGATCACCTGGTCCTCGTTCAGGTTGTCGACGCCGTCGAGCCCCTCGTGGATCTTCTTGATCAGTCGCTCGACGCGGGTCTGATCCTGTTTACCGCTACTGACGCGCGGATCGAACATGGCGCGGAACAGCGCGACCAGATTGCGGGTGATCTCCGTGTGGGTAGCCAGGGTCGCGGCGATATACTCCTGGCTCGCACTGAATTTGGTCTGCTTCAGGTAGCGGGCGTAGGCGCGCAACATGGCGACTTCGCGCCAGTTCAGGCGCGCCGCCAGCACCAGGCGGTTGAAGGCATCGCTCTCGGCGACATTGCTCCAGATCGCGGCGAAGGCATCCTGGAACAGGCCGCGGGACGCCTGCGCGTCCACGCGAGTCGGCAGGCCGAACTCGAGGTGGAATTCGTGCATCCACACATCGGTCTTGCCGGCCGGGCGAATCGTATAGGGGAATTCGCCGATCACGCGCAAGCCGAGGTTTTCCAGTACCGGAATCACGTCGGAAAGCGTCAGGCCGCTGCCCCAGTTGAATACCTTGAAGCGCAGACTGCCAGCGGCGGCGCCTACCGGCTGGTAGAAGCTCATCGCCACCCGGTTATTTTCGCTCAGGTCCTCAATGGCGGCGACGTCCTGTACTGCGATGCGCGGCTCGAAATCCTCGCGATAGCCGGCGGGAAAGGCGCGGCCGTAGACACTGTAGAGGCGGCTGCCCTCCTCCTCGCCGTGGCTTTCGATCAGGGATTTTTGGAATACATCTTCCCAGGAGCGGGTTATGTCCACGATTTGCGCCTCCAGTCGCGCCACGTCGATATCCACCGGCTCGCTCGGCGAAACGCGGAACACGAAATGCACGCGCGCGAGGATGGACTCAGAGAAAAAGGTAGTGAAGTCGGATTCTATGGCCTTGATGGCCTTGGTGATATGCGCGCAGATCAGTTCGCGCACACTGCTGTTGAATTGCTCCCGCGGCACATAGACGGTGGCGGTGACGAACTTGCCGAACGGGTCGCGGCGCATGAACAGGCGGATATGGGCGCGCTCGTTCATGGAGAGCACACCCATCACTGTATCGAACAGCTCCCGGGTACTGCTCTGGAACAGCTCATCGCGGGGAAAGGTATCCAGGATGCGGCGCAGCGCCTTGCCGTCGTGACTGTGCGGCGCCAGACCGCTGGACTCCATGATCGAGGCCATCTTGCGGCGGACAATCGGAATCTTGACCGGGCTCTCGGTGTACACCGGCGAGGTGTAAAGGCCCATAAAGGCCGATTCGCCGATCACTTCGCCAGCGGCGTTGTAGCGCTTGATGGTGACATAGTCCGAATAGGCGGCCCGGTGTACCCGCGACTTTACCGATGACTTGGCAAAGGTGAGGAAGTTCGGCCCCTGGTAAAAGCGCTGCTTGCCCTCGTTGAAGGCCGCTTCCGGGGTCGGCTCGGCCGGCTCCTCGAGTTTCTTGAAAATACCCAGGCGGCGATTCTCCACCTCGGAGAGAATCTTCTTGTCGCCCTGCTGGGAAAACTCGTACTCGCGGTAGCCGAGGAAAGTGAAATTGCCGTCACGCATCCACTGCAGGAAGGCGCAGGCCTCCTGCAGATTGGCGTCATCCTCGGCGTTGCCAGTCTCGCCACTGCCTCCACCCGCAAGGCCTATGTGCAGCTGGTCCTCCATGGCGCTGCAGGTATCGAGCATGGGCACATAGTCGTCCACCACCAGCTCCACATCACCGAGCACATCCTTGAGCGCCGCCGCGAGATCGGCCGCGTAGCCCGGCGAGGTATCCAGATTGATCTCGACATAGATCAGCGCCTCACTGGTGGTGCTGCCGGCCTGAGGCTCGTCCGGTGCCTCCCGGCGGGGCGGCAGCAGCTTCTGCAACTTGCCGCTCTTGCTCCGCTGCAGCTGCATGACCGTGCTCTTGATCGAGTGAATCACCGTGTCGCGGCGGTTGATCTCAATGCGCACCGAATCCACCAGGAACGGCATGTCCCGTTGCAGTACCCCCACCACCGTGTGGGAACACTCCCAGCCGTCGTCCTCCAGGCGCGGGTTGAATACCCGCACCTTGGGTTTGTCCGCCGGGCGCTGCTGGATAAAATTCCACCAGGTATAGATACAGCCGTAGACGTCGACCAGGCGGCGACCGGCCAGGTCTTCCAGCGGGTACTGATGCAGAAACTGCCGCGCGAAAGCCACCACCGGCTCGGCCTGTTCCGCCAGTTTTTCCCGAATCAGCGCGCTGATCTGCGCCACCAATTCCTCGCGGCTATCGGTAATCACCGTCGCCATATTCACGGAGAACCTCCCAAATCCTTTCTTGTAACAACCGGCTCCGGTGTCCCCAGATCCGAAAATACTGTCGTCTTATCCCCGTTCCCGTGCAGGGAGCGAAGTGAAAAATTAAAATTTCGCCGGGATCGAGTCCGGCACCAGCCTCGGCCAAACTTTGTACACATCCGGGGGTCTACGGTTGGGCGGTTGCCTCTCCACCGCGTGCCGCTAAAATCAACAGGCCGCACCCGTGGGGCGGCGACTATATATAAAAGATGATAGATATCCCCCCGGCCGGACGGGGGCGTGATAATTCGCAGAAGAAGTGACATTAATATGGCTGACGCTAACGCTATGGAAGCAAACCGGAATATCAGGGAGCACATCGTCGCGCTGGGCGATTGGCTGGGACAGCAGATCATCGGCCAGGAGACCCTGGTCAACCGCATACTGATCGCCCTGCTGGCGGACGGCCACCTGTTGGTGGAGGGAGCGCCGGGGCTGGCCAAAACCAAGGCGATCAAAACGCTGGGCGAGGCTATTGAGGGTGATTTCCATCGCGTCCAATTTACGCCGGACCTGTTGCCGGCCGATATTACCGGCACCGATATCTACCGACCGGAAACCGGAGAGTTCCATTTTCAACCCGGGCCTGTGTTCCACAACCTGGTACTGGCGGATGAGATCAACCGCGCGCCGGCCAAAGTGCAGTCCGCACTGCTGGAGGCCATGGCGGAGCGCCAGATCAGCGTCGGCCGAAAAACCTATCCGCTGCCGCAATTATTCCTGGTGATGGCGACACAGAATCCCATAGAACAGGAAGGGACTTATCCGCTGCCAGAGGCACAATTGGATAGGTTCCTCATGCAGGTGAATCTTGCCTATCCGGGTGCAGACGCGGAAGCGAAAATTTTGCGCTTGGCCAGATCCGAGGCAAGCCTTGGCGAAAATCGCCCTTCCGAAGTGATCAGCCAGGAAACCATTTTCCGCGCCCGCAGCCAGGTTCTGGAGATGCAGATGGTGGAGGCGGTAGAGACCTATATTGTCCAACTTGTCATTGCTACCCGGGAGCCGGCGAAGTATGACAGCGAGCTGGCATCCTGGCTAGATTTTGGTGCAAGCCCGCGAGCCACCATTGCACTGGATCGGTGCGCCCGCGCCCGCGCCTGGCTCGCCGGCCGCAACTTTGTCACCCCGGACGATGTGATGGACGTGGCCCCGGACATACTGCGCCACCGCCTGCTGCTCAGCTTCGAGGCCGAAGCCGCCGGCGTCACCGCCGACCAGGTGATTGCGCGGCTGCTGCAACAGGTGCCGGCGATCTGAATTCCTCCCCTCTCCCGCTTGCGGGAGAGGGGCCGGGGGAGAGGGTAAAAGAACCTTGCTCAAAGCATTGAACCATACAGAGCTGGAACTCCGCGGCGCCTATCCCGAGGTGGAGCCGCTGGTGCGGCTGCGCTATATCGCCCGCCAGTTGCAGCTGTTCAAACCGCGCCTGGCCCGCAGCGACCAGGCCGGCGGCCTGCTCACCCGCTACCGCGGCCGCGGCATGAATTTCGAAGAGGTGCGCGACTACCAGGCCGGCGACGACGTGCGCACCATCGACTGGCGCGTAACCGCACGCACCGGCACCACCCATACCAAGCTGTACCAGGAGGAGCGGGAGAGACCGGTGGTCGTCCTGCTCGACCTGCGCTCGCCGATGTTTTTCGGCAGCCACCTGGCCTTCAAGTCCGTCGCCGCCAGCGGCATTGCCGCGGCGCTGGGCTGGGCGGGCCTGCAACACAGCGACCGCATCGGCGCCCTGTTGTTTGGCGACCGCGACATAGACACGGTGCGCCCGCGCCGCAGCCACCACGCGGTGCTGTCGATGATTCACGGCATGGTCGCGCGCGCCGGCGAACTGCAAAGCCCCATCGCCGAGCCGGGCAGCCAGTCACTCAAGACCCTGCTCGAAGAGGCGCGCCGCATCGCGCGCCCCGGCAGTGCCCTGTTCCTGATCAGCGACTGTCACGACCTGGACGAAAGCTGCGCCCAGCCACTGTACCTGCTGACGCGCCACGCGGACCTGCAGGTGATCCGCATCACCGATCCGCTGGAGCGGCAGCTGCCGGCGCAATCCCTGACCATTTCCGACGGCCGCCAGCGCACGTTTCTGAACGCCGGCAGCCGCCCCCTGCGCGAATACTTTGCCGACAAGCAGGCCCAGGCGCGCGCCGACGTCGAACAGCTCTGCCGGAAGCACCGGTTGCCACTGCTGGATTTCGACAATACCCAACCGCTGGTGCCGGCGCTGCTGTCCTTCTACAGCGCGCGCCAGCCGGCCAACGGGAGGCACGCCCAGTGAGGATCGACACACCCGCTGGTTGCGCCGCCCGCAGCACTCCGCCCCGCCGCTGCGCACGGCGCTCCCCATGTAGGAGCGGCCCATGGCCGCGATCGCAAGCAGCCACAACCGCCCTCTCTATTTGGTGCGCACGGCGCACCCTACGGAGCGCCACTTCTTGTAGGAGCGGCCCACGGCCGCGATCGATCGCCGCCGCACCCCGGGGGCCAGCAACGTGAGAGGACTCCCACTGCAGCAGGCACAACCCGCACCGCCGCTTTCCCCCGAAGCGCAGGAACTGCTGGCCCAACTGCACGACATTCACGAACCGGCACCGGTCGGCTGGTGGCCGCCGGCCCCGGGCTGGTGGTTGCTGGCGCTACTGTTACTGGCCTGCCTCGCCGGCATCTATTTATGGCTGCGGGCCAGGCGCCGGCAGCGGCTGCACAACCGCTATCGCGCCGAGGGAGTCCGCTTGCTGCAGTCTGTCGACACCGGGAACCGGATGGCGCCCCAGCAGATCAACGAACTCCTGAAACGGGTCGCGGTAACCACTTATGGCCGCGGCGCCTGCGGCAACCTGACCGGCCGCGCCTGGCTCGATTTCCTGCAGGGCAGCGCCCCCTGCGAGTGCCCGGACGCGGCGCAAAGAGTTCTGCTGGATCACCTCTACCGCGCCGACACCCTCGACAAAGCCGGCAACGAGGCGTTTCGCGACTATGCAATACTTTGGGTGCAGCAGCACCGCGAGCGTCAACCCGAACTTCTGTCGCAGGCAACCGCGGAGGCCGCCGGTGTTTGAGTTCGCCTGGCCCTGGGCCTTCGCACTTTTGCCACTGCCGTTGCTGGCCCGCTATTTCCTGCCGCGCTCGCGCCCCCTGAGCAGCGCGCTGAAGGTGCCCTTTTATGCCGAGCTGTCCCAGCGTGGCAGCGGCGACCAGGGCAATCTGCTCAACCTGTTGCTGCTGACATTGATCTGGCTGCTGCTGGTCGGCGCCGCCGCGCGCCCGCAGTGGTACGGCGAGCCGATTACCCAGACCAGCAGCGCGCGGGACCTGCTCGTCGCGGTGGATATCTCCGGCAGTATGGAGACGCCGGATATGCTGCTCGGCGGCCGCCCGGCCATGCGCATCGACGCGGTGAAACAGGTGGTCGGGGATTTCGTCGAGCGCCGCGAGGGAGACCGACTCGGCCTGGTGCTGTTCGGCACCCGCGCCTATCTGCAGGCACCGCTGACCTACGACCGCGAAACCGTAGGCACCCTGTTGCGCGAAGCGCAGATCGGCTTCGCCGGCCAGGGCACCGCCATCGGCGACGCGATCGGCCTTTCGGTAAAACGCCTGACCCAGCGCCCGGCCGAGCAGCGCGTGTTGATCCTGCTCACCGACGGCGCCAACACCGCCGGAGAAGTATCCCCGCTCAAGGCCGCCGAGCTGGCGCAGCAGGCCGGCGTCACCGTCTACACCATCGGCGTCGGCGCCGAGGAAATGGTGCAGCCGGGGCTGCTCGGCAGCCGCTTCGGCAGCCGGCGCATCAACCCGTCCCGCGACCTGGACAGCGAGACGCTGCAGGCCATCGCCGACAAGACCGGCGGGCAGTTTTTCCGCGCCCACAACCCGCAGGAGCTGGCGCGGATTTACGCCGAGCTGGACCAGTTGGAGCCGGTGGAACAGGAAGCCGAGAGCTACCGGCCACTGAAGTCACTGTATATCTGGCCGCTGGGCGCCGCCCTGCTGCTGGCCCTGCTCTGGGCCGCAGTGCCACTGCTGGCCAACGCCGGCAGCGCCGAGCCCGGGAGCGCCCGCCGCCAGCTCGGCAAAGCGGGCCACAGGCCCGCCCCTGGGAACGCCGAGGTCCAGCTCGGCAAAGCGGGCCGCAGGCCCGCCCACAGGAGCCAAACACCGTGAACCTGTTCGCCGACCTCCACCAATTCCACTTCCTGCGCCCGCACTTCCTGTGGCTGCTGATCCCCGCCGCCCTGCTCTGCTGGGGCCTGGCCCGCACGATTCTCAACAGCGGCCAGCTGCAGAAAATCGTCGACGCCGAACTGCTGCCCTACCTGCTGCTGCGCGGCGGCGCCAGGCGCCCGTGGCTCTTTTCACTGATCTTCGCCCTGCTCGCCGGCACCATCGTCGCCCTGGCCGGCCCGACCTGGCGCAAACTGCCGACACCGGTGTTCAGCAGCCAGGACGCACTGGTGATTCTGCTGGATCTATCACCGTCGATGATGGCCACCGACCTGTCGCCCAACCGGCTCACCCGCGCGCGGCTGAAGATCCTCGATATATTGCGCCAGCGCCAGGACGGCCTCACCGCGCTGGTCGCCTACGGCGGTGAAGCCCATGTGGTGACGCCACTGACCGAAGACACCGCCACCATCGCCAATCTGGTACCGGCGCTGTCGCCGTCGATCATACCGGTGCCGGGCAGCAATATCGAAATGGCGGTGGAAACCGCTATACGCCTGCTGAAAGACGGGGCCGCCGGGCGCGGCCAACTATTGGCGGTGACCGACGGCATCGACGAAATGGCACTCGATGCCGTCGCCAAGCTGGTGGCCGACGCCCAGGTAGAGCTGAATATTCTCGCCGTCGGCAGCGGCGAAGGCAGCCCCATTCCCCGCGGCGATGGCGGCGGCTTTATCACCGACGACAACGGCGCCATCATCATCGCCAATTTCGACGCGCGGGAACTGGCGCGCCTGGCGCGCGGCAGCGGCGGCCGCTTCGCCCGGATCAGCGTCGACGACAGCGACATCGCCAAACTGCTGCCCGATGACGAGACGCCGGAGCAGGCGCAGCTCACCGAGCGGGAGTTCGATCAGTGGCGAGAGGAAGGCCCCTGGCTGGTTCTGCTGCTGCTGCCACTCGCCGCCCTGCTGTTCCGCCGCGGCGCTCTCGCCTGCCTGCCCCTACCCCTCTCCTTGGGGGCCCTGCTGCTCCTGCCGCCGCAGCAGAGCCAGGCTTTCGAGTGGCAAGATCTCTGGCAACGCGAGGATCAGCAGGCCGAGCAGCTGTTGCAGCAAGGCGAGGCCGCACAGGCCGCTGAGACCTTTAAGGACCCGCAGTGGCGCGGCACCGCCAATTACCGCGCCGGCAACTACCCCGCGGCGGAAAAGGATTTCTCTGTCGGTGGCGATGCCGAAGCGCTCTACAATCTCGGCAACAGCCTGACCCAACAGGGCCTCTACAACGAAGCCATCGCCACTTACGACGAAGCCCTGGAAAGGCAGCCGCAATTCCCCGATGCCGAACACAACCGCGAGATCGCAAAAAAACTGCGGGACCTGCAGAAACAACAGCAGCAACAGCAGTCGCAGCAGGACCAGCAACAGTCCGGTCAGCAACAACAGCAGTCCGGCGACAGCCAGCAGCAGAGCCAGGACCAGCAGCAGCAACAGAGCCAGCAGGATGCCGGCTCACAGCAGCAGTCCGACGCCGGGGACCAGCAGCCCTCGGAGCAGCAGGCCCAGAATGGCGATCAGCAGGAAAAGGAACAGGATCAGCAGCAACCGGACCGACCTCAACAAGGCGAGGATCAGCGGCAACAGGGCGAGCAACAGCAGGCCGGCGCCGAGGACAGCCCGCTGGACCCGGAAACCCAGCAGGCCCTCGACCAGTGGCTGCGCCAGATACCCGACGACCCCGCCGGCCTGATGCGGGAGAAATTCAAGTACGAAAGCCTGCAGCGCCGCCGCGCCTACCGCAGCGGCGAATGGCAGCCCCCGGAAAATGGAGCCACGCAGAGATGGTAAGGAAGGAATGCGGAATGATGCATGATGCATGCGGAATGGACCGCGCGCTCTACGCTGTCCCGCCTGCGGGAGAGGAGTCGGGGGAGCGGACCCCTGGGAACGCCGAGCTCCAGCTCGGCAAGCCGGGCCGCAGGCCCGCCGTAGGAGCGGCGGGGCGGCAATCCGCCCATGGCCGCGATAGATCCATCTACACCCACTGGACCATCGCGCTCCTGCAGGCACTTATACTCCTACTATTCACCAACGTCGCCCACGCCAGCGACCTGACCGCCACCGTAGACCGCAATAAAATCGGCATAGACGAAACCCTGAACCTGCGCCTGCGCTACTCCGGCGACGAATCCGGCGGCCAGCCGGACTTCGAGCTGCTGGAACAGGACTTCGACATCCTCTCCCGCCAGCAGTCCAACCAGTACCGGGTCATCAACGGCCGCGCCGAGAGCTTTGTCGAATGGACCCTGTCCCTGGCCCCCAAGCGCGAGGGCAACCTGTTCGTACCCTCCCTGCACTACAAGGGGCAGGTATCCGACGCAATTCCGATAATCGTGAGCGAAGCCGGTACCGGGCCAGACTCCGGTGACCGCCAGGCCTTCCTGGAAGTGGAGCTGGACAAGGAAAAGATCTACGTGCAGGAACAACTGCTGGTTAAGGTCCGCCTTTACACCACCATCGGCCTGCACGATATCGCCACAGAGCCATTGCAGATTCCCGGCGCGCATGTGGAGAAAGTCGATGAACAGCGTTACGAGCGGCGCATCGATGGCGTAGGCCACGCCGTGTATGAACTCACCTATGCAGTCTTTCCGGAAAGTTCCGGCGAGCTGACTATTCCGCAACTAAACTACGTCGCCGTCGCCGGCCGTCGCGACCCCTTTTCGCTGTTCAACCGCAACAGCCAGCGCCTACGCCTGCGTTCCGAGGCCAAGACCATTGAGGTGCGGCCCAAGCCCGATAAGTACAGCGGCAGTCACTGGCTCCCCGCGGACAGTCTCGGCATAGTGCAAAGCTGGAGCCAGGATCCGCAAGAGTTTAGGGTCGGGGAACCCATTACTCGTATCATCACGCTGCGCGCCGAAGGGCTGCGCGCCGCCCAACTGCCCCCGTTACCCAAACTCAACGTCGAAGGCCTGAAAACCTACCCCGACCAACCCCAACAGGATGACCAGGTAGACCAAAGCGGTATCACGGGCAGCCGTATAGAAACCACCGCCATTGTCGCCACTAAGCCCGGTGAGTACCAGCTGCCGCCGATCACCGTCACCTGGTGGGATACCAAAACTGATCGCCAGCGTGCCACTCAGCTGCCGGCTTTCCGCTTTACCGTCAGCGGTGCAGCTGCGACCACAACGGGGCAGCAGCCCGGCGAACCCATCCCAGAGCTCAAGCCGGGCGCCTCTCTGGTTATGGAGCAAAGCCCCTTCTGGCGAAACCTGGCCATAGCCGCCCTCGCCTCACACTTGCTGTGGCTGCTGTATTTCTTTTATCTACGCAATCGCAGCAGTATCCGAAGTACAAAAATTGAGCAGCGACAGCCTAACGCCGAACAGCAGGCCCGTGTGCTCGAAAGTATTGTAGAAAGCGGCGATGCATCTCAGATACAACAGGCCGTCTTAAGCTGGCTGCACGTCCGATGGCCTCAGGTGACGGGACACACGGTTAGCGAGGCCAATCGTCAACTGGACTTCGAAGAGTTGGATAAACTACAGGTGTTATTAGATACGGCACTCTACCTGGTGCCACCGAGACCACTGAATCGGCAGCAAGTTCAAATACTAGTCCACAGGCTGCTAAAGAAAGAGATAGAACCGTCCTCGTTACAGCAGACAAATTCATTACCTAATCTGTTTTCCTGATCCCTACCAAGTGTAGTGGTCTACTAATCCCGGACACCAATTTAGGTGGTAAGGTTGCCACCTGAGACAGAGGTGTTCAATGAGTAGACAACGTCGATCCTTCTCTCCAGAGTACAAGCTGGATGCTGCCCGGCTGGTCGTGGACCAAGGGTATTCAATATCGGATGCAGCCCGCTCTCTGGGTGTCGGCACAACTGCCATCCGCCGCTGGGTGAAGCAGCTTGAAGCTGAGCGCGACGGCGAGACGCCCGCAAGCAAGGCTCTCACCCCCGAGCAGCAGAGAATCCAGGAGCTTGAAGCCCGAATCAACCGGCTGGAACGGGAGAAAGAGATACTAAAAAAGGCTACCGCTCTCTTGATGTCCGACGAGATGAATCGTACGCGCTGATAGACCGATTAAGTGAGCAGGAGCCCGTGGAACTGGTCTGTGAGGCGTTTGAAATACCTCGATCATGCTACTACGAGTACAAGAACAGAAAGCGTGCCATTGATGCGCCCAGAGTGCAGCTCCGGGCCAAGGTCAATGAAGTCTTCAAGCGTAGCCGTAGTGCCGCCGGTAGCCGAACAATTGTAGGGTTGCTCAATGAGCAGGGAATTACTATTGGGCGTTTCAAAGTCCGCAGTCTGATGCGTGAAGCTGGACTGATCTGCAAGCAGCCCGGCCCTCATAAATACAAGAAGGCAACGGTTGAACGACCAGATATACCGAATGAGCTTGATCGCCAGTTCAACGTGGAAAGGCCCAATCAAGTGTGGTGTGGCGATATCACCTACATCTGGGCCGGTTCACGCTGGTGTTACTTGGCTACGGTTATCGACCTGTATGCCCGTCGCATCATTGGGTGGGCCATCTCAGAGCAGCCAGATGCCGCACTCACGGTGAAGGCGCTGGAGATGGCCTGGGAGCAACGAGGCAAACCAAGCGGTATCATGTTCCACTCGGATCAGGGCAGCCAGTATGGGAGCCGCCTATTCCGGCAGCGGCTGTGGCGCTACCGGATGACACAGAGTATGAGCCGTCGTGGGAACTGCTGGGACAATGCCCCGATGGAAAGACTATTCCGCAGCCTGAAAAGCGAATGGGTACCGCCTCTCGGCTACGACTCGATTGCTGAGGCAAGCCGTGACATCAGCCATTACCTGATGACCTACTACAACTGGGAGCGTCCCCATCAGCACAACGATGGTGTACCACCCGCAAAGGCGGAAGAAAATCTTATCTTACTGTCCGGAAACAGTTGACCACTACATCTAGCAATTGCCGACCTCATGCGATTCTCCACTAAAGAATCTCATTATCAACAGCCCGCCGATCTAAACCTAGACATTATATCCGACACTAGGTTGCGCATAATTCGTTGCCGACCGAACTTCTTGATAAATAGCGTTCTATCAACACATACAAGGGATAGGTTATGAATAGCATCTAAGGCAGATTGCACATCTCCGGGCGAAAAAACAGCGGCATTCTCTACCTCTCGCTTTACAAAATAAGCCGCATATCCAGAGACGCCTGCCACAATTGGTTTTCCTGTAGCTGCATATTCAAATAACTTCGAAGGTAATACTCTCCGTAGTGGGGCAAAGTCATTTAAATGCAAAAATAGTACATCAGACTGACAATATTCTTGATATAACTGTGCTCGGGAGACTGGCGGTAGAAGCACTACATTATTTACCTTCTGTCTCCTTAACTCAGCCTCAAGCGCAGCTCTGGCCGCACCGTTACCAATAACCACGAGCTCGAATTCAGGACCAAGCCTTGCCGCAAGCTTCGGGACAATGTTTTCCAGGCCTTGCGCGACACCTATATTACCTGCATACAGCACACGTTTTTTGGTGCGCGCCCGACTAAACTTAACAGAGGGATCAATAAGAGTAGATTCACCATAGAATCCGCCGTCGACACCATTAGAAAAGAAACTAAATTTCAGGCGAGGGTAGCGGGACTCAAAATACTCGCGAAACCCCTCACTAACCAAATTTATGCCATTGGCTCGCTTTAACGTCCACGATTCGCAACAGGAAAAAAAAAGCTGACCGAGTCGACGCAACCCAAAAGGAAGAACAAATGCCAAGTTGTCAGTAAAAATGTCCCGAATATCTAGATAACAAAATTTGGCATTCCGCTTCCCCAGATGAGCACCCAGCATGGCGGTTGCTAGCCGCGACGATGTTGCAATAAGAATGTCAAACTCTCGCGAACCTAGCAGCTCTTTACAAGAACGCGTGAATTTTACGAATCCAAGAACCTGAGAAAGCATACCACCCTCGTGCTGACGCACTTCAACACGTCGAACAAGAACGCGGCCTTTAAATAAAACTTCGACACTAGGAAGTGTCCGCCGCACATCCGAATATCGATTCGGTTGCGTAGTGATAATTTCTAGTGAACATGTATCAGGAAGCTCTTCCAACAGGGCATCCACCAGCGCTTTAACCCTAAAAGAGCCAGCACTAAGATCGGGCGGGTAGTAGTAGCTTATTAGTAGAATTTTCGAAGGCATCTTCACCCAACGATATCTCCCGAACATGACGAGAAGCTGCCATAACAACCCTCCAACCGGCTTTCTTGGCTCTCCCAGTTCAATTCCCTGGCGGCCTGGCGCGCTCTAGATGCATAATATTCGCGTTTAGCTTTGTCGTTTACCAAAAGAGCAAGTGCGCTTGCCAGCTCTTCGGCGCTCCCGGACTTAACGACGCGCCCTAAATCATTCTCCCTTACAATACGCGCAATTTCGGGTAGATTACTGGCCACGACTGGTAGGCCGGCAACAATATATTCGAACAGTTTGTTGGAATCTGTCGTATAGTGATTCAAGCAAGTATTTTCGATCGGCTGTACACCAATGTCGGCGGAAGCCGTATACTCAGGCAAATCTACAAGGGGAACTGTCGGAATGAAGAATACACGATCATAAATTGATTCAGTTTTGACAATTTCCTTCAGTCTTTCTCCTATGCTTCCACCTCCGATACATACAAGATACGCCGTGGGGACATCTTTAAAAGCACGAACTAATGTCTCGAGGCCCCGCCCCGGCTGTAACCCACCCTGATATAAAACTATCGGAAATGGCTCTTTAAGGCCAAGCGTTCGACGGATTTTCTCATTCTTAATTATCTTGGTAAAGCGCGGCCTATTTTCCAAAACTATGGGGCGAGGGACAGAATAAGCACGAGCAAAGAATTTTGCACGCATTGACGTAGTAGTTATACAGGCGTCGGCACGCGGCATCAGCCACTTTTCAATACAGCCGACAAACCTGCCTATATCTCTATAGCCTTCACGGCTCACACTGATTTCATGAGCGTCATAAATCAACTTTCCACGAATCAGCCTGCCAGCCAACCAAGCCAAAGGGAGTGTATCTACATCGTGCGAGTGCACATACTCTGGTTGCCGCTTAACCAACGACACCAACATCTTTGCTTGAACCAATATACGGGAAGCGCCCTCGCTAGAGAGCTTAACCAGCATTGCTAAAGACCTAAAGATACCCAACCTAAGAGGAGAAACATTATCAATTCGTGTAGCCGCGCTAACTTTTGGCAGCACCCGGCCAAACCTAAGGACTGTCAAGCGCGACTCCACGCACTCAACTTTTGGCATATCAACGCTGTCACGCAACGCATACACAGTTACATCAAAACCAGCCCGGGCTAATGTTTGCGCTTCTTTTAAGACTCTCGCATCATTCTGGAAGGAATTCCAGACTATCATGACAATAGATCTATTACGGACCGCCATATTAGATCACTGCCTCTCGAGGCTCGAAAGTATTAATACATGACAAGATGCGGGGAATTAACTGAATAGCAGAATCAAATCGCTCCCGTTTGTAGCGTCGCTCAAACTCAAAAGCCAATGCCGCTAGTTCAAACCTTTCGTAAGGTATTTGCTCCAACCCGCGGCGTTTCGCCGCCGCATTGACGGCTCCCTCTAAAAGCCCTCGGAGTCCGCGCTTCACAGGCCACCCCGCCCCCAATGGTTCCAAACCCCAGCGCCCCCAATTTACAAGAAAAACTTCTCCATCGTCATCACTCATTAAGTTGTCGGGCTTTAGATCCGGATTAATGATACTTAACGGCAGTGAGCTAAGCTCCGACTGTAATTCATCAAGGGCCTTATTGAGCCCCTCAACCAAGTGTGAATTACTACTATTTACCACCAGACGTAACCGAGCAATCATCTCCATGTTAATTCGCTGCCATAGCAGAGGGTGAGAACGACAATAGCGTCGCACCAATCGCTGAGGAGGGTCTACTGCAACTAACGTTGTTAGCACACTAATTGCTGCAATTTTTGCTTGTTTTAGCTTTACTTTTTGCTTCCTTCCGAGACGATAAAAATGGCAGTGGAAACCATCAACCTTTGCAACCCCCAATAATGACAATCCCGGAAACTGTCCATATGTCTCTTCGAGAAGTGTTGCCTCATGATGAGCCATAAGCGAGCGATTACGCTCGAAGATCTTAATCAAATACCCGCCCTCACGATCCAAACCCCGTGAAGACAAAACAATAATATTATTGATACTGGTCTGCTGCCACTCCCAACACTGCGGAATTTCCTTGTCACAGTATTGCTGCATGATGGGCAATAGCTTGCCTCGCAACCGGTCCGCCGCTAAAAGTGACCACGAGGAGCTACAAGCGCTAACAGGATCCGGCAACAATAATTTTCCGTGAAAAAAAAGGGCGTCGAGCTTGCTTTGCTGTTTTATTAAACCGCGTATATCGCTAATCGCTCCTTGCACTCGCATCGCTATTTGGCGCGCCAGCAACAAGGAAATAATCGCAACTAGCGGACTGGGGGGAGACCAAAATATAAAATCAACGACAATCCAACTAAAGACAAGAAGAAAGCCCACTTTAGATAGAGCACCAGCTATCGAAATAAAATGCCGATCAATCCTTTCCCGAAACTCATGAATATGGCCACTTGCAAAATGGAGAAACGAAAGGACAGTTGCCATATACGCAACTTGAACTATGGCAATCTGCCAATATATGAGAGCAACCAAACCTACTGCCAATAGTGCAAAGACACCATTAGCGAGGGCATTCGCATAACGCTGAAACGCAATTACTGCCAGATCATTTTGATTAGCAAAGAGAGCCACCTTATGGCTACTAGCCAACAATTTCCCAGCCCCCAAGCCCGCGCATGCTCTAATGACCTTCTCGGAAAAAAGGTGAAGCAAGAATACCCCAACCGCAGCTGCGCACAACCAACCGATTAAAACATCCCTACTAAAGGCCGAGAAGGTATCAGGAAAATATGCTGGAACATTATCGGACCCAAGCAAAATGACGACTTTCAACGGAAGCAGCATAGCTACTACAAGAGCAAATTGTGATACGAGAGAAGCAAGCACTATCAGTAAAGTAATGCCTGGTGTAACCCGCATGAATTTTCCGCTCAAACTGAGGCACCAGCGGAGAGATATGATTAGATTCCGGATCATGATTTCGTACCTTCGACCAACTCGAGTAGCTCGCTGGCACGAACCTCCCAAGTATTTCTACTCAGAAACAGGTCTATTCGCTGCCTATCTGGGGTCAGAGCACACACCTCATTTAATGCAGTACAAAAGCCTTCCACATCCTCTACAGTTCTTGTATACGGATAGCTTTCAATTTGCGGCATACGAAATGATACAACTGGCAGTCCAAATGAAAGATATTCGTAAATTTTTATCGGATCCACCCCGTCAGACAACTTACCCATGCGAAATGGGATGATCGCAGCACTCCAGCCTGCAGCGACTTTATGCAATTGCGTCCAAGGCATGGCACCGAGAAGCTCGACATTTGATGGAACATCCAGATTGGCTGGCTCAGAGTGCCCAATTATTTCGAATCTAAATTGCGGACAACGTCGAGCAATGGTTAAAAATGCCGACCAATCAAACCAAGCATCGGAAAGATGACCAAAATAGCCAACAACACGCGGCGCAATCCGGGGGCGCCGATGATACCCAGCGGGAAGGAAGCTCGACTCCACTGCATTAGGGCTTAACTTCACTCGGCTCCCTGGGGCTAATTTACGCATCTTGTCACAGAGAGGGCCGGAAACACAGATAGTAGCTTGGCTCTCAACTACGGCACGACGTTCCGCAGCCTTTCGGTACCAACGGGCCATTCCTACCTTCGAGAACTCCTCCCAATCATCCCTACAGTCATAAACCACAGTCCATCCTGCTCGCTTAAACTCTGCGATCCAAGGAACAACTTTCGGATATGGATATGAAACGACAAAAACCTTACGCGTGGACGCAAGTTCAACCTCTGCAATTCGATCTAAAAGCTGTAAAGTAATATCAACTGGAACCTGCATCAGTAAGTCGCTTTCATCTAGCGGCACGTCCTCGTGAAAGTCATTACGATGATAGCTGAAAAGTACTGGTATTCCTTGTCTAAGCAATGCCTGAGCCTGCCGAATAGGACGATTACCACGTGTGCCCTGTATGCAGGTTGTTCCAGAGAACAAAAAGACAAAGTGCGAAGAATTTCCTCCATTGACTCTTTCGAGAAATCCCAAAAGTCTGTCTTTTACCGCCTCATACACTGAATCTCCTGGCTCGGGGGCACGGCGCCGCCACCTCTGTACTCGCCACAGGCGATATAGCCGAAAAGGAACCAAGGGAAGATCGCGGGGATTACGTGCAGTATCCACCAGCATTCTACCTAGTTGGTAACGGGCACTTGATTGCAAGCGATCACGTTCACGCTCGAGTGCCGCTATCTCTTGTTTCAGAGACTCAACCTCATTATTCTGCCCCATTACAGAACACCCTCAACGGCTGCACGGAACGCCCGAATAAATTTCGTTTTGCCATACTGCTTTTGCAAATATAAGCTCATCTGTTCAATCTTTTCGGCATCAGCACCCATTTCGACCCTCTTAAAGGCGTTTGCTACCTCTTCGAGATTCCAAACATCTACGCGCTGTACCTGAGATGAATCAGGAAATACCTCCCGGAATACCGGCAAGTCGTTCGCTATCAAGGGGCACCCACACAAAAGGGCTTCCGCAGCGGCCATGCCAAAGGATTCGTCTCGACTGGAGACCAACATGGCACCACCAGATAGGGCACAATTGCGATATAGGTCTCCCAGTTCCGCATTACCTATACGGTCAATCCAACGCACCTCGTTCGCAACATCCATACGCAAGATTAACTCAAACAATTCCTTGGCTCGCGCCTTCGGTGCAGTGAAACCTCCGACGATTGTCAAACGAATCGTCCCAAGTATGCTTTTTGCTAACGCCGCATAAATGATAGCCAACTGCCAATTCTTATGATTGTCTAGTTTCCCCACCCAGATAAACTCACGTACGGCCGGCTCGGACATATGCTCTTGGCTTCGCCGAAAGAAGTCATCCGTGTTCAATAGATTTGGAACAACCGAGGGGGCACAACTAGCCACCTTTCCGGACACAAGCCCAGCAGAATATTTTGTAGGCACGCAAATACCCGAAAGCATATTCACGCTCAGGTGACTCAAGTAAGCAAGACCATTATGAGTGGTAGTATGTACGTCAAGAAAGACCGGAATACGCCCCCAAAAACCACCTCGAGCCTCCCTTAGTAGCTCCGGGGAATCCACCACAAGTACAACGTCCGGTTTGACTCGAAGAACTAATTTTCGTAATGATATGTCACAGCCATAATACACTCGCCCCCCATTACAAGGCATATCTCTTAGACCGTTGTCTTGACTAAAAAACAAATGGCATTCGATACCAACCTCAGCCATTGCAGCTTGTCGGAGCAATAACTGGGAAGACACACCACCAACGATCCCGTATCGATAGGCGTAAATCACCTTCATGCGATCTCTCCTGCGTGAACGCCATCGCAATTACTGCGCGCGTACACTACGAGGGCATCTTCATTTGCGCCTTCATCTTCAGGCCACCATAAAACGCGCCAGCCGGCCAACCGAACGCGCTCCAAGCGCTGCAAAATGGGGACGACCGCATGACGCAAAATCAACGTGCCTGCAGACCCACCGGCATCTAGGCGGGCAGACATTAATGCAGCACTATCAGTTATCCAAATTTCACCTTCAGCTATATATCCGGGAGGCACATCAAAGCCGAAGACTAGGGTTTCTGCCGACAATGCAGCAAGTGTTACGCCGTCATGCGAAAAATCGATGTGCCTCGCCATATTTCTTTCTTTCTTGCGCAGCCGCAATAATCTGCGGAAAAAACGCACAGAGTAAATCATTCCGTTCCTTATTGGAGACCGCAAAATATCGTCAAAGGCTACACCTATTTGCCAAGCAGGAGAGCCCTTAATCTGCGTAATCTCCATGCGCAGCCTATCCCTTTCTTCCCGCAAACATTCTAACTGAAGCACGGAAACATCAAATAGGCTACCTTCAAAATTTCCTACGCCCTCGTCATCATTTATCTTCACTTAGATCTCACTACCTAATTCCAATTACTCTAAGAACGAGCTCGTAATTTATCGCCGCGTCACAAAGGTAGAAATAGCATCAAATATTCAACTTTCTTTAATCGAAACACGAACTTCTTACCCTATATAACCGTACTGCTCAAGGTAGCCCTGCATTCGACTGACCATATACTCAACTTCACGATCCGACCTTCCCTCTCGCCATCGTCTTTGATCAGCCTTCCCACCTCGAATTAATTGTGAGGCCGCGCTCGCAAACCTCTCATCGTGATCTATCTCAAGAAAATCTTCGATAGAAGCCTCAACCTTACTGAAATTGCCACCAAGATCTTCCAGTCGGACATCCAACCAGTTATCAGCGCCTACTCTATCTCTCATTTTCGCTGTAATTGACATCAGAGAACACCAGTAATTCACCGCTTTCTGGAGATTAATATCACCACCAAAATGCTTTGTTTCCGCGAAACGCGCACTCTTGGCTATTGGCCAAAATTTTCTCTCCAAAATGCTGGAGACAACTTCCCTACCATCTCTAACCACATTTATGAACTTAGCTCTCGGATAAAGTCTTTGTATCTTATCCGCGTACAAGAGGTTTCGCGGCGTCTTCTCACACCAATGTTGTTTATCGTGTTGACCTGCCGCTCTTTCAAATATTCCATCTGAGAAACGTTTACAAGCGTCAGCTCTCTGAACACAGGTATTAGATGCTTTGACCGCACTCATTAAACCATCTAGCAAGTCGTTCAAATCACTACTGGAAATCACTTCAAAGAGACCGGCCTGATATCCCAACCGGGTTTGACTTCGACCTTCCGCTGCGGCTCGCCCCCGTAAAAACAGACTTTTGAGTCGGAAAAATTCAGACATCAGTGATCCCCGCCCCACTGACGTCAATGGGACACCTCCACCTACAGTCCTTTTATAGAGATAGCCCCTTACTCTCTTGGAAAATTTCCATGTGAGTTCAATCGGATCGTCGCAATCAACAATATCTACGAGAGCGGGAAGGCCAGAAAAAATCTGTGTTTCCCATTTATAAGACCAAACCTCTGAATGAAGACCGATGACTCGATTTAATATCGAAGTCCCCGATCGACCGGTCCCCAAAATAAAAATTTGCATTTTCTCACTACAGACAAGTCAAAAAAATATAAGCTAAATGATATAAAAGCCCGCTTATGAAAACGCTAAACACGAAAAAAACCAATAGTATTGATAGTTACAATTACCAGGTTAAATCCGTAATTAACCCAAAAACAATTGAAAAGACTGCACTCTTAAAGCGCCCCCTGAATTTCGTCCCATAAGTATTCAGCTGCGACTTTGCTACCCAATTCATTTAAATGCAGATCATCGTAAAAGAGTTCGGATTTGCCAGATAACCTTTCATCAAAGTCTACAAAGTGGAGATTACTTGATTTTGCAAATTCTCGCATTTTCAAATTAGCTCGATTCCGCCAACTCAATACAGTGTTGTAATATCTTTCGTTTGGGTACCTTACACTCAGCCATTCATCGCCACCATAAATGTCTCCACGATGAGGAAACGTGGCTAAAAACAATTCCAAATTCAATTGACAGCAAGCACTGACCAAAAGAGGCAACAACAGCTCTTCAGAATACTCAACAGAATCAACTGTATAACCACAGGCCTCGTCTTGAGGCACAACGGGTGAATATCTTTTATTGTGAAAAGCCCAATATCCTCCAGCCTTTGTTAAACAAAGCGCATCATTTGAAGGCAACACAAATAATACTTTAGCCTTCATATTGCCAGCACCACCTTTGAACCCAATCTTATTTAAGAGAGTGTTCAGCAAGTGTAATGTCGTTGCCCCAGAGTACCCGCCATTATAGGCCACTAATGGCAATTTATTCCTTAAACAAATCTCTTCAAAATATGCTGGAAACCTTAGCTCTTCATCTACAAAGACAGACTCTACAAAAGAATCACCCAGAAAAAAAAATTGAGCACTGAACTCTCTTGACTCCAAATCCCTCCCGGAAGTAATAAATCCATTTCTATCCGTTCTTACTCTAAACTCCTTCTGCGAAATTGAGCCATCCACAGACTTCACATATTCAGCTGTAGGGGCTTTGGACTTATCGATGCTTGGCCCCCACTCTTTTAGTCTTATGTGTCTACGCATTATCTATCGCTCTCTATATACTCAATACGCCGAGTTCAGATCCATCGAATATCCGAAAACCTCGAAGTCACGCGAAAACTTATCGACAACACTAGAAACAAGCCGCTCGCTATAGTAGTCCACTAACCGAGAATTTGACTTCGTAATCGAAGGGGCTTTGTTTTCTTCACCTAGACTTTCAGACTCGAAATTACCGGCAATTTTGGGCCACACATTTGCCATGTCCTGAGCAAAGGATTCAACTCGGCCAATATAGTCAAAATTTATATGACTATAACAAACCTCATCAACCTGTAATCTCCAATGGTTGTTCATTTCGTAAGGCGATTGATCGCAGATCCCCAAAACAAACGATTCGAACGAGATGTCATCGCCCACCTCTTTCCCTAGCAGTTTTATCAACTGTCGATAGGGGGCAGATTTCTTAGGAACGATGCGATCTAAATAGCAACTAAGAAGTCTGCTAAATGGGTTTCGAACGAAAGTGAATTTAAACACGTCATCAGACTTAATAAATTCAGCCAAAAAATCTGCATCTAACTGAAAGGGAGAAAGTAAGGGGGAACAACGGCGATCGTGCAACGACAAAGTCTTAAACTTTGTATTGTGATATTCTAATTCGTATAGATGGTGTTTTATCGTGCTATTTGCTGCCTTACCCACGGCCAAATAAACATACTTATTTTTTAGAGAAATATAAGTGTGATTATTGAAATCTGAAATAGGTTTCGTTTTTTTAATGCTTTCAATAAATGACTTGTTAATGAACGACATGAATTACACCTAAAATTTAACATTGAAACTAGAAAAATAAATACCTACACGGTACCAGACAGCAATGAAATAATATTTGGCACGACCTTAATTGACGAATACCGCTCGACGACATATCCCCTATTATTCTTTAAAGACGAAGAGTCAAAACAGCGGCTCAACTTCGTTATTTTTTCTGCGGCATCCGAAACGGTGGCCACCAAGCTACTTTCAGGCCAAATATTATCAGCACCATCCCAGTTCCAAACAATAGGAAAACAGCCAGATAGCATTCCCTCGCCTACTGCCAAATGGAAAGACTCTGCATCGGATGGCGACAAAATAAATCCGACAAGAGAAAGCCATGTATTTACATCATCACCAGCCGGATCGAATATAACCTTATAGCGTAACGTTGGGCTGCTATTTATACGCTTATATATCTTTTTATAATAACTAACCTCTTCTTCGCGATTCAATAACCAATCATAATCCAGCGGATGTTTTCCCTTAACACGTAGGCAATAGCGATCATCCTTTTTCAACAATTCTTCGAGCAAATCTATCGCCCTATCGAGACGCTTAGCCGCTGGGACAATGCCTATCATTCCGATTGTGAAAGGCGAATCGCCGGATTTCCTAATTGGCGTAAACTTTTCGTCATTTAATAAATTTGGTATCACTATGCTTTTATCGGCCGGGAATCCAAATTTCCTCTGCGCATCTCTACGCATATGTTCACTAACAAAAATAATTTGGTCTATATTTGACCAGTTGGCTTCCTCCAAATAAGTAAGCTTTCTTTCTTGCGCGTGAAAGCGTGCAAATAGTTTCTGGTCGGGCCTCTTATTGTGCGAATACCACTTCAAATTACCCAGGCACCACTCACAAAATATTATATCCGCTCCATTTAAGAGCTCACGGCTTTTCTCTTCGTCGTGGCAGTTGTGACCTAACCACTTATCCTCGAGGAACGTAAATCCAAAACTCGCCAGTTCATCTTTTAGAGAAGCAAAAAACTTCAAGTCATGCCCGGCAATTAAAATCCTAGTTTCCTCGTTACGTTTCTCATCAGGTGAAAAACCAGCGGATGCTGTACTCGTTTGATTTAGCCACGTTTTAATAGTAGCTACGCACGACGAGAATGTGTGACGCTCAGCAAGTTCTCTCAATCTTCTTGCAGCATCCTCCACCACATGATCATCTACCAATGCACGTCGTAATTGAGACTTGAATTCTTCTGTGCTGTTAGCATACAAGGGATAATCATTCCCTAGAAGTTCGACATGGAGTTGGTTCCTGTTTAGGATCGCTGCACAACCCGCACCGCCGTACTCGAGTATTTTTGTGGAATATTCCAAGGTATCATTCATTGACTCCGCTCGCCACGAGAGTCCGACACGAGAGTCCAACAGTTCTGCCTGCACTCTTTCGCGAGAAAGCGCTCCGACCCATCGAAGTCCCGCAGTATGCTCTAATGCATCCCGCATCCGTTGCATATAATTCTCAGGAACACTTTCGTTATGAATCTTATCACCGATCATTAACAGTTCGCTGTCGCTAACCTGCCGGTGCACCTCCGGCCATAGCTCCGCCATCTCAAGGGTTTTCCATTCACACTTATACTTCCCTGCATACACGGCCTTTCTTTTCCGATTTGCGATTGCCGTACAAGTAGTCATTAGATCCGGAATTACCGGGGAGTACAGGGCTAACTTGTCAGCGGGAAAATTCGGTACTAATTTTTGCCAAAGCGCCATAAAACCACGGCTTTGACACAAAATTTTCGCAGCCCCCCCGGCTAGTTGCGTCATAAGCTGGCGCTGTGCGAGTGAATATTCGTCAACGGCTTGTGGTATGTCTGTGAGATACAGCCAGCACTTACCGAGCGCGCTGGGGCACTCCAGAAGCGCCTGAGCTATCTCAAGCCCTCTTACAATAATGACGTCATAGGACTTGATTCGCTCTAAAAACACAGCCAAATCAGCCAGCTGCTGCGAATTCAATTGTCGATAATCTTTATTATCCCAATACTGTTTATCCGTTCCGTCAATGACATTGACCCGAACATCATCTAATAACGGCCTAAATAGCTCATCTCGTCGAGGTGTGCTCTTTGCAATGAAGTCCACATGCGCCACGTCCGTAGCCGCAACCGCCAGGCAGATGGTCTGTGCCCAAATGGACGAACCATCGATATAGTTTAAATCTGGATTCGCACAGATAAGGACTCGTTTTTTTATCATAATTGTCACAATATCACCTTGTTAGGACCAAGCAACGCATGGCAATCTGTACTGTGCGTAGAGAAATACATCGGCAAAAAAAACAGGAAAAACCTAATTGGAAATAGATAATCTTTCATTGTTTTATTTAAAGTTTCTATAAACAATCGGAGCTGAATCCTCCATGCACGGTAAAAGCTCGAAAGACTCCCGATAAGTACAAACGTCAAACTCCTCGGACTGCTCCAAGTAATCAAGAAATACTTTGAATTCTTCAAAAAGTTCTTTGTCTTGCCCATATATCTCGACAAAACTTCCCCTAATATTTTTTTCACTTCTGGCGACCACTTCATTCTCGACGTTCGCTAAAGATTTCTTCCCAGGGGCAATTCTGGCTTTCTTCAAAAACGAAAAACTATGCATCATGAAATTCAGATACGGGGACGAGCCCGACTTACACGCCCTTATAAGTTCATTCGCGCGTAACCAGTTAATATCCAGTTTAGAATTAGTAATTCCGCCCCGCTCTCTAACTAGTGCAACGGGCGTTATTGGAAATTCAATGACTCCACTAGTCCAATACGGATGAGTCACATAGCTCCCTCTAAGGGAGTCCGGTACAAAGCCATATAAATACGATGAATCAATGACATAGTCCAACTCTTTCAATGCTTTAAGTGTATCTTTATTAAAAAGATAGCCCCCGGCACGAAATGATTTTGGCTTCTCTCCTATGATACTTTCAATATACTCAGTACCGTACTTAATTACTTTCAACTGCTCTTCATAGCTAAGTTCATTAAGCTGTTTTCGATAAAAAGTTAACTTCGCCGACGGATGCGAATGCAGCCCGATCTCATGCCCCGCTCTAGAAAGATCCCCAATCAACTCTCTAATCAATAAATCTTTTTCGCCCTCTAGGTGCTCGAAAACATTTACAAAGAAAATGCCTCTCATCCCTCGCTTTTCCAACTCCGAAGCAATTTCCCTAGTCGTCAGATAGCCTTCTGCCGCGCCATCGAGCAAGACCCCACTGTCGAAATATGTATCTTCAGTATCAACACTAATAAAGACCTTTTTTGTCCCGCTATTTGACACTGCTCGATTAGCATATCTCTCGTTTAAAAAGGAACCGATATCCCCTAGCGATCGAAAATCTTTGTTAACCCACGGCAGTACGTTGCCCTTATCAACGTCACTTTTGCTTGGACAGAACACAATTTTCTGTGGGAAAACAGGAGAGTCTATCGTTAACGTCAAATCCTCATTACCAAAAACGAAAGTGCTATTTGTAAAATATATGTTTATAGATAAATTTAGAGCTCTAGGCCGTAGAATAACCACGCAGCTTTCAATCACCCCGCTCTCGCCCGAACTGACCGACTCGTAGCCTCCGTTCCGCCCATCTATTTGGACTTTCATTTTGTATTCTGATTGATTCAAGCCACTCAATTGGATACGCACAGCACGGTATCCAGCGGAAAGAAGTCGCCGAACTGAAATATCACTTATATGTAGACAGTACTTTCCTTGAGCATAATCAATACACTCACCCTTAATTCTTACTCGCTTCTCTGTTATTTCACTAAACCCAGACTCAAGCTCACAGGACATAAACATCATATATATCCCATCTCTTGCGCGTCGTACGATGGACAATATTTTTGAAAGAATAACGCATTCCCTCTTGCTACTTTGGAATAAAGCATATTTCTCTGAGTACTCGTGAAATATGAATTATCCTTATGAGTCTTGTTAGAAAAGTTTTCGACTAAGACTCTTTCCAGTAAAAGCCTGTCGTTTTTTTCCAAAAACGGATAAACATTTAAAGCAATACTGTCCGCAACCTTCGAAAAACTTGGGTTCGAATGTAAGTCTTTATCAAGTAAGCTTAACTCGCTCAAATCAATACCAACTGATCGAAAGAAAACTTCTAAATAATTACGTATCCCATTTTTTTTGACAATCTCAAAAGGAATTACCGACAGCGAGTCATCGGCAAATATGTCGGAAAATGGTTTCGCAACAGCCTCCCAACCTAAGTCATTCGGTAGTTTATCAGCAAAGAAATCGTTAAACCCGGAAAGAAAACGCGCCTTTCGCACTTCCTGCGAATACATTGATTCTATAAAGTCAAACTGATTTCTAACTGTCAATACAAATTTGAACGTATCTAAAGCCCTTCTCGCTAGGTAACTAAACCACAAAGCTGCTGACTCAGAGTTATACATGCTACTCAACCCTGAGAAGGGGTGACCTAGAAATGGCTCCCATGAAAAAATGGGGTTTTCAATCCCACGAACGAGATTATAAAACTCATCGAACGACCTTTCTAAAATAGCAGTTTCACCTGAAGTTAGAGTATCGAACTCTCGTAATGGCAACTTCCTTGCCTCGTTAAAGGTCGCAGCAAAATCTTTGAACTCCTGGCTTCTTTGATCTACAAATTTATATCCAAGCTTTTGGAGCGCAACTCTATTTCGGCGCAACACAGTCTGAATCGTAGTTGTTCCAGTTTTCCATGAACCAAGATGAATATATATCATAGTGATAACTATCTTAATAAGTTACTTATCATTGAAATTGCAGGCTTATCTTGCGATACGAGCTTTCCAATTTTCCAAGAGGTCTGCAAACTAATATGTCCACTATCGACGTAAACGGGAACACCATCTGCCCCTAGAGCGCTGCATATCCCATCCGGACAAACATATTTATTCACATCAAGATATTCCACCCCTTCGAATTTTTGAGCAATTTCCCTAAGATGAGAGTTGACCGATACTATGCTTGGATCAATCTCTCTTATATCGTTACAGTCCAGGTAGCTATTGTTTATCTGTTTGAAAATACATGTAGAGTCTACATAATTTACAGTCCCAATTTTCCCCAGCAGTAGAACCCTTTTATTTCGCTCAACTAAGGCAGCCACGGTTGACTCTAATGCATCAAGAAAACCGCCCCCCCCCTCCGCGTAGGAACTCCATGACCCGCCCAGAAATAGCACATCATATCGCTCTATAATGGGATAAATATTATTTAATGATTTCGCGCATTTGTCATATTTTGCACCCGGCACAAACTCTCTCGGATCTGAGAAAATCGGTGGGCAGGAGCTGTGCTCAAAGTTAGAGAAACTAAAACCAATCGAATTCGCAACTTCCCCTAAGACACCAATATATTGGCTTGCGTTAGAATCACCCCAGAGTAATATCTTGACGTCTCCCTGATTTTGATCAGGCCCCAATACGCACCGATCTTCCTTTAAATATTTTTTTGGTAAGTACGCTCTTTGACAAACATACTCGTACTTAAACCCTCTAACGGAGCCCTGGGAAAGAAGTTCATACTGCTGCTTGTATTCAGTCCACGATCTAAAAGATAAACCATCGGTCTGCATCACAAACAATAATGCAGTCATACTAACACCGGCAGGCACGATAACCAGTCGCGACGCCAACCAGCGAAGATTCTTAGAAGTTCTGCGAAACCGTTGTTCTACAATCTGGTAACTAAGCACAGAGAGAGAAAAGACTGTTGCAATATAAAGAACGGCTATTACCACATCATTTAGATTTAAATAGTAATAATTAAATAGTGTCAAAATAGGCCAGTGCCAAAGATACATTGAATAAGAAATCTTGCCGATGAACCTCAAGGGCTTAGTTCTAAGCAATATTGCCGATTTAAGTGCGCCAGGAAGGATTACCAATATGATAAATGCAGTCGCCACTATTGGGGTGAGCACTACATAACCAGGAAAACGCATTTCTTCATTTACAAAGAGGGTGCTCGCCAATAAAGCTATGACTGCCAATACACAGATTAGCTCTCGGATCCACTTTCTCCATGATTCTGGGCTCAGCTTCGAGAAACCAAAGAAAGCAATAGCTCCCAACAAGAGTTCAAATGCACGGGCATGCGGCAAAAAGTAGGAGTAACTTGGATCAGAATCTAAGTATGCAAGTCCAAAAGTAAATGAAATGATAAATAGAGCCAAAGCGGCAATTAGAAATGACAACCCAAGTCGAGCACATAGCAATAGCACTATCGGCCAGAAAATATAGAATTGCTCTTCAACCGCAAGGGACCAGAAATGTAAGGAAGGATGCTCTGCAGCAACATTAGAGAAATAGTCTATCTCATTAATATAATAAAAAATATTAGTAATGCTAAGGACGACGGACGATAAGGCCTTGATGTTAGCGAGCGCAAAATCTGGAGTGGCGAGAAAGAGAATAAAACACAATAAAAACATCAATACTGGTATAACTGCTGGTACTATTCGCTTTATTCGTCTACGATAAAACTCCGCTATCGAGAAGCGGCCGTCGCGAATGTCCCGGTCAATTTGCCCAGTGATCAGAAAACCCGAGATCACAAAAAATACATCAACTCCGACAAATCCACCCGGAGCTAGACCTGGCCAAGCATGGAAGAGAACTACACTCATAACCGCTATGGCTCGCAGTCCATCTATCTCTTCCCAGTACTTTCTTTCTTGACTCACTACTAAAGACCTTATATCAAGATATAATCATTGAACTTCAGAAAAGCATTCGATAATTATTAGCATTCATTATCTTAGAAATATCACTTTACACTCTGGCCTCTTTGGCAAGCGCTTGAAGAATGTTACCCAGTGGACATGTCTACTTCTTTTTTGTTAATTAATTATGTGCATGTCATCGGCATGGATTGAGGGGTAAACTCATTACTATCCAATGTAAATAAAGACGGATAAGAAACCTGATCCCCAGCATTACTGGCACACCATTTTTCACTAAAGACTCTTGGCGTCCATACCGCACAATGTAGCTCTGCAGGCACGTCAAATAAAAATTCATTATTAGCCGTTGCCTTCGCCCAGCCATTCGCTTCAGGCTCGTAGCGCATTGCGTTAACCAGATCCATTGAATAATATTTACCATAGCGAGCAATGGCAGAAAGCCAACCGACAGCATGGAATTGCAGCGCCCTTTCTTTGAAGGAACTACTTCGCAAGTAACCCGAACTGACAATTTCTATCTTATCTAAGATGGCGTCTTGTTTAGCCTTGACCGAACCATCGAATTCAACCATCAGTGTAAAGTTTCTGTATTTCTGTACTTGTACAAAATTTATAAATGCATCCAATTCAGACTCTTTGTTCACTCTACCCACAAATAATATATTTGGGCTAACATCCAGCCTGGCCCCCGCCCCTACGAGCTGAAAAACCTCATTAAGACGATGGGCATAGGTATGATTGGTAAATACTTCACGGATTCCCAACAAGCTCCGCCTCCGCCACTCAGCGTCATCATTAAGCAATGTATAAATCGCCTCCTCAGCTTCAGCTTCATTATTTACCAACCATATCACTTCATTGTCGAAGAGCTCTTCAATTCCACGAGCGTAGGTACTGACCACAGGAGTGCCACAGGCCATAAGCTCGAATACGCGACGAGAAAACATTGTGGGAGAATCTGTTACTGAATTGACGTTTAGAAATAGTCGGTACCGATTATATTCTTTGCACAGAGACTCGTATGACAAACTACCTTTTATATTTTCCTGCAATTCTGCAGGGAAAGGAAAGTTACCTGTCTCATAATTGCGATCATAAATGTCCACGCCATGACGCTTGGCCGCACGCAGCAACCACGCCATCGCCTCGCCCCTCTCTGCATGACGATTCCCATACCAACTACCAGCGAAACAAGCTCGAGGTATTCGCCCATGAAGTGCTGCAGGTTTATGCAGTACAGGCTGCGCAGCGAACGGTAGAGCATAAACAGCCGTGTTACCCGTCTTTTCCTCGTATGAACCGCACATATTTTTATCCGTCGTAAAAATATAATCGGCTACTTTCGCACTACACATAAATTTCTCATGGTGTACCGGATCCTCCTTATTCCAAAACACCATAGGAATGCCTTTTTGGCGCGCGTAATCAGCCATTTGGCTGATTTCTTGGCCCGGCTTATTCGCGTAGTCCCCAACTCGGTATTGCCAGCTACCATGGTTTCCCTTCCAGGCACTTTCGATGAAGAACATACTCGGTTTGTACTTTTCTGCTAACGCAAGCCAGTTGTCTGGGCGCGGCTGCACTAAGTTCAAATCATTTTTGAAGCAACCTTCGGTAAATTCATCCATCACGCCGAGAACTACGGGCTTGTCACTTTCCTTGTTGGACGGCCATCCTGAAGTAAAAATCGCGGTCGCCCTGGGGTCCAGCGAAAATCTCTCCCCCTCGCCTTCAGTCGTTGCCGGCGCAGAGGATACGGACAAATAATTCAAACATATGCGATCACTTTTTAGTGCACCAAATCGGCAAAATCCGATCTCTATTCCATATACGTTTGTAGGGGTTGTGAAAGCGTGAATTTGCTGCTTAGCGCCAGCAGTAGAGGTAAGATACTTAAATTGAGCGTGAAACTGACGCGACCAAGCCAGTTTTCCACACTCAACATCTATTTGTTGACCGCTGATTCCGTAGAATTTTAGCAACATCAATGCAGACCTGGCTTTATTGCCTTGACTACCGCCATCTGATTGACCGCTAATAGCAGAGGAAATCAATATATTCTCAGCAGGATTCACTGATACTCGATACCAAATCGGTGACGAACTGAGCTCTTCAAATTTTGAGCTATAAGAACCTAACGCGATTTGTCGTACATTACTTTCCGAGACGGCATGACTTTGCGTAGTACCAGAAACTGGGGGCAAATTCTTTTTGTTTCGGCTCTGTGAAGTAGACGCTTTCCTTTTTGTACGAAATGCTCTGTAAACTCTAAATATAGCCAGCGGAAGGCGCATCAAACCTGCCAGCGAACCCGCTTGCTTAATATGATACCCAAGTTGATAGGTAGTACTGCGTTGCAAAGCCTTAATTTTTTTTTCAGCAGAAATCTTTTGATTACGCATTAAAGTGTATGACTGACGGCTATTAGACAGTTCGTCAGTGAGCGTATCGGCTCTTCCTTCAGATTCCTTCAGGCGGTTTTTCAGCCGCACGCATTCCTGGCGACTATTAGATAGCTCGCTATTAAGAACAAGAGTACTTTCCTCAGATTTCTCTAAATTGGCTTCCAGATGCTCACATGCCAATTGACTATCAGACAGCTCACAACTAAGGGCAAGTACTTTCTCCTCAAAAGCAAGGGCCCTTTCCTCAGCCCCCTTTAGGTCAACTTCCAATTGCGCAAAAGCTTTTGATTTTGATTCCAAGTCATTTATGCGAGCCTCAGCCTTTGATAAATTGATACGAGCTTCACGAGCCTTCTCATTCAGCTCGTTAACTCTCCCTCGCAGTTCACTTTTGCTCTTTTGAAGACTAACGACCAGCTCCCTCAAGGGCCGCTCCAACTGGTAAAATCCCTCCTCCAAACGCTGAAGGTCAGCAAAACAAACATTGGGAAGTTCAGTGGAAGGCTGCTTTCGAGGCCTTTTCGCTACAATACCGATCCACCTTCCGAGGATCTCATATTCCAACTCACAAAATTCGGCGTGCAAAGTTTTCATCAAAGCCGAGAGGTAGTAAGTTGTCTTGTGATCAATAAAATCGTTTATTCCGAATGGCGTAGTCACCACTAGTGTGCCATCCGACTCTTCCAAGAGGCTCGCGGCTTTCTTCACAAACAATTCTGGGCGAACAAGGTGCTCCAGCACCTCACTCAAAATAACAGTCTGGTATACTGCCCCCGATGCCTCAAAATCAAAAAAATCGGAGTGTACAAAGTCAAGTCTGCTTTTCACCAGCTCAGGTTCATTTGCGGAAAACTGCCAAGCTTGCTTAACTGCCTTCTCATCTAAATCGACCCCAGTAACTCTACACCCTTCTCGAGCTAAGAGTATTGGAACGATACCCTGCGAGCACCCTACATCTAGAGCACATTCACCCTTAACATGAGAACATATCCAGTGAATTCTTCGCTGAGTTTCCCGCATGAAACCTTCGCCCATTTTTCCATAATAGGCCTCAAACACGCGATCATGGATTTCTATTTCATCAATCACAGAAGTCTCAGAAGAAGGACGAAGACTTGTCTCACTCTCGCTCATATCAGATCTCCAAATCATTCAACCCGGTGGCATCCACTACATGAGCTTGTGATGAAATCAACTTCGCATGCTCCTTGAATTGAGAGTGGGGGACTAGAACGGCGATCACATCAGAGACTTCAATTGCCCTTTCAATATCATGCTCAAGCTTAGACACAAAGCCATTTGGAATCTCCTCCACGTTAGGCTCTACGAGAGTAACTTGTTTCGGATACTGGGCTTCGAGTTCGCGGGCGATTTGCAGGGCCGGGCTCTCTCGCAGATCATCAATATCGGGCTTGAAGGCCAATCCCAAGCAGGCAATTTTAACTTTGCTAGCGTGTATATTCGGATTCTTAGAGAGAAATAGTTGAACTTCTTTTTCTACCTTTTGGATCACCCAGTTAGGCTTATAATCATTAACCTCTCTCGCAGTTTTTATGAGATTTGCATGAGCGGGTGACTGACTGACGATAAACCAAGGATCAACGGCAATACAGTGGCCGCCAACCCCTGCCCCTGGGCGTAGTATATTCACCCGAGGATGCTTATTTGCCAGGCGTATTAAGTCCCATACATTTATGCTCAGCTCATCGCAGATGATTGAAAGCTCGTTGGCAAACGCAATATTTACGTCTCTAAAGCTATTCTCCGTCAATTTTGCCATTTCCGCAGTACGTACATCGGTGAGATAACAACGCCCCTCTACTAGAACCTGATATAACGCCTTGGCCTTTTCTGCACAGGAAGCGGTCATCCCACCAATAATGCGGTCGTTTTCGACTAACTCTTTCATGACGTGGCCTGGAAGCACACGCTCAGGACAATGCGCTATAAAAACATCAAACTCGCCTCGAGCCCGATTTTCGACCGGTATATTCAAGTCAGGTCGAAATTCTGCTAGCCCTTTTGCCATATGTTCAGTCGCACCAACCGGCGAGGTCGATTCGAGAATTATGAGGTCGCCCTTTTTAATAACCGGCGCAATTGCACTGGCAGCGGCCTCGATATAACTGAGATCCGGTTCCTTATTTTCTTTAAATGGCGTCGGTACTGCGATGATAAATGCATCCGCCGACTCTGGCGTCAACGAAGCCTTCAAAAAACCTTCGGTAACGGTAGAGTGCACGACGATATCGAGTTCAGGCTCAACAATGTGAATCTCACCTCGATTTATTGTGTTAACAGCTTTTTCATTTATATCTACTCCACATACCTTTAGCTTGCGTGATGCAAATGCCGCAGCTGTTGGCAGTCCGATATATCCCAGCCCCATTACAGTCAATGACTGAAAATTCATTTTTTTATTCATTTTACCCTCTACTACTATTCCGCAACTTCTACTACAGTATTTTTTGCCTGCTGCGCAATATGCGCAACAATTCGCTCGCACGCTTTACCATCCCCATAAGGGTTGTGAGCCTCTGACATGGAGATATAGTACATTTCGTCTGTTAGTAATTTTACAACTTCATTGAGAATAACATTGCTATTCGTACCAACCAGTTTTACAGTGCCTGCCTCTACAGCTTCTGGACGCTCCGTTGTGTCTCTCATCACTAAAACCGGCTTTCCGAGAGAGGGCGCTTCCTCCTGAACACCTCCAGAGTCGGTCAATATCAAGTAAGAACGACTCATCATATATACGAAGGGCAGATACTCGAGCGGCTCAATTAGAAGCACATTCTCCACGTCGCTCAGAATTCTGTTTACTGGCTCTCGCACATTTGGATTTAGGTGTACCGGATACACCACTAACACCTCAGGATGGGAAATAGCAACCTTCCTTATCGCGGTACAAATGTTGTCAAACCCCTCGCCAAAGTTTTCGCGACGATGCCCGGTTACTAGCACAATTTTTCGATCTTCTTTCAAAAAGGGAAGCTGGGCCAGGATCTCATGCTCAAGACTGGAATTCTGTCGAATAATCGAGAGAACGTCATGCAGGGCATCGATTACGGTATTGCCCGTAACATGTACCGTGGAGCTATAAACACCCTCACTGATTAAATTATGTTGCGCTCTCGAAGTCGGCGCAAAATGGTATGCGGCAATAGAACCGGTAATTTTTCGGTTCATTTCTTCCGGCCATGGCGAGTAAATGTCACCCGTGCGTAGCCCCGCCTCTACGTGTCCAACCGGAATTTTTTCGTAGTAACTCGCCAATGATACAGCCAACGTGGTCGTCGTATCACCGTGAACAAGCACGATATCAGGGCGCCACTCTTTCAGTACAGGCCTCATTCCCAATAATATTCGGCTAGTAATATCTGTAAGATCCTGACCAGGCTGCATAATGTCGAGATCCCAATCAGGTGTGATATCAAAAAGTTCCAAAACCTGGTCTAGCATTGAGCGGTGCTGTGCGGTTACACATACTTTGCACTCAGCCTCTTTATTTTTGGCAAACGCCTTAACAAGCGGTGCCATTTTTATCGCTTCTGGACGCGTGCCAAAGACAATAAGAACCTTTTTCATAACGCTACCTTAACTGCTTACCTGCCAATTCAGTTTCGAACGGCATGTTTCATAAAAGTTGTGATCCAGCGGATGGATTAAAGTTAATCTGTGTGGTTTCTTGTGAATACGAATCACATCGCCCGGCTCGGTGATTACTTGGTCATGCCCATCACAAGTCACGTGCGGGTTGGCAATATTATGCTCCCCCACAATAATCTTGAACTCGCTGCTGCCCTCCACGACGATGGGTCGGCTACTCAAGGTGTGTGGGTTCAACGGCACCAGCACTATGGCATCCAGCTTGGGGTGCATAATGGGCCCGCCTCCGGACAGTGCGTATGCCGTTGAGCCGGTGGGAGTAGATACGATCAGTCCGTCCGAGCGTTGCGTGTATACGAATTGACCATCGATATAGAGATCAAATTCGATCATGCGGATAAATTCGCCCGGATGAATGACCACATCATTGAGCGCCGAGCCCTTGCCGACGGGCTTGCCATCGCGGGTCACCGACATATCGAGCAGAAAGCGACTTTCGGCCATGTATTTGCCGGCCAGCACCTCGCCTACTTTTTGTTCAATTTCGTCCGGGGTGATATCGGTGAGGAAGCCGAGGCGGCCGCGGTTGATCCCCAGGAGAGGCACGCTGAATTTAGCCAGAGCGCGGGCGGCACCGAGGAGACTACCGTCGCCACCTACGACGATAACCAGATCGCAGAGCTCGCCAAGCTTATCTTTTGATGACACGCGAGCCTGATGTCCGGCAACGGCGCTGGCGGTTTCCTTTTCCAGCACCACGGCGAAGCCCTCCCGCTCCAGAAACGCCATCAAGCGTTTCAGCGAAAGGACGGCACTATCGCTTTCTGTACGGCCGATCAGGCCGATATTCTGAAACTCCGACACCGCTCCCCCAAGGTGCCCGAATCTGGGCCCGGCGATTGATGCTTCTCCTGTCGGCCACTTGATTGTTTTTTGTGCGCCGAAGGAAAAAGCGTCCCCAAATTTTTGACAGGCGATTATGCCTTAGGTTGCTTGGGGAGTCGAACGGGGATGGGGAGTCAGCGACACCTCGCAGCAAATCAATCGTTTATTTTTTGTACATAACTGCAGGTGGAAAGCCGCGCCGCCCCTGGAGGCCTCCGGAATGCAGTGTCAGGATCTTGCTGCCAGGAGGAATGCGGCCGGCAGTGGCCTCCTGATGTAAGCCGTACATTAGTTTTGCCGTGTACAACGGATCGAGGGGGATGCCGGACTGGTGTTCGAAGGCTCGCTGGAATTTCTGCAAATATTCGGGGTATTTGGCATAGCCGCCGCAGTGGTACTTATTGTTCAAATAAAGATCAGCTGAGTGTTTAACTTGATTGCGGGTAGTAGCACTGGTTGCCCTCTCCCCAACCCCTCTCCCGCATACGGGAGAGGGGCTATTCAGTGCCTCTAGCCAGCGCTGTGCGTCATACCGGATTGAGTTGCCTGCCTTTAGTACCTCCACGCCGCAGACTGGAAGGTTTGTGATCGACGAGACCAGCCCAGCCAAGGTCAGGCCGGTCCCGCAGGCCAGCCATAATTGGTCGAATCTGATTGGAGCCGTTGCTTCAATTACTTTTCCCAATAGCTGGGTCCCCCGCGCTCCCGCCAGATTCGCACCGCCTTCTGGTATATAGAGGGCGCTTTCTTGTTCGAGCCCCAGGAGTTTCAGGAATTCCGACTGATTGCGCAGGCGGTACTGTTCGCGGGTGACGAACCTGAGCTGCATACCGAAGCGCTCCGCATCCAGGAGTGTGGCGCTGAGTACGGGCGGGCATTCACCGCGGATTATGCCGATGGTACGGAAGCCGAAGCGGGCGCCGGCGGCTGCGGTGGCGTGAATGTGGTTGGACCAGGCGCCGCCACAGGTGATCAGGGTGTCGGCACCCTGCTCTTTCGCTTCTATCAGGTTAAACAGGAGCTTGTAGGCTTTGTTGCCGGAGATGATGGGGTCCAGAAGATCATCCCGGCGGATCCAGACTTCGATGTTGGGGAATAGATCGCTGTCGATGCGCTGGTAAGGGACTTCGCGAGCGGCTTCTATAAAGGCATCCAGATCCAGGCTGGTTAGATAGCGGGGCTTCATGCTGATTTTGCCTGCTGGGGAAATTGGGATTCGCCTGCGCGCAGGCTCCTGCAAGATCTTTTGGCCTAGGCCGGCCTCGGCAGCCGCCCCTCTATCTGGAAGGTTTCCAGGGAGAAAGTTCGGGTTTCCGTTCGATCACCGGATTTCACCAGAAATACGACCTCGCCCAAACTGGTTTCCGCGGTCACATCCGCCTCCTGGGTTGGCGGCCTTTTGAGCAGGGCGCCGGGATCGAACAGGGCCACATTGATCCCGTCTGAATTGCTCGGGGGCAGTTGCGCCAAACCCGCCTGGAGAGCGCGGGCGGAGATTGTCTCGATGCCAGCGATGCCGGCATCTCGCAACTGACGGCCCAGATCTTGGCCGAACTGATAATGCGCTGGGTGGGCAAGCCGTTGCCAGTCACTCTCCCAGTCCGATATCTGCAGGCGGATGCCGGGGTCGGCGCAGTACTTGGCGGAAAATATATTGTGGTAGCTGGTCACAGGCTTCGCCGGTGCCGGATCCATGTCGTGGAAGAACAGCAGCCGGTAGTAGGCGGCTTCGGCGAGTACTGTCGGGATGGTCTTGCTGCCGTAAAAAATACCGGCTTCCGCGATGCCGCCAAAGCGGGAGCCCCACGGCAGCGGCGGGTAGCGAAATGGGGTGGCGAGCAGGTAGTGCATTTGTTCGCTGCCGGGCAGTCGCGGCGGTTTGTTCTCTTCCAGCAGATCTTCCAGCACCTGCTGTTTTTGCAGGTTGTCGACCAGGCTGCGGGTCGCCACCTCTTCCTGGGACTCGACGATGCGATACAGGTGCCCGAGCAGACGGACCTTGCCCGCCTCGATTCGACGGGCGATATCAGCACTCAAACCTTGCCCCGCATGGCGTCCAGATAGGTCACGACACGCACCAGGCCGTCAATGCGGCTGGCCAGTTCCCTAGGCGCGCCGTTGAGAGCGCGATTGGGTGTGGCGAACCAGTAGCGCGCCCCTTCCGCGCCGCCCATCAGCACGAAGGCGGCGCGGTAGGCGCGCACCAGCAGCAGTGCCAGCTGGCCGGGGGCACTGTCGGGATCCAGGCCGCTTCTGCGCCGGAGGGTGCGGTCATCCAGATGGATGATGTCGCCGAGTTCTTTCTTTTTCAGGCCCAGGTGGTCGGCGGTGTTTAGTACGGCTTCCAGGAGCACAGCGTCGGCGCTGGGTTGGGGCTGGTGGTTGGGGATTGAGGTCATAATTGAGCCTCTGGCTTGCAGTCAAAATGGACATTTGTCCGAAATATAGATTAATAGCGGCCACTTAGCAACTACATATGGGAGAGGGGTTTGGCTAGTGCTGGCGGCGCGCTCAGCCGACTCATTCAAGGGACGTACCGATAATTACCGAGGAACGGGAAAGGACCTGAAAATGAAAAAGCCCGCATACGCGGGCTTTACTTTTTACCTGACCGGACGGGACTGACCCGGGTGGTGACTCGCCACATCCCTGTGGCTCGGCCTTTGGCCAGCTAAAGCTGCCCAAATCCGCTCCCGGCGGATTTGTCCTGGCCCTCGCCCTTCGGGCGCCTTCGGCGTCCAAAATTGCTCCCGGCAATTTTGTCGAACGGGGGCTCGGACGGGACTGATGAGCGCGATGACTCGCCACATCCCTGTGGCTCGGCCTTCGGCCAGCTAAAGCTGCCCAAATCCGCTCCCAGCGGATTTCTCCTTGGCGCTCCCCCTTCGGGCGCCTACGCTTCGCTGCGGCGTCCAAATTCGCTCCCGGCGAATTTGTCGAACAGGGGTTCTCGTCCACCGGTCCGCCATATACAAAAAAGGCCCGCACTTTCGTGCGAGCCTTTTTTGTATATGGCGGACCGGACGGGACTCGAACCCGCGACCTCCGGCGTGACAGGCCGGCATTCTAACCAACTGAACTACCGGTCCGCGGTAGCTTCACCTTCCCGGGGAAGGTGGTGGGTGGTACAGGGGTCGAACCTGTGACCTACGCCTTGTAAGGGCGCCGCTCTACCAACTGAGCTAACCACCCGCTTTTCTGCTCTGATTGCGTGGGGCCTTGCCCCCTCGAGCGACGCGCATCATACCGGATTGCGCCGACCTGTCAACAAAAAACGCGCCAGAAAATTCCGGTTTACCGGTTTCCGCTTTTGCCGCCCGGCAGGGACACCGATACCGGTTGCGCTTCCAGCTCTTTCCTTTTTTCATCCGCCAGCCGGTCGACCGGCTGGCGGTAGTCCGGTTCGATCATATGGCCGGCGATTCTCACCGGGCTTTCGCCGGGGATAAGGTCTTCAGCCGGTCGCGCCAGGTCCGGCTGATCGTAGTTGCAGACTCCTGCCGGGAAGATCCGCTGCATGTCATCGATATGTGCCGCTATCTCCTTTGTGTAATTGCCATAGATGCCCTTTGCCAGCGCCTGCTCGACCGGTTGCAGCGCACATTTGAAGATATCTCCGGTGACGGGCGCACCGGCCACTTGGCGCGGCGTGCTGTATATCGGGTATTCCTGCATGCACGCGCCGGTCGGTTTCAGGTTCCAGCCGCCATCCCAGACCTTCGCCCCCACGGCTATCACATTGCCCTCGCTGTCGAAGCACTGGTCCCCCGCATCTACCGGCCGATTGGCGGCAACACCGGCACGAGGATTTTCGATGATGTTCTGCATCCACCGATCCATGGTGTCGAGGGCTTCGTCGAGCGGTGTGTAGTTTTTGTGGCTGACCCATATCAACTGGTTGTCGGCATGGCCGCGGGCGCGGCGGATACGCTCGCGGGCAGAAAAGGAAGCGGAGCTGTGGTGCATATCCAGCTCGCGATCGAGGTAGTGGCGCACGTCGATGATGGGTATCTCCACATCACCCAGGAAAACATGGCCGGAGCGGTAGATGCCCTCGATTGCCGCGCGGCTGGCACGGCTGCGTTCTGCTGGCCTGTCCAGGCTTCCCAGGCGCATATTCTGCTCGCTCCATATGGAGAGCTGAATCGGGAAGAGACCACCGTTCAGGAACCACAGTTTTTCGTCGCCCTGGTCCTCCGGCGGCTTCCAGCCACCGACCGTGGCGTTGAGTCTCAGAAAGGTATCGACGGATATTTCGCCACTGACCAGCGCCTGTAATCCATACTGCACACCCTCATTGTCCCAGGCGCTGTTCGCATAGCCGCTGTCGTCGGCACCGTAGAACTGACGCAGGTCCTCCCAGTGCGTCCAGTGCGTCTTGCGCGCCACTTCGTCACCGAAGTTCCTGATAAAGTGCACGAAATTGGGGTTGTTCACCAGCGGCACCAGACCGCGCCACCCCTGGGTGCACTCCGTGGCCCCCTCGGTGCCGTCGCGATAGCGACCGTCGAACAGCGACGCCGCCAGCTTCAGCGAATGGAAACGGCTGTTGATCTCGGTGTTGGCCGACAGCCCCTGGATAACAGTGCGCTCAGCGGCATCGCGCCAGCGGGGATTGTCCGCCTCGACCACATCGAAGAAGTATTCCAACGGCTCGCAGTCAAACACATAGATGGTCTGGCTCACCATGTCGGGATAGGAGTAGAGGGGAAGCGCGGCGTCCAGCAGCCCGGGGGCATTCTGCGCAAACAGGTACTGTTGAATGCCACCCCCCGAACCACCGATGCCGACTGTATAGAGCGGCTCGCCGTACAGGGCCGTGAACTGCCGCTTGAGGCGGCGCGCGGTATCCTCCGCGAGCCAGATATTGTAGTGATTGCTGGTCTGGTTGGCGGTCGAGTAGACAATCGCGTAGCCGCGCGCCAACTGGTCCGCGCGACGGGACACTATATCCCCCTTGCTGATATCGCCCTGGCGCCGGCCTATACCGACGCCGCCGCGAAACTGGTATATCAGGCGGCGGTTCCAGTTGCTGGCGCTGGGCTTGTCAGCAGACTCGCCCTCTCCTCTCAGGGCCGCGATCGCGTAGAAAAAGCGGTTGATGGTGCCAGTTTCGAGGCGCACGACAAAATCTGTGAGCTCGCCATTCACCGTCACCTGGTCGATATCACCGTTGGCCTTCTCGAGGGGATGGAAACCGCCGCCTCTGGTGCTGCGATAGTAGTAAGTGACCTGGGTGGGATGGCTGCAGTCGCGGCTGTAACCGATGATTTCACTGGTTTTTTGCCCGTTCTTGTCCAGGGCAAATACCGGCACGCCCTCCCGCTCCTGGTTGTCCACCAGCGGCTGGTGGTCGGTGACTTCATTGTCTCCGCAAAAAAATGGGTAGGTGGAGGGACCGGCAAACAGGGTTTCCACCGGGCCGGTTGCGCCAATTGCGATGGGAAAGGGGAAGTACTCCGGTGGGCGCTCCATCACTCTGGGATGGGGGCCGTCGTAGGCGGGCGTCGGCTCGTGGTCCAGGGCGCCCTCGGGGACCCCGACCACTGGCGCTTCCGGCGCATCGGGAAGTCTTGGCAGCGATTGATATCCGTACCAGGCGCCAACCCCCGCGGACGCCACAATCGCTAGTAATACCCCAGAGAGAATCCGTGCTCTCCACGTCGACATACTCGCCTCCCAAGCCGCCTACTTCGTTATTTAGCACAGCCTGAGTATATGTACGGACCGACGGGACAGCCGACAGATGGCGCCGGAAGCAACACCTATAGGCAACGAACTGTGGCGGGCCGTTCACGACGGCAGAATGGAAAGGCGGTGTAGCCGTGGGAGCCTGCCCTGCAGGCGATGGCCCGAACCTGGAGAGTCGCCTGCAGAACCTGCCCCGGAGTCGATCCGGAGGCAGGCTCCCAATGAATGAGGCAGCGACGTAGGGTGCGCCGTGCGCACCGGGAAGTTTGGAGGCTTCGCCCAGGCCCTTGGAGGCTTCGCCCAGACCCAGCTGGTGCGCACGGCGCACCCTACTGAGCCCGAGGGCGCATTCAGGCAATAATGCCGCGCGCCTGAAGATTGGCAATGATCGTGTCGACCTCTTCTTCCAGGGTCATCTGATCGGTGCGCAGGTGCAGTTCGGGGGCAGTCGGCGCCTCATAGGGGTCGTCGATACCGGTAAAACCGCGGATTTCGCCGGCGCGGGCCTTCTTGTACAGGCCTTTGGGATCGCGGGATTCCGCCTCCTCCAGCGGGCAGTCGACAAACACTTCCAGGTACGGAAGGTCGCCTTCGAGATGCATGCGGCGCACCATCTCGCGGTCTTCGCGGTAGGGGCTGATAAAGCTGCTCAGCACCACCACGCCGGTATCGGCGAAGAGCTTGGAGATCTCGCCCACACGGCGAATATTCTCCTGGCGATCCTCGGCGGAAAAGCCGAGGTTGGAATTGATTCCCAGGCGGATATTGTCACCGTCCAGGCGGTAGCTCAGCACACCGCGGGCCGCCAGCGCCTTTTCCACGGCGACGGCAACGGTGCTCTTACCGGAGCCAGACAGGCCGGTAAACCAAAGGGTCACGCCTTTGTGGCCGAGGATACTAGCCCGATGCTCGCGGGTTACATCCCCCTCATGCCAATGCACATTCGTCGCCTTGCGCTCAACTGTAACGGTCACCGAATACTCCCGAGTCTCATTGTTCGTTTCTCTGCTTCTACCGGCAGCTCTTATAACCAAAAGCTATAGGAGAAACCGGGCGCCTATTATCGGCCAATGCCGCCGGCACCGTAAAGCACCCGCTTAGAGCATCTGAGCCCATAAACAGAAAAGCCCGGCATAAGCCGGGCTTTCTGGGATCCGTCGAGCGGACCGGAAAAATGGGGTGGCCGACGGGGATCGAACCCGCGACCTCAGGAGCCACAATCCTGTGCTCTACCGACTGAGCTACGGCCACCATAAAAGTGCTATGCAATCAGCGTTCTGTGGCAACGCTGAACCCCGCCCAGGCACAAAGCCCGGCAGGGCCAGAGCGACCGATTGCAAAGCACCGCTTTGCGGTCGTTCTGGCGCCGATCAGCTATGCTGATCGGCCGGAATAGTCCTGCGTCTAAATGCCGGCAGCGGAATTGATCGGAGCTGCCAAACACCGCACCTACCCGAAAGTTTGGCACGCCCGGCAGGACTCGAACCTGCGACCATCCGCTTAGAAGGCGGATGCTCTATCCAGCTGAGCTACGGGCGCAAGGAAACCCGGCAAATGTCTGGTCGGGGCAGAGGGATTCGAACCCCCGACATCCTGCTCCCAAAGCAGGCGCGCTACCAGACTGCGCTATGCCCCGCAAAACTCATTCCATCACCAGGGCCGCGTCTCGCGAACAGCTGCATTACGCAGTTCCGAAGGCCGCCTCCCTTGCGAAGAGCGCGCATAATACTGACAGCCCCCAAGGGAGTCAACGGCGCTAAGCTATTCTTTTTGCAGTAGTTTAGCCTCCCCTTTTGCGGGCTGTGACCACCTAGGGAAATTATTCGCGGCCTGTGAGAAAATAGCGCGCTTCGCAATCCGGGCCGGATGTCATATACGGACTGACCGTAGGAGCGGCCGTTGGCCGCGATCGATCTCGCGGGGCTACCTGCAAGTCTGATCGCGGCCAACGGCCGCTCCTACAGAAGAACGCCTCCGGCCATAGCCCAAGATTCATTTTGTTTGAGATACCACCTATGTCTGCACTGGTTCTGGACGGCAAAGCCCTGGCACAGAAAACGGAAGAGGAACTCTCGGCCCGCGTGGCCGCGCTGAAAGAAAAGAGCGGCGGCCAGACGCCGATCCTGGCGACCATCCTCGTGGGCGACGACCCCGCCTCCGCCACCTACGTAAAAATGAAGGGCAACGCCTGCCGTCGCGTCGGCATGGATTCACTGCAAGTAGAGATGCCCGCGTCAACCACCACCGAGCAGCTGCTGGCCAAGATCGAAGAGCTGAACGCCAACCCCAATGTGCACGGCATACTGCTGCAGCACCCGGTGCCGGCGCAGATCGACGAGCGCGCCTGCTTCGACGCCATCGCCTTGGAGAAGGACGTGGACGGGGTGACCTGCCTCGGCTTCGGCCGCATGGCCATGGGTGAAGAGGCCTACGGCTGTGCGACCCCCAAAGGCATCATGCGCCTGCTGGAAGCCTACAAGATCGAGATCGCCGGCAAGCACGCCGTCGTCGTTGGCCGCAGCCCGATCCTCGGCAAGCCGATGGCCGCGATGCTGCTGAACGCCAACGCCACCGTGACCATCTGCCACTCCCGCACCAAGGAACTGGCCGATCACATCCGTCGCGCGGACATCATCGTCGGTGCCGTGGGCAAGCCGGAATTCATCAAGGCCGAGTGGATCAAGGACGGTGCCGTAGTCGTAGATGCCGGCTACCATCCCGGCGGTGTCGGTGATATTGAACTGGGTCCGCTGGTTGACCGCGTCGCTGCCTACACGCCAGTGCCCGGAGGGGTCGGTCCCATGACCATCAATACGCTGATCTACCAATCCGTGGATTCGGGCGAGCGCAAGATTGGGGGTTAGTATCCCCTCTCCCCAACCCTCTCCCCCACGGGGAGAGGGAGTAAACTTCGAAAAGCTTCAGTCATCACCCGCACTCGAGCTCCCTCGCCAAAAGTTGCGGAGGAGAGGGAAATTCCATGCGCCTAGATAAAGCCGTTAGCCAGGTCACCGACCTCTCCCGCTCAGACGTCAAGCGCGCCGCCAAGGCGGAGCGCATTACCGTCAATGGCGCAGTGGTTACCGACCCGGGCGCCAAGGTGGCGGAAACAGACACCCTGTGCCTGGACGGCGAACCGCTGCTGGAGCCGGGACCGCGCTACTTTATGTTGCACAAGCCCCTCGGCTACGTCAGTGCCACCAAGGACAGCGAGCACCCGACGGTGCTCGACCTGATTGACGAGCCCAACAAGTACAAGCTGCATATCGCCGGGCGCCTGGACATCGACACCACTGGCCTGGTGCTGCTGACCGACGACGGCCAGTGGTCCCACAAGGTGACTTCGCCCCGCCACCACTGCGACAAGACCTACTACGCCCATCTCGCCGAGAAAATCGGCGAAGATGCAGTGAACAAATTCGCCAAAGGCATCTGGCTCGACAACGAAAAGAAAAGAACCAAGCCGGCGCACCTGGAAATTCTCTTCGCCAACGAGGTGCGCATCACCATCAGCGAGGGTCGCTATCACCAGGTGAAACGTATGTTTGCCGCGCTCGGCAACCGGGTTCTGGAGCTGCACCGGGAACGGATCGGCGAAATCCTGCTGGATGAAGATCTCGAGGAAGGGGAATACCGCCCCCTGACCCCGGAAGAAATTACCTCGGTACGATAAGAAGCATGTCCGCCCTACTCTGCCACGAACTGCAATTCGCCCCGCGGGAAACCCTATGGATCGCCGACGAAAACAGCAAGGCGCTGCTGGAGGAAGGATTTACCTTCGGCGGCGACCTGCTCAGCAACCGCTGGGATATTGCCAAACTGGCGGAAGACAAATGCGGGCGCAGTTTTTTCAGCGATTTCCATTTCGAGGAACTGGAGCGCAAATACCGCCGCATCGTCTACGCCGTTTCCAAGGAAAAGGCGGTCGTGCACCATATCATCAACCTCGCCCCGGAATTTCTCGGCGAGGGCGGCGAGCTGGTGCTCGTCGGCGGCAAGCAGAGCGGTATCAAGACCTACGCCGCCAAGGCGGCGCAGCGGTTCGGCGGCGCCAAGCAGCTGCAGAAGCACGGAACCGAATATGCGAGTATCAATACGCACACAGGGCGCGGCGGCGAGACCGTCGACGACCAGAATTACGTGCAGCTGCGCCCGCTGCCGGAATTGAACGGACTCTACAGCAAACCCGGACTGTTCGGCTGGAATAAGATCGATCGCGGCAGCGCCCTGCTCGCGCAGCAAATTTCACCCTACGCGCCGGGAGACGGCGCCCACGTGGTCGATCTCGGCTGCGGTTACGGCTATCTGTGTACACAGCTGGCCGCGCGGGGAAGCTTTTCCTTTACCGCGACCGACAACAATGCGGCGGCACTGCTCGCCTGCGGTAAAAATTTTGGCGAGCTGGCACTGGATGGCGTCGTGGTACCTTCCAATGCCGGCGCGGAGCTCGGGGCTCGCATTGCCGACCTGCTGATTTGCAATCCGCCTTTTCACCAGGGGTTTCAGGTGGAGGGAGACCTCACCGACCGCTTTCTGCAGCAAAGTGCACGTCTGCTGAAGCCCTCCGGTATTGCGCTGTTCGTGGTCAATGAATTTATCCCGCTGGCGAAGAAGGGGCGCAGCTATTTTTCGGAGGTGCAGTTGATCGCCCACGAACAAGGCTTCTGCGTCTACAAACTCACACCGTAGGGTGCGCCGCGCGCACCAAAAGGAACGGGCTCAAGTATCCTCTGGTGCGCACCGCGTACCCTACGAGGGACTCTGCAGGAGACTGCTTACAGGCGAACAGATCAGAACTGCTTCGCTGTTCACTTGCAAGCAAGCGCCTTACTGTGTAATCAAGTCAATAATCCCGCAGATTAAAGATATTCATCGACAGCGTGTGCTCCTCCAGCTCCTCCAGCTGTCGCAGCCGCTCGAAGGCGTCGCGCGCGGAAGGCGTTTCCGCTCCCTGCGCCAAATCCCGGTACTGGTCCGCGAGATAGATTTCGATATCCATCGCCAGCTTGGCGATCTCGTCCAGGTCATCGATATCGATATTGCGCAGCCGCTGCAGGAATTCTTTCTCGCGCCCCTCGGGCGCGAACTGGACCCAGGTATGCAGGGCGCCGGGTGTCAGATCGGCGCGAAAGTTTTCCAATGAATGCTTCATCGAATCTTCGCGCCGTTTCAGTTGATCCAACAGCAGCTCTATGCGTTTGTTGGTGGCCAACTGTTCATATTCGCCGTACTGCCGCGCCAACTTGGCGTGAAAATCTCGCCCTTCCTGGATCACATCCTCCACAGTTTTGTAGCGCATCGACCGGTCCTGAGGAAAACAAATGCTTTTTTTCAGTATAGACACGCAGTGTCAACGGGCGCCAACCGGTAGTGGCGCACCTTATAGCCCGGATTTGGGCAGCCCGGATTTTGGGAGTCTGGGATTGGGGGATCAGGGCAGTCGCCGCAGGCGGCAGTCCAAGCGGCGGAAGGGGTTGCGGGGATTGATCTTGTCCGGCGCCCGCGCCGCCAGATCGGCCAGCGACAGCGACTGTCTGCTGACCGCCAGCACAGAGTTATCATAGCCCGGCAGGTCCCCGGTCCAGCAATCGCGCAGTTGTGCGCGTACCCTCTGGTCGCGCCAGCCACTGCTGAGCAGTTCACGCCGGCTGGCGAAATTGCTCACCAGCAAGCCGTCACTGTGCAGAAGCCGCAGCAGCTTCTCGCACCAAGGCCGGTCTGCCGCGACTGTGCGCTCCGGCTCGCCGGTCCCGTGGCCAAAAAGGTCGTCGACAATCAGATCGAAGGAAACGGATTCGCCTGAATCCAATTGGGAAGAAACAAAGCTATCGGCATCGGCACACACCAGCTCGGCGTCGCGCACGCCGAAGTATTTGCGCGCAATTCGCAAATGGGTCGCGTCCAGATCCACGCCGACAATCCTGTCTGGCTGGAAAAACTGCTGCAGCAGGCGAATCAGCGCCCCGCCACCCACACCCAGCAAGAGCACCGATCTGATCCGGTGTTCCGGCAGGAAAAAGGCGGGCAACAGCAGCAGCTCCCACAGCGAGCCCTTTAACGGATCGCGGGAGTTCCACTGCGAGTGAAAGACACCATTGCTGTACAGGCGCACACTGGCGCCGTGGCTGCGCACCTGGTAGAGGCTGCCGCCCATCCGCTTCTGCCACAGCAGCGCCATCGCCCTCTGGGCCTTTAATAGCTATGGGGAATGACGGGGGGAATTTCGGAGCAGTTCAACAGCACCCGGGCGAATTCCTGCAGACCGGCGAGGTCCTCGGCGGTAAAGCGGGCGACGGTGGGACTGTCGATATCCAGTACGCCGAGACAGCGCCCGCCAGCGTCGTATAGGGGGATCACCACCTCGGAAGCGGAGACCGCATCGCAGGCGATATGACCGGGAAACTGGTGTACATCCTCAACCAGCTGGGATTCCCCGCTAGCCACGGCCGTGCCACAGACACCGGCTCCCACCGGGATGCGGGTACAGGCCGGCTTGCCCTGGAAGGGCCCGAGGCGCAGCTCGTCGCCTTGCAGAAAGTAGAACCCCGCCCAGTTGATGTCCGCGAGCTCCATAAACAGCAGCGCGCTGGCATTGGCCGTGTTGGCCAACCAATCGCGCTCTCCGCTCAACAGTCCCGCGAGTTGCTCGCTCAGAGAAGAGTAAAACTTGTTTAATGACATGGGTAGATCGGCTCCGTACCGGCTAATGCTCTCGGATTATGCCGGTTCCAAACGACAAAACCCCTAACGTCCGCGGCGCTGTGCGCCATACTGCGGACATTCTGGGGGTTTTCAGCCCGGATTCAAGTCGCGGCATGCAATAGTTATTGCCATGTGGGAGCCAAACCTTACTGGTAGGGATCCGCGACCGGCTGTTCAGCGCCGGTACCGTCCGCTTGATACTGCTCCGCGTCGACCGTCGGCCGGTTCCACTCGCCATCATCCGCCTGCTCGTCATCACCGCGACCGTGTATGGCCGGCGGCGCGGCCGTTACATCCGACGCTATTAGCTGGCGGGACTTTCCGGTTTCCACCATGCGCGCTTGCGTCTTGCCAGTCACGGCTGCAGGTTCGTCGCTGCGGATCCGGCTGGCCATTGTCTTCAGGTTGGGTTGGCGTCGCCCTGCCAACTTGACCGCCTCCAACTCGCCGTTGAGGCGATTGACTTCCGCCTGCAGATCGCCCATCTGCGCCTGCAGCTCGGTAATCTGGGTGAGCACCCCTTTGACTTTACGACTCTCCTTTTCGTACAACACAGCGGCACCGCCAAAGGCCAAAACGAAGATGACCAGAATGGAAAACTGACGCATAGCGATCTCCGGAAAATTCCCTTTATTGAGCAAAGAATGATTTTTACAGCAAACTAGCCCCATCTTCCGAGAACCTGCGCATAAAATGCAATACAGAAAACTGACTGCGAAGCCCTGGTCAATTCACAGCTGGGTGTATTGCAATCTGGCTCGTAGCTGTTCGGCGGTCAGCGCCTCCTGGTCCACGCTGCGCCCCGATTCCGTCAACGCGGGAATCAGAGTGTCGTCCGCATAGGCACATCCCGTCGTCTGTATTGCCTTTTGTCTCTCCTTGCCGGCCTGCTGCGGCAGGTGACCGCCGCCGCGGCGCAGCCTTTCGAGTAGCGGTTGATACCCCGGCCGCCAGCACGAGAGCTCTTCGAAGCTGCGCCGCAAGGCGGCAGCAATATGCATGCCCTCGTGATCCAAATCCCCCCAGAAGTACACCGGCAGCTCCCGGGACGCCTGCCCTTGCCACCACTGCAGAAAGTCCCGCCGCGCCTCCTTCCGCATGTCGTTCAGGGTGCTGAAACGGGCGATCCCGGGCGCGCGGACCCGCGCAGCGCCGCCACGGTAGCCCTCGATATACACCAACGCCGTGAATTTGGGGGCCAGGTCCGCGATCCACAGGAAGCTGTCCTGATTCTCGATCAGCAGTACCTGCTCCGTGCGCTCCGGCAGATACAGGTGCATCAGGAGCGGCCTCTCGCGGACCCTGTCACTTTTCGACGGGAAGAGCGCAGATACCAGGGACTGGCGCCAGCCACCATCCAGATATTTAGAGTCACCGAGAAAGCAGCGCGCCGACAACTGGCGCCAGGTCAGATTGCCGGAGCGCTCCAGTTCCTCACCAATGGAGGCCCAGCAGCCCAACAACTGTTCGAAATTATCGAAGCCGGGATCCAGCGTCAGGCCGCCCCGCGGAAAAGCATCGACGTTTTCGAAAAGCACCGTGAACCGGTTCAGTGCCGCTTGCCACTGCGGGTCCACCCGCTGGGGCCGCGGTCTGTCTAGCCACTCGCGGATCATCGTCTCACGGGTATCGTCAAACTCGAGCCGAGCCCCTTCCCAGGGGGCACGGCCCGCAGAGCGGCGACCCGGCAGCTTGATGGTGAAACAGCGATATTCGTTCGCCAGCCACTTTAGTTCGTCCCAGAGCAGGCTGTCCTCGTAGTCGGGATCATTAAATGGCTCCAGCGCGGCGCGCAATGCACGAGGGGGATTTTGCGGGTTCAGGGTGATGGAAATCTGCTTTTCATCGCCGGTGAGAATCTGCCTGTTGCGCTTCTCCAGCACAAACTTCAGCAGCCCCATAATCACCGGGTTTGCCGCAGCCCACTCGGGTAGTTGCCGCGCCATACGCTTCCCCCATTCTTGTTTGCACCCCTTGTAGGAGCGGCCCATGGCCGCGATCGGTCTCTGCCAATAGCCACATCAATCGCGGCCACGGGCCGCTCCTACAAAGCATTTTCGCCATAGCGGCGCAGGCCGGAGTCCAGCGCCACCCCACTGGATACCGGCCTGCGCCGGCATGACGACCAATTTAACGTGTCATTCGGAACAACACATATTGGAAGCCCACCTATTAACTCTCGACCAGTTCCATAAAGTCCAGCGTCGCCTGCTGGCGAATGGTGCGGCGGTGGTTGGCCCAGAGTTCGGCGATCTTCTCGCGGTTGCACACCTTGCGGTCCACATAGACGCGGGTATTGAGCTGGCCGACCGGCTGCGCACTCGGGCACTTGCTGAACACAAACTGGTTCGAGATCAGGTCCATAAACGGGCCCGACTTGCTGCTCGGCATGATGAACAGCAACTGCAGGCCGAGGGTTTCCGTCAGGTAGCGGATCACCTCTTTCGAGCGGGACTCATCCATCTTCGAGAAGGCTTCGTCCACCAGCACCATCTGCAGATGGCTGCTGCCCTCATTGAAGCGGAAGGCCGAGGTCACCGCGGCCGAGCGGATGATGTACGCCGGGGTCTCCAGCTGACCGCCGGAACCGGTGCCGTACTGGCTGAGCGCGATCGGCTCCTTGCCTTCCGGCTCCTTGAAGATCTCGTAGTTGCGGTAATTGCGGTAGTCGCTGATGCGATCCAGTTCGCGCCGCGCGACCTGCTCGTCATCACTGAGCAGCATGTTCAGCAGCCTGTCCCGCACCTGCTGCTGCGCGGGGTTGAGCTGCGCATCGAACAGGCTCTCCTCCTCGCCCAGATTCGGCAGTTCGATCACGGCCTTGAAGAAATTCCAGTATTCGCGGAACTCCGGTACCCAGCTGTAGGCAAAGCGGAAGCGCTCGCGATCGGCGCCGAAGCGGTGGTGCTCCAGCTCCTTGTTCAGGTCGTCGAGCACGCGCTTGCCGTCGTTGATGGACTGGTAGATCGCGTGGCAGAGATGAGTGACGAAGGTGGTGTTAAAGGACTTCTTCAGGCCCAGCAGCTGCTCGTGGCGGTCCACCAGCAGATTGTTTTTCAGGCGGTTGCGCAGCGCCTCCACCTGGTCGCGCAGGCCGCACACCAGCTTGAACAGGGCCTCGTCGTGGCCCGCGCCAAGATCCGGCTCGAACGCCAGGGTATCGCCGGCGGCACAGCTGGCGTTGTACTCCATGACGGACCTGTCCAGCTGGCGACAGTATTTTTCCAGCCGCCCCTGCCACTCCTCGATGTCGGCGCCGAAATCGAAACTGTCGCCGGCACGCTCCGCCTGCGCGTCCGCCTGCTCGAGAATTTTCTCCGCATCGTAGTCCGGCGCAATCTGCGCGATGCGCCGCACCGCGGCCTCGCAATCGCTGAGCGCCTCGTCCAGGGTATCCAGTTCTGCGGACAGCGCCTTCAGCTGCTTGCCGGTATTCTCCAGATCGCGCTCCAGCTTGCCCGCCTCGTGCAGCAGGCCGGACTGGATTTTCTGCTGCGCCTGCAGTTGCGTCCGCAGATCCGCCACCTGCTGCTCCAGCTGCTCGCAATCCGCGAGGTCGAGGTTTTCCAGCGCCTGCTCGGCACTGCGCCATTCGCGCTGGGCGGCCAGGGCGGCATCCACCACCGGCAGCAGTCGGAGTGGCGTCAGATCGCGTACCGCAGCCGCGACACGGCGATAGAGCTGATACTGCGCATTGATCTGGGTGGCTTCGGCCAGCAACTGTTCCAGCGCCTGCTGCTGGGCCGCCAGCGCGCGCGCGCGGGCGCCCTGGCCGAACACCAGTTCGGCATCGTCGATATCGCAGCGCCACATGCTGTAGTTGCCGCTGGCCATACCGTCGGCGGTGAGGCCGCGGCGGGTGCCGCGCAGTTCCTGTTCGTCGCGCACCTGCACCACCGAGCCGTAAGAGGCGCGCATGTAGTACTCAGCCGTCTTGTGATTGAACTCCATCAGCTCGACGATGGATTCCCTCGGCAGTGAGGCCCGCTCCGCATCGCGACGGGCCTTGTCCCCCTGGATCACCCGCGCCCGGTTGCTGCGACCCGGCAGGTTGCGCACTATGCGAATGGCGGCCGCCTCGTATTCCGGCTCGACGATGATCGAGAAGCGCGCCCCGCCGAGATAGCCCTCTACCGCCATCTGCCAGCGCTCGTCCAGCACCTCGACATAATCGCACAGCACCCGCGGCTCGGCCTGGGGGCACTGTTCGCGAATCGCCGCCAGCGCCTGCTCCACAGACTGCGGATAGCGCACCCGGTTGGCCTGCAGGTGCTGAATGCGGCTCTCCTGCGTGTGCAACTGCTTCTGCAATTGCTGTACTTTCAGCTCCCAGCGCGACACCTGTTGTTCGATCTGCTCGCGCAGACTCTTGCTTTCGCCCGGTGCGGCTTCACCGGGCTCCGCGCCTGTCAGCGACGTGTGGAGCCGGTTGTGCAGCACTTCGCTGCTCCCCGCCCGCTCGCGCAGCGGTTCCAGTGCGGCCAGGTCGATCCAGTCCTTGCCCAGCAGCTTGTGCAGATCCGGCAGGTCCTCCTCGCGGGCGACCTGTTTGATCGTCTGCACCAGCGCCCTGTCGCGCAGCGCGGGAACTTCCAGCTCTGCGGCGGTGCCGTTCAGCAGCCCCAATAGTTCTTCGGCGGCGCTGCGATTGCGCTGCCAGTATCGCTCCTGGGTGGCCAGCGGGCCGCCCTGCTCGGACAGCTGCCGGTGGGCGTTGCCAATACGCTGCTCCAGCTGGTCCTTGCTGCGCAGCGCGTCGATGCCGAGGCGCTGCGCCTGCAGCTCCACCAGCTGCTGGTTGAGCTGCTCTGTCCGCTCGACTGCAACGCGCGTCTCGCGCTCGTTGCTCTGCAGCTCTGCGCGCAGCTGCTGCTGGCTGTTCTTGCCGGCGAGATACGTCTTCTGTACACGCAGCTGGCGGTGGCGCGCCTGCAGATATTGCTGCTCCCGCAGCTGCATCCACTGCTCGCGGTAGAGGTCGGCGGACTGGGCAATCTGCTCGAGCGCTGAGACCCGCTCGACGATCTGGCGCGCCTCGAGCTCCATCGCGTGGATGGTCTTCATCAACTCCGAAACCGAGCGGATCGCATCGCCCAGATCGCGCTTCTCCAGCACCTCCTGGGCAACAAAATCGTTGATGCTCTTTACCGGCTTGTAGGCCATGAAATTGGCAAAGGTGCGCGCCGCATGCATCGCCTCGCGGTCCGGCACCGCATCGCGGCGACCGCGCAGGGCGCCGTAGAGGCGGCGCAGGTAGGCCTTTTTCTTGTCGTACTGCTCGACCTTCTCGAATTGTTTGCCGAGCACCGCGTAGAACTTGTCCAGTGGCAGCAGGTGCTTGCCGTCCTTGTACTCGCGGATAAAGTCGCCGATGGCGAGCTGCTCGCCGGGGAAGATAAAGAAGCGCAGATCGTCCTGGCGTGCCTGCGCCGGTTTGCTGCTGCTATCCAGGTGTGCGCGTATGGCCATGACCGAGGTGAAGGGGTCGCTGTCCTCGCCGGCAGTGGGATAGAAGACGCCGGCGATATAGCAGTCGGTGGGCTGCAGGCGCGCGTAGCTGCCGTCATCACAACCCAGCACGTAGGACGCGAGCGTGCGCACCTGCTTGCCGCCGCGGCCGCGCTGGGTGGTTTCGTCCTGGCCCGGGTTGAAAGTGAACAGCGTGTCGTGCGCCGCGGTCATCAGCGTCTGTATGGCATCCGCGGCCGTGGTCTTGCCGGAACCATTGCCACCCGAAAACAGGTTGATGGGGCCGAACTCGTATTCCAGGTGGGGGATGTTGCCCCAGTTGATCAGGATCAGTTTTTTCAGAAACATTTTATTCTTGCTTCGTTATGGTGCCGGGCGGACCTACTGGCGGGAAGGGGTTGCGGGACGCGCCGTGAATACGTCCCTGTAGGCTTGTCGGCCGGATCCCTCCGGCCGACAGTCCCGCAACCCCTTCCCACCAGCAGCCCCTGCGCATCACCGTTATGCGCTACGCCTCGGCTTTTACAAAGAGGCTGTGATCTTCACTTTCCGGAGTTATACGCTGCCCGGGGTCTTCCTCTTGTTCTTCCTGCGGCTGCCCGTCGAGCAGTTGCTGCAGTGCTTCCTCGCCGACAAATTGGGCGATGGTCGGGCGCACCCGCAGCCAGATCTCCGCGACCGACTCCGTGTCCTCACCGGTGAACTGCACCAGCCGCAGCTGGCGCAACTTCTTCAGCAGGTTCTTGCGCTCCGCCAGTTTGTCCGGCAGTGACATTTTCAGCAGGTTGCGCAGGCCCAGCTCCAGCGCCTCGAGGGATAGGGCCGCGTATCCGCTTTCGTCCACCTGCCCCTCCCGCAGCGCCTTGTCATACTCGATGCGCAAGACGAGAATCGCAGCCACCTCCTGCTGGGTCAGGCGCGCGCGGAAACCGCCGTGGTGCGGTTCTTCCTGGTCGGGCATTCCGGGCACCTCCGCACCAGGCGGGTAGACGCGGATAAACTGAAAGCGGCTGTCGTGCTGCAGACGCAGACCCAGCGGTGCCAGCCACTCGCGAATCAATTGCTCGCAGCGCTGGAAGCGATCGTAAAGCACCGTTTCCACCTGGCTCTCATCGCGGCAGATGACCCCGTAGTCCAACAGGCGCACCAGCAGCTCGGAAAATTCCCCGCGCGTCAGGCGGCATTCGGCCAGCGCTTCTTCCAAGGCCTGTTCAATCACGTTCTTGCTTCTCTACAAATAATGGTTTCTGTCCATCCCGTAGGGTGCGCCGTGCGCACCAACCCGAGATAGGTAGAGCCTGGCACCGCCCGGTGCGCACCGCGCACCCTACGGACGACTCCAGGATCTGTTCAGTCACTTTCTTTCAGTTCCAGGATGTATTCGTCGAACTGGGCAAAATAGTCGTTGCTGGCCATTGCCCCGGTGAATTCCACCTGCACGGCGGCAGCGCCGCTCTGGTTGACTGCCGCCGCCTCCAGCATATGGCTCATCGCCAGCAGGTCGCGGGCGTCAGCCAAGGGCAAGTCGCGGCTGTTGATGCGCCGGCCGCTGCCGAGCGCCTTCTGCAGGTAGTCGCGCAGGTGCCCGCTGTTGAAGTTGAAGGCCTGGTCCAGCAACTGCTGCAGCACGATTTCCCGACGGTTTTCCTCCCCCAGCGGCGCCTCTTCCTCGACCCGGGTGTTGACCGGCTGGCGGCGGCTGCGCTGCCACAGCTGGGTCTGTTTCGGGTCGAACAGGCGCAGCTGAAATCCGCCCAGCTCGTCACCGAGACGCTGGAGCAATGCAGATTTTTCCGCGCTGTCGCCGAGCCGCTGGCACAGGTCGGCAAACTCGCCCTCGGATTGGTTGTGCAGGTAGCTGAGCTGGCGGATGATGATATCGGCGCGCTTGGTGAAGCCCTGCAGCGCGCGGCGCAGCGCAGGCAGCTTGACCTCGCAGGCGCGGCGCATGCGGTCCTCGATGGTATCCAGCATCAGCCACAGCAGCGAGCGCCCCTCTTCCACCAGCTCCGGCAGCAACTGGCGCAGTCGCTTTTCCCACTCGGCCTTGAGTTCTTTCTCCTTGCGACGGATTCGCGCAATTACCCGACCGATGGAATCCCGGTGCTTCTCCACGCTGTCGGCGGACAGGCGGATGGCCAGGTCCGGCTGAAAGCGGCTTTCCATAAAGGAGAAGAATTCATCGGTGGCCTGCTGTACCAGCAGCTGCGCCTCCACCTCACGCACCATTTCGCGCTTGCGCTCTTCCAGCTCGGCGATCATGTCGGTGAAGTCGGCCACGATGCGCTCGGAATACTCCCAGGCATCGATCAGATCGTGCACTTCTCCGCGACTGGCGAATGCTTCCAGCGCGTTCAGGGTATTGCGGGTATTGCGGTGGCGGGTGCGCACGCGGGTGCTGTTCACCTCCACCAATGGCTGGGTGAACAGGCGGCCGCGGCGGCTGAAGGGATAGGTGGCAGAAAGCGTGGCGCTGTCCACTTGCTTTTCCAGCCAGCCGAACTCCACCAGGCTGTTCAGCACCCATACCGCCTGCTCGCGCAGATTTCTGAAACGGCCTTCGGGCTCGGCACTGCTGTCGTCGCTGTCCAGCTGCGGCGCGCGGGTCAGTGCCTCGGCAAAAATTTCCAGAATCTGCTCGCGCGCCAGGGATTCGCCGTAATCCGCCTTGGCGGTGTACAGGCGCTCGTACAGCAGGCGCAGGCATTCCACCACCTGTTCGCGGTATTTACCGGTGAGCGGGCGGAAGAAATGCTGATAGGAATCGGCGAAGAACAACGGCGTCGGTTCCGCTTATTCTTCTTCCGGCTTCTGCTTGAACACGCAGTACTTGGTGTAGTCGCTGGCGTCGTTCAGGGTCCACTCGCCCTTGGGGGTTTCGTCCATTTTCTTGCACCACTTCTCCGAGCCGCGTTTGGGCTCGCAGGCGGTGAGGGTCAGCAGGGCGAAAATTGCAGTGATGAGGACAAATAATTTCTTCATGATTTTATTTTCTTGTTAACTCGTGGGACCTGTCCCCTCTCCCCTCTGGGGAGAGGGTTAGGGAGAGGGGGCATCGGCGGGGGGGGGGGGGGGGGGGGGGGGGGGGGGGGGGGGGGGGGGGGGGGGGGGGGGGGGGGGGGGGGGGGGGGGGAGGGGGTTCGGGAGAGGGGGCATCGGCGGCTCCCCTCTCCCCAGCCCTCTCCCCAAGGGGAGAGGGAGTGAAGCGATTACTCTCTGCGCCACTTCGTACCTTCGCGGCTGTCTTCCAGCACCACGCCCTTGGCCTTCAGCTCCTCGCGGATCTCGTCGGCGCGGGCGAAGTTTCTGTCTTTCTTGCTCTGCGTCCGCTCGGCGATCAGCTGTTCTATTTCCTCGGCGGAGATGGACTCGCCGCCGCGGGCCTGCTGGAACCAGGTCTCGGGATCCTGCTGCAGTATGCCGAGCATCTCGCCGGCCTGCAGCAACATGCCTTTCAGGTGCGCCTTGTCGGCGGCCTCTGCCTTGTTCAGATCCTTCGCGATCTGGTGCAGCTCGCTGATCGCGATCGGCGTATTCAGGTCGTCCTCGAGCGCCGCCATAAAGGCGGAACCACTGAGATCTACCCCCGCCGCCGCGACGGACTCCGCTTCCCGCAGCGCACCATATAGCGAGTCGAGACTGCGTTGGGCCTGATCCAGCAGGTCGGCGCTGAAGTTCAGCTCGGAGCGGTAGTGGGCGGACAGCAGCGCAAAGCGCAGCACCTCGCCCGGATACTGCTTGAGCAGGTCGTTGACCATGCGGAAGTTGCCCAGGGATTTGGACATCTTCTCGCCTTCGATATTGACGTAACCGTTGTGCATCCAGTAGCGCACGAAGTCGACGCCATTGGCGCAGCAGCTCTGCGCCCGCTCGTTTTCGTGGTGCGGGAAGGTCAGGTCACGGCCGCCGCCGTGGATGTCGATGGTATCGCCCAGGTGCTTCTTGATCATGGCCGAGCACTCCAGGTGCCAGCCGGGGCGGCCGCGACCCCAGGGGCTGTCCCAGCCGGGCTCGTCTTCCTTCGAGGGTTTCCACAGCACGAAGTCGCCCGCATATTTCTTGTAGGGCGCCACTTCCACGCGCGCGCCGGCGAGCATGTCGTCGAGGGAGCGCTTGGACAGCTTGCCGTAATCGGGCATCGAGTCCACCGCGAACAGCACGTGACCCTCGGCCGCGTAGGCGTGCCCCTTCTCCAGCAGCCGCTCGATCATGTCGATCATCTCCGGCAGGTGCTGGGTCGCGTACGGAATGACATCCGGCTCGAGATTGTTGAGCGCGGCCATATCCTCGAAATAGGCCTCGGCGAAGCGCGCCGACAGAACGCCGATCTCTTCGCCGTTCTCGCGCGCGGCCTTCATGATCTTGTCGTCGATGTCGGTGATATTGCGCGCGTAGATCACATCGCTGAAGTTCCGCTTCAGCAGACGGTAGAGGGTATCGAAAACCACTACTGGGCGCGCGTTGCCGATATGCACGCGGTTGTAGACGGTGGGGCCGCATACGTACATGCGCACGCGGTTTTCTACCAGTGGTTTAAAGGGTTCTTTTTGTCCGGAAAAAGTGTTGTAGAGCTGTAGAGCCATAACTTCAGTTTTTCGCGGCCAAGGGCCGCTCCTACATTCGTTCTATTTGGTGCGCACGGCGCACCCTACGGTTTTCGATGCGCACGGCACACCGCACCGTAGGGTGCGCCGTGCGCACCGTTCGGGTCGATTACTTGTCCTGCTCCTTGGCCCAGGAGTCGCGCAGGCCGATGGTGCGGTTGAACACCGGCTTCTCGGCGCTGCCGTACTTGCTGTCGCGGCAGAAATAGCCGTTGCGCTCGAACTGGTAGCTGTGCTCCGGCTCCGCCTGCGCCAGGCCGATTTCAGCTTTGCAGCCCTCGAGAATCTGCAGATTCTCCGGATTCACAAAGTCGAGGAAATTCTTGCCGCCGGCATCCGGCGCCGGGTCGCTGAACAGCCGGTCGTAGAGGCGCACCTCGCAGTCCACATGCTTGTCGGCCGACACCCAGTGAATCACGCCCTTCGGCTTGACGCCGTCTGCCGGGTCTTTACCGAGCGTGTCCAGGTCCACGGAACAGATGATCTCGACAATTTCGCCGGCATCGTTCTTCACCACCTCGTCCGCCTGAATCACGTAGGCGTTGCGCAGTCGCACTTTCTTGCCCAGCACCAGGCGCTTGTACTTCTTGTTGGCCTCCTCGCGGAAGTCCTCCTGCTCGATATAGAGGGTGCGGGTGAACGGCAGTTCCCGCACCGGCAGATCGTCGCGCACCGGGTGGCCGGGCGCGCTCAGCATTTCCTCCCGGCCCTCGGGGTAGTTACTCAGGGTGACCTTGAGCGGCTCCATCACGCACATGGCGCGCGGGGCCTTCTTGTCCAGTTCGTCGCGGATGCAGTATTCCAGCATGCCGACGTCGACGACGGAGTCGGAGCGGGTCACGCCGATCATCTCGCAGAAGTTGCGGATGGCCGCCGGCGGCACGCCGCGGCGGCGCTGGCCGGACAGGGTCGGCATGCGCGGGTCGTCCCAGCCGTCCACGTGGCCCTCGTCCACCAGCTGCTTCAGCTTGCGCTTGGAAACCACGGTGTAGTTCAGGTTCAGGCGCGCGAACTCGTACTGGCGCGGGCGCGACGGCACCGGCAGGTTGTCGATAAACCAATCGTACAGCGGCCTGTGGTCCTCGAACTCCAGGGTGCAGATGGAGTGGCTGATGCCCTCGATGGCATCGGACTGGCCGTGGGCGAAGTCGTAGCTCGGGTAGATGCACCACTTGTCGCCGGTCTGGTGGTGGGCCATCTTCTTGATGCGGTAGATGATCGGGTCGCGCAGGTTGATGTTCGGCGCGGCCATGTCGATCTTGGCGCGCAGGCTGCACTCGCCCTCCTCCATCTCGCCGTTTCTCATCTGCTCGAACAGCGCCAGGTTCTCCTCCACCGAGCGGTCCCGGTAGGGGCTGTTGCGGCCCGGCTCGGTCAGGGTGCCGCGATAGTGGCGCGCCTCTTCCGGCGACAGGTGGCAGACGTAGGCCTTGCCCTCCCGGATCAGGTGCAGCGCCCAGTCGTGCAGCTGGTCGAAGTAATCCGAGGTGTATCTGGCCTCACCGTTCCAGTCGAAGCCCAGCCAGGAGACGTCGCGCTTGATCGCGTCGACATATTCTTCCTCTTCCTTGGCCGGGTTGGTGTCGTCGAAACGCAGGTTGCAGGTGCCGCCGAACTCCTGCGCCAGGCCGAAGTTGAGGCAGATGGACTTGGCGTGGCCGATATGCAGGTAACCGTTCGGCTCCGGCGGAAAGCGGGTGGCCAGCTGGGACACCTTGCCCTCAGCCAGGTCTTCGCGAATGATGTTCTGCAAAAAGTGAGCGGGCTTGCTCTCGGATGTCATAGGATTCTCTGTTACAGCTGCGGCTGGGAATGAAAGGGGCACCCTTCCATTCCTACGGAATTTGTTAAGCGGCGGATTATAGCGCAGTTGCGATGCAGAATATCGGTTTTGCAGCGGAGACTTACCGCGCCAAAAGCTCAATTTTTGAGCAGCGTCGACATGGCGACCGCACTGCCGTTTTATAGCCAGTGACTACAAGGTATTATGCCGGCCCTAATTCACCCCGCTAGGACATTTTATGATCACCCTGCACACAACTCACGGCGATATCGTCATCGAACTGGACTTCGACAAGGCCCCCAAGACTGCGGCCAACTTCCTGCAGTACTGCCGCGACGGCTTCTACACCGGCACCATCTTTCACCGGGTGATCGACAACTTCATGATCCAGGGCGGCGGCATGACGCCGGACATGGAGCAGAAGCAGACCCGCGAGCCGATCGAGAACGAAGCGGACAACGGCCTGAAGAACGACACCGGCACCCTGGCGATGGCCCGCACCATGGACCCGCACTCCGCCAGCTCCCAGTTCTTCATCAACGTGAAGGACAACGACTTCCTGAACTTCCGCAGCAAGGACTCGCAGGGCTGGGGCTACTGTGTGTTCGGCAAGGTCGTCGAGGGCATGGACACGGTCAACAAGATCAAGAGCGTGAAGACCGGCAGCAAGAGCTTCCACCAGGACGTGCCGCAGGAGACCATCGAGATCACCGGCGTGACTGTCTCCGACGCCTATTCTGACAAGTAATACGGAAGCCAAGGCCGGAACATTGTCCACCTATATCATCTCCGATCTGCACCTCGACGAGAGCCGCCCGGACATCACCCGGGCCTTCTTCGACTTCCTGCGCGGTCCCGCCGCCGGCGCCGAAGCCCTGTATATCCTCGGCGACTTCTTCGAGGTCTGGATTGGCGATGACGACGATGCGCCGCTGGCCGCCGAGGTGGCGCGGGAACTGAGTCGCTACAGCGGCAGCGGTGCGGAACTGTATCTGATGCACGGCAACCGCGACTTCCTGCTCGGCCAGGACTTCGCCCACCGCACCGGCGCCGTGCTGCTGCAGGATCCGAGCACCGTTACCCTCGCCGGCCACAGGGTGCTGCTGATGCACGGCGACACGCTCTGCACCCGGGACCGGGAATACCTGGCCTTCCGCCAGCAGGCCCGCGATCCCCACTGGCAGCGGGCACTGCTGGCCAAATCGCTTGAAGAGCGCCGCGCCATCGCCGCGCAGATCCGCGCCGTGTCCAAGTCCATGGCCAGCCGCAAGGCGGAGGACATCATGGACGTGACGCCGGAGGAAGTGGAAAGGGTCATGCGCGAGCACGGTGTGCGCCTGCTGGTCCACGGCCACACCCACAGACCCGCCCGCCACCAGCTGACCGTCGACGGCGAACCGGCGGAACGCATAGTGCTCGGCGACTGGGGCGAGCGGGGCTGGTGCGTCAAGGCGGATAAAGATTCGCTTGAACTCATTCACTGGCCCATTGCATCCTAGGAGTCGTCAGACAGGGCGCGCAACGCGCACCGAACATGTGACAGCGACAAGGGAATGAGGCGCTGCAAATGGTCAAGAACCTCAAGAAACGCGTACTGATACTCGGCGGTTACGGCAATTTCGGCGCGCGCATCGCGCAGATGCTCAGCAGTGAACCGGACCTGCAGCTGATCATTGCCGGGCACGACAAGTTCAGGGCCGAGCTCTGCGCATCCAGGCTCCCGGGGCTCGCCGAGGGCCTGCGCCTGGAGCGCGACGCGATCAACCTGGCGGGCCAGCTGAAGGCGCTGCACCTGGACCTGCTTATTCACTGCGCGGGCCCCTTCCAGCAACAGCAGGACTATGGCGTCGCCCGCGCCTGCATCGCGTCCGGCACGCCCTATATCGATATTGCCGACGCGCGCCGCTACGTGTGCGACTTCCACCGCCTCTCCCCCGCCGCGCAAGCCGCCGGCATCACCATGGTCGCCGGCGCCAGCAGCCTGCCGGCCCTCAGCTCTGCCGTATTGAAGGAGATGCAGCGGGAACTGCCCACCCTGCACGCGGTGGATATCGCCATAGCGCCGGCACACCGTATCGTCCGCGGCCTGGCGACGGTGCGCTCCGGCTTCGAGTCCCTCGGTGAGGGCTTCCCGCTATTGCAGAACGGCACCTGGCGCGAGTCCTTTGCCGGCAACCACCTCCGCCGCGTCAGCTTCGCGCACCCGGTCGGTGAGCGCTGGCTGTGCGATTTCGACGTGCCGGACCTGGAACTGTGTCCGCGCGAACTGCCGCAACTGCACAGCGCGCGCTTCGCCACCGGCCTGCAGCCGCGCACACTGCAGACCGGGCTGGCGCTCTGCGCCCACCTGGCGCGGCTGAGCCTGCCCGCCACCAATCCGCGACTCGCCCGCCTCGGCCACAAACTCGCCGCCCACTGGCCCGGCGGCAGCAGCCACGGCGGCATGCTGGTCCGCGCCGACGGCGAAAATCAGCGCGGCGAAGCGGCCTCTCTGCAATGGCAGATTCTCGGCCTCAACGGCGACGGCCCCTGGATTCCGGCGGCGCCGGCGGCGGCCCTGGCCAGGAAATATCTGCGGGGCGACTGGCGCGCCGTGGGCGCGCGCGCCTGCTGGCAGCTGCTGACGGTCGACGAAATACTCGCCGAACTGGCCCCCTACTCGGTGGTCACGGCGATGGAGCGCCTGGGGCCGCAGCCATCCGACGCGCAGACATTGGCCCTCAGCCCATGAGCCTGTATCTGGCCCTCAAGGCGCTGCACGTTCTCAGCGCCATGGTGGTTCTGGGCACGGGAATCGGTATCGCCTGGTATACGTTGCGGGGATGGCTGTCCGGCAATCTGCAGGTACTGCGCTGGATCAGCGCTGAGACAGTGGCGGCCGACTGGATCTTCACATGCAGCGCCATCGTCGCACTGCTGGCCAGCGCCGCCGGGATGCTCGCGCTCAACCCCGCCTGGTTACAGCAACTCTGGCTGCAATTGGCTATAGTGCTGACCCTGGTAGTCTTTCTGCTTTGGCTGCCGGTCATTTTCCTGCAGTACCGCCTGCGCCAGCAGGCGCACGAATCCAGCGCACAGGAAATTCTGCGCACTATGCGGATCTGGTGTGCGCTCGGCGCGGCGGCCCTGCCGCTGATGATCGCGATCGTATTTCTGATGGTGGCGAAACCGGTCATCTAGCCGCCTTTCTATCCGCCTTTCTATCGGCCTTTCTATCTGCCTATTTACCCCCCCCTTGCCCCTCGCCACCGCGGGCAACAGCGCGCCGCGGCAAGCATCCGTCAGAGGATCTTGCACACCTCATCGAAATCGAACCGGGGGCCGCGCGGGTGCAGCATTTTCGGATCGCCGTAGCCGAGGTTACAGAGAAAATTCGCCTTGATATGGCTGTCGGGGCAGTGCTCCTGCTGGAACGCCGGGGCGCTGCCCTTCTCGCTGAAAAATTCGTGGTCGACCATCGCGTTGTCGAAGCCGGACATGGGGCCGCAATCCAGACCCAGCGCACGCGCGGCGAGAATAAAGTAGCCACCCTGCAGAGAGCCGTTGCGGATGGCGGTGGCGGCGGCCAGCTCGGAGTTGTCGACGTACCAATCCCGCGCCGGCGCATGCGGAAACAATTTGGGCAGATACTCGAAGAACTTCATATCGTGGGCAATGATCGCCGTAACCGGCGCGGCCATGGTCTTGTCCACATTGCCCTCGTTCAGTGCCGGGCGCAGCCTTTCCTTGCCCTCCTTCGTCCTGATAAAGACGATGCGCGCCGGGCAGCAATTGGCACTGGTCGGCCCGAACTTCATCAGGTCGTAAAGCTGCGTCAAGGTCTCGTCGCTCACCGGCTTGTCCAGCCAGTGACTGTGGGTCCTGGCCTGGCGGAACAGCTGGTCCAGTGCCTCAGGGGAAAGTACTGCGCCCATATCGATCTCCTCGCGTGGATACCGTGAATCGCCTCGCGCCGCCCGCAAAGCCGGTGGCTGATGTCAGGCATGTCGTCTAAGCTAACAATTTGCAACTGTCGCCGCAGTGCACGACGGTGCGAGAAAAATAAGCTTAGCGTCAGCGGGAGTAGTCAGTGGAGCAGGAACACAAGATTGACGTCAAACAGGCGTTGCGGGTGTTTGACAAGGCCACCAGGGAAGGGGTCAAGGAGGGCGACGGCTGGCACTACCGCGGGCTGACCGTGAGTACGGATTTCGACGGATACACGGTGTTTATCAATTCACCGAAGGTGAAGTTGACCATTTTCTTCCACAACAAATATACCGTCGACTATCAGAATGCCCACGATTTGCAGGAGTTTGTCGACCTGCTGGCGAAACTCGATCAGGATTGATTGAGCTCTTGTGGGAGCCTGCCCTGCAGGCGATAAAGAGGGCTCAGCGCACATCGCCTGCAGGGCAGGCTCCCACAGCAAATAACCGGCTAGGCGGGCACGCCACTGTGGAAACGGAATTCGCCGTCATCTCCCTCGACCAGTTCCCGCTCCACTTCAAGCAGCTGCTGCACCCGCGGCTGTATATCTTCCCCGGCCGCCTTCTGCGCCAGCGTCAGGTAGTCGCGGAAATGGCGGGCCTCCGACTTCAGCAGGGACAGATAGAATCTCTGCAACTCCTCGTCCAGATGGGGCGCGATACGCGCGAAGCGCTCGCAGGAGCGCGCCTCGATGATGGCACCACAGATCAGCGTATCTACCAACCTGCCCGGTTCGGCGCCGCGCACCTGTTCGCGCAGCCCCGCCGCGTAACGCGACGCACTGATATGCGGGTAGCGAACGCCGCGCTTGTGCATAATCGCCAGCACCTGCTCGAAGTGCCGCAGTTCCTCCCGCGCCAGGCGCGACATCTTGTTCAGCAGATCGAAATTGTCCAGGTAGCGGAACATCAGGTTCAGCGCCGTGCCGGCGGCCTTCTTCTCACAGTTGGCGTGATCCACCAGCATCAGTTCCGGCTCGGCCAGCGCCGCCTGCACCCAGGCGTCGGGCGTCGGACACAGCAGGAATTCGTGGATGGCGGAAAGGTCGGGGACTTGGGCGTTCATACTTCTTAAGGTTCTGCTGGCACGGCGATTAGCGGAAAGCGCCGGATTATAGCGCCCCGGCGCGGGAATAGCAGGCGTCAGTGCCCCAGCTGTCCCGGCGGCGCCATCTGCACCAGTCCGCAGCGCGTCGCCACTTCGTCGCGATAGTTGAGCCAGCGGTGCAGCACCTGCCCCATCCACAGCAGCACTTTCGGCCGCGCCGGCTCGTCGACGAAATCCAGCATCAGGTGCCAGGCCGCCTTGCGGTGGCCACCTTCCACCTGGTGGTGCACCCGGCTCAGCGCCAGGTTCTTGACCGGCAGGCCGTAGTGTTTGACCAGCGGGTGCTCCGTGGGCGCGAATTGCGGCCGCCGCGGATGGCCCGGTTCCAGCTCGCCGCGTTCGTACTCGGTACCCTCGAGGAAAATGGTGGTCACCGCCGCGGCCACCTCCCAGCCGTGCCCGCTGGTCGCGTCGTCCAGCAGCGTGCGAAACGCCGCCGCCGCCGGCACCAGCTCCACCTGTTTGAAGCGGTCCAGGTTCATGCCGAGCCCGCGCGGGTACTCGAGAAAGAGCTCCGGGTGCGGCACACCGCCGCTCAGACCGCCGGTCTCCTCCTCGTAGATATTCTCCGCCAGCTCCCGGCGCACCGCGGCAATCGGGCACTGGATATACGCCCGCGCCAGCAGTATCGGGAAATCCCGCACATAGGTGCCGTATTCCTGCTCCAGGTGAATATGCAGCCGCTCCCTGGGCACCTGCCCGACGGTAAACGCCGGCCAGGCCCAGTGCACCTTGCGCTCCATCACCCGCAGCAGTCCCTCTTTGAATTCGCAGCGGTTCATGCTGGGCAATGGTAGGCAGGCCGCCGCCTGCACAGTAGGGCCCCACCACTGATTAACCGTTTTCGGCGGGAGAGGGACACAAATGGTGGGGGCAATGCCGGATCAATTGATAACGGCTTATTAAGTGCATTAATATTTGCGAATACTTCGAACATGGAAACGCATCGATGACCGATCAGCGGAAACTGGCAGCGGCTGTCCCGCCACTACTGGAGCGGCTGCACGCGGGCGCCGCCACGCTGCGGCAGTCACTGGAACAGCTGCAGGAATCCCCCAAGGCCTGGCAGCCCTATCTGCTGCAACCGGCCTTCGCCCGCGATGCCGCAGAGCGCCTGAACAGCGCCTTCGACGCGCCCTATGCGCTCGCCGGCGCACTGTTTGCGCAGCTGGATTACGGCGAAGCGGCCAGCACCGGCGGGGATGCCCGCGCTACCCTGCAGATCCCCGGCCTGCTGGCGGTGCCGGCCGGCACCATCGCGCTGGCCCGGCAGCTGAATACCGACAAGGAAGTCTTCGCCCGGGCGGTGGCCGAATTCAAGGCCGCGCTGGCCGACCGCCCCGCCCCCGAACGGGACCACAGCGTGCGCGAACTGCTCGCCGACGCCGGCCACCCCCGCGCCCATCTGCGCCAGTGCTACCGCCAGGTACTGCTGTGCCCGGAACGGCCGGATGCGCTCGCGCTGTCCTGGATCAAGGCGCGCAAGTCGATTCGGCGAGTCACGGTGCAGTGGTGTGAAAAGAAGCTGGTGCAGCTCGATCCGCAGGGCGCCGATCCGGGTATCCAGTACCAGCGGCAGCTGCTGGCCGGGCTGCACAAAAGCCAGCACGACGACCTGCGCCAGGTGCAGGTACAGAGCCGCCCGAACCTGCAGGTGGCGGAAATCTTCCGCACGGATGAAGGGGAAACCTACCGCCAGGTGGGCTACGCGGCCATGCCGGTGCTGGTGCTGGCGGACGATAAAGGGCAGCTGCCGGATTTCACCAGAGTCGATCACCAGCCGAGCCAGAGCCGGCGGCGCCAGCGGCGCGATCTCGCCCTGTCGACGGAAGCCTTCTTACCGGCGCTGCGCGTATATCTGCGCCACAGCCGCTAGACAGCCGTTAAACAACTGGAAGTGCCCGGCGCAGGCGGTGATCGCGAGCACCGGCGCTCTCAGTCAATGGGCGTCAGGTCGGGCGCCACCCAGCCACTGCGGGCGGCCTCGGAATCCAGGCAGGCGTCACTGTAGTGCCGCCGCAGCAGGCCGCTGGCGTTCCGGAGCAGTTCCGGGTTGGCGGCCAGGAAAGCGTCGAAGTTCTGGTTTTCCGAACCGCACAGGCGCAGGCCGACGATGCGCATCAGCGCCTCGGTAATTGTGTGGTGATATTTTCCGGGTGCGCCGAGTGACGTGGCATAGGCGCGGGTGTCGGCGCACATGTGCGCACAGGCATCCGCCAGCGGGTAGCGGCGCAGGTACAGCCAGGCCACGCGCAGGTGGCCGCGGTGATCGAAGTATTCCGGGCTCAGGGTCCGGTCGCGGAATTGCGCGATCAATGTCTCATCGTCGAGCTGCATGAACTCTCTCATCGTTTCTAAATTCGGATTGGTGGACTCGGCCGGTCTGAACCGAGAATTCGCGGGTGGGCCGAGCCAGCAGGCGTAAAGGCGCAACGGGTAATAGTTTAAATCGGCGAAACCTGCGGACTAAATTGGCAGGATACGCCTGAAGTGATGAAGATCTTTCGAATCCATTGGAAATAGCCGCTGCGGCGCCCGGCCGCGCCCGCTTTGCCGATGCCGGCAGGCTATCGGGCCCTGCCCATGCCCGGCGCCACAAACCGCTGAAAGTAGGCCACCGACAGCGCGTAGAAATCCTCGTCAATGCGCTTGCGCAGTTCCACCAGGGAAACGCCGCGCGCCCCGGGTGTCGGCTGCAAGCCGTAGTCGCGCGGATCTGCGATCTGGCTGGCGCCGGCGCGCAGCAGTTCGAATACCCAGCAGTAGGGATTCTGTGTTTCGTCGAAGCGGATCTGCTGGTGGCGCAGCTGCGCCAGCAACAGCTGCTGATCCACAATCTCGAGCTGGCTGCGCACCGCATTCACCAGATAGCCCTCGCGGCGCTCGGCGATGATGCGCCGCTGCTCCTCGGAATAGGCATTCCAGTCGATCACCTCGTGGGCGAAGCGCTTGCAGCCGCGGCAGACGTCGTCGCCGATACCGGTGGAGCAGACGCCGATGCAGGGGGTGCGCACCTTTTTGTACATCTTGTACATCGAATAACCAAGTCAGTCTGCGCTGGCTGAAACCAGTCTGAAATGCGGTGGGAGTAATTTGGGGGCTAGACTATTTTGTTTGGATTGTGAAGGAAAGGTCAGAGACGATTAAACGACCAAAATTCACCAAACGAATAGCGGCAATTTGCGTAAGTTATTGATTTTTCAATAAACTTAACAGTAATCAGCCTTTACTGTAGAATTCGCCACCCGCCTCCAGCGGCCACGAATAAAAAATCCCGGCACCAGCACTCGACCGGGACAACCGCCCGCTGTTGGTGCCACCCCATATACCACGAGGGACATTTCCGTGCTTGAAGCCTATCGCAAACACGTCGCCGAACGCGCCGAACAAGGTATTCCGCCGAAGCCGCTAGATGCCGAGCAAGTGGCCGGTCTGGTAGAACTGCTGAAGAATCCCCCCGCCGGCGAAGAACAGGAACTGGTAGAACTGCTCACCCACCGCGTACCGCCGGGTGTGGACGAGGCCGCTTATGTAAAAGCCGGCTTCCTGTCTGCCATCGTCAAGGGCGAAGCGAAGTCCCCGCTGATCGATCGCCAACACGCGATCAAGCTGCTCGGCCAGATGCTGGGCGGCTACAACATCTCCACCCTGGTGGAACTGCTGGACGACAAAGACCTGGGCGCGCTGGCTGCCGAGCAGCTGAAAGGCACCCTGCTGATGTTCGACGCCTTCCACGACGTGGAAGAGAAGGCCAAGGCCGGTAACGAGAACGCCAGGTCGGTAATGCAGTCCTGGGCCGACGCCGAGTGGTTCACCAAGCGCAACAAGGTGCCGGAAAGTATCAAGGTTGCCGTGTTCAAGGTAACTGGTGAAACCAACACCGACGACCTGTCCCCCGCCCCGGATGCCTGGTCCCGCCCGGACATCCCCTTGCACGCGCTGGCCATGTACAAGATGAAGCGCGACGGCCTGGAGCCGGAAGAGCCGGGCGTAAAAGGCCCGCTGAAGCAGATCGAGGAAGTGAAGGCCAAGGGACTCCAGGTAGCCTTCGTTGGCGACGTGGTCGGCACCGGTTCATCCCGCAAGTCCGCCACCAATTCCGTGCTCTGGTACTTCGGTGAAGATCTGCCGGGTGTACCGAACAAGAAAGGCGGCGGCATCTGCATCGGCGGCAAAGTGGCGCCGATCTTCTACAACACCATGGAAGACGCCGGCGCACTGGTATTCGAAGCGCCGGTCGACGACCTGAACATGGGCGACGTGATCGAGATCCGCCCCTACGACGGCAAGATCCTGTCCGAGGCCGGCAAGGTACTGTCCGAATTCGCACTGAAATCCGACGTGCTGCTGGACGAAGTGCAGGCCGGTGGCCGTATCAACCTGATCATCGGCCGCGGCCTGACCGGCAAGGCCCGAGAATCCCTGGGCCTGGCGCCGTCCGACCTGTTCCGCAAGCCGGAGCAGCCGAAAGACACCGGCAAGGGCTATACCCTGGCACAGAAGATGGTCGGCAAGGCCTGCGGCGTCGAGGGCGTGCGCCCCGGCACCTACTGCGAGCCGAAGATGACCACCGTCGGTTCCCAGGACACCACCGGCCCGATGACCCGCGACGAACTGAAAGACCTGGCCTGCCTGGGCTTCTCCGCGGACCTCACCATGCAGTCCTTCTGTCACACCGCCGCCTATCCGAAGCCGGTGGACATAGACACCCAGCACACCCTGCCGGATTTCATCATGAACCGCGGCGGCGTATCCCTGCGCCCGGGTGACGGCATCATCCACAGCTGGCTGAACCGCATGCTGCTGCCCGACACAGTCGGCACCGGCGGCGACTCCCACACCCGTTTCCCGATGGGCATCTCCTTCCCGGCCGGTTCCGGTCTGGTGGCCTTCGCTGCCGCCACCGGCGTAATGCCGCTGGATATGCCGGAATCTGTACTGGTGCGCTTCAAGGGCGAAATGCAACCGGGCATCACCCTGCGCGACCTGGTCCACGCCATTCCCTACTATGCGATCCAGCAGGGCCTGCTGACCGTCGAGAAGAAAGGCAAGAAGAACATCTTCTCCGGCCGCATCCTCGAGATCGAGGGCCTGGACAACCTGACCGTCGAGCAGGCGTTCGAGCTGTCCGACGCCTCCGCCGAGCGCTCCGCCGCCGGCTGTACCATCAAGCTGCCGGAAGAAGCCATCGCCGAGTACCTGCGCTCCAACATCACCCTGTTGCGCTGGATGATCGCCGAAGGCTACGGCTCCAAGCGCACCCTGGAACGCCGCGCGCGCGCCATGGAGGCCTGGCTGGAAAGCCCGGAACTGATGGAAGCCGACAAGGACGCCGAGTACACCGCGGTGATCGAGATCGATCTCGCCGAAGTGAAGGAACCCATCGTCTGCTGCCCGAACGACCCGGACGACGCCAAGCTGCTGTCCGAAGTGGCTGGCGACAAGGTGGACGAGGTATTCCTCGGCTCCTGCATGACCAACATCGGCCACTTCCGCGCCGCCGGCAAACTGCTCGCCCAGCACAAGGGCGGCATCTCCACCCGCATGTGGATCGCTCCGCCCACCAAGATGGACGAGCACCAGCTGATGGAAGAAGGCTACTACAACATCTACGGCGCAGCCGGTGCCCGCACCGAAATGCCCGGATGCTCCCTGTGCATGGGTAACCAGGCGCGCGTGGCCCCGAACAGCACCGTGCTGTCCACCTCCACCCGCAACTTCCCCAACCGTCTGGGCGACGGTGCCAACGTGTACCTGACCAGCGCGGAACTCGCCTCCGTGGGCGCCATTCTCGGCAAACTGCCCACCCCGGCCGAGTACCAGGAGTACGCGAAAGACCTAGACTCCATGTCTGCGGAAATCTACCGCTACCTGAACTTCGACCAGATTGAGGAATTCCAGAAATCTGCGGAAGAAGGCAAGCGCATTGCCGCGACTGAGATTCAGGATGTTGCTGTTTAAGTAACAACCTATCTCGAACAGAAAAGCCCCGCCCTAACCGGCGGGGCTTTTTTATATCCGAGCGCAGCACCCGAAAAGGGAAAAAAGGAAATCCATCAAACAAAACGCATCTGATGCCAGCCCTATTGAAATCCCTCTGAACCTACGCACAACACTGTTTATTCATCCAGGTATACGAAAAATAGTTATGGGACTCCCGCGCAAAGCCTTGGTATCCCTCGATGCCACGCCCTACTACCATTGCGTCTCCCGCTGCGTACGCCGCGCCTTTCTGTGCGGGCGGGACGAGCGTACCGGGCAGTGCTTTGAGCATCGTCGCCAGTGGATCGAAGACAAGCTGCTGGCGCTGGCTCAGGTGTTCGCGCTGGATGTCTGTGCCTACGCAGTGATGAGCAATCACTACCATATGGTGCTGCACATCAACCAGGCGCGGGCAGCCGGCTGGACACTGCGCGAGGTGGTGGAGCGCTGGCAGCAGTTGTGCAAAGGCTCGGCGCTCTCGCAGCGTTTTGCCCGCGGCGAGCCCCTGGAATCCGCGGAGTTGGCGCGACTGGAAGAAGTAGCGGAGCTGTGGCGGGCGCGGCTGGTGGATCTCAGCTGGTTTATGCGCATGCTCAACGAGTCCATCGCCCGCGAGGCGAACCGGGAAGATCAGTGCTCCGGCCGTTTCTGGGAGGGGCGCTTCAAATCCCAGGCGCTGCTGGACGAGCGGGCGCTGGCCGCCTGCATGGCCTATGTGGATCTGAACCCGATCCGCGCGAAAATGGCACAAACACCGGAAGCGTCGGACCACACTTCTATCCAGCGGCGCATCTCGATGGCTAAAGATGGCCAACAGCCGGAGCAGTTGTTCCCGTTCGTCGGCAATCCGAGGAAACCCATGCCGGTGGGACTGCCCTTCCGGCTGCAGGACTACCTGGAGCTGGTGGACTGGAGCGGACGCATTCTGCGCGAGGGCAAGCGCGGTGCCATTGATGAACAGCTGCCGCCGATTCTCGACCGATTGCAGATCGATCCCAAGCACTGGCTCTACCTGAACAAAAACTTCGAGAGCCGCTTCAGCTCCCTGGTCGGCGCCGCCCACTCAGTGCGCGCTGCCTGCGAGCGGCTCGGCAAGCGCTGGGCGCACGGTATCCGCGACTGCGAGCGCTATCTCTCCCCGCCCGCTGCCTCCTAATCTTTTCTGTTATCTCCTAAAAAACACCATCGCAGGCTTGCTGCGAGAAATTGCCGAGCCTCAACAATGCTGCGTGGCGTCGCTATACACGGCTCGCCCGGCTAATTTATCCCACCACTGAACTTTGGTGGGTGTCCTGTTTATTGTGTTCGTGGGTGTCCTGTTTATTCTTGTGGGTGTCCTGTTTATTCCCTGTCCTGTTTATTCCCTTCTTCTTGTGGGTGTCCTGTTTATTCTGTGGGTGTCCTGTTTATTCTTTCTTGTGGGTGTCCTGTTTATTCTCCTGTTGATTGAGAATCGAACGGCGGATCAGATCATTTCAAGCGGCCGCGGCCCCGTCGGCGGCGGGAACAGGCGATCCAACTCGGCAAGCTGCGGCACCGTCAGCGGATGGTCGAGCGCGCCGAAGTTCTCCTTCAATCGCTCGCGACAGCTTGTCTTCGGAATGACGATGACATCGTCCTTGGCAAGCAGCCAGGCTAGTCCGGCCTGCGCCGGCGTCATACCGTGCCGCCGCGCGAAATCGGCCAGCATCGGGTTGTGGAGGAGTCTGGCCTGCTCGATGGGCGAATAGGCCATGACCGGAACGCGATGTGCGCGGAGCCACGGCAGCAAGTCCCATTCGATGCCGCGGCGCGCGAGGTTGTAGAGCAGCTGGTCGGTTGCCACGGCTGCGCCTCCGGGAACCGACCATAGCTCCTGCATGTCCGCGAGATCCAGGTTGCTGACGCCGTAATGGCGAATCTTGCCGGCCCGTTGCAGCGCCATGAAGGCTTGTATCGTCTCGGCCAGCGGCACTGCGCCACGCCAATGCAGGAGATAAAGGTCAAGCCGGTCGGTATTCAGGCGACGCAGGCTACGCTCGCAGGCGGCGACGGCGGCCTGGCGGGACGCATTATGCGGATAGACCTTACTCACCAAAAAGACCTCATCGCGTCTGCCGTTGAGCGCCTCGGCAATGAGTAGCTCGGACTGGCCCTCGCCATACATCTCGGCTGTATCGACGAGGGTGAGGCCGAGGTCGAGACCGAGCCGCAGGGTGGCGATCTCTTCTGCTCGGGTTGCCGGATCCTCCCCCAGGTGCCAAGTGCCCTGGCCGAAAGCCGGCACGCGCTCACCGGATGGCAGTAGAACTGTCTTCATGCGCTGGTCCCCAAAAGGTTTCTGCGGACTGTTACCCAGGAAGCTTGGCCGCCAGGACATCGACCATCTCGATGGTGGGCGGCTGCGCGAAAATCTCGGAAGCCTTCGCGTTCAAGGCGGCAGCGACACGGCCCGTGAGGTGGGCTTGCCTGCCCGCCTCGTCCGGGAAGGCGTCGAAAATACCGAACGTTGACGGCCCCACGCGGATCGCAAACCACGCGGTCGTTGCCGGCTCCTCTTGGACCAAGGACAGACCTTCGCGGAGGAAGCTCTCGACTTCCGCTGCCTTTCCCGCTTTGGCTTCGAGTCGAACAAGCAATGCTAACGTAACCATGACCTAGAGTTGGACGAAAAACCGGACTCACCCAGCGCCGACTTGGTCTTCACCTCCGTCAACTGGCCGTCGATCCACTTCTGCATGCAGATGCCGGCCACGCGGTCGCCCGTCTTGACGCGCGACACGCCTTCGCCCACGGCGACAACCTCGCCGACGCCATCTGAGAGCGGCGTAAACGGCCAGCGCAGGTTGGGATGATAGATCCCCTTCACGACCGACAGGTCGCGGTAGTTGAGCGACCACGCCCGCATCTTCAGCAGCACCTGCCCCGCGCCCGGCTGCGCTGCGGCTCAGGCCGCTCGGTGAGGGTCAAGGAATCGATGCCGAAGTGACTTTGCAATTCGTAAGCTTTCATGACGCGATCTCCGTCTTCTCCGGTTTAGCTCGTCCCACACTGCTACCGCTTGCTCACGCCGCGTGCGCTCGGGGCAGCCTGTTGGCTGGCATCAAGTTGCGGCAAGACCTCTTGGCCGATTTCGTCGAGGACCTCTGCTGCGTCGCGCGCTCCGTACTTGAGGTTGAGGATCACGTGGTGGACACCGGCCGAACGCAGCTCGTCGAGAAGGCGGAACAAGACGCGCCGGCCGCCGCGAATGCCGAGGTGGATTGGCTGTGGCGGTTGATTTGGGTCATCGCTCAAATCGACATAGAACGACTGGGCGAAAGGTTTGAACACGCCCGGTGCGACGGCCTCGACGGCGCCACGCCAGCGCGCAGCGAGTTCTGCTTGCTGTGCCACGGGCCGCGGGTAGGTGATCCAGCCGTCGGCGTGCGCGGCAATCCATTCCAAGCCTTGTCGGCTGCTCCCCGTCACCAAGATCGGCAGTCGGCCGCTTGGCTTGGGCACGAGGTCGGCCGTCCCGAACAGCGTGCCATAGCTGGATTGCACCGTGGGAAACTCGTCGGCAAGCACTGCGCGGATGACGCGGAGATTCTCACGGAAGAGGATGTCGCGCTCGTCCGGGTCGATGCCGAACGCCGGGAACTCAACGGGCCGGTCGCCAGATGCAACGCCGAGCACGAATCGGCCACGAGAGAGTTGGTCGATGGAAGCGGCTGCCTTGGCAGTATGCAACGGGTGGCGCAAGGGCAGAACGATCGAACCGGTGGCGAGTGCAATCGTGCGCGTCTGCGCCGCAATCCAGCCGAGATAGACCCAAGGGTCATAGACCTGCCCGATGTCGCCGAAGTTGGGATCACGCAGCGGCACGTCCCGAAACCAGAGTGCGGCAAAGCCCAACTCCTCGGCTCGGCGCGCCAGGTACTCTTGATTGCGCATCGTCGGCTGGTCGCCTTTGAAGGCTTCAATCGGGAAGAAGACGCCGAGCGTAAGCCGGCCTGGCGCGAACATTTTCCGGAAGCCGTTGGCCTCACTCACACGGGCTGTCTTGTTTGCCGTGAACATAACCTACCTCCAACCAAGAACCCCAAGCTTCGCGACCACGTCGGGCCGTGAGCCGAACTGAACACACTTCAAGCTAGACGTGTTCGAATACTAATCTCGGCCATAAGGGGTCCGGACGTTTTCCGCCGATGCCAATCTTCGCGCCGGCGGCAGCCGATTGTTCCCCGGCTGCCGTCTCAGCCCCCTGTCTCCCCGGCCGCCTCGGCGAGGACCGCCAGCAGCGAATCGAAGTCAGGAGGTCCGTCGTAGCGAACTCCGTCAATAAAAAAGGTGGGCGTGCCGTTCACGCCGCTCCGAACGCCGCTGAGGAAGTCCTCACGCACGCGCTTCTCGTAGGAACGTCCGCCCAAGGCGTGACGGAACGACGTGGGATCGAGACCGAGCGCAATTGCGTACCTGATGAGGTGCGCGCCATCGAGCGCATGCTGGTGGGTGTACAGGGTGGCGTGCATCTCCCAGAACATGTCCTGTGCGCCTGCGGCCTCCGCCGCCTCGGCAGCACCCTGGGCGTGCGGGTGCATCTGCGTCAACGGGAAGTGGCGAAAGACGAACCGCAAGCGATCTCCGAGCACCTGCTGGAGTTCCTCGACCACCGGGTAGGCTGCGCCGCAGAAGGGGCATTCGTAGTCGCCGTATTCCACCAGGCTCACCAGCGCCGTCGCTGGCCCGCGAATGTGGTCACGTTCGCTTACCGGCAAGATGAGCCTGGATGTCGCGTGGATTGACATGAGTTCGGTCCTCCTGTTGTTGGCAGAGCTTCCAGGGCGGTGAGAATGCCATCCGCCCCTGGGTTGACGCCGATCGGAGACACGTAGCTCGGGCGAACAATTCCCTCCGAATCGATCACGAAGAGCGCGCGTTCGCAGTTGCCATCGTGCGGGCGATGGACGCCGCAGGTGCGCGCAACGGCTCCTTTCGGCTCGAAGTCGGGGAGCGGCGGGAAGTGCAACTTACGGTCTTTGGCAAACGCCAGGTGGCACCAGACGCCATCGACCGAGATGCCGAGGAGCGCCGCGTGGAAGCGGCGAAACTCCGGCAGCACCTCGTTGTACAGCGTCATCTGATCGCCGCAGACCGGGCTCCAGTCGGCCGGGTAAAAGGCGAGAATGACCGGGCTGCCCCGGAACTCGCTCAGGATGACGATCAGGTCGGGGGTACTCGGCAGTCGGAATTCGGGAGCGGCTGTGCCGGGCGCGAGCGCCGCGGTCGGGTTCGGGATGCTGGGGCGAATCGGGTAGGTACTCATGGCCGACTCCTTTTCGCGGTCCTTCGGCTCGCCGCGACACGGGGAACGAATCGTGCAACGCAGTCGCTCATCGGCTGCTGCCGGCCAAGCTCTGGGCGAAGAGGTCGATCATGGCCCGGTTGAACGCCGGGATGTCGTCGGGGTTGCGGCTCGTCACGAGGTTGCCATCGACGACGACCTCCTGATCCACCCACTCCGCGCCGGCGTTACGGAGGTCCGTCTTGAGGGACGGCCACGAGGCGATCCGCCGTCCCTGCGCCGCCCCTGCCTCGATGACGGTCCAGGGGCCGTGGCAGATCGACGCCACCGGCTTGCCAGCGTCGAAGAAAGCCTTGACGAACGCGACCGCTTTCGGCTGCATCCGCAGCGCGTCGGGATTGAAGACTCCGCCCGGCAGCAGCAGGGCGTCGAAGTCGTCCGGCTTGGCGCCGTCGAGGGGCACATCGACCGGCAGTTCGTCACCCCAGTCGGTGAAGTCCCAGCCGCGGACACGCTCGCCCTTAGGCGACACGATGCGTGTCTCCGCGCCGGCCTGGTCGAGGGCCTTGCGAGGATCGACCAGCTCGACCTGCTCGAAGCCGTCATCGACCAGGATGGCGACCCTCAGTCCTTCGAGATTCTCGTGAGCCATGGTTCTGTCTCCTTTCGATTAGCGACGCTTTCCTCGACTGTCTTTTCCCCGCCCTCTAGCCGCGGACGGAGCCATGCGGATCGAGGACGAACTTCTTCGGCGAGCCTTCGTCGAACATTCGGTACGCCTCGGGTGCCTTTTCGAGCGGGACGACTTCGATGTTCATGACCTCGCTCAGATAGGGCATCCGGTCCCACAGGATCGCCAGCATCAGGTCACGGCTGTACTTCACGACCGGGCACTGCCCTCCGGTCAGCGATGGCGACTTGATCCACGCCTTGCCGAAGTCGAGGTTGTAGGTGCCTTGCTTGACGGCCTCAGTCTTGGCCTCGGGGTCCCCGGCCGTGTAGATGCCGGGGATGCCCATGCCGCCGCCCGCCCGCACCACCTCGAACAGGCCGTTCAGCACCGCTGTCGGATCTTCCTCTCCGGACGCCGAGCCGTGGCCATGCGCCTCGAACCCCACGCAGTCCACCCCGCAGTCCACCTCGCGCTCGCCGAAGATGGCCTCGATCTGGTCGGGGAGCGGCGTGTTCTTCGAGAGATCGACGACCTCGTACCCCGCCTTCTTCACGAGATCGAGCCGCTGCTTGTTAGTGTCGCCGACGATGATGCAGGACGCCCCGAGCAGCCGGGCACTTGCCGCGGCGCACCGACCCACCGGACCGGCCCCGGCGATGTAGACCGACGACCCCGTTCGGACGCCCGCAATCACACAGCCGTGGAAGCCTGTCGGCAGGATGTCCGAGAGGAGAGTGAGGTCTTTGATCTTCGCCATCGCCTGCTCCTTGTCGGGGAACTTCAGCAGGGCGAAATCGGCGTAGGGAACCATCATGTAGTCGGCCTGCCCGCCCTGCCAGCCGCCGAGGTTGAAGCCGTAGGCTCCGCAGGCGATATCCGGGTTGACGTTCATGCAAACTTCGGTGTGCCGCTCCCGGCAGTTGCGGCAGCGCCCGCAGCTGACGTTGAACGGGACCGAGACCAGGTCGCCTTTCTTGAGGAACTCCACGTCCCGGCCCACTTCGAGGACTTCGCCGGTGTTCTCGTGGCCGAGGATCATCCCCTTGGGCGCCGGGAAGCGGCCCCGGTAGATGTGCTGGTCGCTGCCGCAGATGTTCGCGGTCACGATCTTGAGGATGACGCCGTGGTGACACGGCTTGCCACGCGGGTCGACGAGCTTGGGGAAGTCGAGATTCTGAATCTCCAGCTTCCTCGGCCCCATGTAGGCCACTGCACGGTTGGTTGCCATTGCTTGCTGCTCCTTCTTCAAGGGTTGGGACAGAAGTTCAATGAGACGCTGCCGACGATTCCAGCTCGGTGCGGAGAGCCTGATTGAAACGGTTCGTAAAGTTCGCCGCCGCGGTGCTGAGCGTGAGCTGTACCAGCGCCTCGGGTGACAGGTGGCTCCTGAGTTCCTCAACGAGCGCGGCGTTCACCTATACCTTGGTCGTCATCTCATCTGCATAGCGGATCACGAGCCGCTCCAGGTCGGTGAAGAGCGGGCTTGTCTCGTACTCCGCCTGCGCCTGGAACTGCTCCCTGGGCACACCTACTTTCTGACCGAGGGCCGAGTTGTGCGCCTCGCAGTAAACGCAGTGGTTAAGCTGCGAGGCTTTCACGTAGGCGAGCTCACGGAGCTCGATGTCGAGGGCTCCTTTTTTAACGCGTGGGATACCATTGCAAAAATGTTGGCAGGGACCGCGCGTGATGGACCATCAGAAGTATAGGAAGCATAAATCCCCGTTGCGCTGAAAAATCACCCTGACCACCCCGAACCAACCCCGCCATTTCGCGGCCAGACGTAGCCAATCTCAGCGGATACAGTGGCTTAATCGGGGAAACCGGCCGGATTTCGGCCCTGTGATTCACGAACGGATTTTCCTTACCCAAATAAGCTCGTTTGTGGCGGGCCACGACGCTCAGGCAACCGAAACGCATCTTGGTATTCACCCTTTTCCTTCAGGTGATTCAGTATCTTCTGGATCACCATCGGGTCTTCGAGGCACGTCGTTCGGCACAGGTTTGATCCTGCGCGTCATCGGTGGCCTTGGTGATATTTCCCTTGCCCCGCTTTGCCGGTGTCGCCAACGCTCGGTGTTTGCTGTTCGGCGCAATCACGCCATGAAAGCGTGTCAGATTCACGCGCGGCTTCGGCACCAGGGCGGCCCGTCTGGCGATGAGGTCGAGCAGCTCAAAGATCACATGCGTGGTGCCATCCTTGTACGACGTCTTGAGCTGGTAACGAACGTTGCCGCCTGAAGTGAGCGACAGCCGCTTCTCTGACACCGCCGGTCGGCTGATATACCGGCACAGGCATTCCAGTTTTTTGCGCTCATCTGCACGCGCTGCCACACCGGCATGCAAGGAAAACCCCGGCCGCCATCCCTACCCTGTCATCGAACGGCTGATCACAAGCCGGCGGGGTTTGCAAGGCGAACACTTTGCGTCCCGCCTGCGGTCCCGCGGCGATCCGGTAGGTGATGGAAGACCCCAGCAGTGGGTTCATCGGATCGTCGTCCACCGCATCCGAGGCCAGATAGCTGTTCTCGGTATCCCGCTCCAGCAGGCCTTGCCGTTCCAGAAAGCGGCCGACCCGGTGAGCGATGGTGTACGCGAGCTGAGTGAGTTCGGCGCTGGTCGGTGCTTTGACCCAGCGAAACCGGACTGAACCGTCGGGACGCTCAACGTACACCCCATCGGGAAACAGCATATGGAAATGGAACTCGCCGTCGGGCTGCCCCGGCGCCGGGCGCGCCCAGGAGCCGCAGAAGTACGGCGGCGCGGAAGAAAGCGTGCTTGCGTGCCTCCGTCCTGAGCAGGCTGCGGCGCCGCGGCCGCATTCCCGGACCAGGGCTAACCGATGCACGCGCAACGTCAACCGCCTTGCCGCCGCTGCGCCTCCAGGCACTCCGCCAGGTAAGGCGCCGTGCGGCTGCCCTTGGCCCGCGCCATCTCCTCGGGCGTGCCCACGGCGACGATGCGGCCGCCCTGCTCTCCGGCGCCCGGGCCCATGTCGATCACCCAGTCGCCCTGCGCCACCACGCGCATCTCGTGCTCGACCACCACCACGGTATTGCCCTCGTCCACCAGCCGCTGCAGCTGCGCCAGCAGGCGATCGGCGTCGGCCGCGTGCAGGCCTGTGGTGGGCTCGTCCAGCACGTAGAGCGTGTCGCCGCGATGGATGCGCTGCAGCTCGGTCGCCAGCTTGATGCGCTGCGCCTCGCCGCCCGACAGCTCGGTCGCGGGCTGGCCCAGACGCAGGTAGCCCAGGCCGATGTCCAGCAGCACCTGCAGCGGCCGCAGCACCGCGGGCTCGTCGGCGAAGAAGCCGGCCGCCTCTTCCACCGTCATGCCCAGCACCTCGGCGATGTTCTTCTCGCGCCAGCGCACCTCCAGCGTCTGCGCGTTGTAGCGGGCGCCGTGGCACTGCGGACAGGGAGCGTAGACGCTGGGCATGAACAGCAGCTCGACCGAGACGAAGCCCTCGCCCTCGCAGGTCTCGCAGCGGCCCTTGGCTACGTTGAAGGAGAAGCGGCCCGGGTCGTAGCGCCGCTTGCGCGCCGCCGGCGTGGCCGCGAACAGCTTGCGCACCGCGTCGAACAGGCCGGTGTAGGTCGCCAGGTTGGAGCGCGGCGTGCGACCGATCGGCTTCTGGTCCACCTGCACCAGGCGGCGGATGGCGCCGGTGTCGCCGGTCAGGCGGCCGGACCAGGTGCCGTCGCGCGCATCGGGCTCCAGCGCCTCGTCGACCTCCTCCTCGGCATCGGGCAGCGCGCTGCCCAGATGCTGCGCCACCAGTTCCAGCAGCGCGCGCGTGACCAGCGTGGACTTGCCGGAGCCGGAGACACCCGTCACCGCCGTCATGCAGCCCAGGGGGAAGGCCGCGTCCAGGCCTTTCAGGTTGTTGCGGGTGACGCCTTCCAGCCGCAGCCAGCCGCGGGCGGGCCGCAAGGGCCGCTGCGGCAGCGGCACTTCGCCGAACAGGTGGCGCCGTGTCTGCGATTCCTTCACCTGCGCCAGCCCCGCCGGCGGGCCGCTGTACAGGACGCAGCCGCCGCGCTCGCCGGCAGCCGGGCCCACGTCCACCAGCCAGTCGGCGCGGCGCATCAGCGAGAGATCGTGCTCGACGACGTAGACCGTGTTGCCGCTTTCCTTTAGGCGCTGCAGGGCGGCCAGCAGCGCCTCGCCGTCGGCCGGGTGCAGGCCGGCGGACGGCTCGTCCAGCACGTAGATCACCCCGAACAGCTGCGATCCGAGCTGGGTGGCCAGCCGCAGCCGCTGCAGTTCGCCGGGCGAGAGCGTGGGCGTGCTGCGGTCCAGGGACAGGTAACCCAGGCCCAGATCCACCAGCGTGTGCATGCGGGCCAGGAGATCGTGCGCCAGCCGCTGGGCCGCCAGGCGCTTCTCCTCCGAGACGGCGGAGGTCAGGCGCACGTCGGGCGCAGCGGCGTGCGAGGCGCCGCCACGCGCCACCCGCGCGTCGCGAGCCTTGCGCGAGGCCGTGCGGGACAGCGTGTCGCCGGCCGGCGTGAGGTCCTCCAGCCGCCCCTCGGCCGCGGGCCGAAGGATCTGCGCCACCTGCGCCAGGGGAAGCTGCGACAGCGCGCCTATGTCGTAGCCGGCGAAGGTCACGGACAGCGCCTCGGGCTTCAGGCGCTTGCCGTCGCACACCGGACAGGGCGTGCTCACCATGTACCGCGCCACCCGCTTCTTCATCATGGCGCTCTGCGTCGTGGCGAAGGTGTGCAGCACGTAGTTGCGGGCACTGGTGAAGGTGCCCATGTAGGCCGGCTCCGTCCTGCTGCGCAGTGCCGCCTTCGTCTCCCTGGGCGTGAAGCCGGGATAGACCGGCACGGTCGGCGTCTCGTCGGTGAACAGGATCCAGTCGCGCAGCTTCCTGGGCAGCTCGCGCCAGGGCTTGTCGACGTCGTGGCCCAGGCTCACCAGGATGTCGCGCAGGTTCTGGCCGTGCCAGGCCGGCGGCCAGGCGGCGATGGCGCGGTTGCGAATGGTGAGCGTGTCGTCGGGCACCATGGACGCTTCGGTCGCGTCGTACACGCGTCCCTGGCCATGGCAGCGCGGGCAGGCACCCTGCGGCGTGTTGGGCGAGAAGTCCTCCGCGTACAGCATGGGCTGGCCGGGAGGGTAGTGGCCGACGCGGGAGTACAGCATGCGCAGCAGGCTGGAGATCGTGGTGACGCTGCCGACGGAGGAGCGGGTGCTGGGCGTGCCGCGCTGCTGCTGCAGGGCCACCGCCGGCGGCAGGCCCTCGATCGCGTCGACGTCCGGCACGCCCGCCTGGTCGATCAGGCGGCGCGCATAAGGCGACACCGATTCCAGGTAGCGGCGCTGCGCCTCGGCGTAGATGGTGCCGAAGGCGAGCGAGGACTTGCCGGAGCCGGAAACGCCGCTGAAGACAACCAGCGCGTCGCGCGGCACCGTCACGTCCACGTCCTTCAGGTTGTGCTCGCGGGCGCCGCGCACCCGCACGAAGCCGCGTTGGCGCGCCGCCGCGGGCGCGTCGCCGGCGGGCGGTGTGGTGCGTTCCTTTCCCATGCTCTCGCCACGGTAGAAGCGGCACGGCAAAGTATAGGAAGGATAAATCCCCGTGGCGCTGGAAAACCACCCTGACCACCCCGAACCAACCCAGCCATTTAGCGGCCAGGCGTAACCAATCTCAGCAGATACAGTGGCTTAATCGGCGAAATCGGCCGGATTTCGGCCCTGTGATTCATGAACGGATTTTCCTGAACGATCAATGGGGTGAACGATCAATGGGGTCAGACTGAACGATCAATGGGGTCAGACTGAACGATCAATGGGGTCAGACTCGATCGATTTCCCGACCCGCTCCTTCACGCCGGGTTTGTAGTGACAAAGTGAATTTGAGCGCTTGAAAGCATCGCAGAATTGGCCTACGAATGAATGTCAGGCATGTTATCGACAGATGGATATTATTGGATTGTCGCCAAATACTCTTTGGCTTGGATAAGGAGCGCCGGTAATGAAGGCCATATGGAACGGTGAGGTAATTGCCGAATCGAATAATACCGTCGTCGTCGAAGGCAACCATTACTTTCCCGCGGACTCGGTTAACTGGAATTATCTGGTGGAAAGCGATACGACCTATGTCTGCCCATGGAAAGGCACTGCAAATTATTTCTCGATGAAAGTCCACGACGAAAAAAATAGCGACTCTGCCTGGTGCTATGCCGACCCGAGTCCCGCGGCCGCCGAAATCAAAGGGCACATCGCCTTCTGGCGCGGTGTTCAAGTCGTGGATTCGTAACAATACCCTCACGCCCAGCAAAGAGCTGCGGCCACATCCCTCTCCCATATATCCGTCAATACGCGAGCTTTTCATGTGTTCTAGCATTGAAAATATCGCATCCAAACCGAGCCATTCACAAAGACGCAGATTTGGGAGTGTTCAAATTGGGAAGGAATCAAACAATGAGAGTCATACTTAAAGACCGCATTTTTCGCATAAATAAAATGTTGGCCCTTCGGAGAAGGCACCTTTGAGCGCAAATAAATGGACAGCGCCACTCGCCCGAATCACCCGGACGTCGAGAATGCCCTTCGGGAACTCACAGCGATCCGGGCGGACTTGGTGTCCGGCCCGGCCGTGCTGCACCGGCGGCTGCAAGGGGTTCATGCCAATTACCGGGACAGCGCCCGCAACCTCCTGCACTACCTGGCCCTCCGGCGCCACGATCTCCGCCCCTTGCAACTTCGTATGATCTGGATAAAAAGCCATATACGCTTGATTTCTTGCTTGAGAAAAATGGAAGATTCTATGTTTCTGAAATGAAATGTGAGATTCAATACAATAATTATCGTTATTGGAGGCTGGAAAACCCAAAGTAGTTAGAGCATCACAAGAAGAATGCATTTAGATTATTTTTGCAAATTTCTAATGATCCAAAATCGGTTCCAGTAAAAGCTGGAGATGCCATTGTCCCATCTGGAGCAATTCTGGTTTGGGGGCAGCATATGAGCGCGGTATTAAATCGGTATCGGAGGAGTTCGGATTTTCGGATATCCTGACAGTTGAGAATTGCATTCGTGATTTAGTTAATTGGTCAAATACAGAGCATATAGATCTACTAGAGGTATGTGAGTCGTGGTGTGGAGCTCCGCTTGGATCCCTGAAGGGGCGCCCTGCCTAACAATTACAGGCAGGTTCCAAATGGGCTTTCTGAATTTACTCTATCAGACCGACCAATTCAGCCGCGCCCGCGATTGATGGATGGTCATCATCATAATAGAGTGGCACCCCATCCTTAACGGCAAAACATTTTTCTTCATCGCAAAAGGCATCTTGGGATCTCAGCAGATGCACATTGCTTGGATAATTAGCATTATCAAAATGATCAATCATGTAGCGGTTTCTTCGCTCATACCAAGACAGATCAGTTCCGACTATATTATCCATCTCCATGCCAAACAAATATGAAACACCAATCAACTGATTTATGTTTCTGTTCAACTCAGGAATGGGATAGAAAACATAGACATTATCTTTATTCTTTGCCAGGTCATTGATTAGCTCATCAATATTCTTCGTCATCCGCGCCACTTCTTCGGTGACTTCCTGATCCCTTATTTCAGGGTAATCGAATCCATCCCCACCAAACAGATCCCAGGTAAATCTATGACTGAGGACTACATTTCGTATTTTTTTGTCATTGAGGACGTAGTTCACCGATTCGTTGTACCAAGATGCACATTCATCAAATGTCTCCGCTTCTTTGTATGACGGTTTACACGCGGAATAACTAAAGTGTTTCAAACCGACATTACTAGCCTTCAGTTTTTCCGCCAATGCGTAAGCTATTTCAACAGAGTGGCTATCTCCGATAGTTGCCCAGGTTATATTCTCTCCGAAGTATTCACATGAATACTCAGGGGATTGATACTCCTCCAAATGGCAGTCATCGCGATAAGGGCTTGGCGTTGACAACTCTATCAGCGACTGATATTCGACCGGAGCCAGGCTGATAAATCCGCTCTCAAGATAGACAAAACCACTCAACAGACCTATAGCCAAAACCATATAGGCGGGCTTACATTTCAAGCAGTCGAACGGGCTGCCAAAATCATTCCTAAGCTTCGCCTTCTCGATATATTTCCAGCTTAGAAAGCCCAGCAGAACCGATAGAAACATACCGATATAAATGAAAACATCACTTAGTAAAAAGTAGTAAATAGTGACAGCTAGCGGCCAATGCCACAGATAGATAGAGTAAGACCAGGTGCCCAATCGCTGGAATGCCGCATTACTTGTGACAAGGCTATCGTTACGCTGCGCCTGGATCACCAGGAACGTGCCTAGAACCGGGAACGCTGCTAAATAGCCAGGCCAGGGGTTCGCTTCTGAGATGAGGAAATAAGAACTGATAATTAAGACCAGACCCACCCCTTCAACCAGCTTTTTTCTATTCTCTCGAATTTCGAGCGGGTAAAGATATGCGACACCACCAATCATCATCTCCCACGCCCTGGCAGGCAACAGATAATAGGAATAACTTGGCGACTTGTAGTAAGTGGCCATCACACAAAAGACAAAGCCTAAAATAGCTCCGAGAAGAACGCTGGCTTTCATCGCCTTGATAGACATGAACTTTCGCATAGCGACAAGCACTAATGGATAGATCATGTAGAATTGCCATTCGACTGATAATGACCAGGTATGCAACAACCATTTTTCGTGTGCAACCGCGTCAAAATAGCCCGACTCCCCCCGATAAATAATATTGGAGAAAAATCCAATGCTACTGGCAACGTAGTAACCTAACGCCTCATAATCGAGCGGCGTAAGATAGAAAAAACCAAAAGATAACAGAACAAGGCAGAGCACCGATAGCGCGGGGACTATTCTGTTTGCTCGAGCAACGTAAAACCTGAAAACAGAAAACTTCTCTTGTTCTATACCTTTGAATATTATTCCGGTCATTAAAAAACCAGAAATGACAAAAAAAACATCTACACCGGCAAATCCACCAGGCATCCAGGACGAATTGAAATGAAACAGAACAACGGCGATTACCGCAATGGCTCTCAGCCCGTTGATATCCGCTCTAAACTGCATAACATGCCGTCAAACAAATTTGAATCTTATGCGATTCATTGAAACGACCAATGAAGCGCCACCAATCAAATCACAGAAATCAAGAACCGCTGTTAGATAGACTTCAAACTGTAATCCAAGATCTGGAATCGTCAATCTGTTAGGCGCGCAATCTCGAATTGACGACGACAGCATTACTCCACCAGGCGAGGCTTTGCGGCCCCTCCCCCCAATCCGTCACTACACAAGACGGGAAAAACCGGCATGATTTCCCCAACGGCAGAAGCACATGCCATAAAGAAATACCGTTACAGGGAAGAGCGGATTGTAGTGACACAGCGCATTTGCGCCCCGACCCGGCGATACTCTAGGACGCGTAGGACGCGCCGGCAGAGAATGCGCTGTAACCCGCCCGAAGGCGCGCGCTGGTAGATGAGTAGCAACAGTGCTTTGGCGCCAGTCCACTGCAGGCGCACCCCCCCGCCCACTGACGGATGAACGCGCGTCGGCACCGAGAACATGTCGCGCCCCCGCACCCTGCTCCCCCCCCTACCCCTATCCCGGATATGATTGACAATTGCGCTGTCTGCGGTTGTGCACTAACACGGAGAAACCCGGCCCTGCGCGAGTCATTGGTATGGATGCGGAGTCTGGTCTCGAATTTTTGGACGGGGACAGGTGACAACTATCCTGACACGGGGAGGCGTTGTCGCGCTTGAGGGCAACGCTTTCTATTCCATAACCCTGCACGAGCTTCGGAGAGCGTGCCATTGACGCCAAATGATGTGGACAGCGGCGCTCGCCAGAACCGTCCGGACGTCGAGGACGTTCTCCGGGAACTCATGGCAATCCGGGCGGACCTGGTTTCCGACGCAGGCTCGCAGCGCCAGCGTCTGGCAGGAATTCACGCCAACTACCGGGACAGCGCCCGCAACCTCCTGCACTATCTCGCCCTGCGCCGTCGCGACCTGCGCCCACTGCAACTACGCTTGGCGACCCTGGGCCTGTCCTCGCTCGGGCGGGCGGAATCCCACGTGCTGGCCACGGTGGACGCGGTGCTGGAGGTACTGCACCGCCTGGCGGGCCGCGACTGGCAGCCGCCGGCGGCGGACCAACTGTGTGTCGATTTCGCCTCCGGGCAGCGGCTGCTGGCCGAACACACCGACGCCCTGCTCGGTCCGGCAACACCGGGGCGCGGCGTGCGGATCATGGTCACCATGCCGACGGAGGCGGGCAGCGACTACCTCCTGGTTCACGATCTGCTCGAGCAGGGCATGGACTGCATGCGTATCAACTGCGCGCACGACGACGCCGCCACCTGGCTGCGAATGATCGAGCACCTCAGGCGAGCCGAGCGGGCGCTGGGCCGCTCCTGCCGGGTGGTGATGGACCTGGGCGGACCGAAGCTGCGCACCGGACCGCTCGAGCCGGGTCCGGCCGTGGTCCGGGTTCGGCCCCGCCGCGATAGTTTCGGGCGCGTCAGCGCCCCCGCTCGAGTCTGGCTGACCGCCGAGGGCGCCGCGCAGGCGCCGCCCTCACCAGCGGATGCCTGCCTGCCCGTGCCGTCACAATGGCTGGGTCGGCTGCGCGCGGGCGACCGCGTGGAACTCATCGATGCCCGCGGTTCCAGGCGGAGTTTTGCCATCGCCGACGTCACCGATCGCGGCTGTTGGGCGGAAGCCGCCAAGACGACCTACATAGTGCCGGGCACCACCCTGCGCCGCGCCCGCGACGGGGACGAAACCCAGGCTCGCGTCGGCGACATTCCGCCGGGCGATAATGCCATCCTGCTCCGGCAGGGAGACCCGCTGATCCTGACCCGCGACACCGAGCCCGGCCGCCCCGCAGCCGCCGACAGTGCCGGCGAGATCCTCACCCCGGCCACGATCGGCTGCACGATTCCCGCGGTGTTCGACGATGTCCGCTCGGGGGACAGCATCTGGTTCGACGACGGCAAGATCGGCGGCGTGGTGGAGCGGCTCGAGACCAGCCGGGTTTTCGTCCGCATCAGGCACGCCGGCCCGCGGGGCGCGAAGCTCCGCGCCGACAAGGGCATCAACCTGCCCGACAGTCCCCTGCGGCTGGCTGCCCTGACCGGCAAAGACCTCGAGGACCTGGCGTTCGTCGCCCGGCATGCCGACGTTGTCCAGCTGTCCTTCGCCAACAGCGCCGCGGACGTGGAATCGCTCCAGCAACACCTGGCGCGCCTGGGCGGCCGGCACCCGGCGATCGTGCTGAAGATCGAGACCCGGCGCGGCTTCGAGTGCCTGCCGGACATGCTGCTGGCGGCGATGCGGACGCCCTGCTGCGGGGTGATGATCGCGCGCGGTGACCTGGCAGTGGAATGCGGCTTCGAGCGCCTGGCGGAAGTCCAGGAGGAGATTCTCTGGATCTGCGAGGCCGCCCACGTTCCGGTGATCTGGGCCACGCAGGTGCTGGAAAGCCTGGCCAGACGGGGAATGCCATCGCGGGCCGAGATCACGGATGCGGCGATGGGGCACAGGGCCGAGTGCGTGATGCTCAACAAGGGCCCGCACATGCTCAGTGCGTTGCGGCTGCTGGACGACATACTGCGGCGCATGCAGGCGCACCAGGCCAAGAAGCAGGCCATGCTGCGGGAACTGCGGCTGGCCCACAGGCTGCCGGCCGGTCGCGCCACTGATTAGCTTGCAGAAAGCTCGGGAGAACCGGCAATTTCACGGGCCGCGCAAGAAAAACGATGTCGAAATCGATCCGGCCTCAGGCACGAAAAAAATTGTTACAGTGAGCGCGGCAGCAAATGCGACAGGCAACTGCGGACAATCCAAACACCGGATAGTGACAAAAAATTGCCTCAGCGACTCAGCGGACCCGATGGGACTTACGCAAAAGCACTGCTCGCTAATACGGGACTTTAAAGAGTCATTCATGCAGGAGCCATACATGCCCCGCCACAACCCGGCCCAACAGTCCTCGGATACCTGGGTCACTTTTATCGCGCACTTTCTGTTTATCCTCGCGGCGTGGACGATGTTCATCAAGTATCTGTTCCCGATCGCCTTCGCACTGGCAAGCGGGGAACCCTGGACGCGCTATATCTACTGGGATTTCTGGCCGGTAATCCATGTGTGGCTGGGCTGGGCGCTGCTGGCGCGCCCCGGATATACGTACTTCCTCGCTATCGCGGTGGCGGCAGTCGAGATCATCATTATCGTCACGCTGTTTGCCCGCTTTCTGTCTGAGCCGGATTGGTCGATCTGGCGCACCAACTGGTTTGTCAACAAAGTGTTCGTGCTGGCCTGTTTTATACTGCTGCTGATCACCGCACTGTTGCGGCCCGCAGCCCTGAAAGCCGGCACCCCATGACACAGCGCTTCACTCGCAGACAAACCCTGAAGTTGATCGGCGCCGGCATCGCCTCCGCCTGGCTGCTGCCGGCACGGGCAACCGCCGCACCCGGCGCTGCCCTCGAGAAGGCCATTCCCGGCACCGACGAGACACTCCCGGTGATCGGGCTCGGCACCTGGCGCACATTCAATGTCGGCAGCGACCCGCAATTACTCAATGCGCGCGCGGAGGTGGTGCGGGCATTCTTCGCGCAGGGCGGCGGCCTGATCGACTCGTCGCCCATGTACGGCTCCGCGCCCGATGTCATCGGTTACGCCCTGAAGCGGCTCGGTAATCCCGCCACACTGTTTTCCGCCGAGAAGGTCTGGGGCCCGGCGGGCGGCTCTGCGCGCGAACAGGTCGCCGAGCTGGCACAGCGCTGGGGGGTAAAGCACTTCGATCTGGTGCAGGTACACAATCTGGACAACTGGCGGGAAAATCTCGCCGCTTTGCGGGAAATGAAGGCGGCCGGTCAGATTCGCTATGTCGGCATTACCACGTCGCACGGGCGCCGCCATGCTGAATTCGAACAGATCATGGCTTCAGAGGATATCGATTTTGCGCAGATGACCTATAACATCACCCACCGCGAGGCGGAAAAACGGCTACTGCCGCTGGCGCAGGAGAAGGGTGTCGCGGTGATTGCCAACCGGCCCTACGACGGCGGCAACCTGATCAAGGGACTGAAGGGGCGCGAGCAGGTGCCGGAGTGGGCGGTGCAGGAATGCGATTGCCGAACCTGGGCCGATTTTCTGCTGAAATTTATCGTCAGCCATCCGGCGGTGAACTGCGCCATCCCCGCCACGACCCGGGTCGACCACCTGAACGAAAATATGCGCGCCGGTCGCGACCCCATGCCTTCCGCGAGCACCCGGCGGCGGATGGTCGAATTTATCGAGTCGCTATGAGCGAATGGTCCTCCTACCGGCTCCAGGACTTCATCCCGTTTACGAGTGACATTTATTTTCGCCTGCTCGAGCGCATGGGCGAGGCTTACTGGCCGCTGCACCTGCTCATCCTGGCACTGGGGGCCAGCGCCTTCTTCCTGTCGCTGAGGGGCCGCGCACGTATCGCCTGTTTTCTGTTGGCTCCAGTCTGGGGCTTCGTCGGCGTTGCCTATTTTTTCGCGCGCTATGGTGAACTCAACTGGGCCGGAAATTATATGGGCTGGGCCTTCCTCGCCCAGGCGGCCACGCTCACACTCTTCTCAATCACCCATTTCGGTACTGAGGTGTCACCGCAGCGGAGAGGTCTGCCGTTTTTCGCCGGCGTATTGATAGCGGCCACCGGCCTGCTCGGCTACCCGGTGATCGCCCCGCTGATGGGCTATTCGTGGTTTCAGGCTGAGACTTTCGGCATTCACCCCGCCCCCACTGCCGTCACTACGCTCGGCCTGGTCGTCATCTCCCTGCGCGGCGCGGCGATGTGGATCGCCGCCGCTATACCGCTGCTCTGGATCACCGTTTCAGGCCTGACGCTTGTGGTGCTGGATGCACCCTGGGCGAGCGCTCCGTTTGCCATACTGGCGCTGGGCCTCGCGGGGCTGGTATGGGCTGAAATGGAAAGGCGCTCTGACAGGGCAAAGGCTCGACAGGCGCCTGACAAGCGCGGCCTGCCAAACTCTTGAAAAATTGATGGATGCACTGATGAGCGGTGAACTTACCCCGAAGCAGCGGGCGATGGTCGATACATGGGAACAACATCTGACCGCCGAATTCGAGCTGAAGAATATCGATGCGACCATGGCGACCATGGCGGCGCGCCCCTTCGTCAATCATGTCCCGGTGATGACCGGCGGTTTCGGCCACGAGGCAGTCCGCGCTTTCTACAGTACCTACTTCCTGCCGGGCCATCCGCCCGACACCGAGACGGTTCCCGTCGCGCGCACGATCGGCGAGGAGCGGATTGTAGACGAACTGATTCACAAGTTTACCCACACGATAGAGATGCCGTGGATACTCCCGGGCATTCCCCCCAGCGGCAAGCATGTCGAGATCGCCGTCGTCGTGGTTGTGCAGTTTGAAGACGAAAAGATTTCCGGTGAGCGCATCTACTGGGACCAGGCCAGCGTGCTGGCGCAGATCGGCTTGCTCGATAAAGAGCAACTGCCCATAACCGGCAGCGAGGCATCCCGCAAGGTTGTCGATCCCGCGAGCCAGCCATCCAACGGCCTGATCGAGCGGGCGCCGGGGCAACAATGACCGGCGTCAGGAGCGTCCCCGATCTCGTCGCAGACCAACACAGGAGTGCCCGCAGGGGCACTCTTTCTTTTTCAGCCTTCCCGCTCTGGCAATGCGCGCAATTCCCTCCCCAGAAGGCAATACTGCACTATTGTTTCCTGTGCCCCGTGCACCACAGCTAAGGACGGACTGAACGACACAAACGACGGAGGATACAGCGCCGTGACCAAGGACGATAAAAACCGCACAACCAACGATGCCGGCATTCCGGTAGCCAGCGACGAGTATTCGCTGACGGTGGGGGCCGACGGCCCTATCCTGCTGCAGGATCACTACCTGATCGAGCAGATGGCCAATTTCAACCGCGAGCATATCCCCGAGCGCCAGCCCCACGCCAAGGGCTCAGGTGCGTTTGGCTACTTCGAGGTCACCAAGGATATGACCGCCTATACCAAGGCTGCGGTGTTCCAGCCGGGCACCAGGACCGACACGCTGATCCGCTTTTCCACCGTCGCCGGCGAGAAAGGCAGCCCGGACACCTGGCGCGATCCGCGCGGCTTTGCCCTCAAGTTCTACACCACGGAAGGCAACTACGACATGGTGGGGAACAATACTCCGGTGTTCTTTGTCCGCGACCCGATGAAGTTCCAGCACTTTATTCGCTCGCAGAAGCGGCGGGCGGACTCCGGCCTGCGCGATAACGACATGCAGTGGGATTTCTGGACCCTGTCGCCGGAGACGGCGCACCAGGTCACCTGGTTGATGGGCGATCGCGGCATACCGAAGACATACCGGCATATGAACGGCTATTCCAGCCACACCTATATGTGGGTCAACGCCAAGGGCGAGCGCTTCTGGATCAAGTACCACTTCAAGACCGACCAGGGCGTCGAGTCCCTGACGCAGCAAGAGGCCGACCGGCTCGCCGGCGAGGACGCGGACGCGCACCGCCGCGACCTGTTCAATGCCATCGCCAAAGGCGACTACCCCAGCTGGACCCTGAACGTGCAGATAATGCCGTTCGAGGAGGCGAAGGACTACCGCTTCAATCCCTTCGACCTGACCAAGGTGTGGCCACACGGCGACTATCCCCTGCACGAAGTCGGCCGGCTGACGCTGAATCGCAACCCGACCGATTTCCACACGGAAATCGAACAGGCCGCCTTCGAACCCAACAATATCGTGCCCGGCATCGGCTTCAGCCCCGACAAGATGCTGCAGGCCCGCGTCTTCTCCTACGCGGACGCGCACCGCGCCCGCATCGGCGTGAATTACAAGCAGATCCCGGTGAATGCGCCCAAGTGTCCGTTTCACAGCTACAGCAAGGACGGCGCCATGCGCGTGCAGAATGCGTCGGACCCGGTCTATGCGCCCAACTCTAAGGGCGGGCCGGCCGCCAATCACACCTACATGGAGAAGTGGGAGGCCAGCGGCGAGTTTATGCACGCGGCCTACACGCCGCACAAGGAGGACGACGACTTCGTACAGCCGGGCGTACTGGTGCGCGAAGTGATGGACGACGACGCGCGGGCGCGGCTGGTGTCCAATGTGGTGGGTCACCTCAAGGCGGGCGTATCGGACGAGATCCTGAAACGCGCCTTCGACTACTGGCGCAAGATCGACAAGGATATCGGCGACCGCATCGAGAAGGGCGTCAAGGGCGGCTGAAACGCCGTATGCGCCCGCGGCCCCTGCGGATCGCACCAAGAATTGTGGACGCAGGACGGCCGCCCGCTTCCGTTTTTATCTTTACTCTTGATTGTTCCCGGACGAGTTCGTGCCGGCCTTCAGTCAGCGGCGGCGGCAAATCCCTGGGCCGCAAACTATTTTTCGGCAGTGTTTATTACCGGATCAGTCGTCACCAGTCCGCGCGCGCTGCTCCGCCAGGTCGAGCGGTTGATCGCTGCGTTTGGCCGTCCTGAGGCCGGCGTTGTACTGAGACAGGATGCGCGATTGATAGACCTTGTATTTCAAGGTCGCAATCTTCTGCTCCTCGTGCCCCTCGCATGCCAGCGGCGCTGCCTCCAGCGGATCATTCGCGAGGTCGTATACGCGGCACTCACCCGTCTGGTAGATGAGTTGCAGCTTGGTGCCGTCGCGGTCGATGGAACTCACGGTATTCTCGTTGCCGTAGAGGAAGATGTACTTGCGATATCCCTCTGCGAAAGCCGACTCCCCCTGTATCAGGTCGCGGTCGAAGTCCACGTCCATGCCGTCCAGCAGGGTCGGCAGTACATCTGAATGCACCGTGGGTCTTTCGATACGCGCGGGCGCGAACAGGCGCGGCTGGTGAATAAGGGCGAAGGTCGCGAAGTTCTCCTCGTAGCTCGCCCGCGCATGTCCCCAATTGCCCTTGTGCTGGCCAAAGGCCTCGCCGTGATCGCCGGCGATCACGAGGATGGTGCGGTCCGCCCGGCCACTGGCCTGCAGTGCGGCGTAGAAGCGCTCCAGCTGCACATCCAGCAGGCGCAGGTTGTTGTAGTAGCGGTCGATCTCGCGGTCGGTGCTGTCGATCACACGGTATTCCGGCCCGTAGTCGGTGTAATCCATATGCGCAGCACCGCTGTAGTAAATGCCGAAGAATGGCCCCGTCGCGGTGGTAACCCGCTCGATAAAGGCATCCATTGTGTCGCGCTCGTCCCGCAGCCAGTCGCTGCCCGGGCGCTTCAGGTGCCGCTGCGGAATTGAGTAGTAGTCCTGGATCTCTATCCCGGCGTGCAGAAACAGGGCGCGCGGGAAGTAGTGGGCAGTGCGGCTGGGCGTCACCAGGAAGGAACTGCGCCTGTCGATGAAATCCCCCAGGGTGGGCACCTGAATATCACTGCGCGTGGCAAACAGGTAGGGAACCGGCACCGGGCCGAGGCCGGTAACCAGCGAAAAGATCGAGCGGGGGCTGCTGTTGCTCGGGGAGTAGTGGTTGCCGAAGAACACCCCTTCGCGGGACAACTTGTGCAGGAAGGGCATCGGCTTCGGGTTCGGTTGGCCCGCGCCCCTGAGGTTCGTGTCAAAGATGTAGCGGCGCCCTACGCTCTCCAGAATGAGCAACACCACGTCGAAGTCATCCGCTGCTGTAATCCCGCCGCCCGCTGTCGCGCCGCCCGGCTGCAGCGCAGACTCCGCGCGGCGCAGCGACGGCGGCACCGCATTGCCCACGAAGGCGGGATCGACCCAGCGCACTGATTCCATCTGCGCTGCCGAAGGCGCGCGCTCCTGGTCGGCAAACCGGTTGTGCGAGAACAGGGCGCCTTTGATGACGTCTTTGCTGACGTGGATCACCGGATTCACCCTGAGGAAGTCCTCCTCGCCGAAGGAGGCATCAAACCCGGGCAACACCGCCAGCGCAGCCACGAGACAGAGCGTCATGCCATTGCGGATCCTGCGCCAGCTTCCGCGGTTCAGAAACAGAGCGAACAGGTAGAGCACCGCCGGCAATACCATGAGCACCGTATAGGTTGGCGTCAGTTCGGCCTTGAATTCCGCAAAGCCGAAGCCGCTTAGCCATGCCTCCTGCAGTGCGTCGAATCCCAGGGGCACGTGCATGACCAGGGCGACCCGATAGAAGGCGCCGTGGAACACACCCACGAACAGCAGCATGGCCAGAACAGGCAGGTGCCGCCACCAGCCCGATTTCCAGCCGCGTCTGCGCATCAGCCATACCAGCGCGGCGCCGGCCACGGCGAGCACCAGTGTCGAGGGCAGCACAAAACGCAGGTCCCGGTATGAATTCAGCATCAGGTCCAGCCAGCGGTGCTGGTGGGCATCAAAGCCGAATGGCGCGGCCTCCACCGTAAACATATGCGCGTAGAACCATCCCCGGGCGATCAACGCGTAGGCCAGTACGGCCCAGGCCCAACAGATCCAGACAGCGCGGCTGTCGATCGTATGCGCAAAGGCGGCGCCCATCTTCGCGGGCAGGATCTTGAACGGCTGAACAAGGGATTCACTGGCGTAGCGAGTTAGGCCATCGCCCGGCGACTTCACAGTTTGACTGTTTGACATGGACACTGCTTGATTTATCGGAGCAACAACCAAGCTGCCCCAAAAAAATTCGAGGCCCGTATGGCCAAGGGGGCAGCTGCCAGTGCGAGTATAAGTTCTGGAAAAGCCTTTACTGATGTGATGCGCGTCTTTATGACGCGCTGATGACAGGAACGTGAATTATTTGCAAATCATTATCAATGCGCTTGAGGGCGGTCATGGCCAATAATGCAATCGGTGTAACGCAGGTGCGCGCATCCGACCGGAATATTTGGACGCCCGCCTTCGCTGCCTGCCGCGCGGAGGGACAAATCTGCCGCCGCGCGGATTTCGGCCTGGCAGCGCAGCCATCCCGGGTGCCGCGCACACCGTTTATTCCGCGGTGCAAATCGATTGAGCTGCCGCCAGCTGTGCGGATGGCTCCGGACCCTTTGTCTGCAAGAAACTGGAAGTGAACTGTGGAAAACATCTATGCACAATTCCCGCAAGATCTGACCCGTGAGCATTTTTCAGATCTGGTCCAGAGCGAGCACGTGCGCATAGAGCGGATCATCTCCCGGGGGCAGAGTTCACCGGAGAGCGGCTGGTATGACCAGGAAGACCACGAATGGGTCATAGTACTGGAGGGTTCGGCTGGCATTCGCTTTGAGGACGGCCGCGAGATAGTGCTGCGCAAAGGCGACCATGTGAAGATTCCCGCCCATGTCAGGCACAGAGTAAGCCACACTGACCCCGACAATATTACCCTGTGGCTCGCCGTTTTCTACCGGTAGGCAATTCTGGAAAAATGGATACTTATCCGAAGGAGAATCAATGTATAGCGTGAACAGAGCGGGCGAGAATCGCCTGGATATTGCCATCAGCGGCAAGCTCGGCCCGGAGGAAATGAAGCGGGCACTGGACGAGCTGGTCGAAAAATCCCATGGTATCGAGCAGGGCACCATGCTGTGTGATGTTATCGACTACCGCCTGCCCTCGATTGCGGCCATCGGCATTGAATTCTCGCGCCTGCCCAGCATGCTGGGCTTTATCGGCAAGTTCCGCCGGGCCGCGGTGCTCACGGATGAGAACTGGATAGGAAAAATCAGCGAGTTCGAGGGCGCACTGATTCCCGGTCTGGAGATTAAGGCATTCGCTCACGACCGGCGGGCCGATGCGGAGGCCTGGCTGGGCAGCGGCTCTGCCTGACCTCCAGTGTACGCCGACAGGGCCCGCAGCTCCCGACAGGCAGTCGCCCGCGATCGCTACACGGCGATGCTATAATCCGCCGCCTTTCCGAAGTAGAGACCGGCAAATGATGATGCGAATCGTGGCTTTCGCCAGACTGTTGTTGAATACGGCGTTGTTGAATGCGGCATTGTGGAGCGCGGCGGCGGCCGCCGAATCCGACTTCTATGCGAACCAGGAACTGCAGCGCCAGATGCCCGGGGCCTTCGCGCTGCAGCCGCAGGCCCGCGGCTTCCTAAAGCCCGCCTTTGCAATGACGATAAGGCAGGCGGATGCGCTGGTGGCCGCGATAGAAAAGGACCAGGCGCTCAGAGACGCCATCGCGCGCTGGCCGGAACTGTCGATCGACGAGCAGATTCCCCACCTGAAGCGCATCTTTGCGCTGGAAACGGCGGTGATGGAGATAGCGCCGCCGAAACTGGTTATCGACAACCACAGCTACCCCGGTCGCACCGTCTATTTTGACTTCGACCCGCAGAAGCCGTCGACCGGTACCGTCTACCTGAATCCGGACAAGCTGGCCGCGCGCAACAAATACGACGCCCTGGCCTTCCTGATTCACGAGACGCGCCACTCCTACCAGTTCCAGCTGGCTTACGCCGACGAGGCCGGGGACAAGCCCGAGCAAGTCTCCCCGATCGCCGAAGGCTACCGCAGTGCATTCGAGGCCCAGAAAACCCTCAAAGGATTTTCCTTCAGCGACTTTCTCACTTTGCTGAATGAATACGAGGCCTTTCAGTTTGCCAACTACGTGGTCGGCAAGCTGACCGACTGGCAGCTGGAGATGACCGATATGGGTACCTTTGCCAGCCAGTTCGACCGCGAGGGCAGGCTCAAGATCGACTTGATCCGGCTGTCGGAAACACCCTCTGACGCCAGCGTGCTGGAGCGCTACAACCGGCTGGCCAAGGCGCAATACGAGCAGCGAGCGCGCAGGCAATAGCAGCCGCCGCGCCCGCTCGAGGTCACTGAGCGATCAAGCGGGCGCCGACACGGCCAGTCGCCACTCACTGCGGATGCGGACGCGCTACGCAGACCTGATCACCGTAGTAGTTGTCGGCATAATTGCACTCGGTCGCGCGCGGCCGCTGACCGCTGCGGCCTGCCGTAGATCTGTTAACGATGGCGATAATGGCTTTCATGGGCGCCTCCTGTTCCTCTGGTGTGCAGCCAGAGTATTGCGGCGGGACCGGCAGCGAAAATGAATTTTTCCACTCGTCCCCATAGCGCTCCGCTATGGAGAAAGTCAGGCCGATTGCATTAAGTCATAAGCGGATTGTGCATACCCTTCAATCACAACTACCCGATGCGGAGTAACAGCGCCGTGGAAATGACCCTGCGAGCGGAAAGGACTGCGGATATCGACGCAATCGATGCCCTGATCACGGCTGCTTTCCTGGAGGCCGCCCGCAGCAGCGGCACGGAGCAGCATATTGTCAAGGCGCTCAGGGTTTCCGGGCAGCTGGCGGTCTCCCTGGTGGCCGAGGTGCAGGGCCAGCTGGCCGGACACGTGGCTGCATCGCCGGTACGGATTTCCGATGGCACGCCCGGCTGGTTCGGCATAGGCCCCGTCTCGGTGCTGCCGCAATACCAGCGACGGGGTATCGGTACCCGGCTGATGCAGGAATGTCTGCAATACCTGCGGGCGACGGGCGCCGCAGGCTGTGTGCTGCTCGGTTCGCCCGCCTATTACCACCGCTTTGGCTTCCGCCCGGCGCCCGGCCTGACACTGGCCGATGTGCCGCCGGAATATTTTCTGGCCCTGCCCTTTCAGGCTAGGATTCCCCGGGGCGATGTAACCTACGACGCCGCTTTCTCGGTCACGGCCTGACTAACGAGAAGGCCCGCGCTGACTGAACAACAGAATCTGGCTTTAGCCACAGCACGCAGCAAACGGGAAAGCAGATGGCTAGAAAAGCACTTGTCCTCGGCGCCACCGGTCTGATCGGCGGCCATCTGGTGAATCAGCTCGCGGATGCCGCGCACATCGGCCAGGTGGTGACGCTGACGCGGCGGGCAGCGCCGCACCCCGCGGCCAAAGTGCGCAACGAGATCGTGGATTTCGAGCGGCTCTCGGACTGCGCATCGCTGTTTGAGGGGGACCTGCTGTTTTCCTGTCTCGGCACCACACGCAGTCGGGCCGCTTCCCTGGCGAAACAGCGCAGGGTGGATGTGGACTACCAGTTGCAGGCGGCCAGGCTGGCCGCAGAGGCCGGCGTCGCGCACTATCTGCTGGTCTCTTCCAGCGGCGCCGATCCGAACAGCAGAAGTGCCTACCTCAGGATGAAGGGTGAACTCGAGCGGGAAGTTCTGCGCCTGCCTTTTCCCCGGATCAGCATTTTCCGACCGTCGCTGCTGCTGGGCGACAGAGCAGAGTTCCGCCCCGCGGAGTGGCTCGGCAGCCGGCTGTTGCCGCTGCTGTGCACCCTGCCCGGCCTGCGCCGCTACCGACCCATCCGCGGCGAGCAGGTCGCGGCCAGGATGGTTCAGGTCAGCAACGAGCCGGGGCCAGCCGTGGAGACATTCACGCTGGACGAAATATTCCACTATTAACCTGGCAATAAACATTGCCGGGTTAATAACGCGCCAGTCGCTCCAATCGACAGCTCCCGTGGCGCAATGGCAAGCCGTGGAAAACTGATCCATTTTGTTCCCAAACCGTACCACGCTATCGGAAGCGCGTTATGCCCCACCGCGCACGGTATCGTTGCGGCCTGTGGCTGTGTATCCTCAACTATGTCATGCGCAAACAGATGGAAGCCGCGCACGCTATGCAGTGCATTTTTGCGAAGTTTTACCCACGACTGGCACTGGCCACAGGACTCTGCGGCCTGCTGTCCACCCTCTGTGCCGCGGCATCCGATGACAAAAGCAACGCCATCACCGTCGAGGGGATCACTGTCGCGGAACGGCCCATCGTGGAACCGGTGCCGGTCACCGGCACCCTGACACCGCCGCGGCAGGCAATGCTGTCGACCGAAGTCGAGGGCCTCGTCAGCGAGGTCCACGTGGACGTGGGCAGCCGGGTGAAGCGAGGTCAGCCGCTGCTGGAGCTGGATCCGGAACTGAACGTCATCGCCCGCGACGCGGCGCTTGCGGCAGTGGAGCGCAGTCGCGAGGCGCTGGCGGAGAGCCGCCGGCGGTTGAGTGAGGCGCAGCGTCTTGTAGGCGACAAGCATATCGCCGAGACCGAAGTAAAATCGCGGGCCTCCGAGGTGCGTATTCGCGATGCGGAGTTGCGCGCGGCGGAGATTGAAGCGCAGCGCCAGGAAGCGCTGTTGCGGCGCCACAAAATCGCCGCCCCGTTTGACGGCGCCATCAGCCGGCGCTTTGCCGAGCTGGGCGAATGGGTAGAGCCGGGCGTCGACCTGTTCGAACTGGTGGCCGCCGAGCGGTTGCGCGCGGACTTCCAGGTGCCGCAGCGGCTCTATGCGCGCATCGACCCAAAGACCCCGCTCGACGTCCGCTTCGATACCGGCACCGAACACACCTACAAAGTGCGCGTGCAGCACAAGGTGCCGCTCAGCAGCAGCGACGCGCGCACTTTCCTGCTGCGCACGGAAATCGCCACCGAGAGCACACCGCAGCTGATTCCCGGCATGTCGGTCTCCGCCACACTGCTGCTCGACACCGACCGCCGCGGTGTCGCGATTCCCCGCGACGCGGTACTGCGCTACCCGGACGGGCGCATCACCGTCTGGATCGCCGACAACTTCAGTGGCTGGGGCAAGGCCGCCCAGGTGCGCGAACAGCAGGTGAGCACCGGCCTCAGTTTTGCCGGGCTGATTGAAATTCGCGCGGGGCTCAAGGCGGGCCAGGTGGTCGTCACCCGCGGCAATGAGGGCCTGCAGAAGGGCCAGACGGTGATCCTGAAACAGTCGCAGTAACCAGTGACAAGCCAATGGCGTTAAGTTATGGCTTGGCGCCTTGTGGGAGCCTGCCCTGCAGGCGAATGCTGCGGGCGCGATCGGCGGCATCGGTATCGCCGGCCGGGCAGGCTCCCACAGCACATTCATCAAGAAGCGATCATGTTTGAGCAGATAGTCCGCAACGGAATTCTGGTGACGGTCAGCGTACTGATCATCGCCGTGCTGGGCGTGGTGGCGGCGCTGCGCATTCCGGTGCAGATGATTCCGGACCTGGAAGTGCGCACCATATCGATCCAGACGCGCTGGTCCGGCGCCACACCGCAGGATATCGAAAAGGAGATACTGATCGAGCAGGAGGAATACCTGCGCAATATTCCCTACCTGCAGGAACTGCAGTCCACCGCCGATCTCGGCACGGCGGAAATAGAGCTGGAATTTCCGTTCGGCGTCGACATTACCGAGGCGCTGATCCGCGTCAACAACGCGCTGACCCAGGTGCCCTCCTATCCGGAGAATGTCGACGAGCCGCGCGTCTACGCCACCTCCTTCTCCGCCAACGCCTTCATGTATTTCCGCATCTCGCCGCTGCCCGGCAATCCGCGCAACCTGGATATGGACATGATGCGCGATTATGTCGAGGACAATGTGCGCCCGCGCATGTCGGGTGTGCCCGGCGTGGCGCAGGTGGATGTGGGCGGGGGTGCGGAGCGGCAGATCCAGATCCGCCTGATGCCGGCGCGCCTGGCCGAGCGCAACCTGACGCTGAACGATGTGCGCGCGGCCATCGCCGCACGCAATCGCGACATTTCGGGCGGCGAAGTGGAGAGCGGCAAGCGCCGCTACCTGCTGCGCACCCTGGGCCGCTTCCGCGATCTCGACGAGCTGCGCGACCTGATTCTGCAGCGCAGCGGCGACAGTATCACGCGCCTCGGCGATGTGGCGGAGGTGGCGCTGGACCATTTCAAGATCCGCACCAATTCCTATGTCAACGGCCTGCCGGTGATCAGCCTGTCGGTGCGGCGCGAGAGCGGTTCCAACGTGATCGCGATCAAGCGGGCCATGCTGAAGGAGATGACACAGATCAACCGCGAGCTGCTCGAACCCCAGGGCATGGTCATGGAACTGACCGCGGACGACGTCGGCTATGTGCAGGACTCGGTGCTGAACGTGTGGAAAAACCTGATGCTAGGCGCGCTCTTCGCCACCGCGGTGATGTACCTGTTCCTGCGCTCCATCCGCGCGACGGCGCTGGGCGTCGCGGGCATCCCCATCTGTACCATCGCCGCGTTTATCGGCCTGCTGATCGCCGGGCGCACCATCAATGTGATTTCCCTGGCCGGGGTGGCCTTTGCCATCGGCATGACGCTGGACAACAGTATCGTGGTGCTGGAGAGCATCGAGCTGGAGCGGCGCCGCGGCCTGAATAAACTGCAGGCGGCAATCGCCGGGGTGCAGCGAGTCTGGCCGGCGGTGCTCGCATCGACGCTGACCACGGTGATGGTATTTCTGCCGGTGGTGTTTATCGCCGAGGAGGCCGGCCAGCTCTATTCCGATGTCGCCATCGCCATTTCCGCCTCGATACTGGTGTCGATGCTGGTGGCCATTACCGTGATCCCCACCGCCAGTGCGCGGCTGGAGTTCGACGGCGCGCGGGCGGAGGCCATCTCCCACAGCGCACTGCGCAACGGCGTGCTCAACCGCATCGGCTGGCTGATCGCCACCCCGGTGCGGCGGATCTATACCATCGGCATCACCGCGGCGCTCAGCCTGGCGATTATCGTGTTGCTCACGCCGCCGGCCGAATACCTGCCGGAGGGCGAGGAAGCCAAGACCTTCGCCACCATGAACGCGCCGCCGGGCTACAACCTGGGCACCATGGAAGAGATTGCCGGCGAACTGCAGGACTACTTTCTGCCGTTTGTCGACGACGAACCGGCGGCCTTCGATCGCGGCGAGACAGCGGTGCCGGCGATGAAGTACCTCAATATGCGCGTGTCGCCGCAGAGTCTGCGCATTATTTCCGAGAGCAGGGATCCCGCCCATATCGACGAGCTGATGGCGGCGATCGTGCGCAAGTACGAGAGCTATCCGGGCATGCGCGCCTTTGCGGCGCGCGGCTCCATCATCAGCAGCAACGACGGCGGCACGCGCAGCGTGAACCTGGATATTTCCGGCCCGGATCTCGCCAACCTGTACCAGGTGGCGCGCGCCGCCTATACGCGCACGCGGGAAATCTTCGACAACCCCAGTATCCAGACCCAGCCCGCCAGCCTGTCCCTGGCACAGCCGCTGTTGCAGGTCACGCCCAACTGGGACAGGGCCGCGGAAGTGGGCATGAGTGCGGAGGACATTGGTTTTACCGTGGCCGCGCTGACCGACGGCGCCTTCGTCAATGAGTTCTTCCTCGACGACGACAAGATCGATATGTATCTCTACAACCGCCAGGGCCCCGCGGCGACGGTGGAGACACTGCAGAATATTTTCGTGTACACGCCGGCGGGGCGGGTGCTGCCGCTGTCGGAACTGGCGGACACCGTCGAGACCGTCGACACCAGTACTGTGCGGCGCGTGGACGGCCGCCGCACGGTGACGCTGAATATCATTCCGCCGCGCTCGGTGGCGCTGGAGACCGGCGTCGAGCGGGTCAGGACCGATCTGGTGCAGTACCTGAAGGACCGCGGTCTGGTGCCCGCCGGCGTCAGCCTGAATATTTCCGGCGCCGCCGACCAGCTGGATGCCACGCGTGAATCACTGGCCGGCAACTATGTCGTCGCCCTGCTGATCGTCTACCTGCTGATGGTGGCCATCTTTGCCCACTGGGGCTACCCGCTGCTGATCATGACCACCATTCCGCTGGGCATTGCCGGCGGCATTGCCGGCCTGGCGCTGCTCAACCTGGTCGGCGCCGTGCTGCGCGGTATGGGCATGGAGGGCTTCCACCAGCCGTTCGATATGATCTCCATGCTCGGCTTTTTGATCCTGATGGGCACGGTGGTCAACAACCCGATCCTGATCGTGCACCGCGCCGTCGCCAACGTGCACGAAGATGGCATGGAACCGCTGGCGGCGGTGGAAGAGGCGGTGAGTTCGCGCCTGCGCCCCATCGCCATCTCGTCGATTACCACTATCTGCGGCCTGGCACCGCTGGTGTTCCTGCCCGGCGCCGGCACCGAGCTCTACCGCGGCGTCGGCGTGATCGTCATGAGCGGGATTATCGGCGCGACCATCGTGACCCTGACGATGCTGCCCGCGCTGACGGTGGTGGTGCTCAACTGGCACCAGCGGCTGGCGAACCGCGCCCGGCCGGCACACAATGATTAGAGCCCCTCTCCGCCGCCTGGAACCGTCATGAAACGCCGTGCCGCCGCACCGATTCCCGCCGCTACTGTTGCCGCGACTGTTGCCGCTATTTGCGCCGCTCGCGCCGCGGCCCGAGCCCATCTCGGCAAAGCCTGCTGTGCGCCCGGCAACACGGATCTGCGCGCGCGCGGTCGGTAGCCGCCGTGAGGCCGCTATGGCAGACGAGTTTACCGGCCTGCACCAGCTGCTCGCGCATATCGACAAGACGGCCCGCGACAGCGAGCGCGTATCCCTGGAAATGGTAGTGACTGCGGTCGGGCTGCGCTCCTTCGCGCCCCTGCTGTTGTTGGTGGGCCTGATCCTGTTCTCGCCGCTGAGCGGCATTCCCGGCGTGCCGACCACCATGGCGCTGCTGGTGCTGCTGGTGACCGTGCAGCTGCTGTTGGGGCGCAGACACTTCTGGCTGCCGCAGTGGCTGCTGCGCCGCTCCATTTCCAAGGACAAGCTGCAAAAGGCGCTGCGCTGGCTCGAGAAGCCGGCGCGCTTTATCGACCGCTGGCTGCGCCCGCGCCTGCAATTCCTGGTCAAGCGCAGCGGTACCTATCTGATCGCCAGCATCTGCACGGTGATCGCACTGGCGCTGCCATTCATGGAGATAGTGCCCTTCTCCGCCACCATCGCCGGCCTGGCACTGGCCGCCTTCGGCCTGGCTCTGGTGGCGCACGACGGACTGCTGGCACTGGTAGCCTTTGTGGTCACGGCAGTCGTTCTGGCGCTGATAGTCGGCGCACTGACTTGAAGTAACGCCCAGGTTCCAGGCGTCCCACCAGTCGCGCCACAGCGGATCAATAGTAGGCCTGAAGTTATTGGGGGCGCAGATTCTGCCCAACGCCTTTGGAGTCGGCAGATTCACTGCCAAAATCCTCTGGCTCTGTAGCGAGCGCTACGCACCTGTGCCATATATCCTTTTCGTTTCCTGCCAGATCCCGAGAGGACCAATGATGAGCGATAGCAACTGCACCCCATGCGAAAACCACCCCCACGAACACGGCAGCCAATGCGGCCATACGGCGATCAAGCACGGCAACCATGTCGACTATTTGCACGACGGACACTTACACCACCCCCACCAAGGTCACTACGACCAACATGTACTGGACGTAAATTCGACCAACCCCAACCAATGCAAGCCATTGAACCCCGGTTGTGGGCCCGGACATAAACACGGACCCGGCTGTGGACACGAGCGAGTACCACACGGCGATCATTTCGATTATCTGGTAGACGGCAGACTCCATCATATGCATGGAGACCACTGCGACGATCACGGACCGGTACAAGTGGTATAGGGACATTAACCGGTATCGATTACCGTGCAGCGCGAAGGGAAGTCCTGGCTTGCGGCAGAACGGTATTCCCGGAAGCTTCATCTGTGGCTGCGGCGAGCCTCCGCGCGCCAGCGGATTGCATTCAATTGGAAAGGAACCAGCCGAAGAGAAATCAGACTTTTGTCATTGTCGAAACTCCCAGCAATCGCGGGTAGCGGGCCAGCGCCGTGATCGCCAGCAGGTCGTATAGGGCGTGCCAGGTAATGACGCATAACAGGCTATCTGTCACGCGATAAGTGATCCCCAATATCAATCCGACCAACACGGTGGCCGCAAAATAGGTGAAGGATGCATAGTGCAGTAATCCGAACGCGATAGATGCGCCGACAATACCCAGCGTCGGCGTGCTGTGAAGCGACAGCCAGGGTTGCAGAAACCCGCGAAACAGCAGCTCTTCACACACCCCGGCGGCGAATGCGGTCAACACAATTTGCGGCGCCGAAAAACGGGTAAAGAAGGGGTGCAGATCCCGGCAGTGCTTGCGCAGTGTCTTACCGACACCGCTGCCCGAGCGGGTCAGCCACAGGGCGGCGGCGAAACTCAGCAGCGCGCCGAGCGCGCCTATCAAAAGCGCGAAAAATCCGGAAGCACCCAGAACGGATACCCGGACATCGAGAAAAAAAATTCCTGCCAGTGCCATCGCCAGGGTTGCCAGCTGTAGCAACATCACCAAGCCGAAGGTGCCAGGCGTTTCCACACCGGGTTGGCTCATCGATGGCTCTCTTTTATCGCGCCGCTTGGCGCAGGGCGCACCCTGCAAGCGGATGTCAATTGGCGACGCGGTTTATTCAATCGAATTCCCTGTTACGTCCTTCAGCCGCGCCCTGCCGCCGCCGGATATCATCACCTCGGCCACACCGCCATTTCTCAGGTCGCTCTCCAGACCGAGCGCCTTCTCCTTGGGCGCGAAGAAAGCCTCGATGCCGTACTTGACCCTGTAGCTGCTCTTCGAGTCCCGCAGCCAGGTGCCGGTGACCCTGCCGCGCAGGAATATGCCCTTCTCCGGCTTCTCCAGGCTGGCGCCGGAGAGTTCGTACAGGCCGCGCTTGTTCTGTTTCAGCGAAACATAGACCACTTCGCCCTCGCGCAGCTTTCTGTCCCCGGCAAAGAGCGCCGCACTCAGCTGGGAAAAATCGTACTCCAGCCGCGCGTAGTTGCCGCGGAACAGCGAGCGCGGATCCACCGGAACGGTTTTCAGGCGCACCTCGGTGCCCGTCCACAGCGGCACCTGCGCCCCCACGTAGATGCCGGTCAATATCAGGAACTGCAGCACTATGGCTCCGATCAGGCCGGCGGTGATGTTCAACTTCATGCCCGGCCCTCCCCGGCGCGGCGCCGTTTCCAGTATCTCGCCGCACCCAACAACAGCGCGGCGAACAACGTAAAGATCAGCGCGCCGCCCACATAGTCGCCGATCAGGTCGAAATAGCGCAGGAGCGCGGTCACCAGTATCGCGGCCACACCGAGGAAGAAGTAGTGGGATAGTCCGCTGTGAATCCCGCGCACGATCAGCCAGACGCCACTGCCGATCAGGGCGAAATTGGCGGCCACCTGGAAGTAGACGGCGTGCTCCCTGTTGCCGGAAATCGTGACCGCCAGCAGCAATAGCGCGAACACTGCGACAAGCAGCCCGCAGGAGAACTGCCGCCCCACCTGCCTCGCCAGCAGCAGCGCCGCGGCGGACAGCAGCGCCAGCAGCAGCCACATCGACGGCAGGTGGTTCCAGTCCGCCTCCAGCAGCCGCCGCCAGGGCGCGGCAAAACTCAGCACCAGCATGGTTACCAGCGCGAAGCGCAGGCACCAGACGGCAATGACCGCGGCGTAGTCTTTTGCGATTGGCGAGAAGCGCGCAGCCAGCCAGTGGCTGAAGGCGAACAGCAGGATAAACAGGGACACCGCCACCGCGAGATTTTCCGCCTGCAGGTCGAACAGAAAGAACTGGTCCGCCTCGCGCCACAGGGCCGCCAGCGAGTACTCGACCCATAAGCCGATGCTGGCGAGCACCACCAACAGCAGCACGACACTTTCGCGCCCGCGCCAGAGCACATAGACGGAAGCGAGAATAAACAGCGGGAACAGTAGCGGGTAAAAGCCATAAGAAATCTGCAGAAAGAACCAGATCAATGCCAGCAGGTTCGCCTGCAGCGCCAGCCAGGGATTTTTCGTCAGGAGTGCGAATGGCAGGCAGCCCAGCGCCCACCAGAAGACGCCATCGGGCATATGCTCGCCCAGATGATAGATCTGCGCGATCAGGATGATCGAGGCACCGAAGAAGAGATTGCCGAGCAGGAAGAGCCCCACGCCGGCATGGTAGTCGCCGGCGCGGTATTGCCGCAGGGCCAGAGCCTGGGTGGTCAGGGTGATGGCGATCAGGCTCCACATGCGCAGTGCCCGCGGGATTTCCTCCCAGTTGGCGCCGATCAGGGTAATGATCGCGAGGCCGATAAACAGGTAGCCCAGCCCCACCAGTACGTTGTAGCCGAAGGAGCGGTTCTTCACCTGGTGGTAGTCGACGCCGTAGCGGCGGCAGATCAGTTCCGCCTGTGGCTCGCTGATCAGTCCCTCCTCTGCCCACTCCTCCGCCTCGCGGGCCAGGTCGTTCTTGAGTAACCGAATCAATCGCATCGCGTTGCCCCGCGCTGACTTACCTGCTATCCGAGCTGACTAAACTGCGACGCTCTGGTCACAGGTACCGAGTATCGCGAAAGGCAGTTCCCACTGCAATCGGGAACACCCTGAAGATTTATCTATAGCAATCAAGCCACTAATCGAGAATAGCTATCAAGGTCATTTATATAGATTATTTTTATTAATAGACAAACACCAATAGCATCACCCTCGTTCCAAGCCAATTGCTAACCCAAACACAGTGAACGAGGAGCTATCTATGTCTCGCTACATCGAATCCGAACTGAAACCCTTCAAAGCCAAGGCCTACCAGTCTGGCGATTTCTTCGACATCAGCGACGCCGACGTAAAAGGCAAGTGGGCGGTGTTCTTCTTCTACCCGGCCGACTTCACCTTCGTCTGCCCCACTGAGCTGGGCGACCTGGCCGACAACTACGAAGAGTTCCAGAAGCTGGGGGTAGAGATCTACTCCGTGTCCACCGACACCCACTTCAGCCACAAGGCGTGGCACGACACTTCCGAGACCATCGGCAAGATCCAGTTCCCGATGATTGGCGACCCGACCGGCACCATCACCCGCAACTTCGGCGTGATGATCGAGGAGGAAGGCATCGCCGACCGCGGCACCTTCGTGATCGACCCGGAGGGCCGCATCCAGATCGTCGAGATCACCGCCGGCGGTATCGGCCGCGATGCCCAGGAGCTGCTGCGCAAGATCAAGGCCGCCCAGTATGTCGCCGCCCACCCGGGTGAAGTCTGCCCGGCCAAGTGGAAGGAAGGCGACGAGACCCTGGCGCCGTCCCTGGACCTGATCGGCAAGATCTAAGCCGGGAACGCCGAGCTTGCTTAAGGCGCTGAAGGCTCCAGCTCGGCACACGGGCCGCAAGGCCCGCCTTCCTAAATGCGCTATGCCCAAGAATTTGTTCAGTGGCGGTGCCCCTACCGGGCGCAGCCTTGTGAGACACGCCGTGAACCCATCCCTGGGGGCTCTGCAAAAACATCCTGTTTTTGAAGGTCTCACAAGGCTGCGCCCGGTAGCGACACCTTCGCAGCAAGTTCAGCCACTTGAATAACTTTTGAACGATTAACCGAATACCAGGACACACCGATGTTGGACGCCAATCTGAAACAGCAACTGGACACCTATCTGCGCAATATCAAAGATCCGATAGAGATTCGTGTGTCCGCTGCTGTTGAACACGGCCGTAACAGCCCCAAATCCGCCGAACTGGAAAGCCTCGCCGACGAGATCGCGAGCCTCTCCGACAAGATCGAAACGTACAGCGGCAGCGGTGCGCGCACACCCAGCATGGCCATCGCGCGCCGGGGTGAATCGCCGCGCGTGAGTTTCGCCGGCATTCCGCTCGGCCACGAGTTCACCTCCCTGGTCCTGGCCCTGCTGCAGACCGGCGGCCACCCGTCCAAGGCGGACCCGGCGCTGCTGGAGCAGGTCCGCAACCTCGAAGGCGAGTATCACTTCGAGACCTATATTTCGCTGTCGTGCCAGAACTGCCCGGACGTGGTGCAGGCGCTGAACCTGATGGCGACCCTGAACCCGAATATCACCCACGAGATGATCGATGGCGGCCTGTTCCAGGACGAAGTTGAGCGGCGCAATGTGATGGCGGTGCCCGCCGTCTACCTGAACGGCGAGCATTTCGGCCAGGGCCGCATGAGTCTCCTGGAGATCGTCGGCAAGCTGGATACCGGCGCCGCCGCGCGCAAGGCTGCCGAGCTGAGCGAAAAGGATCCCTACGATCTGCTGGTCGTCGGCGGCGGCCCCGCCGGTGCGGCCGCGGCCATCTACGCCGCGCGCAAGGGCATCCGCACCGGCCTGGTGGCCGAACGCTTCGGCGGCCAGGTGATGGATACCGTCGGCATCGAGAATTTTATCTCCGTGCCCTACACCGAGGGCCCGAAGCTGGCGGCGAGCCTGGAACAGCACGTCAAGGAATACGGTGTCGATATCATCGCCGACCAGCGCGCCGCGAGCCTCAGCCGCGCAGACCTGGTGGAGCTGCAGCTGCAGAGCGGCGCCACCCTGTCCAGCCGCTCCGTGGTGCTGGCCACCGGCGCGCGCTGGCGCGAACTGGGCGTGCCCGGTGAGGCGCAGTACAGAACCCGCGGCGTGGCCTACTGCCCGCACTGCGACGGCCCCTTCTTCAAGGGCAAACACGTGGCGGTGATCGGCGGCGGCAACTCCGGTATCGAAGCGGCCATCGACCTGGCGGGTATCGTCGCGCATGTCACGGTACTGGAGTTCGCCGATACACTGCGCGCGGACGAGGTACTGGTGCGCAAGGCGCGCTCGATGGACAACATCGATATCATCCTGAATGCCCAGACCACAGAGGTTCTCGGCGACGGCAGCAAGGTCACCGGCCTCGCCTACACCGATCGCGCCAGCGGCGAGCGCGGGCAGCTGCAACTGGCCGGCGTCTTCGTGCAGATCGGCCTGGTCCCCAACACCGAGTTCCTCAAGGACAGCGGACTGGAGATGAACCGCATGGGTGAAATCATCATCAACGAGCGCGGCGCGACATCCATGCCCGGCGTCTATGCCGCCGGCGATGCGACCACCGTACCCTACAAGCAGATAGTGATATCCATGGGTGCCGGCGCCACCGCAGCCCTGGGAGCCTTCGACTACCTGATCCGCTCTTCCGTAGACGAGGAAAGCAGCAAGACCCAACCCTCACAGGCGCTCGCCCAAAGCGCCTGACCCTCCCCTTGGCCGGACTCGTTCCGGCCTTTTTCCTGCCTGCCGCCACGACGGACATCGTCGCTGGCGGGCCATTCACCCGACTGCACCGCCCCCTTCCCTGCGACAGGATTGGACTACCCTATACATCTGCCGCCCCGAACCCCGGCGCGGACCAATCACTGGAGAGCCCCATGAGCGATACAAAATCCTATAGCGGCAGTTGCTTCTGTGGCGCCGTGCAGTTCACGGTAACCGGAGAACCCGCGGCAATGGGCTACTGCCACTGCGAGTCCTGCCGCCACTGGTCGGCGGGACCGGTAAACGCCTTTTCCCTGTGGAAACCGGAAGCGGTAAAGGTAACCAAGGGGGAGGACAAAATCGGCACCTATCACAAGACGCCAAACAGCTATCGCAAATGGTGTCGGAACTGTGGCGGTCATATTTTCAGTGAGCATCCGGGCATGGGTCTTACCGATGTCTATGCAGCGGTCATTCCCGATCTCCCCTTCGAGCCTGTTGTGCATGTCAACTATCAGGAAGCGCGGCTGCGTATCAAGGACGGCCTGCCGAAACTGAAGGACTTCCCCAAGGAAATGGGCGGTTCAGGAATCACGCTGGAAGAATAGTGAGGGGATCCGCCAGTCTTGGGGGGTACAGGCGCAGTTAACGCCGCGAGCGCTTAACCCGGCCCATGTATGGGGGAATATGGAAATGGCACTGACGGTAATCATTGTTCTGTATATCAGCATTGGCCTGATGTCGGCGGTGGGAACCATCTTTATCGTACGGAGGCTCTTTTCCGACAGGACAGAGCAGATTTTCTTCGGTCTCTTCCTGGTCCTGATTGCCGCCTTCTACCTGGCATTCGTAGTCTATTTCGGCAACCGGGAAGTCTGGCCACTGGAAGCTACGGCAGTTGTGCTGTTCACCATACTCGGCATACTGGGCTGCCGGATCACGGCTCTGCTGGTGATCGGCTACTTTCTGCACGGCGTCTGGGACCTGCTGCACGAGCTGCCCAACTACGCGAATGTTCAACTAAGTGGCGATCGCTTGACGGAGATTCCAATGGCATATGGAATCTTTTGTGCTACCTACGACTGGTGCATGGCCATATACTTCTGCATCCGGCGCAACGCGTGGCACACTGCCTGGGCCGAACGGGCGGGCTGAATGTCGGCCCGCCGGGCCCGACAGACGCAGTGGCGCTTGACTGGAATTTCGAGAAATCCCGACCACAGCCCGGAGCCCCCACTTTAAGGGCTGGCGTCAACCAACCATTACTTTGCGCTACATGTCTGAAAAAGAATTTCTGGAAATATTTCTCGCCAATCCATGGCTCTTTATCCCCGCATTTGTCGTATTTGTGGCAGGCGTCACGTTGTGCTGGTTCGGTGGCATTGCCGCGGCGCTGACCGCCCTCGGCAACAAGCGCTGGGCCTGGGGTATCCCCTCTATAGTGCTCGGCCCCATCACCGGCCTGCCCTACGCACTGATATACAAGGAAGCGGAGTATCCAAAGTCGCTGATGCTCAAGGGTCTAGGTCTCATGCTGATCGCAGTGATCGCCGTTGGCGTCGCCTTGCTGGTTAGGTAGGTCGCGCAGGCGAGAGCGAAAATTACTGATCGACAACTCTCCACGCCAAACCTGCAGCGCGTCGCCGCCAGCCCTGGAGTCAAGCCGGAAAGGCTGGCCTCGCGGCACTCGAGTCGGAAAACTCAGCCCTGATCTGTGAAAAAGCCTGATACTGGGAGAGAAATATTTTTCCGGACAGGTGCTGCAGAAAGCCGCACTTTTCCAGACTGTCCATCACCGGCCCTTTGACTTCCGACAGGTGCAGCTTCATCCCCTGCTCGACGAGGCGCGCGTTTACCGCTTCCAGCACCTCCAGCGCGCTCCAGTCGATCTCGTTGATCGCACTGCACATCAGGATCACGTGCCGGACCTGTTCGTTGGCCGCCAGATCCGCATAGATGCGGTCCTCGAGAAAGCTGGCGTTGGAGAACAGCAAACTCTCGTCCACGCGGATGGACAGTATCTCCGGCACCGTCAGCACCGGGTGACGCCTGATATTGCGGAAGTGCTCGGTCCCTTCGACCAGTCCGACTTCGGCGATGTGCGGTCGCGAGGTGCGGTAGAGCAGCAGTGCAACCGAGGCGGCAACGCCGCAGGCCACGCCGGCCTCCACCCCGAACAGCAGGGTAACGCCGATGGTAATGACCACGGCGAGAAAATCGCTTCGGGAAAACTGCCAGGTCTTCTTCAGGATGGAGAAATCCACCAGCGAAAGCACCGCAACGATGATCGTCGCCGCCAGGGTCGCCTTCGGCAGGTAGTACAGAAACGGCGTCAGGAAAATCGAGGCCAAGGCGATGCCGGCCGCGGCAAACACGCTGGCCATCTGTGTCTCGGCACCCGCGTCAAAATTGACCACCGAGCGGGAGAAGCCGCCGGTAACCGGAAAAGCGCCGGAAAGTCCGGAGGCGAAGTTGGCGGCACCGAGGGCAATAAGTTCCTGGTTCATATCGATCTTCTGCCGGCGCTTGGCGGCCAGCGTCTTGCCGACGGATACCGACTCCACGTAGCCGATGATGGAAATCATGATCGCCGGCAGGATCAGCGGTTCGACCAGACTCCAGGACAATACCGGCATATGCAGTGACGGCAGTCCCGCGGGGATAGTACCGACGAGTGCCACCTGTTTGCCGTCGAAATCGAACGCAATCGCCGCGACAATCGTGGCGATCACCCCCACCACCGGTGCCGCTTTCACCAGCAGACCCGCCGTGTGCGCGGAGAACGACAGCCGCTCGAACAGACGCACCGCACCGGACCGCGCCCAGTACAAAAAGGCGATCACCGCAGCACCGGTCAGCAGGGCATAAAGGTTGATCGAGCCCAGGTTCGCCAGCAGGGACTGGAAAAGGTGCGGCAGGGTATCGCCGTTCGCGCCTATGCCGAGGATATGTTTCAGCTGGCTCAGCGCGATCAGCAGACCGGACGCAGTAATGAAGCCCGAAATTACCGGGTGCGAGAGAAAATTGGCAAGAAAACCCAACCGGAGGGCGCCGAGCAGCGCCAGGAAAGCCCCGGACAGTGTGGCCAGCGTCGCCGCCGCCAACAGATAATCGGCACTCCCCTGCCGCGCCACCTCGCCGAGCGCCGCCGCGCTCATCAGGGACGCGACGGCGACCGGACCCACCGACAGGGTGCGGCTGGTACCGAATGCCGCGTAGGCGACCAACGGCACTATGCTCGCGTAGAGCCCCACCTGCGCCGGCAGACCCGCGAGCAGCGCATAGGCCAGCGACTGGGGAATCAACATCACGGTAACGATCAGCGCAGCCAGCAGATCGCGGCTGAGCGTCTGCCGATCGTAACTCGTGAGTGCGGTAGAAATGGGAAGAAAGGTCGCAACTGGGGGCATGGGCGATTTCCGCTACTTCACTGGTACAGCATTAAAAGACCGATGCACTATTCGGAATCCATCGCCACCAGAACGCCGCTGATATCGAATCCGGCGGCGCGGGCATGGCCGAGCAGCGATTTCTTGTCCGCGCCCTCCAGCACGCGCGCTCCAGCCCATAAATTGCACGAGCGGTTGCCGGTGCGGCAGAAGGCGTGGACCTTGTCGCCGCGCGCCAGCACTTCGGCAAACTGCTCGCAGTGCGCGCGGGTCATCTGGCCGCGCGCAAACGGAATAGCGACAAACTCCATGCCACACGCCTCTGCCGCGCTTTTCATATCTGCGTAGGACGGCTGGTCTTCCGTCTCCCCTTCGGGCCGGTTGCAGACCACCACCTTGACACCGGACTCCGCCAACTGCGCCATAGCATCACAGCTGAACTGTTCCGATACACTCACCTGAGCGTCGAGTTTCTTGAAATCCATTGACCTCTACCTGCTAGCAAATTCGGGGTATTCAATCATCTTTACAGTGCGTTGATCGGCACCTTCAGGTACACGGTTCCGTTGTCTTCCGCCGGCGGCATCTGGCCCGCGCGAATATTGACCTGAATGGAGGGAATGATCAGGCGCGGCATCGGCAGGGTGGCGTCGCGCTTGTGGCGCATGGCGACGAATTCTGCCTCGCTGACACCTTCGTGCAAGTGGATGTTGTTGCGCTTCTGATCCCCTACCGTCGTTTCACACTGATGTTCGCGCTCGCCGGACGGCGGGTAGTCGTGGCACATGAACATGCGCGTGTCTTCCGGCAGCGCCAACAGCTTCTGCACCGAACGGTAGAGCGTGGCCGCGTCGCCGCCAGGGAAGTCACAGCGGGCACTGCCCACATCCGGCATAAACAGGGTGTCACCCACAAATAGTGCGTCGCCGATCTGCCAGGCCATATCTGCGGGCGTGTGACCGGGTACATAGATCACGCGCGCCTGCAGATCACCGATCTGGAAGGTTTCGCCGTCGCCGAACAGGTGATCGAACTGGCTGCCATCCACCAGAAACTGCTTTTCCAGGTTGAACACCTCGCGAAAGATCTTCTGCACCTGGCAGATCTGGTCGCCGATGGCGATCTTGCCGCCGAGCTGCTCACGGATAAACGGCGCCGCGGACAGGTGATCCGCGTGGGCGTGGGTTTCCAGGATCCACTCGACCTTCAGGTTTTTGTCGCGCACGAAGGCCACTATCTCCTCGGCACCGGCCGTGCTGGTGCGGCCCGAGGCGGCGTCGTAATCGAGCACCGCGTCCACCACCGCGGCCGAACCGCCTTCGCGGTCATAGACCACGTAGCTCCAGGTCTCTGTGTCTCGATCCAGGAAGGGGCGCACCAGCGTGAGCGGCTTGTTTGCAGACATGATTTGACCTCCGGTATTTGGCACAGGCGACAATATACTTGTCGATAATATATAAATCAATATAATGTGATTTTGTAAAGTATCCAACCGGGGAAAGCCCCATGGAGAGCCCCATGCCAGATACCGCCGACATCAGTCTCGACAGGATGCGCGCATCCGCCGGCGAAGCCGCGCTGATGCTGCGCTCGCTGGGCAACCAGGACCGCCTGCTGCTGCTGTGCCAGCTGAGCCAGGAGGAACTGAATGTCGGCGAACTGGAAGAGCGCCTGGATATTCGCCAGCCCAGCCTGTCCCAACAGCTGGGTGTACTGCGCCGGGAGGGACTGGTGGCGACGCGCCGGGAGGGCAAACACGTCTACTATCGGGTTGCCGACCAGCGGGTACTGGCGCTGCTGCAAACGCTTTATCAACTCTACTGTGCGGAGTAACCCCCAACCATGACTATTGACTGGAATGCATTTACGCCCTGGTCCGCGCTTGCGGGCGGGGCAATGATCGGGCTGGCGAGCGCCATGCTGTTGCTGCTGAACGGCCGCATTGCCGGCATTTCCGGGATTCTCGGCGGACTGATAGGTCGCACCCCCGGCGAGACCGGCTGGCGGCTGGCCTTCACCCTCGGCCTGCTGATCGGCCCGGCCCTGTGGCTGCTGTTTGCCGCCCTGCCCCCGATCCGGATCGAGGCGGGCTACCGGCTGCTGGTCGGCGCCGGCCTGCTGGTCGGCATCGGCACCCGCTACGGCTCCGGCTGTACCAGCGGCCACGGGGTCTGCGGCCTGTCGCGCCTGTCCCCGCGCTCGCTGGTCGCAACCCTGATGTTTATGAGTGCCGGCTTCGCCACCGTTTATGTGGTGCGCCACCTGTTGGGAGCTTGAGACGATGAAAAAAACACATATCTCTGCGTTGATGGCCGGGCTGGTCTTTGGCCTGGGCCTGCTGCTGTCGGGTATGGCCAACCCGGAAAAGGTTTTGGGCTTCCTCGACCTGGCCGGCGCCTGGGATCCCTCCCTGGCGCTGGTCATGGCCGGTGCCATCGGCGTCGCTCTGCCGGTGTTCTACCTGGCGAAGGGCCGCGACCGCTCAGTACTGGGAGAGCAGCTTAACCTGCCCGCCAGGCGCGATATTGACCGTCCCCTGGTGATCGGCGGCCTGCTGTTCGGGATCGGCTGGGGTCTGGCGGGCTTCTGCCCGGGGCCCGCGATAGTGGCGACCGGTGCCGGCCAGGCCAAGGCGATTGTCTTCACCCTGGCGATGCTGGCAGGCATGGGGATTTTCCAGCTGCTCAACCGCCCCAAAGCCGCCTAGTCAAACCTCCCGCCCCCCCTCTCTCCTTGCGGAGAGAGGGAATCCCGAAATCCCGTCTATCTTGTCTGTGAGTTTTTCGAACGCCGCAGCAACGGAATAAAAGACAGGGATGCGGGCCAGCAAACTGATTCCCAAGTGGTTGAAGCATTACCGGCGCCAGTGGCTGGCGGGCGATGCCATCGCGGCACTGGTCGCCACCATGATGCTGGTACCCCAGGCGCTGGCCTATGCCGCCCTCGCCGGATTGCCGCCCCATATCGGCCTCTACGCCGGCCTGCTGCCGCTGCTCGGCTATGCGATGTTCGGCTCCAGCTCGGTGTTGTCCGTTGGTCCGGTGGCCGTACTGGCGCTGATGACCGCCTCGGCGCTGACGCCGCTGGCGACGCCGGGCAGCCCGGAGTACATCGCCGGCGCCATTCTGCTCGCGGCACTGAGCGGAATATTCCTGCTGGCGATGGGCCTGGCAGGCCTCGGCACCCTGTCCAACCTGCTCAGCCACCCGGTGATCAGCGGCTTCGTTTCCGGCGCCGCCGCGCTGATTATTGTCGGCCAGATCGGCCCGCTGTTCGGTATCCACGGCGATGGCGATACCGCCCTGCAGCAGCTGCTCAACACCCTGAAAGAAATCCCCAATGCGGACCCGGCCACGGTGGGGCTCGGGCTCGCGGCTACCCTGACCCTGATCGCCGCGCGCCTCGGATTGGCGCCACTGCTGCACAGGCTGGGAGTGTCGGCGTCGCGGGCACACCTGCTGGCGCGCCTGGCGCCGATGCTCGTGGTGCTGATCGCCATCGGGCTGACGACCGTCTTCCACTGGGAAAAGGAGATGGCGGTGGTCGGCGCCATCCCACCCGGACTGCCGCAACTCAGCGTCCCGGAATTCGACTGGAACATGACATACCGGCTGCTGCTGCCGGCGCTGATCATCGCCCTGCTGGGTTTCGTCGAGAGTCTCTCCATTGCCCATGCCATCGCCCTGCGCCGCGGCGAGCGCCTGAATGCCGATGCGGAACTGCGCGGGCTGGGTGCCGCGAATCTGCTCAGCGCCCTGTCCGGTGGCTTTGCGGTGACCGGCAGCTTTGCCCGCACGGCAATCAATGACGAGGGCGGTGCAGCATCACCGATGAGCGGCGTGATAGCGGCGGTGCTGATGGCACTGGTCCTGCTGTTTGTCACCGGCCTGTTTACCGAGCTGCCGCTGTGCGTACTGGCCGCCACCATTATCGTCGCCGCTGCCAGCCTGTTCGACGTGCGCGGTTTCGTGCAGAACTGGCGCTACGATCGCACCGACGGCGTGGCCAGGACCGGTACTTTTCTCGGCGTACTGCTGTTCGGTGTCGAGGCGGGCATAGGTCTCGGTATCGGGCTCTCGTTCGCCACCCTGATCTGGCGCACCAGCCGCCCCCATATCGCCGTCGTCGGGCGGGTGCCCGGTACCGAGCACTTCCGCAATGTGCTGCGCCACACGGTCAAGACACAGCCGGACATTCTCTTCCTGCGTATCGACGAGAGCCTGTTCTTCAGCAATATCAGCGCGGTGGAGGACCGCCTGCTCAGCGAAATCAAACGCCACCCGCAAGTCCGCGAACTGGTGCTGATCCTGTCCTCCGTCAGCCGCATCGACGGCACCGCACTGGAGCGCTTGCAACAGGTGAACCGCGATCTGCGCGAGCGGGGGATCCGCCTGCACCTGTCGGAGGTGAAGGGGCCGGTGCTCGACCGGCTGGGGCGCTCGAAATTGCTGGAGGAACTTACGGGGCGGGTGTTTCTCTCATCCTACATCGCCGAGCTGGCGCTGCGGCGGGACCGTTTGAGCGACGCGGCCGCGGCCGCCGGCAGTAATTGAAGCGGCGCTCCGCGCACTTGTGCGCCGCCGCCTTATACTGGCAAAATATCCAGTATTTGGGCAGCCAGATCCGATGCAGCGACTCACGGAAGAACAACAGGCCATTGCCGATCACTCCGGCGGCCACGCCAAGATCATCGCCGTGGCCGGCTCGGGCAAGACCACGGCGCTGCTGCACTATGTCAAAAACCGCCTCGGCGCCGGCACGGCCGCAGAGCGGATACTGGTGCTGATGTACAACCGCAGCGCGCGGGAGGATTTCGACCGCCGCCTGCACCAGCTGATCGACGGTCCGGCACCGGCCGTGCACACCTTCCACAGCCTCGGCTATCGCCTTTATCAGCGCATGATCGCCAACCGGCACATGGCGCCGGCAAACCTGACGCCCCTGCCCCAGTCCACCGTGCAGCTGCAGATCTGGAAGGCGATAGAACAGTGTGCCCCGCCCTATGAGCTGGAGGAAATCCGCACGCGCAAGCAAGCGGAGATCGAAGCGGCGGAGTATTTTATCGACTACACCAAGACGATTCTCACCGGCGACTTGAGCGCGTTCCAGGCACTCAGGCTCGGCGATGAGTATATGTATTTCCTGAAGGTGTTCCGGGCTTTCGAGGACTGGCGCCGCAGCCAGAACGCAGTGACCTACGCCGACCTGATCTACGACCCGGCGATACTGCTCAGCCTGGAGCCGGGCATGGCCGAGCAGTATGGCGGCGGTTACGAAGATATCCTGGTGGACGAATACCAGGACATCAACGAAGTGCAGCATTTTTTGCTGCGTGTGCTCTACGGCCGCCCCGGCAACAATAACTGCAATGTCATCGCCATCGGCGACCCGGACCAGACCATTTACGAGTGGCGCGGCTCCAAGCCGGATTATCTGCTCAAGTTTTTTGACGGCGATTTTCCGCCGTCCAATATCTATCACCTGAGCCGCACCTTTCGCTACGGCCACCAGCTCTCCCTGGCCGCCAACCACTTTATCGCGAACAACCGCGAGCGTGCGGATATCTTCTGCGTCTCCGCCAACGGCGAGCGGCAGACGGAGATCGAGCTGGTGCAGACGGACCGGGAGGCCCACTGGCTGGTGGAGCACCTCCGCCGCTGCAAACATCAGGGGCTGCCGTTGGACCAGACAGCGATTCTGGTGCGCCTCTGGTCCGTGGCGGCACCGATCGAACTGGCACTGCTGGCCGGCAACATTCCCTACCGCTCCGGCAACCGCAACACGGTGCTGTCGCGGCGCGAGCTGCGGCCGCTGTTCTGGAGCCTGAATATTGCCGCCGGCCGTTTTGCCCAGCTGCCGGCGAAGCGCCGGCAGCTGGGGCTGTATGAGTGGCTGACCGCCCCCCATATCCGCATTCCGCGCAAAGTGCTGGAGCCGATATGCGCGCAGCTGGCCCTGCGCGAACGCGACTGGGGCAAACACCTGCCGGCACTGCTGCCGGAATCCCTGAGCAAGGCGCAACTACAACGGCTCCGCCAGCGCGCCGAACTGCTGACCGAAATGGAAAGCTGGCGCGGCCTGGCCGGCGAACTTTTGCGCCGCCAGATCGGCGAACTGGATTACCTGACCGGCATCGGCGAAGACAGCTTCACCCGCCAGCAGGGCGAGGAGCGCCAGCAGACGATACTGGCCTTCTGCCAGTACCTGGACACTCTCAGGCAGCCGCCCGACGCGGCGCTGGCCCATTTGCAGGAACTGCAGCGCCAGCACCGCGAAGGCGAGCAGACCGAGACGGACGCGGTGCAGATCACCACCATGCACCAGGCCAAGGGACTGGAATGGGATCGGGTCATTATCCCGTCGCTGACACAGCACAACATGCCCTACCAGCCGCAGCGGGATTTCACTGCGCCGGCGTCGATGGAAAGCGAGCGGCGCCTGATGTATGTGGCCATGACCCGCGCCCGCCAGAATCTCTATTTGCTCGCACCGCTACCGCCGGCAAAAGAACAGGGCGCGGGAGCGGAGCAGCAGCCATCGCTGTTTATCGACGAAATGCAGTTGCCGCTGAGCAGACTGATTGCCGATTCGCTGCGGGAGCGCCCGGCGGAAATCAACAGCACCGTGCCGGTCTCCCGCCAGGTGCTGCACTACCTGGAAGCCTGCGGCTACAACCCGGAAATCACCGGTCCGCGCGCCGCCGTGCGCAAACCGGCACTCGGCGAGGGCATACGCCACCGCAAGCTCGGCTACGGCCGGGTGATCAAGTGGGAGGATGAGCGACTGGAAATACTATTCAGCGACCGGCAGACCCGGCGCTTCGACTGGGAAAAACTGGCACAGCACCTGATGTAACGCCGAACCGCAGAATCCGGCGATCACGTGAAAAATTCGCTATCTGCTGATGGGTTGCAACATCCACTCGCCGACCACTAATCCATGGCGCTGTCGACACTGTGCGCAAACTGTCGGCTGACGTTAAAAAACAGTGCGTACTCATCGCCGGATTCCGGATCGCGCACGCGCATCTTGTCGTAGATGCCCCGCTGGTCGTAGACGATCGATTGCTCCAGCACCTGCAGGCCCTTGAGGCGGACAAAGCCGTGCAGCTCGGAGGTGCTGATGGTGCGGTAGGCGCTGTCCTGGCTTCTGCCATCGCCGCTGCTTTCGATGGATTCCATCAGCCCCTCGACCATGTAGCGATGCCGGTCCTCCCGGTCGAGGTCGGCACTGCGGCCACTGCAGACGACGCCGATCATATGCGCCTCGAGGCTCATGTAGTTGGTCGCCAGTACCTGGTCTACATGCTTCAGGCAGGCACCGAATTCGGCATTCTCTACCGAGAGATAGGCCTCGGGCAGACCGGCCAGCTTCTCCCCGCCGTGGGGATTGTATTCCGACGACTCGACGTAAGCGCGACGCAATGCATCGAAATCGAGGGTGAAAGACAGCCGTTGCGCCTCGGCCAGCAGACGGCGGTACTCGCTCTGTTCCGCCTGACTAACCTGCGGGCCGCTCGCTTGCCCGTCGGCCCGCTTGGCAACTGGCGCACTGCAGGCCGCCACGATGGCGGACAGGCCCAGTAGTACCAGAGTACAAAGGTATTTAAGACTGCGTGTTGCCATTGGCTGATTCCGTCACCGGTTTAACTCTAATACCGAACAGGCCTTTACGCTCGACCGTCTCGGCTTCCGCCTGCGGTTGTAGGAAGGCGCGCAATTTGTCCCGCTCCCACATGGCGTCCTGGTAACCAAGTTCGACCAGCTCGCCAATAAAAGGTTTCTCGAACAGCAGGTAGCTGGCCGCCGAGGCCCCGCCGCCCGAAGTGGTGGCGCCGGTGGAGCGAAACAGCCAGCGCACTGCCGGCGGCAGGTAGCGCACCTTGCGCCCGGCCAGGCGATCGAGACTCTGGGACGGCTCAATCACCGCCGACTCTACCGGCCGCAGCGGCGCCAGATCGTCGAGTTTGGTGTCGTCCACCGAATCCAGCAACTGGTTAACCCGGTCCAGGTGCTCCAGATCCCCTTCGAGGCTGTCGATAAAAGCCGCATTGAACATGTGGCCCGCTATCTGTGCCATCGACGGCGAGTGCCGGGGCGGCTTGGTGCGCTTCTTGCCCCAGTGCACCGGCGAGCGGTTATCGGAAACACCGACGACGAATACCCGGTTGGCGCCCAGGTGCAGCGCCGGACTGATCGGCGCCATCTGGCGCACCGCACCGTCACCAAAATAGTCATTGCCAATCTTGACGGTGGAAAACAGAGTCGGGATAGCCGCCGAAGCCATCAGGTGGTCGGCCGTCAACTGAGTGCGCAAACCGTAGCGGCGGAAGCGCCGCCACTCGGACAGCGTCTCGGCACCCTGAAAGAAACTGACCGACTCCCCCTCGCTGTAGGACAGGGCGTTCACGCAGACCGCACGCAGGTGGCCAGCGTCGATATTCTTCTGGATATTGGCGAAGTGGATGACCTCTTCGATCAGCTCCCGCAGCGGCGCATTGTCCAGCAGCGACAGCGGCCGCTGACGCCCTACGCCCTGATTGAACAGTGAGCGGGTAATGGCGAAGATGTTGCCCAGCAGGCTGCGCCAGCTGCTGCGGTAAATCTGGTCCACGGTCAGCTGCAGCCACAGATCGCACAGACGGTCCACGGCCTCCCTGAACGTGCCCGGATGCGAGGCGAGCAACAGCGCATTCACGGCCCCGGCCGAGGTGCCGCAGATGATCTGGAAAGGGTATGGATTGCTGTCCGGAGTCAGTTCCGCCAGCGCCTTGAGCACCCCCACCTGGTAGGCCGCACGAGCGCCGCCGCCGGACAGCACCAGGGCGCTGGCCTGATGAGTCAGCTTTGGTATTTCGTTATTTGTGGACAATTCTTTCTACCAATAGCGAGAAAACGCAGACAACGGTACTACCAATCAGCCTCTCGATCAGCCCGAATCCGGGCAATTTCGCTGCCGGGGCTATTAGCATAGCAGGCGCACCCGACATAAAAATGACCTGGCCGGGAATCTACTCACAATTTTGCACGAGAGCGGATGGCGAGGGCGCGGCCGCGATTCACAATGACATATCCACGACGTAGCGGCCGATACCGTGGCCTCGATGCAGACGCGCCAGGAATTCCGGCGCCTGCTCCAGGGAGATATCCTCGGCGATGCGGCCCAGCTGTTCGCCGATATACCAGTCGCCGGCGAGCTTCTGCCAGACCGCCGCCTTTTTTTCTAACGGCAGTTCCACACTGTCCACACCCAGCAGGCTGATACCGCGCAGGATAAACGGAAACACATTGGCCTGGAACTGCGCCCCGGAGGCCATGCCGCAGGCCGCGACGCCGCCGCCGTAGGACAGGGACTTGATCACATTGAACAGAGTTTCGCCGCCGACTGTGTCCACCGCCCAGGCCCACAGGGGCCTAGCCATCGCCTTGCTGGCGAAGGGAGCCAGGGTCTCCCGGTCGATGACCTTCCAGGCGCCGAGCCCGGTTAGGAAATCCGCCGACTCCAGCTTGCCGGTCACCGCCGCGACGCGGAAACCCAGCTTGGCCAGCAGCGCCACCGCGATGGAGCCGACCCCGCCCGTGGCGCCGGTCACCAGCACCTCGCCGTCCGCAGGCTTGGCGCCGGCTTCCAGCAGCTTTTCCACGCAGAGCCCGGCGGTGAGACCGGCGGTACCGAGAATCATGGATTCCCGCGCCGTCAGCCCCTCCGGCAGCGGCAGAGCCCAGCCAGATGGTATGGCAATGCGCTCGGCAAGGCCGCCGGGTGTGTTCATACCCAGGTCATAGCCGGTGACCAGCAGTTGGTCGCCCTGCGCAAAGGTACCGCTCCTGTCCTCGAGTACCCTGCCCACGGCGTCGATGCCGGGCGTGTGCGGATACTCCCGGGTAATCGCCCGGTTGCCGAAAGCGGACAGGGCATCCTTGTAGTTCAGTGAGGAGTGGGATACGGCGAGCAGCAGCGGATTGTCCGGCAGGTCCCGCAGGCGGCGCTCTGCCACCCGCTGGTCGTATTTGCCCGCGGCCACCTCTTCCACCCAAATAGCGCGAAAGGTTTCGTCCCTGGCGTTTGTCATTACTGCCTTCCTTGCAATTGTCCCGGTCCGCGACAGATCGCCGCTGCCGTGCGTGACACCATAGCGGTGCGCCTACTGCGCCTGGTGGCGCCAGGCAGCCAGGCGGGAGAAAAGGCGCATCAGTGCCGATTCGACACCCGCCTGGGCGGCGAGGCCGAACTTCTTAGCGATCGTCTTTCTCTCCTTGTACTCCACCTGGTACAGATCCGCACTCTGAGCGCTGCTGGTCAGATACTCGTCGGAGGTCTTGAGTTCATCCACCAAACCCACATCCAGTGCGCGCTGGCCGAACCAGACCTCTCCGGTAGCCACCTTGGCCACGTCCAGCTTTGGCCGGTACTCGGCGACGAAATGCTGGAACAGCGTGTGGATTTCGTCCAGATCACTCTGGAATTTCTCCCGTCCCTCGGCGGTGTTCTCGCCGAACATGGTGACGGTGCGCTTGTACTCACCGGCGGTAAACGACTCGAAATCGATATCGTGGCGCTTGAGCAGGCGGTTGAAATTGGGCAGCTGCGCCAGCACGCCGATCGACCCGAGCATTGCGAAGGGCGCGGCGAGAATGCGGTCGGCGACACAGGCCATCATATAACCGCCGCTGGCCGCCACCTTGTCGACCGCGATGGTCAGTTGAATACCGGCACTGCGCACCCGCGCCAGCTGGCTCGCCGCCAGGCCGTAGTTGGCCACCATACCGCCGGGGCTTTCGAGGCATACCAGCACTTCGTCGCCGGGTTCGGCCACCTGCAGCACCGCGGTAACCTCTTCCCGCAGTTGGTGCAGCGCACTGGCCTTGATATCGCCATCGAACTGCATGACGAAAATGCGTTTGCGCTCGCCTTCCGGCTTATGGGTAATCAACGCAGGGGACTGCCGGTCGCCCGCCTCCGCATCGGCCTCGCCCTGCTCCGGCAGCGGGGTTTCCGTGCTCTCGAGCCCCGCGTGCCGAACCTTTTCCTGCGGTTTCTTTTTCTGTTCCGCCTTGTGCTTCTTTGCCAGGGCCTTTTCCTGCGCCTTCTTGTCCTTGGCCAGATGCTTCTTGCGCTGGGCGAATTCGTGCTTGTCCATGACCGCCTCGAGCAGCGATTCTTTAAACTGCTCGTAGCGATCATTGAGGTGAGTGACGCTGATATGCCCCTGCACCCGCTCTTTCAGGTGCTCGCGGTTGGCCACGACAAAACCGATGATGACCAACAGGGCGACAACGATAGTCACCACCTTGGCCAGAAACAGACCGTACTCAATAAGAAATTCCACTAATGCTCCAGTTTGCTGCCTTGCGTAAACAGTTTTTCCGGTGGCTCACTGCCACTCGTTTAGCGCCGAAGTGGCCTGCTGATTGAGCGGCCGCGCCAGCAGGCCGCTGTGCGAGATACGCACTTCGTAGACCGCGCCATCCTCCATGGGCAGGAAAGTCGCACTGCCGTACACCGCGTCCACAAAGGGCAGCTTGCTGTCGAAGCCGCGCAGAGACTGCCACACATCCACGCCGTAATTGCTGCCCGTCAACTGATGTACCGAGCGCTCTTTGCTGCGTTCGTCCTGCAGGGTCAGATAGCGTCCACTGAGGCGATCCAGGCGGTAGGCGGGCTGAATACCCCAGCGGGCCAACCAGCCCTGCCACTTCAGCATGCGCGCATCCAGCTGCCACTGGTCGCCGTGCAATTCGAAATTCTGCGCAAGCCCGTCCGCGTCGGAGAATTTCGCCTCGTAGTGCTGCTCCCCGACCTTTCTGAAGGAGACGGTACCCACGCTGTGCTCCTCGGCCAGATTGCGGTAACTGTACACATCCGCCGCCACCAATATGATCAAAAGTGCCGCGGCGAGAAACAGCAGGCCAATAGTCCCGCGGATAAAACCGAATACCCAACTGCCGCCCACCAATACCTTGGCGCCCCAGAACACCAGCAGCAGCGCCAGCAATGCGATCAGGAAAGTGATGGCGATATACATTTTGCGATCGGACTCCGTAGTGTTATTTCAATCGAGCAGCGCTGCGCCTCAGCAGCGGTTCCTGTCCGCCCGCGCCGCCATTTCCGCGAAGGTGCGGATCAGCTGTCCGGACAGCGTCTGCGGCGGCGGAATCTCCGGCAGCGCGCGATAGTGAAACCAGCCGGCCTCGGCGATTTCCTCGCGGTCTGGCCTCAGCGCACCGCCCGCCACTTCCGCCAGATAGCCGAGCATCAGCTGGCCGGGAAACGGCCAGGACTGGCTGCCGAAATAGCGGGGCCACCCCACTTCCAGCCCGACCTCCTCGCGTACTTCGCGCGCCAGGGCCTGTTCGGCATTCTCCCCGGGCTCGATAAATCCGGCCAGCGCGGTGTACATACTGTGGCGGTGGTGGGTGTGGCGGGCCAGCAGGCACTCTTCGCCGCGGGTGACCAACATGATGACACAGGGAGAAATGCGTGGGTATACCGCGAACTGGCAGGCGGGGCACACGCGCGCGCGGTCGCGGGGGTGAAATTCAGTCGGGCTGCCGCAGCGGCCGCAGAAGCGGTGTTCGCTGTCCCAGTTGACCACCTGCAACGCGCGCCCGGCCAGCGCGAAGCGCTGTTCATCAACACTGGTCAGCAGGCTGCGCAGACTCCGCCATTCGCAGCCGCGAACCGGAACCTGGCGCGACAGGAGGTGCACACCGCAGGGCTGGCCGGACAGCTGTCCGAGATAGTGGCTGCCGCAAATCAGGTCGGCGACCAGCACATCACTGTCGTGTAGGAAATGGTCGCCACAGCAGAGCAGCTGCCCCTCCGCAATCAGGATGTGGCGGGCGAAGGCCGGCAGGGGTCGCGCACTGGCGGCGGGCACGAAGAAATTGCTCAAGGCAGCCTCACTATTTCAGCGCTAAGGGCTGTTTCAACTTCAACGCTCAGGGCTGTTTTAACGCTCAAGGCTGTTTCAACGCTCAGGGCTGTAGATCAGGCCGCCTCGACCGGGTAGCCGAGCGCTTCGAGGCTCTCGACGGCCAGGTTCAGCGACTGTATATCGGCCTTGCGATGCAGCTTCACCTCCCCGAGGTAGTATTCGAGACTGATAATCGCATCGGCAAAGGTATCCAGAGACTGCTCTACCACGGGTGCCGAGTCGCGCTGTTCCACTACCGCCTCCACGAATTCCACCAGCCGCTCGACCACCGCGGCGGCGCGGCGCAGATTGAGGACTATCAGGCCACCGCGCACCGAATTGAGCGTCGTGGCGACGTTGCGTATATGTCCGTGATCGAACCCCGACTCGGCGTAGGAGGCCAGGGCGCGCTTGATCAGCGCCAGGCCGGCCTCCGCCTCCTTGAGTACCGCCACCTCGGCTTCCGCAAGCTGGCTGTGCTCCGGTGCGATGTCTGCGTGGCCGTACTCGTCCACATCGATACAAGAGCTCTGGCGCAGCGCGCGGATGGTGCTGTCCACCATCAGCACCTGGCCGGTCAATTTTTGCAGCGCCGCGTTGACGACCGAGTCGCCGGCACCGGCAGCGCTGCGATATTCCTGCGCTGCGCTGCGCAGGCCCTCGCCGACCCGCTTGAAATTCAGCAGCTGCAGCGTACTGGCCACCCGCTGCAGCGTGCTCAATAGGCCGTCCTCTTCATCCAGGCTGGAAGTGCCGATCAGCTCCACGTCATCGAGCATCCGGCGCACGCCCGACAGCTCCTCGTCCAGCGCGCTGGCCACCGCACTGATCGCCGTCGCACCGGGCCCGCCGAGACTGGCCCGCTCGCGCTCCAGCTCCGCCTCGGTGTAGCCCAGGGGCCGCGCGGCAAATGCTTCCAGCACTTTTGCGCCCTGCCCGCTTGGCGCCGACAGTGCAAGCCAGTAGAGGCACTCCTTCAGCAGCACCGGGGGCGCGGGCTGGTCCAGCGCCGCATCACCCTCTTTCTGCAGCGCGCGCAGTCGCCGGTCAAACATGCTGAACACCATGACGCGGGAGCGGCTGATATGCATCTCCCTCGAGGCCATACCTGCCAGAGCGGCACCCGCCACGGCCCACAGACGACCGTTCGGGCGCCCGGCAGATATGCTGGCGACGCGCTGCATCGCGCGCGCCATCATGGTAAATGCCGGCCGGCAGGGCTTGCCCTTCAACAGCGCCAGCAGACCCACCTGGTACATATGGCGAAAGCGCCGCACGAAATTGCGCAGGTCTTCGGACATGACCGCCGAGGAAACAGCCCCCGGCACAGTCGCATCCAGGCGGCAACGGAAGAAATGGCTCTCGGGTACTGGGGCCTGCGAACGCGCCGCGCGCAGGCTATTGATGTAGGGAATCAGCAATTCGGGGCGCGCCGTACCGCGGTTCTGAACGAAGTCCAGATAGCGGGTCAGCACGTAGCAACCGGTACCCAGCCCTTCCATCAGGTCAGCAGCGGCTTCCTGGCGCCCCGCCTGCAGATCGGCCAGCGCGCTCAGCATCTCCTGAGCCAATAACTCACCCGCGTGCAGCTGCACCATCTGCAATACACCGCTCACCTGGCGCAATGCGGCCAGGCACTGCTCCAGCGACTGCCTGTTGCTGTTGTCTGCGGCAAACTGGTCGAGGTGAGCCGCGGCACCATCTATGGCGACCACCAGCTCATCTTTGACCACATTGACAGAAGTTATATTGATATCGCGCAATTCAGTCACTGACTACACCGCTGCACTGCTTATTAGCTGTTTAAAAGTTGGCCAAATTTCGACGACTTGGCCCAGTAAGGGCAATTTATACCAAACCCGTCAAGAGTCCACCTTTCCAGCGGCAAATTCCATCGAAGAATCCACAATTCTGTCGGGGGAAGACGAATATTGGTCAAACCACTTGAATTTTCCTGCAAACTGGGTAGCGTTTGGCAGGGCCACGCCAGCCGCATGGGTTCCATAACAATGGGACAATGTCCGCGCTGCGCCGGGTGCAGCAAGTGACTGTTGCCCGCCCCCCCCTCCAGGGTGGTGCCGCGGGAACCGGAGGGCGATCCGATGCCCCGAACCCGCAAGAACCTGACGGTTAACCAAGGAAGTACAAATGAATACTTACAACAACACGCTCACTGCTTCCGGCAGCGGCTTTGGCCGCGCCTTTACCGAAAACTTTCTTGGGGAGGCTCCCGACTGGTACAAGCTTGCCATCGCCGCATTCCTGATCATCAACCCCGTGCTGCTTTATGTCACTGGCCCATTCATTACCGGCTGGGTATTGATCGCCGAGTTTATTTTCACGCTCGCCATGGCACTCAAGTGTTACCCGCTGCAGCCCGGTGGTCTGTTGGCCATCGAGGCAGTACTGCTCGGCATGACGACTACCGACGCCGTCTACCACGAGGTGGTGGAAAATTTTGAAGTGATCCTGCTGCTGATGTTTATGGTGGCCGGCATCTACTTTATGAAGAGCCTGCTGCTATTCGTCTTCACCAAGATACTTATCCATGTAAACTCGAAAACGCTTTTGTCACTGCTGTTCTGCGCAGTGTCGGCCGTATTGTCAGCGTTTCTCGATGCACTGACCGTAACCGCGGTATTGATTGCCGTTGCCGTGGGTTTTTACTCGGTTTACCACCGGGTGGCCTCGAACCAGCCCCACCACCACGAACACGATCACTCCAACGATGAGCATGTCGTGGAGTATCACCGCGAGGACCTCGACCAGTTCCGCGCCTATCTGCGCAGCCTGATCATGCACGGCGCCGTCGGTACGGCGCTGGGCGGTGTCTGCACCCTGGTCGGTGAGCCGCAAAACCTGCTGATTGCCGAAAAAGCGGGCTGGGAGTTTGCACAGTTCTTCCTGTACATGGCCCCGGTCACTATTCCCACACTCGTCGCCGGCCTGATCACCTGCATGCTGCTGGAGAAAGCCGGAATCTTCGGTTACGGCGCCAAGCTGCCCAGCGCCGTGCGCGAAGTCCTGATGAACTATGCCCGGGAAGAGGAAAAGAAGCGCACTTCGAGCGATGTGGCGGCGCTGTGGGTGCAGGGAATTGTGGCCGTGCTGCTGGTGCTGGCGCTGGCATTTCACGTGGCCGAGGTGGGTATTATCGGCCTGATGATCATTGTGCTGCTGACGGCGTTCAACGGTGTCGTGCAGGAGGCCCGCATCGGTCACGCCTTCGAGGAGGCACTGCCCTTTACCGCACTATTGGTAGTGTTTTTTGCCATAGTCGCGGTGATTCACCAGCAGCACCTGTTCGAACCGGTCACCCATTTCGTGCTCGGTCTCGAGCCAGAACAGCAGCCGGGCATGCTGTTTCTGGCAAACGGCATATTGTCGATGATCAGCGACAATGTGTTCGTCGCCACTGTCTATATCAATGAGGTGAAAGCGGCCCTGACCGCCGGCGATATCACCCGCGAGCACTTCGACAAACTCGCTATCGCGATCAACACCGGCACCAACCTGCCGAGCGTGGCGACGCCCAATGGCCAGGCGGCCTTCCTGTTCCTGCTCACCTCGGCGCTTGCACCACTCATCCGCCTGTCATACGGGCGCATGGTGCTGATGGCCCTGCCCTACACACTGGTGCTGAGCGCGGTGGCGCTGTTCTGCGTGATTTATATGATCTGATTAATGGCGGGATGACGAGGAATGCGGAGCTCAACCCGCTCCGCATTCCGCACTCACCAAAAGTGCTTGCCCGCAGACTTTTCCAGCAGCGCCAGCATTGACTGGTGCGCCTCAATTTCTGCTGCACTGGCCTGCAGCACCGCGAGCGGGGCGCGGTCCGCTGGCAGCCTGCGGATGGCGCCAGGGGCTGTAACGCGCTGCTCGCCGCCCCCCTCGGCACCGCCCGCCTGCTGATCTCCGCCCTGCGCCAGTGCCAGATCAGTCTGGCCACCGGTCATCATCAGGTAGACGTCGGCGAGAATCTCCGCATCGAGCAGGGCGCCGTGCAGGTCGCGCTGGGAGTTGTCGACAAAGTAACGCTTGCAGAGGGCATCCAGGTTGTTTTTCTGACCGGGATGCTTTTCGCGGGCCAGCGCCAGGGTGTCCAGCACGCTGCAGTGTGCGGCTACGCGCTGCCAGCGCGGGCTGCCGAGCAGTTTCAGCTCCCAGTCGATAAACCCGACATCAAAGGGCGCATTGTGGATGACCAGCTCTGCACCTTCACAGAAAGCCATAAACTCATCGGCGATTTGCGCGAAGACCGGCTTGTCGACCAGGAACTCGTTGGTGATGCCGTGGACTTCAATCGCGCCGTCGTCCACCTCCCGCTCGGGATTGATGTACTGGTGGTAATGGCGGCCGGTGAGCTTCCGATTGACCAGCTCGACGCAGCCGATTTCAATGATACGGTGTCCGCTTTTCGGATCCAGACCCGTGGTTTCAGTATCCAGAACAACCTGACGCATGCCGCCCCCCCCTCAATCGTTCAATTCGTCTATTCCGCGGTTGGCCAGTTGATCGGCCCGCTCATTGCCGGGATGACCGGCATGCCCCTTAACCCAGTGCCAGTGCACGTCGTGGGCGGCGATACCCTCATCCAGCATACGCCACAGGTCATCGTTCTTTACCGGCTTCTTATTCGCGGTTTTCCAGCCGTTTTTCTTCCAGTTGTGGATCCAGGCGGTGATGCCCTGGCGCAAATACTGGGAGTCGGTGTGCAGATCGACGCGGCAGGGTTGCCTGAGCGCCCCGAGAGCCTTGATTGCCGCCAGGAGTTCCATGCGGTTGTTGGTGGTGTGGGATTCACCGCCGAACAGTTCTTTCTCCGCGTCCCCGTAAACGAGCAACGCGCCCCAGCCTCCCGGCCCCGGATTACCGCGGCAGGCGCCATCGGTGTAAATGGTAACTTGTTTCAATTCGAATGCTTGTCTTTCGAAAACGCCACTGTGCGGTGAAACCGCCAGGCTGTCAGCGCTTGTGATGATGCCCGCGCGCGGCAACCCGCGGGCTTGACGGCACGGCAGTCAGAGCAGGTTTCTGATCCCCGCGCCAGTTGATCTTGATGGCGCGCATCCGCACCACTTCTTTGCGCGCGACTATGATGTAAAAGCCCCCCCAAGGCAAGCGCCAGCGGGCGCCCAGCCGTTCCATCCAGCTGGTCTTTGCCAGCAACTCCCGCTGCTGTAACGGCAGGCGAAAGAAGCCCCGTTCGATCGTGTTGGCCTGCAGGTCCAGCAGGTTCATCCAGTCCGCCACCCGCGCCGCGCGCAATTGATTGCCGCGCTGGTAGGCGCTGCCCGAAAACAGCAGTCGAGACAGCCCCAACAACGAGAATGGATTGAATCCGATCAGCAGCAAGTGACCGCCCGGTATCAATACCCGCGCGGCTTCCCGCAATACCTGGTGCGGGTGGCCGCTGAAATCCAGCAAATGGTGCAGCAGCACCACATCGATGGACTCCGACGGCAGCGGCAGTTGCTCAAATTCTACCAGCGCCGCGCCGCTCTGCTCGCCACAGGCACTAAGCCGAAAGCGGTGGTTGATGCGGCTACAGGCGGCAAAGTCCACGGCGCTGGTCACTCCCGCCTGCATCAGGTGGTAACCGAACAGCCGCTCGACCAGCGGCTGTGTCAACGCCAACTGCTGCGACAATATTTCCTCGCCCAGGCCACTGGAGAACCAGTGGGACAGTGCCGGGCAGGACTTAGCCAGCGAGGGGAGCTCAGCGCGCCGCCCCAGGATGGACCTCTTAGTCATGGTTTCTCCGACCGGTTGCGAGTCCGTGCACCCCAATGTTAATGATAACGCCCCCAAGAGGACCAAGGTTTTACCCGCCAGTCTATCGAGGAAAAATTGCCCTCAATTGGCCGGCAATTCAACGACTCTATGTTCCCAAAAAACGAATCGCCACCATAATGTCACTAGAATTCATCGCGGGCTACCCTCCATGGTATCGTTTGGATTCCCAGATTGACGAGCCACAAAAATGCTCACTATTTCGCCGATTCCGGCCTTCAACGACAACTATATCTGGCACCTCGAGTCGGGCGGTGAACACTGGGTAGTGGACCCGGGTGACGCCAGGCCGGTGATCGATGCACTCGCTGAAGAACCCCTGAGCGGCATACTGGTAACGCACCACCACCTGGATCATACCGGCGGGATCGCAGGCCTCAAAGCGCGCTACGATTGCCCGGTATACGGCCCCGGTTCGATTGAGGGCGTCACGGAGCCGCTTGCCAATGGCGACCGCTGCGAAATTCTCGGTTGCCCGCTACGGGTGATGGATGTACCGGGCCACACGCTGGATCACCTGGCGCTGCTGCTCGAAGAAGAAGGCGCGAACGGCAGTCCGCAGCTTCACCTGTTCTGCGGCGACACCCTGTTCGCCGCCGGCTGTGGCCGCCTGTTCGAAGGCACTCCGGCGCAGATGTTCAGCTCCCTGTCAAAGCTGAGCGCCCTGCCCCCGGAAACCCGCGTCTATTGCGCCCATGAATACACGCTCGCGAACCTGCGTTTTGCCGAAGCCGCGGAACCCGGCAACGCCGCCGTCCAGAACCGTATCGCCGAGAGCAAAGCACTGCGGGACGAAAACCGCCCCACTCTGCCGTCGACGATTGGCGAGGAACTGGCCACAAATCCATTCCTGCGCTGCCATATTCCCGCCGTGGCCCGGCGCGCGGCCAACCACGACGCCAACGGTGGCGCGCTCGAGGACATCGATGAGGTCGAGGTCTTCGCCAGGCTGAGGCGCTGGAAGGACAATTTTTGAACAGTTTGCCGGGATCAAGCTACAGGAGCGGCGATCCGGTCGACAATCTGGGCAAAAACTAGCCATTTTTCGTTGACCAGAACTTATCTCGCTCTTTAGAATCAGACAATTACGAATTAAAGCTCAGGTGCAGTAGAAGATAAGCGCATAAGCGCGTCCTGAGCCCTGAAATAAAAAGACGACTCGCGGATACCAAGCATGGTTCACAAGAAAATTGCCGTCGCAGTGCTGGCAGCGACGGTGGGGGCCTGCGCGCAGATGCCGGATAACAGCATTGCGCCAGACAAGCAAAATCTGCAGGGGGAAGAGACCGTCGCGGCGGCCGGCCCCAGTGCCGACGTCCTGAAGCCGGCGGAAAAGGCTCTGCCCCCAGCGGACATCTGGGATCGCCTGCGCCGGGGCTTCCGCCTCGATCGCCGCGTCGATCACCCCAAAGTAAAAGATTACATCGCCTACTTCTCGCGCAACGAAGGCTATATGGCTCGGGTTACCGAGCGCTCGCGCCGCTATATATTCCACGTGGCCGAGCAGCTGGAACAGTCCAACATGCCGTTGGAACTGGCGCTGCTGCCTATCGTGGAAAGCGCCTATGACCCCTTTGCCTATTCCCACGCCCGCGCCTCCGGCATGTGGCAGTTTATCCCCGCCACCGGCCGCTCATTCGGCCTCCACCAGAACTGGTGGTACGACGGGCGCCGGGATGTGGACGAATCCACTCGCGCTGCGGTCCAGTACTTCACTTACCTCTCGGAGCGTTTCGATGGTGACTGGGAGCTGGCGCTGGCAGCCTATAACGCCGGCGAGGGTACGGTGCGTCGGGCAATCGAGCGCAACCAGCGCCGCGGGCTCGGTACCAGTTTCTGGGACCTGAAACTACCGCGCGAAACCCAGCGCTATGTGCCACAACTACTGGCGCTGGCCGAAGTGGTATCCCGCCCGGACTACTACCGGATACCGCTGCACGACGTTGCCAACGAGCCCTATTACACCTCTGTCGACGTGGGTACCCAGATTGACCTGGCGCAGGCCGCCAATCTCGCCGACATCGAAATGGAAGAGCTCCAACTCCTGAACCCCGCATTCAACCGCTGGGCAACGGATCCCAACGGCGACCACCGACTGCTGATACCGGTGGAAAAGCGTGAGACCTTCGAAGCTGCGCTGGCGGAGCTGCCCAAGGACCAGCGTGTCACCTGGCAGCGTTACACCATTGCCCGCGGCGACACCCTTTCCACGATTGCCCGCCGTTACGAAACGTCGGTAGCGGCAATTCGCGAAGCCAACAAGTTGCGCGGGAACAACATTCGTGCAGGCAAGACCCTGCTGATCCCGAGCGCATCCGGTCCTGCCGGACAGTACGCCTACGCCCTGGACCAGCGCGTGAAACGCCACCAGTCTTCCGGCAGTGGACACAAGGCCAGCTATACCGTTCAGCCCGGCGATACCCTCTGGGGTATAGCGCGCTCGCTGAACGTAAGCGTGCGCCAGCTGGCGAGCTGGAACAGCATGGCAGCCGGCGACACCCTGCGCCCCGGCCGCACCCTGGTTGCTTACGCTGACAGCGGCAGCAACAGCGATCGCACTACCCGCAAGTTGTCTTACCGAGTGCGCAATGGGGACTCCCTGTACCGTATCGCCAGCAGATTCAGTATCGACGTTGACGACATACTGCGCTGGAACAGGATCAGCAAGTCGAGCTACCTGCAACCGGGCCAGCGCCTGACGCTATTCGTCGACAGTGCGGCCAGCGGCTGAGCTTCATCATCGTATTTTCAGCGCAATAAAAAAGCCCGGCCTGTGCCGGGTTTTTTATTGCAGTCTGCAGGCAAAGTCAGGCTGTGAAAAATTGAAGGCGAAGTGCCAGGACGAGTGTGTCGAACCGTCGGCATCACGACATCGCCGCCGGAGCGCAAGGGATGTATTCGCAGCGTTTCGAAATATTCGCCCTGCTGCTTTGCCACCACTGCCCCCGCAAGACGCGGGGTTTATCAGCGAGCAGTCAATAAAAAACCCGGCCTGAGCCGGGTTCTTTACTAGCTGGATAGCGCCGGTATCAGTTCGACTTGCCCAGCTCGATATCCGCCTTATTCGCCAGGTACTTCTGCAGCGCCGCGAGTTCCGCACCGCCACCTACCGAAGCCAGCTGCTGCATCAGTGCCGAGCGCTGCTCCCGGCTCTGCCGCGCCAGCTGGCCCGGGCGGACGTCGCGCAACTTCAACACCACCTGGTCCCCGTCACTGGTCGCAAAACTGCTCACGATGTCGCCACGGGCACCCGGCGCATCCAGGGCAAATGCCCGCGCAATAATTTCGCCGCGCTCACCGAATCCACCGCGGCGCGTCTTGTCACTGGTCTCGAGGGTCAGCTTATGCTCCTCGGCCAGCTTGGCGAAATCAGCGCCGGATTCCAATTGCGCCTTCAACTCCTGCGCGCGGCCAGCCAGCTGCGCACTCGCCTTGTCGCGCTTGAGGCGCTGCACGATTTGTTCGCGAACTTCCTCGAGGGGGTAGACACCGGCCGGCTTGTGCTCGGTTACCCGCAACACCACAGAGTGCTCGTTGTTCAGGTTCAACACGTCGGAGGTGTTGCCGTCCTCCTTCGCCTCCGGCGCAAAGGCGGCAGCGACCACCTTGTCGTTGGCCGCGATACCGGGCCCGCCTTGGCGACTGAACAGTTCGCTGGTCTGCAACGGCACGCCCAGTTCCTGGGCGGGGCCGGCCAGAGTGTCGGCGTTGTAGGCGAGATCGGCCAGGCGGCCCAGCGCGCCGACAAACTCGCGCTCGGCTTCGGCATTGCGCAACTGGGCTTCGATCGCAGACTTGCGCTCTGCAAAGGTGGGAGGCTCGGCATCCTCCACCTCCAGCAGTTTGATAAAGTGAGTACCGCTGTCGGTGGTGACCGGAGCGGAAACCTGGCCGACTTCGAGTGACGCCAGGGCCTGTTCGAATGCCTCCGGGAATACGTCTCCTGCGGTAAAGCCCAGGTCGCCACCCTCTTCGCGGGAACCCAGGTCGTCGGAGTAAGTCTTGGCCAGCGCCGCGAAATCCTCGCCCGCATCGAGCTTGGCCTGGACTTCGGCCACTTTTTCCTGACTGGCCTCTTCCAACAGGATGTGAGCGGCGCGGCGACGGATATCGGCGCGGAAACTGGCGACTTCCTGCTCGTACTGGGCGCGCACATCCTGCTCGGAAATGTCGATATTCGCTGCGAACAGGCCCGGCTTCAGCTCTATATATTCGATGGCCACCTGTTCGGGACGCTGGAACTGCGCCTGGTTCTCCTGATAGTACTGCTCGATTTCACTGTCGCTGACATTCATCTCTTCGAGCAGCCCCTGAACCGGCAGAACCGCGTAATCGAAGTCGCGCTCTTCCATGGAAACGGCCACCACCTGTTCGGCATCCGCCCGTGTTGTAAAGGCGCTGTCAGTCACACTGTCGGCGTACTGCTGCAGCACCAGATCGCGTTCCATGATCTGGCGGAAATTGGCCGGGCTGTAGCCCATCCTGCGCAGTGCATCGCGATACATCTGCGGGTCGAACTTGCCGTTGACCTGGAAGCCGGGAATCTGCACGGTTTCCCTGTCCACTGCCGCGTCGCTCATCACCATGCCGCTGTCCTGTGCAGCCTGGCGCATCACGGAGCTGTTGATCAGTTGCTGCAACACCGGCTCACGGAGTTGCTCATCACTCAGGAGGTCGGCCGGGACATCTTCGCCGTATTGGCTCATGATCAAATTGCGGCGATTCTGGATCGCGCGCTGCAAATCCAGGTTGCTGATCTTCTCGCCATTAATATCGGCCACCGCATCGGCCGAACCGCCGCTGGCACCAGTGAAAAAATCTATTCCCCCGATGACCATAATGAAACCAAAAAAAGCCGCAACGATGACCGCTGCTGTACCTTTCAGGTTGTCTCGCATGGACTGAAGCATGCTCAGCTCCGAAAGTTAACTCAATTAATTATTACCAGATAAACAAAAATCGCCTGGAGCGATTCTGGTCAGCTCCAGCTGCCCCGAAGGGGTGAGGGCCACGGATGGCCCGAAACACAAAATCGCCGGGAGCGATTTTGGTCAGCTCCAGCTGCCCCGAAGGGGCGAGGGCCACGGATGGCCCGAAACACAAAATCGCCAGGAGCGATTTTGGTCAGCTCCAGCTGCCCCCAAGGGGTGAGGGCCACGGATGGCCCGAAACACAAAATCGCCGGGAGCGATTTTGGTCAGCTCCAGCTGCCCCCAAGGGGTGAGGGCCACGGATGGCCCGAAACACAAAATCGCATGGAGCGATTTTGGTCAGCTCCGGCTGCCCCGAGGGGGTGAGGGCCACGGATGGCCCGAAACACAAAATCGCATGGAGCGATTTTGGTCAGCTCCGGCTGCCCCGAGGGGGTGAGGGCCACGGATGGCCCGAAACAAAAAAGGCGCATCCGTCTGATACGCCTCTTTGAAGCTTCGACCTTTTTAACGAGGCTTCTTAAATTACCGCAACGCTTAGTTTACGGCATCCTTCAGGGCTTTGCCGGCCTTGAAGTTCGGAATTTTCGCCGCTGCGATTTCGATCGGATCGCCGGTGCGCGGGTTGCGGCCGGTGCGGGCTGCGCGCTCTTTAACGGCAAAAGTACCGAAACCAACCAGAGCAACCTGATCCCCCTGTTTCAGAGCATTGGTGATGCTCTCTACCATTGCGTCCAGAGCACGGCCGGCAGCTGCCTTCGGAATATCTGCAGATGCGGCAATCGCTTCAATCAGTTCGGACTTATTCACGCTTAATCCCTCTGTTCTTTTTTAGGTCTGTTTCGGGCACCCGCTTCCGGGGCACCACTGCGTTCGAGTCTTCAATCGCCGGCGAATTGGGCGCCGGTCAATAAGCCCCGTGTTATACCAACTGCCCGGTGGCGGGTCAAGGAACCATGCGGGTTTCGGGGCAGTTGGACAATTCTCCAGCAGCTTTCCACTGCCGGAAGATTATTTTTTAGCCTGCGGACAACGGGACGCACCGAAAGATGCCCCCTCGTGTACTCAGTGTGTCTGCATGGAGCGCTGTGAACGCTCCTCGGCCTGCTTCTGCAAGGCGGAATACTCCTCGTCGGACAGAGATTCCGGCTTGTGCTCGAGCGCCACCTCAAGCACCTGATCAATCCATTTGACGGGTTTGATCACCAGATCCTGAAGAATATTATCCGGGATTTCTTTCAGGTCCCGCTCATTGTCCGCCGGGATCAGTACGGTCTTGATGCCGCCGCGGTGCGCCGCCAGCAGCTTCTCCTTAAGACCACCGATACGCAAAACCTCTCCCCGCAGGGTAATTTCACCGGTCATTGCCACCTCGGAGCGCACCGGGATATTGGTGAGCACAGAAGCCAGCGCCGTGCACATGGCGATACCCGCAGACGGGCCGTCCTTGGGAGTCGCCCCTTCGGGTACGTGGATATGAATATCCCGCGTCTCGTGGAAGTCCGGCGCAATACCCAGTGCCTGGGAGCGCGCTCGGACCACAGTGAGCGCCGCCTGAATGGATTCCTGCATCACATCCCCGAGGGAACCGGTCTTGATCATCCGGCCCTTACCGGGAACCGCAGAAGCCTCAATGCTAAGAAGCTCGCCGCCCACCTCCGTCCACGCCAGGCCGGTTACCAGACCGACCTTGTTCTCTTCTTCTGCGCGGCCGTAGTCGAACTTGCGCACACCGAGCAGGTCTTCCAGCTGCTCCGGCTCCACAACCGCCTTGGCACTGGACGATTTCCGCACGTGCTCCGTCACGACCTTGCGGCAGATCTTCGCTATCTCCCGGTCCAATCCGCGCACGCCCGCCTCGCGGGTGTAATAGCGCACGATATCCCGCAACGTCGCATCGGAAAGTGCCAGCTCATCGTCCTTGAGGCCGTTGGCTGCACGCTGTTTCGGCACCAGGTAGCGCTGGGCGATATTCACCTTCTCATCTTCGGTATAACCGGGCAGGCGAATCACTTCCATGCGGTCCAGCAGAGGCCCCGGGATGTTCATGGAGTTGGAGGTACATACGAACATCACGTCAGACAAATCGTAATCCACCTCGAGATAGTGGTCGTTAAACGATTTATTCTGTTCGGGATCCAGCACCTCCAGCAGGGCCGAAGCCGGATCACCGCGGTGATCCATACCCATCTTGTCAACTTCGTCGAGCAGGAACAGGGGGTTTTTTACCCCCACTTTGGAAATCTTTTGAATCAGTTTGCCCGGCAACGAGCCAATATAGGTGCGGCGGTGGCCGCGGATCTCGGCCTCGTCGCGCACACCGCCGAGTGCCATGCGCACATACTGGCGATTGGTCGCACGGGCGATTGACTGTCCCAGGGAAGTCTTTCCGACACCGGGCGGGCCGACCAGGCAGAGTATTGGACCTTTGACTTTCTTGACCCGCTTCTGCACGGCCAGGTATTCGAGGATCCGCTCCTTGACCTCCTCCAGCCCGTAGTGTTCTTTCTCGAGGATTTCTTCCGCTTTCTTAAGATCGTGACGCACGCGACTGGCCTTTTTCCAAGGTACGCTCAGCATCCAGTCGATATAACTGCGCAGCACCGATGCCTCGGCCGACATCGGCGACATCATTTTCAGTTTGGCCAGTTCCGCACGGGTTTTCTTTTCTGCCTCTGCCGACATGCCGGAGTCGGCTATTTTTTTCTCGAGCTCCTCGATTTCACTGGGTTCCTCCGTGATCTCCCCGAGCTCCTTCTGAATGGCCTTCATCTGTTCATTCAGGTAGTACTCGCGCTGACTTTTCTCCATCTGCTTTTTGACGCGGCCGCGGATACGCTTTTCGACCTGGATCAGGTCAATTTCCGAATCCATCAAGCCGAGCAGATGCTCGAGGCGCTCTTTCACGCTGGCCGTTTCCAGCAATTCCTGCTTCTGCGGCAACTCCAGCGACATATGCGCCGCTATAGTGTCCGCCAGGCGCCCCGGCTCGTCGATACCGGACAGCGAGGTGATCACCTCATTGGGCACCTTTTTGCTCACCGAAACATACTGCTCGAACTGGCTCATGGCGGAGCGCACCAGCGCATCCACTTCCGCCTCGGGCAGCTCCTCGGTTGCCATCGGCTCCACTGTGGCACGGTAGTGGCCGTCCCCCTCGGTGACCTCGAGGATGTTGACCCGCTGGCTGCCTTCCACCAGAACCTTGACGGTGCCGTCAGGCAGCTTGAGCAATTGCAATACGCTGGCTACTGTGCCCACCCGGTATATATCGTCGGCGCCGGGATCATCTTCAGACGCCTTTCTCTGCGCCACCAGCAGCACCTGTTTATCACTGCGCATCGCCTCTTCCAGGGCGTCGATGGACTTTTCCCGGCCGACAAACAGCGGGATCACCATATGCGGGTAGACAACGACATCGCGCAGCGGCAACAGCGGGTATTCAAGTGTGGTATCGGATGACTGATCCATAGAACTCCTCTCGGCCCGATCACTGGGTATTTGGCGCGGCATCACTGCTGCGATTGGCGATTACAGCTCACTCTGGGCCGCCGCCTGTGTTGCTAGTAAATGGGGGGCGGTGACCGGAATACAAGTCTAATCTAACGGCGAATTTGTGCCGAGCTCCGTAACGGAATAGCGAATAACCTGAGTTTAAGCCCGGCAGCCATGCAACGCTTGCCGATACACCCAGTCCAGCTAAAACATCGGGCCATAAAAAAAGCCCCAAACTGGGGCTTTTTCGCCGAGATACCGCGCCTTACTCCTCTGGAGCCGCCTTTTGCGGCTGGGACTCGTTCTCGTACACCAGCAGCGGCGCCGACTCCCCCTTTATGACCGCCTCGTCAATAACGACCTTGGCGACGTTGTCGGTCGAGGGAATGTCGTACATGGTTTCCAGCAGCACAGACTCCATAATGGAGCGCAGACCGCGGGCGCCCGTCTTGCGCTCCATGGCCTTGGCGGCCACTGCATCCAGGGCGTCCGGACGGAAATCCAGCTCGACATCTTCCATTTCGAACAGCTTTGCGTACTGCTTGGTCAGCGCGTTGCGCGGCTCTGTCAGAATCTTGATCAGCGCCGCGCGGTCCAGCTCCTCCAGGGTCGCAGTGACCGGCAAACGCCCCACAAACTCCGGAATCAGCCCGTAGCGCACCAGATCTTCGGGCTCCAGATCGCGCAGCACTTCACCAAAATTGCTTTTGCCATCCTTGGATTTGACCTCGGCACTAAAGCCGATGCCACCTTTCTCGGAGCGATCCCGAATCACTTTGTCGAGGCCGGCAAAAGCGCCGCCACAGATAAACAGTATGTTGGACGTGTCCACCTGCAGGAACTCCTGCTGCGGATGCTTGCGCCCCCCCTGAGGCGGTACCGAGGCGACGGTACCCTCAATCAGCTTGAGCAGCGCCTGCTGCACACCCTCACCGGATACATCCCGGGTGATGGAGGGGTTGTCGGATTTGCGCGAAATCTTGTCGATTTCATCGATGTAGACGATGCCCTGCTGGGCCTTTTCGACATCGTAGTCGCACTTCTGCAACAACTTCTGAATAATATTTTCCACGTCCTCACCGACGTATCCGGCTTCAGTGAGCGTAGTGGCGTCGGCGATGGTGAACGGCACATTGAGCAGGCGCGCCAGCGTTTCCGCCAGCAGGGTCTTACCACTTCCGGTGGGGCCCACCAGCAGAATATTGGACTTGCTCAGCTCGACGTCTTCCTTGCCCTTGACACCGGTCTTGCTGCGCAGACGCTTGTAATGGTTATACACCGCTACCGCCAGCACGCGCTTGGCACGCTCCTGACCGATCACGTACTGATCGAGAATTTCGGTGATTTCGCGCGGGGTCGGCAGGCGGCCCTCGGGACCTTCCGAAGTCTCCTGCACCTCTTCGCGGATAATGTCAGTGCACAGCTCGACGCATTCGTCGCAGATGAAGACAGACGGCCCGGCAATCAGCTTGCGAACTTCCTGCTGGCTCTTGCCACAGAAAGAACAGTACAGCAGTTTGCCATTGTCTTCTCCGCTGCTCTGGTCGGTCATCAAAATACTCCGTGGTCTTCGGCCAGCCGGGGCCCGTAGATATCGGCTTCTATTGCAAGATGCTGTCTTTTGGCGGGTTTTTCAAGCCCTTTCTGATGCAGGCGGCCCCCAGCGCATCTAGAGCGGCCTGAAGCGCCACCGAAGGCTCAAAATGCACGCCAAACAGCACTATTTTTCCATTGCCTGGCGACGCGAGAGCACGTCGTCCACAAGACCGTATTCCCTGGCCTCGTCGGCGCTCAGGAAATGATCACGCTCAGTATCCCGCTCGATGTCGCTGACGGGACGCCCCGAGTGGTGGGCCATCAGCTCGTTCAGGCGCTGGCGGATCTTCAGGATTTCCTGCGCGTGGATATGGATATCACTCGCCTGCCCCTGGGCACCACCGCTCGGCTGGTGGATCATGACGCGGGAATTCGGGGTCGCGTAGCGCTTGCCGGTCGCCCCGGCGGTCAGCAGGAAGGCCCCCATGCTGCACGCCTGACCGATGCACATGGTGCTGACATCCGGCTTGATGAACTGCATGGTGTCGTAGATCGACATGCCCGCGGTCACCGAGCCTCCGGGCGAATTGATATACAGGTGAATATCCTTGTCCGGATTTTCCGCCTCAAGGAAAAGCAGCTGCGCTACGACCAGGTTAGCCATATGGTCTTCGACTGGTCCGACAAGGAAGATCACCCGCTCCTTCAAGAGTCGGGAATAGATGTCAAAAGAACGCTCTCCCCTGGCAGTCTGCTCCACCACCATAGGTATAAGACCAGTTGCTGAGGGGGCGATCGAAGAGTATGGATAATCAAAACGTGCCATAGCTACCGTTGCTTCCTTTTGTGGCGTATTAGGCGGGACAGCCGCAGAACGCGAAGCGCTCAGGCTGAAAAATTCGGTCTTTCAGAGCTTAACCGGTCAGGCGGGAGAAAGCCAGCCGGCAAAAAGGGAGGAAAGGGAACGGCGGCCGCTCGATTGCAGCCGCCTTTCGACAAAGACGATCAGCCGTTATCAGCCCTGCTTCTGCGGCTTGATGACGTCATCGTAATTGCTCTCGACTTCTTCCACCTTGGCAGCTTCGAGAACGAAATCGACAACCTGATCTTCCAGCACTACAGACTCGACGCCGGACAGCAGCTCGCGGTTGCTGAAATAGTACTCAACCACTTCTTCGGGCTGTTGATAGGTAGACGCCAGCTCTTCCACCTTGGCCTTGACGCGATCGCCATCCACGGAGATCTTGTTCTGCTTCACGATCTCACCGACCACCAAGCCCAGCACGACACGGCGCTTGGCCTGATCTTCGAACATGGCGTCCGGCAGCATGCGCTCGGCATCTTCCATTTTGATCTGACCGCCGAACTGCTGCACCATTTGGCCGCGCAGAGCGCGAACCTCGCCAGCCACCAGGGCCGACGGCAGCTCCACCTGGTGCTTCTCGAACAGCTGATCCATGACCTGGGTCTTGACCTTATTCAGCGCCGCGTTTTTAAGCTCGCGCTGCATATTGCTGCGCACTTCCTCGCGGAACTTCTCTTCACCGCCCTCGTCAACGCCGTAGGTCTGGAAGAATTCCTCATTCAGCTCCGGCAGCTCCGGCTTCTCGGAAGCGGTAACCTTGATACTGAAAGTCACTGCGGCACCGCGCAGTTCTTCCGCCTGGTAGTCTTCCGGGAAGGTGACGTCGACGTCTTTCTCTTCGCCCGGCTTCATGCCCAGAATGCCGTCCTCGAAACCCGGGATCATCTGGCCGGAACCGAGCACCAGCTTGTGGCCCTCAGCCTTGCCACCTTCGAACTCCTCACCGTCCTTGCGGCCGACGAAGTCGATGGTTACGCGGTCACCCTTCTGCGCCTTGCGCTTGGTTTCCTTCCAGTCGGACTGCTGCTTGCGCAGCACGTCGATCATATTGTCGACGTCCGCATCGGTGACGTCGGCTACCGGGCGCTCAACCTTGATTTCCGCCAGGTCTGTCAGTTCAACTTCAGGGTATACCTCGAAAGTGGCAACGTACTCCAGATTCTCACCAGGCGCGGTCTGCTTGGCCTCGATGCTGGGCTGACCGGCAGGCTTCACCTGCTCCTTTTGCACCGCCTCGTAGAAAGAGCGGCTCATCACCTCGCCCAGCACTTCCTGACGCACACCGGCGCCGTAACGCTGGCGCACAACCTTCAGCGGCACTTTACCCTTGCGGAAGCCGTTTACACGTACGTTTTTGGCGGCCTGCTGGAGGCGCTTGTCAACTTCCTTATCGACGATTTCCGCCGGCAAATTAACCGTTAAACGACGCTCCAGGCCGGAAGTTGTTTCGATGGAAACCTGCATGTTAATCCTCGTGAGACTATCTCTTTATATCGCGCCGCAGCGCCAACTTGTTCCGGGGCGCCGGGGCTCTGCCGGCCGACCGCCTCCCATGGCATGCGCGTCGGAATTGCCGGGCAATTTCCGACCGACGCCAAACACAAACAGCCCGCACCTGCCACGCCCGGGCAAGCAATGCGGACTGCACGATTCCTTAATTGGTGGGGACGGGGAGACTTGAACTCCCACACCTTGCGGCACCAGAACCTAAATCTGGCGTGTCTACCAATTCCACCACGTCCCCGAAAATCGACCTCGGCGCTAACTCATTGATATTTCTGCAATTTAGCGCACAAACATCGGGTCCCGGCGACGAGGGGAGCAGATTGTGCCACAGCCGCCAGAGGGCTTCAACAAAATGCCGACCGCGGCGCACCGCGCCTACAGGAAGGGCGCCAACAGGCGCCCTTCCTGGTCACTGGCTGGAGGGACACTACACGCGTTCGACGATGGTGGTAATACCCTGCCCCAGGCCGATACACATGGTCGAGACGCCCAGGTCGCCGCCCTCGTTCTGCATCACCGACAGCAGGGTGCCGGTGATGCGAACGCCGGAGCAACCGAAGGGGTGACCCAGCGCTATGGCGCCACCATAGAGGTTCACTTTCTCGTCCATCTTGTCCAGCAGACTCAGGTCCTTCAGCACCGGCAGGGCCTGGGCAGCGAAGGCCTCGTTCAGCTCCACCTTGTCGATGTCATCGATGGTGAGACCGGCATTTTTCAGTGCCTTCTGGGTCGAGGGTACCGGGCCATAGCCCATGATGGACGGGTCGACGCCGGCCAGCGCCATCTCGCGCACTTTGGCGATCGGCGTCATGCCCAGGGCCTTGGCTCGCTCGGCGGACATGACCAGCATCACGGACGCGCCGTCGGTAATCTGGGATGAAGTACCGGCGGTCACCTGGCCGTGCTTGGGATCGAAAGCCGGTTTCAGCTGCGCCAGCCCCTCGACGGTGGTGTCGGGGCGGATGGTCTGGTCAGTTTCCACCAGGAACGGCACACCGTCGTCATCGTGACCCTCGATGGCGATGATCTCCCTGTTGAACTTGCCCTCCTTGGTGGCCGCTGCCGCGCGCTGATGCGAGCGCGCTCCAAACTCGTCCATCTGCTGGCGCTGGATGCCGTGCATCATGGCCAGATATTCCGCGGTCATTCCCATGGAACCCGCGGCCTTGGCCATGTAACGGCCCAGCATCGGGTTGGGGCTGACATGCTCCATCATGTTCAGGTGGCCCATATGCTCCACACCGCCAACGACATAGACATCGCCGACGCCCGCGCGGATATTGGCGGCGGCGGTGTGCAGCGAGGACATGGAAGAGCCGCACAGGCGGTTCACGGTCTGCGCCGGAATGGTATGCGGCAGCCCGGCGCGCAGGAGGATAAAGCGAGCCACGTTAAAGCCCTGCTCGTCGCGCTGCATCACGCAGCCCCAGATGAGGTCGTCGATCTCAGCCGGATCCAGCTTGTCGTTGCGCTGCAGGAATCTTTTCAGCAGCTCCGCCGACATATCGTCGGCGCGCACATTGCGGTAAACACCGTTCTTGGAGCGGCCCATGGCCGTGCGCGCGTAGTCGACGATTACGGCATCTCTAGGATTTAAACTCATCACCATTCTCCTCACTTATCGCCGTAGTAGGTTTCGCCATTGGCGGCCATTTCACGCATGCGCTCGGTGGGCTTGTACAGTTCACCCAGGTCGGCGTACTTATCGGCAATTTCCACAAAGGTCTTCATGCCCATATTGTCCAGCCAGGCGAAAATACCGCCGCGGAAGGGCGGGAAGCCGATGCCGTAGATCAGCGCCATATCGGCCTCGGCCGGCGAGTCGACAATGCCCTCTTCCAGGCAGCGCGCCAGCTCGGTGGCCATGGGCACCATCATGCGCTCGATGATTTCGTCCTTGTCGAACTCGCGGCGCTCCGCCACATGCGGCTTGAGCAGTTCGTAGGACTCCTCGGTAGCCACTTTCTTCGGCTTGCCCTTCTTGTCCTCCTCGTAGTTGTAGAAGCCCTTGCCATTCTTCTGGCCGTAGCGCTCTGCTTCGTACATTATGTCTGACGCGGCCTTGAAGGTTTTACCCATACGGTCCGGGAAACCTTCGGCCATCACTTTCTCCGCGTGCACGCCGGTATCGATACCGACCACGTCCATCAGGTAGGCCGGGCCCATGGGCCAACCCCAGCGCTCCATGACCTTGTCAATCTCCTGGAAGTCCGCACCGTCCCGCACCAGCATGGAGAAGCCGGCGAAATACGGGAACAGCACCCGGTTTACCAGGAACCCGGGGCAATCGCGCACCACGATGGCCTTTTTACCCATCTTGTTTGCGTAGGCAACGACACGGGCTATGGCGTTTTCAGAAGTCTTCTCTCCGCGGATCACTTCAACCAACGGCATCTTGTGTACCGGATTGAAAAAGTGCATGCCGAGGAAGTTTTCCGGGCGCGCCAGCGGTTCTGCCAGGTGGTCGATGGAAATGGTGGAAGTGTTGGAAGCGATAACGGTGTCTTCGCTGACTTTCGACTCCACCTCTTTCAGCACAGCGTGCTTCACCTTCGGGTTTTCAACCACGGCTTCAACGACCACATCGACATTGTCGAAGCCGTCATAGCTCAGGGTGGGCTCGATGCGGATCAGGGTTTCACCCATCTTCTCCACGGTCATGCGACCGCGCTCGACCAGCCTGGACAGCAATTTGCTCGCTTCTTTGAGGCCCAGATCGATGCCCTTCTGATCGATATCCTTCATCTTGATCGGCGTGCCCTTATAGGCGGACTGGTAGGCGATACCGCCGCCCATAATGCCTGCACCCAGTACCGCGGCGCGCTCGATTTTCTTGTCGGCCTTCTTTTCCCAGCCCTTGGCGACTTTGCCGATCGCCTGGTCATTCAGGAACAGCCCCACCAGGGATTTGGCGGTGTCGGTCTGCGCACAGAAAATAAACTGCTGCTGCTCGATCTTCAGTGCTTCATCGCGGCCCAGTTTGTAGCCCTGCTCGATGGAAGTCACTGCCGCAACCGGGGATGGGTAGTTCTTACCGGCCTGGGCACCGACAAACGCCTTGGTGGTAAAGAAGGCCATCAGGGCTTCGGTGTCGTTCAGCGGAATCGGCGACTTTTTGATTTCGCGGCGCGACTTGTAATCCAGCTCGCCGTCAATAGCGCGGCCGAGCAATTTCAATGCAGCTTCTTTCAGCTTATCGGAGGTCACCACCGCGTCGACCGCGTGCGCCATCAGCGCTGCATCCGGACGCTGCTCCTTGCCGGCGGCAATCCACTCGGCGGCCACATCCACGCCCACGACACGCGGCAGGCGCACAGTACCTCCCCACCCCGGAATCAGGCCCAGCTTCACCTCCGGCAGCCCCACCTTGGCCTGATCGCCCATTACCCGGAAGTCGCAGCCAAGGCAGACCTCGAAACCACCGCCCAGCGCATAGCCGTTGATGGCAACCACAGTCGGCACCGGCAGGTCTTCCAGGCGGTTGATGTTTTCGTTGTTCTTGTTCATCAGGTCCGCGATGCCCTCGGCACCCGCGGAGAAGGCGCCACCGAACTCGGTAATATCGGCACCGACAATAAATACACCTTTGCCGCTGGTCAGCAGCACACCTTTAACGCCGTCCGCCGCCTCGATGGCGTCCAGCGCGTGAGAAAATTCTGAAACTGTCAGGCGGTTGAACTTATTGACCGATTCGCCCTGCAGGTCGAAATTGAGCTCGGCGATGCCGTTGTCCAGCATCTGCACCGATAGCGCTTTGCCACTAAATAACATTGATTGACCTCTTTTATTCGGGGCCGGAATTCCTGGCCCGGGGTCGGGAAAATTTTGCGACCGTGAGCTCAGTGCGCCCGCAAGAAAGGGTGACACAAAGGCCCATTTCAGTCAGCCAAGCCTAGTATAGCCAGATTCAAACGATTGTTTGAATACTATTTTCTTACAAACGGAATGGCACCAAAGGTGCCAAAGCTCAGAATTTCACCAGCCGATGACTGACCGGCAGATGAGACGGGGGAATTCTATATGTAACCGGGGCGGCAGTTCAGCCGAATGGCGCCAGTTGCGTTACATCTGGGGAAATGGCGCAGGGGGTGGCGTAATGGCGCTGACCACGATGCAATCAGCGTCATCGGGATTGCGAAAACGATGCGGCCGGCGACTGCTGAAATAATATCCATCCCCAGGTCCCAGCACCGCCACTTCGGAACCTACGGTCACCTCCAGCCGCCCCGCCACGACAATGCCGCCCTCCTCGCCCACACCGCTAATAAGCTCGGGCCCGGTACCCTGGCCGGCCGGGTAAACCGTGTAGCAAAGAGCCATGTCGCGCTCGCCATTGACACCCCCCAACAGCCGAACCTCAATCGCTCCAGCGCCGACGTTGGGCATCTCACCCGCGCGAAAGAATATCTGCGAATCACCGGCAAACTGCAGGGAGAAAAACTCGGCCAGCGGCATCGGAATCCCGCCCAGCACCTTTTGCAGGGACCCGATTGACGGGCTTACACGCCCCTGTTCGATCAGGGATATGGTGGCGTTGGTGACCCCGGCACGCTTGGCGAGCTGGCGCTGGGACAGGCCGTACATCTTGCGCAGCGCCTTCAGCCGCGCGCCGACATCGTCACTGCTCGTGCCATCCTGTGGCGAATCAACCGATTCCGTGTTTGTCATAGTGCCGCCTGTTGTTTGCGGGGCTTCAGTTTAGCGCCAACAGGGACAGCGAAAAAAGTGCCGCGCGGGCCGGTGGGGCGTCGGAAGCCCGGGCCAATGGCAAAAGCAGGGAGACAGGCGGCCATTTGCGATATGGCGACTGTCCTTGTTGCTGCATTTCTGCCGCTTGCCCGGAAAAGAAGTCGAAGGCGTCGTCGGCGCCTGCCGGGCCATGTGACCGGCAGGCTGACATTGAGCCCAAGAGGGCTGGTTTCACACCATATCTTCGAACGGGTTGCTGGCGGGCAATTCGACAGATGGCAGACCCGGCAAGGTCACTCGCTCCATGGACATCTCGATCTCGTTCTCCTCCACCAGGCCCTCGCCGAAGCGGTAGATCGCATTCAGATCGCCGCGGCTGGCGCGGGCATCGTAAGCCAGGGCCTGCTCGCTGACCGGCTCATTGCGCTTGCGATAGTTCGCCACAACCTTCTCGCCGTGACGCTTCGCCAGCATGCGCTGCACCAGGTGTGGCGCCAGAACGGTGGCAGTGGCATTGTTGCCGCCAAAACCCTTGGAGTTCAGGAAGGCCACATCGAGAGATTTCGCATCCCGCTCGGTGTGCTGCAGCGAGATGTCCAGGTTCTGGTGGTGGACGTCTTCGGCCACCCGATCGATGGTGGTGATACCCGGCAGGATACCCCGCTCAAATATACCCAGGCTGGTGATCAGCTGATCGCCACTGGCTGCCGCCACTGTGTGGCCGAGATATGCCTTCACCGCGCACACCGGCCACTTCTCGATACCGAAAGCTCCGGCGAGGCGGTCGAAAATCGCCGACTCGGTCACGCGATTCTGCGGCGTACTGGATCCGTGCGCCTGCACGAAGCTGCGCTGTCGCAGACTCTCGTCACCAACGATGGCGCGCGCCTCTGCCATGGCGCGGGCCACAGTCAGATAGTTGCCCGGCCCCGGCGCCGAGATGGACTTCTTGGTGCCATCTGCGTTGACGAACACATTGGCCACCGCACCGTGGATTGTCGCCCCCAACTCCAGCGCCAGGGCGTCGTCCATCAGGACCGCCCACTGGCTGCCCTCTCCGAGGGTAAATCCGCAGTTTTCACCGAATGGCCGGCTGGCCCGGCGGTAGTCGATCTCGCCGGGGAAGATTTTGCGCAGACCGTCGACGTTCGCCAGGGCCCCCATGGTCGTATAACCGTCAACCACCTCGGGCACCAGCGGCGCCTCAGCGGCGCCAACCACCGCGACGCGGGCGCGGCCGGAACGGATATCCTCGACCGCCGCGCGCAGGTTGTACAGGTAAGTGGCGCAGGCCCCGGCCACAGCGCCGGTGGTGCCGACGCTGCCGAGTACATAGGCGTTGACGAAGTCCGCCGGCATGCTGGTCAGACCCAGCGCCAGCTGCTTGGAACTGACCCGGTTGCCGCGCAGGCGCGACTGCAGCAGACCGCCGTTGCCGTAGGGGTCCAGCTGGCTCATCGCCGAGCTGGCGTACACCGAGATGTTGTCCGGACCTGCAGCGGCGACGATCGCGCCCCAGTCGATGCCCAGGGACTGCACTGCGTCGGACGCGCCCAGAATCGCCAGCTGCAGGCCGCGCGGATGAAAGCGCGAATTGTACAGCTCGCCCGGTTCAAATCCCGTCGGCAGCTGGCCGGCGGAGGCGACCGGGATCTCGCGGTAACTGTCCAGCATCACCGACAAGCCGCTGGCGCGCACACGCACACGACCGTCACCCAGTGACTCGACCTGCCAGTCCGCCGGCAGCGGTTCCGGCAGCTGCCGCACGGACATCTCGAAGGTCAAACCATCGGGGCTGCTTAATTCAGCCGGCTGGTGGAAATGGCATTTGCGGTAATCGTAGAAGCGCTGCTCCAACTCCCGCACCAGAGTCCCGTTAAGCACCTGCTGCTCCAGCGCCGCATCCAGGACTCCCGCCGCGTCCGCACCGGTGCGCAACCCCATCAGCGCCGCGAGGTCAGAGAGTGTATCGGTGCGCTCGGCCCGGCTGAGATTGTCCAATACCAGACGGCGGTAGCCGCGGTGAAAGGAACTGCGGCCGGCGGGATTGAAGCCGCCGAATGCGGTGATTACGGGAAGGCGCTGCATCCTGACCTCCAGCAAAACGCTGAGAAATTGCTAAATCCAAGTTACGGTCAGTGTAGGGGGTGGCGATTCGGCCGGGTTATGGGCATACTGGCCAGCAAAATTGAGTTTTTGGCCAAAGGCGCCAGTGCGCACTGAAATCTAATGCGAACAGTCACCTTCTTATTGATAGACCAGATGCTGGCGACCGGTACCGTGCTGCCGCTCGAAATGCTGCGCGGCGCCGAAAGCCGCGCCCGTGTCGAGGGCGACGCCTCGCCCCTGCGCCTGATCACCGCCAGCCTGGACGGACGCGCCGTCAGCACCCGCTCCGGCTTTTCGTTTACGCCCGATGTGGCGCTGGCGGACGCGCCGGATAGCGATCTCATTTACATTCCGGCACTTTGGCGCAATCCGCGACCGGCGCTCAAGCGCAGCGGCCAGTTACTGCAATGGCTGCGCCGACAGGCCGAGGCGGGCGCAGCCATCAGTGCAGTAGGCACCGGAGTCTGCTTTCTCGCCGAGGCCGGGCTGCTGGACGGCAAGCCCGCCACCACCCACTGGCACTACTTCGAGCGATTTGCGACCGACTATCCGGCCGTCAAGCTCAAGCGCCAGTATTTTATTACCCAGGCCGACAAGTTGTTTTGTGCCGCCAGCGTCAATGCGCTGGCGGACGTCACGGTTTATCTGATCCGCCAGCTGTACGGCCCCGCCGTGGCCAGTCATGTGGAGCGCAACTTCTCCCACGAAATACGGCGGCCATTTGAGGAAATTGCCTACTCGGAGGGCGCGGTGCACCTGCATCCGGACGAAGAGATAGTCCAGGCGCAAACCTGGCTGAAGGAGCACTGCAGCGAGGAGGTTCGCTTGAGCGACGTGGCCAGCCTCTTCGACATGAGTGTTCGCTCCTTTAACCGCCGCTTCAAACTCGCCACCGGTCAGACACCACTGCAATATTTACAGAATGTGCGTGTGGATATGGCCCGCGAACTGCTGCAGTCGAGCAATCTTTCCGTCAATGAAATTGCAGAGAAAGTCGGCTACCAGGACATGGGCCATTTTACTGCTCTGTTTAAGAAATTCCTGTCGACGACGCCGAGTGAGTACCGCACCACGGTGCGGGCAAAGCTATTCCGCGTGAACACCTGATTTGCGCAGGAATATCACGTCGCTCTCGGCAAACTGCAGCTCGGCGTGCAGATGGTCGGCCAGCCAGCGGAAAGTCTGCACACTGAAAAAACAGATGTGGGTGGGATCTCGAATATAGTGCCAGTTCGCGAAGCGCTCCCGAGAAATGACCGGCTTGGTCATCAACGCCAGTAGTCCACCCGGGCGCAGCCGCTGCCACAGGCGCGTCAGTTCATCGCCGGGAGCGGATAGATGCTCGATCACTTCGGTAGCCACGACAAAATCGTAGTCCCGCTTCATGGCACCCTTATTGGGCACATAGTAACTGTCGTACAGCTCCACCCGGTGTCCGCCTTCGGCCAGCATCTGGGCCAGCAGCGGCGCCGGACCACAGCCGAAGTCCAGCCCCTCACTGGCCGGCGGCAATTCAGCCAGCAACGGTATCGCGCAGCGGCTCAGGAAACGGCGATAACCCAAATCCTGCAGCGAGTTTTCGTGCAGATCGTAATAGGCGCGCTCCTCGGCTTGCGTCAGGTGAAATTCAGACGGCACGAATACCAGTGCACATTCTCCACACCGGTAATATTGGCGAGATTTATCGCGGTGATATGGCTGTGCCGCCGGCTGGCGGCACAGTGGGCAGTGGCTGGACAAATCAGGCGGCTACGAAATCAGATTTTTTGTCTTCATCCGCATGTTGCAACAGATTGCCCTGGGAAATTTCTATTTTGCGCGGTTTCATCGCCTCTGGAATTTCGCGCACCAACTCGATGTGCAGCAGCCCATTGACGAGTTTCGCATCGGTCACCTTCACATGGTCGGCCAGCTGGAAGCGCCGTTCGAAATTGCGCGCGGCAATACCGCGGTGCAGGAAATTGCGCTGCCCTTGCTCTTCCGGCTTGGTACCGCTCACCGTCAGGCGATTTTGCTCTACCTGAATATCCAGTTCTGACTGTTCAAATCCGGCCACGGCCATGGTGATGCGATAACTGTCCTCACCGGTCAGTTCGATATCGTAGGGCGGATAGGCGGGCTGCTTCTGCTCGCTGGTGGTCATGGCGTCCAAAAGGCTGGCCATGCGATCGAAGCCGATGGCAGAGCGATACAGGGGGGTAAAGTCTAGATTGCGCATTGTCATATCCTCAATTCAGAGCAATATTTAACTGTTTAGATTTCCAAAGGGCTCGTCCGTAGACCGAGCTCTTGCGCGGGGGCACCTCCTTCAGGAACCTGCCGCCCGCAAAGTAGAAATAGGGGCCGACGAGGGGAAATCAAGGGGGCGAGTAAAAATCTTTATGCAGACTAGAAAGCAGGAAATTCAGCAAGATGTGTCACGACTGTTTATCGGTATCCGCCCCGATACGCGCACCCAGCAGTTCCTCGACGGACTGGTTAGTCACTGCAAGAGGCAGCTGGGAGCGGATAAGCGCGACCGGACGCGCTGGACCAGCCACGCAAACCGGCACCTGACCCTCGCCTTCCTCGGTGAAACGGCCGACAAACTAATTCCAGTCATCGAGGAAAGACTGGCGCAGGTTGCAGGCGCAGTGCCTCCCTGTAGCGGGCGCATAGTCTCGTTGAATCCGTTTCCCCAGCGGCGCTCGTCGCTCCTTGCCGCGGAACTATTGACCAATCCGGTGCTGGACAAGCTGCACCAGCAGTGCCGGCAATTGATGATGGATCTGGGAATGAAGCCGGAGCGGGCGAATTATCGCCCCCACATCACACTGGCCCGCAACCGGCGCGGTTTCGCGCGCCTCGAGCCGCTGATGCTGGACCACACCCTGCTGCTGGACAACATCATCCTGTATCAGAGCCATGTGGCCCCCGGTGGCAGCCAGTATCTGCCCCTGTTCGAAGCCCAGATGGAGGCTGAGCACTAATGAAAAGGCCCGCTGTAAGCGGGCCTTCGTTCGGGTTGTTAATCTCAGTCGAGCTGTGACAGTACATATTCCGGGTACATCACCAGGCGGGGTCGAGACAGCCGTCGCGCATCGAAGATAAACACATAGCGCACGCCGTCGTCATCGGCCGGGATGGTGCGGCGAAACTTCCAGGTGTTGATCTTGTAGGTCTGGCGGCCCGCCTCAACCGGCGCCACCAGGCGGTACTGGTTGTGGCCCAAAAACTCGAACGACAGCGGCTCACCACCAGATGCCCTCATTTCCAGGTTGCGGAAGGTGTGCTTGCCCTCGTCATTCTTATCCGCCAACAGCTTGTCCATACGAGCGCGCTCACGCCGCACATAGTCGAGCAGTTCCGGATCCACCTCCTGGGTGACTTCCGCCGCAACCTCAGGGGCAGGCACTTCAGGCACTACCGCTACAGCGGCAACCGTCGGCGCCTGCAGTTGCGGCTTGCTGGCCGGGGCGGCGTTCTTTTCGACGGCTGCAGAGCGCTGTGCGGCCTCCGCCTTGGCCAGCATGGCACTGACCATCTGCTCTACCTTCCCCTGCTGAGCGGAGATACGCCCCTTGGTCTGCGCGACCGCTTTTTGCTCAGTTTCGAGCTGTGTTTTCAGCTCATCGTAATTGGTCTGGATGAACTCAACCCGACGATTGCGGCTATCGACGCCACGCTCGGCCATGGCGAAGCCGTGCTTCGCTTTGTTGAGCTGGCGCTCGGTATCCGAGCCCCCATTCAGCTGGTGGTCGCGCTCCGCCTGCTGCAGCTCGCGCCGGCTCTCTTCATAGTGCATGCGCGCCTTGTCGAGGGACTCCTTCGCACGCTCAAGCTTGTACTCGTAGGATACCAGTTCGTTCTCGATATCCTCGACCTCTACCATTCTGTTCTCGAGGGACTGCTCCATTCGAGCCAGTCGGTTTTTCTCCGCGGTCAGAGACGCCTGCGTCTGCGCCTTAGCCCCTGCCCCCCCCAAAACTACCAGGCCCGCCATCAAGAGCGAGCAGTACCGCGCTACCGCCATAGTAAAGAACCCATTTCTCGGTTTTTTGACATCCATAGAAAAATCGCGCAAAAGGTCGTTTTTTAAACAGCCCCTTGGGAAACCACCGCGCGAAACGACAATTCTACGCACCCCCCCGCCGTCGGGCAATGTTCCCGCAAAAGGCGTCCGTTCACAGTCGGCAACCAGTCACAAATCGTTCGCCTGATTTCACCCCTATAAAGTGTCGCTAATTTTTTGTGACATTTTTACCTTCACAGCGCTTGATTTTTTTTGGCGCGCAAGCATTATGGGTAGTAGGGAGAAGATCGCTGGACTCAGCGGAAATCCGACCCGGACGTAAAACACCTTTAGCTGTTCAATCAGCAAACATTAGTTGCGTTCCCGGCGCTCAGATTGCCCACTTGCAGCCACGATACTCCCCCTAGGGCGCCCTACCTTCTTTCAGCAAACCGCAAACGCGGCCTGCATGGTTTCTTTTAACCGGAGGTATGTGCCCATGAAATCTGCGCCTAACGATAACATCGTGTTCCGCGATATCGATAAATCAGCCGCCCTGGCTACCACGGTATCGAAGAAGTTACATAAACTGGAACGTTATTGTGGCGACATCATACGAAGTCGCGTCGTCCTCGAAGCACCCCATCAGCACAAATCCAAAGGCAAACAATTCAAAGCTTCTGTGGAACTCGCGATCAGCGGTAATCCCGTGACCATCAGTAGTGAAAATGAATCGATTCATCGAGCAGTCAGCGATGCCTTCGCGTCCGCCGAACGCTGCCTCAAAGAGCGCGGCGAACGCCGTAAGGCGCGCCGCCACCAGGCAGTCTGCATGGAAGAATAAGCGGAAATAACCGGATAAGGCGGTGCAGGCGCACCGCCTTTTTTATAGGCGCGGAACTCAGGCGACCGGTGTGCGCATCGTCACAAACTCCTCGGCCGCAGTCGGATGAATGCCGATAGTCTGGTCAAAGGTCTTCTTGGTAGCGCCAGCCTTCAGTGCCACTGCCATCCCCTGAATGATCTCACCCGCATCAGCCCCCACCATATGCACACCAACTACCTTGTCGTTGCGGGAATCCACGACCAGCTTCATCAGCGTGCGCTCGTCGCGGCCGCTGACTGTGTGCCGCATCGGGCGAAATTCCGACTTATAGATCACCACCGGAATGCCGGAGTCCCGCGCCTCCTCTTCTGACAGGCCGACAGTGCCGATATTCGGCTGGCAGAAAACCGCAGTGGGAATATTGTTGTAGTCGATCTCGGTCAGCTGGCCGGTTTGCAGGTGTTTTACCAGGGCCATGGCTTCCGCCAGCGCCACCGGTGTCAATTGGGGCTCGCCGGTGACATCGCCGAGCGCATAAATCGAGTGCACATTCGTACGGAAGTTGTCATCCACAGAAACCGTGCCGTCCCTGTGCAGTACTACGCCAAGTCTCTCCAGACCCAATCCCTCGATGTTGGCAACGCGCCCGGTGGCATATAACACCGTATCAACCACCAGGGTTGCACCGTCTTCCGCACGCACCAGCAGACTGCCGTCAATCTGTTTTTCTATGGCGGCAACTCGGTGATTAAAGTGCAGCTGTACACCCTTCTTGCCCATTTCATCGCGCACGAAGGTGCGAATATCCCGATCGAAGCCGCGCAGGAACAAGTCGCGCCGATAGGAAAGGTGGGTCTCGGCCCCGAGGCCGGCAAAAATTCCGGCAAACTCTACCGCAATATAGCCACCACCGACGACCAGAATCCGCCGCGGAAACTCCTCCATGGAAAACACTTCGTTCGAAGTAACAACATGTTCGCGGCCGGGAATTTCCGGCACGCGGGGCCAGCTGCCCGTCGCCACCAAAATTCGCGCAGTGCTGTATTTCTGCCCACCGATGGCTACACAGTGCGGATCTTCGACACTCGCCCGACCATCGATCACTGTGACACCGGCATTCGCCAGCAGGTTGCGATAAATACCATTCAGCCGCGCGACTTCACTGGCATTATTCTCGCGCAATGTCTGCCAGTGAAATTCCGCTCCGCGGTTTTGCCAACCGTAGGCGACAGCGTCCTCAAATGCCTCACTGTACCCGCTGGCATAGACAAACAGCTTTTTCGGTACGCAACCAACGTTGACGCAGGTACCGCCCATATATCGATCTTCCGCCACCGCCACGCGCATTCCCGCCGCCGCCGCCATGCGCGCTGCACGAACACCGCCCGAGCCGGCGCCGATAACGAACAGATCAAATTCAAATTCGGACAAAACAAACTCCTGCTGATCTCTAACCACCGCCGTCGAACTCCGACTACGGCTATCAAATTTCAATCAAATTGCCGACCTTTCGATCACCTCGAGGGGGCCGGCCATGTACAAAAATGCAATTGGTACAAAGCTGACAAATTTTACTTAATATCCGTTGACATTGACCTGCGCTTTCGATATTCATGTGATGGTTGTCACAAAAATCAGCCTGTTGTCGAAATCAACAAAACAACAAGAAGCTCCAGGCGAATAAAATAGCCTTGAGCAAAAACAACAAATTATAGGCAAGAAAAATGGACTCCCTTCCCTCTACTATTCGGCGAGCGCTATGGCTAGCTTGCCTGCTGCTTGCCAGTAGCATGAGCAATGCCAAGACCCACCCATCGTATTTGACCCAGGAATACTGCGATAGCGTGGTGGAGCAGTTTGTCGACTCAGGTATGCGCAGCCTGGGCAAATACATCAATGAGCACTTTAATCCCGAGTACAAAGGTGGCATTCGCAATACCATCAATTTTCTCGAACAGCGCTCCACCTGGCTCAACGAATGTAACGAATACCTGCTCGATACCGGGCACAGTCATATCTTCTACAGCGACAAGGATACCCGGGAAATCTTTGCGGCCATCGACGCGCTGGCCAGGGAACTGCAACACGTCCGCGAGGGTGTTGAATACCCGGATGATGCCGGCAACAACAATCCGGCTCCCTTTATCAAACGCCGCTATGAGACACTGGCGCAACTGGTAGATCAGCATCACACACGCATGCTGATGAAAAAGCAGTTTCAGTAACCCTTTTCACTAACCACTTAGTGCAGCTAGTGCAGCGGGGCCCGGCCCCGCTGCCGGCCCCGCCCTCTGACCGCCACCAGTTCGCAGCAGCTGTGCTTATTTCTCCAAATAGTCTTTCAGCGCCTTAAACTGTTCTGCAAGCACCGTGTTAACCGGTTCGGCAATCTTATCCAGATTATTCGCGCTGGAACCCCACACCCGATACTCCCACGTCAACAGTGATTTATCGCCCTGTGGCACAATTCGCCACCGCATCAGCCCGCTGACGGGCATACTCTGCAGTGGTCCGAGGCCGCCCGAGAGGCGCACTTCCCGGCCGGGTAATGCGTAGATGACTCGCAGATGCTCCACGGAAGCCTCTTTCCACTGCTCGCAGAAACAACCCCCGGCGCGCAACTCCATGGACAGATTTTCCGCCGCACCGGAATAGCTGTGCGCCGGGTTCCACCACTGGGGCAGGTCGGCGAGACCGCGGTAGATACTCGCTCCATCCCGGGCCAGCTCCTGCTCCAGCCTGATGGAGAACTCACTCGGAGACTTACTCATCACTTCTGCAGAGCCGGTGCTGGCCCAGGTGACACCAAGCATTACCGCAACTGCAGCGGTATATCTTTTGCGCATCATTTCCATCCTGCGTCGATCGCTATTCTCTGTTCTGCCGAGCCCCTGATCCCCGGCCCTGGCGGCTGGCGCTTTCCGCGCCATCGATTCTTGCACTGAGATCACCGCCCAGCATGCGCTCTTTCAGACTGACGGCGATTCGCCGCGTCAGCGCACCCAGGCGCGGGCGCCGCTTTTCCGCAAAAGGTATAGGTCTGCAGCTCTGCATCGAAGCCAGGCCGATGCGCGCCATAAACAGGCTCGCCCCCATGCCCTGCCCCAAGCGCGCGGAAAGAGTGCTGAGCATACTGTCTCCCACCAGTTCCGGCCACAATTCGCTCACTGCGTACTCGCTGGCACCGCTGTATGCGACCAGCGCCAATACCTTCTTGAACAGCCGCCAGCGCACCACCACCGATGGGCGCACACCGTAGATCTGCGCCACGTCGTCGATCATGCGCAGGGACTGGCGCAGGGCCACCAGTATGTCGATGGTGGCAAATGGGCTCACGCCAACCAAGGCGCCGGTGGTCGTGGCGTGACGAACTATGCGCCGCATCGCCTCCTGATCCAGCGCCTCGAGAAAGGAGACTTCCAGGTGTTGCAGCAGCTCGCTGCTGTCATAGTAATCCGGCGCCTCGTCGAGTACCCGGTTGAGCAGCACCCCCTGGGGTTTGCCGGCAAAGTGCTCTTGTAGTTGCCGGCGAAACGGCTGGGCTTCCTCGTGGCTGCGGCAATCGCGCAACTCTCGCGCCAGCTCCTGTGTCCTCTGCAGTTTGCGCAGCGGGCGCCCCGCGCGGAAGTACTCCCACACGGCGCTGACAATGGTGACACAAAAGGCGACGATTACGACGCCAGCGAGCGCGCCCAGGCTCCAGTGTTTGTCCGCCGCCCAGGTGTAAAGTTGTCGCAGCTCCCAGGCCACTGCTGCGCCAGCCAGCCCCAGTGCCGCCAGCAGTGCCGGCTTCCACAGTCGCAGGCGGAACAGCGGCAAGCGCAGTTCGGAGAAGGAAATCTTGTCGGGCAGCGACTCCCCTGTCGTGATTGAGCGCGGCAACTCACTGGTTTCTTCGCGCAGCGTCTCTACACGGGTGGAATCCCGGTGCGACGGCGACACCTCCGGCTCATCGAGAGGCTCGATGCGCGTCTGTCGCCGCGTTGGCTTGCTCTCGCCGTCCATCACACTTTGTCTCCCAACAACAGGTTCAGCAGCGCGTCGACGCGGATATGCGGAATGCACTGGCCGGCGGCCATACCTGCCGGGGGGCGCAGCTGGGGCGGCGCGCCGCCCGCGTAATGACGCCACCCCTCCCCCTCCCGCGGCAGCTGGGCAAAGATTTCCGCGTTTTCGAAGCCCAGATAGCGACCGTCCAGATCGTGCCCCATCAGCATGCGACGGCCGTTGCGCTGACTCTCGTTGGAGCAGCGCACCGCCGCTATGGCCTCACAGAATAATGGCAAACCCCGATGGCGCGCGCCGGCGAAGGCCTGCTGCAACTGTTGCCCGAGCAGTTGGCGCAGCGCATCGTGGTCGGCCGCGAGCACCTGGTCGACCTTGGTCGCGGCGAATAACAGGCGATCCACCCGCGGGCGCCAGAGCTTACGCAGCAATCCCGATTGGCCGTAGCGGAAAGTATCGGCGATATGCCCAAATGCCAGGCGCATATCGTCGAGGGCCTGCTCACCGGCGAACAGGGTGCCGATCATATCGACCAGCACCAGCTGCCGGTCGAGATGGCGGAAATGGCTCTCGACGAAGGGGGTCACCTGTTCGCGCACATACGCGCGGTAACGATCCGACAGGTATTGGTAATTACTGTGCTCGGGCATAGCCGCCAACTGCTCCGCGGTGTATCCGCGCAGGTCCAGCAGCGGCACCAGGCCGTAATTTACATCGTCCAGCAGCGCACGCCCCGGCTGCAGATAGCTGAGCTTGCGCCGCTCCCGGCAGTCGAGCAGAAACTGGCGGTATTCGCCCCAGAGCGCCTCCAGATGCGCCGAGTCGGCCTCAGCCTGAGGCTCCAGCGCCGCCAGTCGTGACATCAGCTGCGGCGCCAGACCGGCGCGGGCGTCGGCGCCGATAATGTGTGCCTGATGGCGGCACCAGTCGCGGTAGTCCATCTGCAATAGCGGCAAATCCATCAGCCACTCGCCGGGATAATCGCGCAGCTCCAGAACCAGCGTCTTGGTGTCGGATCCACGCAGGCGCCGGCGCCGGCGCAGATGGATATGCAGCTCCATGGCCGACACTTCCCGGGTGCTCTCGGGCCAGCGCGGCGGCTGCGCCATCAGGGCCTCGAGACAGCGGTCGTAATCGAAGGGCGGGAGTCCGGCGTCCAGCGCCGGTTTCAATTCGGCGCCCAGCAGGTCGCCGTTCAGGGCCGGCGCGAAGCCCGGCAATTGCGCCTTGTGCGGATGGCTGAGCTGGTAGATGAGGCTGGTGAGGAGCGTCGACTTGCCTGCGCCGCTGAGGCCGGTCACGCCGATGCAGACGCGGCGATCGAGCAATCGCTCGGCCGCCCAGTGAGATTTTTCCCGCGCCTCCCGGCGCCACTGGCGCAGCCTGTCGCGCACGCGCCGACTGCGCCCCGAATCGGACTTGGACTCGCTGTCACTCATTGGCAATTCCGTTTTAGCGTTGGCGTCGAGCAAGGGAACCTCTGAACAACTCCATGGCCTCTCTGCGGGACCTGAAGTGTGCAGATGTGCGCTTCAGGCCCCGTCCAGAAGGGCTTTCAGAGCGATTCGCACTCCGCGTTGCGGCTTTATGAAAGGTCTAGACATTCCTTCGAGGCCGCGCCTTGATTGTGAACCACTCTGAAAGCCAGAGAGGTCATGGAGTTGTTCAGCGGTTCCCAAGGATAACAGCTCACTTGCCGGGAAACCGAAACGATCCAACTCGCCGGGAATCTATTGGGGCGCGCATGCGCCCGCAGGGAGATGGCCAGGCATGGCCAGAAGCAAAAAAGCGCGCCGGCCCGCAGGTCGGCGCGCTCTGCGAATGGTTGTACCCGGGTCAGTCCACCAGGGCTATATCCCCGGAACCCATTACCGAGAAGGAATCCCGGGCGGGGCGACGAATCACTATATCGCCGGAACCCATTACCGAGCCGCTGGCGCTGTCCGCCCGCAGATTGCGGCCGACAAAATCGCCAGAGCCCATCACATGGATATTGACTTCGGCAACGCGGCCGCCGATCACCATATCACCGGAACCCTTGATATCGGCACCGAGGCTCTCGCCGGCAAAGTTGTCCAGGCGCAGGTCACCGGAACCTGTAATCGACGCCTGCCCCTTGACCGCTAGCGCGGTGCCGACTACCAGGTCACCGGAACCGGTCACCGTGGTAACCAGCGACTCCGCCGCCACCTTGCCGACGCGGATTGTCCCTGAGCCGGTAACGCGAAGCTCCAGATTCTCACTCTCCAGGGTATCGGCCATCGCCTCGCCGGAGCCCGTCACCTTGATCGCCTCCAACTTGGGCAGGGTCACACGATACTCGACTTCGGGATCCGAACTGACCGTAATCACCCCAAACCAGCTCCGCTTGTCGTCTTCCACCGACAGTTCCAGGGTTTCGCCCTGTAACTCGGCCTTGGCGTAGGGCATGGCCTCCACCGGTCCGGTCGCCACCACCTCGAAACTGTCGCCCTGGATCACCTGCACATGGGAGCTGCCCTTCAGCGCGATACGGGTAAATCCGGACACATTAAACTGCTTGCTGGTGATTTCTTCTGCCTGGATCGCCGCACTGAAACCGACAGCAGTCAGCAGCAGTGCCGCCAGGGGGGCGAATAGGGTGTTCTTTACGGTCATGGGTATCCTCATTCTTAAATTACCGTTCTGCTCTTGTAGACCGCCCCACCCGGCTATTTGGATGCACTGTGCGGAAACATTTTATCTGGGACTGGTAACTGGGCGTTCGGCGGGCACCCCACTGGCGCCATCAACCGCCGCTAGCCGCAGTCCGCCTCGCTGAACCCCATCCGCACCAGTGCGGTGCGGATTTTCACTGCCTCGGCAGCCAGCTGCTCCGCTTCCGCTGGCTGTTGCAGCGAGAAATCGAAGTCGGCCAGCGCATCCACCGGAATCAGGTGCATATGGGTGTGGGGGACTTCCAGTCCCGCCACCATCACGCCCACCCGCTTGGGTGAGTACACGGACTTGAGTCCCTTGGCGATCTTTTGCGCGACCTGCATCAGGTGCGCAGCCAGATCCGCCGGAACGTCATCCCAATGGTCTACCTCCCGCACCGGGATGACCAGGCAGTGCCCGGGTTTGATCGGGGAAATTGTCATGATGGCCACGGCCCTGTCATCGCGCCAGACAAAATGTCCGGGCAGGTCGCCTTTGATAATCTGGGTGAAGATACTCGCCATAACTAACCTCTAACTGTCCTGTTCCTGTCGATAAATCCATTCGACCGGGGAGTCTAACAGTTTCCGGGAAATCCGCAGCCCCCGTGCGCCCTCGCCGCCTCCCGTACTGATGTGCCGCCGACCGGTACATCGCAAAAATGGCATCTAAAGACAACCCGTCGAACAAGATGACAATTTTCTTAAACTCCGTTGGCAGCGTAAACGATATACCTTAGGCTCGACCCCCAATAAAAGAGGTACCGCCATTGAGCCAGGGCACGCAGTAACCTTTTGCCACCAAAATATCTCTTACGGCTCTGCGGGAAAATTGTTTCAGTGTTAACTTCTCGCCGGGGGGAAGAGCTATGAACAGCCTGTTTGAGCAGGTCGGTGGCGCTCAGTTTGTCAACCGTACCGTCAGTGAATTCTACCAGGCCATCGGCCGCCATTTGTCCGCTTTCGAGGCCTGTGACCACCAGAAGCAGCAGAGTCGCCAGGCCCTGTTTCTCAACCACGCCCTATCCCTGCAGCCCGAACCCGTTCGCAGCAGTCGCGCCAGCTTCCTCGCCCGGGGCCTGAACCCGAACCTGTTTGAGGCCCTGCTGGAGTACCTCGAAGCGCGCCTGCTGGAGCTGGGCTTCTCCTGGCAGTTGAGCAGGCAACTGGTCGAAGCCGCCGGGAATCTCTACGGCAGCTGCGAACAGGATCTCTCCATCGCCTGCTGAGCGCCGGGGCAGCCCGAAGCCCCGCCGGTTGCGAGCCGGCGGGGCGCTCAATACAATGACCCCCTCACGGCCCTTTCCCCGTTTGCTGCCGCATCCGGAAAGGCTCGCGCTGGTATTGCTGCGCTCGAACGCAGAAGTCATGCCCGCGCGAGCCCTGAGCGCTACTTCACTCATCCCCCGAATCCCAGAGAGTTTTCATGAAGATTGCCAACCACTCCGTAGTGGAAATCCATTACACCCTGAAAGATGCCGACGGTACGGTCATCGATTCCTCCGCCGGCGGTGAACCGCTCAAATTCCTGCAGGGTGTGGGCAATATCATCCCAGGCCTCGAGAAAGAGATGCTCGAAAAAGCCCCGGGTGACAAATTCACCGCCGTGATCCAGCCGGAGGAGGCCTACGGCCTGCAGAATCCGGAACTGATCCAGACCCTGCCGAGCAGCGCCTTTGGCGGGGTGGACAAGCTGGAAGTGGGCATGGCGTTCCACGCCCAGAGCAACGAAGGACACCCGATCCAGGTGGAGATCATCGACATTGACGGGGATGACGTCACTATCAATGGCAACCACCCGCTGGCGGGCGTGGAACTGCACTTCGAGGTCGAAGTGATCTCCGTGCGCGAAGCGACGCCGGAGGAGATAGACCACGGCCACGTGCACTGACCCCTCACGGGCGGCGGCCTTTCCGGCTGCCGCCCTTTGCCGATCCCCTCGCCCGCGACTAACATTCCCCGGCCTGCAACCCGCCAATACAAGTGGAAATGCCGTCGCCCCTGCCCGACAAGATCATCCTCTTCGACAGCCTGTGCAACCTGTGCAACGGCTGGAGCCGATTCGTGCTGAAACGGGACACCCACAGCCGATTTACCATCTGCCGTGTACAATCCCCCGCTGGCCAGAAGCTTCTGGAAAGACTGGGGCTGCCGCTGGATACCTACGAAACGGTAATCCTGCTGGAGCACCGCAATGGCGATTACCGCGATTTCCACAAGAGTGACGCCGCACTGCGCATCGCCGCGCAGCTATCGGGACCCTGGCGCCACCTGGCCGTGCTGCGCTATATTCCGCGCCCGCTGCGGGATCTGATCTATGACGCGGTAGCGCGCAACCGCTACCGGCTGTTCGGCCGCCGCGACACCTGCCGGCTGCCGAGCGAAGTCGAGCAACACCGTTTTTTGGAAGAAATTCCGGAAGAAGCTACCGATGACTCCATCTGAACAATACCTGCAACGCTTTGGCGGCATCGCCCGCCTGTACGGCAACAACGCCCTGGAAGTTCTGCATCGGGCCCACTTTGTCGTGATCGGCGTTGGCGGCGTGGGCAGCTGGACCGCGGAGGCGCTGGCCAGAAGCGGCGTCGGCAGAATCACGCTGATCGACCTCGACGACGTCTGTATTACCAACAGCAACCGCCAGAGCCACGCGCTGGCCGACACCATCGGCCAGATCAAGGTCGACGTCATGGCGGAGCGGCTGCGGCAGATTAATCCGGAAATTCAGGTGCACACCGAAGAGGATTTTATCGCTGCGCACAATCTGGACCAGCTGCTCGACCCGGACAAACAGCCCGTCGACATAGTGATCGACGCCATTGACGCGGCGCGGGTCAAGGCGGCACTGATCGCTTACTGCAAGGCGCGCAAGCTGCGCCTCGTCACCGTCGGCTCTGCCGGAGGCAAGATGGATCCAAGCCAGGTCGGCAGGGCCGATCTCGGCCGCACCATCAACGACCCGATGCTGGCCAAGGTGCGCCAGCACCTGTACCGCTTCCACAACTTTCAGAAGTCTCGCAAACGGCAGTTTGGCGTGGATGCGATCTTCTCAACGGAACCGATGGTCTACCCGCAACCGGATGGCCGGGTGTGCCAGCAGAAGAGCGCCATGCAGGACGGCGTAAAGCTGGACTGCAGCGGTGGTTTCGGTGCCGCCTCTATGGTCACCGGCACTTTCGGTTTCGTCGCGGCCTCCTGTGGCATTGAGCGATTGCTGCAACGAGGCCGCTAACTCGCCTGCGCCAGGGCCTGTCGCAGCAGCGCATAGAACCCGTTGCTGCGCGACCGGCTCAGGTGCTTTTCCAGTCCCAGGTCGGCAAACATCTGCGACAGATCCAGCGCGCGGATCTCCTCCGCACTGCGCCCGTCGATCTGCGACAACAGCAGCGCCCCCAGGCCCTTGACCACTCGGCTGTCGCTGTCGAGTGCAAAATAGTGGCGACCGCCCTGCTCCCGGTGCACCAGCCAGGCTTCCGATTCGCAGCCCCGCACCAGGTTCTCCGGCCGGCGGATTTCCGGTTTTGCCCGAATCGATTTACCCCAGCGCATCAGTTCGCGGTAGCGATCCTGCCAGTCGCGCTGCGACGCGAGCTGCTCTACCTGCAGCACTGACAGATCGTCCAAGCCCCAATCGGCACCGGGCTGCGGCGGTGCGGATTGCGGACTTTCGGCCAACTGCAAATAGTCCCGCAGCGCCTGCACAAATACTTCCACATCCCTCTGGGTGTTATAGGCCGCAACCGAGGCGCGCACGGTTGCGGTTTCGCCGGCGGCGCGGATCAGCGGTTGCGCGCAGTGATGGCCGACCCGCACCGCGATATCGCGACCATCCAGCCAGTGCATCAGATCGGCAGCACTGCCGTTCCCTGGTGTAAAGGCGACGATCCCCAGGTTGTGCTGCGGCTGGCTGATAACACGCAAGCCCGGCAGTGTCGCCAGTTCCCGGTGCAGCCAGAGCATAAGTCGTTGTTCGTGTGCAGCCATGGCATCGCGGTCCGAGTTGGCGAGAAATTCCAGCGCTGCGCCGAGGCCGGCAATGGCGGCCAGCGGCGACGTACCCGCCTCGAACTTGTGGGGCAGATCGGCGTAGTGGCTGCTATACAGGTCCACCTCGGCGATCATCTCGCCGCCGCCCTGCCAGGGTGGCATCGCCCGCAACAACGACTCGCGCCCGTACAAAAGCCCGATACCAGTTGGGCCGTAAAACTTATGCGCGGAGCAGACGAGAAAGTCGCAACCAATCTTCTGCACATCGACGACCTCGTGCGCCGCCAGCTGCGCCGCGTCGACAATCCATCGCAACGCCCGCCCCGGCGTCCGCCAGTCGCGCAACTGCCGGGCAATGCCCGCGAGATCCGGCCGCAGGCCGAGTGCATTGGATCCGCCGGTCAGGGATACGACCCGCGTGCGCTCGCTCAGCACCTCGCCGAGGCGATCGAATTGGGGGATCCCGGCCGTGTGGGGCACATAGCGCAGGATCAATCGATGGCGCTGCGCCATCATCTGCCAGGGGACTATATTGGCATGATGCTCCGCGGTGGAGATGACAATCTCATCACCCGGCTGCATTTCACTGCACAGGCTGTAGGCGAGCAGGTTGAGCGCCTCGGTGGCGCCGCGACAGAAAACAATCTCGCGCGCGCTGGCGGCGTGCAGAAAGCCGGCGGCCCGGCCGCGCACCCGCTCAACCATCTCCGTGGCCCGGCGCGCGAGCCGGTGACTGGAACGGTGTGTGTTGGCGTTGCTGTGCCGGTAAAAATCGCAGATCGCATCGATTACCGCCTGCGGCTTCTGGGTCGTCGCCGCGTTGTCCAAATAGACCAGCTGCCTGTTCTCCGCCTGAGCGAAGAGCGGAAACTGCTGTTTGAATTCGTCGGCGTCGAAACTCATAGGGAAAACAAAATCTCAGTATTGTGACTGGTCTGCGCGGCGATCGTTTCGACGGGTACTCCGCGCAATTCTGCCAGCGCTGCGGCGATGAGCGGCAACCTGGCGGGACTGTTGCGCTGCCCCTGATGGCCCTGTACCGGCATATCCGGCGCATCCGATTCCAGCAACACGGCTTCCAGCGGAACGGCAGCGAAGGCGCGGCGGGTCTTGGCCGCCCGCTCGTAGGTGATAGTGCCACCCGCACCCAGATAAAAACCCAGCTTCCAGTAAGCCCGCGCTATCTCCTCGCTACCGCTGAATGCGTGAATCACGCCGCCGCGGCCGGGGCGGTATTCCTTCAGCAGGCGCAGCATCTCACTGTGGCAGCGGCAGGCGTGCACTATCAGCGGAAGCCCCAGTTCCTCTGCCAGCGCCAGTTGCGCGCGGAACAGTGGCTCCTGCTCCTCCAGTGGCGTGACGATGGCCCCGTCCAGGCCGCATTCGCCAATGGCAACGCAGGGGTTGGTTGCCACCTGCGCCGCGATTTGCCGCTGCAACTGCGCCGGCTCCAGCTCGGATTCTGCCACCCACCAGGGGTGCAGCCCCACCGCCGCATGCCAGGCGGGCTCCTTCTCAACCAGGGCAAACAGTGCGGGCCAGCGGTCCACGCTCACACCGGGAATGACCAATCGCTCGACACCGGCCTCGCGGCACTGCTGCCAGACCTGCGCCCGGTCCGCATCGAAAGCGTCGAAATCGAAATGACAGTGACTGTCGATCAATTGCACTTGTGATTCCTTGTGTTTGCCGGCATCTTAGCACGACGGTTTTACCCTAACTCGAGGCAGCAGTGTTAGAGTCCCTATTTCCCATCGTACTGTTTACCTTTTCCACCAGTATCACCCCCGGCCCCAACAACCTGATGATAATGGCCTCGGGGCTCAATTACGGCGTGAATCGCTCAATTCCGCACCTGCTGGGTATCTGTCTCGGCTTTCCGGCGATGATCGTGGCCATCGGACTGGGACTGGGCACCCTGTTCAGCCAGTTCCCGCTGCTGCACGAAATCATCCGCTGGGTCGGAATCGCCTACCTGCTCTACCTGGCCTGGGTGATCGCCAATACGCGGCAGGTGGACAGCGCCGGCAGCAACAGGCCCTTCACCTTTCTGCAGGCAGTGGCCTTCCAGTGGGTAAACCCCAAAGGCTGGATCATGGCGGTCGGGGCACTGGCGGCGTTTACCAGCCCGAGTGGAGAGATGTGGATCGAGATCGCGCGCATCGCGTTGACCTTTATCGTGATCGGCGGGCCGTGCATCATTATCTGGCTGCTATTCGGCGTCCGCCTGAAAAAAAGGCTGACGGAGCCGCGACACTTGCGCCGCTTCAATATCACCATGGGCTTACTGCTGGCGGCGAGCGTGGTACCGATAGTGTTGGGTGCGCAATAGAGCCACGCCGGACAAGGGCCGCACCTGTCCGGCGCTGCCCTTGTCCCACTCTATTCCGGCTGAAAACGGGCGTGCTGGTAGTCGATATAGGCTTCGACTCGTTCGACGACTGCCTTGGCCTCCATTTCGGCAACATCGAGCGGCTGCCTTTCGGTGGGATCCCCCAGCAGATCAAACTTTTTCACCACCCCGGTATTGTGCTCATAGATATACTTGATCGGGTGCTCGACAATCGCCGAGGCCAAGCCGCCGAAAAAAGTCGACATAAAGAACGCCCTACCCCCGTTCTCCCGCAAAAGGCTCTTCCCCTGCACTTTGAAGTTAGCGTCGGTGACATCAAAAAGATCCGCGATAGTCGGTGCAATATCTGTCTGGTGGCTTATTTTCCAACCATCCACCTGCAACTGTTGGTTCGCCGCCCAGAATACCAGCGGTACCGCAACCTCCTCCTCGTACATCGACGAGTTGTGAATGAACAGACCATGCTCACCAAACGACTCGCCGTGATCCCCCACAAAAACGAACAGCGTATCGTTCAATATACCGGCCTTGTCATACTCCTCGACCATACCACCCAACAGTGTGTCGAGCCGGGCGATGCACTGCTCGTACTTGCCCAGATCGTCCAGAGACGGCTCTTCATCTCCACAGCTATACGGGTAGTGCGCAGCGAGGGGGAAGTAAAGGGCGAAGAAGCCCTTTTCCTTTTCCGACAATTCCTTCAACACGGGAACACTCGCCGAGAACAGCAGCTCATCACCGCCACCAAAACTGCTAGCCGGAGCAAACCCACCAGCGACGGATCGGGCCAAATCCTCGACTGCATAAATATCAGACACACCGACCGAACGAAGAAACCCCTCCAGGTTTTCGAACTGTAAAAACAGTGAACTGAACGCTACAGCCTCCATATTCTTCTTGGCGCTCAATTCTCGGATGACGCTATCCTGATAGATCGGCATCGCCTCGCGTATCTCGATATCCGGGTAGGCGTGCAGCCCGGTCAGAATCGAGTAATAGCCCTTGGATGAATGCGGTACGGAAACGTATGACTTGAACGTCATGCCTTCGCGGGAGAATCGCTGAAAATTGGGCGTCCTCCCCGGGTCGGCACCCTCTCCAAAGACACTGTTCCACCTCACAGACTCCAAAAACACTACCACTACATTGCTAAGACCGTGCGCCCGACTGTCAGTGTCAGCCGAATAACCGAGTTCGGAGAAGGGAATGGCAGCCTGCTCAAAAGGAAGTCCATTAGTTGCCCCCTGATCCCGGGACCAAAGATGCTTTATCAGGAAGACCGGCCTGGCAACGATGACATTCTCGTTCAACTGGTATTTGGCCCGCTCCGCGACCAGTGACAGCGCCACAAGAGATACCGCAACAACCGCCAGGGCTCCGTGGATACTCCGGGTTCCCCTTGTCGAATAGCCGCTATCCGTACTTCCACTTTCCGAACGGTAGAGATATAGCCCGAGCAGAAAAACCAACGCGTAGAACATGAAGAACAGAAAGGCGATGTACCTAAACGTGTAACCAAATCCGGCTCCATAATTGAAGAAGATATCGATGCCCGAAACGAGATCGCGCGCATTGGCGATGGCATAGCTCACTATGGACAGATCGAGAGGCTTCAACCACAGCTCCCTAACCCTCAGGTCGACGAGGAGCAGCACTGCCAGCAACGACGACAGAAAAAAGCAGACGACTAACGCCGCCCTTGGGCGCCAAATGCGAAGACCCAAGCCGAGCCAGAGCATCATCACCACCAGCAGCAGATCCTGCAGCACATAAGCCGCGATGGATTTAACGCTGGAATCAACCCACCGGTCAGAAAAGAATTCGATCAGGATAATCTTTGGCAACAACAAAACAGATGCCAAAAGCGCGAAGTAAACGAGTTTTATGCTGTATCTCACATCAGCCATCCTGGCCATTCGTTTGTCAAAAAACGGCGGAACCTTTCCGACAGGTGAGCCTTGAAAAGTAACAGGGCTGCCGCCGGTTCATCCTAGCAGAGAGATATGACGGTACCGTGAATATCCGACAAAATTGTCAGCAATTATTTTGCAGGCAAAACCACCCAACCGGCCGTTGCGCGGAAGTCAGCAACGCCATATGTCGGCTCACACGGCAGTTCGCCATCAGACTTGCGGACCAGGGTTTAACGAAGAAAGGATGCCGGGCGCCCCACTGCAGACCGACTTAAAAAATGGCGTCCAAATGATGAACAGGCGGGATTTGCGCAACAGAAAGGAATCTATTGCACTGAGGGAGTAAGACTGCTGCTTTCTCGACAGGCAGGCCCCCGAGTCCGGCATGGGGTTTCTCGGCCTCATGCCCGACTGAGCCGAGGGCGTTTTCAGGACTGCGCCCTGGCGACCTCCAGTTCCACGCGAAAATTCTTCACCATTTGCCGCATAAACAGGCTGGGGAACAGCTTGTACAGGTAGGCGCCGAGCAACGTCTTGTCGCGGGGGAAGAGGCGCTCCTTGCCCCGTTCGAGTGCGGTGACAATTCTGTCCGCCATCCAGCCGGCACTGCGCACCTGCCCGATGGTACTCTGCTGATGCTGGGCGCGGCCACCGTCGCCGGAAAGCGCATTCTTGTCGATATTGGTCGCCACGAAACTCGGGTAGACCATCAGCACCCGCACGCCCTCCGCGCGCACCTCCTCGCGAAAGGTCTCGAAATACTGGTGCAGCGCGCTCTTGGCCGCGCAGTAGCCCGCGCGGCCGAGTACCGGCATCCAGCCGGCCATGGAACTGATATTGACGACACAGCCCGCCGCCGTGCGCAACTCCGCCAGCAGCCCCTGGGCGAGTTCCACCGGCGCGTGGTAGTCCACCGCCATCACCCGCCGGATCACCGCGTTACTGGTCTGCGTCGACAGACTGCGGTGGGTAATCCCCGCATTGTTGACCAGCAGGTCCACCCGCGCATAGCGTTCACGCAGCTGCGCGACGAGATTGGCAACCGCCAGCCCGCAGGACAGGTCGGCAACGAAAACCTCGGCGTCCAGGCCGCGCTCACGCAGCTGCTGGGCGCGCTCGCGCAGCACGTCTTCGCAGATGTCCACCAATGCAAACTCGGCCACATAGCGGGCGGCCAGCGCCTCCACAGTGGCCCAACCCAGGCCGCCGGCCGCGCCGGTGACAACAAAGACTTGCTTCTCTCCCGCGCCAACCGCCCGCCGACTCATGCGACACCTTCCACGGCATCCGCCACCGGCTCGATACCGAGGGCTTCACGGGCAAAGAAGGCGAAGGCCTCGGCCGAGGTTTTCTGCGGCACGAAGCCGAGCTCCTCTTTCAGGCGGCGATTCAGCAACACCGGGCGGTACTGCAGAAACATCACCTGGCCCGGCTGCTTGTCGGTCAGGTGCAGGAAGTAGCCGATACCGAGCAGCAGTTTCGCCAGCCAAACCGGCGGCTTGCGCAGCGGCTTGCCGAGCAGCTGGGCTATCTCCGCGGGCGTCAGGGCGCCGTCACCGGCCAGATTGTAGATACCGCCGGCGCTGCGCTGCACACCGAACTGAATGGCGCGGATCACGTCCTGATCCCAGACAAACACAAAGGGGGAATTGTGGCCGCCGGGATCGAGAATTGCCCGACCGGAGAACAGCTCGCCAATCTTGCTGTTGGTCGTCGCACCGACGATCGAGCAGGGCCGGAAAACCAGCTGCTGCAGGCGCGGATACTTTTCCCGGTAGGCCGCCAGCATCTCTTCCACCAGCCGCTTGTTGTCGGAGTAACCAAATTCGGGATTGCCGCGCAGCGGGTGCTGCTCTTCCAGCCAGTCGGGGTTGTCGGCGTGGTAGCCGTAGGCGGCGCCGCTGCTGGTCACGGTGATATGTTTGACGCCGGCATACATGCAGGCCTTGAGGACATTCTCGGTGCCCTCCACGTCGATGCGGTACTCGGCCTCCCGGTCCCGGCCCGCCGCCATCACCGACGCCAGGTGTACCACATGGGTGATGGACTCGGCGCGCAGGAGCTCTCCCAGGGCGGGATCGCAGATATCCAGGGTGAAAATCGGGAAAGTGGCCGCCCGCGGGCGGATATCCACCCCCACTACCTGCATTTCCCTTGCCAGCATCTCCCCCAGCTGGTGCCCCACGTAACCGGCCGCACCGGTAATCAGAACCCGTTGTTCGCTCATACTTCTTATCTTGTTGTTCAGGATTGCGGGCTCTGGCGCAGTTCGCGCTGAAGGCCCCTTTTTCGATGGTGGAAATTCCACATGCCCGCCAGGCTCAGACCGGACACCAGGTGCCAGACGCCCCAGAAACCGGCCACCACCAGCATCTCGCCAGCCGACGGGTAAAAGGTAAACAGGATCGCCAATGCCAGGCCGGAATTCTGAATGCCTACCTCCATGGTCACCGCCCGGCGGTCCGCGACGGGCAGGCGCATCAGGCGACTGCTGAAATGCCCGATCAGAAATGCCAGTGCATTGTGCGCTATCACCAGCAGCAGCACGGCACCGGCAATCTGCACCGCCGTCTGCCAGTGCTTACTGAAGGAGACGACGACAAACAGCAGGAAAACCAGCAGAGAGGCGCTGCGGAAGAAGCCCTCGCTGCGCCGCACGAAGCGCGGGAAACGCGCCCCTATCGCCATGCCGGCCAGCATGGGCAGTGCCAGCACCAGCACCACCAGCAGGATCATGCTTTCGGCGGGCAGCGCTATGGCCTGCAGCAGGTCGCGGGTATTGGGATTCAGGCCGCCGTAGAGCGCGAAGTTGAGCGGTGTCATCACCACAGCGGCGAGACTGGACACCGCGGTCATGCTGACCGAGGTGGCCACGTTGCCGCGGCCGATCCAGGTCATCACATTGGAGAAGGTACCGCCGGGGCAGCAGGACACCAGGATCATGCCCAGTGCCAGGCCCGGTGCTATCTCCAGCCACCAGGTCACCAGGCAGGTGATCGCCGGCAGCAACAGGAACTGCGCCACCAGGCCGGTGACCGGCGCCAGCGGCCGGCGCAGCACGGCACCGAAGTCCGCCGGGCGCAGGCCCAGCGACACACCGAACATCATCAGTGCCAGCACCGTGTTCAGCAGCAGCAGTGCGGTCGGTGACATCTGGAAGTTGTTCACCACCGATTCGGACACCGACAGGGTGTTATTCACTGGGCCGCTCCCACACTGCTGATTAATTGAGCAGTATCCCGCGGCGCCAGATCACGCCGCAAGTCCGCAGTGTGACCGCGCAGTGCCTTCAGGTAGGTATCCTTGTGCACGTAGTAGGCCATGCGCTCCAATTCCAGATACTTCATGCCGCCGTCGGCGCGCAGGGACGCGCGCTCGTCCTTGATGGCCCTGAAGCGCCGCGCCGACTCGGCACCGTTGGCCAGTTGGCGGATATACAGGGCGACCAGCTCGGCCTGCTCGTTGCGCCCCTCCCAGCCGAGGCCCGCGGCCTCCACCATGCCCATCAGGAACAGGTTGTCGGACTGCGGATGGAAGACATTCAGATACAGGCGCGGCGCATAGCCGCTCCAGTTCAGCTCTTCTGCGGCGATAAACGGATAGTGCAGCTTGTAGCCGGTGGCGAGCAGGATCATGTCGTACTCCCCGCTGCGACCGTCCTTGAAGGTGACCCGATTGCCGTCGATGGCGGCTATGTCGCCCTGCGGCTGAATGTCGCCGTGGCCGATATGGTGCAGGACCAGCGAGTTGATCACCGGGTGGGACTCGAACATCTTGTAATCGGGCTCCGGCAGACCGTACTGACTCGGACGGCCGAGCATAAATCGGCTCAGCGCGGCGCTGATGCGCTGCTGGACAAAGCGCGGCAGCTTGATCCTGCCGCCCACCGCATCGGTGGGCTTGCCGCCGATAAACTTGGGCAGGAAGTAGTAACCGCGGCGCAGGCTGATGTCCACGCTTTTGGCCCTGTGCACCGCGTCCACGGCGATGTCGGCGCCACTGTTGCCGCAGCCGACCAGCAATACCCGCTTGCCTTCGAAGATGGCCGGATCGCGATAATCGCAGGAGTGCAGCAGCTCGCCGGCGAATTCGCCCGGCAGTTGCGGCACATTCGGGTGGTGCAGGGTGCCGTTGGCGATCAGCAGGCCGCCGAAAGTGCGGGTCTGCTCCTCGCCCTCCCCACTCCCGTTGACTACGCGGGTGGTGATACGCCAGTCGTCGCCGTCGCGCTCGCAGCGCACCACTTCGGTATTGAACTCGTAGCGCTCGTACAGACCGAACTCCCGCGCATAGGCGCGGAAGTAATCGCGCAGCTCGCGGTGGTGCGGAAACTGGGCCACCCGCTCGTCCATCGGGAACTCGGCGAACTCTGTCATCTTCTTCGACGATATCAGGTGCGCCGACTCGTACATGGTGCTGGTAGCGCTGTCGATATCCCAGAGGCCGCCCACGTCGCCGTGGATCTCAAAGCCGACACAGGGGATCCCGTGTTTAACCAGATTGCGCACCGTGCAGAGCCCCATGGGGCCAGCACCAATCACCGCGTAGGGCTTCATTGTTCTTCTCCCTCTGGCGTTCCCGCCGTAAATCATTGCGTTGACGCAATATACCGTGACAAGCCCGCGACAGATCGTCATAATCGGGCGATTGGTGGTTAATTTCGGACAGCGATTGTGAAACCGGCAGATTGTAGAAGTGTCACCCTCAGCTATACACGAGCAATTACGGCGGCTCTGAACAGCCTCGAGCTGCCGGTTCCGGCAGACGCCGGGACCATCTTGTCCGGGATAGACGAAAATCAGCGCGTGCCGATGAGCGTGCAGGAGCAGCTGTGGCTGGCGCTGGCGGACGCCTATCCGGACCCACTGCTCGGCGTCAGGCTGGGGCGGGCCATGCACAGCAGCCAGATGGGGCTGGTGGGCTATCTGCTGATGACCCAGAAAACCCTCGGCGCCGCCATAGAGCAGCTGCTGATCTACCACCCCCTGGTCGGAGAAGGCGGCCGGTTTGAACTGCGTCGCGGCGCGCACCACGTCGACCTCTGCTACCAGCCCAACTATCTCCGCTGTGCGCAGTTGCGCGTAGAGACAGTCCTGTCCGCCTGCCTGACACAAACGCGCAGCATGACCGGCCACCCCTTCCGCGCCCAGGGCGTGCTGCTGGCCTATCCAGCGCCCTCACTGGCGATACAGCAGCAGTACCAGCAGCTGCTGCAGACACCGGTGCAGTTCAACGCTCCGGTGTCCGCTATCCGCTTCCGCCCCCAGGACCTGGATTTGCCGCTGGTGGCCGCCGACCAGCAGGTGATGGCGCGACTGAAGCCCGAAGCGGACGCCCTGCTGCGCGCGCTGACCAACAAGAGCCTGCAACTGCAAGTCTCCCACCTCCTGCAACAGGAACCACAACTGACCCGCGAGCAGGTGGCCAGCCAGCTGTGTATCAGCCCGCGCCACCTGGGGCGCAAGCTGCAGGAGGAAAGCGCCAGCTTCCGCGTCATTCAGGATGAAGTGCGCGGCCACTATGCGCGACAGTGGCTGCGCCAGGGGGACAGAAACAACGCTGAGATAGCCGCAGCGCTCGGCTACTGCGACGAAAGCGCCTTCGGCAAGGCGTTTAGGCGCTGGACCGGGCTTTCCCCCAAGGCCTATCGCAAGCAGCCGGCATAGATATTAGCGCGGCAACCAAATAGGTTGCCGGGCTAATGCGGCACAGGGATGCGCCGCCGCCGGCCCCGGGCCGGCGCGAGCCGTTGAAATACAGGAAATTCCGCGCAATTGCGCAGTATTTCAAGGGCGACAACCCAACAGATCAAGGATGATCTATTGGGTTGCCGGGTTAATAGCAGGCGGCGCCCTTGTCTAAAGTTATGCAGAGGTTCCGCAGTATGCGGGGCTTCAAGATTGCCTTGGGACAGCGGCATGGACCCCATCAGACTCGGCATCTCCTCCGGCGGTCGCGCCGACTGCTGCCAGCTGCTGCCGGCAATGGTCAGCCGGCACGGTCTCATCTGCGGCGCCACCGGTACCGGCAAGACCGTGACCATGCGCCTGCTGCTGGAGCAGCTGCACCGGCGCGGTATCCCGATCTTTGCCACCGATTTCAAGGGTGACCTGAGCGGTCTCGGGGCGGCTGGCGGCGACAACGCGAAAGTGCAGGAGCGGCTGTCGCGCTTCGGCCTCGGGCAAAATTACTTCCACGCGTTTCCCCTCGAACTCTGGGGCCCCTCCGCCCTGCCCCTGCGCACCACGATTTCCGAACTGGGGCCGGAACTGCTGGCACTGATGCTGGCCCTGAACGACAACCAGTCCGGCCTGATGCAGCTGCTGTTCCGGATTGCCGACGAACAGGGGCTGTTGCTGCTGGACTGGAAAGACCTGCAGGCGCTGATCCGCTTCGCCGAGACAGAGCGCCGCAGCCTGGAGCAGCACTACGGCAATATTTCGCCGGCCAGCCTCGGCGCCATCAAGCGGAAATTCCTCGCGGTGGAGCGCGACGGCGCCGATGCCCTGTTCGGCGAACCCGCCCTGGACCTGCAGGACCTGCTCGGCGGGGCCAGGATCCATCTGCTCGATGCCAGCAAACTGCATCCCCGCGTCTACGGCATTCTGCTGCTCTGGCTGCTGGCGGAACTCTATGAAAACCTGCCGGAAAGCGGCGATACAGTAAAAATCTCCCTCTTCTTTGACGAGGCCCACCTGCTGTTTGACGAGCTGCCGAAACGTCTGTGCGACCAAGTGGAGCAGATCGTCAAACTCATCCGCTCCCGCGGCGTTGGTATTTTCTTTGTCACACAGAATCCACTGGATATTCCCGAGGCGATCCTGGCGCAGCTGGGCAATCGCATCCAGCACGCCCTGCGCGCCTACACACCGAAAGAACAGCGCGCTGTCAAAGCCGCGGCGAGCAGCTTTCGCGCAAACCCCGCCTTCGATACCGCCGCGGTGATCGGCGAGCTGGCCGTGGGAGAGGCGCTGGTGTCCTGCCTGGACCAAGACGGCGTACCGCAACCGGTGCAGCGCCTACTGATACAACCGCCGGCCAGCCGCCTGTCACCGCTGGACGCACAGGAAATTGCCCAGCTGCTGCGCGACAGCCCACTGAGCGGCAAATACGGTGCGCAGCTCGACCGCGAATCCGCCTACGAGCAGCTGCAGCGACGACAAACGGAACAGGCGCAATCTGCGGGGGGAGAAACGATAGGGAAGGAAGGTGCGGAGCGGGCGGCCCGGGGCGGGCGTCACAAGGACCGCGGCGAACTTGGCCGGGCGCTCAACAGCATGGCCAACAGTTTCGGCCGCCAGCTGGGCCGGGAGCTGGTGCGCGGACTACTCGGTGCACTCACAGGTCGGCGCTAGCAACTCGCGAGCAGTGGCGGCGGAGTATTCGACTACCACGCGCCGCCTGGTCAGCCCGAAAGCCGCGCCGCGGCTTCCGGGATCGGTGCGGCAAGGCTTAGCGGCTGGCCGTAGTCTCCGCAGTCGCCGCGCGCAGTGCAGCCAGGTCTTCCAGCCAGACAATGTCCTGCACGGCCACCTGGCGCCCACTCACATTCGACAGGGCCACCCCCAGCTGCTGCAGGTCATCACCCTCGGCGGCCAGACTGTCGATCGGCAGCTGCAGCCACACCTGGCCCTGCTGGTCGATCACTTCTTTGGCCGCATCCGTGTCCACACTGGTCAGGTGGCGATCGATGGCGGAAGATCCGCCCGCCGGCAGGTAGATGGTGCCGTTGGTGAAATCGACGGCAAAGGCCACGATGCCGGGCAGTATGCCGAACAGCAGTGCCGCGCCATCGAGAATCACGACGACCGGGTCAACACGGCCACCGGTCTGGCCCTTGCGCTCCGGATACAGGAAGTAGCCGCAGGCTGTCAGGTTCATCATCATTACCAGCAGGCAGCTGGCGGCGACACCGCGTTTAACGCTTCTATTCATGATCTGTCTCTTTCAAAAGCATGGAGCCGTGGGGGTCGGCCCACTCGGGGCCGGTAAGCTTACCGAATCCGCGCCCGCGCCGGAAGTGGCGCCCGGTACCACGACTGTGGTGCAAGTCGCAAAGCCGCGATCCGGGGCTCGAGCCCCCGCCACAGCTCTGATTTAATGTAGCCGACGCCATTGCCACTATTTACCTACGGGGAGAGACCATGCCCAGCAACGCCCTGCGCCTGCCCAGCCTCTTTACACTGCTGCTTTCCGCGCTGCTCGTCAGCGGCTGCGCCGCGCCCGGCCAGACCCGCCACGACCAGCGCCAGCACATCGACAACACCGAAAGCGAGGTACTCAGTCAGCTATATCAGCTGCAGCCGGACTTGCGCGGCGATCTGGCCAGGGCACCGGGCTACGCGGTATTCAGCAACGTCAATGTCAACCTGCTGCTCGCCAGCGCCTCTACGGGCTATGGCGTCGCGATCGACAACCGCTCCCGCGAACGCACCTATATGAAAATGGGTGAACTGGGTGTCGGCCTCGGGTTCGGGGTCAAGGATTTCCGCGCCCTCTTCCTGTTCGACTCACCGGAAGTGATGCAGCGCTTCGTCGAGCGCGGCTGGTCCTTCGGCGGCCACGCAGATGCGGCCGCCAAGGCCCAGGACAAGGGCGCCGCCATTGGCGCTGAAGTTGTGGCAGATGGCATGCGTGTCTACCAACTGACCGAGAGCGGCATCGCCCTGCAGGCCACCCTGAAGGGTACCAAGTTCTGGAAAGACCCGGATCTCAACATGGACTGAGCAAACCGGTTAAAAGTTAACCAATGAGGCGCCAATCTTTCCGGGTTGCGCCCATTTTGCGGAATCAATTGCCTAAACTTTGATCAGCACCAGCTGCGAGTCGTTAAGGGAGATGTACGCAATTTCTGACAGTGTGGAGTGACGCACTTGTGATCAGGCCGGGCAGTGAGCAGTCGCCAGGGTCCGACACCGGAAATTTTAGGGAGCAGTAGTCGCAGCAGGTGCTGCCATGGAATGGCTAAAGCACGGTATCGGTCTCGGTACCGTGCTTTTTTATTGCCTGCCTCTTTTCTCCGCTGAATCTTTTGCCGCAGAGAAAGTCGCGCCCTGGAACATCGGCCAGACTGAAAAAATTATTGTTCCCCTGTATCCTGCGCGCATCAATCTGACTGGAGCCCTTCCATGTACATCACCAGCGCTTTCGACAGCGGCAATATCGAAATAATCAACGCCGACAGCAGCCCGGTCGAGCTGGCAATCCGCCAGGACAACAATTCGGACTTTTACCAGTGGTTCCACTTCCGCCTCGAAGGTGAAGTGGGCGAGAGCTACCCGCTGCGTATCGTCAATGCCGGCAAGGCAGCCTACCCCGAGGGCTGGGAGAATTATCGCGTCTGCGCCTCCTACGATCGCCAGAACTGGTTCCGCATCGGCGCCGACTACGATGGCCAGACCCTCGACTTCACGGTGGAGCTGGATCAGCCCAGCATTTACCTGGCCTATTTCGCGCCCTTTTCCTGGGAGCGCCACCTGGATCTGCTGGCCTGGGCGCAGAGCAACGACCGGGTACAGCTGCAGACGCTGGGCAAGACCCTCGACGGCCGCGACATGACCCTGCTGACCGTGGGCGATGCGCAAGCTGCTAAGCACCGGGTCTGGATGATCGCGCGCCAGCACCCGGGAGAAACCATGGCGGAGTGGTTTGTCGAGGGCTTTCTGGAGGCGCTGCTGGATGACGCCAATCCTGCGGCGCAGACCCTGCTCGCGGATACCGTCTTCTACATAGTGCCGAACATGAATCCGGACGGCAGCGTGCGCGGCCACCTGCGCACCAACGCCGCCGGCGCCAATCTGAACCGCGAGTGGCTGAACCCGAGCATGGACCGCAGCCCGGAAGTCTATCTGGTGCGGGAGAAAATGCTGGCAGTCGGCGGCGATATATTCCTCGATATCCACGGCGACGAGGCCCTGCCCTACAACTTTGTCGCCGCCTGCGAAGGCATTCCCGGTTACGATGAGCGCCACGCCAAGCTGGAGGAAACCTTCAAGCGGGCCTTCGAGGCCGTCAGCCCGGACTTCCAGACGGAGCGCGGCTACGACGTGGACAAACCCGGCGAAGCGAACATGACCATCGGCACCAGCTGGTGTGGCCACCAGTTCCGCACCCTGGCCCTGACGCTGGAGATGCCGTTCAAGGACAACGACAATCTGCCGGACCCGATCGAGGGCTGGTCGCCCGCCCGCAGCCAGCAGCTGGCACGGGATATCCTCTTCCCAATTCGCGAGACGCTGAAGATTCTGTAAAGGGGCGGACTCTCCCGTCGCAATCTGCAAATTCCGCTGTAGGAGCGGCCGGTGGCCGCGATCGGAACCCATGTGCACTCACAGAACTCCAATCGCGGCAACCGCCATGGATGGCGGGAATGCCGATTGTGCAAGGAGCACACAATCGGCCATGGGCCGCTCCTACACAGGGTCCCTCCAGAATATATTCCCTGCGCAATCCGGAATATTCAGCACAGAATATCTCGGCTCCCGGCGCGCTTTTTGTTACCTTATTTGGCTCACAATAAGACTCACAGGACCATTACAGGAATAAAAACTATGCGAATTCCCACCCCCTGGCGCCGCCTGGGTCTGGCGGTCGCGATCAGTGGCGCACTGACCGCCTGCGGCAAAGAGGCCGCCGCGCCCGAACCGAAAACCAGCGCAGAGGCCCCGGCGCAAACCGAGCAGAAGCAGCACAGCGCCGCGGCAGCCAAGCCCAGCCTCAGTGAAGCGGAACAGGCACAGGCCGACGCGATGGCGGCGGACCTGCACAAGCACATCGAAGTCCTCGCCTCGGACGAGTTCGAGGGCCGCGCGCCCGCCACCAAGGGCGAGGAGCTGACCGTCAATTACCTGGCCGACCAGTTCAAGGCCCTGGGCCTGGAGCCCGGCACAGTGGACGCCGACGGCGAGCCGAGCTGGTTCCAGCAGGTGCCGGTGGTGGAAATGCAGATCGAATCCACCCCGCTGCAAATCAGGGGAGCCGATAATGGAAACGGTTTCGACAAGAAGCTGCAGCCACTCACCGACATGGTGGCCTTCACCCAGCGCCAGACCGATTCCTCCGCACTCGAGGACAGCGAGCTGGTGTTCGTCGGCTACGGCATAGTCGCGCCGGAAAATGACTGGAACGACTATGCGGGCCTGGATATGGCCGGCAAGACCGCCGTGATCCTCGTCAACGACCCCGGCTACGCCACCCAGGACAAGGCGCTGTTCAACGGCAACGCCATGACCTACTACGGCCGCTGGAGTTACAAGTTTGAAGAGGCCGCCCGCCAGGGCGCTGCCGGCGCCATCATCATTCACGAAACCGGGGCCGCCGGCTATCCGTGGGAAGTGGTCAGCGGCAGCTGGTCCGGCGCCCAGATCAGCCTGGCCGCGGAAGACAAGAACGCCGACCGCGTCGCGGTAGAAGCCTGGATGACCGGCGATGCCGCAAAAGAGGTATTCGAGGCTGCGGGCCTGGATCTGGCCAAGGAGATGGAAGCGGCCAAGACCCGCGGCGTCAAGCCGAAGCCCCTGGGCCTGAACGCCAGCATCGAACTGAAGAACGAAGTGCGCACTTCCAACTCCCGCAACGTGGTGGCCAAGCTGCCCGGCAAAGCCCACCCGGACGAGGCGATCATCTACACCGCCCACTGGGATCACCTGGGCGTCAATGAAAATGCCGAGGGCGGCGACAAGATCTTCAACGGCGCCGTCGACAATGCCACCGGCACCGCCGGCCTGCTGGCGATGGCCCGCCAGGCCGCCGCCATGAAAGAGCGCCCGGACCGCTCCCTGGTGTTCGTCGCGGTAACCGCAGAGGAGTCCGGCCTGCTCGGCTCCAAGTACTACGCCGAAAACCCCGTCGTGCCGCTGGAGAAGACCGTCGCCGGTATCAACTTCGATGCCATGGGCGTACTCGGTCCGATGCGCGATGTCATCGTGGTGGGCTACGGCAACAGCGAGCTGGAGAAGCTACTGGAAAAGGCCGCCGAGACGCAGGGGCGCTACCTGGCGCCGGAAGATCACCCGGAGCGCGGCTATTTCTACCGCTCGGATCACTTCAGCCTGGCGAAGAAAGGCGTGCCGATGCTCTACTTCGATTCCGGCAGCGACAGCTTCGAACACGGTCGCGAGTGGGCGCAGAAGAAAGGCGAGGAATATACCGCACACGCCTACCACAAGCCGGATGACGAGTACGATCCGCAGTGGAACCTGAAGGGTGCGGCCATGGACCTGCAGCTGGGCCTGGCGCTGGGCCTGGACCTGGCCAACAGCCGCGACTGGCCGAACTGGTATGAAGGCAATGAGTTCCGCGCAATTCGCGATGCGAGCGCCGACACCCGGAAATAATTGATTTCCACCCGTAGGAGCGGCCGGTGGCCGCCCCGCCGCTCCTACATAGCCATCCCGCACAACATGGCCATCCCGCACAACATGGCCATCCCGCACCGACCGCCCCGAGGTCAACCAACTGCCCCGCCTATTTCGCGATTGACCGCCCGCCAGCGGTACACTTGTCCGCCAACCAGCCGCAGGGCATGATGGACGCCTAACAATTAAAAAGGGGCGCCCGATCGATGGCGATCAGCGAAGAGCGGCACCAGCTCATTCACGACGAGCTGCCCAAGGAACATGAAGACCCGTTAATTCGGGTTCTGCATCAGGTGATTCGCAACGCCGTGCGCGTGCTCGCGGTGCTGATGGCGCTGGTCATTGTCTGGGGCGTGCTCGACGTTATTCTGGTCCTGTACCAGCGCCTGACCAGCGAACCGGTTTTCCTGCTGACCTATAACGATCTTTTCGATGTGTTTGGCGCCTTTATGCTGGTGCTGATCGCCATCGAGATATTTATCAATATCCGGCTCTATCTCGGCTCCAACGTGATTCCGATACAGCTGGTGGTGGCCACCGCCCTGATGGCGATAGCGCGGAAGGTGATCGTGATGGACATCGACGATATAAGTCCGGACTATATTTTGGCGATAGGCGCAGTGGTGCTGGCACTGGGCGTGACCTACTGGCTGGTGGCGAAGAAGGACAAATGAGCTGCTGGCGCCGGGGCATCATCCCCCCGGTCGGCTATGCCATGCCGTCAGTCATCGTCAGGGAACTGCTCACTGCTGCTTTTCGAAACTATCCAGTAAGTGAAGCCGAGGGCCAGGATAACTGCCCCGTAGCCCAGCACATAGAGCGGCGGGGTCTTGTCGGTATCCAGTACGATTATTTTACGCGCCATGGCCATCAGTGCCGTCGCCACCACCAACTGCATGGGAATGATGTTGGTACCCAGATAGAGCCGGATATTGATAAATATCTCGACCGCAATCAGCACCACCAGAAAAGAACCGAAAATATCCAGGATATCGCGGGAATCCAGAATCCAGACCGGGGGAAAACTGAGCCGCTGGTACAGAACGACCATTACATAGACCGAGCCCCAGACAATCACCAGGGACATCAGTATCGCCATGAAGCGCACCGCAGTGCGGATCACGCGGTGCAGATAGCGAAGCAGCCGGTCCTCGTGCTCGGTCGGCAGCTCTTCATGTACGATTGTGCGGCGCCCGCGCGTTTTCAAAACAACCACCCCATGCGCTCTCGTTATTCAGTTATAGCGCAAGCCGCATGGGACAGTGGCGGGCATTAAACGACGGATATTAAATGGCGACCCTTCTGGCGCTTACAGTTTCAACAGAACTTCGAAACCGCCCCAGAACATGCGCTTGGCATCGAAGGGCAAATCCGCCGGCTTCATATCGGCGAGACGCGGGTCCTTCATTGCCTTTTCGTTGACGGCATCGCGATGCGCGCGGGACTCGTAAACGATCCAAGAAAAGATGACCGTCTCATCGTCCTGGAGCTTGACGCTCTGGGGGAAGGAGGTCACCTCGCCGGACTTCACATCGTCGGCCACGCATTCCACATACTCGAGCGCGCCATACTCCTTCCACACTTCACCGGCGGTCTGCGCCAGCTTCCGGTAAGCTTCCAGGTTCTTCTTGGGTACCGGCACTATAAAGCCGTCTACATAACGGGCCATCGTCAAACTCCTCGGTCGGGTTGGCGGTGATTGGGTAAATCAGGATTGCATCGCCTTGAACTCGGCGGCGGCTTCCTGCACATCCTCGGGGAAGTCTTCGAACTCCTGCACCTGACGCAGCTCGATGATTTCGTTTGCGGAAGCGGGGCAACGCTTGGCCCACTCGATTGCCTCCTCCTTGGAGGCCACCCGAATCATCCAGAATCCGCCCAGGACCTCATTGGTCTCGACAAAGGGGCCGTCGGTAACCGTCGCCACGCTCCCCTCGAAAGACACCCGCGCCCCCATGGAAAGCGGGTGCAGGCCCTCCAGGCTCACCAGTACCCCCGCCTCGTGCAACTCGGCGTTGTAACGCATCATGGCCTCGACCGCCGCGACCTCGGGCATGGTGCCCGGCTCCGCTTTCTCGTACCCCCTGGGAATCATCAACATCATAAAACGCATATCGGCTCTCCTCATGGCGACAGAAAACTCTTATCGAAAAAATAGCGAACCTGCTCGGTCGTATCACACAATAGTCGAGCAAGCGGAAGCGGTTTCGACAATCGCAAAAACTTCTCAGAAAATTTTTCTGGCGGCAAATTCATCGCCAGCTATCAGTGCAGTTTGCTGCGGCAGAGGGGAAGAGGAAACGGGAGACGGGCACAGAAACCGGCTCGGAAAACGACAGGCGGACAAAAAAAGGCCCCGCTGTCTCCAGCGGGGCCTTTTTCATTCAATGGCGGTGGAATATCAGGCGCTGACAGCGGCCTCGATCTTCTTCATCTCTTCGTCGCGCAGCTCGCGACGCAGGATCTTGCCGACATTCGTTTTCGGCAGATCATCGCGGAATTCCACCTGCTTAGGTACCTTGTAAGCGGTCATGTTCTCGCGGCAGTAGGCGACGACCTCTTCGACTGTCAGCGAAGGATCGGCCTTCACTACGAACAGCTTAACCTGCTCGCCGCTCTTCTCATCGGGGATGCCGATGGCCGCCGCTTCCGCCACCTTGTCGTGGGCGCTGATCACGTCTTCAATCTCGTTGGGATAGACGTTGAAACCGGACACGATGATCATGTCTTTCTTGCGATCCACGATCTTGATATAGCCGTCATCCTGAATGACCGCCATGTCGCCGGTGCGCAGCCAGCCCTCGCTGTCCACGGTCTCGGCGGTGGCTTCCGGGCGCTGCCAGTAGCCTTTCATCACCTGCGGACCGCGCACGCACAGCTCGCCCGGAGAATTGTTGGGCAGATCGTTACCGTTTTCATCGATCACCTTCACCTCGGTAGCCGGCACCGGCACACCGACGGTGCCCAGCTGCACGGCATCGGCCGGGTTGAAGGACACCACCGGTGAGGTCTCTGTCATGCCGTAACCTTCGGTGACCACACAGCCGGTCATCTCCTCCCAGCGCTTGGCGGTATCGCGGGTCAGCGCCATGCCGCCGGAAGCGGTGGTGTGCAGCTTGCTGAAGTCCAGTTCGGCGAATTCCGGGTTGCGCATCAGGCCGTTGAACAGTGTATTCAGGCCGGCAAAACCGGTAAAGCGCACCCCTTTCAGGGTTTTCACGAAGGCCGGAATATCGCGCGGGTTCGGAATCAGCAGCGAGTGGCTGCCGGTGGCGAACAGGCACATGCAGTGAATGGTGAAGGCGTAGATGTGGTACAGCGGCAGCGGTGCCACGTAGAGCTCCTCTCCCTCCTTCATGGAATCGCCCAGCGCCTCGCGCACCTGCTCCATGTTGGCGACCAGGTTGCGGTTGGTCAACATGGCGCCCTTGGCTACACCGGTGGTGCCGCCGGTGTACTGCAGCACGGCGACATCCTCCGGCGCGCGCTGTACGTCCTGGTGCGGCTGCTTGCCCCCCAGGGACATGGCGTCGCGGAAGTTGACCTGGTTGGCGAAGGAGAACTCCGGCACCATCTTCTTGATGTACTTGGCGACGCTGTTGATCAGCATGCGCTTCACCGGGCTGTGCAGATCGGCGATCTCGGACACGATCACCTTCTCCACCCCGGTCTCGGGCACGACCGCCGACGCGGTATCGGCAATATTCGCCAGTACCACCAGCGCCTTGGCACCGGAATCGTTCAGCTGGTGCTTGAGTTCACGATGGGTATACAGCGGGTTGGTGTTGACGACCACCAGGCCCGCGCGCAGGGCGCCGAACACCACCACTGGGTACTGCAAGACGTTGGGCAGCTGCACGGCAATACGGTCGCCGGGCTGCAGGCCGGTGTGATTCTGCAGGTAGGACGCAAAGCGGGCGCTGAGCCTGTCGATGTCTGCGATGGATAGCGTCTGCCCCAGGCAGGTAAAGGCCGGCCTGTCACCGAACTTGGCGCAGGCGTTTGTGAATACGTCGAGTATGCTGCGGTCGATGTCCAACTGTCTTCTCCCAGTCCTAATTGTTGTTGTCGGTTGCCCACTTCTTCCGTTCTTATAGACGAAATCTCCCATGAGCAGGAGATAGCGGGCATTTATTTATTGTTTGTAGTCTTGTGGTCGGGCCGGAAAGGATGGACATCCGCTCGCCATCCTGTGCTTCCGCCTCGTCAGCATTCTGCGGGAAAAAGGTCAGCCAGCGCGGCTGCCAGATCCCGATCGCCGGTGTAGAGAATCTCCCCCAATAGAAAGGCGTGGCGCGCGCTTAAACGGCCTTCCAATATAGCACTCAGGGTGCTGTTTGCCATTTCCAGAACCAGCGCCGGATTCTCGGCGTGGCCAAACTGTGACACAACGCCAGAGTCGTCGGCCTCCTGCGACAAAAGCAGGTAAAAATCACTGGCATCCGGTAGCCGGAACTGTACCCGAGCGTGTGGGTGCAAACAAGCTAAGCGCCGAAGGCGACCGAGTATTTGATCCGGCAACTGCATGGGAGTATCTCTGTAAGAACCGCTGGCGGCGCCATAAAAAAACCGCCGGCAATACCGGCGGTTTTCCTGTCTGCCCCGAAATCAGAACGCGAAGTGCTCCGCATCCAGATCCATCAGGTTGCCCGCGCCGCTCTGCATGGCGGCCGCGTGGCTGGCGGTGCGCGGCAGTATGCGATCGAAGTAGAAACGCGCCGTCGCCAGTTTGGCGCGGTAGAAATCCGCTTCACCGGCGCCTTCGGCCAGCTTGTCGTTGGCGACCTTGGCCGCGCGGGCCCACAGATAGGCCTGTACCGCATAGCCGGAGAACATCAGGTAATCGACGGAGGCCGCACCCACTTCGTCCGGGTTCTCCATCGCCTTGGCACCGACATGCAGGGTCAGATCGCCCCACTGCTTGTTCAGCTCCTGCAGCTTGGTAACGTACGGGGCCAGCGCCTCGTTGTCGATCTCCGCCTGGCAGAACTTGTGCACGACCTTGGTGAACTTGCGCAGCAGCTCACCCTGGCTCATCAGCACCTTGCGGCCCAGCAGGTCCAGCGCCTGAACGCCGGTGGTGCCTTCGTAGATGGTGGAGATACGCGCATCGCGCACGTTCTGCTCCATGCCCCACTCGGCGATATAGCCGTGGCCGCCGAAGCACTGCATGCCCAGGTTGGCGGACTCGAGACCGGTTTCGGTCAGGAAGGCCTTGGCGATCGGGGTCAGGAAGGCCAGCAGATCGTCGGCATCCTTCTTGTCCTCGTCAGAGCCCTTCTGCAGGCGGTCCACCTGCTGTGAACAGAGCAGGATCAGCATGCGGCCGCCCTCGGCGAAAGCCTTCTGCGTCAGCAGCATGCGGCGCACATCCGGGTGCACGATGATCGGGTCGGCCGGGCCATCCGGGTTCTTCGGGCCGGACAGGGAGCGCATCTGCAGGCGGTCCTTGGCATAGGCCAGGGACTTCTGGAAGCCGGCTTCCGCGTGGGCCAGGCCCTGCAGCGCAGTGCCCAGGCGCGCGGTGTTCATAAAGGTGAACATGCAGTTCAGGCCCTTATTGGGCGGGCCGATCAGGAAGCCCTTGGCGCCATCAAAATTGAGCACTGCGGTGGCATTGCCGTGGATACCCATCTTGTGCTCCAGGGAGCCACAGACGACGCCGTTGCGCTCGCCGACGGAACCGTCGGCCTCCGGCAGGAACTTGGGCACGATAAACAGGGAGATGCCCTTGGTACCGGCGGGGGCGTCAGGCAGGCGCGCCAGCACGATGTGCACAATGTTCTCGGCCATGTCGTGTTCACCGGCGGAGATAAAGATCTTGGTACCGGTGATGGCGTAGGAGCCGTCGTCGTTCGGCTCGGCCTTGGTGCGCAGCATGCCCAGATCGGTGCCGCAGTGCGGCTCGGTCAGACACATGGTACCGGTCCAGCTGCCTTCAACCAGCTTGGTCAGGTAGGTTTCTTTCTGCTCGTCGGTACCGTGCGCCTCCAGCGTGTTCATGGCGCCGTGAGACAGGCCCGGGTACATACCCCAGGACCAGTTGGTGGTACCCACCATCTCGCTCATCAGGGTACCCAGTGACGGCGGCAGGCCCTGGCCACCGTGCACCGGGTCGTGCGCCAGTGACGGCCAGCCGGCCTCGACGAACTGCTGGTAGGCTTCCTTGAAGCCCTCCGGCGTGAAGACTTCGCCGTCTTTCCAGGTACAGCCCTGCTGGTCACCGACCTGATTCAGCGGCGCCAGCACGTTCTCACAGAACTTGGCGCCCTCTTCCAGGATGGCGTCGACCAGATCCGGTGTGGCTTCCTCGTAGCCCAGGGACTCGTAATGCTTGTCCCAGTCCAGCAATTCGCGCATGGCAAAGCGCATGTCGCGCAATGGAATCTTGATATCGGCCATCCTGCTACCCTCAATTCGCTGTTGTGTACTGACGGGCCGGGAAAAACTGACCGGTCAGATTTGTGACTAGTTTCTACGATTGGTTCATCATAGTAGCAAGCCGGCGACGCCCTCTATGGCGAAATCCGTCCAAAGCGGTGACAAATAGCGGCAGAGATTTGCGGAGAAAAATGGCGTTTTCGGTCAGTGCGCCGCAGCCGCGGCCAGCCGCCCGCTTTTGCGGTATTCGCCCGGGGTGATGCCGGTCCACTTCTTGAAGGCGCGGAAAAAGGCGCTGGACTCGTCGAAGCCCAGCATCTCGGCGATCTGTCCGTTGGACAGGTCCGGACAGCTGAGATAGTGGAAGGCGGCCTCCATGCGGCACTCGTCTTTCAGCTTTTGGTAGGAGGTCCCCTCCTGCTGCAGGCGCCGGCGCAGCGTGGTCACCGACATATTCAGGCGCTCCGCCACCACTTCCGCGGCGGGCATCGACTCGCTGACGTCCCGGTTCAGGATCGTCTTCACCTTGGTCTTGATGCTGTTGGCACTGCCGTCACTGATAACCAGGTGATAGGGCGCGGTGCGAATGAAATCCTCGACCGTCTGGGGATTCTGCACCACCGGATAGTCCAGGTAGCGGCTGTCGTACTCGAGCGCATTGACGGGCTGGTCGAACAGCAGCTCCCCCGCCTCGCTCTGCGCCAGCGCGCGGAACTCTTCCGGACAGGGAAAGGAGAAATGCAGCCGCGCCAGCGGAATTTCGCGACCCACCAGCCAGCAGTAGAAGCGGTGCCAGACTGCCAGCGTCGTGCGGATCACGCTGGGGTCGGTTTCGGCGATCAGCTGCTCGAACTCGCCTGCCGCCAGCGAACTGATACCGCGAATGGCAACCCGCTCGCGTCCGCCGGGCGCCGCCTCGAACACCGGCTTGACCTTGAAGCCGCGGCAGATCTCCATGAATTCGGCACTGAGCGTGATCGCCTGGCGCACCGTCGCGCAGTTGACCACCGTCAGGCACAGCAGCCGGAAGGAGCCCGAGCGCACACGCCCGCCGCTCAACATGCCGAACCACTCGTCCTGCACCTGCCACATGACCCGCTGGTACAGGCGGCCGTATTTCAGCGCCGAGAATGCCGCCGCGCCTGCCAGTTCCTGCTCGTCAATCCCCACTGAAGCCAGCAGTTCGGCGCGGTCACAGCCATGGCGAGAGGCTTCGTCCAGCAACCGCTCCAGGTAGGCGATGGGAATGCGGATATCCTGTTCCGGCACTGACATCTATTTTTTTCGCCTGCGCAACCAGCTCAACAGCGCTCCAAACCCAAAAGCTGCGGCGATAATTACCGCGAGAATAACGAGCAGCAGCACCAGATAAGAGGCAACATCCTCCACCGGCAGATCCCAACTCCAGATTGCCGCAGCAACGAAGGCTGCGCAGGCGAGCACACTGGTGATAAATGAACGGCGACTCTTCTTGGCCATGGGATCTGACAGCGTCGATTGAAAAAATGGACCGTTGGTTGCCGCCAGAGGACGGCATTACCATTGTAGTGTCGGTGCGATGCACCGGCGCGGCGTGGAATCGTGAGGGATAGACAGGGTCCTGTCAACGCCGCGGGAGGTATGCATGGGCAAAAGAATGCTGCAACGCGAGGACCGCATTACCGTCAGACACCTATTCAGGTGGATTGAATGCTTGTCTGCCCTGATGGTCGCGATACTGTTGGGCCTGGCTCTGTTTGCCTGATTCGTTACAAACTGCAGCGCGCTGACTTTCCAAGAGCGATGTAATTTGGCGCGCGTTAATCACTGACCAATCAGGCCGCCCCGTGCCAGCCGCGCCGGATCCAGCAGCGCTTTCAGTTCGTTCTCATCCAGATCCGTCATTTCGATTGCCACCTCCATCACCGGTCTGCCGCTCTGATAGGCGGCTTTGGCGATTTCCGCCGCTTTGGCGTAGCCGATGACCGGGTTGAGCGCCGTCACCAGAATCGGGTTGCGCGCCAGAGTCTGCTCGATGCGTTGGCGATTGACCGCGAAGCCGGCGACGGCCCGGTCCGCCAGTAACTGCGCGGCGCTGCCCAGCAGGCGCACGCTGTCCAGCAACACGTGTGCCACCAGAGGCAACATCACATTCAGCTGGAAATTCCCGCTCTGGCCCGCCACGGCGATGGTCGTATCGTTGCCGATCACGCGCGCCGCGACCATGGCTACGGACTCGGCAATCACCGGATTGACTTTGCCCGGCATAATACTGCTGCCCGGTTGCAACGCCTGCAGTTCAATCTCGCCGAGCCCCGCGAGCGGGCCGCTGTTCATCCAGCGCAGGTCGTTGGCGATTTTCATCAGCGCCACAGCCAGCACCCTGAACTGGCCGGACAACTCGACCGCGGTGTCCTGGCTGGCAATGGCCGCGAACAGGTTATCCGCCGGGCGGAACTGCTGGGTGCTGTTGGCACTCAGCTTTTGCGCAATCAGTTCGGCGAAATCCGGGTGCGCATTGAGCCCGGTGCCTATCGCCGTGCCCCCCTGCGCCAGCTGCGCGAGGCGCGGCAGAGTGCCGCGGATCCGCTCGCGACAGGCCTCCACCTGCGCCGCCCAGGCGCCGATCTCCTGGGCCAGCGTCATGGGCACTGCATCCATCAGATGCGTGCGCCCGGTCTTGACCACATCCTCCACAGTCGCGGCCTTGTCGCACAGGCTACCGTGCAGGTGCCGCAAAGCCGGCAACAGCCTGTCCCGCACCGCCAGCAGCGCCGACACGTGAATCGCACTGGGAATCACGTCGTTACTGCTCTGGCTCATATTGACGTGATCGTTGGGGCTCACTTCAAGGCCGCTGCCGCGCTCGGCACTGATTCTCTCGGCCATGCGGGCCAGCACCTCGTTCACGTTCATATTGGAACTGGTGCCCGAGCCGGTCTGGTAGATATCCAGGGGGAAATGGCTGGCGAGCTCCTCTTCGCCGAGGGCGTCGCAGGCGGCGATGATGACCGATGCCCGCTCTTCGTCGAGCAGCCCCAGCTCGAGATTGGCCTGGGCGGCGGACTTCTTGATGAGCACTATCGCGCGGATAAACTCCGCCGGCAGCCCGCTGCCGCTCACCGGAAAATTTTCCAGCGCGCGCTGGGTCTGGGCGCCGTACAGGGCATCCGCCGGTACCTGCACTTCGCCCAGACTGTCCTTTTCAATGCGATGTTTTGCCGTCATTTCTGCTCCACAGGGTGCGGCGCGCGCACCACAAGCCAAGTCAACCGTTCGCTGCAAAAACCGCTATTCAACTTCTACGGTAATTTTCTCCGACATCACCGGCTTCTTGTGCGGAATATGCAGGTAGTTTCCCAGAACCAGTTGCAGCGTGTGCTTGCCCGGCGGCAGCGTGACTTCAGTCTCGGTCTGGCCGCCGCCGAAATGCACGATATTGTCGGTCGCCGGCAGCGGCTTGGTCATATCCGGCATTTCATCCACATCGATCAGCAGGTGGTGGTGGCCGGTTTTATCGCGATCCACACCCGCCGGCGCCACGCCCATTCCGGACAGGCCGAATTTCACGATAAAAGTCTTGGGAACCTTTTCGCCGTCCTGCGGAGAAATAATGTAAACCTTGGCATCCTTCGGCGCCTCCGACATCAGACTTGCCTGAGTGTCTTCCCCGGCGTGCAACAGCGGCGACAGCATTAGGGCGCAGGCAAATATCAGGGATCTGTAACCGGTCATAGGAACTCCTTTCAGGTTTAGGCACCCCGGCGGGCACCCGTGCTCATTGGTTGCGACTCACAGCTTATCGCCGCAGTCAGGCAGCGCCAAGCCAGAAATTATAACTTTGTGGAATTAAGTTTACGCATAGCCCGAGATCAGGGAATGATTTACCCGGCATGACGCGAAAGCGGAGTATCAGAGATGCGCACCCGCGCGGCGGCAAACTGCCGCACGGCACGAATATTTAAAGCATAGCTAAAGGATTGGGGAAGCGAGTCAGACGCTGACGCGACCCTCTTGGGTCCACTCGCAGCGCACTTGCATGTCGCCGCTGCCGGGCTCGTGGTAGAGACCGGCGGCCTCCCAGTTAAAGGAGTGAATACCGGAGAGCTCTGTTTCCAGGTGTACGGTCGCCGAAACCCAGTACATGCTGCGCAGCAGTTCCTCAAACTTCTGGATCCAGAGATTCCACTCGTACTCCACGGCGCGATAGGAGGCGCCGAAGTGGATCACGTCGGTCTGGTACTGGGATTGCTTCACCTTGATGGTGGGAATGGAAAACATGTCGCGGCACAGGAAAGGCCATTCGTCGGCGCCCGGCAGAGCGAGTATCGCCGCGCGGTTGATCCTGCGGCGATCGGCGCCGCCGGCGAGGCTGTTACTGTCTTTGATACAGCCGTAGACAATGGATTCCTGATCGGCCTGAAGCACTTGCTGTTTTCCTTACCGCGGCGCCGGTGGATAAAAAACATCCGGCGCAAAATATATCTGGGTGCCTCACTTTAACGGCGAAGAAAGGAGAAAGCTATAACTCAGATCGCAAATGGAAAGGCGGATATTGTTTGATCAAAGTGTGACCGAGGTCGCGCGGAAACCGGGGAAATTCTCTACCGCCACACCGGCGCACCCCGCGCGAACCCTTTGCCCAATCAGATCTCGAAGCCGCGCTCGCGCAACATACTGAGCAGGCCGTCTTCATCCATCACCGGAATATCCAGCTCCCGCGCCTTGTTCAATTTTGACCCGGCGCCGGGTCCGGCCACCACGCTGTCGGTATTGGCGGAGACACTGCCGGCCACCTTGGCGCCCAGGCTCTGCAGGTAGTCCTTGGCCTCGCTGCGCGACAGGGTCTCGAGCTTGCCGGTGAGTACCCAGGTCTGCCCCGCAAGCGGCTGCTCCTCGCCGCCCTGCTGTTCCGCCTGCCAGTGCACACCGGCCTGGCGCAGCGCTTCGATTTCTTCCTGTGCGTGGGTCTGCTGGAAAAACTCGGCGACAAAGTGCGCCACTACCGGACCGACATCTTCCACTTCCTGCAGGGATTCCTCATCCGCCTGCATCAGCGGCTCCAGCTCGCCGAAGTGTCGCGCCAGGTTGCGCGCGGTGGCTTCACCCACCTCGCGGATGCCGAGCGCGTAGAGAAATTTCGGCAGCGTGGTGTCCTTGCTGCGCTCCAGCGCCTCGAGCAGGTTCTGTGCGGATTTCTGCCCCATGCGCTCCAGTTCGACCAGCTGCTCCAGCGTCAAATGATAGAGGCCGGATACCGAGTGCAGTAGCCCCTCGTCCACCAGCTGTTCCACCAGCTTGTCGCCGAGTCCATCGATATCCATGGCCTTGCGCGAGGCGAAGTGCTTGATCGCCTGTTTGCGCTGGGCGCTGCAGATCAGGCCCCCGCTGCAGCGGGCCACGGCCTCACCGGGCGTGGACTCCACGGGCGAGTCGCACACCGGACAGTGGGTCGGGAACTCGATCGCGCGCGCATTTTTCGGGCGCCTGCTCTCGACGACTGATACCACCTGCGGGATCACATCTCCCGCGCGGCGGATTACCACCGTATCGCCGATCATGACGCCCAGGCGCTCGATTTCATCGCGGTTGTGCAGTGTCGCGTTTGAGACGGTCACCCCGCCGACAAACACCGGCTGCAAGCGCGCCACCGGGGTCACCGCCCCGGTGCGCCCCACCTGGAATTCCACATCCAAAAGCTCGGTCATCTCCTCCTGGGCGGGGAATTTATAGGCCATGGCCCAGCGCGGGGCACGGGCGACGAACCCCAGGCGCCGCTGCAGCGCAATGTCGTTGACCTTGAACACTATGCCGTCGATATCGTAGGGAAGGTCCGCGCGCTTCTCGCCGAGCTTGGCGTGATAGTCGATGCAGGCGTGGATGTCCTCCGCCACCGCCATTTCGCTGTTGATGCGAAAACCCCACTGGTTCAGCCGCTTCAGTATTTCCGTGTGCTTGTCCGGCAGCGCGGCCCCTTGCACCAGACCGACGCCGTAGGCGCACAACTGCAGTGGCCGCTGGGCGGTAATGCGCGAATCCAGCTGGCGCAGACTGCCGGCGGCGGCGTTGCGCGGGTTCACAAACGTCTTCTCGCCGGCTTCCGCCGCTTTCCTGTTCAACTCGGCAAAGCCCGCTTTCGGCATATAGATTTCGCCGCGAACCTCCAGTACTGCAGGTATTTCGGGCGTCGCACCGTTTTCCAGCAGGCGCAGCGGCACCGAGCCGATGGTGCGCACGTTCTGGGTGATGTCCTCGCCGGTGGTGCCGTCGCCGCGCGTGGCCGCGCGCTCGAGCACACCGTCGCGGTACAGCAGGCTGATAGCAATGCCGTCCAGTTTGGGCTCACAGGCGTATTCCACCGCTTCCCTGCTGTTCAGACGGTCGCGCACGCGGCGGTCGAACTCCACCAGCTCGTCGTCGCCGAAGGCGTTGTCCAGCGACAGCATCGGCACTTCGTGACGGACTTCCGCGAAGGACGTCAGCGGCGCGGCGCCGACGCGCTGGGTCGGCGAATCCGGGCTGATCAGTTGCGGATATTCCCGCTCCAGGTCCTGCAGCTCGCGCAGGCGGCGGTCGTACTCGGCATCGGGCAGTTCCGGGTTGTCGAGCACGTAGTACTGGTAGTTGGCACGCTGCAGTATTGCGTGCAGCTCCTGGGCGCGTTCGCGTTTTTCGGTGGGGGGATGTTTAGGGGTAGTTTTATCGGTCATTTTGTTATTTGCAAAAACAGGGAATTCTTGCCGGTGGTGGGAATTTTACATGTAGGAGCGGCGGGGCGGCCATCCGCCGTTGGCCGCGATCGAACTCTGCCAACTGGTGAATCGATCGCGGCCAACGGCCGCTCCTACAAAAAGAACAGATTGTCCGAAATCAGGCCTGCGCTCTGGCCAGAGCCTTGCGGCGCTGGTATTCCATCACCCGCTGGCGGTAGTGTTCTGCGGTCTGGGCGGTGAATACACTGCGGTTTTCATCCTTCAGTTCACCGCCGAGCAGTTCCGCTATCTGGCGCGAGGTGGCGAGCAGCTGTTCGAATGCCTTGATCGCCTCACCCTCGATGGGCAGTGCCAGGAAAAGACTCACGCCGGGTGTGGAGAAGTCCTCCATCTGCGCCAGGTCGAAGACGCCGGGCACCACCATATTGGCGAGGCTGAACACCACCGGGCCGTCGGCACCGCCGCCCTGGTGGTAGTGGAAAATATTCATTTCGCCGAAGCGCATACCAGCGGCAACCATCACCCGCAACAGGTCGTTGCCCTCGAAGTGATCCCCGTCCGCCGCCATCACATTGATGATCAGCACTTCCTCGACCGGGGATTTCTCGCGCGGCTTGCTCGGTGCCTCTGTGCTCTGCCTGTTCACCGGGGATTTCTTCTCCTTGCGCTGAAGCTCTGCTTGCGGCGCTCGCCTGAATTCCTGTGTCGGCTCGGCTGACTCTACTGCCGACACCTCATTAACGGCTGAATCAGCACTGAGGGCTTCGAGGCTCTCGGACTCATTTAGTTCCGGCTCGCGGCGCGGGTCGTCGGCGGGAATGGACTCCATCAGTGTGGGAACCTGATCTTCCAGGTTCAGCGACACCTGCTCGGGATCTTTGCGCTGCGGGTTGCTGCCGGCCAGCGGTTTGCGCGAGGACATAAAGCTCTCCTGCACCTGCCGGTTCACCTGCAGTGCATCCTCGATGGCACGGCGCTGTACCACGCGCACCTGGCCCGGCAATTCCGCGGCTATCTGGCGGCGTCGCGCCTCCTCTTCCGGATCGAGGAATTCCTCTTCGACTTCCTTCTGCGACGGTACTCGACGCGGCGTAGAGAGGATGTCCACATCGTCGTCCCGATCGCGCTGCAACGCCCGCGAGAGATTGCGCGAGACTTTCATCGCCGCCCGCTGCTTTACGATCGCGCGGCGCACGCCATCAAGGACTGCCAGCAGCAGTACCAGTGCAAGGACTGTTATCAGCCAATTGCCCATTTAAGCGTCTCTCCTTTACGCCTCTTATGCGGATGCCAGCTCGGCCGCCTCTTCCACGTTCACCGACACCAGGCGCGATACGCCCGGCTCGTGCATGGTCACCCCCAGCAGCTGATCGGCCATCTCCATAGCGATCTTATTGTGGGTAATATAGATGAACTGCACGTGTTCCGACATTTCCTTCACCATGCGCGCGTAGCGGCCCACGTTGGCGTCGTCCAGCGGCGCGTCCACTTCGTCCAGCATACAGAAGGGCGCCGGGTTCAGGCGGAAGATCGAGAACACCAGTGCGATCGCCGTGAGCGCCTTTTCGCCACCGGACAGCAGGTGGATGGTGCTGTTGCGCTTGCCCGGCGGGCGCGCCATGATCGCGATGCCGGTATCCAGCAGATCCTCGCCGGTGAGTTCCAGGTAGGCGTGACCACCGCCGAACACTTTCGGGAACAGCTCCTGCAGGCCCGCATTGACCTGGTCGAAGGTCTCCTTGAAGCGGGTGCGGGTCTCGCGGTCGATTTTCTTGATGGCGTTTTCCAGGGTCTCCAGCGCGTCCATCAGGTCGCCGTACTGGCGATCCAGATAGTTTTTGCGCTCGGACTCCTGCTTGTACTCGTCAATGGCCGCCAGGTTGATCGGGCCCAGGCGCGAGATGCGCGCGGCCACCAGTTCCAGCTCTTCCTGCACCTGGGCGATGGTCAGGTCGCCGGGCAGCGCCTCGAGCAGCTGGTCCACATCGTGATCGGATTCGCGCAGCTGCTCCACCAGGCCGTTGCGCTGAACCTCTAAAGTCTGCGCGCCGAGGCGCTCCTGCTCCAGCTGGGCGCGCACGCCCTGCAGCGCGGACTCCACCTTGTGGCGCTCCTGTTCCTGCGCGCGCAGGCCGCTCTCCACTTCTTCCAGTTTCTTGCGCGCCTCGGTCAGCTCCGTCTCGACCTCGATACGCTCGCCCAGTTTTTCTTCCAGCTCCGCCTGGAAATCCTGTGACGGATCCTGGGTCTCGGCCATCTGCTCCTGCAGCAGCTCGCGGCGGCTGCGCAGCCGCTCCAGCTGTTCGCGCATCACCTGTAGCGTGCGCTCCAGGGACATCATCTGGGTGCGCACCGACTGCTCGCGCATGGCGAGTTCGTGGGCGCGGTCCTTGTCCTCGCGGGCGCGCTGGCGCGCCGCATCCAGTGCCTCGCGCAGCTCGTCGCGGCGGGCCAGCAGGGTCTCGCGGCGGTCGGTGTCGTCGCTCATGGCCTCGACCGCTTCCTGCAGCAGCAGGCGCGCCTCCGACAGGGATTCGCCCTCCAGCTCCATCTGTTCGCGCACCTCGGCAATCTCATGCTCGACGCGGGTGCGGCGCTCGTCCATCTGCTCCGCGCGGGCGCGGCGCGCGGACAGCTGGCTGCGCAGCTCCACCTCGCGGCGGCTCAGCTGCTCGGCCTCGCTGCGGAACTGCTCGATGCCGCGCTCCAGCTCGGAAACCTGGCCGCGCAGCGCCTCGCGCTGCTCGCTCAGGGTTTCGATCTGCTCTTCACAGCCGGCGATGGTCTGTGCCAGCTCTTCCAGTTCCTGCTTGCGCGCCAGCACGCCGGACTCGGCGTCGGATGCGCGGCTGACGCGCAGCCAGTTGGGGCCGAGCCAGAGGCCGTCGCGGGTGACGATGGATTCGTGTGCTTTCAATTGCGCCCTGGCAGAGAGGGCAGCAGTCAGGTCTTCGGCGGTGTAGATGCCAGACAGGATACCGGCCAGGGATGCCGGCCCCTCGACCACGGCCGCCAATGCCGGCAGGCTGCCGCCGGATCCGGCGGGTACGCCGCGGCCGTCGATAAAGACCGCCTGACCGCTCTCCAGGCTGGCGAGACTCTCGCTGATGCTCTCGAGCTGGTCGACGCAGACCGCCTGCAGCTGGGCGCCGAGTACCGTCTCGACGGCCTTTTCCCAGCCGGACTGGGCTCTGACCTGATCCGCCAGGCGCGGCCTGTCGGCCAGTGCCTGCTGCTGCAGCCAGTTCTCCACCGACTTGCCCTGCCCCAGCGCCGCCTGCTGCAGCGCCTCCAGGGAGGCCTGGCGGCCGCGGCTGGTCTGCAGCTGCAGGCGCAACTGGTCCAGTTCGGTGGCAATTTCGCTCTCGCGACTGCGCAGTTCGGTCAGGGACTCGCTCTTCTCGGTAACCGCCTCGCGGCGCTCGAGCGCCTGCAGTTCCAGTTCCGCCAGCTGCTCGTTGAGCTGCTCGGTTTCACCGTCGTCGCCGCTATCTTTGAGACCGGCCTGTTCCGCCTGCAGCTTGTTGATGCGCTCCTGTATGCGCTGTCGGGACGTCTCCAGGTGCTGGATGCGGGACTGCTGGACTTCCGCCTTCTGGCGCGAGCCGGAGGCGCCCTGGTTGAACTGGTCCCACTCGTTCTGCCAGTCGCGCATCTGGTCTTCGGCGGCGAGCAGCGTCTGCGCGGACTCCTCCTCGGCGGCCTGCACCATCTCCAGGTCAGGCGCAACCACTTCCAGCTCGGCTTCGAACTGGACGGCCTTCTCCTGATCTACCTCGAGATTGGTCTCCGCCTCGCGGAATTCTCGCTCGGTCTGCGCCAGGTCCGACTGCAGACGGGTGTTGCGTTCGCGGGCGTGGGCGATGCTCTGCTCCAGGCGCGCGATATCCGCGCCCACGGCGTAGAAGCGGCCCTGCACCTCGTTGAAGCTGTCGGACAGCTCGTGGTAGCCCACGCGCTTCTGTTCGATACCGGTGTCGCAGCTGACCTGGCGGGTCACCAGTTCCTCGACGGTGAGTTCCAGCTCGCCGATCTGGCGCTGCTTGGCCTGGGCCTGCTCATTCAGGTCGCGGTACTTGAGCGCCTGCAGCTGTGCCTTGTGGCTGCGCTCTTCCTCCTTGAAGCGGCTGTACTTTTCCGCGGCCGCGGACTGGCGCTCCAGTCGCGCCAGCTGGCGGTCCAGCTCGTCGCGGATATCGGTCAGGCGCTCCAGGTTCTCCTTGGTGCGGCGCATGCGGTTTTCGGTATCGCGGCGGCGCTCCTTGTACTTGGAGATACCGGCGGCCTCCTCGATATACACGCGCAGATCTTCCGGCTTGGCCTCGATCAGTTTGGAGATCATGCCCTGCTCGATGATCGCGTAGCTGCGCGGACCCAGGCCGGTACCCAGGAACAGGTCGGTCACGTCGCGGCGGCGGCACTTGTCGCCGTTCAGGTAGTAGTTGTTCTGGCCGTCGCGGGTCACCTTGCGCTTTACCGAGATCTCGGCGAAAGCGGCGTAGGCGCCGGCGAGCTTGCCCTCCGAGTTGTCGAACACCAGCTCGATGGAGGCCTGGCCCACCGGCTTGCGGCCGCTGGAGCCGTTGAAGATCACATCGGTCATGGAGTCGCCGCGCAGGTTCTTCGCGGACGACTCACCCATCACCCAGCGCACCGCGTCGATGGTGTTGGACTTGCCACAGCCGTTGGGGCCCACCACGGCGCTGAGGTTGGAGGGAAAGTGGACAGTGGTCGGGTCAACGAAGGACTTGAAACCCGCAAGCTTGATGCACTTCAGACGCATGAATTCTGTAACTCGGTATTTGTTCTATGCCGGCAGGCAGCGAGGCTCACCAAACCGCCAATTGTACATGGCCGCGGCGGGGGTTTCAGCGCTAATTTTTGCAGATTGGGGACAGAAACTGTGCGCGGCGGCCACCGGTTTGCGGCCGCCGCGCGGCGGGTCTCAGGAGCCAGTCACATTGTGCACGAATGACGCGATTGTCTCCGCGCAGAACTCCGGTTCCTGATGCTGCGGGCCGTGACCGGCACACGGCAGCGTGACGATATGCAGGGACTTCCACTGCCGGTTCAGCGCATACCAGTTCTCCACCGGGAAGACCACGTCGTGGTCACCACAGAGTGCGAGCAGGGGCACCGGGCCTTTCGCCAGGGCCTGGCCGTACTGGCCGTCCGGATCGGCAAACACCGCCTCCGGATCCTGGGATTCCTGCAGTATGCGCACCAGCGTATCCAGCGGAATCGGCGGCGAGCGGTCGCCGGCCACACGCCCGGCAATGCGCGCATGGCAGGCATCGGCGGCGGCGCGGCTGCGCGCCGAATCCGGTTCAAAGAACAGGATGTACTCGTCTTCCAGGGTATTTTCCGGTTTGAGCGCCGTGGGCAGGAAGATATCCTCGGCCGGGTACGGCTGCGGACCCGGCGGCACGGTACCGATCAGAACTGCGTGACTGGCGCGTTCCGGGTAGCGCGCGGCGAAGATCTGCGCCGCCACCCCGCCCAGCGACCAGCCGCCGATCACCACCCGCTCGAAACCCAGCACATCCACCAGGTCGAGCGCGTCCCTTGCCATGGACTCGCGGTTGTAACTGGGTTCGCCGCCGGACTGACCCAGGCCGCTGTAATCGAAGGTGATCACGTTGAAGTGGCGCGCGAGCGCATCGAGGAACGCCGGGTCCCAGACATCCATGACGCCGCGGAAGCGCAGGCAGAGAACCAATGGCACGCCCTGCCCGAGGGAGCGATAGGCGAGCCTGCGCCCGCCTGTCTCGGCATACGCCGTGGGCACATCGATCGCCGAGCGGGGTTTCTCCTGCATAACCGCCTCCGCCTATCGGCTGCCGCCTCCGGTGATCGGCAGCGCCGTCAGTAGCTCTTCAGCGGCGACTTCCCGGCGAAGTCGCACTGCTGCGAAGTATGGGGAGGCGCCGGCGGCGCCCACACGAGGCGCTTACAGCTCGGTATCTATGGTGATGTTGAGCGGCTTTTCCCAGTCGGATTGTGGCAGAGACTCGATTGTGCCCTGCCAGTCACCCGGCGCCGGGCGCGCATCGCCGTGCAGCGCCAGGCGCGCAATCAGCTGCACCGAGTCCACGTTGGCAATGGAGCGCCCGGGCATCATCGCGCGGGACTCGTCCAGCAGCACTTCCGCCGGCAGCTGGCCGGCCGTGAGCCGCACAATGGCCAGCGGCATGGGGCTGTCGGCGCCGCGGGCGTAGATAAACACCGGCGTATCCGGCTTCGGAGAAACCCCCTCGGCGAGGGTCACCCGCACGCGGATCGCGGGCCCCTCGGCAGACACTGCGTTGCTGCCGGCCGCCTCGATAATCTCGCCACTGTCGGCCAGCGCCCGCTCCGCTCGCGCCACGCCGGCGGCCAGCGCCTGGGCCGCGGCGGAGTTCGGGGACAGCTGGTCCAGCGCTCGCTGCCAGTAATCGCGCGCCGCGCGGTATTCCTTGCGGTCGAAGGCGCCGATACCGGCCAGGCCGAGGGCGGTGCCGTTGTCCGGCTGGACTTCGAGTACCTCACCCGCCAACCGGCGTACCTCGTCATTGATTCTGGAACCATTGGCGAAGAACACCGCCTGCGCCAGCTCCGCCTTGACGTCCGCCGCCTGGGGCTCGCGCTCCACCACATAGCGGTAGGCCGCCACCGCGCCCTGGGTGTCACCGCTGACCAGCAGGCGCTGGGCCAGCACGTAGCGGCTGGTCAGGTCGTCGGGATGGGATTCCACCCGCGCCTGCAGCGCGCGGGTAATGCGCGCCTCGTCCGCGGCGCTGGTCTTACCCTGCTGGCTGGCGGCGATCTGCCGGTACAGGGCCATGTCATCGGCGTGACCGGACCAGAAGTAGAGCCCCACCGCGACCAGCGGCAGCAACACCGCCAGGGCGATCAGCAGGCCGCGACCACCGCCAAAGGAGACCCGGGAACCGCCCTCACCTTCTGCCGCCAGCAGGTTGCGTGCCATTTCCGCCTCGAGCTGCGCGAACTGCTGGCGGTCCAGCGCGCCACTTGCCAGCGCCGCCTTCAGCTCCGCCTGCCGCTCCCGGTACAGGGCCGCCAGCGCGGCGCGCTTGTCGACACCGGGCCGCACGCCGGCGCCGCGCAGTGCCGGCCACAGAATCACGAAAGCCAGCGGCAGTATCAGCAGCGCCAGGCCCAGCCCCAGCTCCAACCACAGTTCAGTCATCGTTTTTCTTCCCGCTGCCGGTCAGTCCGTCCACATCGTCGCCGAGCAGCTGCTGCAGCCGGCGGCGCTCGTCCTCGGTCAGTTCCGCACTGGCGTCGTCCTGGCGCGCACCGGTGCCGCTGCGCGAGCGCAGCACGATCACGATCAGCGCCAGCAGCCCGATAGCCCCGAAAACCCCCGGCGCCAGCCACAGCGCCAAAGTATTGCGCTGCAGCGGCGGGCGGTAGAGCACGAAATCGCCGTAGCGGGCCACCATGTAATCGGTAATCTCCCGGTCGGAGAAGCCCTCTTCCAGCAGACGGCGGATCTCCCGGCGCAGATCGCCCGCCACCGGCGAATCCGATCCCGCCAGGTTCTGGTTCTGACATTTGGGGCAGCGCAGCTCCTCGATCAGTACGTGGTAGCGCGCCTCCAGCTCCGACGATGACAACCGCTCCGCCTCCACCGCCGCCCTCACGGCCACGGACAGACACAGGGCACAAAGCGCCGCAGCTATCGGACCCAGCCAGCTCATCTGTCTCACAGTCACACTCACGATTACTCGTCCGCCGGAAATTTGCGCGATTATACCAGCGCCTCCCATGTCAGACACGCCCGCGTTCCCTGGAACGGGCGCCTTAACTTATTGAAAGACAAAAAAATTTTCTCGAAGGCGTTGACGGGGCAAAATTTTTCATTAAGATACGCAGCTCCTGACGCGGGGTGGTTAGCTCAGTTGGTAGAGCGGCGCCCTTACAAGGCGTAGGTCACAGGTTCGACCCCTGTACCACCCACCACTTCCCTTTCATCTGCCTGGCAGATTTTTCAAAGGGAGATCAGGAATGCGGACCGGTAGTTCAGTTGGTTAGAATGCCGGCCTGTCACGCCGGAGGTCGCGGGTTCGAGTCCCGTCCGGTCCGCCACATACGAAAAAGGCCCACACGAAAGTGTGGGCCTTTTTCGTATGTGCTGGATCGGCGTGCAAGAACCCCCGTTCGACAAAATTGCCGGGAGCAATTTTGGACGCCGAAGGCGCCCGCAGGGTGAGCGCCACGGATGGCGCTCATCAGTCCCGTCCGGGACTTAAAAAGCAAAAGCCCGCTTAAAGCGGGCTTTTTCAATTACAGGGAACTTAGTTACTACCCCTGCCCGCCTCCAAAAACCTGCCCAATCAACACACTACCGCGAGCCACAGGATCCTTCCGGATCAACGCCTCTTCCGCACCGATTCGGCTGAACAGCGTCGCCATACTGCTGTCGATCACATAGCGCTCCAAATCCATGCCGGGCTTGTTGGCAATCGGCAACTTATCGTAGACGGCAAGCATACTCTTGTACTGATCATAAAAGCCGGTCTTGCGCAGATTCGCCTCGACAATCGGCTGGTAGCGCTGCCGCAATGCGTTTTCCGTCTGCCCGCGGAAATAATCCGTCGCGGCGGTATCACTGCCCCGGACAATACCCAGGGCATCATTGACCGTCATACCGGTAATTGCCTGCTTGAACACCGGCGCCGCTTCCGCCACCGCCTGTTCCGCACCGCGATTCATGGCGATTTCCAGCTGATCCACATAGCTGCCGAAACCAAACTGGCGCAGACTGCTGGCCACCGGCTGAGCCGCCGCAGGTAGCTTCAGATTAAACGCACCCGTCTGAGACAGCCCCGTACTGGCGCGGTCGGTGCTGGTTTGCAAGACGTCCTTGATGCCCCTGGCGATCCTCGAATCGGTATCGTAGCCCGCATTCTTCGCGATCTGGTTACCCACATCGACCCAGGGGGAAACCGCTTCCATATTCTGGCAACCCGCCAGCGCCAATACCCCTGCAAGTGCCAAGCAATACTTCATGAGGATCTCCTCTATTCCAGATGCGGGAATATTACCGCAGTCCGGAAGGCGTGGCAGTGACAGATTTCCGGCCTCGGCGCTGCCAAGTGCTGATCGACTGAAATCTGCGCAAATCTTGCTTGCCGAATACCGAGAAAATTTGCCACCAAGATTCCGCCCGGGACGGTTTAATTTTTTACACGCTGGCACACATTCGGGACACTAGCCGCCCCATCAGAACATATTCTTCCAGGCAATAAATTTAACTTGTTCAGGTAAAAGGAGCGGAGGGCGGCTTCAGGAAAGAATTCAAGTGAATCTATTCAACCCGCTCGAGAATTTCAAAGCCCTCCGCGACCAGTTGCGCACCCAGTTCCGGCCAGCGGTTTTCGGGAAGCTGGAGCAGAAGGGTGACCCGGTCGCCGTACTCCGGCTCGCCGCAGATTCCCTGGTGCTGGGTGGCGAGAAAGCGCAGGCGGGACTCCTGCGCAAAGCTGCAGGCGACCTGCACCTGAACGAGAGGAACAAACGGCTTCAGTTCGACGGCCCGCAGGGCCGCGCCCACGGCGCCGCGGTAGGCGCGCATCAGGCCGCCGACACCCAGCTTGGTGCCGCCGAAGTAGCGGGTGACTATAGCGCCGACGTTGCCGATCTCCTGCTTCAGCAGCAGCTCCAGCATCGGCCGGCCGGCGCTGCCGCCGGGCTCGCCGTCGTCGTCGGCCTGCATGACTTCGGGATTGGCGGGATTGCCGATCACCAGCGCGGTGCAGTGGTGTGTGGCATCCGGGTAGCGGGCGCGCACCGCGTCAAGCTGCTGCTGAAAAGCCGCCTTGTCCTGCACCGGCCCCAGCCAGCAGATAAAGCGGCTCTTCTTTTCCTCGGTTTCACTGACAACGGGAGAGCAGGGAATCTGATAGGTCACCGGCAAACTCGTCCCAGTGTTGGGTTTGCAGTTTCTGGTAGAGGGGCTGCAGCTTGGTCTGCCAGATGCGGTCGTCCACCACCCCGACATGCTTGCAGCGGATGGTGCCCTCGGCATCGACGAGGAAGGTCTCGGGCGCGCCGAACACGCCCAGATCCAGGGCCAGGCGCCCTTCCCTGTCGGCAATGCTGAAGCGGTAGGGATTGTGGAATTTTTCCAGCCATTTTTGCGCGGCCACGTCGTCGTCCTTGAGGTTGACGCCGATAATGGGCACGCCCTGCTCGGCCAGCTTGTTCAGGTAGGGGTGCTCCACGCGGCAGGAAATACACCAGGTGGCCCAGACATTCAGCAGCAGCGGCTCCTTCGGCAGGTCGGCCTTGCGCAGCACCCTTTCGCCGTCGGCGACCTCGGGCAGGGTGAATTCCGGCACCGGCTTGTTCAGCAGCGCCGAGGGCATCTCCTGCGGATTCAGCGACAGGCCGCGCCAGAACAGCAGCGCCAGCGCGGCAAAAATAATCAGCGGCAGAAACAGTTTCAATCTTGCCATTTTTACTCTCAAGGTCCGTTAACTCAATTTTCGCAGTTCGCGGCACCGGCCCTGATGCTAGTGAGCTACGGAATTGCACCTTGTGGGAGCCAGCCCTGCTGGCGAATAACGACGATTTCATTCAGCACCGTCCATTCGCCTGCAGGGCAGGCTCCCACCACAGGCACAGTGCACAACCAAGCGGTATCACGCCCTGACCTGAATTCCGAAACTTGAGCTGTTATGCCGCGGCCACCGCGGGGGCCACTTCCAGTGCCCGCGCCGCCCTGACCTTGCGATAGCGCTTGTCGGCCACGGCGATGCCGCCGCCTATCGCCATCAGTAGCGCGCCGAGCCAGATCCAGACCACAAACGCCTTATACTGCAGGCGCACGGCCCAGTCGCCATTGGGGTTGGCGCTGTCCATCGGCTCGCCGAGGGCTACATACAGATCGCGGAACAGACCGCTATCGATGGCCGCCTCAGTCATGGTGTTGCCACCGGAGAAATAGTTGCGCTTCTGCGGATGCAGTTCGGTCACGGCACGGCCGTTTTTGCTCACGTACAGAACGCCCTCGAAGGCGCGGTAGTTGGGGCCCCGGACGATACGCACACCATCGAAACGGAAATCGTAGCCGGCCACGCTGTGGCTGTCGCCGGCGCCCATGCGCAGGTCCTTTTCCACGCTGTAGACCGTGGTCAGCGCCACCCCCAGTACCGCGACCGCCAGACCGATATGGGCCAGGTGCATGCCGAAATAGCTGGCGCGCTGGCGCCTGAGACCGGCGATAAAGGAGTCCGCGTTGCGAGTCCTGGCGAGGATATCGGCCACACTGGACGCAGTCACCCAGGCGCCGATGAAAATACCCAGTGCCGCGCCCCAGTGAAATTCACCGATCACGAACGGCAGTGCCAGGGCCGCGACCAGCGCGATGGCGAGCGGCAGGCGCCAGGCGCCGAACAGCTTGTCCCAGCGGCTGTCTTTCCAGTTGGCGTGAATGCCGAGGCCGAGCAGGAAACTCAGCAGCGCCATCAGCGGCACGAAGAACAGGTTGAAGAAGGGTGCACCCACGCTGATCTTGCCCCAGTTCAGCGCGTCGGCCAGCAGCGGGTACAGGGTGCCGGTAAGCACCATGGCCATGACCAGCATCAGCAGCACATTGTTACCGAGCAGGAAGGTCTCGAGGGCGCGGAAGGAGAACACACTGCCGGCACTCACCGCCGGCGCGCGCAACGCAAACAGCAGCAGCGACAGGCCGACAACGATGGCCAGGAAGGCGAGAATAAAACCGCCGCGCAGCGGATCCGTGGCGAAGGCATGCACCGAGGTGAGCACGCCGGAGCGCACCAGGAAGGTCCCCAGCAGGCTGAGGCTGAAGGCAAAGATCGCCAGCAGGATGGTCCAGCTCTTGAACAGGCCGCGCTTCTCGGTGACGGCCAGGGAGTGCATCAGTGCCGTGCCCACCAGCCAGGGCATAAAGGAGGCGTTTTCCACCGGATCCCAGAACCACCAGCCGCCCCAGCCCAGCTCGTAGTAAGCCCACCAGCTGCCCAGCGCGATGCCGAGGGTCAGGAAGGACCAGGCCACCGCCGTCCAGGGGCGCGCCCAGCGGGCCCAGGCGGAATCCAGCTGGCCGCCGAGCAGTGCGGCGATCGCAAACGCAAAGGCGACCGAGAAACCCACATAGCCCATATACAGCAGCGGCGGGTGGATGATCATGCCCGGATCCTGCAGCAGCGGATTCAGGTCGGTGCCCTCGAGCGGCGGGAATGGCAGGGTGCGGTCGAACGGGTTGGACGTGAGCAGGATAAACAGGAAGAAACCGACCAGCACCAGGCCCAACACCGACAGCACGCGGGCGACCAGTTCCGCCGGCAGCTGCCGACTGAAAACGGCTACCGCCGCCGCCCAACCGGCCTGGATCAGCAGCCACAGCAGAATCGAGCCCTCGTGGCCGCCCCAGACGGCGGTAATCTTGTAGTGCAGCGGCAGAATGCTGTTGGAGTTCTGCGCGACGTAATTGACCGTGAAATCACTCTGCACGAAGGCCATGGTCAGGCAGACGAAGGCGATGGCGGTAAAGGCCAGCACGCCCAGCGCCAGCGGACGCCCCGCTTCCATCCACAGGGGCCGCGCCGCGTAGCTGCCGGCCGCGGGCACCAGCGCCAGTGCCAGGGACAGCAGCAGGCCGGCGATCAGGGCGAAATGGCCCAGCTCAGGGATCATATTTTCGCTCCGCCCGCGCAACTCGCTTCGGCGGCCATGCTCTCGGCCACTTCCGGCGGCGTGTAGTTTTCATCGTGCTTGGCCAGCACCTGGTCCGCGCGCAATGTGCCGTCCCTCAGCAGGCGCCCGGTGATCACCGCCGCTTCGCCCTCGGCGAAGAGGTCCGGCAGTATCTTGTCGAAGACAACCTGCAAGTCCTCTTTGCCATCGGTGATCGCAAAGCGCACGTCCAGGCTGTCCGCGGCGCGCTGCACGCTGCCCGGCACCACACAGCCGCCGGCGCGGATGCGCTTTTCGAACGGCACTTCACCAGCGGCGAAGGCGCTGGGCGCGTAGAAGTAATCCATGTTGTTGCGCATCGCATAGGTGACAAAGCCCACCGCGGCGCTGGAGAGGGCTACCAGGACAAGAACCAGAATCAGGCGCTGTTTGCGTGCAGGATGCATTGTTTTCTTTGTACTCCGGAAATTTCGATCAGTGTATCCCCTCTCCCCTTCGGGGAGAGGGTTAGGGAGAGGGGCGGCAGCAAAGCTGCCGAAAATATGACCCTCTCCCCGGCCCTCTCCCCGGAGGGGAGAGGGAGAAAGCTGTAATTACGCCGGTTCAGCCATCTTGTTTTGCTTCACCTGCCGGCGGCGCTGCTGAATGCGCTGCTGGCGCTGCAGCTCGCGCTGCAGCTGGCGGCGGCGCAGCGGCGGATATACGGCCAGCGCGGCCAGAACCGCGAAGGTCACCGCATAGGAAATCCACACATAGGGACCGTGGCCTTGCATCGCCAGGAACTCGGCAATGTTTTCAAACTGAAACTGCACTTACTTGCCCTCCCCACCTTGAGCTTCTTCCCCCGGCAACTCCTGCTGTACCCACTGGGTGCGCCACTCCCGCTGCAGCACCAGGGTGCGGGTGTGGGAAATCAGGGTCCAGGCGTACAGGCAGTAAAAGCCGACGATCATCGTCAGCAGCGGATAGAACATGCTCGGATCGATGCTGCTGGACTGGGTCAGCTTGATGGTGGCGGGCTGGTGCAGGGTGAACCACCAGTCCACCGACTTGTAGATGATCGGGATGTTCACCGTGCCCACCAGCGCCAGCAGCGCGCAGGCCTTGTCCGCCACCTGCTCACGGCTGAAGGCGCGGGCCAGCGCGATCACGCCGATATACAGGAACAGCAGGATCAGCATCGAGGTGATGCGCGCATCCCAGACCCAGTAGGTACCCCAGGTGGGCTTGCCCCAGACGGCGCCGGTGAATAGCGCAACAAAAGTCAGCGCGGCGCCGATGGGTGCCGCCGCGCGCATCACGGCAAAGGAGAGTTTCATCTTCCAGATCAGGCCGATAGCGCCGCTGATGGCCATGATGTAGTAGCCGGCCAGGGCGAGAAAGGCCGCCGGCACGTGGATATAGATGATGCGGTAGCTGTTGCCCTGCTTGGCATCCTGCGGCGCGAAGCCCAGGCCCCAGACACTGCCAATGGTCAGCAGCACCACGCTCGCCAGCGCCAGCCACGGCAGCCAGGCGCCGGTCTTCTGATAGAACCAGCGCGGCGATCCCAAGCGGTGAAACCATTGCCAGGTCAAGGAAACCTCCAATCAATTATCCAGGCAGATGCGGATAGCACCCGCCGCGGCGAGCGGTGCCAGGGCTGCCGCGGCAGCCAGCATGGCTGCGAGAATTGCCAGTTGCGGACCGAATGCGTAGCCGTCGATGGCCGCCTGCACCGCGCCGGTGCCGAAGATTAACACGGGCACATAGAGCGGCATAACGATCAGCGCCAGCAGCAGGCCCGGGCGCCGCAGCGCGACCGTCAGCGCGGCGCCCACGGCGCCGATCAGGCTGAGGCTGGCGGTGCCCAGCAGCAGCGACAGCAGCAAACACAGATAGCCGGCCGCCGGCAGGTTCAGCATCAGGCCGAGCAGCGGCGACAGCAGCGCCAGCGGCAATCCGGTGACCAGCCAGTGCACCGTCGACTTGGCCAGCACGGCAAAATACAGCGGCTGCGGCGACAGGGTCAGCTGCTCCAGGCTGCCGTCCTCGAAGTCGCCGCGAAACAGGCTCTCCTGCGACAGCAGCGTCGCCAGCAGCGCCATCACCCAGATCATGCCCGGCGCCAGCCTGGCCAGCAGTGCAGGCTCGGGGCCGACGCCGAGCGGCAGCAGCGCCAGTGCGGTGACGAAGAACAGCAGCGGGTTGGCGATATCGGCGCGCTTGCGCAGGGCCAGCAACAACTCCACCCTGAGCAGTGCACTGAAACCCGGGGCTCTGCGGCCGCCGTGTGCCCCGACGGGGGACTCAACCGAAGACATGCTCACCCCCGGCGCTCTCCGCCCATTCGTCCACGGCGAAACCGGCCAGCGCAATACGCTGCAGACCGGCCAGCGCCACAGCCTGGTGGGAAGTGAAAAGTAGCGCTCCGCCACGGCGGAGGTGGACGCCCATCTGTCCCTGCAGCGCCGCCACACCGGCCGCATCCAGCGCGGCCAGGGGTTCATCCAGGATCCACAGGCGCGGCGCATCGGGCAGGAAGAGTCGCGCCAGCGCCACGCGCCGGTTCTGGCCGGCGGACAGGTTCTGGCACAGGCTGTCTTCAAAGCCGAAGAGATCCACTTGTTCGAGCGCCTGCATCGCCGCCGCCCGGCCGGCGCCGTACCAGGTCAGATTCTCCAGCGGCGTCAGACCGCCGCGCACGCCGGCACGGTGACCAATATAAAGAAGGGATTCACGGAACTGCGGCAGGGATTCGGGCAAGGGGCGGCCATCCCAGAGGATCTCGCCAGCAAAGTCCCCGGCGCTGCCGATCAGGGTGCGCAACAGCGTGGTCTTGCCGGCGCCGTTGGCGCCCTCTATCTGCAGCGCACCGCCCGCAGCCAGGGTAAAACTGAGCCCGGCAAACAGCCGCCGCCCGTCCCGCTGGCAGGACAGGTCGCGCACTTGCAACAGATATTGGGGCTCCGGAGTCGCGGGCATGGATGCGGACAACACTGCTTTGATGAAAATCTGAGCGGCATTATACCGGCACCGGCGCCAATTGCATGAAATTCGACGAACGGCGCGGTGGCTCCGTCACAGGCGCCTATGGGGAATGCGGGCCAAAAGGGGTTTCGCACCGATCCGGGGCACTGCACAAGTCCGCCTCGGACAACGCCATTGTTGGCCGCGGACCGCTCCTCTGATATTTTGGAGGCGTCGTGAGAAGGCGCTTTTTGGTGCCAGGCGCCCCAGCGGGATCGGGGCGTTTCTCTGTAGTCGACACCGGCACCACAACTTCTGTGTGAATGCGTGGTTTCACAAGACCAGCTTGTAAGGATGCATAACAATGACAAGCCTCGCTGCGGATGCCAGCCACTGGCTCGATACCAGTGCCCTGACCAGTGATGACGCCCTGATCAAGAGCCAGCCCTTCCCTTTCTTTATCGCCAGGAAGATTTTGGCCGAGGAGCCGATGCCCTCGCTGCTGGAAGACTTTCCGCAGCTCAAGGGCGCCGGCTATCTGCCCCATGAAAAAACGCAGTGCGGCGAATCCGTCAACGCCCTGATCGACCAACTGGTGGAACCCGCCTTTGCCGATGCCATAGGCGCAAACCTGGGTATCGACCAGCTGTCCCAGTACCCGACCTATGTCTCCATCAGCCGCTCCCTGAAAAAACGCCACGGCAATATCCACACCGACGGAAAATCGAAGGTCGCCACCGCGCTGCTCTACCTGAACCCGGAGTGGACGCTCGACGGCAACGGCTGCCTGCGCTTCCTCAACCGGATCGACGACTACGAGGATATGGTGGTGCCGGAAATCAAGCCCGCCTACGGCACGCTGGTGGCCTTCAAGCGCGCGGAGAATTCCTTTCACGGACACCTGCCGTTCGAGGGACAGCGCCTGGTGATCCAGATCGCCTGGCTGGTGAGCGCGGCGGACAAGGAGCGCAAGGCCAGGGCCGGCAAGCTGTCGCACACGCTGAAGCGAATACAGGGCTGGCTGGGACGCAAGCTCGGCCGCACCGAGGATCCGGCCGCGCAGATGTAATCCCTAGTGAGCGGCCGGCGTGCGGGTTCTTCTCCCGGCCGCGGCCGTCTCCCCCCAGTTCAGGACCGCACGTACGCGGCTGCTGCCCGGCTGCAGCTGCACCTTGCGGCATATTGCCCGCAACAGCGGCAGCCCCCTGCCCGAGTACGCATTGCCGCCGCGCGCCCGTTCCGGCAGGCCGTGGCCGCTGTCTTCCACCACCACTTCCAGCAGCCCGCGGCCGCCGCGATCGCGACAGCGCAACGCTATTCGGATCCAGCCCTCCCGCAACTCGCGCTGGCCGCGATGCAGCTGACGGTAGTATTCGGCAAAGCCGCTGTCCGTTCCCTTCAGACTGCTGTCGAGCCTCAGCAGACCGTGCTCGAGCGCATTGCGAAACAGCTCGCCCAGAACAATCGTCAGCGGATCCCGAAAGCTGGCCGCGCCGGGCACCTGGGCCAGCACACTGTGCAGCAGTGGCAAGGGGTCAGCATCGCGCAGCTCTTCGGGGCCGAGGGTGAAGTTGATCGACCAGTCGCCGAGGCGCGGCACCTTTTCCGCGGGCTCGTCGTCCAGCGTCCAGGCACTGCCACGCCAGGGCGCGGCGTTGTCCAGCGCCACCTCCACCAGCGAGAGATCGTCGTGCTGGTCGGCACAGAAGTGGCTTACCGAGGACAGAATGTGGTCGAAGCGCTGCCCTTCCGGCACCGGGGCCGCCAGTATGTCCAGCAGGCGCTGCTCGCCAAACAGTTCTCCGCGGAGATTGCGGGCCTCGTGAACCCCGTCGCTCCACAAATACAGATGATCCCCGTCTTCGACTGAAATATGCTCGATGGACTCCTCAATAGAAACCGTATCGAGCACGCCCAACGGCAGGTGGCGCGATTCCAGCAAGCGGAGCTCACCACTGCTATGGCGGAGGCAGGCACTGGGCATACCGCCGTTGAACAGCCGGATATGGCGCTTGTGCGGGTCGAACTCGAACATGACCGCACAGCAGAACATATCCGGCGGCAGCACATGGTGCAGCTTCGTGTTCAGTTCCCGCAGTATATGGCTCAGGGAAAAGCCCTTGGGCACCATCGAATAGAAAATGGACGTGAGCGGAACGGCCCCCACCGCGGCGGCGAGGCCGTGTCCGGTGAAATCACCGAGCAGCATCAGCAGCTTACCACCGGGACCATAGGCCGCCGCCAGCACATCCCCCGCCAGTACCGCGCGCGGTGACAGGTGATAGCGAATGGCATCCGTCTGGCCGAGACAGCTCTCGTGACCGAGGTTGTTGAAGATCTGCCGCGCGCCGGCCTGCTCCTGCAGCAGGTCTGCGTGATGGCGGCGGATCCGGTTGCGCTGCTGCAGCAGCGAGCGGCTGAAATCACACAGGCGCTGCAGCGCGGCCAGCTTCAGCCGCACCAGACTGGGGTTGTAGGGCTTCAGCAGGATTTCGTCGCAGCCCGTTTGCAGGCTGCTGGCGGTGATGGACTCCCCCCCAGACATCACGAAGAGGATCGGCACCGGCGCCAGGCCGCCCTGTGCACGCAGCTGATGCAGGTCTTCGGCAGTCGCCGCCAGCGCCGCCAGGGGGCCGAAAATCACAACATCGGGGCGCAGTGCCGAGTACTCCGCGATCGCAGCCGTCGCGTCCTTGAACAGGCTGGTCCGAATTGGGCGGAGGCCCTGCCCCCCTTCGGCACAACTACCGAGCAGCTGGCAGAGTTCCGACGACTCTTCGGCGTCGGCCTCGATCACCAATATCCGAAATTGACCGGCCACTCTCAGCGAATCGTGAAAATCTGGTCGAAGTTGGAGATGGTCAGAATGGTGCCGACGTGTTCGTTGGCGTTCAGCAATTCAACCGTGACCTGACCCGGTTCCGGCTCCTCGCTCAGGCAGTGATCGCGCAACAGCAGCAACATGCCCAGCGCGGCGCTATCCAGATGCCGGGTTTCCGACAGATCGATGCAATAGTGTTTCGGAGACGGGGAGATATTCTGGTAGGCGCGCTGAAAATCGCGGTGCAAATTAAAATCGAAATTACCCGTGACGCGTATCGTCAGGGCGTCCCCGTTTTCCGAGAGGTGGGAGGAAACCCGGGCTGAAGTGTGTTCCGAAACAGTCATTGCGAACTTCCCTTTCCATTATCTTCAACAGTCAAGCGGACCGTCCTGATCCGGTTAACTGCCGTCCAGAAAAAATCGCATAAACCGCTGCCGGACTTGCTCCGATCGGCCCCGCACCGATCTTCCGCCAACGGCCCAGACTGACCCTAAATGCAGTCAAAACGCGATATTTAATGGGACAAACAATTTCGCGGTTCTTTAACCTGCAATCCGGCACCCCCCCGATCCTGCACAGCAGGCTTTCCTCGACCGTTAGCGGTCTCTACCGGGAAGAAGCACACCCATGCCAATTTACCCCCACAGGCAGCAGAAACCCCATCAATTATGACGAACCATAATTGGATAACCTCAACAGGTAAAGAGTGCGAGCAAGGGCCCGCACCTCGACTGCGAGCCTGAACGCAAAAAGGCACCGATCAAGGTGCCTTTCTGTTTTCTAGAAATCGAAGTCGTAATCCATCAACTCGCGCCTGAGGCGCATCTCCTCCAGCTTGTCCTCGACCATCCGTCGCGCATCGCGGGGCGGCTTGGACGTAGCCTGCTTGAGAACCTCGTTTGCTATTTGGGGGATGTCATCGTTATCAAAATCAATGTAATTTTCGCTAACGTTGCCGCTCATACGAAACTCCACAATCTCGATCTGCGAGAGCAGAAACACCCTTGTTGTTTTTGTTGTGCCGTCGCAGATTAGCCAGTGCTGCCGACCCCGGTCAAGCAAAATTTTGCCACCGGAAAGAAGTTTTTTCGCGCCGTTGCGGGCTGGCCGTTTGGCGGGCAAAAACTTCCCCCGCAACACCGGGTCGGTGGCGCCAAATTACCGGCAAAGCGTGACCAAACTGCGACAGTTTTTCGACAGCCAGGTGAATTTGCAGCGGCGGGAAGGGAAGTAACCCGGCGAGCCCGGCGTTACCGACAGTGACAATCCGCGGGGCTGACAGCGGCATGGGCCCGGCACCGGGCGGAGCGGCCCCCCGGTCCCGGACCGAGTCCCCCAGGGGATCCAGATGGCGAGCGACATGACACCCCGGCCCTCAGCCGTTAGAATAGCCGCCCTCCGTGACGGGGCGACCGAACGATTCGCCGCCCCGACGCCATACGCCCCCGTCGGTTAACAGGATAAACCACGGACCTCCTAAGTCCGGACTGCCCGTTCGAGTCGGGCCGGGGGCGCCACTTCCGAATCCAGGTCCCAAAGCCAAATAGGATTGGATTGATCGCGGGAGTCGCTATCGCCCGGGTCGTCAATCCCGGCCGGGATCAAGCCCGGGAACGGCCCCCGGAATCAGGCACCGGCAGCCAGGGCAGCGTGCATCAGCAGGACTGCAAACAGTCCGACGAGTAGCACGCCGCCCCAGAAGACCCGCACCGACCGGTCGATCTCCCGCCTGCTCTTAGCGCTTTTTCTCCTGTTGCCTTTTCTCATGGCTTCCCACCCTTCGCATTTCGTTGCCCGGATACGGGAAATCTAGCCCTACTCCGCGTCTTTGAAAATAGCCACCTGAGAGGGCTGGCTGCTTGAGCGACTGGCCCGGTACATGCCCTTGGTATTGAACGTCAGGGCCATGTTCCCGCTCGCATCCAGCACGATCACGCCACCGGTGCCGCCGACCGGCAACAACACGTTATTGATCACCTCGCCGGCCGCTTCGGTCACCGTTTTGCCCTGGTACTGCACCCGCGCGCAGATATCGGCCGCCACGTTGAAGCGGATAAAGTATTCACCGTGGCCGGTGGCGGAAACGGCACAGGAACGGTTGTCGGCGAAGGTGCCGGCACCGATCACCGGCGAATCGCCGATACGCCCGTAGCGCTTGGCGGTCATGCCGCCGGTGGAGGTGCCCGCGGCGATATTGCCGTCCCTGTCCAGCGCCACCGCACCGACGGTGCCCATCTTGAAGGGCGACGGCAGCTGCTCCACCGCCGCCTGGTAGTCCTTGTCCTGCTTCTGTTCTCTCTCTAGTTTTTCCTTGGCCTTCTGCAACTGCTCGAAGCGCTCTTTGCTGTCGAACTGCTTGTTGTCCACCAGCTTAACGCCGCGGGACTGGGCAAAAACCTCCGCCCCCTCTCCCGCCAGCATGACGAAGGGCGAATCTTCCATCACCATGCGCGCCAGGTTGATCGGGTTCTCGATACGCGTTACTCCGGCCACGGCGCCGGCCGCGCGCGTCTTGCCGTCCATAATGGAGGCATCCAGTTCGTGACGGCCGTCGTAGGTGTAGACGGCGCCCTTGCCGGCGTTGAACAGCGGGGAGTCCTCGAGCACATTGATGGCCGCGACGACCGCGTCCAGACTGCTGCCGCCCTTCTCCAGCACCGCGTAGCCCGAATCCAGCGCCTCGCGCAGCTTGTCGCGATAGGCCTGTTCCCGCTCCGGCGTCATTTTGCTCTTTTCGATAGTGCCGGCACCGCCGTGGATGGCGATCGCAATCGGACGCTCGGCGGCCTGCAGCGGTAAGCAGAAAAGGAGAGTGGCAACCAGCGTCGATAAGGTGATTTTTTTCATAGTTAGAACCCTTCATATTGCAACTGGGTCCCTTAATACCATGTTACGGGCACCCAAAAAAGTGGGCGCTTAGGCAGCATCCATTGACGGCTCCGGTCCGATGGGGCCGATGCCCGGCATGGGCGCAACCCCAGTCTGCGGACGAGGGGCGCGGCTTGACTGGATCCTAACAGCAGAACGAGCAGAAACGAGAAAGCCCGGTGTTAACCGGGCTCGCTTTTGACACTTGGTAACGGCGCTACATCTTCTCCTTCATTTTTCGCATTTCATCCTTGGTGTCCTTACCGACCTTGTGCCACTCCTCTTTAAACTTCTTCCAGAACGACTCCTTGGGCGCATTCGTACAGGCGGTAATGATCATCGGGGTGACTTTTTCGGTGCCGTCGATATCCAGCATCTCGGCTTCCGGCTTGCCGCGTTTTGAGTATGCAGTCGCCCAGTAGACCACCTTCGGCTTGTACTGGTCGTCGATTGCCAAAAAGTCTGCGCAGGTCCAGTCCTTCGCAGGCTTGTGCTTGTGCTTGTCTGCATAAACTGCCGTAGAAGCGACGCCGGCAATGAGCAGGGGAATTATGAAATGTTTACCTTTCACGGTGATTTCTCCAAGGTTTTTGGGGCACTGGCCCCGGGGGTGGGGTAATCGCGACAGTTAGAAAGCCGGGATCCGGCAGGCCAGCCAATAGCAGTAACCGAACGAAGCGGTATCAGGCAGAGCGATCTTTGGACATCTCGCCCAGGCACAGGTTATCGCGCACCCGCGCATTCTGCTCACTGGCCCTCGATATCAGCAACTTCGATTGGTCACCCGTTCATAATGGACACTTAATTCCCTAGAAAGAATAGACACCTTTTTCCTCTTCAAGGGTTTTGAAGACAATAAATCTCATCGATAAGTTATCGGGAAAAGAGCCTCACCCACGAAATCTTACGAGGGTTCCTTTTTATAGCGAGAGGAAATATCGCCGAGCGTTACGGTCACCAAACGATGGCAGCCAGCCCACGGAGACACTCGCGCCGGAATGGGCTCTATACAGCGGAGCTACAGGCATGCTGTACAGCAGCGTGCACGAATGGCCATCACTCTAACTTTTTCCTACGCTTACTGAATGATAAAGCCCGAGCTGAGCACGCGTTCTCTCGAGGCCGGGATTGTCGCAGTGGCAGTGAACCCCACTCACCACTCTGTCTATTACCTGGTCCCGCCGGGACTCACTGATCGCACATGCCTGCCAGCCAGCATTGCGCGCCAAACCCCTGGCCGTGGCTGCGATTGTGAACGCATTGCGCGTCGCGGCTAGCCGATGGCAATTCTGGCCCTGATCAGAAGCCCCGACGAAATTCGCCAGGTGGTATCGTGACCCGCAGGCTGGAACTTCTCTCTTTTAGAAGCGCGCTTTTAGAAACGAGCCGTCAATCCCAGCCCGGAAAAGGTGGCATTCTCGTATTGCCCGACAAACTCCCGCGAGCGCCGCGCATGGTACAGCGTCCATTGATAGCGGCCAGTGGCGAACGCGAGGCCGAAGCGCCACTCCCCTACCCTCGGCGCCTTCTCCACCGAGTGACTCTCCTTATCGCTGTTGCCATCCAGAAAAATATCCCTGGAGACAAAGCGCAGCTGCCAATCCGCAAACAGATGCCAGCCAGAATCTCCAGACGGCGCGCTGTAGTGCGGGGCCGCGGTCGCCGGCGCAACGCCGCTGATGCCGACACTGGAATTCAGCGCGCGTCCGAGGCGCAGCTCCACGCCAGAGACCAGCTGAGCCGTGATATTGCCCAGGCTGCCGCCCAGGGTGCCAGACATCTCCCAGTCGATCGCGGATTGTCCCAGCGGGCGGATATAGGCCCACTTCCTCGCGTAGCCGGCCAGCAGTGCGGGCTCGTCGCGCAGCTGGTTGTCCCAGCCGTTGACCGCATAGGTGCCGATTATTTCGTGTGTCCAGCGCTGCAGCCGCTCCGCGCCCGATGAGGGGCCGACAATGCCGGCGCTGATATCGAAACGCTCGACAACTTTCAGGTGATTCTCCGGCTCCAGCTGCGCGGCGATAAACGCCGCGCCCAGGTAGAGCCAGCCGGCATAGGGGCGGCCATCTTCCAGCAGCCGGGACTCGCCAAACCCATACCATCCTTTCCTGTCACACCATTCATTCTGGCGCCCAGCTTTTCCACCTCAATAAATTTTTATATATCCGCATCCAAATCCCGCCCCCAAGCGGTCAATGAAATCGTGGGCAACAGGCATCCACCGCTGATCCGGCTCTCTCCGGCTTCAGACCCATAGGCAACCTGCGGGTTTTCGTGATTCTATGGCGCCCACCCCGCACCAACGGCCGTCGTTGGCGAACTTCGCAAACCAGGCAAGATGAGACAAATGAAGAAAAAACACCTGAAAGCTGCTGCGCCGGTCATGGTACTCGCGCTGGGCTTTGGCATCGTACAATTGATGGCCGCGGCCAAACCGGCGCCAGAGAAAAAGGAAGAAGAGCAACGCCTGGTATCGCTGCTCTACGCCGAGGTCCGGGAAGAAGCCGTGCACCTCACGGTGGCAACCCAGGGTGAGGTCCGCCCCCACACCGAGATCGACCTGACGCCTCAGGTGGCCGGTCGCATCGTCGCCATCGCCGACAACTTCGCGGAGGGTGCCGGCTTCGAGCCCGGCCAGACGCTGATCCAACTGGATGACGCCGACTATCGGCTCGCCCTGGCCCGCGCCAAAGCCGGTGTGGCACAGGCCGAAGTCCTGCTGTTGCAGGCGCAGGCCGCGGCCACCATCAAGCGCCAGCAGTGGACCGCCATCAATCCCAACAGAGAGCCGACCCCGCTGCAGGTCAACCAACCCCAGGTGGCCGAGGCCGAAGCCAAACTGCGATCCGCCAAGGCCGAGCTCGCCGATGCGAAACTCAACCTGGCGCGCACCCAGATCAAACTGCCCTTTCGCGGCCGCGTGATCAGCCGCGACGTGGGCGTGGGCCAGTTTGTCACCGCCAACACCCCGCTGGGCCGCGTGTTTGCCACCGACCGCGTGGAAGTGCGACTGCCACTCACCGACTCCCAATTGCTGGAACTCGACCTACCCATGGGCTTCGTCGCCACCGACGAAAACCCCGGCCCGCAGGTAACGCTGGCGGCCCAGGTCGGCCGGGAACAGCGCCAGTGGCAGGGGCGCATAGTGCGCACCCAGGCGGCGGTGGACCAGCAAACCCGGTTGATTTACGCGGTGGCGGAGGTGAACGATCCCTATGGCACCGGCGCCAGCGATGGCGTGCCGCTGGCGGTCGGACTGTTTGTCACCGCCGAGGCGACAGGCGTGCAGCCACACTTGGCGCTGGTGCTGCCGCGGGAAGCTCTGCGCAGCGCCGACAAGGTGTACGTAATCGATCAGGACAACCGCCTGAATATCCGCACCGTGGAAGTCCTGTCCACCTCCGAAGACCAGGTCGTCGTCGCCTCCGGTGTCGCGGACGGCGAGCGGGTGGTTACCTCCACCATCGCCAACGTGGTAGACGGCATGGAAGTCCAGCCCATCACCCACCTGGCCCAGAAATAGCGGAGCGCGCCCATGAACAAATTGATTGAATGGTGGGCACGCAACAGCGTCGCCGCCAACCTCGCCATGGTGGGCATTTTCGTCGCCGGCATCATCGGTTTTGGCAGCATGGAGCGGGAGATGGACCCCCAGGTGCGCTTCCCGGGGCTGGAGATCCGGGTCTCCTGGCCGGGCGCCGCGCCACAGGAAGTCGAAGAGCAGATCGTCGCCCGCATCGAGGAGGCGGTCAGCGACCTGGACAACATCGAATGGGTCCGCTCGACATCGTCCGAGGGCCAGGGAGAGGTCTATATCCTGGCGGAGACCACGGTGGATTTCGCCCGCTTTATGAACGACGTCAAGATCCGTGTAGACGGCATCTCCTCGTTGCCGCGCGACATTGAACCGCCGCAGGTGCACCAGTGGGTGAACCGCGAAGAGTTTATCCGCGTGGCGGTGCACGGCGACCTGAGCGAGCGGGAACTGAAACGGCTGGCGGAACAGTTGCGGCGCGAAGTCGCCACCCTGCCGGCTATCTCGGTGGTGGAACTGTTCGGCACGCGCATGGAGGAAGTCTCCATCGAGGTCAGCGAGCTGGCGCTGCGCCGCTACGGCTTGACCTTCCAGGAACTGGCCGACGCCATTCGCAATAGCTCCCTCAACCAGTCCGCCGGCACAGTGCGCACCGAGGTGGGCAGCTACCAGCTGAAGGTGCGCAACCAGGCGGATACCGAGCGGGAGTTTGCCGATATCATCGTGCGCCAGACCGCCGACGGCGGCACCATTCGCGTCGGCGACGTGGCCACGGTGGTGGACGGCTTCGAAGACAACGAGATCCTCGCCACCCTGAATGGCGAAGCGGCGGTGCTGCTGCAGGTGATGAGCACCGAGACCATGGACATCGTCACCGCCTCCGAATCGATCCGCAAGTGGATCGACGAGCGCAGCGAATCTCTGCCCGCCGGCGCCAAGCTCACCCTCTGGACCGATAACGCCGAGGATTTCAAGGGCCGGCTCGACACCATCGGCACCTCCGCCTTGCAGGGGCTGATTCTGGTCCTGCTGGTGCTGGTGTTCAGCCTGCGCCCAAAAGTGGCCTTCTGGGTGGCGATGGGTATTGCCACCGCCTACGCCGGCGCCTTTGTGCTGCTGCCGAGTGTCGGCGTATCGCTGAACATGCTGTCGACCTTTGCCTTCCTGCTGGTGCTGGGGATAGTCGTGGACGACGCCATCGTGGTGGGCGAGAGCATCCACACCGAATCCCACAAGCCCGAACACCAGCACGCGGGCGGCGGCCTGAACGCCGCAGTGCTGGGCACGCAGCTGGTGGCCAAGCCGGTCATCTTCGCCGTGGTGACAACCATCTTCGCCTTCCTGCCGTGGATTTTTATCAGCGGTTCCACCAGCGAGTTCACCCGCCACATCACCTGGGTGGTGATACTCGCGCTGCTGTTCTCGCTGATCGAGTCGCTGTTTATCCTGCCGGCGCACCTCAGCAGTCAGAAGCCGCGCACAAAGCTCGGCCGCTTCGGGCGCCTGCAAAAACGCATTGCCGACCGCATCATCGATTTTGCCCAGAATCACTACCGCCGCATCGGTCAGTGGGCGGTAGAGCGCCGCTACCTGACACTGAGCATTTTTATCGCGGTGCTGATGATCGGCTTCGGTATGTTCGGCAGCGGCTGGGTCAAGAAGAGCTTTATGCCGGACATAGAGTCCGACCAGATCATCGTCAATGTCGTCATGCCCGAGGGCGCGCCCTACAGCCGCGCGCTGGAGGTGCTGGCACAGCTGCAGGATGCGGAGAAGCGCCTCGAAGAGGAAGTGAACCAGCGCACCGACGGCCAGGGCGTGCTGATCGAAAACTGGTATACGCGCTCCCGGCGCGACAGTGTGATTGCCATAGTGCAGCTGGCGCCACCGGAAGTGCGGGATATGTCGGCCAAGGATGCGGCCCTGCGCCTGCGCGAGCTGCTGGGCGATGTGCCGGATGCGAAAGAGGTCTCGGTGCAGTACGCGCTCAACGACAATGGCCCCGGCTTCGAGCTCTCCATCCGCCATCCGGACCTGGACATACTGCGCGCCGCCACCGCCGAACTGGAGACCCAGCTGCGCACTTATGAAAGCCTGTACGATGTGCGCAACGATCTCGAGGGTGCCTCCGAGGAGATCCGCATCGACCTCAAGCCCGGCGCGACCAAACTGGGTCTGACGCTGGCCGAGGTCAACCGCCAGGTGCGGCAGGCCTATTTCGGCGAGGAAGTGCAGCGGCTGCCGCGAGCCGGCCAGGACGTCAAGGTGATGGTGCGCTACCCGCTCGAGTCCCGCCGCTCCATCGAGAGCCTGAAGGACTTCCGCGTGCGCACCGCCGACGGCCGCGAAGTGCCGCTGCTGGCGGTGGCCGAGCTGGAGTATTCACCGGGTATCAAGCGCATCCAGCGCTGGAACGGCAACCGCGCGGCGCGCGTGATGGCGGACCTGAAGGACGATGTGCGCGGCGACATCATGAAGGACCTGGACGAGAACTTCTTCCCCGACTGGGAAAAACGCTACCCCGGCATCATCCGCGGCGCCGTGGGCCAGGCCGAGGGCGAGAAGCGCTTCATCCAGGAAGTGCTCGGCCTCTACACCATGGACTTCTTCGCCATGTACAGCCTGCTGGCGGTGGCCTTCCGCAGCTACTTCCAGCCGATACTGATCCTTGTAGCCATTCCCTTCGCCTTCGTCGGCGCCATCTTCGGCCACGGCGTAATGGGGATGACCATGGCCATCTTCAGCTATTTCGGCATAGCCGCGGCCGCGGGCGTGGTGGTCAACGACAACCTGGTGCTGATGGACCAGTGCAACCGGCTGCGCGACCAGGGCATGGAGCCCAAGAAGGCGATTGTGGAAGCCGGGGTATCGCGCTTCCGCCCCATCCTGCTGACCACGGTCACCACCATTGTCGGCCTGCTGCCGATGATGCTGGAGCGCAGTATTCAGGCGGCCTTCCTGCAGCCCATCGTGGTGGCACTGGCCTTTGGCGTGTTTGTGGCTTTCTTTGTCACGCTGTTGCTGGTGCCGGCGCTTTATGGGATTGGGGTGGATATCAGTGCGCAGGCGGCGCGGCTGCTTGGCCTGGTGAAGTCCTATCTTAATGGGGCGACTCGGAGCACCACTGCCGCTGCGGAGTAATCGAGCACTATGGGTTGGGAGCGCAGGAGAGTTAACCCCTATCCACAAAGACGCTAACCGGAATGGCCCGACTTATAGTCGGGCCTTTCGTTTAATGACAAAGGCTGAGGCATTCAGATTTCATCTAGTGGCGGAGTGAAGCGCTTTCGCACTGCCACCCATTGCCAGCCGGCCCATCTCTATCAGCTAGCAACGGCTTCAAATCTAGCGGATTGATTCAGGCGGCCGCGCAGACCGGGAAAATGCTCCAGCCACTCGCCCGGCACCAGCTGCCGCTGTTTCAGGTCGAATGGCAGCACCCACAGGTGCAGTCGTTCGGAAAAACTGAAGCGAGGCAAAGCGGATTTGAACTGTGCGTGTGCGGGAAATATCAGTGCCATATGCCCCTCACCGCGCATATATTTCTGGCCATAGGCGTAGAGCTGATACATATCCCCCTGACTCAGCTTGTACTTGGCGTCGCCACTGGCCAATTCGCTATTTAGCAGTTTCCACTTAGTATCCATTACCGCGAATCGCACTCGCTCCGGCCCGGCTGTCCGTGATTCCAGCAGCAGGTCGGGCTTCAGCTGAAACCAGCTGCATTCACTGACTGCACCATCGGGCCGGTGTTTCAGCAGGTACCTGTCGCGGACCTGTGCACGCAGGCGGGCGCTCGGCGCCAGCTCCCGGCTCAGGCTGTCGGCCACATAGCTTTCAAACAGCCGCTCCATCGGGAACAGCAACGCGATACCGCGGTGATTGCCCTGCTGGAAGCTGGGGTTGAGCTTTTCCAGAATCAGCTGGCACCAGGGCTTAACAGCGTCGTATGCCTGCATCAGCTTGCCGGCCTGCCACTTGGGCAGTTCTGTCAGTGGCTCGCGGCAGGGCTCTATCTCGACCAGCTGGTGGGCCAGCTCGTTGGCAAGCCGCCAGTTGTCGGGGTTGCCGGTCATTCTGAGCACATAGTCGAGTGCGGTTTTCAGCAGCCGGTTTTCAATACGCTGGGGACTGTAGATATCGTGGCGGATATGGAACCAGGTGGCGCGATCCGGGGTCTGGCGGCATTGCCGCGCCAGGTCCAGCTGACCTCGGATAAAGCGGCTCTCCTCCTCCACCCGCTGGTAGTCGAAGCGCAGGCCGCGGCGCACCAGCTGGCTCAGGTGGTCGAGAAACTGGGCAAAGATCCACTCGTGCAGCGGCGTGTGCATTCGGCGCAGACTGGCCGGCCCGGCCTCGCGCGGCTTGATGTGCAGACTGGTCGCGAGCATCTTCTGCAATAGCTGCCGGCTCTCGCACATTTCCTCCGGCGAGGGCAAGTGCCGATGGATCTTCGGCAGTATCTCGATGCTCTCGCCGCTGGGGCTCTGCAGGAAGCCGACGTAGCTTCGAAGTTTTACGCTGTGGCGCCCGCTTTCGTACAACAACTTACCTTGCTGGCTCTGCTGCAGCTCCAGCAACCAGTTCAGGGTTGCAGCCGAAACAATGCCCAGGTCGATGCTCGGCGGCCCGTCCGCTTTACAGCTCAACGTCGCGTATTCGCGGACCTGAATCATGCTTCGGTGGTTTCCGCTTCTAGCGCGGTAGACGTCGCTGTGGCATTGCGACTGCCAGGCATAATGCCGGTGTACGCGCCGGCGCGGCCGAATGCCGTGAAGTTTACGTAATAGCGGCGGTCGCTGATCTGCTCTGCCACATCCGCGCTAAACAGGCTGTCGCGATTTAGTGTACCGCCAGCACGGATAAAGCGATCGACCTCAGGCTTGTCGTTGTCATTCAATACCCAGCTGATGCGCTGCCAGTCGTCGAAGAAGTATTCCTGCAACAGCGGCAAGACCTGCTTCTCAAAAATCCACTGCAACTTTTTCTCGCGATCTGCCATGTCGGAGATTTTTTTCAACGGTAAAAGGTAGCTGTGGCCTATCAGGTGGTCGCGATCCAGCAGCACCTCGATGCGCTGATTGATCACTGCCAGCATTGCCCCGATATTGACACCATAAATGTGCACGTCCGAGAGCGATTCCGGCTCAGGAGGCATTTCGATAAAGCTGAAACGGCGACGCAGGGCCAGATCAAGTTGCGCCAGCGACTTGTCGGCGGTGTTCATGGTGCCGATGACGTAGACATGATCCGGAACCGAAAAAGGATCTTTCGAGTAAGGTAGTATCACCTCGCGAGCGTCATCGGCTCCCCTCCGCTTCTCTGGCTCCAGCAGAGTGATCAACTCTCCAAAAATGCGAGAGATATTACCGCGATTGATTTCATCAATGATCAATACATGGGGGAGCGGCTCTATTTCGCTGCCATCTACGGTGCCGCACAACTTCTTGAATATCCCGTCCTTAATGGGATAACGAAGTGCACCATGCCCGTCGTTTTCAGCGCGAATTCCTTCGATAAAATCTTCGTAGGAAAAGCTCTGGTGAAACGTGGTGAAGACAACCCGCTTTTCAGCAACCAGCTCATCGTAGCGCTGCTTGAGCGCGGCACGGGATGGAGCGCCGTCGCCGGCAGCGGATTGCGCGGCGCACCAAATGGGGTCCGCTATCTGCACTGCAAGGCTAGTGGTTTTATAAGTCTTTCCCGTGCCGGGAGGGCCGTACAGTATCTGATTCAGTGGAAATGGGTCGGCTTCCGCCGTTCCAGCTGGTTTAATCAAGGGCTCGTCACTCGCCGCATTGGTGTCCTCAAACCCCTGCGGATTGCTTTCCCGGTCCAAGCGCCAGATGACAATATTGGTATCTATATCATCAAAGTTTTCCGGTCTGAGGCGGTTGACGGCGCTCTTCAACGCGATGTTGGTTTGCAGCCAGTTCGCCATCTTTTCCGAAAAATCGGTGCCACAGCGCTCATTGATTTGATTGATAAGTTTCTTGAACGCTTTGGAGGCCACCGCGGTTGTGCACTTGTCTGGATGTATCGCGGCAAAGACGCGGTTGACGACTGCACGGAGCACGCCCCCCTTGATTTGCTTGCGGGCACTGAATTCCTGGAATTTGGCAATAGCGGTTCGATAGGTATCTTCGGAGCAGCCGGCTAGTATTTGCTTTGTGAGTTCCCGCAGTTCCTCCTTGATTTGCGCGAACGTGTCCTCGGCTATCGCACCCGTCTTAATATCGGCCACTCCATTACTTCTCGTGTACCACAAATCCCTGAGCAGCTCGTCGGATATTTCACCACTGTTTCTCGCCCCAGCGATTCTCTGCACGAGTGCGGAATATCGCTCTTTCCAACGAATTCTGTTATGCAGGAATTCATTTTCCGTGGAGCCAAATATGATTGCCAGAGAACTGATATCTGCCTGAGTACCTGGAGGCATGGGTCAATTCTCCCTGCTGCTTGAATGTGGCTGCATCGGTGTGCGGGTTCTTCTGATCATCAGCTGCTTCCTCAGAGCTTTCTCTTCTTGTTACAGGCAGTCCATTTGTTTAGCAGAGGACTTCTCTATTGGCCAACAGAGCCTGACGGCCATTCGAACCTTTTCGGGCCCACCCCGCCGATACCCTGCCCAGCCAGGCGTTAAAGAGCCGGTCTCTTCACGATAATTCCGCCACCGATATCGCCGACCGTCTGCTAATCTCAACGGCTGAGTTTGCATAGCGGTACATATAACTGAAACAAGGAAAGACTGGCGCACAGCCCACCATAATGAGGACCGCATATGAGCGACGCACGCAAGCGCGACCTGATTTGGCACCTAAGTCATAAGACACTGCGAAACATCGCCGCCAGCTGTGAATTGTCAGTTCGCGCCAACGCCAGCCAGGATTCACTGCAAGCCGCGATTCTGGTCGAGAGCGACGTCGGGCTGCGGGAAATGCTGCCATTCCTGGCGCGGCCCGAACTAAAGCTGGCGTGCGAACAGGCCGGCTTGAGTAGCGACGGCAAGAAGGCCGAACTCCGCACCCGGCTCGAGAGCCAGCTCGAAATCGACGCAATGCCGCTGCTCAGCGGTGCCGCCCTGTCCCGCGACGAGCTGCTGCGCGCCCTGAGCCGCAAGACGCTGAGAAAGGTGGCGGATGCCCTGGAGATTGAAGTCCGGGCCAACGCCAGCGAGTCCAGCCTGCTCGAGGCCCTGGAGCACGGCGAGGGCGCAGACCTGCCTGCCCTGCTGCCGCATATGAGCCGGCCCGAGCTCAAGACCGCCTGCGGCCTCGCCGGCATCAGCGAGCGGGGCAACAAGCCCGAGCTGCTCACCCGCTTGCAGGTATTTATTGGCGCGCAGAATCGAGCGCCAGTAGAATCGGGCCATACCCCTGCGCCGGCCACCGAGCGGCGCTCAAATAATAAACAAGCGCACCCGAACAAAAAACAACCAGGTTCGCCGGCCGCCGATTGCGTGCCGGAGGTGCCGACCGGGTTAGAAAGTAGTCAACTCCACCAGAATTACAGTGAAAGCAGTTCCATGAATTCAGCACTCACCCTCCAGCAACTGGAATCCTTCCTGTGGGAAGCCGCCGATATCCTGCGCGGCAATATGGATGCCAGCGAGTTCAAGGATTACATCTTCGGCATGATGTTCCTGAAGCGCCTGTCCGATGCCTTTGAGGAAGCCCAGGAGGGCGTGATCCAGTATTACCTGGACAAGGGCAAGACCGAGGACCAGGCGCGCGCGCTGGCGAATGACGAGGACGAGTACGACAAGACCTTCTTTATCCCCGCCATCGCCCGCTGGGAGCACCTGAAGGACCTGAAGCACGATATCGGTGCCGAGCTGAACAAGGCCACCGAAGCCATCGAAGAGTACAACCCCTCATTGGAAGGCGTGCTGGTCAGTATCGACTTCAATATCAAGAACAAGCTGTCAGACAAGAAGCTGCGCGACCTGCTCAGCCACTTCAGCCAGCACCGCCTGCGCAACAGCGACTTCGAGCGCCCGGACCTGCTGGGCACCGCCTACGAATACCTGATCAAGATGTTCGCCGACAGCGCCGGCAAGAAGGGCGGCGAGTTCTATACCCCGTCCGAGGTGGTGCAGCTGCTGGTGGCGCTGCTGGAGCCCCACGCCGGCATGCGCATCTACGACCCCACCGCCGGTTCCGGCGGCATGCTGGTGCAGACCCGCAACTACCTCGCCAGCCACGGCGAGAACCCGTCCAACCTGTCGCTGTTCGGTCAGGAGATGAACCTGAACACCTGGGCGATCTGCAAGATGAACATGTTCCTGCACGGGGTCTACAGTGCGGACATCCGCAAGGGCGACACCCTGCGCGAACCCCAGCACACCCAGGGCGGCGAACTGATGACCTTCGACCGGGTGATCGCCAATCCGCCCTTCAGCCTGAAGAAGTGGGGCAAGGACGAAGCGGACAACGACGCCTACGGGCGCTTCCCCTACGGCACCCCGCCGAAGGACGCCGGTGATCTGGCGTTCGTGCAGCACATGATCGCCAGCCTGAACGCCGAGGGCATGATGGGCGTGGTGATGCCCCACGGCGTGCTGTTCCGCGGCTCCAGTGAAAAGGCGATCCGCCAGGGCATCCTGGAAGACGACCTGCTGGAAGCCGTGGTCGGCCTGCCCGCCGCGCTCTTCTACGGCACCGGCATCCCCGCCTGCCTGTTGATCATCAACAAGAACAAGCCCGCCGAGCGCAAGGGCAAGGTGCTGTTTATCAACGGCGAGCTGGAATTCGAGGAAGGCAAGAACCAGAACAGGCTGCGCCCGCAGGACATCGACAAAGTAGTCAATACGTTTGACGACTTCGCCGAGATCAAGCGGTATTCCAAGGTGGTCACCCTGGCTGAGATCGCCGAAAACGACTGGAACCTGAATATCCGCCGCTATGCGGATACCTCCCCGCCGCCGGAAATTTTCGATGTGCGCGCGATACTGCACGGTGGCGTACCGGTGCGGGAGGTGGAAAGCGACTATATCCGGGAGGAAATTCTGGAAGATTTCGACGTATCCGCCGTGTTCGTGACGCGGGACGGCTCCTACTACGATTTCAGGTCGGAAATCGACAGCAAGGAAGCCATCCGTGAAGCCGTCGGTGATGCCGATGCCAAGGTGATCAGCCAGCTGGAACGCTGGTGGGACAAGTACCGGGTATCACTGAACGAACTGGATGCGCAGGTGGCGGAAGCGGAAGGCGTGATGAAGGGCTACCTGAAGGAGCTGGGCTATGAGTAGCGCGGCGGAATTCCATTGGGATGAGATGATTCCACTGGATGACCTTGTGGTGTCCGGGAATGTCAAACTTGGACGGGGAAATGTTATTTCCAAGATTGACATCCGGAACAATCCCGGACCATTCCCCATCTATTCATCATCCTCGAAAAACGAAGGGAAGATGGGTGAGTATGGGGAGTACATGTTTGATGAAGAAATGATTTCATGGTCAGTGGATGGTGGTGGTTACTTCTTCTACAGACCCAAACATAAGTTTTCCGTGACTAATGTATCGGGCTACATGCGTCTGAGTGCTGACTGGGACTACCGGTTCACCGCATACTCACTTCAGTTTCAACATGAATATTTTTCTTTTGATTACCAAACAAAGGCACATCCAAGTGTTATCCGCGAGTTCTATTTATTCCCCAAAGTGCCCATTTTCGAACAACAAAAGATCGCCAAAATTTTAACATCCGTTGATAAAGTCATTGAAAAAACACGCGCACAGATCGACAAGCTGAAAGACCTGAAAACCGGCATGATGCAGGAGCTGTTGACCAATGGGATAGGTCACACCAACTTTAAACCGATACCCAAATGGACGACGGGTAAAATTCCGGATCTTCAAACCATGCCAGCTTCATGGGAGCTGGTTAACTTAACCTCAGTTGCGAAGCTGGAAAGCGGCCATACACCAAGTCGAGACAATTCAGCTTACTGGGACGGGGCAATTCCATGGCTCTCGCTTCATGACACGAAGAACTTGGCCAACCCAATCCTGTCAAAAACTGTATATTCAGTTACACAAGAGGGCATTGACAATTCGTCAGCGAGAGTTCTCCCAACAGGCACAGTAGCGTTTTCCAGGACGGCTTCAGTTGGAAACTGTGTGATTTTAGGCAAAGAAATGGCAACAAGCCAAGATTTTGCCAATTATATCTGTGGCGACCGGATCAATAACCGATTTCTTCTTCAGCTCTTTAGATGGATGCAACATGTGTGGAGCGCGCTATCTGAAGGAAGTACACACAAAACAATTTATATGCCTGTATTCAAAAAGCTACAGATTCTGCTGCCGCCTATTGATGAACAAATCACTATTGCGGAAATGGCAGATCGGATCGACCAAAACATAAAGGCCAAGGGCGATAAGCTTCAGTCATTGATTGATATAAAGAAGGCTTTAATGCAAGACCTGCTCACCGGCAAGGTCAGAGTCAAAGTCGAAGAAAAGGAGCCAGTGGTTGCCTGATTGACCGGCACCCGTCCCGCTATGCACTTTCAGGATGAAGTCGAGAAAGTCGAACTGCCCGCGCTTGAACAGCTAAAGCGGCTGGGCTGGACCTATGCGCCCGGAGCCAGCCTTGCCCCGGCACTGCCCACCGCTTGCGCGTCGGAAGGCGAACGTGCCTATTACCGGGACGTGGTGCTGGTAAAGCGGCTGGAAGCCGCCCTGCGCCGCCTGAACCCGTGGATCAGCGAGGAAAACCTGCGCAAGGTGATGCGGGAGATCACCCACCCCAATTGCGCGGGCCTGATGGAATACAACCACGCCATCTACCAGCTGCTGGTCAACTACCTGTCCGTGGAACAGGACCTGGGCAAGGGGCGCAGGGGGCAGACGGTCAGGATCATCGACTTCGACGAACCCGCCAACAACGAATTCCTGTGCACCAACCAGTTCAAGGTGGAGGGGCTCAACCAGAACATCATCCCGGATATCGTCTGCTTCGTGAACGGCTTGCCGCTGGCGGTGATCGAGTGCAAATCTCCGTACATCGCCGACGCGGTGGGCGAAGGTATCAACCAGTTGCGCCGCTACGCCAACCTGCGCTACCCCGAAGCCGACGAGGGCGCGCAGAAGCTGTTCTGGTACAACCAGCTGATGGTGTCCACCTGCCGGGACCAGGCCAAGGTGGGCACCATCAGTTCCAGCGCCCAGCACTACGGCGACTGGAAGGATGCCTATCCGCTCAAGGATGCCGATATCTGCGACAGCCCCTTCAGTGCGGGCGGCAAGTATGAGGTGCGCGAAATGGCTTCGCCGGTCTGCTATGCCGGTGAGTTCGCCGCGGTTGAGTTCAGGGAAACAGCGCCGGTCACGCCGCAACAGCGGCTGCTCGCGGGCATGTTCAGCCAGCGCAACTTCCTCGACCTGATCCGGAACTTCATCATCTTCGAGGCGGTGGACGGCCGGCTGATCAAGAAGGTTGCCCGCTACCAGCAGTACCGCGCGGTGAACAAGGTCATCGACCGCCTGAAACGCGGCAGCACGCGCAAGGACAAGTCCGGGGTGGTCTGGCATACGCAGGGGTCGGGCAAGTCCCTGACGATGGTGATGCTGGCGGTGAAAATGCGCCGCGACCCCGAGCTGCAGCAGTACAAGCTGGTGTTCGTCACCGACCGCACCCAGCTGGACAGCCAGCTGTCGTCCACTTTCCGCGATGCCCAGCATGAAACCGTCTACAACGCCGCTTCCGTGGCGCAGCTGAAGGAACTGCTGCGCAAGGACTCGTCCGACATAGTCACCGCCATGGTGCAGAAGTTTCAGGATGCGGAAGCCGAAGGCGATTTCGCCGACCTGAACCCCAGCGACAAGATCATCGTGCTGGCGGATGAAGCCCACCGCACCCAGTTCGGCAACCTGGCGGCCACCATCAACGCCGCCCTGCCCAATGCCCCCAAGATCGGCTTCACCGGCACGCCGCTGCTGAAGACCCAGAAGATGGACCAGGCCTTCGGCGGCTACATCGACCAGTACAAGATCAACCAGGCCGTGGAAGACGGTGCGACCGTGCGCATCATCTACGAGGGTCGGCAGGTGCAGACCGATGTGGTCGGAGATTCGCTGGATGCGCTGTTCGAGGAATACTTCAGCGAATACAGCGAAGAGGAAAAGCGGGAGATCAAGAAGAAGTACGGCGTGGAGCGCGCCGTGCGCGAAGCCCCTGCGCGCATCCGCTGGGTGTGCATCGACCTGCTGAAGCACTACCGGGAGCACATCCAACCGAACGGCTTCAAGGGCATGATCGTGGTCGGCAGCCGTTACGCCGCCACCGTATTCAAGAAGACCCTGGATGAACTGGGTGCACCGCCGTCCGAGGTGATCATTTCCGGCAAGCACAACGATGAACCTATATATGCGCCCTATACCAATGCAGCGCAGCACAAACAGGTCATCCAGAGCTTCACCAAGCCGCTCGGTACCGACAGGGACAAGCAAGACCCCACCGCATTCCTGATCGTCAAGGACATGCTGCTGACCGGCTTCGATGCCCCCATCGCACAGGTGATGTATATCGACCGCAGCCTGAAGGACCACACGCTGATGCAGGCCATTGCGCGGGTCAACCGCACCTGCTCGTCACCCAACGGCAAGGGGGCCAAGCAGGCGGGCTTTGTGGTGGACTACTATGGGCTGTCCGACCACCTGACCGAAGCCCTGGAGATGTTCAGCAGTGAGGACGTGGAAGGCAGCTACCATTCGCTGAAGAACGAGATCCCCAAGCTGAAAGCCGCCCACACCCGCGTTGCCAGTATCTTCAGCGGTGTGAAGGGCGATGACATTGACGATTACGTCCTGTTCCTGAAGGGCGAAGATATTCGGCAGCAGTTCGAACTGGCATTCAAACGCTTCGCCAAGCAGATGGACGTGATCCTGCCGGACGTCGCCGCCAGGCCATTTGTGCCCGACCTGAAGTTCTGGGGCAAGGTGCAGAACGCCGCGCGCAACCGCTACCGCGATCCGGGGCTGAATATCAGCGACGCCGGGGAAAAGGTGCGCAAGCTGGTCGAGGACCACATTGTCAGCACCGGCGTGGACCCGAAGATACCGCCAGTCGACCTGATGGACGCCAACTTCAAGGAATCCGTGGAGCAGATCAAGTCCCCGGAGTCCCGCGCGTCCGAAATCGAAAGCGCGATCAAGCACCATATCACCGTGAACCTGGATGAGGACCCGGAGTACTACAAGTCACTGAGCCTGCGCCTGCGGGATATCATCGAGCGGACCGCCGGCAAGTGGGAAGAACAGGTGCAGCTGTTGCTGGCATTTGTGCACAGCATCGAACCCGACCACAGGCAAACGGCGGAGGGCCTGGGACTGTCGCAGACCGAACTGTCCTTCTACAACATACTGCTGAAGGAAGTGACGGACGCCCGCGGCGATGATCTGTTGGGCGAGGACGTCCACGAGGAAATCAGATCCACCACCCGGGCACTGGTCGCCATGTTCGACGAAGCCACCCGGATCGTGGACTTCTTCCACAAGCCGGATGAAGTAAAGCGCATGAAGAAGGCGATCAAGCGCGCCATCCTCGAAACCTCCTTCGATGACACCCACGTGATCGGCGCAGTACAGGACCGTTTTTTGGATCTGGCACAGGTGAAATTCAAGGAAGCCGTGAACACGCATGCGTGAAGGTATGGCTACGGGCCCCGAATACATCGACGGCAATGGCTTTATTGCCGAGGTCATTCGCACCGGCCGGAGAAAATCCGCCGATATCCGGGTGGAGGAAGGCGCCGTGTCTGTGGTGGTACCACTGGAACTGCCCACCGACCGGATTGCGCAGCTGTTAGCCAGCAAGCGTCGCTGGATCAGGGAAAAGATCCACCTGCACGGCGAATCCCGGCCGGCCAATACCCGGCAGTACGTCTCCGGAGAGGCTTTCCCCTACCTGGGGCGCAACTACCGGTTGAAGGTCCAGCGCGGCCCTTTCGAGCCGGTAAAGCTGCTGCAGGGCAGCCTCGTGGCCACCCTGCCCTACGGCACCGAACAACCGCATATGGTGCGCAATGCCCTGGTGCGCTGGTACAAGCGCCAGGCGCAGTCGAAGCTCCAGCAGAAGGCTGCGCGCTATGCGGAGCTGATCGGGGTAAAGCCCGCGTCCGTCGGCGTGAAGACGTTCAAGAGCCGCTGGGGCAGCTGCAGCCCCAGCGGACACATCGATCTCAACTGGTGCGTCGTCATGGCCCCCAACCGGGTGGTGGACTATGTGGTGGTACACGAACTGTGCCACCTGATCCACCACGATCACTCGGCGAACTTCTGGCGGGAGGTGGAGCGCCATATGCACGACTTTGCCGAGCGGAAAGCGTGGCTGAAGCAGAACGCCAGCCGACTGTCTTTCTAGGAAAGTTGACTCACCACTCACTTTGCCGACAGCCTTTGTGGCATGGGGCATTTGCCGGCAGGATCGATTGAGCAGGCCAAGGCGTTTTTGCCCCTGCGGGCTCGGCGCATGGCGCCTCGGTCTTAACTCGTTGCGCAAATCGGTCGTAGAGCGAGGGCTCCTTCTGACCCTCGCCATCGCGAAACGAAAAGGCACGACATAAGCACTATGTCAGATCGGAGTGGAGATGCGAGAGAGATTGGCTCGCGCTTCGCGCTCGGGGCGGGTCCCTGCTCGGCCCTGCGGGCCGCTTGCCGAACCCTCGACACGAAATATCAACTACAAATTCTTTTAAAATCAATCTCTTACAGATTTCAAGTTTAGTAAGAACGCCCCGTTAACGCACCACCAAATCTTAGCAATTTCTACCCTGTTCTGCGCGTGTATCGCTTGTCTTCACTGGATATCCATACAAACCGCCCGAATACTGGACATAAATACAACAAACCATTAACTTTGGTAACCTCAAGCGGTAATCAATTCTACAAAGGGACTAAGAGCCCTCATCTGTATATAAATTCACTAGAGGGGATGGGAAGGATCAGCGCTGGCTGTTTGTGAATCGGGTGGTCTGATTCCTTTTGCAGTAACTGGAGCTATGCCTGCATTGCAGGCATAGCTATTAATGCAACCTTACCAGGGCATACAGAATGACCATTAAGGAACGTATCCGCGATATAAATACCCTCCACGAAAAATACAGTATCTCCACAACTGAGGCCCTTACCGCAGAAAACTTTGACAGCCCTATAGCTGAATATAAACTTCCCTCCGGTGAAGCAAAATGCCAGTTCTTAAGGCAAGCCACTTTTTGTGGAAGAGAACATCAAAAAGGCTTTGTTGTTCGCAAAAAGGATGGTCAATACGTCCTCATTGGGCACTGCTGCGCATACAAGCGGCTAGGTCTTGAGCACTCGGGAATCAAGGATCAATTCAGCCAGCTTTCTAAACAGATCCGTCAATATGAAAAAGAGGAGCGGATACGGGAGCTATTGGCCAATAAGCAAGAACATCAGACAACCGTGCGAACATGCCTAATCTCTATCAGAGAGCAGTTAGAAATCATTGATACTCTTGGCACCCTACTACCCTGCCAAGTAGTTTCCTCTCTGGTTGAAAGAGCAAGAGCAAACAACGCATCTGTCGTATGGGAATGTTCGATTTTCAAGAAAGCCGAAGACAAGAAAGATAACGAAACCATCCGCGTTTCTCATACTGCCGGGAAAATCCGAGGGCTCGAATGCTGGGCAGAGCTACCAAAAATAGAGGAACACAAGAAATCCTTGCAGATACTTAGGAAGTCGTTATTTTCTGCATCGTTAAGTAATCGCCCAACAGAAGCTGAATTGGCTGAATTGGAGGAATTACTTCAAGGAATGACAAGTTTAGTAAGAATTCAACAAGATGTAGATCGCTTTAAGTCCGCGGTTGGTAGGTTTATAAGAAAAGATAACCTCTTACTCTTGCCTCACTCGATAAGTAATCACAATCATAGAACTGCTACCCTTCGAGCTATTTCAGATTATTGTGATCTGCCGTTGAACAAGCCTGAAAAATATTATATTGCTGACTTTGACCGATCAATGCGCGAAAAATATGGAGCTTCTGGAATCCGGCTACGCGACTAAACTAGGTCAAACGATCCATGAAAGCCAGACATGGAAGTTTAACGTCTAGGGGCCGAGAATAATTTTGGTGCGTCAATCTTTTTCAATAGTCCGGACTGAAATGTACTATTTCCGACGTCAACCGAGAAGCGACCGCCTTGAGCTCTGCTAGTCACTGCCTCTCCCTTGGCCCTTCCCTATATCGATGAAATCCAAAAAACGGGAATTAGTCCCCGATTGAATTTACGGGTAAAGATCCGTTCGCGCCATATCCTCGAGGCTTCGCCCCGCAGCCAGAGGCGGCGCCTAATTCGACTGTCATGCCGACTTGTCGAACCCTGGGAGGGTTCTCACCGACCCTCGCCGTCGCTAAACGAAAAAGCACGGCATGGGCACTGAACTGGGTCGGATTGAAGATACGGGAGGGATTAGCTTCGCTGCGCTCGCTGGTCTACGGCTGACTCAATACACGCTAGTGCGTGTTCTGACCCTGCGGGCTCGGCGCTATCGCGCCTCGGTCCCAACTCGCGTTCGCGAGCTGGTCGAACCCTGGCGAGGGTTCTCACCGACCCTGCCGTCACTAAACGAAAAAGCCCGGCATGAGCACCGATCTAGATCGGAGTGAAGATACGGGAGGGATGGACTCAAAACACGCTAGGGCGTGTTTTGCCCCTGCGGGCTCGGCGCAGGCGCCTCGGTCCCAACTCGCGTTCGCGAGTTGGTCGAACCCTGGCGAGGGTTCTCACCCGCCCGCATCGTCACTAAACGAAAAAGCCCGGCATTTGCCGGGCTTTTTCGTTTAGTGGCGGTGAGGGAGGGATTCGAACCCTCGATGCCTTTCGACATACACACTTTCCAGGCGTGCTCCTTCGACCACTCGGACACCTCACCGAATCTGATTGTTGCGTTCTTACTGGCTTTTTTCCGAGCTGCCAGTCCGCACGCCTGCGCGCTCGTTACGCCCTGCGGGCGTGGTCTCCGCTTCGCTCCGGCTCGACCTCTCGGCCACCTCGGCAAAGCAAATTGTCAGCTAAATCAGGAACATAGCCCCATTCAGCGAGCGCGCACTCTACACAAACACGCCCCCATGTGCAAGCGCTAAGATGCGTCCCAACTGGAAAAATAGTCACTTACCGCGAGTTCGGGGGCCTGGCGGGGCGGTTTCTGGGGGGTGCCGCAGTAGATGAAGCCGTCGATGCGCTCGTTGTCCGCCAGGCCCAGCTCCCGGGCGACCAGCGGGTCATAGGCCAGGGCGCCGGTGCGCCAGTAGGCGCCGACGCCCTCGGCGTAGGCCGCGGTCAGCATGGCCTGGACGGCACCGGCGGTGGACATATGCTGCTCCTGCTGCGGCACCTTGGGGTGGTCCTGCAGGCGGGTGATGGCGACGATGATCAGGGGCGCCCGTAGGGGCATGGCCAGGGTGCGCTCCCGCTGGGCGTCACTCAGGGGGCCGCCTTCAGTCTGTTCGGCGGCGCGCAGGAAGATCTCGCCGAGGCGGTTGCGCGCCTCCCCTTCCACCACCAGGAAGCGCCAGGGGCGGAGACAGCCGTGATCGGCCGCGCGCAGGGCTGCGCGAAAAATGTTCTGCCGCTGCCGCTCGCTCGGTGCCGGATCGGTCAGCAGCCCGGTGGAAACCCGGTTGTGCAGGGCGGTAAGGGCGTCCATCGACGTCTCCTGTCTATTTATCGGTCGGTGGATTCTACCGCAAGCGGCTCTCTGGGCCCACGGATGCCAAATAGTTTGCACCGCTTCACAGATATTTCGCATTCTTCGTTGTGGAGGAGTAAACTTCCGTCCCATCTGCCGCAGCAATACGACAATGAATAACAGCGAGCCAGAACCCGCGGTACTGCCGCCTCGCATTTTGCTTAATTTCTGCTCAAACGGACAAAGATAACCAAGAAATGCAGGACCAGCTTGTAGAGGAGAACACTGGGCGGAATATTGATTCCCGCTATCCGCTCTATTTCCGCACGCTGATTTGCTTTGCCGCGGCTGGCACCCTGGTGAACTCGATCAACTGGTCGTCGCCCTGGCATCTGGACAAGCTGGTTGTGCTCGGTATGGCCTTCCTCCTGCTGGCCTATACCGCGATTGCCTACTATATAAGCCGCAAGGCCAGCGCCGAGAACGCCGGCAACGTGCGCCGCGGTCTGTCGTTTGCCGATGCCGTTCTGATTGGGGTCTCCATTGCCCTGGCCAATTTCAGCCTGCTGCCGTCGCTGCTGTTCGTAACCATGGTGCAGTTCAACGCGCTGACCGAGGGCGGCGGTCGCCGCTGGTTTGAACACAATACCGGCCTGCTGCTGGGTGTGGGCGCGGGCTACCTGATTCACGAGCCGGCACTGGTGGTGAATGCAGACCTGAATATCAGTGCCGCCAGTTTGATCGGCGTATTCACCTACTTTTGCGCCTACGCCTACTACACGCACAAACAGATCGCCCACCTCAAAGACGCCAACCGCGCACTGACCGGCGTTCAGCACACCAGCAAAATGCGCACTTACAAGCTGTCCAAATATCTGCCCCAGCGGCTTTGGCGCGCCGTCACTACCGGTCGTGAAGGTGAGCTGGTGACCGAGCGCAAACTGCTCACCGTATTCTTTTCCGACATCAAGGATTTCAGCCAGCTGACGGAAGAACTGGAAGCCGAGACCCTGACCCAGCTGCTCAACAGCTATCTCTCCGAGATGGCGCGCATCGCGGGCCAGTACGGTGGCACCATCGACAAGTTCATCGGTGACGCGGTCATGGTGGTGTTCGGCGATGACGACAGCAAGGGGCCCAAGTCCGATGCATTGCGCTGTGTGGCCATGGCCCTGGCGATGCGCAAGCGCGCGCGCGAGATGAAGCAGGAGTGGTACAACAAGGGAATCTCCCGGCCGCTGCAGGTGCGCATGGGCATCAATACCGGCTACTGCACCGTCGGTATTTTCGGCACCGCCAACTACCAGTCTTACACGGTGATGGGGACCCACGTAAACCTGGCCGCGCGCCTCGAGGGCGCCGCGCAGCCGGGGGAAATTCTGATCAGCCACGAGACCTGGGCCCTGATCAAGCACACGGTCATGTGCCGCGACAAAGGCCACATCACCGTCAAGGGCTTCAGCACCCCGGTCAAGGTCTACCAGGTCACCGACCTGCGCAAGAATCTCGGCGGCCAGCAGAGCTACCTCGAGGACCACGCCCCCGGTTTCTCCATGCACCTGGATCTGGACAAGATCCGCAACTACGACAAGGACAAGGTGCTGCAGGCGCTGGAGAAGGCGGCTGCGACCCTTAAGAGCAAGGTCATCATATAGACCTGGCGATTTCGACAGCTTCCGGTCGGGGAGCCCCGCGCCCGAAAATCTCGCGGCTGATAACCTCCACATACTCGCGTATTGCTTCTTCCCGCGGAAAGCGGAGCGCTTCGCCGGTGTGTCTGATCAGATAGATATCCGACTCGGCCCGCCAGAAAACCTGCCCGCTTTTGCCATCGTAAAGTCTGGCTTCGAACAGGGCACCCGCGAGGTACGCGTTTTACGCTGCATTTTTTCAGGTCGACCGCGCGCTACCAGTACCGTATCGAACCTCATCTCTCCGACCAGTGCGATCGGGTCGCGTTTCTAAAGCCGCATGAGGTCTAAGAATTGGCCAAAAAACTTAGTTCAATCGTCGGGTCTCCGGTTTCAGGGCCATAAACTCGAGCGCACGTTTTTCCAGCCATGGATAGAAGGGATTCCAGCGCAGGCGCAGCTGTGCCGAGGCGCTGATGGCGAGGGCGCCGCGCTCGCCGCGCAGCGCCACGTTGCCCAGTTGAATGCCCGGGCCGGGTCCGGTCGGATAGCCGCCGTAAATCGTATCGTCCGCCGGGAATGGCAGCGCGACGTGGGACAGTGAATAGATACCGGCTGGCCACGACAGGCCGAGCGGAGTTCTGCTGGCGGTGCGCTGATCCACTGGCCAGTGCGCAACCACGACACTGGATGAATTGCTGTCGGCGTTTGTCACCAGCGTCAGCGCATAGTTTCTGTGCTTCGCCTCCCGGAAGGCCGCGATCATACGGTCGGGATTCCACGTCAGAAACTGTTCGATCTTGGCCTGGCGGTTGATATCGAACAGCACCAGCTCGTGGCCTCCCGGTGGCAGGAGATTGAACAGGTCCCTGACCACCGCCGGCGCCTCGACGGTGGCGTCGACCACCGAGGAAAAGGACAGGATCGGCGGCATTTCCCCTAGGCGCTCCTTTGCAGCCAGCGCCCTGGTTCGGCGCTGAATCTCCCGCGTGAGGCTGCGGGACAATGCCGCCGCATTGATCGCAAAGGAACCGTATTTAAACGGTTCATATTCGAGGGTATGGATGCTGTTCCACCTGAGCTTGTCGATACCAAGCAACCGGCCCAGGCGCTCCTGCCAGACGGCCAGCGCCGCGACCGGCGAAATGCCGATTTCCGGGGAAATGAGTACCAGGCTCTGCACCCGCGGCAGCTCCGGATCGTCGATGGCCGCCAGCGCGTATTGGACCGCCAGCGCGGCGCCGTTCGAGTAGCCGACGATATGAATCGGCCTGCCCTGCCCCGCGTCCGCCAGGTGCTGCATCGCCAGCTGCACCGCCGCGGCCATATCCTGCCAGCGCACGCTGACCAGTCCGGACGGTGCCGTGCCGTGACCGGGCACGCGCAGGCCCAGCACCGTGGCACCCGACGCGTGCAACCGCTGCCCCATGTGCCGCAGGCTGTAGGGCGCATCGGTCAGGCCGTGTAACAACAGCACTGCGGAACGCGGGTCTTTCGCCTCCAGCAGAAAGCTTCGGTTCCAGTTCGGGGTCCAGCGCGCGGGATCCGCCCGGCTGCCGCGCAGGTAGCGGTTGATGCTGTCCGGCCCCGCGGCGCCGGTCTTGTTGTAGATGAGTTCATCGAGCTGCGCGAACAGCCGCTCTTCCAGCGCCAGGTATTCAGTGAAGGTCGAGATGGGCGCGTCCTGGGTGTATTCCTCGTCCAGAACCGCCGTATGCCAGATTTGCAGGTCCGGCAGGCGTTCGATATAGAGCGCGAACACCACCAGCAGGGTCAGGAGGGCGCCGAGAGCGCTGTAGAAAACAAAGCGGAAAATCCGTCCGACCCATATCGCGGCGGGGACCATTGGCAGCATCCGGCTCAGCCTTTGCGAAGGGCTGACAGTGGGACTGGGTTAATCGGGTCTCGGACTAAGTGCCCACCGGCCTGGCACCGGACACAATAATGATGCCGATAAAGATGAGTTTGACACCGAAAAGAATACCCAGCGCCCAGTCTCCGGAGAATGGAAACTGTGTCCACAAAATTACGCCAAGCAGGATGGACACCAGCCCACCCAGTATCAGCCAGGTTTTTCCGGTTTCCGGTTTGGCATACCATCCGGCCAGCATCTCTGCGGCACCGTCGACGATGAAATAGATCGACAGCAGCAGGATCAGGGTTCTGGTGAGCAGTAGCGGATGACTCAGCAGTATGACAGCCGCCACTATGGTCAGCACGCCGAGCGCTATGCCCAGTATTCCCCTGCCAAGGCTGCCGGCGCGAAACGCCCAGATCAGGCGAAGAAAGCCGCCGACCAGCATCAGTACGCCGACGGCCATGGCGACGGAGAGTCCGGCAACCGCCGGGACCATCAGCGCCAAGGCGCCGAGGATGATCGCCAGGACGCCGAGCGAGGTCATCGCTTTGCCGCCGAAGCCCGCATCTCTCATAAACACCTCCCGCTTAACCAGATTACAGATCCAACTCAATCATTAAAGACCATCGCGGCGCTCGCGTGGCGGGCGGTAAAAATTCGGCCTCCCGGACGGAGTCGACGGAGAATGGATAGAAAATGAAAGTGTCGAAACGCCGGGTGCGGCGGGCTCATTGGAAATGATCGGCGCATCGATGCTCATGTCGCCTTCTGCAGGACTCGGGCGATGGCCGCGGCAACGCACGCAATCGCCCGGCCTCATGGGCGGAAGACTTTCAGCGGACTGGCGATGGCCCGCGAATGCGGGCTCTGCTGTAGAGATACGGTGTGCGGAAAAAGAGCGCGACTACTGGCGCGCAAAGCGCGGCGGCAAACGCTTGTTGCGCAGGGTGCTGCGCAGGGGGTTGATATCCAGGCCGCCGCGGCGGGTGTAGCGGGCGCAGACGGTCAGCTCATCGAAATCCGCCAGCCGCTGCAGGTCGCAGAAGATCCGCTCCACGCAGTGTTCGTGGAAGTCCTGGTGTTCGCGAAAGGAAATAATGTAGGCGAGCAGCGCCTCGCGCTTCAGCGCCGGGCCGCGGTACTCGATTGACACGGTGGCCCAGTCCGGCTGGCCGGTGACCGGACAATTGCTGCGCAGCAGGTGGCTGTACAGGGTCTCGCTTACCCGCTCATTGCGGGCATCCAGTGCCAGCAGCGCCGCATCCGGCTGGTACTGGCGCGCGTCGATATCCAGCTGGTCCAGGCAATAGCCCTGGGGCCTGGCCACAGCCAGCGCGGCATCTTCCACGTCATACAAGGTCGCGATTACCGGGGCGCCGGCGGCCGCGCGCAGATCTTTTTCGAGCGTCTCGCGCACCGCATCCCAGGATGCAAACTCCGTCTGGTTAAAGGAATTCAGGTACAGCTTGAACGATTTGGACTCCACCATATTCGGGCTCGCGGCCGGAAAGGTGAAGCGCGCCACCGCCACCTGCGGCTTGCCCTTCGGGTTCAGCCAGGAGAGCTCGAAGCCCCACCACTCGTCCTCGCCGAAGAACGGCAGCGCGTCGCCGCTCAACCCTAAATGGGCGCGGGAAATCGAGCGCTGGATCGGGTGCAGCAGCTGCGGGTTATAGGCGGATTCGTACCGGGTTTCCTTGCCGAGGGGGAGGTTCTGCCAGTCGTCGCGGTTCATTGATTCTCCAAAGCGATGCCCTGTGGGAGCCTGCCCTGCAGGCGATCAATGCCAGGAATTTCGCCCGCAGGGCAGGCTCCCACAAAATTACCCGATTATTTCAAGCGTAGGGTGCGCCGCGCGCACCTTGCAGGCGAACAGTTTAGTGTCGCAGGCGCTTGCCGTGCGTCATCAGGTGCAATCCCCAGGCAAACAACAGCGCAATAAACAGCAATACGCCGGCGAAGGCCCAGAACACACTGATGTCGGACACACCGAGCACGCCGTAGCGGAACGCGTTGACCATGTAGAGAATCGGGTTCAGCTTCGACAGTCCCTGCCAGAAGGGTGACAGCAGTTCGATGGAGTAAAAGACCCCGCCGAGGTAGGTCAGTGGCGTCAGCACGAAAGTCGGGATTATCGAGATGTCGTCAAAGCTGTTGGCGAAAATTGCGTTGATGAATCCCGCCAGGGAAAACAGCACCGCGGTCAAGAAGACGATCGCGATGGTGATGCCGACATGCTGCATTTTCAACGAGGTAAAGAAGAGCGCTATCAGGGTGACGATCAGGCCCACGATCAGACCCCGCGCGACGCCGCCGAGCACATAGCCCGCCATGATCACCCAGTTGGGCGTCGGCGATACCAGCAGTTCCTCCACATTGCGCTGGAACTTGGCGCTGTAGAAGGAGGAGACCACGTTGGCGTAGGAGTTGGTGATTACCGCCATCATGATCAGGCCGGGAACCACGAACTCCATATAGGAATAGCCGCCCATTTCGCCGATACGGCTGCCAATCAGGGAGCCGAAGATCACGAAGTACAGCGACATGGTGATCACCGGGGGCACCAGTGTCTGTGGCCAGATACGCGTGAAGCGGCGTACCTCTCGGCGCAAAATAGTCGCGAAGGAGGTCCAATAACTGTTCGGGCTCACTGCTTGTCCTCCTCCTTTTTCGCTTCCGCCAGCAGGGAGACGAACAGCTCCTCCAGGCGGTTGGCACGGTTGCGCATACTGGTGATGGTCACGCCCTGTGCGCCCAGAGCGGCAAACAGCTCGGTCAGCGACTGGCCCTTTTCCACCGTGACTTCGATACAGTGTTCGTCGAGCAGCCTGCCTTCAAATCCCTTCAGATCCGGGCATTCGCTCAGGGCGGCGCCGGCGTCGAGAATAAAGGTCTCCCGGTTCAGGGTTTTCAGCAGCGACTTGATCGAGGTGTTCTCGACGATCTCACCCTGGTCGATGATGGCGATATTGCGGCACAGGCTCTCCGCCTCTTCCAGGTAGTGGGTGGTGAGAATAATGGTCGTGCCCCTGGCGTTGATCTCCTGCAGGAAAGTCCACATCGAGCGGCGCAGTTCGATATCCACGCCGGCGGTGGGCTCGTCGAGAATCAGCAGCTTCGGTTCGTGGATCAGGGCGCGCGCGATCATCAGGCGGCGCTTCATACCGCCGGACAGCATGCGCGCCTGGGTGCTGCGCTTGTCCCAAAGGCCCAGTTGCTTCAGGTATTTCTCGGTGCGCTCCTCCGCCAGTTTGCGCGGCATGCCGTAGAAGCCGCCCTGGGTGACGACTATGTCGTAGACCTTCTCGAACTGGCTGAAATTGAATTCCTGCGGTACCACGCCCAGCTGCTGTTTGGCCGCGGGGAAATCCTTGTCGATATCGATACCGAAAATAGAGACCTGGCCGGCGGTCTTGCGCACCAGTGAGCAGATGATGCCGATGGTAGTGGACTTGCCGGCGCCGTTCGGGCCCAGCAGCGCAAAGAAGTCTCCCGGCTGCACCTCGAAGCTGATGCCTTTCAGTGCCTGAAAACCGTTGTCGTAGGTTTTCTCAAGATTTTGGATGGAGAGCGCGGCGGTCATCATTGCCTCCTGAAACTGAGGGCGCTATTCAACGCGCTTGGGCGGGATATTTCAACCTGGCGGACTCATTCGGAAATTTTTCCCCGGCACCGATCGCGGCCATGGGCCGATGGCCGCCCCGCCGATCCTACACATGGGCTGTAGGGGCGAACCTTGTGTTCGCCCGGGCGGGCCTTCGGCCCTACGCATCTATTCGTCATTTCGTCATTCCGGCGCAGGCCGGAATCCAGGTGCCACAGGACTGGATACCGGTACCGGATCGAGTCCGGTATGACGTCCCAGCGCCGGTATGACGACCAATGACAGAGCGGGTGCAGGACTGACTTGGCATTCCGGAAAATAAAAAAGCCGCTCGATTGAGCGGCTTTCTTATTTGGAGCGGGAAACGAGGCTCGAACTCGCGACCTCAACCTTGGCAAGGTTGCGCTCTACCAACTGAGCTATTCCCGCCTGACTGTTTTCAAAGGCCGCGCCAGCGCGGTCTTTCGAAAATGGCATCCCCAAGGGGAGTCGAACCCCTGTTACCGCCGTGAAAGGGCGGTGTCCTAGGCCTCTAGACGATGGGGACAGAAAACTTGCTTCCGATCCAGGGATCGAATGCTGCCACACTGTCGGTGGCATTTCTACTAGCAACTTAAAGAAAGCTACTGGTAAATCTTGCGGTGCAGGAGCACCGCCCGCCGGCCTTGGCCGGCGCGAGCGGAGTAAAACCAGCAGAATCGCATACTGCAAAGCCCGTCCTAGGCTTTGGCCTGCGGCTCAGCCTTCGGCCGACCAAAATCGCTCCAGGCGATTTTGTGCGCCAGCTTTTGCTCCGCAACTTGTTGTGAAAAGACATGGAAGTCTTTTTACAACAAGTAGGTAACTGGAGCGGGAAACCGGGTTCGAACCGGCGACCTCAACCTTGGCAAGGTTGCGCTCTACCAACTGAGCTATTCCCGCAATGGCGTCCCCTAGGGGAGTCGAACCCCTGTTACCGCCGTGAAAGGGCGGTGTCCTAGGCCTCTAGACGAAGGGGACCCGGACTTACTTCTGTTCGCTCCGAAACCTTGAAGACTGTCGCCTTAAAGATCCGCTCTGCGTCAGAAGTGGGGCGCATTCTATGTAGCACCCGGGGGGCTGTCAACACCCGGGCGAAAACTTTTTTTGTATTTTTTTCTTTTGTAGTCAGGCACTTACCGAATCCCACCGCCGGCCAGTAGCAGTCCGCTGGCACGCCCTACTCCACCTCTCCCGCGCGCGCCTGAAGCTCGCTGAGGAAACTGCGAATGCGCTTGGCATTGGCACCCAGGTCACTGATGCCGACCCGGGAGCTGGAGCGAATATCCACCCGCGACCCGCCGTTCTCGGCCTGCACCCGCACCACCACATCGTCACTGAAACCGAGCAGCGGTGTCCTGTCCACGGCTTCCAGGTGACCGCGCTTCGGCTCCAGCGCCACGACGCGCCAACCCAGGTCCTCGGCCACCGCCGCGGCCACCTCGGTGGCGCGCGCCACCGGCATCTCCAGCTGCAGCGGCTGTATGTCCGCGTAGATATCCGCTTCCCGCTGCAGTTTCGCCACCTCTTCTCCCGCGTATTTCGGGCTGTTGTCGCCCTCCCGGCGCAGCGAGAGCACTGCCTGGTACTCGGGCGGGCTTTGTAGATCCGTGCTGATATCGTGGATTTTGGGCACATCGAAGTTGCTTTTGCCCACCGTTATCAGCGGCAGCGCTACCGGCAGCAGCCCCAGTACCACCGCCCAGAGGGCATTGTGACGACTCTGCGGGTGCCTCTTCACCAGCCCCCAGATAAACACCAGTATGCTGATCAGCGCCACCGCGAGGGCCGCCAGGCCGGCATACTTGAATACCTGGAACACCGGGCGGAAGTGCACCAGCTCCAGCCGCAGTGCCAGGCCGGCGAGGAATATGGCGGCCAGCAGCAGCCACTGCGCGCGCAGCAGCCAGCGGCTCCAGTGCCTGAATCTCTGCGGATCTCTCACTGCCCTGCTCCCTTTTTGGCGGGATCGTGTTTGACCGACAGCGAGTTTACACAGTATCGAAGTCCTGTCTCCGTCGGTCCGTCGGGGAAAACGTGCCCCAGGTGACTGTTGCATTTAGCACAGACTATCTCGGTGCGCTGCATGCCCAGGCTGTTGTCCACCCGCTCCTCCACCACGCCCGCGCTCGCCTCGGCGTCAAAACTGGGCCAGCCGCAGTGGGCCTCGAACTTGGCATCTGAGTGGAACAGCGCCTCGCCACAGCAGCGGCAGCGGTAGACGCCGTCCTCAAACGTGTTCCAGTATTCGCCGGTAAAGGGGCGCTCGGTGCCCGCCTCGCGGCAAACGTGAAATTCTTCCGGAGTCAGCTTGTCGCGCCAGTAGTTATCGTCTTTTTCTTTTGACATACTCTGTTCCTACTCCACTTAGTTCCTGTAGGAGCGGCCCATGGCCGCGATAGGACGCCCCGGTTTCCCTACAGCCCGTTCGCGGCCATGGGCCGCCCCCGGCCGGACCGCTCCTACAAAGTCGTAACGCCCCGAAGGATTACCCAGCCACCATGAAGGACATTCTCAAGTCGGAAAAACTGCACGGCGTCTGCTACGAAATCCGTGGCCCCGTGATGGAACAGGCCTACCGCATGGAAGAGGAAGGCCACCGTATTCTCAAGCTGAATATCGGCAATCCGGCCCCCTTCGGCTTCGACGCCCCGGACGAGATTATCCAGGACGTGATCCACAACCTGTCCCAGGCCCAGGGCTATGTGGAATCCAAGGGCCTGTTCGCCGCGCGCAAGGCCATTATGCAGGAGAGCCAGACACTCGGCATCGCGGGCGTCGATATAGACGATATCTATCTCGGCAACGGCGTTTCCGAACTGATCACCATGGCCACCCAGGCGCTGCTGAACAACGGCGACGAACTGCTGCTGCCGATGCCCAACTATCCGCTGTGGATGGCAGCCACCAACCTGACCGGCGCCCACCCGGTGCTCTACCGCTGCGACGAGGGCGCCGGCTGGCTGCCGGATATCGAAGACATCAAGTCCAAGATCACCCCGCGCACCCGCGGCATCGTCGTCATCAACCCGAACAACCCTACCGGCGCCGTCTATCCGCGCGCACTGCTGGAAGAAATTGTAGAAGTTGCCCGCACGCATGGCCTGGTGATCTTTGCCGACGAGATCTACAGCAAGATCCTCTACGATGACGCCGAATTCACGCCGATGGCCAAACTGGCCGAGGATGTGCTCTGCCTGAGCTTCAACGGCCTGTCCAAATCCTACCGCCTCGCGGGCTTCCGCTCCGGCTGGATGATCGTCAGCGGTGCCAAGCAGCGCGCCCGGGGCTTTATCGAGGGCATGGATATCCTGTCGTCGATGCGCCTGTGCGGCAATGTGCCGGCGATGTTCGCGGTACAGACGGCGCTGGGCGGCTACCAGAGCATCAATGACCTGGTACTGCCCGGCGGCCGCCTGCGCCAGCAGCGGGACCTGGCCTACAAGATGTTGAATGACATTCCCGGGGTCAGCTGTGTCAAACCACAGGGCGCCATCTACCTGTTCCCGAAACTGTGCCTGGATCGCCACAAGATCGAGAACGACGAGCGCTTGGTGCTGGACTTCCTGCGCCAGGAAAAGGTCCTGCTGGTACAGGGCAGCGCCTTCCACTGGGACGAGCCGGATCACCTGCGCATCGTCTTCCTGCCCCGCGCCGACGAGCTGTCCCACGCGATCGAGCGCCTCGGACAATTCTTGGAGCGCTATACGCAGTAGGGTGCGCCGTGCGCACCGGCCAGAGCTGATACAGACTCCAGCAGCCTTGGTGTTACATAGAAAGGTGCGCATGGCGCACCCTACCTAGACAGAACCAATAGTTCCCATGCTCGACGATCTGCACATCCACGATTTCTACCGCGACGCCGGCAGGACCCTGCTGGCGCTGTTCCACAATTTCCCGGCGCCGGCCACGGTCTATGTGGAGGATATCGCCGGGCCCGATACACCGGATGAATTCGGACTGCACTCGCCGCGCCACCTCGCCTGCCTCGGCGCCATGACCTGGCTGAAGCACAGCGGCTATATCCACTTCTCCCAGCTGGTGCGGCAGGAGGCGATGGAGGAGGCGGTGCTGAGCCACCGCGGATTTCTGTTGCTGGTGAATAAAAACGACGATGGCGAGAGCAATGCGCATTTGCTGGACAGTGCCGTGCGCAACGGCTCCTCGCCGCAGCTGCAGGCGCTGATGGAGGGATTGATGCGGGAGTTTTCCACGCTGTAGGGTGCGCCGTGCGCACCGCCACTTCCCATTGGTGCGCACGGCGCACCCTACGCAGCCCGGAAGCCAATGTAGGAGCGGCGGGGCGGCCATCCGCCCATGGCCGCGAACGATCTTTCCGCTGACTTCAAACATCGATCGCGGCCAACGGCCGCTCCTACAGGTTTGGGAAATCCCTAGCGGCGGAATCTGACGTGTATTAGGAACGTCTAGCCGAGCTTGATCCGGCACAGGTATCCGGCCTGCGCCATCTGGGTTCCGGCCTCGCCGGAACGACGAAAGCATGCCGTAGGAGCGGCCCATGGCCGCGAACGATCTTTCCGCCGACTTCGGACATCGATCGCGGCCATGGGCCGCTCCTACAGAATCTGGAAATCGCTAGCGGCGGAATTTGACGTGCAGCATCTTCAGCGCCGCATCCGGGTCCCGGTCGGGAAAGTCCGGATTCTGCGGCAAACGCGCCACCACCTCGAAGCGGCTGTCAGCGCCCTGGATCAATGCGCGAAACTGCGCTTCGCTGTAGCGCGGTGAGTTGATCACCACCAGCAGGTCCGCCTCCTCCGCCAGGCAGGCCGGCAACTGCTGCAGCAGCTTCTCGTAATTGTGGCTGACATCGAAGCGGCCCTTCTGGTGCGTGGGCGGATCCACGATCGCCAGCTGAAAGGGGCCGCGGCGATCGAAGCGTTTGAACTCCCGCAGCGCATCCATCTGCAGAAACTTGATGCCCTTCAATGGCAGCTTGTTGAACTCGTGATTCTCGCGACCGCGGTTCAACACGCCGCGGTTGACGTCGATATTCAGGATTTCCAGTTCGCCGGCGGCGCGGGCGACGACGGAGAAGGCGCAGGTAAACGCGAACAGATTCAGCAGCTTCAGATTCCCGGTGCCGGCATGCGCCGCCACCTGCTGTTCCAGCCAGCGGCGGCCCGGTTCGATATCGAGGAAGAAGCCGACATTCTGCCGCTCAAACGTCAGCGGGAATTTCAGTGCGCCGCGGCGCGCCAGCGGCGCCGCTACCGGCTGGCCGCAATGCCACTCCACCGGCGCGCCCTGCAAGTAGCGCCGCTGCGCGGCAATACCCTGGTAGCCACAGGGTTCGGCGAGTCGCCACAGCTGCTCGCACAGCGCCTCCTCGCCCTCGTACTCTTCGAAAAAAGTGACCAGCAACGCCGGAGAAAAGCTGTCCACGCAAACCTGCTCGAGGCCGGGGAAGCAGCGTCCGCGGCCGTGGAAGAAGCGCCGGCTGTCCGGGCTGGCTTCGCGCAATTTGCTCTCGACCTGCTCCAGCAGGGCCTGCCAGTTCGTCGCCATCACTGCTTATACGTCTCCATTGCTGAGCGGATACAGAATCGTGTCGCGGTAGCCGGTAATCACGCGCATGAATCCGCTCCACTGTTCGTCCAGCGCCGCATCGCCGCTATCCACCAGCAGCGGCCGGCCGCCGAGTTCGGTGATTTTGGTTTTGGTGGCGACGACGATCAGGTTTGCGCGCCCCACTGCGCGCAATACATTGGGCGACAGCTGCTGGTTGCCGCGGCCGATCAGGTGGCCCTGGCCGCCGATGGCGGTGAGAATGATTTTTGCCGGGCCCCGGTGATCGGCGATGGCCCGCTCGATTTCCGGCGCGCTCACGTCCGCCGCGACCAGCGCGCCGTCGCGCAGCAGATCCACGCCGAGCAGGGTGCCCTCGAGTCCCAGCTCGTCCAGTACCGCCAGCGTCGTGGAACCTGGGCCGACGATGTACAGGGTGTCCGGATCCAGCTCCTCGACCACATCGGCGGCGATATCCGCCACCGCCAGCTCCTCCACTTCGCGGCCGGCGTTTTTGACCGCCTGCAGGAAGTGGCCCTCCTCCGGTACCAGCAGTTCGCCGTAGTGGCGGGTGCTGACGCGCCCCTCGCGGAAGGACTTTTCATCGATATCGCGCACTTCGCGCTCGTGCAGGTCCACCAGCTGGCCGGCCATCAGTCGCCGCAGCACTTCGCCGGCGGCCCGGGGAGAAATCGCGAAGCAGGCCGAGTGCATCTTCACCCCGGCGGGTATGCCCAGCACCGGGAAATCGTCGCCGAGGGCGTTGACCATATTGCGCGCGGTGCCGTCGCCGCCGACAAAGACAATCAGGTCCGCGCCGGCGGCGCGGATCGCCGCCGCGGCGCGCTCGGTATCCGCCGGCGTCGACGGCTCGGATTCGGCCCGGCCGACAACGCTGGTGCAGAACTGCAATTCCCTCGCCGTGTCCTCGCCCATATTGCCGGCGAAGCAGAGGATCTCCAGCTGCCCGCGAAAGGGTTCCAGGGCCGCCAGCGCCGTGGCCGCGCGCCTGTGCGACTGCGGCTCTATGCCGGCCGCCAGCGCCTTTTCCACCGTCTCGGCACCGTCGCTGCCCTTGAGGCCGGCGGGACCGCCGACCCCGGCCCAGGGATTGATAATCAGCCCGAGTTTCTTCAGTTGCACGTCGCTCTCACTCCAGGCCCAGTACTGCCAGTTGCTGCCGCTGTGTGTCCGCCAGAGCGGCGGCGTCGGCTCGATAGTGGGAGAACTCCAGGCGCTCCGGGTACTCGCGGCGCAGCTGGTCGAAGGCCTGCGCCATGGGGGTATCGCTCTGTGCGGCTGCGCGCAGGCGGCGGTCGTCGTCGCGCGGATCGTAGATCTGCAGCAGCAGCTCGGCCATTGCGGAAAAGTTAGCGCTGGGAGCGCCGAGCTCCAGCTCGGCATCGCGCCGGCTCCGCGGGCGCGCCCTCTCCCCCAACCCCTCTCCCATCGATGGGCGAGGGGAGCTGAAGATTCCCGCTCCTTCCAGCGCCTCGCGAATCATCCGCGTACCCGCCAGTTTGCCGTCCAGGCTGTAGCCGGCGATATGCGGCGTGCCTATATCTACCAGTTCCAGAAGTTCGGTATCGATATCCGGTTCATTCTCCCAGACATCCAGCACCGTCGTGAAACGCCGGCCCTCGCGCAGCGCTTGCAGCAGCGCGCGGTTGTCCACCACGGCACCGCGGCCGGCGCTGATCAGGACCGCGCCGTCCTTTATCTGCGCCAGCTGCTCCGCTCCGATCATATGGAAACTGGGGTGGGGGCCGCCCTTAACCAGCGGCGCGTGCAGGCAGATCACGTCCTGGCGCAGCACGCTGTCCAGATCCGCGGCATCCGGGTTGTCCGGCAGCCAGGGGTCGTAGACGGCGCAGGGGATATTCAGCGCGTGCAGACGCCGCTGCAGCAGGCCGCCGACATTGCCACAGCCGACGATGCCAAAGCTGCGCCCGCCCCAGTCCACCCCCAGGGTGGCCAGCGCACAGAAGACGTATTCGACCACCGAGTTGGCGTTGCAGCCGGGCGCGGCGCTCCAGGCAATACCCTGCGCTTCCAGCCAGTCGGTATCCATGTGGTCCGTGCCGATGGTACAGCTGCCGACGAAGCGCACCGGCGTGCCCTCGAGCAGCGCTTCGTTCACCCGGGTTACCGAGCGCACCAGCAGTATGTCTGCGCCTGCCAGCTGGTCGCGGCTCAGCGTGCGCCCGGGTGCGCGGATCAAATTGCCCAGGTCACCGAAGTACTCCTCCAGCGCGGGAATATTCTCGTCGGCGACGATCGTCAGCTTTGCCTGTGTCACACCATTTCCCTGTTGTCGGCGGCGAGTGTCCGTCCGATTTTAGCCTTGAGACCGCCGATGCCGAATTCGTCCGCCAGCGCCTGGGCCACCGCGACGCCCACCAACTGTGGCCGCAGGTCGGCCAGCGCTATGTTCAGTTCAATATTCTCTTCCAGGCTCGCCAGGCGCTTGGCCAGCCCAATCTGCTCCGCGTGCTCCCCGAGGCGCGCGGCGATACCGGCCGCACCGCGCAGCGGCAATTCGGCCACCCGCTTCAGCTGCTGCAACAGCGACTCGACATCGTCGAATTCCGCCAGCAGCCGCGCCGCGGTCTTGGACCCGATACCCGGCACGCCCGGAATATCGTCGCTGCTGTCGCCGACCAGGGCCAGGTAATCGGCAATCTGGCCGGGGCGCACGCCGAACTTGGCCTGGATCGCGGCAGCGTCTGAGTGTTTATCGGCGGCGAAGTCCCACAGGGACACGGCTCCCCGGTCCAGCAGCTGGCCCAGGTCCTTGTCGCGGCTGACGATAATCGGCTGCTGATCCAGACACAGGCGGTTCAGGGTCGCAAGGATATCGTCCGCCTCGTAGCGCTCGCTGGCGAAGCTGGCGATACCCAGCGCCTCGGCCATCTCCCGGCAGGCGGCCAGCTGGTAGGCGAGCGCCTCGTCCGGCAGCGCCCGGCTGCACTTGTAGTCCGGGTAGAGCTCGTTGCGGAAGCAGCTGCCGAGGGACTCATCGAAGGCGCAGGCGATATGGCGGGGCCGGCGCGCGAGCATCTCCAGCAGGAAGTTGGTGAATCCATAGACCGCCTCGGTGGCGTAGCCGGAGCGGCTGGTCCAGTTGGGCGGCAGGGCGAAGTAGTAGCGGAAGATATAGACGGAGGCGTCTATCAGGTATGTCGCTTCGCTTGTCACGCCAGCTTCTCTTGTCACGCCAGCTCCGCCAGGTTGTACAGGCTCGGATTCAGTGGGTCCGGGCGCCCGAACTCGAGGGCCAGGGCGCGGGCGAAGCGTCGCGCGCGATCATTCATGCCCAGTTCGCAGTAATCCCGTACCTGCCGCCAGATGGCGCGCTTGAAGCCGGCGCTGGGCCCCAGGCCGCTCTCGAGGTTGTCTGCACTGGCCCGGAAGCGCAGGCCGCAGGCGCGAGCAAAGATCCACTCCAGCGCCTGGGGCTTGACCTCCACCCGCTCGAATTCCGCCTGCTGGGCGTCCGAGCGACCGTCCGGCGCGTACCAGTAGCCGTAGTCCGGCAGCCGGCGCCGCGCCGCACCCGCCACGCACCAGTGGGCGGCCTCGTGCAGGGCGCTGGCCGGGTAGTCCCGGGTAAATTCCACCCGGTGGTAGCGCAACTCCTTCCCCGCAGGCCGGTAAAACGGCTCGTCGTGGCCCCCGCACAGGCGGGTATTGAGGCCGCGCGGGGTGGCGAAGCAACGGTCGAACACCGCCGCGATGCGGTCGGCCAGCGGCTCAACGGCAGTGGTCTGGGCCAGTTCGAGACAGGGGGCGGACAAGGGGTTCTCCGGGAGCGACAAAGGCGGGGACTATATCAACGCCACCGCCAGGATCAAAGTCGAAGAAAAGCAGGCAAGGGAGCTAAAGCGCCAGTTGTATTTCGGCAATTCAGCATATACCTTTAGTTACAGGGACACCGGAAAGGGGGCCCCTGCCCTTTGACCGGATTCCCCAGGGGGGAATAAGCAGTCAAACGCCCTCCTGCCCCAGTCTTCATTCAGAGATAGGGCTCTCGCGGCACGCAACATCTTCTGGATGGAGACGGTATACAACCGGCCCTGCAAGGAGGTGCTCCATGACCGACCACAGTTTCAGTAACGTGGTTGACCTCTTCACCGGCGAGCCGATCGAAACTTCTGCGAGCAGGCGCTTCATCCGCCTGTCGCCGGAGCTAGACGGCTTGGAAATGCTCTACTCCAACAGCTCCAGCGGCTCTGATCTCTACAGCCTGAAAATTCTGTGCTGGGGCCTGAAAGCGAATGGCGAGGTCGTTGGCCTCGTTCCCTGGTTAAACTCCATCGTGGCCTGTCCCGACATCAGAGACCCCTTAGACGGACGCTTTGAGGGTTACTATGATCCGGGCATCGAAGAAATCTTCCACGAGCCCCCCATTCACAAAATCGTCGAGCTGGAGACTGCGGCGGAATATTTCGAGTACGAGAGCAGCAAGGCCGAGGAGGTGTTACAGGAGATCCCCGATACCATCGGCACCCACGCGGTGTTTATGGACGAGCCGCGGGAGAACCTGACCCTCACCGAAGTCGTGAGCTGGCGGCTGTATGCCAGCGGGGAGATTCACGGCATGCTGATCGATCACGACATAGTGGAAACCACCCCGGTACTGCCCGGTGACCTGTGTCTCTACCCGGCGCAGGAGGCCAAGGGCTTCCGCTATTTCTTTCAGCACCATATCGCCAACAAGATCAAATCCGAAGACCCGGAGGCACTGGCGGCCATCGCGGCGCTGGTGACTTCTCCGTAGGGCGCTGTTGGCACCGCATGAACAGAAACCCTAGGGGCGAACTCTGTGTTCGCCCTTTTTTGTTGGGGCCCGACTCGGAACCTGGAAACCAGATCGTGACGGCCCTGCTGCCGGGGGCTGTTTGCGGGACACGCCGTGAATCCATCCCTGGAGGCTTGTCGGCGAGATCCCTCTCGCCGACAGTCCCGCAAACAGCCCCCGGCATCAGGTCCTTCGCATTAAGAATGTCCCCCACCCGACCTTGGGGGGGCGATCGCCCCTACAAAAATGCCAGTGGGTGCTAGTGGGTTAGGACTCGGCCTTTCTGATCCAGTAGATAAACTCTTCGTTCTCTTCGGCGTGGTGCACCAGCTCGTAGCCGAGAAACTGGCAGAACTTGGGCACATCCCGCTGGGTGGAGGGATCGGTGGCAATCATTTGCAGTATTTCGCCGGCCGCCACCTTGCGCACCGCGGCGTGCAGCATCATGACGGGCTCGGGGCACAGCAGGCCGCGGGCATCGAGAGTGTGATCTGACTTCATGGCGCCATTTTCCAGCAATTGCCCGCTGACGTCATCTGCAACTTTACCTGACTGGCCGGCCAAATTGCCCACCTTTTCCGGGAGCAGCCGCGCTAGAATCGACTGTGACCATCAGCTGATCAAGAGTAGAAGATGATTTACGTTTTGATTGAGCGGGAAATTGCCCCGGATATGCAGACCACCTATGAGGAAGCGGCGCGCAAGATACTGACGCACGCCTACCGCACCGTGGGGTTTGTCGAGGGGCAGACCTTTATCGAGAAGGGCAATCCGCTGCGGCGCTTTACCCTGTCCAAGTGGCAGTCGGAACTGCACTGGCAGCACTGGTATACCAGCGAGGACCGCCGCGCGCAGATGGCGCTGCTGGCGCCGGTGCTCGTTGACGAGGAGCGGATTACGATTCTGGAGATGGCTGGATAAACGCCGCTATAGCATCCGACGCCGATTGCCAGTGTTGCTCCCGGGTAAAGCCGCTGGCTCTCCTTGGCTTGAAGTCGTGGTCGCCGTCCTCGAGCCACGCCACGCGAATGGATGACGGCAGGTCGTAGCCAGCCACTTCCTCCGCATTGCCCAGCGGGTCGCGGCTGCCCTGCACGATCAGCGCCGGGCAGCTGAGCGCCAGCAGGTGTTCGGTACGCAGCTTGTCCGGCTTGCCGCGCGGGTGGAACGGATAGCCCAGACACACCAATCCCGCCACAGTCCCCTTGTCCACATACTCCTGCGCCAGCAGGCTCGCCACCCTGCCCCCCATCGACTTGCCGCCGATATAGAGTGGCAAATTGCCCGCCCTTTGCGCGGCGAGCTCGATCTGCTCGCGGAAGGATTCCTGCAACTGCGGCATCGGATTCGGCGGTCGCTTGCCTCCGCCGCGGCGCCGCTCGGCCATATAGGGAAACTCGAAGCGCACAACTTCGATGGCGCGCGCGCAGAGCCCGGTGGCGATGGCCTGCATAAAATCGCTGTCCATCGGCGCGCCGGCGCCGTGGGCAAAGAGGAAGCGGGCCCGGGGCTTGGCGGGGCTGTTAATCATGGCTCAGGGCTGTTAATCATTGGCTCAGGGCTGTCGATCAGCAGGTCAGACATCTTTCGGGATATCCCGCGCCAGGACCAGGTTGACCGACTCCTCGCCGGGCTCGAACCAGATCACCACCTCGCCGGACTGCAGCTGGCGGCGCAGGCTGGCCACCTTGTCGGCCAGGCCCACCTCGCGCTCACCATAGTCGGTGCCGTCGCGGGTGGCGTACTCCTCCAGCAGGTTCTGCAGGGTGTCGGGGTCCAGTTGTCGGAATGGGATGATCATAAAATTACTGACGATCAAAGTAGGAGCGGCCCATGGCCGCGATCGGTGCCTATTCTAGCAACCTCGATCGCGGCCATGGGCGGAAGGCCGCCCCGCCGCTCCTACAAAAAGAAAGGTTAAGACTTGGGCTTGCGGAAACGCAGCGTCATGCGGTCGCTCTCGCCGATGGCCAGGTATTTCTCCTTGTCCTGGTCGCCGAGACTCAGTACCGGCGGCAGTGTCCAGACACCCTTCGGGTGCTTGGCCGTGTCCTTCGGGTTGGCATTCACTTCGCTGGTTCCCTCCAGCTCGAAGCCCGCTTTTTTCGCCAGCGCGATCACATGATCCTGGGTGACATAACCGCTGCTGATCATGTCCTCGCGGCTGGTGCCCGGCTTGGCCCGGTGCTCGACTACGCCCAGTACACCGCCGGGCTTGAGCGCGGTGAAAAACTGGTCGAACGCGTTCTGGTCGTTGTCCCCGCGCATCCAGTTGTGCACATTGCGGAAGGTGACCACCGCATCGGCGCTGCCGGCGGGTGCGATTTCACTGCCGTTCGCCGGATCGAACTCGGTGAGTTTGACCTTGCCGTAGTTGCCCTTGTCGGCGGCCAGTTTCTGCTTGAATCCGTCCAGAGAGCGCTGGAAGTAACTGGACTCACTGTTGGCCGGGAAATGTGCGGCGTAGAGGGTGCCCTTATCTTTCAGGTAGGGCGCGAGGATTTCGGTGTACCAGCCGCCGCCGGGGGAGATTTCCACCACGGTCATATCCGGCGCAATGCCGAGGAACTCCAGAGTCTCCGCCGGGTTTCGGTACTGGTCGCGCGCGGCGTAGGATTCGGTGCGGTGCTCTCCCTCGATGACCGCCTTGAGATCGGCGGCTTCAACAGTCCCGGCAACCGCTGCCGTGCATGCCAGTGCCATCAGCATTTGCTTTAGTTTCATATTCACTCTCCCAGTTTTTCTCGTTTTTCCAACTTCGATCGCACGCTGTCGATCTTATCCTGTAATGACTGCTCGCGGTCTGTGCGAGTTCCCAGTTTCAGACTGGTGCTGATGCGCGGCGCACCTATGGCGTGAACCCGCTCGTGGCAGCGCTTGACCGCCGCCATGACCTCATCCCACTCTCCCTCGATATTGGTGCCATAGGCGTGCACCTGGTGCGCCAGGCCCGCCTCCTGCAGTACCTTCTGGCACTCCGCGATATAGTCCGCCAGAGAAACCCCAGCACCGACAGGGATTACGCACAAATCTGCATGTACCTTCATCGACGGACCCTCCGCAAGTTATCTGGCAAACGCGCAGGAGATAACGGCTTTACGACCAGCTGATAGAGTTATCAGATACAATGCAGTGTAACCGTCCCTTCTGCAGCAAAGGAATACCCATGCAACAGCATCTCGTTATTTCCCTGATCAGTGACGATAAGCCCGGCGTGGTGGAGAAGCTCTCCGCCGTGGTAGCGGAAAACGGCGGCAACTGGGAAGACAGCCGCATGGCGCATTTTGCCGGCAAATTCGCCGGTATCCTGCGCGTCAGCGTGCCCAGCGACTCCTGCCAGGGACTCAAGGACGCGCTCGCCGCACTGGCGGGAAAAGGATACAAGCTGGTGGTGGAAGAAGCGCTGGCGGTGGCGACGGGCAAGCAGCAGACAGTGACCCTGAAGCTGGTAGGCAATGACCGTCCCGGTATCGTGCGCGAGATTTCCCGCGCCCTGGCGGCGCGCCAGATCAACATGGAACAGCTGGAGACCGGCTACAGCAGCACCCCCTGGAGCGGCGAGCCGCTGTTCACCGCCGAGTGCACTATCAGCGTGGCGGAGGACATGGACCTGGACGGCCTGCGCGACGAGCTGGATGAAATCGCCGACGAGCTGGGCGTGGAAATCGACTGCGAAACGGCGACCCCCGCGGTATAATCCGCGCCCACGCTCAGTGGGAGCCAGCCCAGCTGGCGATTAAATATTCGGATACCTTTGGGCGCCTGCGGGCGCCCAACTAATTCGCTGTGGGGCAGGCTCCCACCGGCGCTTGTACTTCCCAGCCAATGTTCAAGATTGTCCTCTACCAGCCCGAAATCGCCCCCAACACCGGCAACATCATCCGCCTGTGCGCCAACACCGGCGCCGAGCTGCACCTGATCGAGCCGCTGGGCTTCGCGATGGACGACAAGCGCCTGCGTCGCGCGGGGCTGGACTACAGCGAGTACAGTCGCGTGCTGCGGCACCGGAACTGGCAGGCGTTCGTGGAGAGCGAGCGACCGGCCCGCGTGCTGGCGCTGTCCACCAAGGGGCACCGCGGCCACGCGGACATCGAATACCGGCCCGGCGACGCCATCGTCTTCGGGCCCGAGACCCGCGGCCTGCCGGCGGAGTTTCTCGCCCAGGTGGGGCCCGAGCACACGCTGCGCATCCCGATGCGCCCGGAAAGCCGCAGCATCAATCTTTCCAACGCCGCCGCCGTGGTCATATACGAAGCCTGGCGCCAGCTGGGTTTTGCCGGCGCCCTGACCCAATAGTTATTTGTTATGGATTTATCCCCGGCCCCGATAGGGCTCTTTTACGGCTCCAGCACCTGCTACACCGAGATGACCGCGGAAAAAATCCGCGACCGTATCGGCGCGGAGTGGATAGACGTGCACAACGTGGCCGAAGACGATATCGCACTGGCGGAACAGTACGATTTCCTGATTTTCGGCATCCCCACCTGGGATTACGGCGAACTGCAGGAGGACTGGGAAAATATCTGGGACGAACTGGCGCAGCTCGATCTGCACGGAAAAACCGTGGCCCTCTACGGGCTCGGCGACCAGGAAGGCTATCCGCAGTGGTTCCAGGACGCGCTCGGTTACCTGCACTCTCAGTTGCTGGCCTGCGGCGCGCGCGCAGTCGGCTACTGGCCGGCGGAAGGCTATCAGTTTGAGGAATCCAAGGGGCTGACCGAAGACGGTTCGCATTTCGTCGGCCTGGCACTGGACGACGAGAATGAATTCGAGCTGAGCGACGAGCGCCTCGACAAGTGGTGTGCGCAAATCATGCGTGAATTCGGCCTGGCGCAGTGAGCGACAAGACGCACCACGCGGATATCGAGTGGCGCGACGACGGCCAGCCGCTGTCGCGCGCCTTCGACGACATCTACTTTTCCACCGCCTCCGGTCTGGAAGAGAGCCGCTATGTCTTCCTGCAGCAGAACGACCTGCCGCGGCGCTGGGCGGCGCTGGGTGACGGCGCTACCTTCACCGTCGGCGAAACCGGTTTCGGCACCGGTCTCAATTTCCTCGCCGCCTGGGATCTTTGGATACGGACAGCACCGGCAAGCGCCCAGCTGAATTTCCTCTCGGTGGAAAAGTACCCGCTGCACCCCCGGGACCTGCGGCGGGCGCTGGCACTCTGGCCGCAACTGCAATCGCTCGCCGAACCGCTGATGGACCAGTACCCGCCGCTGTTGGCGACGGGCGCACACCGGCTGCACTTCGGCCGGGTCTCGTTAACGCTGGTGATCGGCGAGGCCAGTGAGGCCTTCCGCTCGCTGCGCCTGGAAGACGACAGTCGCGATCGCCAAGTCGACGCCTGGTTCCTGGACGGCTTCGCGCCCGCGAAAAACCCGGCCATGTGGACGCCTGAGCTGTTTGAAAATATCGCCGCCCTGAGCAGGCCGGGTGCGACATTTGCCACCTTTACCTGCGCCGGGCTGGTCAGGCGCGGCCTGAAAGAGGCCGGCTTCGCGCTGACGAAGGTGCCGGGGTTCGGGCGCAAGCGGGAGATGTTGCGGGGTGAGCTAGAACGGATCGAGCCCGCAAAAATCTCTTCGACGCCCTGGCATCTGCCGGGTGGACAGTCCGATCGCGGCCACCGGCGGATGGCCGCCCCGCCGCTCCTACAGCTGCAGGATCAAGCCGTTGTAGGAGCGGTCCGGCCGGGAGCGGCCCATGGCCGCGATCGATCTCCCCGTCAAACCACAAAGGTATCCGTCATAGGCGCCGGCATCTCCGGCGCCACCACCGCCCGCGCCCTGGCCGAGCGCGGCCTCGAGGTCCAGGTCTTCGACCAGGGGCCCCAACCCGGCGCCGGTGCCTCCGGCAATGACCAGGGCATTCTCTACGCGAAGCTGTCGCCGAAACCCGGCCCCAACGGCGACTTCAACCTGCACGCACTGATGTACGCACTGCGCTACTACCGCGAATACTGCGCGGATAACGCGCATTTTTGCGGCCTACTGCAGCTGGCGCAGAACGAAAAGGAACAGCTGCTGCAGCAGCAGATCGCCGACTGGCTGGCCTTTCACAAAGCTGAATCCTTGGCCCGCGCGGTAGACGCGGCAGAGGCCAGCGCCATTGCCGGCGTGCCACTGGATTTTGCCGGGCTCTATTTTCCCGCCGCCGGCTGGCTCGAACCGCAGAAGGTGTGCGCCACGCTGCTGCAGCACGGCAATATCCAGCTGCACTGCGGTATTAAAATCGAGCAATTAATTGCTGGGGAAAACGGCTGGCGGCTGCGCGCTCCGGATAAGGAGTACTCCGCAGATGCGGTGATCATCTGCAGCGCGAACGGCATCCGCCAGTTCGGGCAGACCGCCGCCCTGCCCCTGCGCCCTATCCGCGGGCAGGTTTCCAGCGCCGCGGCGAGCACACAGTCGCAACAGCTCAAGACGACGCTCTGCGGCGAGGGCTATATCGCTCCCGCGCACAACGGGCAGCACAGCTTCGGCGCCACCTTCAAGTTAAAGGAAACGCAAACCGAGTTGCGCGAGGAGGAGCACCGGGAGAATCTCGACACCCTCGCCGAACTGCTGCCGCAATTCGCCGCGGATTTCGCCTCCCAGCCTCTGCGTGGCCGCGCGGCGCTGCGTGCGGCCACGCCGGACTACCTGCCGATGGCCGGGCCGGTGCCCGACTGGGATTCCATCGATTCGACCTACGCCGACCTGAGAAAGAACCGCAAATTCCTGATACCACAGAGAGCCAACTACCAGCCCGGGCTCTATGTGCTGGGCGGCCTCGGTTCGCGGGGCTTTACCTATGCGCCGCTGGCGGCAGAAGTGCTCGCCGCCTGGCTGTGCGGGGAAGTGATGCCGGTTTCCGCCGAGTTGGCAAAGGCGCTGCACCCGGCGCGCTTCGCGATTCGCGATCTGGGCAAGAACCGCAGGAGTTGAAATGGATCTCTCCTGTAGGAGCGGCCGTTGGCCGCGATCGATCTCACTGCGTAGAAAAGACTGATCGCGGCCAACGGCCGCTCCTACAGAGTACTGTCGTCATTCCGGCGCAGGCCGGAATCCAGGTGCCACCGAACTGGATAGCGGTACCGGATCAAGTCCGGCACGGGCCCTGCGCAGGTATGACGACTGAACTGCAACTTGGCCCGAAACAGCGTATCTACAGGGTGTTTTCTAAGACTGCGGCGGAGGCGCCAGCAGCGCGCCGCTGCCGGAACCGCAGGCGACGATGGATTTCATCGCCGCCTCCACGGTCACATTGGGCAGAATCTCCACGCAGTCGGCCGGCACGTGAAACACGAATCCCGATGTCGGCACCGGTGCAGTGGGCACATAGACGGTGAAATCGCCGTTGGCGTGCTGGGAAGTGACGATCGCGGTGACCGACAGCGGATTGTCCGCGCCGTGGATACGCACCCGCGCCACCGGCCCCGCCAGCACCCCTTCGCCGGCGCCGCCGCCGATAAACTGCAGCACCAGATCCTTGATGGTGTTGTAACCCGGCGCCAGGCGGCCCAGCCAGTGATCCACGTGCCGGTGCATCCAGCGCCCGACACTGGTTTTGACCAGCAGGCCGATCAGGAAACAGGCGCCCAGTATCAGCGCTATTACCATCAGCCTGGCGAGGGTATCCTTGAACTCGGTGTGCGCCTCCAGCCAGACGACCGCCGGCGCGACCAGTTCGCTGATCTGGCCGAACAGCCACTGGAACAACAAGATAAAGATGGCGATGGGTAGCACCACCGCCAGCCCGCCCAGCAAGGTCAAGGTAATAAACGTTTTAACTCTGGTCATAATCTCTCGATGCAAAATCTGTTACTGCAAAAATGGAGTCTGCTGCTGCTCGCGCTGCTGCCGCTCGCTGCCGCCGCAGAAACCAGGCTGCCGGACACCCCCTTCACCACGCTGGAAGAGCGCCGCCGGCCCGGGGATCACTTTACCCAGGGACTCTATTTCGACGGCCAGCGCTGGTGGGAGAGCAGCGGCCACTACGGGCGATCCTGGCTGGCGGAGTATACCGATCCGGGCGCCAATCCCGTAAGGCGCAAATGGCTGGCCGGGAACCGTTTCGCAGAGGGATTGACCGTACTCGATGACAAATTGTTCCTGCTCACCTGGAAGGCCGGTGAACTGCAGGTCTACCGCGCCAGCGACCTGTCGCCGCTGGGCTTGCGCCACTACGCCGGCGAGGGCTGGGGGCTGACCAGCGATGGCGAATTTTTGATCATGAGCGACGGCAGCGGTGAACTGACCTTTCGCGATGCGCACACTTTCGCCGTCAAGCGCCGGCTCAAAGTCCGCGGCGGCGGTGAAAAGTGGTCGAACCTGAATGAACTGGAATACGCCGAGGGGCTGATCTGGGCCAATATCTGGCAGGACACGCGGATCATCGCCATAGATCCGGCGAGCGGTGAAGTGCGGGGGGTTATCGACCTGCGGGAACTGGCGCCGGACGCCCGCGATATGAATGCGGTCGCCAACGGCATCGCCTGGGACAGGGCCCGCAACGGGCTCTGGGTAACGGGCAAGTACTGGCCGAAGCTGTACCTGATCCGGCCACAGGGGCTGGGTTTCGAGCACTGATTTGTAGGAGCGGCGGGGCGGCCATCCGCCCCTACAGTATTTTTTCGTCATTCCGGCGCAGGTCGGAATGACGAGCCGATAGGGATTTGCTCAGCCGCGATAGTAATCAATCACCGTCAGCATGCCGCCACCGCGCACCAGATCCAGCGCGGCGCCCTTGATCTGCAGGCGAAAGCCGTGCCCGCGGCTCTGCAGGCTGACGCCATCCGGACCGCCGGAGCCATCGAACAGCATCGAGTGCCCGCCGTCATCGCCGCGCCACTGCACGCCCTCCACCTTGCGCATGCCGGGAAGTTCCAGCGTCAGGGTGTGCAGTTCTCGCGGCAGCGGCCGCAATTCCACCCGCGCTATGCCGGTGGCGGTCGCCACCGAGAAGGCGAGCTGGTTCTCCGGCGCAGGTTGCCAGCCCAGATGGGTGTCTGCCAGGGCGGACTGCACCAGTGTCTGTGGGGCTGTGGTCGCGCATCCGGCGAGACCCGCAATACCGAGCACAAACAGCAAAGACATCATTATCGAAGTATGCATAGCCTTATCCTTAGCCTATCGCTGTAATCGGGCGATTATAAACCTGTGAACCCCATCACAAAACCGGTAGCGCGAAATTGTCCATTTTTTAGCCATGGATCGACGACCGACCCAGAAGATGACACCGCCACATAGCCCCCCGGCCCGCGGTATACTCCGCCCCTATGAACTCCCCACAAGACATACTAGAGCACGTCTTCGGCTATACGCAGTTCCGCGGCCCGCAGGCAGAAGTTATCGACACCCTGATGGCCGGCCGGGACGCCCTGGTACTGATGCCCACCGGCGGCGGCAAGTCCCTCTGCTACCAGATACCGGCGCTGGCCCGCCCCGGCTGCGGCGTGGTCGTATCACCGCTGATCGCGCTGATGCAGGACCAGGTAGAGGCGCTGCAGGCCGCCGGCGTGCGCGCCGCCTTCCTGAACTCCTCGCTGCCCTTCGACGAGGCGCAGCATATCGAAACGGCCCTGCTGCACGGGGAGCTGGACCTGATCTACCTGGCCCCGGAGCGACTGCTGCAGCCCCGCACCCTGGCGCTGTTGCAGCGGGTGCAGCTGTCCCTGTTCGCGATCGACGAGGCCCACTGCGTATCCCAGTGGGGCCACGACTTCCGCGCCGACTACCTGCAGCTGAACTGCCTGCACGAGCAGTTCCCCAGCGTGCCGCGCATAGCGCTGACCGCCACCGCCGACCAGCGCACCCGCGCCGAGATAGCCCGGCGCCTGGATCTCGAAGACGCCCGCCACTTCGTCAGCAGTTTCGACCGCCCCAATATCCAGTACCGCATCGCGCAGAAGGACAACGCGCGCCGCCAGCTGCTGCAGTTCCTGCGCAGCGAGCAGCAGGGCAACGCCGGCATCGTCTACTGCCTGTCGCGCAGCAAGGTGGAGAGCACCGCCGAGTGGCTGTGCCAGCAGGGTTTCACTGCCCTGCCCTACCACGCCGGCCTGCCGGCCCAGACCCGCGCCGAGCACCAGCGCCGCTTCCTGCGCGATGAGGGCATCATCGTCGTCGCCACCATCGCCTTCGGCATGGGCATCGACAAGCCGGATGTGCGCTTCGTCGCCCATCTGGACCTGCCGAAAAGCGTCGAGGCCTATTACCAGGAGACGGGCCGCGCCGGGCGCGACGGCGAGCCGTCCACCGCGCTGCTGCTCTACGGCTTCGAGGATGTGGTCAAGCTGGGGCAGATGGTGGAGTCCTCCGAGGGCAGCGAGGAGCACAAGCGCCAGGAGCGCGCGCGCCTCAATGCCATGCTGGGGCTCTGCGAGATCACCAGCTGCCGCCGCCAGGCGCTGCTGCGCTACTTCGCCGAGGAGCTGCCGCAGCCCTGCGGCAACTGCGACAGCTGCCTGACACCGCCGGAGACCTGGAACGGCACCCAGGCCGCGGCCAAGCTGCTGTCCTGCGTCTACCGCACCGGCCAGCGCTTCGGCGCCGCCCATGTGATCGATGTGCTGCGCGGCTCGGAAAACGAGAAGGTGCGCAAGTTCGGTCACGATCAACTCAGTACCCACGGCATCGGGTCCGATCTAACCGCCAACGAATGGCGCGCGGTCGTGCGCCAGCTGGTGGTGCGCGGCTATCTCGAAGTGGAAGGCGAATTCCAGAGCCTGCACCTCACTCAGGCCTGCCGCCCGCTGCTGCGCGGCGAGGAAACCATTCAGTTGCGCAAGCTGCCACCGCAGGCCGCGCGCGCGGAGAGCCGCCGCACCGCAGCGGCCGCGGATTTAACCCCCGCCGACGAACCGCTGTGGGACGCCCTGCGCGCCTACCGCAAGCAGCTGGCGGACGAGCACGGCGTGCCGCCCTACGTGGTCTTCCACGATGCGACGCTGCGCGGCATGGTGAGTGCGCGCCCACAAACGAGGGACGAACTGCTGGCCGTGTCCGGCGTCGGCGACAGCAAGCTGGAGCGTTTTGGCGATGCTTTCCTCGCCGTACTGCGCGACTTTCAGGGATAACCGTCGGGCGCAATGGATGTCCGGTCGCAACCTAGTGGTCCAAGCGGTAAATTCAGTAACCGATCTCTTCGCCACAGGCCCCGGTGCGGCGTTGAAAAAGCTTGAATTAGCCCTGCTAGTCCTGCGCTTTTTCGCCTTGCCCCGGAGCCTGTGGCTGTGAGGTTTAGTTACCGAATTTATCGCTTGAACCACTAGCCATGAGCAATCTCCCAGGCAACTGCAGGAGCCGCAGCATGAAATACCTTGTACTCGCCAGTTTCGTATTTCTCGCCGCTTGCGCCACTACACCGCCAGCCAAAACCGACGCGGCACTCTCGCCTAAAGCCATAGCACCCACTGCAGCAGCAACGCGCAGCGCGAGGTTAAAAAGCGGAAATTCGAACAGCGGTTGGTATCAACAGGCACTGGCGGAGCTGCAACAGAATGGCAACCGGGCCGGAATTGCCGATTTCCAGCGCGTGCGCGAGGCATACACCACTTCCGCCCGCTACGCGCCCTATACCGACCCGCTCTACGAGGTAGTGAAGTCCGGTATCCAGCAGATGCAAAAGGGCGACTGGACCGCCTGCGCAGGGTCCGCCGCAGAAATCGTGCAAGCCAATTACACCAGCCTCTCGGGCCACTTCCTCGGCATGACCTGCAATGCGAAGGCCGGCAACCGGGAGGCCGGTGAAAGTCACAGGTTCGCCCTGGACGGCTTTATGGCCGCGATCCGCTCCACCGGCAACGGCAAAACCATGGAGACCGCCTATCACACCTACAGCCCGCAGGAGCTGCGCGCCTTTCTGCAGCTGCAGGGCCTGGAAATCGTCGATCAGTCGCTGGTGAGAGGGGAACGCGGTATCTACGATCAGATGGGCGTCAGGGATCCGAAAACCGGCAGAACGTTCAGGCTCTATTTCAATATCACCAAGCAGTGGGCCGAGGGGACGTCCAAGTTTAATTAGCGGAAGCCGCCTTTAGCTCTTGCGCGCGGCGAAGTAAGCGCGCAGCGGATCGCGCACCACATCGTCCGTGGGCCCCGCTTCCAGCTTGATGGTATGCGGCAGGAAGGGATGCCAGGCTTGCGCGCGGGAGACCCACAGCTCGTGGGTGGGCTCGAACACGCTCTGATCGTCGAGGCCGCCCACGGCCAGCAACACCACCCCGGGCAGATCCGGCCAGTGCGCCGATATCGGCGACCCGCACTCACCACAGGAATTCCTGCGCAAGGTGCGCCCGCTTTCCGCCTGTACATCGTAGAAGTGCAACTCGGTATCAATTTTGTATTCCAGCCGATCCGCCGGCACAAATATCGTGGCCGCGAAGGCAGCGCCGCTGGCGTGCTGGCAGTCGCGGCAGTGGCAGATCAGCTGGACTATGGGCTTTTCCGAGCAGTCGTAACGGACTTTGCCGCAGGCGCAGCCGCCGGATATGGGTAGCATCATCAAATAACTCCGAACGAACTTGGCAGTCGCCGCATCGGGCAACAAGGGTGTCTACCATTCGAGGGTAAGTCTTGTGCCTAACGCCTGTAGCTGCGGCAAATAGCGAACGCAGCGAGTAATTTGTCCGACAACCTAAACTTGTTAGGCATTGCCTTGGTTCCAAAGATAGACATCCAAGACGCGTTCCTTAAACCATTGCTCAGTAACAAGGTTTTTAACTTCACTCTTTTTCATATCAGACTGGACTGAATAGGAAAGTACGTTCTCTAAATTGGAGCATGCCTCAGTAATTTGCTTCTCGCACTTGGCGTACCGATCTGAGAAGGCATCATTAAAAGCAACGAAATCTCCGTCAGCAGTTTTCAAGGCGATACGAGCCTGCTTGTCGTAGATTCGAACAGGGCTCTTAATCTTGAGCCACAAAAACTTTGTAGTTAATGAGAGAACACTCCTTCCGCCATACTGATCGGAGATTCGATTACGCGCTTGGTCCACGACATCGGTGACATTGCTCGAGCTTACGTCGCATATATCATTTAGCATGTCAAGAACAGGCTGATATCTATATAGGTTGCCAGCTGTTTCAAATTTTTTTGGCAAATTACGCGCAACACGGAAGTGCCCTCCCGCCTTAACAAGTGCCTTCCTCTGATTCTCTAATTCAGATGATGCGAGTAGCTTACAGTAGACTGCTTCTTTTCCCAGCCACTGGTTTAGAAACTGGAGAGCACAATAGTCAAAAGTTTGCTTTGGCACATAATCTCCTTAAATACTTAACATTGCATTAGACGGCAGAACATCGCTTTGAAACACGACGGTTTGTCGCCTATCTCAGGCAGCCCCGCCCATTCAATAGTTCGAAGTTAAGCCTGCCTCCACATCAATTGGCTTAACGCTGCTGTCCTGGAAACTTACCGCCGCAGAGCAGACAACCGCCCTATTCCGCCCCTCCTGCTTGGCCCGATACAGCGCCGCATCCGCGGCCTCAAACAGCTGCACTGCCGCATCGAAGTTGCCGCCCTCGAAACTCGCCACGCCGATACTGATCGTCAGCGGCATGCCGTGGCAGTCCAGTTCCGCCACCTGCTGTACCAGCCGCTCCGCCAGCACCGCCGCCTGCTCGCCCCTGGTGCGCGGCAGCAGTATCGCGAACTCCTCGCCGCCGTAGCGGCAGGCCAGTACCGGTTTGCGCACCTTCTTCTGGATCAGTTCGCCGACGGCGCGGATGGCGAGGTCGCCCTGGCGGTGGCCGTAGCGGTCGTTGATGGATTTGAAGTGGTCCAGGTCGAGCACCAGCAGGGACAGCGGCGTACCGGAGCGGGCGGCGAAGCTGAATTCCCGCGGCAGTTGCTCGTCGAAATAGCGGCGGTTGTACAGGCGGGAGAGTTCGTCCGTGTAGCCGCGTTTCTGGATCTCGCCGACGCGGGCGCCTAAGGACAGGGACAGCAGCACCATCTCGATCAGCGCCCCCACCTGGAATGCATTCTGGGTGAGGCCGTTGTGGGGCAGCAGGCCGAAGGTCTTCAGCATATAGACGATCACGCTGGACAGCAGCGTGACCCATGCCACCATAAAGTAGCGCGCCGAGACGGAGCCGCGCACCACGCTGATCGTGCCCATCACCAGCAGCAGCACGGAACTCACCATCGTCAGCGCGGCGAAGATGAGAATCATCAGGCGGTAGCTGAAGAAGGGCACGGCGAGCGTCAGTGGTATCAGCGCCAGCATCAGCGCGCGCGCCAGCCAGTCGGTGCGTGGCGCCAGCTGGCGGCCGCTACAGACCTCGCGCGCGAACTGGGTGGAGAAGATCAGGGAGAGTCCCAAAAGTACGATCAGGATCTCGTTGGCCAGCCAGGGATCGCCCGGCCACACAAACTGGAAGGCGATGCCGTTGTGCACACCGAAATAGAGGCCATAGCTGATCGCGTAGCCCATGTAATAGATATAGGCGCTGTCGCGTATCGCCAAGAACAGGAACAGGTTGTAGATCACCAGCACCAGGAAGCCGCCGTAGTAGATGCCGAGTAGCAGCTGCTCCACGTTCAGCCGCGGCAGGAAGGCGGTTTCACTGCTGACGGACAGGCCGATGTTCAGCGAGCCCTGGGTGGCATAGCGCAGGTAGTAGCTGCGCTCGCTGTGCGCGGGGACCGTCACCGGGAAGACGAAGTCCCGCAGCGCCAGCGGCCGGCTGGCAAACGGCAGGCGATCGCCGGTGGCGATTTTCTGCCAGGTGCCGCCGTCGTCCTGCGCCCAGAAATCCAGGTAATCGATCAGCGGGTAGTCCTGGCGGATGACGAGCGGTATTTCCCTGCCGGTGGGATTGCGCAGGGTGAAGGCGACCCAGTAGGCGGAGTGGGTAAAGCCGAAATTGGCCGAGGGTTTGTTCCAGGGTTGCAGTTGGGCCTGGACTTCGGGCGTCTGCAGGCGGGCGAAATCCAGCGCGCCGCCGCGGTCTTCCAGCAGCCGCAGCGACGGCGTCAGTGCAGTGGGCTCCATGCCCGGCGAGACTGTTATTAACGGCCCCGCGCCGGCACAGGCCGCCAGGCAGAGCAAGAGTAACCCCCAGAACAGTTTGGCGATTTGCATCGCGATGCCCCATCAGCGGCTTGTTGTTATTCGTCGACTTTGCCGATGGTATCACACAAAGGATGAGACTCACGCCCAAGGCACCGATGGCCGCGAGCGCTATTGCTGCCGTCTTGGATACATAGTGGGGCTTGGGCTCGTCAGGAGTTTACCGCTTCCCGCACCGGCCTGCGCCGGCTGTCGTCTCCGCTACCGGTATCCTGAGCGCTCACCACCACCCGATTGCGCCCCGCCTGCTTGGCCCGGTACAGGGCCACATCCGCGGCCTCGAACAGTTGCACGGCCGCCTCGAAGTCGTCGCCCTCAAAACTGGCCACGCCGATGCTGACGGTCAGGGGCAGCTCGTAGAGCTTCAGTTCAGCCACCCTGCGCACCAGCCGCTGCGCGATGATCGCCGCCTGCTCCTCGCTCGTGCGCGGCAGCAGTATTGCGAATTCCTCGCCCCCGTATCGGCAGGCCAGCACCGGTTTGCGCACCTGCTTCAGGATCAACTGGCCGATGGCGGCGATGGCGCGGTCGCCCTGGCGGTGGCCGTAGCGGTCGTTGATCGCCTTGAAGTGGTCCAGGTCGAGCATCAGCAGCGATAGCGGTGTGCCGGAGCGATTGGCAAAGTGGAATTCCTTCGGCAGCTGCTCGTCGAAATAGCGGCGATTGTAGAGGTGGGAGAGTTCGTCGATGTAACCGCGCTTGCGGATTTCATTGACCCGCGCCCCCAGCGCCAGGGACAGCAGCAGCATTTCGATCAGCGCGGCTACCTGGAAGGCGTTGTGGGTAAAGCCGTTGTGCGGCAGTAAACCAAAGGTCTTGAACACATAGACAATGACGCTGGCGAGCAGCGTGATCCAGCCCACCATGAAATAGCGCGCCGAGATGGAACCCCGCAGCAGGCTGATGGCGCCCATCACCAGCATCAGCACGCAGGCCACCAGCGCAAATACCGTGAAGGCCACGATCATCAGCCGGTAGCTGGCGAAGGGCGCGATCACCGTCAGCGGCACCATGCTGTACTGCAGCAGGCGCGCGAGCCTGTCGGTGCGCGGCGCCAGCTGTCTGCCGGCACAGATCTCCCGCGCGAACTGGATGCCGAGGATCAGCGTCATGCCGAGCAGGATCACCAGGATTTCATTGGCAAGCCAGGGGTTGCCGGGCCATAAGAACCGGAAGGATACGCCGTTCAACGCACCGAAGTAGAGGCCGTAACTGAGTACATAGCCCATGTAGTAGACATAGGCCCGGTCCCGCACCGCCATAAACAGGAACAGGTTGTAGATTACCAGCACCAGGAAGCCGCCGTAATAGATGCCCATCAACAGCTGCTCCACTTCCAGCTGCGATAAGTAAGCGGTCTCACTGCTGACGGACAGGCCGATATTGAGCGAGCCCTGGGAGGCATAGCGCAGGTAAAAAGTGCGTTCACTCTGTGGGGGCAGGCTCACCGGGAAGACGAAATCCCGCAGTGCCAGTGGGCGGCTGGCGAAGGGCCGGCGGTCGCCGGTGGCGATACTCTGCCAGCTGCCGCTGTCGTCCTGCGCCCAGAAATCCAGATAGTCGATCAGCGGGTAGTCCTGGCGGATCAGCAGCGACTGCGGCTGGCCGGTGGGATTGCGCAGGGTGAAAGCCACCCAGTAGGCGGAGCGGCTATAGCCGAAATTGGCGGAAGGTTCGGACCAGGCTTGCAGCCTTGCCTGATATGCCGATGTCTGTAGCTGCGCGAAGGTCAGCTCGCCCCGGGGATCCTCCAACAGGCGCAGGAAGGGAGTGAGCGATACTGCATCCTGATCTGTCGATACGGTAAGTGACTGAGCGCTGGCACCGCAGGCCAGGCAGAGCAGAATAAAACCCCAAAGTGTAACGGCCAGTTTCATCCCTAAGAACCCGTGTCACCGATTCGTCATTATTCGATTTTTCAGTATTCGCTTGTACCGCCGCTTCCCTGCGCGGTGCATTGACGCATGATGGTATCACAGGCATTGCGCGCCGCTAGCCTGGCTGCAATTACGCCTTATTACAGTTCTCTTTCCTGCCCCACGTCCGCCGGTGTGAACTGTTTGTGATGACCGTCGCAAAAGGGGCGATTTTGCGTGTGCTTGCAGCAGCATAACCAGAAGTCCCCGGATTCCTGCACGGTAAACTTCATCGGCTTCAGGTCCGTGACCTTGTGGCTGCCATCGCAGAATGGTTGCCTGGCGGAGAGACCGCAGACACAGAAATAGTAGGTTTCACCCGCATCGAGGTGCACGCGTTTGGGAAAATTGTTGGCGACGACAGGTGAAGTCATTGCGGTAGCCTGGACAAGCTGAGTCCCCTGAAGGGACGCCGGAGCGCCCCTAAGTGTGTGCTTCAGCAGAGACCCATCAGAATCGATAGCCGATGCCGAGATTGTAGACCCAGGGATCGAAATCCACATCGGTCACGGCCGCACTGATCGTGACACCCGGATCAAATTCGACGGGCACCGCATAGTGCAGGTCCACATCGAGCGACAGATCCAGGTACTGCGCGGCGGCATTGACGAACCAGCGGCTGTTGCGCCCGAACATGATGTCGATGCCGACCTGGCCTGCCCAGCCCCAGTCGTCATCGATGAACATGGTCGCCGGACCGATGGCATTGGCGACTTCAGCCAGGTAGTCATTGGCATCCACACTGAATCTGATGCCGTCAAAATCGGTGTACTGCCCGCCCAGGCCGATATACGGCTGAATCCACGACTCCTTGCAGACCGGGAACCAGTTGAAAATCAGCGTGCCCGTCTGGCGGTCGATACTGCCGGTGCGAATCCTGTCGTTCTCGAATGGGCTCATCAGGCCCGTCAGATCCAGGTCGTGCTCCGACTCGCCGATATAACCGACTTCTACCGAGAAGTGATCCACCGGCATGAAGCCCAGGGTGACATTCCAGGTGGTTTCGTGGTCGATATCGAACCTGAGCCCATCGAGATCGGGGAACAGATCCCGATTGAAGCGCCACTTTCCCGAGTCGTCATTGGGCTCTATATACGAAAGGCCGATACGCGCCATCACAGTTCCGGCCTGGTACACAGGCGGCGGTGGCGCGGGTGGTACGGGTTCGTAGCCGGCGGGTCCGGCCGAGGACGCGATGGGAACTGCGGCGCAAGTTAAGGCCAAGGTCACAGGCGCAAGAATTCGGGTCATTTCCATAACTGCTCACTCCATTGACATCAGGCAACTCCTGCTTTGATATACCTGATCAATTTTCAGTCTAGACACCCATCCAAAACGTCGAAAAAAATCTCCCACGACCGAGCAGAAAAGTAAAAAATTTGCTCGAGGGTGGCATAGTTATTTTTTACAAAGAGGTGCTCTCCGGCTTGCGATTGGCAGTATCCATTTACTCAAACCACTTAAAAAGAAAAGGCGCCGAAGCGCCTTTCTTCCTGTTTGATGGTTGCAATCAGAACTTGTAACCGATGCCTATGTTGTAAACCCAGGGATCGAAGTCGAAGCTGGATCTGACCGCATTGACGAAAGGAGCGCCGATGTTGTAGTGCAGGTCGCCCTCAACCTCGGCGTCCATATACATGATGGCGCCATTGACCAGCCAGCTGCTGTTGCGGCCGAACATGATGTCTATGCCCACCTGAGCGTTCCAGCCCCAGTCGTCTTCATAGAAGATTCTGCCATTAGCCGGTTCGACGCCGCCGGCGAAATCAACGAGGAAATCGTCGATCCCGACACGGACATTCTGGTCGTCATATTCGGAATAGTTGATACCGACACCCACATAGGGCTGTACCCAGGACTCGGGGCATACCGGGAACCAGTTGAAGTTCACAAAGCCGGACCACCGCTCCAGGTCTCCAACGCTGACATTGCGACGGTCGATGACTTGAAGATCGTCATTGAATACGGGAACCCCTTTCAGCTTCACATCGTGATCCGACTCGCCGATATAGCCCACCTCAACCATGAAGTGATCTATCGGCATAAAGCCCGCGGTGAAGTTCCAGGTCCACTCGTCGTCCACGTCGAATCCGAAGCGGAAGTCATCGTCCACGAGAAAATCATCGTCTGGGAAGAACTCCCGGTAGCCGCGGAAGTCGAGATTACCATCGTCATCCGGGTCGACGAAGGATGCCCCAACGCGGAACACCGCGGTTCCGGCTCCATAGATTTTCGGCGGGGCAGCGGGCGCAGGCGCGTACCCGGAGGGTCCTGCCGATGCCGCGACTGAAACTACAGCAGTGGATACTGCTAATGCCAGAGGTGTCAGAATGCGCGTCATTTTCATGCGTAATAACTCCATTGATATTCGGCAAATTCAACAGCAATCTACCCAATCAATTTCCAGTCTAGACACGGAAAAGAACGACTGTAGAAAAAACACCCAGCATTCGGCCTGTGAATTGGAAAATTTGTGTAAAGTTGGCGCACCATCTATTTTCTTGGCGCATATTTAATCGAGTAGAAAAGCCTGTCACGGAACCAAAGATTGCGGTGCAGAAATGGCACAGAGCGCTGCTCATTTGGCGTCTTCTATCGCGCTTATCGATCATGTACTGGTCTCAATTTTCTTCGGAAAAAAATCTCCGTATTTGTACCGGAGCACTTTTCTGAAATTCCGCTCAAAAAAAGGGCGCCGAAGCGCCCTCGATAAATTATCTAAAGTTGAAATCAGAACGCGAACTTGTAACCAACACCCAGGTTGAAAATCCAGGGATTGAAGTTATAGTCGGCGCCATAGGCCTCAAAAAATCTATCATCCGGATCCAATGGTGGCTCGCGGTCGAAGACAGAAAAGGCAACGTCGGTCTCCGAATCCGTGTAGATCGCCGCCGCATTTATTATCCAGGCGCTATCGTGGCCAAAAGCGAAGTCCACGCCGATCTGCCAGGCATAGCCCCAGGAATTACCCATATTGAGGTCGCTGTCGAGCCCGAAATCATCGAGATCCCGGCGGACGAAGCCGCGGAATTTTTCCGAGCTGAAATCCATATAGTTCAGACCGACACCGACATACGGCTGAATCAGGCAGCTCGGATGCAGTGGATACCAGTTGGCGAAGGCGTAGCTCGCGTCCGCATCGAATTCGGCGAGGTTGCGGCGCCGAACATCTGGCAAACCGACGAGGTCGAAAAACGGGTCGGTGCTACCGCCCCGCATATCGGTGCCATCGATGTACATCAGCTCGAAACTAAAGTGGTCGGTCGCTTTCCAGACGCCACTGATATTCCAACCCCATTCATCATCCGGATCCAACGTGGTCCGAAAACCATCGAAGAAGAAACCAGTCTCGTCGAGAAAGGCTATTCGATCCGTATTCGGATGGAAGTAGGAAGCGCCCACACGGACGATGAACTCCTGCTTCTTGGGAGGTGGAGGCGGCGGCGCATAGCCGGAAGGCCCTGCCGACGCCACACTGGAAACCGCCAATGCCAGCGGCGCCAGAACGGGGACAAAAATACGCGTCATCTTCATACGTCTTAACTCCATTGATTTTCAGCAGATTTAACAGCAATCAGCCCAATCAATGGTCAGTCTAGTCGCGTGAAAACACAGCTGTAGAAAAAAACACCAATTTATGGCGCCAAAAAAGAACGTTTCTGCGAATTGGGCGCACTAATTATTTTTTTGGCAGGGAAGTGTTTCAGAAAAGAGCATAAGCGCGACAAAAATTCGCGCGCCTTGCGCGGCGTGGAATATTTTTGAGAGAGATAATCTGTGCGCCGCCGGGCCCGCCGGCGGCGCGAAGCGATAATGGCGAAATAGGAAATCAGCGGTGAAAAAGCGCGCGAAGAAAAGCGTTACTTTTTACCGCCACCGAGGCACTGCGGACTCTGCGGCGCCGCCCCCTCCCACTCTTGCGGGCTGAAAGTGTGCAGCGCCAGCGCGTGAACAGGGCCCGCCATTTCCTCGGCCAGCACTGCATATACCTTCTGGTGGCGCTGCACCTTGCGCAATTCGGCAAACACGTCGCTGACCAGTACCACGCGAAAATGCATCTCCGAGCCCGCCGGCACATTGTGCATATGGCTCTCGCACTGCACGTCGATATATTCGGGGGTGAAAGCGGCGCTCAGCTTCTGTTCGATTTTACTGGCAAGGCTCATAAAACACCTCGATTTAAAAACTTGATTAGGACGCAACACTCGCCTGGCGTTTGCGTGCCTCGGCAATGGTTTCGTAGGCCACGGTAATGCTTTTCATCTGGTCCTCGGCGTAGCGCATGAACTCTTCCGGCAATCCCTTGGAGACTATCTTGTCCGGATGGAATTCCGCCGCCTTGCGCCGGTAAGCGAGCTTCAGATCGCGATCGCTGGTTTCCGGGGTGCACTCCAGCACGGCATAGTGTTGCTGAAGGCTGTGCCCCGACGCCGGCGCGCGGTGATCAAACTCAGCCTGCATAGCGGCAAAAATTGACTCGTGCAGTCCCAGCTCGGTGGGGATACGGCGCAGTATTGACTCTTCTGCCGCGTGGAGTTCACCGTCCGCATAGGCCACCGCAAACAGCAGGCGATAGACCATCTCGCGCATCGCCTGGTTGTGTACCAGCTGTCGGTACTGCTGCGCGTAGTCATAGATGCTGTAATTATCGCTCTTGGCGTTCTGGAAAATCTTGATTGCCGCTGAGCGGTCCTCGGCACCGAGGCGCAGGTTGTTCTGCATAAAGTCTTCGATCAGCTGGACTTCCGCCTTGGAGACCTGGCCGTCGGCCTTGGCCATCTTCGCCAACATGGAAAACAGCGTGACGATAAAAACCGTCTGCGCTCCGTCCCGATTCAGACCCGCCGCTGCGCCGCCGATACGCTGCAGGCCAGAGCCGAACGAGCTGCCGATCCAGGCGCCCAGGGCAGCGCCAATGGGGCCACCAAACATCAAACCAATACCGGCCCCGATACCCGCACCCAGCCAGGACATAACCTCTCCTCCGAGCGCCGATCTGCGCCCTAACCTTGAAACAAAACGCGCCCATGATACCACGCGCACTCTAACCGCACGGCGCCGAGTCGACTATCCAGTCACCCGGAATTACATGCCTTCGAAGCCAATCAAGCTGAATACCCGATTGACAGGAGCGGCCGGTGGCCGCGATCGGACTTTCGGACAGGCTCCCACATCGATCGCGGCCACCGGCCGCTCCTACTCGATAAAGGTCTCTCAAATGTCCTGCAGCAGACTGTCCAGCCAGCCCGCGCTGTCGCCGCGCCAGACGAAGAGCAGGTTTTCGGTGCATTGATAGGGGCAATCCACCACCTTCACGCGCACGGCGCCTATTTCTCCGAGCAGATGTTCCGGCAGGTAGGCGAGCAACTGCCCTTCCATCACCAGGCTGCAGAGTACGCCGTAGTCGTTCACTACGACGCTGACCCTGCGCGGCAGCGCGTCCTCGCGCCAGCCGTCGCTGCCGATACCGCGCTCCTCGCCGCAGAAGGGGGAGATGCGGGGCGCGGCAAACGGGTACTGCAGAATCCTGTCCGTGGTCACCTCCACCGGTCTCTCTTTCCGCCCGCTGACCAGCGGGTGCATTGGCGCAGCGGCGACGCGCATGGTGGTTGAACCTATGGCGCGCACCGACATACCGCCAGGTATCTGTGCCGCCATGGCGTCGGTCACCAGCGCCAGGTCCACCTCGCCGCGCACCAGCATCTTCAGTGCCAGCGCCTCGTAGGCGGAGGTCATTGAGAGGCGCGCGTCCGCCTGCTGCCGTACCAGCGCCTTTTGAATCCGCCGCGCCCACTCCAGCTGCAGCACTGCCGGCGCCGCCACCCGGCACTCGAGTCCGCGGGCCAGCCCCGCAAACTCGGCGCGGGTCTGCTTGGCCATGGCGACGATTTCCGCGGCGCGCTGCTGCAGGCGGAGGCCGGCATCATTGACACTGATCTGCTTGCCGACGCGGTCGAACAGGCGCGTGTCCAGCGCCGTTTCCAGCCGGCGCAGCGACTTGCTCAGGCCGCCGGCCGTGGTATCCAGCCGATCCGCGGCGCGCTGCAGATTTTCCGTCGCGGCAATAACCAGGAACTTCTCCAGATCTTCTATTTCCATTCTGGAATCAATACTCTCCGGTCAAGAATCGATTGGTCACTAATGTATGGCTAGAATGCCGGCCTGACAAGAGTGACATTCCCTACTGGTGTCGAGTGAGCGCTGCGGGGATTCGATTCAAAAAGTGCTCTACCTGGAGAAGAGGGACTTTCAGCAATCATGAGCAACCGTCTGCTGGTCATTCAGCATGAACAGGGCGAAGGCCCCGGCTACATCGCCGACTGGGCCGCAGCACGCAGTGTGGAACTGGAGATTGTCGACCCGAAGGAACAAGTGCTGCCGGACAGCGGTTACCACGGGCTGATCATCCTCGGCGGGCTGACGGATGTGCACCAGCGGCGCCAGCTGGCGTGGCTCGCGCGGGAGATCGACTGGATTGGCTGCGCCACTCGTCGGTCGGTGCCCGTGCTCGGCATCTGCCTCGGCTCGCAGCTACTGGCACACGCGCTCGGCGCGGAGGTGATCGAAATGCCGCAGGAGGAACTCGGCTGGCTGCCGGTCACGCCGATGCGGGACTGGGGCCTGCATACCGGGCTGGTGTTTCACGCGCACAAATACCGCTTCGCAATCCCCGCCGGCGCCCGCTGTCTGGCCGAATCCAAGCTCTGCCCGCACCAGGCATTCTCCGTCGGCACTAATATTCTCGGCCTGCAGTTTCACCTGGAGTGGTCACAGCAGGATATCGCGCGGCTGTTCCCGGAATATTTCGCCCGGCACGGCTCACCGGAGATTTTCCACGAGGCCGGCCGCCGCGCCCTGTTCCAGATCCTCGATACGCACTTCGGCCCACTGGCCAGCGTCAGCACACGGAGCCAATCTTCGAACCCGCTGTCGCGCCTCGCCCAGCGAATTCACATCTAAAAACAGAAAAGGCGAACACGGGGTTCGCCTTCTCGGATAGTTGCTCTACTTCTATCAGCCGGTCATCGTCCGCACCATGGTGATCATCACGCCGGCGGCCACCGCCGAGCCAATCACACCGGCCACGTTCGGGCCCATGGCGTGCATCAGCAGGAAATTGTGCGGATTGGCTTCCAGGCCAAGCTTGTTCGATACCCGCGCTGCCATGGGCACGGCGGACACGCCGGCGGAACCGATCAGCGGGTTGATCTTGTACTTGCTGAACGCATTCAGCAGTTTCGCCATGAGTACGCCGGCGGCGGTGCCGATGGCGAAGGCGATGATACCCAGCGCCAGAATGCCGAGTGTTTTCGGATCCAGGAATTTGTCCGCAGCCAGTTTCGAGCCCACGGACAGACCGAGGAAAATGGTGGTGATATTGATCAGCGCATTCTGGGCGGTATCGGACAGGCGCCCCACTACACCGCTCTCGCGCATCAGGTTGCCGAAGCAGAACATCCCCAGCAGCGGCGCCGCATCCGGCAGGAAGAGTGCGACCAGGATCAGCAGCAGTAGCGGAAAGGTGATCTTCTCGCGCTTGCTCACGTGGCGCAGCTGCACCATCTCGATCTTGCGCTCTTCCGGCGTGGTCAGCGCGCGCATGATCGGCGGCTGGATCAGCGGCACCAGTGCCATATAGGAATAGGCCGCAACCGCGATGGCACCGAGCAGGTCCGGCGCCAGCAGGCTGGAAACATAGATGGCCGTGGGGCCGTCGGCGCCGCCGATGATACCGATGGCGGCGGCATCGGCGATGGAGAAGTCCATGATGCCCGCGACCGACAGGCCGACCGCCCCCAGGACGGTGGCGAAGATGCCAAACTGCGCCGCCGCGCCCAGAAAGAGGGTGCGCGGGTTGGCGAGCAGCGGGCCGAAATCCGTCATGGCGCCCACGCCCATAAAGATCACCAGCGGCGCGACACCGGAGGCGATGGCCACGGAGTAGAAGTTGTACAGCATGCCGTTGCTGAAACCGGCATCCTGCGCGTACTGGGTGACCTGGCTCTGCACCGCCGCGGTTGCGTTGGCCAGGGCCTCCTTCAGCGCATAGAGATCATCCGCGCCTTCCAGCCCGAGGATCTGCGCCATCTGCGCCAGCACCCCGGCATCGCCGGATGCCAGTGCCGTCTCCGCCGCGGAAAGGGCCAGATCCGCACCGGGAATATTGGCGAGGATGCCGCCGAAGCCGATGGGTACCAGCAGCAGCGGCTCGAAATTCTTGCGAATGGCCAGGAACAGCAGCAGCAGGCCCACAACAATCATTACGAACTGGCCGCTCGCCATCTGGTATGCGCCGGACGACTGCCAGAGATTTAATAGATTATCCACGTGCGACTCCTACCCGGCGTTACGCGATGGACAGCAGGGCGTCGCCCACTGCCACGGAATCGCCCTCTTTGATCGCCACGCTGGTCACACTGCCGGCGCGCGGTGCGCTGATGGCCGTTTCCATTTTCATGGCTTCCAGCACGATAATGGTCTGGCCTTCGCTCACCCGATCGCCCGGCTTCACCATGACCTTGAAGATATTGCCCGCCAGTGGCGCCTTCACCGGCTCGCCGCCACTGGCGGCCGGGGCCGCCGCGCCTGCGGAGACCGCTGCGGCGCCGGAAACCGGGGCTATGCCGGTCAGATCGCCGCCGTCGGCGACGGTCACCGTGTAGCTCTGCCCTTCGACGGTCACCGTGTAGACTTCCTCACCCTTGTCGTTCACAACTGCGCTGCCTTCGTTGCCGGTAGGCACCGGTTCAAAGGCATCGGGGTTGCCGCGGTTCTTCAGGAACTTGAGGCCGATCTGCGGGAAGAGCGCATAGGTGAGTACGTCATCGATCTCGCCCTCACCGCCGGTCAGGGCAATACTCTCGTCGCCAGCTTTTTGCTTCAGTTCGGCCGTCAGCTTCTCCAGTTCCGGTTCCAGCAGATCCGCCGGGCGACAGGTCACCGGCTCGGCGCCTTCGAGTACCCGCTCCTGCAGCTCGCTGTCGACCGGCGCCGGGGTCGCGCCGTACTCGCCCTTCAGCACCGCGGCCGTCTCTTTGGAAATGGACTTGTAGCGCTCGCCGGTAAGCACATTCAGCACCGCCTGGGTACCGACGATCTGGGAGGTCGGGGTCACCAGTGGGATAAATCCCAGGTCCTCGCGCACGCGCGGAATTTCTTCCAGCACCTCATCCAGCTTGTCGCCGGCGTTCTGCTCGCGCAGCTGGTTTTCCATATTGGTCAGCATGCCGCCGGGCACCTGGGCCACCAGGATGCGCGAGTCGACGCCCCTGAGCGAACCCTCGAATTTGGCGTACTTCTTGCGCACCTCGCGGAAATAGGCCGCTATCTCTTCCAGCAGGTTGATATCGAGGCCGGTATCGCGATCGGTGCCCTCGAGAATCGCCACCAGCGCCTCGGTGGGGCTGTGGCCGTAGGTCATGGACATGGACGAAATCGCCGTGTCCACATTGTCGATGCCCGCCTCGATGCACTTCAGCGCGGTGGCGGTGGAGAGCCCGGTGGTGGCGTGGCACTGCATATGGATGGGGATATCCACCGCCGCCTTCAGCTTTTTCACCAGCTCGTAGCCCTCATAGGGGCGCAGCAGGCCGGCCATATCCTTGATGCAGATGGAATCCGCGCCCATGTCCTCGATCTGGCGGCCGAGGTCTATCCACAGGTCCATGGTGTGCACCGGGCTGACGGTGTAAGAGATAGTGCCCTGGGCGTGCCTGCCCTGCTTCTTTACCGCCTTGAGGGCGGTCTGCAGATTGCGCATATCGTTCATCGCGTCGAACACGCGGAAAACGTCCACGCCGTTTTCCGCCGCGCGCTCGACAAACTTTTCCACCACGTCGTCGGCATAGTGGCGGTAGCCGAGAATATTCTGGCCGCGGAACAGCATCTGCTGCGGCGTGTTCGGCATGGCCTTTTTCAGCTCGCGGATGCGCTCCCAGGGATCTTCGCCGAGATAGCGGATACAGGCATCGAAGGTGGCGCCGCCCCAGGATTCCAGTGACCAGAAACCGACTTTGTCGAGCTTGTCCGCAATCGGCAGCATGTCGTCCAGTCGCATGCGGGTCGCCAATAGTGACTGGTGGGCGTCGCGCAGGACTACATCGGTAATCCCCAGTGGGGTCTTGTTAACTGAAGAGTTTGCCTCAGTCATGGGTCATCTCTCTCGGCAAATTTTTAGTGGAGTTTTTTAACAGTTAACAGAGGCTACCGGCGTCTGCTGCGATGCTGGTCGATGGCCGCCTTGATAATGGCGCGCAGGCGTGCGTCATCACCGGTCGCACTGCTGGGTGCGGGAGCCACCGGCTCCGCTTCGGGAAAATTGCGGGTGATAATGCGGGACATAATGCCGGTGCCGATCACCAGCAAAAGCAGGAATGAAAAAACGATCCCCATGCCGAACAGCGTGATGTCCAGTCCCTGTTGAAGTAGCGTGTCTTGCACTGATTAATTCCCCTAAAGTATTCAGGCAATCAAAGCCGACCATGCTGACCGGTTTTATTGGCACCCGCAACACAATGGCGTCGCTATTAATCTATTTATTAGCGTGTCGCGGTTGTTAATCGGCCCGAGGGCGGTTGCGGCAGTTCCCTTTTTCAATGGCGCTTCCACTCAAATTCCGTAACAGAATCCTATGGCAGGTATGCGCGCGCAACGGACGCCATTATCAATACAACATGCTTTTAAAATCAAACACTTATTAGTTTCAGCCGCAACGATAAGGCGACAAATGCCCGGGGGAAAACTGCTGCCAGCTGTGCGTCCAAAGGACAAATTAACAGTGAAAAACCGGCCCGCGATCGCACCTCGCGCCCTGATCATTTTCTGCACCAATCGCGCGGCGAGCTGTTAGAATACGCGCCTCAATTTTGGCCTCAGAGCTCCGCCCCGATTTATGACCACAAAGACAGATTCGCCCATACCCCGGATCTATCAGGCGCCGATGGAGGGCGTGATCGACCACCATGTGCGCGCCCTGCTGTCCGCGATCGGCGGCGTGGATATCTGCGTGACCGAATTCGTGCGTGTCACCCACACGCGGCTGCCGCGCCGCGTCTTCACCCGCCTGTGCCCGGAACTGGATTCCGGGGCCAGCACGGCCAGCGGCACCCCGGTGCGGCTGCAGCTGCTCGGCGGCAACCCCGAAACCATGGCCTGGAATGCCGCCAGGGCGGTCGAGGTGGGCGCCCGGGCCATCGACCTGAACTTCGGCTGTCCGGCCAAGTCGGTGAACAACAGCGACGGCGGCGCCTGCCTGCTGCAGAGCCCGCACCGGGTGGAGGCCATTGTCGGCGCCGTGCGCCGGGCCCTTCCGGACAGTATCCCGGTCACGGCCAAGATCCGCCTCGGCTATTCGGACAGGTCCAGCTATATGGACAATGCCCGCGCGGCAGAGGCCGGCGGCGCCAGCGAACTGGCGGTACACGCCCGCTCCAAGGTCGACGGCTACCGCCCGCCGGCCTACTGGGAATATATCGGCGAGATACGGGAGCAGCTGTCGATACCGGTGATCGCCAATGGCGATATCTGGACAGTGAGCGACTTCCAGCGCTGCCGCGAAGTAACCGGCTGCGGCGCCTTTATGCTCGGCCGCAGCCTGCTGGCGCGCCCGGACCTGGGCCTGCAGATCAAGGCGTATTGCGAAGAGCGCCAGTATCAACCGATGGACTGGCAGCAGGTAGTGACACTACTGTGGGGCTATTACCGGGCCACCCGCGAGATCTACCCGGCAAAATACCTGGGCAATCGGATCAAGCAGTGGCTGGCCTATCTGAAGCTCGCCTTTCCCGAGGCACAGCTGTTCTTCGAGCGGATCAAGCGGCTGCGGGAGGCGGATATGCTCGAAGCCGAGTTCGCGCGGGAAATGGCGACGGATACGCCTGAGACCGAGGCGGCCTGATCCTCGGGGCGAATTCAAGTCTGAACTCTGCACCGAAGTCCGCGGCGGCCCTGCTGCCGGGGGCCGTCCGGGAAGAAATCTCATCGGTAAATATTTCCCAGACGGACCCCGGCAGCAGGGCCTGCGCAGCGGCAGGTCTAATGAATAACCGACCGAAGGCGAGTACGAACAGCACTATGATGATCGCGTAGACGATTTTCTTCACCAGATCACTTCCTTGCCTTGAGAGAAACAGTGCATTTGAGTATTTATAGTCATTAAGTATCGGAGTTAACAATCGTCCAGTAATTTTGCGCAGGCGCATGGACTTCAAGAAAAAGCCGGACACCAATTTCACCAAACTCGACAGACTCGAAAAGAAAGATGCCGCCGAGGAGGCCCGCGCGCTGCGCGAGGGCATCAATTACCACGACCACCTCTACTACGTAAAAGACGCACCGGAAATTTCCGACGCGGTTTACGACAAGCTGTTCCAGCGCCTGCAGGACCTGGAGGAGGCCTTCCCCGCAATAAAAACCGACGACTCCCCCACCCAGCGCGTCGGCGCCGAACCCGTCAGCCGGCTCAGGAAAGTCGAGCACCAGGCGCCCTTGCAGAGCCTGCAGGCCACGCTGGAAGCCGACGCGGTGCGCTCGTTTCTGCAGGGCGCCCGCGACAGGGCAGACAAGCAGTCCATCCGCTTTTTCCTCGAGCCCAAGTTCGATGGCCTTTCCGTGGAAGTGGTCTACGACAAGGGCCGCTTCGAGTACGGCAGCACGCGCGGCAACGGCGAGGTCGGCGAGGATATCTCCCACAATCTCAAAACCATCCGCGCCCTGCCCCTGTCGCTGCGAGACTGCGGCAAGGCACCCGAGTCTGTGGCCCTGCGTGGCGAAATCTATATGACCAGGAAGGGATTTACCCAGCTGAACAAACAGCGGGTTGAGCGCGGCGCGGAGCCCTTCGCCAATCCGCGCAACGCGGCCGCCGGGCTGATGCGCCAGTACGAATCCCGACGCGCCGCGGGCAAGCCGCTCAGTGTCTTCTTCTACGAAATTCTGGCCATGGACGGCGATATGCCACGCACTCACGCGGAGACGCTGGCACAGCTGGACGACTGGGGCCTGAAGACCAGCCCGCTGAACGAATCCGCGACTTCGTTCAAACAGATCGAGCGCTACCACAGCAAACTGGCCGAGGCGCGCGACGACCTCGACTACGAGATCGACGGCATCGTCATCAAGATCGACAACCACGAACTGCGCGACGCCCTGGGCAGCCGCGACCGCAATCCGCGCTGGGCGCTGGCCTGGAAGTTCGAGCCTCGCGAGGAAATCACCCTGGTGGAGGATATCGTCGTGCAGGTCGGCCGCACCGGCATTCTGACCCCGGTGGCACTGCTGCAACCGGTGGATGTCGGCGGCGTCACCGTCAGCCGCGCCACGCTGCACAACGAGCGCGAGGCGCAGCGCAAGGATATCCGCGTCGGCGACAGAGTGCGCATTATTCGCGCCGGCGACGTGATCCCCGAGGTCGAAGAGAGAGTCAAATGGCCCGGGAGAAAGCGCAGCGAGCCGTTTGCAATGCCGAAGCGCTGCCCGGTCTGCGATGCCGAGGTGGTGCAGGAGGGCGCCTATCACCTGTGTAGCGCCGGCCTCTCCTGTCCGGCGCAGCTGAGGGGGCGCATCACGCACTATGCCGCCCGCGATGCGATGGATATCGATCACCTGGGGGCGAAGGCCGCCGAGCAGCTGGTCGAGCGTGAGCTGGTCAGGAACCTCGCCGATCTCTACGCGCTGTCAGTCGAAGACCTGGAGTCGCTGGACGGCTTTGCCGAGCGCTCCGCCAAACAACTTCACGCCGCTATCCAGGGTGCGAAGGATCCGCGCCTGGACCGCTTCCTCTACGCTCTCGGCATTCCCCTGGTGGGCCGGCGTGTCGCCGGCCAGTTGGCGGACAAGTTCCGCAGCCTGGATAAAATCATGGCTGCGGACGAGAAAGAGATCGAGAAAGTATCCGGCATAGGAACGGAGATAGCCGCGGCGACGGCGAACTTCTTTGCCGACAAGAGCAACCGCAAGGTGCTCGAGCGCATGCGGAAAAACGGCGTGAAAGTACAGTCCATGCCAGAGCCGAAAAAGCAGCCGCTGCGCGGAAAAACATTCGTGTTCAGCGGTGCGCTGGAAGATTTCACCCGTGACGAAGCCGGGGAGCGAGTCGAGGCGCTGGGCGCGCGCGTCACCTCTTCCGTCAGTGGTGAAACGGATTACCTGGTGCTCGGCGAAAATCCCGGCGGCAAACTGGACGAGGCAAACGCGCGGGGCGTGCAGTGCATCGACGAGGACGAATTCAAAAGCATGATCGACGAATCCTAGTATTGCCCTCCCCTATACTGAATACGCTTTCTTCATCAATTCCCGACTCATACCATGCCTGTCCACAATAGCGAAATCGCCGATAAGTTCGACCGACTCGCCGACCTGCTGGAAATCGAGGACGCCAACCCCTTCCGTGTGCGCGCCTACCGCAATGCCGCGCGCACCGTGCGCGGCTACCCGCGCAGCATGTCCGATCTACTGGACGACGGCGAAGACCTGACCGAACTGCCGGATATTGGCGATGACCTGGCGAAGAAGATTCAGACCATGGTGGAGACGGGCAGACTGCCGCTACTGGAGGAGGTAGAGGCGCGCACACCGCCTGCACTCAGTGAACTGATGAAAATCGAGGGCCTGGGCCCCAAGCGCGTCCGCGCACTCTACCTGGAACTCAATATCAAGACACTCGACGACCTCAAGGAGGCCGCGGACAGCGGCAAGATTCACGAGATCGCCGGCTTCGGCGACAAGAGCGAGGAAAAAATCAAGCAGCGCGTGGCAAAGTTTTCCGGCGAGAAGCCGCGCACAAAGCTGATCGAAGCGGAGGAGATCGCCAAGCCGCTGCTCGAATACCTGAAGAAGGCCGAGGGTATCAAGGACGTCATGATTGCCGGCAGCTACCGCCGGCGCAAGGAAACCGTCGGCGACCTGGACATACTGATTACAGCCAAAGGAGCCTTCAGCGCGAATAAAAAAGGAGCGTTCAGCGCGAATAAAAAGGGCTCGCCGATCATGGACCACTTCACCGGTTACGACGAGGTGGACGAAGTGGTGTCCAAGGGCAAGACCCGCTCCACCGTCTATCTGCGCTCAGGCATGCAGGTGGACCTGCGCGTTGTACCCCAGGTCAGCTACGGCGCCGCCCAGCACTATTTCACCGGCTCCAAGGCACACAATATCGCGGTGCGCAAAATGGGGGTCAAGAAGGGTTACAAGATCAACGAGTACGGGGTCTTCAAGGGCGACGAACGTATCGCCGGCGAGACCGAAAAGTCCGTCTACGAAAAGGTGGGCCTGCCGTTTATAGAACCGGAACTGCGGGAAAACCGCGGTGAGCTGGAAGCCGCCAGGAAAGGCAAACTGCCCAAGCTGATCACGCTGGACGACATTCGCGGCAACCTGCACGCTCACACCAAGGCCAGCGACGGCCACAATACACTGGCGGAAATGGCGGAGGCCGCGGCAGCGTTAGGTTATGAATATCTGGCCATTACCGAGCATTCCACCAGCCTCAGAGTCGCCAGCGGCCTGGATAAGAAGGCCCTGCTGGAACACATCAAGAAGATCGACAAACTGAACGAAACGCTCGACAACATAGTGCTGCTGAAATCCAGCGAAGTGGACATTCTCGAAGACGGCTCGCTGGATTATCCCGACGAGCTATTGAAAGAGCTGGACTTCACCGTCTGTGCGGTGCACCAGAAGTTCGACCTGCCCAGCAAGAAGCAGACGGAGCGGATTCTGCGCGCGATGGACAACCGCTACTTCAACATCCTCGCCCACCCCAGCGGGCGCCTGATCAACGAGCGGGATCCCTACGAGACGGACCTGGAGAAAATCCTCGAGGAGGCCAAAGCGCGCGATTGCTTTGTCGAACTGAACGCGCAGCCGCAGAGACTGGACCTGACCGACGAAGGCTGCATGATGGCGAAGGAAATCGGCGTAAAAATATCCATCGCCACCGACGCCCACAGCACCTCGGACCTGGAGCACATGCGCTGCGGCGTGGACCAGGCGCGCCGCGGCTGGCTGGAGGCGACAGATGTGATCAACTGCCTGCCGCTGAAGAAACTACTCAAGCTATTTTCCCGGTAGCCAATGCCCGAGCTGCCCGAAGTCGAACTTTTCCGTCGCTACTTCAATGCCACAGCCTTACATCAGAGCATTGACCGGACCCAGGTGCTGGCGCCCTCGCTGCTGGTCGACGCCTCACCCCAGGGACTGGGCCGGGCACTCAAGCGCAACCGTTTTCAGTCGACCAGCCGTCACGGCAAATATCTGTTCGCTCAACTGGATACAGGCAAGTGTTTGGTATTGCACTTCGGCATGAGCGGCAGACTGGATTACGGCAAGCGCGATCGTGGTCCGCCCGAGTACACCCGGTTTTCGGTGCGATTTGAAAGCGGTTACCAGCTAGACTATGTGGCGCCGCGCAAGCTCGGGCGCATCGCGCTCACCGATTCACCAGAAGCCTGGGTGGCACAGCGCCAGTTGGGCCCGGATGCCCTGGCAATCGGCGAGGAGGAATTTGTGCACCTGGCCGGCGGGCGGCGCGCCGGCGTCAAGTCCTGGCTGATGGATCAGCAGAGTATCGCCGGCATCGGCAACGAGTATTCCGATGAAATACTCTTTCACGCTGGGATGCACCCGCAACGCAAACTGACTGAATTGAGGAAATCGGACTTCGGGCGGCTGTTCAAGAAAATGCGCGCGGTCCTGCAAACGGCGATCGACAGCGATGTCGATGCGGAACAGCTACCGCGCGCTTTCCTGTTGCCACACCGCCATCGAGACGGCCGCTGCCCGGGATGCGACGTCAGGCTCGAAACCGTTAAGGTCGCCGGCCGCACCGCCTGGTTCTGCCCGAAGTGTCAGCAAAGGTGAACGCACCAAAAGTGTTCAGCAATTACGCGTCGCTATGAATTATCTGTTGGATCTCGGCGGCCTCCAGCGTTTCCTTCTCCAGCAACGCCTTAGCCAGTGCATCCAGCTTGCCGCGGTGTTTCTCCATTAGTTCGCGCACCCCCGTTTCGATACCGCGTATCAGGTCAACGATTTCCTCGTCGATAATTTCCGCCGTGTGCTCGCTGAAATCCTTCTGTTGCGCCATCTCGCGGCCAAGAAAAATATGCTCCTCACCGCGACGGAACGCCACCGGACCCAGCTTTTCACTCATGCCCCAGTGGGACACCATATGTCGCGCCAGTCGGGTCGCCTGTTTCAGGTCCTCTTCGGCGCCGGAACTGAGCTCATTGAAAACCACCTGCTCGGATACCCGCCCCCCCAGCATTACGCCGATGCGGTCGCGCAGATAACTGGCCTGCAGGCTGTGGTGCTCCTCCTCCGGGATCTGTTCGGTGGAACCCAGGCTGCGCCCGCGGGGAATGATGGTGGCCTTGTCCAGCGGGTCGGCGTGGGGCAGCAGGCTGGCGATCAGCGCGTGGCCCGCTTCGTGATAGGCAATGATCTTCTTGTCCTCATCACTGATTGCCATTTCGCGCTCGCTGCCCAGTACCACCTTGTCCCGCGCCAGCATCATGCAGGCCATATCCACGGCCGCCTTGTCTTCGCGCCCCGCGAGCAGCGCGGCCTCGTTGATCAGGTTTTCCAGATCGGCGCCGGCAAAGCCGACGGTGAGCGCCGCCAGGCGCTCGAAGTCGACGTCGTCGGCCAGGGGCACCTCGCGCGAGTGGATCTGCAGTATCGCCTTGCGGGCGTGCTTGTCCGGCAGATCCAGGGTGATCTTGCGGTCGAAGCGGCCGGGGCGCAGCAGCGCCGCATCGAGCACATCGGGGCGGTTGGTGGCCGCAACCACCACCACCGCCTCGTGGGGGTCGAAGCCGTCCATCTCGCCCAGTATCTGGTTCAGGGTCTGTTCGCGCTCGTCGTGGCCGCCGCCGAGGCCGGTGCCGCGCGCGCGCCCGACCGAGTCGATCTCGTCGATAAAGATGATCGACGGCGCCTCCTTCTTGGCGCTGGCAAACATATCCCGCACTCGCGAGGCACCGACACCGACGAACATCTCGATAAATTCCGAGCCGCTGATACTGAAAAAGGGCACGTCGCTCTCGCCGGCGAGCGCCTTGGCCAGCAGCGTCTTGCCGGTGCCCGGCGGCCCCATTAACAGTATGCCCTTGGGGATCTTTGCGCCCAGCTTGCGGTAGTGCTCGGGATTCTTCAGGTAACCGGCGATCTCCTGCAGGTCGCGCTTGGCATTGGCCAGGCCGGCCACGTCGTCAAAGGTCACATTCGACTCACCGCGCTCGAAGCGCTTGGCCCGCGATCGGCCAAAGCCGAAGGCGCCGCCACCGCCGCCGCCCATGCCACCCATGCGCTCCTGCATCCGGCGCCCCGCCCAGATAAACAGGCCGATGATCAGCAGCCACGGCAGGAAGCCGATCAGGACCCGCGTCCACAGATCCGCCTGCGCCGGCTCTGCCCGGATCTCCACCTGCTGCTCCTCCAGCAGCGGCATCAGATCCGGGTCCTCGACCGGCGGCAGTATGGTGACAAAGCGGTCGGCGCGGGGATCGCCGGACGGAATCTTGCCCTCGCCGCCCCGCTCGTAGGTACCGGTGAGACGGTCCCCGTGCAGGGTCACGCTGGCCACCTGGCCGCTGCGCACCTTTTCCTTGAATTCGGTGTAGGAAAGCGCCTGTCGCTGCTGCTCCTGCAGAGCATTGGACCAGTACTGGGCAATCAGAAAGATGAAAAAGATCCACAGCAGGTACTGGCCCCAGGGCGCAGACGGCTGGGGTGGCGGTCGCCGCGGAGGCCGCTGCTCCGGCTCCTCGTCAAACGGTCCCCTGTCTTCGCCCTGTTCATCTGCCATATGCGTAAGCTATGCCTGTGACGGGAAGCTTTGCTACAAAGCCCCCGGAGCTCGATTTCCAGACCGGCGAATGCCAAGGCCCAACAGGGTCCAGTATAGTTTCCCCAAAACCGCGCCCCGCCAGGCGCGCGCAGCGGCCTAAAACAACTATCTTCCAAAAAGGACTTGCAAAGCGCCGCCCAGCGCGGCAGAATTCGCGCCCTATCGAGCTGAACCGGAACCCACCGGGTGGCCACGAGGCTCGGTAACTTGCGGATTTTTAAGACTTTTTTCTTTGAAAGACTTAAAAAAGAGTTGACTCCGCCAAGCCAACTCACTATAGTTCGCACCCACAACGCGCTCGTAGCTCAGCTGGATAGAGTACCTGGCTACGAACCAGGCGGTCGGAGGTTCGAATCCTCCCGAGCGCGCCAAATAAAAAAGGCCCGATCCGAAAGGATCGGGCCTTTTTTATTTGGCACGCCCGGTCGGTGGACGAACCTCCCCAGGTTCGATCAACTCGCGCAAGCGAGTTGAGACCGAGCGCAGCGAGCCCGAAGGGTCCAAAACGCCAAAGCGTTTTGGAGTCCATCCTCCCTCTCCCCGCCAAGCAAACCGCTTATCCGAAAGGATCGGGCCTTTTTTGTTTGGTACGCCCGGTCGGATGAGAACCTCCTCAGGTTCGACAAGCTCGCGCAAGCGAGCTTGGACCGAGCGGCACCGCCGCGAGCCCGCAGGGGCAAAAAACGCCATAGCGTTTTTTGAGTCCATCCTCCCCCTCCCCGCCACCACTCCCCCCAGACGCCCCAAACCGCAGGAACCATTCCACTCGCCAAACCTCCAAAAAGCACATAGCATCCCCAGTGAAGGACCACCAAGAGCCGACATGCTCAGCAACGCTCTTCCAACCCGGGCAGACATCGATCCGCCTTCCAACAAACGCCTTCTCGTCGCCCTGGCAATCGCCTTGGCCCTGCACGCCGCACTAATGACCATCCCGCTCAACAAACAATTAACGACACCCGCAAAAAATCATCCAATCAGCATCACCATCATCCGTAAACAAATTGCTAAACCTCAGACAAAACAAGAAATAATCAACGAAGTCGCGCCGCCACAAATCGAGTACCCGCCCGCCGCGCACGAAAGTCCCAAAGCCGATCAGCCAATACCGCCCACCTCGGAATCCGGCGCGACCAAACCTGCCCCGCCGCAACGCCAAGCCACCGATCCCTCAATGGAAATCGGCGCCAAAGACAAATCCACGGTCTTCGACCCCAGACTCAGAAATCGCCTCACACAACAACGCAACCGCGTACAAAAATTCGCACCGCGCTCCGCCGAGTTCATGACCTCGACAGGGACCTTTATCCAGAATGGCGACTCCTGTGCTGAAGTGCGAGAGCTGGTACCGCTCGACATCGACAGCAATGTCACCCAGCCGTTTAGAATCAAATGCACTAAACGCCGCCGTTCTGCCGAAGACACCGACCGGCTCGCGCGCAAGTACGGAATTCCTTAGAATCGGGGAAATTTCCGCCATTCAACTGTCGAGCGCCATGACCACCTTCCTAGCCATAATCCTCCTGGCTCTCCTGCTCTGGCTGGTGCCCCACTACTACCAGGTGTGGCGCCGCCACTACCTGCGCTCCAAGCCGTTGACCGGTAAACAGCAGCAACTTCTGCGGGAACTCCTGCCCCTCTACCGTCACTTAGGCACCGAACAACAGCGGCAACTGCAGGCCAACATTGCCCTCTTTCTCCACGACAAGGAGTTCGTCGGCTGCGACGGCCTGCAGGTCAGCGAGCGGATGCGCGTTGCCGTCGCCGCCCACGCCTGCCTGCTCCTGCTGGGCCGGGAAAACCGCTGCTATCCCAATCTCTACACGGTGCTGCTCTACCCCGACACCTATGTCGCCATCGAGACCCATCATGACGGCTATATAGAGACCACCGGTCACAGCGCGCGCGAGGGCGAGGCGCACTACCGCGGACCGGTGGTGTTGTCCTGGGCCGATCTCGAGGAAGACCTGGCCCATCCGGGCAACGGGCGCAATGTGGCGCTGCACGAGTTTGCGCACAAGCTCGACGAGGAGGACGGCTATTACGATGGACGACCGCTGTTTGACCAGGCCGGCGAGGGGAAGAACTGGGCTTCGGTGCTGAGCGCAGAATACGAGCGGCTGCGCCAGCGTGCCGAAAGTGGCGAATTGGCAGAGGACATGCCATCGGCGCTGGATCTCTACGGCGCCGAATCACCGGCCGAGTTCTTCGCGGTGGCTACCGAGAGTTTTTTCGTTATCCCCAGCGCCGTGCGGGACGCGCACCCGCAACTCTATCGGGAATTATGTAATTTTTACCGACTGGACCCAGCTGCAACACTGAGCGGAGATCCTCCGACCGGTCGATATCCAGAATAACGCCCGGGTCGTCCACCGAAAATTCCCGGACCGCATCGGGGTGCGCGCGCAGTATTTTTTCCGCGCCGCGACTGCCGCGCAGTTTGAGCAGTTCCGGGAAGAATTGCTTGCCAAATACCACCGGATGGCCGCGCTGCTCTCCGAATACGGGCACGCATATATTCTTCGGCCGGGACGCGAACATCAGCCGTTTGAAAGTTTGCGGTTCGATAAACGGCATATCTGCCAGACAGATAGCGACGGCATCCGGCCGGCAGCCGCGCTGCAACAAGGCTTTCATGCCCGCGGCAATACTCACCCCCAGACCCACCGGCCAGGCCGGCGCCGGCAGCAGACTTTCCGGATACCGGCGGTCGATGTCGGCCAGTATTGACGCAACTGCCGGATCCTCCGCGCGGACCACTACCTGCAGATCGACCCTGGAAATACCGGCGATGGCGGTCTGCAGGTTGCGCAAACTGGCCAGCAGCATTGGCTCTCCGTTGAGGCTGGCCAGGCGTTTGTCGCTGCCGAAGCGGCGCGAGAATCCGGCGGCCAGCAATAAGACGGCGTATTGCATTGTTATCCTCCTTGATGACGGTCTCGAATCTCCTGAAGCAGGTTAAAGCTGCGCTGCCACCGCTCACGCACCCGGGAACCAGCCGCTCAGGCGGAAGGCCAGCAGCGGAGCTGACAGCTTCTGCGTGAGCTGGTCGCGCACCTCAAAGGCGTCCAGGTCGTGGCGGCGCAGCTGCGTCGGGTCTGTTGCACCGGTGTTCACTCCCGCCGCAGTGGTGACGGCCCGACGGTAGCCCGCGTCTGCGACCGCACGCGCGCTGGCGTCGTCGCAGTCGCCATTCGGATAGCAGAAGGAATCCACCGACCTGTCGAGCCAGCCCTCCAGTACCGCGCGGGACTCCGCCAGCTCCCGGCGCCGCTCTTCCGCATCGCACTGGGGCAGCATCACGTGATTGATCGTATGGGAACCCACCTCGTGTCCCGCATCCCGCACCCGCCGGAGCTGATTCTGGTTCATCAACAGTGCCCAGGGCGGTACCGCGGCATCCGGCAGGGCGCCGCGCAGCTCTTCGACCAGCGCGCCGCGCTCGCGCGCCGGCAGCGCCTTGACCGATTCCAGCAGACGGTCGAGGGCGCGCGGCCCCGCTGGCAGCTGCAGTGCCCGGCGCTCCAGCAGGCGATCGAAAATGTCGCGCGCGGTGGCACTCCGGGCCGCAGCCAGAGCGGCGAAGCCCAGGGCGTCGTGCCAGATGGCGTCGCCGCGCTCGACGTGCCCGGTCGGCACGAAGAATGAGGCCTGGAGCCCGGCCCTCTGCAGTACTGGCAGTGCGTACTCGAAGTTGTCCCGCTGGCCGTCATCGAACGTAATGGCGAGCAGGGGTTTCTGCGGCCGCTCGCCGGCGGCAAAGCGCGCGTGGCATTGCGCCAGGCTGCCGCAGCTGTAGTGGCGGGAAAAATAGTGCAGGAACCAGTGCAGCTCTTCCGGCGTCACCGCCAGCCGCGGGAAGGGGTACTGGCGGCGCAGCGCACTGGGCAGCACCCGGTGAAAGGTGACCACGGTGAGGTTCTGCGCGTGGCGCGCCGCCGCGCGGCTCTGCCCGCTCAGCGCCAGCACCCGCGCGATAGAATCCCGCGCGAGTCGCTTCAACCTGCCCGCGGTACTGCGCTTCTCTCGCGGCGCCAGCTGCTCGCGGGCGGCGCGCACCGACAGCTGCGCGGCAATCGGGCGCGCGGCCTGGTGTATGTCGAATTCTGCCGCCACGCGCTCGCGGCCCGCGCTGCCGAGCCGCTCGCGCAGCGATTCATCCAAAGCCAGGCGCTCGAGGCCGTCGGCGAGTTCCGGCCAGTTGCCGGGGCTGTAGAGCAGGCCCGTCACCCGCTCTTCCAGCAACTCCGGGATCCCCGCCACCCGCGGTGCTATGCAGGGAATGCCGAGCGCGAGCGCCTCCATCAATACCACCGGCAGGCCTTCCATAAAACTGCCCATGGCAAAGATATCCGCACCGGCGAGTTCGCGCGGCACCTCAGTCTCGGACACACGCCCGGGCATGGTGACGTATTCACCGAGCTCCAATGCCTCGATCTGTTCGCGCAGGCGCTGCTCATCCGGACCCGCGCCCACCAGTCGCAGCTCCGCGTCCACACCGCGCTCGCGCAGTAAATGCAACGCCTCGATCAGGCCGGCCAGTCCCTTTTCCGCAGAGAGCCGCGCCACGCACAGGATGCGCAGTCGACGATTCGCAGTGCGGACCGGCCGCACCGCGCGGATGCCATCGAAATCGATGCCGCAGCGACTGATAAACATTTTCGGCCAGTGCCCGGGTTCCACCATCCGCATGGCCTGCGCCCGTGTGAAATGCGCGACGCAGGCGACGAAATCCGCGTGCCGGAGTTTGTCGGCCAGCAACTGTCCCGCCGGATAATCAAACTCGCTGATACCGTGCAGGGTGAGGCTCCAGGGCAGATCGAGATAGCGCGATGCCAGATAGCCGACCGTCGCCGCGGGATTGGCGAAATGGTTGTGAATATGGCCGGTGCCGTCGGCGCGCAGACGCTCCGCCAGGTAGATGGTTTCGCCGAAGTACAGGATCGAACGCGCAAGCGCCCCGGTGCCCGGCACCCGGTGACGCAGTGCCTCGGCGAAGGTCCGCGCATAAGCGAGCGGATGCAGACTGAGGCCGCGCAGGTGCGCGCCCAACAATCCGGCGCGCGGCGGCAGCACATACCAGGTGCGCGAAAACTCGGCGCGCTCCTCTTCCGCACTCCGTTCGCCGGGTCCCGGCGGTCGAATCGAGTAAGTGCGGATATCCATGCCGCAGTCGCGCAATTCGGCCACCTCGCGCCGGATGAAGGTGTGCGACGTGGCCGGATATTGACTGGTCAGAAACGCGATACGCATGGCTGAAAACAAAGTATTGATTTCCGGGGCGCTGACAGTGAGCTGAAACTATTAACGTGGCGGCGAAACAGCTTGCCCTCAATAGGGCATAGGACCCTGCTGGTGACGGGCGATACGATTCACCAGTTCGCGCAGCCGCCCGTTTTCCCAGGCGAGCGCCGTGCAGTGCTGGCGCACGCCGCGCAGGAGCCCGTAGTATTTTTCGAACGGTTCGGGGTAGACGCTGGCCTGCCCGCCCCACTGCTGCTTGAACCTGTCGACACCGTCTCCATCGCCGGTGCCGGAAAGGTCATAGAACTTGCAGCCGACGCTGCGCGCCCAGCGGATCGCCTCCCAGTGCGTCAGGTAATTGGCCATCAAATTCGTGCGATGGGGGGAGAGCCCGCCCCAGCCGTAATAGGCGCGATCGCCCACGACCGTCGCCATGACACCCGCCAGCGGCTCCTGGTCGGCATAGGCGAGAATCAGGCGCAGCCTGCCGCGCGGGGCGAACCGGCGCCAGGTGGAGCGGAAATAGTCGAGCGGGAACAGCGGGAAGCCCTGCCTGCTCGCCGTGTGCTGCAGCAGCCAGTAGAAGGTTTCGATATCGCCTTCGCCGCCGACTCTGGTGCTGACGCCCTTGCGCTGCGCCAGCCGCAAATTGTAGCGGCACTTGGATTTCATATCGCCGAGGATGACGCTGTCATCCCGGTCGCAGGCCACGAGTGCCGTATCCCGCGCAGCCCAGCGATAGCCGCCGCGGGCAAACCCCAGCCGATGGAAGTGCGGCGACCAGACGTCATCCGCCGCGTAATTGATGACCCTCAAGCGCACCACATGGTATTTCCGCGCCAGCCGGTCGATGGCCGCGACGACCATTTCCGCTGCGCCGCTATAGCCGTGCGACACCAGCGGGCCCTGGGTAATCAGCGCCAGGTTGCCCACCAGCGGCACGTGGCGAATCAGGATCTGTGCGCCCCCGACCAGCCCGCTATTCCCGCAGCTGACGCCGACCCTGACACTTTTGAAACCATTGGCAACCCGCATCGCGGCGAACCCGGATGTCTGTTCGTGGTGCCCCTGCGGATGTCGGCCGACATAATCGTCCCAGGCGTACGCCTCGGGGGTTTGCACAGTCAGTGGAGATGCGACGGCGGATGATTGCATGCACTCGTTTCCCGCAAGTTTGTGGATCATTCAAAGACCCGGTATTAATAGTCCGTGTGCAGCTGCCTCTCCACACGGCGCCAATTTCGCTTGCCATTCAGCATTTGGTTTTCAAGCCGGTACGTCAGGCAAATCTCTGCCGCCGCGACCAGCGCTTCGCCATGCGCAGCAGCGGGCGGACCGGCTCGATGACCCGGCTTCCCCGCAACAGGGACTCGGTGCCAGCGGTCAGCCGGCGCACCGAGTCGCCCAGCGACGGCCGCCAGGCAAAGCCCTCTGCGAGCGGGACGGCGCAGTCGGCAAAACTGTCCTTGTAGGGGTCGTCGCCCTTGCCCAGATCCAGTTGTTGCAGCCCCTGGAGAGCGGCCTGCTCGGCGACCTTCAGCAGCAGAACTCCGCCGGGCGAATATTGACTGAAGTTCCTGTCGTAGCCGGGGAACCACCAGTGCCAGACACTTTCCGAGCGCATGCCCATATGGGCCGCCACCAGCTGATCCCCGGCGTAGAGCGCCGACAGGACGCCGGCAAAGTGCATGTCATTCGTCGCCCAGATCCGTTGCACCAATGCCCGCGTCCAGTCCTGGGCAAAGAAATCCACTACGCCGCTGCGCCGGCACTGCTCGGCCTTCCACTGAAAAATCCGCTCGAGCAGATCGCGCTCCAGGCTGTGCGCGACGAACTTCAGCGGCCCGACTTCGCGCGCGAGCTTTCGCGCCTTGCGCTCTAACTGCACGATACGACCGGCCCCGGCAGCGCGGCGCCGCTCGCGGTATGCGGAAAAGCCGGCGGACAGATCCAGGGCCGGCGAAACCGCCCAGCGCGCGTGATAATCGCCAAAGGCCGCCTGTTCGGTAACCAGGTGGTCGAACTCCCAGTAGGCGAGGCCGCAGGCTCTGAGCAGTTCGACGACGTCCCACCCGGTCTCCGGTGCCGCCACGACACCGTGATAGTCCGACAGGCCGCCTCCAACGGGCCGGCCGGCGCCGAATGGTCCGCGCTGGAAGGGAAAGAAACCGACGATTGCGCCCGCCTCTTCCAACACCGCAATCTGCACATCGTTTCTGACGGCGGCCGCGGCCAGGGTGAACTCGGGACAGAAATACGGGCTTTGCAACGCGGGGTTTGCCCGCTGCAGCGCCAGCCACGCCGCACGGTGTTGCGCGTCGAGTTCTGCAGCTTCGATCAGCGAGAACTTCACTGCGGTGCACCTCGCGCCGGGGCGCGCAGGATTGGCGCCTGGATTCTTACGCGAAAAGTGTTGTCGGGCCGCCGCTGCAGGGCGCGGGCCGCGGCTTTGGCCATCAGCACGCCGATCTCCGCCAGCTCTGCCAGCGCCGCCGCCGGCCAGCCGAAGTGTTTGCACAGGTAATAGAAACGGCTTTCGAAATAGTGCTGCGCGATGCAGCCGGCGTAGAGCTTCTCGCCGGTGGTTTTGGCGCTGGCCGCGTTTTCGTGCGTGGCCACCGCATCGCCGAGGGCCCAGACCTGCCAGCCCGCACTGCGCGCCCGCAGCCACAGGTCGGTCTCCTCGAAATAGAGGAAAAAGCGCGGGTCGAAGCCGCCGACCTGCTCCAGCATCTCCCGCTTCAGCAGCGCGACGGCGCCGCAGACCCAGCTGGTCTGAAATGGCGGATCTCCCGGCTGTATCGTCCGCAGATCTCCGTGCGCCGGCACGCCCAGCGCCTCCTTCACCAGCGCCATGGGCGTCAGCAGCCCGCCAGCCGCCTGCAGCTCCCCCTCCGGCTCGCGAATGGCCGGCGCGACGACACCGGCGCGCGGCCGCGCATCGAGGAATTCGACCATGCGCCGCAGGTCCGCTGACGGCAGTGTCGCATCCGGATTCAACAGCAGCACATAAGTCCCGCTGGCCCTGTCGATGCCGGCGTTGCAGCCGCGGCCGAAGCCGAGATTGCCGCCGTCGGCGATCAGACGGCACCAGGGATGCCTGGCCCTGACCCAATCGGCGGTACCGTCGCTGCTGGCGTTGTCGACGACGAAGCACTCGGACACGAGCCCCGTCGCGTAGGAGGCGGCGATCGAATCCAGGGCGGCCGGCAGGACCGGAATGGAATTGTGGGTGACGATGACGACGCTGACGTTGGATGAGCTCATGCGCGACCAAAGACCTCCATTGACGCCTCCGGATAGGCGCCGCTGGTATAGAAGGGAAACAGGGACATCGCCGGCGGGGCGGAGAGGCGCGGCAGCGCATAGGGATCCGCGCCGGCGCGGACGAGTAGCGCGGGATCCGTCAGCGCTGCGGAGCGCAGATTCGCTGCGGCGACGGCGCGCTGTGCCGCCGGATTCGCGCGGCCGTAGGGGAATGAGAAATGCTCCGGCGCAATGCCGAGCGCCCGCTGCACGTCTGCGACCGATTGCGACACCTCCTCCGCGGCCACCTGCGGTGTGCACTGCGTCAGGTCGATATGGTCGCGCGTGTGCACCCCGATCTCGATGCCGGGATGGAGCCGGCGCAGCAGCCGCACCTCCTCCCAGGACAGCGTGAGTGGCGGTGGCGTTTGCGCCGGTTGCAGCTGCTCGGCAACCCCGCGCAATATGTGCTCGCGGCGCTCCCGCGGCGCCGGTAGCAGCCGGTCCGCCAGATCGGCGTAGGCGCGCCGCGCCGCCAGCGGATCGGCCAGGTTCGCGGGCTCCATATTCTCGTCGGGCAGCGCCAACCGATCGCGCGTGCGCGCATTGAACATCGCGTAGAGCGCATCGATCCATTGCGCCTCGCCGCGGGCAATGTAGCCCGTGGCCAGATAGAGGGTCGCGGGCAGGCGGTAGCGCCTCAGGATCGGTGCGGCTTTGGTGAAAACACTGCGGTAGCCATCGTCAAAAGTGATTACCACGGTGCCGGGCGGGGGCGACTTCCCCGCCGCCAGCAGTGCGAGCAATTCACCCAGGGCAATTACCCGGCGATAGCGGGCCAGGAAGCGCATCTGGCGCTCGAACACCGCGACGTTCACCGCGAAGCGCGGGTCGACCCAGTCGGCGTCGTCATCGCCGGTGATGCCGTGATACATCAGAATCACCGCGCCGTGAACGCCCCGCAGCCGGACATACGCCGCCCCCAGCCCGGACAGCGCCATGCCGCGCTGCAGCACGCCGAGCAAACGCCGGCGCAGGCGCATGGGTGGAAAAGTCAGTGGACGAGAGAGAGTGGCGTGGTGCATCTAAACAGCTTCCCTGCCGAAAGTCCGGGACGAGACCGATCCGTGATCTCGAGTGCCGGCTCAATTATTTAATTCAGGTCTTTTAGTGTCTTACAGGACACTGGATCGCAGCGGCAAAGGTCCGGATTTCACGTGCGGAAGACGTGCGGATTGCACCGCGACCAACTCCCACACCGATGAATGTGAGAATTGAATTCGAAGCCCTGTATTAATAGTCCTTCTTCCACTGCAGCTCCACACTGCCGGCGCCGGTCTCACCCTCTTCTGCGGATTTAATTTCCAGGTTCAGGTTGCGACCCAGCTCGATCTGCATTTCCGCCTGCCAGGGATTCAGCGGATCCGTGCTGCGCTGCAGTTCGATATAGATGCGATTGGTGATGTATTTGCCCAGGCTGAGGGCGTACTGGTCCCCGTCGTCGGTTTCCTCGGTTTCGATATCCAGGACATCGACGCCCAAGAGTTCACGCGTCCTGGCCACCGGGTCGAAGGCCGAGCCGCCGCTCTGCAGCGTCCTGATCACGCTGACCATGCGCACCGCCTGCAGCGGCGAGATATCGGACAGGGATTTGCCAAACAGCAGCTGGGCAAATATCTCATCCTGGGCCGCTTCGGGCGTGGAGCTGAAAGTCACGTCCAGGTCGTCGGTGGTGCCGGAAATCTCCGCGGTGATCTCGCCCTCGCTGTGCTCGTGCACCCCTTTCACATAGATGGCGACCTCGCTGTTCTCAAACTGCACCTCCCCCCGCTGCAGTTCGAACTTCTTGCCGAGCAGATCGAAACTGCCGCGCACTATCCGCAACTGGCCGGAGGCGTCGGGTTTGGCCGCGGTGCCGCCGATATCCACCTGGCCGCGCAGCCGGGAATCCAGTCCCAGACCGCGCACATAGGACTGTTTGTCCAGCACCACGGCGATATTCAGCGCCATCTTCCGCAACAGCGGCGGCGCCCGCTCTATTTCGGTGCCGTCCACTTCTACCTCGACCACCTCAATCTGCGGCACGCTGCTGCCGATCAGCTGTTCGATCTGCACGGACAGGGGCCGCAGGGTGAGCTGCCCCGCCAGCTCCGCGTCTTCGGTGGTGCCGGTGAGCGCGATGGCGCCGGAAATGGCCCCGCGCACCGCCGGCGTGCTGAGCAGGTGCGCCCGGTCGGCGCGCAATTCGAAGTTCAATGAGGGCGGCGCCGGTGGCGCAAATGTGACGGCGCCACCGAGGCTGATGCTGCCGCGCTCGCCGTCATCGGCGTGGGCTCTTTCAATACGCCACTCCGTCGGCGTAAGGCGCGCCAGGAACTCGATATTGCGCAAGCGGGTATTACTCGGCCGGTGTTCGTAGTCGCCACCCTGCAGCGCGATGCGGCCATTGAGCAGCGGCCGCGCGAGCGTGCCGTCCGCATCGACGGAAAAATTCAGCTGCCCGCGCATTGCGTGAATTTCCGGATCGATAAATTCCGCCACCACGGACAGGTCGGCACTGCCGCTGCTGCGCAGTTGCAGCGGCGGCGGCGGCACCGGTGCGCCCGCGGGCCGCTCGGCGAATACCTGCTCCAGTATCGGCGTCACGGCGAGACGGGCACTGGCGTCGATCGCCTGACGCGCGCCGTGATGGGCGGCGAGAGAAATCTCCAGGTCATTGCCCTGCGTCTGCCAATCCAGCACCAGGCTGAGCGGTTTGATCTCGACTCTCTGGCGCGCCAGCCCCGGCGCTTCGCTGGAAATCCTCAGCTCGCCTTGCAATTGCGGCCGCTGCGGACTGCCTGCCGCCGTGGCCGTGAGTGTGACCTCCCCCCGCTCGGCGATATCCGCCGGCAGGCCGACATCGATATCTGCCAGCATGGCGCGGCCGCGTATTTCCAGATCGAGCTGCTGCGGGTTCAGGCTGCCGTGGGCCGACAACTGGTTGCGCTCGGCCCACACCAGCTCGACCCCGGTCAGATCAACCCGCCCGCTGCCATAGCCGACATCGCCCTGCAGTTGCCAGGGCTCACCGCGGAAATTGCCCAGGGCGATTACATTCGCCTTGGCCTGCGGATTGGCAAAGGGGCCGGAAAATTCACCGTCGATGCTGATTTCGCCTTCCAGGGAGGGCGGCAAGTCCACTCCGGCCACTTCCGCCAGCGACAGCGGAATATTGCGCGCGGAGACCTTGCCCTGGGCCCGCGCCGCCTTCGGCTCAATGACACCGTCGACCTCCAGCCAGGCGACGCCCTTGCGCCCCAGGCGGCCGGCCTCCCTGGCCAACTCGGTGACACGGCTGTGGTTCTGCAGTGGTCGCGGTTCGCCATCGGCGCCCTTCTGCGCCGGGATCAGCGACTGGGGTCCTCGCAATTGCTGTGAATCGTACTCGCCAAAACCATTGCCGGCGGCCAGTTCCAGGCGCAGCCGGTCGAGCACGATTTTCTCCAGGTTGCCGGCGGCGCCGCCGCGCAGCGTGTAGCGGTACTCGCGAAATTTGCCATCGGACTCGATCTGCGCGTCCATCTGCGGATTTGCCCAGGGGCCCTTGACGCCGACCGCCGCTTCCAGGTCCATGACCAGCCCCTCGGCGGCGGCAATCCCCAGTTGCTCGGCCGGGCGGAAATTGCGCGCGTCGACATCCAGTTGCAGCTGCAGCGATTCTTTTGCGATCGCGACGGTGCCGCCACCGTCGATATTCAGGCGTTCGCTCTGGAAGCTGAGCGCGGATATCTTCAATTCCTGCAGGTCGCCCTCGACATCCGCACTGAGGCTGCCCTGCAGCTGGTGAAAACCGGGATTGGCCGCCAGGGTGGCGCGCAGCGCGGGGTTTTTCCACGGGCCCTGCGCCGCGATTTCCAGTTTTTCCACCGAGCCCTGCAGCTCTTCGGGAATCTGCACCGCGTCCGTACCCGGCAGCGCCGCGAGCAGGCCGCGGATATCGTCGACGCTCAGCTGGGCTATTTCCCCGCGCAGGTCCAGCGACGCATTGCCGATATCGATGCTGCCCGCGGCGTCCAGACTCGCCTGTGCGTAGTCGAGCGTGGCGGCTTCGATCTGAATAACCTGGTCGCTGGTCTTGACCCGGCCCTGCAGCCGCAGCGGCTGTTCGCGGTAGTGACTGTTCAGGTCGATGATCCCGGATACGGACGGCAGCGACAGCGGCCCGCGAACACTCAGATCCGCGGTGAGCGAGCCGCCGACGAGGAAGTCCTGCCAGGGTTGAGAAATGGCCACCGGCAGGCCGTTGAATTTGATCTCCGCCTCCACCTTGTCCGCGTTGACGGTGCCGGAAACACTGTGGCTGCTGCCGTCCACCTGCAGCACTATATTTTCGCTGGCGATTTCCCACGGCGACAAAGTCACAGACGCGCGCCCGGACAGCGCGAACTGGTGCTGCACCAGCGGCAGGGAAAACGCCTCTATATCGATCAGCAAGCGGTTTTGCTGCGGCTGCTGCAGAAAAATCCTGCCGCGCGCGTCCAGCGCCTGCCCCTCGGGCAGCTGCAGGAAGCGCCCGGCAAAGCCCTGCGGTTCTTCCCCCGCGGACAGCTCCAGCAGGAAGCGGCCCGCTTCCACTTCCGTGCCGTTCACGGTCAGGTGCAGGTCCGCGCCGTCCAGTTCGCGTATATCCAGCGCCAGCTGCGCCGCCTCACCCTGCCACCGATGGCGCGCACTGCCCGTCAGTGCCACGACGGGCAGATCCGGCAGGCGCCTGTCGACCACCTGCAGGCGATCGACGCGCAGCGCACCAAGGCGCAGCTCCGGCAGCGCCAGGGGCTCGCGCGGCGCCTCGGCGGCATCCGCAGCGGCCTCTCCCTGCGCTTCCAGCAGTTCGTTCAGCACGTCGATATTGACGATCAGCTCCGCCGCGCTTATCGACTCGATATCGATGCGGTTGCGCAGCAGCGCGCCGAGATCGATATCCACGGCCAGGTCGGTGCCCTGCGCGAGGGTACCGGCTCCGTAATCGACCTTGAGGCGGGAGAAATACCAGGCGCCCAGATGCTCGCTGCCGATCTCTTCAGCCTGGATGGCCAGATCCGGCAGCATTTTGCCCGCCGCATAGATGGCGCCGCGCGTCAGGGTCACCCGCCCGGACTCGGTGCCGAGCAGATAGAGCAGCGCCAGCAGCGCGGCGAGAAAGACACTGAACAGCAGTGAGCCGCGCCCGCTCAGCGAGTGCCACAGACTCCGCAGCACAACGCCGATGGCGCGAAGGTATCCGGCGGCCAGCGCGGCGAGGGCTTTCATCAGAAGGCCTGCCCCAGGCTGACATAGACCTGATAATCGCTGTCGATACCCTCGCGGCGGTCCAGCGGAAAGGCAATATCGAAGCGCAGGGGCGCAAAGGTGGTGAAATAGCGCACGCCGATACCAGCGCCCCAGAAAAGATCGGAGAAATTGGGCTCGGGATCGACATAGGCGTTGCCGCCGTCGAAAAACAGCACGCCGCCCCAGGTGTCACTGAAGCGGAACCGCCCCTCGAGCGAAATTTCACTGAGCCCGCGGCCGCCGATCGAATCGGAAAGCTTGGGCGGCTCGCCGGGCACCTTCGGCGGGATCAATACCCGCGGGCCCAGCTCCTGGTAACCGTAACCCCGCACCGAACCGCCACCGCCGGCGTAGAAGCGCTCGTCCGCGGGTATCTCCAGATTCGGAATTCCGGTGATGGCCCCCGCCTTGATACGCAGCGCCAGGGTCGGCTCGTAACGCATCTCGCCGGCGGTCTTGTAGCCGGTCAGCACCAGGATATTTTTCAGGAACGAGGTGTTGGTATCGCGCAGGTCCACATAGGGTTTTACCTCGAAAGCCACGGTGGCGCCGCGCCGCGCGTCGAGGAGGTTGTCCGTCGTATCCCATTTCATGCCCAGCGGAAAGGCGAGCAGGCGGAAATTTTCATCCTGATTGATGCCCGGCACGCCGTCCACCTCTTCGTCGACCTGACTGAATTTCAGTTCCGTGCCGACACTGGCAGTGCGGTTCCTGCTCAGCTGGCGCGCGACAGCGGCGCCAAAAGTCAGGGACTTTGCCCGGTAGGAATCGCGGTCCTCATTGGACAGCTCGACCCGCGCGGAAAAATTCTGCTTGTCGCGCAGGAAGCGCGGTATCAGCAGCTGGCCCTTCAGGGATTGCTGCACCGGTGTCGCCTTGGTTTCGACCTCGATTTTCTCCCCGCGGCGAAACACATTGCGGTGTTCCCAACCGGCAGAGACGCCGGCGCCCTCGTCGGAGGTATACCCCACCCCCAGCTTCACCGTGCGGTGGCGACGCTCCTGCAGCAGGAAAGTGATATCGACCAGCCCCTGGTAGGGATCGGAAACCTCGGTATTGGCGCTGGCGACCAGATTGGTGCGCAGCAGGCGCAAGCGCGCGGCATCAATCTTGTTGCGGCTGAAGCAGTCACCGCTGTGTATCTGCAGCTTGCCCTGCAGAAAGTCCGGCTCGACGGAAGTCAGCCCCACCATGCGCACCTCGCCCACGCGGACTTCCGGGCTGTGCTCCACGCGGTATTCCAGCCGCGCCGCCGCTTCTCCATGCACCACCGTGGCCCGGTAGCTGACATCGATATTCAGAAGGCAGGCGTTTTCGCTCAGGTAGTTCTCGATCGCTTTGACGCCTTCGAGTACCTTGCTCGCGATCAATGGATCACCCACCCGCAACGGCAGGTCGCTGAAACCCTGGCGCAGATGCTCCGGCATATCGATGGTGATGCTCTTTATCAGGTACTGGGGGCCCGGATTGACCCGGTAGAGTATCTCGCCATCGGTCACCGACTGGCGCACCACTGCGTCGTAATAACCGCGGGAGCGCAGCAGTTTTTCCAGGTTGCCGCGCTCGTATCTGGCGACGTCGCGCGGATCCTCGTAGCTCTTCAGCGCACTGCTGCTCTTGCGCAGTTTTTCCATTTCCTCGCGGAGCCAGTCCTGCAATTCGCGGTCGTCCTGCACCCGCAGCTTGAACTTCGGCAGCTGATCAAAAAATGGGATAGCCATTGCCGGCTGCGGCGGCAGCAGCAACAGTCCGGCAATGAGGAACCCGATGAAAACTCGCAAAGGACTTATCCGTTGTCTGAGACTCCGATCCCTGCAGACTGAAAAAGTTGCCACCCAATGATTATTGGCGCGGCGCAGATTCGCCCAGCAGTGGATTGCAGTTGCGGATAATCACCCTGCCCTCGAGCAGATTGCCCTTGGAGTACTCGGAGAAGATGCACTCGTTGGTCTTCGGGTCGTAGTTCTCGACCCAGAGGTTGTCTTCCTTCCAGGTAGCAGCGATATGCCGGTGCCCGTCTGGCACCGAGATGCGCATGACGCCGCCAAATCTTTTCACAAAGACCTGCTCGTAGTGGAAGTAATAGGCGAACCAGCCAACCAGGAAAATAATCGCCGCGATAATGGCGCCGAGTTTCAGGCTCCCCAGACGGCTGCCGGCAAACAGGGATAGAACGACCAGGGCGATCACCGCCGCCCAATAGAGATAGGTAACCATGACTGCTCTTCCGTGAAGATTATTAGCGCTTGTGAAAGTGAAGGGTAGCTCAGATTGGCGGCTAACTGAATGGCGTTCGGATGATCAGAAGCCAGTGGTCGGTGGAATTGTAGGGGGGAACCTTGTGCTAACCCAAGTCAAGGCTGATCAGGTGAAGAGGCCAATGCGAAGACCCAGCTGCCAGCGTAATGCTGGCAATTTAACTGAACTTGCTGCGAAGGTGTCGCTACCGGGGCCAGCCTTGTGAGACCTTCACCGGCATGGATGCCGGTGCAGAGCCCCCATGGATGGGTTTACGGCGAGTCTCACAAGGCTGGCCCCGGTAGCGGCACCGCCAACAAAAGCGTTATGAACCTCGATGCACTGGCAGCAGGGCTCGCCTAAAGCTGCGTCCGAACGCTAGGTTCGCCCCAACAGTCAGTCTTCCGCCAGCTCCGGCAGTTTTTCGTACAGCTTCAGCGCCTCGGGGTTGGCCAGTGCCTCCTGGTTCTTGACCGGTTTGCCGTGCACCACATTGCGCACGGCCAGCTCGACGATTTTGCCGCTGATGGTGCGCGGAATATCCGCCACCTGAATCACCTTGGCCGGCACGTGGCGGGGCGTGGTGTTGGCGCGGATGGTGGAGCGGATCTTCTGGATCAAAGCGTCGTCCAGTTCTATGCCCTCCCGCAGGACCACAAACAGCACCACGCGCACATCGTCGTCCCAGTCCTGGCCGATACAGATACTGTCCAGCACCTCTTCCACCTTATCTACCTGGCGGTAGATCTCCGCCGTGCCGATGCGCACGCCGCCGGGGTTGAGCACGGCATCGGAGCGGCCGTAGATGATCACACCATCGTGCGCGGTGATCTCCGCATAGTCGCCGTGCGCCCAGACGCCGGGCCAGCTCTCGAAATAGGCGCCGCGGTATTTGGAGCCGTCCTCATCGTTCCAGAAGCCGATCGGCATGCAGGGGAAGGACTTGGCACATACCAACTCGCCCTTCTCGCCGATTACCGCCTGGCCGTCGTCGTTCCACACCTCCACCGCCAGTCCCAGTCCGCGGCACTGCAGTTCGCCCGCGTAGACCGGCAGCGTCGGGTTGCCCAGCGCGAAACAGGAAATGATGTCGGTGCCACCGGAGATAGAGGACAGGCAGACGTCTGCCTTGATGTCCCGGTAGACATAGCGGAAGCCCTCGTGGGCCAGCGGTGAGCCGGTGGACAGCACCGCGCGCAGTTTCTCCAGCTTGTGGCTCTCGCGCGGCTTGCGGCCGGACTTTTCCAGTGCGGCGATATACTTGGCGCTGGTGCCGAAGACGCTGATGTTCTCCTCGTCGGCCATGTCCCAGAGACTCTCCGCCGCCGGGTAAAAGGGCGAGCCGTCGAACAGCACCAGGGTGGCACCACAGGCGAGGCCGCTCACCAGCCAGTTCCACATCATCCATCCGCAGGTGGTGAAGTAGAACATGGTGTCGTCCCGCTTCAGGTCGCAGTGCAGGCGGTGTTCTTTCAGGTGCTGTAAAAGGGTGCCGCCGACACCGTGCACTATGCATTTCGGCACGCCGGTGGTGCCGGAGGAGTACATGATATAGAGCGGGTGATTGAAATCCGTCTGCACGAAAGTGAGCGCCCGCTCGGGCGCCGCGGCAGCAAAATGGTCCAGCGTCACCGCGCGGTCGATATCCGCTGCCGCAGCGGCGGTCTCGTCGGCGCTGCGCGCCACCGGCACCACCACCAGCTTCTCAATGGAATCGATGCGCGCGACGATTTCGCGCAGGCGCGGCAGCGAGTCGATGGTCTTGCCGTTATAGAAATACCCCTCACAGGCGAAGAGCACCTTCGGCGCCACCTGGCCGAAGCGATCGAAAACGCCGTTGATGCCGAAATCCGGTGAACAGGAAGTCCAGATGGCGCCGAGGCTGGAAGTCGCCAGCATGGCCACGACGGTGTCGATGATATTGGGCATAAAGCCGGCCACCCGATCGCCCTGCGCCACGCCCTGCGCCGCCAGCGCGGCCGCCAGGCGCTCCACGCGGTGGTAGAGATCGGCGTAGCTGAGTTCGCGGCGACCGCCGTTTTCCAGGCGCTCGACCAGCGCAATGCGGTCGTCGCGGTAGCGCAGCAGGTTCTCGGCGAAGTTCAGCTTCGCCTCCGGGAACCACTCGGCACCGGGCATGACGTCCCTGCCCAGCACCTTGTCGCCGCGCTCGCTGGCGATCACTTCACCGAAGTCCCACAGGGTGCGCCAGAAGTCCTCGCGCCGGTCCACGGACCACTGGTGCAGTTCGCCGTAGTCCGCCAGATCCAGGCCGAACCGTTCGTTGACCAGGCGGCGAAACTGATCCATCTGGGTGGCGGCAATGGCTTCCGGACTGGGCTGCCACAGGGGCTGGGCGTTGTTGCTCATCTGACTGACCTTATCTACTCGTTTTTCTCAAGGTGAATAGTTTCAATAGTTGACCATTATTCGGCCGCTCGCGATTCGGGCAATCATGCCTTGGTCTGACAGTTAAGACTATTTTAAACTTTCTTATATTTATTAAATTTTATTTAATCGACCTGTTTCCTCCACCTGGGGCACTGTACCGTCCATAACTCTATTGAATGAGTGATTTTCATTGTCTGCCACTATCAAGCAACTGAGAGCCTTTACCACCGTGGCCCGCACGCGCAGCCTGGCCGAGGCCAGCGCCCAGCTGCATATCTCCCAGCCCGCACTGTCCGTGGCCATCCGCAATCTGGAGAGCGCCGCCGGCGGACCGCTGTTCAGCCGCGACGGCCGCCAGCTGGTTCTGACGCCGGAGGGCCGCGAGTTCCTCGCCCGCGCCGAGCAGCTGCTGAACAGCTGGGACCAGTCCCTCGAGGCGATCCAGCAGCGCTTCCGGCTGCAGCACGGCCAGTTGTCCCTGGCGGTGATCCCGGCCTTCGCCCTGAACCGCCTGCCGGCGCTGCTGGCGGAATTCCACCGCCACCACCCGCAGATCAATATCGCGCTGGAGGACATCGTGATGGAGCGCGTAGTCCGCGCGGTGCAGGAGGGACGTGCGGAGCTGGGGATCAGTTTCCGCCCGGATGACCTGGAGGGCCTGGAGTTCATGCCTTTCGACCGCGATCGATTTGTCGCCGTGGTTCCCCCGGATCACCGTCTGGCGAGCAGGAAATCACTGCGCTGGAGCGATCTGGCCACGGCGCCCTTTATCGCCATGAACCGCGGTTCCGCGGTGCGTCGCTGGACCGATCAGGCTTTCGCCGGATGCGGCAGGAAGGTGCGGCTGCAATGCGAGGCGAATCAGCTCAGCACCATCGGCCAGCTGGTAAAGGTGGGGATCGGTGTCAGTGCGGTGCCGAGCCTGTGTGAGCCGCAAATGCGCGACTACGGACTCAGCTGCCTGCCGCTGACCGCGCCCGTCGTCGGGCAGGAGGTTGGCGTATTGGTGAAAGGCCGAGGCGGGCTTTCCGCGCCCGCCAGGGCATTCCTTTCGCTGTTGGAACCAGGGGCCTGGTCCCGGGCTGACTCCCCCGCGCTCAGCGGTCCTTGAGTATCTCCCGCGCCGCGTTGTGGCCGGGCACGCCGGTAACGCCGCCGCCTGGGTGGGTGCCGGAGCCGCAGATGTAGAGTCCGGCAATGGGCGTGCGGTAATCGGCGTTACCCATGAACGGCCGGTTGCACCAGAGCTGGTCCAGTCCGAGCGCCCCGTGGAATATATCGCCGCCCATCAGGCCGAACTTGCGCTCGAGGTCCAGTGGCGAGTGAATCTGCCGGGCGATCACCGAATCCTTGAAATTCGGCGCATAGCGCGCGACGGTTTCGATAATGGTGTCCGCCGCCGCTTCACGGTGCTGGTCCCAACTGGTTCCATCGCGGAACTGCGGGGCAAACTGCTGGCAGAACAGGCTCGCCACATGCTGCCCGGGCGGCGCCAGCGAATCGTCCACCGTGGAAGGGATCAGAATCTCGACGATGGGCTCCCGCGACCAGCCGAATTGTTTGGCGTCCAGATAGGCCTGTTCCAGGTATTGCATGGTCGGGCCGATCACGATGCCCGACTGGTGATGCTGCTGCAGATTGGTGCCCGGGCGGCAGGTGAAATCCGGCAGCTCCGAAAGCGCCACATTCAAGCGGAAAGTGCCGGAGCCCACCTTAAAGCCGCGCACACGGCGCCGGAACTCGTCGCTCAGATGCTGCGCATCGACCAGCTTCGAGTAGAGCAGCTTGGGGCCGACATTAGCGATCACCTTGTCGCCGACGAGGCGCTCGCCGTTGGCCAGGCGCACCCCGATGGCCCGACCCTGCTCCACCAGCACTTCCTCCACCTCGGCATCGGTGCGCACTTCCACGCCCAGGCGCTGGGCCTCCTTCAACATGGCCTGGGTAATGGCCCCCATGCCGCCGATGGCGTGTCCCCAGGCGCCTTTCTCGCCGTTTACCTCACCAAACACATGGTGCAGCAAGACATAGGCGGATCCCGGCGTACTCGGTGCACCGTAGTTGCCGACGACGGAATCGAAGGCAAAGGCCGCTTTCACATGATCGTTTTCAAACCAGGCGTCCAGCACGTCGGCAGCGCTCTTGGTGAACAGGTCCAGCGCATCGCGCCGCTGGGTCATGGTCAGTTTTTTCGCGCGTAGACCGAAGCTGCCTGCGCGCACCAGATCGGCCAGCCCGCCGCCGACATTGGGTGGCGTGCGCAGCAGTTCCGCGCGCAATATATCCGCCACGTTCTCGAGCATCGCGTAGAAGTCGGGCAGCGCCGCGGCGTCCGCCTTGGAAAAGCGCGCAATCTCCGCCTGGGTCCCGGCGAAATCGCGGTGAAAGGACAGGCTCTCGCGGTCCGAGAGCGGGAAAAAGTTCGACTGGGGCCGCAATTTCACCCGCAAGCCGTGATCGTGCAGATTCAGGTCTTCGATGATTTTCGGATTCAGCAGACTGACGGTGTAACTCGCGACGGAGTTGCGGAATCCGGGGTGGAACTCTTCGGTAACCGCGGCGCCACCGACGATGGAACGCCGTTCCAGGATGGTGACTTTCCTGCCCGCCCGGGCCAGGTAACAGGCACAGACCAGGCCATTGTGGCCGCCGCCGATAATGATGTTGTGGGACATGGGATTCTTATTATGTGAGACTTCTTGGCTGCCTTGGCGGCAGGTGAAGGCAGTAGAATATAAGCGCCGCGGCGTTGAAACAAGTGCCGCGCAAGGGAGATGTCAGCCGCTTGAGCGGCGCTCCCGGCGCCGCTCGGTCAGTTCCGTTTCCAGGGGGCGGTCCGCCCCGCTATCTGGACCCACTATCTGGATGTAGCCCGCAGCATCCAGGCAGTTTTCTCATGAACCCGCATGCGGTCGGAGACCAGGGCCACGGTGGACTCGTCCTCGCCCTGCTGGGCCGCCTTCAGAACATCGCGGCAGGTCTTTACCACCTGCTCGTGACCGCGGGTGAGGATTTTCACCATTTCTTCGGCCGGCGGAATCTCGGCGACTTCCTTGATAGAACTGAGCTGAACGAATGCCTGGTAAGTGCCGGGTGCGTACACCCCCAGCGTACGAATGCGCTCGGCGATATCATCCACCGCCTCCGCGAGCTCGGTATACTGCTCTTCAAACATCAGATGCAACTCGCGAAACAGCGGACCGGTCACATTCCAGTGAAAATTATGCGTCTGCAGGTAGAGCGTGTAGCTGTCCGCCAGCAGGTGTTTGAGTCCAGCGGCTACCTTTTCCCGATCCTTCTCGCCAATGCCGATATCAATCTTGCTCATAATTAACCTCATCCCTTTGCATTAATAAAAATTACTGAAATCAGATGATTCCCTGAAGACTAGAATAAGCGCATAAAAATTCATTAAAAATTTATTTACAAAATAGAGGACATAAAAAAATTCAATCGAGAGCTGCCACTGGCACCATGCAACGGCTCATTTTCTGGGAGTTCCCTGCGCCAGGTAGCCGGTATCGACCCCAAACCAGAAGCTGCCGTCCTCGCTGTTGAAATACATATGCCGCACATTGCCGCCGCTCGGCACCGTGCTCTCGCTGATAAATTTCTCCCGCGCGAGGTCAAATGCCAGAATACGATTCGGGATGACGCCGGTATTGGCGATCCAGAGGCGTCCTTTGTCGTCCTGTGCCGTACCGTAAGGGCGCGGTGTTTCTCCGGGAAGCTGCCACTCGGTGAACTTGCCGGTGTCCGGAACATAGCGCCCCAGGTAGCCGCCCGGGTAATCCACATACCAGATATTGCCGGCACCATCGATCTCCAGCCGGCGTGGACGGGCATCGGCCCGCGGCAGTTCAATTTCCGTCACGGCCATTGTCTGCGGATCCACCCTGGCCAGTTTGTTGGTGCCGAACAGCGCGATCCAGGGCCGGTCCTGCGCATCCACTTTTATGCCATAGGGCCGGGCATCGGCAGTCTGCGGCTCGGCGATGCGCACCGCTCCGCTATCGACATTCAACAGGCCGATCCGATTACTGTTTTGCGCGGTGAACCAGATATTACCTGCACTGTTGAAGACCAGGGTATGGGGATCGTCCACGCCTTCCGGCATCGCGTAGCGACGAATATCGCCGTTTTTCGGGTTCATGCGACCGATATGGGCGTTCCGATTGCCGGCATACCAGATGTGATCTTGATCATCGACGATCAGGTTGTGCGGGTGCGTTCCGGGCGGGACCGAAAACTGCTTAAAGATGCCACTGAGCGGGGCAAAGCGACCGATATAGTTACCGGCCTGGCCGCAGAACCAGACATCGTCGCTTCCGTCCACATGGGGATCGCGGGGGCGCCCTTCCCAGGGTACTTTCCATTCGTTCAGCGCCAGCAGGTCTGGAAGAGCGTCATTCTGCGCCACTGCGCCGGAGGAAAAAATCAGAAACGGGGGAAATAGCAGAAGGGGGGCAATCGCGAGATGGTACAGCTTGGAAATAGTACGCATTGGCTGGCTCCACTGTTGTCCTTTACTCCGGTTCTGACTGAACGCCAGCCATGTAGCGAATCAGGGCCTCATATTGGCCCTCGCTGCAGTCAAAGCATAGACCGCGAGGCGGCATAGCCCGATAGCCGTTCACCGCGTTGGCCACCAGGGTATCCAGTCCCTTGGCCATGCGCGGCGCCCAGGCGGCCGTGTCGCCAGTGCGGGGAGCGCCATTGATGCCGCTTTCGTGGCAGCTGTAGCAGCTGCGCCGATAAACGTCTCTGATCGCCACAGCACTCAGGGGCTCATTGCCTGCGCCCGATGGCGTGGCAGTGGCTGATTTCTGCGCCGGCCCTTCGGGCGAACACCCGGGCAACGCCAGTGCTGCCAGCAGTGCCCACGGCAGCAAAGTCACTTTTATTGACGGCATTTTTTATTTTGTACAACTGCAAACCGGACAGTCATTATCACTCTGCAATTGCAGTGATCGCAACTCCAGGGTTTCCGCCTCGAACAGATGCAATTTGCCGACACTCGGCACTGGCAGTCCTAGTAAGTACTTGATGGCCTCCAGCGCCTGCATGCTGCCGATCACGCCGAGGGCGGGGCCAATCACCCCGGCGGTGGCACAGCTCTGCGCTTCCCGCTGCTGTCGCGGCGGGAACAGGCAGGCGTAGCAGGGCGATGGGGCGGCGGAGAAGTCGAAACTGATGAGTTGTCCGGAAAAGCCGCGCACCGACGCCATGATGGCCGCCCTCCCCGTCTCCCGGCAGACGCGGTTTATGACGTGGCGGATTTCCAGGTTATCCGTGCAGTCGAGCACCAGGTCGACATCCGTTATCCGGTCCCGCAACCAGGATTCATCGGCCATACGTGGGTGTGCGTGCACGCGGATCTCCGGGTTCGCCGCGGCGAGCTGCTGCGCGGCTACCTGCGCCTTGGCTTTGTCGCGGTGATTGGTCTTATACAGGATCTGCCGCTGCAGATTGGATATCTCTATGCGGTCGCCGTCGACCAGATCCAATGTGCCGATGCCGGCCGCGGCCAGGTAAAGTGCCGCAGGGCTACCGAGGCCGCCTAGACCGATGATCATCACGCGGGCCGCCGCCAGCCTCTGCTGCCCCTGCTCGCCGACCTGCGGCAACAGTATCTGGCGACTGTAGCGCTGCAGTTCCTTTCCGCTCAGCATAATTCAGCCTTTAAACAGTCTCTGATACTCACCGACCGCCCGCACGTAATCGTCGGCCCGGGTAATCGCGCTGACCACGGCAATACCGCCCACTCCGGTCTCCGCCACGGCTGGCGCGCGCTCCAGGCTGATACCGCCGATGGCCACCAGCGGATAGCCCGGCAGCAGCGCGACCATACGCGCGAGCTTTTTCGTTCCCTGCAATTGGTCACTCATATCCTTGGTGTCAGTGGCGAAGATAGCACCAATGGCCAGGTAACTGGCGCGGTAACGGTAGGCGCGCAGCAGTTCGTAAAAGCCATGTGTACTGATTCCCAGTTTCAGACCCGCGCGTTTGATCGCCGCCAGGTCGGCAGTTTGCAGGTCTTCCTGCCCCAGATGCACGCCGTAAGCGCCGCAGTCGATGGCCAGCTGCCAGTAATCGTTGATAAACAGTCGCAGCCCATATTTCCGGCCGATAGTCACTGCCTGCGCTATCTGCGCGCGGAGTTCCGTGCGGGGGTGCTTGATCCGCAGTTGCAGCGTGCGCACGCCCAGTTCGGCCAGTTTTTCCAGCCACTCGACCGAATCTACCACAGGATAGAGCCCGAGCGAGCGAGAGTCCGGCTCGGGGAAGCCCTGCGTATACACGCTGGCATCTACACCGCCGAAACAGCCGTAGATTTCACCGCGTTTTTCACCGGGCACCAGAACCTCGGGGTAATCATGCAGTTCGGTCGGCCAGCCGCAGTGCCCGACCGGCCCGGAGCCGCTGCCAATCCGGTCGGACTGGCCGAGACGCAGCCCGCGCTGCACGTAGGCTTTCGCCACCACGCAGGCATCCCGCAGCGGGTAGCCCAACGCCAGGCAGGCGGCGATGGCCGAAGACAGGCTGCAGCCGGTGCCGTGATCGTTACCAGTCGCCACTTTCTTGCCGATAAACCAGTCGGCACTTTGACCATCCCACAGCAGATCGGCGATTTCGCCGGCAACCAGCTCACCGTGGCCACCGGTTACCAGTACCGCGCCACTGCCGCTCTCCCGCAGTTGCTGTGCCGCACTGATGATCTCCCCCGCATCGCTTACCGATGCGCGCGCCAGCCACTCGAGCTCGTGCAGATTCGGGGTGATCAGCGTACACAGCGGGAACAGCTCCCGGATAACCGCTTCCCCGATATTGCTCTCAGTTAGCGCGGCGCCGCTGCTGGCCACGGCGACGGGGTCGTAGACAATGGGTATTTGCTTAACCTGCAAAAGTACACGCAGGAACCTGACCACTGCCGTAACCTGTTCCGTATTGGCCAGCAGCCCTATTTTGATCGCCGAGGGAAACAGATCGCGCTGCAATGCTTCCAGTTGGGAGGTCAGTACATCCACAGGTACCGCATTAATAGCGGCCACTTCCACGGTATTCTGCGCGGTATTCGCGGTAATTGCGGTGCAGCCATGGCAGCCGAGATCGGCAAACGTCAGCAGGTCTGCCTGAATGCCGGCGCCGCCGCCGGCATCACTGCCGGCGATGGACCAGACTATCGGTCTTGTACCTTCCAGCATATAAATCGCTTATTCCTGCAGGGTCTCGTGGCCCTGCTGCCAGAAGGGCATATCCAGCGTGGGGGTACTGGGACTGGCGGTCTGGCGCTTGAGCATCAGTCCCGCATTGAAGGCACTGCGCCCGGACTCGACGCCCAGCTTGAATGCCTGTGCCATCAACACTGGATCCCGAGCCCTGGCGATGGCGGTATTCAGCAGCACTGCATCGAAGCCCATTTCCATCGCTTCCGCCGCCTGCGACGGAGCACCGATACCGGCATCGATGATCAGGGGAGTCGTCGGCAGGCGCTCGCGCAGCGCCTGCAGGTTGTATCTGTTCAACAGCCCCTGGCCGGTGCCTATGGGCGCCCCCCAGGGCATCAGCACTTCACAGCCCACGTCGAGCAGCTTGCGGCACACGACCAGGTCGTCGGTGCAGTAGGGCAACACCTTGAAGCCGCGCTTGACCAGCTCCCGCGCCGCTTCGACCAAACCGTAAGGATCCGGCTGCAGGTTGTAGTCATCACCGATGACTTCCAGCTTGAGCCAGTCGATCTGGAAGATTTCCCGCGACATTTCCGCCAGCGCGATCACTTCCCGCGGCGTCTTGCAGCCGGCCGTATTCGGCAGCAGCTGGCAGCCCGACTCACGAATATAGTCCCACAGCATCCTGCCCTGCTGCTGTTCCGGGCTCTGTCGACGCAGGGAGAGTGTGATGATTTCGGCCGCGGACGCCTGCACCGACGCGCGCATGATTGCCGGGGATGGATACAGCGCAGTGCCGACTAGCAAACGACTGCTGAAGTTCTTGCCGTATAAGCTCAGCTGATCGCTCATATTCAACCGCCCACTACCGGCGCCACCACGTCCAGGGTGTCGCCGTCACCGATCTCTGTGTGCAAATAATCTGTCCGCGCGACGAAATCGCCATTCAGAGCCACGGCAAACGTGTCGCCGCTGTAACCGAGTTTCCGCAGGAGACTGCCGAGATCGGTGGGGCACTCGATCGTCTGGAACCGGCCGTTGACCAAGATCTGCATTATGCCACCTGTAAAACTTGTTCTGTTACCAGCTTCTCTACCCGCTCCGCCAGCGCCGGCGCCAGCAGATAGCCGTGCCGGTAGAGGCCGTTGACGCGCACCAAGCCCCGTTCGCTGTGGATAAGGGGCATGTTGTCCATGGTCGCCGGGCGGCAATTGACCCGGGACTCCACGATGCGCGCCTCGGCAAATGCCGGGTGCAGTGAGTAGAGCGCCGAGCAGAGCTCCATGGCCGAGCGCACCGAGATGGGCGACATATCCTCGCTTTCGATTTCAGTCGCGCCGATCACGATGCGGCCGTCGCCGCGCGGTACCGCGTAGAGCTGGTAGCGCGGGTGCAGCAGCCGCACCGGGCGCTGCAGCGACACCTCGCGGGTCTCGACCACCAGCATTTCACCGCGCACACCGCGCAGACCGCCGACCTGAGCCCTGGCGCCCAGGCCGCGGCAGTCGATCACACAGTCGAACCGCATACTGCGCTCCTGGCTTTCCACCCGGTAGCTGCCGCACTCCACCGGCGTCCGCTCTTCCAAACTGACGCCCTGTTGGCGCAATACGCTGAGCAACACCGGCAGCAGGCGGCGGTTGTCGATATCCCCCTCGGCGCGCAGATAGAGGCCCTGCTCGAAATTTTCCAGGGCCGGCTCCAGTTGCTGCAGCTGTGCGGCGTTGAGTGATTGCACATGGAGCCCAATATCGCCATCCAGCTTGCCGGCCAGCTCGCGCTGGAATTGCAGCAGCTCGCTCTTGTCCTGTCCGTGCGCCACCAACAAACTGCCGGCGTTACGGAATGCCACCGAGCGCCCGCTTAGCGCCTCGAGCTCTTCCGCCCAGTCGGACCAGAGGGCCAGGCTCCGTGTACCCAGCTCGTAGATTTCCCGCTGGCTGTGCACCAGTTCCGACAGCGGCGAGATCATGCCGGCGGCGGTCCAGCAGGCACCGCTGGGCGTCGACAGATCCCGCGCTTCGAACAGAGTGATAGCCAGTCCCTGCAGGGACAGCCGCCAGGCCAAAAGGCGGCCCATCAGGCCGCCGCCGGCTATTGCGATTCGAGGCATCTGGTTATTTGCCATTGAGCGTCTCTATAGCATTCCGCATTCATGAGGCGCGCCCCTGCGCCTCACCCGCTTCGCGGGCAGCCTTCGGCTGTGCAAATCTGCTCCCGGCAGATTTGTCCGCATTCCGCATTCAAGTGTCAGCCCTTGTGGTACAGCTCGCTCCCCATATCCCTGAACTTGATCGCCATTTCCTCCATGCCCTTCTCCGCTTCCTGCTTGGCGGCCTCTAGCTGTTTGGAATAGTCGCGCACATCCTGGGTAATCTTCATCGAGCAGAACTTCGGGCCGCACATCGAGCAGAAGTGCGCCAACTTGCCGGATTCCTTGGGCAGCGTCTCGTCGTGGTAGGCGCGCGCGCGCTCCGGATCCAGCCCCAGGTTGAACTGATCCTCCCAGCGGAACTCGAAACGCGCCTTGGACAGGGCGTCGTCCCTCATTTGCGCCCTTGGATGCCCCTTGGCCAGGTCCGCTGCATGGGCGGCGATCTTGTAGGCCATCAGGCCCTCTTTCACATCTTCCTTGTTGGGCAGCCCCAGGTGCTCTTTCGGGGTTACGTAACACAACATCGCACAACCATAGGTGCCGATCAGGGCGGCGCCGATACCGGAAGTGATATGGTCGTAACCCGGGGCGATATCTGTAGTAAGAGGGCCGAGCGTATAGAAGGGCGCGCCGTGACAGTGCTTCAGTTGCTCGTCCATATTCTCTTTGATCCTGTGGATCGCCACATGCCCCGGGCCCTCGATCATGGTCTGGACGTCGTGCTCCCAGGCGATCCAGGTCAACTCGCCCAGGGTGTGCAGCTCGCCGAACTGGGCCTCATCGTTGGCATCGGCGATGGAACCCGGACGCAGACCGTCGCCGAGGCTGAAGCTCACATCGTAGGCCTTCATAATCTCGCAGATTTCCTCGAAGTGGGTGTAGAGGAAATTCTCCCTGTGGTGGGCGAGGCACCACTTGGCCATGATGGAACCGCCGCGGGACACGATCCCCGTCACCCGCTTTGCAGTCAGCGGCACATAGCGCAGCAGCACGCCAGCATGGATGGTGAAGTAGTCGACACCCTGCTCGGCCTGTTCGATCAACGTATCGCGGAACACTTCCCAGGTGAGTTCCTCGGCGATGCCGTCGACTTTCTCCAGTGCCTGGTAAATAGGTACAGTGCCGATCGGCACTGGCGAATTGCGCAATATCCACTCGCGGGTCTCGTGAATGTTCGCACCGGTAGACAGGTCCATCACCGTGTCCGCGCCCCACCTGGTCGCCCATACCAGCTTTTCCACCTCTTCTTCGATCGAAGAGGTCAATGCCGAGTTGCCGATGTTGGCGTTTACCTTACACAGGAAATTGCGACCGATAATCATCGGTTCCAATTCCGGGTGATTGATATTGGCCGGAATAATTGCACGCCCCTCGGCGACCTCCCGGCGCACAAATTCCGGGGTGATCTGCTCCGGGATGTAGATGCCTTCGCGGGCCTTCCGGCACTGGGATTCCGTCAATACATCGGTGACTTTTGCGCGCCCCATGTTTTCGCGCACGGCAATAAATTCCATTTCCGGGGTGATGATGCCGCGGCGCGCGTAGTGCATCTGCGATACATTCCGGCCTGACTTGGCGCGGCGCGGCGATGGCAGGTTTTCAAAGCGGATATGATCCAGGCCCTGGTCGGCCATGCGCTGCTGGCTGTAGGCAGCCTGGCGGGAGGTAAGTTGCTCGGTGTCTCCGCGCGCTTCTATCCATGCGCAGCGCAGCCTCGGCAGACCCTCGCGCACATGGACTTTGTAGTCCGGATCGGAATAGGGACCGGCAGTGTCGTAGACCCGCAGTGGTGAATTGGGCTCAAGCTGCGGACTCTTCTCGTCACCGCCGACGACGCTGTCGCCGAGACAGATTTCTCGCACACCCACGCGAATATCCGGCGTCTCGCCCTGCAGGTAGACCTTGCGGGAGCTGGGAAAAGGCTGCGCAGTAAGGTTATTCAGGAAGTCCCTGGCGGAATCGCGGCTGGCCGCACGGGAGGATTTTGCGGTGTGTTTGGCTTGGTCGGTGATATCGGACATGCCTACCCCTGTGGCTTGCGGATAAATGGCGCCGCAGAGCCAAGGGCAGGCAGATAGAGAAAAGCCGCGCAACTTACTATTGTTTTACATAGCGTATAGCGACTTCAGATCTTGTTCCCTACGCGGGGGTTACCCCGATCAGGTTCAACGGATCTCGCGACAGCGATCTCAGCCCACAGGCACTCCGACAAGTAGTGCCGGAGTATAGTTGAAGGTCACCGTTGTGAACAGGAAGCCGTAGTGGCGTTTACGGCGCCAAACGTGAAACTTGTCGCAACTTTTAAATGAGTAGCTGGATGAGCAGTTAGATGACCAGGGTCTTCTGATAGCTCATCTCGCGAACCGCGTAGCGCACCCCCTCACGCCCGACACCGCTCTCCTTCACTCCTCCAAAGGGGAAGTGTTCGGCGCGAAATCCGGGCCCGTCGTTCACCGCGAGCAGTCCCACGTCGAGCTGATTGAACAGCTGTTTGGCCAATGCCAGATTTTGGGTAAAGACCCCTGCCTGCAAGCCAAATGGAGAGTTATTCACCAGGGCCACCAGCTCCCCAACGGTGTCGAAGGCACGCAACGGCATTACCGGACCAAAGGTTTCCTCTGCCACCAGCTCCGCATCGTCCGGGACATTATCGAGAATGGTAGGCCAGATGATATTGCCATCGCGCCGATTGCCGAACAGAACCCGCGCACCGGCGGTGACGGCCGCGCGAATACGCTGCTCCACTTCATCCGCTGCAGCCTTGTGGATCAGCGGCCCGACGAAGGTATCATCCTCTGTCGGATCACCGATTTTCAGCTTTGCCGTCGCCGCCACCAGCTTCTCAGTAAACACCTCGTAGACATCCCGGTGTATAAACAGGCGCTTGGCCGCGGTACAGCGCTGACCCGCGGTAGCGAAGCGCTGGTTGATCGCCGCGCTGACCGCCGCATCCAGATCGCCATCTTGCATTACGATCAGCGGATCATTGCCGCCGAGTTCAAACAGCAGCCTTTTGTACCCTGCCCGCATGGCGATGGCGTCGGCCGCGGCAGTGCCGCCGGTAAAGTTGATGGCATCTACCTGCGGATGCGCCACCGCATAACCCGTCGCGTCCACGTCCGGAATCAGCATCTGCAGCACTGAGCGGTCCATACCCGCCGCATAGCAGAGTTCAACCAGCAATTCCGCGGAGCGCTTATTCTGCGGGCCCGGCTTAAACAGAATGGTATTGCCGGCCGCAAAGGCGGGACCTATCTTGTGCACGGCGATATTGATCGGAAAATTGAACGGGGTAATGCAAAGTACGGTCCCCAGCGGCCTCCACAGCACGACGCCGATCTTCTCACGCTGCGGAGGAAATGCGTCGGAATCCAGTGCCTCGCCGCTGATCGCACGCGCCTCCATAGCGCTCGCCATCGCGGTATTGTAGGCCCGGTCGATCTCTACGCGACTGTCACTGATGGTCTTGCCCGCTTCCTCGGTGATCAGCCCAGCCAGCTCTTCCTTGCGCTCCAGCAGCAATTGCGCCAGGCGCAACAGTATATTTGAACGCTCAAAGGCGGGCGTCGCCTGCTGAGTTTTCCGGCCCTCGACCAAGAGCGCAATTGCGCTCTCGACCTGGTCGCGGCTGGCAAAATCGTATTCCTCGATCAGCGCGCCGTTATAGGGATTAAGAATTTGGTAATCAGCCATTTCGCTCACCTTATTGCGCCGTGATCAGCTGGTAAACGATCCGAATACCGGCCACCAGCAACGCCACTTTCATCAAATTGAAAAACAACTCACTGTTCAGCTTATTCAGCAGTGCTACCCCGATCCGGGTGCCGATTACTGCCGCCACGGTCAGTAGCAGTATCAAGCCCAGGTGATCCGAGAACGCAAAACCAAGAAAGATAAATGCCGGAATTTTGAGCGCATGACACCAGGCCTGCATCACCGACTTATTGGCCACTATTTCCTGCGGGCTCAGGTCCCTGCGTACGAAGAAGGCTGCCAGCAAAGGATCGACCGCGCCGGCCAAAATGCCGAGCGTGCCGGTAGCTATTCCTACCCAAAAATAATTGCGCGGTGCGAGGCGAATCTCCGGAAGTTTTTTGGGTTTGAAAACGGTATAAAAGATCAGCACCGCCAGTAGTGCCATCGGCAGCTGCTGCCAGCTCAGGCTAGCCAGCCCAACGGTCATAGCTCCCGCACCCAATGTGCAGCCGATAAAGAAAGGCCCGCAGAGGTCCCAGCGGATATGCTCGCGCACATAGAAGACTCGCGCGAGGTTATTCATCAGCTGCACGGCACCGTGGATGGGCACCAGCATGCGCAGAGGAATCGCCGTATTCAGCGCTGCAAACATCAGTATGCCACCGGCTCCACCGGTCACTGCGGAGATAAACGCACTGACGACACAGGCTATCAACAGCAGTGTCATAGTCAGATTGGAAATTTCCCCCAGCTCCGCCAAGGTAGGCCTCGTAGTTGTTGGATTTTTAGACGATGGAGTTTAACGGGAGCGGGCCCTGGGACCTAGTATTCGCCGGCCGCAAGGGTGTTAATTTGGGCCATATTGAGACAGAGCCGTGGGTTACATTCGCAGTTTCTATAGGTCGTCTTGATAGTTACCGCGCGAATTGGCCGGAAAGAACCAGAGGGGGCGTAGCCCAGCACGCTGGAGTTTAGTGAGACTTGGTGTCGGGAGAAGTTACTGTCTGGAGAGGATGCTGTGGCGCTGGTGGCTTTTTGAGAGGGCTCGCGGCGCACGGCAGGTAATGCCTGCGGGGCGTTCAGCGGTTTCGTTGGAATCCAGTGGTTACCGGGAGTACGGTCTGCGGGCGATTTTGCAGAGGCTATTGGCGTTTGCGTTGCCATCCCTGGCGCGGCTTCTGTGTGTTCGCTCACGCCCCGGCCCGGCCTTCCCTGGCCGGTCGCTAAACCGCGCGCGAAGCAGTGCTTCGCACACGCGCGGTTTAGCCCTACTCTCACCATGTTCGGCAGTTGCTCATCGGCAGGCTGGAATGAAAAAAGCCCTGACCGCGAAGCGATCAGGGCTTTTGGAATAGAAGCCTGACGATGACCTACTCTCACATGGGGAGACCCCACACTACCATCGGCGATGTT